>NZ_CP045389.1:0-3832321 GCF_009363575.1 Roseivivax sp. THAF30 | reverse complement strand
TCCGTGTCTGTCCCCGGCTTTTCCTCGTTCGACGTGGCCCGATCCACGCCACGGTTCCGATAGCTTTGGACAAAAGATACCCACCCCGGCAGCCAAGGCTGCGGGCTTGTAGTGACGGTGCACACGCAAGACATACCGGTCCCAACGCCGGAATGGCCGTGCGGGCACACCAAAGGTGTATCTTGGACAAGGCAGGGGCCTGAAATGCCCCACGCTGAACCGATGGCAGTCGGCTCCGAGCCGCAAGAGGCTGGTTCGTCGTTACCGTCGAACGCGCCGTCTGCGGACCTGTCCCCCCAAGCGATCGTGACTCGCAGGACTGAAATTAGACGCCGGGCACAGGGGCCGACAACTGTTCTTACAGCTTGACTCAGAGATTCCCGGAAAAGAATCTCTGCGCCGCGCAGAAAAGCCACATACGAAAAAAAGACGCCAAATAATGGCGTCTTTTCAGGACCTTGGCCGAAACGACCAGTAAGCCTTTGATTTTACGAGAGGGCCTTCACGCGCGACGTGAGGCGCGAGATTTTGCGGGCCGCGGTGTTCTTGTGAAAGACGCCTTTGGTGACGCCGCGCATCACTTCGGGCTGGGCTGCGCGAAGGGCGGCCTGCGCGTCATCCTTGTTGCCCGAGGCGATCGCCTCTTCGACTTTGCGAAGGTAGGTGCGGATGCGCGAACGGCGGGCCTTGTTCACGGCATAGCGGCGTTCGTTCTGACGCGCGCGCTTCTTGGACTGGGGCGTATTCGCCATGATGATCGACCTTTGAGTTCGAGTTCCAGAATGTCTTGCGCTTATATGACGCCGCACCCGGGCCTCTCGACCGGATCGATTCTTGCCAAAGCGGGCATCACGCGCATGTAAGCCGCCCCGATACGGTAAAAGGCCAAGCCTGGCAACCCGTATCGGCGGGATGGGTTACTTGTCGCGGAACTGAGCTGTCCGCTTTTCCTGAAAGGCCGCCATGCCCTCCTTCTGATCTTCGGTGCTGAAGAGCGAATGGAACAGACGCTTCTCGAAGAGGATGCCCTCGGCAAGCGTGGTCTCGTAGGCGCGGTTCACGGCTTCCTTTGCCGCCATCGTGGAGAGGGTCGATTTCTCCGCGATCTTGCCTGCGGCGTTCATAGCCTCTTCCATCAGGCTTTTCGCGGGCACGACGCGGCTGACGAGGCCGGACCGTTCCGCCTCTTCGGCATCCATGAAGCGGCCGGTGAGGTGCATGTCCATCGACTTCGACTTGCCGACAAAGCGGGTGAGCCGCTGCGTGCCGCCGATTCCGGCGATGACGCCAAGGTTAATCTCCGGCTGACCAAATTTCGCGTTGTCGCCCGCGATAATGAAGTCGCACATCATGGCAAGCTCGCACCCGCCACCCAGCGCGTAACCGGCGACTGCCGCGATGATTGGCTTGCGGACCTTTTGCACCGCCTCGTGCTCACTGCCGAAGAAGTCAGTCAGGTACATTTCCACGAAGCTCTTTTCCGACATCTCCTTGATGTCGGCACCGGCCGCGAAGGCCTTTTGCGAGCCCGTCAGAACGATGGCCCGCACCTTGTCGTTGCGGTCGGCATCGGTCAGCGCGCTCGCCAGCTCTTTCAGAAGCTGCGAGTTCAGCGCGTTCAGGGCATCGGGGCGATTGAGCTTGATGGTGCAGACGTGGTCTTCGATCTCGACGATAATCGTCTCGTAGGCCATGCGGACGGCGCTCCGTTGGTTCCACTCAGACCATCGTGGTTATCACGTCCCCGCCCCGGATCAAGTTATCTTTGGCAGGCCGTGCAATAGAAGGACGATCGCCCTGCCTGCACGATGCGCCGCACCTTGCCGTTGCAGCCGTCGCGGCGGCAGGGCGCGCCCTCTCGGCCATAGACATCGAAACTGTGCTGAAAATAGCCAAGCTCACCATCTGCGCGCCGGTAGTCACGGAGCGAGGAGCCCCCGGCCGCGATCGCGTCCTCAAGCGTGGCGCGGATCACCGGCACCAGGCTCGCCACCCGCGTTCTGCCAATCTTTCCTGCCTTCCGCACCGGGTGAATGCCCGCCCGGAAGAGCGCCTCGCACACATATATATTCCCGAGCCCTGCAACGATCTTCTGGTCGAGCAGCGCGGATTTGATCGGCGTCATCCGACCGCGCAGCGCTGCAATCAGGTGGTCTTCGTGGAAGGCATTTCCCAAGGGCTCCGGCCCGATTGCAGACAGCAGCGGATGGGCCTCCGCAGTCGCAGTCTCGAACAGGTCCATCGCGCCGAAGCGCCGCGGGTCATTGAAGATGATCCGCGCCCCGTTTTTCATGTGGAAGACGACATGGTCGTGTTTCTCGGGCGCAGGATGGTCGCGCACGAATTGCCCCAGTGGATCGCCGGAAATCAGGATGCGCCCCGACATGCCGAGATGCATGAGCAGCGTTTCGCCGCCCGAAAGATCCGCGAGGATGTATTTCGAACGGCGCCGCAAGCGTTCGACGCGCTGCCCGGTCAGACGCTCCGCCATCCGGTCCGGAAAGGGCCATCGCAAGTCGGGACGGTTCACGTCGGCTCGCGCGATGACATGACTTTCCATTGCCGGCAGGAGGCCGCGGCGCACGGTTTCGACTTCGGGAAGTTCTGGCATTCTGGATCGCTCGGGCTCTCGGGTCTGGCCGCGTTCATATAGGCCCCGCGACAGCCAGCGAAAGACCACAGAGGGCTTGCGCGGATTTGACTGTTTGTCCCGGCACCGCCATCTGTGTAACGCGGATTTCAAGCGACACCCTGAGGCGGAGACCCAGATGGCAGACGAGCCCGAGAAAAAGGCGCATTTCGGTTTCTCCGAAGTGGCCGAGACCGAGAAGGCCGGTCTCGTGCAGGGGGTCTTCCAGTCGGTCGCATCGAAATACGATGTGATGAATGACGCGATGAGCCTCGGCATCCACCGCCTCTGGAAAGATGCGATGATGGATTGGCTCGCGCCGCGCCCTGACCAACGGCTTCTCGATGTCGCAGGCGGGACCGGTGACATCTCCTTCCGGTTTCTGAAACGGGCGGGTCGCGGTCATGCCACAGTGCTCGACCTGACCGAGCCGATGCTCGTCGCGGGACGGCAACGGGCCGAAGCGGCCGAGATGGCAGAGAGCCTCGACTGGGTCGTTGGCGACGCGATGTCCCTACCCTTCCCTGCGTCCAGCTTCGATGTCTACACGATCTCCTTCGGTATCCGGAACGTGACGCGGCCCGAAGTGGCGCTGGGTGAAGCGTACCGCGTGCTGAAACCGGGTGGCCGACTGATGGTGCTCGAATTCTCGCGCATTCCGCAGCCGGGTCTTCAGAAGCTCTATGACCTCTATTCCTTCAACGCGATTCCCGCGATGGGACAGGCGATTGCCGGTGATCGCGACAGCTACCGATATCTTGTGGAATCGATTCGGCGGTTCCCCGACCAGGAGACCTTCCTCGAGATGGTACGCGAGGCCGGGTTCGAGAATACCAGCTATCGCAACCTGAGCCTCGGAATCGCTTGCCTGCATTCCGGCTGGAAGATCTGAACAGATGCGCGGACCTCTGAACCTCTGGCGGCTGATCCGTACCGGCGCGACGTTCGAACGATCGGGCGCGATGCCTGTCGTTCTCGACGCGGTCGATGCCCCGCGCTCCATTCGTGTCGCGGCCCGGATCATCGGCCGGCCCTTCGCCTTTCTCGGATATGAAGGCGATCCGAACATGCCGCCGGTCACCCGCGCGCTCACGGCGCTGGGCCCGGCCTACATCAAGTTCGGTCAGATTCTCTCGACCCGGCCGGATGTCGTTGGCGAGGAACTCGCCGCGCAATTGCGCGTCCTGCAGGACAAGTTGCCGCCGTTCTCCAAAGACGAAGCCCGCGATGCGATCGAGGCCGATCTCGACGTGTCGCTTGACGGCATTTTCGCAAGCTTCTCGGACCCCGTGGCTGCGGCCTCCATCGCGCAGGTGCACAAGGCGACGCTGGCCGAGACTGGCGAAACCGTTGCGGTCAAGGTCTTGCGTCCTGGTGTCGAGCGTGCGTTCCGGCGTGATATCGACGCATTCTACTTCTCGGCGCGCGTTATCGAATTGCTTCTGCCCTCCACGCGCCGACTCAAGCCTGTCGATGTGATTGCGCATTTCGAAGGCGTCGTGATGGGAGAGCTGGACCTGAGGCTCGAAGCCGCCTCCGCGTCCGAATTCGCGGCGAATACCGAGCAGGATGACGGATTTCGCGTTCCTGACGTGAAATGGTTCCTGTCGGGCCGGCGCGTGATGACGCTCGGCTGGGCCGAAGGTGCGTCGATGGGCGATAACGCGGCGCTGGACGCAGCTGGGATCGACCGGATCGCCTTGTCGGAGCGCGTGATCCAATTGTTTCTGAGCCACGCACTGAGAGACGGTTTCTTTCACGGTGACATGCACCAGGGAAATCTCAAGGTCGCGGCTGACGGGACGATCATAGCCTACGATTTCGGTATTATGGGCCACATCGACGCATATACGCGCCGCGTCTATGCCGAGATTCTCTACGGGTTCATTCGTCGCGACTACAAACGCGTGGCCGAGGTTCATTTCGAGGCGGGCTACGTTCCGGCTGACCGCGATGTCGACGAGTTCGCGCGGGCTTTGCGCGCTGTCGGGGAGCCGATTTTCGGCATGGATGCCACGCGCATCTCGATGGCGCGCCTTCTCGCTTATCTCTTCGAGGTAACGGAGCGGTTCGGCATGGAAACCCGCACCGAGCTCATTCTTCTTCAGAGGACGATGGTCGTTGTCGAAGGCGTGGCGCGGTCCCTCAATCCGAAGATGAACATCTGGCACGCGGCCCAGCCCGTGGTCGAGGAATACATCAAGAACTCCATCGGGCCGCGCGCCGTTCTTTCCGATCTTCAGGAGACTGCGAAGGTTCTTGCCCGTTTTGGACCACGTCTGCCCGATCTTGTGGAAAGCCTGCTGATCCAGCAATCCCGTAGTCAACCTGCCCCGCATTCCAGCGGCAAGCTGGTGAAGCTTGGCTGGGTAGTGGCGGGTTGTGCCGTCGGTCTGGCGGCGTCTCTTCTCGCCATCGTATTGATCGCCTGAGATCACAAAGCTCGGCCGCATCACTCGGTTATCCGCACCTCCTCGACGGATGCCGCAGCTACCTTGGAACCGCCAGCCAGTTCCAAAGTCACGTCCCCGGCCTTGCCGTGCACGCTCGTGACGCTGGCATATGCCTGTGCTGCGCCGGTATCGAGCAATTGCCCGCCACTGAAACTTTCGACCTCGAATGTGTAGTACCCGCTTGGGATGTTGGCGGAATTTGCGCTTGTCGGCCACTCGATGGAGTGCATCGGGATCGAAAGGGCAACGATGTCGACGATCTCGCTCTGCGCATTGCGTACGGTGAGCTGAGCGGAGGTCGCATTCGGCGCGGGTCTCGGCTGTACCAGGATCGGATCGCCTTCATAGAAAACCGGTCCGGAAACGAGCACTTCGCTTCCAATCCAGTCCCCCATATCGAGACCCGCAGCACCGCCCGATTGTGCCGTCAATACTCGCAGAAGATCGTTTGTCATGACCTGCTGTTCCACCGTAGCGAAACTTGCGAGCTGCGCTGCATAGTCGGACGAATCGATTGGGTTAAGCGGATCCTGGTTTTCCGCCTGCGTGACAAGCATCTTCAGAAAGGTTTGGAAGTCCGACGACAAAACACCTGAGTCACCGGACGCGGAAAGCGTCGTTGCTACCCCTGCAGACGCTGCTGATATCTCGCTGACATACATGTAACCGTTAGATCCTTATATCGATACCGTTCTCTGCACTACCCAGTTCCTGGTCGGGCTGCTCTTCCAGCCTTATTCCGCGGCTGCGATGTCTTTGGTCCGTCTTTTGCAGGCTTGGCGCGTTCTGAGATCGCTCGCCCATCGTTTCACCAAAGCGGAACTCCGACACACCGATGCCAGACTGTATCAAATACCTTTCCAAAGTCTCAATATTCCGAGACAAAAGAGAGAGCGTCTCCGGTCGGTCTGCGCTAACGGATACGATCTGTCCAAGAGGACCATCAAGAAGATGCAACCTCACTGATCCAAGCTCTTCCGGGTCCAATGATATTTCTAGATCTTGACCTGTTCTAGATATCGAAACAATCTCGAAGCTTTGGCTGGGATTCACCTTGGCTATCGTTTCCAAATTTTCTTTCTTAACCGTCGGAACGATATTGTAATTTGCTGCACCCAAAAGGGCCTCCGATTTTTGGGAGGTCGCAGCCTCCTCAAAATGATGGATACTTTGATCAATTATCGAGAGCTTTAAGACAGTCTCGTCCTCCACTTCTAAGCTAGCTGTTTGCTTCAAGACTACACCGCTTATTTCTCGAAAAACTTCGCGTTCGTGAGATTCGAGGTTCCCAAAGTAATTATTGGTACTTTGTCCGAAATCGATTTTATCTATTTTTTGTATAGCTTGCTTACCGCTTCTTCCAGCCTCCGCTTTGGATTGGTCACTAGAAAAATGCTCATTTGAATAAACAAAATTAATGTCATGTGAAATTATCTGTGTTGGACGAAAACCCTCACTCAATAACTTAATATTTTTTCCATCTATACATTCAGTAAGGTGTTTAACGGGGGGCAATTTTGCACGTTCATCTACGTATTTTGTCGTTTCGTCATCTCTAACTCGAGGACTATCTATTCTCCCGAGGCCTTGCTCTATTGATATCTCCACTGGTTCAGAAATTAAAATCATCTTCTTCAAATCGTCGATTTTGCTAGCCTGATCTTGCGCGGTTCCTTTTAGATCTCTTTCAGTTACAACTTCACCTCGGATTTGCTCAGAACCCATAATCAGAAAATCCGGTTGTTGAAGTTTCCTTTCAGAAAGCTCTAGAACCCCTGCCCCAACCTCTACTATGCATTCTAAGTGAGTATGATATTCTTTGTTTAATGTGTCAGGCGATTCATCAACAAAATCCAGAGGAGAAAGATTCCCAAGATATGTTTCCTTAATTAAAATATGCCTGAAAGGACGTCCTGAGCTTTGTATGCTTTTATTATTTAGATTTCCATCAAAAGTAGGATCATCATCAAGCTCAACCATTGCGTTTCTATTAGCTTCCGGGCAATAATTATTGTGAGAATTTACCTGACTTGGGTTGCTGTCAGCCACTATAACACAATTAAAATATCTCACCTGCGCCTCATCTAGAAAGATATAATCTCCAAGTGGATTATTATCAGGCAGTTCTGCAATATCCGAAAAAACCATAAATTCACGATCTAGGGCTTCATGACAAACTGAACCTACCGAATTTTCAACAGATAATATATGCTTGGATATTGTCTCCTCTGATAGCTCACAAATTTTCAAATCTTTATCTCTATGATACCTGTGCTCGTTAAAGACATTTTCATTTAAATCATCGAGCACTAGATCGAAAGAATGACCCACTTTACAATTGGAAAAATTCTTGGAAAAAGCTTGACCTTCAACCTTATCAGGGATCTGGAGAACCGTTGTTGCTTTGTGTGAGAAAAGGTCCATAGCTTCAAGATCTCTTTAAAAAACTACACGAACCCCTTTAAACCTCAGAAGCAAACAGACCGTTAAACTTTGCAAAGCGCCGCCGCCTTCACTCTATCGTTCTAAAAGCGTCAAATCACATTCTCACTTAAATGATTCCTTAAGAGTTGCCTTGTATCCCTAGAGCACGCCAAAAAGCGCCACATTTTCGAATGTGAAAAGTCAGAATGGCTAAAATTTGAAACCAGATACGATGAAAATCGTCAATGAGGATAAATACTCATGTCTAGCATTCTGACGAATAACGGCGCCATGGTGGCGCTGCAGACGCTAAAATCTATCAACCGCGATCTCGCCGATACGCAAAGCCAAATCTCGACCGGGAAATCGGTTGCTAATTCCCGCGATAATGCGACCGTCTGGATGACCTTCGCGTTGGACGAATATGCCCGCTGCGTCTGGATCAGCTGGGTCAGCTCCGCGGCGACATCGGTCGTGGATTCCTCCCGGGCGAAGGCGACTATGTCACCGGTCGGCCCGTCCGCCGCATCCCAAAGGAAAAAACTGCCGCTTTCGAAGGACGGTGCGTAGACCTGATTGTCGAGCGGCGTGAGACCGTTGGGGTTCGGTACATCGACGAGCGGCACCTGATAGATCGTTCGCGTGATACCGGTGTCGAAATAGGCATGGACCATGCCGTTCTCATCGATCTCGACCGAGGTCATGTTTCCGACAGGGGAGCCGTCCTTCGAGATATTGAGGGGCGCGAAACTATCGGAGAGTTGGGTGATGCCGTTGCTTGCGCCGATTTCACCGACGGTGATCTCTATCGGGCCACCGACGACATTGACCGTCATCGATCCGGTCGCGGGATCGTACGCACCGCCCGAGATCGTCGTCACGGAGGCCAATGTCCCGCCGCTCGACCGCGAGTCATCGAAGATCATCTCGTATTCACCGATGATCGTGCCGGGATTGGCGCTGTCCTCGATTACCATGTTCCAGGTATTGGACGCGCCCGATGCCGGAATGGTCGGCGTGAAGGTCACCTCGATGTTCTCTGACACGCCGAGATTGTCGTAATATTCCACCGACAGGGTCAGCGCGTCGCCGGAGGCGGTTGCCAAGGTTTCTGTCGCCGGCAAGTTCAGGCCGAGCGTGACCCGCGTTGTCGGCTCTCCGGAGAACTGGTTGACGTTGATCTGCACCGGCTCGAGCCCGTCCGAGGTATCGCGCGGGTATGTGCCGATCGTCCCGTCCGG
The DNA here is from genome assembly GCF_009363575.1 of Roseivivax sp. THAF30. Lineage (NCBI taxonomy): Bacteria > Pseudomonadati > Pseudomonadota > Alphaproteobacteria > Rhodobacterales > Roseobacteraceae > Roseivivax > Roseivivax sp. THAF30. The sequence continues at coordinate 3,823,574 of NZ_CP045389.1, read as the reverse complement.
GTTCGCAGGCCAGCCCAGAAGCATCAAGCCCGTGCTGGTAACGAGATAACCGTTCTCATCGGTCGTGAACGAACCCGTCGTTGTCAACAGCATCTGCGGGTCGCCATTGCCCGCCTGAACATCACTGCTTTCCGCGACAGGCAGGAAGCCCCGGCCACGTACGGCAAGGTCCGTTGCGTTCGACGTGGTGACAAGCGAGCCGTTTTGATCGATCTCATAGGAGGTCGAGGTCCGCACGCCACCGGCTGTGTAACCGCCGCCCGCACTCGACATAACGATGGAATGGAAGTCGGTCTTGGCCTGCTTGTAACCGAAGGTCTCGGAATTCGCGATGTTGTCGGAGATCGTGCCAAGCTGACTGGCATTGGCGGCAAGTCCGGCGACACCGGCGTTGAGTGAAGAGGAAATCGTCATCGGCGCGCCCTTCTGCTGCTCGGATGACTGCTTCCTACCGCACGGCGGCTTAATGCCTCCCTAATGCCTAAAATGCTTAGTTTTCTGCGCGCGCCTATCGCAGGAAGATGATCTCGAGCCGGTTGTTGCGGGCATGGGTCGGTGCGGCCACGTCAGCCTTGCTATCCGCATGGGCAACGACTCGCTGCACGCGGCGCGTGGATAGCCCCGATGAGATCAATATTTCTCGTGCGACCCGCACGCGACCTTCGGTTTCGTCCCACACGGGATCCTTCGCTACAACGATCGGAACGCGGCGAACATGCGCAGCGATGGCGAGGTCATTGTCGGCTAGACCGGCAAGCTCGCCCATCAGTGTCAGCAGGGTTTCGACAGTGGCAGTGGGCTCGGCCAATCCGGTGAAGAGGGGGGCGTCGGGCAGATCCGAAAGGGTAAGCACGAGGCCTTCATCGGTCACGCGGGTCGCCAGATGCGCCATCAGGGCATTGCCATTCGCGCTCTCGACCACGCGTTCGAGAAAGACCCGTTCTATATCGGCGAGCGTCGCGTCCATCTCGGCGTCTTGGCCTGCATCCTGCGAGACATCGTCACGGCTTATCCGGGATTCGGGCATGAAGCTGGTCGCGCCCGTTCCGTTCTGCGGCAGCGCATCCTGCGCGAAAACGGACTCGCCCTGCATGGTGCCCGAGCCACCGCCCGAAACGCGGCTGATCGAGATCGTGGGCGCGAAGTAATCCGCGAGCCCCTTGCGCTGCTTTTCGGTCGTGGCGTTCAGAAGCCACATCAGCATGAAAAATGCCATCATCGCCGTGACGAAATCGGCGTAGGCGACCTTCCAAGCACCGCCATGGTGGCCACCGCCGGCGACCACCTTCTTGCGTTTGATAATGACCGGCGCAGCATTGCTGCCCGAGGCACCTTTCGGCATCTCACCACACTCCTACTCACCCGAGATGAGGATGCCGCGCCAAGTCTTGACGATGCGTTATCGGCAGCCTTGCGAGTGGTTCGGATTTGGCTCGATTTTGGCGCAGTCGCGTCAGCGTTCCAGCGATTGCAGATAGCGATATATCGCCGGCGCGCCGCTCTCGATCCGGAAGGCCATGCGGGCCCTGGCGGAAGGATCGCCCAGCCATTCCTGCAGAAAGAGGTTTGGATTTCGCATATAGGCGGTGAAATTCGGCTCCGACCAGACCAGACCTCGCCCGCGCGCCTCTTGCATGGAGCTTGAGTAATTGAACCCCGGCTTGCCCGCGACGGTGCGCCCCACGACCCCGTAGAGATCCGGACCGGCACGCCCGCCCTGAACAAGAACGGTGCCGTCCGGCGCGGTGACGCTGTGACACGCCGCACAAGGCTCAAACAGGCGTGCCCCATCCTGTGACTTGACGGGCGTGGCGAGGCACAAAACCGCTCCGATGATGAAATGTCTGAACGTCATGAAATGGCACCGAGATCGTCTCGGATCATCATAAACCGTCAGACATGCCAAGGCATCTACAAGAAAGACACAGTTACGCGACTGCGTGGGCGATCGCGCAGCGCTTCCAAAGAGTCGAGAGCGCCTGTACGAGCCGTTCGATATCCTCGTCGGAATGCAGCGGACCCGGCGTGAAGCGCAGCCGCTCAGTGCCTTTCGGGACGGTCGGATAATTGATCGGCTGAACATAGATCCCGAAGTCCTGCATCAGGATATCGGCGAGCTGCCGACACTTCACCGGATCCTTGATCATCACCGGGATGATGTGGCTCGGATTCGGCAGATGCGGAATGCCCAAAGCGTCGAGACGGCGGCGCAGCTTGGCGACCTGCTGGCGCTGGCGCGCGCGTTCGATTCCGCTTTCCTTCAGATGCGCGATGGAGGTGCGCGCCGCCGCGGCCACGGCTGGCGGCAGGGCGGTCGTGAAGATGAACCCGGACGCAAAGGAGCGGATGAAATCGCAAAGCGCCACCGAGCCGGTGATATAGCCACCGACCACACCGTAGGCCTTACCGAGCGTCCCTTCGATCAGCGTGATGCGGTGCGCGAGACCGAGTTCCTCAGAAACGCCACCGCCGCGCTGGCCGTACATGCCGACCGCATGGACCTCGTCGAGATAGGTCATCGCGCCGTGCTTTTCGGCGACTTCGATAATCTCTTCCATCGGGCAGATATCGCCGTCCATCGAATAGACCGACTCGAAGGCGACGATCTTGGTCGCGTTCGAGGGAAGCGCGGCAAGCTTGCGGTCGAGATCTTCGGGATCGTTGTGCTTCCAGATCACCTTGTCGGCCTTGGAATGGCGAATTCCCTCGATCATCGAGGCGTGGTTCTTCTCGTCTGACAGGATCACCGCGTCGGGAAGCTTCGATCCCAGCGTCGAAAGCGCCGCCCAGTTCGAAACGTAGCCCGAGGTGAAGAGCAGCGCCGCGTCCTTTCCGTGCAAATCCGCGAGCTCTGCTTCGAGAAGGCGATGCTGGTGGGTATTGCCGGAGATGTTGCGCGTCCCGCCCGCGCCGCAGCCATGCGCGGCGATAGCGTCCTGCATGGCCGTCATCACCTTTGGATGCTGGCCCATGCCAAGATAGTCGTTGGAGCACCAGACCGTCACCTCGTCTGGCGCGTCTTCATCGAAGCTCCGCGCTTTGGGGAAGGCCCCGCACTTCCGTTCGAGCTCTGCGAAGATGCGGTAGTTTCCATCGGCGCGCAGGCTGTCGAGCTCGGCATCGAAAAGGGCGTCAAAGTCCATGGGCGTCCTCCCTCGGTTCGGTCGCGGTTTTGGGCGCGGGCAGAGCCCAGCGCCAGAGCTTCTCGTCGGGCAGCGGCAGCACCATGAACCAGTGTTCAAGGAGGGCCAGCGCGGTCAGCGCGGCGAGAAGCGAGAATCCGGCCGCCTCAGCAGGCGATCCGGCAGAAAAGAGACGTTCCAGCCAGCAAGCCACCGCAAAGGACAGCCCCGTCACAGAGATCGGGAACAATGCGTTCATCGGCGCGATGCGGAAATGGCTCGGAAGATGAGCAAGCTGTGCGGGCAGGAATTCGACGTTGATTTTGGGCACGCCGAGAAAGAGATTCAGCTTGGCGGAGAGCCGTGCGAAGAAAAGAACGGCGAACGTCCAGAAGGCGACCGAATTCGCAGCGCTCTGCGCGTGCAGGCCCAGCACGATCAGCGCGGCGACAAGCGCCATTTCGTGATAGGCGATCGTGCCCCAGGCGCGCAGGAAACGCTCCCATCCTGGCCGGTCTTTCGGACAGACATGCAGGTTCGGCCCCGTCACGATACCGGTCAGGAAGGCGAGCTCGATCCATCCCCAAAGGGCGATGGCGCCGAGAAAGCCGAAATAGACGCCGGCGAGATCGTCCACGGCGCTGGCCCGGTGGACGGCAAAGACCGCAAGCGCGAGGAGCGGCGCGGTACCTAGCGTCAGCGCCAGCCGGGCGACCGGGCTCTGTGCCTTGCGGACGGCGAGAAGGATCGCCCCGGTGGAGAACCACCAGACGAAGAGGGCGAACAGCGCGGCGATCCAGCTTTCCGAGGTCAACAGATCCGCTCCATGCCATCAAACCGGTCTTGCCCGGGGCGCGGGGCGCCCTCGGGATCGAGATATGCGGCGGCATCGATCAATAGGCCGGTTCCAGCCGTGTGCTCTCGGGCACCCGATGCTTCACCGCCGGGATCGTGTAGAGACTGACGAAGCAGAAGGCCGCCTTTGCCGAGTTGGCCCATTCCTTCAGCTTGCCACCGGCGCCGCCCTGCTTCTTGCCTTCGGCAATCGCGACATTCGCGCGGTGCAGGCGTTCGAGCGTCGGCTGCCAGCGCGGATGCTCGATATCGAGCGTGATCGGGAAGATCTGTTCGGTAAGCTTCGACGTCTTGGTGAAGACTTCATGCGCGTACCAGTCCGGGTCGACGCCAAGAGCGTCATGGAAGGCCGGACGCTGATGATCGCGCACATACATCGTCGCATAGACCGCCGTCAGGAAGAACTTGATCCAGAGCACGTTCTTGCCCTGCGTCAGCTTCGGGTCGGTCTTCATCAGAAGCGCGAAGGCTTCGCCATGCCGGAACTCGTCGCCACACCATTCCTCGAACCATTTGAAGATTGGGTGGAAGCGATGCTCGGGATGTTTCTCGAGATGGCGGAAGATGGTGATGTACCGCGCGTAGCCGATCTTTTCGGAGAGGTAGGTCGCGTAGTAGATGAATTTCGGCTGGAAGAAGGTGTACTTCTTCTTCTGGGTCAGAAAACCGAGATTCACCGCGACACCTGCCTCGCGCAGCGCGTCATTGATAAAGCCCGCATGCCGCGCCTCGTCGCGCGCCATGAGCTGGAACAGTTGAACGATATCGCCGTTCTTGCCGCGCCGCTTCATCTCCTTGTAGAGGACGCAGCCCGAGAACTCGGCGGTGCAGGAGGAGATCAGGAAGTCGATGAATTCCTTCTTGAGCTCAGGCTCCATGCCGTCCCAGTCGACATGGTCCCAGTCCTCGTTCTTCTTGAAGTGACCCTTGTTGGGATCTGCTTCCATCTCCGCGATGAGCGCGTCCCAATCCCGGCGCACCGGGGTGACGTCGATCGCATCGAGCTGATCGAAATCGGTAGTGTAAAAGCGCGGCGTCAGAAGCGTGTTCTGCATCGCGACATCGGTAGCCGCCTTGCTGTCCATGCGGGACTGTTCCTGCTGAACAGCGAGGCTCTCATCGACATTGGTGATGTCGGCGGTATGCGGTGTCTGAACGTTCATAGCCGCACCTCCTCGGAGAAGGAGAATTCGCAGAGCTCCATCACCTCGATATCGCCCGTAAGACGCGTCCAGAGCTGTTCGAGCTTCGAGGCTCGGACAATGATCGCTTCGCGGTCTTCGCTAACGATTTCACCGAAAGGAGCCATGATCTCGGGCCCCTGAACGGTCACTTCATCACCGGGATGGATGACGGCTCCGTTGTTGAACCGCACATGTGCGTGCAGGCTTTCGAATTTGTGGCTGATCTCGACGGTGCATGGCGCCCGTTCGATATCGCGTGTCAGAAGTCCCATGTTTCGGCTCCCTTTGTCCGAGTTAGTCACGCAGCAACGTGGCGAAGGCTGCTGCGTTATCTGCGCCGAACCCCATCAGGTCGGCGCGCCAATCGGTCGACGGATCGAAGATCGCCAACCGGCCGTTCTCGTAGGCGACGAGCCGAACAGGCCCATCCGTTGCGACGCGGGCATTGATGCGCTCGCGTTCGAGGACCCTGTAGACGCCGGCGATGAAGCCGCCCTCATCAGGCCCGTATTCAGCGACGAGTGCTCCCTCGGCGTCACGCACCTGCGCGGCACCGGACAGCTCGCCCTTGAGATAGAGAATACGTTCCTCGGCGACCGGGCTTTCCGGCGGCGTCGCCTCGAGGGGGCGACCCGTCCAGACCCAGAACGCCGTCAGCGCGAGCACGACCGCCACGAGGGCCGACATCGCGCGGACGAGAGCGACAGGCACGAGGTCCGGCTCTTCGTGGCGGTAACGCGGCGCGGTGCGACTGGACATGGTCTCCTCCTATTCCGCGGCGACGGCTACGGCAGCCGGGTCGGGCTGGCGCGCAAGGCGCGGCTCGGTGATCCGGGTCTGGGCGGCCTCGCCGATCAGACGCGCGACCGTCTCGGCATCTGGAATGCAGCGCAAGGCGGGACGGGTCGGGTTCATTTTCCAGGGCCGGACATGCGGCCAGCAGACAAGGTAGGAAAGGCGCGTTTCACCTAGCGTGGTGAACGAGATCGTGCCCGTCCCGTCCTTGCGCCGCGCAAGATCGGCGGACCCGATCTGCGTGTAGGGCAAGTTCAGCGTCACTGTCAGTGCCGAGCCGATTCGCATCGCGACCCGGCGGTTGGTAACGGTGTAGACCGTGGCCCGCGCCTGGACGAGCGCGATCAGCCACAGCAGCGTCAGGGTGATGCCACCAAGGATCAGAAACGGCATCGCCGATCCAAAGGCCTGGCCGAACGGCACCAGATCACTCACTGCGATGAACCGCCAGAGCGCAAGCACGAGGAAGTAGCCAGCCACCCAAGGCAGGCTCAACGCCTCCTTGGCGAGCGCCCAGGTGTTCGGGCGACCCTGCCAGAGAATGTGCTCCCCTTGCGGAGGACGCTCCGGCAGACCGTTGACCGGCTCTGTTGCGAAATCATCGTGTGACATCTGGTGCCTCCCTTTCCCTGTCCCGAAGCGCCGCTCAGAGCTGCGGATCGAGCCGCGCCTTTGACGCGTAGAGGACACCGCCGCCGTAATAGGCAGAGATCTTGTCCTCTTCGAGCTTTGTCACGACATCGGGTTTCGCCGTCTTCGGCACGCCTGCGAAATGCTCGCCGAAGAGCGTCTTCACATCGACCGTGTTCCGCCAGATCCGGCAGAGCGTCATCGGGACGAGCCGTGTTCCGGCGCCGCCCTCAAGCTCGATCTCGAGATAGCGGACGAGCTGCTCCGGCTCATCGACCCACATGTCCGAGACCATGCCGACAATCTTCTTGTCGCCGGCGCGCACCGGAAGACCGCGAGGATCGTTGCCGGCAGCCACGGTGAAGTGCGCGTCTCCCTTCATCGGAACGATCTTGGGATTGCCGTGACCGTCAAGTTCCGGCTCGTCACGACGGTTTGCCCAGGCTGCGGGGCCGACCCCCTGTTCAAGCGGATTGCCGGTCGGATCGTAAGGGAACCCCCCGGAAGCGAACTCACGTGTGAGATTGCCGTGGAAATCGTCGCGATCAGCGGGCTGACCCGAGGGGACAGTCAACGTGCCGCGTCCATGCGGCAGGACGAAGGTCTTGTCCGCCGGATTGGGCCAGACAGAACCGGCATCGGCCTGGCTGCCATCCTCATCGACAAGCGGATAGCCTTCGCGCTGGTTCTCACGCTGAATCCAGATCACGAGACCGACGAAGAAGATGAAGAAGAGCCACAGCGAGAGACTCGCCAGGTCGAGGTTACCGAATGGATAGTCATTGATCATGGCTTGGATCCTCCATCATGATGCTCAGGTCGGGAAATCGGCGAGACCGAACTTCGCCGGGCCGACATTCGGCCGCCGCATCCGCGTCACGAGCGGACCGAGAACCGCCAGCGTCACGAAGAGAAGACCGATTTCGAGGTGGTAGACGACGGAATATCCCGTCGCGGTGGATGCGAGGGCCGGGCCGAGATCGCCCGCCATCGCGTGAATGTTGACCCAGTCACGCAGGCCGCCGCCGACCGCCGTCGACAGACCCGCCGCCGTCGCCTGCGCCGCGCCCCACGCGCCAAGCGCGAGGCCGCGTCCCGCAACCCCTTCGGCCGGCATGGTCATTGCCGCCATGAGCGTGGACACGGCGAAGTAGCCGCCGCCAAGGCCGATAAGGCCGGCCCCTGCAAAGAAAAGTGCGGAGGAATTCATAGGCGCGGCGAAGATCACGACCGAGAACGCCATCACGCCGATCAGGACACCCACGGCGGACATGCGATAGGGATTGCCGTTCCGCGCCAGGATACGGCCAGCCAAAGCAAAGCCGACGAGCGCACCCGCCGCCCACATAGCTGTGAGAAGCGTCGTGGTGGACACCGACAGCCCCAGGATCTCGCCGCCGTAGGGCTCGAGCAACACGTCCTGCATGTTGAAGCCCATCGTGCCGACAAAAACCACGGCCAAGAGCCGCCCGGCGACACCCCCTTTGGCAAAATCCGCCCACGCGTCGCGGAAGCTCGGGCGCGGTTCGGCGCGCTCGGCCGCAGACATCGGGCGCACTTTCTCCTGCTTCCAGAGCGCGACGAGGTTGAGCGCAAGGCCCACCACCGCCGCGCCTTGCACGACGCGAATGAGCTTGAGTGGTGTGAAGTCCCGCAAGAGCCAGCCGATCACGATGGCCGAGATCCCCATGCCAACGAGGAACATCACGTAGAGAAGCGCGACGACGCGTGGGCGCGTCTCTTCGGTGGCGCGATCCGCGGCGAGGGCAAGGCCCGCGGTCTGCGTCATGTGCAGTCCGAGACCCGTCATCAGGAAGGCGAGCGCGGCCAGCACCTCTCCGGCGAAGGGCACCTCGTGCACGACGTCGCCGCCCAACACCAAAAGCGCGAAGGGCATGACCGCAAGCCCGCCCATCTGCCAGAGTGAGCCGAACCACAGATAAGGCACCCTCTTCCAGCCAAGGGCGGAGCGGTGGGTGTCGGATCTGAAGCCCAGCAATGCACGGAACGGCGCGATCAGAACCGGCAGCGCGATCATCACCGCGACGATGGTCGCCGGCACTGAAAGCTCGACGATCATCACGCGGTTGAGCGTACCAAGAAGCATGACCGTCGCCATGCCGACCGACACCTGGAAAAGCGACAGCCGCAGAAGCTGCGACAGCGGCAGATGCTCCGACGCCGCATCGGCGAAGGGCAGAAAGCGCTGTGTCAGCTTTATGAGGCGCGGCTGGCTCATGCAGCGACCTCCAATGCGTGGCTGATATAGAAGCCGACCGACACTCGGCCGAGGTCACGCCCGCCATGCCGCCGAACGATCCTTCCGGGCGCATGGGGCACCATCACCGGCGAGCGGTCCGATCGCGGAAAGAGCTTTCCGGCCTGCCACATCGCCATGAGGAGCGGGGTGCGCGGTGCGACTGTGAAGACCACCTGGTCCGCCCGCGATTTCAGACTGCTCAGAGCGAGGTCGAGATCTCCTTGTGTATAGTAGATCAGGCTGTCCATCGCGACCACGTGATCGAACTGCCCGAGCCCCGCATCGAGCATGTCGCTCGCGCGAAACTCGACTCGATCCGCAAGGTGCTCCGGCATCCGGCGCGTAGCGATCTTCAAAAGCTCCGGCGAGATATCGACGGCGGTGACCTGCGCCCCTCGCTTGGCGAGCTCGAGGCTCATCTGCCCTGCCCCGCATCCGGCATCGAGTACGCGCGCGCCGCTCAGATCCGTTGGCAATGCGGACAGCAGTGTCTCCCGCATTTCGTCCCGGCCTTTACGCACGGTTTCGCGAATACGGCTGACCGGCGCATCAGAGGTCAGCGCCTCCCAGGTGCGAGTGGCGGTGCGGTCGAAATAAGTCTCGACGCGGGCGCGGGTCAGCTCGTAGCTCATCAGTCGAACCCCAAAAGTTCAAAGATGTCGCGGTCGGGCAGTGGCTGGGGTGCGAGCGGCTCTGTTCCAGCCCAAAGCGTCCGCGCGAGCGAGAGATATTCTTCCCGGGCGAGAATGATGTCCGCCTCGTCAGGCATCTCGAACAGCGTCTTTTTCTTGAGCCGCGAGCGCCGGATGGCATCGAAGTCGGGCATGTGCGCGATGCGCTTGAAGCCGACCGTATCGCAGAAACGATCGACCTCGTTGGTCTCTTTCGAGCGGTTCGCAACGCAGCCCGCGAGCCGCACCTTGTAATTGTTCGACTTTGCCTGAACCGCCGCGATGATGCGGTTCATGGCATAGATGGAGTCGAAATCGTTGGCGGTGACGATCACCGCGCGGTCCGCGTGTTGCAGAGGCGCGGCAAAGCCGCCGCAGACGACATCGCCGAGAACGTCGAAGATCACCACGTCGGTATCGTCGAGCATGTGATGCTGTTTGAGCAGCTTCACGGTCTGGCCGACAACATAGCCGCCACAGCCCGTACCAGCCGGCGGGCCACCGGCTTCGATGCATTGCACACCGCCCCAACCCTCGGTCACGAAATCCTCGGGACGCAGCTCTTCGGCGTGGAAATCAACGTCCTTGAGGATGTCGATCACCGTAGGCTGGAGCCTCCCTGTCAGCGTGAAGGTCGAATCGTGCTTGGGATCGCAACCGATCTGCAGAACGCGCTTGCCCATCGAGGCGAAGGCCGCGGACAGGTTCGACGAGGTGGTCGACTTCCCGATCCCGCCTTTGCCGTAAACCGAAAAGACCTGCGCGCCCTCGATCTTCATGGAGGGATCCTGGTGCACCTGCACCGATCCCTCTCCGTCCTGGCCACGGATCACCGGCGGCGCCTTGACTTGACGCGCCTCCAGCCCTGCGGCCTCGCGCAGTGCGGCGCGATGGCTGGGCGGTTGCTTGTCGAGCGGGCTCATATGGTCCTCCTGACGGCAGGGGCGTTGTGCCCTGCTTCTTCTGAGCGGGATAGCGCATGCGGCGTGACCGCCTTGCGCTGCGTGATCGTGGTGAAACAGGGTCTCATTCTGCGGCTACCCCTTCCATCCGGTCTTCGAGGCTCTCTGCCGCCTCTTCCAATGCGGCGAGCGTTTCCGCATCAGGCTGCCAATAAGCGCGGTCATGCGCCTCGAGGAGCCGGTTCGCCATGCGGCTCGATGCGGTCGGGTTAAGCTCTGCCAGGCGTGCGCGCATGTCAGGGTCGAGCACGAAGGTCTCGGACAGTCGCTGATAGACCCAAGGTTCGACCGATCCAGTCGTCGCCGACCAACCGAGCGTATTCGTCACCTGCGCCTCGATCTGCCGCACGCCCTGCGCGCCGTGCTTGAGCATCCCCTCGAACCATTTGGGGTTGAGCGAGCGCGACCGCGTCTCCAGCGCGACCTGGTCCGCCAGCGTCCGCACCTTGCCGGAGCCGCGCGTCTGATCGGAGATATAGACGGCAGCTTCCTGTCCGCGCGCACGCTTCACCGCGCGGGAAATGCCGCCAAGAGTATCGAAGTAGTGGTCAACCGTGGTCACGCCCAGTTCGACGGATTCGAGGTTCTGGTAAGCGACTTCCACGCGCGACAGGGTCGCTTTCAGAAGCTCGGGGTTCGCCGCCGCCTTACCGTTCGGCCCGTAGGCGAAGCTCTTGCGGGACTGGTAGGCATCGGCAAGCTCGTCCTCGTTTCCGAAGGCGGAGCTTTCCACGAGCTGATTGACGTTCGACCCATACGCCCCTTCCGCGTTCGAGAAGACGCGCAGCGCGGCCGTTCCCATGTCGCAGCCGTGCTCTTCCATGTAGGCCAGCGCATGGGCGCGGATGAAATTCATCTCGAGCGGCTCGTCCGCCTCGGCGCATTTCAAGGCGGCTTCAGCGAGCATCCGGGTCTGCAACGGCAGAAGGTCGCGGAAAATGCCCGAGAGCGTCATCATCACGTCGATGCGCGGGCGGCCCAGCTCTTCGAGCGGGATCAGATCTGCTCCCGAGATCCGCCCGAACGCATCCATGCGCGGTACAGTCCCCATCAGGGCCAGTGCCTGCGCCAGGGGCGCGCCGTCCGACTTGATGTTGTCGGAGCCCCAGAGCACAAGCGCGACAGAGCGCGGCAGGCTCTCATGCGTCTGAAGAAGCAGCTCCGCCTGCGCTTTGCCATCGCGGCAGGCAAAGGCCGTGGGCATGCGGAACGGATCGAAGGCGTGGATGTTGCGGCCCGTGGGCAGGATCTCGGGGCTGCGAATGAGATCGCCACCCGGCACCGGCGCGACATAGCGCGCCTCGAGCGCTGCCATGAGGCCGTCCATCTCACCCGATCCGCTCAGCGCCGCATCGGCCTGCACACGCATCTCTGCGCCCGCATCTGGGAGGAGGTCCAGATATTCTGCGCGCGTCTTGTCTGACAGGGTTTGACCGACGATGTGCAGACCTTCGGGGATCAGGGCCTCTTCTGTCTCGAGAAGCGCGAGCCACAGCGCCTCCGGGTCGCGGCCACCCATGTCGACGGCCTGCGCCTCTTCCGCGATCAGCGTTTCAAGCTCGCCCCGGCGCGGATCGTTCCCCGACATCGACCGCCAGCGCGACAGGCTTTCCTTCAGCGCCTGAAGCCCCTTGTAGAGCCCCGATTGCGCGAGAGGCGGTGTCAGATGTGTCACCGTCACGGCCCCGGAGCGCCGTTTTGCGAGTGTCGCCTCTGACGGGTTGTTGGCGGCGTAAAGATAGACGTTCGGCATCTCGCCAATCAGCCGGTCCGGCCAGTCGCGCGCGCCGAGACCCGCCTGCTTGCCCGGCATGAACTCGAGCGCGCCGTGCATTCCGAAATGCAAGAGCGCGTCGGCCTGGTACGTGTTCCGCAACCACAGATAGAAGGTCGCAAAGGCATGGGTCGGGGCGAAGCCGCCTTCGAACAGAAGACGCATCGGGTCACCTTCCCAGCCGAAAGCGGGCTGCAGGCCGACGAAGACGTTGCCGAAATGCTGGCCGAGGACGAAGACTCCGCGCCCATCCGACTGGATACGACCCGGCGCCGGGCCCCAGACGGCCTCGATCGCCTTCAGCGGCGGTGTCTGCCGCACGATCGTATCGGCATCGACATGGGCGGCGACATTGGCCTCTTGCCCGTATTGCGTCGCGTTGCCTTCAAGGACGGCGGCGCGGAGTTCTGCCACCGTCTGAGGCGGGGTCAGATCGTAGCCGCGCGCCTTCATGGCGTGGAGCACGTTGAAGAGGCTCTGGAAAACGTCGAGATGCGCTGCCGTCCCTGCCGCGCCGGCATTGGGCGGAAAACCGAACAGGACGATGCCGATCTTCGTGTCGGCGCGTGCTTTCCGCTTGAGACGCGCGAGGCGCAACACTTTCTCCGTGAGGCTCTCTATCCGTTCGGGGCAAGGGGCCATTGCCTTGGCCGTCGCGCCCGGACGGCAGCGATGCGCGCAACCATCACAGCCGCCATCCCCGTGGCGGCCGCCGAACACCGTCGGGCAGGTCGCGCCGTCAAGCTCTGGCAGCGCGATCAGCATCGTTGTTTCGATCGGACCGAGACCCTGGCTCGCCTCCGCCCATTGGCCGAGCGTATGGAACTCCAGCGGATGCGCCGCGACATAAGGCACGTCCAGCGACTTCAGGAGAGAAACTGCCGCGTCACTGTCATTGTAGGCCGGTCCGCCGACCAAGCTGAACCCAGTGAGCGATACAAGCGCGTCGATCCGCGCGCCGGTCTCGTCCTTGAAATACGTGTCGATCGCCGGGCGACCGTCAAGGCCACCGGCAAAGGCGGGTAGAACACGGATTCCCTTTTCTTCGAACGTGCGGATCACCGCGTCGTAATGCCCGGTGTCCCCGGCGAGGACGTAGGAGCGCATGAGCAAGAGCCCGACAGTCGCCACGGGATTGGCGGGGCCCCGCAGATCGCTCTCGTCCTCGGTGATCCGTTCCGGCAGATCAGGGTGATACAGACCCGTTTCAGGATATTCGAGCGGCTCGGGCGCAACGCCGCCCCGCATCTCTTCCGGCCCGGCATAGCGGGACAAAAGATACCGGATCATCGCTTCGAAGTTGTCGTCAGACCCGCCCAGCCAATATTGCATGATCAGGAACCAGGACCGCAGATCCTGCGCCTTGCCGGGAATGAGCTTGAGAATGCGGGGAAGACGCCGCAGCATCTTCATCTTTTTCTCGCCATCCTCCGAGGACGGCTTGGACGAGCCGCGCAGCCGCTTCATCAGCCGCATCATGGAGCTTTGCGGCGCCGACATGTCGAGCCGTCCAAGCTTGGTAAGCTTGACGATCTCCGCATCAGCGATCACGCCGACGAAACCATCGACGCGGGCACGCGCGGCCTGCAAATCGGGCAGGATCGGCTTGATGTGTTCCTCGAGGAAAAGAAGGTTCACCACGACCATGTCGGCATTCGCGAGCGCGCGCTTGGTAAGCTCCAATGCCTCGGGGTTCTCGGCCCATTCCGCCGCAGCATGCACACTGACATCAAGACCCGGAAAGTCGCCTGCAAGTCGCAGCTTCGCGCGTTCGACCGGACCCGCCGCATGGGCGTCCAGCGTCACGATGACGATGCGGTAACCGCGGGTATGGGTCACGTCATCGCGCATAATGGGCCTTGGCCTCATAAAGCGTCTCAACGCTGATTTCGCGTGTGCCGCGCTCGGCGGCGAAGGTCTCGGTGTTGCGCTTGGCCTTGCCGCGCACGAAGAACGGGATCTTCTTGAGCTCTTTCTCGGCGGCGGGCAGCCAGACCACCTCGACGCTTCCCGGCATCTGCGGCTCTTCGGCTTCGATCCGAGGCTTGGCCTTGCCGCCGTGATGCGAGGGGCCGGCCTCGTCATGAAACTCGAAATCTTCGCGGAACATCGTCAGAAGATGCTCTTCGAGGCCCATCACCAGCGGATGCACCCATGTGTCGAAGATCACGTTTGCACCCTCGATCCCCATCTGCGGGGAATAACGAGCGGGGAAATCCTGAACGTGAACAGGGGCCGAGATGACCGCGCAAGGAATACCGAGGCGCTTTCCGATATGCCGCTCCATCTGCGTGCCAAGGATCAGCTCGGGGGCGACGGTCTCGATCGCGGCCTCCACCTCGAGGTAATCGTCGGTGATGAGCGGCTCGACGCCGTAATCGCGGGCCAGCGCCCGGATTGGACGCGCCATCTCGCGGTTGTAGCAGCCAAGCCCGGCTACTTCGAACCCCATCTCGTCGCGCGCGATCCGGGCAGCGGCGGCGACATGGGTGCCGTCACCGAAGATGAAGACCCGCTTGCCGGTCAGGTAGGTCGAGTCGACAGAGGCCGAGTACCAGGGCAGACGCAACCGCTCACTGTCGATTTTCGGCTCTACACCGGCAAGTTTCGCGACTTCCTCAACGAAATCGCGGGTCGCGCCGACGCCAATCGGCACGGTCTTCGTGAAAGGCTGGCCGAGCTCGCGCTCCATCCAGCGGCACGCGCTCTCGCCCGTTTCGGGATACATCAGGACATTGAAATGCGCCGCGCCGAGATCCGTCAGATCTCCAGGCGTCGCGCCATAAGGTGCACAGACATTGACGCTTATGCCCATCTCTTCCAGCAGGGCCGTGACCTCAGTGATATCGTCGCGATGCCGGAAGCCCAGCGCCGTCGGCCCGATCAGGTTCGCGGTCGGGCGCGCCGTGCGGTCCATCGGACGGGCGAGCGCGCGCACGAGTTGGAAGAAGGTCTCGTCCGCGCCGAAATTCTCTTTGCGCTGATACGAAGGCAACTCGAGCGGCACGACTGGGATCGGCAGGCCCAGCGTTTCCGACATTCCCCCGGGATCATCCTGGATGAGTTCGGCTGTGCAGGAAGACCCAACTATCAGCGCCTGCGGCTGGAAGCGGTCATAGGCTTCGAGGCAGGCTGTCTTGAAGAGTTGCGCGGTATCAGAGCCGAGGTCGCGCGCCTGGAACGTCGTGTAGGTCACCGGCGGGCGGTGATTGCGCCGCTCGATCATCGTGAAAAGAAGATCCGCATACGTATCGCCCTGAGGGGCGTGCAGCACGTAGTGCAGACCCTTCATCGCCGTCGCAACGCGCATCGCACCGACATGTGGCGGGCCTTCATATGTCCAGACGGTCAGTTTCACGTGTCCGCCTCCTCAAAGGCCAGCGCGCGACTCCGGCGCAGCGGGCGGGCGAAAAGCGACGCGAGGTCAGCGGCCTGTTCATAGAAATGCACGGGCGTGAACACGAGTTCGATGGCCCATTTCGTCGCCAGGCCTTCAGCTTCGAGCGGATTTGCGAGGCCAAGTCCGCAAACCGTGAGGTCCGGACGGTCCTCGCGGACCCGCGCGAGTTGCTTGTCGACGTCCTGACCTTCGGAGAGGCGCGGCCCCTCCGGCAGAAGATCCAGTTCCGGCCCCATGATCTCGCGGTGCAGGAAGGGCGTGCCGACTTCGACCGGCTCCATTCCGCATTCTCGCGCCAAGAATCGAGCCAGCGGAATTTCAAGCTGGCTGTCGGGGAAGAAGAAGACACGCTTGCCCCAAAGCGGCTCGGCCACCTTGCGGACGGCCTCTCGCGCACGGGCGCGCGGGCCTTCGGTCACGCGAGCCACGACCTCGGGGCCGATCCCGAATTCGGCGGCGATAGCCTCGAGAAAACGAGTAGTGCCCTCTTCCCCGAACGGCATGGGCGCGGGAATATGCCGGGCACCGCGGCGGGTCAGTTCGGCGTGGGTATCGCCAAGGAACGGCTGCGTCAGCGCGAAGACCGTGTTCGGGCCGATGCCATATTCGCTGTCCTTGGTCTGCGCTGGCAGAACCCGCACCGGGCCGACACCGATGGCGTCGAGCAGCGACAGAGCCTGTTCCTCGACCACGTCAGGCAGCGCACCGACCAGAAGAAGCTCGCGCGCCTCGGTTTTCGGCAGGACCGGCACCATCGCCGCAAGGCACGCATCCTCGCCTTGCGTGAAGGTCGTCTCGATGCCGGAGCCCGAATAGTTGAGCACCCGAACCCGCGGAGCATGGGCGGCTGACAGTCGCTCTGCCGCCTTGGCGAGATCGAGCTTGATGACCTCGGAGGGGCAGGAGCCGACAAGAAAGAGCTGGCGGATATCGGGACGCCGCGCGAGCAGCTCGTGCACGACCCGGTCGAGCTCCTCCTGCGCGTCCGCAAGACCGGCCAGGTCGGTTTCCTCCAGGATCGCGGTCGCAAAGCGCGGCTCGGCGAAGATCATGACGCCGGCGGCCGACTGAAGAAGATGCGCGCAGGTGCGGCTGCCCACGACCAGGAAGAAGGCGTCCTGCATCTTGCGGTGCAGCCAGACGATCCCGGTCAGACCGCAAAATACTTCGTGCTGGCCACGCTCTTTCAGAACGGGCGTGTTGCGGCAGCCGGTGGCGGGAGGGGGCGCGAAGCGATCGGTCATGTCCGCGCCTCCTCATCCTTGCGCGCACGGCGCAGCTTGGCGAGGAACTGGACCGCGTTCAGCACGTAGATCGCATAGGCCAGGAGCGCGACAGTCATCTGCGCCTCTGGTGCCAGCGACCCGGTGAAAAGCGCCCAGAGGTAGTAGGTGTGAAGCGCGATGACCGCGAAAGAGACCACGTCCTCCCAGAAGAAGGCAGGTGCGAAGAGGTACTGGCCGAACACGACCTTCTCCCAAATCGCGCCGGTCACCATGATGACGTAGAGGATCAACGTTTTCGCAAGGATTGAATAGGTGGCCGCTTCGTAGCCCGTGCCCGTGGCGAGGTAGCGCAACACGAGGCCCAGCGAGATAAGAAAGACCAGGAACTGCACCGGCGCGAGTATACCTTGCACCAGCGTCCAGCGCGTGGCGTCACGCCGTGCGCGCTGGGCAGGCGTGTAGAGCGCGGCGGCGCTCTGGGGGAACTCCGACGATGCCGAGACGGTCATGGGCGATTCCAGATGGCTCATACCGCCAGCGTATCTGTCAGAGCCAAAAAGTGTCAATTCAAACTTACAGTCGAAGTTCGGAACCCTGACGGCCCCACGCGAATTGTCAGCTTCAAGCGACATTCAAACTCGTGATCCAGTCAGATCCTCGGATTTCGGCTGATCTGGCGCCGCGATCTACGCCTGTATGTCAGTTTCATTTGACAACAGGCCGACCGCGCCCTCACACTTGAGCAGCTGGTATTCTCCAGCGCCAAGCGATTGTCCGAGTGACTATGTCCGACTTCCTGACAAGCCCGACCGCTTCCCCAGAGGATCGACCCGACGTCTCGGCCCTGGCGGGAAGCGTGGTTTCGATGCTGCGCGATTCAAACCGCTTTCGTGGCGAGCGTCGTATTCTTGAAGTGGCTGAGATGCTCGAACGTCGCGTCCTTCAGAAAGGCATGTTTTCTTCGGAGGACACGGTTGCGGAAGCATTGCTCACGGGCTTGAACCGTGACGATATCGTTGATCGGTGCATCCCGACGGCCGCGCGCAGCCTCGGTGCCGCCTGGTGCGAGGACGATCTTAGCTTCGCGGATGTCACGATCGGATCGGCGCGGCTTCAGGGTCTTCTATCGGTCCTCGCCCCGCCCCTTCACAGCGAAGACAGCGATATTTGCAATCCGTCGCTGCTGCTGGTGATCCCGGAAGGCGACACGCACACCCTCGGGCCGCACGTGGTCGGGGCGCAGCTGCGCCGCCGCGCTGCATCCGTTCAGATGCTGTTCGCACCGAGCACTGACATGCTTGGTGACGCACTGCGCACCGATCCTTACGATGGCGTGTTGTTTTCCTGTTCGCGGCCGCAGACGCTAAGTGGCATTGGCAAAATGATTTCTTCACTTAAGCACTCGATTCCCGTGGCGCCGCCGACTATCTTGGGTGGGTTGGTGCTCGATCTCGTCCCGAACCCGAACGAACTCGCCGGTGCCGACCTGGCAACGAATGACGCTGTCGAAGCGTTGAGGTATTGCTTGATTAGGATAAACGCTGGGTACGGATCGAAAAAATGCCGGGAGACAGGGCCAAGGATATGAAAGCGCGACCCGATGGGGTTGCGAATCGGTCCTACATAGATGGTCTCTTGTCGGCGGCGTGCGACCTTGCAGTCGGCATTGACGGCAATGGCATCGTGACGAGCGTTGCGGGGGCATCCCTTGGCAGTTCCCTCCAGCACTGGATCGGCTCACCGATCAGCGACGTACTCACGGTCGAAAGCCGCCCGAAACTTGACGCGGCTCTTGAGACATTCCGCAAGACCGGACAGATCCGGCGGCCGGTCGAGCTTAACCATGAAGATGGAAAGACCTGGGAATTTCCTGTCCGCTACGATGTGTATCCGGGCCTGCAGGAAGGAGAGACCCTGCTGCTAGGTCGCGATCTCAGCCTCGTGGCGGAGACGCAGGCGCAGCTTGTTCAGGCGCAGATGTCGCTCGAGCAGGGATACGAAGCGCGGCGCGAATTCGACGCCCGGTATCGTCTTCTCTTGCGGACGGTCGCGGACCCGGTGGTCTTCGTTTCCGTCAGTGACGGACGCATTAAGGATCTGAACGACCCGGCAGCCACTCTCCTCGGCTCGTCGCGAGAAGACTTGGTTGGCGCGGTCTTCGCCAACGAGTTCACCAATCGCGGCCGCGAGGAATTCGTGGAAATGCTCGTGAATGCGGCAATTTCCGAGAATGCGGACGAGCTCGTCGCAGAGACGCGGCGAGACCAGTCCGACATCAGCTTCGAGCCGCAGGTTTTCAGGGCTTCGGGTGAACGCGTTCTGATCCTGAGGCTTGGCCGACACGGCGGGTCGTCGACTGCCGGTGACGGGGCTCAAGCGGTCAGGGGCGATCTCGGCGGACTTTTTGCCAACGCCGCGGATGCGATGGTCATCACCTCGGCAACCGGCACGATCCAGAGCGCGAATGACGCCTTCCTTGAGATGGTCGACGCTGCTCATTTCACAGACGTGAAGGGCCGGAAGCTTGGCGAGTTTCTCAGCCGCGGGCAGGTCGATCTGAACGTGCTGATCGAGAACGCCCGTCGGGCGGGCAAGATGCGATTCTACTCCACAAAAGCGATCAACGAGTATGGCGCCGAGACATCGGTGGAGATGTCGGCAACCCTGATCTCCAAGGATCCGGACGCTCAGATCGGTTTCGTCATTCGCGACACCAGCCGCATCGAGTCGATGCGCCGCACGCAGATGCACGCCTCAGAGGAATCGAGCCGCAACGTGATGGAACTCGTCGGCTCCGCCACTCTGAAAGAGATCGTCGCCGAAACGACCGACGTCGTCGAGAAAATGTGCATCGAAACGGCAGTCAATCTGACGCGCAATAATCGCGTGGCCGCCGCCGAGATGCTCGGTCTGTCGCGGCAATCGCTTTACGTGAAGCTGCGGAAGTACGACCTTCTGAGCCGGGACGGGTCCGACAAGGACTAGGACCGGGCTATGCCCCGTCTGAACCGACACCTCCGCACCTGACCTCTTGCGCCGACTCGTTCTGTCGTGTCTAACTGACGTATGAGTGTCAGCCTAAGTTTACAGCCTCGACGCTATCCCGAACCGGCGGCCCTTCTGAGGCTCATCAAGCCGGTTACATGGTTTCCGCCGATGTGGGCCTATCTCTGCGGTGCGGTGTCCTCCGGAGCGGCGCTCTGGTCCGAACCCTTTCTCGTCCTTCTCGGCATCGTTTTGGCTGGTCCCATCGTCTGCGGCATGAGCCAGGCCGCCAACGATTGGTGCGACAGACATGTCGACGCGATCAACGAGCCGGACAGGCCGATCCCGTCAGGCCGAGTGCCCGGCCGCTGGGGTTTATGGGTCGCGCTTGCCATGTCCGCCCTGTCGCTCGGAGTCGGCGCGCTACTTGGCCTTTGGGGCTTTCTCGCCACGTGCGCCGGTGTCGCCGCCGCATGGGCCTACTCCGCCGAGCCGTTGCGACTGAAGCGGTCGGGCTGGTGGGGTCCAGGTCTCGTCGGCTTGTCATATGAAACGCTTCCCTGGTTCACCGGCGCGGCGATACTCGCGCAGGGCTTGCCAAGCGGGCCGGTGATCCTCGTTGCACTCCTGTACGGTATCGGCGCGCACGGGATCATGACGCTGAATGATTTCAAGGCGCTCGAAGGCGACCGCCAGACCGGCGTCAATTCCCTGCCCGTCATCCTTGGACCCGAACGGGCAGCACGCGTCGCCTGTTGGGCAATGATCGTGCCACAACTCGGCGTGATCGCTGTGCTGCTTGCGCTCGGCGCCGCCTGGCACGCGGGAGCGGTGGGAGTTGTCATCCTGGCGCAGCTGGCTGCGATGCGTGTCTTGCTGCGCGATCCAAAAGGCAAGGCTCCGTGGTACAACGGCACAGGCATCGTCCTTTACGTCTCCGGCATGATGATCTCGGCCTTCGCATTGGCCGGGACGGGAGCAACCCCATGACCCTTTCCTGGCTTTCCATCGTCCGGCTTGGACTCGTTCAGATGTGTCTCGGCGCCATCGTGGTCCTGACGACATCGACCCTGAATCGCCTCATGGTGGTTGAACTGGCGCTGCCGGCCGTGCTGCCCGGCCTGCTTGTCGCCCTGCATTACGGCATCCAGATTACCCGTCCATCCTGGGGATTCCTGTCGGATACCGGCGGTCATCGAACCTTTTGGATCGTCAGCGGCATGATCGCTCTGGCGCTTGGCGGATGGGGCGCTGCGGCGAGCGTTGTGCTGCTGGAGACCTCATTCGCGCTCGGTCTTTCGGTCGCAATCCTGTCTTATGCGTTGATCGGCCTCGGTGTCGGCGCATCCGGCACATCGCTTCTGGCACTTCTCGCGACCGCGACGGCGCCGACGCGCCGGGCCGCCGCAGCAACGATCACCTGGCTAATGATGATCTTCGGCATCGCGATGACAGCAGGCGTCGTGGGCAGCTTGCTGGACCCCTACTCCGCCTCGCGCCTTCTGACCATCGTCGCCATCGTCGGCGGGGTTGCGGTCCTCCTGACGTTGCTCGCGACATGGCGCGTCGAGGCAAATGTCGTCGCACGGACGGAGCCTGATCCGATGCCCTTCCGCGAAGGTCTGGCCGAGATATGGGCAGAGCCGAAGGCCCGCGCCTTCACGCTGTTCGTGTTCCTGTCCATGACCGCTTATTTCATGCAGGAGCTCATTCTTGAACCTTACGCTGGTCTGGTCTTCAACTTCACGCCGGGACAGTCGACACTGCTTTCGGGCGCGCAGAATGGCGGCGTTTTTCTCGGCATGGTCGCAGTCGGCGTGATCGCTACGGGTTTTCGCCGCGGAAGCTTGCGCGCATGGGTGATCGCGGGATGCGGCGGATCTGCCGCGGCGCTGACGTCCATTGCTCTTCTGGGTCAGGCCGGGCCGACTGCGCCGCTTTTGCCTGCGGTCATCGCCCTTGGATTTTTCAACGGCATGTTCGCGGTCGCCGCCATCGGCTCCATGATGAAGCTGGCCGGAGAGGGACGTGAAGCGCGAGAAGGCACACGCATGGGCCTTTGGGGCGCGGCGCAAGCCATTGCCGCAGGATTTGGCGGTCTTCTCGGTGCGGCCCTGGCCGATATTGCCCGTCAGTTCACCGCCGATGCCAGTGCATTCGGCTCTGTTTTCCTGTTCGAAGCTGCCCTGTTCCTCGCCGCTGCCTGGATGGCGCGACGGGTCATGGCATCCGATCCGCCTCTGGCGTCCCTGCAACCGGGAGAATGAACCATGGTCTATGATGTTGTCGTCGTCGGAGGAGGCCCATCAGGAGCAACCGCCGCCCATGATCTTGCGCTGAGCGGGCACAAGGTCGCCCTCCTCGACCGGGAGGGGCGCATCAAGCCCTGCGGCGGCGCGATACCGCCGCGCCTCATGCAGGATTTCGATATCGGCGAAGAGCAGCTTCTGACGAAGATCACCACCGCGCGAATGATCTCTCCGACCGGCCGCCATGTCGATATTCCGGTGGAGAACGGGTTCGTTGGCATGGTGGACCGCAAGGATTTCGACCCCTGGCTGCGAGACCGCGCGGTCGCGGCCGGGGCCGAGCGGTTCACCGGGACATTTCTCAGGATCGACCGCAGCCGCGGTTGGCCGCGGGTCGTCTATCGCGACAAGGCAAGCGGCGAAGAGAGCCAGATCGTCACCCGGCTGGTCATCGGGGCGGATGGCGCGAAGAGTCGTGTCGCGCGCGGCGAGGTTCCCGGCGCGGACCGGATACCGCTCGTCTTCGCCTATCACGAGATCATCTCTGCCCCGATGACGTCGGATCATTACGATCCGGAGCGCTGCGACGTGATCTATGACGGGCGCATCTCCCCCGATTTCTACGGTTGGGTGTTTCCGCATGGCGATACCGTCTCGGTGGGCATGGGCTCCGAAGATGCGAGCGTGAATCTCAAGCAGGCAACGGCGGATCTGCGCCTGTCTTCGCATCTGGCCCAATGCGAAACCCTCCGCCGCGAAGGCGCGCCGATCCCGCTGAAGCCACTCGAGCGGTGGGACAACGGTAAGGATCTCATTTTGGCGGGCGATGCCGCTGGCGTGGTCGCGCCGTCGTCGGGCGAGGGGATCTACTACGCCATGACAGGCGGGCGGGTCGCCGCGAGCGCGGCCTCGGCCTTCCTGCTGAGCGGCAAACCGAGCGCGCTGAAACTCGCGCGGAAGCTCTTCATGCGGGAACACAAGACCGTTTTCCGCGTGCTGGCCTCCATGCAGAATGCGTATTATCGATCCGATTCGCGCCGGGAGCGCTTTGTCTCGCTTTGTCACGATATCGACGTGCAGCGATTGACCTTCGAAGCCTACATGAACAAGAAGCTCGTGAAGGCGCGGCCGATGGCGCATCTGAAGATCGGCTTCAAGAATCTGCGCCATCTGACCGGATTGGTCCCGGAGACGCATGTATGACGCTTATGATCCCCGCATGGCAGAATGGAGAGCTGGTGCCGGTCGAAAAGCTCGAGGTTCACGAGCGCGGCCTCAAGCACAAGGCGATCTCGGTTTTCGTGATGCGGGGCGACGAGGTGCTTTTGCAGCGTCGGGCAATGGGAAAATATCACACGCCGGGGCTGTGGGCGAATACATGCTGCACGCATCCGCATTGGGATGAAGATCCTGCCGAGACAGCGGCGCGGCGTCTCGACGAAGAGCTGGGTATCTCCGGCCTCATGCTGAGCTACCGCGACCGGATCGAATATCGCGCCGATGTCGGCGATGGGCTCATCGAGCACGAGGTGGTCGATCTTTTCACCGCCGAGGCCTCACGGGATATGAAAATCGACCCTGATCCTGCGGAAGTCATGGATACAGCCTGGGTGCCGCTATCTGCGCTTCGCACCTGGATCAACGAGGCGCCGGGCGAGTTCACGCCCTGGCTCCGGATCTACCTAAGCGAACACGCCGAGCGGATCTTCGAGACCGCCTGAAGGCTCAAGCCCTGAGCGGCACCACCTTTGTCTCGCGACCGAGCGCCTGCATCGCGCTTCTCGCCAGATCGGCGGCGGTCAGGCCGGCCTCTTCGTACATCTCGGCCGGGCTCGCCTGGTCGATGAACCGGTCGGGCAGCGTCAGCGTGCGGATCGCGAGGCCCTTGTCGAACGCGCCCGACGCGGCCAGCGCATGCAGCACTTGCGCGCCAAACCCGCCTCGAGCGCCCTGCTCCACGGTCAGAAGCGCGCCGTGATGGCGGGCGAGCTGGTGGATGAGATCGAGGTCGAGGGGCTTGGCGAAGCGGGCATCCGCGATGGTCGCCGAGACACCCTGCGACGCCAGAAGCGCCGTCGCTTCGCGCACGACGCCGAGATGTGCGCCGAATGAAAGAAAGGCAACGTCAGAGCCTTCCTCGACCACACGGCCTTTCCCGATCTCGAATGGTTGAGGCATCTCTGGCAGTGCCACGCCAACACCGTTGCCGCGCGGATAGCGGAAAGCGATAGGGCCACTATCATGGACGCGCGCCGTTTCGACCATGTGGACAAGCTCGGCTTCGTCGCTCGCCGCCATGACGGTCATATTCGGCAACGCGCTGAGGTAGCCGATATCGAAGGCTCCGGCATGGGTCGCACCGTCCGCGCCCACGAGACCGGCCCGGTCAATCGCGAAGCGGACAGGCAGGTTCTGCAGCGCCACGTCGTGCACGATCTGGTCGTAGCCTCGTTGCAGGAAGGTGGAATAGATCGCCGCGAACGGCTTGAGACCGGAAGCGGCCATGCCCGCGGCGAAGGTGACGCCGTGCTGCTCTGCAATGCCGACATCGAAGACGCGGTTCGGGTAGCGCTCCGCCATGATATTGACGCCGGTGCCGGAGGGCATCGCAGCCGTGATGGCCACGACATCGGGATCGCGCGCCGCCGCATCTGCCAATGCCTGGCCGAAGACCTTGGTGTAAGCTGGGGCAGTGGGCTTGGATTTTGCCTGTTCACCTGTAACAGGGTCGAATTTCGACACGCCATGCCCGCAATCGGCGGCTTTCTCGGCCGGGGCATAGCCCTTGCCCTTGACCGTGCAGCAATGGATCAGAACCGGCCCCGTCGCCCGCGCCTTCGCGGAGCGCAGGACGCTGAGAAGCTGGCCCATATCATGCCCGTCGATGGGACCGATATAGTCGAAACCCAGTGCCTCGAAGAGCGAGCCCGTCTCGCCCCCCTGCCCCGTCACGATCTGGCGGGCGCGGCGCGCGCCGTCGCGCATCGGCCCCGGCAAGGCGCTCTCGAAGCCCTCTGCCAGCGCGCGCATCTTCTGGAACGGTTCCTGAGCGTAGAGCGAGGATAGGTAGGCCGACATCGCACCGACTGGCGGCGCGATGGACATCTCGTTGTCATTCAGGATCACGAAAAGCCGGCGCCCCTCTGCCCCGGCGTTGTTCAGCGCCTCGTAAGCCATGCCGGCGGAAATCGCGCCGTCACCGATCACCGCGATCGCATCGCCCGTGGGCTTGCCCATGTCGCGACCGATGGTGAAGCCAAGCGCGGCGGAGATCGACGTGGAGCTGTGGGCCGCGCCGAACGGATCGTATTCGCTTTCCGAGCGCTTGGTGAACCCCGACAGGCCGTCCTTCTGGCGCAAGGTACGAATGCGGTCGCGCCGCCCTGTGAGCACCTTGTGCGGGTAGCATTGATGGCCGACATCGAAGATGAGCTTGTCGGAGGGCGTGTTGAACACGGCATGAATGGCCACCGTCAATTCGACCACGCCGAGCGACGATCCAAGATGTCCGCCTGTCTCGGAGACGGCGGAGACCACCTCGGCGCGCACTTCCTGCGACAGTTTCGAAAGCGTGCGCCCGTCCATCTGGCGCAGATCCGCAGGTCCGGCGATATGGTCGAGGATGGGGGTGTCGGGTCGTGTCATGGCAGCTCCTCCCGAAGAAAAAGCGCCGCGCCTTGCAAAACGTGGGTTCTGTCCGGCGCGGCGCCAGCTCCTGTAGCCAACAGGAAGGGAACCGAGGGCTGGGCCCTCGTTATCCGCTCGTCCAGGGAAAGTCAGACGAGCGGACCTGGCGGCGGGGCCCGGCCAGGATCACCCCGGCCGGACCCGCGCATCTCATTCGTAGCTATATTCACCCGAAGTCGTTGCCAGTTCGGGCCAATCCGCAATCACGTTCAGACCCTGAAGCGGCTGCTGGTAGCCCTTGTGGCAGGTCTTGCACGCTGCCTTCGGCGCGTCGCCGTAGACTGGACCGAGGCGATTTTCGGGATACTCGCCCTCGAGCGGGACAAGGTAGTCCTGGTTCATCTCCTTCACCATCGCGATGCCGAGCGACTCCGTTGCCCATTGCGGCGTCACCTGCGTGCCGTCGTAGAAGGCGCGCGTGTTGTGGCAGAACGTGCAGTTCACGCCGAGCGAGTTGGAGACGTAGTTCATCAGCGAGTAGGTCCGCTCCGCATCCTGCCACGTTGCGGTGTTCGGATCCGTCGGATCGCTGTCCACGTGGCTTGCGAAGTCGTGCACGCCGATCGGCTCGTCCTCGAGAAGATACGTCTCGAGAGCATCAGACGGCAGCGAGGTATATTGCGATTGCATGGTGACGCGGTTCTGCACCGCGGCCCAGCCTTCGGCGGCCTCGTTGACGGGAGTGATCCTGAACCAGATATCCGACGGCACGTTCTCCCCGCGGTGGCAGGTGTAGCAGTTCACACCGACCTCCTGGTTGGCGTTCACGTGGCCAGCCCAGCCTTCGTTGAGGTTCTGGGTCATCTGGATCATGCGCCGCGCGACCTTCATCGTGTAAAGCTCGTCATTGGCGTAGTTGCCGTCCGCCGCGCCGACATGGCAGTAGGCGCAGCCCTGCTCGGGCGAAACCCATTGCGTCATCGCCAGCATGATGCGGTTGAAGTTGTCCTCGGTCACGTTGCCGAGGACCTGGACGTTCTCATAGACCTCAGAGGCGAGCCGGTCCCCGTCCTCGGGAACATAGGGCTCTTCGGTGTAGTAGGCCGCCAGGGTCGGATCCTCGTTCTCGATCTCGGACACGAACTCCGTCTGGACCATCCCGGTGCCTCGCGGACCCGTCTGCAACGACTTGGTTGCGAAGGGCTGACCGACGACGACCACGAAGGCCGCCGCGATCACCGCTACTCCAAGCACTCCCACCAGGATCGCCGGACCGTAGATGTCGGTCGGGTTGTCCTTATTCCAGTTCTTGAACCAGGGTAGCATCTCACTCACCTCCGCCGATGAAGGACTGATAGGTCTGGCCGTAAGCTTCGTAGCCGTAGCTGCCGTCATAGGCCGGCGCGAAATGATGCTCCTGTGCCCAGATGAACCAGTTGTCGACGACGGTGCCGGTCAAGAGGATGCCGATGCCGCCGGTTATCGGAGTCAGTACCGCGAACCACCAGGCCCAGCGATGGATGCCCTCCATCGTTGCGTTGAAGCCCATCGTCCAGCGCCAGAAGAGCGCAGCGCGTTCGGTGGCCGTACCCCGATCGACGATCTGCTCGAGTTCCCGATCACCGCCGTAGCGCGTGACCGCGAGGATCGTGCCGCCATGCATGGCGAAGAGAAGCACCGAACCGTAGAGGAACACGATCGAGAGACAGTGGAACGGGTTGTAGTAGAGGTTGCCGTACCGGATCGAGAACGCTGTCGTCCAATCGAGGTGCGGGAAGATGCCGTAAGGCACCGCCTCGGACCACGACCCCATCAGGATCGGCCGGAAAAGGCCGAGAACGAGGAACAGCCAGATCGCCGATCCGAAGGCCCAGAAGACATGCTTGCCCATCTTCTGTTCCTTGGCCAGAAGCCAGGAGCGCGCCCACCAGCTCATCACCGAGATGAGAAGGAAGAAGCTCGCGATGATGTACCAGCCACCGTCGTAGAGCGGCGGAATGGTCAGACCGTATTCCGGGCTTGGCGGCTCGAGTGCAAGCCAGAAGCCCTGCCGGATGAATTCCGGGATCGACCAGTCCACCTGGGCCAGCATGTTGAGCCCGATGATGTTCAGGGCCAGAATGCCGGTGAAGAGGGACACGAGCCCTGTCCAGCCGAGGTAGATCGGACCGATCTGCGCGTTTCCGAGAAAGCCTGCGAGGGTGGAGAAGAACGGGTTCTTGGTCCGCTCCTCCATCATCCGGCCGTTGTCGTTCATCCCCATCTCGGGGGTCCCTTGGACCTGCACCTGGGTGAAGATGTTCTGATACTCAATCATTGGCATGTTTCATCCTCCCTCAGAGCTGGCCCCAGATCGGCAGTTCGAGCCACCAGTTCCACCATTCCGGCCAGCCTTTGGTCCAAACGGGCCCGGAGATGATGATGCAGATCGCCGACCAGAACCCCGCGTTGATCGCCAGCAGCCAGCCGAGACGGTGAATGCCGAGCGTACCGACCGAGTAGCCGATGAAATCCCGGAAAAACGTGTCTTCGTGATCGGGCGTCTTCATGTCCTCGCCCTTCTCGGGGTTCGCCGCCGAGAGGATCAGGCCGCCATGCAACGCCAAGGCGAGCGTGGTGGTGAAGAACAGCGTCACCGCGAGCATGTGCGCCGGGTTGTAGTGGAAGTGCAGGTAGGCGTAGCCCGTGTTCGAGACCCAGTCGAGGTGGCTGAAGATCCCGTAGGGAAACGCATGACCCCAGGCGCCAAGCAGAACCGGACGGAAAATCTCGAGCGTTACATAGGCGAAGATCGCGAAGCCGAAGGCGATCGGAACATGGTAGCCGATGCCAAGCTTTCGACAGATCTCTACCTCGCGCAGCGCCCAGGAGATGAAAGCGCCGGTCGCACAGATGGTGATGATCTGCCAAAGCCCGCCTTCCATGAGCGGCGCGGCGCCCAGACCGTAGCTGAGGTCGGGCGGCTCGATGTTGATTAGCCAGGGGTTGAACGTGCCCTGATGTGCGGCGCCCCACAGGATCAAGATTGTCCCTAGAAGCGAGAAAAAGGCGGTCGTGACGCCGAAGAAGCCCACGTAGAAAGGGCCCACCCAGAAGTCGAACAGATCGCCGCCGATCAGCGTCCCTCCGCGGACGCGATACTTCTTTTCGAAGCTGAGCATTGCCATCGTCTTGGTCTCCGCTAGTGGCGGCATCGTCCGACCCGTCGGGGGCGTGTGCCGTCGATACCGTGTCTTGTTTGCCGTGGGCGGACGGGCGTCAGAGGCCGGTGCCCGCCCACAGCTTTGTCTTTGTCACCTTCTGGCGGCACGCGGGGCCCGCGCACCACGCAGGCTCACTCGGAAGCGCCCGCGGCAGCTGCAGTTTCGAACCAGTTGATGCCGTTCGAGAGAACGACCAAGTGGATCATCGCTGCGAGCAGGAAGAGGAAGACACCCTGGGCCACGAAGACGCGGCGGGGGTCGAAGATGAGCCAAATCTTATAGAATTTTGCCATGCTTCAGCCCTCCTCAGAACCACGGACGCCAGATGAAGGTCGCCAAATGTGCGACCACGGCAACCGCCGAGAACAGCCAGAGGCCGCTCATGTAGACGGAATGCAGTTCCTGCGCCTGCTCGTCGGTGAGACCTGTGAACGACAGGTCGGTATTATCAGCCATTAACTTTCCTCCGGAACGTCACGCTGACGCCGTGACACCCTCACGGCCGGGTCCCCTCGGAGTAGACTCCGCTGGGCCTGTCCGCCCCGACGAGCGAGGCGGCCAGTCTCGGTACGGCCCTCTCAGGCCGAAAAGATGAGCGGCGTGATCCGGTCCGCTTCGGCCCAGGCCCGGGCCAGCGGCCCGTGCAGGTTGAGCGTCTGCTTCTGGAACACGTCGAGCAGCCAGAACGCCGTCGCGAAAGGGATCGCGAGAACGAAGATCAAGCTGAAATAGAGAAGGAATTCCGTTCCGCGCTTCGAGCGCGCCCGAGGCGGGTTCGAGGTGAAGTCGGTCATGGATTGATACCTCCTGTGGATGGATCGAGGGCCTGAACCGTCTCGAGAACGACACGGTCGGACCCCTTGCGGAGCGCTTCTGCCTCTGCGGCGTCGCGCAACGTCTTGGCTGCGGAAATTCGGGTGAGCACCGGGTGCGACGCGACGATGCGGTCAAGCTCGGCCTGCGCGTCGGGATCCCAGGGAAAGTCGCGTCTGAGCGGCGTCGGTGTCGCCTCGCCCGCATCCATCGCCGCGCCCAGCGGCAGAATGTGGAAGAGCGCGTCGAAGAGCCCGTTGCAAATCTCCTGCAGAAGATACGCGGCCCCTGCATATCCCATGAAGGGTGTGCCGGTATGTCTGCGGATTGCGGCACCGGGGAAGCTTGCCGGGATGAAGGCCGGCTTCGGTCCGTGCCCAGAGCTCATTTCGGCGAGGTACATCTTCTCATTGATCGAACCGAGCACGACGATGGGTCGCGCGCCATGCAGTGTTTCCCGCACGTGGTCGTTGTCGGTCTTTGACCCGGCCTTCCGCTCCACCGCGAGCGCGCAGGGCAAACCCAGGTCGCCTTCGAGGTAATTGCGGATACCGCGTGTATAGGTCTCGTTCGCGACGATCGCGAAATTCGCCGTCGCAAAGAAATCCTGCGTGACCGAACGCCAAAGATCCCAGACCGGCTTCAGCGTCGAATGCTTTTCGCGCTCGATGAATGGCTCGGGGTCGAGGCCCAGCATCTCGCCGAGTTTACGCAGGAACAGGGTCGTAGATTCCATCCCGATCGGCGCTTGCAGGTAAGGCTTGTCGAGTACCTCGGCGAGGCCGCGACCAAACTCGCGATACATCACCACATTGGCGTCGGCGTTCACGAGGTTCCGCATCTCGGCCAAGTGCGCGCCCAAAGGCATCACCATGTTCACGTCGGCGCCGATCCCTTCGATGAGACGCCGGATTTCCGCGAGGTCGGAGGGCATGTTGAACGTGCCGTACATCGGCCCGAGGATGTTCACGCGAGGCTTTGCGCCGTCCTCGCGTTTCTTTTCGGGCGGCACCCGGCCCTTGGTCATGCCAAATTCGGTGAAGAGCCACGTCATCGCGCGGTCGGCTGCCTGCCACTGATCTTCGTCGATCGTGCGCGGCAGGAACCGCTGAATATTGGTGCCTTGCGGTGTCACGCCGCCACCGATCATCTCGGCGATGGACCCGGTGACGACGACGGCCGGCAGCGCCGGATCGAGCACCTTCCAGGCGCGCTCCATCGCTTCCTCGGTCCCGCGGCCCATCTCTTCCTCGCCAAGCCCGGTCACCACGATGGGCAATTCGTGCGGCGGCAGCGCGTCGGTGTAGTGCAAGACGGACGTCACCGGCAGGTTCTCGCAACCCACCGGGCCGTCGATCACCACCTGCAAACCCTTCACGGCGCAGAAGGCATAGACGGCACCCCAGTAGCCGCCTGCGCGGTCATGGTCTTGGATCAACATGCCAAGCCCCCCGGAGTTATGCCGAAACAGAGCCTCATATCATGCGTTCCGCTTCGGCGCGCCTGGCGGCCTTGTCGAGTTTCTTCTGCTGCTGCGCCCGGAAGTCGGGACGCAGGTTCGGCGCGCCTTCCCAGACACCGGCTGTGTCGCCGTTGCCGACGCCTTCGAAGAACTCTTTCATGCGGTCCATTCTGCCTTTGCCGGCAATGGCGGCATTGACCACTTCGGCCAGGGATCCGGCACCGGCCACGCCCATGAGCGGGCGCGCGGAGATCAGGTTCGTGTAATAAAGACCCGGCACGCCCAGCTCCTTCGCCTTCTGGACGACGGGCGTCGTGCCGATGGCGAGGTCCGGCTTGTGTTTGTCCATCGCGGCAAGATCGTCTTCGAGCGACGCGCGGTACTTGACCTGGCATCCATGCGCTTCGAGCCATTCGGCATCGGCTTTTGAGAACCGCGTCTTGGGACAGGCAGTGCCGACATACGGCACATCCGCGCCGCTCTCGATCAGAAGGCGCGCCACCAGAAGCTCGGAGCCTTCATAGCCCGACAGGGTGATCTTGCCGTTCACCGGGTTTGCCTTGAGCGCGGCTTCGATAGCCGGAAGCGCGGCATCTTTCGCGGCGTCGATCTTGTCCTGCGGAATCTCGAACGTCGCGCCCACAGCCTCGAGCCACGCTTCGGTTCCGTCGCGGCCCACGGGTGCTGAGCCGAGAACGGGACGTCCCGCTGTCTCGAATTCGCGGATTGCAGCGGTGTAGAACGGGTGGATTGCGGCGACGGCGGTGCAGTCGAGCGCAGAATACAGCTCCCGCCACTCCCGGCAGGGCACGACCGGCCCGGCGGCGATGCCCATGGGCGCAAGCAGCGCACCGATGGACATCGGGTCTGCCGGGAACATCTCACCCAGAAGGGTCAGCGTCGGGCGATCCGTCACGCGTGCCTCGGGGGCCGGGACCGGTCCAGCGGCCACTTCCTCGCGGGCATATGCCAGCATCGCACCGGCAAGGACGTCCTTTGCTTCGGCATGCGTCGGAATTCCGAAGCCCGGCACGTCAATCCCTACGATCCGCACACCGTTTATCTCTTTCGGCAGAAGACGGAGCGGGACACCCGAGGCAGTTGGAACGCACAGGTTCGTCACGACGATCGCGTCGAACTTGTCCGGATCGGCCATCTCGTGAACGGAGTCGCGGATATCTTCGAAGAGCTTGCCGGTGACCAGCGTCTCCGAGGAGAACGGCACGTAACCGACCGAACGCCGAGCGCCGTAGAAATGCGAGACGAAGGTCAGACCGTAAACGCAGCAGGCCGATCCTGACAGAACGGTCGCAACCCGCTTCATCCGGAGCCCGACGCGCAGAGAGCCGAAAGCCGGACACATGCTTTGCGGTTTATCGTGCGGCCCTTGCGGATAATCCTCTGCGTACCGGTCCAGCACCTCGGAGGCGCCGGCCTCGCGGGCCGCGCGCTCCAGCTCGGCCCCCGAATGGCAGCCCATCCCCTCTGCAGGGGCGGTTCCGTTGGCGTTATGTTCGGTCTCGTCGGTCAAGGCGACCCCTGTCTCTTCGGTATCAATGGCGCCGGACGTCCGGCTTTGGTTCAGGCTTCGTCGTAGATCACTTCGAGGCTCTTCTTCGGCGCGGCATACTGGCCGCGCATGTCGTCATCGGTCGCGGGCTCGAGCACGACACCCGCACCGACATCCGATCCGTCGAAGAGGTTCAGAAGGCCGTCCTGGTCGAGCGGCGTCGGCCGCACGGGCGGTGCATCCGAGACCTGCTCTGCGAGGCCGGCAAAGAGACTGCCCCACTGGGATTTGGAGGATCCGACGATCTGATAGTTCGCGGATTTCTTTCGCAGATCGTCGTCCTGCGGGATTGCCGCGAGAACAGGAATGCCTGCGGCCTCCGCGAAGGCTTGCGCCTCGCCCGACCCGTCGTCCTTATTGATGACGAGTCCCGCGACACCGACATTGCCGCCGAGCTTGCGGAAGTATTCGACCGCGGAGCAGACGTTGTTCGCAACATAAAGGGATTGCAGGTCGTTCGAGCCGACGAGGATCACCTTCTGCGCCATGTCGCGGGCGATCGGCAGACCGAAGCCCCCGCATACCACGTCGCCGAGGAAATCGAGAAGGACGTAGTCAAAGTCCCAATCATGAAAGCCCAGCTTTTCGAGCAGCTCGAAGCCGTGGATGATGCCACGTCCTCCGCAGCCGCGACCGACCTCCGGTCCGCCGAGCTCCATCGCGAAAACGCCGCCCGACTTGAAGCAGACATCGCCGATGGCGACTTCCTCACCGGCGAGCTTCTTCTTGGTCGAGGTCTCGATGATCGTCGGGCACGCCTTGCCCCCGAACAGGAGCGACGTTGTATCGGACTTGGGATCGCAGCCGATCAGAAGCACCCGCTTTCCCTGCTCGGCCATCATGTGGCTGAGATTGGCGAGCGTGAAGGACTTGCCGATGCCGCCCTTGCCGTAGATCGCGATGATCTGCGTCTTGCTCTTGGGCTCCTCGGTCACGATGTCGGCGAGATCCTCGTGCGCCTCGTCGCGCAGTCGCTGGTCGAAGTCCTTAAGGTTAGGGACGTCGTCCTTCATGCGGCTTCCTTCCAATCAATGATCATTTTCAGGCAGGTCGGATCGTCGAACGCGGTCTCGTAGGCCGCGGCAACGTCCGACCGGCTTGAGCGGTGCGTCACCAGCCCGTCGAGCGAGAGAGCCCCGGTTTCGATCAGGCTGCGTGTGGCGAACAGGTCGTCGCGCGTCCATTCGGCGGCGACGCGGAACCGGGCTTCCTTCATGAAGGCCGGCGGAAAGGCGAAAGAGAGCGGCTGTGCGTAGAAGCCCGCGAGCACGATCTCTCCGCCCTTGACGATGCGGCCCACGAGATCGTTCAGGATCGCGCCATTGCCCGAAGCGTCGTAGATGCTTGCGTAGTTGCGGCGCGGATCGTCTTCCGGGCGCACGACCTCGTAGCCTTCGGCACCGCCCATCCGAGCAGGATCGATTTCCCACACGGTCGGGGTTTTGCCGCCTGCTGCCACGGTCAGGCGCGCCAAGAGCCGGCCGAGAACGCCGTGGCCGACGATGAGTTCCGGCAGATCGCAGCGATATCCGGCAAGTGCATGGCGTGCCGTTGCCGCCAGCGCAAGAAGCGCGCCGGTCTCGCCCATACCGGCATCAAGCCGGGTCACGCGATCGCTTGGGGTGACAAGGCGCGTCGCGGCGCCACCGAATAGGCCGTGCGCATCTTCAAAGCAGGATGCGCCCGGTACGAAGACGGTTTCGCCGACCCGGTATCCGGTATTTCCGCCGGCTTCGACCACCTCACCCATCGCCTCGTAGCCAGGGACGAGCGGGTAGCCCATCCCAGGGAACGGAGGCATCTCGCCGGTATAGAAAAGCTTCTCGGTGCCGGTGGAAATGCCGGAATGGCGGATGTCGACCACCAGATCACCCGGACCGGGAGGAACCAGCGACACGTCGGACAGGCCGAGTGTTCTGGGACTGTCGAGCAGTACAGCTTTTGTCTGCATGTCGCGCCTCCCTGTTCCTAATAAACGGGGCATCGCGGCAGACGCCCCGGCGTCTATCTGTCAGACGACTCTGACACCTTTAATGTCAGACTAAAGATACAGCAGAAAGTGTCAACTGTAATAGACAGTTTTGGCACTTCAGGCCGGTTTCCACGCTGTGACGACCGCTGTCACATAGGGACGTATGGGCCTGTGAGCGGTGATTCCCGCAAAACCGGCTTCTGTCAGAAGCGTGATGATTCGCTCCGCACTGCGGGCGCGCCCGGTCTGCATGGCCATCGTGTAGAATGCGAAATAGACATCGCCGTGCCGCTCCGGTCTCTGCCCGCCCGACATCGGTTCGGAGACGAGCAGCTGCCCGCCAGGCGGCAGCGCATCGAATGCCTTGGAGAGCAGATCGCGCACCGTCGCATCTTCATGGTCATAGAGCACGCGCACGAGAGACATCGTATCGAACCCCTCGGGCAGCGGGTCGGCGCGAAAGGAGCCCGCGATGAACTCGATGCCGTCCGATTGCGGCGCATCGGCAATGACTTCGGGAAGGTCGAACACACCTATCTCGAGTTTGCTACGACGCTC
This sequence comes from Roseivivax sp. THAF30, assembly GCF_009363575.1. Lineage (NCBI taxonomy): Bacteria > Pseudomonadati > Pseudomonadota > Alphaproteobacteria > Rhodobacterales > Roseobacteraceae > Roseivivax > Roseivivax sp. THAF30. The sequence goes on along the minus strand of NZ_CP045389.1, from coordinate 3,788,256 downwards.
GCGAACGGCCCGCGCAAAAGCTCCGTGGCCTCCACCAATGTCCAGAAGCCGCTTTTGCCCCTTGAGAGAGGCGGTCGCCAGGGTATCTTCGGCGACAAGCGACTGGCTGTCGGACATCAGCGTGGAGTAATAGCGCGCGCTGGCCGCATCGCCGCCCGCACCTCCGAAAACGTAGGGCCAGAACCTTGCCAGCTCCGTATCGACCTCCCCCCGCAGCAGCGCGACCGGATCGGACATGTCGCGATAGAACGCGTCGTGATGACGGATCATCCCCTCCAGTCCCGGAACGCCGGTAAGGGCAGCGCCGCGTGTCGTGATGCGAAAGATGTCGCGCTTCCGGGCGAGAAGGCCCAGCGCCGCTGCGGCCTGCAAAAGGATCTCCGTCCGCGCGAGGGGCACATTGATCCGACGGGACAGTTCGGACGCAACCAAGGGGCCCTCCATCGCGTGGTGAAGGATCTCAAGCTCGACGACCGCCCGAAGCACCTGGCTCGCAACGAAACCCTGAACGAGATCGAAGAGCGCCGCGCCTTCCTGACGCACATGGCCTCGAACGCCCGGTATTCGCGCCGCCCATCGCTGAAAGCCGGGCTTCGCCGCCAACCTCGCCAAGCGGGTACGAAGATCCGGCCCGCCTTTGCGGCGCACGGGGTCTTCGGCCGTGGCAGTCATTGTGTCAGACCCGCACCGGGTTCAGGCCGGGTGTCAGGCGTTCGGCCTGCATCCGCACCATATGCGCGAGGGATGCCTCGCCGGGACAAGACGGGATGGAGGCAATCGCGCCGGACAGAATATCGCCAAGACGGCGCACCGCACCGTCGACGCCCAATTCGCGAACCGCGTTCGGACGGTTGTGCAGCTCATCCTGATGTGCGGGCTTGCCGAGGCTCGCCTCGCTACCAAGCGCGTCCCGAAGATCGTCGGCAACCTGGAAGGCCGCCCCGATCCGGGCGCCAAGCTCGTACCACGGCTCGGCCTCCTGCCCAGCTGCAAGCGCGCCCATCTGCGTCGCAGCGATGAAGAGCGCGCCCGTTTTGGAGAGGTGGTAAGCGTCGAGGTCGATCTCGGGTTCGCTCTCCCACCCCTGTCCGGCGCAAATGCCGTGTGGCATCCCCGTCCGGCGGGCGAGCGCGGTCACAAGCGGCGCTACCCGGTCCGGCGCTTTGGGTGCGACGCGGGCGAGCGTTTCGAACGCCATCACGATGAGCGAATCGCCGGTAAGGACCGCGAGCGGTTCGGAATAAGCCTTGTGGACCGTGGGCTTGCCGCGCCTGAGATCCGCATCGTCAAAACACGGCAGATCGTCATGAACGAGGCTGGCACAGTGAATGAGTTCGAGGGCGGTTGCAGCAGCATCCGTGGCGGCTGGCTGATCGTCCCCGCAAGCGAGCGCCACAGAGACAAGGATCGTCGGCCGGATCCGGGCGCCGCCCGGCGTGCAGGCATAGACCAAGGCCTCGGAGAGCTGCCGGGGTGCGGCAAGCCCGCCCTGCCCCCGCGCCAATGTCGCCATGATCGCGGTGTCGATCCGTTGGTGGATGTCCATGTTGCGGGCGCTCCTTCCGGCGATCTGACGATCACGATTTACACCTTACTGTAAACCACACTGGACACATTCATGGATCGAGTCAACAATTCCACCCGTGATGCCTTCATCCGACAGATGTGCCTCACGCCGCTCTGATCCGATTGTCGTGATCGGTGCCGGTGTAGGTGGACTGTCCGCCGCGTTGTCCCTCGCAGCGGCGGATGAGCCCGTTCTCGTTCTCGAAAAGGAAGCGCAGCCCGGCGGCAAGATGCGTCAGGTTGACGGAGTCGATGCCGGGCCAACCGTTCTGACGCTTGCCTGGGTGTTCGAGGAGCTCTTCGCCAGAGCAGGAACACGTCTGTCGGATCATGTGAGGCTGACGCGGCAAGAGGTTCTCGGGCGGCATTTCTGGCGCGATGGTACTGTCCTCGACCTATTCGCCGATCCAGACAAAAGCGCGCAAGCGATCCGGGAGATGTCCGGCGATCTGGGCGCGAGTGAATTCCGCGCATTCTCTGACCGTGCACGCCGTCTGTTCGATGCGTTTCTCGGTCCAATGATGCTGACGCCCAGGCCAAGCTTGCCGCGCCTGGTCTCGACCGTTCTGGCTCAGCCGCGCCTCATGCGCGACATGGGATTGGGCCGGAGCCTTGAGGGCCTTCTGCGGAACAGTTTCACCGACCCGCGCCTGCGGCAACTCTTCGGGCGTTACGCAACCTATGTCGGCGGCGATCCAAGCAAGACTCCGGCGCTTTACGCTCTTATCTGGCATGCGGAAGAGCAAGGCGTCTGGGCGGTCGACGGTGGATTGTCGGCCCTGGCAGCGGCGATGTCCCGTCAGATCGAGGCGTGCGGTGGAGAGATCCGATATGACGCGACTGTCGCTGAAATAGAGACTGACGGGCACGCTGCCTCCGGTGTGCGATTGCATGACGACTCGCGTATTAAGGCATCCCGCGTCATCTTTAACGGAGATCCCCGCGCGCTCGCTGTTGGTGCGCTGGGCAATTCCGTCCGCTCCTCGGTCGGGCGGCTGGCCGAAAAGCCACGCTCCCTTTCGGCGCGTGTCTGGGCATTCTCGGCTAAAGTCGAGGGTCCGCCAATCTGCCATCACAACGTGTTCTTTCGCAGCGATCCTGGTCCGGAATTCGCCGATATCGCCTCCGGGCGCGCAACCTTCGATCCAACTCTCTACGTTTGTGCCGAGGATCGTGGCGGGGCTCTTCCACCGCCGGCACGCGAGCGCTTCGAAATCATCATCAACGCGCCTCCGGTTTCATCCCAGCCTCCTGATACAGAGGATTTTGCCCAATGTCTGACACGGACATTCGAAACGCTTCGGGCTTTCGACGTGAGTTTCGATCGAGCGCCGCCGGCCAGCGCGCTCACGACCCAAGCGGAGTTCGAGACCTTGTTTCCCGCGAGCCTCGGTTCGCTCTACGGGCAGAGCCCACACGGGTTCACATCGGCGCTCTCCCGGCCGACAGCCCGCAGCCGGATACCGGGTCTCTATCTCTGCGGGGGCGGGGTCCATCCGGGGCCGGGCGTTCCAATGGCAGCACTTTCCGGCACGCACGCGGCCGAGGCGATCATGCAGGACCAAACTTCAACATCGCGGTCCCACCCAATGGCTATGCGTGGTGGTACGTCGACGGGATCAGCGCGGACGGGCAACGTGCCATCTCGGTCATCGCCTTCATAGGATCGGTCTTTTCACCCTGGTACCGATGGTCCGGTCGGCGCGATCCCGAAAATCATGTCTGCATGAATGTTGCGACCTACGGACCCGGCGGACGGTTCACAATGACAGATCGCGGACGCAGCGCGCTGCGTCAGACCAAGGATATGCTCCGCATCGGTCCGTCCAAGATGGGCTGGAACGGAAAGCATCTCGTCGTGGAGATCGACGAAATCACGGCGCCACCGCAATTCGCCCGAGTGCGTGGCACGGTCCGGCTCACACCCAGTGCGATCACCGATCAGGAATTGCCATTGACCGAAGACGGTGCCCATGTTTGGCGACCCTTCGCACCGATCACGCAGATCGAGGTCGATATGGAAGCCCCGGGTTGGCAGTGGGCAGGGCATGGATATTTCGATGCCAATTTCGGAGTTCGGTCGCTAGAGGAAGATTTCTCCTACTGGACATGGGGTAGGTATCCCACGCGGGATGGGACAACGTGTTTTTACGATGCTGTGCGTCGGGACGGGACCACATTGGCGCAGGCCGCGAGATTTGACGCCTCTGGCGATGTGTCGGACATCGAACCGCCTCCACGCCGGAAGATCGGCAAGTCACTATGGCAAGTGAAGCGCGAGACGCGCGGCGATGACGCCTCGCATCCGAAACAGATCATGAACATGCTGGACGCGCCGTTTTATTCCCGCTCGGTCATGAAAACGCGGCTCGATGCGGAGGACGTGATAGGCGTGCATGAGGCTCTCGATCTCAGACGCTTTTCCAAGCCGTGGCTCAAGCCGATGATCGCTTTGCGGGTGCCGCGTCGCCCGGGTTGGCGTTTCGACAGCGATCAATCAGCGTGATTGCACCGGCGGGTTCGCGGCGACATCGGGATTGCGGCGCCAGACCGACAGGTTCAGGGCACCCGCGACGCTGACCCATAGCAGGTACGGGATAAAGAGCAGTCCCGCGATCCAATCGACGCCCCAGAAGACGTAGACCGACGCGGCGACCGACAGCCAGAGCAGCGACAGGACAAGCATCCCGCCCCGAATCCGCTTCAGGCCGAAGAAGACAGGTGTCCAGAGGCCGTTCAGCGCGATCTGTAGCGCCCAAAGCGCCATCGCCATTCCGTTTCCGTCGGACAGGGCAAGCCGCGCACCGGCAATCGACAGGAAAATGTAAAGCGTCGTCCAAACAACCGGAAAAGCCCAGTCGGGCGGCGTCCAGGTCGGCTTGTCGAGATCCCGATACCACGGGCCTGGCGGGAAAATTGCGCCGGTCGTACCAGCCGCAAAGCAGGCACCGAGAAAGATGAGGAACAGGATCCAGAACATTCGCGTCAGTTAGGACGCGCGGTCCCCGCAATCAAGGCTGCCTGACGCGCCCTATCGTTTTCAGCGAGATCCGAGAGAGTCGCGAAGAGCTGATCCGACCGGGACCATACGTGACTGCGCCGCGCTGCGGCCTCCACCAGAAAGCGTGTCTCGTCGAGAGGGCGTGCGAACAGGACCGGCGAACGGGGAGAGACCGACGACAAAAGTGTGCGGCCCGCGGACAAGCACAGCCACGCGGACTTCTGCGCGCGTGTCGTGCGTGCGCGTGTCGAGATACTGTCGAAGCCCGTGCTCGCGAGCCGGCCCCCGATACCGTCGTAGATATGACGTGCCGCGAAGATGCCGGCGCGGCAATCGAGCGGGAGAACACCAATACCTGCTTCAGCCCGGTGATAAAGACGCGTGGCCTCGGCCAAAAGCCGCTTCACTATGCGGCGGGTGCCCGCATTGGCATCGGGATTGGCAAGGAAATGATCCGGGTCGATGCCTTGCGCGGTGAGCCAGTCCGTCGGCAGGTACAGCCGCCCGGCCCGCGCATCTTCACCCACATCCCGCGAGATATTCGTGAGCTGCATCGCAACGCCCAAATCCGCAGCACGCGCCAGCGCGTGTGGGTCGCGGACGCGCATGAGCACGCACATCATCACGCCAACGGTCGCGGCGACACGGGCGGAATAGGCCCTTAGATCGGACAGGGTCGCGTAGCGCCGGCCCGTCGCATCCCAGCCCAGACCTTCGAGCAGCGACTCGGGAACCGCGCGCGGCATGTCGAAATCCTCGACCACCGCGGCGAAAGCCCGGTCGGGCGCGGCATTTTCCGGGCGGCCGGCATAGACGCGATCCAGCCGATCGCGCAGCCGCAAGACCGCATCGGCCTTGTGTTCATTCAGGTCGACCGCGTCGTCCGCAAGTCTGCAGAAGGCATAAAGTGCGAGCGCCGGGTCACGCACGCGGGACGGCAGAAGCCGGGACGCGGCATGGAACGAAAGCGAACCATGCCGTATGGTTTCGCGGCAGGCGGCCATGTCACGCTCTGCTATCACCTCGGCACCTCGTGCGGCATCGGCACCAGCTGCTCCAGCACCTCTGCGGAGGACATCACGCCGGGCAGCCCCGCGCCCGGATGCGTCCCCGCCCCGACGAGGAACAGGTTCTCGGCCTCCTCGCTGATATTGTGCGGGCGGAACCAGGCGCTTTGCAGGATGCGCGGCTCGATCGAGAAGCCCGTGCCGAAAGGCGCATTATAGCGGTCCTTGAAGTCGACTGGCGTCAGGATTTCTTCAGGCCCGAGATGTTCGGACAATCCGGGAAGAAGCTGTGCCTCGAGAACGTCCAGCATTTTTTTGCGATAGCGGTCCCGCTCGACAGTCCAATCGACACCGTTGTCGTGACCAAGATGCGGCACCGGAGAAAGGACGTAAAACGTGTCGTCGCCTTCTGGTGCGGCACTGGGATCGGTCTCACTCGGCCGATGCACGTAAAGCGACATGTCATCGGAGAGCTTACCGTTCAGGAAGATATCTTGAACGAGACCCTTGTATCGTGGCCCGTTAAGGATCGTGTGGTGGCCGACATCGCGCCACTTCCCTCGCGTACCCTCGGTGCCGAAATACCAGACGAACAGACCCATCGACCAGCGCGAGCGATCAAGCTTGGCATCGGTCCAGCGCTTGCGGGGGCGATTTCGCAAAAGGTGGGAATAGGTCCAGCCGGCATCCGCATTCGAGACGACGAGATCGGCAGAGACGATCTCGCCACCTGCAAGCCGCACTCCTGAGGCCCGATCACCGTTGAAGAGGATCTCGTCCACTTCCTGGCCCATACGCACGATGCCGCCTTGCGAATGGATGATCTCGGCCATGACCCGCGCGATTTCGGCCACGCCGCCCATCGCGTAATGCACGCCGAATTCCTTTTCGAGGTGGCTGACGAGAATATACATCGAGGTGACGTTGAACGGATCGCCGCCGATAAAGAGCGGGTGGAATGAAAGCGCCATGCGCAACCGCTCATCCTTCACCCGGCGCGCGGCATGGGCGTAAACGGATCGGTCGGCGCGCATCCGGGCAAAGGTCGGGAGAACGGCGACAAGGTCGCGAAAGCGATGCAGCGACCGGCGTCCGAGGTCTTCGAACCCGAACCAATATCGCGCCGCGCTGTCGGACAGGAACTTGTAGTATCCATCGACATCGGAGGGCGACAGGCGACGGATTTCCTCGACCATGCGGTCGGTATCCCCGGATGCCGAAAAGTGCGATCCATCAGGCCAGCGGATTTCGTAAAAGGGATCGAGCGAACGCAGGTCGATATCATCGTCGAACTTGCGGCCACATGCAGCCCAAAGCGCGCGAAAGACCTGCGGGACGGTCACTATGGTCGGTCCGAGATCGAAGCGATGCCCGTCTTTCCAGATCGCGGAGCCGCGTCCGCCCGGCACATCGAGCTTGTCGAACACGCTCACCCTGTAGCCCATCGCACCAAGCCGCATCGCCGAGGCCAGCCCACCAAGGCCGGCGCCGATGACGACCGCGTGCGGGGCATTCGTAAGCCGCGCCGCGGTAGCGAGTGTCGGATCGATCCGTGTCATGAATGCAGACTATAGGTGTAAACTTTAGCTGACAATACAAACCGTCAGAGGTGGCGAGCTGCCGAAGATCTTTCCTATCCATGCAAACTGTGTCAGGCTGAGTTTACAGTTATGGAATCCACGATGCAGTGCGTCAGCCTCTCCCTGTTCCGTTTCGACGGCGTCGCGGCCCGGTCCTGGGCTTTCGCGATGATGGGTGCGGCACGTCCGTCGATGGCACGTGTTCCAGGTCTGAAATTCTGGAAGCTCTGCGGATCAGGCACGGGCGAGGGCTTCACTCCGTTTCCAAATACAGCCGTTTACGCCGTGCTAGGCGTTTTCGAGAGCGATTCGGCAGCGCGAGAGGCGACGAAGACGGCGCGGGCCTGGCGGCTCTTCCGTTCGCGCGCCAGCGAAGATTGGACTCTGTTCCTTCGACCGATTTCCGCCCGTGGTGCCTGGTCCGGCGAGGCTCCGTTCCGCATCGCAGAAGATAGCGGTGATGGGCCCATCGCTGCGCTCACCCGCGCCACGATCAAACCATCGGTTGCGGCGCGGTTCTGGCAGCGCGTTCCGGATATCAGCGAAGTGATCGGTTCAGATCCCAACGTCCTGTTCAAGATCGGGATTGGCGAAGTGCCGCTTTTGCATCAGATCACGTTTTCGGTCTGGCCGGACGCGGAGAGTATGGCACAATTCGCGCGAAACGGTGGACCGCATTCCGACGCAATCAGGGCCGTGCGGACCGGTGCGTGGTTTCGCGAAGAGCTTTATGCGAGGTTTCGTATCGTCGGAGAGATGGGTCGTTGGCCCGGTATCGACGCCCGGCTCGCACCTGATCCAGCCCCCTTGGAGGCCACCACATGAGATACGCATTCCCATTCTCGGCCATTGTCGGTCAGCATCGCATGAAACAGGCGATGATCCTGACGGCGGTCGATCCGGGCATCGGCGGTGTCCTCGTCTTCGGAGATCGCGGCACGGGAAAATCGACTGCCGTACGTGCGCTGGCAGCGCTTCTTCCGCCAATTCAAGCAGTCGAAGGAAGTGCGACGAACGCAGAATCGCCGGAGGATGTGGCGGAGTGGGACCGCATGGCAGGATCCGAGATGGTGGATAAGCCGACCCCGGTCATCGATCTGCCACTTGGGGCGACAGAGGATCGGGTCGTCGGCGCGCTCGACATCGAGCGGGCGATCACCCACGGCGAAAAGGCCTTCGAGCCCGGCCTCCTTGCTCGTGCCAACCGCGGGTATCTCTATATCGACGAGGTTAATCTTTTGGAGGACCACATCGTCGATCTTCTGTTGGACGTGGCACAGTCGGGCGAAAACGTCATCGAGCGTGAAGGCTTGTCCGTGCGCCACGACGCGCGTTTCGTCCTCGTCGGCTCCGGCAATCCTGAGGAGGGAGAGCTCAGGCCACAGCTTCTGGATCGGTTCGGTCTCTCGGTCGAAGTGCGCTCGCCCTCCGATATCGAAGAGCGGATCGAGGTCATCAGGCGGCGCGCCGCGTTTGAGAGCAATCCCGCAGCGTTCGTCTCGAAATGGGCTGGGGACGATGCTGCAATCCGCGACGATATTCTCCGCGCTCGGAAAGCTCTGGGCGATGTCGAAACCGGAACGTCTGCCTTGCGCGATTGTGCCGAATTGTGTCTGGCGCTGGGCTCTGACGGTCTCAGAGGGGAGCTGACCCTTCTGCGTACCGCCCGAGCACTTGCAGCCTTCGAAGACGATGGCGAGGTGACGCGGAAGCATCTTCGGGACGTCGCGCCGATGGCCTTGTCGCATCGCCTGCGACGCGATCCTCTGGACGAAGCAGGCTCCACGGCACGGGTTGAACGGTTATTGCACGACGTCCTGGCATGAAGCAGGACCGCACCGAGGCATGGATCGCCGGACATCTGGCGCTGTCCCTCCTTGCGGTCGACCCGGCGGGACTCGGCGGGTTGCGGTTGCGTGCGCGCGCCTCGCCTGTGCGAGATGCGTTTCTGGATGCAGCGCCCGACATGCTGCGACCGTTTTTGCGTATCACACCGGCCATGACCGACGAGGCGTTGTTCGGCGGGACCGATATCGCCGAAAGCCTCTCGCAAGGGCGATTGGTGGTGAGGAAGGGTCTGATTGCACAAACCGGCACGCGCCTTGTGACCATGTCCGAAAGGCTCTCGCGCGGACGGGCGACTCGTTTGGCGCAGGTGATGGATGCGCGTCCGTCCGACGCGACGCTTCTTCTTGACGAAGGGATCGACGGCGAGGCTGCGCCAATGGCGCTCTGCGATCGACTTGCGTTCGAGATCGACCTCGATGGCGTCAGAACCGTGGATCTGGGCGAGCTTGCCCTTGGAGCCGCCGATATCTCTGCGGCGCGCGAACGCCTCGAGAAGATTACGCTGCCGGACGAGACGCTGACAGACCTCGTCGTGACCGCCGCGCGCTACGGCATCGCATCGCTGCGTGCGCCACTTTTTGCCTTGGCCGCCGCACGGGCGCATGCGGCTCTGTATCGGCGGAACTCCGTAATGGAGGATGATCTGATCGCCGCAGTTCAGCTCGTCTACGCACATCGCGCCACGATGATGCCGGAGGACGACTTCGAAACGGACACCCCCGAGGAGGATCCGGCCCCGCCCGAAGAGCAGGGCGAAAGCGACAGCCGCGAGACTGGAATCCCCGACGACTTGTTGATCGATGCTGTGCGTGCTGTTCTTCCAGAGGGGGCGCTTTCCGCACTGAGCGGGCAGGGCGCACAAAGGTCTGGCAAGGGCGCAGGCGGCGCAGGATATCGCCGCAAGGGCAACCGGCGTGGTCGGCCGCTTCCATCGATTGCGGGAATGCCCTCGTCCGACAGCCGGCTCGATCTCGTGGCAACGCTTCGAGCAGCCGCGCCGTGGCAGAAGATGCGCCGGGCAGCAGAGCCGGAACGATCCGGCCTGATCCTGAGCCGGTCCGATTTCCGGGTAAAGCGATACGAGGAACGTTCGGACCGGCTCATCATCTTCGTTGTCGATGCCTCGGGATCTTCCGCGATGACCCGGTTGGCTGAAGCAAAGGGCGCGGTCGAGACCCTTTTGGCAAACGCATATGCGAGCCGCGATCACGTCGCGCTCGTCTCGTTTCGCGGGAGGGATGCCCAGCTTCTCCTGCCCCCGACCCGATCTCTGGTCCAGGCGAAACGGGCGCTCGGCGGTTTGCCGGGCGGGGGCGGAACGCCCCTGGCATCAGGCCTCAAGGTCGCGGCCGACGTGGCCGAACGTGCGCGAGGGCAGGGACTCTCGCCTTCAATCGCGGTGATGACGGACGGGCGAGCAAATATCGGTCTCGAGGGCGAGGGCCGGAAGGCCGCGATGACCGATGCCGCACTGATGGCTCGGAGGATCGCGGCTATGGCGCTGCCTGCACTCGTTCTCGACACAAATACGCGTGCGAAATCGGACTTGTCGGACCTCGCGCGGCAGATGGGTGCGACCTACATGCCGCTCCCGCGGGCGGATTCCGCAAGTATCTCGAAATCCGTGACAGATGCGCTCCGATCCTGAACTGCCTGCAGATTGGCCGCTTCGTCACGCATCGCGTTTCGTCCGGTCACGCCCACATGCCTGGCATGTTCAAGACGTGGGCGAGGGGCCAACTTTGTTGTTCCTGCATGGCGCAGGCGGATCGACCCACACTTGGCGCGACGTTCTTCCTGCGCTCAAGACGCATCGCGGCATCGCGATCGATTTGCCGGGACACGGGTTCACGAGGCTTGGCGCGCGGCAAAGATCATCACTCGAATGCATGGCGGAAGATATCGCGCAGCTCGCTGCGAAGGAGGGATGGGACATCCGGGGGATCGTCGGCCATTCCGCAGGCGGCGCGGTCGCGCTGCGTTTTTCGACAAAGCTGCCGGGCAGGCCACCCGTCGTCGCGATCAATCCCGCGCTGCAACCGTTCGATGGTGTAGCAGGGCTGCTTTTTCCAATAGCGGCGCGCACGATTGCGACCATGCCATTCGCTGTCGATATCATTCGCAGAACCCTGGTCGCACCTGAGCGCGCACGGCAACTTCTGGCTGGAACAGGCTCTAAAATCGACGCGAAGGGCGTTGCGCTGTATGCGCGCCTTCTCCGCGAGCGAAGCCATGTCGAAGGTGCGCTTCTGATGATGGCCCAATGGTCCTTGGACGGGCTTCTGGTGGATCTGCCGAAACTGGAAACGCGAGCTCTGCTTCTGACCGGCGCAAATGATCGCACGGTTCCGCCCATCAGCGCGGTGCAAGCGGCGGCCAGGATGCGGGACGCACAGGTCGAAAGCCTCGACGGTCTCGGGCATCTCGCAAACGAGGAAGCCCCGGAGGACGTAGCTCGGCGGATCGAAGCGTTTCTGAGCGATCCCGCTTGAAGCCGGCGCATCCTTCCCGCATGTGATCATTCATGTCTCTGCTTTCATTCCTGCGCGGGAACGCGCCCTGGCTCGCGGCAGGCGCGATGCTCACCTTCCTGTCGAGTTTCGGCCAGACATTCTTCATTTCGATCTTCGCAGGCGATATCCGTGAGGCGTTCGATCTGAGCCACTCGAGCTGGGGCGCGATCTATGCCGCCGGTACGACAGCTTCCGCGGTGGCGATGGTCTGGGCCGGGGGTCTGACGGACAGGTTCAGAAGCCGGGCGCTCGGCGCGGCTATCCTCGTTGCGCTGGCGGCCTCGTGCCTCTTCATGGCGGTAAACACCGCTGCTGCGCTGCTGCCATTCGCGATTTTCGCGCTGAGATTCGCTGGGCAGGGTATGACGTCGCATATCGCGATGGCGGCGATGTCTCGTTGGTTCATAGCCACGCGGGGGCGGGCACTCAGCATAGCCGGTCTCGGCGTCACGGTTGGAAATGCGCTGCTGCCGATCGTGTTCGTCGCGCTCATGGCGGTGTTCGATTGGAGAGCGCTGTGGATGATCGCGGCAGCCATCGCACTTTTGGGACTGCCGCTGCTGCTGACGTTGCTGCGGACGGAACGCACGCCGCAATCCTTCGCGGCAGAAAGCGCCGGGGCATTCGGGATGGGTGCGCGGCATTGGACGCGGCTCGAAGCGCTCCGTCATCCGCTGTTCTGGTTGATGGTTCCCGCGCTGCTGGGCCCGCCCGCATGGGGCACTGCATTCTTTTTCCAACAGGTACACTATGCGGAGGTCAAAGACTGGCCACTCATTGCGATTGTTTCGTGGCTGCCCCTTTTTACCGCGGTGACCGTGGGCGCGATGCTCGCCTCTGGTTGGGCGATCGACCGCTTCGGCGTCGCGAAGGTGTATCCGACGGCGCTCTTGCCCTCCGTTGCAGCCTTCTTCGTCTTCGCATTGGCCGCCGACCCGCTTCACGTTGGCCTCGGGCTTGTCCTTCTCGGCATGACGCAAGGAGCCCAATCGACACTTCCGGCCGCATTCTGGGCGGAATTCTACGGAACGCGGCATATCGGGGCGATCAAGGCGATGGGTGCCGCCGTGATGGTTTTCGGCACCGCGATCGGACCGGGCGTCACAGGCTATCTGATCGATTTGGGCGTCGGCATCGAGACGCAATATCTTACAATGGCGATCTATTTCCTCGGCGCGACGGGAATCATGATCCTCGGACTTGCACGGTTCCGGACGGAAACTCCGAGCTCAGCGGAGACGGCGTAGGTAGACGTAATATGCGCCGCCGCCGCCGTGGCGGATATGGGCCTCGCTGATCTGGAGCACGGCCGTCGCCAGAGGCGGCATCCGTAGCCATTGCGGCACCTGCGTTTTTAGCACGCCGCGACGGCGCGGCGCCGGATCGTAAGGATCTTCCCGTTGGCCCTTACCGGTTATCACGAGAACGAGGCGATGCCCGCGCGCCTGGGACGCGAAAATGAAGCGCGTCAGCGCGGGATGCGCCCGGTCGAGGGTCATGCCATGCAAGTCGAGCCGGGCATCGGGTTTGAGCTTGCCGCGCTTCATCCGCGTGAAGGCCTTGGAATCCATCTGTACCGGGTCGCGGTCGAGGCGCGACGTCGTTGTGTCGGGCGGACTCCAGGTCTGGGGCGCCCCGCTTCTTTTCTGGCCGATTTGAAAATCGGGCAGGGGAGAAGGGCTGCTCTGCGCCGGAGGCGCGCGCCTCGGCTTAGGGGTGTCATCCTTGCGAGCGAATTTACCTTGCGTGTCGAGCCGATTGGCGGACCGCGCCACCTTTCCCCAAAGCTCGAGCTCTTCAGGCCGGACCTTCCGTCGGCTCATAAAGTCGGATCCGGCAAAAGCGCATAAGCGCGCTGGATCGGCAAGAGCACGAACATCCGGCCAGGATCCTTGAGACTACCGGCCCACTGGCCCGCCTCGGCGCCGGTCCCCGCGAAGATGTCCGCGCGCTGCGCGCCCTTGATCGCCGATCCGGTATCTTGGGCGACCATCAGGCGGCGCATGACATCACGCCCGTCCTTCTCGATCCAGACCGGCGCGCCAAGCGGGGTATAGGCCGGGTCCACCGCGATGCTGCGCATGGGCGTGATGGAGCGGTTCATCGCGCCGAGCGGCCCTTTGTCCGCGGGGACTTCGCTGACTTCCCGAAAAAAGACGTAGGATGGGTTGTGCAGAAGCAGTTCTTCGCCTTGGAGAGGGTTCTCGCGGACCCACTTCTTGATGCGGTCGGCGGAGACCTCGTGCTCGGAAAAGGTTCCGCGGCGGATCAGTTCGAGACCGATGGACCGGTATTCGTGACCATTCGCACCGCCATAGCCGACCCGGATCGTGCGTCCATCTTGCAGACGGATGCGGCCTGACCCCTGTACCTGCAGGAAGAACAACTCCACCGGATCGTCGACCCACGCGATCTCCAATCCGCGACCGGTCATGGCATCACCGGTCAGGATATCGCGTCGCGTGAGCCAGGGCCGGGTTTCCTCGGCTTCGCGCGGCATACGATAAAGGGGCCACCGAAACCGGGGAGACGGCCGCGTAGAGCCATCGAGTTCGGGTTCGAAATAGCCGGTGAACAGCGCCTCATCCGAGCCATGTGTGATCCGAACAGGTCGGAAGAAGAGCTCGAAGAAGGCACGTGGATCGGGATTGTCGCCGGCTGCGCGGCAAAGCGCACGCCAATCGGGATCGTCGAGATCCCGGCAGGTCTCGCGGAACGTTGCGAGTGCGCTCGCATGCTCATCATTCTCCCACCCGTCAAGATCGGAGAATTCCATGATGTCGTAGGTCGGCCCCGCCTCCTCGGCAGAGCCTTTACCGGGAAACGGGCCGGCCATGACGAGCGCGATCGCGGCCAGCGTCCGGATCATTCGCCCGTGGCGACGAGCTGCCAGTTGGGGTCGTCGCTGCCCATCACGCGTGCAAACGTCCAGACGTCGCGCTGCCTTTTGATCTTGGATGGGCTGCCTTCGACCAAGGTGCCCTCCTGATCGTAGACCGCGAAGGTCAGCTCGCCGATATAGCGCACGGTCAGTTCAGCCTCTCGGGTATCGGGATCGAAGGTCGCTTCCTCGAGCGCGGTTTCCCGGACGCCGACGAACTCGGCCTCGACGGTCAGTCCCTGCTCTTCCCGCGCGCCGACGCCTTGAGCGAAGCTTTCGAAAACCTCGTCGGACAGGAACGGCTTGAGATCATCGATCTTGCCGGTCTCGTAGCCCATGAGGATCATCTCGTAGGCGCCACGCGCACCGCCCAGGAACTCACCGACAGAGAAGCTCGGCTCGAGCCGTTTCATCTCTGTCAGAGCCTTGGCGCTTTCAGACCCTTCCGGCACGTGATCGACGATATCGGGATCGGGCCCGCCCTCGATCACCTCGAAGTCGCGGCGGTCGTTTTGGGGTGCGGACTTGCGCTCCGATGCCGGCCGTTCAAACCCCTCGCGGGTGCCGAGCACGTTCTTCAACCGCAGGATCAGGAACAGCGCGATGCCTGCAAGGACGAGGAGCTGAAGAATAGGCGAATTCATGTGACCTCACGGGTAAGATGTAGAACCGTTCAAGTTCCGTTCCTATGTAGGCAGTGGACGTCTTCAAGTCCACCAATCCGGGACGGTCCCCGGGGAAAGGTTTTTGTGATGTGGCTCCTGATTGCCTTCATTGCGGTTCCGCTGATCGAAATCGCGCTGTTCATTCAGGTCGGAGGGCTGATCGGTTTGTGGCCAACGCTGCTTATCGTCGTGCTGACCGCGATGCTGGGCACGTATCTTGTGCGCTCTCAAGGGGCGTCCGCGCTCGCGGACCTACGCGGCTCGTTCAACGATTTGCGCGATCCGACCGAGCCTTTGGCGCATGGCGCCATGATTCTTCTTGCCGGGGCGCTCCTCTTGACGCCGGGTTTCTTCACTGACGCGTTCGGTTTCGCATTGCTGACGCCGCCCTTCCGCAAGGCTGCGATTGAATATGCGAGGAAACACGTGAAGGTTCAGCGCTTTGAAATGGGTGGAGGGCGGTCCGGCCCGGACCCGCGGGATCCGCGCGCCCGGCGGCCGCAGCATGGGGACGACGTGATCGAAGGGGAATATTCCGAGGTCGATCCGTCGAAGCGTCCGACCCATCCCGGTTCGTCCGGATGGACCAAGCATTGAGCTAGACCTCGCGGCTTGGTAGGTCGTGACGCGATACAATGATCGTCATGCGAAAGGACATTGCCGATGAGCGATGCGTCAACCAACGAAGGAACAGGCAACGGCGCCGCGCAGCCGCCGGCCCAGCCGAAGATGAACGTGCTCGCCCAGTACATTCGCGATATGTCGTTCGAGAACGTGCTGGCCCAGAAGGGCGCGACCGGAGAAACGCAGCCGGATATCCAGGTTCAGGTCAACCTTGATGCGCGCAAGCGACAGACCGAGAACCAGTACGAAGTTCTGATGAAGCTCAACATCACGAACAAGTCGAAGGCGACCGGGGATACGCTGTTCCTGCTGGAGCTCGACTATGCTGGCGTATTCCAAGTCGAAAATGTTCCCGACGACCAGCTGCACCCGTTTCTTTTGATCGAATGCCCGCGCATGCTTTTCCCTTTCGCGCGCCGGATCGTCGCGGACGTGACGCGGGACGGGGGCTTTCCGCCGCTGAATCTCGAAACGATCGATTTTATCGCGCTCTACCGCGCGGAAATCCAGCGGCGTCAGCAGGCACAGGCATCGCAGCCAGCCGAAGGTCAGGCGTAATCGTCAGCTGCGGTTCCAGAGGGCATTTTCGCCCAGTGTTTCAAGGAAGGCGGCATGTGCCGCCTTTTCTTTGTCCGTAATCCGGGGCGGCAAGGGATCCGGCCGGCGATAGGGCCGCCAATCAGCTTCGGCGGCGACAGAGGGGCCCGATCCCTGTCCGGCGGTGAGGCCGAAATCAGGCTGCTTGCCGCCGATCAGTTCAAGATAGACTTCCGCCAGAATTTCGCTGTCGAGCAGCGCGCCGTGCAAGGTACGGGAGGCATTGTCGATTCCAAAGCGCCGGCAAAGCGCGTCGAGGGAAGCCGGGCTGCCAGGAAATTTCCGCCGCGCGATGTCGAGCGTGTCGATCGCCTGGTCCCACGGCAGTTTCGGCCGATTGACCCAGCCAAGCTCTGCATTGAGAAATTTCATATCGAACGCGGCGTTGTGAATGACGAGCTTCGCATCGCCCACGAAGGCGATGAAATCATCCGCGATCTCGGCGAAGACCGGTTTATCACGAAGGAAGTCGTCGCCAAGGCCGTGAACCTCGAACGCTTCCTGCGGCATGCCACGTTCGGGATTGATGTATTGATGATAGGTTCGTCCGGTCGCGACGTGGTTCCAAAGCTCCACCGCGCCGATCTCCACGATACGGTCACCAGATTGCGGGTCAAAGCCGGTGGTCTCGGTATCCAGGACGATTTCGCGCATGGTCAGAGCCGTTTTTCTATCTCGGTGAGGATAGTTTGCACGTCCTGTCGCGCGGTCTCAAGATCGTGGGTTCGGATCGTGAAGTCGGCACGATCGAGTTTGTCCTGGATCGGCATCTGTTTGGCGAGTATCGCCTCAAAATCCGCGTCGGTCATCGTGCCGCGCTCAAGGACACGCCGTCTTTGGGTTTCACGTGAAACATACACGCAAGCCGTCGCTTCCATCTCGGCTTGGCTGCCAGTCTCGAAAAGGAGCGGGATGTCGAAAACGGCGATACGCGCATCTGTTCTGCGCGTGAAGTCTTCCCGATCCTGGCGCACCAGGGGATGCACGATGTTCTCAATCCGGCCGAGAGCTGACGGATCCTTGGCGATGATCGAGCGCAAGGCCGTTCGGGAGACCTCCCCATCCTCTATCGCTTTCGGGAAAGCGGATGACATCGCCTGCACCGCTGCGCCGTTTTTGGCATAAAGTCGATGGACGGCTGCATCCGCGTCCCAAATTGCGCATCCCGCCTCAGCGAAAAGGCCAGCCGTCGTCGTCTTGCCCATACCAATGGAGCCTGTCAGTCCGAGTTTGAAGGTCATCGCAGGACAGCCGCGCGCGTCGCTTCATCGACTTCGGGGCGATGCCCGAACCAACGCTCGAAGCCGGGAACGGCCTGATGCAGAAGCATGCCCAGACCGTCGACTGTCTGGCATCCCATTTCGGAGGCGACGCGCAGAAGCCGGGTTTCGAGCGGAGCGTAAACGAGATCGGTCACGAGCGATTTTGTGTTCAGACCATCGAGAGGCACGCGCAGTTCTGGGTGACCGACCATACCAAGCGAGGTCGTGTTCACCACGGTCGCCGCATCGTCGAGCACGTTGCCAGCCCGGACCCAGTCAACAACCCGGACGCGGGTGCCCAGATCTTGAGCAAGCACTTCTGCGCGGTGGCGGGTCCGGTTGGTCAGGACGATCTCTGGCACGCCCGCATCGAGGAGCGAGGCGAGAACGGCTCGCGCCGCGCCACCGGCGCCAAAGACGACGGCCGGGCCGGCTTGCGGCACCCATCCATCCGCATTCTGCCGCAGGTTCTCAAGAAAGCCATATCCATCTGTGTTATCGGCATGGATCCGGCCATCTTTGCGAAAAATAAGGGTGTTTGCGGCTCCTATCAGGGCGGCGCGATCTGTGACGAGATCGGCAAGATCCAGAACCTTTTCCTTGTAGGGGATAGTCACATTCAAACCCACGAACCCAAGCTGGGGCAGGAGATTCAACGTGTCAGCCAGCTTGGCTGACGGCACATCCATCGGAATGTAATGGCCCTGAATACCGTACTTGCGAAGCCAATGGCCGTGCAGCCGCGGAGAGCGCGAATGCGCGATCGGCGAGCCTATAACGCCAGCCAGGGGAATGCGCTGTGCGGTCATCCGGGCAGGTCTCCTCTGAGCGTAAGGTAGTTCAGGAGTTCGAGAAGAGGCAGACCCAAAACCGAAAAGTAATCGCCTTGCACCTGGGCGAAGAGCCGTGCGCCTTCTTCCTCGAGCTTGTAGCAGCCGACCGAATGGCGGGCGCTGTCCCAGTTTCGCTCAAGATATTCGTCGAGATACGCATCTGAAAAGTTTCGCATCGTCATGCGTACTTGACCGATATGACGCCAGACAGGCTCACCCGCATCATAGAGAACCGCGGCGGAGAGGAGCATGTGGGTTTTCCCGCGAAGTTCCATGAGTTGCGAGCGCGCCTCATCGCGGGTCTGTGGCTTGCCGAATATCGTGTTCGCGTGGGTGAGAACCTGATCGCACCCCAGAACAAGCGCGTCCGGCTCCTTATCCGAAACTTTCCGGGCTTTCATCTCGGCCAGCGTGTCGGCGACATCGCGCGCCGGGGCCATTTCCGCTGCGAGGCTTTCCCGGATCGCATCTTCATCAAGCCGCGCAGGCACGATTCGATGAGTCACACGCGCCTGGTGCAGCAGCCGGGATCGAATTTCGGAGGCAGAGGCCAGAACGAGGTCACGATGCATGTGGATAACCGTCTGAAAGAGACATGTATCTTCGTGCGGATCCTTCTGTTCAAAAAGTACTTCTTGTTCAAGCCGGGGATGAATTCAAAGGTTCTTGTGATCCTTCAGGCCTGTCATGCCCGTTGGGGGCAGGATAAGTCGGTCTCAGGTCATGCTTGTGAAAGAAACGTTTAATGCACGGCTTTATCCACAATATTCCATACGTAGATCTCCTTTAAGCCTATGTTATCATTAAAAATGTTCTTCTTCTTTCCAACTTTCTCTACTTCTCCAATGTTTTGTACCATCAGCTTGATCACGTGGATATTGGGTGGGTAAGCCAAGTATCCCCAGACAGATTCGTTACCTTCATCAAACTTCATCTTTTCTTAATACCTTATTATATTTGTGCTGATCGTGAGCCCAGCCAATCTCTCGGCAGATTGACATGGACCGTGTCCGGGACTAGCAGGGTCTCTGACCGGTCCCGGTCAGGACTTCCCATGATCTATCTTAAGGAATGCTGTGGCGCTTACCGCCACGCATCGCTGTCTGCATGAACCTTGAAAAACTCAACCTGTCCGATCTCAAGGCGCAATCGCCGAAGGATCTCCTTGCGCTCGCCGAAGAGCTTGAGATCGAGAACGCGTCGACGATGCGCAAGGGCGAGATGATGTTCCAGATCCTGCGAGAGCGGGCTGATGAAGGCTGGGATATCTACGGCGATGGCGTGCTTGAAGTGCTCCAAGACGGATTCGGCTTCCTTCGGTCGCCTGAGGCGAATTATCTTCCGGGCCCGGACGACATCTATGTATCGCCGGATATGATCCGTAAATTCTCGCTCAGGACAGGAGATACGATCGAGGGCCAGATCAAGGCGCCTGAGGATAACGAGCGCTATTTCGCGCTGATGGATGTCACGCAGATCAATTTCGAACTGCCCAAGCGCGCGCGTCACAAGATTGCCTTCGACAACCTCACGCCGCTTTATCCGGATGAGCGGTTGCAGATGGAGATCGAGGATCCGAGCATCAAGGATCGTTCTGCCCGGATCATCGATCTCGTGGCCCCGATCGGGAAAGGGCAGCGCTCCCTGATCGTTGCGCCTCCAAGGACGGGTAAAACCGTTCTGATGCAGAATATCGCGAGTTCTATCGAGAAGAATCATCCCGAGTGCTACCTGATCGTCCTTCTGATCGATGAGCGGCCGGAAGAGGTCACGGATATGCAGCGCTCTGTGAAGGGCGAGGTTATTTCCTCCACCTTTGACGAACCGGCGACGCGTCACGTAGCGGTCAGCGAAATGGTCATCGAGAAAGCCAAGCGGCTTGTCGAACACAAGCGCGACGTCGTCATACTTCTCGATTCGATTACGCGTCTGGGCCGGGCCTTCAACACGGTCGTTCCGTCATCGGGGAAAGTCCTGACCGGTGGCGTCGATGCCAATGCCCTGCAACGTCCGAAGCGTTTTTTCGGCGCGGCGCGAAATATCGAGGAAGGCGGATCCCTGACCATTATCTCGACCGCGCTGATCGATACGGGCAGCCGGATGGACGAAGTGATCTTTGAAGAATTCAAGGGGACGGGCAACTCCGAGATCGTTCTCGACAGGAAGATCGCAGATAAACGCGTCTTCCCGGCCATCGATATTCTGAAGTCCGGTACTCGGAAGGAAGAGCTCCTGGTCGACAAGGGCGATCTTCAGAAAACCTTCGTGCTTCGCCGGATCCTCAACCCGATGGGGACGACGGACGCGATCGAATTCCTTCTGTCAAAGTTGAAGCAGACCAAGACGAATTCCGAGTTCTTCGATTCGATGAATACCTAATCACGAGGCGGGCAGTCATGATGGATACGATCTTCGCCCTCGCAACGGGCGAGGGGAAATCTGGACTGGCGGTTGTACGTATATCCGGGACTTCGGCATGGTCTGCGGTAACGGCGTTGGGGGTTGATTTACCGGCGCCCAGGAAAGCTGCGCTTCGAAAGATTGTGGATTCCGAAGGAGGCGTTCTCGATGAGGCGCTAGTCCTTCTGTTCGAGGACGGCAAAAGCTTCACGGGCGAGCGTGTCGCCGAGCTTCATCTTCACGGATCCATCGCGATTGTCCGCGCTGTTCTCGCCGAGCTCGGCAAACTGCCGGAGCTTCGTCTCGCCGAGCCGGGCGAATTTACCCGTCGCGCCTTGGAGAACGGACGTCTCGATCTTGTGCAGGTCGAAGCCCTGTCGGATCTTATCGAAAGCGAGACCGAGGCACAGCGGCGCCAGGCGTTGCGCGTGTTTGAAGGCGCCTTCGGCGAAAAGGTGGGTCAATGGCGAGTGAATTTAATCCGGGCGGCATCGCTTCTTGAGGCTGTCATCGACTTCGCTGATGAAGAGGTGCCGGAAGACGTGTCCGACGAGGTGTCCGACCTCATCGGGCGCGTCTCGAAGGAAATTGGCGAGGAGTTGGAAAAGAGCGGCGCGGCAGAGCGGCTGCGGCTCGGTTTTGACGTCGCCATCATTGGCGCGCCAAATGTGGGTAAATCGACGTTGCTGAACGCCCTTGCGGGTCGGGATGCGGCGATCACTTCGCATATAGCCGGGACGACGCGCGACGTGATCGAGGTGAGGATGGATCTTGGCGGTCTGCCGGTGACATTGATCGACACTGCCGGTGTCAGGGAAACCGAGGACGAGGTCGAAGCGCTCGGCGTTGCACGTGCTTTGGAACGTGGCGATAGAGCGGACCTTCGGATCTTTTTGTCCGATACCGGCACCTTCCCCGATGTACCGCGTCGCGATGATGATCTCGTCTTCGCCACCAAAGGCGACCTCTCGAAAGATCCTACGGCGATATCGGCGCTAAACGGGCATGGGGTGGACCGCGTTGTCACGGCAATCCAGGGCAGGCTGAAGGAAAAAAGCACAGATGGGGGCTTGGTGACCCGGGAACGGCATCGGATGGCGCTTGAGCGCGCGACGGTGTTGCTCGAGAACTCTGCAAGGTTTCTGAATATTGGTACTGACCAGTACGACCTTGCAGCGGAAGAATTGCGCTCAGCTATCCGAGAGCTTGAAATTCTCATTGGTCAAGTTGATGTGGAGGCTGTACTTGATGAAGTCTTCGCGAACTTCTGTCTCGGAAAGTAGGAGTGTTTCACGTGAAACATCGAGATGCGGATGTGATCGTCATCGGCGCGGGTCATGCAGGTGCGGAGGCAGCGCATGCGTCCGCACGGACTGGCGCGCACACTCTTTTGATTACGATGCGGGAAAACGACATCGGGGTGATGTCTTGCAATCCTGCGATCGGTGGTCTCGGTAAGGGACATCTGGTTCGTGAGATCGACGCGCTTGATGGTGTGATGGCTCGCGTGGCTGACAACGCCGGAATCCAATTTCGTCTGCTGAACCGCCGCAAGGGGCCGGCCGTTCAGGGTCCGCGCGCCCAAGCGGACCGGGCGCTCTACCGTACATACATGAAATCCGAACTCGCGAAGCAGCCGGATCTCGATCTTATCTTCGCGGAGGTCGTCGACCTTGTCGTAGAGAATGGAACCGTGTGTGGTGTGGAATTGGCCGATGGGCGTATGCTGCGGTCGGGTTCAGTTGTATTGACGACCGGCACCTTCCTTCGCGGTACTGTGCATATTGGCGATGTATCCTACAGTGCTGGCAGGATGGGCGATCAGGCCAGCACTAGACTTGCTGAACGAATGGACGGCTTCGAACTTCCTCTCGGTCGTCTCAAGACGGGTACTCCGCCTCGGTTGAACGGAGCGACGATCGATTGGGAAAGGCTCGAACAACAGCCGGGCGATGATGAGCCGGTAATGTTTTCGTTCCTTTCGCAAAAACCGAAGGCGAAGCAGATCGCTTGTGGCATCACGCATACCAACAGAAAAACGCACGAGATCATCCGCGCTAACCTGAACAAATCGGCGATGTATGGCGGACATATTGACGGTGTCGGCCCGCGATACTGCCCGTCGATCGAGGACAAAGTTGTTCGATTTTCCGAGAAGGACTCGCACCAGATCTTCCTCGAGCCGGAAGGTCTGAATGACACCACGGTCTATCCCAACGGGATTTCGACCTCGTTGCCCGCAGATATCCAGGCTGATTACATTCATAGCATCGTGGGTCTTGAGAGTGCTGAAATTCTGCAGCCAGGCTATGCAATTGAATACGATTACGTCGATCCACGCGCCTTGACCCTTTCTTTGGCTGTGAAGGATGTTCCCGGTCTCTTTCTCGCTGGGCAGATTAACGGAACAACCGGGTACGAAGAGGCCGCGGCACAAGGTCTGGTTGCCGGTCTGAATGCTGCACGGATATCGCGTGCGGAACCGCATGTCACCTTCTCGCGCACCGATAGCTATATCGGTGTGATGATTGATGATTTGACGTCCCGTGGTGTGATGGAGCCTTACCGCATGTTTACGTCGCGTGCGGAGTTCAGGCTTTTCCTTCGGGCCGACAATGCAGACCAGCGCCTGACGCCGAAAGGCTTAGAATGGGGTTTGGTCGGTAGAGAGCGGCGTGAGGTTTTCGAGGACAAGTCGAGACGCCTCGCGAGTGCCACATCGCGCCTGAAGACCCACTCTCTGCGGCCGTCTGAGTTGAGGGACAACGGCGTGGCTGCAGGAAAAGATGGACATAAAAGAGACGCTTTCGAGCTCCTTGCCTTTCCAGAAGTCACCTTCGACACGCTAGTCAACGTCGCGCCTGAGCTATCTGACATTGATTCCGAGTGTCGCGCCCAGGTTGAACGTGAGGCGCTTTATGCGAATTATATAAAAAGGCAGGAACGTGATGTTGCGGCGATGAAGAAGGATGAAGACGCACTCATCCCGGTAGATTTCAACTTTGAAAGCCTCGACGGATTGTCGAACGAATTAAAGGCCAAGCTCTCGGCGGCGCGTCCGGCCAGCTTGGGTCAAGCAAGCCGAATCGAGGGGGTAACGCCGGCGGCTCTCGGCTTAATTCTTGCCAAGCTGAGACAGACTCAACGCGTAAAAACGGCATGAGCGCGTTTGCGGGTGTCGGCGATGTTTCACGTGAAACATTGCAAGAGCTAGAGCGCTTCGAGGTGCTTTCGCGAAAATGGACGCAGCGCATCAATCTCATTTCCAGGAACTCCGAAGCTCATATCTGGGAGCGTCATATCCTCGATTCCCTTCAGCTTGTCTCATGCCTTCCAAGCGAGGGCCGTTGGCTCGATATCGGAAGTGGCGGCGGCTATCCCGCTATTGTCTTGGCGATCGCAGCGAAGACGCACGTCGCGAAATTGCGATTCGTCCTTGTAGAAAGTGATCATCGAAAAGCAGCTTTTCTGAGAACCGCAATCCGTGAGCACGCGCTTAACGCGGAGGTGAAAGCTTCTCGCATCGAAGCGCTTGAACCTCAAAACGCTGACATCGTGAGCGCACGCGCATTGGCAAGCATTTCATCTCTTCTCGACTATGCCGCTCCCCACCTTTCAAACGCGGGCAAGATGGTGTTTCTCAAAGGTGCCAACTGGCAAAAAGAGATCGAAGAAGCGTCCCAGACGTGGTCTTTCACCTACGAGGCCGTTACAAGCAAGACAGACCCCTCATCCGCCATCGTCATCATCGGAGATGCTCGTCGTGTCTGATCTCACGCGCCCGAAAAGCCCCAAGATCATAGCTATCGCCAACCAGAAGGGCGGGGTCGGAAAAACGACGACAACTATCAATCTCGGCGCCGCGCTGGCGGAGCAGGGCGAGCGGATTCTGGTCGTGGACCTCGACCCCCAAGGCAACGCGTCGACCGGCCTGGGTATCGAACCGACGGATCGTGAATATACGAGCTACGAGCTCCTGCTCGATGATATCCCGCTGGAAGAGGTGGTGCAGACCACCGAGATCGAAAACCTTTCGCTCATCCCCGCAACGGTGGACCTCAGTTCCGCAGACATCGAGCTTATCTCTAATGAGAAAAGGAGCTTTCTGCTGCATGATGCCCTGCGACAGAAAGATATCGATCAATTCGGCTTCGACCTCATTCTGATCGACTGTCCGCCATCCCTGAATCTTTTGACAGTCAACGCCATGGTTGCCTCTCATTCAGTGCTCGTTCCGCTCCAGAGCGAATTCTTTGCGCTGGAAGGTTTGTCGCAGCTGATGATGACAATTCGTGAAGTCCGCCAAAGTGCAAATCCGAACCTGCGCATCGAAGGAATCGTGCTGACGATGTATGACGCGCGGAATAATCTATCGCAGCAAGTCGAGGATGATGCGCGAAGCAATCTCGGCGAGCTCGTATTTCGTACAGTTATTCCTCGCAACGTCCGGGTCAGTGAAGCCCCCTCCTATGCGATGCCGGTCCTGACTTATGACAGCCAGTCTAAAGGCGCAGCCGCTTACCGCGCCTTAGCGCGCGAGCTGATGTCCACCAAGAAAAGAAACGCGGCCTGAGGAGAGCTCGCATGGCAGAGAAACGCGAAAAACGGGGCCTCGGTCGCGGTCTGTCCGCTCTGATGGCGGATGTCGAACCCCAGTCCGTGGCGGGCCCGCAGGAATCCCCTTTTCCTCGCCAGCCGGACCGCCTGATCCCGATAGAGCAAATCGAGCCCAATCCCGAGCAGCCGCGGCGCTCCTTCACGGATGAGCAGCTGCAAGAGCTTGCCAATTCGATTCGTTCGAAGGGTATTATTCAACCGATCATCGTCCGTGAGAAAAATGACGCGCCAGGTCGGTATGAAATCGTTGCTGGCGAGCGGCGGTGGCGGGCGGCTCAGATTGCCAAGCTTCACGAGATGCCGGTTCTAATTCGCGAGCTGAACGACACTGAAGTTCTCGAAATCGCGATCATCGAGAACATCCAGCGCGCAGATCTCAATGCGATCGAAGAGGCGGCTGGCTATCGTCAGCTGATGTTCAAGTTCGGCCATACTCAGGAACAATTGGCCGAGGCACTTGGGAAAAGCCGAAGCCACATTGCAAACCTGATGCGGCTTTTGAATCTGCCCGAGGATGTTCAGTCCTTCGTGTCCGAGGGTAAGTTGTCAGCCGGGCACGCGCGCGCCTTGATTACCGCGAATGATCCGTCGGGACTCGCACGCACCATCATATCCAAAGGCCTTTCGGTGCGCGCAGCTGAAGCGCTTGCGAAGGAAGACGAGACGCGAACGACGCGTCGCAAAACGCGATCCGATGATATGGGCTTCGAGAAGGATGCTGATACGCGCGCGCTCGAAGGTGATCTCGGGGCGGCGCTCGGGATGAAGGTCGCGATCGACCATAAGCCCGGGGCGGAAGCGGGTCGGCTTACGATTTCTTACGACACTCTCGAGCAGCTTGACGCGCTCTGCGCAATTCTCAGCCAGTCTCGGTGACCTGGTCCGGGACAAGCTCCGCAAGGACGGAATTCAGAAGGAGCTGACCGCTATCGGTCACTCCGATCCTTTGACCGCGTTGCCAAAGGAGCCCGGCGTCTTTCAGTGGCGTGCACAATTCGGGAGTAGCGATCTGCGGATCGAATTTGTGCAAACGGTCCATATCTATACCTTCTTGGATCCTCAGACCCAACATAAGGTATTCGAGAGCTTGATCCCAGCCCGATAGGTGGTCCAAAACTCGGGTTCCGTCTCCACGCTCTACGGCGTCCAGCCAAGCTCCGGGATTGCGCCATGCCTCAGTCGCATACCGCGCGCCATTGAGCGTCAGTCGGCCATGCGCTCCGGGACCGACCCCGATGTAGTCTCCATAGCGCCAATAGACGAGGTTATGACGCGATTCTCCGCCTGGAACTGCATGGTTCGAGACTTCGTAGCGTTTCAACCCATGCGCAGTGCAAATCTCATCGGTCGCGTCGAACATGTCCGCCGCTCTGTCGTCATCGGGCAAGCCCTGCAGTGCGCCGCGCCTCTGCCGCTCCCAGAACGCCGTGCCGCGTTCGATGGTCAGTTGATAGAGCGATACATGATCTCCGGTAAGATCCATGGCGCGTCGCAACTCATTCCGCCAGTCATCAAGGCTCTGATCCTGCCGCGCATAGATGAGATCAAAGCTCACACGTTCGAACACGTCTCGTGCAGTGCCCAACGCCCTCAAGGACTCGTCGAGGGAATGCAGCCGCCCCAGCCGCGCGAGATCTCGATCGTTGAGAGCTTGAATCCCCATCGACACGCGATTGACGCCTGCAGATCGAAAATCCGAAAAGCGCGCGGCTTCGACCGATCGCGGGTTTGCCTCCAGAGTGATCTCTATGTCCGGCATCGGCGGCCAGAAGCCCGTCGCCGTGTCGATAATATCTGCGACAAGGCCGGGATCCATCAGGCTCGGCGTGCCGCCTCCAAAGAAGATCGAGTTCAGCCTGCGGGGCCCGACCGCTTCGAAGCACCGGTGCAACTCAGCTATAAACGCGGCACGCCACCGTTCTATATCGACGCTGCGGGTAACGTGGGAATTGAAATCGCAATACGGGCACTTGGCCTCACAGAACGGCCAGTGGACGTAGAGCCCGAAACCGCCTGTCTCCCAGTTCTCAGCCAAAACACCCGTCCAGGAACTTGCGCATCGCATCCGCGCGATGGCTGATCTCGTTCTTTTTCCAGCGATCCATCTCGCCGAACGTCACATCGAAACCTGTCGGCTGAAAAATCGGATCGTATCCATGACCTTGGTCTCCCCGCATTGGCCAGACCACCTGGCCCTCCATCACTCCGGGAAAGACTTCGTCATGACCGTCCGGCCACGCCAGAACCAGCGTGCAGCAGAAACGCGCTGTCCAAGGTTGAGGGGCAGCACCC
This sequence comes from Roseivivax sp. THAF30, assembly GCF_009363575.1. Classification (NCBI taxonomy): domain Bacteria; kingdom Pseudomonadati; phylum Pseudomonadota; class Alphaproteobacteria; order Rhodobacterales; family Roseobacteraceae; genus Roseivivax; species Roseivivax sp. THAF30. Next base: position 3,760,570 of record NZ_CP045389.1, on the reverse strand, counting down.
TTGACAAGAAGCTCATGGGCTCGCGTCATCGCCTTCACGAAGTCGCGTCCATTCTCAGTTTCAGCCCAATCGGCAGTATAGACACCGGGCGCACCATCCAGCGCGTCGATCTCGATGCCAGAATCATCGGAAAGCGCCGGCAAACCAGTGGCCTGTGCGGCGGCATGGGCTTTGATCCGGGCGTTCTCGACAAAGGTGGTGCCGGTTTCCTCCGGCTCCGGGAGGTCAAGCTCCGCAGCACCGACCACGGTCACGCCACGCGGGTTCAGCAGCGCGGCAATCTCTTCAAGCTTGCCGGCGTTATGAGTTGCTACGAGAAGTCGATCTCCTTCGAACGCCCGGCTCATCCGGTGGCCTTGAGCTGCGCGTCCACCAGGTCGCGAACCCCATGTTCGGCCAAATCGAGCAGCGCGCTCATCTGGTCACGCGAGAAAACCGCACCCTCTGCCGACATCTGCACCTCGATCAGTTGACCGTCGCCGCGCATGATGAAGTTTCCGTCGACCCCGGCTTCGCTGTCTTCGGGATAATCGAGATCCAGGACCGGCTGACCTGCGTAGATACCGCAGCTGACCGCGGCCACGGGCGAGACGAGCGGATCCGACACGATGTCACCTGCTTTCATCAATTTCGCCACGGCAAGCTTCAGCGCGACCCAGCCCCCCGTGATGGATGCACAACGCGTTCCGCCATCCGCTTGGATCACGTCGCAATCCACGGTGATCTGCCGTTCGCCCATCGCAACACGATCCACACCGGCGCGCAGCGAGCGACCGATCAGGCGCTGGATCTCGACAGTGCGACCACCCTGCTTTCCGCTTGTCGCTTCCCGGCGCATGCGGCTCGAGGTGGACCGTGGCAACATCCCGTACTCGGCCGTAACCCAACCAAGGCCCGAACCCTTGATGAAAGGCGGCACACGATCCTCGATGCTTGCCGTGCACAGCACGTGCGTGTCGCCGATCCGGATCATGCAGGATCCTTCAGCGTGTTTCGTGACATCGGTCTCGATTGAAACCGCGCGCATTTCATTTAGGTTTCTGCCAGATGGACGCATGAGAGGTCTCCTTCATTCGCGCTAGGGCATACAGAGACAAAGCCTGGGCCAGCAACCCCATGTACCTCCGTCATCACGTCGTTTTTTGTCGGGATCGGATCTCACTGAATATGCAGGACGACACAACCTTGTTCAGCCAGCTCAACGATCGCTCGCGGGAGGTCTTCCGGCAGGTCGTCGAGGGCTATCTTGAAAGCGGTGAACCCGTAGGATCGCGGACCCTCACGCGGACCCTCTCCGAAAAGGTCTCTGCCGCGACGATTCGGAACGTGATGAACGATCTTGAATATTTAGGCCTGCTCGACTCACCGCATGTCAGTGCCGGTCGGGTCCCGACCCAGATGGGCCTTCGCATGTTCGTCGATGGTTTGTTGGAGGTCCGTGACCTCGATACAAATGACCGAAGCCGGATCGACGCGACGCTCGGTACGAATACTGACGATGTCGGCAATCTTCTCGATCGTGTGGGCTCGGCCCTTTCCGGCGTCACGCGAGGGGCCTCTCTGGTTCTGACTCCGAAGCACGAGGCTCCGATCCGGCATATCGAGTTCGTATCTCTCGCGCCGACACGTGCCCTCGTCGTGCTGGTCTTCGATGATGGTCAGGTGGAAAACCGCGTCTTCACGCCGCCGCCAGGCATGACGCCATCGGCGATGCGCGAGGCCGCGAATTTCCTCAACGCCATCGTGGAGGGGCGAACCCTGTCCGATATGCGCCGCGACGTGGCCAAGGACATCTCGGCCCGCCGTCAGGAAATCGATTCGCTCGCGCATGAGATGGTCGAATCAGGCCTCGCCGTCTGGGCCGAGGAAAGCGACCGTTCCGAACGGCTTATCGTGCGTGGACGCGCGAATCTCCTGGGCGAGGACGTGCCGGACGAGGATCTCGAACGCATTCGTTCGCTCTTTGACGATCTCGAACGAAAGCGCGATATCGCCGAGTTCCTCGAATTGACCGAAGATGGCGAAGGCGTACGTATTTTCATCGGTTCGGAGAACAAACTTTTCTCGCTTTCGGGTTCCTCTCTGGTCGTGTCTCCATATATGAACTCGGATCGCAAGATAATCGGCGCGGTGGGCGTCATTGGTCCCACGCGTCTCAACTACGGTCGGATCGTTCCGATCGTCGACTACACCGCACAGCTGGTCGGCAAGCTGCTGTCCGACCGGAAATGAGGACAACGATGGCAGACCCCAAAGACGACGATTTCCTCGACGACCTCGACGCGCTCGAAGCAGAGGCCGAGGCAGAGGAAGAGGCATTTGAAACCGCCGAACCGACCGAGGCGGACCGCATCGCCGAGCTGGAGGCAGAGCGGGACGAGTACCGCGACAAATTCATGCGCGCACTCGCCGATGCCGAAAACGCCCGGAAGCGGTCGGATCGTGACCGGCGCGAAGCGGAGCAGTATGGCTCCACGCGCCTCGCCCGCGATCTGTTGCCGGTCTATGACAATCTACAGCGCGCCTTGGCCGCTGCAAACGAAGAGCAGAAGCAGATTTCCGCGGCGCTTCTCGAAGGCGTAGAGCTGACGCTCAAAGAATTGCTGTCCGTCTTCAAGAAACACGGGATCGAAGTCATCACTCCCGCCGTGGGGGATCGGTTCGATCCGAAGATCCACGAGGCGATGTTCGAAGCGCCGCTGCCGGAAACGAAGGCTGGCGATATTATCCAGGTCTCCGCCGAAGGATTCATGCTCTACGACCGACTGCTTCGGCCCGCCCAAGTCGGTGTCAGCTCCAATCCGGGCTGATCAGTCATTGTTTCCGAGAAGCGCGCGAAGTTCATAGAGCGCCTCGAGCGCTTCCTTCGGTGACATCTCATCGGGGTTCAGTCCCGAAAGCCGCGCCTCAACCTCGGATGGCGCGGCTTTTGTTTTCCTGGGTTCCGCTTCCGCGGCGACCACGGAAAAGAGCGGCAGATCGTCGATAAGGGCTTTGGGCGTCGTCTTCTCCCGCTCACCCTTTTCGAGTGCCTCGAGGACCGACTTCGCGCGCGCCACAACGGATTTAGGCAATCCGGCAAGCTGAGCGACCTGCACGCCATAAGATCGATCCGCGGCACCGGGACGGACCTCGTGCAAGAAGACGACCTCACCATCCCATTCCTTTACGGCAACGGTCGCATTGCTGACACCGTCCAGCTTCCCACCCAGAACCGTCAATTCATGGTAGTGGGTCGCGAAAAGCCCGCGGACCCGGTTGACCTCTGCGAGATGTTCGAGCGTTGCCCAGGCAATCGACAGCCCGTCATATGTCGCTGTGCCACGCCCGATCTCGTCCAGAATGACCAGCGCGTGGCTGTCGGCCTGGTTCAGGATGGCCGCCGTCTCGACCATCTCCACCATGAAGGTGGACCGTCCCCGCGCCAGATCGTCAGACGCGCCGACCCGGCTGAAGATCTGGCTCACAAGTCCCAGATGCGCGGTATTTGCCGGCACGAAGCTTCCCATCTGCGCCAGAATGGCAATCAGCGCGTTCTGCCTCAGATAGGTCGACTTACCTGCCATGTTGGGACCAGTAAGCAGCTCCAGCGCCGGGCCGTCTTTCTCTGGGGACAGCTTGCAATCGTTTGGCACGAAGCCGCTCGCGCCCTGTGACCTCAGTGCGCGCTCAACCACCGGATGACGCCCTTGTTCCACGTGAAACGCGCGGCTCTCATCAACGCGCGGCCGTGTCCAATCTTCGCCCGAGGCAAGATCGGCGAGCGACGTCGCAAGATCGCATTCCGCAAGGGCAGCACTCACTTCCCCCAACAACCCAGCTTCATCCAGAACTTGCGATTTCAGGCTATCATAGAGCCGTTTTTCCAGCTCGAGTGCCCGGCCGCCGGCGTTCAGGATGCGAGTTTCCAGCTCTGACAACTCGACAGTCGTGAACCGCACCTGGTTCGCCGTTGTCTGCCTGTGGATGAAGGTCTCGGAATGCGGCGGGGCCATCATTTTTGATGCGTGCGCCGCCGTCGTCTCGATGAAGTAGCCAAGAACGTTGTTGTGCTTGATCTTGAGCGATCCGATCCCCGTCTCATTCGCATAGCGCGCCTGAAGCCCGGCGATGACGCTCCGACCCTCGTCTCTCAGCGTCCGCGCCTCGTCGAGCTCGGGATCGAAGCCGTCCGCGACGAAACCTCCGTCTCGCGCAAGGAGTGGGGGCTCGGCAACCAACGCCTCCTCGAGGGATTGCAGAAGCGATGTTTCTACGGCCAGTGCCGCAACCGCATCCCGCACGAGGTCAGGCAAGTCGTCCGATGGAAGCCCGGCGGCGATATCCTGAGCCTGTCCCAGCGCCGCACGAACAGCTGCAAGGTCTCGCGGACCGCCCCGGTCGAGTGCCAGGCGCGACAGAGCGCGGTCGATATCAGGCACCTTTCGAAGTGCATCGCGCAGAAACAGAGACACATCTCGGTTTGACAGCGCCCAGTCGATGGCATCGTGTCGCGCGATGATCTGGGCAAGGTCGCGTGATGGGGCCGAGAGCCGGCGCTCCAAAAGCCGCGCACCACCTGCCGTTACAGTCCGGTCGATCACCGACAGCAGTGATCCGGCCCGCGTTCCATCGGCGCCCCGTGTCAGCTCCAGATTCCTCCGCGTCGCCGCATCGATCTGTAGAAGCCTTGAGGTGCTATCTTGGCGCGGCGGCCGAAGCAGCGGTAATTTTCCCTTCTGGGTGATATCGAGATAATCCACGATCGCACCCAGCGCCGAGACCTCCGAGCGGTCGAAATTGCCAAAGGGCTCGAGCGACGCGACCCCGAACAGGCGCAACAATCGCGCCTCTGCGGAGCTCGAGTCGAAGGAGCCGCGGGAAAGCAGCGTCGGCTCGATCCCCATATCTTCGAAAACCGGCCGCAGCCTGTCCTCGCTGCCTTCCGAGACCAGGACTTCGGCTGGCGACAGGCGCGCGAGTTCTGCCCCGATCCGCGCTTCGGCCAAAGGCATCACGTGCAGAACGCCGGTGGAGATATCCGTCCAGGCCAATGCGAACTCGTCTCTAACCTGGCTCAAAGCTGCCAGAAAATTGTGGCGGCGAGCTTCGAGGAGGCTTTCCTCTGTCAGGGTGCCGGGGGTGACGAGGCGCACCACATCCCGCTTCACGACTGACTTGGCTCCGCGTTTCTTCGCCTCCGCCGGGCTTTCAAGCTGCTCGCAGACCGCAACGCGAAACCCCTTTCGGATCAATGTCAGCAGGTAACTTTCCGCGGCATGAACCGGCACGCCGCACATCGGGATATCCTCTCCCGAATGCTTGCCCCGCTTCGTCAGCGCGATATCCAGCGCTTCGGCGGCCGCCGCGGCATCGTCGAAAAAGAGCTCGTAGAAATCGCCCATGCGATAGAAGAGAAGCGCGTTCGGATACCGCCCCTTGATCTCGAGATATTGCGCCATCATCGGCGTCGCCGCGGTCATGAAGCCCCCGTATTCATTGCTTCGCGAACCTATCCATGCCCTGCTTTTAGGAAAAGACGAAAGCCGTCATTCGGGGCCGATAGCGCTATCTCGGTTGAGGGGCCACGTCGCGTCCGATAAGCCCGTCCGGACGGCAAGGAGGCAGGATCATGGCACGGCAGAAATACACCCGCGAAGAGGCGCTTGCCTTCCACCTAGAGCCGACACCCGGAAAATGGGAAGTGCAGGCCACCGTGCCGATGACGACGCAGCGCGATCTGTCGCTCGCCTACTCGCCCGGCGTGGCCGTTCCTTGTGAGGAAATCGCCCAGAACCCTGAGCTTGCCTACGATTACACGAACAAGGGCAACCTTGTCGCCGTGATCTCGAACGGCACCGCGGTTCTCGGTCTTGGCAATCTCGGTGCACTCGGCTCGAAGCCGGTGATGGAAGGCAAGTCAGTGCTCTTCAAGCGTTTCGCGGACGTTAACTCCATCGACATCGAACTCGATACCGAAGATCCGGACGCGTTCTGCAACGCCGTCAAGCTGATGGGTCCGACATTTGGCGGGATCAATCTCGAGGATATCAAGGCGCCCGAATGCTTCATCATCGAGCAGCGCCTCAAGGAAGAGATGGACATCCCCGTCTTCCATGACGACCAGCACGGCACCGCCGTGATCTGCGCCGCGGGTCTCATCAATGCGCTGCACATCTCCGGCAAGAAGATCGAAGATGTGAAGATCGTGCTGAACGGGGCAGGGGCCGCCGGGATCGCCTGTATCGAGCTTCTCAAGAGCATGGGTGCGCGCCACGAGAACTGCATCGTCTGCGACACTAAAGGCGTGATCTACCAGGGCCGAACCGAGGGCATGAACCAGTGGAAATCGGCTCATGCGATCGCGACGGAGCTGCGCAGTCTCGAAGACGCGATGAAGGGCGCGGATGTCTTCCTCGGCGTGTCGGTGAAGGGGGCCGTGACGCCCGAGATGGTCGCGAGCATGGGCGACAACCCGGTCATCTTCGCGATGGCCAATCCCGATCCGGAGATTACGCCGGAAGAGGCGCATGAGGTCCGCGTCGACGCCATCGTTGCGACAGGCCGCAGCGACTATCCCAACCAGGTCAACAACGTTCTCGGCTTTCCCTATCTCTTCCGCGGCGCACTCGACATCAATGCGCGGGCGATCAACGACGAGATGAAGATCGCCTGTGCGGAAGCGCTTGCCGCGCTCGCCCGGGAGGACGTGCCAGATGAGGTCGCGATGGCCTATGGAAAGAACCTCACGTTCGGTCGGGACTACATCATCCCGACGCCGTTCGATCCGCGTCTGATCTATCGTATTCCGCCCGCCGTGGCGAAAGCGGGGATGGATACCGGCGCAGCGCGGCGGCCGATCGTCGACATGGACGCTTACGAGATCTCGCTGAAGACGCGGCTTGATCCCACCGCGTCGATCCTCCGGGGCATCTCGGCACGCGCGCGAGCGGCACAGGCGCGCATGATCTTTGCAGAAGGTGACGACCCCCGCGTACTGCGCGCGGCGGTCACCTATCAGCGTTCGGGCTTCGGCACAGCGCTCGTGGTCGGGCGTGAGGCCGATGTGAAAGCCAAGCTCGAAGCTGCGGGCCTGGGCGATGCAGTGCGGGAGATCGAGGTCGTCAATGCAGCCAACACGTCGCATCTCGAGACCTACAAGGATTTCCTATACCAGCGGAACCAGCGCAGCGGCATGGACCGCCAGGACGTTCACCGGCTTGCTGCGCGCGACCGGCACGTCTTCGCCGCGCTGATGCTGGCGCATGGTCATGGCGACGGCCTCGTCACCGGGGCCACGCGCAAATCGGCGCATGTGATGGAGCGGATCAACACCGTCTTCAACGCACAGGCGAAGGACGGCGCGGCTGGGATCACCGCGCTCATCCACAAGGGCCGGATCGTTCTGATCGGCGACACGCTCGTTCATGAATGGCCGAGCGAGGAGGATCTTGCCGATATCGCTGAGCGCGCGGCTGGAATCGCCCGGCATCTCGGGCTCGAACCCCGCGTCGCCTTCGTCTCGTTCTCGACTTTCGGCTACCCGGTGTCCGAGCGCGCCGAGAAGATGCACGTTGCACCGCGTGTTCTTGACCGGCGCAACGTGGATTTCGAGTATGAAGGTGAAATGACGGTGGATGTGGCGCTGAACCCCAAGACCCAGACCAATTATCCGTTTCAACGCCTGACGGGCCCTGCAAATATCCTCGTTGTCCCGGCACGCCATTCCGCGTCGATCTCCACCAAACTCATGCAGGAAATGGCTGGCGCGACGGTCATCGGCCCGATCTTGGCAGGTGTCGACAAGTCGATCCAGATCTGTTCGTCCGCCTCGACGGCGAACGACATTCTGAACATGGCTGTGCTTGCGGCCTGCAAGGTCGGCTAGGCCATCGGATAATCGGAGGAGGCCGGTATGGCGATCTGGAATCTCGGCTCCATCAATGCCGATCTCGTCTATCGCGTGCCTCATCTGCCCGCACCCGGAGAGACGCTTGCCTCCCTGGAAATGTCGCGCGGTCTTGGTGGCAAAGGCGCCAACATGTCGGTCGCAATTGCACGGGCAGGGGCCCAGGTGCGCCACCTCGGGGCGGTCGGTCCCGATGGCGACTGGATGATCGAGCGGCTTCTCGAATACGGAGTCGACACGCGGCTTATCGAGAGGCGCAGCGAGCCTTCGGGTCACGCGATCATTGCCGTAGACGATGCCGGTGAGAACCAGATCATTCTCTATCCCGGCGCGAACCGCGCGATTTCGGAACTTGCGTTGGCCGAGCAGCTCTCTGCTGCGCGTTCGTCGGACATCTTCCTGTTCCAGAACGAAACCAATGCCCAGATCACCGGCGCGACGCTGGCTTCGCAGCGGGGCTTGCGGGTGGCTTACGCCGCCGCGCCATTCGATCCGGAGGCGGTGAAAGCCGCGTTGCCGCTTCTTGATCTCCTGATCCTCAACGACGTCGAGGCGGCGCAGCTCGCCGAGGCGACGGGGCTCGAGCCTCGAGCGTTGCCGATCCGTGATGTGGTTGTCACGAGGGGCGCGAAAGGCGCGACCTGGTACGAGACGGATAGCGGAAGCGCGACGGACGTCGCGGCAATCCCGTCGAACGCCGTCGATACGACCGGTGCTGGTGACACGTTCACCGGATTTCTGCTTGCTGGTCTCGACCGAGGTCAGCCGATGCGGCAGGCGCTCGACCTAGCCGCCAAGGCGGCTGCGATCATGGTCACGCGCGTGGGGACTGCCGATGCGATCCCCGATCTGAAAGACATCGAGGACCGCTTCGGGCCGGGCCACTAACCACCGACGAAGGGCGCATCCGCACCCCAGACTTCGCGCACGCGTTCATCTCTGCGGCAGCCGTCACGATAGCGCTCATAAGCGTCGGAACGGTCGATATATCCGAACCGTGTTAGCGTTCTTTCGGAGCTCTTGTAGTAGTCCTGGTGATAGTCTTCCGCCTTGTAGAACGTGCTCGCATCGAGGATCGGCACGACCACCTCACGGCCGAGCTCCTCTTCGGCGCGGCGCTTGGCGGCTTCGGCATCGGCGCGTTCCTCTGCGTCATCCACAAAGATCGCCGGGCGATAGGATTCGCCGCGATCACAAAACTGTCCGCCATCATCGAACGGGTCGATGGAGCGGAAGAAAAGATCGTAGAGCTGCGGGCGGCTGACCTGATCGGCGTCATACATGATTTCTGCCGCTTCGTAATGGCCGGTTCCGCCGGCAACGACCTGCTTATAGGTCGGGTTCTCTACGTTACCGCCGGTATATCCCGAAACCACTTCGGACACGCCCTGGACCTTCTCGAAATCGGCTTCAACGCACCAGAAACATCCTCCTGCCACCGTGATTTCGGCGGCCTGCACGGCAGGCGCCGCAAGGCAGGCTGCAAGCACGAGAGAGAGCGGTTTCGCTTTATGGGTCATGTCATCCTCCTGTTCTTTACTCCAACATGGAACGATGATCCGTCCCTTCAAAATCCTGAATGGCGCAGTCACCGAGATATGATGCCTCGGCATCGGTCATCCGATGGGCCATGTCGGGCTTCCCAAGCCGGATTGCGCCGCTTAGGGAGGATACAGACGAATTTGAGAGGCTCTCATGACGCGTATTCTGGTTACCGGCAGCGCCGGCTTCATCGGGTTCCACCTTTGCCGCCTGTTGCTGAAAGAGGGTCACACGGTACGCGGCTTCGACGGGATGACGGATTATTACGACGTGCGTCTGAAGGAGCGGCGCCACGCGCATCTGCACCAGATGCCCGGTTTTTCCGCGACCGAGGGAATGCTCGAGGATCAGGAGGCGTTCGACAGGACAGCTGACGATTTCGAGCCGGAGGTCATCGTCCATCTCGCCGCTCAGGCCGGCGTGCGTTACTCGCTCGAAAATCCGAAAGCCTATCTCAGCTCCAATGTCATGGGGACGTTCTCAGTGATGGAGGCGGCGCGGCGACACAAGGTGCAGCACCTCCTCATGGCCTCAACCTCGTCGGTTTATGGCGCGAACGAAGAAATGCCCTTCGCCGAAACCGACAAGGCCGATACCCAGCTTACGATCTATGCCGCGACGAAGAAGGCGAACGAGAGCATGGGCCATGCCTGGGCGCATATTCACCGCATTCCGACGACCATGTTCCGGTTCTTCACTGTCTATGGGCCTTGGGGGCGGCCGGATCTTGCGCTTTACAAGTTCGTGGACGCAATTCTCGATGGGCGACCGATCGACGTCTACAATCACGGCGAGATGTATCGCGACTTCACATATATCGACGACCTGGTGCGGGGCATCCGTCTTCTGATGGATGCGATTCCGGGCGGAGAGGACAGCCGCGTGGAAGGCGATACGCTCAGCCCCGCCGCGCCGTTCCGGGTTGTGAATATCGGGAATTCCGACAAGGTGAAGCTCATGGACTTCATCGCCGGTATCGAGGACTCCCTCGGAACACAGGCCGAGATGAACATGATGGAGATGCAAACTGGCGATGTTCCCGCCACATGGGCGGATGCGACGCTTTTGCAGAACCTTACCGGCTACCGACCCCAGACCGATTTCCGTGACGGGATTGCCCGCTTCGTGGAGTGGTATCGCGATTATTCTAGGAAGTAAGCGATCCGAAACTGGTGCCGGTGATAGGACTCGAACCTACGACCCCATCATTACGAATGACGTGCTCTACCAGCTGAGCTACACCGGCCCAATTTCCGTGCGCGGGCATTAGCACCGCCTCCCGAGGATGGGAAGGGGTCAGGATGCCTTTTCGCGCGGCTCCTCGGTATTTTCTTCGGGAGCCTGTTCCGCGTCTTCCGCGGTGTCAGATACACCCGATGACTCTTCTGTTTCGGGCGTCGCGGGCGCTGTCTCCGTTTCCACATCGTCCGCGGGATCGACAACCGCGATATCCGCTTCGGGCAGCGCAGAGGGACCGACCAGAAGTGGCAGCATCTCGGCACCGGCGGGCAGGGTAACATCTGTGCGCGGCGGGGTTTTCCAGCTCAGCGTATCGAAGGCGCCGCAATTGTTGCAGATCGCCGACCACTCGGTCTGGATGTTGTTACAGCTCTCGCAGACCCATTGCGGACCACGCGGCGCGGTCAGCGCCTTGGCAAGCCAGCCGCGCACAATTGCATCGTCCGATCCTTCACCACGCTCGATCGCGGCCATGATCGTCAGAACGCGCGCATCGGGCGAGGTTTCCCACAGATCGCCGAGCGACCGGCGCGCACCGGGGAAGTCCTCGGCGGCAAGGTGCAGTTCCGCGAGCAGCAGCTTCGTTTCACGGTGATCAGAGTTGAGCGACGTCAGCGTCCGGAATCGGCGCAGACGCTCTGTCGGGCTTTCGGCTGGCTCGATCTCCGCGAATGCTGCGGCAAGATCGGGGTGAGGCTGCGCGAGCCAGGTCTTCTTGAGAAGGCGGGTCGCGTTCTTTTTGCGACCGTCCGCGATGAAGCCGCGCGCGGCCATCGCAGCCGCCGGCACGAGGTCGGGTGAGGACTTGTTCGCGTTGATCGCCGCCTCGCGCGCTTCGATGTCCTTGCCGTCGTCGAGGATGTCCTTGGCCTCGGAGAGTGCCAGAACCGCGTCGCGCCGTTTGTGGAGGTCGCGCGGAATATTCCCGTGCTTGAGTTTGGCCGCCAGCGTCTTGCGGGCCCCTGACCAATCGTTTTCCTGCGCCTGCAAACGCAGCAGCGTGTCCTGGACCTCCTCGTGCTTTGGTTTGATCGCGAAGGCGCGTTCTGCAAGTTTGAGCGCGGTTTCCGTATCGCCCTGCGCGAGACGCTGCTTCATGATCCCGCGTACGCCGACGAAGCGTGTCTTTTCATTCTGGAGAAGGCGCTTATAGACTTCCTCTGCTTTCTTGCGGTCGCCCATCTGTTCTGCGGCCTGAGCCTGCAGAAGATCGGTCAGCTCCGGCTTGTGCAGATAGCGCTCGGCCTTCTGGGCCTTGGCCATCGCAACTCGGCCTTCACCGGAGGCTAGCGCGGTCAGACCGTCGCCCAGCGCCTGGTAGCCTTTGCGCTCGCGGTTGCGATCGAAATAGCGCGAGATCGCCGTCTCGTCGCCGTTGATGAAGCGCAGAAGTGCCACGAGAAAAGAGGCGATTTTCAGCACGACCCAAACAGCGACGAACAGCAGAACAGCGGCAATCACCGATTGCAGCGCACCAAAGGTGAATTCCATGCCGGCAACCGTGACACGGACGCCGCCTTCGGCTTCCATCAGGTAGCTTGCGCCAAGGGTCAGCGCCGCGACGATGGCGACGAAGAAGACGATCTTGATGAGTGACCAGAGCATGAAGCGACCCTTATTGCGAATTCAGTTGCGCGGCGAGGTCTTCCGTCGCCGCAAGTGCCTCGATCCGCGCATTGGCGCGCGTCACCCAGCCCGACATGGCGTCGGCCGCGGGTTCGGGAAGAGAGGAAAGCTCGCTTAGTGCGGCGTCGAGCGCGCCACCCTGCAATTCAGCCTCGGCGCGTGACAGGATCGCATCGGCGCTCGATCCATCACGCGGCGTGACCGAACGGGCACCAAGTTGTTCGGCCAGGAAACCGGACAAGCGATTGCCGGAGGATTCGCCGCTTCCGCTGGCGCGAGCGGCGGCAAGTGCATCCCGCGCTGCATCCGGGAAGCTGTCTTGCAGTGCGCCGAGGCTTGCAACCCCGTCCTCCGCCTGGCTCGACAATGCCTCTGGCACCTCGACCAGCTCTGAATCTTGCAGGGGCACGAGCGCGTCGGCGAAGGGCCGGCCCGCGTCGACCTCTGCGGTCAGATTCGACAGCGCCGCGTTGACGTCGGCGCGACTCGCCTGGGCTGCTGCCGCGCGCTCGGCCTCGACGGCTTGTTGCGCGAGTTCCTGGACTTCGGTGCGCTGCGCCTGGATTTCCTGGAGTTGTTCATCGACCTCCTGCCGCATGCGGGCCAGCTCGGCCTCGAAGGCCGAGACGGCTTCGGGTGCAGCCGACTGGACGGGCGAAGCCTCGACGGCGCTGACGCGATCGGCGAGGTCCGAGACCGTTGTTCCCAGATCGGCGGTCCGCGTGGTCAGATCGGCAATCGCCGTTTCGATCGAACTAAGGTCGATATCGGCGAGTCCGGTTTCTATCCCGTCGATCCGCCCGCCAAGCGCGTCTAGCCCGGCCTGCTGGCTCTGAAGATTGGAGCTTTGTTCTTCAAGCGCGGACCGCGTTTCATTTGCGAACTCGTCGTTGCTGCCGAACAGATCGCCACCGAGATACTGAGACAGAAGAAAACCTGCGATCGCTGCCAGGATACCTCCGAGGAATGTCGGAACGAAGCCGGCTTTCCGTTCGATCACCTTTTCATGCACGACGGGTGCCGCGGCGCCCGCCACCGGCGGTTCCGTAAGGTCGGGCGCGCCATCGGCGATTGCGGACCTATCGTCATCGCTGTCGGTGCGATCGGCTGCCTGGCTGTCATCCTCGGTATCTGATCCATCGAGCGTAGGTTCGGGATCGCTGACTGTCAGGGCAGGCGCTTCGGCGATTTCGTCGTCGGCGGTTGGGTTCGGCTCGCTGTCGTTCGGCGTGCCGATGACGCTATCCTCGACCGTATCGTTGAGCTTGTCCGGTTCTGTCGCCCTAACCGTATCGCCGTCGTCTGTCGCCGCGATCGTATCGGTTTGGTCCGTTGCCTGAAGGCTGTCATCGGCTGGACTGACGGTCTGGGGCTGGTCGGACGCGGAGCCGGTCGCTTCGTCGTCTTTTTCCGGCTGGCCCTTGGGCTTTCTGGATTTCGCCAACTGTCCCTACCTTTCGAATCTTTCACTGCACTGTGCGCGTACATGTCAAGCCGACCTTACTTACCTCCCCCTCGGCTCTCAAGCTCTTGCGCCCGAGACAAAAGTTCGGCGACCGCGCGACGCATTGCTGGCACGCTCGGTTCGCCGGAAACCATCAGAGCCTTCGTGTCGAGCTTCCGCAACGGATCGGCGACGGCATCGCTCATTGCAGCGAGGTAAAGCGGACAGGTCATGGGACCAGACGCAGCGAACAATTCAGCCGTGCGCGGTGAAAAGAGCGGGGCGACCACGGGCTGACTCCCCGACAGGGCCTTTCGCGCCTCTGTGCTCATTTCCTTCGCGATCTGGTCGTAAAGAACGGCTTCATGCGTCTCTATTCCGTCCGAAGTCAGGCGGTTTGCAACGTCCCCGCGTCCGTGCCGACCCCGCAGATGCAGAAGCGGACCTTCGGGTGCTAGAGCCAGGATTTCAGCGATCAGCCGCTCTGCGTCGCCATCGCCCGTGACAGGGTGGAACCCCGCTTGACGCGCAGCCTGCGCTGTCGCTGTGCCGACCGCGAAACAGACAGACCGGTGCGGACCGCCAGCGCGGCGATAGGCTTCGACCCCGTGTGCAGAGGTGAAGATCAGGCCGCGATATGCCTGCATCTTGGGCAGACGTCCGGCATAGACGATCTCGATCAAGGGGCTGATAATGTTGGTCCCGGCACGAATCCCCGCGTCGGACAACGCCTTGAGAAGCCCGCGCGAAGCGCGGTCAGGGCGGGTCAGTAGCAGGATAGGATCGGGCATGTGCATCGCCGATATTGTCGCTCGGCCTTGTTTGGTGCTACCCCGCCAAGCGCAGTTTCGCAATGGAGACGTCATGGCCCGTCCGCCGCTCATCCTCGGGCTCGAAAGCAGTTGCGACGATACCGCCGCCGCACTCGTGCGCGGGCGCGAGGTCTTGTCGAACGTGGTGATGGGCCAGGCAGAGCTGCACGCGGCGTTCGGCGGCGTCGTTCCGGAGATCGCGGCGCGCGCCCATGTGGAGAAGCTCGATCTGGCCGTTCAGGCAGCCTTGAAGGAGGCGCAGGTGAAACTGGCGGATATCGATGCCGTCGCGGTCACCGCCGGCCCCGGTCTAATCGGCGGAGTGCTTTCGGGCGTGATGTGCGCGAAAGGCATTGCCGCCGGGGCGCAAAAACCGCTGATCGGCGTGAACCATCTTGCCGGTCATGCCCTGACAGCTCGGCTCACCGACGGTCTGCCGTATCCTTACCTGATGCTGCTGATCTCCGGGGGACATTGCCAATACCTTATCGCGCGGGGCCCCGGAGAGTTCCGCCGTCTCGGCGGCACGATCGACGATGCGCCGGGCGAAGCCTTTGACAAGACGGCGCGTCTTCTCGGCTTGCCACAGCCGGGTGGCCCGTCGGTCGAGGCAGCGGCACGATCCGGCGATCCGTCGCGCTTTTCCTTTCCGAGGCCCCTTTTGGACCGACCTGGCTGCGATCTCAGCTTTTCGGGGTTGAAGACGGCGCTCTTGCGAGAGCGCGACAAGCTCGTAGACCGGCAGGGCGGGCTGACCGAGACTGATCGCGCCGATCTATGCGCGGGATTCCAGGCCGCGATCCGCGACGTTCTGACCGAAAAGACTCGGCGAGCGCTCGCGCTCTACGCTGAGGAGGAACCGGAACTGCCCGCATTCGCGATTGCCGGCGGCGTGGCTGCAAACACCGCGATCCGTACAGAGCTGGAGACACTTTGTGCGTCCAAGGATATCCGTTTTACCGCGCCGCCCCTGTCGCTCTGTACCGACAATGCTGCCATGATCGCTTACGCCGGAGGCGAACTTTTCGCTCAGGGCGCATGCGATGACATGGGCCTTGCCGCGCGTCCGCGCTGGCCGCTCGACAATACGGCGGCGCCGCTCGTTGGCGGGGGCAGGAAAGGCGCGAAAGCGTAACACAACAAGGAGACAGACATGCTCATCGCCCTGATCGCCCGCGACAAGCCCGGCGCGCTCGAGATCCGCAAAGCGAACCGTGAGGCGCATCTGGCCTATATCGAGGATACGGGCGTTGTCGCTCAAGCGGGCCCGCTTATCGTCGACGGTGAGATGGCCGGGTCGCTTGTTATTCTGGACGTGGACGATCTTCAGGCTGCCGAGCGCTGGGCGAAGCAGGATCCCTATGCCAAGGCGGGGCTCTTCGGCTCGGTCGAACTCATAGAGTGGAAGAAGGTGATCGGGTGATGCGCTATTGGCTCTTCAAATCCGAACCCTCGACATGGTCCTGGGACGATCAGGTCGCGAAAGGTGATCGCGGCGAGGAGTGGGACGGCGTTCGAAATTATCAGGCGCGCAATTTCATGCGCGAGATGGCGGTAGGTGATCGGGGCTTCTTCTATCATTCGCAGAAAGAAAAAGCGGTTGTCGGAATCGTCGAGGTCATCGCCGAGGCTCACCAGGATTCCACGACCGACGATGCGCGATGGGAATGCGTGGACATCAAGGCGGTCGCACCTCTGCCGAGAGCGATAACCTTGGACACGATCAAGGCCGAAGAGGCTCTGTCGGATATGGTGCTGTTGAAGAATTCCCGCCTGTCGGTTCAGCCGGTCCGTGCAGAGGAATTCGAGCGTATTTGCGATATGGCTGGCTATTCCGAGTAATCGCCGGATCCGACGCAGACCATCGGATCCGGCCTCACCCTCGGCGCTCCCACACGCTTACGGAAGATCGGACGGACCGTTCTGGTCATTTCGAGCCGAAGAGATAGCAGAACCGGGCCTTTGCGACAAAAGCCAAATACTTCAAAAGCTATGGACCTAGTGTGACCCGCGACCAGAAATGATCGCGGGCGACCGTGAGGTTTCGGACGATCAGGCGTACTTGGCCTCTTTTCCAAAATGCTTGGTCAGCATGTAGTAAACGACCGCGCGGTACTTGTTCCGCTCCGAGCGGCCATAGGTCTCGATTACCGAATTTATCGCGGGCATCAGGTCACCGTTATCCGGCAAACCAAGTTTCTTCATCAAGAAGTTTCGCTTGATGGTCTCTAGCTCTTCAGGATCCGACCCAGCCACCGTCGAGGCATCGTCGTTGTAGATCGCCGGTCCGCAGCCGATCGTGACCTTCCTGAGAAGATCCATGTCAGGCTGCATGCCGCACTTGTTCCTGAGGTCATCGGCGTATTTGGCGATCAACTCGTCGCGTTTACCCATTTTTCTGTCCCAACTTGTTCCCGTTCGGGACGTCTTGGAGCGTCCCGCGAAAAGGGTATGCGGGCCCGTAAACAATTCTCAAGAAAAAACGCCCCGTGGCGAACCACGGGGCGCAATCTGGAAGACTGGTCCAAGAACTTAGTTGTTCTGAGTGTCTTCACCTTCGGTTTCCGAGTCCATCTCGGTGTCCGTGCCACCGGTTTCGGTCTCGGACGAAGCGCCGTCTTCCATTTCCGTTCCGTCAGCAGAGCCCCCGCTCATGCTGTCCGAACCGGTGCTGCCAGTGTCCGCAGCATCGCCAGCTTGCGACGCGCCGGTGTCAGCGCCCATGTTGCTCTCTTCGCCGGTCATGTCGCTTTCCATGACCTCGGACAGCAGCATGTCATCGGGCAGGCCCTCGACACCGCTTTCATCGAATTCAGGGCGCTCTTTCAGTTCATCTGCCGTTGCGGCGAGCGTGAGCACCTGCTCTTCGGCGTTGAATTCGAAAGTGTCGAGCGGCAGGGCGACCGTGTATTCGCCAAGGCCGAGGAAGCCGCCGATGCCGATCACGGCCTCGATGCCATCCGTACCTTCGATGAGGTAGTCGATTTCACCAATACCATCGCCCTCGGTGCTTTGTACCGGCAGACCGATCACTTCGCCGACGGTCATCTCTTCCAGCGTCTGCGGCTGCATGTCCTCTTCAGCCGTCATCTCGCTGTCGGCAGTGCCGTCAGACATTCCGGTATCGCCAGAAGTCGCTGCATCACCGCTTTCCGACATGCCGCTTTCGGACGAGCCGCTCTCCATCGAGCCGGAATCGTCCATCTGTTCGGTCTGCGCGCCGTCCTCGGTTTGCGAGGTGTCGTCCTGTGCGTAGGCTGCGCCACCGGCGAACAATGCGGCGGTTGCCGCGCTCATCATGAGATGCTTCAGGGTCATTGCTTTCGTGCCTCCTTGGTCACGGTTGCTATGTCCAAAGAACCACGCTGCCCCGTCCCGGGTTTCGGGCGGGGCAGCGTGTGACTTGCAAGATTGCGCGGCGCGCCGCCTATGAGGAGGCAGGTTCCCGCTTAACCCTTACGTCAGTACCGATAATGCTCGGGCTTGAAGGGGCCTTCCGGGGTCACGCCGATATAGGCGGCCTGGTCGTTGTCCAGCTTGGTCAGCTTCACGCCGATCCGATCGAGATGCAGGCGCGCGACCTTTTCGTCGAGATGCTTGGGCAGGATGTAGACCTTGTTCTCGTACTGATCGCCGTTCTTCCAAAGCTCAATCTGCGCCAGCACCTGGTTGGTGAAGGAGGCGGACATCACGAAGGACGGATGGCCCGTGGCATTGCCGAGGTTCAGAAGGCGTCCTTCGGACAGAAGGATGATGCGGCTGCCCGAGGGCATCTCGATCATGTCCACCTGGTCCTTGATGTTGGTCCATTTGTGGTTCTTCAGGCTGGCAACCTGGATCTCGTTGTCGAAGTGGCCGATATTTCCGACGATCGCCATGTCCTTCATCTCGCGCATATGCTCGATGCGGATCACGTCCTTGTTGCCGGTCGTGGTGATGAAGATGTCGGCACTGTCCACGACATCCTCGAGCAGCACGACCTCGAACCCGTCCATCGCCGCCTGAAGCGCGCAGATCGGATCGACCTCCGTCACCTTCACGCGCGCGCCCGCGCCGCGCAGGGAGGCGGCCGAGCCCTTGCCCACGTCGCCATAGCCGCAGACGACCGCGACCTTGCCGGCCATCATCGTGTCGGTGGCACGGCGGATGCCGTCGACGAGGCTTTCCTTGCAGCCGTACTTGTTGTCGAATTTCGACTTGGTCACGCTGTCATTGACGTTGATCGCGGGGAAGGGCAGACCATCCTCCCGCATCAGCTGATAAAGGCGGTTCACACCGGTCGTCGTCTCTTCGGAGACGCCCTTGATCTGCGCCTTCACCTTGGTGAACCAGCCGGGGCTTTCTTCCATGCGCTTCTTGATCTGCGCCTTGACGACCTCTTCTTCCTCGGACGCGGGGACGGGGATGATCTCCTCGCCCGCCTCGGCGCGTGCGCCGAGAAGAACATAGAGCGTCGCATCGCCGCCATCGTCGAGGATCATGTTCGGTCCGTCCTCGAACTGGAAGGACTTATCGAGATAGTCCCAATGCTCTTCCAGCGTCTGGCCCTTGATCGCGAAGACGGGCGTGCCGCCTTCGGCAATGGCCGCCGCGGCGTGATCCTGGGTGGAGAAGATGTTGCAGGACGCCCAGCGCACATCCGCGCCGAGCGCGGTCAGCGTCTCGATCAGGACGGCGGTCTGGATCGTCATGTGCAGCGAGCCCACGATCCGCGCGCCTTTGAGCGGCTGCTCGGCGCCAAACTCCTCGCGGCAGGCCATCAGGCCCGGCATCTCCGTCTCCGCGATATCCAGCTCCTTTCGCCCGTAAGCGGCAAGCGAGATGTCCTTGACGATGTAATCCTTGGCCATGGGGCCCTCCGTTCGGCAATCCGATATTTGCGCTTCGGTTAGCATCACGGTGGCTAACCGGCAACGCGCATTGCGTGGACCGGGACCATATGCCATCGGAAAGCGCGACGGATTTGAACGAAACGGATGCACGGACATGGCCAAGCAGCCGCGCGCGTGGCAACGGATGCTTTCGGGGCGCAGGCTCGACCTCCTCGATCCGACGCCAGTCGATATCGAGATCGAGGACATTGCCCACGGTCTTGCCTTCGTTGCGCGCTGGAACGGGCAAACGCGTGGTGATTGGCCCTATTCGGTTGCCGAGCATTCGCTTCTTGTTGAGACCTTGTTCTCCCGGCTTTGCCCAAGGGCGAGCGCGGCGGATCGACTGACCGCGCTTTTGCACGATGCGCCCGAATACGTGATCGGGGACATGATCTCGCCCGTGAAAGCCGCGGTCGGACCTGAATACGGCAAGCTCGATGACAGGCTTTCAGCGGCGATCCACATTCGCTTCGGTCTGCCCGCTTTGACGGCGAAGACGCTGAAGCGACAGATCAAGAAGGCGGACACCGTCTCGGCCTGGATGGAGGCGACCGAGATCGCGGGCTTTTCGGAAGACGAGGCCGATCGTTTCTTCGGTCATCCGTCAGCCGAAATCCGCGAGGGCCTGACGATCGCGCCGCGTCCCCCGGTGGAGGTGCGTGAAGAATTCACGCGCCGCCACGCAGAATTGCTGGGCCAGCTATAGCGCGGGAACTGCGCGCCCCCGAGCGCGCGTGCGGAGGAACAGCGTGCCGATGATCGCGATGTTCATCGCGTTCCAGGCGATCCCGTTCCAGAATGCGAGCGCGTAGGATCCGGTCTGGTCGTAGATCCAACCGGACAGCCAACCGCCGAAGGCCATACCGATCAGCGTCATCAGGATCACAAAGCCAGTGCGGCTGCCTGCCTCGCGCGCGGGCAGGTATTCCCGGACGATCACCGCATAGCTCGGCACGATACCGCCTTGCGACAGTCCGAAGACGAGGCTGACAGCGTAAAGCGAGACCAGTCCGCCTGCAGGCAGGTAGAGAACAAGCGCGATACATTGCAGGACCGATCCGAGGAGGAGCGTCCGCACCCCTCCGATGCGGTCGGCTATCACGCCAGAAAGCACGCGCGAGGCAACGCCGCCCAGAAGCATGAGCGACAGCATTTCGCGTCCCACCGCAGCCCCGAACCCCATGTCGACGCAGAGCGCCACGATGTGGACCTGCGGCATTGCCATCGCCACACAGCAGCCGATCCCGGCAATGCCCAGCGCCCATTGCAGCTGACGAGGCGAAAGGCCGGTCTGTCCGGCGCGCGCCGCAGCCTGCGCCTCGGAGACTGCGATCGCGCCCGCATCTACGCGGGTGCGTAGTGCGAAACTAATGGGAACGAGAATGACGACCGAGACGAGCGCCAGTGCGGAATAATCCCACCGCCACCCCGCGCCGCCGCCGACCCAGTCGAGCGCGACGGGCCAGACAGCACCTGCCAGGTAGTTTCCCGATGCCGCAATCGCGACGGCAAGCCCGCGTCGCTTCAGGAACCATTGCGAGATATCGGCGATGAGCGGCGCGAAACAGGCGCCGGTGCCAAAGCCGATGACGAGTTGCCAGAGGCTCAGCACCATGACGCTCGGGCTTTGGGCTGCCGCGAAATAAGCGAGGCCCAGCCCCACGCCGACAACGGCCAGCACGCGCGCCATGCCGTGCCGGTCCACCAAGCGGCCGATCAGGAAGTTCCCCGCGCCGAAGCCGAGCATGGTCGCAGCATAGGGCAGGGAGGCCATCGCGCGGCTCGCCTCGAAATCCGCGGCGATACCCGGAAGGGCCGAAATCACCGCCCACATGCCGACATTGCCCGTGACCGCCGCGACAAGCGTCACAAGGAGGCGTGTCCAGCTGCGCCGGGAGTCGAGATCCGCATGTCCGCTCATGGAGCGAGGAATATCCCAGCGTCTTTCATCGCAACAGCGTATAATTGTACCGCTTTTCTTTCCCTGCCTGCCGGGTCATCTTCCTGTGACACACCGCTACCCTTCAGGCTGCTTGAAACAATACGATCCATGATCCGCCTTGATGCCCGCGACATAGAAATCCTGCGCGTTCTTTCGGCGGAAGGCCGGATTACCAAGACCGAACTTGCAGAGCGTGTCGGTCTTTCGCCCACGCCTGCATGGGAACGTCTCAAGAAGCTCGAGAAGGCCGGTGTCATCGAAGGCTATGGCACCCGGATCGCGTACAAGGCCTTCGGTCCGCACGTGACCGTCTTCGTCGCCTGCGAGCTTGCCGGTCACCGGGTGGACGATTTCCGCATCTTCGAGGAAGCGCTGCAGTCCTATGAAGAGATCACCTGGGCCTGGGCACTCGGCGGCGGGTTCGACTATCTTATCCAGGTCGTGACCCGAGATATCGACAGCTATCAGCGGCTCATCGACCGCATGCTCGCCGATCGGGTCGGGCTGGCGCGCTATTACACGTACATCGTGACGAAGCCGATCAAGGCCACATACGGTCTGCCGTTCGGTCTTCTCGGAGACGGCTGACAGGCGCTGGCAGAGGAATCCTCTGCCGTTCGGCGCTCTGCCAGCAGAACCTCCTGCAAGCTGCGTCAACTTTGGTCCCCTCCTCTGGAATTGGGAGGATATGTCTCGGGTATCACAGAGTTTCCGCTCAGGAGGTCCCGATGACCGTGCACCGCACCATTCCGAAATCGCCGCTCACCGCGCTCAAGGATGCGCGGCTTGTTCGCAATTTTTCCTACGTGGACGGCAAATGGCGCAGCGCCGATTCAGGCGAGGCCATCGCCGTCACCAATCCAGCCGATGGCGAGTGGCTGGGCGAGGTTGCGTCGCTATCGGGCGAGGAGGCAAAAGACGCGGTCGATGCGGCCCACGCAGCCTTCGACATCTGGGCCGACACACTGCCGCAGGAACGTGCGCGCCTGCTGCGTCGCTGGTACGAGCTGATGATGGAGCACCAGGAAGATCTGGCGCTTCTGATGACGCTCGAGCAGGGCAAGCCCTATTCCGAGGCGCTGGGCGAGATCGCCTATGCGGCAGACTTCGTGGAATTCTACGCCGAGGAAACCCGCCGCCCGAACATCGAGGGTGTGACCTCCCATCTGCCCGACGCAGAGGTCGAGCTCTGGCGCGAGCCGATGGGGGTCGCTGCGCTCATCACGCCGTGGAACTTCCCCTCCGCCATGCTGACGCGCAAGGCGGCGGCTGCTCTCGCCGCGGGCTGCACGGTTGTTGCGCATCCCTCGAAGGAGACGCCGTTCTCCGCGCTGGCGCTTGCAGAGCTTGCCGAACGCGCGGGCTTCCCGGCGGGTGTCTTCAACGTCGTCACCGGCGAAGCGCCGACCATCGTCGAGCCCTGGACGCAAGATCCGCGCGTCCGTGTTCTGTCTTTCACCGGCTCGACCGAGATCGGTCGCCTTCTCTACAAGCAGTGCTCCGGCACGGTGAAGTCGCTCATCATGGAGCTTGGCGGCCATGCGCCCGTCATCGTCTTCAAGGGCGCAAATCTCGATCAGGCCGTTACAGAGACGATCAAGGCGAAATTCGCGACCTCTGGTCAGGATTGCCTCGGCGCCAACCGCATCTTCGTGGAGCGGCCGATCTATGATGCCTTCGTCGAGAAATTCACTGAAGCAACGCAGGCGCTGCGCGTCGCCAAGGGTCTCGACGATGCCGATATCGGCCCCTTGATGAACGAAAAGGCCGTCGAGAAGCAGGAGGCACATGTCTCTGACGCGCTCGCAAAGGGTGCGGTGCTGAAATGTGGCGGCAAGCGGCTCGATGATCTGGGACCTCTCTTCTACGAGCCTACAGTTCTGTCCGACGTGCCCGCTGATGCCGATATTCTCAGCGAAGAGACTTTCGGCCCCGTCGCGGCGCTCGTGCCGTTTGATACCGAGGAAGAAGTCGTCGCGCGCGCCAATGACACCGAATACGGGCTGGTCGCGTACGTTCACAGCCAGGATCCGCGCCGGATTTACCGGGTCAGCAGAAAACTCCAGTTCGGCATGGTCGCGGTGAACCGCACGAAGGTCACGGGCGCGCCCATTCCCTTCGGCGGCATGAAACAGTCCGGTCTCGGCCGCGAAGGGGCAAGACAGGGCTTGGAAGCTTTCACCGAGATCAAATACGTCTGTCGCGATTGGGCGTGAGACCCAAGCGGAGCCAAGTGCAAGAAAGGATGAGTATCCGATGCTGAAGAACGACATGCTCGAGCAGTGGGACCGGGAGAATTTCTTCCATCCCTCCACCCATCTGGCCGAGTTCGCCCGCGGCAACGCCCCCCACCGCGTCATTACCGGCGGTCAGGGCTGCCATATCGAGGATCGCGAAGGTCATCGCCTTCTCGATGCCTTTGCGGGGCTGTACTGCGTGAACGTGGGCTATGGCCGTCAGGACATCGCCGACGCCATTGCCGAGCAGGCGAAGGAACTGGCCTATTACCATGCCTATGTCGGTCACGGCACCGAGGCGTCGATCACGCTGTCGAAGATGATCCTCGACCGCGCGCCCGACCACATGTCTAAGGTCTATTTCGGCCTGTCGGGATCGGATGCGAACGAGACCAACATCAAGCTCGTCTGGTACTACAACAACATCCTCGGCCGCCCCGAGAAGAAGAAGATCATCTCGCGCTGGCGCGGTTATCACGGCTCTGGCCTGATGACAGGCTCGCTGACGGGACTCGAGCTTTTCCACAAGAAGTTCGATTTGCCGCTCGCGCAGGTGATCCATACCGAGGCGCCTTACTATTACCGCCGCCCCGACCTTGCGATGAGCGAAGAGCAGTTCACCGCGCATTGCGTCTCAGAACTCGAGGCGCTGATCGAGCGCGAGGGCGCGGACACGATCGCGGCGTTCATCGGTGAGCCCGTGCTTGGCACCGGGGGCATCGTGCCGCCGCCGGCAGGCTACTGGGAAGCGATCCAGGAGGTTCTGGCGAAGCACGATATCCTCCTGATCGCGGATGAGGTCGTGACCGGCTTCGGGCGGCTCGGCAGCATGTTCGGCTCGATGCATTATGATCTGAAGCCCGACCTCATCACCATCGCGAAGGGTCTCACCTCTGCCTATGCGCCGCTGTCGGGCTCCATCGTTTCTGACAAGATGTGGAAAGTGCTTGAGCAGGGGACCGACGAGAACGGGCCCATCGGGCATGGCTGGACTTATTCGGCCCACCCGATCGGGGCCGCGGCCGGTGTCGCCAACCTCAAGCTGATCGACGAGCTGGATCTTGTGACGAATGCGGGCCGTAACGGTGCATATTTTAACAAGGTGATGCGCGACGCGGTCGGCGAGCACGCCAATGTCGGCGAAGTGCGCGGCGAGGGGATGCTCTGCGCGGTGGAATTCGTCGAGGACAAGGACAGCCGGACATTCTTCGATGCGAGCCGCAAGGTTGGCCCGTCCATCGCGGCGGCGCTTCTGGAAGAGGGCATCATCGCCCGCGCGATGCCGCAGGGCGATATCATCGGCTACGCGCCACCCTTCTGCCTGACCGAAGCGGAGGCGGACGAGATCGCCGGGAAGACGGCTAAGGCTGTCGCGAAGGTGCTCGGCTAAAACCTGAAGTCTAAAGCCAAAGAGGCGGCGGATTTATTCCGCCGCCCTTTCCTTTAGCGCGATCTGGGCATCGCGCATGAAACTCTCGATCTGATCGACTTGCGGCTCGTCGAGTTTCAAACCGAGCTTCGTGCGTCGCCAGATGACGTCTTCGGCAGTCTCGGCATATTCCTTTTCGATGAGCCAGAGAACTTCGGCTTCGGTCAGCGTTGCGCCGAACGATGCGCCGAGATCTTCCTCGGAGTTTGCGTCACCCAGGATCGCCCAGGCCTCGTTGCCGTAATGGCGGATCATCCGCTCCGCCCATTTTGGCCCGAGAAAGGGGTAATCCGTCTCGAGCTGGTCGATCCGGCCGCGTGTCTCCACTACTTTGAAATCCCCGCCGGGCAGCGTTGCACCCGCCGTCCAGGCGCCTGTCGCCTGCGGAAAGTACGGCACGATTTTCTCGAGCGCATGTTCGGCGAGCCGCCGATAGGTGGTGATCTTGCCACCGAATATGTTGAGCAGCGGCGCGCCGCCGGCCTCATCGATCTTGAGCGTGTAATCCCGCGTGGCAGCCGTCGCGCTCTTCGCGCCGTCGTCGTAAAGCGGGCGCACGCCCGAATAGGTCCAGACGATATCGTCGCGCGTCACCGGCTTCTCGAAATATTCCGAGGCGAAGTTGCAGAGATAATCCATCTCTTCCTCGGTGCATTCCGGCTTCTTGTCGGGATCGTCCTGTTCGCTGTCCGTCGTGCCGATCAGCGTGAAGTCCTGCTCATAGGGAATCGCGAAGATGATCCGGCCGTCACGGCCTTGGAAGAAGTAGCATTTCTCATGATCGTAGAGCTTGTGCGTCACGATATGGCTCCCGCGCACGAGCCGGACACCATCGGTCGAGTTCGAGCGCACCTTCGTGCGGATCACATCGCCGACCCAAGGGCCGCCGGCATTGACGAGCATCTTCGCACGGATCGTCCGCTCCGAGCCGGAGCGCCGGTTCATGACCTTGATCTGCCAGTGATCGCCGATTCGTTCGGCTTCCGTGACCTTGGTCCGCGTCAGAATATCGGCCCCTCGCGCCTGCGCATCGCGCGCGTTCAGGACGACAAGGCGCGAATCCTGGACCCAGGCATCTGAATATTCATAAGCGTGGCTGAAACGATCCTTGAGCGGCTTGCCCTCGACCGAGCGGTCGAGGTCGATCGTTTTCGTGCCGGGAAGGATCTCTCGTCCGCCAAGATTGTCGTACATCAGAAGGCCGAGCCGGATGAGCCAGCCTGGACGCCGCCCCTTCATCCACGGCATCACGGTGTTTAGCAGCCGCGACGTCGGGGTCGAATTGTCGAAGCGCATGTTGCGGTGGAACGGCAAGACGAAGCGCATGGGCCAGGAGATATGCGGCATGGCCTTGAGCAGGGTCTCACGCTCGATCAGGCTCTCCCGCACAAGACGAACCTCGAAGTATTCGAGGTAGCGCAAGCCTCCATGAAAAAGCTTGGTCGAGGCCGACGAAGTTGCCGAGGCCAGATCGTTCATCTCGGCCAGTGCGACCGAGAGGCCACGCCCGGCCGCATCCCGCGCTATGCCGCAGCCGTTGATCCCTCCGCCGATGACAAACAGGTCGTAATCCGCCGCCGCGTCGCTTCGATCGTCCATGGGTATCCCCCGGTCTGACCTTGTTGCTCTCTAGGTGGTAGGAAACCTAGGGCCGGAATCCTAGGGGCAAACCGGGAGCGTTCCGCTCGGTGGGCATGTGCTTGCCGGGACGCGACCAAAAATCGATCATCCGCCGCTGTGCCCGGCCCTAGAAATAGGATCGAACAAGGCTGCCCGATAGAAGGGCCCAGCCATCGGCCACAACAAAGAAGGCGAGTTTGAACGGAAGCGACACGATTGCCGGCGGCACCATCATCATGCCCATCGACATCAGGATCGCGGCTACGACGAGATCGATGATCAGGAACGGCATGAAGATCAGGAAGCCGATCTGGAAGGCGCGCGCGATCTCGGACAGCATGAAGCTCGGGATCAGCACGGATAGCGGTGCCGTCTCGGCCAGCTCCGTGCC
Organism: Roseivivax sp. THAF30; assembly: GCF_009363575.1. Classification (NCBI taxonomy): domain Bacteria; kingdom Pseudomonadati; phylum Pseudomonadota; class Alphaproteobacteria; order Rhodobacterales; family Roseobacteraceae; genus Roseivivax; species Roseivivax sp. THAF30. The sequence continues at coordinate 3,733,526 of NZ_CP045389.1, read as the reverse complement.
GGACGTATCGGGGCGCAGGTCAGCCATGGCGCGAAACGTTTCCGGGTCGACGCGGGCGGACATAAAGGTGCGGAATGGCCCGAGTGCGGCGTCGAGTGCGGGCCCGATCTCCAGTTCTTCGTCAAGAAACGGAGCAATCCCAGCGCTGTACGCCTGTGTGAAGACCGGCTCCATGACGAAATAGGTCAGAAAGAGCGCCAGGCTGACCAGAAGCATGTTCGGCGGCGATTGTTGCAAGCCGATTGCCTGCCGCAGGATCGCGAAGACAGTCACGAGAAACGGAAAGCAGGTGATCATGATCGCGATTCCCGGCGCGAGGCTGAGTAGCGTGATCAAGGCGATCAGCTGGAGGCTTGTGGCCGTAAGCGAGCCTCCCTCGCCAAGATCTATCGCGATCCCTTGCGCGGCAGCGGGGCTCGGCACAAGGAAGAGCATCCCAAAGACCACGGAAAGTCCGGGAAGACATGCGGTCACTCCGTGACCGGCAGCACTCCTTTTCCCGGCTGCTTTCTGACTTGCCTTTGTCATGGCGCAGACGTTCCCAGATCAGCGATCTCTGTCAGACGGACCGACAGGCGCGGATCGCCGCTCTCTTCGCTGACTTCGAGCAGACCGAAGCCGATCGACCGATCACCGATGAAGAGCTCCACCGGGTCGTCGAGAGCCTTGTCGAGCGTCAGTATGGAGCCGACGTCGAGCCCCAATAATTCCTGGATGGACGGGCTTGCCCTGCCGACAGCGACAGTCACTTCGATCGGAACCTGCGTGAAGGATGTCATACGCGACGATGCTGGGGTTTGAGGATCCTCGCCACCAGGGTTTTGAGCTTCAGCCATTCACAGCCCTCCGTGTGTCAGAGCAGAAACCGGCGATGGCTGTCCGAATCTCTTCTGCGATTTCGCTGAGATCGAGCCGTTCTTCGACGGTTTCAGAAAAGCGAATGTCGGCTTGTCCGGCAGCAAGCGATCCGTCGGCGACAACCTCGACCGGAAAATCGGTGATATTGTCCGCGAGCGGCTCCACAAGGCTTAACTCGGTCGGACTGACAGCAACGCGAACGTTGAGATTGCCGATTTCCGCTGCGACTTCGCCCATCCGTGCGGCGACGTGCGCGCCGAGCGTTCCTTGCAAAGCAGCAGGAAGGATCGCGCCCACAATCTCGTCGAGGAGGGGCGTCATCGCGGCCAGGATATGGCTGTAGGCTTCGTGATAGGTGAACGACAGATCCTGCAAATTCTGTGCGAAATCGCTTTTGATACGTGTGTTCTCTTCTTCCATCGTGCGAACCGCGTCATCCCATCCCGACCGATACCCCTGGTCGAAATTGGCAAGATCGCGTTTCTCCAACTCGTCGGGCGGTAATCGCGGTGTCGTGGTGTCTGCCAGACCAGGGGCCGGGCTAGCAAAATCCGGGAACAAGGCGCTTAAATCAGGCATCATGCATGTTCCTCCGGCTCATCGAGCCAGCTTCGCAGGATTTCGACCGCTTCTTCCTTGCGGTCTTCGATCATGCCGCGAAGCCGGTCGACCGGGTCTTCCCGGCTGAGATCCTCGAGACCGGCAAAGCCCTTCGCTCCGAGGCCGGAGCCGCTCATGGGCTGGAAACCGTCGCCCATATCGATTTCGCCATCCACCGGAACCAGTGGTTCGGCCTCTGCCAAAAGTGAGGCCGGTGTGGGCAGGCTGCTGTCTGGTGCGGGCAGAGCGGCTGCGACCTGTGCGCCTTTGAGGATCGGACGAACCACGAAAAGGCCCAGCACCAGCGCAACAAGCGCCACGACCGCCATTTGAAGAATCCGTGTCAGATCGAGAGGTATCGGAGATATCCATCCCGGCGCTGTCGCCTCGGTGCCAAGCCCTTCGGGCGCGTCGAAGGGTAGGGAGCGGATGGTAATCTCGTCGCCTCTCGCTTCGTCGTAGCCGACCGCCGATGCTACCAGCGCGCGAAGCGCGTCCTGCTCGCTATCCGGCATAGGTGTGAAGACATCGCCCTCCGCACCCGTCTCGATCGTGCCGTTAACCAGCACCGCCACGGTCAGACGCCGGATCGCGCCCGGCGTCCGGGTCACTTCCCGCAAGGTTTCCGAGACCTCGTAATTGACCCGTTCCCGGGTCGAGCTTTCCTGGCTGCTGGACCCCTCGCCCCCTGTGCCGTCGCCGTCGGGAAGGTTGGACGCGACCGTGACGCCATTGCCGGGCCCATCCTTGGACTGGCCTTCACGCTCCTCGGTGTCCGAGGAGATGAGTGCGCGGCCATCCGGGTCGATGCGGCGTTCGCGGATCGATTCGCTTTCGGTGATCGTATCGACACTGATCGCGACGACAGCATTTCCCGGCCCCACCCGAGCATCGACGATCCGCTGAACCCGCTCTCGCAACGCATCCGCGCGGTCCTCGGCAGACGCCACCATGTCGCCCGCTTCGCCATTCAAAAGCCCAACCTGGCTGTCGATCACCGCAACATCTTCCGGAGAGAGTCCCGGCACCGCGGAGGCGACGAGGTATCGGATGGCGCGCGCCTGCTCCGGGGGAAGGGGGCCTGACGTCCCGGTGACGGACACCGAGGCCGACGCATTTACGCGGCGTTGGAACGGGTTCGCTGAGGCATTCGCAATATGGACACGCGTCGCCGCAACAAGTGGGTTCGCCGCAATCGTCCGAGCAAGTTCCCCCTCCTTCGCGCGCCAGTAGGCAGCATCGAACATCTGCGACGTCGTTCCGAACCCCGTGAGCGAATCGAGAAGCTCGTAGCCCTGTGCACCGTTGGCGGGCAGCCCCTCGCCGGCCAGCGTCAGGCGCAGGGCGTCGCGCTCGGCACGGGGTACGAGGATTGCGCCACCGCGCACTTCGTAGGGCATACCTTGCGCCTCGATCGCCGCGATAACGTCACCGGCGGCCTGAGGTTCCAAGCCCGCGTAAAGCAACGCCATATCTGGCCGCGAGGCTATGCGTCCAAGGATCAGAACAGCCACGAACATCGCGGCCGCTGATGCCACGACCACGATTCGCCTTTGAGCCGATAGCCCGTTCCACAATGCCAATATCTGCGCCAATGCGGCCTCCACCTGCCGAACAACTTCTTTGCTCGGAAGACAGTTTTGGCTCGTTCGCATTAACAGCCGGTTAGCTCCTTCGCGATTATCTGGTCCGGCGAGTCGAAAAGGATCAACGATGAGTGAAGCAAGCGCACCGGAAGAAGCGTCGGGTCCCGAAACCACGTCCGGCAAAAGCCGAAAGCCGCTCCTCATCGGCCTGGTTTTGGCGCTCTTAGGCGGGGGCGCGGGCTATTTCGCGGTCAGTTCGGGCATGCTTGGCCCCGAGGCCGTGGAGGCTGGCCATCAATCAGATGAGACACATGCGGAAAGCGCGGTGCCGCCGATGTACGAAGAGGATGGCACGTCGGATGTGCGTTTCGTCGAGTTGCCGCAGCTCGTTGTCTCTCTTGGCCCGGATGCGACGGCGCGGCATCTTCGCTTTACCGCCGCGATTGAGACAAACACAGCGTCAGAGGCCGAGGTGGCCCAGCTGCAGCCGCGGATCCTCGATGTGATGAACGGCTATCTCCGCGCGCTGGAGCCAGCAGATATAGAAGAGCCGGGCGGGCTGTTTCTGATCCGCGGGCAGCTGACGCGGCGGCTGCAGCTTGTCTTGGGTGAAGATCGTATGCGCGATCTTCTGGTTCTGGAATTTGTGCTGAACTGAGGGCGCGGGATGCAGTTTCTGGCGGATATCTTTCTCGCTGCGGGTGCCTTGGGCGCTGCGCTTTATTGCGTTGTTCTTTCGCGTCGATTGCGGGCGTTCAACGATCTCGAAGGCGGAATGGGCGGTGCTGTCGCCATATTGTCCGCACAGGTCGAGGACCTTCGGAAAACGCTGGGCGCGGCACAGAACTCCGCCGGTGCATCGACCGAGTCCCTGACAGCCCTGACGAGCCGGGCGGAGGATGTCGCCCGCAGGCTGGAGCTGTTGGTCGCATCGATGCATGATCTTCCAGAGCCACATACGACATCCGCTCCCGAAGGGCCCGGTATCGCCGCGCCGGTATTCTCCCATCGCGCCCGGCAGGAGAACGCGGGATGAGCGCCCTCGTGCTGCGCGGTCGGTCAGGTTTTCCTCGGATCGGGACGCTGACCCTCATCGGTGCGTTCTTCGTTCTGTCGGCCGTGTTTCGGCTCGGCCTCGGTGCAGATGTCGTGCTGGCTCTGCCGGACGTTGATAGTGCCAGTTCGGACGCATCTGCCGAGTCCGTAGAGCCGGCACCGGAAAATCCAGCAACGCTGCTCGAAGCGCTTCAGGCACGCGAGGCGCGGCTGAAATCCCGTGAGGAGGCGATCCTGGTCCGTGAAAAAGCCCTGACGATCGCCGACGACGAAATCGCCGAAAAGCTTGTCGAGCTTGTTGCTGCGGAGGAACGTCTGCGCGCGACGCTCGACCTTGCGCGCGGCGCAGCCGAGGCTGATGTTGCACAGCTGACCGAGGTGTATTCCCGGATGAAGCCGAAAGATGCAGCCATCCTATTCGAAGAGATGTCACCTGAATTCGCGGCAGGTTTCCTTGCCCGGATGAAACCGGATATCGCCGCATCGGTTTTGGCCGGCCTCACTCCGAAACGGGCTTACGCGATCTCGGCGCTTCTGGCTGCGCGTCATTCGGATGTACCGCGGGCAAGTGATGCTGAGGAAATTGAGTTGGAAAATTGAATAATATTAATGCTTTGAGAAAAAATCTCATGAATCTGGAAGATTCTCGAAACTGCAAGAAGCTCAAGCTCGTGACTGAGATTGTATGGCACGTCTGGACTTGCCAGACCCGTCCATCGAGCAGTGAACGACTTCACGTTCGTCGCGCTCTCGTGCAAATCGCGTGGCGAACGTGCCGGGCCGTCCCGTCTTGCGGAACCCCTGATACGGGATGGGGCGGCCCCCAACCCTTCAGTCTTCGAGAGCTTTCAATGTTGTCTCGCAGCGAGAACCTGCGAAGCATCGATCCAGCACGTCGCTGACAATCTTTGGCGCCCCTTGCGCTCGTTCGAATAATGTCATTGAGGATCGAAGCTTCATCGCATCGACATCGCCAAAGATATCACTTGGCGGCGCGTCCTGAACCAGCACGAGCCGCGCCACCTCTTCGAGCCTTCCGCGCAGGACCGGATCATCCAAGTAGGATTGAGCCTCGGCGAGATCGCGCAGACCGTAATGCCGCGCACGATCCGAGCGGCCAAGACAGGCAAGCTGCGGTACGATCCACCAGATCCAGTGCGACGTCTTGCGTCCCGAGGCCAGTTCTGCACGCGCGCGCGGCCAATCCTCTTCCTGCCGCGCGTGGAATTCGGCGAGCGTCGCCACCAAGTCAGCCCTTCAGGCGGCGATCCCGAGCGGCCAAAAGCTTCAGACGCAGAGCGTTGAGCTGAATGAAACCGGCGGCATCCTTTTGATCGTAGGCTCCTGCGTCGTCTTCGAAAGTGACATGTGCCTCTGAATAGAGTGAATGCTCGGACCAGCGTCCGACCGTGCGCGCGAGACCCTTGTACAGCTTAAGGCGAACGGTGCCGGTGACATGCGCCTGGCTGCGATCAATCGCCGCCTGCAACATCTCCCGCTCCGGCGAAAACCAGAAACCGTTGTAGATCAACTCGGCATAACGCGGCATGAGTTCATCTTTGAGGTGCGCCGCACCGCGGTCGAGCGTGATCTGCTCGATCCCGCGATGTGACTCCAGCATGATCGTTCCGCCGGGCGTCTCGTAGATGCCGCGCGACTTCATCCCGACGAACCGCCCCTCGACCAGGTCGAGACGGCCGATACCGTGCACCCGACCGTATTCGTTGAGCGCGGTCAGCAACGTCGCAGGCGACATCGCCTCGCCGTTGATCGCAACCGGATCGCCCTTTTCGAACGTGATCTCGATGAACTCGGGCTGATCCGGCGCATCTTCGGGGTTCACCGTGCGCTGGTAGACATAATCGGGCGCATCATCGGCGGGATCCTCGAGAACCTTCCCCTCGGAGGAGGTGTGCAGAAGGTTCGCATCGACCGAGAACGGGGCCTCGCCACGCTTGTCCTTCGCGATCGGGATCTGGTTCTTCTCGGCGAAGTCCAGAAGCTTCGTGCGGGACGTCAGATCCCAAAGCCGCCAAGGCGCGATAACCTTGATGTCCGGATTGAGCGCGTAGGCCGCAAGCTCGAACCGCACCTGGTCATTGCCCTTCCCGGTTGCGCCATGCGCCACTGCATCCGCGCCGGTCTCGGCAGCGATCTCGACCAGCCGCTTGGAGATGAGCGGCCGCGCGATGGACGTGCCCAAGAGGTAAAGCCCTTCGTAGAGCGCGTTGGCGCGGAACATCGGAAAGACGAAATCACGAACGAACTCTTCGCGAACGTCCTCGATGTAGATGTTCTTGGGCTTGATGCCGAGCATCTCGGCCTTCTCGCGCGCCGGATCCAGCTCTTCGCCCTGCCCGAGATCCGCCGTGAACGTCACGACCTCGCAGCCATATTCGGTCTGCAGCCATTTCAGGATGATCGACGTGTCGAGACCCCCGGAATAGGCCAGAACGACTTTCTTGGGCGCGGACATGGGCAAGACCTCCTGATGCGATGCTGGCGCGGCGCTTAGCCGGTTTCGACTGCGCGGGCAAGGTTCCGGCCTATGCCGTGCCGCATGTCCGTGTTAGCTCATGCAAAATTTTGCGGCAGAAGGATTAGGGGCATGAAAGCCTGGGAGGTATTTTCGCATTCGGTGCGGCTCGTCTGGCGCAACCGGCGGGATGCGCTTCGCATTTCGGTTGCGCTTTACGCGATCTACGCTCTCGTGCAGCTGGTGTTTCTGGAGGACCAATCTGCCAGTCCCGACGAAGCTCTCCAAATGATCGAGCCCGGGCAAGCCGGGACGCTCTTCCTTGTCGCGATCCTTCAGGTCGTTGTCACCCTTTGGATCGCGGTCTCTTGGCATCGCTTTGTTCTCCTCGAGGAATACCCCTCTGGCTGGTTACCCAATTTTCACGGCGGTTCGATGCTGAAATACTTCGGCTATTCGCTGGTGATCGGCATCGGGGTCGGCCTTGCGATCGGCGTTCCGGTCACGATCGCGGCCGCCATCGCGCCGCCGCTTGCCGCGATCGTGGGCCTTGCGGGCCTCTTTGGCGCCATTGTTCTCGGGTTCCGGCTGGCATCGGTCTTGCCCGCCGTCGCGACGGGAAAGTCGCTGTCTTTCGGCGAAGCCTGGTCCGCGACCAACGGCGCAACCGGAACCGCGCTGGGCGTTGCCGCCATTGGAGTTGTCGCCGCGCTTCTCGTGCAGATTCCGGCGGCGATCGTGATGGCTGTGTCCTCCCTTCTCGGCACGCTCGTTTTCGTGGTCATCAACTGGTTCGTGACCATGGTGTCAGTCTCCGTGCTGACGACGATCTACGGCCATTACATCGAAGGCCGTCCTATCGACTGAACGCTTGCCAGCGCCTTGGGCATCGGCCACAGATCGGATATGACCGATTTTAAGACGATCGCCCGGGCCGCCGCGGCGGAGATGCGGGCCGTCTTCGCCGAGACGCCACTGTCACGCAACGCGCATCTGTCCGACCTGTACGGTGCGGATATATGGCTCAAACGCGAAGATCTGAGCCCGGTGCGATCCTATAAGTTGCGCGGGGCCTTCAATGCCATGCGTAAACGACCGGAACAGGACCTTTTCGTTGCGGCCTCTGCAGGGAACCACGCTCAGGGTGTCGCCTTCATGTGCCGGCATTTCGGCAAGACCGGCGTGATCTTCATGCCGGTCACGACCCCGCAACAAAAGATCCAGAAGACGCGGATGTTCGGTGGCGATGCCATCGAGATTCGCATGATTGGAGACTACTTCGACGATTGCCTTCAGGCCGCGCAGGAGTTCTGCGCCGAGGCGGGCGGGCATTTCCTGTCGCCCTTCGACGATGAGGACGTCATCGAAGGACAAGCCACCGTCGCGGTGGAAATCGAGGAAGAGCTGGGTCAGGCCCCGGATCATATCGTCGTTCCGGTCGGCGGGGGTGGCCTCTCGGCGGGCATGCTGACGTATTTCGGCAACGGCCCCGCCTGGACCTTCGTCGAGCCAGCCGGCGGCGCGTGTCTGCACGCCGCCTTGCGCGCCGGAGAGCCCGTCCGACTGCCATCTGTAAACACCTTCGCGGACGGGGCTGCCGTCGCCAAGATCGGTGAGCGGACCTTCGAGCGCCTGAAGGGTGTGGGTCTTGCGAATACGCTGACCATTCCGGAGGACCGGCTCTGCACCACTATCCTCGAGATGCTGAATGTGGAAGGCATCGTCCTTGAACCTGCAGGGGCGCTTGCCATCGATGCGCTCAAGGATCTCGGCGGTTCGATCCGGGGCAAGACGGTTGTCTGCATGACGACTGGCGGCAATTTCGACTTCGAGCGTTTGCCCGAGGTGAAGGAGCGCGCGCAAAGGTTCTCGGGCATCAAGAAGTACTTCATTCTCCGACTGCCGCAGCGTCCTGGCGCGCTCAAGGATTTCCTGACGGCGCTTGGGCCTGACGATGATATCGCGCGGTTCGAATATCTGAAGAAATCCGCGCGAAATTTCGGCTCTGTCCTCATAGGGATCGAAACGACGGATGCGCGAAATTTCGACCGCCTTTTCGCGGATCTCGATGCGCGCGGCTTCGTGTACCAGGACATCACCGAGGACGAGATCCTCGCGCAATTCCTGATCTGATGCGGATATCGGGTCGCATCGCGCTGATCACCGGGGCCGGACAGGGGATCGGACGCGCCATGGCCAAGGCGCTGACGGCTGAAGGTGCGCTGGTCATCGTTCTCGACCGTGATGAGACCGCCGCGCGGCGCGTCGCCGAAGAGACAGGCGGCCACGCGATTGCGGCCGACGTCACCGACCCTGAGGCTTTTGGAAAAGCGCTGGATGCTGCGATCGGCTGGCGGGGCCGCATCGATATCCTTGTGTCCAATGCCGGCATGGCAACGGGAGAGCCGGATGGGGCGGCCTCGGCCAGCGACGCGCATTGGCAGAAAAGTTTCGATCTGCACGTCATGGCGCATCTGCGCGCGGTACGGCGGCTCTTGCCTGACATGATTGCGCGTGAGGAGGGGGCGATCGTCAATGTTGCATCAGCCGCTGGCTTGCTGTCCCAGATCGGCGATGCGGCCTATTCGGCGAGCAAGCACGCGGCAGTCAGCCTCGCGCAATCGCTCGCCATCGATCACGGCGGCCAAGGGATTCAGGTCTCCGTCGTTTGCCCGCTTTATGTCGCCACGCCCCTTCTTGGATATGCGGAAGGCGAGAGTGGGGCCCACGATCGCATCCTGCCCGTTGAGGCGGTCGCACATTCGCTGATTGCAGGGCTGAGAGAGGGTCGGTTCCTGATCTTGCCTCACGAGGAGGCCGGTCTCTTCTTTCGCAAACGGGCGGAGGATATGGAGTCTTGGATCAAGGGCATGCGCGCCTTGCGGGCACGGATCACGGAAGATGGCGAAAGCGATATCAAGCACCTTCATCGCCGGATCTGAGATAAGGCACGAGCGCGTCTTTGGAGGTGGAGTAGAGCCGATTTAGCGCGTTTATGTCCTCCGCGGATGCATCCTTTGCCTCGATGCGTGAACAGAGTTGAGCGAAATCGCGGAATCCCAAGTTGAGGGCCAGTCCCTTCACCAAATGAAACTGCGCCACGGCGTCAGCGCGCGCTGGATCAATCGTCCCGAGCGCGCTTTCCAGATCGGCCATGAATAGCGCCGCAACCTCTGCGAAGCATTCCGAGCCGAGCTCCGCCCGCAGTTCCGAAATTCGCTTCGTGTCGATCATGTCTCGAAGCTTCGACGCGGGGTGTGTACAAAGAATGAATCCACGCTTTTGAATAGATTGATTTGTCGATTTCAGGTCTTCTTAAGCGAGGGCATCCACGCTTCCGCTCATTCCGATGTGACCGAAGCGATGCCGTGACCCTCCCAACCGCCCTGTCTGCTCCAGAGACCGATCAGGCTCAGCTTCCGGTTCGCTATATTCTGGTGGTCGATGACAGCGCGGCGCACCGGGCGCTGCTGTCGCGGCTTTTGCGCTCCTGGGGTTTCGACGTGACAGAGGCGGCAACGGGGCAAGATGCACTTGCCGTCTGCGCGCTGCGTCTACCGGACCTCGTTCTGTCGGACTGGATGATGCCGGGGATGGACGGGCTCGGTCTCTGCCGCGCCTTTCATTCGATAAGGGGCGAGGCGTTCTCGTATTTTATTCTTCTCAGCGCCAAAAGCGACGGGGCGGAGGTCGCGCAGGGGTTGGATGCGGGGGCGGACGACTTTCTAACAAAACCCGTCAACGCGCAGGAATTGCGGGCGCGTATCACGGCTGCCGGTCGTATCATCCGCATGCAACGGGAACTTGCCGCGAAGAACAAGGTGATCGGCGCGACGCTTGCCGAATTGCAGAGCGCCTATGCCACAATAGATCGGGATCTTCAGCATGCGCGGCGGATCCAGGAGTCGTTGGTGCCCCAGCGCGTGCAGGATTTCGGACGCGGGCGCGTCAGCTTTCTGCTGCATTCCTGCGGCCATGTCGGAGGCGATCTTGTCGGCGCCTTCGAGGCCGGGCGTAACAGGATCGGATTCTACGGTATCGATGTCTCCGGCCACGGCATCGCGGCATCTATGGTGGCAGCGCGCGTCGCCGGCTACCTGAGCGACCGGCATCCTGAACAGAACCTCGCACTCGAGCATCGATTTGGTCGGTTCTTCGCCTTGCGTCCACCCGAAGACGTGACGCGCCGACTGAACGACCGTCTTTCGGCCGATCCCGGAGTCGAGGAATATCTCACCATGCTTTACGCCCGTGCCGACCTTGATCGCGGAGAGGTGTGTCTGGTGCAGGCCGGCCACCCACGGCCGCTCCTGATCCGCGCATCGGGAGAGCTGTGCTTTCTGGGGAATGGCGGCTTGCCGATCGGGCTTCTCGCCTCGGTTCACCATGATCGCCTGACCATCCGCATGGAGCCGGGGGACAGCCTTCTGATCTATTCCGACGGGTTCATCGAGGCCGAACTTGCCTCGGGTTGCCTTCTTGGCGAAGCGGGTCTGCGCCATCTCGTGGAAATTGGCCTGCCAGGGCAAAAAGGCTCTGAATTCCTCGACGATCTCTTCTGGCGGCTAACGGAGGAAGCAGTATCGGGTGACGGCATGCCAGACGATGTCTCGGCGGCGCTTTTCGAATACGTTGGGTGATGTCAGGCTTAGATAAGTGCACGCTCGAGGAAATGCCGATCACCGGGATTGCCGAGCGCCTCGGCGGCAACGGCCATATCCATCCAGACGGCGTCGTGGCCGGGCTCCGTCGGGTGCGACAAGGCATAGACGGGGCGCGCGATGTAGACGATACAAAGCTTCTCCGCCCAAAGCTCATATTCGGGCATGAAGGTGAAACGGCGAAACGCACCGAGCCTGACGGGGGATGCGATCTTCCAGCCGGTCTCCTCGAAGACCTCCCGGTGCAGCGCCTGAAGCGGCGATTCGCCCGGATCGATGCCCCCGCCCGGAAGTTGAAACTCCGGCTGCGGCTCTTCCTGGTGCGTCAGCAGGACGGACCTGCCTTGCGGCAGGATCGCGTAAGCGCCACGCCGTATCCGGTAGCTGCGACAGGTCTCTGGCGGGTCTCCGAAGCGTCGCGTCATCGTCCTTTGCCTCCACGGCCGTTCGGCACCCCCTTGGACGTGAGGTCACCGCTCTTATATAGAGCCCTCATTGCCACCACCCGGCCAGCAAGGAAACCCCATGACCCTCGGACCCAAGATCGCCTGGGACGACAACGTTCTGCCCTTTCAGCTTGATCGTTCGGACATCCGCGGCCGCGTCGCGCGGCTCGACGGCGTGCTGGACGGTATCCTGAAGCAGCACGATTATCCCCCGGCCGTCGAGGCGCTGGTTGCGGAGATGGCGCTTTTGACCGCCCTGATCGGTCAGACCATCAAGCTGCGTTGGAAACTGTCGCTGCAGGTCCAGTCCAAGGGTCCGGTTCGAATGATCGCGACTGACTTCTACGCACCTGAGAAAGAGGGCGAGCCCGCCCGCATCAGAGCCTATGCCAGCTTTGACCGCGACCGCATCACCGATGGGCGTCCGATGGACCAGGTGGGCGAAGGGTATTTCGCTATCCTCATGGACCAGGGGAAGGGTATGCAGCCCTACCAGGGGATCACGCCGCTTGTGACCTCGTCGCTTTCAGATGCGGCTGAGGGCTATTTCGCGCAGTCCGAGCAATTGCCAACCCGCTTCCAGCTCTCTTTCGGGCGGTCGACCGAAAAGGGCGGTCAGGAGCATTGGCGCGCGGGCGGTGTGATGCTTCAGCACATGCCCAAGCAGAGCCCGCACGTGCAGGGTGGCGGCACTGGCGAGGGCGGTCTTCTGCAAGCCGACGATATCCTTTCCGAAGACGAGGGTGAGGATTGGCGCCGGGCCAACTTCCACCTCGACACGGTCGAGGACATGGAACTGATCGGCCCGAGCCTGCCGCCGACCGAACTGCTGGTCCGGCTTTTCCATGAAGAATCGCCGCGCGTCTTCGACAGTCTCCCGGTGCGCTTCGGCTGCACATGTTCGGAGGATCGCGTGCGGCAATCGCTGTCGATCTACTCGGCCAAGGACATCGAGAAGATGACCACCGAAGAGGGCATCGTGACCGCCGATTGCCAGTTCTGCGGCGCGCATTACGAGCTGGACCCAAAGACCGTCGGCTTCGAGGCAGAGGATGCCGGAAAGTAACGACATGACCCGCCTTCGCCGCGCGCTCGCGGTGGAGGCGCGGCCCTCTTCCGATTTCGATCTGAATACCGGGGTCGCGCAACCTGAGACCCGCAAGCTGCGACCTGCCGGGGTGCTGGTTCCGCTGATCGAAGTTGAGGATGGCTGGCGTCTCGTTTTGACGAAACGCTCCTCCGCACTCAAGCACCATCCCGGCCAGATCGCCTTTCCGGGCGGCAAGGTCGATCCCGAGGATTCGGGGCCCAAGGCGGCTGCCTTGCGTGAGGCACATGAGGAGATCGGGCTCGAGCCAAGCTCGGTCGAGATACTGGGCGAGCTGCCGCCGCACGAGACAGTGACGGGCTTTGTCATGTCGCCTTTCGTGGGCCGTATCGTGACGCCGTTCGACCCGCGCGCCGAGCCGGGCGAGGTTGCGGAAATCTTCACGGTGCCGCTCGACCATATTACAGATCCGGCCCGCTATTCTGTTCAGGCACGGCGATGGCGCGGGCAAAGGCGGCACTATTACACCGTGCCTTTCGGTCCCTATTACATCTGGGGTGCGACCGCGCGCATCCTGCGCGGCCTGGCCGAACGGATGGCGCCATGATCGTGGTGAAGGGGACGTGGCTGTCCGAGCCCCGAGCTCAGGCAGTGTTTCACGCTCTGGAAACCGCTGGTCATCGCGCATTCGCGGTTGGCGGATGCGTCAGGAATGCGCTTCTCGGCGCGCCGGTCGAGGATCTCGATATCGCGACCGATGCGCTTCCCGACGAGACGATTGCCGCGGTGGAGTCCGCCGGTCTGAAAGCGGTGCCCACCGGCAAGGAGCATGGGACGATCACAGTCGTCTCGGACGGCGAAGGCTACGAAGTTACGACGTTTCGCGCTGATATGGAGACGGATGGCCGACGCGCGACGGTCCGTTTCTCGCAGGATCTCACAGAGGATGCTCGCCGGCGCGACTTCACGATCAACGCGCTTTACGCTGACAAGTCAGGCCGTGTGACCGCTCCGCTCGGCTCGGAACAACTTGAGGATCTATCTGCAAGGCGCGTGCGGTTTATCGGGCAAGCTGAGGATCGCATTCGCGAAGATTACCTGCGGATCCTGCGGTATTTCCGGTTTTCGGCCTGGTATGGCGATCCTGAGGCGGGTTTCGATCCCGATGAGCTGGCGGCGATTGCTGAATGCCTAGACGGATTGGAAATCCTTTCGCGGGAAAGGGTCGGGGCCGAGACGAAGAAACTTCTCACCGCACAAGATCCCGCGCGCGCGGTTGCCGCGATGGCTCAGGTGGGTGTGCTGACGCGTGTCTTGCTCGGCGCGGATCCGCGCGCGCTTGGTCCGCTCGTAGAGCTGGAAGAAGCGGCAGGTATCCGCCCCGATCCACTGCGCCGGCTCGTTGCGATGGGCGTGTCGCACGATCCGGGGTTGAGGCTTTCGAAAAAGGAAGTGCGGCGGATCGAGACGCTTGTCGCCGCTATCGCCGATGGAGGCAACAACGCGGCACTGGGATATAAATACGGCTCTGATACTGCCAAAGACGCGCTGCTTGTCCGCCATGCGTCGCTTGGGATGCCGCTTGGTCCCGAAGCGCTGAACGCTATCGATCGCGGTGCACAGATGGTTTTTCCCATCAACGCGGCAGACCTCATGCCTGGCCTTTCAGGCGCAGCCCTGGGAGAGGCACTGAGCGCGCTCGAGGCTGAATGGATAGCGTCAGATTTCAACCTGACCCGCGAGGATCTGCTCGACCGTGCAAAGCGCGCGTGACTTTCCCGCCGGCGCAGGGTAAGCCCTCTTTCGAAACACGGAGATTGCCTATGGATCGCGAGAAGACCCCTATCAGCTGAAACTGACAGGCCCCTTCCGCGCGCGCGGGACCGGTCTATGGGCCGGCCCATTATCCATGACACTGTTTCCACAAGGCATCTCCGCCCATGTTCCATTTCTTCGAAAATCTCGTCGACCCCTATCAATCCTATACCGAAGCCGATCAGCCGCCTCGGAAGCTCTGGCCGTTTTTGTGGACCTATACCGCGCCGTTCCGCGGCATCTTCGTCATCGCCGCGATCCTGTCCGTCGTCGTAGCGGGAGTGGAGCTGGTGCTTATCTGGGCGATGGGCTGGGTCGTGGACATTCTTGCCAAGGGTCCGGCCGCCGTCTGGGAGGAGCATGGCGTCGCGCTGATCGCGCTTGCGGTCTTCATCCTGATCCTGCGCCCCCTGTTCCAGGCGCTTGATGTTCTGATCCTGAACAACGCGATGATGCCGCAGCTTGCCACCGTCGTGCGCTGGCGCGCGCATCGCCATGTCATGCGGCAATCCGTGGGCTGGTTCGAGAACGACTTCGCGGGGCGGATCGCCAACCGGATCATGCAGACGCCGTCGGCCGCGAACGAGGCGATGTTCCAGATCTTCGACGCACTCACCTATGCGCTGGCCTATGTGCTGGGCTCTCTCGTGCTTCTCGGGGTTGCGGATCCCTGGCTCATGGTGCCGCTCGCGCTGTGGCTCGGGCTCTACGCGGCCCTGATGACCTGGGTCGTGCGCAAGATCCGTGTCGCGTCGCGGAACTCCTCCAATGCGCGCTCGCAGCTCACGGGTCGGATCGTCGATAGCTATACCAATATCCACTCGATCAAGATGTTTGCCCATCATGGCCGCGAACTCGAATACGGGCGCGAGGCGATCGAACATGCCCGCTCCACGTTCCAGAAGGAAATGCGGCTCTATACCATCATGGATGTGGCGCTGGCGGTCTTGAACGGGCTCTTGATCGTCGCGGTCACGGGGCTCGCGCTCTGGTCCTGGGGTCTCGGGCTTGCGACCGTTGGGACAGTGGCGGCCGCCACCGCGCTGACGCTCCGGATCAACGCGATGACCGGCTGGATCATGTGGGCGCTCACCAATTTCTTCCAGCAGCTCGGCATCGTGCAGGAAGGGATGGAAACCATCGCCCAACCGGTCACTCTGACGGATCGCGCCGATGCCGGCCCGCTCAAGCTTCGCGAAGGCGCAATCGACCTTGAAGGCGTGACGCATCATTACGGTCGCGGCCAGGGCGGGCTCGATGCCATCGATCTGAAGATTGCGCCGGGCGAAAAAGTCGGCCTTGTCGGTCGGTCCGGTGCGGGCAAGTCGACGCTCGTCAAGCTCCTGATGCGGTTCTACGACATCGAAGGCGGACGCATTCTCGTCGATGGGCAGGATATCTCGCAGGTGACGCAAGAAAGTCTGCGCGCCCGGATCGGGATGGTTCAGCAGGATTCGGCCCTGCTGCATCGGTCTGTCCGCGACAACATCCTTTACGGTCGCCCCGATGCGAGCGAGGCCGATATGATCGCTGCGGCGCGCCAAGCGCAGGCGCACGACTTCATTCTCGACCTCGAGGACTCAAACGGTCGGCGCGGATACGAGGCGCATGTCGGCGAGCGCGGCGTGAAGCTCTCGGGCGGACAACGTCAGCGTATCGCACTGGCGCGGGTCATCCTGAAGGACGCGCCGATCCTCATTCTGGACGAGGCGACCTCCGCCCTCGATAGCGAGGTGGAGGCCGCGATCCAGGATACGCTCTACGGCATGATGGAAGGTAAAACTGTCATCGCCATCGCGCACCGTCTGTCGACAATCGCGCATATGGATCGCATTCTCGTGATGGATGCGGGCCGCATCGTGGAACAGGGAAACCATGCCGGGCTTTTGGAACGCGGAGGCCTATATGCAGGCTTCTGGTCCCGTCAGTCCGGCGGGTTCCTCAGTTTTGACGATGCAAGCGACGACAACGAGGCCGCCGAGTGACCGAAACGACTGACGCGCAAAGCTGGTGGCAGCGCCCGAGCCAGTGGATCGATCCTTTTCGCCGTGCATCGAGCCCGCCTCCGCAGACGCTTCTGGCGTTCTTTCGCTGGAATCTCGACGGGGCGTGGCCGATCCTCGGCATCGCCGCCCTGTTCTCGATCTGCGCGGGTGTCGTGGAAGTCATGGCCGCGCTCATCCTCGGCCAGGTGGTCGACGCCGCGCTCGAAGCGGAGGCGGGATCGGTTTTTACCGACCAGTCGGGCGTTCTTATCGGCGCGCTTTTGTTCTTCGTGCTGGCACGTCCTGCGATCATGGGTATATCGACGTTCTTCCAGTCGATCGTGGTGCAGCCGAACGTTTTGAATCTCGTTCTGTCGCGGTTGCATCGCCACACGATCGGGCAGGCGGTCACTTTTTTCGACAACGATTTCGCGGGCCGCATCAGCCAGAAGGAAATGCAGACCTCGCGCGCGTTGACGGACGTGGTGATCGAGATGATCCACACCGTTCTCTTCGCGGTGGCCTCGGTCGTCGGCGCGATCTTCCTGCTCGGCACGGTCGACTGGCGCATCGCGGCAGGGCTGCTGATCTGGATGGTGGTCTACGGTCTATTCATCCGGTCGTTCATGCCGCGCATCCGCACCCGGTCCAAAGCGCGGGCGGCCGCTCGGGCGATGGTAACTGGGCAGGTCGTCGACACCGTCACCAACATCAAGACCGTGAAGCTTTTTGCACATGCCGATCACGAGGACCGCGCGGCGCTGGGCGCGATGAGCGAATACCGTAACCGCGCGCTTGAATTCGGGCGGGTTTCAGTCACGTTCCGCTTCTGGTTGATGACGTTGGCGGGGCTGCTGCCGGTGCTCCTAGTAGGCGGTGCGCTGCTCTACTGGAGCCGTGGGCTTGTCTCGGCAGGCGACATCACCGCGACCGGTGCCGTCTCGCTGCGACTGGCGCAGATGACCGGCTGGGTCAGCTTCACGCTGATGGCGCTCTACTCCAATCTCGGCGAGGTCGAGGACGGGATGCGCACGCTCTCGCCCCGGCACACGCTGACCGATGCGCCGGATGCGGGCGAGCTCGCCGTGGAGGACGGGCGCGTGACGCTCGACAACCTGACGTTCCGCTACGGCCGCGAGGGAGGCGGCATCGACGGGATCTCGCTCGATGTCGCGCCGGGTGAGAAGCTGGGTATCGTCGGGGCCTCCGGTGCGGGCAAGTCGACGCTCGTGGCGCTGCTCTTGCGTCTCTATGACGCCGAGGACGGACGTATTCTGATCGATGGTCAGGACATCGGGAAAGTCACGCAGGAAAGTCTCCGCCGCAAGATCGGGATGGTCACGCAAGAGACCGCGATGTTCAATCGCTCGGCGCTCGACAACATTCGCTACGGCCGGCCCGATGCAACCTTCGACGAGGTTGTCGAAGCGGCCAAGAAAGCCGAGGCGCACGAGTTCATCGAGGACATGGAAGACCACAAAGGCCGCCGCGGCTACGAGGCACATCTCGGCGAGCGCGGGGTGAAGCTTTCGGGCGGTCAACGGCAGCGCATCGCGCTGGCCCGCGCGATCCTGAAGGACGCACCCATTCTGGTGCTGGACGAGGCGACATCGGCTCTGGATTCCGAGGTCGAAGCCTCGATCCAGGACGCATTGCACCGGGTGATGGAAGGCAAGACCGTGCTCGCCATCGCGCACCGCTTGTCGACTATTTCGGACATGGACCGCATCGTCGTGCTTGATGAAGGGCGCATCGCCGAGGAAGGCACCCATTCCAGTCTCTTGGCCAAGGGCGGGCTCTATGCGCGCTACTGGGACCGTCAATCGGGCGGGTTCGAAGCGCGCGAGGCCGCCGAGTAGGTCTCGACCTCGGCGCGATTTCCCGGCATGAGGCCGGGCATGGAAACTCTCGTGATCGAACGCCTCGGCCATCTCGGTGACGGCATCGCGCCGGGCCCCGTCTTCGTGCCCGGTGCGCTTCCCGGAGAAGAGATCGCCGGTGAGATCCAAGACGGCATCGTCGCTACTCCGAAGATCGTCACGCCATCGCCTTTGCGCGTCGCACCGCCCTGTCCGCACGCCAAGCGCTGCGGCGGGTGCCAGCTGCAACATGCCGGGGAAAATTTCGTCGCGGAGTGGAAAGTGGACGTTGTGCGGCAGGCTCTCACCGCACAAGGGATTGATGCGCCGTTCCGTCCTATCCTGACGTCGCCCCCGCAAAGCCGGCGGCGCGCGACGTTCTCTGCGCGGCGCACGAAAAAGGCCGCGCTCGCCGGATTTCACGTGAAACGGTCGGACGTGATCGTGCCAGTGCCGGAATGCCTGGTCGTGCATCCCGATCTCGCCGCCGCGCTCCCGCTGGTCGAAGAGCTCGCAATCTTCGGCGGTAGCCGCAAGGGCGAGCTCTCCGTGCTTGTCACGCGCACCGAAAGCGGTCTCGACGTGACGGTGAGGGATGGCAAGCCCATCGACGCCGTATCGCGTGCAGAGCTTGCCGATATCGCCCGCGCGCATGACCTCGCGCGGCTGAGCTGGGGTGCGGACGAAACGCTGGAGCGTCGTCCACCGATCGTTATCTTCGGCAAGGCGCGCGTCACACCG
The DNA here is from genome assembly GCF_009363575.1 of Roseivivax sp. THAF30. Lineage (NCBI taxonomy): Bacteria > Pseudomonadati > Pseudomonadota > Alphaproteobacteria > Rhodobacterales > Roseobacteraceae > Roseivivax > Roseivivax sp. THAF30. The sequence continues at coordinate 3,714,395 of NZ_CP045389.1, read as the reverse complement.
CCGCCGGGCGCGTTCCTTCAGGCGACGCCCGAGGGGCAGGCAGCGCTGACGGATGCCGTTCTGGAAATCGCCGCAGGAGCCAAGAAAGGCGTCGACCTGTTCGCTGGATGCGGCACCTTCGCTCTGCCACTTGCAAAGGACAGCGCGATGCATGCCGTCGAAGGCGATCCTGCAATGAGCGCGGCGGCCGATCGCGCCTGGCGGCATGCTCAGGGATTGCGGTCCCTCACCACGGAAACACGCGATCTTTTCCGCAACCCGCTTCTGGCACAAGACCTCGCCGCCTACGATTTCGCCGTGATAGACCCGCCGCGCGCCGGGGCCGAAGCGCAAATCCGCGAGATCGCGGAGGCCCGTGTGCCCGTCATCGCCCATGTCTCCTGCAACCCGGTGACCTTCGCGCGGGATGCTGCCACATTGATCGAGGCGGGGTATCATCTCGACTGGGTGCAGGTGGTGGATCAATTCCGCTGGTCCACCCATATCGAGCTCGTCGCCGCCTTCAGACTGGACAAGAACAAATGACCCTGCGCGCCCGCCTCGCTGACATTCTCGACCGGGACATCACGCGGAACACGATCACCGCTGTCATCATCTTCAACGCGATCCTTCTGGGGCTCGAGACGTCGGATCGCGCGATGGCCGTCGCGGGCACGCTGATCTTCGCGCTCGATCAGGCATGCCTTGCGATCTTCGTGGCCGAGCTGTCCGCCAAGATATTCGTTCAGCGCAAAGCCTTCTTCCGCGATGGCTGGAACATCTTCGATTTCGTCATCGTCGGCGCGGCACTGGTTCCGGGCTCCCAGACGGTCTCGGTGTTGCGTGCGCTTCGGATATTGCGGGTTCTGCGGGTCGTGTCGGTCATGCCGCGTCTGCGCCGGGTGGTGGAGGGGTTCCTGACCGCACTGCCGGGCATGGCCTCGGTGTTCCTCCTGATGGCGCTCATTTTCTATATCGGCGCGGTCATGGCGACGAAGCTGTTCGGCGATGCGTTTCCCGAATGGTTTGGTTCACTTGGGCACTCTGCCTATTCCCTCTTCCAGATCATGACGCTCGAGAGCTGGTCGATGGGGATCGTGCGCCCGGTGATGGAAGTTTATCCCTATGCATGGGTCTTCTTCGTGCCCTTCATCCTCGTGACGACCTTCGCCGTGGTGAACCTTGTGGTCGGCCTCATCGTGAATTCGATGCAGGACGCCCATGCCGAAGAGGCGAACGCCGCCACGGACAGCTATCGCGATCAGGTCCTTGCCCGGCTCGAAGCGATCGAAAAGAGGCTGGAGGCCAAGGACTCACCTCCGCGTGACCGCATGTGAAAGCCATCTAGGCCGAAAGCTCGAAACAGGGTATCTTTCGCGAAAAAGCGAGAGCAGGACAGTGAACATCATCAGGATAACCATGCTGTGCCTTTTGGCCCTCGGGCTTTCGGCATGTGGCAGCAAGTTCAGAAACTATAACGGACCGGAGGTCACGCAGGTCATCGTCGACAAGAGCGATCGGCGCATGTACCTGCTGCATCACAGCGAGGTCCTGAAAAGCTACGATATCGGGCTCGGTTTCGCGCCCGAGGGCCACAAGCAGTTCGAAGGCGACGGCAAGACGCCGGAAGGCCTCTACTTCATCGACAGGCGCAATCCGAACTCGAAGTTCCACCTGTCGATCGGGATAGACTACCCCAACGAGCGCGATATCGCGGAGGCGCTCGCGATGGGCAAAAGTCCGGGCGGAGACATCTTCATTCATGGCGGCCCGCCCAAGGGCTCGAAAGCAGACCCGCGTTCCGATTGGACCTGGGGCTGCATCGCGGTCACGAACCGCGAGATGGAGCATATCTACGCGATGGTCGATGACGGCACGCCGATCTTGATCCAGCCGTGAACGACTGACGTACCGCACGTGAAAAAGGGCCCCGCGGGGCCCTTCGTCGTTGCGAGCTGCAGCGCAGCGGCTCAGTCCAGCGCGGTGTAGGCCATGCCCTTCGAGCTCAGGACCGGCTGCTGACCGCCCGATGACGGTGCGCCAGTATTCAGGGTCCACCAGATCTTCCCGTTGTTCTCCTGGAACCATGCGAACCCCATTTCGCGTGCGTCGGGCGCCATGATCACGCCGCGCGTCGCGGGGTCTTCCATCCAGGCGGCAAGGGTTTGCAGCTCGGTTTCGTAGGTTTCCGAGATGACCTCGCCCTTCAACTCGCCGGTGTAGCCGACGCGGCGGACGCGATCGACCGGCGAGGACCCATCGGACCCGAAATGCCACGGCCGGTTCTGGACCGACATGTCGCGCGCATGGGTCGCGGCGGCCGCGGTCAGCTGAGAGTTGTATTGCAGCGCGGGATGTCCCGCTTCCGCCCGCAGCGCATTCACGGAGTCCAGCATGCGGATTTCAATACGGCTCTCATCGCCGAAACCGATTCGGTAAACCGACGGCAAAGGCAGGCCATCGGGCCCCAATTGCGGCTCGGACGGTGGTGGTGTGGTCGCACAACCCGCCAGAACGACGGCCAGAGCGGCGAAAATTAGCGAAACCCGGAACATGGCGTCTGTCCTGTTCTATTCATTTTATCTGAACTGCCTTATCTTTTCGTGCGTTGCTGTTCAAACCCACATCGGCGTGACTGTGCCGACCCACGCGGGTTTGATTTGCGACTGAGGCATCCACGCCATATTCGCTAATTGGATGTCGCTCGTGACGGAGATGAGACGATGACGAAAAAGAACATGCCCAAAACCAACCGCCGCGCCTTCCTGGCCGGCACCGCAGCGACCGCATTCGCAGCCCCCGCCTTTGCACAAAGCGTCACGGGGTCCGGAACAACTGAAGTCGAGCGTGACCTTTCGAGTGCCGTGCGCCGCAACACGTCGAGCTTCCGCACCCTCGACTGGCAGCCCTATTTCTCGAACCTGAACAACGGCGCGATCCTCGTGGATATCCAGAGCCGCGCACTGCATTACTGGTCCGAGGATCGGTCGATCTACAAGCTCTACCCGACTTCGGTGCCGCTGACCGAGGATCTGACGCGCCGCGGCCGCACCAGCGTCACGCTGAAAGATCCCGAGCCCGATTGGCGTCCGACGCCGTCGATGAAAGAGCGTAATCCCGAATGGCCGGACTACGTGCCGCCGGGCCCCGACAACCCGCTGGGAACCCGCGCGCTGCACCTCAGCTGGACGTATTACCGGATCCACGGAACGCACGATACGCGCAAGATCGGGCGCCGATCGTCGAATGGCTGCATCGGTCTGTACAACGAGCATATCGAGGAACTTTACCAGCTGGCGAATGTAGGCACGCAGGTGTTGCTTATTTGACGACATATCGGCGAGAGGCCTGTTCTGGTGGCTAACTTGCATTTGCAAATGCAAAAGGAAGCTGCTTAGAACAGGTTACGAGGTTAAGTCTTGGGCGCCTGTGCGGGTTCTTTCCGTTCAGGCAATTATCTGGAGGATAATGATGAAAAAACTCGCTCTCGCCGCCGCTATCGCCGCTGCCGGTACGTCCGCAATGGCTGGCTCCTACGCAAAAGACGACGTCATGATGGAACCCGTCGTTGTCGTCGAAGAAACCGAACAGCAGTCGTCCTCGGCAGCGATCATCGTTCCGCTGATCCTGCTCGCGCTCGTCGCAGCTGCAGTTTCCGCAGACTGATTTCGGTTCATCCGAACCAGCGAAAAAGGCGGTGCCGAGGCACCGCCTTTTTTGTGTCGTGCCTGTCCGCGCCGGTCAGGCTGAGACGGTATGCGTCTCAGTCATCCATCCAGCCAGATTCTCTTCGATCACTGAGCACAGCGCCTTGATATGCGCGTCGTCGTCGTTGAGGCAGGGAATATAGGTGAAATGTTCGCCGCCAGCCTCTTCGAAGCTCTCCTTGATCTCTTCGTTGATCTCTTCGAGCGTCTCGATGCAATCCGCTGAAAAGGCGGGGGCGCAGACAGCGATGTTTTTCTTGCCGTCCTCTTCCGCGAGGCGCGCAACTTCCTCCACGGTATAGGGCTTCAGCCATTCCTCCGGGCCGAACCGCGACTGGAAGGTCGCGGTGATCTCGGTGTCATCCCAGCCAAGCCGCTCTTTCAGAAGGCGCGTCGTCTTCTGGCACTGGCAATGATAGGGATCGCCTTCCAGCAGATAGCGCTTGGGCACTCCGTGATAGGAGCAGACAAGGATGTCGGGCCGCGTTTCCATCTTGGCATAGGCCCGTTCGATCGATTGCGCGAGCGCCTCGATATAGAGCGGATGCTCGAAATAGGGGTCCACCGTACGCACGGTCGGCTGCCATTTCTCGTTCATCAATGCGCGGAAGAACTGGTCGTTCGCGGTTGCAGACGTCGCACCCGCGTAGTGCGGGTAGAGCGGGAAGAACAGGATCTTCCGGCAGCCGGCGTCGACCATCTCGCGAACCTTGGACTTCGTCGAGGGGTTGCCATAGCGCATGCAGAAATCGACCATGACCCGGTCGCCATGCGCTGCCTGCATCTCGGCCGCGACCTTGGCGGTCTGATCCTTGGTGATCGTCATCAGCGGGCTCTCGCCCTTGTCCTCGTTCCAGATCGACTTGTAGGCCTCACCGCTCGAGAACGGGCGTTTCGTCAGGATGACGAGTTGCAGAAGCGGCTGCCAAAGCCATGGCGAGTAGTCGATCACCCGGCGATCCGAGAGAAACTCGTTCAGGTAGCGGCGCATCGACCAGTAATCGTAATTGTCCGGCGTGCCGAGATTGGCGAGCAGGATACCCACCTTTTCGGCAGGGATTTTGGGGTGATCGGTCGGTGCGTGGGGGGGTCGTACCGCGGACTTCGTGGCATCCAGCATGGAGTGAGGGCCCCTGTCTCTATTCCCGTTGAATTTCGTCGTAACTAACCTCTGAGCCGCGCGCGTCAATCTCTGAGCTTGGTCTCATCGGTGCCGAGTGCGTCGGCAAGCCGCGCTGTCGCGGAACCCGGACGCAGCGGTTTCGGCTGACTCGCATCCGGCGCCCAGCCTGTCAGCGTCACCAACTCGAACGTGGAGAGGATGCGGCCATCGGTGCCACCATGCGCCTCGGCATAGATCTCCGCAGCGCGCATGAGGACTTGCCGACGTGTAAAGCGGCGGAGGCGGTCGTGAAGCGCGTTGGTCTCGCCCATCTTCCGCAGATCTTGCATCAGGTGCAGAGGCGATCCGTAGCTGACTTGCAGCGGCACCGCGTCCGCCACGGGCATCGCCAGGCCTGCGCGTTGCAGAAGCGCACCGAGGTCACGGATATCGGCCATCGGAGCGACGCGCGGCGACAATCCTCCGGTTTCCTCGATCTCCGCCTGTCCTAGCGCCTGACGCAACTCGGCGAGGGTTCGGCCGCCGAACGCGACGCCAAGGAACAGACCGTCGGGCTTCAGCGCGCGGCGGCACTGGATGATCTGGCCAACAGGATCATCCGCCCAATGCAGCGCAAGCCCGTGGATCACGAGGTCATGGGCGTCTTCCTCGAGGTCGAGAACGTCTCCATCTGCGACAATTCGCGCGTCCGGCCAGCGCGCCGCCCAGACTTCGGGATAGGGCGTGACGATGGCAGTCGACGTAAAGCTCCTGTTAACCGCCATCAGGCGATCCTGCACGTCGTCCGCCGCCGCCTCATGCAGGAAAAGCGCAGGCTCGGGCGCAGCGCGGGCGCGGTGCAGGTTGAGTGCGGTGCGATCTGTGAGCGTCGGTGTCTCGGCCATGAGAAGGAGATATGATGCCTGTCGCCGCCGTGCAAACCGTGCTCGATCTCGTCTTTCCACCGCGCTGCTTGAGTTGCGGCGGCTTCACCGGCGAGGATGGGGGGCTCTGCGGCCCGTGCTGGCGCGACACGCCGTTCATCACCGGCTTGGTATGCAAGATGTGCGGCGTGCCTTTGCCCGGACGAGACGCCGAGGAAGCGATCTGCGACGATTGTCTGCGGATCGCCCGGCCTTGGACCATGGGCCGGGCCGCTCTGCTCTATACCGGCGTTGCTCGCGACATGGTGTTGAAGCTCAAGCACGGGGATCGCCACGACATCATCGCGCCTGCTGCGCGCTGGATGCTGCGTAGCGCTGCGCCTCTGATCTCGCCGGACACCTGCGTTGTGCCGGTTCCTTTGCACACCTGGCGGCTCATTCGCAGGCGGTTCAATCAATCGGCTCTGTTGGCACAGGAGTTGGGGCGTCAGGGAGGGATGGCCGTCGTTCCTGATGCGCTGCGCCGGATACGCGCCACGCCGAGCCTTGATGGCCGGACGCGGGAAGAGCGGTTCGCAGCGCTCGAGGGCGCGATCGTCGGAGCGCGCAATCGCGCATCGCGAATCGCCGGCCGGGACGTGCTTCTGGTCGACGACGTCATGACCTCCGGGGCAACCTTCGCCGCCGCCACAGAGGCACTACATGCCGTGGGCGCACAGCGGGTCTGCGTGCTCGCGCTGGCACGCGTTGCAAAAAATGCCTAAATCTTCGACAAACGCCGAAGGAGGCACCTATGGCCAATGTCGAGATCTACACATCGCCCCTGTGCGGGTTCTGCCACGCTGCAAAGCGTCTTCTTGCACAGAAGAACGTCACCTTTTCCGAGATTGACGTTATGGCGCACCCGGACCGCAAGCCGGAGATGATCCAGCGCGCCAATGGCGGCCGCACCGTGCCGCAGATCTTCGTAGGCGACACTCATGTCGGTGGGTGCGATGAGCTGTATGCGCTCGACAGGGCGGGGAAGCTCGATCCGCTTCTGGCGAAGTGAAAGCTGCGCTGCTCCAGCTCACCTCGTCGGATGATCCGGCGGAGAACCTCGAAACCGTGCAGGAGCTTGTATCCCGCGCCGCAAGCAGCGGCGCGGATTTCGTTCTGACACCCGAAGTCACGAATTGCGTTTCGGCAAGCCGCACGCGCCAGAATGAAGTCCTGCGCAGAGAAGCCGACGATATCACGCTGCCAGCCCTGTGCGAGACCGCGGCACATCACGGAATCTGGCTCTTGATCGGCTCGCTCGCGCTAAAATCCGAGCCGCCCGAAGAGCGTTTCGTCAACCGTTCCTTCCTGATCGATCCCGACGGGGCGATCGTCGCGCGATACGACAAGATGCACATGTTCGATGTGCAGGTCAGCGACGAAGAGACGTATCGCGAAAGCGCAGGCTACGCGCCCGGAGATCGCGCCGTACTGGCTGAGACGCCGTTCGGCAAGATCGGCCTGACGATCTGCTACGATCTGCGCTTCGCATATCTCTACCGTCGTCTCGCGCAAGCCGGGGCGCGCCTCCTGACCGTTCCCTCCGCTTTCTCCACCGCGACGGGGCCTCTCCACTGGGAGCCGCTTCTGCGCGCGCGTGCGATCGAGACGGGGTCTTACGTTCTCGCTCCCGCCCAAGTCGGCACTCACAGTGCGTGGCGCGGCAAGACAAGAAAGACCTACGGACATTCCATGGTCGTCAGCCCGTGGGGTGAAGTTCTGATCGATGCCGACGATACGCCAGGCGTCCACATGGTCGAAATCGACCCTGGCACGGCAGAGGATGCGCGCAAGAAGGTCCCGTCGCTGACCCATGATCGGGCGTTCGTCGGCCCATGAGCGACGATGACGGCCTCTCGCTCGCGCTATTCTCGGAGCTTTTGACCGCCGATCAGCTGCTGCGCGCGCGGATCGCCAAGGTTCTGCCCGACCGCATGGAGCTGTCGCACTTCCTCGTGCTCAATCACCTTGCGCGCGGGGTCGAGAAAACGCCGGTCCAGCTCTCGCGCATGTTTCACGTCACACGCGGCGCGATGACCAATACGCTCGGCCGTCTCGAAGCACACGGGTATGTGCATATCCGCCCCGACTGGGACGATGCGCGGCGAAAGCTCGTATCGATCAGCCCGTCGGGCGTCGCGGCCCGCGACAAGGCCCTTGAGGCCATAATGCCTCTCGTCGGCGAGATCGTCGGCGATATGGGCTCCGATCGTATTCGCGCGGCGCTGCCCGTCTTGCGCGAGCTCAGGATTCGGCTCGAGACCTAGCGCCTCTCGGGTACCAGCGCGGTCATCGCGTAATTCACCGCAAGGTCGGTCGGCGATAGCGACCAGGACCAGCGGATCGGATCGAAGACCATGCCCTTTCGATCCACGACGTCGAGCCCGGCGCCCGTCATCATACGCTCAAGCTCTTCGGGCGTGACGAAGCGCGCCCAATCGTGCGTTCCGCGCGGAAGCCACCGCATGACCCATTCCGCGCCGATGATCGCCGCTCCGAAAGCCTTCGTCGTGCGATTCAGCGTCGACATCATCACGAGACCGCCGGGCCGCGCCAGCTTTGCCGCGGTGGCGACGAACCCGGCGGGGTCCGCGACATGTTCGATGACCTCGAAGGCGATCACGGCGTCGAAGATCTCATTGTTCTCGACAAGGGCTTCCGCGCTGGTGTGCCGGTAGTCGATCCTGAGGCCCTGCGCGGCAGCGTGCGCCTCGGCCACCGGAATGTTGCCGCCCGCCGCGTCGATTCCCGTCACCTCTGCTCCGAGGCGCGCGAAAGGCTCTGCCAGCAGTCCGCCGCCGCAGCCTATATCGAGGAGCCGCAGGCCCTCGAATGACCGGCTCCGAGACAGATCGCGCCCAAACTCGGCGGCGATCTGCGCGCACAGATAATCGAGCCGGCACGGGTTCATCTCGTGCAAGGGGCGGAACTTGCCGTTCGGATCCCACCATTCGGCGGCCATCGCCTCGAACTTGGCCACTTCCCCGGCATCTACATTTCTGGTTGTGGCTGGCTCGGTCATCGGCAGATTCTCATGGTCATTCCGGCACTGTCTCTCATATAGGAAGGACATGGACAAAGACCTGGGTCAAAAGCGCGCCGTTCAGTTCCTCTACCCGCCGACCGATCCGTTCGATCAACGGATGCTGCAGGTCTCCGGGGGTCATTCGATCTACATGGAGCAATGTGGACGTCCGGACGGCGTTCCTGTCATCGTGTTGCATGGCGGTCCGGGCGGCGGCTGCTCGCCCGCGATGCGGCGGTACTTCGACCCCTCGGTCTACCGGATCATTCTCTTCGATCAGCGCGGCTGCGGGCGCTCGCGGCCCCATGCCAGCGTCAAGGACAACACGACTTGGGATCTCGTCTCCGATATCGAGACGATCCGCGCCGAGCTCGGCATCGATCGCTTCGTCGTCTTCGGCGGCTCCTGGGGCGCGACCCTGGCGCTGATCTACGCGATCAGCCATCCACAGGCGGTGAGCCATCTTGTCCTGCGCGGCGTTTTCATGATGACCGAGGCGGAGCTCGACTGGTTCTATGGGGGCGGTGCCGCGCAGTTCTGGCCGGAAACCTGGGCCCGTTTCGCCGAGCTTATCCCCGAGGATGAACGCAGCGACATGATCGCGGCATATCATCGGCGTCTCTTCTGCGGTGATCTCAGGATCGAGACGCAATATGCCCGCGCCTGGTCATCCTGGGAGAATGCGCTCGCCTCGATCCATTCCAACGGCAATGGCGGAGAAGCGCCCGGCGATTACGCACGTGCCTTTGCGCGGCTCGAGAACCATTATTTCACCAATCGCGGCTTCCTGTCCGAGGATGGCTGGATCCTGAAGAACGTGGACCGGATCCAGCACATTCCCGGCATCATCGTGCAGGGACGCTACGACATGATTTGTCCGCCCGCCCGCGCCTTCGAATTGTCGCGCGCCTGGCGGGGCGCGGATCTGCGGATGATCCGCAATGCTGGCCACGCCCTGTCCGAACCGGGTGTCAGCGCCGAACTCGTTAAGGCGATGGATGAATTGACCCGCTAGGGTCTTCCGGCGCATGCTGCCTGCCTGACCGCGCGGGGAAGCGATGAGACGCTACAATCGACGCAGACTTCTGACCTCCGGTGCCGCTGCAGGTGTGCTCGCCGCGGCGGGCCTGCCCCTCGGCGCGAGCTCGGCCCAGGCCGGCGGGCGCTTCGTGGCTGGCCTCTCGGGTGCAAGCGCGACCGACACGTGGAACAGCCGCTCTCACAAGGGTCATTTCATGATGGCGGCGGGTCACGGCGCGGTCTTCGATTGCCTGACCGAGATCGCGGCGGATGGCAGTCTCACCGGCGAGCTTGCGACCGATTGGGAAGCGTCCCCCGACGCGACGACCTGGGTCTTCAATCTTCGCCGCGGCGTTGCCTTCCACGATGGCGGCGGATTCACCGCGGCGGATGTTCTGGCCTCCTTCGCGCTGCACAATGGTGGATCGGGCTCGCCCGCCGAGCCACTCCTCGCGTCTGTGATCGCGATGACAGCGACCGGGCCGCACCAGGTCCGTTTCGAGCTCGCAGAAGGCAACGCGGATTTCCCCTATCTCCTCTCCGATCCCCGGCTGGTGATCTATCCGGCGGACCGCATGCACCGCGCCATGACCGAGGGGATCGGAACGGGGCTCTATCGTGTCGCGCATTTCAAACCGGGGATCCGGTTCGTGGGGCGGCGGGTGTCCGATCACTACAAGGACGGGCGCGCGGGATGGTTCGAGGAAATCGTCTTTGTCGCGATGCATGACGCGCAGGCGCGTGTGCAGGCGCTGCAGAGCGGTGGCGTGGACGCGATAGATGAGATTGGTCCGGATGCCGGGCGCGCTCTCGATCCGGCGCTTCTCGTTCAGGAGGTAATGGGAAACCGTCACCTCTTGGTCGCGCCGCACCCGGACATGGAGGTGCGCTCCGCCGCGCATCTTCGCAGCGCGCTGAAATTCGGCCTCGATCGCTCCAGCCTACTGAGGGATCTCGCAGGGGGCCACGGCCAGCCAGCGTCGGACAGCCCGATCGGCCCCGCCAACCAGTATCGAGTTGGCTTGCCTCCGGTCCTGCACGATCCAGATCGTGCCACCTATCATCTGCGAAAGGCCGGACTCGATCCGTCCGCGCTCGATCTCGGGCAGCCGCATCTGAAGTCCCGATATTCCTCGGGCCGCGTGACGGAAGATTGGATGCTCACGAGCCTTCTGGGCACCTTGCCGGAGACGCAGACGAAAACGCATCTGCTGCGCCTGACCGCCGCTGCGCGGTCAGCCCTCGATCCCGCACGCCGCCGCGACCTCTATGCCGAGATCCAGCATTCGTTGAGAGACAAAGATAGCACCACCATTCCGTTCTTCGCGAACTGGATACAGGCCCACGGTCCGCGCGTCGCGACCCCGCACCAGATCGGGAACGTCTGGGCGATGGATAATGCCCGCATGGCAGAACGCTGGTGGAGCGCCTGAGAGCGCTCAAGCGGCGCAGCCTTTTTCTCTTTGGATTGGTGAAAATACCGGCGGGGGGTCCGGGGGGCAGCCTGCCCCCCGGCGGCTGTCACAAAACGTAACGGCTGAGGTCGGTCGAACGGCTCAGGTCGCCCAGATGCGCCTCGACAAAGTCGGCATCCACGATTACAGCCTCGCCCGATTTGTCGGGCGCCGTGAAGGACAGCTCTTCGAAGACCCGCTCCATGATCGTGTAGAGACGCCGCGCGCCGATATTCTCGATCGACTGGTTCACCTCGGCGGCGATCCGGGCAAGCGCCGCAATCCCCTCTTCGGTGAAGGTGACAGTCACTTCTTCGGTCGCCATGAGACCGGTATATTGCCGGGTGAGCGCATTGTCCGTCTCGGTCAGGATCCGCACGAAATCCTCTTCGGTGAGCGGCCGCAGGTTCACGCGGATCGGCAAGCGGCCTTGCAGTTCAGGCAGAAGGTCCGAGGGTTTCGCGATGTGAAACGCGCCCGATGCGATGAACAGAATGTGGTCCGTTTTCACCGGTCCGTGCTTGGTCGAGACGGTCGTGCCCTCGATCAGTGGCAGCAGATCCCGCTGCACGCCCTCGCGGCTGACATCGCCACCCTTGGCATCGGACTTGGCGCAGACCTTGTCGATCTCGTCGAGAAAGACGATGCCGTTCTGCTCTACGGCGCGGATCGCTTCGCGCTTGACCTGTTCGTCATCGAGAAGCTTGTCCGCCTCCTCCCCGATCAGGATCGTGTAGCTTTCCGCCACCGACAGCCGCTTGCGCGTCGTGCGCCCGCCAAACGCCTTGCCGAAGATATCACCAAGGTTCATGCCGCCGCCGCCCATGCCCATACCGGGCTGGCCGGGGATCTCCATCATCGGGAAGGGCGAGGACGTGTCCGCGACGTCAAGCTCGATCATCGTGTCGTCGAGCTCGCCGGCGCGCAGTTTCTCGCGGAACCGTTCACGGGTGCCCTCCCGCGCATCCTCGCCGGCGATTGCGGCGATCACGCGGTCTTCGGCGGCCTCATGCGCTGCGGCTTTAACGTCTTCGCGCATGTAGTCGCGCGTCATCGCGATCGAGGCATCGACGAGATCGCGCACGATCTGTTCCACGTCGCGGCCGACATATCCGACCTCGGTGAACTTCGTCGCCTCCACCTTCACGAAGGGCGCGCGGGCCAGCTTGGCGAGGCGGCGCGAGATCTCGGTCTTGCCGACGCCGGTCGGCCCGATCATCAGGATGTTCTTGGGATAGACCTCTTCACGCAGATCTTCGGGCAGCTGCTTGCGGCGCCAGCGGTTTCGCAAGGCCACGGCCACGGCACGTTTGGCGTCCTTCTGCCCGATGATGAAGCGATCGAGCTCCGAGACGATTTCGCGGGGGGTCAGGTCGGTCATGATGTCCTTTCCGGGGGCGGCTCAGCCGCCGATTTTCTCAACGGTCAGGTTGCCGTTCGTATAGACGCAGATGTCGCTTGCGATCTCCATCGCGCGGCGGGCGATCTCTTCGGCGGAGCGTTCGGTTTCCATGAGCCCGCGTGCCGCGGCGAGCGCGAAATTCCCGCCCGAGCCGATCGCCGCGATATCGTGTTCCGGCTCCAGCACGTCGCCCGCGCCGGTGATGACGTAAAGATCCTTGCCGTCGGTGACGATCAGCATCGCTTCGAGTTTTTGCAGGTACTTGTCAGTCCGCCAGTCCTTGGCGAGTGCGACACTCGCCCGCTGCAACTGCCCGGGTGTCGCTTCGAGCTTGGCTTCGAGCCGCTCGAGAAGCGTGAAGGCATCCGCGGTCGAGCCGGCAAATCCCGCGACCACGTCGTATCCGCCGGGCGACAGCCGCCGCACTTTGCGCGCCGAACCTTTGATGACGGTCTGTCCTAGGCTGACTTGCCCGTCGCCCGCGACGACGACTTCGCCGCCCTTGCGGACCCCGATGATCGTCGTGCCGTGCCAACCGGGAAATGTCTCGTCGGCCATGTCTCACTCCTTTGTCGGTCTGCCGCCATATGGGGGCTGGACAGAACCGGCGCAAGCGGCGCGTATGGAGCCGCACGGAAGCAAGTGCAGGGGGAACGGTGCGGCAGGACGCTCTGAAGATCTTTGGGTCGGTCTGGTCGCGACTGGCCGAAGAGGCCGGGTTAGAGACGGAGGGATGGTCCGTGCATCGACTTTCCGCCCGGGAGGATGCGCGCGTGTCGCGCGATCTTTTCCGGGTCTCGCGGGGCGGTCATGATATCGTGCTGAAGCAGCAGATACGCCCGCGGGATCCCGAAGGCTTCATGGCGGCGATGGCGGCCCATCTCGACGTGAACGCACATTTCCCGGACGATCCGATGGCCGCTGTGCCGACCTTGCTTGCGGTCGATACCGAGACACAATCCTGCCTCATGAGCTTTGCCGAAGGTCGAACGCTGTCAGATTGCCTCGAACGCGCAAATCCCGGCGATCAGGGCACGCATCTTGAGCGCGCAGGGCTCTGGCTCGATCGGTTTCATCGCGCGCGGCTTGGGACGGTGAGGATCTTCCAGCCGAAGTTCACCTATCGATACCTCGATACTATTCTGGCCGAAGAAGCCGCTGGACAGCGTCCCATCGCAGAGACGCAGAGGTTTCGGAAGGCGGCATCCCGGTTCAAGGACATGCGCCCGCGTTTCGAAGGTCAGGAAACGGTGGCCGCCAAGCTTCACGGCGATCTGCACATGCGTAATCTCCTTCTCGGAGATCGCGTCTGGGGGCTTGATTTTCACGAAGCCGGCGCGTCTCCCGTCGGTCATGACATCGCGCGCCTGCTCGTCGATGTCGCCACGCTGCGAGCCGATCATTCGGCCATCGTGCCAGGGGAAGTGTTGCCGCTCCCACTCCTATCGTCGTTCTTCCGCGGGTACACGCTGGTGCAAGAGACAGATCCCTCGGTGCGGATGCTTCTGAGGCATCGGGTGTTGGCAGAGTGGTGGGGCCTTCCAGCCGAGCAGCGTCTTCGCAGCGCCGCGCAATCCCGGCGGTTCGATCGGCTGATGTCGCTCGTCAGCCGCGTTTTCGAGCTTTGATACGAAAAGCCCCGCGCCGTTCCGGGCGCGGGGCGATCATTCGCTCGGCATTTCAATCGATCAGATCGACTCGTCGATCCAGCCTTTGAGGGCGGCTTTCGGAGCAGCGCCCGCGCGGTTGGACACAACTTGGCCGTCCTTGAAGATGAAGAGCGCCGGAATGCCGCGCACGCCCATCGCCGCTGCGGTATTCGGGTTCGAATCCACATCGACCTTAGCGACCTTGATCTTGCCGTCATATTCGGCGCTCAGCTCCTCGAGAGCCGGACCGATCTGTTTGCAGGGACCGCACCATTCGGCCCAGAAATCGACGACTACGGGCACGTCGGAATTCTTCACTTCCTGGTCGAAAGTGTCGTCTGTAACGGCAACTGTGGCCATGGCATCTACTCCATCGAAATTACGGGATGTCTTGGAGCAAACCTATGGAGCAGCCTCGGCAGAATCAAGCGGGGCCGCGCGTGCGAGTGCCGCGTCCGTGAGCGCGGCGGGCAAGTTCATGATCTGCGCGGTTGCAGTCCAGAGGATCGCGGTCTCAACGTTCCGTTCGGGATAGATCGCGCTCAGCATGGCGCGATAAGCGCCCATCTGTCTCAGAAGGCCTTCGGGAACTGCGTCTGCCGTGGCAGGCACCTGCCTGTTCGTCTTGAAATCGACCGCAAGAACGCGTTCCGGCGTAATGATCAGCCGGTCGATGATGCCGTGCATCGGGCCCAGACGTGGTAGATCGGCCGTCAGCGGTACTTCGGCCAGCGCGCCGTGCGAAAAGATGTCGGACAGTTCCGGTGCCGTGAGGACGGACAGTGCCTCACCTGCGAGCTCGGCTCGCTCGTTTTCCGGCACCCGCATCCCGGCCAGCGTTCGGTTCGCCGCCAACGGCCGGTCGGTCTCGGGCAGGTCGGGCAAAACCTCGAGCAGTGCGTGAATCCGCGTGCCGCGTGCTTTCGCGATCTCCGTCTCATCCCCGTCGCCGGGAAGCGCCTTGGCCCCTCCGAGATCCGAAGGGGAAAGAAGCGCGCGCTGGACGAGCGGCACGGCGGCATCGCGGTGGAAGTGATCGGGCAAAGTTAGAGCCTGTTCTTCTGAGACTGAAGCCTCTTCAGCCGGAACGTCAGGCAGCGCTCCGAGGCGCAACCCTTCGCCATCATGCGACGCGAAGGGGAGGGCTCCGGCCCGCTCCAGACCCCTTTGCACCTGCCCGTACCACGACTCGTCCGGCGTCTTGCCGATATCGCTTGCGGCTGCAACGACGAGCCATGCCTCAGCCCGCGTCATCGCGACGTAGAGGAGCCGGTCCCGCTCCGCCTTGTCGCGCTCCTTGGCGATCTCCAGCGCCTCGCTTTGAGCCTCGGGCATCTCCTCGCTTTTGGCCTTCCAGACGACGCTGTCGGGACCAAGGTCCAGCAAGGCGCCCTTGTGTTCGGCCTTCGCCTTGGCGCAATCGGGCAGGATCACGACCGGCGCCTCCAGGCCCTTGGCTCCGTGGACCGTCATGACACGGATCGCGCGCCCCGCGGCTTCGGGGCTGCGTTTGATCTCCAGATCGTCTGTTTGCATCCAGCCGAGAAACCCGGTGAGCGAGGGCACCGCGCCGCTCTCGTAGGCGAGGGCCTGTGCCAGCAGCGCGTCGATCCCGTCCTCAGCCTCTATGCCAAGCCGGCCGATCAGCTTCGCACGACCGTTATGGCGCGTCAGGATCCGTTCGATCATGTCGTAGGGGCGCAGGAAATCGGCCTGACGACGCAGGTCGTTCAGGATCGCAAGCGTCTGGGGGTAATCGGGCTCGCGCTTTCGCAGTTCTTCCCAAAGGCTTTCGCCCTTCCGCTTGTGGGCGAGCGAGAACAGATCCTGTTCGCTCAACCCAAATAATGGAGAGCGCAGGGCGACCGCGAGGGACAGGTTGTCTTCTTGCGTGGCGAGGAACGACAAGAGCGCGCCGATATCCTTCACAGCCCGCTCCGCCATGACCTTGAGCCGGTCCGCGCCCGCAACCGGCAGTCCCTCGGCCTTACAGGCGCGGATGATCTCGGCGAAAAGCGTGCCCCGTCGCCGCACGAGGATAAGAACATCGCCCGCATGCATGGCGCGGGGTGCGGACTGGCCGAGTTGCAGGGGCTGCTTGCGCTCGATCGCTTCGCGAATGAACCGCGCGATCCGCTTGGCAAGCACAACGGTCGCATCGGTGGGTGCGGGTCGGTCGACCGGCTCATACCAAACGTCGTCTTCGTCTTTCTCGGGCTTGGGGACAACGGGCCAGAGATCGACCTGTCCGGGCATTTCGGCATGAAACGGCAGATGCCGTCCGCCGGGGGCAAAGCCGGACCCGTCCGCATCGTCAAATGTCGCATCGACCGCCTGCAGGATCGGACCCGCCGAACGGAAGGAATAGGCGAGCGACCGAATTTCGAGAGGTGTGCCCGCATTGTTCAGCCGCGCGTCGAAGGCCGCACGCATCCGCTCGAATTCATCGGGATCGGCGCCCTGGAATGAATAGATCGACTGCTTGGTGTCCCCGACCACGAAGATCGTCCGCAACAGATCCGCGCGCGCGCCGTGCCCGGCTGTAAATTCGCGGGCCAGCTTCTCGATGACGCGCCATTGCAGCGGGTTGGTGTCCTGGGCCTCGTCGACAAGGATATGGTCGATGCCGCCGTCCAGTCGGTACAGTACCCAATCGGCCACGACCGAGTTGGACAAAAGCTCATGCGCCTTCTCGATCAGATCGTCGAAATCGAGCCAGCCGCGAGCCTGTTTCTCGGCCTCGTAGGCGGGCAGAAAGACTTCAGCGAAGCGATGCAGGGCGAGATCGCGCTCGGCGGCGGCGAGGGCTTTTTGGCGATCTTGCGCGATCTCTAGCCGATTGCAGAGATCAGTGAGCGCTTGAATGTCCTGTGCAAGAGCGGGGTCATCCTTCATCGCCTTGCGCGGCACCTGTTTTTTGACCGTACCTGCTTTAGTGAGGAAAGCTTCCGAGAGGGCCGAAAAACTATCTCTGTTTTTGCCGGATACACCTCCAAGTGCCGTTGCCGCCTCCTGATCCTTAGAACCACCCGCGGCGAGGAGCGGCTCTAAGCGCTGACAGAGCCCGAGTTCATCTCCAAGAAACACTTCTTCCAAAAGCACGCTTTCTTCATAACCTGCGGGAAGACCATAAAGCTTCAGGATTGCATCGAAGCTGCTCTTCTTCGAAAAGACACTCTTTCGGCCCAAAACCTCCTTCAGAAGCCCATCAAGGCTGTCGTCCTGCCCGGTGAAATGCAGTGCGAGATCGGAGACGCGCGCGGCCTCCGGTCCGGCGGACATGCGCTCGAGGATCTCGGCGCGCAGAAGTTCGGCCGACCGGTCCTCCATCTCGCGGAAATCCGGGCTAACCTGTGCCTCGAGCGGGAACCGCCGCAGAAGCGCAGCGCAGAAAGAGTGGATGGTCTGGATCCGCAAACCGCCCGGGGTTTCGATGGCGCGGGCAAAGAGCGTGCGCGCCTTCTGCAGAAAAACCGGCTCGAAAGGACCGTCGACGCCAAGCGTGCCGAGCTCCGACCGCAGGTCCGCATCCGGCAGCATTGCCCAGGCACCGAGCCGCTTGAAGAGACGGTTCTGCATCTCGCTCGCGGCGGCTTTTGTATAGGTCAGGCAGAGGATGTTCTCGGGCGCGACATTCTCGAGAAGAAGCCGCGCCACGCGGTCGGTCAGAACGCGTGTCTTGCCGGAACCGGCATTGGCCGAAAGCCAGGTCGAGCTTCCGGGACGTGCGGCAATCACCTGCGCTTCGCTGGCATCGTCCCGCATCAGGACACCTCCTCGGGGTTTGCCTTGTCGGAGACCGACCATTCGCCGAGCCGGGACAGATCGTCGTAATCGCTCGATCCGCTGTCGAGCAGCATCGCACGCCGCGCGGTGAAGCCCTGTCCGGCGTCGAGGTATCGCGCGATCAGCGCTTCGAGATCCGACCAGACCTTCGCCGGCGGCTCCTCGTCCAGAGGCGCCGGCACCTCGCCGGCATTCGAGCCGAGACCGATATACCGCGCATCCGCGATAAAGCGCGGGCGAAGCCCGTCGAATGCCTGACGCTCGATCATGGCGGCGGTCAGAAGAAGCTGCTTGTCGAAGAATTTCTGCTCCTTGGGCTGAGGCGGATTGCCCGTCTTGTAGTCGTAAAGATACGCGCCACCTCGGTCGTCGATATCGATCCGGTCGGCACGGGTAGTCAGCGTGAAGTCCAGCAGTTCCAGCCGCGCTTCCCCTTCAGCCTCGATATGCGCGAGGCCCGCGCGGGCCTGCCGCGCCACCTCGTCCTGCGCGAAGCTTCCCGCCACCCGCCGCATTCGCGCGTGCCAAAGCTGCCGCGCGAGGGGGAAGGGCACCTTCTCGGCCAGCGCGCGGGTGACATGCTGAAGAAACGTCTCCGCCGTCGGCTGAAGACCCTCGTCCCGCATAGCTTTTCCGAACGCTTCAAGCGCGTCATGCGTCACGATTCCACGCAAAAGTGCATCCGGCGCCTGCATCAGCGGATTGAGCGGCATGAGGCGCAGAACATTCCGGGCATAGATCGCGTAAGGGTCGCGGATCAGGGTTTTCACTTGCGTCAGGCGCAGGGATCGCGGCCGCGCGTCGGATGGCGGCCGAGGCGACGGGCGCTTTGCCGTGGGTGCCGCGATCGGCGTTTCGAGGGCATGGACCTTTCTCAGCCAGTCGCGCCCCCGCGCTCTCATCGCCTCAAGCGCGACATCGCCTCCGCGTTCTGGCAAGCCTGCCATGAGGTTGGTGATCCGGTTCAGCCAGCGCGACGGCACGGTGTCCGCGTCATCGGATTTCGTGGCACGAGTGAGCCAGACTTCACGTGCGCCAATCGCCTGCTGGAAATCATGCGCTGCGAGCCCGATACGTCTTTCAGGCAGTGTTAGACCCACATCTGCTCGCATACGCCGGTTAAGCCACGGGTCTGGCTTGGGCATTTCCGGCCAGGAGCCTTCGTTCAGACCGCCGAGGATCATCAGGTCAGCGCCCATGACCCGTGCTTCGATCGCGCCCCAGATCCGAATGCCTGTATGGACGCTGTCCGGGTTTCGCACCTCATCGCGGGACAGGACCGCTCGGAAAAGGTCGGCGTAGTTGCGGGCCGAAAGGTCGGCCCCGGCATCGGCTTCGCGGGTCAGCGCCTCCATGACCGAACGCAAGGTGCGCCCGGCTTCCTTGTCCCACAAGGCGCGCGATCCAGCGCCTTGGCTGCCTGCGGACACGGCTTCGGCAAGGGCCTGATGCGCGGCGATCCACTCGCCGAGCGGCTGGTGTCCGGTGATTTTTCGGTCGCACACGGTGCGGGCAAGCCAATCGGCCCAGGCAGCGTGACCGCATCGCTCGCCCCATGCGCGCAGAGATTCCGCATCCGGGTAAGGCAGCCCTTTCCGACGGATATGCGCTTCGAGCGCCGGCACTGCGCGTGTATGCGCGCTGCGGTCCTCCTTGGGCGTGTCGCCGGCATGGCAGAGCGGGTGCTTCAGCAGGGCCAGAAGCGTCTCGGCGGTCAGATCCTCGTGGAACAGGGCCGCCACCTGACGCAGGAGCCGACCCGGAGGCGACAGTTGTGCCGGCTGACCTGCGGAATCGTCCGGCACGATGCCCCACCTGTCGAGCGCTGCCGTCACTTGCCGCGTCAGGACGCGATCCGGCGTGATCAGAGCCGCTTTTTGCCCCTGCTCCGCTGCTTCGCGCAGGCGCATAGCGATGGCGACGGCTTCTTCGCGGGGATGCGCGGCCTCCAGCAAAGTCACCTGCTCAGTCGCCGCGCCCAGAGGTGGCAGATCGGGCCCCTCGGTCAGCCATTGATCCGTGACCGGGGCCGGGCGCAGCGCGAGCGAGACGAGCCTGTTCCGGCCCGGCGCGGGAGGCGGGCCGCCCCAGGGTTTTACGTCAGCTGGGCTTGCGCCGAGGTCGCGCAGCAAACGGGCAAAGCGGAATTGCGGATGATCCTCGCCCGGCTGGCTTTTATCGGCGCGTGGAAGATCGTCGATCAACTGGTCCCAGACATGGCGCGGCATGTCGAAATCGAAGCCCGGCAGGATCACGGCGCCCTGCGGCAAACGCGCGACTTCGACCATCATCTCGTGCGTGGTTCCGCGCGACCCCGTCGAGCCCGCCACGACAACCGGGTGTTCCGGCGGCACGGTTTGCCATCGCGCGATCCGTGCCGCCACCGCCCGGCGCTGGAGCGCGGCGGCATCGGGCTCAGGGTGGGTCGCATCGAAATAGTCCTGCACGATCCGCAGAAAACCGAGCGCGCGCTCCCAGTGCCCGGACTGATCCTCGACATCGAGCGTCGCGATTGCTTCGGGCGGAACACCCTCGATCTGCATTTCCTCCATGAGACCGGCGAGTGAGTCCGACAAGTCGAACAGGGCCGACCGAGGCGCAAGATCGGGGTCCTGATCGAGAAGCCGGGACACGAGGCTGGTCAGCTCCAGGCGCCGTCTGAGGGGCGAGACAGGCTCTGGTAGCAGCGCGCGGAGGCCCGGTTCGGCGGTGTCGGTCAGAAGACGAATACGAGGGAGGAAGCCAGGCGGGCCTTCGGCGAAACACGCCTCGATCCGGCGAGCCATGCGCCCGCTATTGGCGTAAAGCTCGGTGCGGGCCATCGTCTCGGGTGACATATGCGCGACGCGTCGGCGCAGGCCGCTCACGAGCTCGGCGGCAAAATCCGCGCCGGGCGGCATGCCGAACAGGCGCGGTTTGGCTTCGTTCTCGAAAATCATGTGTCCAGCATCTCTTCGGCAAGCGCGATCCCGCCGGGATGGCCGACATCCGCCCAGCGGCCGGGATAGTCGAGACCAAACAGGCGGCCCCTGGATGCCATTTCCGTCCAGAGACGATTGAGCGAGAAGACGTGGTCGGGAAAACCGGCAAGCTGATCTGTCTTGAGGATCTGCACACCGGTATAGACCCTATTCCCGCCGCGCTGCAGGCGCCCGTCTTCGGCAAGTGTGAAGTCCCCATCACCCTTGCGCCCGATAGCCAGTTCGAGCGGCACACAAAGCAGAAGCGCGTCCATGCGGTCAGACTCCCATGCGTCTCCGAGGAGCGCCAAAGGGTTCGGCCCGGCGAAGACCGCGTCGGAATTCATCGTGTAGACTGGGTTCGGACCCAGAACGGGCAGCGCGTTCCTGAGCCCTCCGCCGGTATCGAGGATCTCCGGCGATTCCTCGATCACCGTGACGTCCTGGTCTGTCACGTGATCGCGGATCATCGCGGCGAGGTAATGGGTGTTGATCACCCGGCGCGGAATCTCTGCACAGAGCTCGAGCGTGCGGTCGAGGAGCGTCTGCCCGCCAACCTCGATCAGCGGTTTCGGGCGGTCTTTGGTCAAGTCGCCCATGCGCGTGCCGAACCCGGCCGCGAAGATCATGACGGCGTCTGGCATTGGCTCCTGAGGCTTTGCAGATGAGCTTCGGTTGGTCGTGGCAAAACGATCTCGATCGCGGCGGCGAGATCCGCCAAGGCAGGATGCGTCAGATCGCGGCTGAGATGACCCCATACACGCGGAACAAGGTCGATGTAGCCCGGCTTGCCCCGGTTCGCTGCGAGCCTGGCGAAAATACCGAGGATACGCAGGTTGCGCGCTGCGCCTTGCACCGCCATCGCGGTCTCGAACTCTGCCGCCGTCTCACCTGTTGCGTCGAGGTAGAACCGAACAACTGCCTGTCGGGTCGTCTCTGAGACATCGCGACGGGCGTCTTCGATCAGCGAGACCATATCATAGGCCCGGTGGCCCTGCAGGGCATCCTGGAAATCGAGAAGACCGGCCCGCGCGGGCCCCTGCCTGTCCGGGAGCCAGATAAGGTTCTCGGCATGGAAGTCGCGGAGGATGGTGACGTCCGTTTGAGGCGCATGCTTGGCGAGTGCTTCGCCAAGTTCGGCAATGACAGGGTCGGTTTTCGAGGTCTCAGCTCCGAGTCCTCGGAGATACCACTCCAGCGCATCGCTCGCTTGGTCAGTGAAATAGCGAGGATCGGCAGGCGGCACATCCGGCGGGTCCGCGGCGTGCAGCGTGACGAGCGCTTCGACCGCGGCGAGGTAGAGCGTGTCTTCCTGTTCTGGCCTCTCGCGGGCCAGTTTAGCGAAGACGCCGTCACCCAGATCTTCAAGCAGGAGGAGGCCCGGTGCCTCGGCAAAGGGTTCGGGCGCGCTGAGGCCAAGGCCCAAAAGGTAATGGGCGAGCCTCGCGAAATGCTCCGGCGCGCCGTCCGGGTCTTCCATGAGGATGGCGCGTTCGCTGCCGCGTTGCAGCCTGGTATATCGGCGCGTCGAGGCATCGCCCGCAAGCGGCGCACGGGCGGCACGGGCCCATCCCGCCTTTTCGAGAAAGGTCTCCACAGTCACGACAGGACGCCTTCGATGCGCGAGGTCCAGCGCGGATCGGTCCAGGTGAACTCTAGACTGCGCGCTTCATCTACCGGCCCTGACTCGAACGCCACAAACAGAGCCTGTTCCGGCGCAAGATCGCCAAGCCGATCTGGCCATTCGACAAGGCAAATCGCTGTATCGAAAGCCTCGGCCAAGCCGAGTTCATCGATGCTTTGCGGTCCGTCGAGCCGATAAAGGTCGGCATGCCAGATCTCGCCAGTGCCGGTTTCGTAGGTCTGCACCAGGGTGAATGTCGGCGATGGCACATCCTCTGGAACCGCGAGGCGTTTCTGAATCAAAGAGCGCGCGAAATGGGTCTTGCCCGCGCCGATCCCGCCGGAAAGCAGGATCGTGTCACCGGGCCGCAGAACAGGGGCGATCCGCTGGGCCAGCGACGCGGTCTCGTCGGGGGATTGGAGGATGAGGTGGCGGCGCTCGGGACACATGGCGCGAGACTATCGCGCCGGGCATGACCCGCAAGAGCGGATCGATGGCTCGCGCGTTTCAAGCTCCGGCGATATGCGCCAGCCGTGCCTTTCGGGGCGCTGCAACGGCCTGCGCGTCGCCCGAGAAGCTGACGAGCGTCGCGCCGTGAGGCAGCGGTGTCCAAGACACGGAGATGTCGAGAGACTGCTTCCCGCCCGCATCAATTCGCGCCTCACCGGCTGCCGACGTTCGTGCCACGCTATTTCGGATCATCTGCCACGCCTCCGAGTCGCCGGCGAGCTTGCGCCATCCAGCGATTTCGTCCGCAAGCGACGCGCCGGTTCTGCTCAGTCTGCCCGAGGCTTGCCAGTGACGGCGGTACCCGGCATTTGTCAGAAGAAGCTCGCCCTGGCCGGAGAAGACCGCCAGAGCCTTGTCCGACGCATCGAGCACTGCTGACATGCAATCCAGTTCGGCTCTGTATCGGCGCGATAGCGAGATTTCAGAGCTGATATCCTCGATCAGGAACGCGATAGCTCCATCGGGATGCGGCCTACCGCTTATTCGGTACGTGCGGTCGTTCGGCAGGCTCCACGTTTCAGTATAGCGATCATCTCTCGCCGCTTTGATGAGATCGGCCAGACGCTGTCGCCATTCGGCGTAGGATTTTGGCTCCGGCATGATGCGATTTTCTCGGAGCTGATCGAAGAAACTCATCGTATCCGGGCGCGCAGACAGGAAGGTGGGCGCGAGGCCGGTCAAATCCAGCAGGGCCGGATTGAACAGGGCGAGCCGCCGGTCCTTGTCGAAGACGGCAAGAGCTATCGGTAGATCGGCAAAGGTCTTGGACAGGGTCTGAACGAAGGTCCGCCGCGCCGCCTCGGCCTTGAGGATGGCGCTGATTTCCGTGGCGATATGAGCCGTGCCACCGGTGACGGGCATGGTGGATATCTCGAAGTCGACCCCGATATCCCCGACGGTCCTGGGAAGTGTCACGCGGGTTTTGCCGTCTTTGGAGGGGCGGCGGGTTGCAAAGGCCAAGTCCGTGTCCGAAACGTCCGCGATCTGACGGTAGACGCGGTTCGCCCAGATCAGCTTTCCGTCGGGTCCGGTATGCCACATGGGCAGCGGCGAAACCTCTGACGCCTGTCTGAGACGCTGGGCTTCCAGGTCGAGTGCCATGGGTGCAGCGTCATGAGGCGCACGGCCGGGCCAAGGACCCATCCTCAATATCAAAAGACCCAACCCTGCCCCGACAAGGATGGCGGATATCGTTTCGTAGTCCATGTCGCGCCTCATCTGTCCCTTGGACCAGCTTGGACAGCGAGGGTTAAGGCGGCATTAACCGCGCTTAGTTCTCGACGAGAGTATTTCGCCCGAGCGGAGCCCGTGCGGTGCGCGTATCGACCGCAATCGCCTCGCGCGGCCAAATCACTTCGACGATGGCCCCCTGATGTTCGTCCTCGGAGCGCGGGGCTGCGAACGGGTCGTGCCCATTGGCGAAGCTCAGCTCGGCGCCGGTTCGCTCGAGCAGCGTCTTCGCAATGAAAAGGCCAAGGCCCATACCCTCGTAGGCAGGGCGTGCCTGACGCTGGCTTTCGGTTCGGCGCGAGCGCATGAAGGGATCGCCGATCCGGCCGAGAAGATGTGGCGGGAAACCGCGACCGTCATCGACGATCCGAACGGAGATCTGGCTTTCGGTCCACGTGGCCTCGACCTCAACCGTGGTGCGCGCGAAATCGACGGCGTTCTGGATGAGGTTTCGAATGCCGTGAATGATCTCTGGGCGACGCAGGATGAGAGGCTCCCCCTCGCAGTCGCCGTCGATCAGAATGGTCTTGCCGCGATCCTCGTGCGGTTCCGCCGCCTCGCGAATGACCTCCATCAGAGGGGCATGGCGCACTTGCGGATCGTCTTTGCCCGCACGTCCCATCGAGCGCAGGATGTCGCGGCAACGGTCGGCCTGTTCGCGGATCAGGGTCGCATCGGATTGCAGCTCGGGGCGGTCGGCCAACTCCTCGATGAGCTCGCCCGACGTGAGCTTGATCGTGGCGAGCGGCGTGCCGAGCTCGTGGGCTGCCGCGGCGATCACTCCGCCCAGGTCGTTGAGTTTCTGCGCTCGGGCCAAGGCCATCTGGGTTGCGGCCAGCGCATCGCCCATCGCGCTCATTTCCTGCGTGATCCGGCGTGCATAGAGCGAGATGAACACGAGCGCGATGGTCATCGCCGTCCATTGTCCGAAGACGAACAAGTCGGGAATTCGCAGGACCTGGCCGGA
Source organism: Roseivivax sp. THAF30 (assembly GCF_009363575.1). Taxonomy (NCBI): domain Bacteria; kingdom Pseudomonadati; phylum Pseudomonadota; class Alphaproteobacteria; order Rhodobacterales; family Roseobacteraceae; genus Roseivivax; species Roseivivax sp. THAF30. The sequence goes on along the minus strand of NZ_CP045389.1, from coordinate 3,689,057 downwards.
CTCGGTCTTGAGCGGCAGGTGGTAGAAGACAAGCCCGGTGACGAGCGCCAGGGCGACCGCGTTGAGCAGCACCGTGCGTCCCAGCGGAAGCACCGCTGCAGAGACGGTCACCGGCGCGAGCAGCAGAAGCGAAAACGGGTTATGCAGCCCGCCGGTCAGGAAGAGCAGGAAGGCCAGCTGAAGCACGTCGAAGATGACCATCAAGAGGTTCTCGGTCTCCGACAGACGCTTGCTTTGAGGGAAGATAAAGGTCGCGACGAGATTGCCGATGATCGAGATGCCGACCGCCATGATGCACAGGCCGGTCTCCATATCGAGATTGTAGACGTATTCGGCGACCGCGATCGCAGTAAGCTGGCCCACAATGGCGAACCAGCGCAGTACGATCATCGTCCTGAGCCGGATCCAGTTGGCGCGGCGACGCTCGCCGAAAATTCCGATTTCCGCGTCTGTCATCTGCGCCAACCTGTCTCTTGCGGGTGCGGGGGCAAGTGATACGACCCTTACCAGACCCTGGCAATCTGGGAGCAAGAGTGATGCGTTGGATCTATGTGGTGGCAGCCGGTGTGGCACTGGCGGCGGTGATCGCGGTGACGGCGTTCTGGTCGCTCTTGCGAGGCGATCCGCAGACATTCGCGGAATGCCGCTCAGGCGCGGTGGCGGGCGATATAGGCGGCCCGTTCGAGCTGGTGGGTGCGGACGGCGAGACCGTGACGCAGGACAGTCTCGTGACCGAACCGACGCTCCTCTACTTCGGCTATACGTTCTGCCCCGACGTGTGCCCTTTCGATACGGTACGGAACGCCGCCGTGATCGATATCCTCGAAGAGGAGGGGATCGAGGCGCAAACGGCCTTTGTCAGTGTCGATCCTGAACGGGACACACCCGACGTCGTGGGCGAATTCGCCGAGGCCATCCACCCCGAGATGGTCGGGCTCACGGGAAGCACCGAACAGGTGAAAGCCGCGGCCGATGTCTTCCGCGTGTTCTACCGCGTGCCTCAGGATCCCGAGGACGAGTATTACCTCGTTGATCACACCACCTTCACCTACCTTCTGATGCCTGGCGAAGGCTTCGTCGACTATTACCGCCGTGAGCTTCCGGCCGAGGAGATCGCCGCGGGCGTAGGCTGTTTTGCCGAGGCCGCCCAAAGCTGAGCGTTTCGTCGCATTTGACCGGATGGCCCTGCGTCACTAAATCTTTGATACACCGACACCTTCGGAGGCGGACAGGGAACCGGCATGCGCGAACTCGGCGACGACAAATCGCTTCTTCTGGTCGATGACGACGAGGCGTTTCTGCGGCGGCTTGCCAAGGCCATGGAGAAGCGTGGCTTCGATGTGGAGATGGCAGAGTCGGTGGCGGCCGGGTCCGCAATCGCGACGGCACGTCCGCCGGCCTATGCGGTGGTCGATCTCAGGCTCGAGGATGGCAACGGTCTCGATGTGGTCGAGGTCCTGCGCGAGAAGCGGCCCGATGCCCGTATCGTCGTCCTGACGGGCTACGGCGCGATCGCGACCGCGGTCGCTGCGGTCAAGATCGGCGCGACGGATTATCTGTCGAAACCTGCCGATGCGACAGACATCATCAACGCGCTGCTCGCTGAAGGCGAGGAATTGCCGCCGCCGCCGGAGAACCCGATGTCCGCCGACCGTGTGCGGTGGGAGCATATCCAGCGCGTCTACGAGCTCTGCGACCGGAACGTGTCGGAGACGGCGCGCCGGCTCAACATGCACCGCCGGACGCTGCAACGGATCCTGGCCAAGCGCTCGCCGCGCTAATCGTCGAGACCTGCCAGATGCCGCTCGCCGCGTGCTTTGGCGAGTGAGATCTGTCTCTGACGTTCCCTGAAACGCGATTTGTCCTCTTCGCTCGTTTCATCTGCACAAAGATGGCACGAGACTCCTTCTTCATACTCGGGACGTGCGCGATCCTCCGGCAGGATCGGCCTTCGGCAAGCGTGGCACAGCGCGTGCGGCCCTTCCTTGAGGCCGTGGCCGACAGAGACGCGCCCGTCGAAGACAAAGCAATCGCCCTGCCAGGTGCTGTCCGCCTCGGGCATCTCCTCAAGATATTTCAGAATGCCGCCTTTGAGGTGATAGACCTCGTCCATGCCCTGGCTCAGCAGCCAATTCGTGGATTTCTCGCAGCGGATGCCTCCTGTGCAGAACATCGCGATGCGCTTGTTGTGAAAGCGGTGCTTGTTCTCTTCCCACCAGGCGGGAAAGTCACGGAAGCTTTCGGTTCCGGGATCGATGGCACCTTCGAAGGTGCCGATGGCGACCTCGTAATCGTTGCGTGTGTCGATCACCGCGACGTCGGGCGAGCGGATCAGCTCATTCCATTCAGCCGGCTCCACGTAATGCCCGACCCGGGCGCGCGGATCGACATCTGGCTGGCCCATCGTGACGATCTCTTTCTTCAGCCGCACCTTGAGGCGGGCGAATGGGCGCTCTGTTGCGGTGGAGTATTTGACCTCCAGATCCTCGCAGCCCGGAAGGGCGCGGATATGCGCGATGAGAGACGCAACTCCGTCTTCGGGGCCCGCGACCGTTCCGTTGATCCCTTCGCGCGCCAGAAGAAGCGTGCCGGTCACACGCCCAGCCTCCGCACAGGCCAAAAGAGCCGCACGCAAGGCGGACGGGTCTTCGAACGGCGTGAAATGATAGAGCGCTGCAACCGTGAACATGGCTCGCGAAATAGGGCAGGCGGCCCCTTGCGCGCAAGAGGCGCGGGCCTTGCCACGACGCCGCATGCAGTTAGTGTCATTCGGCACGGCCATCGGAGATCCTCATGCACGCCCTTCTCGTCATCGACGTTCAGAACGATTTCTGCCCCGGCGGCGCGCTTGCCGTGGACGAGGGCGACGAGATCGTCGCGCCGATCAATGCCGCCATGTCGAGTTTCGACGCTGTTATTCTCACGCAAGACTGGCACCCCGCCGGGCATTCCTCCTTTGCGTCGAGCCACGACGGCAAGACCCCGTTTGAGACGATCGAGATGGAGTATGGCACGCAGGTTCTCTGGCCCGATCATTGCGTGATCGGATCGCAGGGCGCGGCCTTCCATCCAGAGCTCGATACGGACCGGGCCGAAACCGTCATCCGCAAGGGATTTCGACCCGGTATCGACAGCTATTCAGCCTTTTTCGAGAATGATCAGGAAACTGCGACAGGCCTCGAAGGCTATCTCAGAACCCGAGGGATCACCGACCTGACGCTCGTCGGCCTTGCCACCGATTTCTGCGTTGCCTGGTCCGCCCGCGACGCCGCGCGGCTGGGCTTCGGCGTCACGGTCCGAACCGATCTCTGTCGCGCCATCGATCTCGACGGCTCCCTCACCGCCGCGCTTGACGATATGGCCCATGCAGGGGTGCGGATCTCGGGGTGAGGTTGCGCCTCTCCGCCGCAGCCCGCTAAACCGGAACGGTGCCGCAAGGAGGACCGGAATTTGGTCGACATCGCCACACGCGTCTGGAACCACAAGTGGAAGATCGATCCGATTGTCCGCTCTCTGATCGACACGGACTTCTACAAGCTCTTGATGTGCCAGTCGGTCTTTCGCAACAATTCCGACACTCAGGTCACGTTCAGCCTGATCAACCGCTCCGATCACGTGCCTCTGGCCCGGCTGATCGACGAGGGCGAATTGCGCGAGCAGCTCGACCATATCCGCTCCCTGTCCCTTCGGCGTGGGGAATCGACGTGGATGCGAGGCAACACCTTCTACGGCAAGCGGCAGATGTTCCGGCCCGATTTCATGGACTGGTTCGAGAAGCTGCGCCTTCCGCCCTACCACCTCGAGCGGGTCGGCGATCAGTACGAGCTGACGTTCGAAGGCTCATGGCCCGAGGTGATGCTTTGGGAAATCCCGGCGCTCGCGGTTCTGATGGAGCTGCGCGGCCGCGCCGTCCTCAACGATCTGGGGCGCTTCGAGCTACAGGTGCTCTATGCTCGCGCGATGACCCAGCTTTGGGAGAAGATCGAGCGGCTTCGTGCAATCGACGGTCTCCGGATCGCAGATTTCGGCACACGCCGGCGGCATTCCTTCCTCTGGCAGGATTGGTGCGTGCAGGCGATGTATGAAGGGCTCGGCGACAATTTCACCGGCACGTCCAACTGCCTGATTGCGAAAAACCGCGATCTTGAGGCGATCGGCACGAACGCGCATGAATTGCCGATGGTCTATGCCGCGCTCGCCGATGACGACGCGGCGCTGGCACAGGCCCCTTACGACGTTCTCGCCGATTGGCACGAGGAGCATGATGGCAACCTGCGGATCATCCTGCCCGATACCTACGGGACCGAAGGGTTCCTGAAACATGCGCCTGATTGGCTCGCCGGGTGGACCGGTATCCGTATCGATTCCGGCGATCCGGCGGCGGGCGCCGAGACGGCGATCGCGTGGTGGAAGTCGCGCGGGGAGGATCCGAAGGACAAGCTCATCATCTTCTCGGACGGGCTCGACGTTCAAAAGATCGAAGAACTCTATGCCCAATTCGCCGGCCGGGTGCGCGTTTCCTTCGGCTGGGGCACGCTTCTGACCAACGACTTCCGCGGGCTGACGCAGGACGATCGGCTGGCGCCGTTCAGCCTCGTCTGCAAGGCTGTTGCGGCGGATGGGCGCCCCACGGTGAAGCTGTCCGACAACCCCAACAAGGCGATGGGCCCCGAAGACCAGATCGCCCGATATAAGCGCGTCTTCGATGTCGGCGCGCAGGAGCGCTTCGAGGTTTTCGTGTGACTTGGGGCGCGGGCGCGTCCTTCGTGCTTTTCACGTCCATATCGGACCGCTATAGCCGGGGCCGAGGAGTGCCCAGTCGATGAACAAGATCGTACCGAAGCCCGGGATCATGGATATCGCTCTCTACGAGGGCGGCAAGTCCAAGGTCGATGGCGTATCGAACGTGATTAAGCTCAGTTCGAACGAGAACCCATTTGGTCCGCCGGAAGGCGCGAAAGAGTCGGTTCGGCGGGCGTTGCACGAAATGCACCGCTATCCTTCGGGCGATCACCTCGCATTGCGTACCGCCATCGGTGAGGTGCACGGGCTCGACCCGGCGCGGATCATCTGCGGAAACGGGTCGGACGAGATCATCCACTTCCTGTGCCAGGCCTACACGGCCAAGGGTGACGAGGTGATCCATACAGAGCACGGCTTCGCCATGTACAAGATCAGCGCGCGCGTTTCCGGCGCGACGCCGGTCGAGGTGCCTGAGAAAGAGCGCGTCACAGATGTCGACGCGATCCTCGCGGCCTGCACGAAGAAGACCAAGCTCGTCTTCCTCGCCAATCCGAACAATCCCACGGGAACTATGGTCGGTCTCGCCGAGATCGAGCGGCTGGCCGAGGGGCTTCCGCCACAGACCCTGCTGGTGCTGGACGGTGCGTATGCGGAATACGTGGAAGGCTACGATGGCGGCGCGAAGCTTGTGGAAACCCGCGAGAACGTCGTGATGACGCGCACCTTCTCGAAGATCTACGGGCTGGGCGGGATGCGGATCGGTTGGGGCTATGCGCCGAAGGCTGTTATCGACGTGATGAACCGCGTGCGCGGCCCCTTCAACCTCTCGAACGTGGCGCTCGCGGCCGCGGAGGCCGCCGTCCGCGACACCGATTACGTCGAGAAATCCCGTAACGAGAACCTGCGCCTTCGCACCTGGCTCGCCGAGGCGCTCATGGAGCATGGCGTGCCGTCCGACACCTCCACCGCGAATTTCGTACTCGCGCGGCTCTCCTCCCCCGAGGAGGCAGAAGCCTGCGACGCCTATCTGCAGAGACAGGGTCTGATCGTGCGGCGCGTGACCGGCTACGGCCTCCCGTCTGCCCTGAGGATCTCCGTGGGCGACGAGCCCGCCTGCCGCCGCGTGGCGCATTGCATCGGGTTGTTCAAAGCGGGGGAGAGATGAGCGGGGCCGGTGCGCCGATCTACAATCGCGTCGCGCTGATCGGCCTGGGGCTCATTGCCTCCTCGATGTACTGGGCGATGAAACGCGGTCGTGTCGCGGGTCACGTCACGGGCTACGCGCGCTCCGAGGAGACGCGGGAGACCGCGCGCCGGATCGGGCTTTGCGATACGGTCTGCAACAGTGCCGAAGACGCCGTCGCGGGCGCGGATCTTGTCGTGCTGGCGGTTCCAGTCGGCGCGATGGGCACAGTCGCGGAGGCCATCGCACCGCATCTCGCCCCGGGCGCGACAGTCACCGATGTCGGGTCGGTCAAGAAAGAGGTGATCGCCGCCGTTGGGCCGCACATCCCCGAGGGCGTGCATTTCGTTCCCGGGCATCCTTTGGCCGGAACCGAGCATTCCGGGCCGGAATCAGGCTTCTCCACGCTCTTCGACAATCGCTGGTGCCTGATCGTCCCGGTCGCAGGCAGCGATCCGGATGCGGTCGCACGGCTCACCGGATTCTGGCAGGCGCTGGGCGCGCTGACCGACGAGATGGATGCCGAACATCACGACCTTGTCCTGGCCGTCACTAGCCATACACCGCACCTCATCGCCTACACGATGGTCGGCGTCGCGGACGATCTTCGGCGCGTCACCGACAGTGAGGTCATCAAGTATTCCGCCGCGGGCTTTCGGGATTTCACGCGCATCGCGGCCTCCGATCCCACGATGTGGCGGGATGTGTTCCTGACCAACAAGGAAGCGACGCTCGAGATCCTCGGACGCTTCACCGAGGAGCTTTTCGCGCTCCAGCGGGCGATCCGAAAAGGTGACGGGGAGCACCTTCACGCATATTTCACTCGCACCCGCGCCATCCGGCGCGGCATCATCGAAGCAGGACAGGACACGGACGCTCCGGATTTCGGGCGCGTGAAAATGGACAGATGATACGACGCTTTTGCCTTGTTGCCGCGCTGACGTTCAGCGCAACCGCCCACGCCGCTGCACCGGACAGCTCCCTCAGACCGATCGCGCGCGGCGTATCGTCGGAGACGGTCTTGCAGGCCGTGACCCCGATCCCGCGGCCCGAAAGTTTCGAGGAGCTCTTGGCCTCACGCCTTCTGCAGCGCTTTTCACGGTTCGAGCCTATTCCGCGCAACGAGCCCCTCGATCATTTTCCAGGCTACGAGGACACCGATATCCGCGCTTTCGCGGCGGCGACACCGCTGGCCGTGAGGCAGACGCTGCGACCTGAGCGACGCTCGCAATCTCTTGTGCAGAAAGCCATGGCCCGGCAGCGCGAACGCGATCGGGGCGCCCTTTGCGGCGATCCCGACATTCAGGGCGAATACGTGGGCTATGTGCCGGGACGGATCAATGGCTGCGGGGTCGAGGATGCCGTGGAAGTGCGCGCGGTGTCCGGCGTGGCGCTAAGCCAACGGGCGGTGCTGCATTGCTCGACGGCGCGGGCGCTGAAGTCTTGGGTGAACCGGGCAGCTAAGCCCGCGGTTGGCTCTGTCGGTGGCGGTATCTCCGAACTTCGCGTGGCGGCGCATTATAATTGCCGCACCCGGAACCATCAGCCGGGCGCGCCGATCTCGGAGCATGGCAAGGGCCGGGCCATCGACATCTCCGCGATCACCCTTCGCGACGGATCGCAACTGTCCGTTCTGGGCGGGTATCGCACCGCGAACCAGGGACCGATCCTGAAGCGCATGTACAAGGGTGCCTGCGGTATATTCGGCACGACGCTCGGTCCCGATTCGGACCGGTATCACCAGGATCATTTCCACTTCGACACGGCGCGCCATCGCAGCGGATCCTATTGCGGACCCTGAGCTGAGATTGGGGCCTCCCGAAGTTTATTCGGAGCAATCCACGGGAGGCATCCGCGCTCAGGAAAAGCCCGGCGTGCCCCGATCCTGCGGGTGCCGCGCGAGGTGCTTCTCCTTGATCGCCTCGGAGGTGTCGCGAGAGCCGTCATGGCTCCATCCCGGCGGCGCAACCGCGTAGGCGAGACGTTCGCGCAAGGTCAGACCCGGCTGCGTCACATCGCGAAAGATCGCGATCCATTCATGGAACGCGACCCGGATCGGATTGAACGTTCCAAGATTGTGCACCAGCCCGTAATCGACCTTCTCGTCCTCGCGCTCGGGCACGAAGGTGCCGAACATCTTGTCCCAGATGATGAAGACGCCCGCGTAATTGGCGTCGAGATAGCGTGGGTTGCGGCCATGATGGACGCGGTGATGCGAGGGCGTGTTCATCACCGCCTCGAACCAGCGAGGCATCCGGCCGATCGCCTCGGTATGAATCCAGAACTGGTAGATCAGGTTCAGACCGCCACAAAACAGCACCATCGCCGGGTGAAAACCCAGAAGGATCAGCGGCGCGCGCACGATCATCATGAAGGTGAAGGTGCCCGTCCAGGTCTGCCTGAGCGCCGTGGTCAGATTGTAGTGCTGCGAGGAGTGGTGATTGACATGGCTCGCCCAGACCCAGCGGATGCGATGCCCGAAGCGATGCACCCAGTAATATCGCAGATCGTCGAGCACGAAGCAGAGCGCGACGACCCAGATAGACGTGCCGAGGTCCAGCGGCGTGATCGCCCAGAGCGCCATGAAGAAGCCCCAAGCGATGAAGCCTAGCGCTATTCCGGAGGCGACATTGCCAGCGCCCATGACGAGCGAGGTCACCGCATCGCGGGTCTCGTATCGCCCGCCACGCCGCATCATCGCGATCCAGAGAAGCTCTATAAGAATAAGCGCGATGAAGAGGGGCACCGCCATCTGCACGACGTCGGGATAGGAAAGATCGGATGTCATCGCGGGACTTTCATGGAGGTCAGCCAGGCCCGGCGCTCATCTGGCGCAAGGCGAATGCGAATATTCGGGGCAGTGAGATCGGCGAGACGGATGCTGAGACCGGTTTTCGTCTCTTGCGCGTCGGCATCTGCCAGAAAGCGCACCGAGCTGTCCGCGCCCATGGCCCAGACGAGGGCAGGGCCCTTATCCGTCTCTATCAAGGCGGAATGGCGGTCAGCTGACAGTGTGATGGTTCCGGTCGCGACATCGGGCCATTCGCGCAGGAAGGCCATGCGGGCCGCCTCGGCATCGTCGAAGCGGTGCAATTTCGAGAAGCCGAAGAGATGCGTCAGGATCGCGACGCCCGCGATCCCGCCGACGACGAGTGCGATGAGCACCAAAAGCGGCATGCGATCTCCCCCTGCATGCCAAGATGCGGGAGGAGATCGCGGGCTGTCAAAGCGGTCGTTGCGTCACTTGAACCGGTAGCGATGCGCGCGCTCGGCCCCGCCGGATTGGGGCAGGATACGGACCCAGTCGCCGGCGACTTCCCATTTCTGGCAGCCCGAGCCGACATCGCCCGGCGCTTCGCGGCAGAGCGTGTCTCCGGACCAGCGCCATTCGCCGGAGGCTTCGCGGCCCTTGGTGATCGCGACATAGGTGCCGTCCGTACGGACGCGCAGCTTGTTGCCGCGCCGGTCCTCGAGCTCCTTGCCCGCGACCGCGCGCATGAATTCGCTTTCCGAGGTGATCGGAAGCCAGTTGGGATCAGCAAGGGCGGTTTGTGCCATGCCGAACGTTAGAACGGCCGCAATGGCCGCGGAACGGATCTTGAATGTCATGCCTGTCTCCAGTGACTGCTCTTGGTATTGGCTGAAGTCTTTTTGTTATAGCCACGGAGAATGACGCCTGGATGACGCAACGTCAATATAGGGCGCTATGAGCTGGTTTTCAGTCGGCGATCATTGCCTCGATCAGGGTCTTGGCATCGTCGGAGGCCCAGTCGGCATCGCCGGTCAGGCGCGCCACTTCCTGGCCCTCGGGGTTGAGGATAACGGTGATCGGCAAGCCGAGAACCGCCATTTCCCGCGCCAGGGTCGATCGCGGGTCACGGTTCAGCGGCAAGTTGTGGACGCCGATCTCTTCGAAGAAAGTCTCCATCGCCGGCGGCGGATTGCGGCCGGTGGCGATGGTGACGACCTCGAAGTCGTCTCCGCCAAGCTCGGTTTGCAGTTCGGACAGCGCGGGCATTTCCTCGCGGCAGGGCGCACACCAGGTGGCCCAGAAATTCACGAGCGTCCACTTGCCTTCGTAATCCGCAAGGCTGAGCGCCTCACCTTCGAAGGTTTCGAACGCTGAGGTGCCCGCGGGCTTCGGGTCGGAGTGAATGTTGAGCTTCTTCATGTCGCCGTCCCGCATCTCGGACAGGTCGGAGACATCCGCTCCTGCCGGAATTGCAAGCGTCAGAGCCGCAGTATAGACGAGCACGCCAAGAGCTTTCTTCATATTCCCTCCGCCAGGAGTATTCTTCATGTCCGACACGACCTCGAACCAGATGTGGGGCGGGCGCTTCGCCGCGGGCCCGGACGCGATCATGGAGGCGATCAATGCCTCGATCGGGTTCGACAAGCGGCTCGCGGCGCAGGACATCGCCGGATCGAGGGCCCATGCCGCCATGCTGGCTGCCACAGGCATCGTGAAAGCTAGCGATGCAGAGGCGATGAGGGAAGGCTTGCTCACCGTGTTGTCAGAGATCGAGGCGGGGGAGTTCGAATTCTCCGCCGCGCTCGAGGACATCCACATGAACGTGGAGGCGCGACTGAAGGCGCTGATCGGCGATGCGGCAGGGCGTCTGCATACCGGGCGGTCTCGGAACGACCAGGTGGCGACGGATTTCAGGCTCTGGGTGCGCGATCAGCTCGATGCCGGGGAAGAGCAACTCCTCGCGCTCCTGCGCGCGCTCCTCGTCCAAGCGGAGGCCGGCGCGGATTGGGTCATGCCGGGCTTCACCCATCTGCAAACCGCGCAGCCGGTGACATGGGGCCATCACATGATGGCCTATGTCGAGATGTTCGGCCGCGACCTGTCGCGTTTGCGGGACGCACGCGCCCGGATGAACGAATCGCCCCTCGGCGCGGCGGCGCTCGCGGGCACGGGTTTTCCGATCGACCGGGAGATGACCGCCGAGGCCTTGGGCTTCGACCGCCCGATGGCCAATTCGCTCGACGCCGTGTCGGACCGCGATTTTGCGCTCGAGTTTCTGTCGGTCGCCTCGATCAGCGCGATGCACCTGTCGCGCTTCGCCGAAGAGCTGGTGATCTGGTCGTCCGCACAATTCCGGTTCGTGACCCTGTCGGACCGGTTCTCGACCGGCTCGTCGATCATGCCGCAGAAGAAGAATCCCGACGCGGCCGAACTCATCCGCGCCAAGATCGGACGGATCTTCGGGGCCAATGTGGCGCTGATGACAGTGATGAAGGGACTGCCCTTGGCGTATTCCAAGGACATGCAGGAGGATAAGGAACAGGTCTTCGATGCCGCGGACAACTGGCTTTTGTCGCTCGCCGCGATGACCGGCATGGTGGGCGACATGAGTGCCAACCGCGCGTCATTGGAGGCGGCCGCTTCGAGTGGTTTCTCGACCGCGACGGACCTTGCCGACTGGCTCGTGCGCGAGGCGGGCCTGCCCTTCCGCGACGCGCATCACGTGACCGGAACGCTGGTCGCGCTCGCCGAGAAGAAGGGCTGTGATCTGCCGGACTTGAGCCTTTCCGACATGCAAGGCGTTCACGAAAGCATCACCGAGGGTGTCTTCGACGTCCTGGGCGTGCATAATTCCGTGGCAAGCCGCACGAGCTACGGCGGCACGGCGCCTGCACAGGTTCGCGCGCAGATCGCCCGTTGGAAGGAGAGACTTGGATGAGAGCCTTTCTGATCTTTGCCATTTTCGGCCTCGCCGCCTGCGGTGCGGACGGTGAGCCCGAGCGCCCGGATCCGAACCAGCGCGAGCCGGGCATCACCGTCACCGGCAGCGCGGAATTCGGCGTGGTGTCGCGATGAGAGTGCTCTGGGCCCTGCCGTTCCTGGCGCTTGCCGCCTGCGCGTCCGAGCCGGAGAACCCGTTCGAGCGCGAGCTTGGCCCGCCGCCGCAGGAAACTGTCACGAACCGGAACGTTTTTGTCGAGGTCGGCACGAACGGCGTCGATGTCGGCGGTTCCATCAGCCGAACGCGCGGTAATCTCACCTACGGGATCGGTTTTTGATGCGCGGGCTGCGTCCATTGTGGCTAGCGCTGGCGGTATGGGGCGCGGTGCACCCGATGTACTGGTTCGTGACCTATCTCAGTCAGAATGACTGGTCCTTCGGCGCGTTGATCGACGCGTGGTATGTCAACGCCTCCACCACCGGCTTGACCTGGGATCTCACGATCGCGGCCGTCACGCTGACCCTGTGGGTGCTGGCGGAGGTCGCGATGCGGCGCAACTGGACAGGCCTTCTGGCGATCCCGGCGACCTTCTGCATCGGTGTGAGCTGTGGCCTTCCGCTTTACCTCTACCTTCGCGCCAAGCCCGTCGGCTGAAGCGAGGGCGCTGCCCTCGCGCTCCCGCGGGTATTTTTGCCAACCCAAAGAATGAAAGCCGGCTCTCGCGCCTCGCGCGTCAGTGCTGTATGGGCGGCTCGACTATCAGCGGAAGGTGCGCGCTTTGGATCATTTTCTTTACCGTGACGGCATTCTGCACGCCGAGGACGTGCAGCTGAGCGAGATCGCCGCTTCAGTGGGCACCCCGGCCTATGTCTACTCGACTGCAACGCTCGAACGGCATTTCCGGCTCTTCGACGAGGCGCTCGAGGGTATGCCGCACCTTGTCTGCTACGCGATGAAGGCGGCGTCGAACCAGGCGATCCTGAAGACTTTGGCGGCGCTCGGTGCGGGGATGGACGTCGTCTCCGGCGGAGAATACGCGCGGGCCAAGGCTGCGGGCGTGCCGGGCGACAAGATCGTCTTTGCCGGCGTGGGCAAGACCGAGGCCGAGATCGCGCAGGCGCTCGCGGGCGGGCTTCGTCAGTTCAACGTCGAAAGCGAGCCCGAACTTCAAGCCATCTCGCGGGTAGCCTCGGAGATGGGCGTGACCGCCCCGGTCACGATCCGGGTGAACCCGGATGTCGATGCGAAGACCCATGCAAAGATCGCGACGGGCAAATCCGAGAACAAGTTCGGCGTGCCGATCGCACGGGCGCGGGGCGTCTATGCCGAGGCCGCCGCGCTGCCTGGCATCGAGGTTATCGGCATCGACGTGCATATCGGATCGCAGCTGACCGATCTGGCGCCGTTCGAGGCGGCGTATCTCAAGGTTGCCGAACTGACCGAGACGCTGCGCGCGGACGGGCACAAGATCGAACGGCTGGATCTCGGGGGCGGGCTTGGCATTCCCTATGAGCGCTCGAACACCGCGCCGCCGCTGCCGACGGAATACGGCGCGCTCATCAAGCGGACGGTCGGGCATCTCGGTTGCGAGATCGAGATCGAGCCCGGACGGCTCATCGCGGGCAATGCGGGCATTCTTCTCAGCCGGGTGATCTATGTAAAGGAAGGGGAGGGGCGGCGCTTTCTCATTCTCGATGCGGCGATGAACGATCTCATCCGCCCGGCCATGTATGACGCCTGGCACGACATCGTGCCGGTCATCGAGCCTGAACCTGGTCAGGAACGGGCAAGCTATGACGTGGTGGGGCCGGTCTGCGAATCGGGTGACACCTTCGCCAGAGCGCGGGAGATGCCACAACTGCGGGAGGGCGATCTCGTCGCGTTCCGGTCCGCGGGAGCTTACGGCGCGGTCATGGCCAGCGAGTACAATTCGCGACCACTTGTCCCGGAAGTTCTGGTGAAGGACGATCACCATGCCGTCATTCGGGCCCGGCCAAGCTTTGACGAAATGATTTCGCGCGATAGCATTCCAGAGTGGCTATAGGACAAAACTGACCTACGGCCCTTCGACATCGCGGGAGCCGCAATGGCCGATCAAACCACCGATCCGAACGACATCATTGGTCGCGTGAAGCGTCCTCTGGCACTGACGCGCGCCGGGCTGGTCGCGGAGCGCGCGGTAAGGGCGTTCTGGCCGCTTTGGTCCGTGGTCTTTGCCGCCGTCGCGATGCTGATGCTGGGCCTTCAGGATTTCGTGTCTGCGACGGTCGTGCTGATCGTGGCGGTGCTTGCGCTCGGTCTTGCGGGCTGGACTCTCTGGCGCGGGCTCAGCCGGTTCACCTGGCCCTCCCGCGAGGATGCGCTCATTCGGCTCGACTCGACCATGCCGGGCCATCCGATCACGACCTCGCTCGACCGGCAGGCCATTGGCGCGGGCGACGGTGCAAGTGCCGCCGTCTGGAATGCCCACCAGGCCCGCATGCGCGCGCGGCTCGCCGAGGCGAAAGCGGTTGAGCCCGACTTGCGCGTCTCGGACGCCGACCCTTATGCATTGCGCTATGCGGCGCTTCTGGCGCTGGCGGTGGCGCTCCTCTTCGGATCGGTGATGCGGGTCTCGTCGGTCGCCGGGATCGGACCGGGCGGGGCGTCGGATCTTGCCACCGGGCCGAGTTGGGAGGGCTGGGTCGAACCGCCTGCCTATACGCGGCTGCCGACGATCTATCTCAACGATATCACTGATCCCGAACTATCGGTCCCGGAGGGCTCCGCCGTAACGCTGCGGCTGTACGGCGAGGTGGGCGCGCTCTCCGTTTCCGAGACCGTTTCGGGCAATCCGCTGGCTCAGGAAGACGGCGTTGATGAGACGGCGCGCGATTTCTCGGTCGAAACGGACGGTCGAATTGCGATCGATGGGCCGAACGGCCGGGCCTGGGACATCGCAGTGACCGAGGATGCCGCGCCGGAAGTGGACCAGGTGGGTCGCTTCGACGTGAAGTATGACGGGGAGGCGTCGCTCTCCTACGAGGCATCGGACGATTACGAGGTGACGGGCGGAACCGCGACCGTGACGCTGGCACTCGATGACGTCGACCGCCGCTACGGGCGCGAGATCGAACCCGAGCAGCGCGACGCCATCGAGGTGCCGCTTCCCCTGCCGGTTGCGGGCGACCGGTCCGATTTCGAAGAGACGTTGATCGATAATTTCTCGCAGCATCCCTGGGCCAATCTTCCGGTCAATATCAGCTTCGAAGTGACCGATGCGGCAGGTCAGGTCGGGGCATCCGAAGCGAATGTGCAGACACTGCCAGGACGCCGCTTCTTCGAGCCAATGGCCGCGGCCCTTATCGAAGAGCGTCAAGCACTCCTCTGGAACCGGGAGAACGCGGATGACATCGCGCTGATCATGCGCGCGATCAGCCATGAGCCTGACGGGCTTTTCCGGCAAAGCTCCCACTATCTGCGCTTCCGCACGATCCTGCGCCGGCTCGAGGCCAGCGCCAAGGACGGAATGAGCGATGAGGAAGTGGCAGAGACCGCCGCGGCGATGTGGGATCTCGCCATCGTCCTCGAAGAAGGCGATCTCGACGATGCCCGCGAGCGGCTTCAGCGCGCGCAGGAGCGTCTGACAGAAGCCATGCGCAACGGCGCGTCCGAGGATGAGATCGCGGAACTCATGCAGGAGCTGCGCCGCGCGACCGACGATTACATGCGCCAGCTCGCACAGGAGCAGCGCCGCACCGCCGAAGAAAATGGTGAGAGCCCGTCGCAGGACATGCAGAACGGGATGCAGATGACGCAGAACGATCTGCAGGAGATGATGGACCGCATCGAGGAGCTGATGGAGGAAGGCCGCATGGCCGAGGCCATGCAGGCGATGGAAGAGCTGCAGCGTCTCATGGAGAACATGCGCGTCACCGAAGGCCAGGGCCAAGGCCAGCAGAGCCCCGGTCAGCAGGCGATGGAAGGTCTCGGCGAGACACTGCGCGAACAGCAGGAGCTGTCGGATCAGGCCTTCGAAGATCTGCAGGAACAGTTCAATCCGGGCCAGAACCGGCAAGGACAGCAGGGCCAGCAGGGCCAGCAGGGTCAGGACGGCCAGCAGCAAGGTCAGGGCCAACAGCCCGGTCAGCAGAACCAGGGCCGCGGCGAAGGCCAGCAACAGGGTCAGGGGCAAGGCCAAGGTCAGGGTGAGCAACAAGGCCAGCAAGGGCAGGGCGGCGGCCAGAGCCTCGAGGAAAGTCTCGCTGACCGGCAACGATCGCTTCGGGGCGAACTCAATCGCCAGCGGCAGAACATGCCGGGCGACGGGTCAGAGGCGGGTCGCCGCGCGGGTGAAGCCCTCGATCGTGCGGAAGGCGCGATGGAAGGCGCAGAGGATGCGTTGCGCGAGGACGATCTTGCCGGTGCCATCGATCGCCAATCCGAAGCCATGGAAGCTCTGCGCGAGGGTATGCGGAACCTCGGCGAAGCGATGGCCGAACAGCAGGGTCAACAGCCCGGTGAGCAGGGCCAGCAGGGCATGGCCGACGGCACTGATCCGGGGCAGCATCGCGATCCGCTCGGGCGCTCCGCCGGATCGAACGGGCAGATCGGCTCGGACGAGCAGATGCTTCAGGGCGAGGATGTCTATCGCCGGGCGCGGGAGCTTCTCGACGAGATCCGCCGGCGTTCGGGTGAGGGCGAGCGGCCAGAGGAAGAGCTGGAATATCTCGAGCGGCTGCTGGAGCGGTTCTGACGCTTACTCGGGATCGACCTTGCCGCGCAGGGCTTTCTTCTCTCCGTGAACCTTCTTCGCCTTGAGGCGACGTTTCTTTGCGCCGAGCGTCGGTCGCGTCGGAATGCGCTTCTTCGGTTTCTCGAATGCCTTTCCGATCAGCTCCGCGAGTCGGTCGCGAGCGATTTCGCGGTTGCGCGCCTGGCTGCGCGTCTCGTCGACCTGAAGGATGAGTGCGCCCTCTTTCGTCCAGCGCCGGCCCGCGAGCCGTTTCAGGCGGGCCTTGACCGGACCGGGCAGGTTCGGCGACCGCTCCGCCTCGAAGCGAAGTTCGACAGCGCTCGAGACCTTGTTGACGTTTTGCCCGCCGGGCCCCGAGGCACGGATGAACTGCTCGGTAATCTCCCAATCCTCGATGGTCGCGCGATTTCCGATCCTGAGCATGCCGTCCTCCTAACCGCGGACAATATAAAAGGGCCGCCCCAAAGGGCGACCCCCGAGAATGTGGAGGTGGGGCCGGTTAGGCTCTTCCACCAATTCGGACGATCATCCGCCTGTAGGGGCTGCCCTAGGGGCGGGTCCTCCGAATTGTCCCGACACCTCTCTCCAATGCTTCTCTCGACACTGGATCACCTCCTTTCTCTGAGTTGCTCAATGAGGTCAGCCTGACACAGCTTTTCTCGGGTGCAAAACAAAATCTTGTGGTCAGGTGGCGGGCTGTGCCCCAACTGCGCGGGAAACGATCATCCGGAACGGAACGAGCGCAACGAGCGCCAGGCTCAGCTTCACCATCCAGTCGGCAACAGCGAGCGATACCCAGAGCGGCACGACCGGACCGACGCCCAGAAGTGGCAGCGCCTCACCGGCCCAGCTTACGTCGTTGGAGGGCTCGAGGAAGGTCAGCGCACCAGAGAATGCGACCGTGAAGAAGATCGCCGTATCGACCGAGGAGCCGACCAGCGTCGAGGCAAGCGGAGCACGCCACCAGCGGCCCTCGCGCAGCCGGTCGAATATCGACACGTCGAGCAGTTGCGCGGTCAGAAAGGCGAGGCCCGATGCGATGGCGATGCGGAGCGTCACTAGCGGTCCGAATTCCCCCTGGATCTGCGTGCCGATGAAGGAGCACAGAACGCCGACGGCGAAGCCTGCCAGCACGACCTTGCGCGCGGGTCCGGGCCCATAGAGGCGGTTCATCAGGTCGGTGACGAGGAAGGCGATGGGATAGGTGAAAGCGCCCCAAGTCAGCCATTGGCCGAGCAGGAACTGCACCAGGATGTTGGAGGCGACGACAACAGCCGCCATGGCAAGAATGCCGGGAATATGCGCGCGGGTCATGGAATTCTCCCGTTTTGACAAGGTCGCGGGGACTTGGCTCCGGACCATTCCGGAACAGTCGCGCGCAGTAGACCAGCCGCGCGGGCCGCGCAAGTCATTCCTCGACGCGGATCTCCACGAATTCGGTGCGCTGGAGAATGTTGAAGTTGTCGTCCGAGATCATCGTGAGGCGTATCGTTCCGGCCTCGTCACGCCAGGCGGCGATGCCTTCGAGGTTGTCGAAGCTGCCGTAATCCGACGTGAAGATCGTGCGTTCGGCGGCAATGCCATTGCCGTCGATTTCAAACCGGCGCACGCGGCTCTGGAACGCGAAACCGCTGAAGCTGCGCTCGAGAATGTACAGCGCCCCATCCTGCCCGAAATCGGCACCGACCGGAAGGAAGCCGCCGCTCCGAGAGATCTCGAAGGGCTGCGACCAGCGCCCGTCCTTGAGCCGCCAGACCGGGAAGGGTTGGGTGAGCCCGCCCGAGCGCTCCGGCATGGTATAAAGTGCGCCCGTCTCGTCGATCGCGAGTGCTTCGAGCCCCGAATTTGTCTGAAGACTGCCGAAAGCCGGAGGCAGCGGCAGCTCGGTTGCGCCCTTGTCGCCATAAGCCCAGATCCGCGGCGTGCCTTCGAAGCTGATGACACGGGTTCCTGTCGGGCTGATGGCGAGTCCTTCGGCATCTTGTTCGGACTGACCAAGCTCGCCGCCCGAGGGCGTCGTGAGGCGCTCGATCTCGCCGGAGGTGATACCGGAAATCTTGCCGTCCGTGCGCTCGATCCGGCCCGCGACGATGGAGCCGCGGTCGCTGATCGCAACGAAGCTTCGGCCGTCATCGGACAGCTCGAGGCCGGAGAAGCCGCCGAAGGTCTCTCCGGTGCTTTGCCAGGTGAAGCGCGACAGGAACACATCCGAGATCGGCTCCGCCGCGCAGGCCGGAAGCGTGAGGAGGGCGAGCGCGCTTAGCGCGCCGAGAGAACGGAGACGCATTGAGCCGGAAGATCCGCCATTGTGATTTCGCGTTTCGGCTTCGGGGCGGGCGCGTTCGGATCCGGCGGCGGCGGGTTCAGGATGTTGTTGACCCAGGCCTCCGCATCGGCGCAGCCGTCACCCGGCGGCGGTGGAGCCTGGTCAACGCATCCTGTGGCGCCGCGCGGGCAGGCGAGACGCACGTGGAAGTGGTAATGATGCCCGTACCACGGGCGGATCTTGCTCAGCCAGGACCGATCGCCTGTCTCCTCATTGCACATCCGGACCTTCGCGCCGGGGAAAATGAAGATGCGTGCCACACGCGGATCCGATGCAGCGGCCTTCAGAATCTCATGATGCGCGCGCGTCCAGTTGTCGTTCGTGTAGGCGCCGTTCGCGCGGCGCAGTGAGATCGAGGAGATGTTCTCGCGCTCGGTGGTCGACAGGTTGAGCCGGTCCGCGGGCCGGAGCCAGAAATCCGCGTCGAGCCCGATCTGATGGCTCGCATGGCCTGTCAGCATCGGTCCGCCGCGCGGCTGGCTGATATCGCCCACGTAAAGCCCGTTCCATCCCGGCTGCTGCGCGGCCTTGCGCGACAGATCCTGGATGTAGTCGATCATGATCGGCTGGCCCCAGTTGCGGTTGCGCGAAAGGCGCATCGCCTGCCAGGTCGGACCGGTCTCGGGCAACGCCACGTTCCCTGCGGCGCAGCCCTTGGAATAGGAGCCGTAGGGCGCGGCCGATTGGGGCGAGCTTGCCTGTTCGGCCCCGAAGAGCTGCTTGGCGCTGCGCGTGGACATCACGGCGGGTATGGTCGCGGGTGCCGACGCCTCTGGCGCGTTGGTGCCGTTGTCGTTGGACGACCCGCCGCCGCATCCGGTCAGAAGCGCGGCTGCGAGCGTGAGTGTAAGAATGGGCCTGATCATGCTGCTCGATCTCCGTCGGGGTTAACGAAGCGTAGCAGAAAGAGACCCAGCAGAAAAAGGAGAATGACCGGAATAAAGCCCAGCTGGTTGCTTTGCGTCAGGATCGTGAAAAGGGTGATCAGGGCGGGAGCAAGGAACGCGGTCGCGCGGCCGGCCAATGCGAAGAGCCCGAAGGCCTCGGCCGCATGATCGGGCCGGCAATGGCGCACCATCATCGTGCGGGACGCGGCATAGAGCGAGCCGCCCGCACCGCCGATGATGGCGCCGCAGATGTAGAAGATGATGTCGGGCAGGCGCGACCCCTCCGGGAAGGGAATACCTAAGAGACCTTCGCGCGACATCCCGACGATGACGCATCCAACGATGATAAGGCACCAGATATTCGCGCGGATCACGGGCTTCGGACCGAAGCGTTCATCGGCCAGACCTCCGACCCAGGACAGGATCGCCGCGGCAATGGCGGCGATGATGCCGAAGACGCCGATCTGGATGATCTCCCAACCCAGGACGAGATTGGCGTAGACCCCGCCATAGGAATACAGCGCAGTCATCGCATCCCGGTAGAACATCGAGGAGAGAAGAAACGAGCGGTAACTCGGTCGTTTCACAACGCCCGCCAGCGTCGCCTTGAGCTGACCGAACACGGTCCCGAGGCTAGGCCGAACCGCGCGTTCGGCTGGCAGATCCTGCGTCCAGATGAAGAAGGGGATGGCGAAGATCGCGAACCAGAGCGCGATGAACGGCCCGACGAAGCGAGTGCCCTCGCGCGCCTTTGCATCGAGGCCGAATGGTGGCGACAGACCGATCAGCGTCGTGCCGCCCTCGTTTTCGGCGAAGAACAGGAGCATCACGAACAGCGATAGCACACCGCCCCAATATCCAAAGGCGATCGCACCGCCCGAAAGCCGGCCCACCGCGTCACCTTGGTTGAGCGAAGGCAGGATCGCGTTGTTGAGGTTGAACGCGGACTCCGAAGCGACGAAACCCAGCCAGAAGAGGATGAGCGCGAGATAGAGCCCTGTCCCGTCCGGCTGCAGGAACCACAAACCTGCCGCGCATAGAACTGCAGTCGAGATGAAGGTCACGAACCAGGGCATCTTGCGGCCCGAAGCATCCGCGTAAGCCCCGAGGATCGGCGCAGAGAAGGCAATCGCGAGACCTGCGATGGTCTGCGCGCTCGACCAAAGGCTCTGCGCGGTGGCGGAGGCCGCGCGCTCCGTCGATCCGCCCGCCATGAAATACTCGGCAGCGACAGAGGCGAAATAGGGACCGAAGATGAAGGTCAGGCCGAGCGTCGCATAGGGCTGCTGCGCCCAGTCGAACATCATCCATGCCCAGATGCGTTTGCGTATCGTCGTCATGCTGCGCCGAACTCCCATGCCCCGCGCGGATGAACGCAGAGTGACCGGCGCGAGGCAAGCCTCAACTGGCCGGGCTCAGTGTTTCTCGGGTGGCCAGGGGCGCTCTGCTTCCGCATCGATCCAGGCGGCGATCCAGCCCGGCATCTCGGGTGCCGGATCGGTATGGCCGACGGCGGCCGCGACCTGGTCTGGCGGCACGATGCCGCTCTTGTCGGTGACTGCCGTGCGAAAAAGCGCGTGGCTCGTGCACTCGCCATCACCGCGCCACATGGATTGCTCGATATAGATGAAGCGCTTGTCCCAGGTCACGATACGCGAGCGCATCTCGATCTTTGCGAAGGCCCGGACGCGGCGGCGATAGCGCACCGAGGAGCCCGCGACGGTCAGCCCCCAGCCGTTCTTCTTCATCGCGCCGATAAGCCCGCCTCGAATGGCGAGCGGGATGCGGCCAAGATCGTAAATGGTCAGGGTGCGGCCGTTGTTGAGCTCCCACCACATGTCGAGATCCCAGGGCCAGCAGATGTGATAAGACACGTGATCCTGACCGATCTCGAGCGCGGACGCGTTGCGGAAGATCAGGCCCTCTTTGAAGAGGCGGACGAAGGGA
Organism: Roseivivax sp. THAF30; assembly: GCF_009363575.1. Taxonomy (NCBI): domain Bacteria; kingdom Pseudomonadati; phylum Pseudomonadota; class Alphaproteobacteria; order Rhodobacterales; family Roseobacteraceae; genus Roseivivax; species Roseivivax sp. THAF30. The sequence continues at coordinate 3,667,543 of NZ_CP045389.1, read as the reverse complement.
TACATGGGCGGGCTCCTTTCGGCTGCCTGTCGCGCCGGAACCCCGGAAGGTCAAGGGCAACGCGGCGACACTTGCTCTCCGGCAGGCTTGCGCTTACCTCAGGGCGGATCGACAGACAGAAGGGCCCGACCGACATGCAATCGCTTTTCCAGATCCTGATGCTGCTCCTGGACGTTGTCTGGTTCTTCATCATCGCGCACGTTATCATGAGCTGGCTGATCAATTTCCAGGTGCTGAACCTGCGTCAGCCGATCGTCGCGCAGATCTGGGACGGTCTGAACCGCCTGCTCGAGCCGCTCTATCGCCCGATCCGTCAGATCCTGCCGAACATGGGCGGGCTCGACCTCGCGCCGCTGGTCGTGCTGATCGGCATTTACGCCCTTCGCATCATCCTCGCCAACAATGCGGGTCTGTTCTACGGGTATTGATCCCGGCCTCGGACGCCCAAGACACTGCGGATGTCTGCTAGGGGCTTGTTCACCGAGTCCTGGTATGAGACCTTTGCTCAAAGAGCAGATATAGACAATCAGGCAGGTCTCACCCATGCCCCGCGATCTGGCCAGCGCCGAGGCGCTGTTGCGTGACGTTTTCGGATTCGAGAGCTTTCGCCCCGGCCAGGGCGAGATCGTGGATGCGGTCACGCAAGGTCGAGACGTGCTTGCCATCATGCCGACCGGCGGGGGCAAATCGCTCTGCTTTCAGCTGCCGGCGCTCGTTCGGCCCGGCCTGACCGTCGTCATCTCGCCGCTCATCGCGCTGATGCGCGACCAGGTGCGCGCGTTGCGCGAGGCCGGGGTCGCGGCGGGCGCGCTGACATCCGGCAATACGCAGGACGAGACCGACGCGGTGTTCGATGCCCTGCATTCCGGTGATCTGAAACTGCTCTATCTCGCGCCGGAACGCCTTGCCTCGGGCGGAACGGCCCGCCTTCTCGCGGAGGCAGGCGTTAGCCTGATCGCGGTCGACGAGGCGCATTGCGTCAGCCAATGGGGCCACGATTTCCGGCCCGATTACCTGCGGATCGGTGCCTTGCGGCGCGATCTCGACGTGCCGGTCGCTGCCTTCACCGCCACGGCGGATGAAGAGACCCGCGAGGAGATCGTCGCGCGGCTGTTCGGCGGCGGCACGCCGGATGTGTTCCTGCGCGGCTTCGACCGACCGAACATCCACCTCGCATTTTCGCCCAAGGACAATCCCCGCAAACAGATCCTCGGCTTTGCCGATGCGCGGCGCGGGCAACCCGGGATCGTTTATTGCGGCACGCGCGCCAAGACCGAGACGCTGGCACAGGCGCTGAGCCAGGACGGTCATGTCGCGCTCGCCTATCACGGCGGGATGGATCCTGAACGCCGCCGGGACGTCGAGGCGCGTTTTGCCGTCGAGGATGGGCTGATCGTCGTGGCGACCGTGGCCTTCGGCATGGGCGTCGACAAGCCGGATATACGCTGGGTGGCCCATGCGGATCTGCCGAAGTCCATCGAGGCCTATTACCAGGAAATCGGCCGCTCGGGGCGCGATGGCGGACCGGCCGAGACGCTCACGCTTTACGGCCCCGACGATATCCGTCTGCGTCGCAGCCAGATCGACGAGGGTCTTGCGCCGCCCGAACGCCGCATCGCGGATCACGGCCGGCTCAATGCGCTTCTGGGCCTCGCCGAGGCGCAGGGCTGCCGGCGGCGCGTGCTTCTGGGCTATTTTGGCGAAAGCCCGGCAGCCGATTGCGGGCATTGCGACCTGTGCGACGCCCCGCCCGAGACGTTCGACGGCACCGAGGCGGTGCGGAAGGCGCTCTCGGCGGCGCTGCGGACTGGCGAGAATTTCGGCGCGGGCCATCTCATCGATATCCTGCGCGGGCAGGCCACGGAGAAGGTGAAGGCGCGGGGACATGACGGTCTGCCGACCTTTGGTGTTGGTCAGGATCTCAGCCAGTCCCAATGGCAGGCGGTGTTCCGGCAGATGATGGGCTTCGACCTCATGCGACCCGATCCGGAACGGCATGGCGCGCTCGTCATGACCGATCGCGCGCTGCCGATCCTGAAAGGCGAGGAAAGCGTAAGGCTGCGCCGCGATGTCATGGCGCGGCGTGCGACCCGCGCGACGCCGAAAGCGCTTGTCAGCGACGAGGACGCGCCGCTGCTCTCGGCGCTCAAGGCCAAGCGCCGCGCCTTGGCGGAGGCCGCATCCGTCCCGGCCTATATCATTTTCAACGACCGTACCTTGATCGAGATGGCCGAGCGCCGCCCGCAAAGCCTCGACGAGATGGCAGGTATCTCCGGGATCGGGGCCAAGAAGCTGGACCGCTACGGCGATGCCTTTCTCGAGGTGATCGCCGGGGAAGCGGCAGGGCTGCATCCCGCGCGGCGCAGGCTCGCGGGACGGGGCGCAGGCAGTCTCTACGACAGGCTTCTCGCCACGCAGGCGGATTTGACACGGGGTGCGGACGGCACGGAAAAGCCGCTGTCCTGTTCGGCCTCGCAGCTTGCGAAGATCGCCGAGGCGCGGCCTTCGGGCGAAAGTGCGTTGTCCCGCTTTCTCGACGAGCGCCGGATGGAGCGGTTTGGCCCGGCCTTCCTGTCGGTGCTGAGCGCGACAGAGTGACGATTGCGCGCTGCGCCGCTTGCCCTAAATCGGACGTAACCCGAGACAGGAAGGAGCCCGCCCCATGCTGATCGTGATCTCTCCGGCCAAGCGCCTCGATTGGAGCGCGCGCGACATCGAGACGACCGAGCCTTATTTCGAGGAGGACGCCCAGCGCCTCGCCAAGACGATGCGAAACCTGACCCTCAAGGATCTCAAGGGGCTGATGGATCTCTCCGACGATCTGGCAAAGCTCAATCGCGACCGATATCGCGACTTCTCGGATGCACCCGCTGGCGATCAGCTGCGCCCTGCCGCGCTCGCGTTTGCAGGCGACACGTATCAGGGCCTCGAAGCGTCATCGCTCGATCCCGAGGAGCTTGACTGGGCGCAGGATCACTTGCGGATATTGTCGGGCCTTTACGGCGCATTGCGTCCCAAGGACGCGATCCAGGCGTATCGGCTGGAGATGGGCTCGAAGCTCAAGACGCGGCGCGGTGGCTCGCTTTACGAATATTGGGGCGACCGGATCGCCAAGGCGCTGCATACGCAAGCCGAAGAGATCGGCACGCAAACTCTCGTGAATTGCGCCAGTCAGGAATATTTTGGCGCTGTCCCGGAAAAGGCGCTCGGCCTCGACGTGGTGACGCCGCAATTCATGGAAGACAAGAACGGCACCCCCAAGATCGTGAGTTTCTATGCGAAGAAAGCACGCGGGGCGATGGCGCGCTTCATCGTGCAAAACAGGCTGACTGATCCGGCAGCATTGAAGGACTTCGATACCGGCGGCTATGCCTACCGCGAAGACCTCTCCGAGCCTGAAAAGCCGGTCTTCGTGCGGGATGCCGAAGCGGCGTCCAAGGCAGCCTGATCGGCCCCATCCCGCAGGACGCCGGGGAGCGCCCGCTCGATCGCGTTCCGGATCGCTGCCTTGCGGACAGGCTTGACGATGTAATCGTCGAGCCCTTCGGCAAGAATCGCCTCGCGGTCGCCATCCATGGCATGTGCGGTGACGGCGATGACTGGCAGTCGTGGCGCGCCCGTGTCCGCCTCGCTTTGCCGCAGCCGCCGGGTCGCTTCCTTGCCATCCATTCCGGGCATGGAGATGTCCATGAAAACGAGATCGGGCCGTCTTGCTGCGATCTCGTCGAGAGCGTCCTGACCATTGGACGCAACCCGCAGCCGGATGGGCAGATCGGCCACCATCTTCGAAAAGACAAGCTGGTTCGTCGCGTTGTCCTCGGCCAGGAGGACGTCGATGCGCGTTTCGATGTCGTGTCCTGCAACGTAAGAGACGCATGGCGGCTCGGAGACGGAAGCCATTTCGATCCGCGCGAGCGCGGCGAATAGTGCGGCGCGCGGCGTCGGGCGCTGGACCACGGCATCGAAGCACCCGTCGCCGATGGCCTTGCGCTCCCGGTCCGGTAGGGCGGCGGAGAGAATCAGTGGGCGTGTCTCCCCTGCGGTGCGCCAGCGCCGGGCAAGTTCCGCCGCGGTCGCGCCGGGTATGTCGTCTGCAATGATGGCGACGTCCCAGGGGGCCTGCCGCATCGAGTCGAATTCTGCCTCGATCGCGGAGGTCAGCGCGGCGATGCCCGCCTGGCCAAGCTGCCGCGACAGGATCGCGCGGCTGCCCGCATGAGCGTCGAGAACCAGCGCGCGCCGGATGTGACGGAGATCCGGCAAGCTGCTGCCCTCGTCGTCGGTGGCGTTTGGCAGGACCAGCCGGATGCCGAAACATGACCCACGACCGGGCTCGGACTCGAGCCATATCTCGCCCCCCATCAGCTCGATCAGGCGCTTCGTGATGGCAAGGCCGAGTCCAGTGCCCTCGAAACTTCGATCACGGCCGTCCTCGACCTGGTTGAACACGCCGAAGACATGCGCCTGCTGCGACTTCGGGATGCCGATCCCGGTATCCTCCACGGTGATGTGCAGCGTCGTCCGTCCTCGCTCCTCTCCGAGACCCACGATGCGAACGAGGACATGGCCTTCATGGGTGAACTTGATCGCGTTGCCGATCAGGTTCGTGAGCACCTGCCTCACGCGCGCCGCGTCGCCCCGAAAACGGCTCGGGAGGAAGATGTCATAGTCGACCAGAAGCGCGAGGCCCTTTTTGCGCGCCGAGGTTTGAACCAGCGTCACAAGGTCATGGATCAGACGTTCAAGATCGAATGGTTCAACGGCGATCTCAATCCGGTCGGCCTCGATCTTGGAGAAGTCGAGCACGTCGTTGATGATCTCGAGAAGCGCCTCGCCGGAATTGCGTATCGTCTCTGCATAGAGGCGTTGCTCGTCATCGAGCGTGGTCGAGACCAAAAGCTCCGACATGCTCACCACGCCGTTCATCGGTGTACGGATCTCGTGACTCATATTGGCGAGGAACGCAGACTTGGCGCGGTTCGCCGCCTCCGCCCGTTCCATCGCCTTCTCGAGATCGGCCTGGGTCTGCTTGAGATGACTGATATCGACCCTGAGACCGACGCGCGCGCCATCGCTGGTGCGTCGCTCGAAGATACGCAGCCAGCGCCCGTCGTCGAGCGGTTGCTCAAGTACGATCTCGGGCCGCCGATGTGAGGCGAGACGCTCTGCGAGCCACTCTTCCTCGCGGCCCACGGCGTCAAGGTACTGACCGTGCTTGAGCCCGTAGCGCAGGATATCCTCGAACGTCGCACCCGGCACGATCGCAGGCGCGGATTTGGAGTACAGCTGGCGGTATTTCTCGTTGCACATGACCAGCCGGTCATCAGCATCGAAAAGCACGAACCCGTCCGGCAGCTCCTGCACCGCCGACCACATCCGCATGAGTTCGGTCATGTCGACCGCAAGACTGACCGTACCGCCATCCGCGGTGGGGCGGTTCTCGACCTTGACGAAGCGACCGTCCCAAAGACGCAGGATCGGAGGTTTCGAGCGTGTATTCGTCCAGCCGGCCGCGATCCGGTCTATCCAGTCGGCCGGATTTTCCGCGCCGATATCGACAAGCCCCTCTTCGGCGGCGAGGCGGAGCAATTCGCTGAAATGGGTGCCGGTCCCGACTTCTTCGATGCCGTCATACATCGACAGGTAGGCCCGGTTCGCCAGTTCAAGCCGCCCGTCGGCATCAAAGAGTGCAAATCCGTCACGGATCGCCTCGAGCGCCTGCCAGAGCTGGCTTTCGACCACCTCGATCTTCTGGACGGCATTGCCGAGCTCGGAGATGACGCGCGCATTCTCTGTCTGCATGCTGGCGACGCGAGCGCGTGTTTCGCTTACCTCCTGCGCCAGCTCGCGCGTGTGCAGCCCGAGCCGGCGATTGGCGGAAGTCAGCTCCGCGTGCTTCTGGGCAAGCAACTTCTCGGCCGCGAGGCGCGCGCGCCGCTCCTCCGCCAGAACCTTGCTCAGCGTCATGCACGCCCCCGGGGAAAACCATAGTTTCCGTCTTGGGGCAAAGCGTTGAAAGTTTGCTTAACGCCCGCGCATCACACGCGAGCGCCAGATTTCAGAGACGCTCGATGGCCAATGCGATGCCCTGGCCGCCGCCGATGCACATCGTGATAAGCGCGCGTTTGCCGCCGATGCGTTCAAGCTCATAGAGAGCTTTCACCGTGATGATCGCGCCGGTTGCGCCGACCGGATGGCCGAGCGCGATTGCGCCGCCATTGGGATTCACCTTGGCAGGATCGAGACCGAGTTCCTTGTTCACCGCAAGAGCCTGTGCCGCGAAAGCCTCGTTGGACTCGATCACGTCGAAGTCGTCGGGTCCGAGCCCGGTCTTCTCGAAGAGTGAGCGCACGGCGGGCACGGGGCCGATGCCCATCACTTCCGGGCGCACGCCGGCATGAGCATAGCCCAGAACACGGGCGCGCGGTGTTGCGCCCTTCTTCTCGGCAGCCTCGGCCGTCGATAGCACCAGCGCCGCGGCACCGTCATTGATGCCAGAGGCATTGCCGGCTGTGACGGTCCCGTCCTTTTTGAATACGGGCTTGAGGCCGGCGAGCTTTTCAAGGCTCGTCTGCTTGGGGTGCTCGTCGGTTTCGAAGGCGACCATGTCGCGCTTCACGCGCACCTCCACCGGAGTGATCTGTTCGGCGAACCGGCCTTCGGCGATGGCACGGGCGGTGCGTTCCTGGCTCTCCATCGCGAAGGCGTCCTGCGCCTCGCGGCTGATATCATGCTCGCCCGAGACGTTCTCGGCGGTCACGCCCATATGACCGGTTCCGAACGGGCAGTTCAGAGCGCCGAGCATCATGTCCAGCGTGCGGATATCGCCCATCTTCGCGCCCCAGCGCTGGTCAGGAACGATATACGGAGAGCGCGACATGCATTCCGCGCCGCCCAACAGCGCGATGTCGCAATCACCCATCGCCAGCGCCTGGACGCCCGAGACGATGGCTTGTGCGCCCGAACCGCAAAGCCGGTTCACGTTCATCGCCGGAACCGAGTCGGGCACGCCGGCCTGCATGGCGGCCACGCGGCTGAGATACATGTCCCTCGGCTCGGTGTTGATGACATGGCCGAAGACGACCGTGCCGATATCGCCGCCTTCAAGCCCGGCGCGTTCGATGGCGGCCTTGGAGGCGGCGGTCGCGATGTCGATAGGGGGTGTGCCGGCGAGGCTGCCGCCGAAGGTGCCGATCGCGGTGCGAGCACCGGACAGTATGACGATATCGTCGCGCATGAGGATCTCCTTCCGGGTTTACGCGCGACTATGCAGACCGAACCACGGTTTGTCAGGCGGAACGGCGCGTCATTCGCGAGCGCGGCCCCAGAGCACGACAAGAGGTCCGTCCTCGCCGAAAACCGGGTCGCTCTCGGGTCGCGACAGCGCCGCGATCTGCGCGATGTGATCTTCGTTCCGCTCGTCCGGCGCGCGGATGATCGTGCCATGCGGCTGGTCCGGCGGGTAGCCGCCGCAGATCGCGAAATCGTCGGTCTGGTCGAGGCGCATGTGGCCGATGCCGCCGGGCAGGATCAGGACATCCCCGGCATTCACCGCCATCACCTTGCCCGACCGGCCGCCGATCCGCAGGCTGGCCGAGCCCGACGCGACCGTCAGAACCTCGTGTGCATCGGGATGATAATGCTCGTAATCGAAGACCGTCGCGGTCCAGGTTCCGTGCCAGCCATTCGAGCGGTAGAGAGCCTCAATCTGATCCGAGCTCGCGCCGTCCGCGATCGCATCGGGAAAGAATAGGACTGGGAGGTCCGGATTGTTCGGCGTCACACCGTCATCGGTGAAGTTCAGCGTGCGCGCGGCGGTCGCGGCATCCTGGTGTACGAGGGCAGGGTCGGTTGTCATGGGTCGCCTCCATCCTGTGCGGATAGCGCGCGGGCGGCGTCAGAGGTTCCCGCGCTCGTCGGCGATCTTCCGCGTACCAAGCTCGGAGCCTTCCAGGACGCGCACCTCGCGTTGCGGGAAGGGGATGGAGATGCCGTGCTCCTGGAACGCATCCCATAGCGCGAGATAGACATTGCCGCGGATATTGGTCAGCCCGCCCGTCGGATCCTTGATCCAGAAGCGCAGGATGTAGTCGACCGAGGAATCGCCGAAGCCCACGATATGGCAAACGGGCGGCCTATCGGCGAGCACCCGCGCGGTGCCTGCGGCCGCCTCGATGGCGATTTTTCGGACCTTGTGCGGATCGTCCCCGTAGGCCGTGCCGAAATAGATGTCGAGCCGCACGAAATCATTGGAATGGGACCAGTTCACCACCTGTCCGGTGATGAGATCCTCGTTCGGGATGAGGTATTCCTTGCCGTCCCGCGTCGTGATCGAGACGTAGCGCGCGCCAAGCGAGTTGATCCAGCCGAAGGTCTCACCGAGGGAGATCACGTCACCGGGCTTGATCGAGCGGTCGAGCAGCAGGATCACCCCCGAGACGAGGTTCGAGACGACCTTCTGAAGGCCGAAGCCGAGGCCAACGCCGATCGCGCCCGACAGGACCGCGAGGCCGGTCAGGTCCACGCCCACGAGCTTGAGTGCTATGAAGAAGGCCGCGCCGTAGAGAAGCACCTGCAGGAACTTCACCGCAAGAACCTGCATCGACGGCGAGATGTCGTCGTTCGACCGTATCCGCGCCGCCGAGACAGTTGTGGCAAAGCGCGCAAGCGTGATGAGGACAAGCAGCAGAACCACCGCTTGCATCGCAAGCCACAGCGTGAGGCGGCTCTCGCCGAAACTGATGCCGATCGAGTCGAGTGCCTGCCGTGCCGGTTCTGTGAGATTCAGGATCGACAGCGTCACCCAGGTCCAGGCGCCGTACCTGACAAGCGTACGCAGAACGGGATTGCCGATCAGTCGGGTGATGACCGCGATGAAGAGCCAGGCGGTCGCAAGCTCCGCCACGATGGCCAGAAGATAGGAACGCGACGGCCACGTGATCTCGCGCATCACCAGGACGGCCAACCAGGCTAGCAATGCGAAGAGAATCATTCTCACGCGGCGATGAAGCAGCACGAGAACGCGCATCCGCCATTTCGCGACGCTTTCGAGGCCGCGCATCCATTCGTAAATCCGAGGTGCGATCAGCCGCGCGCCGAGATGTGCGGCGAGGAAAAGGCCCAACGCGATACCGATCTGGTAGGCGTTCCAAGGGCGCAGGAGGCTCAGAAGGAACAGCTCCGCCTGTGTCAGGAGGCTGGAGAGGATGCCGGTCAATTCGGCAAATGCGGTATCCGGGGTCATTCGTAAGGGATCGCTTGGCGCTTCATGCCCTTATTGAACGGTGTGACCGGACCCAGTGCAAGTGGCGGAAGGGATGGGCTTATTCGAACTGCGTATCTTCGGTCAGGTCGAGCGTCTCCGGCCCGGCCCCGAGATGGCTCGTCCATGCAAAAAGGGCCACCCCGAGCAGGGCGGCGATCAGGGTCACGTGGACAACGTTAAGCCAGCTGCACATCGGATCACCTTAAAACCACTGGCGGAAAATAGGGTCTCGGCTCAGGACTTCCAGCCCTCAGTTCGGGCACTGCGACGCAATCGCGCAGCTGGGCGCAGACTTGCGAGACTCGCGGCGAGGCGCTATGGGCGAATGCATGGAACGCATTTTCGACATCGACGACCGGGCCCGCTTGAAAGAGCGGTTTTTCGGCGCGGCCACCCACACGGTGCGCGCGCGTCTATGACCGCGTCCGTCTGATGTTCCGACCCGGAGGCCGCTTTCACGGAACCGGGCCAAAGCCGACGTATTTTTCTTCATTTCCATATCGGGGGGACCCCCATGTCCGGAAAAACGCTCTACGACAAGATTTGGGACGCGCATGTCGTCCATGAGGCCGAGGACGGCACCACGCATCTCTATATCGATCGCCACCTCGTCCACGAAGTGACGAGCCCTCAGGCTTTCGAAGGTCTGCGGATGGCGGGCCGCAAGGTGCGCGCGCCTGAAAAGACCATCGCGGTGCCCGATCACAACGTTCCGACCACCGGTCGGCGCGACAAACAGATCGAGAACGAAGAAAGCCGCATCCAGGTCGAGGCGCTCGACAAGAACGCGCGCGATTTCGGTGTCCACTATTATCCTGTCTCCGACGTGCGGCAGGGCATCGTGCACATCATCGGACCCGAGCAGGGCTGGACCTTGCCCGGCATGACCATCGTCTGCGGCGACAGCCACACCGCAACGCATGGCGCGTTCGGGGCGCTGGCGCACGGCATTGGCACGTCGGAGGTCGAGCACGTGCTGGCGACCCAGACGCTGATCCAGTCGAAGTCGAAGAACATGAAGGTGGAGGTCACCGGCAAGCTTTCTCCCGGCGTCACGGCAAAAGACATCGTTCTGTCGATCATTGGCAAGACCGGCACTGCTGGCGGCACCGGTTACGTTATCGAGTATTGCGGCGAGGCGATCGAGGCGCTGTCGATGGAAGGCCGGATGACCATCTGCAACATGGCCATCGAAGGCGGCGCGCGGGCCGGGCTCATCGCACCCGACCAGACGACCTTCGATTATGTGCAGGGCCGCCCGCACGCTCCGAAAGGCGCGCAGTGGGAGGCCGCGATGGCGTGGTGGAAGACGCTCTACTCCGATGACGACGCGCATTGGGACAAGGTGATCACGCTGCGCGGCGAGGATATCGCCCCGACCGTGACCTGGGGCACCTCGCCGGAGGATACGCTCCCGATTACCGCCGCGGTTCCAGCAGCCGATACGTTCGAGGGCGGCAAGGTCGGCGCAGCCCAGCGAAGCCTGGACTATATGGGCCTCAAGCCCGGTACGCCGCTCTCCGAGATCGAGATCGACACGGTCTTCATCGGCTCCTGCACGAACGGCCGGATCGAGGATTTGCGCGCCGCGGCCGAGATTGTGAAGGGTCGAAAAATCAAGGTGAAACGCGCGATGGTCGTACCGGGCTCCGGCCTGGTGCGTGCCCAGGCCGAAGAAGAGGGGCTCGCCCAGATCTTCCAGGATGCCGGGTTCGAGTGGCGGCTCGCAGGCTGCTCGATGTGCCTTGCGATGAACCCGGATCAGCTGAGCCCCGGCGAGCGCTGTGCGGCGACATCCAACCGGAACTTCGAAGGGCGCCAGGGTCGCGGGGGCCGCACCCACCTCATGAGCCCGGCCATGGCCGCCGCCGCCGCGGTGACGGGCCGTTTGACGGATGTGCGCGAATTGACGTGACCTGCCCGGCGTCCCCGCTCCTGCAACCGTCCTCGAGACGCGAATGCAGCAGGGGCGAGAGACGCCGCGCTAAGGAGAGACGATATGGACAAGTTCGAAAAGCTCACCGGGATTGCGGCACCGCTGCCGCTGGTCAACGTCGATACCGACATGATCATCCCCAAGCAGTTCCTGAAGACGATCAAGCGTTCGGGTCTTGGAGTGAATCTCTTTGACGAGATGCGCTACGACGACAACGGCAACGAGATCCCCGATTTCGTGCTCAACAAACCCCAGTACCGCCAGGCGGAGATCCTCGTTGCCGGCGATAATTTCGGCTGCGGTTCCTCGCGCGAGCATGCGCCCTGGGCGATCAAGGATTTCGGCATTCGCTGTGTGATCGCGCCGAGCTTCGCGGAGATCTTCTACAATAACTGCTTCAAGAACGGCATCCTGCCGATCCGCCTCCCACAGGAAACGGTCGATCTTCTTATGAAGGACGCCGAGAAGGGCGAGAATGCGCGCATGACCGTCGATCTCGAGGCGCAGGAGGTGACGACCTCGGACGGTGAAGTGGTCCGCTTCGAGATCGATCCGTTCCGCAAGCACTGTTTGATGGAAGGGCTCGACGACATCGCTCTGACGCTCGAGCAGGCCCCGGCGATCGACACATTCGAGTCGCGGATGGCGCAGGAACGCCCCTGGGTCTGAGCGACAGCGGGCGAGCACGACCAACGGCCGCGGCGTGACGCTTGCGGCCGTTTTTCGTTGGCACCCAACATATTGGGGGTCACAACAAGTCCAACTCGAAAGAATCAATCGGGAGGTGCATTTTCGCACCACGCTGTCCTGAATTTGGCCACGTTCATGGGCAGAGTCGACTCGCTGTATTGTATGCATGTCGGAAAGGCGGCAGGATTTGGGCAAAATCGAGGCATATCGCCGGCAAAGGCGACAACACGCCGAACAGAAGGACACGGCATCGCACCGGGTCCCGTCGGCTCCGAGGGCAGGTTCTTGATCGCACGCGTCTTCAGCGCGGGGCTGCGCGCTCTGCTTATGGCCTGGATCGTGGCCATGCCGGCGCTCCTGATGCCGGGCAGCTCCGATGCGGCTGCGTCCTTGTTCCTGTTCGGGGCAATCATCGCCGCCGCACTCACATTCGTCGAGTATTTCGGCAGCTCGCCAACCTTTATCGAATTCCGAGACGCGCCTCCGTTCAACCGCATTCGCTATGCGGCGCTTCTGACCATGTTGCTTTTCCTGACCCTGGTGGTCCGAGACACGGTCGCGCCGACCGAGCTGGGCGGCATCGTGACGACGCTTGGAACGGATCTCGGCCGCGCGCTGGACTTCCCCTTCTCGCCCGTTCGTCTGGCCGTGCTTCTTGCGCCCGAAACGGCCGATACGGGTGAGACCGCGCTCCTGCGGGCACTGGCCGGTCTGGCCTATATCACCGGGCTCGTGACACTTGGCATTTTCGTACCGCTCATTCGGATCATGCGCTGGCCGATCCGCAAGCAGGCCTTCAATGTCTGGATCAACCTGCCTCTCTTCGACCCGACGGCCGGCGGAGACGTGATCTACCGGCTGAAACGCGATGCGAATTTTAACGTCGCCTTAGGATTCCTTCTGCCATTCCTGATCCCGGCAGCTCTCGAGGTTATGGGGTCGTTCGGGTTCGGGCTGCCGCTCGACGATCCGCATACACTGATCTGGGTGATGACCGCATGGGCGTTCTTGCCGACCTCGCTTATCATGCGTGGCATCGCACTCTGGCGCGTTGTCGACCTGATCGAGGAAAAGCGCCGGCGCACCTACGCGCAATCGGATATCTTTCAATCTGCCTGAGCGCGCTGGCGCTCGTCTCGACGCCCGCTGCGGCTGACCCTATCAAGATCGCGACCTGGCATGCGCCGCTGACTCGCAAAGGGCCGGGATTGCTTTTGCGCGATCTCGTGGCCGGAGAGGGGGAGGATCTCGAAGCGATCATTGCCGGGATCGATACGCTCGATGCCGATATCCTGCTTCTGACCGATATCGACCACGACCACGAGCTTGCCGCGCTCGGCGCGTTGAACGACGCGCTCCGCACCCCTTATCCGCATCTTTTCGCCTTGCGGCCCAATACCGGGATGCGAACGGACCTTGACCTTGATGGTAACGGCCGGACCGGGGAGCCGCGCGATGCTCAAGGCTATGGTTGGTTCGCCGGCGAAGGTGGAATGGCCTTATTGTCACGGTACGAGATCGGCGATGTCACGGATTTGAGCGCGCTTCTGTGGCGAGACGTGCCCGGCAGCCTCATCGCGCAGGATGATCCGGGCTTCGAAGTGCAGCGTTTGTCGAGCAGCGGACACTGGATCGTGCCGATAAAGGTCTCCGGGTCGACGCTGAGCCTCTTGGCCTATCACGCGACCCCTCCGGTGTTCGATGGCCCGGAGGATCGGAACGGTCGGCGCAACCATGACGAGACGATGCTTTGGGCGCACATGCTGCAGGGTGCGTTGCACGTGCCTGCGCCCGCAGCGCCTGTCATGCTCGTGGGAAACGCGAATATCGATCCCGTTCGCGGTGAAGGCCGCCGCGAGGCCCTATCCGCGCTTATGGATGGCTCGCGCCTTCAGGACAGGGGCCCGTTCGGGGCGACCGCGCTTTGGCAGGCGGGGCCGGGCCCTATGCGGATCAGCTACATTCTGCCTGAAGCCACATTGTCCGTGCTGGAGAGCGGGTTGGTCCCGCATCTGCCCGCTGCGGGACCGCATCGCGCGGTCTGGATGCTGATCGATCCGGCCATGATCGCACCGCCTGATTCTTGACGCCACGGCGGGCTTTGCTTACCCGGTGCCGGACCCAACACGCCGCAAAGGATTCTGGCCATGAGCACGCCCTCGCTTCTCATTCTTCCCGGTGACGGGATCGGACCCGAGGTCATGGCCGAGGTCCGCAAGATCGTCGACTGGTTTGGCGCAAAGCGCGACCTGACCTTCGACGTGAGCGAGGATCTCGTGGGCGGTGCGGCTTACGACGCGCATGGCACGCCGCTCCACGACGATACGATGGCCCGCGCCCAGGACGTGGACGCGGTGCTTCTTGGTGCAGTGGGCGGCCCCAAATACGATGAGCTCGACTTCTCGGTGAAGCCGGAGCGTGGCCTCTTGCGCCTGCGTAAGGAGATGGACCTCTTCGCAAATCTCCGGCCCGCGCAATGCTTCGATGCGCTCTCGCATTTCTCGTCGCTCAAGCAGGAGGTGGTCGCTGGCCTCGATATCATGATCGTGCGCGAGCTGACCTCGGGCGTCTATTTCGGAGAGCCGCGCGGCATCTTCGAGGAAGGCAACGAGCGCGTCGGCATCAATACCCAGCGCTACACCGAGAGCGAGATCGACCGCGTCGCCCGTTCGGCCTTCGAGCTGGCGATGAAGCGCGACAAGAAGCTCTGCTCGATGGAAAAGGCGAACGTCATGGAATCGGGGATCCTCTGGCGCGAGGTTGTGACCCGTGTCGGGCAGGATTACCCCGAGGTCGAGCTCAGCCACATGTATGCCGATGCCGGAGCGATGCAGCTGACCCGCTGGCCCAAGCAGTTCGACGTGATCGTCACTGACAACCTCTTCGGTGATCTGCTCTCGGACCTTGCCGCGATGCTCACCGGCTCGCTTGGCATGCTGCCATCCGCCAGCCTCGGCGCGCCGATGTCCAACGGCCGTCCGAAAGCCCTCTACGAGCCGGTGCACGGATCGGCGCCGGACATCGCGGGGCAAGGCAAGGCCAACCCGATCGCCTGCATTCTCTCTTTCGCGATGGCGCTGCGCTACAGCTTCGATCAGGGCGACGAGGCCGCGCGCGTCGAGAAAGCGGTCGAGGCCGTTCTCGCAGACGGTGTCCGCACTGCCGATCTTCTTGGAGAGGACGGCACGGTTCCGGTTTCGACCTCGGAGATGGGTGACGCGATCCTCGCCAAACTCGACGCCTCGCTCTGACCCGGTGCCGAGGACGCTTGCATCTGGCGGCGTCCTCGGTCCCAACTTGAAGACGATGCGATCTGAACCGGCCCGGAGAGCACGATGGGACCGAATGCCAGGGGCGCAGTCTTTGCGCTGACAGGATTTGCCGTCTTCGCCACCCACGATCTCATCGTGAAGGTGTTGGGCGGGGCGTATAACCCGATCCAGATCCTGTTCTACTCGGTTCTGTTCGGCTTTCCGCTTGTCGCGCTCATGCTCATCCGTGACGCAACTCCGGGGCATCTCAGGCCCGAGCATCCTTGGTGGGTCGCGCTGCGTACGCTCGCTGCCGTCGTGACCGGCAGCGCGGCCTTCTACGCGTTCGCGAACCTGCCGCTCGCCCAGGTCTACACGATCATCTTCGCGGCGCCGCTCTTCATCACCATCCTCGCGATCCCGATCCTCGGGGAGCGCGTGCGTCTCCGGCGCTGGGCCGCCGTAATCGTGGGGCTTTGCGGCGTGCTCGTGGTGCTGCGACCGGGCTCGACAGACCTGACGCTCGCGCATATGGCGGCGCTGGTGGCGGCGTTCGGCAGCGCGCTGGCCTCCATCATCTCGCGCAAGATCGGCCAGGATGAACGCACGGCGGTGCTGATCCTCTATCCGATGCTCGGCAATTTCGCGGTGATGTTCGCGCTCCTGCCCTTCGTGCATGTTCCGATGCCGGTCGGAGATCTTGCGCTGAACGCCGGTCTCGCGGTTCTGGGATTCGTCGCCGCAGCGCTGATGATCGAGGCGTATCGTGCCGGCGAGGCCGTGATCGTCGCACCTATGCAATATTCCCAGATCATCTGGGCCACGCTGTTCGGCGCGTTGTTCTTCGACGAGGGGCTGGATGGGCCGACACTTGTCGGAGCTTCCATCATCATCGCGTCGGGCCTCTATATCGTCGTCCGCGAAGGCCGCGCCAACGCATCCGAGAACCGGCCCGTCAGCAGCACCCGGACCCGCTTCGAGACCGGCACATGGCCGCGGATCGACGCGCTGATCCGGCTGGCGCGAAAGCGCTCCAAAACGCGCGGCTGACCCCTTGCCAAAGGCGCGCGCATTGAGTATCCGGCGCGGCACGGTCGGAGTGTAGCTCAGCCTGGTAGAGCACTGTCTTCGGGAGGCAGGGGTCGTAGGTTCGAATCCTGCCACTCCGACCAATTTCACAAATCTGCCACTGCCCTTTCAGTTCGCACTAGACCGCGAGCGGTTCTGACATGCGCTCCTGCAAAAGGCCCGACACGCGGGCAAGGCAGGGCCCGTAAGGCAGCCCCGACACACGCGCCTCGAAGAGATCACCGGCAGCGTCCGCGAGCGCGCGATCCCCGGCGGACATCGCGACACCGCAAAGGAAGCGCGCCGCGTAATCCAGCCGCTCTGGCGCGTCGGAATTCTCGAGAATGGCGGCAGCATTCATAATGTCATCACGAAGGCTGATTGGGTCAGGGCGAACCGGCTCTTCCCTTACAAGGCGCGGTCCTTCAGGGCGCTGCTCGGGCGGCAGATGCGCGAGGATCGCGGATTGGAACGCGCCAAGGCTCGTCAGGGGTTTGGCGAAAAATCCGTCTGCCCCAGCGGCGATGGCCACATGCTCAGCGAAGGGATCGCCGCTGATCGCGAGAATGGCAGGTACCTTGGGCGTCGCCGCGGCGAGTTCGCGGATCAGGTCCGCGCCCGAGCCATCGGGCAGGCCCATATCGATAAGGATTGCGGAGGGTCTGTAGACTTCCAGATGACGCCGCGCCGACATCAGGCAATCGGCCCGGCGCAAGCGCGCGCCGCTGCGAAGGCACAAAAGCCGGATGGCGTCGCACGCATAAAGGCTGTCTTCGACCAGCAGTATCGTCAGACCGAGGAGCGGGCGGGCCGCACTTGGCTTGAGAGGCTGTGTGAGAAATTCGGATTCGGTCATTCTGCCCTCCGGGGTTGTCGCACGATTTACTCTGGGCATTGGTGCCTAATGGGCGGTTAACGGTCGCACCGCCTTGCGAAGGCGCGTGCGACCGGTCCATAACCGCGTGCGATGCAGCATTGAGGAGCTCCGCACATGATCGGCCGCCTGAACCACGTCGCCATCGCCGTCCCCGATCTCGAGGCGGCGTCCGCGCAATACCGCGATGCGCTGGGCGCGAAGGTCGGCGCACCACAGGACGAGCCCGATCACGGTGTGACCGTCGTCTTCATCGAGCTGCCGAATACCAAGATCGAACTGCTCTATCCCTTGGGTGAGGAGAGCCCGATCAAGGGATTTCTCGACAAAAACCCTTCGGGCGGCATTCATCACGTCTGCTACGAGGTTGATGACATTCTTGCAGCGCGCGACCATCTGAAATCCCAAGGGGCGCGGGTGCTCGGTTCGGGCGAGCCGAAGATTGGCGCGCATGGAAAGCCGGTGCTGTTCCTGCATCCAAAGGATTTCAATGGCTGCCTCGTCGAACTGGAGCAAGTTTGAGAACACGCCGCTCGGCTAGGAGACAGACATGACCATCACCTCGGCTCTCGTGCTCTACGCGGTCATCTGGTTTCTGACCTTCCTGATCGTGATTCCGATCCGCCTAGAGACGCAGGGTGATCTCGGGAAGGTCGTGCACGGCACACATGCCGGCAGCCCCGAGAATCATCACCTGAAAGCGAAGGCCTGGATCACCACGGGCATTTCGGCGGTAATCTGGGCGATCCTCTTCGTCATCATCGTTTCAGGATGGATCGGCATCCGCGACATGGATTTCTTCGGCCGCATGGGCCCTGAAGTCGTCGAGACCGACTAGGCCCGCCTAGCGGTCAGCCCGTGATAGAGGTGGGTGAAGGTCGCAGCGCCCAGAATCGGCACGAGTAGGTTCACTAGAGGCACGGTCAGCGGAAGCGCCATCAGCGTACCTGCCAGCCAGATCGTCGGAAGGTGGCGGCGACGCAACTCTGCCGCACGCACGCGTCCGACGCGCCGCATCGCGGCGACCGTGAAGTATTCCCGGCCCAACAGAAAGCCGTTCATCGCCCAGAAGATCAGCGGCGCGAAGGGTGGAAGCATAAGGTAGAGGATAAGGGCCGCGATATTGGCAAGGATCAGAACGCCGAGAAAGGTCAGCGTGTCTTTTGCCGCCTCGAAGAACGGGATCCGCCCGGCGGCAGGCAGGTCGGGATAATGCCGAGCCTCGACCGCCTCGGCGACATCCTCGAGGAAGATCCCCGTCATCGCCGAGGCGACCGGGACCATCAGGAAGACCGACAGCCCGATCATCAGGATGAGCGAGCCCCAGCTCAGAAGGTCATCCACCCAGGTGATTTCTCCGACCCACGGGATCGTCACGGTCTCGGGCGTCGCCCATCCGACGAGCGTCGCGAAGAGCGCGTAGAAGAGCGCCAGAAGCCCAACCGCGAGACCGACGCCCAGAAACAGGACGCGCCGGAAGCGGGGATCGCCAAGCTGGCCAAGCGCGCGGGCGAACGCCGAGAAGATCACGTTTCGGCCCACGTCACGATTGCCTCGAGATCGGGGCGCGGGCGATCCGGCGGCGCGGCGGTTTCGGTGCCGAGATGGATGAAGCCGGCGACGCGTTCGTCATCCGAAAGGCCGAGGCCCTCGCGCATGAAGTCGCGGTCATGGGCGGGCCACCCGGTCAGCCAGTTCGCGCCCCAACCAGCCGCGAGGGACGCATTCAGCAGGGCAAGGCAAACGCCGCCGACCGCGTAGGTTTGCTCGAGCGCGGGGATCTTCGGCGAGGCTTTCGGGCTTTCGATCACCGCGACGCAGAGCGGGGAATTGGCGAACTGGTCGTGGCCTTTCGCGATCTGGTCAGCCTCGAGACCGGCTGCCTCGCCTCTGGACGTGGCAAGCTTTGCAAGCCGCTCCAGCGCCGCGCGCTCCAACACGACGAAGCGCCAGGGCTCGAGCTTTCCATGATCGGGGCTGCGCGAGGCGGCGGTCAGGATCGTCAGCAGTGCATCGCGATCCGGCGCAGGGGATGTGAGGGTCTTGGCCGGACGCGACCGGCGCGTCAGCAGGAAATCGAGCGCGGCATCGTTCGCATCAGGCATGGGCATCCCTCGGGTAGCATCTTGCTTTACCCGTATGTCTGTCGTGCCGCGCCGGGTTTCAACCGCGATCCCTGCAAAGGCTCAGCGCTGTTTCGCGTCGCGACGGTAAACGCCTTCCGGCAGGTCGAGCGCCGCGGCGAGATCCTGCATCTGGCTGATCGACAAGGTGATCTTCATCATTGTCTCGGTGCGCGGATCGAACTGCTCGATCGTGATGCATTCCTCGAAGGACGTGACGACGACGTCCTCCTGCAATGGGGCCGCGCCCTCATCGACCAGCGTGACGACCGTAGCGTCGAATTCGTGCTCTATGCTGAACATGACCCGAGCCTAGACCGGGATCGCAGCGGCGAAAACCGTTTTCGGCGCTAGCCGCGACGGTACGCGTTGCCCTTGCTGACGCGTCGCCGATGAAGCGCAAAAAGTGCTGGCGCGGCCACGTAATCGTAGAGCAACTCGGAAAGCTTGTGGAGGCCGGGCAGGCGCACGAGGCGGGCCAGCCAGCGCAGTCTCGGAATCCTGTCCCAGACGCGGGCGAACGCATCGACACCGTCGTAAACGCGACCGTTCTCCTCCACGTGGAACCGGCGTGCGGCGGCGCGCTTGCTCAAGCCGTAGGCATCTAGCTCACCTTCCGAGAGGCCGCGGAAGCGTATGGGGAGGTCATGTCGCTCCGTCATCCGCTTGTAGCCACGCACCTCACGGGCGCAGATTGGGCATGTATCGTTGTAGATAACGGTCAGTTGCTCGGTCATTTCCGGCAAGCTAGGTGTCGGCAAGCCATCGCCAAGTCGCAGAATCGTGGGTTTCCGCGCGGCATCGGCGGAGTTATGCCTTCCTTACCAGAATTATGTGAGAGACATGCTGCGCCTCCTTCCTCTTCTCCTCGTTCTTCTGTCGGCTTGCGCCCCGTTGCCTCAATCGGGCCCAGCGACGCCGCCTTCGGGCGTATTCGAGCCAGTTGGCACGCCTGATACT
This sequence comes from Roseivivax sp. THAF30, assembly GCF_009363575.1. Classification (NCBI taxonomy): domain Bacteria; kingdom Pseudomonadati; phylum Pseudomonadota; class Alphaproteobacteria; order Rhodobacterales; family Roseobacteraceae; genus Roseivivax; species Roseivivax sp. THAF30. The sequence goes on along the minus strand of NZ_CP045389.1, from coordinate 3,647,376 downwards.
CAGAACCGCGCGCAGGCGGCGGCGAACAATTTCATCGAGGTCGTGGATACGGTGGAGCCCGTGGCCGAAGCGGAATGCCGCCGCATCTCGCCCGGCTCGAACTGCAACTTCATCATTGTCGTCGATGATCGGCCCGGCCAGCAGCCGAACGCCTACCAGACGATAGACCGCGCGGGCCGGCCGATCCTCGCTTTCAATCTCGCGCTGATCGCCTCGGTGAACAATGCCGACGAACTGGCTTTCGTGATGGGGCACGAGGCCTCGCACCACATCCTCGGCCATCTCAACCGGCAACAGCAAAACGCCAGTGTCGGCGCGGTCATCTTCTCGGGCCTTGCTGCCGCTTCGGGCGCCAGCGAGGACTATATCCGTGAGGCCGAACAGATCGGCGCGCAGGTGGGCGCACGGCGCTATTCCAAGGATTTCGAGCTCGAGGCAGACCAGCTCGGCACGATCATCACCGCGCGCGCAGGCTACAATCCAGTCCGCGGTGCAGAGTTCTTCTTGCGTATTCCCGATCCCGGCAACCGCTTCCTCGGCTCACACCCGCCGAACGCTGCCCGGATCGACATCGTGCGCCGTACCGCCGCCCGCATCGGCGCGATTTGATACGGATCAAGGTTGTGCGCGCGGCTGGCTGACAGAATGACCCTCAATCTGCAGAGGGAGCTATCATGGTCAGCCGCAAGATTCGCGACAAACACGAGACGCTTGTCAGCCGTATGGCCGACACGCTCGGCCTCGATCTGGAAGAGCTCGGCCAGCGGGGGCTGTTTCCGTCCGCCGAACGTGACGACGCGATATTGTCCTGTCTGGGGTGCACGCAGCTCGGCTCGTGCGAAGCTTTCCTTCTGGACACGGTCGCAGCGGATGCCGCTCCACCCTATTGCCGGAACGCCGAACGCTTCGCGACGCTGTCGGACAAGGCCCGGTGACGCTCAAAGACGGCTTTCCGCGTCCGATCGGGGACCGCCGGGCGCACCTGATGCGCGTTCGGCGCATGGCCAAGTCCTTGGGCGCAGACCCCGCCGCGGCGCGTCAGGCCGGCGATCTCTCGCATGGTGATTGGGCGGATATCGTGGAGCGGTGCCGTCACTGCCCCGCACCTGGGCAGTGCGACAGGTGGCTGTCGCGTCACGCGGACGCCGATGCCGCCATGCCGGGCTGCCTGAATGCGGTCCGGCTTGCCAAGCTGAAAGACGGAAACGCCTGATCCGTTCTCAGCGCGGCTTCAGCGATTCCGCGGATTTCTTGATCGCGAAATACTGACCAGACGGGCGGAAGCGCCAAAGGTAGTCGGGAAGGACCGCTTCCATCGAAATGGGCTCGATCCCGAGGTCCGAAAATCCCTTCGCACCATCAGCAACAACGTTGTCCACCTTGAGGTTCTGTACCTGGTCGCGGGTGATCTGAGCCGGTAGGAGCCCGAAGGACGCCTTGTTCGCCATGTCGAAGCCGAACCCCATCAGGTATGCGATGGGGAACGGGATATTGAGGATGAGCCTGCGCCGCGCGATCACCTCGAGCATGTAGCTCATCAGCTCGCGGAACGTGTTCACATCGGGGCCGCCAAGCTCGTAGATACCCGGCGCCGCCTCGCCCTTGACGCCCTTGCAGGCCGCATGGGCCACATCGTCTACATAGACCGGTTGGAATTTTGTACTCGCGCCCACGACGGGCAGTATCGGCCCGAGCCGCGTCATCTGGGCGAAGCGGTTGAAGAACTGGTCCTCGTGCCCGTAGATGATCGAGGGCCGGAGGATGATGGCACCCGGGAACGCCTCGAGAACCGCCTCTTCGCCGGCAGCCTTCGTCCGGGCGTATTCGCTCTTGGAGCGAGAATCCGCGCCGATTGCCGAGATCTGCACGAGCGTCCCGACATTTTCCTGGCTCGCCATGCGTGCGACCCGCGCCGCGCCCTCGGCCTGAACCGCGTCGAAGGTATTCCGTCCCGCCTCGGCCAGAACGCCGATGCAATTGACCACCGCATTCGCGCCCATCGTCACGTGCCTGACCGACTCGTCATCGCGGATGTTGCAGAAGACGGGCTCGACCTGACCGACAACCCCATAGGTTCGCACGAAGATCGCATCGTTGGGATGGCGGCACGCCACCCGGACGCGCCAGCCATCCTTGGCCATGCGCCGTGCGATGTATCGGCCCAGAAAGCCGGAGCCGCCGAAGATGGTGACGAGCTTGGATTTGGGCATCGGGTCTCTCCCCTCGGAGCGTCGGTTTGCCCGTTCCTAACCCTGCCCGCGCCCTACGGCAAGGGACGCCGCGCCGCAGTGCGAAACGTCGCGGAATCGCCGTTGACACGCATCGCGACGGGGTCTAAACGCCCCTCCACGCAACCTGCCCAGGTGGCGGAATGGTAGACGCGCCAGCTTCAGGTGCTGGTGTCCGTATGGACGTGGAGGTTCGAGTCCTCTCCTGGGCACCATTTCTCCGGTCGTTTGAACCGTGAGAGGTGCGTACAAGTTTTCAGGACAGAATAGATATCGGCGCCAGAAGCGATTTTTCGCGTCAAAGGCGCACATAGTTCAGGGCGTCGCCGCGCGACCGTTCCGAAGATCGGTCGCGCGGGCGGGCGTTGTCACTCCTCGGGCATCACCCGGAGGCGCAGTTCCATGAGCTGATCGGCGGACGGCTCGGAGGGCGCGCCCATCATCAGATCCTCGGCGCGCTGGTTCATCGGGAACATGATGACCTCGCGGATATTGTCTTCATCCGCGAGCAGCATCACGATCCGGTCGATTCCCGCCGCGCAGCCGCCATGCGGGGGAGCGCCGAAGCGGAAGGCGTTGACCATGCCGCCAAAGCGCTTGCGAACCTCGTCTTCGCCGTAACCGGCAAGCTCGAAGGCGCGGAACATGATCTCGGGCTTGTGGTTCCGGATCGCGCCGGAGACCAGCTCGTAGCCGTTGCAGGCCAGATCGTACTGGTAGCCTTTCACGCTCAAGGGATCGCCCTGAAGCGCATCCATCCCGCCCTGCGGCATCGAGAAGGGGTTGTGGCTGAAGTCGATCTCGCCCGTCTCCTCGTCGGCCTCGTACATCGGGAAATCAACGATCCAGGCGAAGGCGAAGCGGTTCTGATCGGTGAGGCCAAGCTCATCGCCGATCACGGTGCGCGCCTTGCCCGCGACCCGTTCGAAATCCTTGGGCTTGCCGCCGAGAAAGAACGCCGCATCGCCGACACCGAGGTCGAGGTGCTCGCGGATCGCTTCGGTGCGTTCGGGGCCGATGTTCTTGGCGAGCGGGCCGGCGGCTTCCGTGAGATCTTCAGTCAGTTTTTTCTTTACCCACGGTATCGACTTTTGGCAATCGAGCCGATCTCCAGTCTTAATGGTCTGAACTACTTCTTTAATAACAGCAGCATACTCACTTTCCGTACTTGGATTATAGAGCTTTTCAACTGTGGACCATTCATCCTCGGGGATATTTCCATTGGATAACCAATCCGTCAGATACTTTAGCAGACGCGGATCGCCATACGGATTAACCACTTTGCGCCAGAAGATATACCCCATCCCCGGCAGACCCTCTTTCTGCGCGAAGGCGTTCATCCGGTCGCAGAACTTGCGGCTGCCGCCGCCCGGCGCGGGGATGGCGCGGATCTCGGTGCCGTCCTGTTCGAGGAGCTTGGCGAAGATGGCAAAACCCGAGCCTTTGAAGTGCTCCGAGACGCGCTCCATCTTGATCGGGTTCCTGAGGTCCGGCTTGTCCGTCCCGTACCAGAGCGCCGCGTCGGCATAGGAGATCTGCGGCCAGTCCTGCGGCGCGTCGACGTTGCGGCCGCCGCCGAATTCCTCGAAAACGCCCGCGACGACAGGCGCGATCGTGTCGAAGACGTCCTGCTGCTCGACGAAGCTCATCTCCATGTCGAGCTGGTAGAAATCTGTAGGCGAGCGGTCGGCGCGCGGATCCTCGTCGCGGAAGCAGGGCGCGATCTGGAAGTACTTGTCGAAGCCCGACACCATGATGAGCTGTTTGAACTGCTGCGGCGCCTGCGGCAGCGCGTAGAACTTGCCCGGATGCAGGCGCGAGGGCACAAGGAAGTCGCGCGCGCCTTCGGGCGAGGACGCGGTGATGATCGGTGTCTGGTATTCCCTGAAGTTCTGATCCCACATCCGTTGCCGGATGGAGCGCACGACGTCCGAGCGCAGGGTCATGTTCTTCTGCATGACCTCGCGGCGCAGGTCGAGGTAGCGATACCGCAGGCGCGTCTCCTCGGGATATTCCTGGTCGCCGAAGACGATGAGCGGCAATTCTTCGGACGCGCCCAGAACCTCGACGTCACGAATATAGACCTCGATCTCGCCGGTCGGCAGCTTGGGGTTCACAAGGCTCTCGTCGCGCGCCTTCACCACGCCGTCGATCTTCACGCACCATTCGGAGCGAAGCTTGTCGACTTCGGCAAAAACCGGGCTGTCGGGATCGCAGAGCACCTGCGTGATGCCGAAATGATCGCGCAGATCGACGAAAAGCACACCGCCATGATCGCGGATGCGGTGGACCCAACCTGCGAGGCGGACCGTTTCGCCTACATGCTCTTTGCGAAGATCGGCGCAGGAATGGCTGCGGTAAGCGTGCATCTGGGATCGCCCCTCGAAAAATGCGGAAAAGTTGTGCGCCGATACATCGTTCCCCGGCCGGGAAGTCAAGCCGCAGGCTGCTACGATTTGGCGCAGCCGGAAAGGCGCGCTAAAATAGCCGACATATCGAGCGGCGGGCCAGGTTTACAGCCTTTTTGAAAGGAGAGGCACAATGTGGGACCGTATTCTTGACAGCGTTTTACGAAAACTCGTGACGGTGGGCGATCTGAGCGTGACATGGCCCGACCGGCGCGTGTCGCGCTACGGGTCGGGAGAGGAGCCGCGCGTGGCGGCAACGATCCGTGAGCACTCCGCAATGCGTGCCCTCTGTCTCAACCCGGTTCTCGCGCTGGGCGAGGCGTATATGGACGGGCGGATCGAGGTGTCCGACGACAATCTCCGCCCGCTTCTGGCGCTCCTGCAGCGCGCCCGCGAAACCGGCGGGCGGATGCCGGCGTGGATCGAGGCGGTCAACACCGCGCGCATGGCCCTCAGCACGTTCCTTCAGCGCAACACGCCGATCACGGCGCGCTCGAACGTCGCCCATCATTACGATATCTCGGATGACCTTTACCGGCTCTTTCTCGACGAGGACATGCAATATTCCTGCGCGTATTTCAGCAGGCCCAACATGACGCTGGACGAGGCACAGGCGGCCAAGAAGTCGCATATTGCCGAGAAGCTCAGGATCGAACCCGGCATGCGCGTTCTAGACATCGGATGCGGCTGGGGCGGAATGGCGTTGACGCTCGCACGCGATTACGGCGCGCAGGTGACCGGGGTGACCTTGTCGCGCAACCAGCTTGCAACCGCAAAGGCGCGGGCCGAAGCGGCGGGGCTGGCCGATCGCGTGGAGTTCCGGCTCGAAGATTACCGGAACGTCACCGAAACCTTCGACCGGATCGTGAGCGTCGGCATGCTCGAACATGTGGGCCGGCCGCAATTTCCGACGTATTTTGGAAAGGTGGCCGAGCTTCTGGATCCCGACGGCATCGCGCTGATCCACTCAATTGCGTTGTCGAGCCGTCCGTCTCCGACCTCGCCGTGGATCGACAAGTACATCTTCCCCGGCGGCTACGTGCCGGCGATGTCCGATCTCGTGCCGGAGGTGGAGCGTGCGGGTCTCTGGATGGCGGATATCGAGATGCTGCGCGGTCATTACGGGCCGACGCTCGCTCATTGGCGCGAGCGCTTCGAGGCGGCCTTGCCGCAGGTGCGCGAGATGTACGACGAGAGGTTCGTTCGGATGTGGCGCTTCTACCTCGTTGCCTGCGAGACCGCCTTCGAAGAGCAGCGCCAGGGCGTCGTCCACCTGCAATTGTCGAAAAAGCAATACGCCGTGCCGGTGACGCGCGATTATCTTTACACCAAAGATCGCGCGCTGGCGCAGGCTGCCGAATAACTCAAAGCGTTAGCTCGAAGCTGCAATGGTCGTGTCCCGCGGCCATGCAGGCGGTCTCCCGACACACGAAATCGCGGTGCGACATGCGCTGGAACATGTGCTCGAACATGGCGGCGTGAAAATGGCAGATCGGCTGGTCCGCCGTCACGCCGATCGCCAGGGGGTTGTGATAGATCGCGAGCCGGGAGGTGGTCTGGATCGCGAAGGTTCCCGAGCCTCGGAAACCCGCAGAATTGAGCCGCGCCGCTTTCCCGACGAGCCAGGCGGATACCGACCAAGGCATGTTCTGCAGAAGGAGAATCGCTTTCGGCGTGATGTTCTGGCTGACGAAGACCTCGGCTGCAACGCGCCCGGCCATGTCTAGAATCTCGCTTGCCTCGCCGGGCCAGTTTTCACGTACCAATGAATGCAGCCGGGCAACCCGCGCCTCTGACAATGTCCCGTCGTCAACCGGCAGATCCTCGATCCCAGCGTCGGCGAAAACGCGGTCGCGGCTGGCAGAACCTTTGGCTTGCTCGATCACGGCATGCAGCGACGCAACCATGTTGGCGTCCATGAGACCCGACCCGGTGGGCGGCTGCGAGATGATCTCATGGCTATTGGCCATTTCGGGCGCTCCCGGCGAATGGAGGAAAACCTGGCTTTGAATGCGGCGCTCAGAGCGTGTCCTGCGATGTGTCAAATGTATAGTACGCTTGCTGGAAAAAACTGTCAGAAAAATCTGACAGCTTGAAGTCGGCCGCCGGGCGACGCCCGTGGGCACATCGTTATGCGACTATAGGTCAAACGGTTCTTGAACCGCCGTCTCTCATGTCTATAAGGCACGACAATTTGCGCTCCGGCCCGCTACCGCCGGGGCGACTCGCTTGCCGAATGATGAGGTCTCACATGCCCAAACGCACCGATATCCAGTCGATCATGATCATCGGAGCCGGCCCCATCATCATCGGTCAGGCCTGCGAGTTCGACTATTCGGGCGCCCAGGCGTGCAAGGCGCTGCGCGAAGAGGGATACCGGGTCATCCTCGTCAACTCCAACCCTGCGACGATCATGACCGATCCGGGCCTGGCCGATGCCACTTATATCGAGCCGATCACGCCAGAGATCGTCGCCAAGATCATCGCCAAGGAAAAACCCGATGCGCTGCTGCCGACGATGGGCGGGCAGACGGGGCTCAACACCGCGCTCAAGCTCGAGGAGATGGGCGTTCTGGCCGAGCATGGCGTCGAGATGATCGGCGCCAACCGAGATGCCATCGAGATGGCCGAGGACCGCGCGCTCTTTCGCGAGGCGATGGATCGGATCGGGCTCGAGAATCCCAAGGCCACGATCGTCACCGCGCCCAAGAAGCCTGACGGGAATGCGGATCTCAAGGAAGGTGTGCGGATCGCGCTCGGCGAGCTTGAGCATATCGGCCTGCCCGCGATCATCCGGCCCGCCTATACGCTGGGCGGCACTGGTGGCGGTGTCGCTTATAACCGCGAGGACTTCGAATATTACTGCCGCTCCGGCATGGATGCCTCGCCGGTGAACCAGATCCTGATCGACGAGTCGCTTCTGGGTTGGAAGGAATTCGAGATGGAGGTCGTCCGCGACCGCGACGACAACGCCATCATCGTCTGCGCCATCGAGAACGTCGATCCGATGGGCGTGCATACGGGCGACTCGATCACCGTCGCACCGGCGCTCACGCTGACGGACAAGGAATACCAGATCATGCGTAACGGCTCGATCGCCGTTCTGCGCGAGATCGGCGTCGAGACCGGCGGCTCCAACGTGCAATGGGCGATCAATCCCGCAGACGGCCGCATGGTCGTGATCGAGATGAACCCGCGTGTCTCGCGCTCCTCTGCGCTGGCGTCGAAGGCCACGGGTTTTCCGATCGCCAAGATCGCCGCGAAGCTTGCCGTGGGCTACACGCTTGACGAGCTCGACAACGACATCACGAAGGTCACGCCGGCAAGCTTCGAGCCGACCATCGACTACGTCGTCACCAAGATCCCACGTTTCGCCTTCGAGAAATTCCCCGGCTCCGAGCCGCTGCTGACCACCGCCATGAAGTCGGTGGGCGAGGCGATGGCCATCGGCCGCACCATCCATGAGAGCCTGCAGAAGGCACTGGCCTCGATGGAGACGGGTCTTTCGGGCTTCGACGAGGTCGAGATCGAGGGTGCGGACGATCCGGCGAACGTGCGCGCGGCAGTGATCAAGGCGATCTCCAAGCCGACGCCCGATCGCATGCGGACCATCGCGCAAGCCATGCGCCACGGTCTGTCAGATGACGACATCCACGGCGTCACAAGCTTCGATCCCTGGTTCCTGGCCCGGATCCGCGAGATCGTCGAGGCCGAGGAGGACGTGCGCGCGAACGGTCTGCCGCAGGACGAAGAGGCGTTCCGCGCGCTCAAGATGATGGGCTTCACCGACATGCGCCTCGCCGCGTTGTCCGGTAAGGACGAGATGGAGGTCCGTGCTCACCGCACTCGCCTTGGCATCACCGCGGTTTTCAAGCGGATCGACACTTGCGCGGCCGAATTCGAAGCGCAGACGCCCTACATGTACTCGACCTACGAAGCCCCGCTCATGGGCGAAGTCGAATGCGAGGCGCGGCCCTCGGGCGCCAAGAAGGTCGTTATCCTCGGTGGCGGGCCGAACCGGATCGGGCAGGGGATCGAGTTCGACTATTGCTGCTGCCACGCTTGCTTTGCGCTGACCGATGCCGGCTACGAGACGATCATGATCAACTGCAACCCCGAGACTGTGTCGACCGATTACGACACCTCGGATCGTCTCTATTTCGAGCCTCTGACCTTCGAGCACGTGATGGAGATCCTGCGCGTCGAGCAGGAGAATGGCACGCTGCACGGCGTGATCGTGCAGTTCGGCGGCCAGACCCCGTTGAAGCTTGCCAACGATCTCGAAGCGGCGGGTATCCCGATCCTTGGCACCACGCCCGACGCCATCGACCTCGCTGAAGATCGCGAGCGGTTCCAGGCGCTCGTCAACAAGCTCGGGCTGAAGCAGCCGAAGAACGGCATCGCCTCCTCGGATGCACAGGCGCTCGATATCGCCGAAGGGATCGGCTTCCCGCTGGTGATCCGTCCCTCCTACGTGCTGGGCGGCCGCGCGATGGAGATCGTGCGCGATATGGACCACCTCAAGCGCTACATCGCCGAGGCGGTCGTGGTCTCGGGCAAGTCGCCCGTGCTGCTCGATGGCTATCTCTCGGGCGCGGTGGAACTTGATGTCGATGCGCTCTGCGACGGGACCGATGTGCATGTCGCCGGCATCATGCAGCATATCGAAGAGGCGGGCGTCCATTCCGGCGATAGCGCGTGCTCGCTGCCGCCCTATTCGCTGCCTTCGGAGATCATCGAAGAGGTCAAGCGCCAGACCGTGGCGCTCGCGCTGGAACTCGGTGTCGTCGGACTGATGAACGTGCAATTCGCGGTCAAGGACGAGACGATCTTCCTCATCGAGGTCAATCCGCGCGCCTCGCGGACCGTGCCCTTCGTCGCGAAGGCCACCGACAGCGCGATTGCCTCCATCGCCGCGCGGATCATGGCGGGGGAAAAGCTCTCGGCCTTCCCGCTGCGTGAGCCGCACGGCGATCAGATCGACTACGACACCGACGTGCCTATGGCCGATCCGATGACGCTGGCCGATCCGATGATGCCGTGGTTCTCGGTCAAGGAGGCCGTGCTGCCTTTCGCCCGCTTCCCTGGCGTCGATACCGTGCTCGGCCCCGAGATGCGCTCGACCGGCGAGGTGATGGGCTGGGACCGTTCCTTCCCGCGCGCTTTCCTCAAGGCACAGCTCGGAGCTGGTAACATGCTCCCCGAGGGCGGTCGCGTCTTCCTGTCGATCAAGGACGAGGACAAGGGCGCGCAGCTCATCGAGACCGCGAAGACGCTGATGGAGCAGGGCTTCTCCATCGTCGCAACAGCCGGCACGGCGGCCTATCTCAAGGCCGAAGGCGTGCCTGCCGAGATCGTCAAGAAGGTCTATGAGGGCCGCCCGAACGTGGTCGACATGCTCAAGGATGGAGAGATCCAGCTCGTCATGAACACGACCGAAGGCGTCGCCGCGCTGGAAGACAGCCGCGAGATCCGCTCCGTCGCGCTCTACGACAAGATCCCGTACTTCACGACCCTCGCGGGGGCGCATGCGGCCGCGCAAGCGATCCGCGCCCGAGGCGAAGGCGAGCTGGTGGTGAAGAGCTTGCAGGGGTGAGTGAATAGACAGGCTAAAAATATTAACCTGGCAAAACTCAACTTGCTACACGCTTCAACCGCTCTTTACCGCGGCTTGGATCGTCAAGCAACTCCAGGCAACTGCTTGAGGAATTTTCTCATATTTCTCCAAGACTCAAATACTTTCCCGCGTACTATTTCGAAGTCAAAATCTAGATGTTCTTCTAAACTTCCAGGGGTGATCAAAGGAAATCTATAGAACTCCGAGAAGCCGAGACACCGATCATCTACGTACGTTAGGAAGCTGCGCTTGTTTCTACTGAGAAAGTTTAAGTGCGCGTGCAATCTGCTTCCTACGTGGATATCAATCCCCTCATAAAATTGCCTACACTCAAGTTCCGTCTTGGGCGCTATAATACTGTATCCCATATCTCTGGCTAGCTGATGTAGTACCTCTATCCTGCGCAAGTAAACTTTGTCTTTTGACTTCATTAACGCGCTTTGTACGAAACTTTTAGGGCGGAAATCTTGGTGTAAAACAAGAAATTTATCTGCATTTGGAAAGTTTCTCTTAACATCGATGAGTGTAAGATACTCACGTTCAAAGAAATCATCTCTTTCAGTTATAGTTACGGCAACTTTTTTGATTCCCTCGTGGAATTTTTGCTTTTGAAAAATCGGAGAGTCGTAGATAACTGGGCAGCCCGTCATCACGAACCTACCTTTCAACTCTGGAAAGGAAGCTTCTAAAATGGAAACGGTGTTCGGGCAGCGCCAAGAGGAGTACTCAATATTTCTATGGATGCCTTTGATGATTTCAGAGGCTTTTCGCGTGAAGCCACGATTCCTTTTGGGGATTCCATTTATCCCTATTCCAAAAGGAAAGAAGCGCAAGCGGTCATCGGACAGTAGGTCCACGTCAAAATTTGGCCAAGGCGAAAAATCATCCGATAACATGTTTGCACCGCCAATGATGATTGTTCCAGCCGATATTAATCGACGAACTTCTGACTTAGATGGTTCTTCTCGCGTAGAGAACGTAAGATCACTTTTAAATTCCCCTATTCTTCTCTCGATAGCGGCCTTGATAAATCCATCGCCAAGATTGCGTTTTTTCTTAGACTGTCGTGGGATGAAATAGGGGGTAACAAGTGCCGTATTATTTATTCCCAGATTGCTATCCATTTTAAATTCCAATTTTTATAATCTAATATTCTATTATGCCGCTACTATATAAAAGCCGTCTTGCTCGAAGTTGTAGTTGTCCCAAAGCCCCATACTTTCGTAGCCGGTGCGCCGTACTTCTCCACTTCGCAATCTTTCGGGTTTTATCGCTATTTCGTCCTATTCCTTTGAAGTGCAATATGTACCCTGTTCGTCCGGTCACATCATTCCACAAGACAGGGTCGATACAAGCCACTTCTGCGCCTTCGACCTTGTAATACTGGCCTGCTTTCCCTTCGTTTGAGCCGAGCGTAAGATCTGACAGAGCCTTTTGGTCCGATTTTCTTGTATCGCCACACTCCTCTGCCCACTTATTAAGAAGCCCAAGAGATTTGTCGTTATTATTAAATAGAAGGAATCCCGCATTTAGAAGCCCGTTCTTGATATGGCTTTCTCTTTCCATTTCTTTTGGATGTCGTGGAGTAATAACAACGTCGGCTAAAGGCAGGCTTTGATATGAAATCCTTTTCGTAATAAGCATATCTGCGTCAAGATATAGCACAGGTTGATTGAATTTCTTAAGTGCGTTCCGAATTGCGGCTGGTTTGTGATGTGTTCTTATATAGCCTTCATTGGTTTTGCTGCGGAATGAGCTCTCAAAATCCAATTTAACGATGTTTGATTTTAACTTTTGACGATCACGTTCGGTGAGTCCTACATCATAAATGACTGGATAGGCTCCAGAAAATAATCTAATATTTTTTTCAATTTCTTCCAGAGCAAAAAGAAAGTTAGAATCTCCGCAAGTGATTATTATCATTGACTACATCCGTAGCTGCGATCAAGTTTCGGCAAGTTTTCCGAGGTGAGCTTCGTGCTGTCAATGCTCAAAGAGAAATTTCCTTAAGTTCCGGAATTTTCAAGATTTTTTAGGTGTAGAGTCAGGTCAAACTGTTTTAATAGTACGTCCTGTCTGTTAGCTAAATGTGGAAACGCCAACCGTTTAAGGACCGCCATGCCCAAACCCGTCATCCTCACCATTCTCGACGGCTGGGGGCTCTCCGGGAGCCGGGAGGCCAACGCGCCCGCGCTTGCAAAGACACCGAACATGGACCGTTTGATGCGGGAGTGTCCGAACGCGACGCTGACGACGCATGGGCCTGACGTCGGATTGCCGACCGGGCAGATGGGTAATTCCGAGGTCGGACATACCAACATCGGTGCCGGGCGCGTTGTCGTGATGGATCTGGGGCAGATCGATCTCGCGATCGAGGATGGCTCGTTCTTCGACAATGCCGCCATTCTCGACTTCGCCGCGCGGGTAAAGACCGCGGGCGGGCGCGCGCATCTCTTTGGCGTCGTCTCGGACGGGGGTGTGCACGGGCACATCCGACATCTCCTCGCGGCGGCCAAGATGATGACCGAACAGGGGCTGAGCGTCGTCGTTCACGCGATCACCGACGGGCGCGACGTTGCGCCGAAAAGCGCGGATGGATTCATGTCGGAGCTGGTGGACGGTCTGCCGGACGGCGCTGCCATCGGCACGGTGATCGGGCGCTATTTCGCGATGGACCGCGACAACCGCTGGGACCGCGTGAAGACGGCCTTCGACGCCATCGCCGAAGGAAACGGCAAAAGCGCAAGCACGCCCGCTGAGGCGGTCGCGCAAGCCTATGAGAGCGGCAAGACGGACGAGTTCATCCCAGCGACCGTGATCGAAGGCTATGATGGCATCGCGGAAGGCGACGGGTTCTTCTGTCTCAACTTCCGGGCCGACCGCGCGCGAGAGATCCTCGCGGCGCTGGGCGCGCCCGAGTTCGACGGTTTCGAGCGGACGCGTCCTGAGATGTCGGCGCTTCTCGGCATGGTCGAGTACAGCGATGCTCATAACGGCTACATGGCGATCGCCTATCCCAAGCGCGAGATCGTCAACACGCTCGGCGCATGGGTCGCGAAACACGGGCTGCGCCAGTTCCGGCTCGCCGAGACGGAGAAATACCCGCATGTCACCTTCTTCCTCAACGGCGGCAAGGAAGTGCCGGAGGAGGGTGAGGATCGGCATATGCCCAAATCCCCGGATGTCGCGACCTATGACCTGCAGCCGGAGATGAGCGCGCCCGCGGTGACCGAAAAATTCGTCGAGGCGATCGAGGCGGGCTATGATCTGATCGTCGTGAACTACGCCAATCCGGACATGGTGGGTCACACAGGTGATCTCGATGCCGCGATCCGCGCCTGCGAGGTGGTCGACGAGGGACTCGGCCGGGCGCTCGAGGCGATGGACGCGGCGGGCGGTGCGATGATCGTCACCGCCGACCATGGCAATTGCGATGTCATGGTCGATCCCGAGACCGGCGGGGCGCACACGGCGCATACCCTCAATCCGGTGCCTGTGATCCTTGCGGGTGGGCCCGAGGGGTCCGCGCTCGCTGATGGCCGCTTGGCCGATCTGGCACCGACGCTGCTGGAGCTGATGGGGCTCGATGCACCCGAGGAGATGACCGGCAAGAGCCTGATCCGGCGATGATCCGAGCGGCGGCCATAGTTCTTTGTCTGGCCGTGAGCGGCACTGCCGAGGCACAGGATGCAGGCGAACGCGCGAGAGCCGCGGCCGAGGCGCTGGAGCGGGCGGCCGAAGATCTCGCGGTCGCGGATCGCGCCTCGGACCGCGTCGCGGCGCTCACTGACACGATCCGCGCCTATGAGGATGGACTGGTTGCCATGCGGGACGGGCTGCGCGATGCCGCGATCCGCGAGGCGGGCCTGCGCCGCGATCTCGAAGCGCGCGAGGCGGAGGTCGCAGAGCTGCTCTCGGCGCTTCAGTCCTTGGGCCGCAGCGACGTGACCCAGCAGCTTCTTCATCCGGATGGCCCAGTCGGCGCGGCCCGCGCGGGAATGCTCGTCGCCTTGGTTACGCCCGGCCTTGCAGCTCGCGCCCTCGCACTTCGCGCGGATCTCGAGGAAGTGGAGGATCTGCGTATCCTGCAGGAGAACGCGGCGGAGACATTGCGCGACGGCCTGCAGGGGGTGCAGGAGGCGCGCGCGGCGCTCAGCCAGGCAGTGGCCGACCGCACCGACCTGCCGCAGCGCTTCACCGAGGATCCGGTCAAGACCGCGATCCTGATCGGCGCGACGGAGACGCTCGACGGTTTTGCGAGCGGTCTTGCCGAGATTACCGAGGGCGATACCGCTCCCGAAACCGGTGCGACGCTGGCAGAGGGCGACTTGGCTTTGCCGGCTTCGGGTCAGATCCTGCGGCGTGCTGGGGAGGAGGATGCCGCTGGCGTCGCGCGTCCGGGTATCGTGCTCGCGACCGCACCGGGCGCGCTGGTCACGACACCCGCCGCGGCGACGGTGCGCTATCGCGGTCCGCTGCTGGATTACGGTCTTGTCATCATCCTTGAGCCGCGCGCCGATCTGTTGTTCGTCTTTGCGGGGCTCGACACGGTCTACGGTGAGACGGGGCAGGTTCTGCCCGCCGGGGCGCCAGTGGGTCTCATGGCGGGCGGGGCCGAAGACACCTCTGTGTTACAGCCCAATTCGGGGGGTGGAAACGCCCGGCCCGAAACGCTCTATATAGAGGTGAGAGAGGGAGACCGTCCGGTGGATCCGCTGGACTGGTTCGCAACCGACAAGGGATGACTTTGGAATGAAGAAATTCGTCATGGCCGCGGCCGGCGGCACGATCGCCGGAATCGTCGCGACGACACAATTCGTCGGCCCGCTTCTGGCCCAGGAAGAGCAGCGAAACGCCAGCGTCTACGAACAGCTCGACCTGTTCGGCGACATCTTCGAACGCATCCGGGCGCAATATGTCGAGCAGGTGAACGAGGAAGAACTGATCGAGGCGGCCATCGACGGCATGCTGACCTCGCTCGACCCGCATTCGAGCTATCTCTCGCCCGACGACGCAGCCGACATGCGCGTGCAGACGCGCGGTGAATTCGGCGGACTCGGCATCGAGGTGACGCAGGAAGACGGCTTCGTGAAAGTTGTCTCTCCGATCGACAGCACTCCTGCCGACGAGGCCGGGATCGAGGCGGGCGACTTCATCACCCATGTCGACGGCGAGTCCGTGCTGGGCCTGACGCTCGACGAGGCGGTCGACATGATGCGCGGGCCGGTCGGCTCCGAGATCGTCATCACGGTCGTGCGCGAGGGCGAGGCAGAACCCTTCGACGTCGAGATCGTGCGCGATACGATCACGCTCACCGCGGTGCGGACCCGCACGCAAGGCCAGACCGTGGTCCTGCGGATCACGACCTTCAACGATCAGACCTTCCCGAACCTGGAATCGGGCCTTCGCGAAGAGGTCGAGGCGCTTGGCGGTATGGAGAACGTCAACGGATTCGTCATCGACCTGCGGAACAATCCGGGTGGCCTCTTGAACCAGGCCATCGAGGTATCCGACGCCTTCCTCGATGCAGGTGAGATCGTCTCGACTCGTGGGCGTGACCCGGCGGATGGCGATCGCTACAATGCCGAAGAGGGCGATCTGGCCGAAGGCAAGCCGATCGTTGTCCTGATCAACGGCGGCTCGGCGTCTGCGTCCGAGATCGTGGCAGGGGCGCTTCAGGATCACCGCCGCGCCATCGTCGTCGGCACCAAGAGCTTCGGCAAAGGGTCCGTGCAGACGGTTATGCCGCTTCGGGGCGAGGGCGCGATGCGTCTGACCACGGCGCGCTATTACACCCCGTCCGGCCGCTCGATCCAGGCGCTTGGCGTCTCGCCCGACATCATCGTGGCGCAGCCCAACCGCAATCCGGTCGACGAGGAGGCCGATGAAGAGGCATCCGGCCTGCCGACGCGCTCCGAGTCGGACCTGCGCGGCGCGCTCGGAAATGACAGCCTCAGCGAGGACGAGGCTCGCCAGATCGAGGAAGACCGCGAGAAGGCCGAGGAGGCCGCGGCACTCCGCGAAGAGGATTACCAGCTCGCTTACGCGATCGACATCCTCAAGGGCCTGTCCGCTCTGGGCCCCGAGGTTCGTGCGCTGAGCCAAGGCGCGATCGTCGCGCCCGAAAGCGGCGATGGCGAGGACAGCTCGCAAAGCGAATAAGTGAAGAAACAGAAGGCGCGGGAACACCCCTCCCGCGCCTTTTCAGCACCGAGGCGCCCATGAGCCCTGAAGAGATCGCCGCGCTGCCCTATCGTCGCAATGTAGGCGTGATGCTGGTGAACGCCGCCGGTCATGCTTTCGTCGGCCAGCGCGCGGACCGCCAACCGCACGAGCCGCCGGCCTGGCAAATGCCGCAAGGCGGAATCGACAAGGGCGAGGAGCCGCGCACCGCCGCGCTCAGGGAACTGACCGAAGAGACGGGCGTCACGCCGGACCTCGTAACGGTCGAGGCGGAGACCGAAGGCTGGATCGCGTACGATCTGCCGCACGACATCGTTCCGCGCATCTGGAAAGGCCGGTACAAGGGCCAGGAGCAGAAATGGTTCCTGCTGCGCTTTCACGGATCCGACGACCAGATCCGGCTCGATGCCGACGCGCATCAGGAATTCACCGAATGGCGCTGGCTTCCCGCCGATGAGGTGATCGACCAGATCGTGCCGTTCAAGAGACCCGTCTACGAACAGGTCATCGCCGAATTCCGGGAGAAGCTCTGATGATGCGCGTCATTGCCGGCCTGATGCTCGCCTTGAGTGGAGGCCCGGCGCTGGCGCTCTCCTGCATGCCTGCCGATGTGGCGCGTGAGTTCCGCCAGGCCGAGTCAGACGAGGACGCCTGGCTCATCGTTCTGGGCCGAATGACCTTTGACGAAAGCCGCCTGCCGCGCGAGGATCTCTCGCAGCAGCAACCGCCGCAGACCGATATTCCGGCACGTATCTCGGGTCGCTCGCTCGGACCGGACGGCTTCGCCCAACCTTTCGAGCACACTATCACGCTGCGC
This sequence comes from Roseivivax sp. THAF30, assembly GCF_009363575.1. Lineage (NCBI taxonomy): Bacteria > Pseudomonadati > Pseudomonadota > Alphaproteobacteria > Rhodobacterales > Roseobacteraceae > Roseivivax > Roseivivax sp. THAF30. Next base: position 3,630,123 of record NZ_CP045389.1, on the reverse strand, counting down.
GCGCTCTGCCTTGGTCCCTGGTGTGCGGGGGCGGAAAGCGGAGAAGACTACCTCATGTTTCTCGAGCAGGAAGGCGAGGGATACATCGCTCTGGCGAGCCCCTGTCCCGGATTCATCTATCCGCGCCCGACCGCCGAACAGATCGAGACGGTGACCTCCTGCTTCACCGGTGGTCGCTGCGAGCCGCAGGGGTTGCGGTAAGAGAAAGCTCGCCTGCGTCAGCCGTCCCGCAGGTGGGTCAGCACGTTCAACGAGACATAGCCGTCCGGCCGCAAGCCTTGCGCCGATTGGTAGTCGCGCACCGCCGAGATGGTGAGCGGCCCGATCCGGCCGTCGATCTTTTCGGGGTCGAACCCGGCGTCGCGCAGGCGCTCTTGCAGCTCGATCCGCTCGTCAAAGGTGAGCGCGCGGTCCGCCCGTGGCCAGGAATTCGTCAGCGGCCCGGCCCCGGCGAGCCGGTCGGCCAGGTGCCCCACGGCGATCACGTAGGCGTCCGCGGTGTTGTAGCTCTCGAGCACCTCGAAATTGTCTGATATCAGAAAGGCCGCGCCGTCCGCGCCCGCAGGCAAGAGAAGCGAGAGGCCGGTGCCGTCCGGGATCTCCGGTTGACCGACAGGCGTCACGCCCGCCTCGCGCCATGCCTCGAGGCTCATCACGTTGTCCCGCCGGGCGCTCATCCAGTCGAAATCCGAGGGCAGCAACACTTCCACGCCCCAGGGCACGCCGGTCTGCCAGCCGTTCTCCCTCAGATAAGCGGCTGTCGATGCGAGCGCGTCGGAGGGATCGCTGCCCCAGATGTCGCGCTTTCCATCGCCCGTCCAGTCCACGGCCAGCCGCAGATAGGAAGACGGCATGAACTGTGTATGCCCCATCGCGCCCGCCCAGGAGCCGCGCAGCGAGCCGACATCGGTATCGCCCGCTTGGAGAATATTGAGCGCGGCGAGCACCTCGTTCTCGAAGAACTCCGCACGGCGGCCCTCATAGGCCAGCGTCGCAAGCGCTGCGAGCGTCGGGGTGGTGCCCTTGTAGCCGCCATAGGCCGATTCCAGCCCCCAGATCGCCGTAACGATTTCCTTGCGGACCCCATATTCCGCTTCGATCGCCTCCAGCACTTCAGCCCGTTCTTGGAGCGCCGCGCGACCGTTGGCCACCCGCGTGTCGGAGACGGCGGTGTCGAGGTAATCCCAGATCGTCTTTGTGAACTCGTTCTGGCTACGGTCGCGTTCGACGATGACAGGATCGAAAGCAGCCCCGTCGAACGCCGTGTCGAACGTGTCCGCCGAGATGCCCTCGGCAATCGCGGTGTCCCGGAACGACGCGATCCATGCCTCGAAACCGGCTTGCGAGAGCTCGCCCGCAGGGTCGGCGGGGCGCATTTCAGGCTCGGTTGCGGAGGGTTGCGTCGCCGCCGAAGGGCTTTCGATCGGGCGCGGCATCGGACGCATCGAGACCTCCGGCGCGGCGATGGCGGCGCTGGCGAGAACGGTGAGGGCGAAGCTGATCTTGGCGCATCTCATCGAGAAACCCTGTCGATATGTGGCTTGGCCAATCTAACCGGAGGACACCGTCCCGCAAAGCTGCCCGTCGCAGTCTTAGCAAGGCCCCGCCGATGGCTCATTTCGCGCGCCGCTCCCGCGTCTTGCGGACCTTGGCGTCTTTCTTCCTGGCGCGGGCGAGCTTGCGCTTGGGCGGCTTGCCTTTGCCACGCGAGGGTGCGGTACCCGGACGGCGCCGGCTCGAGCCGCGACCACCGCCTTGCGGCATCTCGCGATCCTCGAGTTCCAGAAGGTCGAAGGCAATCCCGCCCGTGACCGGTGCTGCTTCGATCAGCTTGACGCGCACGCGCTGACCAAGGCCGATCACGGTGCCGGTATCGGCCCCCATGAGCGTGCCTTCATCGCGGTCGAAGTGGAAGTATTCCCGTCCGAGATTGCGAATGGGCACGAGCCCGTCCGCGCCGGTCTCGTCGAGCTTCACGAACACGCCGAACTTGGCGATGCCCGAGATGCGCCCGGTGAATTCCGCGCCGACGCGGTCCGACAGATACGCCGCGAGATAGCGGTCTGTCGTATCGCGCTCGGCCACCATAGAGCGGCGCTCGGTCTCAGAGATGTGTGTCGCGGTCTGCTCCAGCGCTTCGAGATCGCCCTCGGTCAGCCCGTCATCGCCCCAGCCATGCGCCGAGATCAGCGCGCGGTGCACGATGAGGTCCGAGTAGCGCCGGATCGGCGAGGTGAAATGCGCGTAGTTCTGCAGCGCGAGACCGAAATGGCCGAAATTCTTGGGGCTGTAATAAGCCTGTGTCATTGCACGAAGGGTCGAGAGGTTGATGAGCTCGGCCTCGTCGCTGCCAGCGGCCTGAAGGAGAAGCTGGTTGAGATGCGCGGTCTTGAGCACCTGGCCTTTGGCCAGCGTCAGGCCCGCCGCCTCTGCGGTGTCGCGCAAGGAGTCGAGTTTGTCCTGCGGCGGCTCTTCGTGGACGCGGAACAGAAGCGGTGTCTTCTTGGCGATCAGGGTTTCGGCGGCAGCGACGTTGGCCAGCACCATGAACTCCTCGATCATGCGGTGTGCATCCAGCCGGTCGACGAAGTTCACACTCTCTACCGTGCCGTCTTCGGACAGCGAAATCCGCCGCTCAGGCAGGTCGAGCTCGAGCGGTTGCCGACGGCCACGCGCCGAACGCAGGGCGAAGTAGGCCTCATAGAGCGGTTTGATGACATCATCGAGCAGGGGCTCGGTCGCCTCGTCAGGCTCACCGTCGAATGCGGCCTGCGCCTGTTGATAGGTCAGCGAGGCCGGCGAGCGCATGAGCCCCCGCACGAATTTGTGGCTCTTCTTGGTGCCTTCGGCATCGAGCACCATTCGCACCGCAAGGCAGGTGCGCGGCACACCCTCGTGCAGCGAACACAGATCGCCCGAAAGCCGGTCGGGCAGCATCGGCACGACGCGGTCGGGGAAGTAGCTCGAATTGCCGCGCTGCCGCGCCTCGCGGTCGAGCGCCGAGCCCGTGGTCACGTAATGGGCGACATCGGCGATGGCGACCCAGAGGATATGCCCGCCTTCGTTCTTCGGATCATCGTCAGGCGCGGCATAGACCGCGTCGTCGTGATCCCGTGCGTCGGCTGGGTCAATCGTAACGAGCGGCAGATCGCGCAGATCGGTCCGGCCCTTGAGGCCCGCCGGCTTCATCCGGTCGGCCTCTGCCAGCACCTCGGGCGGGAAGTCGTCCGGGATGCCGTGTTGATGGATCGCGATGAGCGAGACCGCGCGCGGCTCCGAGGGATCGCCGATCCGGAGCGTGATGCGCGCACGGGGCGCACCCATGCGGCCGCGCGGGCCGATCTGTTCGGCCTCAACAAGCTCGCCGTCCTGCGCGCCGCCCGTCGCATCCGCGGCCACGCGCCATTCGCTGTCGGAGCCCTTGTCGATGGGGGCGATCCGCCCGCCTTCGGAAGCCTTCTTGTAGATGCCGACGATCTTCTTGGGCGTCGCACCGATCTTGCGGATCAGCCGCGCCTCGTAATCGTGGCCCTCTTCGCGAACCTGTTGCAGCCGGGCAAGGATGCGGTCACCGGCACCGAGCGCGGCATCGCTCTGGCGCGTGACCATCAGGACGCGCGGCTCGCGACCCTCGCCATGCCATTCCATCGGCTTGGCGTAGAGATCGCCATCCGCGTCCGGCTCCAGCACTTCGAGAACGCTGACCGGCGGCAGACGATCAGGGTCGCGGTAAGTCTTCTTGCGCTTTTCGAGATGCCCTTCGTCCTCGAGCTCTTTCAGAAGCTTCTTGAGGTCGATGCGCTGCGCCCCCTTGATCCCGAACGCCTTCGCGATATCGCGCTTGGCGGTCTGGGTGGGGTTCTCGGAGATCCAGTCGAGGATCTGCGCCTTTGTGGGTATCTGTGCCATGATGTGCGACGTAGCACGGCCCCGAGGGGCCGTCACGCGCGGATCAGATCGCGCGTGCCATCATCTGGTGCGGCACGCCTTCATCGTCATAAATTGGTCCCTCCGGGGCAAAGCCGAGGCCGCTGTAGAACGTCTGCGCCTGAACCTGCGCCGAGAGCGCCGCGCGGTTCAGACCGTCAGCGCGAAAATGCGCGACTCCAGCCTCGACGAGCGCTGCGCCAATGCCCTTGCCGCGCGCCTCGCGGGCCACGCAGATGCGCCCGATCCGCCCTTCGCCTTCCACGGTGAAAAGGCGGGCGCAGCCGATGGGTTCACCTGCCTCGGTCGCCAGGAGATGTAGCGATGTGGCGTCGAGATCGTCGAACTCGGACTCTACCGTGAAGCCCTGCTCCTCCACGAAAACAGCCATCCGAAGCGCGCGGATCGGTGCGAAATCCTCGGTCTGGCGAATGGTAACGCTCATGCGAAATACTCCGTCAGGATACGGCGGTAGATCGCTTTCAGCTGCGTGATCTGGTCGAGCGGAACGCGTTCGTCGACCTGGTGCATGGTCTTGCCGACGAGCCCGAATTCCACGACCGGGCAGTGATCCTTGATGAAGCGCGCATCGGAGGTGCCGCCGGTCGTCGACAGTTCGGGTTTGCGTCCGCATTCCGCCTCGACGGCGCGTGCGACCAGATCCGACAGCGGGCCGGGCGGCGTGAGGAAGGCCTCGCCCGAGACCTTGATCTCAAGCGTCGTTTCGGTGCCGAACGCCGCATCGACCTCCGCCGCTTCTTGCCGCAACCACTTCGACAGGGACGCGCCGTCATGGCAATCGTTGAAGCGGATATTGAGAAGCCCGCGCGCCTCGGCGGGGATCACGTTGGTCGCGGGATTGCCCACATCGAGGCTCACGACCTGCAGTGCCGAGGCGTCGAAATGGTCCGTGCCCTGGTCGAGCTGATGGCTTGCCAGCCGATCCATCAGCCGCGCCAGCGCGTGGCAGGGGTTCTTGGCGCGATGCGGATAAGCGGCGTGCCCCTGAACGCCGGTGACCGTAACCCAGGCCGAGAGTGAGCCGCGGCGGCCGATCTTCATCATCTCGCCCATCTCGTCGGGGCAGGTCGGCTCTCCGACGAGACAGACGGACATTGCCTCGCCATTCTCGGACATCCAGTCGAGCAGGGCGCGCGTGCCGTCGATGGATGGCCCTTCCTCGTCGCCGGTGATCGCCAGGATGATAGCACCGTCCGGCGGTGTCTCGCGGACATGGTCGATCGCGGCGGCAACGAAGGCCGCGACGGCCGATTTCATATCGGTCGCGCCCCGCCCCCAGAGCTGGCCGTCCCGCTCCTCCGCGCCGAAGGGATCGGCCGTCCAGTCGCCTCGGTTGCCCACGGGCACGACGTCCGTATGTCCGTTGAAGCCGAAGCTCTTCGCGTGCGCCTTATCGCCCCAACGGGCGAAGAGGTTGGACACGCCGCCCCGATCCGCGCGCCAGCAGGTGAAGCCCGCTGCCTCCAACTCCGCCGTCAGAATTGCCATTGCGCCGCCATCCTCGGGCGTGACCGAGGGGCAGCGGATGAGTTCGGCAGTCAGGCGCACGGGATCTGTGGGCATGGAAAGGCTCCGGAAAATCGCTTCATGCTGGCTAGTCCAGCGCCGCAGTCGATGCAAATGTGTCTTGAATGCCTCATTTCCGCGGCGTGTTTCGCGCGCGTCCGGCAAGGCCCTGAGACAGAGGCGCATTTTCGCGTTAGCGTTCTTGCATAAAAACAAATGTCCGAGGCAGGGCAGCGCTCATCATCAGAACACGCCAAGGCGGCGTCCGATATATCGGGCTGCCTGAGACGACGTGTCGAGTGCGGTTTCGCCATCGGGCCGGTGTGAGGCAGACATGGCAACCGGACGCGAGCTACCGATCGACGAGCGCGCCTCGGCGTTTCAAATGGCGGAGACGATCTTTGCCGACGACGTTCAGGTCGTCTCGGCAAGCTATTCGGGCGACCGCGACAGTTCAGGCATCTACACCAACGGCGACAGCGTCATGCCGGGCGTTGCGCCAGGCAATACCGGTGTGATCCTGTCGACCGGCGATGCGGACGACATCACCCAAAGCAATGGCGATCCGAACCGATCCTCTTCGACCTCCACGAATACCTGGGGCCAGAACGGCAACCCGGACTTCAACGCCGCGGCGGGCGCCTATACCTACGACGCTTCCTATCTCGACGTGGACATCATCCCGCAAGGAGATGTCCTCACCTTCCAGTTCGTCTTCCTGTCCGAGGAATTTCCCGAATATCAGACAGGTATCTACCAGGATTTCGTCGGCATCTGGATCAATGGCGAGCTTGTGCCTCTGTCCATCGGGGATGGAGATGTCGATCCGAACAACCTCAATGCGCAATCGAATGCCAACCTCTACGTCGACAATACCGGAGACGATTACAACACGGAGATGGACGGGTTCACCGTCACGATGTCGGTCACGATCCCGGTCAATGCCGGCGAGGTGAACTCCATCCGCATCGGCATCGCCGACGTGAACGATTCCAACTACGACTCGAGTGTCATGATCGCGGCCGGGTCTGGCACCACCGCGATCGTCGCGATGGCCGACAGCGCCCAGGTCGCGCCGAACGAGAACGCGACCTTCGATGTGACCTCCAACGATATCGGCACCGGCGCGATCACGATCACCCATATCAACGGGATCGCCGTCTCCGTCGGGGACAGCGTCACGCTTACGACAGGGCAGGTGATCACGCTCAACGCCGACGGTACTCTGACCGCCACGGCCGATGCGGACGAAGAGACGGTCAACTTCACCTATACGGTGCAGGATGCGACCGGCGGGACGAGCACGGGCTTCGTGACGCTCGCCTCCGTACCCTGCTTTGTCGCTGGCAGCGTCATCGACACCTCGCACGGCCCGCGCCTCGTCGAGAGCCTCAAGCCGGGCGATTTGATACGGACCAAGGATCACGGTCTCCAGCCCCTGCGATGGATCGGAACGCGGACCATCGCCGCCGAGGGCGATATGGCCCCGATCGAGATCGCCGCGAACACGTTCGGCCCGCATATGCGGCTTCAGGTCTCGCCAATGCACCGCATCCTCGTGCGCGATGGCCGTGCGGCGCTGATGTTCGGCGAGAATGAAGTACTCATTGCCGCGAAGTATCTCTTGGACGGCCAGTATGTGCGTCGGATTGAAGGTGGCGAGGTGACCTATGTCCATCTTCTCTTCGATGCGCACGAAATCGTCTTCTCGAACGGGTTGCCGTCCGAAAGCTTCCTGCCCGGACCGATGATCGCCTCGCTTTTCGAACGCGAGGTCCTTGCCGAGATCTGTACGCTCTTCCCCGAGCTCGATCCGGAAACGGGAGAGGGCTACGGGCCGGCGGCGCGACGAATTCTGACAGGCAGCGAGGCGCGCGCCTTGACGGGGGTCGCTGCATGAGCTGGATCGCCGTGCGCGGACCGGAGACGGCCTGGACCTGCCCGGACACGTTCGGCGGGGCCGACGGAACGACCACGCAATTGCAGACCCGCGGCTCCATCGTCATCGAGACGCGGATCGGTGCCGACGAGCGGCCGCAAACGCTGCTGGGCTATGAGCGCCGTCATCCCTGGACGGGGCGGATCGCCTTCCAAGCGGTGCCGGGCGGCGGCGTCGTGGTGATCCTGGCACAAGGGGAGCAGCTTTTTCACGCGGTGATCCCGCCCGAGAACAGCGCCCGGACCGAGACCTTGCGCCTCACTTACTCCTGGGATGCGCCGGAGCGATGGGGCCGGCTCGCTGTGGAGCGGCCCGAAACCGGCAGCGTGCGTATGATCGACACGCCCGCACCGCCTCCGCTGATGGCCGAAGACCTCTACACGATCATCCATCGCCCGGAACTCTGCGATTGCGACCCAGATGTGATCTTTTGTGCGGTCTCGGATCAAATCGAGCCCGTGGGCCCGATGCCGTCGATCACCGAGTCGATGCCGGTCGAGACGCCGCGCGGCCCGGTCCGGGCCGGGGCACTTCGGAGCGGTGACGTGGTCCGCACGGTGAACCACGGGCCGCAGCGCATATTGGCGGTTGTGCGCAGACACGTCCCCGCGATTGGCTCATTCCGGCCCGTGACGCTCCGTGCGCCGTATCTCGGTCTTACGCGTGATATTCGCGTAGCGCCCGGGCAGCGCCTCGTCATCGGTGGGCCGGATGTCGAATACATCTTCGGACGCGAGACCGTCCTGATCCCTGCCGATGCGTTGGCGCATGGCTTCACCGGGACGGTTAGCGAGACGCGGGATTTCGTGACTTATCTGCAATTCGTGGTGCCGCGGCACGACGCGCTGATCGTCTCGGGGGCGGGGCTCGAGAGCCTTTATCTGGGACGGCTTCGGCGTGACCGCACAGCGCTTTCCGCAAGCCTTTTGTGCGATCACGATCCGGCGCAGCTGCCCGAGCATGTGCGCGCGGGGTACCAGACGCTAGGACCTTTCGAAGCGGCGACATTGGCGCAGACGCGCGCAGCCTAGTGTGTCGGCTTGTCGAAGAACGGCGTAACCTGTGAGACGATGACGGAGTTTTCCTCGAGAGCGCGGGCCATCAGTTCGGCCTCGTCCTCTTCGATGTCGTGACCGGCCTCGCGCCGCTCTTCTTCGGTGCCGTAGCCCGTGACGTCCAGCGGCGCCATGTCGGCCTGTTTGAGAATCGCCACTGTTTCGCGGACCGCTTCGGCCTCGTCGATCCCCGAGGCATAGCACATGAGCGCTGCCCCAGTGGCACCCTCGGGTAGCCCGTCGCCGGTCTTGCGACCGACCTCCACCACCAAGGTGTAGACCTTCTGTTTCTTGGCGCCAGGCTTTGTCATGGGGGCGATCCCTGTGGCGGCGCGGGATCTTTGTCAAGCCGCCGCAGGGATCGCGGCGGCCTTATCGCTTGACCGCGCGCCAGACCGCGATGAGCAGGCACGCCCCGGCTGCGCCGACAACCAGCTGCCCGATCCAGCCGCCGAGCGTGCTGCCCAGGAGCGTCATCAGGATCCAGTTGCCCACCACGGCCCCGATGATGCCGAGGATGATATTGGTGAGAAGGCCATGATTGGCCTTCATGATCTTCTCGGCGATCCAGCCGGCGATGGCGCCGACGATGATCGCTGCGAACCAGCCTAGTCCTGTCATAAGTCAGTCTCCTGTTTTGCTGCCTGAAGGGGAAATGTCAGCTTGCGCTCGGGGTTCCGCGTCCGAAAATCTCTGTCACAAGCGCGGTGAGATAGATGCCCATCAACAGAACGCTCTCGATCCCGATGCGGCCCGGGCCCTCGCGCTGGCGCAGGATGAGCCCGCCCAGAAGAACCGCCGTCATCAGAAGCCCGGTGCCGAGCCAGTAGATGTCGTTGGCCTGAGTCGCGTGATAGAGCGATCCGTCTCGGTAGGCGACGTCGGCCGCCACGAGGAAAAGCGTGTCGAACGTGTTCCCGCCGATGATGCCGCCCACCGCGAGCTGAAGTGCGCCCCGGCGTACGGCGACGAGCGTCGTGACGAATTCGGGCAGCGATGTCACCACGGCGGTGATGAGTGCGCCTACGAGGCTCGACGACAGAGAGAAACGCTCGATGAAGACAGAACCCGTCTGGCTGATGACCCAGCCGCCGGCCCCCATGATCGCGACGAGGCCGATGAAGCTCATCGCGGGCTTCTTGACGGATTTCTGCGGCTCTTCGCTGTCCTCGGGTTCGTCCTTGCGCGTATCCGACGTTCGAACGGGCCGCCACATCGGGTCTTCCCTGACGATCGAGGACAGCCGCACACCGAAGAGGTAGGCGAGGAACAGGGCGATCGAGATCGGGTGGACGCCGAAATAGGCCATCTCCGGTCCGGAGATCGCAAGCAGCGGCATGCTCAGAAGGATGATCAGCATCACCGCCTGGAAGAGGTTCGCGGGCTCGGCCGCGGCATGTTCGAGATTGGCGCGCTTGTGCAGAAGATCGGCAATCGCGAGGAATAGCGTTTGCGCCGCGATCCCGCCCACGGCGTTCGAGAAGGCGTAGGATCCGTCGCCCGACCAGGCCGCGTTGACCGAAACCACGACGCCCGCAAGCGATGTCGCCGCGCCAAGAATGAGGCCGCCGGCCATCGCCTCGCCGATCTGCGTGCGGTCGGCGATGATGTCCGCAAGCCGTGTTGCGCGGATCGAGGCGAGCACGACAGCCGTCGCCGCTACGGCGAAAACGGCGAATAAAAGCGTACTCGGAAGATCGGAAATCATGAAAAAGGGCCCTGTCGTTCAATCCCTAACGACAGAGCCCTGTTTTGGTTTCACTGGCGCGTGAAGATCAGTCGCGCAAAAGCTCGTTGATCCCGACTTTCGAGCGCGTCTGCTCGTCCACGCGCTTCACGATCACGGCGCAATAGAGGTTGAGGTTGTTCTTCGTGGGCATGGAGCCCGAGACGACGACCGAATAGGGCGGCACCTCGCCCATGAAGACCTCGCCGGTCTCGCGATCGACGATCTTGGTGGACTTGCCGATATAGACGCCCATGCCGAGGACCGCGCCCTCGCGGATGATGCAGCCTTCCACCACCTCGGAGCGTGCGCCGATGAAGCAATTGTCTTCGATGATCGTGGGGCCGGCCTGCATCGGCTCCAGAACGCCGCCAATGCCGACGCCGCCCGAGAGATGCACGTTCTTGCCGATCTGCGCGCAGGAGCCGACCGTAGCCCAGGTATCGACCATCGTGCCTTCATCGACATAAGCGCCAAGGTTGACGAAGGACGGCATCAGGACGACGCCGGGCGCGATATAGGCCGATTTGCGAACGACCGCGTTCGGTACCGCGCGAAAGCCCGCGGCGCGCCACTGGTTGTCACCCCAGCCTTTGAACTTGCTGTCGACTTTGTCCCACCAGCCGCCGCCTTGCGGGCCACCGGGATGAATTTCCATATCCTTGATACGGAAGCCCAGAAGGACCGCTTTCTTGGCCCATTGGTTCACGTGCCAATCGCCGTTGTCCTGCCGCTCTGCGACACGCAGCTCGCCCGAATCGAGCGCGTTCAGCGTATCCTCGATGGCCTCGCGGGTCTCGCCGCCGGTGGCGGGGGTGATATTGGCGCGGTCCTCCCACGCGGACTCGATAGCGGTTTCGAGCTTCGCGATATCCATGGCGCTGGTCCCTTCGATTGATCCGGTCTGTCGGCAGCCCTCTTAGCCTGCCTTTCCGCAGCGGAAAAGCACCCCTGTTTCGCATCCGCTGGCAGCTTCGGCGAAAGCGGGCTAGGTCACGGGCGTGATGATCGAGAGAGGCTCCATGAAGGACCAGCGCAAGACCCCGTTTCGCGATGCCGGACGCGACCGCAAGACCGCGAGCGAGGTGCCCGACACGCCGCAAACGCGCTCGCCGTCCTATCGGCTTGCCTTCAATGACGACGAGTTCCTGCTGCGTTCGGAGCTGCGCCCGGTGCGTCTGCAGCTGGAGCTGCTCAAGCCCGAGCTGATGCTGGACGAGGCCGGGATCGAGACCACGGTCGTTCTTTTCGGCGGGGCGCGCATCCCGGAGCCCGAGAAAAAAGACAAGGCGCGCACGAAGACGCTGGCGGACCTGTCGCAGTATTACGATGAGGCGCGGAAATTCGCGCGAGTTCTGACGGAGTATTCGCTGAAGGAATACGGCGGCTCCGACGTGATCGTCACGGGTGGGGGCCCTGGCGTGATGGAAGCGGGCAACCGGGGCGCGGAAGAGGCCGGCGGGCGCTCCATCGGCCTCAACATCGTTCTGCCGCACGAGCAGGCGCCGAACGAATACGTCACGCCCGAGCTCGCCTTCAACTTCCACTACTTCGCGATCCGCAAGATGCATTTCCTGATGCGGGCGCGGGCGATCTGCGTCTTTCCGGGCGGCTTCGGAACGCTCGACGAGCTTTTCGAGGCGCTGACGCTGATTCAGACGGGACGCATGAACCGCGTGCCGGTCCTGCTTTTCGGCGAAGCGTTCTGGCGCAGCATCGTGAACTGGGAAGTGCTGGCCGATGCAGGCACGATCGGGGCCAAGGATCTGGAGCTTTTCCGCTTCGTGGAGACCGCCGACGAGGCCCTCGAGGAGATCGCGAAATGGCCCGTGGAGCCCGCGCGAGATCGCATTCCGGACCGCTAAGCCCCTTTCCGTCTGCATCGGGCTGCATTAGGTAGCGCGTCAAGCCAGCGCCGGGGCAGACGCCGCCGGAGCCAAAGCAAGGAGTTTGACATGGGCTACAAGGTCGTCGTCGTGGGCGCCACGGGCAACGTGGGCCGCGAAATGCTGAACATCCTCGAGGAGCGTGCCTTCCCGGTCGACGAGATCGCCGCGCTCGCGTCGCGCCGCTCGCTCGGCACCGAGGTGTCTTTCGGTGACAAGACGCTGAAGACTCAGGATCTCGACGCGTTCGATTTCACCGGATGGGATATCGCGCTTTTCGCTATCGGTTCGGACGCGACGAAGAAATACGCGCCGGTCGCCGCAAAGGCGGGCTGCATCGTGATCGACAACTCGTCGCTCTATCGCTACGACCCGGACGTGCCACTCGTCGTTCCGGAAGTGAACCCCGAAGCAGTCGAGGGCTATTCCAAGAAGAACATCATCGCTAACCCGAACTGTTCGACCGCGCAGATGGTCGTGGCGCTGAAGCCGCTGCATGACCGCGCGAAGATCAAACGCGTGGTCGTCTCGACCTACCAGTCGGTGTCGGGCTCCGGCAAAGACGGCATGGACGAGCTCTGGGACCAGACCAAGGCGGTCTACAACCCGACCGACGAGGTCGCGCCGAAGGTTTACCCCAAGCAGATCGCCTTCAACGTAATCCCGCATATCGACGTCTTCCTCGAGGACGGCTCGACGAAGGAAGAATGGAAGATGGTCGCCGAGACCAAGAAGATCGTGGACAGCTCGATCAAGGTCACCGCGACCTGCGTGCGTGTTCCGGTCTTCGTGGGCCACGCCGAAGCGATCAACATCGAGACCGAGGAGTTTCTCGACGAGGACGAGGCCCGCGACATCCTGCGCGAAGCTCCGGGGATCATGGTCGTCGACAAGCGCGAAGACGGCGGCTACGTCACGCCGGTCGAATGCGTCGGTGACTTCGCCACCTTCATCAGCCGGATCCGTCAGGATTCGACCATTGAGAACGGTCTGAACTTCTGGTGCGTCTCCGACAACCTGCGAAAGGGCGCGGCGCTCAACGCTGTGCAGATCGCCGAGACGCTGGGCAACCGGGTGTTGAAGAAGGTCTAAAGCTCTTCGATCAAGTCGAAATCATCGTCGTCGCCGTCATCGGGACAGCCCGGTGGCGGCGATGTCGTTTTCAGCCAGCGGTCGACGAGATGCCGGTGGGCATGGCCTGGAAACGGCGCACCGTAACGGCGCATGAGCGCGCCGTAGCTGTGCCCAAGCTCGGACGCTTTGCAAAGGCGCGTGCCCTCGGGATGAGCGTGCAGCGCGAGCCCGCCGCCTGCTTCGCGCAAGGCATACCCCTTGGCGGCAAGGCGGGCATTGAGGTCGGGCCACGAGGCGGCGCAGGCGAAGTCATGTGCGAGGCGGACCCGCAAAGGGCGGGGGAGCTGCTCTTCCGCCCGGTTGGGCGTTTGCGCGGGGGCGAAACGACGTCTCAGATCGGCGTCGACGAGGCGCCGCACGTATTCGCCCATCGTGATATCGGACGCATGGGCCGCGCGTTCCGCCGCCTCCTGCATCGCCCCGCTCATCCTGATCTGCACCGGTCTCATGCCGCTATCTGATACGCGCAGAGTTAACACATCGTAACCAAACGGACACAGGCCGCGAAAATGGTCCGGTTCGGCCCTATTGTGCCGCGCATTGTCTGTCATGCTCCTGTTACAGGCAGGAAAATGCGGGACAAACCCATGCAGGCTTCTTTTCAGACACCCGATACGGATACCTCGATACCGGGCAGGCTCGATTGCGAGACGGCGGCGCTCGTCCGCGGATTTCTCGGACCGATCTTCGCGCGGGCACAGAGCTGGCCCGAGCTTTGTTCGACGCTGGATGCACGCGGCTACGCGCTCGAGTTTCGAGATGGACGGCTCGTCGTCATCTCGCGCGATTTCGCCGGGCCGCTCTGCACCGGGCGCGATCTCGGCCATCCGTTGAGCGAACTGGCGGCCCGCCTCGGGCGGCCGCAGCTCAAACTGGCGCAAGGCGGCCGGAAGGGCTGGCTCGCCTGACGCTCAGACGGGCCCGAATTCCCGTGTGCCGGGATCGAAATACTGGAGCCCACCCTCGCCGATATCGGTCCAGAGGCCGTGCAGCGACAGCTCTTCGCTTTCGACCGCCTCGCGAACAAAGGGGAAGGTCATCAGGTTCTCGAGGCTGACGAGAACCGCCTCTTTCTCAAGGGCGCTTGTCGCTGCCTCCTCGCTGAGGCCGCGCTCGCTGACCCTGTCGAAACCGGGGCGCAGCAGGTCCATCCAGCGTCCGACGAAGCTCGATTTTTCCTCGAGCGCCGGGGCTTTGCCCGAGCACATGTCGTAGCATCCCTTCACTCCGCCGCAGCTCGAATGGCCCAGCACGATCAGGTGCGAGACCTTGAGCGCGGTCACCGCGTATTCGACCGCTGCCGAGGTGCCGTGCTGGTTGCCGTCCGGCTCATAGGGGGGAACGAGGTTCGCGATGTTGCGGTGGATGAAGAACTCGCCCTGGTCAGCGCCGAAGATCGAAGTGACATGCACCCGGCTGTCGCAGCAGGAAATGACCATTGCCCGCGGGCGCTGGCCTTCGCTCGCAAGGCGGCGATACCATGCGCTGTTCTCGGCATAGGTCGTGGCTTTCCAGCCGTGATACCGGGTCACCAGGTAGCCGGGAAGCGGGCGCGCGTGGTTCATGATGGGCTCCGTCCTTGATCGCTTCTCCGTCGATAGTCGCCATTTTCCTGAAATTCGAGGGGAAAAGCTGGGCAGCGTGAACCTTTCAGGAAGGGAGCCTGGGCAAACTGCCCGTCGGGTGAATGGTGGTGTCCAGGGAGGTGGCGGAATGATGTCCGTTCTGGTTTTCGCGGATGAGGAAGAGGTGCGCCTCGATTTCGACGTGCTCTCGCGGTTCTGTTCGGCGTGCGAGCCGGCCCATGTCGAAGAAGCCTTGTGTCGAGCGATGGAGGCGCTGGCTCGGGAACTCGCCCTTGCCGAGGCGGGCTGGCGATCAAACGATGCACACGCCTGCGTGGCGGCCTTGGTCAAAGTGAAACGACTCGCGATCGCCCTCGGGATGACCGTATTGGCGCGATGCGCCTGGGATTGTCGCATCTGCCTGTCGCGCGGCGATGTTGCCGCGACTGCCGCGACCATCGCCCGCCTCATGCGTCTCGGGGAGACGTCTCTCTACGCGCTCTGGACGGGCGAGGCTGCAGACGCCTGATCGTCAGAACGGCCTTGCTGCCGATGTGGCAACAGGTAGGCTCGGGCGATATTCTGACAGATAGAGGATCTGATGCCGCTCCGTTTTGCACCCGACAGCGCCGAGGCGCTGGATCTGCACATCATCGAACAAGGCGGCGCCTACGCCTGGGCAGAAGCATATCCCGACCATGTCCGCGCCTGGATCGACGCCAGCGGCTTCGACGGCGCTATCGGGGACAGCCTTCTCGTGCCGGCTGCGGATGGTCGGCCCATGGCCGCGCTTGCGGGCTTCGGAACGCCGGGAACACGCCGCAGGCAGCGATTCGTGCTGGCAAGTGTTGCGCCGCGTTTTGCGGGCCTGACCTTGCGCGTGGCTTCAGGACTGCCTGAGGATCGAGCCGAGATCGAGGCGCTGGGCTGGCTCCTCGCGGGCTACGGCTTTTCTCGCTATCGCGATCAGTCTCCAAAGGTGGGCGCTCTTTGCGCGCCGGATGGTGTGGATGCCGCGCGGGTCGAGACACTTGCCGAGGCCGAAGCGCTGACCCGCGATCTCATCAACACGCCCGCGGCCGATATGGGGCCCGAGGCGCTGGAGGCGGCGACGCGCAGGCTGGCGGAAAAATTCGGTGCGAGCTTGGATGCCACGACCGGCGAGGCTCTGCTGGAGAAGAACTTTCCAATGATCCACGCCGTCGGCCGTGCCGCCGCTCAAGCGCCCCGCCTTCTCGATCTGCGCTGGGGCGAGACGGGACCGACGCTCACGCTCGTCGGCAAGGGCGTCTGTTTCGATACCGGCGGGCTCAACCTCAAGCCCGGAAGCTCGATGGGTTTGATGAAGAAGGACATGGGCGGGGCGGCGAACGTGCTCGGCCTCGCGCAGGCGATCATGGCGCTTGGCCTCAAGGTGCGGTTGCGGGTTCTGATCCCGGCCGTCGAGAATTCCGTCTCGTCCGAAAGCTTCCGGCCGCAGGACATCCTGACATCGCGCAAGGGGCTGACCGTGGAGATCAACAATACCGATGCCGAGGGCCGGCTCGTACTGGCCGATGCGCTTGCGCTGGCCGACGAGGAGCGACCCGACCTGATGATTTCGATGGCGACACTGACCGGTGCGGCACGGGTCGCGGCAGGCCCGGATCTTGCGCCGTTCTTCGCGACCGAACCGGGCATCGCCGACGCGCTGGGACGGGCAGCTGGCCCGGCCGCGGACCCCGTATGGCAGATGCCGTTCCATGAGCCCTACGAGACAATGATCGAGCCCGGCATTGCCGATCTCGACAACGCCCCCTCTGGCGGCTTCGCCGGGGCGATCACGGCGGCGCTGTTCCTGCGACGCTTCGTGACCGACACGCCGCGCTACGCGCATTTCGACATCTTCGGATGGCAGCCTTCGGCGGCGCCGGGCCGGTCGAAGGGCGGGTTGGGGCAGGGGCCGCGCGCCATTCTGGGCGCCCTGCCGGAGCTTCTGGACCTGTGAGCCGAGATCGCCGCCTCACCCCTGCGAACGGGCGTGTCGCACTCTCGTCGCTGGCCGGCCAGGTCGAGGCGGAGCGGTTCGTCGAAGGTGTGACGCGGCGTATCTCTGTGCCGGTGGCCGACCTTTGCGCCGCGCCGGACGGGCCGCGCGACCGGCAACTCCTTCTGGGGGCCGAAGCCTTGATCCTGGAAGAGCGGGGCGGATGGACCTTTCTGCAATCCCGCGCGGACGGCTATACCGGCTATGTGCGGAGCGATGCGCTGTCGGACGGGGCCGAGCCCACGCATCGTGTCTCGGCGCGAGCCACGCATGTCTATCCGCGCCCCGACATGAAGTCGCCGGAACGGCTTGCGCTCAGCATGGGCGCGATGCTGTGCGCCGCAGGCACGTCGGGCAACTTCACCGAGACCTCGATCGGGTTCGTACCGAGCCAGCATCTCGCACCTCTGGCAGACCGCGCGCCCGATCCCGTCGCGGTCGCGGAGGCGTTGGTCGGAACACCCTATCTCTGGGGCGGGAATTCCAGCTTCGGGATCGACTGCTCGGGTCTTGTGCAGATCGCGCTGCGCGCGTGCGGTGCCGACTGTCCCGGCGACAGCGATCTGCAGGAGGCGGTGTTCGCCAGCCTCGCCGCGCCGGACGGCCGCAGACGTGGTGATCTCTTGTTCTGGAAGGGGCATGTTGGCTGGATTGCAGGCCCGGACCTGCTCCTGCACGCCAACGCATATCACATGGCAGTTGCCTACGAAGATCTGGATACCGCCATTCGCCGGATTACGGCGCAAGGCGATGGTCCGGTCACCTCGCATGTCCGACCGAACACACCGGAGGCCCCATGAGCGAAGACACTTTTTTCCAACCGGTATCCGGTTTCGAGCTGCCACGTTTTGCGGGCGTCCCGACTTTCATGCGGCTGCCGCACGTACCGCCGGGCCATCCACGATTTTCCGAGGTGCAGATCGGGCTTGTCGGCGTGCCCTGGGACAGCGGCACAACAAACCGGCCCGGCCCCCGGCATGGGCCGCGACAGCTGCGCGACGCGTCGACGATGATCCGGGCCCAGCACCCGGTAACCGGGCTGCGTCCTTTCGAAGCCGCGCGCTGCGCCGATCTTGGCGATGTCGGGCCGAATCCTGCCGATATCCAGGACTCTCTCGAGCGGATCGCGGCGTTCTACAGCGATCTGCGAGCTGCAGGCATCCGCCCGATGACGGCCGGCGGCGACCACCTCACCTCGCTGCCGATCTTGCGTGCGCTCGCGAAGGATGCACCGCTCGGCATGGTGCATTTCGACAGCCATACCGATCTCTATCGCTCCTATTTCGGCGGAACGATGTACACGCATGGAACCCCCTTTCGCCGCGCGGTGGAGGAGGGGCTGCTCGATCCGCGCCGTGTCGTCATGATCGGGATCCGCGGAACGGCCTATGACACCGAGGATCGCGATTTCGCCAAGAGCGTCGGCATCCGCGTGATCCCGATCGAGGAGTTTCATGATCGCGGCGTTGCGGACGTTATGGCCGAAGCCCGCGCGATCGCAGGCACGGGCGAAACCTATGTCAGCTACGACATCGATTTCGTCGATCCGACCTTCGCGCCGGGCACGGGCACGCCAGAGGTCGGAGGCCCGAATTCGTTTCAGGCGCTCCAGGTCTGCCGAGAGTTGGCTGGGCTGAACATCGTCGGAGCGGACATGGTCGAGGTCTCCCCGCCGTTCGATGCGTCCGGCGGGACGGCGTTTCTCGGCGTCTCGATCATGTTCGAGTTACTTTGTGCGATGCTCGCGTAGATTTTTCGGGATCGGGTGTTCGAATAAACCGATCTTAAACCGTATATAGATAACGATCTTAGATAAGATCGTTATCTTGGTATAAAGCGTTCCGTCACAGCTCATTCAACCGCGCGGATCAGCTTGCGTTCCAGAACGCGCAGCACCGCTTTAAGGTCGTGACCCCGCTTCAGGATTTGCCCGTCCATCCCGACCACCGCATACATGCCTTGGCGATTACGCAGTTTCGGGCGTTTCTCGATACGGTAAAGCGGTTGCTCCGCGCTCCGCCGGAAGATCGAGAAGATTGCGACATCGCGCAGGCTGGAAATCCCGTAATCACGCCACTCCCCGGCGGCGACCATCCGTCCGTAGAGCGACAGGATCTGGTTCAGCTCGATACGATGGAACATCACCTCTTCGGTGATCTCGGGGCGGCCTGGAAAGGGCGTCAGCGAGTTCATGAGATGAATCTGCGGACGCGGCGGCCGGAAATCAAGACTTTTGCGGAGTCAGAGATGTGTGCGTGACGTGCGGCGCTCGCGCGGCTCAAGATGCGGGCAGGCGTTGAACTGCGCCAGGGCCAGCCCGGATGGCAGTACCTGGAGCCGGTGAATGGAGGTGTTCTCGATCGACAGGCAGAGGTGCGCGAAGGCGCGGATATCGAGCCTGAGCGCCACGCGGAGCGCCATGCCGATCACCCCGCCGGATGTCACAGCCACGACCGGGCTTTTGCCCTGGCTGAGCTCGGCCAGCATATCGGCGATCCGCGCCTCGAACGCGGCGAAGGTCTCTGGTGCGCCTTCGATCTCGCCCCGTTCCCATGCTGCGAACATCGCGGGCAGGTGCTCGAGGAATGCGGGACGGTCGATCGGCATCGGCACGCCGTGCTCGACTTCGAAGGCTTGCGCCATCGTGAAGTATTCCAGCTCGTTGAGCCGTGGATCCTGGACGGGCGCCGCTTCGGCTACACCCATTTCCTCGAGCGTCTCGACCTGCCGGTTCAGCGTGCCCGAGACCGCCTGGGCGAACCGTTCGCCACCTTCGCGCAAATGCGCGCCGAGCCACCGCGCTTGCTCGCGCCCAAGCGGGCTGAGCCGGTCGTAGCTCGCCTCGTCACGGGCTGCGGAATTCGCCTGGCCGTGCCGAACCAGCAGGATATGGGTCATGACCAGGGCCCCTCGAACATGTGCAGGTCCGCTTACCGCAGGCGTCCCGCGGGGGGAACCGGCGCCGTGCGCTTTTTCACCGAAGGGCTTGTGCCGTCGCCTTTCGGAAACCCGCGCGGCGCAAAATCCGGCCAAGGCGTCGGAATTGGTCGCGGCGGAAAGCGGTGATCCCGGCTATGACCGGGCGCAAGAGAGTGCGAGAGGTCCGCCATGTCCGATACGATCCGTTTCACGCTGGACGGCGAGAGCGTCGAAGTGCCCCAGGGCACCACGATCTGGGAGGCCGCGCATGGCCGGGGCCTCGTTATCCCGCATCTTTGCCACAGGCCCGAGCCCGGCTATCGCCCCGACGGCAATTGCCGCGCCTGCATGGTCGAGGTGGAGGGTGAGCGCAATCTTGTCGCCTCCTGCATCCGAGAGGCAAGGGAGGGCATGGACGTCCGGACCGACACGGCGCGTGCCAGCTCCGCCCGCAAGCTCGTTGTCGAAATGCTGATGGCTGACCAGCCCGAGCGTGACGTGGCGCATGACCGCTCCTCGCATTTCTGGAAGATGGCTGACGCCGCCGGTGTCAGCGAGAGCCGCTTCCCGACGATGGAAGCCGACCGCATCCCGCTTCTGGACGACAGCCATGTCGCCATGCGGGTGAACCTCGATGCCTGCATCCAATGCAATCTCTGCGTCCGCGCCTGCCGCGACGTGCAGGTGAACGACGTGTTGGGGATGGCCGACCGGGGCCATGATGCCTTTCCGGTGTTCGACCAAGACGATCCGATGGGCGCCTCGACCTGCGTTGCTTGCGGCGAGTGCGTTCAGGCCTGCCCGACTGGCGCTTTGATGCCCGCGACCGTGCTCAACGACGCGCAGGAAGGCGACAGCGCCGATTTCGACGAGGAGGTCACCTCGGTCTGCCCGTTCTGCGGCGTGGGCTGCCAGGTCTCGCTCAAGATCAAGGACGGCAAGGTGCGCGATGTCGAGGGCATCAACGGGCCTGCGAACGAAGGGCGGCTTTGCGTGAAGGGCCGGTTCGGTTTCGACTACATCCAGCACCCGCACCGGCTGACGAAGCCGCTGATCCGCCGTGAGGATGCGCCGGACACGGGGCTCAACGTCGATCCGGGCAACCCCTGGACGCATTTCCGGGAGGCCACCTGGGAGGAGGCGCTCGACAAGGCGGGACAGGGTCTTGCCGATATCCGCTCCTATTTCGGCGGGCGCGCCGTGGCGGGCTTCGGGTCCGCGAAATGCACGAACGAAGAGGCCTATCTCTTTCAGAAGTTCATCCGCCAGGGCTTCAAGCACAACAATGTCGATCACTGCACGCGGCTCTGTCACGCCTCCTCTGTCGCGGCGCTGATGGAAAATGTCGGCTCGGGCGCGGTCACGGCAAGCTTCAACGAGATCGAGAATGCCGAGGTGGCCATCGTCATCGGCGCCAACCCGACCGAGAACCACCCAGTCGCCGCGACTTATTTCAAGCAATTCGCCAAGCGCGGCGGCAAGCTGATCGTCATCGACCCGCGCCTGCAGAACGGTCTGAAGCGGCACGCGGCGTTCAACCTGCAATTCCGCCCCGGCACCGATGTCGCGCTTCTCAACGCGATGGCGCATGTGATCGTCGAAGAAAAGCTCTACGACCGGCAATACATCGAAGGCTTTACCGAGGGCTTCTTCGAGTTCCGCGACCATATCCGCGCCTTCCCGCCCGAGAAGATGGCCGACATTTGCGGCATCGACGCCGAGACGATCCGCGCGGTGGCGCGCGAGTTCGCCCGCGCCCGGACCGGCATGATCTTCTGGGGCATGGGGGTCTCGCAGCACATCCACGGCACCGACAATTCGCGCTGCCTGATCTCGCTTGCTTTGCTGTGCGGCCATGTCGGCCGCCCCGGCACGGGCCTGCATCCGCTGCGCGGCCAGAACAACGTGCAGGGCGCGTCGGATTCAGGCCTGATTCCGCAGGTCATGCCCGATTACCAGAGCGTTACGGACAAAGACGTGCGCGAGCTTTTCCGCCATATCTGGCGCGGCACGCCGATCGACGAAACGCCGGGCCTGACCGTCGTGGAGATCATGGACCGCGTCTATCGCGGCGAGATCCGTGGCATGTATGTGCTCGGTGAGAACCCCGCCATGTCGGACCCGGATGTCGAACATGCGCGCCGCGCGCTCGCCAATCTCGATCACCTCGTCGTCCAGGACATCTTCCTGACCGAAACGGCGATGTTTGCCGACGTGATCCTGCCTGCCTCGGCGCTCTATGAGAAGACGGGCACCGTCACCAATACCAACCGTACGGTCCAGGTCGTGCGGCAAGCGGTGCAGCCGCCCGGCGAGGCGCGGCAGGATTGGGAGATCCTCGTGCAGCTTGCGCGCCGCGTCGGACTTGACTGGGATTACGACGATCCGCGCGAGATTTTCGACGAGATGAAGATGTCGATGCGGTCGCTGCACCACATCACCTGGAAGCGGCTCGAGACGGAAGGTGCGGTCACCTATCCCTGCCTCGGCCCCGACGATCCGGGCCAGTCGGTCGTCTTCGGCGACGGCTTCCCGCGCCGTGCGGGCCGGGCGCAGTTCACGCCCGCGCGCGTCACCCCACCTGCGGAAAGCCCTGATACCGATTATCCGATGATTCTCATCACCGGGCGGCAACTCGAGCATTGGCACACCGGCTCCATGACGCGGCGCTCGCTCACGCTCGATACGGTGGAGCCCGAGGCGACGTGTTCGCTGCATCCCTCGACGCTCCGCAAGCTCGGGGTAGCGGCGGGTGGCTACGTGCGGCTCACGACGCGGCGGGGCAGTATCTCGATCATGGCGCGCGAGGATCGCAACGTCGCGCCGGGCACGGCGTTCATGCCCTTCGCCTTCGTGGAATCTGCGGCGAACGCGCTGACAAACCCGCAGCTCGACCCGTTCGGGAAGATCCCGGAATTCAAGTATTCCGCGGTCCGGATCGAGGCGGATACGGAAGATCAGGTCGCTGCGGAATAAACCGAAGCGGCGGGCCTTCGCCGGCCCGCCTCAGCGCTGGGAACCGCGCTTCGTGCCCAACGGTTGTCACGGCATCCCAAGGAGATGCCGATCATGGCCGACAATGCGATAGACACACTTCAGGACGCCCTGACCCTCACCGTCGATGCCGAGGCTGGCTACGAGACGATGGTCTCGCGCGCCGAGCCCGAGTTCCGACATGTGGCGGTGCGGTTTCGCGAAGCGCACAACAAGCACGCCGATCAACTCGCCGCGATCATCACCGCGCATGGCGGGGAGCCGGATCGGGATGGCGGCGTCTTCTCGATGGTCAATCGCGCGGTGGTCTCGCTCCGCTCAGCCTTCGACGAGATCGATGCGAACGTGATGAAGCAGGTCGCCGATGGCGAGGAGCATATCATCGAGGCACTTGGAAAGGCTGGTGATTCGCTGCCCGAAGGCCGCGATCTGGCCGAGGTCCGCGCGATGCAGGCCGAGCTGCGCGATCTGCTTAACGACGCTCCCGGCCAGCATTAATTTAATACCCGTTCAATTTTTTTCATCCTGAGACCACGTGACCCTTGACCGAAGGGGCCGCGCCGGACCTAATGATCCCAAGCCAGAGGAGGGACGGGCGCTCAGCGACCGTCTTGGCACAGAGGCCCGGCCACGGGTCCAAGGGAGGATTTGGTTTGACCGAGACGATGGAGGGCGCAGCCGGGCTGCGTTCGATTCCGGCTCTGTTGCGGCGCAATGCGACCACGTTCGCATCGCGTCCCGCCTATCGCGAGAAAGAGTTCGGCATCTGGCAAAGCTGGAGTTGGTCGGAGGCCGAGGCCGAGATCGAGGCCCTCGCGCTCGGGCTGATCGAGATGGGCGTTGCCAAGGGTGACTTCATCGCGATCATCGGGCGAAACCGACCCTATCTCTACTGGTCGATGGTTGCCGCACAAAGCGTCGGGGCCATCCCGGTGCCGCTGTACCAGGACGCGGTTGCCGAAGAGATGGCCTACGTGCTCGATCATTGCGGCGCGAAGCTGGTCATCGCGAGCGACCAGGAGCAGGTCGACAAGGTCATCGAGATCCAGGACCGGCTGCCGGACTTCGAGCGCATGATCTACCTCGATGCGCGGGGCCTTCGAAAATACGATCATTCGGCGCTCACGTCCTTCGAAAACGTGCAGAAAGCGGGCCGCGAGGCGAAGGACAGGCTGGGCGCTGAGCTCGAGGCGCGGCGCACGTCGCTCGGCTACGATGATACCTGCGTCATGCTCTATACCTCGGGCACGACCGGCAAGCCCAAGGGCGTGGTCCTGTCGAACCGCAACATCATCGAGACCGCGAAGGCCTCCTGCCAGTTCGACGCTCTCAGCGAACATGAGGAGGTGCTGGCCTACCTGCCGATGGCCTGGGTCGGCGATTTCATCTTCTCTATCGGTCAGGCCTATTGGGCCGGGTTCTGCGTGAACTGCCCCGAGAGCCCGGACACGATGATGACCGATCTGCGGGAAATTGCGCCGACCTATTATTTCGCACCGCCACGGGTCTTCGAGACGCAGCTGACGCAGATCATGATCCGCATGGAGGATTCGGGGAGGCTGAAGCAGCGGATCTTCCACTACTTCATGAACCACGCGCGGCGCGTCGGTCCGAAGATCCTCGATGGAGAAAGCGTCAGCGCGGGCGACCGGCTCAAATATCGTCTCGGCGAGTTCATGATCTACGGGCCGCTCAAGAACGCGCTGGGCTTCAGCCGGGTGCGGGTGGGATACACCGCCGGCGAGGCGATCGGACCTGAGATCTTCGATTTCTACCGCGCGCTCGGGATCAACCTGAAACAGCTCTACGGCCAGACCGAAGCCTCGGTCTTCATCACGCAACAGCCCGATGGCGAGGTGCGATCGGACACGGTGGGCGTGCCGTCTCCGGGTGTCGAGCTGCGCATCGCGGAGAACGGCGAGGTCTTCTACCGCTCGCCGGGCACGTTCGTGGAGTATTACAAGAACGCCGAGTCGACGAAGGACACCAAGGATCCCGAGGGCTGGGTTGCGACGGGCGATGCGGGCTTCATCGAGGAAGACACCGGGCATCTGCGGATCATCGACCGCGCCAAGGATGTGGGCAAGATGGCGGACGGCTCGCTCTTCGCGCCGAAATACGTGGAGAACAAGCTCAAGTTCTACCCCAACATCCTCGAAGCTGTCGTGTTCGGCGCAGGCCGCGACCGCTGCGTCGCCTTCATCAACATCGACCTGACGGCCGTGGGCAACTGGGCGGAGCGCAACAACATCGCCTATGCCTCCTACCAGGAGCTCGCCCAGA
Source organism: Roseivivax sp. THAF30 (assembly GCF_009363575.1). Taxonomy (NCBI): domain Bacteria; kingdom Pseudomonadati; phylum Pseudomonadota; class Alphaproteobacteria; order Rhodobacterales; family Roseobacteraceae; genus Roseivivax; species Roseivivax sp. THAF30. Next base: position 3,605,142 of record NZ_CP045389.1, on the reverse strand, counting down.
ACAAGCAGGTTCTCGACATGATCCAGGATCACGTCGAGGAGACGAACGCCAGCGTCGCTGAGGACGACATGCTGTCGGGCTGCCAGATTCATCGCTTCTTCGTCTTGCACAAGGAGCTCGACGCCGATGACGGCGAGCTGACCCGCACGCGGAAAGTGCGCCGCAAGATCATTGCCGAGAAGTTCGAGGATCTCGTCGAGGGCCTCTATAGCGGTGAGGACAGCGTCTATACCGAGACCGAAGTGACCTACGAGGACGGGCGCAAGGGTAAGATCAAGGCGACGCTCTTCGCGCGCTCGCCGAAGGTCGTGCCGGTGGCATCGCAGGTCCGGGAGGCGGCGGAATGAGGCATCTCATCACGCCCGTGCGGGCATTCTTCGGCAGGGGAGCGGAGCTGTGAAGGACACCGAAGGTTATATCACCGCCGACGGACGGCAGATCGGCGGCGTCCTGATGGAGATGAAGAACATCACCCTGCGCTTCGGCGGCGTGGTGGCGATCAACGACATCTCCTTCGACATCCGCGAGGGCGAGATCCGCGCGATCATCGGGCCGAACGGCGCTGGCAAATCCTCAATGCTCAACATCATCTCGGGCTTCTATACGCCGACCGAGGGCGAGGTCTTCTACAAGGGCGAGATCCGCCCGCAGATGAAGCCCTACGAGGTTGCCCGGATGGGCGTTGCGCGCACCTTCCAGAACATCGCGCTCTTCGAGGGGATGACGGTGCTCGACAACGTGATGACGGGGCGTCTCACTCACATGAATGCCGGGCTCTTTTCCCAGGCGCTCTGGTGGGGCCGCGCGCGCGACGAGGAAATGGACAACCGCGAACACGCGGAGCGGGTGATCGACTTCCTCGAGATCCAGAACATCCGCAAGACGCCGGTGGGCCGACTGCCCTATGGCCTCAAGAAGCGGGTGGAGCTGGCCCGCGCGCTTGCCGCCGAGCCGTCGCTGCTGCTGCTCGACGAGCCGATGGCGGGCATGAATGTCGAGGAGAAGGAGGACATGTCCCGCTTCATCCTCGACGTGAACGATGAATTCGGCACCACGATCGCGCTGATCGAGCACGACATGGGCGTCGTGATGGACCTGTCGGACCGCGTCGTGGTGATGGATTACGGCAAGAAGATCGGCGATGGCACGCCGGACGAGGTGCGCGGCAACCAGGCGGTGATCGACGCCTATCTCGGGGTGGCGCATTGAGCCGGAGCGCCGCGTGCCGCGGCGCCGGGGCTCTGCCCCGGACCCCGCGGTATTTTCGCCAACCCAAAGAACAGGATCCCGCGGGATCCAAGGGCAGGATGAAGGACGCTAAATGCTTTACGACTACCTGATCGCCCCCTTCGTGGACATGGCCGCCGCGCCGGACTTCCTGTTGCAGGTGCTCTGGGAGGGGCTCGTCTCGGGCATCCTCTATGCGCTGATCGCGCTTGGCTTCGTGCTGATCTTTCGCTCGAGCCGGATCTTCAACTTCGCGCAGGGCATCATGGTGGTCTTCGCCGCGCTGACCTTGGTGGGACTTCACGCGATGGGGATCCCGGCGTGGATCAGCGTCGGCCTCACGCTGGCGGTGATGTTCGTGCTGGCGGTCACGATCGAACGGGTCGTGCTGCGCCCGCTTGTCGGCCAGCCCGACATCATCCTCTTCATGGCGACGATCGGGATCACCCTCTTCCTGATCGGCTTCGGGGAGATCATCTTCGGCGGCGAGAACAAGGTGATGATCTCCGACGAGTTGGGTATCCCGACGGGCGATACGGTGCTGGAGCCGTTCGGCGGGCTTTTGATCCTGCAGCATCTCGACATCACCGTCGTCGTCGTGGCGACGCTGCTGGTCGCGGCGCTTCTGGCATTTCTCAACTACACGCAGATGGGTCGGGCGATCCGCGCGCTTGGCGACGACCACCAGGCGGCGCTGTCGGTCGGGATTTCGCTTCAGACGATCTGGGTTCTGGTATGGTTCATCGCAGGCATTATCGCGCTCGTGACCGGCATTGCCTGGGGCGCGCGGGCGGGCGTGTCCTTCGCGCTCGAGGTGATCGCCTACAAGGCGCTGCCCGTTCTGATGCTGGGCGGGCTGGAGAGCATCACCGGCGCGATCGTGGGCGGTCTGATGATCGGGATGCTGGAAAAGCTTTTCGAGATCTACTGGGGCCAGCCCTTCCTCGGCGGCAACACCGAGACCTGGTTCGCCTTCGTGCTCGCGCTGATCGTGCTTCTCTTCCGGCCCCAGGGGCTCTTCGGGGAAAGGATCATCGAGCGTGTTTAGCGTGCATCGGGCCACATATTCCGCTCAGCAGGCCGTTGACCCGGCGGCCGCTCCGCGCGCTGATACAGAGGCGCAGTGCGGCTTTGGGCCTGAGGGTGCGGGATGGACAACGACAAAAAGCCAGGCCGGAATTCTGATCGCGCCGAAGTCCTGTCCTATCTCAAGGCGGGTACCTGGTACTGGATCCTGTGCGGCGTTGCCGGTCTCTGGGCTGCAGCCTTCCTGGCCTATGCGATCGCGCTTCTCATCGACTGGGGCGCTGACGACTGGCGGCTGCACGATGGGTTCGGAAAGGTCATCGGGATCGTTTTTGTCCTCATGCTCGCAGCGGCCGGCACGGCCGTCTCGGTCTGGGCCTATCTCGTCGCGGTGCCGCCGCGTGCATCGCGAGAGGATCGCAGGGCGGACCGGGTCGACTGAGCCCGCCAGCCAGTTCTTTCTTATACTTCACTCACCATCCTTGCGCTCCGGGCTTTCGGCCCGGATGCGGCAGGCCGTCTGAGGATCCGATATGCTCTACCGCACCGCTGGCCAGTTCAAGACAAGCTATACCGCCGACCAAGCGCTGTTCCCGGTCCGCCAGGATGCGGTGCTTCTGGGTGTGATCCTGCTCTTTGCCTACGTGATCTTCCCGCTGACCGCGTCCGAGTTCGCCTACCAGACGTTGCTGATCCCGATCCTGATCTACGCGCTGGCGGCGATGGGTCTCAATATCCTGACGGGGTATGCTGGTCAGCTATCTCTCGGTACGGGCGCGTTCATGGGTGTCGGAGCCTACGCCTGTTACAAGCTCATCACGATCTTTCCGTGGATGAACCCGGTTGTCGCGATCCTTCTGTCGGGGGTGTTTTCTGCCGGCGTCGGGGTGGTGTTCGGTATCCCCTCGCTTCGGATCAAGGGATTCTACCTCGCCATCGCGACGCTGGCCGCACAGTTCTTCCTGGTCTGGCTCTTCGAGAAATGGGCTTGGCTATACAATTACAACGCGTCAGGCGCGATCCAGGTGCCGAACCTCGAGATGTTCGGCGTCTATGTCTCGGGTCCGCAGGCCGGGAGCATGACGCAATACTATCTCGTTCTCGGGATCGTCACGCTGATGACGCTGCTCTGCATCAACCTCACGCGCGGGAACCTGGGGCGGACGTGGAAAGCGACGCGCGACATGGACATCGCGGCGGAGCTCATCGGCATCAACCTGATGAAATCGAAGCTGATCGCCTTCGCGGTCTCGTCTTATGTCGTCGGCGTCGCGGGCGCGCTCTACGTCTTCATGTGGAAGGGCGCGGCTGAGCCGAATGTCTTCGACATCCCGCTCAGCTTCCAGGTTCTGTTCATCGCGATCATCGGCGGGCTCGGTTCGATCCTCGGGAACTACCTGGGCGCCATCCTGATCGTCGGGCTGCCGGTGGTTTTGAACCTCGTGCCCGCGGCCGTTGGACTATCGATCTCTTCGGCGACGGTGGAGCATCTCAACGTCATGATCGTCGGCGGGCTCATCATCTTCTTTCTGATCGTGGAGCCGCATGGCCTCGCGCAACTTTGGCGTCTCATTCGTGAGAAGCTCATCATCTGGCCGTTCCCGCATTGAGACCGGCCCAAAGGCAATAACCTGACGAACAGGGACATCACCCAAGGGAGGAAAGACATGAAACACTTTAGCAAAACGGCCGCGGCCGCCGTGCTGGGCCTCGGCCTCGGTACCGCTGCCGTCGCACAGGAACTCTACGTACCAAACCTTGCCTACCGGACCGGCCCCTTCGCCGCGACCGGCATTCCGCTGATGAACGGGCAGGCCGACTATTTCACCATGCTCAACGAGCGCGATGGTGGCATTGGCGGCGTTCCGGTCAATGCGGCCGAATGCGAGACCGGCTATTCGACCGAGAAGGGTGTCGAATGCTACGAGAAGGTGAAGAGCGATGCGCTCGTCACCCAGCCCTGGTCGACCGGCATCACGCTTCAGGTTCTGCCCAAGACCAACGTGGACGAGATCCCGATCCTCGCGCCGGGCTACGGCTTCTCGCCGATGGCGGACGGCACGGTATTCCAGTGGGCCTTCAACATGCCCGCCGGTTACTGGGACGCGGCCTCCATGATCGTCCAGCACATGGAGAGCGAAGGTGATCTCGACGGCAAGAAGGTCGCGTTCCTGCATCTCGATCACCCGTTCGGCAAGGAGCCGCTTCCGATCCTCGAGAAACTCGCGGGCGAGAAGGGCTTCGAGTTGCTGCCGATCCCGGTCGGCCTGAAGGAGATGCAGAACCAGTCGGCGCAGTGGTTGCAAATCCGCCGCGAGCGTCCCGATTACGTCGTGATGTGGGGATGGGGTGCGATGAACGCCGGCGCCATCACCGAAGCGGTGAAGACGAAGTACCCGATGGAGAACTTCATCGGCGTCTGGTGGGCCGGTCACGATGCGGACCTGCGTCTCGTCGGTGAGGACGGCGCGGGCTACAAGTCGATTTCCTGGTCCTTCCCGAACGCCGATGCGCCCGTGATGCTGGACATCCAGGAACTCGTGATCGATGCGGGCCTGTCCGAAACCAATCCCGAAGAGGCGTCCGGCGTGTTCTACTCCCGCGGCGTCGTCATCTCTGCGATCCTAGGCGAGGCGATCCGCACCGCCCAGGAAGAGTATGGCACGGCCGAGATCAGCGCGCCGCAGCTGCGTTGGGGCCTCGAGAACATCAACATGACCGAAGAGCGGATCACCGAGCTCGGTCTTGACGGGATGGTGCCGCCGTTCTCCACCTCCTGCGCCAATCATACCGGCCATTCAGGCGGCTGGATGCTGGAGTGGGACGGTGAGAAGTTCATCAAGGCGTCCGACCTCATGACCGCCAACCAGGATGACTACCAGGACCTGATTGCGGAGAAGGCCCAGGAATACGCGTCCTCCAACGCGCCTTGGCCGACGAACGAGGAATGCTCGGCCACGAACTGAGCCTGACGAACGCCGGCGGCGGCGCGGATATGCCGCCGCCGGTTTTCCACGCCTTTCGGACCTGCCATCGGGTTTTCACTTCATGCGTTTTCTCGTCTTTGCAGCTCTCGTTCTTGCCCTGACCGGCTTCGCTCAGGACGCCGCCGCGCAGCGCAGCCTGTCGACCGGCGGGCAGATGGAAATCCAGTCGCCGAAGAAGCCCCACAGCTATGCGAGGGTCAATTTCAGCGACGGCACCAGCGGCGAGCGGTTTTCCTTGAAGGCGGGGGATTGCGTGAAGAACAACAACGATTGCCGCGACGACCGCGAAAGGGTCGAGTTCTTCGACAAGCGGCAATCTATCCGGCCGGGCGATGAGCATTGGTATGCCTGGTCCTTCTACCTGCCGCCCGAAGCATTTCCGCGTCTCTCTGGCGCAGGTCCGGCCTATACGTTCGGTCAGGTACATCAGCGCGGAAGCAGCGGTCCGGAAATCCTGTTTCAGTTGTTTTCCGGCGGGTTCTTCGTGAACCTTTCGAACCCCTACCGTCTCGACGACGACCCGATGAACCCGATCGGCCCGTATCGACAGGTCCGTATCGCGCGCCAAAGCGATCTGACCAATCGTTGGACGCGCATTACGCTGCAGGCGAGATGGTCGCGAAATGAGGATGGGTTCATCAATGTCTGGATGAACGGCAGGCCGGTCTGGTCCTATACCGGCGCGACCACGAACGCCGACGATCCTTTGTATTTCAAATACGGTCTCTACCGGTCTTTCGTTTCCCGCTGTGGAGGACCGTGTCCCGATGCCACCGTCTTCTACCGAAATGTCCGCCAGGGACGCACGCAAGCCGAGGTACAATAGCCATGCTCGACGCCGCGAAAACCGACGAGGCCCTTCTCGAGGTCAACAACGTCGAGGTCATCTACAACCATGTCATCCTCGTCCTCAAAGGCGTGTCGCTTACGGTGAAAAAGGGCGGCATCACAGCGCTTCTGGGCGGCAACGGTGCGGGCAAGACGACGACGCTCAAGGCGATCTCGAACCTTCTGCACTCCGAGCGCGGGGAAGTGACCAAGGGCTCGATCCTCTACAAGGGCGAGCGCGTGCAGCATCTCGATCCTTCCGCGCTGGTAAAGCGCGGGGTGATCCAGGTCATGGAAGGCCGGCACTGCTTCGAGCACCTGACAGTCGAAGAGAACCTTCGCACCGGCGCCTATACCCGCAAGGACGGGAAGGCTGCGATCGAGGCGGATCTCGAGATGGTCTATTCCTATTTCCCGCGCCTCAAGGAGCGCCGCAAAAGCCAGGCGGGCTATACCTCGGGCGGCGAGCAACAGATGTGCGCGATCGGCCGGGCGCTGATGTCCCGACCCGAGACGATCCTTCTCGACGAGCCCTCGATGGGCCTGGCGCCGCAGCTGGTGGAGCAGATCTTCGAGATCGTGAAAGCGGTGAACGAAGGCGAGGGCGTGTCCTTTCTGCTTGCGGAGCAGAACACGAACGTCGCGCTGCGCTATGCCCATACCGGCTACATCCTGGAATCAGGGCGCGTCGTGATGGAAGGCTCCGCCGATGGGCTTCGGGAGAACCCGGACGTGAAGGAATTCTATCTGGGTATGTCGGATGAGGGGCGGCGGTCCTTCCGCGATGTGCGCTCCTACCGCCGTCGGAAGCGCTGGCTGGCATAGATCGTTGCGAGGCAAGTTCCACTCACAAATACGTAAAAAGGCGGCATATTTTTTTTGAAAGAGGGGGAACGTAACAAATCTCCAAAAGTTGGTGGGCTAGCGTTGCACTAGTGACGTAAGACGAAGGAGATTTATTATGAAACGTTCCACCACTCTTCTCGCCGCGTTCGGTATTGCTGTCACCGGCTCCGCCGCTTTCGCGCAGGACATGATGGCACCCGCCGAAATCACCTGTGATGACTTTGCCGGCATGGATGAAGCCGGTCAGATGGCTGTCGCAGAAGCTGTTGTCGCCGAGCTGGAATCCACCGCAGCTCCGGATGCGATGATGATTGAGATCGAGGCTGCATGCGAAGCCAACACCGAAGCTGCATCCGTATTGACTGCTGCAACGGTTGGCTCTACCGACTGATCGTTCGCAACAGAACGGCACGTATCAATCCGGCCCGCGTTCCGCGCGGCCGGATTTTTCTTTGTCAGTCTTTTATCGGCCATGTCAGGCCGACCATCTCCTCCGGCCTGTCGTGGCCCGTGTTATCTGATAGCGTCGGCCCGGTAATGGCATGACGGGCCTGTGCGGCCCATGTCCGACAGGAGGAGCAAGACATGACAGATCCCGATCAACTCGAAGCCCGAAGCCCCGAAGAGCGCGCAAGTGACCTTGCCGACGCGTTGCCGCACCAGATCGCACGCGCGCAGGCCCTCGAAGGCTTTGCAGCACTGCGGGAATTCGAGGCGAGCGAGATCACCTCGCCTGCCGATCTCGCTCGGCTGCCGGTCTTGCGGAAATCGGATCTTGTCGCGGCGCAGACCGATGCACCGCCCTTCGGTGGGCTGGCGGGTCCTCTTTCGACATTCAGCCACGTTTTTCAGAGCCCCGGTCCGATCTATGAACCCGGCCGGATTGATGACGACTGGTTCCGCCTTGGCCGCTTCCTGCGCGCCGCTGGCTTTCACGGCGGCGATGTCGTGCAGAACTGCTTCGGGTATCACCTGACGCCCGCCGGCATGATGTTCGAATCCGCCGCGCGAGCGGTCGGAGCGACGGTCCTGCCTGCCGGCACCGGCCAGACCGAGCTGCAGGCGCGCGCGGCTGCTGACATCGGCACTACCGCCTATGCCGGGACGCCTGATTACCTGAAGATCATTTTGGAGAAAGCCGACGAGATGGGTCTGACGCTCTCCATCGCCAAGGCTGCCGTTTCCGGCGGGGCGCTCTTTCCGTCGCTCAGAGATTTTTACGAGAGCCGCGGCATCGACTGCCTGCAATGTTACGCGACGGCCGATCTCGGGCTCATCGCCTATGAAAGCCCTGCCAAGGAAGGGATGATCGTCGATGAGAACGTCATCGTCGAGATCGTGACTCCCGGCACCGGCGATCCGGTGGCCGAAGGCGAGGTCGGCGAGGTCGTTGTCACCACGCTCAATGCAGATTACCCGCTCATTCGCTTCGCCACCGGCGACATGTCCGCCGTGATGCCGGGTCAAAGTCCGTGCGGGCGCACCAATATGCGGATCAAGGGCTGGATGGGCCGTGCCGATCAGACCACCAAGATCAAGGGCATGTTCGTCCGTCCCGAACAGGTCGCGGACCTCGTCGCCCGTCATCCCGAGATAGAGCGTGCCCGCGTTGTCGCCGCGCGCGAGGATGAGACCGACACGATGATCGTGCGGATCGAGAGCACGGCCAGCGATGCCGCACCATTCGAGGCCAGCGTGGCGGATGTGCTGAAGCTCAAGGGCCGGGTCGAGATCGTCGCGCCCGGCTCTCTGCCCCGCGACGGTCTCGTGATCGAGGATACGCGAAGTTACGACTGAAAGGAGCCGCCATGCGCCGCCTGACCCTCACTCTCGCCACTTGTCTCTGGACCACGAGCGCGCTCGCCGACAGCGCAGCGCTGCTCGTCGAGAACGCGGCGCCCTCGGTGCTCGACCGTCTGCGCGGCAGTGATGGTGTTGCCGCGGCGGTGACGCCGCTTCGCGAGGCGGGGGTCGATGTGCTGGCGTTGCGCGGCGCAGATGGGGCAGAGATGCGCGAAGGGCTCGGCCGTTTCATCGAGACGCTCGATCCCGAAACGGACCGCGTGGCCATCGTGCTTTCGGGGCGCTTCGTGAATACAGGCCGCGAAACCTATCTTCTGCCCGCCGATGGAGAGGCCGACGCGGACGCGATCTTCGCCGATGCCATGCCGCTGTCGCCGCTCCTTGCGATTCTTGGGGACTATCCCGGTCAAGCCGTGCTGATGCTGGCCGAGGGCGCGCCGAACGCGCTCGATGCACGGTTTCTCAAGGATGGCGCGGGCCGGTTCGAGCTGCCGCAAGGCGTGACGCTGATCCGAGGTGCGCCGGACATGATCGCCCGCCTCGCGCGGCAGGATCTCGCAACGCCTGCCCGCACGATCGTCGCCACCGCCCGCGAGGAAAATCTCGGCGTGGAAGGCTTCGCGCCGTCGAGTTTCGCCTTTCTTCCGGCCGCGAGACCGCCGGAGCCCGAGCCCGACCGCCCGGAAGAGCCTCAAGACCTCCCGCAGGTGTCAGACGCAGAGGCGGAGCTGCGTCTTTGGGAGGACGTCTCGGCGCGTGACGACGCGGACGCGTATGAGCTTTATCTCAAAGCTTTTCCCTCGGGCCCGAACGCGGGAGCCGCGCGTGATCGTCTGGCTGCCATAGAGGCGGAGCCGGGCCGCGAAGCGCGTCTGACCGAAGAGACCCTCGAGCTGACGCGCGAGGAGCGTTCAGAGATCCAGCGCGATCTGTCGCTGCTCGACTACAACACGCGCGGTATCGACGGCATCTTCGGTCCCGGCACGCGCAGCGCCATCGAGGCTTGGCAGGAGGCTCGCGGCTTCGAAGTAACAAGCTATCTGACCGGCGCGCAGATCGATCGGCTGGACGATCAGGCGGCCGAGCGGGCCGAAGAGCTGGAGCGTGAAGCCGCCGCCCGCGAGGCCGAACGGGCGCGCAATGATCGCGCCTATTGGCAACAGACGGGCGCTTCGGGCGAAGAAGCGGACCTGCGCGCCTATCTGGAGCGCTATCCCGATGGCGATTATGCGGATCTCGCGGAAGACGAGATTGGAGAGATCGAAGCCGCGCGCGCCGAGGCAGCGGCGCGTCAGGACCGGCAGGCCTGGGCCACCGCCGAGGAGACGGACACGACGGGCGCTTATCGCCAATACCTGTCGGACTATCCCGAAGGAGCCTTCGCCGAGCAGGCCGAACGGCGTCTGTCGCAGCTCGAACAGCCAAGCGAAGAGCGGCAGGCCGAGGCACAGGCACAGGCGGAAGAAGCCGCGCTCAACCTCTCCCCGATGGCGCGGCGGCTTGCCGAGGCCAAGCTCGCCTCGCTCGATCTCGGTCCGGGGCGGATCGATGGATCTTTCGATGGCGACACTCGCCGGGCGATCCGGCGCTACCAGGATTCTCGTGGGCTGGGTGTCACGGGCTATCTCGATCAGCCGACGGTCGTGCGGCTTCTGGCTGACTCGATCCTGAGATGAGACGAACGAAAAAGGCCGCACCCGAAGGTGCGGCCCTTTGCATCGAAACCTAGGCGGCTCAGCCCTGGCGGGCTTTGAACCGACGCTGGGTCTTGTTGATGACGTAAACTCGGCCCTTCCGGCGCACAACGCGGCAATCGCGATGGCGGGACTTGAGCGAGCGGAGCGAATTCCGAACCTTCATGGCTGGTCTCCTCGTGTCGCGGCGCCAGGCGCGCCTTGGGGTTGCGTGTCACCCCTGGCAGCGCGCGCGGCACCCCGGGGGCAGTGAATTCATGGTGGGCGGTACTGGGATCGAACCAGTGACCCCTACGATGTCAACGTAGTGCTCTACCGCTGAGCTAACCGCCCGTACCGGCCCGAGTTCCATCCGATTGCACCCCATTAACGAAATGGGGCGCGGATCTCACCGCGCCGGTGGACGGGTCTTTAAAAGGAGTCGGAACGGAGATCAAGGGCTTTTGGCCCGAGAATAATTCGGGCTATCTTACGCGCATCGTTGGGGAGCCAAAATGCCGAAATCGGCCTATCACCTTTACCGTCCGCAGGCGCTGACAAGCTGCGTCGTGTTCGCGTCGCCGCATTCGTCGCGCGATTATCCGTGGTCCTTCCTGCGGCACACGGTTCTCGACGAACACGCGATCCGCTCGTCCGAGGATGCCTACGTGGACCGGCTCTTCGAATGCGTGACGGATTACGGTGCGAGCTTTCTCAAGGCGGGTGCGCCACGCGCCTTCGTCGATCTCAATCGCGCCTCCGACGAGCTCGACCCGGCCTTGATAGAGGGGGTGCGCCGCATCGGCCACAACCCCCGCGTGGCCTCGGGGCTCGGGGTCGTGCCGCGCGTCGTCGCCAACGGGCGGGCCATCTATCGCGGCAAGCTTCCCATGGCCGAGGCGGAACGCCGGATCGCAGGGTATTGGCGGCCCTATCACGACCGGCTGCAAACTCTTCTCGACGAGGCACGCGCCGCGTTCGGCACATCGATCCTCATCGATTGTCATTCGATGCCGCACGAGGCAGCCGAAGGCGCGGCTCGTTCGGGCGGGATTCGCCCCGAGATCGTCATCGGTGATCGGTTCGGCGCGTCGGCAGACGGCGAGATCGTCGACAGGATCGAAGCCGCCTTCACCTCTGCGGGCCTCGCTGTCACGCGCAACACACCCTTCGCGGGTGCCTACAGCACGCAGCATTACGGACGCCCGTCGCGGTCCCAGAATGCCGTGCAGATCGAGATCGATCGCGCCATCTACATGGATGAGCGCACGATCCGCCCCAGCGCCAATTTCCACGCCTTCCGCAAGGTGCTGCGCGGGATTATCGCGGATATCGCCGCGATCCGGCCCGGCGAGCCCTCGTCTCTCGCCGCTGAGTGATCAGAACAGTCGGGAGAGTGCGGCCTCGAGCGGCGCGTCATCCTTGAACGTCAGTCGCACCGGCAGGGTCAGCACCTTCATGCGGAAATCGGCTGGCAGACGCACCGCGTCCTTCTCCGTCGTCACGAGCTGTGCGTTGCGCGCCCGCGCTTCTGTTTCGATGCGGGTCATCAGGGCGGCGGTCAAGGGCTGATGATCGTCGAGCGCTTCGGCCCGGATCACCTCCGCGCCGAGATCGCGCAGGGTGCGGAAGAACTTCTCGGGATAGCCGATACCGGCGAAGGCGAGGGCGCGTAGACCTTCCCACGACATGCCCGTCTGAAGAGGTTCGAGCGCGCCCCGAAGACGCGGCAGTTCCGCGGGCAGCGGCCAGTTGCTGTCGAAACTCTCTTGGCTGGTGTCGTCCCCGATCGTGAGCAGAAGATCGGCGCGGGAAAGACCCGGCCCGACCGGCTCGCGCAACGGACCTGCAGGAAGGCAAAGACCGTTGCCAAATCCCTGCACGGCGTCCGCCACGATGATGGACAGGTCTTTCTCCAGAGCCGGGTTCTGAAATCCGTCATCCAGCAGGATCGCTTGCGCGCCCTCCGCGATGGCGGCTTCCGCGCCCGCCGCGCGATCCTTGGAGACCCAGACCGGGCCGAAGGCGGAGAGAAGAAGTGGCTCGTCCCCGACCTCCGACGCATCATGGCGCGACGGGTCAACGCGAACCGGACCTGCCAAGGTGCCGCCATAGCCGCGCGAGACGACATGCGCGGTGATGCCATGCGTTGTGAGACGCGGGACCAGATCCATAACGGTAGGTGTCTTGCCCGTACCGCCAGCGCTGAGATTGCCGACGCAGATCACCGGCACATCCATCTTTTTGCCGGGACGAGAGACGCGGCGCGCCGTGGACCATGCGGTCACCCGGCCGAGCGGGGCAAGCGCGCGCGCGGCACGGCCAGGCGCATTCGGCGGATTCGACCAGAACGCTGGCGGCCGCATCATTTTGCCTCCGTACGCGTGCGTCCGGCATCGAGCATCGAGGAGATCTGCCCGACAATCCGATCCTCGGTTTTCGCGCCTGCCGTTACCACGTCCCAGCCGGCATGGGCCATAGTCGCCGCGCGATCGGGGGCGATCACCTGCGAGACGGCTGCCGACAGGGAATGTGCATCCCGGACGATGCGCGCGGCTCCGGCATCGACAAGCCGCGAATAGGTGGCGAGGTGATGTCCCACGTTCGGGCCGTAGAGCACCGCCGATCCCAAGGCCGCCGCCTCCAGCGGATCCGTTCCGCCATGCCCGGCGGCGAGCGATCCGCCGAGAAAGCTCAGAGGAGCGAGACGGTACCAGAGCCCAAGCTCGGCCGGGCTTTCGCAGAGGACGATCTGGGTGAGGTCGTCGGGCATGTCGCCGTCGTCCCACCGGGCAATCCGCATCTCGCTGGCCTCTGCAAAACGGGTGGCGGCCTCCGCATCGTCGCGGTCCTCGGGCACGAGAATGAGAAGCAGGCGATGAGCGAGGCGGCTCGCCCCGGCATGGGCGTCGAAGATGTCGCGCATCTCGCCGGCGCGGGCGCGGGCGGCGAGCCAGACAGGGCGCCCCCCGATCGCGGCGGCAACCTCCTCGTGCAGATCCGGCGGGCAATCGAGCGGCGGCGGCACGGATGTCAGATGCCCTGTCCGCTCGATCCGTGTCTCGGCCGGAAGCAGGCGGCGCAACCGGCGCTCCGCCTCGCGCGAGACGCAGAGGATCTGGCTGAAGCGCGACAGGGCGGCGGGAGCCGCATCCGGTAGCCAACGCGGGGCAGGCGTCGAGAAGGGCGCTTCGCGCGCGTTCACGAGGAGCGAGGCACGTCCTGCAAGCCGCATCGCCTCCATCAGGGCGGGCCTGAGATCCTGCCCGGCCCAGACCAGAAGGTTCGGCCGCCAATGCGCCAGGAAATCCTGTGCCTGGGCAAGGGTTTCCTCGGGCAGATCCACCGCGTCACCATCGGGCCAATACCCGGTTTTCAGCAATGACAATTCGGGCGATTGCTGCGTTATCCGGGCGGCGAGAGCAGCCAAGGGAGGCTGATCGGCGGCACTTGCCGCATGCAGCCACAACAGCGGGCCGTCCGGCCGGGCGGGCCGCTCCAATACCGGGCCAGGCGCTTCGGCAGGACGGGTCAGCGCCAGATAGGCGGACAGGGAAAAGGGACGCCTCGACATCGCGCGCGCGGTCGGGCTCAGCCGAGTTCCTCGGTCGGCGAGACTTCCTTCTCCTCGTCGCGGAGGCGGTGCAGATGGGCGATGAAATAGCGCATATGCGCGTTGTCCACCGTGCGCTGCGCCTCGCTCTTCCACGCGTCATAGGCGCTCGCGTAATCCGGGAATATCCCGACGATGTGGATGTCGTCCACGTCGCGGAACTGGGTTTTTTGCGGATCGACGAGTTCGCCGCCGAAGACGAGGTGAAGGCGTTGCATGGTCGAGGGCTCCTTTGCGGGCCGTTATTCAGGTCGCACTGAGAACCGATTAGGCCACGGCAGGGCTGGAACGCAAGGTTCCGGCGTCAGACAGAGGGGCCGTGACCAAGCGCGGCCATCGTGCTGTCCCACATCGCAGGCCCGCCTGCGACGACGCCGTTCTGAAGGGCCGAGGGCAGGTTGAAGCGCATCTCCTGCCCGGCGCGGTCGGTCGCCCGCCCGCCGGCCTCCGCTACGATGAGCGTGCCGGCGGCGATGTCCCATTCCCAGGCGTCGCGAAAGGTCAGCATCCCGTCGAAAGAGCCATCCGCTACAAGGCACATCCGGTACGCCAGCGATGGACGGTGCGAGCGGTGAAAGGGCGGCACCCCTTCCGGCCAGTGCTTGGGGTCGATGTTCGGCTTCGTCGCAAGGAACTGCGCGCCCGCGATCTCCGCGCGGCTCGTGGTGCGGATGGCGGAGCCGTTGAGCTCCGCGCCGCCACCCTTTTCGGCAGCGTAGAGCTTGTCGCGCATGGGTAGATAGACCACCGCGGCGGTGATCTCTCCGGCTTCCGCGATCGCCAGGGAATGCGCCCAGGTATCCGAGCCGTCGATGAAGCTGCGCGTGCCGTCGATCGGGTCGATGATGAAGGTCGAGGGCGAGGTCAGGCGCAGCGGATCGTGCGGGCTCTCCTCGCTCAGCCAGCCATAGGCGGGCCGCGCGGTACGCAACGTGTCTTCCAGAACCTCGTTCACCGCGATGTCGGCCGCGGTCACCGGGCCTTGGTCGCCCTCCTTTTCGCGCACATCGAGGTCGCCGCCGATAAAGGTCGTCGCCACCTCGGCAGCCGCCCGGGCCGCGCGCAGAAGGAGATCGAGATCACTCTCCGGCAAGGGTCAGCCCTTCGACGAGAAGCGACGGCACGACGCGGCTGAGCCATGGGCGCGCATCATTCGCAGGCGTCATGCGGCGCAGGAACTCGGGCAGGCTGCCCGCGACCGTCACGCCAGAGACCGGATAGGCGATCTCTCCGTTCTCCACCCAAAGGCCCGACGCCCCGCGCGAGTAATCGCCCGTATTGGGGTTGATCGTGGAGCCGATCATGGACGTTACGATAAGCCCGGTGCCCATCTCTCGGATCAGGTCTTCGCGGCTCTGCGTGCCTTGGGAAAGCGCCACGTTCCAGACCGACGGCGAGGGGCCGGATGCGACGGAGCGCGCGGCATTGGCGGTTGGCGCCAGACCGAGCTTGCGCGCGCAGGCCAGATCCAGCGTGTAGCTTTTCAGAACCCCGTCTTCGACGATGGCGCGGGGCCGGGTCGGCAGGCCTTCGGCGTCGAACGGGCGCGAGCCCATCGTGCGGGGTCGGTGCGGATCCTCGGTCAGCGACAGGCCGGAGGGAAGCACCTCGCGCCCGAGCCCGTCCAGAAGCCAGGAGGCACCCCGCGAGACCGCCGTTCCGGATGCCGCTTGGAGAAGATGTCCGATCAGCGACGCGGCAATGCGCTCGTCGAAGAGAACCGGGTAGGCCCCGGTCTTCGGCCGGCGCGGATTGAGCCGCTCTACGGTGCGTTCGCCCGCGCTGCGCCCGATATCCTCTGGGCTTCGCAGGTCGTTCTGGAAGATACGGCCGTCACCGTCGTAATCGCGCTCCATCCCCGTGCCATCTCCCGCGATGGCCACGCAGGAGGTGGAGCGCTGAGTGCGGGTATAGCCGCCGGAAAAGCCGTTCGAGGCGGCAAGCTGAACGCGGGTCCGGCTAAAGCCTGCCGAGGCGGCATCCATGCGGGTGACGCCCTCCACCGCCAGTGCCGCCGCTTCGGCCCGGCGGGCATCTTCTTCGAGCGCGGCAGGCGTCGGCTCGTCCGCCGGATCGGCCAGCTCAAGCGCGGCGATGTCCCAATCGCGGGCAAGCTGATCGGCATCCGCGAGGCCGATATAGGGGTCTTCCGGCGCTTCACGGGCCATCGCGACCGCGCGTTCTGCCATCTCCGCCATCGTCTCGGCCCGCACGTCCGATGCCGACACGGTGGCAGAGCGTTTGCCGAGAAGCACCCTCAGCCCGATCTCGACCGCTTCGGAGCGTTCGGCCTGTTCAAGGGCACCGCCACGCACGTCGACGCCGACCGATGTGCCGTCCACCGCCATCGCATCGGCACTGTCCGCGCCGGCCTTGGCGGCGGCGGACAGAAGGTCTTCGGTCAGGCGTGACAAGTCGTGAGACATAGGGTTCCCTCGTGCGATCGTGTGGTCTGGACCTAGGCCGCGGGCACGCCCTGCGCAAGTTCGGGCCGTCAGCGATCCTCGGAAACGACGACGCCGACGATCGGTCCCAACGGGCGGCCCAGATCGGCACGCCGAATCGCCGGGGCGTAAAGCCGCGAGATATTGCCATCGAGGAACAGCGCCTGAGGCATCTCCAGCGCGTCGCGGAAGAGCCGTCCGAACTCGTGGAACGTCACCGGGCGCTCGGAGATCGCGAAGATCGTCTTGGTGCCGTCTTCCGACGTGCCGACACCGTTGCGGATATAGCGGCTGTCGCTGTCCTCGAGGAATCGCGGATGCAGCTCCCCGTCGATCACGAGCATCGGCCCGGACTGCGTGGCGTAGCGACATGACGGGGATTCCGCCTCGAAGCGCCGGGTCTCGATCACATCGGCGCGCCCGTCGCCGATGCAGAAGATGCCGTTCGGCAGGAGCCCGAAATTTCCCGGTCCCGAAGTCGAGATCACGCCGCGATATTGCTCGTTATCCTCGACGTAATGGCCGACCGGAGCGCGATCGGGATGATACATCCCGGCATTCATCGCGAAGGCCAGCCGTTCGCCCCCGGCGGACAGCGCTTGATCGAGCCGCCCGAAATTTCCGAAGGGCCGCTCATCCTCATCGTAAAGGAAAAGGCGCAGGTCCTCCGAGCCGCTGTCCACATGGCAGAGCGTGTAGGGCACGTCCTCGAAGATGAACTCGCGGCATTCGACCGCTTTGGCCGCGCCGGGCAGCGCGCCGAAGATCAGCGGAACGAGAAGGGCGGGCCAGCGCATGAAGGTCACTCGTCGTCGAGATCGCGGCGCACGTTGTCCTGATCGAACAGCCGCCGTGTCTCGTCGAGCCGGTCGAAGGTCTCGTCGACGCGAAACCGCAGCTCGGGCGCGAATTTGAGCTGCACGTTCTTCGCGACAAGCTTTCGCAGCTCGCTTGCGTTCCGCGCCAGGAGCTTGACCACCTGATCCTGGCCCTTGCCGCCAAGCGGCGTGACATAGGCGGTCGCGACCTTGAGATCGGGTGAGACACGCACCTCGCCAACTGTGATCGACATGCCCGACAGGTCGGCATCATGCACGTCACCGCGCATCAGCACGTCCGACAGGGTGCGGCGCACGAGTTCGCCCACGCGAAGCTGCCGCTGGCTGGGTCCGGGTCCGTCTTGGAAAGCGCGTTTGGCCATGCATCGCAGATACGCCTTCGCTGGCACTTTGCCAAGGCGAAGCAGGCGCGATAAGGCAGAGTAAATCAATCGGAGGCACGTGCGATGGGCGATCTTCCCGGAGTTGTCATCACCGGCGTTTCGGGCCGGATGGGTCAGATGCTGGTGCGCGAGGTGCAAGCCTCGGAAAAGCTGCGACTGACGGGCGCGGTCGACCGGGCCGGACATGACTGGATCGGGCGCGATCTCGGCCTGGCGATGGGCGGTGCGGAGACGGAGCTTCTCGTGACCGACGACGCGGAGGCAGCCTTCGCCGAGGCGCGCGCGATCATCGATTTTACCGCGCCCGCCGCGACGCTGGGCTTTTCGCGGCTCGCCGCGGAGCGCGGGCTTGTCCACGTCATCGGCACGACCGGTTTTTCGGACGAAGAACTGGACGAGCTGGCCGAGGTCGCGAAAGGATCTGTTCAGGTGCGTGCGGGCAACATGTCGCTCGGCGTGAACCTTCTGACATTGCTGACGCGGAAGGTCGCCGAGGCTCTCGACACCGAGTTCGACATCGAGATCGTCGAGGCTCATCACAATCGCAAGGTCGACGCGCCGTCGGGCACCGCGCTGATGCTGGGCGAGGCCGCAGCCGAGGGCCGGGGCGTCTCGCTGGCCGATGCGTCGGATCGGGGGCGCGACGGTATCACCGGCGCGCGCAAGGCGGGCGATATCGGCTTCAGCGCGATCCGGGGCGGTGACATTGTCGGAGAACATGACGTGATATTCGCCGGTCCCGGAGAACGTATCATCCTCCGCCATGTCGCCTCCGACCGGGCGCTGTTCGCGCGCGGGGCGCTCAAGGCGGCGTCCTGGGCGCTCGACCAGGAGCCGGGCTTCTACGACATGCTGGATGTGCTCGGGCTCAACTGAGAACGTTTCAGGGGCTCACGACCGCGCCAGCACGCTGGAAAACGAAACCGATCGCCGCATCTCACCGTATATCAAGGTGTGTTTCAGGAGGCGATCATGCGCAAATCACTGGTTCTGACCCTGATCCTCGCCATCGCCGCGCCAGTCGCGGCCAAGGCGGAGCGTGTCGACACGCGCGACGAGTTCGTATCGGCAGTCCAAGGCAAGCGGCTCGTCCGTCCGCTGGTCGATCTGCGCGTCACGCCCGGCGGCGGTATCTCCGGCTCGGGGGCGGCATGGGACGTAACCGGTCAATGGAGCTGGGAGGACGGTTTTTTCTGCCGCAGCCTCAACTGGGGCGGCGACGACCTTGGTTACAACTGCCAGCTCGTGACCCTCGAGGGCAATCGCATCACCTTCACCTCGGATCGCGGCTCAGGCCGCTCGGCGGGCTTTACCCTGCGCTGAGGCGCGGCCTCAGAAGTCGATCGCAAGGCCCTTCTTTTCCCAGTCGCCGTAGCGGACGGGCTCCGGTCCTTTACGGCCGCCGAGCTCTATCGGGCGCGGGTCGGCAGCTTCAGCTGCCTCCGCGAGACGGCGGCGCTCTTCTGCTTCGGCCAATGCGCGCTGTGCGGCGGGCGGCAAGTCGCTTTTCTCTTCGCTCATCTGCGGTTCCTCCGGTCGTCTCCCACTGATATATCCGCGCGACAGCAGGGAACAAGGCAGGCGACATGGATCAGGCACGGCGCGCGAGCGTGGACCTACTCGACGGTGTATTGGGCGAAGGACGGCTTTTGAGCGACATGATCGCCGCGCCCTCCTTTCGAAAGATGCCGCCCGAGGCGCGCGCCACAGCGCAGCGGCTCGCGGCAGAGACATTGCGGCATCTTGATCGCGCCGACCGTCTTCTGCGCCCGCATCTTCAGAAAAAGCCGCCGCTTCGGGGGCAGAATATCCTTCGGCTCGGGACGGTGGAACTGGCGCAGGGAGGCGCGGCGCATGGTGTGGTCGATGCCTGCGTGACGCTGGCCGACGGGCACAAGCGGACGCGTGCGCTGAAGGGGTTGGTGAACGCCGTGCTTCGGAAAGTCGCGGGTCAGGCTCCGGGCGAATGGGCGGCGCTGCCGCCCTCGCGTCTGCCGGACTGGCTTCGCGGACCGCTGCTTGAGGCGTGGGGGCGCGATGCGGTGCGCGGTATGGAAGCGGCGCATGCCGTCGGTGCGCCGCTTGATCTGACTGCGAAGACCGACCCTGAAACGGTGGCCAAGGCCGTGAATGGCGCACGTCTTCCCACCGGGTCCATTCGCTGCGATGCGCGGGTGCAGGTCTCGGCCTTGCCGGGTTTCGAGACAGGCGAATGGTGGGTGCAGGACGCGGCGGCCGCGTTGCCGGTGCGGCTGCTCGGAGACGTGCGGGGCAAGAGCGTCCTCGACATGTGCGCCGCGCCGGGCGGGAAGACGCTGCAACTCGCGGCAAGCGGGGCTAAAGTCACGGCGCTCGATCTGTCGAAGGCGCGGCTTCAACGCGTGAGCGAGAACCTCTCGCGGACCGGCCTCGAGGCCCAGATTGTTGTTGGCGATGCGCTGACCCATGAGGGCCGCTACGACGCTATCCTTCTCGATGCGCCGTGTTCGGCCACGGGCACGATCCGTCGCCATCCCGACCTGCCGCACGCTCGCGACGGGGCGGGCATCTCGGAGTTGATCGAATTGCAGGCGGCGATGCTCGATCACGCGCTTGGCCTTCTGGCGCCGGGCGGCCGGCTGGTCTTCTGCACCTGTTCGCTCATTCCCGATGAAGGCGAGGTGCAGATCGAAGAGGCGCTTGACCGGCATCCGGGACTTGCCGTGATCCCGCCCGAGGGCGACTGGATCGAGGAGAACTGGCGTTCCAGCGAAGGCGGGCTGCGCCTGCGCCCCGATTTCTGGACAGAGCGCGGCGGCATGGACGGGTTCTACATGGCCACGCTCGTAAAAGGCTAAGGGCGCACCAAGGTCGCATATGGCGGCCGACCGGCCCGCCTTAGTGTCGGCCCAATGGGAGGATTGCGCGTCATATTGGCTGCGCTTGCGTGGCTGAGCCTGTCGTTTCAGGCCACGGCGGAGCCGTCCGATCGGGACCGCATCGCCGAGAAGATCATCGCGCCGATGAGCCTTGGCGAGCGGATCAGTGAAGACGGTGTCTACGAACTTCTGAATTCCGGCGGTCAACACTCGGGCTACGTGTTCGAAACAGAGCCGCTCGCCCCGCTACCGGGCTTTTCGGGCGCTCCGATCAATGTGCTTGTGGTGCTCGATCTCGAGGGGCGCTTCATCTCCGTACGGCTCCTCGATCATAACGAGCCGATCTTCGTCTCGGGGCTCGGGCAAGCGCCGTTTCACGCCTTCTTCGAGCAATATGAAGGCCATTCCATCTCGGAAAGCCTTGTGGTCGGCACGCCGTATGGCGGGGGAGGCGCCGGAGGCAGCCTCGTCTATCTGGATGGTGTGACCAAGGCGACAGCGAGCGTACGGATCGCGCATGAATCGGTGCTGGCCGCGACGCTGCAGGTCGCGCGCGAGAAGATGCAGGGCATTTCGGCAGGCCCGCCCGCACATCCCGATCCTGACTACAGCGAAGAGCTCGATTGGCAGGCATTGGTGAACCAGGGCCTTGTCGGCCACTTGCGGGTGAGCAATGCCGAGATCGATGACCGTTTCGCTGGGACGGTCTGGGCCGATGACGACCCTGAAGCCAGCGACTACCCCGAAGAGACCTACCTCGATCTCTGGGTCGTCGATCTTGGTCCGCCGTCCGTCGCCCGGGCGGTGCTGGACGAGGATACTTTCGTCGATCTGCGCCGCTTCATGGAAATCTCGCAGACCGATGAGCCGATTCTTGTCGTCGAGACCGCGCGGCACGGGCTCGTCTCGGAGGATTTCGTCCGCAACACCTCGCCCGATTGGATCTCGGCCGAGCAAGGAGGACTGCCCGTCGCGCTCAGGGACGCCGATCTCTATGTCGGGCTGGCCGAAGACGTGCCCGAAGAGCTGAAAGATGGTCGCGCGCTTATCCTGCGGACGGACCGCCGCCTCGGCTTCGATCCGGCGTCCGAATGGACGCTCAGCGTCCAGGCAGTGCGCGAGCATGGCATGTTCCAGCCCGAGATCGGCTCGGTCGAGCTGTCGCTGACCCATGCAACGCCCGAGCGTTTCTTCACCCGGCCGGGCCAGGTCGAACGGCTGCCGCAATGGCTCGAGGCGATCTACAACCGCCAGAGCGATCTGATCATCCTCGGCGCGATGCTGGGCGTGATGCTGCCGGCGCTGCTGTTCGGTCAGGCGCGGCTGGCGGGGCTTGCCGCCTTCACGCCAATCCGCCTCGGCGTTCTCGCAGCGGTTCTGGGCTTTATCGGCTGGTGGGGGCAGGGGCAGCTGTCCATCGTGACGCCGCTCGCGACGCTGCAATCGACGCTGGCGGGCGGCTCCTTCAACTTCCTGCTCTACGATCCGTTCTCGCTCGCGATCTGGGGGGCGACGATCCTCGGCTTCGTGCTCTGGGGCAGGGGGCTGTTCTGCGGTTGGCTCTGCCCGTTTGGCGCGATGCAGGAATTCGCGCACCATCTGGGCCGCCTGCTGCGTATTCCGCAGGTCGAAATGCCCGCTCGCTGGGATGCGCGGCTGAAATGGTTGAAATACGTCGTGTTGGCGGCGCTCGTGGCGGTGACGCTCTGGCTGCCGCAACACATGGACAAGGCCGCCGAGGTAGAGCCGTTCAAGACAGCCATCACCACCTTCTTCCTGCGCGAATGGTATTACGCGGCCTACGCGATCTTCTGGCTTCTGCTTGGCATGATGCTGTTCAAGGGGTTCTGCCGCTATGTCTGCCCGCTCGGCGCGCTCATGGCGATCGGCGGGGCGCTGCGCCTTCGCCGCTGGATCCCTCGGCGCATGGAATGTGGCTCGCCCTGCCAGCTCTGCCGGGTGGAGTGCCAGTACGGCGCCATCGAGAAGTCGGGGAAGATCGATTACGCCGAATGTTTCCAATGCCTCGATTGCGTGTCGATCCACGACGATGAGACGCGCTGCGTGCCGCTTGTGCTGAAGGGCCGGGCCGAAAAGCGCCGCCCGCGCGTGACGGGCCATCCCAACACGGTGCCGGCGGAATGAAGCGGCGGCGGTTTCTCACCCTGGCTGCCGCCTTCGCTTGCGCCCCGAGTTTCGCGGTCGCTCAGACATGGCGCGGGCGGGCACTTGGGGCGGAGGTGTCGGTCGCGCTTTCGGGGCCACGGCCCGACGTCGACGCGGCGCTCGCGGCAATTCCCGGATGGCTCGAGGAGGTGGAGGCGGAGTTCTCGCTCTATCGTCCGGACAGCGCGCTCTCACGGTTGAACGCCGCGGGGCATCTCGACCCGTCGTCCGCCTTCGCCGCACTCATGACGGAGGCGGACGCCGCGCACCGGCTTTCGGGTGGGCTCTTCGACCCGACCGTGCAGCCGCTCTGGCGGGCGCTGGCGGCGGGCCACGATGCCGAGAGCGCACGCAGCCTTATCGGGTGGGACAAGGTGCGGCGTGCAGGTGCGATCCGCCTCGGACCGGGACAGGCGCTGACCTTCAACGGGATCGCGCAAGGCTTTGCGACCGATCTTGTCACCGACCGGCTTGCTGCGCGCGGCTTCACCCATGCACTCATCGACATTGGCGAGACGCGGGCTCTTGGCGGGCCGTTCCGGCTTGGGCTCGAAGACCCTGTGCAGGGCTTTCTCGGCCAGCGGACGCTGACGGGTGGCGCGATCGCCACGTCGAGCCCGGGCGCGATGGCGCTTGGCGGCGGGGCGCATATCCTCGGCCCGCGTAAGGAGCGGCCCGTCTGGTCGACGGTCAGCATCGAGGCGGATCGCGCGGTAAGGGCTGACGCGCTCTCGACGGCGGCGGTGTTCATGGATCAGCACGCGCTTGGGCGGCTCAAGACGGAGGCGGGGCTCAGCCGGATCACCTGCGTCGCCGAAGATGGGCGGCTCTTGACGCTTTAGCGACACCAGCGCGGATGTGCCGGAGGAGAAGACCTCGCCTACTTACCCCGAGGCGGCCGCGACTTGTAGGTCGGCAGGCTCCAGCCCCGTGCCAGCGTTCCGGCCCGGAGCGTGAAGGTCACGAGCGCGCAGGCCAGCGCCGCGATCGCATCCCCGAAGCCCAGCCAATGCGCGGCGAGCGTCGCCAGCGACCCGGCGAGCGCACAGGTCACGTATAGCTCGCCCTGGCTCAGCACCACGGGCACGTCATTGGCAACGACATCGCGCATCAGCCCGCCGAGGCAGCCGGTGGCCATGCCCATGACCACCACCACCGGCGCGGGCTGCCCGGCTTCGAAGGCAATCCCCGAGCCCGCCGCAGCAGCCACGGCGAGAGCCGCACCATCGAGCCAGCGCAGGGTCACGAGCCGACTTTCGAGCCGGTGCGCCACGAAAAAGACAGCGAGAGCCGAGAGCGAGGCAACGGCAAGATAGAACGGATCGGCGATCCAGAAGACCGGATTGCGGTCGAGCAGCAGGTCTCGCACCGTCCCGCCCCCGAGCCCAGTCAATGCGCCGAGAAAGACAAAGCCCACCACGTCGAGCTGCGCGCGGCTTGCCGTCAGCGCCCCTGTCGCGGCAAAGACCAGCACGGCGGCGTA
This sequence comes from Roseivivax sp. THAF30, assembly GCF_009363575.1. NCBI lineage: Bacteria > Pseudomonadati > Pseudomonadota > Alphaproteobacteria > Rhodobacterales > Roseobacteraceae > Roseivivax > Roseivivax sp. THAF30. The sequence goes on along the minus strand of NZ_CP045389.1, from coordinate 3,580,966 downwards.
ATCGAGAAGCGTAAAGAGCGTCATTTCGACGGCTTGAACGGGGCCATCCCAGCGCGGGCCAGCTCGTCCGCCCGCTCGTTTTCGGGATGGCCGGCATGACCTTTGACCCATTCCCAGTTCACATCGTGGCGCTTCTGCGCCTCGTCGAGCCGCTGCCAAAGCTCCACGTTCTTCACGGGCTTCTTGGCGGCGGTTTTCCAGCCGTTCCGTTTCCAACCGTGAATCCAGCCGGTGACGCCGTTCTTCACATAGGCACTGTCGGTGACGATGGTGATCCGGGATGGACGCGAGAGACTTTCGAGCGCGTTGATCGCGGCCAGCAGCTCCATCCGGTTATTCGTGGTGCCGCTTTCGCCGCCCGAGAGCTCGCGCTCCTTCACAACGCTCTCGCCGTCCTTGGCCTGCAGAAGGACGCCCCAGCCTCCCGGGCCGGGATTGCCGGAACACGCGCCGTCGGTGAATGCGAAAAGCTCTGCCATGACAGCCGGGGTTTGGCGCGGCCCCGCTCTCCCGTCAAGCCGGTGCGGGCCGCGGCGGTCACTTATCCGAGAGAGCGGCAATCCAGGGAACGCGCCGCGCGGCAGGGCGTTCTGTCGGCAAATGCTTCGGTCCCCTACCGGAGCCTCACAGTAAGACGAAAGGGCCACATCATGCCTGCCATATCCGACGCAAAGATCCTTCTCATTGCGACCCACGGCTTCGAACAATCCGAACTTGAAGTGCCGCGCGACAAGCTGCGCGAACATGGCGCCACGCTTCATGTCGCCAGCCTCGACGGCAAGGATATCAAGGGCTGGGACGGCGACGACTGGGGCCAGACCGTGCCCGCCGACGCCGCGCTCGGCGATATCGACCCGTCCGACTACGACGCGCTCGTCATTCCGGGCGGCCAGATCAATCCCGACATCCTGCGCGTTCAGGACGAAGTGATCGCAACCGTGAAAAGCTTCTACCAGGCCGGCAAGCCGATCGCCGCGATCTGTCATGCGCCGTGGGTTCTCGTCGAAGCGGGTATCCTGAACGGCCGCAAGGCGACGTCCTATCCGTCGGTGAAAACGGATGTCGCGAATGCCGGCGCGCACTGGGTCGATGAGACCGTTGTCGCCGACGAGGGCATCGTTACAAGCCGCAACCCGAACGATCTCGACGCCTTCGTCGCCAAGATCGTCGAGGAGATCGAAGAAGGCACGCATGCGCGCAAGGCGGCGTAATCGCGTGATCTTTTAAAGGCAAAGCCCTCTCGGTTCAGCCGAGGGGGCTTTTTCATGCACAGAGATGCCGCTGGCACACGGTCAGGCCTCGCAAGTATGTCCGTCGCAATGCGCCAGCGTTTCCAAGTCTCAAACAGAGCGGACAATTACCTTCCAATTGTCTGCGGGGTGCCGCGATTGTGCCCAACTTGGCCGCGATACCCAAGGGAGACGAATAACGACGCGAAGGAGCGGTCAATGGATCGGCTGACCGAAATGGAGGCTTTTGCCACCGTGGTGGATCAGGGTGGCTTTACCGATGCCGCCAAGAAGATGGGGATTTCCAAATCCGCCGTCTCCAAACACGTCTCCTCGCTTGAGGCGCGCCTCGGTGCACGGCTCCTCAATCGAACGACCCGCCGGGTCAGCCCCACGGAGATCGGTCTGGCCTATTACGACCGCGCCCGGCGCGTGTTGAACGATGCCGGAGAGGCGGATGCGCTGGTTACGTCGATGCAATCAGCGCCGTCGGGTCTTCTGCGGATCTCGGTTGCCACGGATTTCGGCGTCAATCATCTCTCGCCGATCCTGGGTCAGTTCCTCGCGGAGTTCCCGGACATCACCGTGAACATGGTCCTCAACAACCGCTACGTGGAGCTGATTTCAGAGGGCTTCGACATGGCAGTGCGGATTGGGGAGCTGGAGGATTCGACGCTGCGTGCCCGCAAGCTGACCGAATGCACCAAGCGCATGATCGCCTCCCCGTCCTATTTCGAAAAGTTCGGCCGCCCGACGCGGATCGACGATCTCAACGATCACAAGCTGCTGCACTATTCCAACCAATCCTCCGGCAACGTGTGGAAAGTGACCGCGCCCTCCGGTGAGAAGCGCCAGGTCCGCACCGCGGGCTGGCTCTCGGTCAATGACGGCCAGTCGCTGCTCAATGCCTGCATCGCGGGCCTTGGCATCGCATACCTGCCGTCCTTCCTCTACGGCGACGCACTCGCCGCCGGCCTGGTCGAAGACGCGATCCCCGATCTGCCGCAAGAGACGCAAGGCATCTACGCGGTCTATCCGCCGGGCCGTTTCACGCAGCCCAAGGTGCGCGCCTTCATCGACTTCCTCGTGCACGAGTTCGCCGAGAAAGGTCCGACCGACTGGTAAATTCCCGAATGCCTGTTCCGAGGCACACTGGCTCCGATCGCCTCAGGGTGATCGGGGCATTTTATTGTGCCACGACAGCGCGCTTGCGAACGGGCCAGACCTCGAGGATGCCGGCGATCAGTACGAGCGCGCCGCCGACAAGCTCCTGAGGTAATGGCACCTCACCGGCAAGCCAGGCCGCCGATGCCGTGCCGACAAGCACCTCGATCATCAAAAGGATCCCGACGCGCGGCGGATCGAGGCGCACTGTCGCCCACATCAGCCCCGCCATGCAGGCCGCCCACCAGATCGTGCCCGCTGCCACCGCCCAGGGCAAAGCCGGCAAAAGCGCGTCGTTCGGCGTGGGCAAGCCGGAGAGGAAGGGCGCGAGCGCGAGCGCACAGAGCGTCGCACCCGCTGCGAACACGAAGGAGGCCAGCCCGGGCGGAACCGCTGGCCGCACACGGATGCCGATTGTCGCGATTGCCCAGGTGATGCCCGACAACAAGGCCATCCATTCGCCGATGCCGCGCGGGACCGGCAGCCCCCCGCCCGCACCGAGCATGATGCCGAGGCCCAGTATTCCCGTCACGATGGCCGCGATCCGCAGGCGCGGTGTCGCCCACCCCATCACGACGCGCCCGATCAGCGTCGACCAGACGGGCGTCAGGAAAAACAGAAGTATGATGACCGCGATCCGGCCATAGACGAGCCCGACCGAGTAGAGGACGAAGCCTGCGCCGCCGAGCGCGATATAGGCAAGGGCCGCCCGGTCCGCTCGGCGCAGGGTGCCGAATTGCCGGATCGCGTGAGGCACGAGGGACAGCGCCGCGATGGCGACGATCAACGCCGTTCCCCAGGCGCCCGGCAGGCCCGCCGCGTCGAGCGCACGCACCGGCACCCAGTAGAACCCCCAGAGAGTTCCCGCCGCGATCACCATCAACGTGGCGCGTTTGGTCTGCGTATCGGTCATATGCCCTGCCTCCGAACCTCGCGAGCGGCATACCCGGCACCGCAGAAAGCTGCAATTCGAGGCGGGTTCAGCCGCCGAACAGGACCGCATGCATGGTCCGGCCGGGCAGAAGCGTGAAAGCGCCTGTCAGCATGATGGCGAGCAGGAATAGGAAGGTCATGGCGGATTTATGCGCCGCGATCCGACCCGCACGCGCGGATCGTACGGCATAGACAAGCGTCGCGAGCGTTAAGATCGACAGAATATGGATCGGGCTGAACGGGCCGAAAACGCGAAACTCGTGAATCCAGAAGCTGGATAGCGCAACGACCGCCATAAGGCTCACCCACACCCATCCGACAAAGCGATGGCGCGCAGTGCCTTTCCGCATTGCGAGTTGCGACGCCCCGATCGCGAAAGCTGCCAGCGCTGCGAGGGCGTGAACGGAGATGACGGGGCCGTCTGCCCAGAGCGGGGCGAAGTTCATCTCTGCCCCGGTCGAGGACGCCGAGCGACTGGTGAACTTTTGTTGGCGTGGTCAAACGGCAAGCGTAACACCGGGTTTGGATGTAAAAATCATTTACATCCGAGCTGCCCTAGCGTCAATAATGTCTCGGATCCTATCCGCGTGCGGCTTCGGCTTCGATCTCGCGGCGGCTCTTGCGCTCGCGCTCGGTCGCGGATTTGAGCTGACCGCAGGCCGCCATGATATCCTCTCCGCGCGGGGTGCGGATCGGCGAGGCATAGCCGGCCTTGTAGACGATGTCGGCGAAGGCCTCGATCCGGCTCCAATCCGAGCGCTCATAGGGCGCGCCGGGCCATTCGTTGAACGGGATCAGGTTTATCTTTGCCGGGATGCCCTTGATGAGCTGCACGAGGCGGCGCGCATCGGCATCGCTGTCGTTCACGTCCTTCAGCATCACGTATTCGAAAGTGATCCGCTCAGAGTTCGACAGACGCGGATATTCCTTGAGCGCGGTCAGCAGAGTCTCGATATTCCAGCGCTTGTTGATCGGCACGAGCTTGTCGCGCACCTCGTCGGTCGTCGCGTGGAAGCTGACGGCCATCTGGCAGCCGATCTCTTCGGCGCAGCGGGCGATCTCGGGCACGACACCCGAGGTCGACAGCGTGATCCGTCGGCGGGACAGGGCGATGCCTTCGCCGTCCATCGCGATCTTCATCGCATCGCGCACGTTGTTGAAATTGTAGAGCGGCTCGCCCATCCCCATCAGCACGATGTTCGACAGGAGCCGCGGGCCGTTGTCGCCGGTGCCGGTGCCAGGCGCGGGCCATTCGTCGAGATCGTCACGTGCCAGCATGATCTGCCCCACGATCTCACCCGACGTCAGGTTGCGAACCAGCTTCTGCGTGCCGGTATGACAAAAGGAGCATGTCAGCGTACAGCCGACCTGGCTCGAGATGCAGAGCGTGCCGCGATCCTCTTCGGGAATATAGACCATCTCGACTTCATGGCCGCCGGCGATCCGCACGAGATATTTGCGCGTGCCGTCCATCGACACGGTCTTGGACACCACCTCGGGCAACCGGATCGCGAAGTTCTCGGTCAGAAGGCGACGATAGTCCTTGGAGAGGTTCGTCATCGCCTCGAAGTCGCGCACGCCCCAGTGATAGAGCCAGGCCCAGACCTGGTTCACACGCATCTTCACCTGCTTTTCAGGTGTTCCGACGGCCAGCAGCGCATCACGGAGCGCAATCCGCGTCATTCCGACGATATTCTGCGGGCCCTCCTCCGCCTTGCGGGGGATGGTGACGAGGTCCTGCGTGATCGGTGCGTTCGAGGTCATGGCGGTCTCTTGGTCCCGAGGGGCGCGATACGTGCGAAAGTGGGCCTGATATAGGAAGAGCGCGCCGATTCCAAAAGAAAATCGACGCGCTGCGATGTTTGTCTCGAGGGAGCGGCTCGGGAGCGATCAGCTCCTGCAGCGGCGCTCCGCATCCTCGACCGCGGCGGTGAAGCCCAGAAGCGAGAACGTATCCTCGGTCGTTGTGCCGCGCGAGGAGCGTGCGGTCAGAACCGCGTCCGCGCCGCGCTTCATCGCCGTGATGATGCGATTGTCGTCCTGCGGTGTCGCCGGCCAGGCCCATTCGCCCTCGGTGAACATCTCGAATTCCGTGCCGCCGATATTGAGGTTAACCGTCGAGCCTTCCGCGAAGGGATAGCCGCCGGTGAATGCGACCTGGCCCATGACTTCTGCTTCGGGTCGGTAGAAGACCATCAACAGGATCTCGCCGCGCGTCACGGCCACGACGCGGCCGTCGCGGGTGTTCACGCTTTCCTTGTAAGTGGTCACCGCCCAGCATTCGCGCGGGTCCGATCCCTCGAACACCGACCAGTCCGTCATCGCATCGACGCGGTTGGTGCTTTCATCCTGTGCGTGGGCCATGCCGCCCCACGCGAAGAGCGCTGCGACGAGGCCGACCCCGATCTGAGCTTTCATTGCCTGACCCTCCAGAAAAACCTGACCCTCAAAGCTTCGGGTTGTGCCGAAAGCGCCCCGGTTTATGTTGCCGGTTGAAACCCGAATTCGCCGCGGACATTAGCCTGATTTTGCCATGGGCGAAAAGCCCTCTCGGCAGATAATCGCCAACCTGTGAGGACACTCCCGATGAGCCCATCCACCGCGCGCCTGTGTGAAGTTTGGCGCGGACCCATCGCCGAGTCGGTGCATTTCGGTCATGTCGTCATTGCCGGGCCGGATGGAGAGGTCGAAGCCGCCTGGGGCGACCCCGACGCGACGATCCTGCCACGCTCCTCTGCCAAGATGATCCAGGCGCTGCCTCTTGTCGCGTCGGGAGCCGCCAACGCGCGGGGGCTCGGGCCCGAACAACTCGCCTTGGCATGTGCCAGCCATCAGGGCGCGCCGCTGCATGTCGCAAAAGTGGCCGAGTGGCTGACGGCCGAAGGTTTCGACGAGGCGGAGATGCGCTGCGGGCCCGAGCCGTCGCGCGACAAGAATCTGCGGTTCGAGATGATTCGGGATGGCAAATCTCCCTCGCAGCTTCACAACAATTGCTCAGGCAAGCATGCAGGGTTCCTGACGCTCGCCGCGCAGCTTGGCGGTGGCGCGGAATATGTCGAGCCGGAACATCCCGTCCAGATCGCCGCCCGCGATGCCTTCGAGGTGGTCACCGATCGTGAAAGCCCAGGCTTCGGGATCGACGGATGCTCGGCGCCGAATTTCGCAACGACGATGTCCGCGATGGCGCGTGCAATGTCCTGGTTCGCCACGGCGCATCGCCGCGAGGATACCCTGTCGCGCGCCGGCGTCCGTCTGCGCGAAGCGATGATGGCGCATCCATTGCTCGTTGCGGGTGAGGGTCGCGCCTGCACGCTCCTGATGCAGGCCGCGAAGGAGCCTGTCGCCCTCAAGACCGGGGCGGAAGGGTTCTTTATCGCGATTTTGCCAGAGCGCGGCCAAGGTATCGCGATCAAGGCGCAAGACGGTGCCACGCGGGCCGCAGAATGCGCGATCGCGGCGGTGCTCGTCCGGATGGGTGTTCTGGATGCGGATCACAGGGACGTGGCGCGGTTCCTGTCGCCCCAGATCACCAACCGGCGCGGCATCGTCACCGGGTCGATCAAACCGGCGGTGACGCTTCTGGGTTAAGCGGCAAATTCGGTTTTCGCGTAGCCCTGGATGTAGAGGAGCGCCGTCAGGTCGCCGAAGTTGATCCTGTGTTCGGCTTCGGCCTGAACCGACGGTTTGGCATGAAGCGCTACGCCGGTTCCGGCGCGCTGGATCATGCCGAGATCGTTCGCGCCGTCCCCGACTGCGATCACATCGCTCTCGTTGATGCCGAGCCGCCGGGTGATCTCTTCCAGAGCCGCCACCTTGGCCTCGCGTCCGAGGATTGGCTGAGCGACCTCTCCCGTCAGCGTGCCGCCGTCGATCAGAAGCATGTTGGCGCGGTGCTCATCGAAACCGAGCGCCTCGGCGACAGCGCCCGTGAAGGCCGTGAACCCGCCGGAGACGAGCGCCGCGTAACCGCCAGTGGCGCGCATCGTTGCCACCAATTCACGCCCGCCCGGCATGTGCGAGATACGGGAGGCCAAAACGCGCGCGATCACCGCTTCGGGAAGTCCCTTGAGCAACGAGACGCGTTCGATGAGTGCGCCTTCGAAGTCGAGCTCACCGTTCATGGCTCGGGCGGTGATCTCTTTGACCCGCTCGCCGACACCTGCCTCGTCTGCCAACTCGTCGATGCATTCCTGCTGGATCATCGTCGAATCCATGTCCGCGAGGAGCATCCGTTTCAGGCGTCCTTCGGCGGGCTGGCAGACAAGATCGATCTTCAGAGCCTGAAGATCCTGCCAGACCTGCGCGAGGTTCACCGGACAGCCCGGCACTTCGAACTCGCAGGCTTCATCCGGGGCGAGCCAATGAATCGCGCCCCCACCCCAGGCATTGCGGAGCGCCTCGGCCGCCGCAGGTTCTAGCGATGGCGCGCTGGGCGCGGTGAGAAGCGTGACGACATGGGACATGGAGCTTGGCCTCGGATGGACATGATCGCGCTATAAACCGGCAGGCCCGCGCCTGAAAGGCTTGCGCCGAGAAGTTTCCGATCCGCTCCACCGATGCCGCTTTTGCGCTGCGAAAGGTCGCCGCACGGCTCTTTTGCGACTTGTGGAACATCGGGGCGGGCAGTAGATGCGTCCGTGGGACACCCCTCCCCAACGAGGGGCTTCTATCTGGAAGGTTAGACAGATATGGCGATGACCAAACCCGGCGTGCGGCCGGAAAATCCGCGTTTTTCCTCTGGCCCTTGCGCCAAGATCCCCGGTTTCTCCCTCGATATGCTCTCGGATGCGGCACTTGGCCGGTCCCACCGCGCGAAGGTGGGCAAGGACAAGCTGAAAGCCGCGATCGATGGCACGCGCGAGATCCTGGGCGTTCCTGATGACTACCGCATCGGCATCGTGCCGGCATCCGACACGGGCGCCTATGAGATGGCGATGTGGACGATGCTGGGCGAGCGGCCTGTCGAAATGGTCGCCTGGGAAAGCTTCGGCGCAGGCTGGGTCACCGACGCGGTCAAGCAGCTCAAGATCGAGCACACGGTTCATACCGCCGAGTATGGCGAGATTGTCGACATGGCGTCGCTCGATTACGACCGCGACGTCTGCTTCACCTGGAACGGCACGACATCGGGCGTGCGGATGCCGTCTGCTGAGGCGATCCCCGCGGATCGCGCGGGTCTGACCCTGTGCGATGCGACCTCGGCGGCGTTCGCGCAGGATCTGCCCTGGGACAAGCTCGATGTGACGACCTTCTCCTGGCAGAAAGTGCTGGGTGGTGAGGCCGCGCATGGCATCCTCATCCTGAGCCCTCGCGCGGTGGAGCGGCTCGAGAGCTATACGCCGCCCTGGCCGCTGCCGAAGATCTTCCGCCTGACCAAAGGCGGCAAGCTCAACGAAGGCATCTTCATCGGCGAGACGATCAACACGCCCTCCATGCTCGCGGTCGAGGATTACCTCGTCGCGCTCGACTGGGCGCGCTCTGTCGGTGGCCTCAAGGGCCTGATGGCGCGGGCCGATGCCAACGCGCAGGCGGTCTGGGACTTCTGCGAGAGCCGGGACTGGATCGACAACCTCGCGCAGGATCGTGCGACACGGTCGAACACATCGGTGTGCCTCAAGTTCACCGACGGCGCGATCTCGGACCCGGCGGCTTTCGCCAAGTCGGTTCAAAAGCGGCTCGAGGCCGAGGGCGTCGCGCTCGATGTCGGCTCCTACCGCGATGCGCCGGCAGGTCTTCGGATCTGGTGCGGCGGCACGGTCGAGACCTCGGACATCGAAGCCATGCTGCCCTGGCTCGAATGGGCCTATCACACCGAATACGCCGCGCTCTCCGAAGCGGCCTGATCCCGGTTTCCTCCGGGCCCGAAATCCATGCGGATTTCGTCCGAGACGTCACGTGACGTCTCGGGCGGCGGGCCCGGTCCTTTCCTATATCGTTCATTCAAAGGACCACTGACATGGCTCCCAAGGTTCTCATCTCCGACAAACTGTCTGACGCTGCGGTGCAGATCTTCCGCGACCGCGGTATCGAGGTCGACTTCCAGCCCGACCTCGGCAAGGACAAGGACAAGCTCGCCGAGGTGATCGGTGACTACGATGGTCTCGCGATCCGCTCGGCCACGAAGGTCACGCCGACGATCCTCGAGAATGCGCCGAATCTGAAGGTCATCGGCCGCGCCGGCATCGGCACCGACAATATCGACAAGGAGGCGGCGTCCAAGAAGGGCGTCATCGTGATGAACACGCCTTTCGGCAACATGATCACGACCGCCGAGCATGCCATCGCGATGATGTTCGCCGTTGCTCGCCAGATCCCGGAGGCTTCGGCCTCGACCCGCGCGGGCAAGTGGGAGAAGTCGAAGTTCATGGGGGTCGAGCTGACGGGCAAGACCCTTGGCGTCATCGGCGCGGGCAATATCGGCGGCATCGTCTGCGACCGCGCGCGGGGCTTGCGGATGAAGGTCGTCGCCTATGATCCGTTCCTCAGCCAGGAAAAGGCCGACAAGATGGGCGTCGAGAAGGTCGAGCTCGATGAGCTTTTGAGCCGCGCCGACTTCATCACGCTGCATGTGCCGCTGACCGACCAGACGAAGAACATTCTCTCCAAGGAGAACCTCGAGAAGACGAAGAAGGGCGTGCGGATCATCAACTGCGCGCGCGGCGGGCTCGTCGACGAGGCGGCGCTGGCCGAGCTTTTGAAGTCGGGCCATGTCGCCGGTGCGGGTTTCGACGTCTTCGCCGAGGAGCCTGCCAAGGAGAACCCGCTCTTCAACCTGCCGAACGTCGTCTGCACCCCGCATCTGGGCGCGGCGACCACCGAGGCGCAAGAGAACGTGGCACTCCAGGTCGCCGAGCAGATGGCCGACTACCTGCTGACAGGCGCCGTGCAGAACGCGCTTAACATGCCGTCTGTGACGGCCGAAGAGGCCAAGGTCATGGGGCCGTGGATCAAGCTCTCCGATCACCTCGGCAGCTTCATCGGGCAGATGACCGACGAGGCGATCAAGGCGATCAACATCCTTTATGACGGTTCGGTGTCCGAGATGAATCTCGAGGCGCTCAATTGCAGCCTGATCGCCGGGATCATGAAGAGCATCAATCCCGAGGTGAACATGGTCTCCGCGCCGCTCATCGCGAAGGAGCGCGGGATCAAGATCTCGACCACGCGGCAGGCGCAATCGGGTGCCTTCGAGGGCTATATCAAGGTGACGGTCGCAACCGACAAGCGCGAGCGCTCCATCGGCGGGACGGTCTTCTCGGACGGCAAGCCGCGCTTCATCCAGATCAAGGGCATCAATATCGACGCCGAGATCGGCCGCCACATGCTCTACACGACGAACGAGGACGTGCCCGGCATCATCGGCACGCTCGGCACGACGATGGGCAAGAACGGCGTGAACATCGCGAACTTTACCCTCGGGCGTTCGGCAGCCAAGGGCGAGGCGATCGCGCTTCTCTACGTCGACGAGGCGGTGAAGCCAGAGGCCCTGAAGGAACTGCACGAGACCGGTCTGTTCCGGCAGATCCGCAACCTGCAATTCGACGTCGCCTGACACGGGCGGATATCGCGTGGCCCTTCGGGGCCGCGCCGCGTATTTTCTGAGCGGTCTTGCCTTGCAAGGCCGCTCTTGCGTTCCGTGCGTCATGCGTTGGGAAAACAATTCTTTGGCCGCACTTCACATCTGCGCTAGCTGAACTCCATTGTTCCCACAGCCGGAGCCTTCCCATGTCAGATCCATTCATCGTCGGCTATGACGGCAGCCCCGCTTCGGATCGGGCGCTCGATGTCGCCATCGCGCAAGCGGTCGAAGCCTCCACGCCGATCATTCTTGTCCATGTTCTCGAATGGTCGCCGTATTCGTTTCTGACGCAGGAAGAGCTGGCCGAGCGCCACCGCCGCCGCAAGGAAGAGCTGGCCCGCGCCGAAAGCGCCGTGGTCACGCCAGCGCTCGAACGGGTCTCGGGACACGGCGTCGAGGTGTCGCCCGTGATCCGCTACGGCCATTCCGCCGAGATCCTGGTCGAGCTCGCCAAGTCCGAGAAAGCCCGGCAGATCTTCGTCGGTCGCGATGGCTCTTCGGCCTTCAAGGCCCGTCTTTTCGGCTCCACCGCCGCAACGCTGGTCCAGGTCTCGCCTGTGCCCTGCACCATCGTTCCCTGAAGGAGCCAGACCATGTCAGTCATCTCTCGCATCTTCGTTTTCTTCGCCGCGCTCCTCGCGGCCACGGGCGCGCAGGCGCAATCGCTCGACGAGACCATCAACGGCCTCTTCGAAAGCTCGACGGGCTGGTACGTGAACCTGATATTTGCGAACTTTCCCGGCACCGAGGTGCCGTGGATCGTCGGCTGGCTGGTGATCGGCGCGGTGGTCTTCTCGCTTTATTTCGGCTTCGTGCAGTTTCGCTGGGTGGGACATTCGATCCGCCTTGTGAAAGGCGATTATTCCGACCCGAACGATGCCGGTGAGGTCAGCCATTTCCAGGCGCTCGCGACCGCCCTCTCGGGCACGGTCGGACTCGGGAATATCGCGGGCGTCGCCGTGGCGATGAGCATCGGCGGGCCCGGCGCGATGTTCTGGATGATCCTTGCGGGTCTTCTGGGCATGGCGACGAAATTCACCGAGTGCACGCTTGGCGTGAAATATCGCAACGAGTTCCCGGACGGCAGCGTCTCGGGCGGGCCGATGTATTACCTCACCAAGGGGTTCAAGGAACGCGGCCTTCCCGGCGGCACCTTCCTTGCCGTGGGCTTTTCGGTCTTCACGTTGCTCGGCGCCCTCGGCGGCGGCAACATGTTCCAGGTCAACCAGGCGCACCAGCAGATCTCTGGCGTCGTAGGGGAATATCCCGGCTGGATCACCGGCATCGTCTTCGCGGTGATCGTCGGTGTCGTCATCATCGGCGGTCTTAAATCCATCGCCCGTGTCACGGAGAAGGTCGTGCCCTTCATGGGCATCCTCTACGTCCTTGCGGCGCTCGTCATCATCCTCGCCAATTTCGATCAGATCGGCATCGCCTTCAGCCGCATCATCGAAGGGGCGTTCACCGGGCTCGGTGTCGCCGGCGGCATGGTCGGGGCGCTGATCCAGGGCTTCCGGCGCGCCGCCTTCTCGAACGAGGCGGGCATCGGCTCGGCGGCCATCGCCCACTCGGCGGTGAAAACCAAGGAGCCGATCACCGAGGGCTTCGTCGCGCTTCTCGAGCCCTTCATCGACACGGTCGTGATCTGCACCATGACCGCGCTTGTCATCATCATCTCCGATCAACTCGTCACCGATCCCGAGACCGGGCTCTTCGTGGTCGAGAACGGTCAGATCGTGACCCAGACGGGGGCAACGGGTGTCGCGCTGACCTCGGACGCCTTCGCGACGGCGTTCTCCTGGTTCCCGATCGTGCTGGCCGTCGCGGTGGTGCTCTTTGCCTTCTCGACGATGCTGAGCTGGTCTTATTACGGCCTCAAGGCCTGGACCTTCCTCTTCGGCGAAGGCAAGGGCAAGGAGCTCGTCTTCAAGGCGATCTTCTGCTTCTTCGTCGTGATCGGAGCGGCGGCGAGCCTGGATCCGGTCATCGCCTTCTCCGATGCGGCGCTCTTCTCGATGGCGATCTTCAACGTGATCGGGCTCTACTTCCTGATGCCGCTGGTGAAGCAGGAGCTTCGGAAATATTCCGAGAAGCTGCGCTCGGGCGAGATCCGCAAGGTGAAGTGAGGCCACCCTTTTCCTGATCCGCCCGGCGCGATAAGCCGGGTGGGACAGACAAAAGGAGTTGGTGCGCGATGCGCGTCGTATTCATGGGCACGCCGGACTTTTCGGTTCCGGTCCTGGAGGCGCTGGCGGCGGCCGGACACGAGATCGCCGCGGTCTATTGCCAGCCGCCCCGGCCCGCCGGGCGTGGCAAGAAAGACCGGCCGACCCCGGTCCACGCGCGCGCACTCGAACTTGGGCTGGAGGTGCGCCACCCGGCATCCTTGAAGGGCGCTGACGAGCAGGCGGCCTTTGCCGCGCTCGAGGCCCAGGTCGCGGTGGTCGTCGCCTACGGGCTGATCCTGCCCCAGCCGGTCCTCGATGCGCCGGATTACGGCTGCCTCAACATCCATGCATCCCTCCTGCCTCGCTGGCGCGGGGCCGCGCCCATCCAGCGCGCGATCCTCGCAGGCGACCGGATGACCGGCATCGCCGTGATGCAGATGGAAGCGGGTCTCGATACCGGCCCCGTTCTCATGGCCGAGGCGACCGAGATCGCAGCGGAGGAGACAAGCGAGACCCTGCACGACCGGCTGTCGGAGATGGGCGCGCGGATGATCGTCGACACGCTTTCGAGGCTGCCCACGCTCACCCCTGAACCGCAGCCCGACGAGGGCGTGATCTACGCGACCAAGATCGAGAAATCGGAGGCCCGTATCGATTGGACGCGGCCCGCCCGTATCGTCGATCGGCAGATCCGCGCGCTTGCCCCCTTTCCCGGTGCCTGGACCGAGGCGCGTGGCGAGCGGCTGAAACTTCTCGGGAGCCGGATGTCGGACGGGGAGGGCGCGCCGGGCGAAGTCCTGGGCGGGCCCGGCCTCCGCGTCGCCTGCGGCGATGGCGCGATCGAAGTTACGCGCTTGCAGAAGGCAGGACGCGGTGCGCAGGATGCCGATGCGTTCCTGCGCGGGGCAGGTCTTGTCCCGGGCGATCGGCTCGGAGAGGAGTGAGGCGAGGTGTTCCCAACCCTGATCGGCACCGTGGTGATCGCGGGCATCGTCGGATACCTCTCGGAGCGGTCCAGCTTCACGCACAACGGTGTGCTTGCCAGCGTCATCATCTGCGTCGGCGGCGCGTTCCTGTTCTATTTCGTCTCGATCATGTTCGGCATCGGTTTTGGCCGACAGGGCTGGAACGCGATTCTGGCTTCGGTTGGCGCGCTCATCATCGTGCCGACCCACTGGCGGCGCTAGCGCGTCCGGTCCCGGGGCATCGAGCCCCGGACCCGGCCGGCGAGAGCCAGCTCTCGCGCTCTCGCGGTATTTGTCCCAATCCAAAGGGGCGCCGGTCACCGGGTTGCCAGCGGCGCCGTTTCGCGGTTTGTTCGAGCCCGTTCAGGAAAGGATGCGCCTTGGTCACTGCCCTTCTCACCCATGACGCCGCATTGCATCACGTCACGCCCGAAGGTCATCCCGAGCGGGTGGCGCGGATCGAGCATCTCCTGCATGCGCTGGCCGCCTTCCCGCTGATGCGCGTGCCCGCGCCCTTGGCGGAGGACAGCGATATCGAGCGCTGCCATCCGCCGAGCTATATCGGCTCGCTCGAGAGCCATCTGCCGTCGCGGGGCTTGCATCAGGTCGATGGGGATACCTGGCTGTCGCCGGGATCGCTCGATGCGGCGCGGCGCGCGGCGGGGGGGATCGTGAAGGCCATCGACATGGTACTGGACGGCGAGGTCGCCAATGCCTTCGTTGCGATGCGCCCGCCCGGCCATCACGCGGAGCGGACGACGGCGATGGGCTTCTGCCTGTTCGGGACCGCGGCAATCGGTGCGAAATACGCGCTCGAGACGCGGGGTCTTTCGCGCGTGGCGGTCGTCGATTTCGACGTGCATCACGGCAATGGCACTCAGGATCTTCTATGGCACGAGAGGCGGGCGCTGACGATCACCTCGCACCAGTCGCCGCTCTGGCCCGGCACCGGCGCGTCGCACGAGACCGGAGCCCATGACAACGTGCTGAACCTGCCGCTGCCGCCCGGGAGCGACGGGTCGCGGATGCGCGAGGTCTACGAGGACCGGGTCTTCCCGCGGCTGCGGGAGTTCGCCCCCGACCTCATCATCCTGTCGGCAGGGTTCGATGCCCATGCCGACGATCCGCTGGCCAACCTGAATTGGCAGACCGAGGATTTCCGCTGGCTGACCGAGCGGCTTTGCGCGCTGGCCAGCGAGGTCTGCGGCGGCCGCGTGGTCTCGACACTCGAGGGCGGCTATGATCTTCAGGCGCTGTCCGAGGCCGGGGCGGCGCATGTGCGCGCATTGATGGAGGCAGGCGAATGAGCGACGAAGGCAAGCCCGTCGAAGAGATGAGTTTCGAGGAAGCGATGCGCGCACTTGAAGAGGTCGTGGGGCAACTCGAACGCGGGGACGTGCCGCTCGAGCAGTCGATCGCGCTTTACGAACGCGGTGCGAAGCTCAAGAAGCGTTGCGAGCAGAAGCTGAAAGAGGCCGAGGAAAAGGTCGCGGCGATCACGCTCGACGCCGAGGGCCAGCCCAAGGGGACGACCCCGGTCGAGGGGCTCTGACCTCGCATGTTCGAGGCCGGACTGACGGAGGCGCAGACCCGGATCCAGGGCGGGTTCGACAGGCTTTTCGAGGCCCGCGCGGATCTGCCGCTTCACCGCGGGATGGCCTATGCCACGCGCGGCGGTAAACGCCTGCGCGGCTATCTCGCACTTGAAGGCGCGCGGCTGCACGGCGCGAACGATGCGCTGAATGCCGCGCTCGCCATCGAGGCCGTGCATGCCTACAGCCTCGTTCATGACGATCTGCCGGCGATGGATGACGATGATCTGCGGCGCGGTCAGCCGACCGTGCATCGAAAATGGGACGAGGCGACCGCGATCCTGGTGGGGGACGGTCTGCAGGCGCTGGGCTTCGAGCTCTGCCTTGCGCCCGAGGCGCATCCCGATCCGTCGGTGCGTGCGGATCTCGCCCTGAGCCTCGCACGTGCGAGCGGGGCGGAGGGCATGGTTCTGGGCCAGGCGCTCGATATTGCCGCCGAGAGCGCGGGCACGCCGCTCGACCTCGAGGAGATCACGGCCCTCCAGGCGGGCAAGACCGGCGCGCTCATTCGCTGGGCCGCGGAAGCGGGTCCGCGCCTTGCCGGGGCTGATCCCGCGCCGATGCGGGCCTATGCCGATGCGCTGGGTCTCGCTTTCCAGATTGCTGATGACATCCTCGACATCGAGGGCGACGCAGCGGCGATGGGCAAGGCGGCGGGCAAGGATGCCGATCGGGGCAAGGCCACCTTCGTCTCGCTCCTGGGGCTGGGTGGCGCGAAGGCGCGCGCGGCCGAGCTGGTGGACAGCGCCGAGACGGCCCTATCTGACTACGGCAAGGAGGCACGCGGCTTGATCGAGGCCGCCCGCTTCGTTATCGCCCGGAAAGCCTGATCCATTCCGGGCAGACCGAACCAGATGTGAGTGACGATGTCCGACCGCCCCCAAACACCGCTGCTTGACCGCGTCCATACACCGGCAGACCTCAAGGCCTTCTCTGATACCGAGCTCCGACAGGTGGCAGACGAATTGCGCGCCGAGACGATCTCGGCCGTCTCCGAGACGGGCGGGCATCTCGGCGCGGGGCTTGGCGTCGTGGAACTGTCCGTCGCGCTGCACGCGGTCTGGGATGCGCCGCGGGACAAGATCGTCTGGGATGTGAGCCATCAGAGCTATCCGCACAAGATCCTCACGGGGCGGCGCGACCGTATCCGCACGCTGCGTCAGAAGGACGGGCTGTCGGGCTTCACCAAGCGTTCCGAAAGCCCCTACGATCCGTTCGGGGCGGCCCACAGTTCGACGTCGATTTCAGCGA
The DNA here is from genome assembly GCF_009363575.1 of Roseivivax sp. THAF30. NCBI lineage: Bacteria > Pseudomonadati > Pseudomonadota > Alphaproteobacteria > Rhodobacterales > Roseobacteraceae > Roseivivax > Roseivivax sp. THAF30. The sequence continues at coordinate 3,564,085 of NZ_CP045389.1, read as the reverse complement.
GCCTGGGGTTCGCGGTGGCGCGCGATTTGAACGGCGCGTCCGAGACGGGGCATGGCGATGCCATCGCGGTCATCGGTGATGGCGCGATGTCGGCGGGCATGGCCTACGAGGCGATGAACCATGCCGGCCACCTCGGCAAACGGCTGATCGTGATCCTGAACGACAACGAAATGTCCATCGCGCCGCCCGTGGGAGCGATGTCGTCCTATCTCTCGCGGCTCTATGCCGAGGCGCCGTTCCATTCCCTGAAGGATGTCGCCAAGGGAGCGGTGAGCTTTCTGCCGGAGCCATTCCGCGAAGGGGCCAGGCGGGCCAAGGACATGATCAAGGGCATGGCCGTCGGAGGCACGCTCTTCGAGGCGCTCGGCTTTTCCTATATCGGGCCCATCGACGGGCATGACATGGAAAGCCTGCTGCCGGTCCTGAGGACCGTGAAGGCGCGGGCGGATGGGCCGATCCTCATTCATTGCATCACCAAGAAGGGCAAGGGCTACGCGCCCGCTGAAGGTCGCCCGGACCGGGGCCATGCGACGGCGAAATTCGACGTGAGCTCGGGCGAGCAGAAGAAGGCGGCCTCCAATGCACCGGCCTATACCAAGGTCTTCGGTCAGACCTTGGTGGAGCTTGCCGAGGAGGACAGCCGGATCTGCGCGGTGACAGCGGCGATGCCGGATGGGACCGGGCTCAACCTGATGGCCGAGCGGTTTCCGTCGCGCTGCTTCGACGTGGGTATCGCCGAGCAGCACGGCGTGACCTTCTGCGCGGGCCTCGCCGCGGGCGGGATGCGGCCGTTCGCGGCGATCTATTCGACCTTCCTGCAGCGCGGCTTCGACCAGGTCGTGCATGACGTCGCGATCCAGCGGCTGCCCGTGCGTTTTGCCATCGACCGGGCAGGGCTCGTCGGGGCGGATGGGGCGACCCATGCGGGCAGCTACGATGTGGCATATCTGGCCAATCTGCCGGGCTTCACCGTGATGGCCGCGGCGGACGAGGCCGAGCTCAAGCACATGGTCGCGACAGCCGCGGCGCATGACGAGGGGCCGATCGCCTTCCGCTACCCGCGCGGCGAGGGCATGGGTGTGGAGATGCCCGAACGGGGAGAAATCCTCGAGATCGGCAAGGGCCGGATGATCCGCGAGGGCGCACGCGTCGCGATCCTGTCCTACGGGGCGCGGCTCAAGGAAGTGTTGCAGGCCGCGGAGGCTCTGGAGGCGCGGGGCATCCATCCGACGATCGCCGATGCGCGCTTTGCGAAACCGCTCGACTGCGAACTGATCCTCGGCCTTGCGCGGGATCACGAGGCACTCGTGACGATCGAGGAAGGCGCGATCGGCGGCTTCGGAAGCCATGTCGCGCAGCTGCTGGCCGAGGAAGGCGTGTTCGATACCGGTCTGAAATACCGCTCCATGGTGCTGCCGGATACGTTCATCGACCAGGCGAGCCCGGCGGACATGTATGCCGTCGCAAGACTGAACGCATCCGATATCGAGGCGAAAGTTCTCGACGTCCTGGGTGTTGCGCGCATGGAAAAGCGCGCCTGATACAGCGGTCCCGCGCGTGCCGCGCGGGGCATGTCTGGCCCGCTGATCGTGCCGATCATCGGGCAGGGAAGGGGGCGCGGCCCCCTCTTGGCGGCGGGGCCGCCAATTCACCCCCGCGGTATTTGTCCCAACCCAAAGATCAGGGCGTGCCGCTGTCCCCTTCGGTCTCGCGCAAGAGGGCGGCGAGGCCTTCGCGGTAGGTCGGGTAGCGCATTTCAAGGTCAAGCATGTGCTTCACCTTCTCGTTCGATGTGCGTTTGTTATCGGCATAGAAGCTGCGGGCCATGGGGCTCATGTCGGCTTCGTCGAAGGGGACTTCGGGCGGGATCGGCAGGCCGAGGAGTTCGGCGGCATGGGCGATCACGTCCTGTGGCGGGGCGGGTTCGTCATCGCAGACATTGAAGGCCTCGCCCGGGGTCGGATGTGCGATCGAGGCTTCCAGCACGCGGGCGATGTCCTCCACATGGGTACGCGAGAAAACCTGTCCGGGTTTGACCACCCGCTGTGCGCGTCCCTCGCGGACCTTGGCGAACGGGCCGCGGCCCGGCCCGTAGATGCCAGCAAGGCGGAAAATGTGGAGCGGCAGGCCGGGTATCGCGGCCCAGTCGGCTTCGGCTTTCACGCGCGCGCGCCCGCGCCGGCTATGGGCATTGAGAGGTGCCCTCTCGTCGATCCACGCGCCGTCCGCATCGCCGTAGACGCCGGTGGTGGAAAGATAGCCCGCCCAGCGGATATTTGGTGCCCGCGCGGCGATGGTGTCGCGTGCGAGCGCAAGGGCCGGATCGCCCTCGTCGCCTGGGGCGGCGGACATCAGGAGATGATCGGCGCGGGCCAAGGCCCGCTCGACCGCTTCGCGGTCCCAGAGAATCGGCTCGATCCCGGTCTCGGCGAGCGAGCCCAGCTTATCGGGATCGCGGGTCGTGCCGATCACGGTCCAGCCTTGCGGCAAAAGCCGCGCTGCCAGCGCGCGCGCGGAATAGCCGTGACCCAGTGAAAGAAGCGTGCCTGTCATGGTCGCGAAACTGGCGCGCGCCCGCGCATTTGGCAAGGGATGGGCGGCGCCCCGCCTACCGCGCAAGGCCGGGGTCGCGCGAATCATGGGCAGAGGGCACAAGCGATGCAGTTCAACAATTCCGGATGACGGATATGCTTCGTTTCGCCTTGGCTCTTTTACTCGGTTCCGTTCTGTCTGCCTGTTCTCTTCCCGACCTTGGATCGACCGAGCGGCTGCAATTCGCCGCTGCGCCCGACCCGGTCGACAGCTACAATCCGCCGCTTCATCCGAACGAGACCGAAGAGCTGCGTGCGCTGATCAACGAATATGCCGACTATTATCAGGTTCCGCGCAAGCTGGTGCATCGCGTCGTCATTCGCGAGAGCACGCATCGGCCCTGGGCGCGGAACGGGCCGTATTACGGTCTCATGCAAATCCTGCCCGCGACCGCACGAACAATGGGCTTCCGCGGCGCGCCCGAGGATCTCCTGGATGCGGAGACGAACCTCAAATACGCGGTGAAATACCTGCGCGGCGCCTGGCTTTTGTCGGACGGCGATCACGGCACTGCGGTCAGCTGGTATGCGCGCGGTTACTACTACGAGGCCAAGCGGCAGGGCATGCTCGTCGAGACCGGGCTGCGCCCGGGCTGAGGATCAGCGCTCGCGGGCCATGAGTTCGGGCAACTCGCCCGAAAGGCCTGCCGCCTCGCGCATGAAGGCCCGGCGCAGACCGGGCGCGGCATTGACCGCCTGCATGCCGAGATCGCGGATCGCCCGAAGCGCCGCGCTGTCGTTCGAGAAGAGGCGGTTGAAGAGATCGGTCGCGAGCCCGAGGCTTGCCGTGTCGAAGCGCCGCCACCGCGCGTAGCGGTCCAGAACCTGAGGCGCACCGATATCCTCGCCCCTGCGGCGGGCGGAGGACAGAACGTCCGCCAGCGTCGCGACATCTTTCAGACCTGCATTGAGGCCTTGTCCCGCGATCGGATGCACGCCGTGCGCGGCATCGCCAACGAGCGCGAGGCGGGGCGCGGTGAGGCTGTCGGCCAGCGTCAGGTTCAGAGGATAGCTGTAGCGCGCGCCGGCGAGTGAAACCTCGCCGAGGAAATCCCCGAAACGGGGTCGCAGGACGGTCAGGTAATCCTCTTCGGACAAGGCGTTGATGTCTTCCGCAAGGCCGCGGCGCTCGCTCCAGACGATGGAGGAGCGGTTGCCGGTCAGTGGCAGGATCGCGAGCGGACCGGAGGGCAGGAAGAGCTGGTGGGCGGTGCCGCCATGATCCCGCTCATGGGCAATGGCGCAGACAAGCGCGGTCTGGGGGTAGTCCCATCCCGTGCGCGTGATGCCGGCGCGGCGGGCGGTGCCGCTCTGGCGGCCATCGGCGGCGATCACGAGGGGAGCGGTGATGTCAAGTCCATCCTCAAGCGTCAGCGTCGCGCCATGTTCCGCCGCGCTTTGGTTCGTGACGCGCGTGCCGGTGCGGTGGTCGATTCCCTGCGCGGCGTCCAGCGCATCGAGCATAGCCGCGCGCAGGTGCCGGTCCTCGACCATGTGGCCCATCGGCCCTTCCTCGAGTTCCGCGCTGTCGAACTCGAGACCAAGAGCGACCGAGGCATCGCCGACGCGCCCGTCGGTCACCTTGATCCGGTGCATCGGCTGGCTATTGGGGCCGAGCACGTCCCAGAGCCCGAGATTCGTCAGGAGACGCTTCGACGTCAGCGCGAGCGCATAGGACCGTCCGTCGAAATCGGGCGCGCGGTGGGTCTCCGCCGGGGCGGCATCCAGCAAGGTGACGCCAAAGCCCGCATGGGCCAGCGCTAGGGCCAGCGTGCCACCGGCAAGGCCGCCGCCGATTATGGCGATATCGCAATCCATCTTCATGGGGCGAAATATGCTCTCGTGCGCGGCATTGTCCATGAGGCGTCCCGCCGCTAGCGTCTCGAAAGGTCAACGGAGGACGGCATGAGCGATTGGACGGAGATGAACGCCCTTGCGTTGGGCGACGGCATCGGGCGCGGTGAGATCGACGCGGCCAAGCTGACGGAGACCTTTCTGGAGAAGATCGACGAACACCCGCTGCGTGACCGGATCTATGCGCGCGTGACCGCGGATCGCGCCCGCGCGGAAGCGAAGGCGGCGGCGGAGCGCGCGCGCATCGGGCGGCGGCGCTCTCGTCTCGACGGCGTGCCGGTGAGCTGGAAGGATCTGTTCGACACGGCCGGGATCGCGACGGAGGCGGGCTCTGCCATGCTGGCGGGACGAGTGCCCTCTGCGGATGCGCGCGTGCTGCGGAACGGTGCCGCGATGGGGCTCGTCTGCCTTGGCAAGACGCATATGTCCGAGCTCGCATTTTCGGGGCTGGGGTTGAACCCGGTGACGGCCACACCGCCTTGCGTGAACGATCAAGCTGCCGTTCCGGGGGGATCTTCGTCGGGAGCAGCGGCTTCGGTCGCGTTCGGGCTCGCCGCCGCGGCCATCGGATCGGATACCGGCGGATCGGTCCGCGTGCCCTCGGCATGGAATGACCTTGTGGGGCTCAAGACGACCTCGGGGCGGCTGCCCCTCGAAGGTGTGGTGCCGCTGGCGAAAGGGTTCGACACGGTCGGGCCGCTCTGCCGCGACGTCGCCGATGCGGCGGCGCTCTTCGCGGCGCTGGACGGCGTGCAGCCGCCGGTGCCGGGGAGGGCAGGGGGCCTTTCAGGACGGCGCTTCGCCCGGCTTCGCACGATCGTGGAAGACGATCTCTCACCGGCAATCGCCGAGGCCTACGAGGCCGCGCTCGCGAAGCTTGGGGCGGCGGGCGCAGAGATCGTGGATTTCGACTTTCCCGCGCTTGAAGGTCCGATGGGCGATGCGGGCGTTCTCTACACCGCTGAGGCCTGGGCGGAATGGGGCGCGCTCATCGACGAGAAGGGCGATCTGATGTTCGGCGCGGTGCGGTCGCGCTTCGCAGCGGGCAAAGAGGTTGCGGCGGCGACCTTTCTGCGGGCGGTCGAGCGGATGAAGGCCGTGCGCGCGGAATGGGCGCGGGCTACTGCCGGCGTCGATGCGGTGCTCTGCCCCACGACGCCGAACTTGCCGCCCGAGGCGGAGCGGCTGATGACGGATGGCGAGTATTATGTGTCGGAGAACCTTCGCACCCTCAGGAATACGCGCGTCGGCAACCTCATGGGTCTGGCGGGGGTGAGCCTGCCGACGGGCACACCCTCGGCGGGGCTTTTGCTCAATGGCGCGCCTTGGGGCGAGTCGCGCCTTTTGCGCGTTGCGGCAGAGACAGAACGCGCCCTTGCATAGACTTTTCTGTCAATGCGGATTTCCTGCCACAGCTCCTTGAGAGTTCTGGGAATTTCTGGACGACCCTCCCCCTGACAGGGTATCGTCCCCTCAAAGCGGGGCAGGAACGATCCCGCATTCACGAGGCAGTCGAGCATGTTTCCCGAACGGTTTTCGGACCTTCCGGCCTATGCGTTTCCGCGCCTTCGGGCGCTTCTCGACGCGTATGAGCCCGGCGGGCCGGTCGTCCACATGACGATCGGTGAGCCGCGCCACGCCTTCCCGGATTGGGTGGGCGAGGTGCTTGCGCGACATGTGAACGAGTTCTCGCGCTATCCCGTGAACGAAGGCAGCGAAGAGCTACGCCGCGCGATCACCGATTGGCTGGGTCGCCGCTATGGCGTCGATCTCGACCCTGAAACCCGCGTCATGGCGCTGAACGGCACGCGGGAAGGGCTCTACAACGCGGCGATGGCGCTTTGCCCCGAGACGAAGGGTGGCAAGCAGCCTGTGATCCTGACGCCGAACCCGTTCTATCAGGTCTACGCGGTCGCGGCTCTTTCGGTGAACGCAGAGGCTGTCTACGTGCCCGCCACGGCCGAGACCGGGCATCTGCCCGATTACGCGGGCCTGCCGCGCGACGTGCTGGAGCGCACCGCGCTGTGCTACATCTGCTCGCCAGCGAACCCGCAGGGCGCGGTGGCCGATCGCGCCTATTGGGAGCGGCTCATTGGCCTGGCCGAAGAACACGATTTCCAGATCCTCGCGGACGAGTGCTATTCCGAGATCTACCGCGACGTGCCGCCGATCGGCGCGCTCGAGGTGGCGCGCGACATGGGCGTCAGCCCCGAACGGGTCGTCGTGTTTCATTCGCTCTCCAAGCGGTCGAACCTGCCGGGCCTGCGCTCCGGCTTCGTCGCGGGCGGTCCCGAGAGCATCGCGCGCATTCGCCAGCTTCGTGCCTATTCCGGCGCACCTCTGCCGATGCCGCTTCAGCGCGTGGCGGAAAAGGTCTGGGCGGATGAAGCGCATGTCGAAGAGAGCCGTCGGCTTTACGTCGAGAAATTCGATATTGCCGATCGCGTGTTCGAAGGCATCGACGGCGCCGGGGCACCCGAGGCCGGGTTTTTCCTATGGCTGCCTGTCGAGGATGGCGAGGCGGCGGCGCTGAAGCTTTGGCGCGACACGGGCGTTCGGGTTTTGCCCGGCGCCTATCTCTCCCGGGAGACGCCTTCGGGCAATCCGGGAACAGGGTATATCCGGGCGGCGATGGTCGCCCCGAGAGACGAGATGCAGGACGGGCTCGAGAGATTGCGCGCCTGCCTCTACGATTGAGTGCATAATTACAAAAGACCGAAGACGAGGCGAGGAATGGCATATCCGGCACGGGGACGCGAACCGCTCTTTGACAGCGACATGCAGGCGGCGATCGAGAAACGGAGCAAGGAGCTTGTGGGCCTTGCCCTGGTATTGGTGGGGCTGATGGCCGCCGCGATGATCGGCTCCTACTCGCCGGACGATCCGTCCTGGTTCTCTTCGACGGATGCGCCCGTGCAGAACTGGATGGGCCGGTTCGGGGCCGCCGTTGCGGCACCGCTCTACATGATCGTCGGGCGCGGCGCCTGGGCGATCGCTGCGGTGCTGATCGTCTGGGGCCTGCGGCTCGTTCTTCATCGCGGCGAGGAGCGCGCGGTCTCCCGCGCCCTTTTCGCGCCGATCTGGATTGCCCTCATGTCGATCTTTGCGGCAGGCCAGCTCCCCGGCGACGGCTGGAGCCACAGTTTCGGAATGGGCGGACTTTTCGGCGATATGGCGATGGGATCGGTTCTGACCTTCCTGCCGCTGGGCGCGGGGGCATCGCTCAAGCTTGCCATGCTGGTCTTCGGGCTTGGCGTCCTTGCGTTCGGCGCGTTCGTTCTCGGCTTTACGCGTGATGAGCTGGCGCGCGGAGCGCAGCTGGCGCTCGTCGGTGTGGTCATGGCCTACGCCGGGCTTCTGAAAGTATTCGGCAAAGGCGCAGCCGGCGCCGTGCGCGGTGCGCGTGCGATGCAGGCGGCGCAGGATGCGCGCCGTGCGGCGCGTGCCGAAGAGGCCGAGTATGCACAGGTTTGGGCGGAGCCGCGTGCCGCCGCTGCTCCCGCGGCTGCATCAGCCGGGCAGCGCGTCGTGCGTGCCGAGCCGAGCCTGACCGCCCGGCGTCCCGCGCCCTCCGTTCAAGCCCAGGCGCATCCGGCACATGCCGCGCCTGCAACCGAAAAGTCCGGTGGTTTCCTCTCGAGGCTCATGCCGCGCAGCCAGCCCGAAGATCTCGAACCCGAGCTGATCGAACCCGATCTCGCGCCGGATGCCGCCATGCCCGAAACCGCGCGGGTCAGCGCGAAGATCTCGGACGCGGTGAAGGCCAAGCTGCGCCGTGTGCCCGAAGCACGCATCGCCGAGGAGATGCCGCTCACCAAGGGTCGTGGCCGAGGCCCCGATCCTCTGATCTACACGCCCGCACCGGTCGGTTTGCGCGCCGAGCCGCCGCTTACCGCGCGTTCCGGCGCGCCTGCGGCGCCCGAGGCACCGGCAGCGCCCGCACCCGCCGCGGAGCCCGCGCGCATTTCGAGCCGCGCCGCGCCGCGCACCGATGAGGTGCCCGAGGATCGCTTCATCGCGGTCGAGGACGACGAGGACGATGCGGACAGCGATTTTTCGGCCTATGCCGAAGCGTCCGCGCCTGCCTTCGAACGTCCGGCGATGCCCGCCGCGCAGCCGAAAAAGGTCGTTCAGACGCCGCAGCGCAAACCCGTGCAGCCGTCGCGTCGCGCGCAGGAAGAGGCGCAGCCGCGCCTCTCCTTCGAGGACAACCAGACAGATTTCGAACTCCCGCCCCTGTCGCTTCTGATGAACCCCGAACGGATCGAACGGCTGCACCTCTCGGATGAAGCGCTCGAAGAGAACGCGAGGATGCTGGAGACCGTGCTCGACGATTACGGCGTGAAAGGCGAGATCGTCAGCGTGCGTCCCGGCCCTGTCGTGACAATGTACGAGCTGGAGCCCGCGCCGGGACTCAAGGCCTCCCGCGTGATCGGTCTTGCCGATGACATCGCGCGGTCGATGTCGGCGCTCTCCGCGCGAGTCTCGACCGTGCCGGGCCGCAGCGTGATCGGGATCGAACTGCCGAACGACAACCGAGAGATGGTGTCCTTCCGCGAGATCCTCTCCTCGCGCTCCTACGGGGACGGCAACCAACGCCTGCCGCTCGCGCTCGGCAAGGATATCGGCGGCGATCCGATGGTCGCGAACCTCGCCAAGATGCCGCACCTGCTGATCGCGGGTACGACGGGTTCGGGTAAGTCGGTGGCGATCAACACGATGATCCTGTCGCTTCTCTACAAGCTCACGCCCGAGGATCTGCGGCTGGTGATGATCGACCCAAAGATGCTGGAACTCAGCGTTTATGACGGCATCCCGCACCTGCTGAGCCCGGTTGTGACCGACCCCAAGAAAGCGGTCGTCGCGCTGAAATGGGTCGTCGGTGAGATGGAAGACCGGTACCGCAAGATGTCCAAGATGGGCGTGCGGAACATCGACGGCTATAACGGCCGGGTCGAGGACGCCCAGAAGAAGGGCGAGATGTTCTCCCGGACGGTCCAGACGGGCTTTGACGACGAGACCGGTGAGCCGGTTTTCGAGACCGAGGAATTCGAGCCCAAGAAGATGCCCTATATCGTCGTCATCGTCGACGAGATGGCCGACCTGATGATGGTCGCGGGCAAGGAGATCGAAGCCTGCATCCAACGCCTCGCGCAGATGGCACGGGCCTCGGGCATCCACCTCATCATGGCGACGCAGCGTCCCTCGGTCGATGTCATCACCGGCACGATCAAGGCGAACTTCCCGACGCGCATCTCTTTCCAGGTGACGTCGAAAATCGACAGCCGCACGATCTTGGGCGAGATGGGCGCCGAGCAGCTTCTGGGGCAGGGCGACATGCTCTACATGGCGGGCGGTGCGAAGATCACCCGCTGTCATGGCCCGTTCGTCTCGGACGAGGAGGTCGAGGAGGTGGTGAATCACCTCAAGGCCTTTGGTCCGCCCTCCTATGTCGGCGGCGTGGTCGAAGGGCCGGAAGACGACAAGGCGGACAATATCGACGCGGTTCTCGGCCTCAATACCGGCGGGAATACCGGCGGAGAGGACGCCCTTTACGACGAGGCGGTGGGCATCGTCATCAAGGATCGCAAGTGTTCGACCTCCTATATCCAGCGCAAGCTCGGCATCGGATACAACAAGGCCGCGCGGCTCGTGGAGCAGATGGAGGATCAGGGCGTCGTCTCCTCGGCGAACCACGTCGGCAAGCGCGAGATCCTGGTGCCGGAACAGCAGTGATCGGGCCCGACGGCTCCGCCGCTCCGGAACCCCTCACGCAAGCGTGACGTTGGGCCTGCATGTCAGGGGCCGACGCGACAGAACAGATCAAGGCATTCGCCGCGCCGGGTGGCTCGGAGGTGTGCGATGTCGTGAACCATCTTCGCGATCGCGTGTCGCAAGAAGATGAGACGCGCAAGACCGTGACCGTGGGCGATGTCGTCGAGGCCATCGGCGAGCGCGGCTTCGGGCCGGTCTTTCTGATTCTCTCGGCGCTCATCCTGACGCCGCTCGGAGGCGTGCCGGGTGTGCCGACCTTCACGGCCGCGATCATGACTTTCGCTGCCCTGCATATGCTGTTCGGCAGCGATCATATCTGGACGCCGCGCATCATCCGCCGCCAAAACGTGCCCGATAGACGTCTCTGCGCCGCGCTCGACCGGATCGAGCCTGTCGCCGCGCGGATGGATCGCTGGTTCGGACAGAGAATGAGCATGCTGGCAGGCAAAGCGGCTCGCAAGGTCGCGGCGGTCTTCATCCTTGCCCTCTGCGCGACGGTTCCGCCGCTCGAGCTTGTGCCCTTCGCGGGGATCATCCCGATGATCGGGATCTTCATCTTCGGGCTTGCGATCACCGCCCGCGATGGTGCGGTCATGTTCCTCGCGATTTGCGCGGCGGTTCCGGCGTTGATTGGCGGGCCGTTGCTGCTTTTATCACAATGAAATCACGCGCTATCGCATATCAGGCCGCCTCGGCCCATATCGGATCTCAGAACGACACGATGCAAAGAGGATCATACGCCATGCGTTTCACCGGTTTCATCGCGGCCCTTGGTATCGGGCTTCTTTCCGCAGGCCAGGCGGCGGCGGATAAGCTGTCGCTGAACGAGGTCTCGAACTACCTCAACGGGATCCGCACGGCAGCGAGCGATTTCACCCAGATCAACGGCGACGGCACGATCTCGACAGGTGAGCTTGCGCTATCCCGGCCGGGCAAGATGCGCTTCGACTACAATCCGCCCGAGCAGGCGCTTGTGATGGCGGGGCGGGGCACGGTCGTCATCATCGACAAGAAAGTCGGCGGGGTGCCCGAGACCTATCCGCTGAACCAGACACCGCTGTCGATCATCCTGGCGCAGAACGTCAATCTCGCGCAGCAAGGCATGGTCGTGGGCCACAGCTTCGATGGCACCGCGACCACCGTGACCGCGCGCGATCCCCGGCGACCCGAATACGGCACGATCCAGATGAAGTTCACCGACAATCCGGTGGAACTCAAGCAATGGGTCGTCACCGATCAGAACGGGCAGACGACCACCGTCGTGCTGGGCGCGTTGCAGAAGCAAGAGCTGCCGAACTCGCTGTTCAACATCGACCGGGCGGTTGCGGAGGCCAATTAAGCGAGATCGCGACGTCTGCCGGAGCGCCTTCATGGGCGGTCCGGCAGCCATTTGATGCGTTCAGCGCGCGTAGCGGCATCCGACGAGCTGCGCTTGATAGGTCGTCGCGCGGGAGCCGACGGAATCGGCGACCCGCAACAGCCACGCTTTCGAATTGTAGCTGCCTCGGCGAAATCCGGCCCGGCCTTCGTGATAGGCAAGGTACTGGTTCCGGGCATCCCACATGGACAGCCCCAGCTCACGCTGCGATTGGGCCATATACCACCCCATGAAGTCGGTCGCATCGTTGATGTCGTCGCGGCGTGTACGGAAGCCGCCATGCTGCTCCTGGTACTCTTCCCAAGTGCCGTCGAGCGCCTGGCCGTAGCCGAAGGCAGAGCTTTGCCGGCCTACGGGGATCACGCCCAGCCGATACTGGAAGGGCGTCCGGGCATCGCCGATGAATTTGCTTTCCTGGTAGATCGTGGCCATCTGAACGTGAACGGGGACGCCCCATTTGCGTTCGGTGGCGCGGAAAGCGCGGGTGTAATGTGGGCGCTCGCGCAAGATTTCACAGGCATCGTCCAGATTGGACGGCGCGGTCTTCGGACCGCCGCCCCCGCAGGACGCCGCCAGCAACACGATCACAAGCGCGCGAAGGAAACTGCTCATTTGCCTCTCGCTCTGAATTGGCCGTTATCGGCTCTTGGCGTCCACTCTAGCGGAACACGGCGCGCGAGGAAATCACGAATGGGCCATAATTCGCCGCGCCTCTTGTAAACGGCGGCTTATCGCCCGACATGCGCTGAAAGCGAGTCCCGTTTGTCCGACTCACCTGCACAGAGTGTTTCCGGCGAAAATGGGGCGGAAAAATGGACAAACCGGCGTTGAAAGCGCTAGGTGTCAAGGGTAGAGGATCACGCCCATGAACACACAACGCGCCAAATACAAGCTCGGTCAGGTCGTACGGCACCGCAAGCATCCCTTCCGCGGCGTCGTGTTCGATGTCGATCCGGAGTTCGCGAATACCGAGGAATGGTACGAGTCCATCCCCGAGGAAAGCCGCCCGGTGAAGGACCAGCCGTTCTACCACCTGCTCGCGGAAAACGATCAGAGCTTCTACGTGGCTTATGTATCCGAGCAGAACCTCGTGGCGGATTATTCGGGCGAGCCGGTGGATCACCCCGACATCTCCGAGCTGTTCGGCCAGTTCCATGACGGCTCCTACGAGCCGCATTTTCAGATGAACTGAACCGGGCTCAGCCCGTGACGATCTCAAGGTATCTGTCGATCTGGTCCTCCGAGATGGACCAGTCACAGACATAGCGCGCCATGACTGGCTGATCCTGGTCGCCCGATTCCACGTCGTCCATGCAGTAGTAATAGGCTCCAGCCGCGAACGCCTTCGCATGGAGCTTTCGCGGCAGCTTGGCAAAGATCATGTTGACCTGCGGAGTGCCGGTGATCTCTGCCACGCCCGAGAGCCCGTCGAGGAGCCTCTTGGATTTGGCATTAGCTTCCCGCGCGAGATCCAGCCACAGATCGTCTTGGAGGTAACCCTGCATCTGCGCGGCGAGATAGCGGTGCTTGGAAAACAAGTGCCCACCCCGTTTGCGCCGCAGCTCGAATTCCCGCGCTTTCTCGGGATCGAAGAAAATCACGGCCTCTACCCCCATCAGCCCGTTCTTGGTGCCACCGAACACCGCGACATCGACCCCCGCCTTCCACGTCATCTCTGCCGGCGTGCAGTCTAGTGCGGCGCAGGCATTGGCGAACCGCGCGCCGTCGAGGTGCAGCGGCAGGCCGTAATCGCGGGCAACCGCGCTCAGCGCGGCGATGTCTTCCAGAGTATAGACATGACCTTTTTCCGTCGCCTGTGTGATCGACACGGCGCCGCGTTGCGCATTGTGAACCGCACGGCCCGACCGGTCGATCGCGGCGCGCAGATCGTCTGCATCGAGAAGGTCGCTGTCTCCCACGAGCCGCAGTTTCGCCCCACCGGTATAGAACTCGGGCGCGTTGCACTCGTCTTCCTCGATATGGGAGGGCGGCGTGCAGAAGATCGCATCGTAAGGCTTCACGTAGCTTGCCAGAGCAAGACTGTTGGCGGCTGTGCCGGTTGCCACGAGATATGCGGCGGCGTCGGGCGCCTCGAAAAGCGTGCGGAGGCGCTGGACAACCTCTTCGCTGAGCGGGTCGTTGCCGTAGGCCTTGGCCGGTCCGTGGTTCGCCCGTGCGAGCGCGTCGAGGATTTGCGGCGGCACGGGGCCGGAATTGTCGGATGCGAAGAACATGGGGGTGCGGCTTTCAGTTGGGCTCTTCGATGATATGGTCTTCCCATTCATCGCTATCGACTTCGAATTCGGGCACGGTCATATCGCGAACGGAGACGCCTGCCTCGTGCACGCTCTCGGGCGTGCCGGTCAGAAGCGGATGCCAGTCGTAGAGATCCCGACCCTCCCAGAGCAGGCGATAGGCGCAGGTGCGTGGCAGCCAGTAGGCGTGTTGTTCGATGGTCTTCGGGGTCAGGACGATACATTCGGGCACGAAGGAGTGCCGGATGTCGTATTGGCTGCAGCGGCAGGTCTCGTCATCGAAGAGACGGCAGGCGACGCGGGTCAGCGCGACCTCGCCCGTATCCTCGTCCTCCAGTTTGTTGAGGCAGCACTTGCCGCAGCCGTCGCAAAGCGCCTCCCACTCCGCAGGCGAGAGATCCTTGAGCGCCTTCCGCTCCCAGAACCGCTCGGTCAGGCCGTTCCGGTCGATCGGGTCTTTGTCGCTCATGCCGCCTCGAGGATCGCCCTGGCGCGGGCGCAATCGTCTTCCATTTGTGTGATCAACGTATCCAGACTGTCGAAATTCTCTTCGGGGCGCAGGAATTCCACGAGCGCGACCGAGACCTGCGCGCCGTAGAGGTCGCCTTTGAAATCGAACAGGAAGGTTTCGATATTGGCCTGGTTCTCACCGAACATCGGGCGCACGCCGATGGATGCCGCACCGCGATAGGTGCCTGTATGCGGCCCGGTCAGCACGTCGGCGAAGACGGCGTAAACGCCAAAGCGGGGCGGATGCAGCCCATCGATCGACATGTTCGCGGTGGGATAGCCAAGGTCGCGCCCGCGCTTCTCTCCGTGCAGGACGGGGCCTTCGATCCGGTGCCAATGGCCCAGCAGATCCTGCGCCGCCCTCGGGCGGCCCTCACTGAGTGCGCGGCGGATCGCGGTCGACGACACCTGCCGATCGCCCGCCTTCATGAGCGGCGCGATGGTGACACCGAAGCCCATCTTCGCCCCGAAGGCTTTCAGATCGTCTGCCGTGCCTGCGCGTCCTTTTCCGAAACAGAAATCCGCGCCAACAACAGCATGGGCAAGGCCGAGACCGTCGGCGAGCACGTCCTGCGCGAAAGCCTCGGGCGACAGGCTTGCCAGCGCGGCATCGAAGGGCAACTCGAACAGGGTCTCGACGCCGATCTTCTGCAGTCTCGACGCGCGGGCTGCCGCTGATGTCAGGCGAAACGGAGGCGCATCGGGCGCAAAATATTCACGCGGATGGGGCTCGAAGGTCAAAACGCCGAGGGGTGCGTCCGGTGCCGCCTCTCGCGCGATTTCCAGGACGGAACGATGTCCACGATGCACGCCGTCAAAATTCCCGATGGCGGCGCTTGCGCCGCGGGCGTCCTCGGGTATCCGGCGATGATCGCGAAAGATCCGCATGGGCCGCAATTAGCCCCGGAGCGGGGCCTCTGCAAGGCGCGGGTTCAGTCGAACTTGCGTGTTGGCGCGAGCACGGTCGCCTCGCCGATCAGAACCTTCTTGCCATCGACAGAGCAATGGCAATCGAGCGTCACGCGGCGCTTGCCGACCTCGATACCGGTGACCTTCACCTCGGCATGGACGAGATCGCCGGGCCGCACGGGCGCAAGGAACTTGAGCGTCTGGCTCATATAGACGGTGCCGTGACCGGGAAGCTGTTCGCCGATGACAGCCGAGACCAGCCCAGCGGTCAGCATTCCGTGGGCGATGCGACCGCCGAAGATCGTATCGCGCGCATAACCTTCGTCGAGATGGACAGGATTCCGGTCGGTTGAGACATCGGCGAATTTCTCGATATCGGCATCGGTGATCTCTTTCTGGAGATACCGGGTCATGCCCATCTCGATATCCTCGATGGGAATCGTGCCGCGCGGTTGATTATCCAACACTTCCGCCTCCGCGTCTTGTGTAAGTAATATTCCGCGACGCGTCGCGGCCTTTCGGGCAACAATATTACTTCGCGAGCGCAGAAATCAAGCGCCGCTTTGGTCGCAGAGGCCCTTAGCGCAGATAACCGATGGCAAAGCTTGGGGATATGCCTTCCTTCGCCAGATACGCCTTCAACGCATCGGAGTCGGGATCGGTGGTGGTGCGCGTCTCTTCAGAGGCAAGTCCACCGGAAATGAACAGTGAATCGAGATCTTCGCCCATCGCACCCGAGATATCGGTCTGCGGGCCATCCCCGATGGCCAAGATCCCTGAATTGCTCGGCGCTTCGCCCAGCTCGGCCAGCCGGTTGCGCGCAAGATCGTAGATCGGCGGATGCGGCTTGCCGAAATAGAGGCTTTCCCCGCCCATCTCGGTATAGAGCTTGGCGACCGCGCCCGCGCACCATTCGCGACTGTCGCCGCGGTCGACCACGATATCGGGATTGGCGCAAAGCAGCTTCAGGCCCTTCTGTTTGGCATAAAGGAGTTCGGGCCGGTTCACCGCGATATCCGCGTGCGGATCGAACGGGCCACAGCAGACGATACCCTCGGCGTCCTCAAGCGGGACTTGTTCGATCTCGACCGGGTTGTCGACGATGTGGAGGGGCGAGAAGAAGCTCTTGTCGTGATCCTCGCCCATGAACCAGACCTTGCGGCCAACCGCGCCCCGGTACATCGCCGCGCGGGCGGAATCTCCCGAGGTCGCGATCGTGTCCCAGGCATCGTCCGGCACGCCGAGCTTCGCGATCTGGCGCGCCACGCTGTCGCGAGGGCGCGGTGCGTTGGTAACGAGCACCACCTTGCCGCCCGTCGCGCGGAACGCCTGCAGCGCCGTGACCGCGTCGTCATAGGCCACGACGCCGTTATGAACGCAGCCCCAGAGATCGACGAACAACGCGTCATACCGCGCCGAGATGTCAGAGAGCTGGCGGATGATTTCGGTCATGAGGCGGCTCCTGTGGCGATGCGCCTATTGGTAGGGGGCGGGCCCGCGAATGGCTAGATGCCAAACGACGCCAATCATCCTCGGAGTTGATCCGAGGATGACGTGCTTTGAATTTTGGCTGCGCCGAACGCGCTTACGCCTTCAAATTCGGAATGATCTGCTTTTTCCGGCTCATGACGCCCGGCAGCACGACCGTGTCGCCGTCGACATTCGCACCGAAGCTTTTCTCGGCGATGGTCTTCACCCGGTTGTTCGGGATCAGCATCGTCGCCTCTTCCTTCAGGATGTCGACGACGAAGAGCGTCACCTCGTCCACGCCGTCCTCGACGCAGACATCGCTCATGGAGGCCATCAGGCTCTCCTTGCGCGACAGCACTTGCTCCGGCGCGGTGGTCTCGAGCACGGAGACGCGCAGCTTCACGCCGTCGACCTCGTATTCCTTGCTGTCCATGCGGATGAGCTCTGCATCCGAGAAGGCGGAGACATCGGATTTCGCCGCAAACATCTCGGCGGCATAGTCCGAAATATCGATGCCGAGATCCTTCGCCAGCTCATGCGCGATGGCCTTGTCTTCCTGCGTCGTCGTGGGCGAGCGGAACTCCAGCGTGTCGGACAGGATGCAGGTCAGCATCGCGCCTTTCACGTGCTTGGGCGCTTGCGCCATGTCCTTGCCGATCATCTTCCACATGATCGTGGCGGTGCAGGCCAGAGGCTCGATACGGATATCGATGGGGCCCTTGGTCTCGAGGCCGCCGACCAGCTTGTGATGGTCGATGATCCCGCGAATGTCGGCGGAGTTGATGTTCTCGGGCAGCTCGGCGGGGTTGTTCGTGTCCACGATCACGACCGGAGCACCTTCCTCCAGCTTGCCCAGAACGCGCGGCATCGTGAGGCCCCAGCGCTCCAGCATGAAGGCGGCCTCGGTGTTGGGCTCGCCCAAGAGGACGGGCTCGGCTGTCTCGCCCTTGATTTCACTGAGATACCACGCCCAGATGATCGGGCTGCCGGTGGAGTCGGTGTCGGGCGATTTGTGGCCGAAAACCTGGATGGTCATGGAATGTCCTCGTTTGACGCAACGTATGTCGCGCGCCTTATAGGAGGGCGCGATCAGCTTGTCACCCGTCGCCGCGTGGGCGTTCGACCCTAGTCGTAGACCCGCTCTCCGAAGATCGCCGACCCGACCCGAACATGCGTGGCACCGAAGGAGATGGCCTCCTCGAAATCGCCCGACATGCCCATCGACAAGCCGCTGAGACCGTTACGCTCTGCGATCTTCGCCAGAAGCGAGAAATGCAGCGAAGGCGTCTCTTCGACGGGCGGGATGCACATGAGGCCGCGGATCGGCAGGTCCAGATCGCGGCATTCCGCGACGAAGCCATCCATGTCGGCGGGCGCGACCCCGGCCTTCTGCTCTTCCTCTCCGGTATTCACCTGGATGAAGAGATCGGGGCAGGAGCCAATCTCCTGCGCGATCCGCGCCATGCTCCGCGCCAGTTTCGGGCGATCGAGCGAATGGATCGCCGTGAAAAGCTCCATCGCGCGGCGCGCCTTGTTCGATTGCAGCGGGCCGACGAGATGCACCTCGGTGCCCGGAAAGCGCGCCTGGAAATCCGGCCACTTGCCTTCGGCTTCCTGCACCTTGTTCTCACCGAAGAGGCGATGCCCTTCATTCAGCACCGCTTCGACGCGTTCGTTCGGCTGCACTTTGGAGATCGCGATGAGGTGCGTCGATCCGGTCTCGCGGCCTGCATCCGCCTCCGCCTTGGCGATACGCGCCTTGATGTCGCTCAGTCCCATGGATCGTCTCCCCAGGCCTTGATGAAGGGGGCCAGCTCGGCCTCGTGTTTCGTCCAGGCGGCGCGGCGTCCGGCATGGATCGGTTCGCGCACCTGCGCCACGGACAGCGTTTTGACGGCGCCGCCCGATTCGTGAAAGCGCAGGCAGGCGTCTTCCCAATCGAGACCTGCCGCCTCGACGAGCGCGCGGGCCTGCGGTTCGGGATCGCTCACCAGATCCTCGTAGCGGAACTCGACGATGCGGTCGCCGAGCCGGCCCTTCCAATAGGCGATGCTGGCGCGGAAATCCTTGATGACGCCCGCGATATCGCCGAGATCGTTGGCGTAGCGGTGCGTGCCCGTGGCGAAATGGTTGCGGTAGATCGACAGCGCGATGTCGCGCGGATCGCGGTGGATCACGATGAAGCGCGCGCCGGGCAGGGCCTTCGACAGGAACCCGTAGATCAGATGCGTCTGGATCGACTTGTCGGTCACGACGCCCGACCGCGCGCCGGTGTCGCGCCGCACCATCATCGTGTAGGCGCGGGCGAGGTCGCGGACCTGCGCGTCGGACGCTTTGCGGAGCGGCGCCATCCGGCCCTCGGTCACGAAGGATGTCCAGACGAGCCGGAGCGCATGGGCAAGCTCCCCGCCCGCCGTCGCCTCGCTATGCGCGCCGATGATCTGTTCGGCCAGCGTCGTGCCCGAGCGCGGCAGGCCGGTGACGAAGACCGGACGCGGCTCAGGGGTGGAGCCGATGGGTGCCAGGTCGACGCCTTCCTGCGCGGCGCGGATCGCCAATTGCTCGGCCCGGCGCGCGGCATCGTCATAGGGCGCGGCCTTGCGCTGGAGTTTGTTGGCGCGGTCCAGTTCCTCGAAGGCGCGCGGACCCTCGCCCTGGTCGAACAGCGCTTTCGCCATCGCGAAATGCCCCTGGATTCGCGCCTCGCCGGTCACGGCAGGATTGTTCAGCGCCTTCCTCAGAGCGGGCAAAGCCGGATCACCGGCGTCGAGTTTCGAGGTGGCAAAGAACATCCGGTAGAGCGAGCCTTCGCGCGGATGCTTCGCCAGAAGCTTGCGGAAGATTTCCTCGGCCTCGTCGAACCGCCCCAGCCGTTGCAGGTAGAGCGCCTTGTCGGCCTTGGGTTTGATCTGCGACGGCGCGGCGGCGATGAGCCGGTCATGGGCCGCGAGCGCGTCTTTCGGAAGATCTGCACGGGCGAACGCCTCCGCCGCCTCGGTCAGCAGCGCAGGCTCATCGGGCTTCGCGGCGAGCGCATTCTTGAGATACCGCGCGCGGCCTTTCGCATCGCCTTCGAGATGCGCGAGACGCGAGAGCTGAAACAGGATTTCGGGCTGGTTCGGCCGCTCGAGATCGAGCGCGGCAAGGATCTTGCGGGCCTCGCCCAGACGCCCGGCCCGCAAGGCCGCGATCCCGGCCTGGAACCGGGCGGTCAATGGGCCCGGCTGGGCGGTATTTTGCGGAGCGCGCGACATGGGACTCGGTCTAAGCCGCGCCTTCGCAAAAGAAAAGAGCGGGCCCCGAAGGACCCGCTCTCCAATCCAATCTCCGGGGAGATTAGAAGCTCATGCGTGCACCCAGCGAGAAGGTGTCGAAGTCATCGTCGTAGTCAGCAGTCGTGAAGTCGATGTCTGCATCAGAGTAGCCGTAGCCTGCGTTCAGCGACAGACCACCGCCAAGATCGTATGCAACAGCGAGGCCGTAGCCGTCTACTTCGATCTCGTCGCTCTCGTAACGGCCGTAGTTGAGGCCGATTGCCAGAGCGTTCATCTCGTAGCCGACGCCAACGCCGAAGTGCGAAATCGTGGTGTCGATGCTCGGTCTTACGGCACCGGGACCAACACCCGTTACGAGTGCGGTTTCGATCGCGCTTTCAAGAGTGTCATCGATTTGCGTCTGCGCGAAGGACAAACCAGCGGAGAAGCCATTCGAGAACGTCATGTTTGCGCCAATGGAGGCAGTGGACGCGAGGTCATCAGCCGACTGGTAACCCGCACCAAGCAAAAGGTCTGCGCCGCCAAATGTCGTTGCGTAGGATGCGCCAACGCCGAAGATTTCACCCACATCAGAGTCCGGATCTGCCACGAAGATTGGGAGACCAGCGTTACCGTTGATACCGCCTCTGTTGCCCAGAACCAGCCCATTGAACAGATTGAATCCGAAGTCGTCCGCAGAGCTATCGCCATTATTGAACTGCTCGACGGAGGCCGAAAGGATCAGGCCGCCTACGGTGTAGTCGAACCTTGCAATTTGTCCGTCGACGCCGGCACCGTCAAGTGCCAGACCACCGCCGCCGAAGAGGGCGTAACCGTCATCGGGGTTGTAGCCGAGGTGAATGGTCTCGTCGTCCGCCAGGGAGGACGCACCGCCGACCTTGGCTTCGGGCGAACGCGCGTCAAGCGCACCGTCGGTGTCACCCATGGTGAGCGTTGCGCCACCGAAAGACACGAAAATTGCTTCGCCACCCTGAAGTGCCGGATTTTCATGAACGCCGTTCGCATTGGCCTCGTCGAGGTCGATAGTCGCGCCGAACGACAGGCCGTTGTCTGCCTCGCCGGAGAACGTGAACCGTAGCTCGAGGTCGGTGAAGAATTGAGTGTCATCGTTGCCGTTGTCGAAGATACCCATTTCGGCGCCACCAGTCAGGGCGATATCGGCCTGAGCGACGCCTGCGGTTGCAACGAGCGCAGTCGATGCAAGAAGAAGCTTTTTCATTGTTTCCCTCATGTGTTCGTAAGGCACGTACCAATCCGGATGCCCGGCCTTGATGGGATTTCTATGCGCCGAGCACCCCTGGTCTTGCAAGCGATGCAGAAATGGCCGGGGGAACAACTCGATCCATGATGCACATTTGCCACAAAGCTGCCACAGGCCGTGCGGGCTGGCCCGAAGGCGGGCGCGGCATCCCGGCCTTGCCCATTGATCGCTTGTCGGGCGCAGCCGCCGCCGTTAATGAGGAACGCGATACTATAGACTATAAGGCGCAAGGGACGGGGACATGAACGCAATGCGGATCGCGAAAGGGCTTGGGCTCACGATGGCGCTGGTGGCGCTCACCGGTTGCGGTGTCTTCCAGCGCGACCCGGCCGCGCCGCCGGTCGAGACCCGACCCGCGAGCGAAATCCTCGACCAGGAGATCTACGGCGACGAAGGTCCCCCTTCGAGCACGATCTGGGATCTTTTCCGCAATCGCGGCGACAACGAGCAGATCGGCGCGGTCAACCGCTACATCTGGAACGCCTCGCTCGAGACGCTGAGCTTCCTGCCGGTCGATTCCATCGATCCGTTCACCGGCGTCATCACCACCGGCTTCGGCACCCCGCCGGGCGGAGGGCAGCCATATCGCGCGACGGTCTACGTCACCGACCCGGCGCTCGATGCGCGTTCCCTGAACGTGGCGCTGATGACGCGATCCGGCCCGGCGAGCGCGGCGACCGTCCTCGCGGTCGAGGACGCGATCCTCACCCGCGCGCGGCAGCTCCGGCAGCAGGATTCGCGGTTCTGATCAGTCTCGCGGCGGACGGGCGGTCTTGGCCGCCAGCTCTTCGACCCAGGCCATCTGCTCCGGCAGGCACCTCGTTCTGAGATCGTAGGTTTCCACAATGTGCCGGCGCGCTGCCGCCCCGAGCCGCGCGCGCGTCTCGGGATCGTCCAGAAGCGCGTATATCTCGCGCAGCAGAGCCTCGCGGTCGAAGAAATCCATCAGCCGTCCCGTCTCTCCCTGCGCGATCACCTCGCGCACGGGCCGGGTATCGCTCGCCACGATGGCGGCCTCGGCGCTCATCGCCTCGAGCAGAGACCAGCTCAAAACGAACGGGTAAGTCAGGTAGACATGCACGCGGCTGACCTGCAGCACCGACAGGAAGGTCTCGTAGGGAATGCGGCCGAGGAAATGCACCCGCGCCCAGTCCGCATCCGGGATCTGTCCGCGCACCTCATCGAGAAAGATGTCTTTCCAACTGCGGCCATCGGGTGATTTCGAGCCATAGCTCACGCCATCGCCGCCCAGGATGACGACCTGGGCATTGGGCCGGTCCCGCAGAAGCCGGGGCAGGGCGCGCATGAAGACGTGATAGCCGCGATAAGGCTCGAGGTTGCGGTTGATGAAGGTGATGACCGCGTCCTCGCGCGAAAGGCGCGGGCCGTTCTCTATCTGCAGCTCGGCATCCGGGTCGGCGCGGACCGTATCGGTGTCGATCCCGTCATGGATGACGCTGAGCCGGTCCTGGAAGGCGGCGGGGAACGTCCCGGCCTGGAACCGCGTCGGCGACAGGCCGGAATCCATGATCTCTTCGTGCAAACGGTTGTTGAGGTTCTTCAGCCGCAGCTTGAGCGGCTGATCCTCGGGCGTCTTCGGCGCGAATTCGGGATCGAACTGCGTGAATTCCGGGTCTGACAGATGATACAATTCGCAATAAAGCCCCATCCGCGCGTTCGGCCAGACATCCTTGAGAAAGAGGCTCTCGCCCCAGCCGTGATGCGCCAGGATGACATCCGGCTCGAAGCCCTGCTTTTTCAGCGTCATCGCGTTGCGATAGCAGTAGGTCGCCCGCAGGAGCTTGGTCTCGAAATCGGCGACGAGCGGAAAGACGTTCTTGGTCGATGAACGCTCCACCTTGTAGGGCACGAGCTTCACGCCTTTCCACATCGCGCGTTCCTTGACCCTGAGCGTGAGCGCCCAGACATCGTGTCCGGCCTCGACCAGCGCCGGGGCGAGGTGTTTGTACTGGCCGGGAAAGTTCTGGTGGATGCAGAGGATCTTCATGTCGCGCAGGTCCGATGTCGTCTCGCGTGGGATGTGACACGAGCCGGGTGGCAGCGTCACTCCGGATGCGACCGGTTTCCGGCCCATTGTGCCCCGGACGCCCCGCCCTTGGGCTGGACGCCGCGCGCCGTGCGCCCTATCACCCCGAGGCGAAAACACGATCCGATCCCCGAAAGGACGCCCGCATGGCGCGCTACACCCCCGCCGAGATCGAGCCGAAATGGCAGGATGCCTGGCACGAGGCCGGCAGCTTCGAAGCCCGCCGCACCGGCGACAAGCCGAAATACTACGTGCTCGAGATGTTCCCCTATCCGTCCGGGCGTATTCATATCGGCCATGTCCGAAACTACACGATGGGTGACGTGGTGGCGCGCTACAAGCGGGCGACCGGGCATAACGTGCTGCACCCGATGGGGTTTGACGCGTTCGGCATGCCGGCCGAGAACGCCGCGATGGCGTCGGGTGGGCATCCGAAGACCTGGACCTACGACAACATCGACACAATGGTGAAGCAGATGAAGCCGCTCGGCTTCTCGCTCGACTGGAGCCGGATGTTCGCGACCTGCGATCCCGAATATTACGGCCAGCAGCAGGCGCTCTTCCTCGATTTCCTCGAGAAGGGTCTCGTCTACCGCAAGAACGCGGTGGTGAACTGGGACCCCGTCGACATGACCGTGCTCGCCAACGAGCAGGTGGAGGACGGGCGCGGCTGGCGGTCGGGCGCCTTGGTGGAGCGGCGCGAGCTGACGCAATGGTTCTTCCGCATCTCGGATTATTCCGAAGAGCTGCTCGATGCGCTCGATACGCTCGACGACTGGCCCGCCAAGGTGAAGACCATGCAGGCCAACTGGATCGGCCGGTCGCGGGGGCTGCAATTCGCGTTCTCGACGGTGGACGCGCCCGAGGGCTTCGACCGGATCGAGGTCTATACGACCCGGCCCGACACGCTGCTTGGCGCGTCCTTCGTCGGCATTTCGCCCGACCATCCTCTGGCCCGTCAGCTTGAGCGCGACAATGACGAGATCGCCGCGTTCAACGCCGAGTGCCGCCGCATGGGCACCTCCGAAGAGGAGCTGGAGAAAGCCGAAAAGCGTGGCTTTGACACGGGCATCACCGTGCGCCACCCGTTCGATACGAGCTGGGAGCTGCCGGTCTATATCGCGAATTTCATCCTGATGGATTACGGGACGGGCGCCATTTTCGGCTGCCCGGCCCACGATCAGCGCGACCTCGATTTCGCGCGCAAATATGAGTTGCCGGTCACCACCGTCTTCGCCCCGGCGATGGGCGAGGAAGGCACCTTCATCCTGCCGGAAGAGGGCGGGCCCGCCTACGTGCCGCCCAAGGCCGAGACCGTGCGCTATATCAAGGGCTTCGCGGGACAGGAGGCGCAGACCGGTGACGAGGCGCTCGAGGCCGCCATCGCGTTTTGCGAAGAGCAGGGCGTCGGGCAGGGCGTGACCAAGTTCCGCCTGCGCGATTGGGGTCTCTCGCGCCAGCGCTATTGGGGCTGTCCGATCCCGGTCGTCCATTGCGAGACCTGCGGCGTGGTGCCCGAGAAAAAGGAGAATCTGCCGATCGAGCTGCCGGACGATGTCAGCTTCGACGTGCCGGGCAATCCGCTCGACCGGCATCCGACCTGGCGCGATGTCCCTTGTCCGAACTGCGGTGCGGCGGCCCGGCGCGAGACCGACACGATGGACACATTCGTCGATTCGTCCTGGTATTTCGCCCGCTTTACCGCGCCGCGCGCGGAGACGCCGACGGATCGGGCGGAAGCCGATTACTGGATGAATGTCGACCAGTATATCGGCGGGATCGAGCACGCGATCCTCCATCTTCTCTATTCGCGCTTCTTTGCCCGCGCGATGCACCTGACCGGGCATCTGCCCGAGACCGCGAACGAGCCGTTCGACGCGCTCTTCACGCAAGGCATGGTGACGCACGCGATCTTCCAGACCAAGGACAAGGCGGGCCGCCCGGTCTACCACTTCCCCGAGGATGTCGAGCTGCGCGGCGATTCCGCGTTCCTGAAAGACGGCACCGAGGTCGAGATCGTACCATCTGCGAAGATGTCGAAATCAAAGAAGAACGTCGTCGATCCGGTCTCGATCATCGATCAGTACGGCGCGGATACCGCGCGCTGGTTCGTCCTCTCCGACAGTCCGCCCGAGCGGGATGTCGAGTGGACCGCCGCGGGGGCGGAAGCTGCGTCCAGGCACCTCGCACGGGTCTACCGCATCGCCTCCGAAGCGGCCACCTCCGAGGCTTCCTCGCAAGAGGGGGACGAGGTGCTCTTGCGCGAGATGCACAAGACCATCGACGAGGTGACGAAGGGTGTTGAAAGCTTTGGCTTCAATGCCGCCATCGCGCGCCTTTACGCCTTCACCAACGCGCTGTCGAAGGCCGAGGCCGGAGGCGAGGCGAAGCGGGAGGCCGCGCGCGTGCTGGCGCAGCTCATGTCGCCGATGACACCGCACCTTTCCGAAGAACTCTGGTCGATGCTCGGCGGCGAGGGGCTCATCGTCGATGCGCCCTGGCCCGAGGCCGACCCGGCGATGATGGTCGAGGACACCGTGACGCTTCCGATCCAGATCAACGGCAAGCGCCGCGCGGAGATCGCCGTGCCGAAGGACATGGACAAGGCCGAGGTTGAAAAGACCGCGCTCGCTCATCATGCTGTGGTCAAGGCGCTTGACGGTGCCGAACCCAAGAAGGTGATCGTGGTGCCGGGACGGATCGTGAATGTGGTCGTTTGAGCGGATCCGGCATGGCGTTGCGGCGAGCCTGATCGCGGCGTCGCTGACCGGCTGCGGCTTCACCCCGGCCTATGGGCCGTCGGGTGGCGCGCAGGTGCTGGACGGTCAGATCCGGGTCGATGCGCCGGACAATCGCTCCGGCTATCTCTTGCGCCGACGGATCGAGGAGCGGATCGGCCGGGCCGAAGGGCCTTACGTTCTGACCGTGAACGTCTCAACCGAAGAGCAGGATTTCGGCACGACCTCGGCCGGCTTCACCACGCGCTTCCGCATCGTCGGCAGCGCCACCTATTCGCTCGAGGATTCGCGCGGCATCGAGATCGCGGAGGGTGAGGCCGAGGAGTTCGTCGGCTATTCGGCCACCGGCTCCATCGTTTCGACGCCTGCGTCCCAAGCCGATGCGGAGGAGCGGTTGGCGACGATTCTCGGCGACCGGATCGTCGAGGATCTTCTGTTCGTCGCGGACCGTCTGACCCCGGCGCGATGAAACTCTCGCCCCGCGATGCGCCCGCCTATTTCCGAAAGCCCGACCCGGAGGCTGCTGGCCTTCTGATCTATGGCGAGGACGCGATGCGCGTGGCGCTTCGCCGGCAAGAGGTGATCGCGGCGCTCATCGGCCCAAGCGGTGAGGAGGAGATGCGGCTCGAACGCATGTCCGCCGCCGAGCTGAGGAAAGAGCCTGCGCGCCTCATCGATGCGATCAAGGCGCAAGGGTTCTTCCCCGGCCCGCGCGTCGCCTTTGTCGAGGAAGGCAACGACAACGTCGCGGCGCCGGTCACCACGGCGCTTGCGGATTGGCAACCGGGCGATGCGCAGATCATCGTCACGGCAGGCCAGCTCAAGGCCACCTCCAAGCTCCGCAAAGCCTTCGAGGCGCATCCTCGCGCCTATGCCGTTGGCATCTACAACGACCCGCCAAGCCGTGCGGAGATCGAGGCCGACCTGGAACGCGCTGGCCTGTCGCGGATCGACCGGTCCGCGGGCGATGCGCTTTTCGCGCTCGCGCGCAGCCTCGATCCCGGCGATTTCCGCCAGACGGTCGAGAAGATTGCGCTCTACAAGATCGGCGACGAGGCCCCGCTATCCGCCTCCGAGGTGGCGCTGATGGCGCCGACCTCGACCGAAGCGGATGTGGACGAGATCCTGCATGTCGTTGCAGAAGGGCGGACCGAAGAGATTGGCCCGGTCATGCAGCGGCTCGAGGCTCAGGGCAGCAACGCGGTGACGCTTGTTATCATGGCGACCCGTCATTTCCGCACGCTGCACGCGGCGGCCTCCGATCCGGGCGGGCCGCAGGCGGGGATCGGGCGCGTGCGCCCGCCCGTCTTCGGGCCGCGCCGCGACCGGATGCTGAGGCAGGCGCACGGCTGGGGCGGGCGCAAGCTCGAACAAGCGCTGACCATCCTGACCGATACGGATCTCAGCCTGCGCTCTGCGGGCCAGACCGCGCCGCAGATGGCGCTGGTCGAGCGCGCGCTCATCCGCCTTGCGATGCTCGCCCGCCGCTGAGCCTTGCCGGGGCAGAAGGTGGCTGTCACTCTGCACCGCAGAGGAGAGCATCAGATGAAATACACCCTTCTTGGCACGGCCAAAACGCGCGCGTTCCGCCCGCTATGGCTCTTGGAAGAGCTTGAGGTCGACTACGAGCACCAGCCCGTCGGCCCGCGCAGCGACGAGGTGCGGCGCGCAAGCCCACTGGGCAAGGTCCCGGTCCTTCTTGCGGACGATCGGGCCATTCCCGATTCCGCAGCGATCCTGCAATTTCTCGCAGACCGGCACGGGGCCTTTACCTTTGCCGCCGGAACGGTTGAGCGCGCCAAGCAGGACGCCTGGACGTTCCGCATTCTCGACGAGCTCGACGCGCTTCTGTGGACAGCGGCTCGGCACTCTTTCATCCTGCCCGAGCCTGCGCGCGTGCCCGCGATCAAGGACAGTCTGAAATCCGAGTTCGCCGAGAACCTGTCGCGGATCACAGACGAAATCGCGGGGCCTTACCTTCTGGGTGAAACCATGACCGTGCCGGACATCCTCTTGTGCCATTGCGGCGGCTGGGCACGCGCGGCGAAGTTTCCCGATCCACCCGAGGCCTTCAAGGACTACACGCGGACCCTGCGTGCTCGCGAGGCTTACAAACGGGCGTCGGCGCTGCCGTAGCGCGCGGCGGCCCGGCCGGCCCAGAGGCCGGTCGCCATCGAGGCGGTCAGAAGAAAGCCGCCCGTCGGGGCCTCCCAGTCGAGCATCTCGCCCGCGGCGAAGATGCCGGGGTGGCTGTCGAGCATGAAGCCGGTATCGAGCGCGCCGGCTTGGATGCCCCCGGCTGTCGAAATCGCCTCGTCCATTGGCCGCAGCCCGTCATGCTGAGCAGTCAGGTATTTGACGCATGCGGCAAGCTCTGCGGCATCACCAGGGAGGGGACGACCCCATTCCATCAAAAGCGCCTGCGCCTGGGGCGCGAGATTGAGAGCCTTTCGTAGCCGGTTGGACAGGCTCTCCTTCCCGCGCCGTCTCGCGAGCCGCCGCGCCACATCATCCGTACTCAGACCCGGCGCAAGGTCGATCTTGAGCGGGGCACCTTCGCGCAAGGCAGGGGTCAACGGGTAGAGCCCGCCCCCTTCCAGGCCCCGTTCGGAGATCACCGCTTCGCCTTGCGACGTCAGATCACCTGCGCGAAACGCCACGTTCTTGAGAGGCGCGCCAAAATGGCGGCGCATGTGATCCGACCAGCGCACCCACAGCCCTGAATTGCTGGGGGCAAAGGGCGTGAGCGGGATGCCCGCGTTTGCGACCGGCACAGCCCATTCGCCATCCGAGCCAAGACGCCGCCAGCTTGCTCCGCCGAGCGCCAGAACCGTTACCCGCGGAGCGATTTCCGTGGCGCCCTCCGGCGTTTCGAAAGTGAACGGGCCGAGATCGCCTTGCCAGCGCCAGCGCGTACGGGTCTGAAGGCCCTTGCCCGCAAGCCGTGCGAGCCATGCGCGCAGAAGCGGCGACGCTTTCATCGCCTTGGGAAAGACGCGGCCCGTCGAGCCGGTGAACGTCTCTTGTCCCAGCGCCTCGCAAAAGGCGATGGCCTCGCGTGGGCCGAATGCGTCCAAAGCCGGGTGCAGCCAGGTCGCGGCTCCAAAGGCGGAGCGGAAGGCTGCGGGGGCGCTGTCATGGGTGATGTTCAGCCCGGATTTCCCGGCCATCAGGAACTTGCGCGCAAGGCTTGGTTTCTGGTCCGCCAGGAGCACGCGAAGACCGGCATCGAGCAATGCTTCGGCCGCCATCAGGCCTGCAGGGCCGCCGCCGATCACCAGCGCATCCGCTCTTGAAGCCGTATCAGCCACTGCCATCTTGCCTGCCATGACCGACGATCCGATCTGTCCGCTGTGTCTGCGGCCCATTCCGCCCGACGCGAAGAGCAGCCTGCATCACCTCGTTCCGAAGCTCAAAGGCGGGAAAGGCGGGCCGGTCGTCAGGTTGCATCAGATCTGCCACAACGAGATCCATGCCACCTTCACCGAGGCCGAGCTTGCGCGGGACTACGACACGCCCGAGAAGCTGCGCGCGCATCCCAGGATGCAAGGATTCCTCGCCTGGGTCGCAAAGCGTCCGCCGACATTTCACAAAAGATCTTCGGGCGGGCGGCGGAAACGATGATCCGGCGGAGCGGGCCCTGGGCCCGCGCATCCCTGGCGGGCTGATCGTTCCGATCATCCCGCGAGCGAGGGGCGCGGCCCCTCGCGCTCCCCGCGGTATTTTGGCCAACCCAAGAGAAAGGGTCAGCCCGCGGCCTGGCTGCGTTCGAGATAGGAGCGCAGCTCTTCGGCCTCGTGGCGCGCCTCGCGCAAGCCCTCCATGGCCGCCGAAAGCTCAGCCTCGGTCTGTGCGAGCTGATTGGTGAGCTCGGCCTCGCGCTGCTGCAGGTAGGTGATCGCCTGGTCGCGCGTTTCTTCGGCCTCGTGCAGCTCCTGGCTCATCTTCTCGAGCTCGGAGATGTCGCTTTGGCTGACGCGCGTGAAGCGGTGCACCAGCCAGTTCGCGAACCAGCCCAGGCAGAACGCCACGAATAATATGATCGCTGTGCTGATGATGAATTCGATCCTGTTCACTCGCCTACCTCGTCCGTCCCGTCCCCGCTTTCTTCTTGTGCCCCATCTTGGGGCGCGGCTTCAACGCTTTCGAGCGTTGTTTCTTCTTCCGGGACGGGATCAGGCTCGATCAGGGTGAATTCGATCCGGCGATTGGCCTCGCGGCCCGCTTCGGTATCGTTGTCGGCGATGGGGTCTTCCTCGCCGTATCCGACGGCGCGGTACGCGGAGGTCAGCACGCGGCGCTCGGCCAGCGCTATCAGCACGGCCTGGGCCCGCTCCTGGCTGAGCTGCTGGTTCATCACCTCGCGGCCCTGGCTGTCGGTGTGGCCCTGGATCTCGAGCGGGATATCGCCGCAGAGTTTCAGGAGCTCGGCGATATCGTCGAGGATGTCCCTTGCGGTGGCATCAAACGTGGCGGCACCTGGCTCGAAGGAAATCTTGCGCTCACCGATGATGTCATCGATTTGGGCGACGCATTCCTCGGGCGTCGGGATGCCGAGACTTGGATCCAGTTTTTCGACATAAGCGACGTCGATCTCGAACTGGTCCGTGCCGAGTTTCTCGGACAGGAGCGAGGCGATCTCGGCGGAGGCGTCCTTGTTGCCTGTATCGCCGCGCACGGAGATCCGGTCGGGGGTGACGATGGCCGCGCCGTTGTCGAGGCGGGACAGCGCTTCGAGACCGGCGAGAACACGGGCGCGCCAGCCGTCGGGCAGGTTGTCCGACACGCGCGCGCCCACCTGGATCGAGTTCGAGCTGAACGCGGCGCGGGCGAAGCCGTCGATGGCGGTGCGGGTCACCTCGTTATCGATCAGGCCACGCAGCGCGACTTGGCCCTCGGGGCTGCGGGTCGCGACGAATTCGAGCGGGGCGGCGTCTTCGTCGGGCGTTTCGGGCAGGACCGCGTCGAGAACGAAACTCTCGGGCAGATCGCCCTCAAGCGCGCCGACGACCCGGTCGAACCGTGCCGGATCCGTGCCCTCGGCCGCGACGAGCGCGATGTCGGCGTTGGAGAAGGTGACGGACCCGCCACCAATCTCGGCAAGGGCCGCGATGGCCTCTGCGCCGGCGGTGCCCCAGTCGGGGGACGGAACGCCGAGCGCGATGGTGCAATCGGTGTCCGCAGACGCGCCTGCGAGCCGCGCTGCATTGACGATGCTGGCGCGCGCGGCCTCCGTGTCGGCGGCGCAAGTCTCGAGCTCTGCGCTATCCTCGCTGATCGTGAAGCGCAGGGCGAAGGGCGAGATGACGGGGCGGGGTGCCTCGAGGTCCAGGACAAGCTCGATCCCGTCCGGCGCGGCACTGTCGAGCTTCGCGGCGATCCGGTCGCGGTCCTCGGCGGTCTCGGCCATCGCTTCGATGGCGATCCGCTCGGCATTGACGGAGATCTTGGCCCGGGGCAGGTCGGCTAGCGCAAAGCCGGCGAAGCGCATGGCGGGCCCCCAGCTTTCGGGCGCGGGGAAATTCGCGCTTTCCATCAGGTCCGAGACGTCTTCGGGATCGTCGGCCAGCGCTTCGAGAGTCTGGACCAGCGGTTCGCGGTCGAAGCTGGTCGGAACGAGACCGATCAGCGAGATGCGGTCTTCATTCCTGAGGATCTCAACCGAGAATTGCGGGGCCTCGATGTCACGGCTGTCATTGACGTTGAGCTCGTCGATCACCCGCGCCGCGTCGACAACCTGGCCCGCAAGCGACAGGGCGCGGAAGCGGTCGGCCTCGGAGGGTGCGGTGCCGTAGACGAAGACCTGAAGCCCGTTCGCGTCCACTTCGGCCCAGTCGATCCCGTCGGTCTCGAGAACGCGGGCCACCCCGGTGATGGAGCTTTCCTCGATCACGCGGGCCGACAGGCTCGCGGCGATGATGGACAGGGCTGCGGCGCCGAGAAAGGTGCCGCCGAGCGTCGTCAGTGTGGAGAGTCGCATGGATCTTCCGGACTTTGTCTCAGCCGCCGCCTTGTAGGCGGCAGGGGGTGGACCTGCAATCACACGAATGCGGCACCGGCGAAAAACAGCACAGGCAAGAGCCCCGCATCGCGGTTCGAGCGAAAGAGTGCCAGCAGCCGGTCGTGGTTGTCGAGCTCGGTCCGTGCGAGTTGGCGGGCGAGGTGGATGGCGAAGGCGATGGGACCGAGAGCGGCGAGAGTGGCGGTGAGCGGGGCATTCGAAGGCAGAGCGATCCAGACCGCCCCGGCCATGAGCAGGGTCGCACCGACGAGGAACATGGCCAGGAAACGCGGCGTGCGGTCGCCGAAGAGCCGGGCGGTCGATTTCACGCCGATGAGCGCGTCATCTTCCTTGTCCTGGTGGGCGTAGATCGTGTCATAGAAGAGCGTCCAGCCCATGCCCGAAAGATAGAGCAGCACCGCCGGCCATCCGAGGCTGCCGGTATGGGCGGTCCAGGCCAGAAGCGCGCCCCAGTTGAATGCGAGGCCGAGAAAGATTTGCGGCCACCAGGTGAAGCGCTTGGCGAAGGGGTAGATCGCGACGGGCAGGAGCGCGAGAATGCCGAGCGCGATCGCTGCCGTGTTGAAGGTCAGCAGGATCAGGAAGGCGGCGAGGCATTGGGCAACGGCCCAGCCGAGGGCCTGCCGCGCGGTCACGTCGCCTGCCGGGATCGGCCGGAGCGCCGTGCGCGCGACCGAGCCGTCGATGTCCCGGTCGGTGATGTCGTTCCAGGTGCAGCCCGCGCCGCGCATCAGGATCGCGCCGATCCCGCAGCCCGCGAATATCCACAGATCGTGCCAGGTGAAGGTGCCGGTATGCACCGATCCCAGGAACAGGCCCCACCAGCAGGGCAGGAGGAGAAGCCAGGTGCCGATCGGACGGTCGAGCCGCGACAGGCGGAAATACGGCTTCCAGGCCTCGGGGGCGCTCTTGTCCACCCAATTGCCGCTGACCGCGTCGGCGATCTGGCCCTCTGGCGCTTTGCCCGGTCGGGTCATAGGGTCCCCCTCATGGCTCAGGTCAGGCTGTATGTAGACGACGCCCTCGGGGCAGGACAACCGGTGACGCTGTCGCGGGACGCGGCGCATTATCTCTTCGGGGTGATGCGGCTCTCCGTGGGTGACGAGGTGACGCTGTTCAACGGGCAGGACGGTGAATGGCGCGCGCGCGTTGCCGAGGCCAGCAAGCGCGGCGGCGTACTCGAGGCCGTTGAACAGACCCGCGCGCAGAGCCTGCCGCCGGATCTGTGGTTGCTGTTCGCGCCGGTGAAGAAGGCCCGCACCGATTTCATCGTCGAGAAAGCGGTCGAGATGGGAGTGCGCCGAATCGTGCCTGTCGCGACCGAGTTCACCAATTCCGAACGGGTGCGGCGGGATCGGTTGCAGGCGCATGCGAAGGAGGCGGCGGAGCAATGCGGCGGGCTCTTCGTGCCGGAGGTGGCCGAGCTGTCGAAGCTCCGCGATATCTTGGCAGATTGGCCGGACGGGCGGCGGCTCATGTTCTGCGACGAGGCAGAGGCCGAGACGGGAGAGGGCAGCTCATCGGTCCGGGCGGGCCGCTTCGCGGCGGCGAGCGAACACGGGCCCTGGGCGGTGCTGATCGGGCCCGAGGGCGGGTTTTCGGACCGGGAGCGCGTCCATCTGCACGGGCTGCCCTTCGCCTACGTGGCTGGGCTCGGACCCCGGATCCTGCGCGCGGATACCGCGGCGGTCGCCGCTCTAACGCTCTGGCAGATGCAACTCGGAGACTGGACATGATCCGACCCGAAGCGCGCGCGCAGATCATGCGCTGGCGCGAGGCCCTGATCGGTGTCGGCCTCGTGGCTATAGGTTTGGCAATCGCCTGGGGCGCGCTGGGGTGGCTGACGCTGACCTTCGGGGCGCTTCTCGTCGTTCTGGGTGTCGTGCTGGCCGGGATCGGTCTGCAGCGCGGGCGCTTTCGTTCCGGCGAAGACGGGCCGGGCATCGTCGAGGTCACGGAGCGGCAGCTTTCGTATTTCGGCCCGCTTTCGGGCGGTGTCGCGGCGCTCGACGACGTGACCGGGGTCGCGCTCGACGGCTCGGCGCGGCCGAAGCACTGGCGGATCGACCATGACGGTGGCCCGGCGCTGTTCATCCCGGTGACCGCGGCCGGCGCGGATCGGCTCTTCGATGCCTTCGCGGGTCTGCCGAATTTCGACACCTCCGCGATGTTGCGCGCTCTCGAGCGGGACCATGAGGGCCTCGCCATCCTCTGGCGGCGTCACGGGCCCGAGAGCCACCGGCGGCTGCATTGACACCCCGCGCGTTCCTGACCATGGCTGTCATCCACGAAGAAGACTGAACGGAGCGTCCTGATGTCCATTCCCCAGAGCGGCGGCGGTCCGATCGAGTCCCATGCCCAGCTTGCCGAATATCTCGAAAGCGGCTGCAAGCCGCGCGAGGATTGGCGTATCGGCACCGAGCACGAGAAGTTCGGCTTCCTCAAAGGATCATTGGAGCCTCTGCCCTATGAGGGCCGTCAATCGGTGCGATCCGTGCTCGAAGGTCTCCGCGACCGCCACGGCTGGTCGGCAATCGAGGAATCCGGCCATCTGATCGGGCTCGAGAAGGACGGCGCGAATATCTCGCTCGAGCCGGGTGGGCAGCTCGAGCTTTCGGGTGCGCCGCTCGAGACGATTCACCAGACCTGTGACGAGGTGAACCAGCACCTCGCGGAGGTGCGCGATGTGGCCGACGCGATCGATGTGGGCTTCATCGGGCTTGGCGCTGCGCCGCATTGGCACTTCGAGGATATGCCGATGATGCCGAAAGGGCGCTATCGGCTGATGACCCGGTACATGGACGAAGTCGGGACAATGGGGAAATCCATGATGTACCGGACCTGCACCGTTCAGGTGAATCTCGACTTCGCCTCCGAGGCGGACATGGTGCAGAAACTACGTGTGGCGCTGGCCTTGCAGCCGGTCGCCACGGCTCTGTTCGCCAACTCGCCGTTCTTCGAAGGCAAACTCAATGGCCACAAGAGCTGGCGCAGCCGCATTTGGCGGGATCTCGATGCGGACCGCACCGGCATGCTGCCTTTCGTGTTCGAGCCGGGCTTCGGGTTCGAGGCCTGGGCCGAATACGCGCTCGATGTGCCGATGTACTTCGTCTATCGCGATGGGCAGTATATCGACGCGCTCGGCCAGTCCTTCCGCGATTTCCTGCGTGGCGAGCTGCCCGCGCTGCCGGGCGAGAAGCCGACGCTGAGCGACTGGGCCGATCACCTCACGACCATCTTCCCCGAAGCGCGGATCAAGAAGTTCATCGAGATGCGCGGCGCGGATGGCGGTCCGTGGCGACGGCTTTGCGCGCTCCCGGCGTTCTGGGTCGGGCTGACCTACGACCAGGGCGCGCTCGATGCCGCCTGGGACATGGCGAAGAGCTGGGATGCGGATACGCGCGAGGCGTGGCGCGTCGCGGCGTCGGTGGATGGGCTCCATGCCGAGGTCGGCGGGCAGAAGATGCTCGACGTGGCGCGCGAGGTTCTGGACATCGCCGAGGCGGGGCTGAAGGCGCGGGCGCGGCCCGGTGCGGGCGGGCTTCTGCCGGACGAGACGCATTTCCTCAACGCGCTCCGCGAAAGCGTCGATAGCGGGCAGGCGCCGGCGGACGAGCTCATTCGCCGGTACGAGACCGACTGGAACCGCGACGTCCGCCCGGTCTTCGAGGAATTCGCCTATTGATGTGGGCGGCGCTCAATAGCCGAGCGCCGCACCATCCTTGCGGGGATCCGACGCGCCTTCGAGCGTGCCGTTCTCGTGAATGCGGATTGCCTGGGCGCCGCCGATAGGCCCGTCTGGCACCACGACCTTGTGGCCCATCTCGGCCAGTTCCTCGCGCACCTGGGCCGCATAACCGCGCTCGACCTGGAGCGTGTCGCCTTCGGCGAAAGAGCGTGGCGCGTCGAGCGCGTCTTGCGGATCGAGCCCGAAATCGCGCCAGTTCGTAACCATGCGCGCATGACCCGCGGATTGATACTGCCCGCCCATGACACCGAAAGGCATGCTGACCGCGCCGTTCTCGCGCAGCATCGCCGGGATGATCGTATGCATCGGGCGCTTGCCGGGGGCCATCTCGTTCGGATGACCTTCTTTCAGCGAGAAGCCCGCGCCGCGGTTCTGGAAGAGGATGCCGAACTTCTCCGAGGCGATGCCAGAGCCGAAGCCATGGAAGATCGAGTAGATGAGCGAGACCGCCATGCGGTCCTTGTCGACCACGGTGATGTAGATCGTGTCCTTGTGCACCGCTTCGGAGATCTCGGTCACGGCGGCCTGCGCGCGGCGCGGATCGATGAGCCCGGCCAGCTTGTCGGCGGTCTCCTGGCTCAGCATGTGATCGAGGCGGGTCATGTGGTCGGGATCGGCGAGGAAGCGGTTACGGGCGTCATAGGCCAGCTTGGTGGCCTCGGCCTCGATATGCGCGCGCTCCGTTCCCCAGGGGTCCATACGCGCCAGGTCGAACTTCTTGAGAATGTTGAGAAGCAGGATCGCCGTCGCGCCCTGACCGTTCGGGGCATGCTCCAGAAGCTCCGCGCCGCCATAGCTGCCCTCGATCGGATCGCCGAAGGTTGCCTCGACCGCGCGGAAATCCTCTTCGGTGTGAACACCGCCAAGGCCGCGCAGCGTCGCCAGCATGTCCTCCGCAACCTCACCCTCGTAGAAGGCCCGCGCGCCGTCCTTGGCGACGCGGCGCAAGACCTCTGCCTGGCCGGGCAAGGAGAAAGGCGCGCCGACGGCGGGCGCGTGGCCTTCGGTCAGGAAATGCTCCCGCGCCGCGCCTTGCAACGTGTCGATCTGAGCGGCCCAGTCGAAGGCGACGCGCGGGGCCACGGGCACACCTTCGTCCATGTACCGGATCGCGGGTGCGAGGCTGTCGGCGAGGCCAAGCTTGCCCCACCGAGCCGACATCCGGTCGAAAGCATCCAGCGCGCCGGGGATGGTCACGGCATCGGCGCTGCCGATGGGCACTGTCTCGTGGCCGGCCTCGCGGAGGCGCGCGGCACTGGCACCGGCGGGCGCGCGGCCCGAGCCGTTGATCGAGACGACGTCCTTGCCAGGCTCAGAGATGAGCGCGAAGCAATCGCCGCCGATCCCCGTCATCTGCGGCTCACAGAGGCCGAGAAGAACTGCGCCTGCGATCGCGGCATCCACCGCGTTGCCGCCCGATTTCAGGATGTCGATAGCCGCCGCCGCAGCCAAAGGATGCGACGTCGCTGCCATGCCATTCGTTGCGTAGACGGCCGAGCGGCCGGGCATGTGAAAATCGCGCATGTTCGGAGGTCCCCCTTGTGATCCTCGCGAACCATACGGAAGGCGGCACCGGCGTCAATGTAGGGGTAAGAACCTCGACGCCGCGCCTTGGGTGGGGGCAATTTCGACGCGACGTCGAGGGAAGCCTTTTGCAGCTACAATCGCGGTTTTGACGCATCTCTGTGTCGTCATTTGGCGGCAAACTTGGTCTTTTTGAGGCAATATCTGCCCGGAGCAGCACCTTCTGGAAGCGCCTGTCGGGTCCGCATGACGCGATCACCGCGATCAGCCGTCGATCACGATCTCGAGGCGGTTCGAGCCTCGATGTCGTACGTAATCGAGACGGTCGGAGAGCGAATTGATCATCCGCCAGCCGAAGCCCCCTTCTGGCAAATCTTCTGTCGCACAAGCCGGGGCGGTAAAGGCCGTATTCGACGCGGCCAGAAGAACGGCTGGCATGGTGCGGCCCGCATCGAGGATCCGCACATGCCAGGGCGCGCCGAGCGTGAGCTGAAGCCGGATCGGCGGGCTGGTCTCCTCGAGGCCGCCATGCTCCACCACGTTGTTCAGCGCCTCGGCACAGACAAGGACGATGCGGTTCAGGTCGGTGGCGCGGGCGCCGTTCTCCCTCAAGGCCAGCGCTATTGTTTCGCAGGCGTGTCGGACGGCGAGTGGAGACACCCCGATCTTGAGCTCGAGTACGGCCGGAATGTCCGGCAAGTCGAGCGCCGGCACCGGCTTAGGCCGCATCTTGCGCGAGCGCTGCGTCGAGCGTGGCGTGAATACGGAACACACTGTCCATCCTGGTGAGGCGGAACACCATGTCGACCGTCGGGTTGAGCGTCACGAGTTCGAGTGTCGCGGGCGGCTCGAGCATTTTCATGACCGCGACCACGGCCCCGAGACCGCTTGAGTCGATGAACTGGACCTCGGATAAATCGAGCAGGATGCGCCCGTCTGCTTCAGCGCAGACCGGTCGCATGAGGTCCTTGAACTCGATGGCGACCGCCGCATCGATGCGCGCGGCTTCCGGTCGGACGATTTTCGCCCCGCCGCACTGCTGAATTGCAAGCTCCATTGCTGGCCCCTTCTGCTGACGAGAGGGACCCTAGCGCGGGCGCGTTACCAAAGCGTAAGGATCTGCGCCGCGCCTATTCTGCCGTGGGGGCGGTCAGGCCCGCGACACTGTCCTGAAGCCAGACGCGAAGATCATTGATCTCTGCCACATAGGTTTCGAGAAGCGGTGCGAGCGCCGGGACCATCTCGGCCAGCGGGGCGGCGAGACCGTAGAGCGCCACGATCACGACCAGCAAGAGGATCATCAGGAAGAAGCCGCGGCTGAAGCCGCCGCGCCGCTCTTCCTCGATCTCCGGGGCGCGGCCCTGCGGCGTCTCGACGGGGCGACGGTCGGTCGCCGAGCGCAGCGTCTGGTTGATCTCGTCCACATCGGGCAGCATCTGGCTGCGCGAGCCGGTCTCGCTTTGCGGCTTTTCTTCCGGCGGGTGCGGATCGACTTCGGCACTCGGACCGCGCATGCGCGCCATACGTTCGCGCGCCTGCCGAGCGCGGCGTTCTTCATCGGTTTCGGACGGGCTGTCGAGGCCCAGATCGGGCTGCGTCTCGAGTGCGCCGCTATCGGCCTTGCGCGCCTGTGCCTCGCGCTCGGCTTCTTCGCGCAAAACGCTGGCCACGCTGGGATCGAGCGAGCGGCGCTGCGGCCCGGTCGTCCCGGGTGCGGGGCCAGCCTCGGGTGCAGGGGGCGCCTCGGGAGCGGGCGGCTCTTCTGGCGGTTCCGGCTCCGGCTCTGGAGGCGACGGCGGTGCGGAGGCCTCCGCCGTGTCCTCCTCGACTGCGTACTCGTCCGGCTCGTAGGCCGCGTGGTCGGGATGATACTGGAACCAGGTATGCCCGCAATTGGAGCATTGCACGTCGCGACCGGCCTCCGGGATGACCTCCGTCGGCACCTCGTATTGCGCGCCGCAATTGGGGCAGATCAGTCGCATCCTCGGTCCCGTCCCGTTATCCTGCCAAAAGTCGTTGTTTGGAAACAATAAGCTGGCTCACCCGCGTGTAAAAGCCGTTTTCGCAGACGCTCCTCATTGAAACCGCGACGATGCTCGGGCACAACAACGCGGCATTGGTCCCGGGGGCAGGCGTGATCGAGTTCGAGAATGTGGCGTATAGCTATGGCGGGGGCGAGCTTCTGTCGGATGTGTCGCTGAGCCTCCAGCCCGGCTCGTTCCATTTTCTTACGGGTCCCTCCGGCGCGGGCAAGACCACTTTTCTCAAGCTCTGCTACGGTGCGCTTCTGCCGACCGCCGGACATGTCCGGCTTTTCGACCGGGATGTCACGCGGATCGGCCGGGACGGGGTGGCGCTGGCGCGGCGCAGGATCGGTGTCGTGCATCAGGATTGCCAGTTCCTCGACCACCTGACCGTCGCCGAGAATGTCGCGCTGCCGCTTGGCGTCGCCGGCGAGGAGAACGCGGCGATGGAAGCCGATCTCAGCGAGCTTCTGACCTGGGTCGGGCTCACGAACCGCGCCCATGCACGCCCGCCGGAATTGTCCGGGGGCGAGCGTCAGCGTGCGGCGCTTGCGCGAGCGGTCATCATGTCGCCGGACGTGATCCTTGCCGACGAGCCCACGGGCAATGTCGATTGGGACATGTCGCAGCGGCTCTTGCGGCTTCTTCTGGAATTGAACCGCATGGGCAAGACGGTGATGATCGCGACGCACGATCTAAGTCTCATCCGTGCGGCCAAAGCCCACGTGCAGGCGCGCGTGTTGCGGATCGCAAGCCGCAAGCTGCAGCTTGCCGGGGCGGACCTGTGAGACGGCTTCTGCCCGATATCCGCGCTGTCTTCGTCCGGGAGGCCGGGGCGGACCGCGTGGTCCCGCCCGCCGGCTTCACGGTGCAGCTGACACTTTTTACATCGGCGGCGATGGCGTTTCTCGCGGTCTTCGCGCTGGCCTTGTCGCTTGCCGCGGGGCGTCTGGCGGACCGTTGGGGCGACGAGCTTGCGCGATCGGTCACCATCCGGATCTCCGCCCCCGAGGAGGAGATGGAGCGGCAGACGAGTGCCGCACTCGCCGTTCTCGAGACGACGCCGGGGATCGCGGAATTCCGCGCGCTCTCGGATGATGAACAGCGTGCTCTCCTCGAGCCATGGTTCGGGGCGGAGCTGCGGCTCGCGCAACTGCCCGTGCCGCGCCTGATCGAGGTCACGGAGACCGGCGATGGCTTCGACGCGGCAGGCTTGCGATTACGGCTTCAAGCCGAGGTGCCGGGAGCCGTTCTCGACGATCATGCCCGCTGGCGGCGGCCGCTTCTGGCAGCGGCCGGGGGGATGCGTCTCTTCGGCTGGACCGCGCTCATCCTGATTGCGGCTGCGACGGCGGCGATGGTGACGCTTGCGGCCAATGCCGCGCTCGCGGCCAACGCGCAGGTCATCGCTGTCTTGCGGCTCGTAGGGGCGACCGATGCCTATATCGCGGCGGCCTTCGTGCGCCGCTACACGTTGCGCGCGCTGGCGGGGGCAGCGGCAGGCACTCTGCTTGGCGTAGTGCTCGTGACGCTCATTCCCGATACTGGCGATGCGGGCGGAGTTCTCACCGGGCTCGGTTTCCAGGGCTGGGATTGGGTCTGGCCGGTCTTCGTGCCGCCGCTCGCCGCGCTGGTCGCGCTTCTGGCGACGCGCGCCGCCGCCAATCGTGTTCTGGAGGATCTCGCCTGATGGCCCATGCGATCCAATGGCTTCGCTCTCTCATCCATATCGTGACGATCTACGTCGCGATGCTGGTCCTCGGGATCGTCTTCTTTCCCTGGGCGATCTTCTCGCCGCGAGGGGCGCGGGCAGCTTGCAAGACATGGTGCCGCTTCACGCTCTGGACCGCGCGCTGGATGATCGGGATCACCTACGACATCCGCGGAGATGTTCCGCAAGATGAAGTGCTGATCGCGGCGAAGCACCAATCCTTTCTCGACATCATCCTGATTTTCTACGCCGTGCCCGCCGGCAAGTTCATCATGAAGCGCGAATTGATGTTCGCGCCGATCATCGGGCAATACGCCTTGCGGATCGGTTGTGTGCCGGTCAATCGCGGCAAGCGGGGCCAAGCGATCAAGCAAATGGTCTCGGACGTCGACAAAGGGCGCGCGGAGCCAGGGCAGCTCATCATCTATTCGCAGGGCACGCGGGTCGCGCCGGGTGTGAAAGCGCCGTACAAGATCGGCACCTCGGTCCTTTTCGACCAGCTCGGGCAAGATTGCGTGCCGGTCGCGACGAATGCCGGCGTGACCTGGCAGCGCAAGGGTATCTACCGCAGACCCGGCAAGGCCGTCGTCGAGTTTCTGCCGCGCATCCCGGCAGGCACCAGCCGGGAGGGCTTTCTCAAGCGCCTCGAAACCGAGGTCGAGGCGGCATCGGACACACTTCTCGAAGAGGCCGGGTTTCATGCAAAAATTTGAAAGCGAGGCGGCGCTTGACGCGCTCTACGACGCACCGGTGCCCGCATCGCTGACGAAGGTCGCCACCCGGATCGGTCCGAGACATCGCGAATGGATCGAGGCGTCGCGCTTCTGCATCCTGTCGACGGTCGGTCCGGAGGGCGTTGACGGCAGCCCACGCGGTGACGATGGCCCCGTCGTGATGGTGGCGGATGAGCGCACGATCCTGATGCCCGATTGGCAGGGCAACAATCGCCTCGATTCCTTGCGGAATATCGTGCGCGATCCGCGCGTCGCGCTGATGTTCATGATTCCCGGTCACAAGAGCGTCGTGCGCGTCAACGGCACGGCGTTCGTGACCGACGACACCGATGCGTGCGCCCGGTTCGAGCAGCGCGGCCGTTACCCGAAAAGCGTCATCGTCATCGAGGTCATGGAGCTTTACGCGCAATGTGCGAAAGCCATCATGCGCTCGGGGCTCTGGGACCGCGACGATGCGGAGGGCGTGCCCACGACTGGCCAGCTTATCGAGGAAGGCTCGGCCGGATCGCATGGCGGACCGGACTATGATGCGGGCTACGCCGAGCGCGCCAAGGATCGTATGTGGTGATGCGCCGCCTCGAATGATGATTAGTGACGACCTGTCCGGGCGGTATCATCCCGTTATCGGTCAAAAGGAGGTCCGCCATGCGACTCGTTCATTCCCTCATCGCAATCCTCGGGATTTCCGCGCCTGCGCTGGCACAGGACGGTCCGTCCTTCGAGTGTGCCAACGCGGGGAGCGAGGCGGAAACACTCATCTGCTCGGATGCCGATCTTGCGCGGCTCGACCGCAGGCTCGCGGATCGTTTCGGCGCGGCTCTTTCTGTCGTGCAGGGCCTCGATGCCGGAGCGGCGTATGCGGAGGCGGAGCTGCGGGCAACGCAGCGCGGCTGGATTTCGGGTCGTGACGACTGCTGGAAAGCCGAAGACCTGCGCGCCTGCGTCAGCGATGCGTATCTGCGCCGTGAGGGCGAACTGGTCGCGACCTGGCGACTCGAGGAACCAGCGGAGACCGTGTTCTGGACCTGTGGCGGCACTCCTGCGAACGAGGTCGTGACGCTGTTCTTCGACACCGAACTTCCGAGCGTGAGGTTCGAGCGCCGCGACACGATCGACGCCGGAACGCTCAGCCGCACCGCCTCCGGCGCGCGATATGACGGCTCTTTCGGGCGGTTCATCTGGATCAAGGGCGACGAGGCCACATATCGCGAGCCCGACCCCGACGGGACCGAATACACTTGCACGGTAGCCGCGCGCCGCTAACCCTGCCAGCACTCCTCCATGATCGCGGCGTCGAGGCTTTCGGCCCGTGCCCATCCTCGCGCTTCAAGTTCTGGCCCGTCGAACATGTCCGACACGTGGCCGAGACACAGATAGGCGACGATCTCCACATTCTCGGGCAGGGCGAACAGGGCCGAGAGCTCTGCCTTGTCGTAGATACTGACCCAGCCCATGCCGACACCTTCTGCCCGGGCGGCAAGCCAGAGGTTCTGCACCGCGCAGACGGTCGAATAGAGATCCATCTCGGGGTTCTGGGTCTTGCCCAGCACGACCTGACCTCCGCGGCGCCGGTCGCAGGTGACGACGATATTCAGCGGCGCTTTTTCAATTCCTTCGAGCTTGAGCCGCGCATAGTCCGATTGCCGCGCCTCGGGAAACATCGCGCAAGCTGCGTCGTTGGCGCGGTCGAAGATCGCTTTGACGTCGACCTTGCGCGCGGGGTCGCGAACGAGAATGAAATTCCACGGCTGCGACAGTCCGACCGACGGGGCGCGATGCGCCGCCTCGAGGATGCGGCGCAGGAGGGACGGCTCGATCGGGTCCGGCAGGAATTCGTTCCGGACATCACGCCGGTGGGCGATGACATCGTGGAGAGCCTGACGCTCGGTGTCGGTGAAAACGCGCGCTGGCTTCGGCGCGCAAGTGGACGATGGCGGCACGGCTGGCCTCCCTTGCAAAACGCTGCGCCGCCTCGCCGTCCTTACGCGGGGCGCGGGTTTTGTGCAGGCCGGTCTTCTGGCTTCGGATCGTCCGGGTCGCGGCGCCTTCCCGGATCGCTCCAGTGGCATTGCCGTCCCGTCCCCGTCACAGCGGCGGGCCCGCGCCGGAGCTGCCCCGGCTTCCCGATTCTCCCCATGCGGGGCACCTGCACAAGCCAGATGTGACAAAGCCCGCCCCTGTCGGCAAGGGCGGGCTTCGGTTCCGGGCTGACGAGCCGATCACATGTGGATCGGGCCGTCTCCGCAGGCCAGGGCAGCCTCGCGCACCGCTTCGGAATAGGTCGGGTGGGCGTGGCAGGTCAGGGCCAAATCCTCCGCCGCCGCTCCAAACTCCATCGCTACGCAGATCTCGTGGATGAGATCGCCCGCCATCGGGCCGATGATATGTGCCCCAAGGATGCGGTCGGTGTCCTTGTCGGCGAGGATCTTCACGAAGCCGTCCGCGGCGAAATTGGCCTTCGCCCGGCCGTTACCCATGAAGGAAAACTTGCCAACCTTGTAGGAGTGCCCCGCATCCTTCAGCTCTTCTTCGGTCTTGCCGACAGCGGCGACCTCTGGATGGGTATAGATGACGCTCGGGATCACGTCGTAGTTCACGTGGCCCGCCTTGCCGGCAATCGCCTCGGCGGCGGCCATGCCCTCATCCTCGGCCTTGTGAGCGAGCATTGGGCCTTCGGTCGCATCGCCGATTGCGTAAATGCCGTCGACGTTGGTCTTCCAATGCCCGTCGGTCTTCACGAATCCGCGCTCGGTGATCTCG
This sequence comes from Roseivivax sp. THAF30, assembly GCF_009363575.1. Taxonomy (NCBI): domain Bacteria; kingdom Pseudomonadati; phylum Pseudomonadota; class Alphaproteobacteria; order Rhodobacterales; family Roseobacteraceae; genus Roseivivax; species Roseivivax sp. THAF30. The sequence continues at coordinate 3,519,499 of NZ_CP045389.1, read as the reverse complement.
ACCCCGAGTTCCTTTAGGCCGAGACCCTCGGTCACCGGCTTGCGGCCCGTGGAGACGAGAACGACATCGGCGTCCAGCACCTCTTCGCTGTCGTCCTTCTTGAGCGTGTAGGAGACCTTCGCCTTGGTCTTCATCGTCTCGACGCCCGAGACGGCCGCACCCAGCACGAAGGTCAGCCCCTGTTTCTGCAGGATCTTCTGGAAGTTCTTGGAAACCTCGCCGTCCATCGTCGGGGTGATCTTGTCGAGATATTCGACCACCGTAACCTCGGTGCCGAGGCGCGCATAAACCGAGCCCATCTCGAGACCGATCACGCCCGCGCCGATCACCACCATCTTCTTGGGAATCTTCGGCAGCGACAATGCGCCGGTAGACGAGACGACGATCTTCTCGTCGATCTCGACACCCTTCAGCGTGGCGACGTCCGAGCCGGTGGCGATGATGATATTCTTCGCCTCGTGCACCTCGTCGCCGACCTTGACCTTGCCCTTCTCGGGGATAGAGCCCCAGCCCTTGAGCCAGTCGATCTTGTTCTTCTTGAACAGGAACTCGATGCCCTTGGTGTTGGTCTCGATCGTCTCGCCCTTGTAGGTCTGCATCTGGTCCCAGTCGACCGAGGGGGATTTGCCCTTGAGGCCCATCTTGGCGAAGTTGTGCTCGGCCTCGTGCAGCTGGTGCGTGGCGTGCAGGAGCGCCTTGGAGGGGATGCAGCCCACGTTGAGGCAGGTGCCGCCCAGCGTCTCGCGCCCTTCGACGCAGGCCGTCTTGAGACCGAGCTGCGAGGCGCGGATCGCGGCCACGTAGCCGCCGGGGCCGGAGCCGATCACGATGACATCGTAGGAAGCCATTTCCCTTGTCCTTTCTTTTCTGTCGGAGCGCCGATCAGGAGATCAGCGCGTAAATCAGCATGAGAACCGTGGCGAGCCAGCCCGCCGCCCATATGAGGGAGCGGCCCGGACGCCAACCGAAGTAATAGGCCGGCACGTAGAGGATGCGCGCCAGCAGGTAGATCACGGCGAAGGCCGCGGTGAAGACATCGCCCTTGTCGGCATAGGTGACGACGACGACCGCGATGGTGAAGAGGATGAGCCCCTCGAAATGATTTCCGAGCGCCCGCTGGAGCCGGGCGGTCCCGGTCGAGAGCTCGCGCGAGGGCTCGCGGTCGCGGGCGGACATCGTGTAGCCGGGGCCCAGTTCGAGGTTCGCAGGGATCGCGAACAGCACGAACTGAACGCATTGCAGAAGCGCCGCAAGGGCGAGGATGGTGAGTTCTGGGGTCATGCGGCATGCCTTTTTGCGGATTGGGGCAGCGCGTCGGCCAGACGGCGGGCCTTGGTGTCGAGGCTTTCGCCGCGCGCCGAGAGATGCGGCAGCGCCTGATGCGACACGCCGAAGCGCGCGCAGCATCGGGCCGCGTCCCGACCAAGCGCGATGACGGGGCGCCCGTCGATTTCGTGCCGGGTGATGCTGTCGAAGCTTTCCTCAACGAGGCGGGCCGGGATCGCGGCGGAGCGGGCTTCGGGCAGGGCATGGAACGCGTGGGTCAGATAGATGTCGCGACGCGCCATCCCCGCCAGCGCCAGCGCCCGGTCGAGCACCCGGTTGAACAGCATTTCCGGCAGATAGCCGTCCCGCGCGATCCGCTCCCGGTTGGCCCGTGCTGTGGGCGCGTCCATGTGATTGTAGGAGATCAGCACCGGGCCATCGGGATTGCCGCAAGAGAGCTGATAGGGCGAGACCAATGGCAGATCGAGGCCGACATCGGCGAGCGTCGCGTAGCCTTCGGGGGCGAAGGCGCGGCGGGCTTGGAGGGCTGTGTCGAAACGGTGCACGGGATCTCTTTGCATGGCTTGGGCCGAGGATGGGCCCGAGGCGCAGTCTCGCATGCCGTAAACAGCCCGCAAGCACTGCGCCCCGAAGACCGTCTTCACAGATCCATCAGCATCCGGCGCGGATCCTCGAGGGCTTCCTTGACCCGCACGAGGAAGGTCACCGCGCCTTTGCCGTCAACGATGCGGTGATCGTAGCTGAGCGCGAGGTACATCATCGGGCGCGCTTCGATCTTGCCGTTCACGACCATCGGCCGCTCCTGGATCTTGTGCATGCCGAGGATGCCCGATTGCGGGGGGTTCAGGATCGGCGAGGACATGAGCGAGCCGTAGACGCCGCCGTTCGAGATGGTGAACGTGCCGCCCTGCATCTCGGCCATCGAGAGCTTGCCGTCTCTGGCGCGTTTGCCCTTGTCCGCGATGTCGGCCTCGATCTCGGCAAAGGACTTGGCGTCCGCATCGCGGATCACCGGCACGACGAGACCCTGCGGCGTGCCCGTCGCGATGCCCATATGCACGAAGTTCTTGTAGACGATGTCGGTGCCGTCCACCTCGGCATTGACCTCGGGCACCTCTTTAAGCGCATGGCAGCAGGCCTTGGTGAAGAAGGACATGAAGCCGAGGCGCACGCCGTGCTTCTTCTCGAAGAGCTCCTTGTATTCGGAGCGGAGCGCCATCGTCTCGGTCATGTCCACCTCGTTGTAGGTGGTCAGCATGGCCGCGGTGTTCTGCGCGTCCTTGAGGCGACGGGCGATGGTCTGGCGCAGGCGGGTCATCTTCACCCGCTCCTCGCGCTCGGCATCCTCGGCGGAGACCGGGGCGCGCGGGGCCTGCTTGGGCTGGCTGCCCTCGGCGGGGGCGGATTTGGCGGCGGCGAGTGCCGCGTCCACGTCTGACTTCATCGCACGCCCGTCGCGGCCGGTGCCCGTGACCTGGTCGCGGCTAACGCCTTTCTCGGCCATCGCCTTCTTGGCCGAAGGCGCATCCTCCACGTCCTTGCGGCCTTGCCCGGCGGGAGGTGTCGAATATTGGTTGTCACCTTCCTTGGCAGAGGGGCTGTCGCCACCGTGTTCCACGCCCGCATCGGGCTTGGCCTTGCCGGACTGACCGGCGGCGGATTTCGCGATTACGGCAAGCTGGCCGCCGGCTTCCACGGTGGAGCCTTCCTCGGCCTTGATCTCGGAGAGCGTGCCTGCGGACGGCGCGGGCACCTCGACGGAGACCTTGTCGGTCTCCAGCTCGCACAGCGTCTCGTCCGCCTCGACACTGTCGCCGACCTTCTTGAACCAGGTGGAGACGGTGGCTTCGGAGACCGACTCGCCGAGCGTCGGAACCATGACATCGACGGTTTCGCCCGTCGTATCGCCCTGGTCACCGCCCGACCCGGCCGCCTCTTCCTTCGGCGCCTCCTTGGTCTCTTTCGAGCCCTCGTCGGATTTGCCGCCAGACGCGCCTTCGGAGATGTTCGCCAGAAGCGCATCGACGCCGACCGTCTCTCCTTCGCCCGCAACGATATCGGCAAGGGTTCCGGCGGCGGGCGAGGGCACCTCGACGGTCACCTTGTCGGTTTCCAGCTCGCACAGCATTTCGTCCTGCTCGACGCTATCCCCCGGTTTCTTGAACCAGGTTGCCACGGTCGCCTCGGAGACGGATTCGCCCAGGGTGGGAACGCGCACTTCGGTGGTCATGTCACTTACTTTCCTTCAATCGTCAACGCTTCGTCCACGAGCGCCGCTTGTTGTGCCTTGTGGGTCGAGGCCAGACCCGTTGCGGGCGAGGCCGAGGTCGCGCGGCCGACATACCGGGCGCGCTTGTACTCAGCCTCGATCCGGCCGAGCACCCATTCCAGATTGGGTTCGATGAAGCTCCAGGCGCCCTGGTTCTTGGGCTCTTCCTGGCACCAGACGATCTCGGCCTGCTTGAACCGCTGCAGCTCGTTCACCGCGGATACGGCGGGGAACGGGTAGAACTGCTCGATCCGCATCAGGTAGACGTCGTCGATCCCGCGATTGTCGCGCTCTTCTAGGAGGTCGTAATAGACCTTGCCGGAGCACAGCACGACGCGCTTGATTTCGGCGTCGGGCTTCAGCTCGGTCTCGGAATGACCCTTCTCCGCATCGTCCCAGAGGACGCGGTGGAAGGACGAGCCTTCCACGAACATCTCCGCTTCAGAGACGCAGAGCTTGTGGCGCAGAAGCGATTTCGGCGTCATCAGGATCAGCGGCTTGCGGAAGGAGCGGTGAAGCTGCCGCCGCAGGATGTGGAAGTAGTTCGCCGGGGTCGAGCAATTCGCGACGATCCAGTTGTCTTGACCGCACATCTGCAGGAAGCGCTCGAGCCGGGCGGAGGAGTGCTCCGGGCCCTGTCCCTCGTAACCATGCGGCAGAAGGCAGACGAGGCCCGACATCCGCAGCCACTTGCTTTCGCCCGACGAGATGAACTGGTCGAACATGATCTGGCCGCCATTGGCGAAGTCGCCGAACTGCGCTTCCCAGAGGGTGAGCGCATTGGGTTCGGCCATCGAGTAGCCGTACTCGAACCCGAGCACCGCGTATTCCGAAAGGGCGGAATCGATCCCTTCGAAGCGGGCCTGACCCTCACGGATATGATTGAGCGGATAATACCGTTCCTCGGTTTCCTGGTCGATCAGGGCCGAATGGCGCTGTGAGAACGTCCCGCGCGTCGAATCCTGGCCCGAGAGCCGCACCGGATAGCCTTCGGTCAGAAGCGAGCCGAAGGCCAGGGCCTCGGCGGTCGCCCAATCGAAGCCCTGCCCGGTCTCGAACATCTTCTTTCGGGTCTCGAGGAGACGGCCGACCGTCTTGTGCAGCGGGAAGCCTTCGGGTGGCTCCGTCAGTGCGCGGCCGATTTCCTCGAGGGTCTTCTTCTTGATCGAGGTCTTGCCACGCTGGTACTTACCCTCTTTCTGGCGATCGAGATGCGACCAGCGCCCATCGAGCCAGTCGGCCTTGTTGGGCTTGTAGTTCTTGCCGGCCTCGAACTCCTCGTTGAGATGCGACTGGAACGAGGCTTTCATGTCCTCGATCTCGCCCTCGGGGATGAGCCCGTCTTTCACAAGGCGTTCGGTATAAAGCGTGAGCGTTGTCTTGTGACCCTTGATCTGCTTGTACATCAACGGGTTGGTGAACATCGGCTCATCGCCTTCGTTGTGACCGAAGCGGCGATAGCAGAACATGTCGATGACCACGTCCTTGCCGAATTTCTGGCGGAACTCCGTGGCGACCTTGGCAGCATGAACCACGGCTTCGGGGTCATCCCCGTTGACGTGGAAGATCGGTGCCTCGACGACGAGCGCGTTGTCGGTCGGGTAGGGGGAGGAGCGCGAGAAGTGCGGCGCGGTGGTGAACCCGATCTGGTTGTTCACCACGAGATGGATCGTGCCGCCCGTCCGGTGCCCGCGCAGGCCCGAGAGTGCGAAACATTCCGCGACGACGCCCTGGCCCGCGAAGGCCGCGTCGCCATGCAGAAGGATCGGCAACACCTTGGTGCGTGAGCTGTCCTTGAGCTGGTCCTGTTTGGCGCGGACCTTGCCGAGCACGACCGGGTTCACCGCCTCGAGGTGCGAGGGGTTCGCGGTCAGCGAGAGGTGAACGGTGTTGCCGTCGAACTCGCGGTCGGATGATGCGCCAAGGTGGTATTTCACGTCGCCAGAGCCGTCGACATCCTCGGGTTTGAAGCTGCCGCCCTGGAATTCGTTGAAGATCGCGCGGTAGGGCTTGCCCATCACGTTCGCCAGGACCGAGAGGCGGCCCCGGTGGGGCATGCCGATGACGATTTCCTCGAGGCCGAGCGCGCCGCCGCGCTTGATGATCTGCTCCATCGCCGGGATCGCGCTTTCGCCGCCATCGAGGCCGAAGCGCTTGGTGCCCATGTACTTGACGTGCAGGAACTTCTCGAAGCCCTCGGCTTCGACCATCTTGTTGAGGATCGCCTTGCGGCCCTCGCGCGTGAACTTCACCTCCTTGCCATAGCCCTCGATCCGCTCTTTCAGCCACGCGGATTGCTCGGGGTCGGAGATGTGCATGTATTGCAGCGCGAAGGTGCCGCAATAGGTGCGCTTCAAGACCGAGATGATCTCGCGCAGGCTCGCGATCTCGAGGCCGAGCACGTTGTCGATGAAGATCGGACGGTCGAGATCGGCATCGGTGAAGCCGTAGGAGCGATGATCGAGCTCGGGATGCTCGGAGGTGTCGCGCATGCCCAAGGGGTCGAGATCGGCGGCAAGGTGGCCACGGATCCGGTAGGCGCGGATGATCATGAGCGCGCGGATCGAATCCAGCACCGCACGTTGGATGTCGTCATCGGTGAGCTTGACGCCCTCCGCATCGGCCTTGGCCTTGATCTTCTCGCCCGCGGCCTTCGCCTCGCCCGGGATGGCGGGCATCGGCCATTCGCCGGTCAGCGCCGCTGTCAGCTCGTCGACGGGTTCGGGCGGCCAGTTCTTGCGCGCCCAGGACGGGCCTTCGGCCTCTTTCTTGACCGAGATCTCATCGTCGCCGAGCCCCTTGAAAAAGGCCTGCCAGGCGTCGTCGACCGCGCTCGGGTCGTTGGCGTAACGCGCGTACATCTGTTCGAGATATTCCGCGTTGTGCCCCTGCATGAACGAGGAGGCGTGGAAGGCGTCGTTGGGGCTTTGGTCGGTCATGATGTCACCTCTTGGGGCTGGGGACCGGGCTTGAAAGGAAAGGGCTCGAACCGCATCAGAGATCGCATGGCGTCTCCGGCGTGATCGGCTGACCCTCGGGGATATTACAGATGTCTCGGGTGATGTCGTCCGACAGGGCGCGACGCTCGGCATCGCTCATGTCGACGAAGCGTTGGGCAGTGTCTGCCGGTGCCGGAGCAGCGGTTTGCAGCGCCTCGTATTCGGCGCGTTCGATCTCGACCCAGCCGTTGCCGTCGTCCTTGAAATAGACCTCGTTGCCGAAGCCGAAAAAGGAGCAGCCGCCCAACGCAAGCGCTGTGCATAGCAGGATCGACGGTGCGATCGTGTTGCCCATTCCGGCGGCCTCCTCTGAGCCCTGTCTGGCGAAGTGTCCGGATCAGCGTCTGCGGCGCGGACCCTGATCGGGAGACTTCGGGTGTGAATGCCCCCGGCTTGTGCCGGGGGCCACGGACTGTCCGGCCTCAGCCTTTGTCGATCGCCTTGAGAACGGCCTCGCCGAGGGTGGCGGGACTGTCGGCGACAACGATACCCGCCTTGTTCATTGCCTCGATCTTGTCGTCCGCGCCGCCTTTGCCGCCAGCGACGATCGCGCCGGCGTGGCCCATGCGGCGGCCCGGAGGCGCGGTGCGCCCCGCGATGAACCCGGCGGTCGGCTTCCAGCGGCCTTTCTTTTTCTCATCGGCGAGGAACTGCGCGGCATCCTCCTCGGCCGAACCGCCGATCTCGCCGATCATGATGATCGCCTCGGTCTCGTCGTCGGCGAGGAACCATTCCAGAACGTCGATATGCTCCGTGCCCTTGATCGGGTCGCCGCCGATGCCGACGCAGGTCGACTGACCGAGGCCCACATCGGTGGTCTGCTTGACCGCCTCATAGGTGAGCGTGCCCGAGCGGGAAACGACGCCGACCTTGCCGCGCTTGTGGATGTGGCCGGGCATAATGCCGATCTTGCAGGCGTCGGGCGTGATGACACCTGGGCAGTTCGGGCCGATCAGCTTCGACTTGGAGCCTTCGAGCGCGCGCTTGACCTTCATCATGTCGAGAACGGGAATCCCTTCCGTGATGCAGACGATCAGCTCCATGTCCGCGTCGATCGCCTCGAGGATCGAGTCGGCGGCGAAGGGCGGCGGCACGTAGATCACCGAGGCGTTCGCTTCGGTTTCGTGCTTGGCTTCGTGCACGGAATTGAAGACCGGCAGGTCAAGATGGCTCTGCCCGCCTTTGCCCGGTGTCACGCCACCGACCATCTTGGTGCCGTAGGCGATCGCCTGTTCGGAGTGGAACGTGCCCTGGGAGCCGGTGAAGCCCTGACAGATCACCTTGGTGTTTTCGTCGACAAGAACGGCCATTTCGTTTCCTTCGTCCCTCTGGCGGGCCTTTTCCGGCCCGCCCCGTTTTGATCAGTAGTCTGGCCCCTCGTCGTCCACGAGCTCGTCGAGGGCGCGGACAGCGATGGTCGCACCTCCCATCAGGATGAGCGTGCGGCCGAGAGAGCCTGTGAGATTTGCGGGAATGAAGCGCGCAATCCCGTCGCGCGCCACACGGGCCGCGTCGCGGCCGGATTTGACGTCTTTCAGCCGCGCCGGCCGGTTGGGCTCGGGCAGCGAAAGGGTGTTGGGTTCGGTGCGCCGAAGCGCGAGGCCGAAGCCGACCATCGCGATCCCGATCAGGAACGGCGCGTAGCTCGCGCTGTTCTCGGGAAGGCTGGGCAGGGTTTGGGTCTTGGATCTGGACAGAAGCGACATGGCGGCTCTCCTATGCTGGGCCGTGACCCGCGCGCGCCGAGGCGCGGCAGGCGGGAACGCGGGCGCCGGGGCAAAGCTCGCCCCGATGCTCGGGGGGAAACCCCCGAGATACGCCGATTGTTCACGACCGGTTGCATGTATGTGTTCGAGCTTCATCGCGATCCGTCCGCCGAATTCTCAGCCCTTGACCGCCTGAACGATTTTCTGCGCGCCGTCCTTGAGGTCGTCCGCGGCGATCACGTCGAGGCCGGAGTTGTTGATGATCTCCTTGCCCTGCTCAACATTGGTGCCTTCAAGACGCACGACCAGCGGAACTTTCAGGCCGACTTCCTTCACCGCGGCGACCACGCCCTCGGCGATGACGTCGCAGCGCATGATGCCGCCGAAAATGTTCACGAGGATGCCTTTGACGTTGCTGTCAGAGGTGATGATCTTGAACGCCTCGGTCACTTTCTCCTTCGTGGCACCGCCGCCGACGTCGAGGAAGTTCGCTGGCTCCGCGCCGTAGAGCTTGATGATATCCATCGTCGCCATCGCGAGGCCCGCACCGTTGACCATGCACCCGATCTCGCCGTCGAGCGCGATGTAGTTGAGGTCGTACTTGGACGCTTCAAGCTCCTTGGGGTCTTCCTCGGTCTCGTCGCGCAGCTCTGCCACGTCGGGCTGACGGTAAAGCGCGTTCGAGTCGAAACCGAGCTTGGCGTCGAGAACCTTCAGCTCGCCGTTCGTCATCACGATCAGCGGGTTGATCTCGAGCATCTCCATGTCGCGCTCGATAAAGGCATTGTAGAGGATGCCCATCAGCTTGACGCATTGCTTGATCTGCGCGCCCTCCAGCCCGAGGGCGAAGGCGATGCGGCGCCCGTGATAGGGCTGGTATCCCGTGGCAGGGTCGACCGCGAAGGACAGGATCTTCTCGGGCGTGGAAGCCGCGACCTCTTCGATATCCATGCCGCCTTCGGTGGAGCAGACGAAGGACACGCGGCTCGACACGCGGTCTACCAGCAGCGCGAGGTAGAGCTCGCGCTCGATATCGGAGCCATCCTCGATGTAGATGCGGTTGACCTGCTTGCCCGCCGGGCCGGTCTGGTGCGTCACGAGGGTCTTGCCGAGCATCTTCTTGGCTTCTTCGGCGGCTTCCTCGACCGATTTGGCCAGGCGCACGCCGCCTTTCTCGCCAGCATCGGCTTCCTTGAAGGAGCCCTTGCCGCGACCGCCCGCGTGGATCTGGGCCTTCACCACCCAGAGCGGGCCATCGAGATTGGCGGCCTCGGTCTTGGCGTCCGCAGCTTTAAGCACGACGCGGCCGTCGGAGACCGGCGCGCCGTAGCTCCGCAGAAGAGCCTTGGCCTGATACTCGTGGATATTCATGTCATCCGTCCCGTTTTGCTGTCTTTCCACCTGCTATAAAGGCTAGCTGGGGCGTCGTGCACCGAAAAACACCTCGAATTGCGCTGACCCGGCAATAATTCGCCTTTTGTGATCACACAGGAATTTAGTGTGATCACAATGCGGGGCGGCGGTGTCCGACTCTTCGATGCGCGTTCTCGGTGCCGGTCTGCATCACTGGTCGCCGAAAGCGGCGGGGCGATTTTGACAAGCCAGGCGCGCCTCGCATACCGTCTCATCAACAAAAAGAAGAAATTCTGAGGTTTCGAGCAATGCCTCGCAAGATGACGTCCAACAGGGCGCAGATGTCGGCGTCCGGTGGTCGCTGGAGCGTCGTTGCAACCGTGCGCGAACCTGCGGCGCTGCTTTTGGCGTTCGCGGCGCATCACCTCGATCTCGGCGCCCTGCATGTTCATCTCTATCTCGATGGACCGCATCCGGATCTCGAAGCGGCGATCGGTGCGGACCCGCGCGTGACGCTCATCACCTGCGATGATGCCTTTTATTCCAGTATCGGACGCCGTCGTCCGGGCTGGATCAACAGACGGCAGATCGTGAACGCCAACCACGCAGAGACGCTGAGCGATGCAGACTGGCTCTTCCATCTCGACGCCGACGAGTTCCTGACCGCCGACCCCGCCGAGGAGCTTGCCGCCTTGCCGCCCGAGATCTCGGCATACTGGGTGCAGAACGGAGAGAGGGTCTACCTCGAAGGCGCGCCGCTCGAGACCATTTTCGACGGCGCATTGGCGCTCCCGATGACCGATCCGGGCCGTCTTGCCCGGGTGCGGGGCCCGGATATGGGGCATCTGACGCGTCACGGTCTTCTGGCACATGCACTCGGAAAGGGGGCGCTGCGTGTTGGCGGCGGCATCGGCGCGGGCATTCACCGGCCGCGCTGCGACACGGATGTGACCCATGCCGCCGACACCGTTAGAATAAGTCATTTCGACGGTCTCACCCGTCTGCACTGGGCCTTGAAGCTTCAACGTCACGCAGAGAACGGGGTTCTGCCGAAGCCCGGGCGCCGTCATTCGAGTTACCGGGATCAGCAGATCGCGCTGGCTGTCGAGTCGGGCGGCGATCTCGCTCCGGTCGTCGCATTGCACGACCGGCTCAGGGTCATTCCGCCGCTGATGGCTCGGAAGATGAGCCGCATACACCGTCTGAAGCCGACAGGTGTGGATGCGTCGGCGTCGCTGACGCGGATCTTTCCAGGCGTCTCGGCAGATCTGTCCGTCGAGGCGTTCGATGCGGCGCTACTGGTCGAGCGGGCCGACCGCGAGGGCCATGCGGCCCTTCTCAAGGCGTAAGCGATGCGTTGGGGCGTCGTCTCGACCGTCGCAGAGCCGCCTGAACTTCTTGCGGCGCACGCCGCGCACTACGTGACGATGGGTGTATCAGAGATCCGCTACTATCTCGATCGATCCGACCCTCGCATCAACGAGTTGCTCGGGCGTGTGCCGCAGGTGCATCTCATCGGGGCCGATGAGGCATTTTATACAGACATTGTCGGAGTGCGGCGCAAGCCCGCGGCTCTCAACCGCAAGCAACGGTTCAATGCGGAGCACGCGGTGCGGACGATGGAGGTCGATTGGCTCCTGCACGTAGATGCCGACGAATTCCTGGCGGCAGAGGAATTCGCAGGGCTGCTCTCCGCTTTGCCAGACGACATCGACAGTTTGCATATCCCGAACGGTGAGCGTGTCTGGCTGAGGGACGCGCCGGTGGACACGATATTCGACGGCGCTCTGCTGTGGCAGGTTCCGGGTCCGCCGCGTGCCGCGCGCCGCCTGCTTGGAGACGAGCTTGCGCTCTTCACCGATCGCGGCTTTTGCGGACATGCGCTTGGCAAGAGCGTCACTCGGACCGGGCGTGGGCTCAGCCTCGGGCTTCATGGCCCCCGTCGTGAGCCGCCAGCGCGCATCGCGGAAAGCCGCGAGGCGAAGATCTGTCATTTCGACGGGCTGACGCGGGCGCATTGGTGCGCCAAGCTCATGCGGTACGCCGCGCAGGGCATGTATAAAGACGGCTCGCGCGCCCAGTCCTTTCGCGCGCGTCAGATTGCAGAAGTCACGGAGGCTGGGGGCGACGGAGCAGCGGCGCTCGCCCTGCATGACAAGCTGCGCGTCCTCGGGCCGGAACTGGCCGATGCACTGAGGCAAGCCGGGTGCCTGGAGCCTATGCCGTGCGATCCGGCCCGCGCGACGGCGGCGCTTTTCGGTGGGAGCGTTGACCTCAGACCGGAGGCTTTCGATCGAAGCGTCGGACTGTCGTCGCCAGACTGAACCGCAACGAAAAAGGGCGGCTCAGCGGCCGCCCTTGATTGAAATCGCAGTGTCGCCGATCTCAGCTCAGGCTGTCGTCGATGCCCTTGCAGGCGTCCACGAGACCCTTGACCGCGTTGACCGAGTTGTCGAACATCGCCTGTTCGTCCTTGGTCATTTGGATCTCGACGATACGCTCGATACCGCCTGCGCCGATGACGGTCGGCACGCCGACGTAAAGGCCCTTCAGGCCGAACTGGCCGTCGCACCATGCCGCGCAGGGCAGGACGCGCTTCTGGTCCTTGAGATAGGCCTCGGCCATCTCGATGGCGCTCGTTGCGGGCGCGTAGAAGGCGGAGCCGGTCTTCAGGAGGCCAACGATCTCAGCGCCGCCGTCACGGGTGCGTTGCACGATCGCGTCGAGCTTGTCCTGCGTGGTCCAGCCCATTTTGACAAGGTCGGGCAGAGGCACGCCTGCGACCGTCGAATAGCGGGTCAGCGGCACCATCGTGTCACCGTGACCGCCGAGAACGAATGCGGAGACATCCTTCATCGACACGCCAAACTCGAGGCTGAGGAAGTGGCGGAAACGCGCGCTGTCGAGAACGCCCGCCATGCCGACGACTTTCTCGTGCGGCATGCCCGAGAATTCGCGCAGGGCCCAGACCATCGCATCGAGCGGGTTGGTGATGCAGATCACGAACGCGTCCGGTGCATTGTCGCGGATGCCTTCGCCAACCGACTTCATGACCTTGAGGTTGATGCCCAGAAGGTCGTCGCGGCTCATGCCCGGCTTGCGCGGCACGCCGGCGGTGACGATGCAGACATCCGCGCCAGCGATATCGGCGTAGTCCTGGGTGCCTTTGAGGTTCGCATCGAAGCCTTCGGACGGCCCGGATTCTGCGATGTCGAGCGCCTTGCCCTCGGGCGTGCCCTCGGCGATGTCGAAGAGGACGACGTCGCCCAGCTCCTTCAGCGCGGCAAGATGTGCAAGCGTCCCGCCGATCTGTCCCGCGCCGATGAGCGCGATCTTGGGTCTGGCCATGAGGTAGTCTCCGGTTGGGTGAAAATTTGCGTGATGGCCTAAGCAATGTCCGGGCCGCGCGCAAGCCTGCCGCGATGCAGCGACCTTGGAAGGCCAGCCTGTTCATTGCCGGGCTCAAGCGCTAACACATCGCTAACACCGTCATTTACGGACGTTTTCACATGGATCTTCTCAGCTGGCCCGTTTTTGCGCTTGCCGTGCCTGCGGTGATCTTCGCGGGCGTCTCCAAGGGTGGATTCGGCTCGGGCGCAGCGTTTGCGTCGGCCTCGATTCTGGCGATCGTGCTCGATCCCGGTGCGGCGCTCGGGATCATGTTGCCGCTCTTGATGGTCATCGACGTGGTCAGTTTGCCGGCCTACTGGAAGAAGTGGCGCTGGCCGGAGGCGCGGCTCCTGATCGCGGCCGGTCTGCCCGGCGTGGTGCTCGGCGCGCTGTTCTATCGCTGGACGAACGACGACGCGATTCGCCTTGTGATTGGGCTGGTCTGTCTTTTGTTCATCGCGTGGCAGTGGGCGCAGAAAGCCGGTGTCATCCGGATCGAGCGGCAGATGGGCCAGCGCGCGGGCATCCTTGCGGGTCTGACGCTGGGCTTCACCTCTTTCGTCAGCCATGCAGGCGGACCTGCCGCCGCGGTCTATCTGCTGGGGCGCAGCCTGCCGAAGACCGCGTTCCAGGCGACCACGGTTCTCGTGTTCTGGGCGATCAACCTCTCCAAGGTCGGGCTTTACGCGGGGATGGGAATCTTCACCCGCGAAAGCCTGCTTCTCGATCTCGCGCTGATCCCCGCGGCGGTCCTCGGCACCTGGATCGGGATCAAGGCGCATCATCTCGTGCCGGAGCGGGTCTTCTTCGGTCTGACCTATACGCTGCTCGGCATCACCGGCTCTAAACTCATCTGGGACGCGCTGAGCTGAGGGCGGCTCTCTGCATTGCAGCAAATTCTGCTTGAATGTTTCGGCAAAAACTGGCTGTTTCCGGCGCAATATTGTTTCGCGCCGCCTGAGGGGATGCCGCCCATGATGACCCGCCCGCTTCGCTCCGTCCTCTATATTCCGGGCTCCAAGCCGCGGGCGATCGACAAGGCGCGGGGCCTCGCGGTCGATGCGATCATCTTCGATCTGGAGGACGCGGTCTCACCCGAGGAAAAGGCGGTGGCCCGTGCGACACTCGCCGAAGAGCTGGACAAGGGCGGCTTCGCGCCGCGCTTCACCCTGGTGCGGATCAACGGCCTTGAGACCGAATGGGGCAAGGACGACGCGAAGGCCGCGGCCGAGATGAAGGCCGATGCGGTGCTTCTGCCGAAGGTCGAGAACACGGCGCAGCTCGATTCTCTCGCGGGGATCACCGGCGACGTGCGGCTTTGGGCCATGATGGAGACGCCGCGCGGCATTCTTGCGGCGCCCGAGATCGCGGCCCATCCTCTGATGGACGGCTTCATCATGGGCACGAACGACCTCGTGAAGGAGCTCGGCGCGCGGGCGACAGCCGACCGGGTCTCGATGCTGCCGGCGCTGGGTCAGTGCCTGCTGGCGGCGCGCGCGCATGGCATCGCGGCGGTCGACGGCGTCTACAACGCGTTCAAGGACGAAGAGGGGCTCGCCGCCGAATGCCGGCAAGGCCGCGATATGGGCTTTGACGGCAAGACGCTGATCCATCCCGCTCAGGTCGAGATCGCGAACCGCGCCTTTGGCCCCTCCGAAGACGACCTCGATCTCGCGCGCCGTCAGATCGAGGCTTACGAGGCGGCGAAGGCCGAAGGGCAGGGGGTCGCGGTGGTCGACGGGAAGATCGTCGAAAATCTGCACGTAGACACGGCCCGCAAACTCTTGGCACAAGCGGAAGCAATCGACGCCATCGCGAAAGGATGACCGCAATGCTTCTGCTGATACTCGGGCTGCTCCTCTGGGTCGCCGCGCATTTCTTCAAACGTGTCGCACCCGAGCAGCGCGCGGCGATGGGCAATGCGGGCAAGGGGCTCGTCGCGGTCGGCGTTCTGGCGGGGCTCGTCCTTATGATCCTTGGCTATCGCGCGGCGCCCTTGATCCCTGTCTGGAACCCGCCGTCCTTCATGGTCCACATCAACAACCTGATGATGCTGGGTGCCGTGTTCCTGTACGGGATGAGTGCCACGAAAGGCCGTTTGCGCGGCAAGCTGCGGCATCCGCAGCTCACCGCGGTCAAGGTTTGGGCGATCGCGCACCTTCTGGTCAACGGTGACCTGGCCTCGATCATCCTTTTCGGCGGGCTCTTGGCCTGGGCTGTCGCCGAGGTGATCCTCATCAACAAGAGCACGACCTGGGACCGGCCCGAGCCCGGCCCTGCGAAGAAAGATGTCGTTCTTCTTATCATTTCCATCGTGATGTTCGTCCTCATCACCGGAATTCACGCCTGGCTGGGCGTCTGGCCCTTCCCGGCCTGACCCCGCGAGAGGAGACCTTATGAAACTCTACCGCTTCCTCAGCGAAGACGACACGTCGGCCTTTTGCCACAAGGTGAGCGAAGCCCTCTCCAAGGGCTGGGAGCTCTACGGCGATCCGACCTACGCCTTCGATTCCGCGAACGGCGTGATGCGCTGCGGCCAAGCCGTCGTGAAGGACGCACCCGGCACCTACGATCCTGACATGAAGCTCGGAGAGCAGTGATGAAGGATGAGGGTGGATCGGTGGCGAAGACCAATTCCGGAAATTTCTTCGAGGATTACGAGATCGGGCAGGTGTTGGAACACGCCGTGCCCCGCACCGTCGGTCCGGGCGAGCGGGCGCTGTACCACGCGCTCTACCCGGAGCGGCACGCGCTCTACTCATCGGACCAGTTCGCGCGCGCCTCGGGCCTGCCGGAAAGTCCGCTCGATGATCTGGCGGCGTTCCACGTCGTTTTCGGCAAGTCGGTGCCGGATATCTCGCTCAACGCGCGAGCCAATCTGGGCTATGCGGAAGGACGCTGGCTGAAGCCTGTCTTCGCCGGCGACACGCTGCGCGCGCAGTCGGAAGTGATCGGCCTCAAGCAGAATTCGAACGGGAAAACCGGCGTCGTCTGGGTGCGGACCAAGGGCATCAATCAACGCGACGAGACGGTGATCGACTTCGTGCGCTGGGTGATGGTCAAGAAACGCGATGAAGATGCTCCCGCCCCCTCGACCGTCGTGCCCAACCTCAAGAATGCGCTCGAGCCCGCCGATCTGACGATTCCCTCGGGGCTCGATTTCTCGGATTACGATTTCGGTCAGGCCGGAGAACGGCACCGCCTCAGCGATTACGCGATCGGAGAGGTTATCGACCACGTAGACGGCGTCACGGTCGAGGAAGCCGAGCACATGATGGCGACGCGCCTCTGGCAGAACACGGCCAAGGTGCATTTCGACGCCACCCAGCGCGAGGATGGCAAGCGCCTGATCTATGGCGGGCATGTCATCTCGATGGCTCGCGCGCTCAGTTTCAACGGTCTCGCCAACGCGCAGATCATCGCAGGGCTCAATGCAGGGGCGCATGCCAATCCGTGCTTTGCAGGCGACACGATCCGGGCCTGGTCCGAAGTGCTCGACACGGCGGAAACCTCCGCGCCGGGCGTCGGTGCGATCCGTTTGCGCCTGGTTGCAACGAAAGACGGCAGCGTCGGCGAGCTCAAGGATGAGGATGGCAGGTATCTGCCCGGTATCCTGCTCGATCTCGATTACTGGGCGCTGATCCCGCTCTAATGGCCCGAGGCGACTCGCTGCGCGGTGGATATTTGTGATCACACGCGTATTTCTTGTGATCACTTGCCGCGCTATCAGCCCGGCAACCGCGGCAAAGGCGCTCATTTTCGAGGCTGGGCGCGTGACAGCGCGATAAATATGACTAGAACCAAGCTCAGGGAACCGAAAGGAATTCGTCAATGGCAGACGTGAACCGGGGGAACCGCCCCCTGTCGCCGCACCTGCAGGTCTACCGCCCGCAGCTGACCTCCATCACCTCGATCCTGACGCGGATTACCGGCAATGCGCTGATCGTCGCGATTTTCATGATTGTATGGTGGTTCATCGCCGCGGCCTCCGGGCCCGAGTATTTCGCCACCGCGAACGGCTTCGTGACGAGCTGGTTCGGCGATCTGGTGATGTTCCTGTCGGTCTGGGCACTTTGGTACCACTTCTTCGCCGGCATCCGGCACCTCATCTGGGATTACGCGATAGGTCTCGAGCTCGATATCGCGGAAAAGCTCGGCTGGGGCATGATCGGTGCCTCCGTCGCCATGACCATCCTCACCGTCATCATCATCTGAAGGGGCGCAGCACATGGCATTCCTGACCGACCGCAAGCGCGCCGTGAACTGGGGCAGCGCGAAAGCCGGAACCGAGCATTTCTGGAAGATGAAGATCCAATCCGTGGGCCTTCTTTTCCTGGTGCCGCTTTTCGTCTTCACCTTCGGCCCGATCCTGGGATCGAGCTACGAAGAGGTGATCGCTTATTACTCCCGTCCCTTCCCGGCGATCGTGGCGGGGCTCACGATCCTCGTGACCTGCATCCACTTCAAGGACGGCTTCCAGACCCTCGTCGAGGATTACGTGCACGGACTTTGGGAAAAGATCCTCATCCTCGGCATGACCTGCCTTATGTATGCGCTCGCCGCGACCGGCCTTTTCGCCGTCGCGCGCCTGGCGCTTTGATTTCGCGGAGACCGACGAGACATGGCTGAATACGAATACGAGACGCATGATTATGACGTCGTGGTCGTGGGGGCCGGCGGCTCGGGCCTGCGCGCGACGCTGGGCATGGCCGAGCAAGGGCTCAAGACCGCCTGCGTGACCAAGGTGTTCCCGACCCGGTCGCATACCGTGGCCGCACAGGGTGGCATCGCGGCCTCTTTGTCGAACATGGGGCCCGACCACTGGCAATGGCACATGTACGACACGGTGAAGGGGTCCGACTGGCTCGGCGACACCGACGCGATGGAATATCTCGCGCGTCATGCTCCCGCGGCGGTCTACGAGCTTGAGCATTACGGCGTGCCGTTCTCGCGTACCGAAGAGGGCAAGATCTACCAGCGTCCCTTCGGCGGCCACACGACCGAGTTCGGTGAAGGCCCGCCGGTACAGCGCACCTGTGCTGCCGCCGACCGCACCGGTCACGCGATCCTGCACACGCTCTACGGCCAGTCGCTCAAGAACAACGCCGAGTTCTACATCGAGTATTTCGCCATCGACCTTCTGATGGACGATGACGGCACCTGCACGGGCGTCGTCTGCTGGAAGCTCGACGACGGCACGATGCATGTCTTCAACGCGAAGATGGTCGTGCTCGCGACCGGCGGCTATGGCCGTGCCTATTTCTCCGCTACCTCGGCGCATACATGCACCGGCGATGGCGGCGGCATGGTCGCGCGGGCCGGGCTACCCCTTCAGGACATGGAGTTCGTTCAGTTCCATCCGACCGGCATCTACGGCGCGGGCTGCCTTATCACCGAGGGTGCGCGCGGCGAAGGCGGGTATCTGACCAACTCCGAAGGCGAGCGGTTCATGGAGCGCTATGCGCCCAACTACAAGGACCTCGCGCCACGCGACTACGTTTCGCGCTGCATGACGATGGAGATCCGCGAAGGACGCGGCGTCGGCAAGGGTGGCGATCACATCCACCTGAACCTCTCGCACCTGCCCAAAGAGGCGCTGCAACTGCGTCTGCCCGGCATCTCCGAGAGCGCGCGCATCTTCGCGGGCGTCGATGTCACCAAAGAGCCGATCCCGGTGATTCCGACCGTGCATTACAACATGGGCGGCATCCCCACGAATTACTGGGGCGAGGTGCTGAACCCGACAGCGGACGACCCGAACAAGATCGTGCCCGGCCTCATGGCCGTGGGCGAGGCGGGGTGCGCCTCCGTGCACGGTGCGAACCGCCTCGGATCGAACTCGCTCATCGACCTCGTGGTCTTCGGCCGCGCCGCCGCGATCCGCGCGGGCGACGTGGTCGACCGGGCAGCCTCGCCGCGCAAGGCCGACAAGGGACAGGTGGACAAGGCGTTCGACCGCTTCGATGCGCTGCGCCACGCTGATGGCGGGACGCCCACAGCGGAACTCCGGCTCGAGATGCAGAAGACCATGCAGGAAGACGCCGCCGTCTTCCGCACCGCCGAGACGATGGCGAACGGTCTCAAGCGCATGACCGACATCGCAGGCAAGATCGGCGATCTGAAGGTTACGGATCGCAGCCTTGTCTGGAACTCCGATCTCATGGAGACGCTGGAGCTTACCAACCTCATGCCGAACGCGCTGGCGACCATCGCCGGAGCCGAGGCACGGAAGGAAAGCCGCGGTGCCCATGCGCACGAGGACTTCGCCGAGCGCGACGACGAGAACTGGCGCGTACATACGATCAGCCGGATCTCGGACGCGAAGGTGGATCTCAGCTATCGTCCGATCGTGACCGATCCTTTGACCACGGAAGAGCAAGGCGGGATCGAGCTGAAAAAGATCGCGCCCAAGGCGCGCACGTTCTGATGGCTCGGGGTTTCAAACCGCTCGCGGCTGCCGCACTCGCAGCTCTTTCCGCCTGTGCCGCACCGCCCGCGCCGGCGCCCCAGCCGGCCCCGATTGTGCAAGCAGATGTCTATACCGGCAAAGGTGCGGGACTTTCGGCGCATGGCGCGGGTGGTCGGACCGGCGGAACTGTCGTGACCGCCGCCAGCCTAGACTGTCCGCCCGGCGCCCCCACTCTCTATCGCGGGACGCTCTATTGCCTCGATTGACCCGGTCATACACGCGCGCCGCCCCAACGGCGCTGATTGCCATCCTGGCACTTGCCGGCTGCACGCCGCAGACGCAGGATCAGATCGCGCGCTCTGCGGCGAAATCGACCGTCAACCGGGTCGTACTCGAACGCTATCCCGGCCTTCCTGTGGAGCCAGCGATCAACTGCATCATCGACAATGCGAACTCGACACAGATCGTCTCCCTCGCTGCCGACAGCGTGACTGGCCCGACCGACGCCACAGGCGAGGTCGTCACCGCGATCCTGCGCAAGCCGGAGACATTGCAGTGTCTGAGTGGTGCTGCACTGAGCGAGGTAGCTCGTCTATGATGATTGCACGCAGAGACCCGAAGAGATGCCGCGCATTGTCACGGTCGGTCGGTCCCGCCTTTCATGCCGCGCGCTCACGCCATATCTTGAATGATGAAATAGCCACGGAGGCACCGTCATGGTTCAACTGACGCTCCCCAAGAACTCCACCATCCGGACG
Source organism: Roseivivax sp. THAF30 (assembly GCF_009363575.1). Classification (NCBI taxonomy): domain Bacteria; kingdom Pseudomonadati; phylum Pseudomonadota; class Alphaproteobacteria; order Rhodobacterales; family Roseobacteraceae; genus Roseivivax; species Roseivivax sp. THAF30. The sequence continues at coordinate 3,499,328 of NZ_CP045389.1, read as the reverse complement.
GGCAAGACCTGGCCGAAGCCCGAGGGCGCGAACCGGGTTGGTACGTTCAAGATCTACCGTTGGAGCCCCGATGACGGGGAAAATCCACGGGTCGATACGTACTTCCTCGACCTCGACGCCTGCGGGCCGATGGTTCTGGACGCTCTTATCAAGATCAAGAACGAGATCGACCCGACGCTGACCTTCCGCCGCTCCTGTCGCGAAGGCATCTGCGGGTCCTGCGCGATGAACATCGACGGGATCAACACGCTGGCCTGCATCTACGGCATCGACGAGGTGAAGGGCGACGTGAAAATCTACCCGCTGCCGCACATGCCGGTGGTCAAGGATCTCATCCCGGACCTGACGCATTTCTACGCGCAGCACGCCTCGATCCATCCCTGGCTCGAGACGGAGACGCCGCGCCCGGCCAAGGAATGGAAGCAGTCCATCGAGGATCGCGAAAAGCTCGACGGTCTTTACGAATGCGTGATGTGCGCCTGCTGCTCGACCGCCTGCCCGTCCTACTGGTGGAACGGCGATCGGTATCTCGGGCCGGCAGCGCTTCTGCACGCCTATCGCTGGATCATCGACAGCCGTGACGAGGCGACGGGTGAGCGGCTCGACGATCTTGAAGATCCCTTCAAGCTCTATCGCTGCCACACGATCATGAATTGCGCGAAGACCTGCCCCAAGGGTCTGAACCCCGCCAAGGCGATCGCGGAGATCAAGAAAACGATGGTCGAGCGAGCCATCTGAGCGCAGACTGATTGCACGCGAAGCGCCCCGGCCCTCGGTCGGGGCGTTTTGTTTGTGCCATGTGCTGCCTGCATCGCTCGGTTGCAGATCTGATGCTTGTGCTGCGTCGCAGCGATGGTCAAATCGGGGGTGTAGGGAGGGGACTACGCATCCGAGAAGAGGCCCCTTATGGCAGACAATTCCACATCCCCCGCCGAGGCTCTCGCGCTTCTGAACGAAGCCTTCGCGTATTTCGACGTGCGCGACCTCGCCCCGCAGGCAGAGGCCGAAGACGCTGCGGACTACGACGAATTCGGTCTCGCGGCCTGAACGCGCCGCACGTCCGGCAGACCGCTTTGCATCCCGGCTCCGCCCCGCCAAACGTGGGACGGAGCTTTTTGTTTCGGAGACCTAGTGACACCTTTGCCTGACATCTGCGGAGCCGAGGCGCGCCGATGATCGTTGTCATCGGTCTTATCGTTGCGTTCGTTCTGGTCGCGATCTTCGCGAACCGGGAGACGCGCGATTGTCGCTGGCGCGAATATCGGACCGGCGACGGGCGCGCGGAATGGCGCTGCGCCTTCTGCGGCGCGGTGACCGAGGGGACGCAAGGCAAGACCCCGCAACGCTGTTACCGCCCCGAAGACAGCTAGGCGCACGGCCTGAATTTGATCAAAAGCCACAAGGGGATAGCGCGATTCCGCCGTTGCGGAAAATTCTTGTCCCGCGCACGAAATTTCTCTTGAAACGACTCAGGTGAACGTCGATATGCGCGCTACGACAGACGCCAACGCACGCGCCTCTTTCCCATGGGTCCGCCCCACGGTTACGTAGCGACGGTAACGTCTCCCGAAGAAGTGAGCGGTCATAGATGGCCGGGTCTAGTGGAGATGGACATGAACGCATACGTCGCCGATTTTTCGGCATTTTCCGCACCTCAAACCTCCCGCGTCGAAGAATTCATCTTCTCGAGCAGCTTCGACCGTCCGACGCTCGTGATCGACCGCGATGCGGTTGCACACCAGTTCCGTGCCCTGCGCGCGGGTCTGGGCCGCGCGTCGATCCACTACGCGGTCAAGGCGAACCCCGCACGCGAGATCATCGAGACGCTTGTCGGCCTCGGATCGCATTTCGATGCAGCATCGCGCGGCGAGATCGAGCTTTGCCTGAGCCAGGGCGCGGCGCCCGAGCATGTCTCCTTCGGCAATACGATCAAGCGCGCTTCGGACATTGCCTGGGCGCATGGCGTCGGGATCGATCTGTTCGCGGCCGATGCCGAGGAAGAGCTCGAGAAAATCGCGGAGCACGCGCCCGGTGCTCGGGTCTACATTCGCCTCATTGTCGATGCCTGCGAGGCCGACTGGCCGCTGACCCGCAAGTTCGGCTGTGCGCCTGACAAGGCGGTGGACCTCGTGGCACGCGCGACCGCGCTCGGCCTGACGCCGGTCGGCTTCTCCTTCCATGTCGGCTCGCAGACGAAGCGAGCCGCAGCATGGGCGCCCATCCTCGACCAGGTGAAATCGGTGTGGGACGCGACCCGCGAGGCAGGCTTCGAGCTGTCGCTCCTGAATATCGGCGGCGGCTTCCCGGCCTTCTACACCGATGCCGTGCAAGGCCCGACGCCCTACGCCGTTGAGGTGATGCAGCTCGTCGAGGCGCGTTTTGGCACCGAGGTGGAGATCATGGCAGAGCCGGGCCGCGGCATGGTTGCCGAGGCAGGTGCCATCGCCGCGGAGGTCGTTCTGGTCTCCAAGAAATCCGAGAACGATATGCACCGCTGGGTCTATCTCGACATCGGCCGGTTTTCCGGTCTTGCCGAGACCGAGGGCGAGGCGATCCGCTACCAGTTCGCGACGCTGCGCGAGCACGAGGGCAAAGGCCCCTGCGTCATGGCCGGCCCGTCCTGCGATTCCGCCGACGTGCTCTACGAAAAGCGCCCGGTCGAGCTGCCGCTCGGTCTGCGCGCAGGCGACAAGGTGGTGATCCGGTCCTGCGGCGCATACACCTCGACCTACTCCTCGGTCGGCTTCAACGGCTTCCCGCCGCTCGATGTCGTCGTGATCTGAACACAGCCCCACGGGGTCAAACGAGGCCGGGCCTTGCGCCCGGCCTTCTTGCTTTCGTGTCCATGCCGATTGAGCGTAGTCTCGCGCAAACGCAGCGAGAAGGGGCACAGAGTGACGCAGGAACCGCAGGACGCAGAGACGCGCCGGGCCGCAGCACCGGTGATCTGCTATCCGCCCGAGACGCTGCCAGCGCCGCCGCTTGCCGCCTTCGAGGCTGCTTTGGTGACGGCCACACGAAGCGACGAGATCATCATACCACCCCGCGAGGCGCGCACGTTCCGCGTACCTGCCGGATCGTTCTTCCGCATCGTCAGCGTAGAGGGGCCTCAGGTCGGCGATCTCAATCTCTGGAACGCGGACGATCTGTCAGAGCGGTTCTATTCCGGCAAGACACGTGCACTGCATGGAACGCATGTCACCACTGGTGAGCGGCTCTGGTCGTCCTTTCCGCATCTGCGACCGATGGCGACGATCGTGCGCGACGATCTCGGCTGGTACGGAATTGATGCGGATGGCGGCTCCGTGCATGACGTCATCGGCACGCGCTGCGATCCTTACACGGCCAATGTGCTGTCGGGCGCGCAGTATCACCACTGTTGCCACTCCAACCTGACGCGCGCGCTGGCCGATGAGCTGGGCTGCACCCTGCGTGCCGCCGAGCCACACGTGCATGACGTTCTGAACGTCTTCATGTGCACCGGTTTCACGCGGGATACTGGGCAGTATTTCATGAAAGCCAGTCCGGTGCGCCCGGGTGATGCCTTGACCTTCTTCGCGGAGATCGAACTTCTTGGCGCGCTCTCGGCATGTCCGGGCGGCGATTGCGGTGCCGAGCATTCCTCGGACGAGGCGGCATGTTTTCCGCTGCGCGTAGAGGTGCTGATACCGGCCGCGCAGCCGGAGGGCTGGCAACCGCCCGCGCGCTCCGGTTACGACGGCACGCACGGGCGATAGGGCGTCACGGAAAGGCGGCGTCCAGAGCGATCTCGACCATGTCCCCGAAACTGCGCTCCCGATCTTCGGAAGGCAGCGCCTCATGGGTAATGAGGTGATCGCTGACGGTCAGGACGCAAAGGGCGCGGATTCCGTGGCGTGCCGCGAGATTGTACAGCTCCGCAGCCTCCATCTCGACCCCGAGAATGCCATGCCGGGTCATCTGTTCATTCAGATCGGGCCGCTCGTCGTAAAAGACATCTGCCGAATAGATCCCGCCCACATGCACGGGGGCGCCTTTCGCTTCGGCCGCCTCGACCGCATTCCGCAGCAGGGTCCAATCGGCGGGGGGTGCGAAATTAAACTCCTTGAAGATGCCGCGCGACGGCGTCGAAATTGACGATGCCGTCATCGCGACAATGACGTCTCGTATCGAGACGTGAGTCTGCATTCCACCGCAGGAGCCGATACGGATTAAGGTCTTCGCGCCATAATCTCGAATAAGTTCGTTCGCATAGATGGAAAGCGAGGGCATTCCCATGCCGCTGCCGTGAATCGTGACCGGGTTTCCTTTCCAGGTTCCGGTATATCCGAGCATGCCACGCACCTCGTTCACGAGGCGCGGATTATCGAGGTAGGTTTCCGCTGCCCAGCGCGCCCGATAGGGATCGCCGGGCATGAGAACGGTTTCGGCGATGTCGCCGGGTTTCGCACCGATATGGATGGACATCAGATAGCGAGGTCGTCCAGGCTTTTCCCGGCTGCCAGCGCGTCATTCACCCAATTGGGCTTACGGCCACGACCCGTCCACGTTTGCGTCGGATCGGCGGGGTTTGCATACTTGGCAACACCCTTGTTGCCTTTTCCGGTCTGTCCGGCAACGAGATCGTCGAGAGAGAAGCCGTATTCCCGTGCGGCCTGTTCCGCCGCGCGTTTCGCTTCGGCTTTCTGGCGTGCATCAACTGTCTTCAAAGCTTTGTCGACATCTTTCTTGAGCTGTTCCAGCTCTTCCTTCGACATCTTTTCGAGATCCATTCGTTTTCTCTCCATTTGTTTCATAATTTATTTGATGATAAATCATTCAAACGCAAGTGGAAATAAAGGTGGATCCGGAACGCGTGATTCGTCGCGCAACTTGCGCGTTAACGAATTGGACGGAATTGTCGTTAAGGATTATTCGGCAGCGACTGCTTCGGGGTCTGCAAGGGTCACGATATCCGTCATGATCTTGTTCAGGACAAAATCTTTCGGAGTATAGACACGGGCAACACCCATCGCCCTCAGACGCTGCGCGTCGACGTCGGGAATGATGCCTCCGACAATGAGAGGAATGTTGCCGAGCCCGGCATCGCGCAATTTCGAAAGCGTGTCTTCTACCAGCGGCAAATGGCTTCCCGAAAGGATCGACAAGCCGATCACGTGTGGATTGTTCTCCAGAGCCGCGGACACGATCTGATCGGGCGTAAGTCGAATGCCTTCGTAATCGATGTCCATTCCGCAGTCGCGTGCACGAAATGCGATCTGTTCGGCGCCGTTCGAATGCCCGTCGAGGCCCGGCTTGCCGATCAGGAAACTGAGGCGGCGGCCGAGCTTGTCGGAGATCGCATCCACCGCGTCGCGGATATCATCGAGCCCCTCGGTCTGGTTCGAGACGGATTTCGACACCCCGGTCGGGCCGCGATATTCGCCGTGGGCCGCGCGCATTTCCTCGGCCCATTCGCCGGTCGTCACTCCTGCCTTGGCGGCGGCGATGGAGGCTTCCATCACATTGCGCCCCTCGCGGGAGGCGCGGCGCAGATCCGCGAGCGCGGCAGTCACGGCATCGGCGTTGCGCTGCGCACGCCATTCCTCGAGCCGTCCGATCTGGTCGGCCTCGACGGCGGGATCGACGGTCATGATGCCGCCATCCTCGCCCAGAAGCGGGGAGGGCTCGCTTTCCGTATACCGGTTCACGCCGACCACCACGGTCTCGCCGCGCTCGACACGGCCCACGCGATCGGCATTGCTCTCAACGAGGCGGGATTTCATGTAATCGATGGCCTCGATCGCGCCGCCCATACCGTCGAGCGTCGACAATTCCGCCCGTGCGCCTTCTTTCAGCGCTTCGACCTTGGCGTCGACCGCAGGGTTGCCATCGAACAGATCGTCAAACTCCAGAAGGTCGGTCTCGTAGGCCATGATCTGCTGCATCCGCATCGACCATTGCTGATCCCAGGGGCGCGGCAGGCCCAGAGCCTCGTTCCACGCGGGAAGCTGAACCGCGCGGGCGCGGGCCTTCTTCGACAGCGTCACAGCGAGCATCTCGATCAGGATGCGGTAGACGTTGTTTTCCGGCTGCTGTTCGGTCAGTCCCAGCGAATTGACCTGCACGCCATAGCGGAAGCGGCGGAACTTGGGATCTTCGATCCCGTAGCGTTCCTGCAGGATCTCGTCCCAGAGATCCACGAAGGCGCGCATCTTGCACATCTCGGTCACGAACCGGATGCCGGCATTCACGAAGAACGAGATCCGGCCCGCGAGGATCGGGAAATCCTCGGCGGGCACGCGCGGTTTCAGCTCGTCCAGAACCGCGATGGCAGTGGCGAGTGCATAGGCCAGTTCCTGCTGGGGCGTCGCGCCTGCTTCCTGCAAGTGGTAGGAGCAGACGTTCATCGGGTTCCACTTGGGAACGTGCTTGTAGCAGTACTCTGCCACGTCCCCGATCATCTTCAGCGACGGTTTCGGCGGGCAGATATACGTGCCGCGCGAGAGGTATTCCTTGATGAGGTCGTTCTGCACCGTGCCCTGAAGCTTGGAGACATCCGCTCCCTGCTCCTCGGCCACCGCGATGTAGAGCGCGAGCAGCCAGGGCGCGGTCGCGTTGATCGTCATCGACGTGTTCATCTGCTCGAGCGGGATCTCGTCGAAAAGCGTCCGCATGTCGCCGAGGTGGCAGACGGGAACGCCGACCTTGCCGACCTCGCCCTTGGCCAGCACGTGATCGCTGTCATAGCCCGTTTGCGTCGGCAGATCGAACGCCACCGAAAGCCCCGTCTGACCCTTTGCAAGGTTCCCGCGATAGAGGGCGTTCGACGCCTTCGCCGTGGAATGTCCGGCATAGGTCCGGATGAGCCAGGGCTTGTCGCGGGCGGTCGCTTGGGATGTCTCGGTCATGAAACCCTCGGATCGGTCTGGCAATAAAATTGCGTTTGAGCACGAATATGAGAAAGATTGTGGCAATGTCAATTCGCTGCGTCGCGGCGCGATGGTGTGCTTTCGGCTTACGATACCGCGTTGCCGCCACGTCGCGAAAGCGGGCCTTCCGCCGGGCTGAGGCTTGCCGATGCCCGAGGCGGCTGCAAGTCTCGCCGGCATGACCGGCTCCGTCACGCTTCCTGTCTGGCTATTCGTACTGATCCTGCTCTTTGCGGCGGTGACTTTCGCATCGCATTTCCTGTTTCCCTCCGTGCGCTGGTTCTTCCGGCGGCGCGCCGAGAAGATCGTCGCGCGGCTGAACGAGCGCCTCGAGCGGCCTATCCAACCGTTCAAGCTGGCGCGCAGATACGATCTCATCCAGCGATTGATCTACGATCCCGACGTGACGGAGGCCGTGCTCGCCCATGCCGCCGAATACGGCCTGCGCGAGGATGTCGCCTTCCAGGATGCCCGCCGCTATGCACGCGAGATCGTGCCCGCATTTTCGGCCACGGCCTATTTCGGCTTTGCGATCCGCGCGGCGCGGTGGCTGTCGAATGCGCTTTACCGCGTGGACGTCGCGGATATCGACGAGCGCGCGCTCGAGGCCATCGATCGCGACGCGACGGTCATCTTCGTGATGAACCACCGCTCGAACATGGATTACGTGCTCGTGACGTACCTTGCGGCGAATCGTTCGGCCCTGTCCTACGCGGTGGGCGAATGGGCGCGGGTCTGGCCGCTTTCGGCGCTGATCCGGGCGATGGGCGCGTACTTCATCCGCCGCAAGTCGCGCACCGCGCTCTATCGCAAGGTGCTGGAGAAATACGTGCAGATGGCGACGCAAGGCGGGGTCGCGCAGGCGATCTTCCCGGAGGGCGGTCTCAGCCTCGACGGCGCGCTGCATTCTCCGAAAGTCGGGCTGATAAAGTACATCGCGGAGGGCAGCGATCTGAAGACGCGCGACGTGGTTTTCGTGCCGGTCGCGCTCAATTATGACCGCGTGCTGGAAGACCGCATCCTGATCGATGCCGACCAGCGCGGCGACCGGCGCTTTCGCGCGGGTCTGTTCTCGGCCTTCCGCAACGCGCTGGCGCTTCTGTGGCGACGCGCGACCGGCCGGTTCCGCAGCTTCGGTTTGACGGCAGTCAGGTTCGGCCGTCCGCTGTCCATGCGAGCGCAGCCCGAACTCGTCGCACGACCCGAAGCGCTCGGCCGGGAGATCATGTCGCGCATTGCCGATGCGGTGCCGATTCTGCCCGTGCCGCTCGTTTCATATCTCTTGCTGACGCGCGGGCCGTTGACGCGGACCGACCTCGAAGTGGCCTTCCGAAAGGTCGAGATCGCCACCGAGTACCGCTTGTTCCTGCCGCGCCGCAGCCGGGGTTACGCCGTTCAGTTCGCGCTAGAGCGGCTCAAGCTCCGCAAACTCGTGATCGAGGATGGGGAGACGTACCGGCCGTCAGAAAACGCGGAACCGATTCTCCGCTTCTATGCGAACTCCGTGCGTCATCTCCTGACTGATTTTGCAGACGCAGCGTAACTTTCTGCAATTGCTCGGTCATAAAATTACAAACCGGACCTAAATATGATTGCATTGTTGCGCGCCCGGCTCTATCTCGGGTGAAGACGAACACCGCCGCACTGCGGCACGCGCATGAACGACAGGAGGCAGCTCATGGCTCTCGATACGCAACCCGGCATCGCGCAATACGATGCACCCGAGAAGGACCTCTACGAGATCGGCGAAATGCCTCCGATGGGCTATGTGCCGAAGCAGATGTACGCCTGGACGATCCGTCGCGAGCGCCACGGCGATCCCGACAAGTCCTTCAAGGTCGAGGTCGTGGACACGCCGCTGCCCGACAGCCACGAGGTGCTGGTTCTCGTGATGGCGGCAGGCGTCAACTATAACGGCGTCTGGGCCGGCAAGGGCGTGCCGATCTCGCCGTTCAACGTGCACGGCGCCGAGTTCCACATCGCGGGGTCCGACGCCTCCGGCATCGTCTGGGCAGTGGGCGACAAGGTCCGCAACTGGAAGGTCGGCGACGAGGTCGTGATCCATTGCAACCGGGACGACGGCGACGACGAGGAGTGCAACGGCGGCGACCCGATGTTCTCGCCGACGCAGCGAATCTGGGGCTACGAGACGCCCGATGGCTCTTTCGCGCAGTTTACCAACGTACAGGCGCAGCAGCTCATGCCGCGTCCGCGACACCTGACCTGGGAAGAGAGCGCCTGCTATACACTGACGCTCGCGACCGCCTACCGGATGCTGTTCGGCCACCATCCGCACGAGCTCAAGCCCGGCCAGAACGTGCTGGTCTGGGGTGCGTCGGGCGGGCTCGGCTCCTACGCGATCCAGCTTGCCAACACCGCGGGCGCGAACGCGATCGGCGTTATCTCAGAAGAGGACAAGCGCGATTTCGTCATGTCCCTTGGGGCGAAAGGCGTCATCAATCGGCGCGACTTCAAGTGTTGGGGTCAGCTTCCCATTGTAAACAGCCCCGAATACACCGAGTGGCTCAAAGAGGCGCGCAAGTTCGGCAAGGCCATCTGGGAAATTACCGGCAAGGGCGTCAGCGTCGACATGGTGTTCGAACATCCTGGCGAGGCGACGTTCCCGGTCTCGACGCTCGTGGTCAAGAAAGGCGGCATGGTCGTGATCTGCGCCGGAACGACCGGCTACAACACAACCTTCGACGTGCGCTACATGTGGATGCACCAGAAGCGCCTACAGGGCTCCCACTTCGCGCATCTCAAGCAGGCGGCTGCTGCAAACAAGCTGATGATCGAGCGGCGCCTCGATCCCTGCATGTCCGAGGTGTTCCCCTGGGCCGAGATCCCCGAAGCGCACATGAAGATGATGCGGAACGAGCATAAGCCGGGCAACATGGCCGTGCTCGTACAGTCGCCGAAGACCGGCCTTCGAACGCTTGAGGATGCGCTCGACGCGCGCTGAGCGCGGAGCCGGCCCAGAGACGAAATTGCCGCCGCGCGCCATCTGGTGCGCGGCGGCTCGCGTCTGTAGGGTCCGCCCATGACGCTGCCCGCACTGACCTTTTCCGACGACCAGGCCCAGGCCTACGACCGCGTGGCCGAGATGTTGCGCGAGGCGGGCGTGGATCTCGAGGAGGGGCTCTGCTTGCCCGCCAAGGAGGGCAAGACGCGCGTCATGGCGCTTCTGGGCAAGGCCGGATCGGGGAAGACCATGCTTCTCGCCGAATTGGCCCGCGCGCTCGGTGAAGCCGGGGTCGAGACCGTCTCGGGTGACTACGAGAGCCGCCGCCGCAAGGATCGCCGGACCCTCGCCATCCTCGCGCCCACGAACAAGGCCGCGAGCGTTCTTCGCAATCGCGGCGTGCCTGCGACGACCATTCACCGCATCCTCTATACTCCGGTCTATGACCCGGAATACGAGAAGATCGCCGAATGGCTCATGGGAAACGGCGAGAAACCCGTGATCGAGGATCTGACCGAGGATGCACTCGACCGGGCCTTCTCGGCCTATCAGGGCCACAAGTCGGTGCCAGCGGCGCTCGCGGCGGCCGGTCTGCGGGGCTCGGACTTCATTACCGGCTGGAAGCGCCGGGAAGAGCCGCTCGATATCGGCTTCGTCGACGAGGCCTCGATGCTGGACGAGCGGCAATACGAGGATCTGCAGGAGATCTTCCCGAACCTTCTGCTTTTCGGCGATCCGGCGCAGCTCGCGCCGGTCAACCAGTCTGGCGCAATGGTGTTCGACCGCATGAAGGTGAGCCAGAAGATGGAGCTGGCCCGCGTGCATCGCCAAGACGCGGACAACCCGATCCTCGATTTGGCCCACGCGCTCTCGGACCCTGACCTCACCTTCGAGGATTTCGAGCGGATGGTCGAGGAGACCGCCCACCGCGACGACCGCGTCGTCTGGGGCCAGCGGGTCGAGGTCGATCTGATGGCGCGCTCGCCGGTGCTGGTCTGGCGGAACGCTACGCGCATCCGGCTCATCAACGCGTTCCGCGCGGTCTACGGCGCGCCCGAGACTGAGCTCCTGGAAGGCGAGCCGCTCATTTGCGACGGTATCGAGCTGCCGATGAAGCACCGCAAGAAGCGGCTGGACCTTGAAGCGCGCGGCCTCATCAAGGGCGCGCAGGTGGTCTATCTCGGTCCCGGCCGGAAGCCCGGCTTTTCCCGGCTGCACGTGATGGGCGCGCCCGATCCACGGATCTCGGCGGCCTCCATCGTGAAGATCGAGAAACCGGACGAGGAAGAGCCCTTCATCCCCTTCGCCGCGCGCATGGGCGCGACCTTCCTGCACGGTGCGGCGGTGACCATCCACAAGGCGCAAGGGTCGCAATGGGATGCTGTGCAGGTTTTCGCGCCCGATCTTTACGCCGCCGCGCGGGCCGGACGGTCGGAGGCGGGGCAGCCCCTTTGGAAACGGCTTGCCTATGTCGCGATCACCCGCGCACAGGAGCGACTCTATTGGGTCGTGCGGAATCGGCTCGCGAAACCTTCCGGGCCGCTCGCGGTCGACGATCTGCGCGAGGTGGCGCAGCCAATGCCGCTGGAGCTTGCCGCAGAGGAGGACGAGGCGTGAAAAGCATACTCATAACGGGGGCCAGCTCGGGCATCGGCGCAGCGACCGCGCGGGACTTCCTCGCGGAGGGTTGGCTGGTCGGACTTCTTGCCCGGCGCGAGGACGCGCTCATCGAGGTCGCGAGCGGTCACCGGAACGCGGTCATCCTGCCCGCGGATGTCTCGGATTCGGACGCGGTGGACGCGGCGGCGGCGCGCTTTGCCCAGGACGCGGGCCGCATCGACGTGCTTTTCAACAATGCCGGGCTTTTCGGTCCGGCAGCCGAGATCGACGCGGTCGACGTCGCGGAGTGGATGCAGGTCTTGCAGGTGAACCTGACCGGCATGTTTCTCTGTGCCCGCGCGGCCTATGCAATCATGCGTAAGCAGGATCCCAAGGGCGGGCGCATCATCAACAACGGCTCAATCTCGGCCCATGTGCCGCGCGAGAACTCCGTCTGCTACACGACCACCAAGCACGCGATCACCGGGCTGACGAAATCGCTCAGCCTCGATGGACGGGCGCATAACATCGCCTGCGGTCAGATCGATATCGGAAATGCGCGGACCGAGCTTCTGGACGGCATCATCGAGGGCAACCGGGCCAAGGGCCTGCCAGAGCCACCCACGATGGATGTCTCCGAGGCCGTGCGCGCCGTCCGCCTCATGGCCGGGATGCCGCTTGAGGCGAACGTGCAGTTCATGACGGTGATGGCGACCGCGATGCCCTATATCGGACGCGGCTGAGCCCTAAAGCTTGACCACCTGCTTGCCGGTATTGCCGCCTTTCAGCATCTCGATGAAGGCTTCGGGCGCGTTCTCGAGCCCTTCGGCGACGTCTTCGAGATAGGTGATCTCGCCGCCCGCCACGCGCGGGGCGACATCCTTGAGGAAGGCGGGGTAGTGGTCCCAGTGGTCGAAGATGATGAAGCCATTGACCGACAGGCGCTTCGTCAGGATCGACCGCCAGGCCATCGGCAAAAGGTTCGTCTCGCTGACATCGCCGGAATACCAGGCGACCGCGCCGCAGAGCGGGATGCGTCCGTGCACGTTCATCAGGGGAAGCACCGCCTCGAGAAGCTTGCCGCCCACATTCTCCCAGTAGATGTCGACACCGTCGGGCGCGACCTCGGCGATGGCCTTACGCAGAGCGCGGGCATCGTCATGTGCGCGGTGGTCGATGGCGGCGTCGAAGCCGAACGTCTCGGTCGCAATCCGGCACTTCTCTGCGCCGCCGGCAATGGCGATCGTCCGCAGGCCCATCGCCTTAGCGAGCTGCCCGACCATCGAGCCCACGGGGCCTGTCGCCGCGCCGACGACCAGCGTCTCGCCGGATTTGGGGCGGCCGTATTCGTGCAGGCCCCGCCAGCCGGTGAAACCCGGCATCCCCAGCACGCCAAGCACCGCCGAGGGCGGCGTTCCCTCGTCGAGCTTGCGGACCTCCTTGCCCGAAAGCACCGCGTGGCTCGCCCAGCCGGTCATTCCGGTGACGGTGTCGCCTTCCACGAGTCCTTCCGCTTTGGAGGCGATTACGCGGCCGACGCCCTGCGCGGTCATCGTGCCGCCGATCTCTACGGGTGCGGCGTAGCTCTTGGCATCGTCCATTCGCCCGCGCATGTACGGGTCGAGCGACATCCACTGCACTTCGACAAGGACCTCGCCATCGCCCGGCTCGGGCATCGGGTCCGTCTCGAGCGAGAAATCCTCGGTGGTGGCTGCGCCGTCCGGGCGGCGGGCCAGGGCGATGCGGCGGTAGGTGTCGGACATTGTTTGCCTTTCCGTGGGGTCGTCGGGGCTTAGCTGTTGCGGAAGCGTCGCAGGCTTCGCAGAGTGAGGTGGTGTTCGACGCGCAGACGGCAAGGGAGGGCCAGATGCACGGAATGATGATGAACCAACCGCTCTCGATCATCGAGATCCTGCGCTACGCGGCCGGGGCGCATCCCGGCGGCGAAATCGTCTCGGTCCGCACCGAGGGCGATATCCACCGCGAAAGCTATGCCGAGGCCTATGCCCGCTCGGGCCAGCTCGCCCATGCGCTGGCCGGGCTCGGTATTGGTGAGGGTGACCGGGTGGCGACGCTCGCCTGGAACGGCTACCGGCATTTCGAGCTCTATTATGGTGTCTCGGGCATGGGCGCGGTGTGCCATACGATCAATCCGCGACTGTCTGCCGAGCAGATGCTCTACATCATCGGCCATGCCGAGGATAAGGTGCTGTTCTTCGACGTAACCTTCACGCCGATCATCGAAGGACTCGCCGAGCACCTGCCGCCGGGCATGACGCTCGTCGCGATGACCGACCGGGCGCATATGCCGGACAGCACGCTCGATCTTATGTGCTATGAAGACCTCATCGCGGATCAGCCCGCCGAGTACGACTGGCCCGATCTCGACGAAGAGGCCGCCGCGGCGCTGTGCTACACCTCGGGCACGACCGGCAATCCGAAGGGTGCGCTCTATACCCATCGCTCCACCGTGCTGCACGCGATGACCGTCGCGATCGGCCTCTCGAAATCGCTGACCGAAGGCGCGCGCGTTCTGCCGGTCGTGCCGCTCTTCCACGTCAACGCGTGGGGTCTTCCCTATGCAGCGCCGCTGACCGGCGCATCGCTCGTCATGCCGGGGCCGAAGCTCGACGGGCCGTCGCTGTTCGATCTGATGGATAGCGAACGCGTCACGTCCGCCTGGGGTGTGCCGACCGTCTGGCTGGGTCTGAGGGGCGAGATCGACAAGCGCGGCAAGAACCCGGACGGCTTCGCGCAGGTGGTGATCGGCGGCTCGGCCGCCGCGCGTTCGATGATCGAAGGGTTCGAGAAATCGGGCGTTGAGGTCTGCCACGCCTGGGGCATGACCGAGATGAGCCCGGTCGGCACGCACGGTCTGTTGTCCGCGCCCATGAAAGAGCTGTCCTGGGACGACCAGATGGCGCTCAAGGCCAAGCAGGGCCGGCGGCTTTACGGCGTTGAGCTGAAGATCGTCGACGATGCCGGCAATCGTCTTCCGCATGACGGCAAGGCTGCGGGCGAATTGTTCGTGCGCGGCAACACCGTGATCTCGGGCTATTTCGCCAATCCCGAGGCGACCGAGAAGGCTTTCGACGATGATGGCTGGTTCGGCACGGGCGATGTGGCGTCCATCGACGCGCAAGGCTTCCTCGTCATCCAGGACCGCACGAAGGATCTCATCAAGTCGGGCGGCGAGTGGATCTCCTCGATCGACATCGAGAATATCGTGATGGCGCACCCGAAGGTCGCGTCCTGTGCGGTGATCGCCGTGCCGCATCCCAAATGGGACGAACGCCCGTTGCTCGTGGTCGTGCTGGAGGGTGATGACAAGCCGACGCTGGAAGAGATCCACGAGATGCTGCTCGAGCACCTGGCCAAGTGGCAGCTGCCAGACGACATGGTCTTCGCGGACGAATTGCCCCTGACCGCGACCGGCAAGGTCTCCAAGCTGACACTGCGCCAGACCTACGCCGATCACACGCTGCCCGATGCTGGCTGACGCGTTTCGCAGCACCGAGCCCAAGGCGTCGCGCTGGTACCAGATCACCGCCGAGAAGGTCGCGGCCTTCGCGGATGCCTCCGAGGATTGGCAGGGCATCCATCTTGAAAAAGGCGCGGCGCAGGCGGCTGGGTTCGATGGTCCCGTCGCGCATGGTTTCTTCGCGGTCTCGATGCTTTCGGCTATGCTCTATGACGTTCTGCCCGACCTGCCGCCGGGCGCGTGGTCGGTGAATTACGGCTTCGACCGCATCCGTTTCGTAGCCCCGGTGGCAGTCGGTAGCCGCATCCGCGGGCATTTCCAGATATCCGAGACGCAGGAGCGCGAGAACGGGGTGCTTCTGCGCTGGGACGTGAGCGTCGAACGCGACGGCGAGGACAAACCCGCGATCGTCGCCGATTGGCTGAACCTCGTAAGTTGGAAGGAAGAGTGATGGACCTTGGTGTCACCGAGAAGGTGCGCCCGCTGATCGACGCGGTGCGCCAGATGGTCGAGGAAGATATTGCGCCTCTCGACGCGGAGTTCCACGGCGAGGTGGGTAAGCACCCGGATGGGCGTTTCGCGCATACCGACCGGCAGCTCGAGATCCTGAACGGGCTGAAGGCCAAGGCGAGGGAGCGCGGTTTGTGGAACTTCTGGCTGACGGACAGCGAGCGGGGTTACGGGCTGACGACTGTCGAATATGCCTATCTTGCCGAAGAGATGGGCAAGGTCTCCATCGCCGCTGAAGTGTTCAACTGCAACGCGCCCGATACCGGCAACATGGAAGTGCTGGAACGCTATGGCGCGGACTGGATGAAGGAGCGTTGGCTCGGACGGCTGCTCGAGGGTGAGATCCGCTCGGCCTACGTGATGACGGAGCCGGACACGGCTTCGTCTGATGCCGCGCAGCTCGTCTTCGAGGCGAAGCGCGATGGCGAAGACTACGTTCTCAATGGCGAGAAATGGTGGATTTCGGGCGCGGGCGATCCACGCTGCGGTCTGTATATCCTCATGGCCTGCACCGATCCGGACGCGCCCAAGCATCAGCGCCATACGATGTTCGTGATGGACCCGGATCTGCCGGGCATCGAGGTTTTGCGCCCGATGAAGGTCTTCGGTGCGGACGATGCGCCGCACGGGCATATGCATCTGCGCTTCACCGATGTGCGTGTGCCGGCGAAGAATGTCGTGCTCGGTGAGGGACGCGGCTTCGAAGTGGCGCAGGGGCGGCTCGGGCCGGGGCGCATCCACCATTGCATGCGCGCGATCGGGCAGGCGGAGAAGGCGCTCGACCTGATGTGCCGCCGCGGGCTCGCGCGAGAGGCCTTCGGCAAGCCCTTGGTGGAGTTGGGTGCGAATTACGACATCATCGCCAACGCGCGGATGGAGATCGAGATGGCCCGGCTTCTCTGCCTCAAGGCCGCGTGGATGATGGATACGGCCGGTGTGCGCGCGGCGCAGCCGTGGATCAGCCAGATCAAGGTGGTCGCCCCGCTGATGGCCGGCCGCGTCGTGGACGAGGCGATGCAGATGCACGGCGCCGCCGGGATCAGCCAGGACACCGACCTTGCCTCGATGTGGACCCATATCCGCACGCTGCGCTTTGCCGACGGGCCGGACGCTGTGCACCGCCGGCAGGTCGCGCGGGCGGAGCTGAGGAAATACACCCAGAGAGAGGTATGATGTCCGATCTCGATCTGAGCGCGGTTTCGGCCTGGATGGCCGAGAACGTGGAGGGCTATCGCGGTCCGCTTTCCGCGACGAAATTCGAGGTGGGGCAGTCGAACCCCACCTTCCGTCTGAATGCCGGTTCGGGCTCCTACGTTCTTCGGCGGAAGCCAGAAGGTGCGCTTCTGAAATCGGCGCATGCTGTGGATCGGGAGTTCCGGGTGCAGAAGGCGCTTTGGGCCACGGATGTGCCGGTGCCATGCGTGCTGGCGCTTTGCGACGACGAGAGCGTGATCGGCTCGATGTTCTACGTGATGGAGCATGTCTCGGGCCGCAACATCGCCGAGCCGTCCATGACCGACCTCGTCCCCGGCGAGCGGGCGGAGATCGCCTGCGAGATGGCGCGCGTTCTGGCCGCGATCCACGATGTCGATCTCGAGGCGGCGGGGCTTTCGGATTATGGCCCTCCGGGACATTACTACGCGCGCCAGCTCAAGCGCTGGGCCGGGCAATACGAGGCCTCGGAGACCGAGCATTTGCCTCAGATGGACCGCCTCATCGCCCGGCTCGGCGAAGAGATGCCCGAAGATGACGGCACCCGCACGCTTGTTCACGGGGATTACCGCATCGACAACCTGCTTTTCGCGCAGGAAGGCACGTCCTGCCGTGCGGTCCTCGATTGGGAGCTTTCGACGCTCGGCCATCCCTTCGCCGACCTTGCGGCAGTCATCATGCAATGGCAGATGCCGCCCGGCGCCGAGGGGCGGGGTCTTGCCGGGCTGGACCGTGATGCGCTTGGCCTGCCGTCCGATGACGCGTTCATCGAGATGTATTGCGAGGCGCGCGGCATCGCGCGGCCCGAGCGGTTCGGCTATTACGTCGCCTTCTCGTTTTTCCGGATGGGCGCGATCCTGCAAGGAGTGAAGAGGCGCGCGCTGGACGGCAACGCCTCGAACCCCGAAAGCGGGCTGAGGCTCGGCGCCTACGTGCCGCGCTTCGCCGAGATGGGACTCGCCTGGCTCGATAGCTGAGGGGGCGCTGCCCCCTCAGACACCCCCGAGGTATTTGGGCCAACCCAAATTGGGGTTGGACGCAAAAGAACAAAATGGGAACATATGGCGGAAAGCTGCCTGATTCCCTCATGTCCGTCGAACTCAGCATCACATCGAACTTCACCTTCCTGACCGGCGCGTCGCACCCTGAGGAATTCATGGAGCGCGCGGCGCTGGAAGGGCTGGAGGCCATTGCCATTGCCGATGAGAACTCGGTGGCCGGGATCGTGCGCGCGTGGCAGCGCGCGCGGGAGATCGCGCGGATCTTGGCCGAACGCGCCGAAGCCGAAGCGGCGGACGGCCCCATCGGCCCGCCTGCGCCAGAGGGCTGCGAGGCAGGCCCGTCCCTTGCGATCCGCAACGTGCCGCGGCTCATCCCGGCGGCGCGTCTCGTTCTGGCCGAAGGGCTCGAGATCACCGCGCTCGCGGCGACGCGGGATGGCTGGGCGCGGCTGTGCCGGCTGATCTCCAGGGGGCGGCTCCGGGCGGAGAAGGGGGCGTGCGATCTGCGGCTCGCGGACCTGATGGAAGGGGCCGACGGGCTGGAGCTCATTCTCTCGGGGCCGGAGCCCGGAGAGGTGGCGCGCTGGCAGCCGCTCGCCCGGAGGCTTGTGGCGGGGCATAAAACACGCGTCCACATGATGCTGAGCCCGCGCTATGACGGGCAAGATGCGGCGCGCTTCGACCGGCTCGCGCGGCTCGCGGGCGGTCTCGGCATCGAGACGGTGGCGAGCGCGCGGCCCATCATGCATCACGGGCGGCGGCGGCGGCTTGCGGACGTGATGACCGCGATCCGCACGGGCATCCGGGTCGACGATCTTGGCCGCGATGCCTTGGCAAACGGCGAGCAGCGGCTGCGGTCGGAGCCCGAGATGCGCCGCCTTCTGGGCCCTCATGCCCCGGCGCTGGACCGGGCGGTGCGGCTTGCGGCGCGCTGCGATTTCGACCTTGGCACGCTCCGCTACGAATACCCTTCCGAGATCACGGATGGAGAGACTGCCGATGCGCGGCTCGCACGGCTGGCGCGGGCGGGGCTCAAATGGCGTTATCCGGGCGGCGCGCCTGAGAAGGTGACAAAGCTGCTCGAGCACGAACTGGCGCTGATCGCGCAGCTGGCCTATGCGCCCTATTTCCTTACCGTGCGCGATATCGTGGCCTTCGCCCGCGAGCGGGGGATACTCTGCCAGGGGCGCGGCTCTGCGGCCAATTCGGTAGTCTGCTATTGCCTCGGCGTCACATCGGTCAGTCCCGAGATCGGCACAATGGTCTTCGAGCGTTTCGTCTCGGAGGCGCGCGACGAGCCCCCCGATATCGACGTCGATTTCGAGCACGAGCGCCGCGAGGAGGTGATCCAGCACATCTATGCGCGCTACGGCCGGCACCGCGCGGGGCTCTGCGCGACGGTCATCCATTACCGCGGCAAACGCGCCATTCGCGAGGTGGGCGCGGCGATGGGGCTTTCGCAGGACACGATCGGGGCGCTCTCGTCGCAGCTCTGGGGCTTCTTCTCCACCAACGGGATCGAGCCGCAGCGGATGCGGGAGATCGGGCTCGACCCCGAGGATCCGCGGCTGATGCTGACGATGGAGCTGATCTTCGAGATCATCGGCTTCCCGCGGCATCTCTCGCAGCATGTGGGCGGGTTCATCGTGACCGAGGGGCGGCTCGACGAGCTGGTGCCGATCGAGAACGCCTCGATGGAGGATCGCACGGTCATCTGTTGGGACAAGGACGATATCGATGCGCTGGGCATCCTCAAGGTCGACGTGCTGAGCCTTGGGATGCTGACCTGTATCCGCAAGGCGTTCGACCTGATCGCGCGGCATCACGGGGCGCGGCACGACCTGGCGACGTTGCCGCCAGAGGATCCGCGCGTCTACGACATGCTCTGCCGGGCCGATTCCATCGGGGTCTTCCAGGTGGAGAGCCGGGCGCAGATGAACTTCCTGCCCCGGATGCGGCCGCGCAGTTTCTATGACCTGGTGATCGAGGTCGCGATCATCCGGCCGGGACCGATCCAGGGCGATATGGTCCATCCCTATATCCGCCGCCGGAACGGAGAGGAGGACGTCTCCTTTCCCTCGGATGCGCTGGGGCAGGTTCTGGGCAAGACGCTGGGCGTGCCGCTCTTTCAGGAGCAGGCGATGCAGATCGCCATCATCGGCGCGGGGTTCACGCCCTCCGAGGCGGACCGGCTGCGCCGGGCGCTCGCGACCTTCAAGAAGCTCGGACATATCGGCGATTTTCGAGAGCGGTTCCTGAGGGGGATGCGCAAGAACGGCTACGAGGCCGATTTCGCGGAGCGCTGCTTTTCCCAGATCGAGGGGTTCGGCTCTTACGGGTTTCCCGAAAGCCATGCGGCGAGTTTCGCGCTCCTCGTCTATGCCTCGGCCTGGATCAAGTGCCACCACCCCGGCATCTTCGCCTGCGCGCTGCTGAACGCGCAGCCGATGGGGTTCTACGCGCCCGCGCAGATCGTGCGGGATGCGCGCGAGCACGGGGTCGAGGTCCGGCCCGTGGCGATCAATGACAGCTACTGGGACAACGTGATGGAACCCGACGGACGCGGCGGACTCGCGCTCCGGCTCGGGTTCCGGCAGATCAAGGGACTCGCGGAGGAGGACGCGGTCTGGCTGACCGCCGCGCGCGGCAACGGCTACCAGAGCGTCGGCGATGTCTGGCGGCGGGCCGGGCTCGCGCCTGCCCGCGTGGCGCGGCTCGCGGAGGCGGATGTCTTCGCCCCGCTCGGGCTCACGCGGCGCGCGGCGCTCTGGGAGGCGAAGGCGCTGGGCGGCGCGAAACCCCTGCCGCTGTTCTCGGGGGATATGGACGGGGAGGGGATCGTGGAGCCAGCGGCGCTCTTGCCCGAGATGAGCGAGGGCGAGGAGGTGGTGGAGGATTACGTCGCCATGCGCCTGACGCTACGGCGGCATCCGGTGGCGCTCTTGCGGCATGTGCTGACGCCGGGATGAGGGCGGCAAGTCCGGGGGCATAAGCGGCGCCTTCCCGCGCGGCGTGGAACGCATTATGACACCCTGCGAGGAGGCCGCCCATGATCGCGATCATTTTCGAAGTCATCCCCGCCAAAGGGCGCAAGGACGAATATCTCGACATCGCCGCAGAAATGCGCCCGATGGTGCATGAGGTCGAGGGCTTCATAAGCGTCGAGCGGTTCCAGAGCCTCACCGATCCGGACAAGCTCCTGTCGATCTCATTCTTCGAGGACGAGGATGCGGTCGAACGCTGGCGGCAGCTTGCAGCCCATCGCGGCGCGCAGTCGAAGGGGCGGCGCGGCGTCTTTTCGGACTACCGGCTCAAGGTCTGCCATGTTCTGCGCGATTACGGCATGTTCGACCGTGCCGAGGCGCCGGACGACAGCCGCGCGGCGCATGACGCTCAGGAATAGGCGTAGACCAGAAGGGCGAGGCCGAGGATCACGCGGTAGATGACGTAGGGTGTGAAGCTGACGCTCCTGAGGAGCCGCATCATCAGCGCCAGCGCGGCGAGCGCGGCCAAGAAGGCTAGCGCAGCGCCGATGACGGCATCGCGCCAGGGGAAAGCGTCAGGCTCCATGAGCGCCTCTGCGCCGAGAAGCGCGCCAGAGGCAAGGATCGTCGGGATGGACATCAGCATGGC
Organism: Roseivivax sp. THAF30; assembly: GCF_009363575.1. NCBI lineage: Bacteria > Pseudomonadati > Pseudomonadota > Alphaproteobacteria > Rhodobacterales > Roseobacteraceae > Roseivivax > Roseivivax sp. THAF30. Next base: position 3,478,040 of record NZ_CP045389.1, on the reverse strand, counting down.
AAGCCTGGCCGCGTCGTGCCGGCCGTAGCCGAGTTGCCGTCCGCCGGTGATGGTGATGCCTGACCGCGACGTGCCGGGAATGAGTGCCAGAACCTGCCAGAGGCCCATGATCATCGCGTGTTTCAGCGTCCATTCGGGCGCGGTGCGAGTCTCAGCGCCGGTGCGATCCGCCCAGTAAAGAACGAGGCCGAAGACGATCATCGCCCAGCCGATCACCGCGACGGAGCGCAGCGCGTCGTCGAGGCCGGTGAGGCGCAAGGCCAGGCCCGCGGCCATGACGGGGATCGTCGCGATCAGAAGGCACAGTGCGAGAAACGCGCCCTTGGTGTCGATCTTTCCTTGCGCCAGTCGCAGCGTGCCGCCGAGCGCCACGCGCACATCGGACCAGAAATAGAGGATCACCGCACCGAGCGTGCCGATATGCACCGCCACGTCGAGCGCCAGTCCCTGATCCTCGGCCCCGGTTAGGCCGGGCAGGAGAATCAGGTGGCCCGAGGAGGAAACCGGCAGAAACTCAGTGATGCCCTGGATGAGGGCCAGAAGGACGAGGTGCCAGAGGGACATGAGATGGCCTTGGGTAACGGGACGCCTGCCTTCCCTATAATCAGAGTGATTCCAGAGGGAAGGGGGAATATATATCGCAAACCGGACCTAAATATGCTGTGTGCCGGTGTGCTTTTCGACTTCCTGAAGGCTATTTTTTGAATATATGTCAGCATTACTGACTTTTATTATTCCGAACGCAGCTATATGACGCCGACGAGAGGAATTCCGAGGACATTATCGACATGGCCAAGCAGCCGATGCTGAAATTCGTGACCGTTGGTCGCGACATGCCCGACAAGCGCACCGCAGAGGAGCGCCGCGAGGACTTCCAGGAGATCTATGCCGAGTTCGCGGAGCAAAAGGCCGCGGAGCAAGCCGGTCGCTGTTCGCAGTGCGGCGTGCCCTATTGTCAGTCGCACTGCCCGCTCCACAACAACATCCCCGATTGGTTGAAGCTGACCGCCGAAGGACGCCTGCAAGAGGCCTACGAGGTCAGCCAGGCGACCAACACCTTCCCTGAGATCTGTGGCCGGATCTGTCCGCAGGACCGTCTTTGCGAAGGCAATTGCGTGATCGAGAAATCGGGCCATGGCACCGTGACCATCGGCGCGGTGGAGAAGTACATCACCGACACTGCTTGGGAAGAGGGCTGGGTCCAGCCGATCGAACCTGCCGCCGACCGTCCCGAAAGCGTCGGCATCATAGGTGCAGGACCGGGCGGGCTTGCTGCTGCCGATGTCCTGCGACGCGCCGGCGTGCAGGTCACGGTCTATGACCGATATGACCGCGCGGGCGGGCTGATGACCTACGGCATTCCCGGCTTCAAGCTCGAAAAGCCCGTCGTCATGCGCCGGAACGAGCAGCTCGAAGCAGGCGGCGTGACCTTCGTGATGAACTGCAATGTCGGCGAGACCATCGGTTTCGACGAGATCCGCGAGAAGCATGACGCGGTCATCATAGCGACCGGCGTTTACAAGAGCCGTGATCTCAAGGGGCCGGGGGCCGGTGCGGACGGGATCGTGCGGGCGATCGACTTCCTCACCGCGTCGAACCGCGCGGTGAATTTCGGCGACCACGTGCCGGAATTCGAAAGCGGTGAGCTCAACGCGAAGGGCAAGCGCGTGGTGGTCATCGGAGGCGGTGACACCGCGATGGATTGCGTCCGCACCTCTATCCGGCAGGGCGCGACCAGCGTGAAGTGCCTCTACCGCCGCGATCGTCAGAACATGCCCGGCTCTCAACGCGAGGTTGCCAATGCCGAGGAGGAAGGCGTCGAGTTCGAGTGGCTGACCGCGCCGAAGGCTTTCAAGGGCGACCCGGTCAATGCGGTCGTCGTTCAGAAGATGCGCCTGGGCGCGCCCGACGCGACAGGTCGCCAAAGCCCCGAGCCCATCGAGGGTGCGGAATACGATGAGCCCGCCGACCTCGTGATCAAGGCGCTCGGATTTGAAGCCGAGGAGCTGCCGACGCTGTGGGGGCAGGAAGGGCTCGAAGTCACCCGTTGGGGCACGGTCAAGGCGGAGTTCACCAGCGGCAAGACCAGCCTCGATGGTGTCTATGCCGTCGGCGACATCGTGCGCGGCGCAAGCCTGGTCGTCTGGGCGATCCGCGATGGGCGCGACTGCGCCGAGGCGGTGCTGAGCCAGTTCGACGGCGCCAGCGCCATCGCCGCGGAATAGGATGGTCGGCGCCGAGACCTCCATGACCGGCGCGTGCCTGTGCGGCGCCGTGACCCTGAGCGTCGCCCACCACGAGGGCGGCGTTCACGCCTGTCACTGTCGCCTGTGTCAGCGCTGGACGGGCGGGGTCTATGTCATGGTGCCGGCCGCGCCGGAAGACGTGAAGATCGAAGGGCCGGTGCGCCGCTATCGCAGCTCGTCCTTCGCCGAACGCGCCTTCTGCGGTACCTGTGGCAGCCATCTCTGGCTGCGGGATGACGGGGCCGACTACGAATTGATGCCGGGGCTCTTCGACGCGGCCGCGTCGTTGCCGCTCACGAGCGAGATATATGTGGACCGGGCGCTGAAGGCGCTGAGCCTCGCGGGGGATCACCCGCGCCGCACCCGGGCCGAATACGAAGCTGAGAATGCCTTTGTGCCGAAGGAGAACCTGCCATGACCAAATACGACGCCAACTGGGCCGCCGAGATGGAGGCCAAGCGCCAATGGCTGGCCGAGAACGGGCTCTATTCCGAAGCCGAGGAGCATTCCTCCTGCGGCGTCGGCCTTGTCGTCTCCATCGATGGAACGCCCTCGCGCAAGGTCGTGGATGCCGGGATCACCGCGCTCAAGGCGATCTGGCATCGGGGCGCGGTCGATGCGGACGGCAAGACCGGCGACGGCGCTGGCATCCATGTGCAGATCCCGGTTTCCTTCTTCTACGACCAGATCGAGCGGACGGGCCATGACCCGCGCAAGGATGAGCTGATGGCCGTGGGCCAGGTCTTCCTGCCGCGCACCGATTTCGGCGCGCAAGAAACCTGCCGGACCATCGTAGAGACCGAAGTCCTGCGGATGGGCTATTATATCTACGGCTGGCGGCACGTGCCGGTGAACGTCGACTGTCTTGGCGAGAAGGCCAACGCAACCCGCCCCGAGATCGAGCAGATCCTGATCTCGAACGCGCGCGGCGTCGATGAGGAAACCTTCGAGCGCGAGCTTTACGTGATCCGCCGCCGGATCGAGAAAGCCGCCGCCGCCGCGGGCGTGGCGCAGCTCTATATTGCGTCGCTCTCCTGCCGGTCGATCATCTACAAGGGCATGATGCTCGCCCAGGATGTCGCGGAGTTCTATCCCGACCTCCAGGATCAGCGCTTCGAGAGCGCGTTTGCAATCTACCACCAGCGCTATTCCACGAACACCTTCCCGCAATGGTGGCTCGCGCAGCCCTTCCGGATGCTCGCCCATAACGGCGAGATCAACACGCTCAAGGGCAACACCAACTGGATGAAGAGCCACGAGATCCGCATGGCGTCGGCCACGTTCGGAGACATGGCGGGCGACATCAAGCCGATCATCGCGAACGGCGCGTCGGATTCGGCGGCGCTCGACGCCGTGTTCGAGGTGTTGGTGCGGGCGGGCCGCAATGCGCCGATGGCCAAGACAATGCTTGTGCCCGAAAGCTGGTCCAAGCAGGCCGAGGAGCTGCCGCAAGCGTGGCGCGACATGTATTCCTACTGCAACTCGGTGATGGAGCCCTGGGATGGCCCGGCGGCGCTCGCCATGACCGACGGTCGCTGGGTCTGCGGCGGCCTCGACCGGAACGGCCTTCGGCCGATGCGCTACGTGGTGACAGGCGACGATCTGCTGATCGCAGGTTCCGAGGCCGGGATGGTGCCGACCGAAGAGGCCAGCGTGAAGGAGAAGGGCGCGCTCGGCCCCGGTCAGATGATCGCCGTCGACATGAAGGAAGGCGCACTCTTCCACGACGTCGAGATCAAGAACAAGCTCGCGGCCGCGCAGCCGTTCGGCGACTGGGTCGGCAAGATCACCGAGCTTGACGAGCCGCTTTCCAAGGTCGAGGAAGCGCCGCTCTTCGAAGCCGGTGAGCTTCGCCGCCGCCAGATCGCGGCCGGCTATACCGTCGAGGAGATCGAGCAGATCCTCGTGCCGATGGCCGAGGATGCGAAGGAGAGCGTGGCCTCCATGGGCGACGACACGCCCTCCGCAGTCCTGTCAAAGCGCTACCGGCCACTGTCGCATTACTTCCGGCAGAACTTCAGCCAGGTGACGAACCCGCCGATCGACAGCTTGCGCGAATTCCGCGTGATGAGCCTCAAGACGCGCTTCGGCAACCTCAAGAACGTGCTCGACGAGAGCTCGGCGCAGACCGAGATCCTCGTGCTCGATACACCGTTCGTCGGTAACGCCCAGTTCGACGCGCTCAAGATTCATTTCAACGCCGAGATGGTGGAGATCGACTGCACCTTCCCTCCGGGCGGCGGGCGCAACACGCTCAAGGAAAATCTCGAGCGGATCCGCGCTGAAGCGGAGGACGCGGTGCGCTCTGGCGCGGGTCATATCACGCTGACCGATCACCATGCCGACGAGAGCAAGGTCGCGATGCCGATGATCCTGGCCACGAGCGCGGTGCACAGCCACCTGACGCGCAAGGGCCTGCGGACCTTCTGCTCGCTCAACGTGCGCTCGGCGGAATGCATCGATCCGCATTACTTCGCGGTTCTGATCGGTGCGGGTGCGACCGTGGTGAACCCCTATCTTGCCGAGGACACGATCGCGGACCGCATCCGGCGCGGCCTTCTCGACGGCTCGCTGACCGACGCGATGAAGCGTTATCGCGACGCGGTCGACCTTGGCGTCCTGAAGATCATGTCGAAGATGGGCATCTCGGTCGTCTCGTCCTATCGCGGCGGCCTCAACTTCGAGGCCGTGGGTCTCTCCCGCGCGATGTGCGCCGAATACTTCCCCGGCATGATTTCCCGGATCTCCGGGATCGGCGTCTCCGGCATTCAGAAGAAGGTCGAGGAGATCCACGCGCTGGGCTTCCGGGGCGGGCGCGACGTCATGCCCATCGGCGGTTTCTACAAGGCGCGCAAATCTGGCGAAACCCATGCCTGGGGCGCGCAGACCATGCACCTGATGCAATCGGCGTGTGACCGGGCCTCCTACGAGACATGGAAGCAGTATTCGAAGGCGATGCGGGCAAATCCGCCGATCCACTTGCGTGATCTGCTCGATATCAAGCCGATGGGGCCGAAGCTTCCCATCGAGGAGGTCGAGAGCATCACCTCGATCCGCAAGCGGTTCGTCACGCCGGGCATGTCCCTCGGCGCGCTGTCGCCTGAGGCGCACCGCACGCTGTCCATCGCGATGAACCGGATCGGCGCGAAGTCCGACAGCGGCGAAGGTGGCGAGGATCCCAAGGATTCAACGCCCGACGCGAACGGCGACAACCGCTCGGCCAAGATCAAACAGGTTGCATCGGGCCGTTTCGGCGTGACGGCGGAATACCTGCTGAATTGCGAAGAGCTCGAGATCAAGGTCGCGCAGGGCGCCAAGCCCGGCGAGGGGGGCCAGCTTCCGGGCATGAAGGTCACGCAACTCATCGCGAAGCTGCGCCATTCGACGCCCGGCGTGACTTTGATCTCGCCGCCGCCGCATCACGATATCTACTCGATCGAGGATCTTGCGCAGCTCATCTACGACCTGAAGCAGATCAATCCGGTCGCGAAGGTGACGGTAAAGCTGGTCGCCTCCTCGGGCGTCGGGACCATCGCGGCGGGTGTTGCCAAGGCCAAGGCCGACGTCATCCTGATCTCGGGCCACAATGGCGGTACGGGAGCGAGCCCTGCGACCTCCATCAAGTATGCGGGTCTGCCTTGGGAGATGGGCCTCACCGAGGCGCATCAGGTTCTGTCCATGAACAACCTGCGGAGCCGCGTGACCCTGCGTACCGATGGCGGTCTCAGAACGGGGCGCGACATCGTCATGGCGGCGATGCTCGGCGCGGAGGAATACGGCATCGGCACCGCCGCGCTTATCGCGATGGGCTGCATCATGGTCCGTCAGTGCCAGTCGAACACCTGCCCGGTTGGCGTCTGCACCCAGGATGATCGCCTGCGCGAGAAGTTCACCGGCAACGCCGACAAGGTCGTGAACCTCATCACCTTCTACGCGCAGGAAGTGCGGGAGCTTCTGGCCGAAATCGGTGCACGCTCGCTTGATGACGTGATCGGCCGTGCGGACCTTCTGAGCCAGGTCAGCCGCGGCTCGGATCATCTGGATGATCTCGACCTCAACCCGCTCTTGATCCGCGTGGACGGGGCCGACGAGGTGCGCCTCGACCGTAATGGGCCGCGCAACGAGGTTGACGACACGCTCGATTCCGAGATCGTGAAGGACGCCGCGCGCTTCCTGAACGAAGGCGAGAAGATGCAGCTGTCCTACGCGGTGCAGAACACGCACCGCACCGTCGGCACGCGGACATCGAGCCATATCGTGCAGAAATTCGGAATGCGGAACGCCCTGCAGCCCGATCACCTGCATATCAAGCTGACGGGGTCCGCCGGTCAGTCGCTGGGTGCTTTCGCTGCGCCGGGCCTCAAGATCGAGGTATCGGGCGATGCCAACGATTACGTCGGCAAGGGCCTTTCCGGCGGGATCGTCGTCGTGCGTCCGCCGATGGCCTCGCCGCTGGTGGCAGCCGAGAACACGATCATCGGCAACACGGTGCTTTACGGCGCGACGGCGGGGTATCTTTTCGCCGCGGGCCGCGCGGGGGAGCGCTTTGCGGTGCGAAACTCGGGCGCGCATGTAGTGGTCGAAGGCTGCGGCTCCAACGGTTGCGAATACATGACCGGCGGGGTCGCTGTGATCCTTGGCTCGATCGGTGCGAATTTCGGGGCCGGGATGACCGGCGGCATGGCCTATCTCTACGATCCCGACGGCGTGGCGCGGGATTATATCAATCCCGAGAGCCTCGTTATGGGGCCGGTCACGGTCGAGCACTGGGAAGCCGAGCTGCGCGGCTTGATCGAGCGGCACCATGCCGAGACGGGAAGCCGCAAGGCCGCCGATATCCTCCAACATTGGGAGGAAGAGCGGGGCAACTTCCTGCAGGTCTGCCCGACCGAGATGCTCGACAAGCTCTCGCATCCCGTGGGGCTTGAGGCCGAGGCGGTGCCGGCCGAATAACCAGAAGGGGCCGGACACTGCGTCCGGCCCTTTTCACGTTCCGTCGCGGGTTTCCGGTGGTTATTCGGCGGCTTGAGGCTGCGGCGCGATGTCGACAAACCGCGCCTTGAGCAGTGCTTCGTCGTATTCCGCCTCTGCGGTGCTGTCGTAGACGATACCGCCGCCCACGTCGAACCGCACCGTGCCGTCTTCGTGGCAGGTGAGCGTCCGGATCGCGACGTTGAATTCCATCGCGCCGTCAGGGGCGATCCACCCGATTGAGCCGCAATAGACCCCGCGCGGCCCTGCCTCCAGCTCGGCAAGGATCTGCATCGCGCGGATCTTTGGCGCCCCGGTGATCGACCCGCAGGGAAAGAGCGCCTCGATGAGTTCGGGTAGCGTGACACCCTCGCGCAGCTCAGCTGTGACGGTCGATGTCATCTGGTGCAGTGTCGCGTAGGTCTCGATCTCGAAGAGCTGAGGCACGGCGACGCTTCCGATCCGTGCGATCCGGCCGAGATCGTTCCGCAGAAGATCCACGATCATGAGGTTCTCGGCACGGTTCTTTTCGGAGCTTTGCAACCACGCCGCCTGCGCCGTGTCCCCCTCGGCGGTCGCGCCGCGCGGGGCAGTGCCCTTCATCGGTCGCGCGGTCAGGCTGCCGGACGCATCGCAGCGAAAGAACAGCTCGGGCGAGCGGGACAGGATCACCGGCCCACCAAGATCGACATAGGCTCCGTATCTGACCGGCTGATGAAGAAGAAGCGCGGCATAAAGCGCCTCGGGCGTGCCATAGAGCTCAGTCTTGAACGGGAAGGTCAGGTTGGCCTGATAGATGTCGCCCGCCGCGATGTAGTCCCGCACCTGGTCGAACCGCGCGCGATACTCGTCTTGCGACCAGAGCGGCACGGTCGCGCCGAGCGTGAAGGGCAGCATCACGCTGTGTTGCGACGGTGCCTGCGGCGCATCGAAGACACCAAACTGCAGAAGCGGACCCGACCTCTCAGCGGGCATCGCATCGGCCAGTTTCGGCGTCAGCGCATATCCGGCCTCGTAGGCGACATGACCCGCCAGCCAGTAGCCCGCGCGTCGCCAGCTCTCCATCTCTGCCAGCAGAGGTGCAACGTCTTCAGCCTTCCACGCGGACAGAACGCGGAGCGGCGCGCGGAATTCCGTGCCGTGCCCCAGCGGGCCGGTATCGAAGCGAATGCTGCGGGCCGACATGCGGCTTAGAAATCCGCGGCGACCCGGGTGTCCCGAAGGGGCCGCACCACGTCTATGGAGGATTGGTAGATCGGATGCGCCTTGTAGGCGTCGAATGCCGCCCGATCGGCGAACTCGGCATAGACGACGACGTCGACGTCATTCGCGATCTGGTCCATGCGGGCGCATTCGCGGACCTCGAAATGCGTGACGTGCGGGATATCGCCCAATTGTTTCAGCCCCTCGATGATACGGGGGATATCGGCTTCGTCCCGGGCGGTGAAAAAGACGACGTGACGGATGAAATCTCGCTGTGACATGTGATTCTCGGCACTCATTCAAAAGCTTGCCGTAAAAGGCACGTGCGGCGGCGGCAAGACCTGTCCCGTCCCGACTGCGCGTGACCTGTTCGCGTCAGACTTTCCCACGTCATGCAGAGCCGCTTTCCCGGTCGCCTACGGGGCGGTATCACGGCGTTATGGCGAAAAAATCGAGCAAGACGAAAACGAAGATTCGGCCTGGCCGCTTCCTGGCGAAGTGGCTCTTCCGCGCCGTGCTGGCGCTGGTGGTGCTGATCGCTCTGGGGATCGGGCTCTATCGGGTCGTGGCCCCGCCGACGACACCCTACATCATGTCCGAAGCGCGGCGTCTCGGCGGGGTGGAGCGGCAATGGGTGAATTCCGATGCCATCGCGCCCGTGATGTACCGATCCGCCGTCGCGGCGGAGGATGCCAATTTCTGCCGGCATTGGGGCTTCGACATGAGCGCTATCCGCGATGCGATCGAGGATGGCGGCAATCGTGGCGCCTCGACGATCTCGCAGCAGGTGGTGAAGAACGTCTATCTCTGGCAGGGTCGAAGCTGGCCGCGAAAGGCGCTCGAGGCTGTCATCACGCCCGGCATGGAGGCGGTCTGGCCGAAGCGGCGTATCCTCGAGGTCTATCTCAACATGATCGAATTCGATGAAGGCGTGTTCGGTGTCGAAGCGGCGGCGCGGCACTATTTCGGCGTCTCGGCGGCGGATTTGACTCCGACGCAAGCGGCGCGCCTCGCGGCCATCCTGCCGGACCCCAAGGGCCGATCCGCGTCCGACCCCTCGAATTTCGTGCGGCGGCGCGCGGCCTCGATCATGGACGGGGCCGCGACGATCCAGCGGGATGGCCGCGCATCCTGCTTCGAGCCGGCGTGAGCTTGCCCGCGCCCCGCGCTGCCTGTTGAAGTCGGAGCGGTTGCGGGTCTAGAGACGACCACGCGTTCGCTTTCATTCATTGGATCTGCCCCAGATGGCCAAGCTCTATCACGTTCCCCTGTCCCCCTTCTGCCGCAAGGTCCGACTGAGCCTTGCCGAAAAGAAGATCGAGGTGGAACTCGCCGAAGAACGCTATTGGGAAAAGGATCCCGATTTCATCCGACGCAACCCGGCGGCGAAGGTGCCGGTCCTGAAGATCGACGGCAAGACGATGGCGGAATCCGCCGCGATCTGCGAGTGGATCGAGGAGAAATATCCCGAGCCCGCTCTGATGCCCAAGAGCGCCGATGCACGCTTCGAGGTGCGCCGGCTGGTCGGGTGGTTCGATGACAAGTTTCACAGCGAAGTGACGTCGAAGCTGCTTTATGAGCGGGTGAACAAGAAGGTGATGAAGGCCGGCTTCCCGGACAGCACCAACGTGAAAGCCGGGGCCAAGGCGGTCAAATATCACCTCGATTACATGGCCTGGCTGCTCGATCATCGGCGCTGGCTTGCGGGCGACGTGATGACGCTCGCCGATTTCGCCGCCGCCGCGCATCTGTCTTCCCTCGATTATATCTCGGACGTGGACTGGAATCGGCAGGCGGCGGTGAAGGACTGGTACGCGAAGATCAAGTCGCGCCCGGCCTTCCGTTCGATCCTGGCCGATCAGCTTCCGGGCTTCCCGCCGCCGCCGCATTATGCCGATCTCGACTTCTGAAATCGTGGCGCCTCGTGGCATCGGACGGCCGCGGTATTTGGGCCAACCCAAAGAGCGTAGCTTTCGCGCATGTCCCTGACGGCGCGCCTCAAGGCCGAGGCGGAGGCCGCCGGGTTCACCATGTGCCGGATCTGCGGGCCGGGTGACATCCCGAAGGTACCGGAGCGGCTCGGCGCGTTCCTGGAGAAGGGGCGGCACGGCCAGATGGGCTGGCTCGAGGATCGCGCCTCCTGGCGCGGCGATCCGCAGGTGCTCTGGCCCGAGGCCCGGTCGATCATCATGCTTGGGGAGAGCTACACGCCGGATCATGACCCTATGGCGATCCTGGGCGCGCCCGAACGTGCCGCGATCTCGGTCTACGCACAGAACCGGGACTATCACGACATCGTCAAGAAGAGGCTGAAGCGGCTCGGGCGATGGCTCATCGCCGAGGCCGAGGCGGCGGGAGAGGAGGCCGAGATCAAGGTCTTCGTCGACACCGCGCCGGTGGCCGAGAAACCTCTCGGGGAAGCCGCGGGCCTTGGATGGCAGGGCAAGCATACCAATCTCGTCAGCCGGGAGATGGGATCTTGGTTCTTTCTCGGCTCGATCTTCACGACGCTCGAGCTGGAGCGTGACACGCCCGAAACGGATCATTGCGGCTCGTGCCGCCGGTGCCTCGACATCTGCCCGACCGATGCGTTTCCGGCACCTTACCAGCTCGATGCGCGTCGCTGCATTTCCTACCTGACCATCGAGCACAAGGGGCCCGTGCCCGAAGAGCTGCGCGAAGGTCTCGGCAACCGGATCTATGGCTGCGACGATTGCCTGGCGGTCTGCCCGTGGAACAAGTTTGCAGCCGAGGCCAGCGATATCCGCTATGCCGCGCGGGAGGACCTGCTGGCACCGGATCTCGCGGAACTGGCGTCGCTCGACGATGCCGGTTTCCGGGCGCGGTTCTCGGGCTCGCCGATCAAGCGGATCGGGCGCGACCGCTTCGTGCGGAACGTCGCTTATGCCATCGGGAACTCGGGCAGTGCGCGGCTGCGGCCCGCGGCGGCCGCGCTGGCCGAGGATCCCGACGAGACCGTCCGCGATGCGGCGCTTTGGGCCTTGGCGCGGCTGCCGGCGTGAGATGTGGCCTCCGCTGGGGAGATGCGGAGGCCACGCTCGCCCCCCCGCCCGTCAGGCGCGGTCGTCGACCAGAAGCTCGACCCGGTCCGGGGCAGCGGCAAAGATGCCGATGACATCCTCAGCGGCGAAGCCCTGCGCTTCGAGCAGGTCCGCAAGCATGTCGTTTGCCGCGATTTCGTCCTGCATCGCGGCGAGTTCGCCCTCCACATCGGCCAGCGCGAGATCGAGACTTTCGCCTTCACCTGCCGCTTGATCCGGGATGTCGGAGAGAGTCAGCGTGTCGATGACATATCCTGTGTCGATCACGGCGGGATCCGCCATCTCCGGCATCCCCTCCTCGAAGATGGAGACGAGTTCACTGAAGGTGTCGGGCGCACCGCTTGTCATGCCCGGCGCGGCGGTATCAGGGGTCATCCCGACCTCCGGGGCGGCTTCGAGTGCGGGCTCTGTGGGCGGGCCGCCTTCTTCGGGCGCGGTCTGAGCCACCGCCGCGACCGAAGTCGAGGCGGCCAGCAGGGCGGTCATGCCGAGGGTCTTGGTGCGCGTGCTCATCGAGGTCTCCTTTTCGCAGTCTCGCACGGGGGTCGGCGGGCATTTCTGGGCGCGCCGACATGAGAGACATGGGGGCGTCGCGCGGCTTTGTCTGCGCGCTGCGCGCGGCGCACGAAGTATCGGCGGCGCCCGGCTCGACGGGGCGTCCGGGGCGGGCGATCCACCGCCGGTTCCCTGCCTCGAGTGGCATGCCGCGCTCCTCCGCTCATCGAGACGTCAGGGATGGGCGAGGGGTCGCCTGTCGCAGGACCGTTGTCTTTGTCGTCTGCATCCCCATCTTGAACCACAGACATTCCGAGCATGGAGAGCCACATGAGCGAGTATCGCAAAGACCCGGACGCGGTGGCCGCACTCGATCCCGAGAGCTATCGCGTCACGCAGGAAAACGGCACCGAGCGCCCCGGCACCGGGAAGTATCTCGAGAACAAGGCGCCGGGGATCTATGTCGACATCGTTTCGGGCGAGCCGCTCTTCGCGTCGTCGACGAAATACGAATCGGGCTGCGGCTGGCCGAGCTTCGTGAAGCCGATCGAGCCGGACAACATCACCGAGCTGCGCGACACCACGATGGGTATGATCCGCACCGAGGTGCGCTCGCGTCACGGGGACAGCCATCTTGGACATGTCTTCCCGGACGGACCGCCCGATCGCGGCGGACTACGCTACTGCATCAACTCGGCCGCGTTACGCTTCGTGCATCGCGACGACATGGAAGCCGAAGGCTACGGCAAGTATCTCGACCAGGTGGAGGAAAGAGCATGAGCGATCTGACACGCGCCGTTCTGGCAGGCGGCTGTTTCTGGGGTATGGAAGACCTCTTCCGCAAGCTCGACGGGGTCGAGAAGACACGTGTGGGCTATACCGGCGGGGACGTGCCGAACGCGACTTACCGCAATCACGGGACCCACGCGGAGGGTCTGGAGCTTTGGTTTGATCCTGCGCGGATCTCCTATCGCCGGATCCTTGAATATTTCTTCCAGATCCATGACCCGACGACTCTGAACCGCCAAGGCAACGACATCGGCATGAGCTATCGCTCGGCGATCTATTACGTCGACGAGGACCAGAAAGCGGTTGCCGAAGACACGATCGCGGATGTCGAGGCCTCTGGTATCTGGCCGGGCAAGGTGGTAACCGAGGTCGAGCCCGTGGGTGACTTCTGGGAGGCGGAGCCGGAACACCAAGACTATCTTGAGCGGTTCCCGAATGGCTATACCTGTCACTTCCCGCGCCCCGATTGGGTGCTGCCACGGCGCGACGCCGCGGAATAAAGCTCTTGAACGCGCGCTGCGGTGTCGGGGGATCGCGGCGCGCGCCTCGCTTGGGGAAACGAGCGACCTTGCCTTTGGAGGTCGCGACAAATCTGCGCCGAAGACGTAAAGACTTGGTGAACGTCGAGCAGGCAAATGAACGGGTGGCGTTAACGCCGAATTAAGCCTGCGTGCGCTAGCGTCCAGGCCATGATCCAGACCGGTTTTTCAGACGCGCAAGGCGCGCTTTTCGATCCGCCGCCGCGCGATACTGGCGGGCCGGTGGCACTTCCTTCCTACATTCGCGATCACCGCCAGCGTCTGCGCGACAGGTTCGTCTCCGGCGGCGCCGATGCCGTGCCCGACTACGAGATGCTGGAGCTTGTGCTCTTCCGTGCCATCCCGCGCCGCGATGTGAAGCCGGTCGCGCGCCGGCTTCTGGACGCTTTTGGCGATTTCGCGGGGGTTCTCTCGGCGCCGCGCGCGCGGCTTCTCGAAATGGACGGGGTCGGCGCTGCGGTGATTTGCGAGCTGAAGATCGTGGAGGCCGCCGCGCAGCGTCTGGCGCGTGGCAAGGTCATGCATCGTCCCATCGTCTCGAGCTGGCAAACCTTGATCGATTACTGCCACGCGGCGCTCTCCCACAAGGATATCGAGGAATTCCGCGTCCTCTTCCTCGACCGCAAGAACGTGCTGATCGCGGACGAGGCACAGGCGCGTGGCACGGTGGATCACGTGCCGGTCTACCCCCGCGAAGTCATAAAGCGCGCGCTCGAGCTGAACGCCTCGGCGGTCATCCTCGTGCACAACCATCCCTCCGGTGATCCATCGCCCTCCGACGCCGATATCGCGATGACGAACGAGGTCGCGCGCGCAGGCGAGGTGATGGGCGTGACGTTGCACGATCACCTGGTGATCGGAAAATGCCGTGAACTCAGCTTTCGCTCTGAGGGGTATCTGTAGAGCGGATCAGTCGAGCCAGACCTCGACGCGGCGATTGGCCTTCCGGCCCCAGACCGTATCGTCGCAGGCCATCGGCATGGCCTCGCCGAAGCCGTCCGTGCGGATATCGAGCCGCTCGGGATCTGCGGCTTCGGCAGCGGCGATGACCGCGTCGCGAACAGCCTCCGCGCGGTTTCGCGCGATCACGAGATTGGCCGAAGCGGGTCCGGCCCCGTCGGAGAAACCGGCGAAAAGCATGGTCCTCGAATCGTAAAGGCCCGCCTCTATGTCGGCGGCCAGCCGCGCGACATTGGCGCGGGATTGCGCGTCGAGCTGTGTCGAGCCGGGTTCGAAACGGAACGACAATGTCAGGCGGTTGAGCGGGGCCAGCTCGGTACGCAGGCGCTTGAGCTCTGCAAGACCTTCCTCGCCATCCGCGACGGCAATGGCGTTCGCAAGGCGCGAGCCCTGATGCGCGATGGGCACATCCTCCACGGCCTGATCGGTGAAGCCGACGCGCCGGATGACGTTCTGCGCGGGCTCCGATGCGGTATAGGCCAGAAAGTCGCGGCCGAGTTTCGGTAATCTGCGCGCAGGCAGGTAGAGGAACATCGGCGCGGTCAGCGGCCAGTCCTCGGTCTTGATCGTTCCGCGCTCGGCCGAGAGGCTGAAGCCGCAAGGACCATCCACGGAAAGCGGCTTGGACAGACCGATCTCCGAAAAGCTCGCAATGCCAAGCCCGAAGGGGTCCACGGCCACGGAAGCCGCAAGCGCCTCCTGACTGTCATGGCGCAGCACCTGGCCTTCGGCGGCCTCGGGCAGAGCCCGCGCCAGCCGGTCTCCGATCGACTGGGCAAGTCCGGAGCTTTCCGTTGGCAGATGCAAAACGACAGGTGCATCGGGCCCGCCGAGTGCCTGCCAGTTCCTTGTTCGCCCGGCGAGGATGTCGGTCAGCGTCCGCAGGGAGATGGTCTCCACCGGGTTTTGCGATGAGACGACGGGCACCATCGCGTCTAGGGCCAACACGCGGGACCATTTCGCCTCCGTCAGATCGCCGAGCCCGGCGTCGCGCGCCGCTTCTGCCTCCTCGGCCCGGATCTCGCGCAGCGACATGACGAGGTCTGCTTCGTCCGCCAGAAGATCCGCAAACCCCGAATCGGAGGTAGTGCTCGAGATGTAGAACCGTGCGACGGTACGCTCCGTCTCCGTGCTGGTCAGCGTGTAAAGCGTGGCATCCGGGCCGCTTTCCTCGCGCGAGGACTCGTAACCTTCCCGCAGCGCGAAGCCTTCGATGAGAGCCGGCAAAAGAACCCGTCCAATCGTGTCGGAACCGGAGATCCGCAACTCTGCGACGAAATCTGTCAGCGATGGGCAGGCCACGCCCGCACAGGAGACGCCAGAGGCATCCACGGTCAATTCGCCATATTCGGAGTCGATGCGGTAGAATTCGCCGTCAAAGCCCAGAAGCGTGCCGGACAGCGAGACGCCCCCGTCATAGGAGCGTAACGTCACATCATCCGATTGCGCCACGGCAGGCAGAGACAGCGCAGTCAGGCAGAGACTGGCCGCAGCCAGGATGCGGCACGCAAGAACTCGTGTCGGTAGAATGACGGACCCCTCCGGTGCATGAAACACGCCGCGCGACTGTTCGTGCCGCGCGGCGAAATTTCAATAGCCGGAGCGTCGAGGGTCAGTTCGATGCGACCTCGATGTCGCGGACCATGGCGTCCAGCACCAGGAAGTCACCCACGGCATCGCATTCGGGCATGGCCAGTTCGATGTCCTGCACGCTGAGTGCCGCCTCGCCTCGCCGCTCGATCATCTGCGCGTCGAGATCCTGACCGCAATTCGATGCCGTGATTTCGGCTTCCACCGACAATGCGACCTCTGCCTCGGCCGGCGCCGTACCAGCGGGGAAGGAATAGATCTCTGCGATCAAAGCTTCGGGCGCGTGGGTGTCTCCCAGCCGCGCCAGGAAGCCACCTTCGCCGCGCGCCGCAGCTTCGATCGTGCCGCGCGATCCGGCCCAGACATGGCCGTCGGCAAAGTAGTCGGCACCAGCTTCGCGGGCGTGAAGTCCAAGCCCCGAATCGCCCCGCCATTGCAGCGCTACGCGGTCGTAGAACGCCAGCGAGGAGACCTGAGCCTGCGCGATCGCGCCATCGCCGGAGCCGAAGGAGAAGATGAAAACCGCGGTTTCCGCGAGTGCGGGCACATCGAGGCTGAGCGTACCATCGGGCTGCACGGTTTCGGTGAACATCAAGCCATTGTGGTGGACGGTCACGCGTTCCGACCCGTGGCAGGGCGCATCAAGCGCCAGCATGACCATCGCTGCCGCACCCGGTTCGGCGGTGGCACTGATCGCACAGTCGAACCCGGCGCTCGGCACGTCCTTGGGCAGGATCGCGTCGCTTGTGCTCTGGCCTTCGACCGCCGCGACTTCGACACTCGCCCGCTGAAGTGCGGGGGCAGGCCGCGACTCTTGCGGAAGGGTGGGGAACGCGCCCGCGGTCGCCAGGGCAGGCGCACTGTCCTCAAGCCCTGCAGGCGCGGCGGTGTCTACGATCCCGCTGACTTCAATGGGTTCGGATGGGTCGTTTAAGCCGGGCAGGCCAAATTGCATCACGTAGCCGATCGCGAACGCGGTAAAGACTGTTCCGGCAGCGAGCGCATAGGTCTTGGGTTGGGCCATAAGAGCCTCCACCATACGGTTTCTTTCAACAATCGTATGATCCGCAAACTTGGCGAGCTTGCGGCAAAGGCGTGGAGAGCCCGAGGCGTTTCCGGGATAGGAACAATGCGACGAAAACTGCCCGCGACGACCGCGCCGTCACGGGCAAGGATCATTTAGGCGAGGCGACCGTGGCAATGCTTGAACTTCTGGCCCGATCCGCAGGGGCAGGGCGCGTTGCGTCCCGGATTGCCCCAGGTGGAGGGATCTGTCTCGTCGAAGCCGTCGATCAGCGGTTCCTTCGCGGCGACCGCCGGACCTGCCGCTTCGCTTTCGGGATTCGTCGCGCCCGCAGGGGCCTGTGCAGCCGCCATCTGGGCCTGCGCCTGTTCGCGGCGTAGCTGGTCGAGGAGTTGTTTGCGCTGCTCCTCGCTCATCGGCTGGATCTGGGCCAGCTTCTGCGTGACCTCGCTACGCAGGCTGTCCAGCATCGATTCGAAGAGCTGGAATGCCTCGGTCTTGTATTCGTTCAGCGGGTCGCGCTGTGCATACCCGCGGAAACCCACGACCGAACGCAGATGCTCCAGTGTCAGGAGGTGGTCACGCCATTTGGAGTCGATGGTCTGCAAGAGAACCTGTTTCTCGATCTGGCGCAGCGCCTCGGGGCCGAACGCCTCGGCCTTTTCCGCCATGAGCTTGTCGGAGGCTTCGGCGATGCGTTCACGCAGCACATCCTGGTCGACGCCGTCTTCTTCTGCCCACTCCGCGACCGGGAGCGCGATATTGAGCTTGTCCTTGATATCGGCATCAAGCCCTTCGACGTCCCACTGATCCGCGTAGCTCTTTGGCGGGGCGCACGTATCGACGATATCGTCGATCACTTCTTCCCGCATATCCTCGGTGACTTCCGAGAGATCCTCGGCTTCCATGATCTCGCGGCGCTGACCGAAGATGACCTTCCGCTGGTCATTCATCACGTCGTCGAACTTCAGAAGCTGTTTGCGGATGTCGAAGTTGCGCGCTTCCACTTTTGACTGCGCGCGCTCGAGCGACTTGTTCACCCACGGATGAACGATCGCCTCGCCTTCCTGCATCCCGAGCGAGGAGAGCACCTTGTCGAGCCGTTCGGAGCCGAAGATCCGCATCAGGTCGTCGTCGAGCGAGAGGAAGAAGGACGAGCGGCCCGGATCGCCCTGACGGCCCGAGCGGCCGCGCAGCTGGTTGTCGATCCGGCGGCTTTCGTGCCGTTCGGTCGCCAGAACGAACAGACCACCGGCCTCTTTCACCTTGTCCTCGGCCTCGGCCTGCCCGGCTTCGATCCGCGCGCGGATCTCTTCGGGATTGCCATTGGGGTCGGCATCGAGCGCGGCCTGCACCTTCATCTCGAAATTGCCGCCGAGCTTGATGTCGGTGCCGCGCCCGGCCATGTTTGTCGCGATCGTCACGGCGCCCGGCAGGCCGGCATCGCCGACGATCTGGGCTTCCTGCTCGTGCTGGCGCGCATTCAGGACATTGTGCTTGAGCCCGGCCTTCTGGAGCAGCTGGCTCAGCATCTCGGACTTCTCGATCGAGGTGGTGCCGACGAGGACGGGCTGGCCCTTCTCGTGGGCGAGGCGGATCTCCTCGACGATGGCTTCGTACTTCTCTTGCGCGGTGCGGTAGACCTTGTCGTCTTCGTCGATCCGCGCGATCGGCCGGTTGGTCGGCACTTCGACCACGCCGAGCCCGTAGATTTCCGCGAATTCCTCGGCTTCGGTGGTGGCGGTGCCGGTCATGCCCGACAGCTTGTTGTAGAGGCGGAAGTAGTTCTGGAAGGTCACGCTTGCGAGCGTGACGTTCTCGGGCTGGATCTGGCAGCCTTCCTTGGCCTCGATGGCCTGATGCAGACCGTCAGACAGGCGGCGGCCCGCCATCATGCGGCCCGTGAATTCATCGATCAGCACGACCTCGTTGTCGCGCACGATGTAGTCCTTGTCGCGCTGGTAGAGCTTGTGTGCCCGGAGCGCCTGCGTGACGTGATGCACGAGCGTGGTCGATTCGGGGTCGTAGAGCGTCTGTCCCTCGGGCATCAACCCGGCCTCGCGCAGCCGCTCTTCAAGGAACTCGTTGCCCTCGTCGGTGAAGGAGATGCTGCGCGTCTTCTCGTCGAGCTCGTAATGTTCCTCGGTAAGATCCGGCAGCAGCTTGTCGATCCCGGTATAAAGCTCCGAGCGGTCCTGGCTCGGACCCGAGATGATGAGCGGCGTGCGTGCCTCGTCGATCAGGATGGAATCGACCTCGTCCACGATCGCGAAGTTGTGCCCGCGCTGATACATCTGGTCCAGTTCGGACTTCATGTTGTCGCGCAGGTAATCGAAGCCAAGCTCGTTGTTCGTGGCGTAGGTGATGTCGGCCTGGTAGGCGGCTTTCTTCTCGTCTTCGGGCTGGCGCGGATAGACCACGCCAGTCGTCAGGCCGAGCGCACCGTAGACCTTGCTCATCCAGTCGGCATCGCGGCGGGCGAGGTAGTCGTTCACCGTGACAATGTGCACGCCCTTGCCGGAAATCGCGTTGAGATAGGCGGGAAGGGTGGCGACCAGCGTCTTGCCCTCGCCGGTCTTCATCTCCGAGATGTTGCCCTGGTGCAGGAAGATCCCGCCCATGAGCTGCACGTCGAAGGCGCGCAGACCGAGCGCCCGCTTGGCGGCCTCACGGCAATTGGCGAAGGCATCGGGGAGAAGATCGTCGAGGCTTTCGCCACCTTCGAAGCGCTTGCGGAACTCGTCCGTCTTGGCCCTCAGGCCCGCGTCGTCCAGGGCCTCATACTCGGCCTCCAGAGCGTTGATCTTCTCGATCAGGGGCCGGGTCGACTTGATCTTCCGGTCGTTCGCCGTGCCGAAGACCTTTTTCGTGAGTGTTCCGAACCCTAGCATACGCTCTCTTTCGCCTGTCACCGTCTCGTGTGGCGGCATCTGCTTGCCCGTCCTGCACCGAGCCCATAGACAAACGGGGGAAAGACTGGCTGCACAGAGCCACGAGCGATGTAAGGGCCGGTCCTCACAGTGTCAACGCTGCCCGCACGGGTGGCAGAAAGAGGTGAAGATGTCCCGACCGAGCCTGAAACTCACCGCCGTTGCCGCGCTCCTCGCGTTTGCCGGCCCGGCATGGTCCCAGGATGAGACCGCCGGATCCGAAACCGCGCCCGACGCGGATCTGTCCGAAGTCGTCGCGACGGTGAATGGCGAAGAGATCACGCTGGGCCACATGATCATGGTGCGCGCAGGTCTTCCCGAGCAATACCAGCAGCTTCCCCCGGATGTTCTGTTCGAGGGCATCCTCGATCAGCTGATCCAGCAGGAAGCGCTGGCGCAATCGGATTCCGCCGAAGAGACGACCGGCGTGCGCCTGACGCTCGAAAACGAGCGTCGCGCGCTTCTCGCCTCCGAAGCCGTCGCCGGGCTGTCCCGTGACGCAGTGAGCGAAGAAGACATCCAGAATGCGTATGACGAGCAATTTGGCAACGAGGGCGGCGCGACCGAATACAACGCGGCGCATATCCTCGTCGAGACCGAGGAAGAGGCGCAGGCTCTCATCGAGGAGCTGAACGGCGGCGCCGATTTCGCGACGCTCGCGCAGGAACGCTCCACCGGCCCGTCCGGCGCGAATGGCGGCGATCTTGGATGGTTCGCGGCCGGCCAGATGGTGCAGCCCTTCCAGGACGCCGTCGAAACGCTTGAACCCGGCGCGATCTCGGAGCCGGTCGAGACGCAGTTCGGCTGGCATGTCGTGAAGCTGAACGAGACCCGGCAGCAAGAAGCGCCCGCCCTCGAGGAGGTGCGTGACCAGATCGAACAGCAGCTCGCACAGGCACGTGTCGAGGCCGCAATCGAAGAGCTGGTCGCTGGCTCCGAGGTCACGCGCCCCGGCGAGGATCTCGATCCGGCGGTTCTGGGCCGCACCGATCTTCTGATGAGCGAGTAAGATGGCGAAGATCACCAGCCGCTCGCCGCTGGCCCCCGATGCCTTCCCGGCGCTGCCGGTGATCAAGGGCGTCCGCTTTGCCACTGCGGCGGCGGGCGTTCGCTATGCCGGGCGCACCGATGTGATGCTCGCGCATCTCGCGCCGGGCTCGACCGTGGCGGGCGTGTTCACACGCTCTGCCACCCGCTCGGCCAATGTGCTCGATTGCCAGGCCAAGATCGCGCTCGAGCCGGAGGCGGGCGACGGCGCGGCGATCCTGGTCAATTCCGGCAATTCCAACGCCTTCACGGGGCGCGCCGGGGATGCGTCGGTTCAGGCGCTCTGCGAGGCGGTCTCGACCGCGATGGACCTGCCCCCAAGCCGCGTCTTCACCTCCTCGACCGGCGTGATCGGGGAGCCTCTGCCGCACGAGCGCATCGTGGCGAAGGTGGCCGACCTTGTGGCGGGGCTCGACGAAGAGAATATCGCGGGCGCGGCCAATGCGATCACGACGACCGATACCTTCCCGAAAGGCGCGTCTGCGGAGATCGAGATCGACGGACAGACAGTCAGGATTGCTGGCATCGCGAAAGGCTCCGGCATGATCGCGCCCGACATGGCGACGATGCTGGTCTACGTCTTCACCGATGCGGCCATCGCGAAGGATGATCTGCAGGCGCTGGTCTCGGGGATCAATGAGCGCAGCTTCAACTGCATTACCGTCGACAGCGATACCTCGACCTCGGACACGCTCCTGATGGGGGCGACCGGCGCGTCGGGTGTGCGCGTCGCCAAGTCCGACACCGCTTTTGCCACGGCGCTCGAAAGCGTCTTCCTCGATCTGGCGCATCAGGTCGTCAAGGACGGAGAAGGCGCGACGAAATTCGTGACCGTCCAAGTTACCGGCGCCGCCTCCGACAACGATGCGCGCACCCATGCGATTGCCATCGCCAATTCGCCGCTCGTCAAGACCGCCATCGCGGGCGAAGACCCGAATTGGGGCCGCATCGTCATGGCGATCGGCAAGTCGGGCGCGGCGGCAGACCGCGACCTTCTGTCGATTCGCTTCGGCGACGTTCTGGTCGCGGAGAAAGGCTGGGTCTCGCCCGAGTATCGCGAAGAGATGGGCGCGGCCGTGATGAAGGAGCCGGAGATCACGGTCGCCGTCGATCTCGGCCTCGGGGACGGCGCGGCGACGGTCTGGACCTGCGATCTCACGCACGGCTATATCTCGATCAACGCCGATTACCGCTCGTGACGCGCATGTGTCTTTGGGTTGGCGAAAATACCGCGGGGAGCGCGAGGGGCTGGCCCCTCGCTCCTGCCCGATCCACGGGCGCGCGGCCATGAAGGTGGTGCTCGTCTCGGCTGTTGCCCTCATTGATGCAGAGGGCCGCGTCCTTCTCGCGCAGCGGCCCGAGGGCAAGTCGATGGCCGGGCTTTGGGAGTTTCCCGGTGGCAAGGTCGAGCCGGGCGAGACGCCCGAAGCGGCGCTCATCCGCGAGCTTTCCGAGGAGCTTGGTATCGGCACATGGTCCTCCTGCCTCGCGCCGCTGACCTTCGCCTCGCACAGCTATGACGACTTTCATCTGCTGATGCCGCTCTTCGCCTGCCGCAAATGGGAGGGCATTCCGCATCCGAAGGAAGGGCAGACCCTGAAATGGGTGCGGGCCAATGCGCTTGCGGAATATCCCATGCCGCCGGCCGACGTGCCGATCGTCCCGATCCTGCGCGACTGGCTCTAGCGGCGTCCAGGCTGCCCCGAGAAACGAAAAAGGCCCGCCGATTGGCGGGCCGTTTTGTTTTCTCCGAAAGACAATCAGCTCAGCGTGCGGGCGATTTCCTCACGCTCGAAGATCTCGATCACGTCCTCCTTGCGGACGTCATCGTAGTTCTCGAACGCCATGCCGCATTCCTGGCCCGAGATGACCTCGGCCACCTCGTCCTTGAAGCGCTTGAGCGTCTTCAGCGTGCCTTCGTGGATCACCACGTCGTCGCGCAAGAGACGCACACCGGCCGACCGGCGTGCCACGCCTTCGGTCACGAGGCAGCCCGCGACGGTGCCGACGCCCGAGACGCGGAAGGTCTCCAGGATCTTGGCATAGCCGATGAAGTTCTCGCGGATCTCGTTCGAGAGAAGGCCGGAGGCCGCCGCTTTCACGTCGTCCACAAGGTCATAGATCACGCTGTAATAGCGCAGCTCCACGCCCTTCTGGTTGGCCGAGTTGCGCGCCGAGGCATTGGCTCGAACGTTGAAGCCGAGGATCGGCGCTTCGGAGGCTTCGGCGAGGCCCACATCGGTTTCGGTGATCGCACCGACGCCGTAATGCAGGACGCGCACGCGCACCTCTTCGTTGCCGACCTTCTCGAGCGCCTGAACGATCGCCTCGGCCGAACCTTGCACGTCGGCTTTTACCAGCACCGGCAGCTCGGTGACGTTCTCGTCGTCCTTGGCTTTCTGCATCAGCGCTTCGAGCGTCGTCGCCGCACCGGCTGCGGCGCGCTTGTCCTTGGCGACCTGCTGGCGGTACTCGGCGATCTCGCGGGCCTGCGCCTCGGTCGAGACGACGTTCAGAACGTCGCCCGCCTCGGGCGTGCCGTTGAGGCCCAGAACCTCCACCGGAACCGACGGACCGGCTTCCTTGACGCGCGCGCCCTGATCGTTCTCCATCGCGCGGACCTTGCCCCACTGCTCCCCGACGACGAAGATGTCGCCTTGGCGCAGCGTGCCGTTCTGCACGAGAACGGTCGCGACGGGGCCGCGGCCCACGTCGAGCTTGGCCTCGATGACGGCGCCTTGCGCGGCGCGGTCGGGGTTGGCCTTGAGCTCGAGAATTTCCGATTGCAGTGCGATGGCTTCGAGCAGCTCGTCGAGGCCCTTGCCGCTCTTCGCCGAGACCTCCACGTCCTGCACGTCGCCGGACATCTCTTCGACGACAACCTCGTGCTGGAGCAGATCGGTGCGGACCTTGGTCGGGTTCGCATCGGGCTTGTCGCACTTGTTGATCGCAACGATCATCGGCACTTCGGCGGCTTTGGCGTGATTGATCGCCTCGATGGTCTGCGGCATGACCGCATCATCGGCAGCGACCACGAGGATCACGATATCCGTCACCTGTGCGCCCCGCGAGCGCATCGAGGTGAAGGCCGCGTGGCCCGGCGTGTCGAGGAAGGTCAGCGTCGTGCCGCCTTCGGTCTGCACCTGGTAGGCGCCGATATGCTGGGTGATGCCGCCGGCCTCGCCCTGGGTCACCTTCGCGTTCCGGATCGCGTCCAGAAGCGAGGTCTTGCCGTGGTCGACATGGCCCATGACGGTGATGATCGGCGCGCGGTCCTTCAGATCCTCGGGATTGTCCTCGACCTGTTCGATGACCTGCTCCACATCCGCGTCCGACACACGCGTCACGGTGTGGCCGAATTCCTCGATGATGAGCTCTGCGGTATCGGCGTCGATGGTCTGGTTCTGCGTCGCCATGACGCCGTTCTGCATGAGCGCCTTTACGACGTCACCGACCCGTTCTGTCATGCGGTTGGCCAGCTCGGCCACGGTGATCGCCTCGGGCAGCTTGACCTCGCGCATCACCTTCTCGCGGTTGACGGGACCACCCATAGCCTTCTGGCGCGCACGCTCCTGCTTGCGCTTCATCGCGGCCATGGATTTCTGGCGTCCGCCTTCCCCGCCCGAAAGGGCCTGGCTGACGGTCAGCTTGCCGGAGCGGCGGCCGCCGTCACGAGCCTTCGGCGCGCGGTTGCGATCCTCGCGCTCACGCTCGGGCTTGTTCGTGGTCTTGGGCGCTGCCTTGCCACGTGCACTCTGTGGATCGGCGTCGGGCGCGGGCTGGGCGGGCGCGGCCTTGGCGCGTTCGGCCGCTTCGGCCTCCTCGCGCTTGCGGCGTTCCTCGTCCTCGGCCTTTGCCTTGGCGCGCTCTTCGGCCTCACGCTGTTCGCGCTCTTTCTGTTCCTTCTCGGCGCGCATGCGCTCGCGCTCTTCGGCGCGGGCCTTTTCCTCGGCTTCGCGCTGGGCCTGTTCGTCGGCCTCGCGTGCCTTGGCGGCCTGCAGCGCTCTCAGACGCCGTTCCATCTCCGCATCGGAAATACCGGCGGGGCGCTTGGCCGAAGCCGCGGCTCGCTGCGCGGCGCTTTGCCCGGCATCACCGGAGCCGGACTTGGATGCCGGTCCCGTGCTGCTCTTGGGCACCACGACGCGTTTGCGCTTGGTCTCCACCACGACGTTCTTGGTGCGTCCGTGGCTGAAGCTCTGCTTCACCGATCCCGAACGGGGACCACCGCGTACACCCAATGTCTTCTTGCCGTCGTTTTCGCTCATGAAGCTCTCTTATCCTTTCCGGCAGCCCCTGCTGCCGCGTCTTGCGCCAGTCCGGCTGTGCGCATGCCCTTCAGGCGTCGGGCATCCTCTACAACACGTTTCGTGAGTCCGCCAGCGCCGAGCGCGGCATGTATCACTTTATCTCGCCCGAAGGCGCGCCCGAGCTCGTCAGCCCCGAGCCACCCGATATAGGTGCCGAAATGGGGAGTCGACAGCTTCGTCTTGCCGCGGGCTGAGCCGTCCTCGGCCTGGATCAGGACTTCGGCCTCTTCCTTCTGAAGCCAGTCCTTCACCTTCTCGTAGCCCGCCACGGCATCACCCGACTTGCGGGCGAGGCTGATAAGGTTGACCACGCGTTCGGCCAGCATATCCGTCACATTGTCGGCCAGCCCCTCGGGCACCGATACCTTTGTCTTGGCGGCGCGGGCAAAGAGGTTCTTGCCCGCCGCCTTGTCGATATCCCCGCGCGTCGCAGAGACCCAGATGCCCCGGCCCGGCAGCTTGCCGGCAATGTCGGGCACGATCGAGCCATCGGGGCCCACCACGAAGCGGATCAGCCGCTCGACAGGCAGAACCTCTCCAGTCGCGATGCAGCGCCGTTCGGGTCCGGCACTGCGGTCTTTGCTGCGTCCGCCTCGGGTCAATGGCCGCTTATGCCTCCTCGGTCTCTTCGGAGCCTTCGTCGGCGGCGTCGTCGCCTTCCGCCTCGGTCTCGATCTCGGTCGGGTCGACCCAGCCCAGAAGAACGCGCGCGGTCATGACCATGTTCTGCGCTTCCTCGAGGCTGACCTCGAAGGGCTCCAGAACGCCGTCATCCTTGGTGCGCTGTCCGTCGACCGTGGTCCAGCCGCCGGCCAGTTCCCAATCCGCGCAGGTCGCGAAATCCTCGAGCGTCTTCACGTCGTCCTTCGCGAGTGCCTCCACCATTTGGGGTGTCAGCCCCTCGAATTCAATGAGGCTGTCCTCCGCACCGAGCGCGCGGGCACGCTCCAGCGCTTCGGCGGCCTGCGCCTCGAGGACGTCGCGGGCACGGGCCTGCAGCTCCTCGGCGGTCTCGTCGTCCACCCCGTCGATGACGGTCAGCTCGTCGATCTCCACATAGGCGACCTCTTCGAGATTGGTGAAGCCTTCGGAGACCAGGAGCTGGGCGAAGAACTCGTCCACGTCGAGCGCGTCCACGAAGAGCTGCGTGCGCTCCTCGAATTCCTTCTGCCGGCGCTGGCTCTCTTCCTCCTCGGTCATGATGTCGATGTCGAGACCGGTGAGCTGAGAGGCGAGGCGCACGTTCTGGCCGCGCCGACCGATGGCGAGCGACAGCTGCTCATCGGGCACGACGACCTCGATCCGCTCGGCATCCTCGTCGAGAACGACCTTCGAGACCTCGGCCGGCTGCAGCGCGTTCACGAGGAAGGTCGGCACATCCTCGTTCCACGGGATGATGTCGATCTTCTCGCCCTGAAGTTCGTTCACGACCGCCTGCACGCGGGAGCCGCGCATACCGACGCAGGCGCCCACGGGGTCGATCGAGCTGTCATAGGAGATCACGGCGATCTTGGCGCGGCTGCCCGGATCGCGGGCGACGGCCTTGATCTCGATGATGCCGTCGTAGATCTCGGGCACTTCCATCTTGAAGAGCTCGGCCATGAATTCAGGCGCGGTGCGCGACAGGAAGATCTGCGGCCCGCGCGTCTCACGCCGCACATCCTTGATGTAGCAGCGGATGCGGTCATTGGCGCGGTAGGCTTCGCGGCCGATCTTCTCGTTGCGGCGCAGGATGCCCTCGCCGCGGCCGATATCGACGATGACGTTGCCGTATTCCTCGCGCTTGACGACGCCGTTGATGATGGTGCCGGCGCGATCCTTGAATTCCTCGAACTGGCGGTCGCGTTCGGCTTCGCGGACCTTCTGCAGTATCACCTGCTTGGCGCTTTGCGCGGCGATCCGGCCCAGCTCGACCGGCGGAACTTCCTCTTCGTAGGTATCGCCGATCTGAGGGTCCGCGAGGTACTGCTTGGCCTGCTCGACGGTCATCTCGGCCTGGTAGTTTTCCAGCTCTTCCTCGTCGACGACGGTGCGGACGCGGGTGAAGGTCGCCCGGCCGGTGCGGCGGTCGATCTTCACGCGGATGTCCATCTCGGAGCCGTAGCGCGACTTGGCGGCGCGGGCGAGGCTCTCTTCCATCGCCTCGACCACGAGACCGGGGTCGATCATCTTCTCGCGCGCGACCGCCTCGGCGGTCTGCAGAAGCTCAAGCTGGTTGGCAGAGGTGATTGCCATTCGTCTTACTCCTCCTCGGGGCCGCCATCATCGGCCAGGATTTCGTCAAATCGGGATTGGTCGAAGTCGTCGGGCTCGGTGCCCGCGTCCTTGCGCGCTTTCAGCATCTCGCGGATCAGCTCGTCGGTGAGGACGAGCTTGGCATCGGCGAGCCAGTCGAATTGCAGCCCCACCGTGCCTTCTTCGATATTGATGAGCACTTCGGAGCCCTCGACACCGGCCAGAACGCCCTTGAAGCGCTTGCGCCCGTCGATGAGGTCATGCGTTTCGAGCTTGGCCTCGTAACCCTCGAAGGTATCAAAATCCTTCAGGCGCGTCAGGGGGCGGTCGATACCGGGCGAGGAGACTTCGAGCGTATAGGCGTCGAGAATCGGATCTTCCACGTCGAGCACGGCGGAAACGGCCGTCGATATCTCGCCGCATTCATCGACTTCGATCCCGCCATCGGGGCGCTCGGCCATGATCTGCAAGAGCGGCGACTTGCCGCCCTGGAGACGCACGCGCACCAGCTCGAAGCCGAGATCCTCGATCACGGGGCCGGCGATCTCTGCGATCCGGCGGTCCATCGAGGTTTTTGCGATCAGGTCAGACATAAGGTCCTGCTTGGCGTAGTTTGGGACGCGGACACAAAAAAACGGGCCCGCGGCCCGTCATGTGATCCGGTGGGCGCCGGGTGTGGACCCCAGCGCGCCGCTGTTAGATTGGGATATACGGAGCTTGCCCCGAGTCTGCAAGGGGCAATGTATCGAGCGGTACAGCGGGAGGGAGCGAGGGGCCAGCCCCTCGCGCTCCCCGCGGGTATTTGGGCCAATCCAAAGAAAGGGGGCGTGGCGCGCCACATTCACGTGAGGATGGAAACCTGGTCGGCTGGTCGCGTTGAGCGGGGACTGATAATCAAGGAGCAGTACATGTCCGCCGACATTCAGACGATCAATCCGGCCAATGACGAACCGATTGCCGAATATTCCTACATGAGTGATGCCGAGGCGCGCGATGCCGTCGAGGCGTGCCACAACGCCTTTCTCGACTGGCGCCTCCAGAGCCTCGAGGCGCGCGCGGAGAAGATCCGCGCGGTCGGCCAGGCCTTGCGGGACAACAAGGAAGACTTCGCCCAGCTGATGACCCGCGAGGTCGGAAAACTCATTGGCGACAGCCGCGACGAGATCGAGCTATGCGCCGCGATCTGCGACTTCACTGCCGATAACGGCCCGAAAGAGCTCGCTGAGGAAGAGCGCGACATTCCGGGTGGCACGGGCGTGATCACCTACGCGCCGCTCGGCGTGATCTACGGTATCCAGCCTTGGAACTTCCCCTGTTACCAGGTGGTCCGCTATGCCATCGCGAACCTGATGGCAGGCAATGGCGTCCTGCTGAAGCACGCGGAGAACTGCACCGGCAGCGGCCTCTTCCTCGAGAATCTGATGCAGAAGGCGGGTTTGCCGGAGAACCTGTTCACCGTTCTGCGGATCAGCCACGAGCAATCCGACAAGGTCATCGAAAACGCTCGCGTGCGCGGCGTGACGCTCACCGGCAGCGATGGCGCAGGCCGCAAGGTGGCCGAGAAGGCCGCGTCGGTATTGAAGAAAAGCGTGCTCGAGCTCGGCTCGAACGATGCCTACCTGATCCTTGACGACGCCGACCTTGATCTCGCGGTCGACTCCTGTGTCGCGGGCCGGATCTACAATAACGGCGAGACCTGCGTGAATGCCAAGCGCTTCATCGTGACCGAGAAGAATTACGATGCCTTCGTCGAGCGCTTCTCGGAGAAGATGGGCGCGATCGAGACGGGCGACCCGTCGGACGAGACCACCAAGCTCGGGCCTATGGCGCGGATCGATTTGCGCGACGAACTGGCCGATCAGGTGAAGGACAGCGTCGCGAAGGGCGCGCGCGTTCTTTGCGGCGGCGAAGCACCGGACGGGCCGGGCGCGTTCTACCCCGCCACGGTTCTCGTCGACGTGGCACCCGGTCAGCCGGCCTATGACGACGAGCTCTTCGGTCCTGTCGCCTCGGTCATCAAGGCCAAGGATGACGAGGACGCGATGCGTATCGCGAATGATAGCCGCTACGGTCTCGGTGGCGGCATATTCTCGAAGGATGAGGACTATGCCCGCAAGCTCGCCGCGACCTATTTCGACACCGGCATGGTCTGCGTGAACGGGTTCAACGTGGCGATCCCCAACATGCCGTTCGGCGGCGTGAAGGATTCAGGCTATGGCCGCGAGCATGGCGGCTTCGGCATGAAGGAATTCGTCAACGCGAAGTCGGTCTACATGAAGAAGGCCGCGTAAGGCGGCCCAGGGCGAGTGGGGGCTCTGCCCCCACACCCCCGCGGTATTTGTCCCAACCCAAAGACAGGGCGGCGTCAGCCGATCATGGCCTTGATCGCGCTGGCATGGGAGGTGCCTGCAGCAAGCACATCGGCCACAAGCGCTTCCGCCTCCTTGGCGGGCGCGTCCACGATCCGGTCTACGAGACCCCAGCTCAGGGCTTCGCCTGCCGTGATCTTTTGCCCTGCCATCAGGATCATCTTCGCTCGCGCCGGCCCGATCAAAGCGGCAAGGCGCGCAGGATCAGAGGGTTGCGGCAGATAGCCGAGTTTCATCACCGGGTAGAAGAATTTCGCCTCGGACACGGCCAGGCGGATGTCGCAGGCGAGAACCATGCCCATCGCGCCGCCGGCGGCCGTGCCGTTCAGCGCGGCGATGGTGAGACCGGGATGGGCGGCAATGGCGCGCGACAGCCGCTCCCAATCGGGTGACACGGCCATGCCTGCCTTCGCGGCGTCGAGATCGGCACCGGCAGAGAAGACGCGGCCGGTGCCAGTCAGGATCAGCGCCGGTATCTCCTCTGCGGCTTCCGCGGCATCGGCGAGATCCGACAGCATCTCGGGCGTGAGCGCGTTGGCCTTGTCCGGGCGGTCGAGCGTGATGCGCCGGAGACCGCCGGCATCCTCGACACGGATCACGTGAGGCCGACCTTCGCGCGTATACCGGGATCGCGCAGCGAGATTTCGTCGCCTTTCCAGTCATCGGCCTCGGACCCGCACATCCACAGAAGCGCCTTGGCGACCCATTCGGGCGGGATGTGATCGGACCAGTCGAGCTTGCTGACCGGATTGACGCCGGACGCCTTGATCTCGCGCTGCATCTCGGTCGCCACCGTGCCGGGCGAGAGCGAGAGCGCGCGGATCCCCGCTTCGGAATTCTCCTTGTCGGCCATCCGCGTGAGCATCAGCGCGCCAGCCTTCGACGCACAATAATGCGACCATGCTTCGAGGGGCCCATGTGCCGCGCCGGAGCCGATCGTCAGGATCGTGCCGGAGCCTTGCGCGCGCATCACCGGCAGCGCGGCGCGCATGCCGTGAAAGACACCCTTGAGATTGATGTCGATGACATTGCCCCAGGCATCAGGGTCGGCGTCGGCCAGACGGGAGATCGGCTCGATCACGCCGGCATTGTTGATGACCACGTCGAGGCTTCCGAAGGTGCGGACGGTGTTCTCGACCGCTTGCTCGACTTCCCAGAAACGGGAGATGTCGCAGGGAATGGCGATGGCGTTCTCGCCGATCTCGCCCGCGATCTCGGCGATGCGGTCGGCGCTGCGAGCTATGAGGGCGACGCGCGCCCCTGCATTGGCGAATTCGCGCGCGGCGGCCTCGCCGATGCCGCGGCTCGCGCCGGTGATGAAAACGGCCTTGCCGGTCATGTCCATGGGAGGGCCTCCTGAAAAACGGATCGGGCAAAGGCGTAATCCGGCCGGCCCGGACGGTCCAGCCCCTTGACCTCTCACCGGGCAGGAAGGATGCTCCGGCCAACCGCAAGATCGCCCCGAGGGAAGGACATGCCCATGCAGACCGACCGCATTCGCCATATCGCCGGGGTCAGTGCCTTGGCTCTTGTCGCCTCCGGCGCGCCCGCGCTGGCCGACGTCACCCCAAGCGAGGTTTGGGACGGGTTTCGCAGCTATCTCGAGACATCGGGCTACGAGGTGACGGCCAATGTCTCCGAGAGCGGAGACGCGCTCACCGCCGCGGGCCTCGTGGCCCGGATGGACATGTCCGACAGCGATGGCAGCCTCGTCTGGGAAGGCGGCGACGTCACCTTCGCGGATCAGGGCGACGGCACGGTGCTCATCACATTCCCGGAGACCATGCCGATCACGGTCTCCTTCACCGAAGAGGGGCAGGAGACGGTCCTGTCACTCGATTACACGCATACGGACATGTCGCTTGTCGCCTCGGGGGATGACAGCGAGATGACCTACACGGTCGATGCGCCCGAGCTCGGCATCGTCCTGCGCGAGGTTTCGGTGGACGGCGAGGCCCTCCCTGACGATCAGGCTAGCGGTCAGGTCGCCTTCACCGCGATGAGCGGCGGCTTCGATCTCGTCTATTCCGATCCGATGACCTTCGATCAGGACATCCGGGCGGAGGAGATGAGCATCGACTTCAATTTCACCGATCCAGAGACCGGCGACACCGGCAGCTATTCGAACGCTCTGACGGGCGTTGCGATGACGGGCAGCGGCGCGGTGCCCGAGCTCGACGATCAGATGATGGCCGACGAGATGATCGAGGCGGGGCTCGACGTGACCGGCGAGATCGCCTTTGAAAGCGGGCAATCGCAACTGTCCGGCACGAGCGATGGCGCGCCGTTTGAAATGGCGTCGTCCTCGGGCGGCGGCAGCCTCACGGTATCGATGTCGGGAGCCGGGCTTGCCTACGGTGTCGCGGCGCAGGAGCTGCAATTCGACATTTCCTCGCCGGACGTGCCCTTCCCGATCTCGGCCTCCGCCGCGTCCACCGAAACGTCCCTGCTGATGCCGGTCACCGCGTCGGAGGAGCCGCAGGATTTCGAGGCGCTGATCCGGCTCGACGGGCTCGAAGTATCCGAGATGCTGTGGTCGATGTTCGACCCGCAAGGTAACCTGCCGCGGGATCCCGCGACTCTGGTGATCGATCTGTCGGGGCAGGCGACGCCGACGGCGAGCTTCTTCGATCCCGAGGCGATGGAAGCTTCGGGCGAGGCGCCTGCCGAGATCAACGCGGTCACGATCGACGAGCTGCGGCTCTCGGCGGCCGGTGCCGAACTGGCCGGCGAAGGGGCCTTCACCTTCGACAACGAGAACACCGAAGCCTTCGGCGGCATGCCCGCGCCTTCGGGAGAGGCCACGCTGAACCTGACCGGCGCGAATGCGCTCATCGACAGCCTGATCTCCATGGGTATCCTGTCGAACGAGGACGCGATGGGTGCGCGAATGATGATGTCGATGTTCACCGTGCCGGGTGACGGCGAGGACAGTCTGAGCTCGACGATCCGCGTGACCGAAGACGGCCAGGTTCTGGCCAACGGTCAGCGCATCCGCTGAAGCACGGGCGGGCCGGCCTCAGCCGGTCTGCCGCACTGCCTTCTCGAAGAACACATCCGGGTAGGGATCGCTGTTGAAACGCGGGATCTCGCGCCAGCCGGAATTTCGGTAGAGTCCGACCGCCTCTGGCAATGCGCTGTTCGTGTCGAGACGGAGCACCGAGATGCCGAGGCCGCACGCCCGGTCTTCGAGCGCGTCCATCAGGCGGCGGGCAAGCCCGGCACCGCGCGCCTCGGGCGAGACCCAGAGGCGCTTGACCTCTCCGATAACAGTTCCGTCGCCCTTGAGACCGACGCAGCCGAGATCGCGACCCTCGCGCGCGGCGATCAGGAAGCTGCCGAGCGGGGGCATCATCTGTAGCGCTTCGGGATCTGCAGAGAGCGTCACGTCGAAGCCGCCGTCGAAGCGGGCATCGAGTTCGGCGTAGTAACGCTGCAAACAGGCTAGCGCCTCGGGTGCGCGCGGATCGACCTCGCGGATCGTTATCGTCATGCCCGCAAGCCGGGCAGCTCGACGCCGCGCGCGGTTTTTCTTTCGCCCATCTGACCCTCCTGTCGCTGTCGAGATCAGAGGTTAGGTGGAGCGGCAGAGGAACGCCAGATGCGCTAGAGCAGGTTCAGAAGCCCCGCTTCCGACTGCCGGAGTCCGCGCGTCTCGGGAGCAGTCTCGATCAGGCGGCGACGCTCCGCGAGAGGTGTTTCCGCGAGTGCGATCACATCGGGATGGATGTAGCTCGATCGGCAGATCGCGGGCGTATTGTGCAGGCGCTCCGCAGCGGCTTCGGTCATGGATTTGATCGTCAGGCTCTCCTCGCGCATGGCGACCTCGAACGCGGTCACGGTGCCGTTCCACGTGCGGAAGGTCTTGGCGGTGATGGCATCGCTGTCCGTCTGCCCGGCGAGATAGGCGTTGACCTCCGCGGAGGTTACGGCGCGCGCGGTGCCGGTTTCGTCTTCCCAGGACACAAGCGTCGGCCCGCCCAGATCGTCGAGCCGGTCGAGCACGCGGTTCAGCGTCTGATCCCGCAGCTCCTTCTCCACGAGATCGCCGCCCTTGGCCCGATAGGTGAGGTGCACCTTTCCGCCTTCGAGCGACAGGTGACGGGGGCGCAGTGTCGTGGCACCGAATGTGCGGTTCTGCCGGGCGTAGTCGGGATTGCCGACCCGCAGGTTCGCCCGGTCGAGCAGTGCCAGGATCGCGGCGATGGCGAAGCTCTGATCGCCCGCCTCACCGTCGCGCAGGTTGCGCTGGATGCGTCGGCGGATCGACGGCAACGCGGTGCCGAATGCGCGTAGGTGATCGAATTTCTGCCGCGCCCGAAAGGCGGTCCAATCGGGGTGGTAGCGATATTGCTTGCGCGCCCGCGCATCCCGCCCCGTCGCCTGCAGATGGCCGAGCGGGTCGGGACACATCCAGACATCGGTATAGGCCGGCGGCACTGCCATCGCATCGAGCCGGGCGCGTTCCTTCTTGTCCGCGATCAGGGTGCCGTCGGGTGCGGTATAGCTCCAGCCACGTCCTCGCTTCCGGCGAGTGATGCCGGGGCGGTCGTCGGGGAAGTAAACGAGATCGGGGATGTTCTGCATCTGCGGCAAACCCCGGCGATCGGCCCGGGGTTCCGCCGATGACGATCAGCCTTGCTTGATCCCGCGATGCGCCGGTGTCAGTTTGCGCGCAATCGATCGCGTGAGGACAGGATGCAGGATTTCATGGGTGGTGTTGAACTGGTCACCCCGACAGTGCCGGAAGAGGCCACGTTCGACGACCCCGCCGCAGCGGTGGCGCGTCTTTGCGAGCTTTACGATATCGCAACCGGATTTTTGTGCGACCGCTTCCAGGCGGCGATGGAGGAGGGGCATCCGGGCGTGCGCTACCGGGCGTTCTATCCCGAGGTGCGTATCGCCACGGCGACCTTCGCCAAGGTCGACAGCCGGCTTGCCTTCGGACATGTCGCGGCGCCCGGCATGCATGCGACCTCGATCACCCGGCCGGATCTGTTCCGCGCCTATCTTGAGCAGCAGATCGGTCTTCTGATCGAGAACCACGGCGTTCCGGTTCGGATCGGCCTGTCGGCGACGCCGATGCCGGTGCACTTCGCCGTCTCCAGCCGCGCGGGCGTTACCGTCCCTCAGGAAGGCGCGGCGGATTTTATCCTGCGCGATGTCTTCGACGTGCCCGACCTCACGACAACGAACGACGATATCGTCAACGGCGTCGCCAAGGCGGCCGAGGACGGCACCGAGCCCCTCGCCCCGTTCACCGCACAGCGCGTGGATTACTCGCTCGCCCGTCTCGCGCATTACACCGCCACGGACCCGGCGCACTTTCAGAACCACGTGCTTTTCACGAACTACCAGTTCTATGTGACGGAGTTCGAAGCCTATGCCCGTGCCGCGCTCGCCGATCCGGAAAGCGGGTATACGAGCTTCGTTGCGACGGACAACCACGAGATCACGACGCCCGACGGCGATCTGCCCCTATCACCAAAGATGCCGCAGATGCCGACCTATCACCTCAAGCGTGCAAACGGGTCGGGTATCACCCTGGTGAACATCGGAGTCGGTCCGTCGAACGCCAAGACCGCCACGGACCATATCGCGGTTCTGCGTCCACATGCCTGGATCATGGTCGGGCATTGCGCGGGGCTTCGGAATTCGCAGTCGCTCGGCGATTTCGTGCTGGCCCACGCCTATCTCCGCGAGGACCGCGTGCTCGACGACGATCTGCCGGTCTGGGTGCCGATCCCGGCGCTCGCCGAGATCCAGACCTCTCTCGAGGAGGCGGTGGCGACCGAGACGGAACTCAAGGGCTACGATCTCAAACGCATCATGCGGACCGGCACTGTCGCCAGCGTCGACAACCGCAACTGGGAGCTGCGCGACAAACATGGGCCGGTTCAGCGTCTCAGCCAGAGCCGTGCCATCGCGCTCGACATGGAAAGCGCGACCATCGCGGCAAACGGCTTCCGCTTCCGCGTGCCCTACGGCACGCTTCTCTGCGTTTCGGACAAGCCCTTGCACGGAGAACTCAAGCTGCCGGGCATGGCGTCGGACTTCTACCGGACACAGGTTGCCCGCCACCTGATGATCGGCATACGCGCGATGGAGATCCTCCGCGAGATGCCCCTCGCCCGCGTGCACAGCCGAAAGTTGCGTAGTTTCGATGAAACGGCCTTCCTTTGACGGCGTGTAATGCTAAAAAAGAGCTTGTTTTGTTGGGGAAAGCGAACCCTAATTGTTGTGTTCTCACGCAATATGCGGTTCATATAACGTATTGAGCCCCCAATAGGGGATGACGAAGGAGACAGGAATGGCGAAGCCGATGACCAAGAGCCAGCTCGTGACCGCGCTGGCAGAAGAGATGGACAGCGACAAGAAGACCGCGACGGCCGCGCTCGACTCGCTGGTGAATATCATCACGCGCGAAGTGTCCGGCGGCGGTGCCGTGACGCTCCCCGGTGTCGGCAAGTTCTACTGCCGCGAGCGCCCCGAGCGCATGGTCCGCAACCCCGCGACCGGCGAGCAGTTCAAGAAAGAGGCTGACAAGCAGGTCAAGGTGACCGTTGCAAAGGCCCTCAAGGACAGCGTGAACGACTGATCGGCGTTACGCGCCGAGCAAGCTGAAGGCCGTGCCACCGGGCGCGGCCTTTTGCGTTTGGGTCGCCTGAAACATCGCATCCTCGGTGAAGATGCGTGTTTCGTTCGGCGGCGGGTATCGGCTGACGCAACGCGAGAGCCCGGACTGCCTGATCCCTCCTTGGCGAATGTGCGGGCCCGCTCATCCTGTTCGCTATCCCGAAAACGCGGCTGGCAAAGGCTTTCAGTGTAGGCCGTGTCTTCATCGCGGCGTCATCGCCAAACGGTCCAACGACCGGCCGGGCTCGTTGAAATGGCGAATTTGCAGCCCGAGACACGGGCCGGTGCGACAAAAGGCTCCCCGCGTAGATCTTGAAATTCGCTGAACTCTAACGGGAACCAAATCTGTTTCCGTGGCGTAAGACTTTATCACTCACTCCAAAGTGGCGGGCGGTTCCGCCGCAGGAAGGATGTGCGATGGAATCCCTCGCCCGCCGTTTCGGTCTCAGGACCGACCCGACTATTTTCTTTTTCTCAGCTATTTTCATGGTGGTCTTCGCCCTGGCGCTGATCATCGCTCCAGGTCCGATCGGATCCGCCTTCGAAGCGGCGCGCGCCTGGATCGTCACCAATCTCGGCTGGTTCTTCGTACTTGGCGTGAATGTCTGGCTTGGCTTCCTGATCTGGGTCGCCTCATCGCGGTACGGGCATATTCGCCTTGGCGGGCGAAATTCGAGGCCGGAATATACGTTCGTGTCTTGGTTCACGATGCTCTTCGCGGGCGGGATCGGGACCGTTCTGATGTTCTGGGGCGTGGCCGAGCCGATGAGCCATTTCGCGACGCCACCGCTGCCTGGCGTCGAGGCGCATTCACCCGAGGCCGCGCAGGACGCGATCTCAATCGCGCTCTATCACCTCGGGCTTCACACCTGGACGATCTTCACGCTTCCGGGCCTCGCCTTTGCCTATTTCATCTATCGCTACAAGCTGCCGGTCCGCGTGAGCTCGGTGTTCTATCCGCTTCTCGGTGACAAGATTTCCGGGCCGATCGGCAAGACCATCGACGTCGTCGCGATCCTCGGCACGCTGTTCGGCGTCGCCGTCTCGCTTGGTCTCGGCTCCAGCCAGGTCGCTGCGGGCCTTAATGAGCTTTTCGGAACCGGTGACGGGCCGTTCGTGCAGATCCTCATCATCGTTGCGCTGACCGCAGTTGCGGTCGGCTCGATCGTGGCGGGCCTCGACAGCGGCGTTAAGCTTTTGTCGAACATCAATATCGGCATGGCGGTAGCCCTGATGATATTCGTCCTTGTGACCGGATCGACCCTGTTCCTGTTGCGCGGGATCGTGGAGACCGCAGGGCTCTACCTGCACAACCTGCCGCGTCTCGCGTTCTGGAACGACATGCTGTCCGATGTGCGGCCCGATACGGATGAATGGGGCTGGCAGGGTTCCTGGACGGTCTTCTATTGGGCCTGGACCGTGACCTGGTCGCCGTTCATGGGCCTTTTCGTGGCGCGTATCTCGAAAGGCCGGACGATCCGCGAATTCGTGCTCGGCGTCCTTCTGGCACCGTCGCTCTTCACGCTGATCTGGTTCGCGATCTTCGGCTGGCAGGCGATGGAGCTCGACGGCATCGGCGCCGCAGCGCGCGATCAGATGGGCGACGCGGCCGGTCAATTGTCGGAGGCGGTGTCTAACTCTATCCCGCTGGCGATGTTCGCCTTTTTCGAGAACTTCCCGTTCACGACGCTGATCCAGGGCTTTGCGGTCATCATCGTGGCGATCTTCTTCGCCACCTCGTCGGACTCCGCATCGCTCGTCGTGGATATGCTCTGCACCGGCGAGGCCCATGCCGGCCCCGTTCAGCAGCGTCTGTTCTGGGGTATCTCGGAAGGGACCATCGCGGTGCTGCTCATCATGCTGGCGGGTGAAGCGGGCCTGACAGCCTTGCAGCAGGTCATCACCGTGGTCGGGCTCCCGATCTTCTGCCTGGTGTTCATGATGATCCCGTCGCTCGCGATCGGGCTGGCGGCAGAGGATATCGACTACATCACCGTGGGCACACGGCCGACAGCGGAGGATCTGCACGGCGAGGGCGCAACCTTGCCGACGACCGACCGCATCGACGGCAGGCGCGACGGGGGCGCAGAACCGTCACCGGCGGAATAGATCGGAGAGGGGCGTCATTTGGCGCCCCTTTTCATCGAAATTTCCCGGATCCAGCCAGGCGGTGAGGCCGCGCTTGATCCGGGGCCATTCCTGATCGAGGATCGAGAACCACGCCGTATCACGGTTGCGCCCTTTCACGACGGTCGCCTGTCGGTGCGTTCCCTCATAGGTGAAGCCCAGCCGTTCGGCTGCCGCACGCGACGGCGCGTTCAGCGCATCGCATTTCCACTCATAGCGCCGGTATCCCAGTTCATCGAAGGCGCGCGTCATCATCAGCGCCATTGCCTCGGTAGACATGATCGTCCGCTGAAGGCGCGGCGAGAAGCTGATCCAGCCGACCT
Source organism: Roseivivax sp. THAF30 (assembly GCF_009363575.1). NCBI lineage: Bacteria > Pseudomonadati > Pseudomonadota > Alphaproteobacteria > Rhodobacterales > Roseobacteraceae > Roseivivax > Roseivivax sp. THAF30. Next base: position 3,439,184 of record NZ_CP045389.1, on the reverse strand, counting down.
CGATACTGGCCGCTTCGGGGTTGATCCTGAGGTAACTGGCGGTGCCCAAGGGCTGCCCGTCGCCGTCCAGAACCGTATAGAACTGGGGGTCGTCGCTCTCGGCCATCTCCTCGAGCCGGGCGCGCATCTCCGCAGCGTCACGCGGAGCAGGATTCGGCAGGTAGGTCCAGTTCCGCCCGTCTCTATCCTCCGCATAGGCTGCGAAAAGTGCCTCCGCGTGGTCCGGGACGGACGGCATCAAGGCACAGGTTCGGCCTTGCATCGGTTCTCGCGGCGGACGCGGCCGGGGCAGGGCGATCTCGACCTTGTCCCCGACCGGCTGGCCGAACGTGTTCGCCTCGCTCACCCGAAGACGCGGCTCAGCGCGCCGTCCACGCCCTCGATGATCTCGTCGATATCGTCCTTCTTGGCGATCAGCGCTGGCGAGAAGCAGAGCGTGTTGTTCTTGCCGGGCACGGAGCGGTTCGTCGCGCCGATGATCAGGCCCTGCTTCATGCAGTCGCCGACGACGGCTTTGACGCGGGCTTCCTCGGCCGGCTCTTTCGTGTCGCGGTCAGTGACAAGCTCGGCACCGAGAAACAGACCCTTGCCGCGCACATCGCCGATGATGCGGTGCTTGTCCTTCAGCTCGTTCAGGCGGCCGAGCATGTAGTCGCCCATCCGCGTCGTGTTCTCGAGCAGATCCTCGCGCTCGATGATCGCCATGTTCTCGAGCGCGGCGGCGGGACCGGCAGTACATCCCCCGAAGGTGGAGATGTCGCGGAAGTAATCCATGGGATCGGTCTCGTCCGACTTGAAGAGATCGAAGACCGCCTCCGTCGTCGTCAGGCAGGCAATCGCCGCGTATCCCGAGGCGACGCCCTTGGCCATCGTGACCATGTCTGGCTCGACCCCGTAATGCTGGTAGCCGAACCAATGCGTTCCGGTGCGCCCGACGCCGCAGACGACCTCATCGATATGCAGAAGGATGTCGTACTTGCGGCAGATCTCCTGCACGCGGGGCCAGTAGCCTTCGGGCGGGGCGATAACGCCGCCGCCTGCGGTGACTGGCTCGAGGCAGAGCGCGCCCACCGTGTCCGGACCTTCGCGCAGGATAACTTCCTCGATCTGGTTCGCGGCCCACTCGCCGTAATTCTCGACCGGTGCGCCGTCCTGTTCGTGGCGGCGATACTCGAGGCAATGCGGAACCCGCACGAAACCCGGCGCGAAGGGGCCGTATTGCGCGTTGCGCTCGTCCTGCCCGCCGGCCGAAAGACAGCCGATCGTGGTGCCGTGGTAGTCGCGGTCGCGGAAAAGGATCTTGTGCTTCTTGCCGCCATAGCGCTTGTGCGCGATCTGGCGGACCATCTTGAAGGCCTTCTCGTTCGCCTCGCTGCCTGAGTTGCAGTAATAGACCCGGCTCATGCCCGGCATCTTCTCGATGAGCTTCTCGGCGAACAATGCGCCCGGCACAGTGCCCGCCGCGCCTGCGAAGTAGTTCATCTTGCAGAGCTGCTCGTAGACAGCGCGCGCGATTTCCTCGCGTCCGTAGCCCACGTTCACTGTCCAGACCGCGCCAGAGACGGCGTCGAGATGTTCCTTGCCGTTCTGGTTCCAGACCCGCATCCCCTTGCCCTCGATGAGGATATTGGGGTCCGATGTCTCCCACGGCTTGTGCTGGCTCAGGTGATGCCAGACATGCGCCTTGTCGGCGGTGACGATGTGCGACAGGTCGTTCGCGCTCAGAGTGCCGTCCATGGGGAGCCTCCCGGCTGGCAGAATTTGATCAATTGATAAAACGTGGCCGAAGCCGCCGAGTCTTGCAAGACCTGCTCAGCCGGTCACGCGGATGAAGGTGCCCATCCCTGCCGCGTGATGCCCGAGCATGTGGCAATGAAAGAGCCAGTCGCCGGGATTGTGCGCGGCGAAGGCAAGTTCCTTGGTCTCGCCTTGCGCCAAGAGGATGGTGTCGCGCAGCGGCCCGAGTGCGCCATCCGGCAATACTTCGGCGAAATGCATGCCATGAAGATGCATCGCGTGCGGAAAGGCGGTGTCGTTGACGATGCCGAGCCGCACGCTTTGACCGCGCGAAACTTCGAGAAGAGGCAGCATGTCCCGGCCCACCTGACCGTTCAACGCCCAGAACAGACCCTTTTCGGCCAGCTGGCGCCCCGTGAGCACTTCACCAAGATGCATCGCCTCGGAGAGACCGCGCATCGCGCCGCCTTCCATCAGAACGCGCTGCGGAACCGCATTCGCAAGGTCGATGGGGAAGTCAGGGTTGGGCGGCAAAGCCGCGGGTGGCTCTCTGCGCGCGCGGGTGCCCGAGCCGATGCGGAAGCTCGCCTGCGCGTAGCCGCCCGTCCGGTCGAAATGCAAAAGGAAGGCTTCGTCCTCACCCATGACATCGACGATGAGATCCATGCGCTGCGCCGGGGCGAGCGTGAGCGTGTCGAGCGCCGCCTCGGGTTCGGCGAGGGGCATCCCGTCAAGCGCCACGATCCAGCCGGCGAGCCCGTAAAGTCCGAGCTCGAAAATTCGCGCGTTCGAGGCGTTGATGAGGCGCAGGCGCAGCCGATCGTGCCGACGGACTTGGTACTCTGCCTGAGGCCGACCGTTGGTCAGGATGACGTTGCCGATCCGCCCGGCATGAGAGCGATCGTGCATATTGTCGAAATCGGGCACGATCTGGGCATCGTCCCCGATCCGGATGTCGTCGATCACGAGCGTGATGTCCGCGTCGACCTCTGGGGGATCGGTCTCTTCGACGACGAGAGCGCCATACAGGCCGCGCTCGACCTGCTCCACGCTCTGCGCGTGCGAATGATACCAGTATGTCCCGGCATCCGGCAGCACGAAGTCGTAATCGAACCCCGTGCCCGGCAGGATCGGATCTTGGGTGACGCCAGGCACGCCATCCATCGCGTTGTCGATGCGGATGCCGTGCCAATGCACCGCGGTTGGCGTCTCGAGCCGGTTCTCCACGCGCCAGGCGAAGCGCTCGCCCTGCGCGAAGCGTAGCTCGGGGCCGGGAAAGCTGCCGTTGAAGGTCCAGAGCGCCGTATCGGAATATCCCTCGGGCGCGATCTGCACGCGGCTCGCACCCGCTTCGAGCACGGGCAGTGCGGCACGCACCCCTCGTGGCAGGGCGGGAATCGTCCCGGCTGCGCCTAGGGCCTGGAGGAAGAAGCGACGTGACAGCATGAGGGTAACTCCGATTGCCGGATCACCATACAGTTGGCCGGGGGCGGATGAAACGCAGCGCAGCCCTCGCGCCTTGACAAGTCCGAGAGAAGCGGCGAAGCGCGATCCATGACAGGCACGCTCATCCAGGTGGCACTCGGCGGCGCTCTGGGCGCGACGGCCCGGTACCTGACCGGGCTGGCTGCGGTCCGCGCGCTCGGTCCTGGCCTGCCCTGGGGCACGCTGATCGTGAATATCGCGGGCTCGTTCCTGATGGGCATCCTCGTCGTGATGCTGGCGCAATTCGGCAGCAACCGCTTCGCGCCCTTCCTGATGACCGGGCTTCTTGGCGGGTTCACCACGTTTTCGGCCTTCTCGCTCGATGCGGTATCGCTCTATGAGCGGGGCGCGGTGGGCGCGGCGGCCTTGTATGTCTCGGCTTCGGTCGTGCTGTCCCTCGCGGCGATCGCCGCGGGCCTGATCCTGGCTAGGAGCATTGTGCAATGAGCGGCGTACAGACCATCGCGGTCGGACCTGGCGACGGCGACCAGAGGCTCGATCGCTGGCTCAAGCGGCTCTTCCCGCACCTCGCGCAGGGGCGGATCGAGAAGATGTGCCGCAAGGGCGAGCTGCGCGTCGACGGCGGCCGGGTGAAGGCCAACCATCGCCTCGAAGTCGGGGCGGAAGTCCGCATCCCGCCGATCCCGGAGCCCGGCGAGGTCAAGTCGCGCCCCAAGCCCACCGTGTCGGATGCCGATGCGGAGATGATCCGGGCCTGCGTTTTGTTCCGCGATGAGCACATCATTGCGCTCAACAAGCCGCCGGGACTGCCCACGCAGGGCGGCTCGAAGCAGACCAAGCACGTGGACGGGCTCGCCGAGGCGCTGCGCTTCGGGCTCGATGAGAAGCCGCGCCTTGTGCACCGGCTCGACAAGGACACGTCGGGCGTTCTCCTGCTGGCGCGGACGCGGGAGGTCGCGAAGGATCTGACCGCCGCCTTCCGGGCGCGCGAGACGCGCAAGATCTACTGGGCCGCCGTCGCAGGCGTGCCGGCCCCGCGCATGGGCACGATCCAGATGGGCCTCGTGAAAGCCCCAGGTCACGGCAAGGGCGGCGAAGGCGAGAAGATGCTGCCCGTCCATCCCGACGAGGTGAAGACCACCGAAGGCGCGAAGAACGCGACGACCGATTACGCGGTCCTGTCCGAGCTTGGCAAACGCGCCGCCTGGGTGGCGCTTGTGCCGGTGACGGGACGCACGCACCAGTTGCGCGCGCATATGGCGGCGCTGGGCCATCCCATCGTCGGAGACGGCAAATACGGCGGCTCGGGGCAGGAAAACCTTGGCGATGGCTGGGGCGCGCAGCTTGGCGGAGAGATCAGCCGAAAGCTGCACCTTCACGCGCGGGCGCTGAGTATCACGCATCCGGTGACCGGTATCCGCCTGAACATCACGGCGCCCTTGCCCGAGCACATGGAAAAAACCTGGGATTACGTCGCCTGGGACGCGCGCGACGTGCCGACCGATCCTTTCGCGGAGGATGGATGAGCAGCGATCTGCGGCTCGTCGTCTTCGATGTCGATGGCACGCTCGTCGACAGCCAGGCCGATATCGTTGGCGCGATGGGCGATGCCTTCGCCGCCGTGGGCCGTTCCGCCCCGGCGCGCGCGGAGATCCTTGGCATTGTCGGTCTGTCCTTGCCCGAGGCCATCGCGCGTCTTTCGGGCGCGGATGGTGACAGGCTCGCCGCGATGGTGGCGGCCTACAAGGACAGCTACGCCGCGCGCCGCGCTGCGGCCGGATCGGCGGCGAGTTCGCCTCTCTATCCGGGTGTGTCCGAGGTGCTGGACGATATACACGCCGTCCCGCACTGGCTGATGGGCGTCGCCACCGGCAAGTCGCGTCGGGGTCTCGACGCACTCCTGACGAGCATGGGGCTCTCGGGGCGTTTCGTGACCGAGCAGGTCGCCGACGATCACCCGTCCAAGCCCCATCCCGCGATGCTTTATGCCGCGCTGGCGGAGACGGGCCTCGACCCGGAGAACGCGGTCATGGTGGGCGATACCGAATACGATATGGAAATGGCCCGCGCCGCCGGGCTGGTTTTCATCGGCGTCACCTGGGGGTATCACCCGCGCAAACGCCTTGCGGGCGCTGACTATCTGATCGATGAGATCGGCGCGCTGCCCGGGCTATTGAACGAGATATGGAGCGAGCGATGAGCAGCGGATGGGCGATGCGGCGCTTCTGGAGCGCAGCCGAAGCCGAGGAGGTGGCGGGCGGCTACCGCGTGACCCTCGACGGCAAGCCGGTTCGCACGCCAGCAAAGGCGCAGCTTCTCTTGCCGACACGCGACTACGCCGCGGCGATTGCCGAGGAGTGGCAGGCGCAGGATGAGACGATCGACCCGACTTCCATGCCGATGACGCGCAGCGCGAATGCCGCGATCGACAAGCTGTCGGTGCAGCATGCCGAGGTTGCGGACATGCTTGCCGATTACGGGGACAGCGACCTTCTGTGCTACCGCGCGGACAGCCCCGAAGAGCTGGTCTTGCGCCAGGCGGAAACCTGGGATCCCTATCTCGACTGGGCCGCGTCTCGCTATGACGCACGGCTCGAGCCGCGCACGGGGCTGATGCACAGGCCGCAAGACCCCACGGCGCTGGAGCGGCTGAGGTCGGAGGTTCATGCGATGGACATTTTCGGTCTCGCCGCCTTTCACGATCTTGTCTCGCTGACTGGCTCGCTCGTTCTCGGGCTTGCGGCGACCGCCAAGCAGGATGCCGAGGCGATCTGGTCAGCCTCGCGACTCGACGAGGATTGGCAGGCGGAGCTTTGGGGCGCGGATGAGGAGGCGACGGAGCTTGCAGAGCTCAAGAGACAGAGCTTTTTCGATGCGATCCGGGCCTGGCGTCTGTCCCGCCTGGGGCGCGCATAAAGCCTGCACGCGCTTTAGGCACACACTTCCCCATGCCTGTTTTCAAGGCAGTTTGGGTTGACCTCACCGGAAGAATCCGACCAAAGTTTCACATGCTGAGCGCAATGCCGTTCAAGCTACCGGAAAAGTTCGGCCGATTCAGGTCGACTCAACCGCTTCAATCAGGGGCGGACAACAGGAAGAGGTAAGTATGAAAAAGACCGTATTTCTTGGCGCGTTGACCGTTGCCGGCCTTGCTGCCGGTGCCGCCAGCGCCCAGACGCTGAATGACGTGCAAGATCGCGGGACGCTGAACTGCGGTGTCACGACCGGCCTTGTCGGCTTCGCGGCACCCGACGCCAACGGCGAGTGGGACGGCTTCGACGTCGCCGTCTGCCGCGCTGTTGCCGCAGCCGTTCTGCAAGACCCGACCGCTGTCGAGTTCGTGCCGACCACCGGCAAGACACGCTTTACGGCGCTGTCCTCCGGCGAGATCGACATGCTCGCACGGAACACGACCTGGACCTTCACCCGCGACAACGACCTCAACTTCGAGTTCGTGGGCATCAACTATTATGACGGTCAGGGCTTCATGGTTCCGAAGGCGCTCGGCGTCTCCTCGGCGACCGAGCTTGCGGGGGCGACCGTCTGCATCCAGACGGGCACCACGACCGAGCTGAACCTCGCGGACTACTTCCGCCGGAACAACATGGAATACACGCCGGTTCCGATCGAGACCAACGCAGAGGCGCAGCAGCAGTACCTTGCCGGTGCCTGCGACGTCTACACCACCGACGCGTCCGGCCTCGCCGCGACCCGCGCTGCGTTCGAGAATCCGGGCGACCACGTCGTTCTGCCGGAAATCATCTCGAAAGAGCCGCTGGGTCCGCTCGTCCGCCACGGCGACAACGAGTGGGGCGATATCGTCCGCTGGACCCTCAACGCACTGATCGCGGCCGAGGAATACGGCATCACGTCGACCAACCTCGACGAGATGGCGCAGAACGGTGGCCCGGAAGTGAAGCGGATCCTCGGCACCGAGGGCAACCTCGGCGAGATGATCGGCCTTGACGCGGAATGGGCACGCCGTGCCATCGGCGCAGGCGGCAACTACGGTGAGCTCTTCGCCCGCCATATCGGCGAGTCGACCCCGATCGGCCTGTCGCGCGGTCTGAACGCACAGTGGACCGATGGTGGCCTGCTCTACGCACCGCCGTTCCGCTAAGACACTCCAGCAAGGGGCGCGGCACTCCCGCGCCCCTTCGCTTTTCCGTATAGTCGGACCATAAACGATCGAGGCCCGTCAGCCCGGACAAACCGGGCGGCAAGAGGTCCTCGAAAACTCCAGGGATACCCAAATGTCGACACTCAGCGATCCGCCGCGTGAGTCGTTCAAGCCGTCGATGCTGCTGAACGATACGCGGTATCGAGGATATACGTTCCAGTTCATCGCGATCGTTCTGGTTGCCGCGCTCTTCGCCTATCTGGGCCTGAACCTGCAGCGCAACCTGGCGGCGGCGGGGCTCACTATCTCCTTCGATTTCCTGGGTGAGCCGGCGAATTACGACATCAACCAGACACTGATCGAATACAACAACCAGATGGACCATTGGCGGGCCTCGCTGGTCGGCGTTCTCAATACGCTCCTGGTCTCGTTCCTGGCCTGTATCACCGCTACGATCATCGGCGTCGTTGCAGGCGTTTTGCGCCTGTCCAACAACTGGCTCGTACGAAAGCTGATGTCGGCCTATGTCGAAGCCTTCCGCAACGTCCCGGTCCTGATCTGGATCATCATCATCTTCACGATCATGACCGCCGTCCTGCCCGCGCCGCGCGCGTTCCGGGGCGAGGATGCCACCGCGTCGATGATTTTCGGCTCGGTCGCCTTCACCAACCGCGGCGTCTACATCCCGAAGCCGATCTTCGGGCCGGGCGGCTGGACGGTCATGTTGGTCTTTCTTGCGGGCGTCATCGGCGCGTTCGCCTATCGGCGCTATGCGACGAAGCTTCTTTATGCGACGGGCAAGCTGCTGCCGATGGGGTGGCCGGCGCTGCTTATCGCTTTCGTGCCGGCGATCCTCGTCTTTTACCTTCTGGGCCAGCCGATAAGCCTCGAATATCCGGAGCTCGGCGGCTTCAACTTCACCGGGGGGATCAACATCCTTGGCTCGCTGATCGCGCTGTGGTTTGCGCTGGCGATCTATACGGGCGCGTTCATCGCGGAAAACGTGCGCGCGGGCATCCTGTCGGTATCCAAGGGACAGACGGAGGCCGCGGCCTCGCTCGGCCTGCGCCCGCGACGGATCATGAACCTTGTCGTGCTGCCGCAGGCGCTCAGGGTGATCGTGCCACCGCTGATCTCGCACTACCTCAACATCACGAAGAACTCCTCCCTCGCCATTGCCGTCGGCTACATGGATCTGACCGGCACGCTCGGGGGGATCACGCTCAACCAGACGGGCCGCGCGATCGAGTGCATCCTGCTGCTCATGGCGTTCTACCTCGCGATCAGCCTTTCGATCTCGGCGATCATGAACGTCTACAACAATGCAGTTTCGCTGAAGGAGCGCTGAGATGGCCGATATGCACGCCCATTCCGTCCGCTTCGTCCGCGAGACCATGCTGCCGCAGGCGGAACCGCCCACGACCGAGCGCGGCATCGTCAAATGGATGCGGGAGAACCTTTTCTCGACCATCCCCAACGGGATCCTCACGCTGGCTGCGCTCTGGTGCATCTGGTGGCTGATCTCTTCGGTGCTGCCCTGGTTCGCCAACGGCATCTGGGATGCGCCTTCGATCCGCGCGTGCCGGGAGATCCTCGATGGGCAGGTCGGCGGCTGTTTCGCGGTGCTGACCGAGCGCTGGAACCAGCTTCTCTTCGGCTTCCAGTACCCGTCGGAGCTGTACTGGCGTCCCTCGCTGGCCTTCCTGCTGCTGTTCATCGCCATCGCCCCGGTGCTCTTCCGCAAGCGCTTCCCGGCGCAGATGCTGGTCTTCACGGCAATCTACCCGTTCCTCGCCTATTGGCTGATCTGGGGCGGCTCGATCCTGGTGCCGGTTTTCGCCGCGCTGGGCTTCGTCGCAGGCTACGTGGTCTATTCCCGCCTCGTCGCGCAGAGCTTCGCGATGGGTTTCTTCGGCGGCATCCTCGCGGCTCTCGTCTTCTGGTGGGTGATCGGCATCGTACCGACCGAGGGGATCATCGCGCTCGAGCCGGTTGCGTCGCGGAACCTTGGCGGGTTCATGCTGAACCTCATTCTCGGAACGGTCTGCGTGTCGCTCTCCATTCCTTTCGGCATCGCGCTGGCCCTCGGGCGGCAATCGGACATGCCGGCGATCAAGTGGATCTGCATCATCTTCATCGAGTTCGTCCGGGGTGTGCCGCTCATCACGCTTCTCTTCGTGGCGAACGTGGTCCTGGCTTACTTCCTGCCGCCGGGCACCAATTTCGACCTGATCCTCCGGGTGATCATCATGATCACGATGTTCGCCTCGGCCTATATTGCCGAAGTGATCCGGGGTGGCCTCGCCGCGCTGCCGAAGGGCCAGTATGAAGCCGGTGACAGCCTCGGGCTCGACTACGCGCAATCCATGCGGCTGATCATCCTGCCGCAGGCGCTGAAAATCTCGATCCCGGGCATCGTCAACGTCGCGGTGGGCCTCTTCAAGGACACCACCCTCGTCTCGATCATCTCGATGTTCGATCTCGTGGGCATGATCCGCGGGCCGATCCTCGCCTCCACCGAGTGGAATGGCGTCTACTGGGAGCTTCTGGGCTTTGCCGCGCTCCTGTTCTTCGTCGTCTGCTTCGGCATCTCGAAATATTCCCAGTGGCTCGAACAAGAGCTGTCCACGGACCGCCGGTAAGGGAGCATCCAAATGACAAATACAGCCCTAGAGACCCCCTCCGTCACGCCGGGTCAGATGCAGGTCTCTGACGAGGTCGCGATCTCGATCGAGAACATGAACAAGTGGTTCGGCTCGTTCCACGTTTTGCGGGATATCGACCTGACCGTCTATCGCGGCGAGCGGATCGTCATCGCGGGGCCGTCAGGCTCAGGCAAGTCGACGCTCATCCGCTGCATCAACGCGCTGGAAGAGCACCAGAAGGGCCGGATCGAGGTGGATGGCACTGTTCTGTCCTCGGACATCAAGAACATCGACGCGATCCGCTCCGAGGTCGGGATGGTGTTCCAGCACTTCAACCTCTTCCCCCATCTCACGATCCTCGAGAACTGCACGCTGGCCCCGATCTGGGTGCGAAAGACGCCCAAGAGGGAAGCCGAGGAAACCGCGATGCACTTCCTCGAGAAGGTGAAGATCCCGGAGCAGGCGGACAAGTATCCCGGCCAGCTCTCGGGCGGTCAGCAGCAGCGCGTCGCGATCGCCCGGTCGCTCTGCATGAAGCCGCGGATCATGCTTTTCGACGAGCCGACCTCGGCGCTCGATCCCGAGATGATCAAGGAAGTGCTCGACACGATGGTGGAGCTTGCCGAGGAAGGCATGACGATGCTCTGCGTGACGCACGAGATGGGTTTTGCCCGGCAGGTCGCGAACCGGGTGATCTTCATGGACCAGGGCCAGATCGTGGAGCAGAACGAGCCCGAAGAGTTCTTCAACAATCCGCAGAACGAGCGGACGAAGCTGTTCCTGAGCCAGATCCTCGGCCACTGACAAAGACGTCTTGCCAGAGTGAACGGGCGCCCTCGCGGGCGCCCGTTTCTATTCCATGCCCGGCAATTCTCGCGGGATCGCGAAATGCACGACCCGGCCCGTGCCGAGGGTCAGCTCCGACCAGGCATCGATATCGAACTCAGCGACCAGCGTCGCGCCGGTCGGATAATCGGCGAAGCGAGAATGGCTCGGTGCCTCCGCGACAAGATCGCCCGCGGTGATCCCGATACCGGGATTGTGCCCGATCAGCAGAACGGTTTCGGCGGTTTCCTCGCGCAGTTCCGCGACGATTTCGTCCGGCTCGGCCAGATAAAGCGCGCGGGTCGTCCTCACTTCGCAGTCGAGATCGAGCCGCCCGAACGTCTCAACCGTCCGCATCGACGAGGAAAGAAGCGCCGCATCCGGCGTCAGCCCGGTTTCCCGGAGCCAGGCTGCAAGCGCCGTGCAGGAGGCCCGGCCCCGCTTGTTGAGCGGGCGTTCGTGATCCTCGAGCCCTTGATGCCAGTCGGACTTGGCGTGGCGCATGAGGATCAGACGACGCATGAGGTCACTCCGCCCCGTGTTTGGGAAGGTTCGCGTGCCGGATGAGCGAGCCCGCACCGTGTTCGGTGAAAAGCTCCAGCAGGCAGGCATTCGGCACCGTGCCGTCAAGGATGACGACGCCGCGCACACCGCGCTCCAGCGCATCGAGGCAGGTCTCGACCTTGGGGATCATGCCGCCTGCTATGGTGCCATCCTCGATCATCGCGCGCACCTCTTCGGGGGTGAGCGCCGTCACGATCTCGCCAGAGGCGCCCTTCACCCCCGGCACGTTGGTCAGAAGCAGAAGCCGGTCGGCCTTCAGCGCACCCGCGACCGCGCCCGCAGCGGTGTCGCCATTGACGTTATAGGTTTCCGCCGGGTCCATGCCGGTCGCCACAGGCGCGATCACCGGAATGATGCCCGCGCCCATGAGGTCGCGCAGCACCTGAACGTTGGTCTCGATCGGCCGCCCGACCCAGCCAAGTTCGGGATCGTCGGCTTCGCAAACGATGAGATCATCGTCCTTGCCCGAGAGCCCGACCGCGCGGCCGCCTTCATCCATGATCGCCTGCACGATACGCTTGTTCACAAGACCCGTCAGGACCATCTCGACCACGTCAACGGTGGCCTGGTCGGTGACGCGCTTGCCACGCAGGAATTTCGACTCGATGCCGAGCTTCTCGAGCATTTCGTTGATCATCGGTCCGCCGCCATGCACGACGACCGGGTTGATGCCGACCTGCCGCATCAAAACGATGTCGCGGGCGAATTCGGCCATGGCCGCGGTGTCGCCCATCGCGTTGCCACCGAACTTCACAACGACCACAGCGCCCGAATAGCGCTGCATGTAGGGAAGCGCCTCTGAAAGGGTGCGGGCGGTGGCGTGCCAGTCTCTGTTCATGTCCTGCGTCTTCATCTGCGGTCCCGGAAAAGGGGTCTGCGTGGGTTATCGGGCCTTGCCTTCCGGCGTGCAAGAGCGCGAGGCTCAGGCGAGGCTTGCGACGATGGCGCGAAGCGTGGGGATGCCGTCGCCCTTTTCGGACGAGGTCAGGACGATCTCGGGATAGGCGGCGGGATGCTTGGCGAGCGCTTCGCGGACCTGCGTGAGGATACGCGCGCGGTCCTTCTCCTTGACCTTGTCGGTCTTGGTCAGCACCACCTGAAAGGTGACGGCGGACTTGTCGAGAAGCGTCAGGATTTCCTGGTCGACGGCCTTCACGCCGTGCCGCGCGTCGATCAGCACGAAGGCGCGGCGCAAGTTCGCGCGGCCCGACAGGTACTGCTTGAGAAGGCGCTGCCATTTCTCGACAACCGGCAGCGGCGCGTTGGCATAGCCGTAGCCCGGAAGATCCACGAGGTAGTGGCTTTCGCCCAGGGTGAAGAAGTTGATCTCTTGGGTGCGGCCCGGCGTGTTCGACGCGCGCGCCAGCCCTTTGCGCCCTGTCAGAGCGTTGATGAGGCTAGATTTGCCGACGTTGGACCGCCCGGCGAAGCAGACCTCGGCCCGATCGCTCGGCGGCAGGCCGTCCATCGCGACGACGCCCTTGAGGAAGTCCGTGCCGCCCGCGAAGAGGCGGCGCGCATCTTCGGCGACCTGCGGATCGGGCTCTTCGGCGGCGGGGAAGGGCAGGCTCATAGGATCACCATTGTATCGCCGGTGGCGATCCGCCCCGGTAGGGTGCAGCTCGCCTGTACCGAAAAGTCCGTATGTCCCCAGCTGCGGAGCGCGCCGAGCGTGTCGGCATCGCGGAGGCCGGTGTCAGGGTTCGCTTCGGTCGCGCGGCAGCGGCCCGTGCGCTCACCAATCTTGAAACGCGCCTCGCCAATGCGGATCTCGCGGCCGACAAGGTCGAATTCTTCCCAAGGGGCGAGCCCGTCCAACCAGATATTCCCGCGCCAGCGATGGGGCGAAAGTGTGCGTCCGACACGCTGCTCGACCGCGCGGTGCGAGGCGGCGTTGCAAATCGTCACGGTGAAATCGGGATTGTCGGTGAAGCCGCGCTCCGAGGCGCGGACGACCGCCTTCGGGGCTGGCCGGCCTTCAGCGACTAGCGGCGCAACCCACGCGAGAAGCGTCTCGGCATCGCGCGCCGGATCGAGGGTGATTGACTCGGCATCCGGGTGCGACAGGGATAGCTGTCCGTCGTCTTGCAATTCAGCCGTCACCGCCATCAGCGACGGAGAGCTTGCCCCGCGCAGGTAGTTGCGGCACATCGCCCACTTGCCGCTTAGCGCCGCATCCTCGGCCGCCTCGTGCGCGATGGCCCAGAGCCTGTCGCCGGGCATGGTGCTGCCCGGCTCGAGGAACGTCTCCGTCACCTCTTCGCGGCCGACACCCTTGATCGGATGCCGCCAGAGCGAGGCGACGCGTGCGGTCATGTCTCGTCCGAGCTCTTCTTCTTGAAACTCGACAGGATGTTGCCCAGGAGATCTGGCTTATACCCCTGGCTGCGCATGATCGCGTATTGCTGGGTAAAGGTGATCGTGTTGTTGGCGATCCAGTAGACCACGAGCCCGCTCGCAAAGCTGCCGAGCATGAACATGAAGACCCACGGCATCCAGGCAAAGATCATCGCCTGCGTCGGGTCGGTCGGGGCCGGGTTCAGCTTCTGCTGCAGCCACATCGACACGCCGAGAAGCAGCGGAAGGATACCGATGAAGATCAGCGCCATGATCGAGCCTTCGGGCGGCGCGCCCCAGGGCAGAAGACCGTAGAAGTTGAAGATCGATGTCGGATCAGGGGCTGAAAGGTCCTGGAACGGGCCGAAGAAGGGGGCGTGGCGCAGTTCCAGCGTGACGAAGATCACCTTGTAGAGCGAGAAGAAGATCGGGATCTGAAGAAGGATCGGCAAACAGCCCGAAGCCGGGTTCACCTTTTCCTTCTTGTATAGCGACATCATCTCCTGCTGGAGTTTCTGGCGGTCGTCGCCGGCGCGTTCCTTGATTTTCTCCATCTCCGGCTGAAGCTCTTTCATCTTCGCCATGGAGACGTAGGATTTGTAGGCCAGCGGCAGCAGCAGCGCCTTGATGCCGAGCGTGAGCGCGATGATCGCGACGCCCATGTTTCCGATGATCGCGTTCAGCCAGTGCAACGCGGCGAAGATCGGCTTGGTGAGGAAGAAGAACCAGCCCCAGTCGATCGAGTCGACGAAGCGCTCAATGCCGCCGCTCTGGTATTCGCGGATCGTCTCCCATTCCTTCGCGCCAGCGAAGAGTTGGGTCGTGACCTCGGAGCTTGTACCGGCGGCGATTTCGACCGTCGGCAGCACGGCCTCGGTCTGGTAGATATCGCGGCCCGCATCGTATTTCGCAGCGGCGCGGAACCCGCTACCGGGCTCTGGGATGAGGGTCGCCATCCAATAGTGGTCGGTGAAGCCGATCCAGCCGTTATTGTTCACCTGGAAGCGTTCGGCCTGCGCGCCGCCCTCCGCCGGCAGGTCGGTCATGTCGCCCCAGCCGATCTCGGTCAGCTCGCCGTCGGTCATGGCGATGCCGCCTTCATGCAGGATGAAGAAGTTCTTCGCATTCACCGGCTCGCCGTGGCGGGCGAGGATGCCGTAGGGCGCGAGGCGCTGGCTGCCCTCGGTCGGGTTCTCGACTGACTGCGTCACGGTGAACATGTAGTCGGAATCGACCGCGATCTTGCGTCTGAAGATAAGGCCAGACGGGCTTTCCCATTCCAGAAGGATCGGGTCGTTCTCGGTCAGCGTCTCGCCTTCGGCGATCTGCCAGTCGGTGTTCGGGCCGGGCACGTCTGCTGCCGAAAGGCCCGAGCCGGGGGCCCAACCGTAGAGCGCGTAATAGGCCTCGCCGCCGCCAACCGGGTTGAACAGGTGAACGATCTCGGAGTCGGGCTCGATCGTTTCGGTGTAATCCTTGAGCTGCAGATCGTCGATCCGTCCGCCCCGGAGGGACAGCGAGCCTGCAAGGCGCGGCGTGTCGATGGAAATGCGCGGCGCATCTTCGGCTGTCTCGTTCGCCGTCGCGGTGTCGGAGGTGGTCGCAGTGCCGTCACCGGGCGCGGCATCGGGAACGGAGGCCGTGTCCGGTGCGTCCTGAACCGTGTCGGCAGTCTCCTGCGTGGCGGTCGCGTTCGGGTCGATCGGCTCTTCCGGCGGTGGGAACAGCAGGAACCATACGAGGATCACGGCGAAGCTGAGTGCCGTCGCGATGAGGAGGTTCTTGTTCTGATTGTCCATGTCGGACCGGTCCCACACTGTCATGTCAAGTGGTGTCGGGTTCAACAGCCCGGACCGCCGAAGGTCAAGTCGATTCAGGGTGAGCGGCGGGTCTGGCGCCATTGTGAAGACGCGCCGGGTCGGCGCGCCGGAGGTCTTCGCGGCCTCGTGCCATTGGTCTTGTTATCCTTGCCGGCCGTGTGCGTGCGCCGGGCGCCGGGCACGCGGCTCAACCATGGCACCGCGTTTTGCCGGCTTGGCCCGGTCACGCGCGGCGCGGTAGAGGCGGCGCCTTGATGATCTGGGCCTCATGGGCGGGCAGCCATTCCGCGAACTTCTGCGCGGGCATGGGTCGGGCGATGCAGAAGCCTTGAACGTGATCGCATCCGAGCTGCGCCAGTAGAGCATGTTCCGCCGCGCGCTCCACCCCTTCGGCGACAGTTTCGAGGCCAAGCCGATCAGCGAGTGAGAGAAGGGCCGTGACCATGCGCCGCTGCGCGGGATCGCGGTCGACCTGAGCCACGACGCTTCGGTCGAGCTTGATGCGTTGGATCGGAAGCGCACGCAGTGTGGTCAGGGGCGCGGCACCCATCCCGAAATCGTCGAGGTCGATGCCGCAGCCGATCCCGGCGAGTTGCCGCACGGTTCCGGTCACAGCGTTGTCGCGCATATCTGCCACGACGGTCTCAAGTATCTCGATCGCGAGCCGGTCGGCAGAAATCCCGTGCCTGTCGAGCTCCCATTTCAAGTAAGTCACGAGCGTGGGGTCGGTCAGCTCTGCCGCGCCGAGATTGATCGAAACGCGGGGTACGATGAGCCCCGCGGCATCCCAGGCGGCCAGCGCCTCGAGCGTGCCGGTGATCATGGTCCGCGCGAGGCGCTCGATCCGACCGGAGCGCTGTAGCGTATCGAGAAACTGCGATGGGGGGAGCACGCCGCGTTCGGGATGCTGCCATCGAGCAAGAGCTTCCGCCCCGCTGACCCGTCCGCTGGAGGTGCAGATCTGCGGCTGGAACCACGGCACGATTTCACCGGCCTCGAGCGCGGTTGCCAACTGGCGCGCCAGATCGCGGCGCGCCTCGATGTCGCGCGCGATGCCGGGGGTCCAGACGGCGACGGCCTGATTGCCGCGGACAAGCGCCCGGTCGAGCGCATCCTCCGCCCGGGCGAGGCAATCGGCAGCGGGTGGCCTGCTGCCGGGTGCCGACGCGATCCCGAGACGTGCGGACAGGCGAAACTTTTGCCCGGAGAGTGTCAGCGGCTCGTCCAGCGCAGCCTCGACGCGGCGGCCGAACAGCTTTGCCTGATCGGCGGGCAAGGCCAGTGCGATGGCGAAGCGGACATCCCCGATCAGTGCTACAACGTCATGCGGACGGAGCATGTCGGTGAGCCGGTCGCGGCAGAGTGTCCGCGCATCGCGCAAGACGGATTGGCCAAGTTCGGTCGCGACCTCGGCCAGTCCGCGTATTTCCAGGATGACACAGGTCGGCACGAGGCCCGCGCCGCCAGGCCGCGACCAGAGCAGGTCCGCCCGAGAAAGAAACCCGTCCACACCGACGATACGTTTTGCCTCCAGGCCCGGGCCCCCACGCGCGTCTTCAGCGGCCGGCGGGCGAAAGAGCGCGCGCCATGCCACACGTATCCGTCGCGCGATCTGTTCCCACATGAAAGCCGGCCCTTGGATGTTTCCAATTTGTTCCGGGCGACACTAGGCGCGATTCGTTGAAGACCCGATTAACGCAGCTCGGGGATCTCCGGCTCCGCCTCCTGCTCCTTGGGCGTGCCGATGCTGAGACCGGCGAAATCAAAGAGCTTGGGATCCAGAAGATGAGACGGGCGCGCGTTCATCAGCGCGCGGAACATGACCTGCCTGCGTCCGGGGCTGTTGCGCTCCCATCCGTCGAGGATCTGCTTCACTTGCTGGCGCTGCAAGCCGTCCTGGCTGCCGCAGAGGTCACACGGGATGATCGGATACTTCATCGCGTGGGCGAACTTCTCGCAATCGGCTTCCGCGACATGAGCGAGCGGGCGGAAGAGGAAGAGATCGCCTTCCTCGTTCACGAGCTTCGGCGGCATCGTTGCAAGCCGTCCGCCGTGAAAGAGATTCATGAAAAACGTCTCGAGGATGTCGTCGCGGTGATGGCCGAGAACGACGGCGGTGCAGCCTTCCTCGCGTGCGATGCGGTAAAGGTTGCCGCGGCGCAGGCGCGAGCAGAGCGCGCAATAGGTTCGGCCCGCCGGCACCTTCTCCTTCACGATGGAATAGGTGTCCTGGTATTCGATCCGGTGCGGCACGCCCATGCGTTCAAGAAATTCGGGCAAAACCGTCGCGGGAAATCCGGGCTGTCCCTGGTCGAGATTGCAGGCCAGAAGCTCGACCGGCAGAAGTCCGCGCCATTTCAACTCATGCAGGACCGCGAGAAGCGTGTAACTGTCCTTTCCGCCCGACAGGCAGACGAGCCATTTCTGCTTTTCTGCTGCCGGCTCGACCATGCCGTAGTGTTCCACCGCCTCGCGCACGCCTTGCACGATGCGTTTGCGGAGCTTCTTGAACTCCGTCGATTTCGGCGCGCCCTCGAAGAGCGGATGGATGTCATCGGCATTGTCGAACATGTCGCCTCTCATGCCAAAAGGCGCAGGCGAAGGGAAGCGAAGAGCGAAATGGGAACACAGGCTGCGCCACGTTGTTGGGTCCGAGTTATCTTAATGAGGAGATGAGATTCATGTTTACCAGATCCCTTGTCTGCGCCGCTGCGCTCGCCGCTGGCATGGCCCATGCGCAAAGCGATGCTTCAGGCGAGATGAGCCCGGCTGCGATGGCGATGCTCGTCAATGCCGATGGCGCGGAGGTCGGTGAGGTGCAGATCTTCGAGGCGACCGAAGGTCTTCTGCTCCGCGTCTCCGCCTCGGACATGGAGCCCGGCTATCACGGCTTCCATTTGCACGAGACCGGAGCCTGCGAGGGTGATTTCACCTCTGCTGGCGACCACTACAACCCGGACGGGTCCGAGCACGGGCTGCTCGCCGGCGATTCGGCGCATGCCGGTGATCTGCCGAACATCTTTGCCTCGGATGCAGGCGAGGTGCGCGCGGATATCCATGCGGCGCATCTGACGATGGACGGCGACACCGCGCCGATCATGGATGACGACGGCTCTGCCCTTATCATTCACGAGAACGCCGACAGCTATCAGGCCGAGGCCGGTGCAGGCGGCCGCGTGGCGTGCGGCATCGTCGAGATGGCAGAATCCTGAGGGCTGCCTGTCCTGCACGGATCAATGCCCCGGCTGTGCGCCGGGGCGTTTTTTATCGGTCTACCATCTATGCCAAAGCCTGGTTTGGATATCGCGCCTGACGGCGTCGGGGCGCGGCGCTCCGTCTCCAAGCCCCAGATCGGCGCGCAGGTAGGCGGGCAGGTCGTGTTCAGCGATGGGCCGCGCTTTGCGCCGCTTCAACCCGAACGCCTTGGCCGCGGTCCTCAAGAGAACGCGCCGCAACCCATGCCGAGCGATGATGCGGTCGATTTCAGTCTCCGTCCGGGTATCGACCGGGGTCAGGTAATGAATGTTGGTCATGGCGCTCCCGCCAAAAGCGGGCTCCCTTGAAACGGCGCGCGGGCAAGACGGATGTCTGACGTCGAGTCGCGGCAGGATTTATCTGTGCTGAAAAATCGAAGCTTGGCGGGCGGGGATGGCCTGCCAGGCGCGTGGTTTACCCTTGGCGGATGCCGGTAAACGATCGCGCGAAGGACACTCCGGTGCGGGAGAGGTCAAAAGCATAAAACATATGGCCCCTCCTTCGTTGCTGTGGGGTGATCCTCAGCGCGACATACACTGCCGCGACAGCTTTACCTAGAGGAAAATTCGGGAACGTGGGCTCGCGGTGCTTTATCGCCTGCGGCGCGGCGGCACGTTATCGATTCCGCTGCCGCCCCAGGGATGGCAGCGCACGATGCGCCGGAGAGCGAGCCAGCCGCCTTTCACCGCGCCATGGGTTTCGAGCGCTTCGAGCGCATAGGTCGAACATGTCGGGTCAAAGCGGCAGGAGCGTCCGAGCCAGGGCGACAGGAAGAGGCGATACCCGTGAACGGGCAGGGCAACGATGCGGGCGAGGGGGCTCATTCGGCCCTGCCGTGCAACTGGTGCAGGGCATAGGCGAGATCGGATTTGAGCGCATCATAGGGTCGCTCGGCGGTGACGTCGCGTTTGCCGATCAGGACATAATCCCATCCCGGACGGCCCAATTCGGCCACGACCTCGCGCGCGGCGGCCCGAAGGCGCCGCTTCGCGCGGTTGCGGGCAACCGCGTTGCCGACTTTCTTGGAGCAGGTGAAGCCAAGGCGGATCACGGGCTCGCCGGGCGCACGGATCCTGCCCTGCACCAGCATGCTCTTGGTGCCTTGCTTGTCAGCCCGAGCGGCACGCAGGAAATCAGCCCGGCGCTTGATCGTGGTGATCGTCGGAGCGTCCGCGCATGACAAAGCCGCCGAAGGCGATGTCCCGTCCTGAGGGTCGGGGGCCTTCGGCGGCGTCATAATAAGTCTCCGAGGCAGGGTGCGCTTACGCGCTCAGCTGCTTCCGGCCGCGTGCGCGGCGTGCGTTCAGGATCTTGCGGCCGGCCTTGGTTGCCATGCGCGCGCGGAACCCGTGGCGGCGCTTGCGCACCAGGTTCGAGGGTTGAAACGTGCGTTTCGACATGTGTCTGTCTCCGTCGTCTCGGGCCCGGCGGCGCGACGCCTCGGGGCCGATGAATCTCTTGAAGCCCGCGCTATAGGCAAGATGCGCGATCAAGTCAAACGCCGCCTTGACCTGGCGACGCGATTTCTTGCGCGGCTCGGCTTGCATGTCAGACGCGGTTGGCCCGTGCAACAAAACCGCGCCGATTGTTACAGAAACCATCGCGACGGCAGGGGTTTTGCAGCCTTGCGATCAATGCGACGTGAAGGCGCTGTCGCCCGGCACCTCGCGGCCGCATGTACCTTGGCAGGCAACATGCACGAGGGGGCCTCGAAATGGAGACCGACATGACTGAACGCGACAAGGGATCGAGTGCGCTCGTCCGCAAATTGCCATTGATCGCGATCGTTCTGGTCGCGGCGGTCGGGGCCTTCACGCTGCGCGACTACCTGACATTCGACACTCTACGAGAGAATCGCGAGGCGCTCCTGGCGTTTCGCGACGAGAATTATGTCGCGACGGTTCTGGTCTTCATGGCGGCCTATATCCTGATCGTCGCTTTCTCGCTGCCCGGCGCGACCATCGCGACGCTGACGGGCGGCTTTCTATTCGCGACCTTTCCCGGTGCGCTCTTCAACGTGACGGCGGCCACCATCGGCGCGACCGCGATCTTTTCCGCCGCGAAATGGGGTTTCGGCGAGAAGATGGCCGAGAAGATGAACGCCTCTGACGGTCTCGTGCGCCGCATCAAGACCGGCATCGACGAGACGCAATGGGAGATGCTCTTCCTGATCCGCCTCGTTCCCGCCGTGCCGTTTTTCGTGGCGAACGTCGTGCCGGCCTTTGTCGGTGTCTCCCTCTGGCGCTTCGCGGTGACGACCTTCCTCGGCATCATTCCGGGCGCGGTGGTCTACACTTCGGTCGGTGCTGGGCTTGGCCAGGTCTTCGAGCGGGGCGAGACGCCGGATCTCGGAATCATTTTCGAGCCGCATATCCTGCTTCCGATCCTGGGGCTCTGCGCGCTGGCCGCGCTGCCCATCGTGCTGAAAGCCGTGCGCGGCAAGAAGGAGCTGTAAGATGAACTCGATCAAGACAGATCTTCTGGTGATCGGCGCAGGCTCCGGCGGTCTTTCCGTCGCGGCGGGTGCGGCGCAAATGGGCGCGGATGTCACGCTGCTGGAGCGGCACAAGATGGGCGGCGATTGCCTGAACTACGGTTGCGTTCCCTCGAAAGCGATCATCAAGGCGGGCAAGATCGCCCACGAGATGCGTCACGCGGCGACCTACGGCATCGGTTCCGCCGAGCCGGAGATCGACTATGCGGCGGTCAAGGACCATGTGCACGGCGTCATCGCGAATATCGCGCCCCATGACAGCCAGGAGCGGTTCGAGGGGTTCGGCGTGCGCGTCATCCGCGAACACGGCCGCTTTGTCTCCGAGGATACGGTCGAGGCGGGGGATGCCCGGATCACCGCGCGGCGGATCGTCATCGCAACCGGCTCGAGCCCTTTCGTGCCGCCCATTCCCGGCCTCGAGGAGGTGCCCTACCTGACGAACGAATCTCTTTGGGATCTGCGCGAGAAGCCCGCGCATCTCATCGTGATCGGCGGCGGACCGATCGGCATGGAGATGGCGCAAGCGCATCGGCGTCTCGGCTCCGAGGTGACGGTGCTTGAGGGCGAGAAAGCGCTCGGCAAGGATGATCCCGAACTCGCCGCCATTGCGCTCGAGCGGCTGCGCGGCGAAGGGCTCGTGATCGAGGAGAACACCAAGGCCGCCACGGTGCGCGGCGCCGCAGGCGCGATCGAGGTCGAGGCCGAGGATGGCCGCGTCTTCAAAGGCTCGCACCTTCTGGTGGCGGTCGGGCGGAGGGCCAATACGGACGGGCTCGACCTGGATACAGCCGGGATCAAGACCACCAGGACCGGTGTGAAAGTCGACGACCGGCTCCGCACGACGAACAAGCGGGTCTACGCGATCGGCGATGCCGCCGGCGGGCTGCAATTCACCCATGTCGCGGGTTACCACGCGGGCGTTGTCGTCCAATCCGCGCTTTTCGGCCTGCCGGCAAAGGCAAAGACAGCGCATCTGCCTTGGGTGACCTATATCGAGCCCGAGCTCGCGCAGGTCGGCCTCACCGAAGCACAGGCGCGCAAGCGGCACGGACCGAAGCTCGACGTCGTGCGCTTCGACTACGACGGAAACGATCGCGCGCAGGCCGAGCGGCTGACCGACGGGTTCGTCAAGGTGATGGTGTCGGGCGGCAAGCCTGTCGGCGCGTCGATCGTGGGTCACCAGGCGGGCGAGCATATCAATTTCTGGGCCTTCGCCATCGCCAATGGCGTGAAGATGAAAGCGGTCACCAACATGGTTTCGCCGTATCCGACATATGGAGAGCTTAACAAAAGGGTGGCCGGAGCCTACTTTTCCCCCAAGTTGTTCGACTCTTCGGCAGTAAAGCGTGTGGTCCGTCTGGTGCAGCGCTACCTGCCCTGATCTTTCGAGGGCCCGCCAAACTTCATGCTGCGAACGCTATCCGGTCGATTTCTGATACTCACGGTGCTGTTCGTGATGCTGGCGGAAGTTTTTATCTTCTTCCCGTCCATTGCCCGTTTCCGCCAGGATTACCTCTTCGACCGGCTCGAGCGGGCGCAGATCGCCTCGCTCGCGCTTCTGGCCGACGACATGATCGATCGCGATCTCGAGGAAGAGCTGTTGCTGAACGCGGGTGTCTTCAACATCGTCCTGAGGCGCGATGCGGCGCGGCAGCTCGTCCTGTCCTCGCCGATGCCGGGCGAGATCGAGAAGACCTACGATCTGCGCGAAGCTGGCCCGCCGATGCTGATCATGGATGCGGTGAAGCGACTCCTCGACCCCGAGCCCGCGCTCGTGCGTGTCATAGGCAGTCCTTCGCGCGAGGCGGGGCTTCTCATCGAAGTGACGATGGACACGACCGAGCTCCGCGCAGAGATGATAGAATATGGTGTGCGCATCCTGTTTCTGTCGTTGGTGATCTCCGTCATCACGGCGGGCCTGTTGTTCATCGCGGTGCGCCAGCTCTTGGTGAAGACGATCAAATCGGTTGTGCGGAACATGCAGGCCTATGCGGCCTCGCCGGAAGATACCCGCCGGATCATCCAGCCGACATCGCGCGTGACGGAGGTGCGAGAGGCCCAGGAGGCGCTGCAATCGCTTCAAACGCAGCTCACGCAATCCTTGCGGCAGAAAGAGCGTCTGGCACAGCTCGGCGGCGCCGTGGCACGGGTCAGCCACGATTTGCGCAACATCCTGACGTCGGCACAACTTTTCACGGACCGGATCGAAGCGTCGGAGGATCCGACAGTCAAACGCATGGCACCCAAGCTCGTGAATTCGATTCAGCGCGCAGTGAGCCTTTGCGAGAGCACGCTCGCCTTCGGCCGGGCTGAGGAACCCTCGCCGACGATGACCCGCTTCAACCTCGCCGAACTCGTCGAGGATGTGTTCGAGGCCGAACGGCTTGCCATCGGTGACGACGATGTCTCGCTGTCGGCGGATGTTCCGGCCAGTTTCTCCATTCGGGGCGATCCCGAGCAGGTGCATCGCATGATCTCGAATCTCGTTCGGAACGCCCGGCAGGCCATCGCCGGGAGCGGCCAGCCCGGAGAGATCGCGGTTTCTGCCAGGTCGGGCGAGGCCGACTGGATCATCGAGGTCTGCGACACCGGCCCGGGTTTGCCGCCCAAGGCGAAGGAATTCCTGTTTCAAGCGTTTCAGGGCAGCGCGCGCAAGGGCGGCGTAGGTTTGGGCCTCGCCATCGTGTCCGAGCTGGTAAAGGGGCATGGCGGCACGCTGGAACTGGTGCGGTCGGACACAGACGGCACACTCTTCCGCATTTGCCTGCCGATGGGCGACTACTGAGCTGCGTTAGAAATTTCCCTCAAGCGGCTCTTGCAATCGCTGGGCACGCCGGATAGATCGCCCGGACACGGACCGATAGCTCAGCTGGATAGAGTACCTGACTACGAATCAGGGGGTCGGGGGTTCGAATCCTCCTCGGTCCGCCAAAATTCCCCCTCGATCACCATATAAGCCCCTGAATAGCCAAGAAATTATGGCGATCTGTCTGTTTTGGCTTCTTCCGCTGCATGCCATTTTGCATGACATTTTGCATGACATCCGGGTATGAAAGGAAAGCCGAACGATAGGAGATTCGCCCGTGGCCAAAGAGGTGGAGCTGACCAAACGGGGCGAAATATGGTATCTGGTGCGGCGTATCCCCGAACGCTTCAAAGAAGTCGACACCCGCAAGCGACTAGTGTCCATTTCACTTGAGACGGATAGTCATTCCGACGCGAAAGACAGGGCGAAGGATGTTTGGAAGGCACTGTGTGAGCACTGGCAGGCCAAACTGGATGGGCGGGGTGCCGACGCCCGTGCAGCGTTCGAGGCCGTGCGGAAGGTCGCGCGGGGCCGGGGGTTCTCGTATTTGCCGGTCGCAGAGGTTGCGGCCCTGCCAGATGAAGAGTTGCTAGCGCGTATTGCTGCGATCACGTCAACGGAAGGCCGCGTCGATCACGACGAAACCGCCGCGCTGCTGGGGACGGCAGAGGAACCACCTTTGCTTATGTCGGAGGTTTGGGATGAGTTTTACAAGCTGACAACCGACCGGCGGTTGGGCAAGAGCAAGGACCAAATTCGCAAATGGGGGAACCCCTTCAAGCGGGCCTTAAACCGGTGGATCGACGTCAACGGTGACACCGCGATTGCGAACTTGAGACGCGAGGATTTCATAGCATTTCGCGCTTATTGGGTAGAGCGTGTGGACCTCGAAGGGTTGACGCCCAATACCGCGAACAAAGACTTCGACAAGCTGACCAACGCACTTCACACGGTGATCGACGCGCTGGGGCTAGACCTTGTTCTGCCTATACCGAAACGCAACTGGCGTTTGCCGAAAGTCGATCCAGTCTCGCCGCCGCCGTTTTCGTCTGACTGGATCAAAGACGTGATCCTCGCTCCGGGCGCGCTGGACGGGTTGAACGATGAAGCGAAGGCTATCCTTTTAATCTGCCTCAACACCGGGGCGCGGCCCTCAGAGGTCGCGACTCTCATGCCGGAACGGATCGCGTTGGAGTCGACCGTGCCACACATTCAGATTAGGCCGGATGGTCGGGTGATTAAGACCAAGCGGGCCAACCGCGATATTCCGCTTGTGGGGGTGGCGCTTGAAGCGGCGCGGGCGCACCCGCAGGGGTTCCCTCGGTATCGTGATAACCCTTCGTCGCTGTCGGGGGCGCAGCTAAAATACATGCGCGCCAATGGCCTAATGGAGTCAGAAGATCACGTTATCTATTCGCTGCGCCACTCTTTCGAGGATAGGATGCTGTCGGCCAACTTCCCGGAACGGGTGAAAGCCGACCTCATGGGCCACGACATTAACCGTGAGCGCTACGGCAAAGGCCTGCCACTTCAAGGCATGGCCGATCTTTTGGCCCCCATATCGTTCTGACGTGAGGCCAACCATGCGGCGGCACTAGCCTGTTCGGCTGTCTGCCGGTCCTGACCTTCCTTTGCCTCTGTCCAGATCGCTTCGAGGCGCGACCAGATCAGCCCCAGCGCCGGATTGTCGGGCAGTGTCTGGGCGATCTTCATCATCGCGAGTTCGATTTGGTCGATGGTCGGGCGGGTGGTCTGCATGAACTCAGTGATACAGCCGCTGACGCGGCGTTGCGGATCTCAAATGTGTTCTGTGTGAGGCTCCATCGCGCCTCATGAATGGACCTCGATGGGCGGGCCGCCACTCCTATGATCCTGAGAACACTTGTGAATCAGCGCCAAAGCCAAGATAGTCGTAGTGATCCGACATCCCGTTCGGGACAGTAGGGCTGTCCGTCAGGGATTCTCGTAATGGGCGAACTGCAAAACACGTTCATATCAAGATCGTTTCTGCGATCTGTCTGGGCGCATGAATACGAAACGTTCAAAGACAGTGACGAGGAAGCCGCACTCTTCGACCGGCTCAAACGCTGGGCGGACCGTGACATTCACAAGGAAACGACCGCGCAGTCCGCGCTGCTGGAAGAGTTCTTTCACGCTACATGGGATTACGTGCAAGCGGGTCAGGCTGGCGGCGAAAGCGCCTACACGCTCTATCCCGCTTTCCCCGTCGCTGGTGCTGGCCAGCGTGGTGGCACGGGCGAGGCGGACGCGGCACTTGGGCATTTTACGCCGGATGGGAGCAACCCTATCCCTCAAGTTCTTGTCGAGTTCAAGGACATCAAGAGCGCGCTAGACGCACCACAGAAGCGCAAAGGCAACTCACGCTCCCCTGTAAAGCAGGGTCTCGACTACCTCTTTTCAAGTCGCAAGGGCATGTTCGGCTACGAGGCCATCATACCGACTTGGGCGCTTGTCACTGACATGAACGAGTTCCGGCTCTATTGGGCTGATCGGGGCGAACGACAATTTATCAGCTTTGCCCTTGAACGGCAGGACTTGCTGCAACGGGCAACCCTTCTGGACGAGACAGAGGAGGGACGTTTCGACCGTTTCCTGTTCTACCGCATCTTCCACCGCGATACGCTGATCGTTCAAGGAAACAGCGGGCGGTCAGAATTGCTGTCGCTCATCGGGCAACAGCGGTTCCGGCAGAACGAGTTGGAAAACCGTTTCTATGCGGAATACCGCGCCTTCCGTGAACACCTTTACCGGACCTTGTTGGAACACAATGGACCCGGCACTGATCGCTTTCCAGGCACAAAGGGGCGGCTAGTCAGGCTGGCGCAAAAAATACTCGACCGCGCGATCTTCGTATTCTTCTGTGAAGACATGGGGCGTGCTTTGGGCTTTCCGCCGCAGCTTTTCCGGGACTACCTGATCCGCGAAGCCGATGATCAATACTTTGACCCCAAGGGAAACGACATCTGGCAATGGCTTCTGCGCCTGTTTGGGGCCATGAACGATGGCCGTGCCTTCGGAGATCACAAGATCAACCAGTTCAATGGCGGCCTGTTCGCGGCTGACCCGGAACTTGAAGCCCTACAGGTTCCCAATTCGGTATTCTGTGAACGTGGACAGGGACAGAACGAGGCCAGCCTTGCCGCCAACACCCTGACGCTGCTCTACTTGTCCGCCAATTACAACTATGCCTCTAGCTGGGGTGAAGGGGTTGCCAACGAAGGCACGACCCTTGCTGCCAAGAGTGATCCGGAACGCAGCATCGGCCTCTACACATTGGGACGCATCTTTGAGCAGTCGATCACCGAACTTGAAATCCTTGAAGCCGAAGAAGAAGGCCGCATGTCGGTCAACAAGGAAAGCAAGCGCAAACGGGATGGCGTCTACTACACGCCTGAATGGGTCGTAGAGCGCATTGTGGATGAAACCGTGGGCCGACGCCTGAAAGACATGAAAGCCACTTGTGGCTGGCCGTCAGAGCGTCGGGAAGCCCTTCCAACAATTGAGGCTGTGGAAGCCTATGAAGCAGAATTGCGCGACATTCGGATTGTTGATCCGGCCTGTGGCTCTGGGGCCTTTCTGATCACGACGCTGGGATACCTATTGGACGAATGGAAAGCCCTGCGCGACGTGCGCCGCCAGTTAGGTCAGCGGATGGCCGAAGAGGATTGGACGGATGGCGCGGTGCGTGAAATCCTGCGCCGGAACCTCTATGGCGTAGACATCAATCCTGCGTCGGTAGAGATCACCAAACTGGCCCTATGGCTACACACGGCCCGGTCTGATCGTCCGCTGTCATCGCTGGATGCACATATCCGGGATGGCAACAGCCTGATCGGGCCTGAGTTCTACGATGGTCTTGCGCCCTACTCCGACGACGAAGTGGAGCGCATCAACGCCTTCGATTGGCAAGCGGCATTTCCAGGCGTGGAAGCAAAGGGCGGCTTTGACGCTGTCGTGGGCAACCCCCCATACGTCAAGCTCCAGAATTTCCGCAAAGTTCACGCCGATATGGCGGCGCACCTGAAAAAGCCACCCAAAGAAGGCGGGGCCTATTGCAGCACCCAGACCGGAAACTTCGACCTGTATCTGCCCTTCGTGGAAAAGGGCATTGACCTTTTGAACGAGGACGGGCGCTTGGGCTACATCGCTCCGTCTGTTTGGCAGATGAACGAATACGGTGCAGGGCTGCGCGGAGTGATCGAAGAGGGGCGCAACCTCTGGGGTTGGATCGACTTCGGGTCGCACCAGATTTTCGATGAAGCGACGGTCTACACCGCGCTCATGTTCTTTTCCAAACGGCCCAATGACGAAGTGGCGGTTGTGAAGGCTCCAAATGGTGTCGTGGCAGAAAGCCCATGGGAGGCCGAAGACATCCGCTTGCCCTATGATCGTCTGACGTTCGGAGATCGTTGGTTACTTGTGACAGGCGCGGAACGTGACTTAATCGACAAGCTGACCGAAAACGGTGTGCGGCTGGATGATCCCTCCGTGTCGCGGAACATCTTCGTTGGCATCCAGACCAGCGGCGACCAGATTTACCACCTTAAACGGCTTGGGCCGAACCGCTACGAGGAAAAGCCCCCGAAAGGCGAAAGGCGCGGGCGTATGGTAGAGATCGAAGACGAAATCATGAAGCCGCTCGTATCGGGCGCGGAAGCCAATCGTTACCTGACGCCTCAGACCGATACGCACCTTCTGTTTCCATACGATGTCAGCGGAAACCGCCCGTCTCTCATTCCAGCCAGCGCGATGAGCTCACAGTTTCCGAATGCCTGGGCATATCTGACATCGTATGAGGGTAGTCTTCGAAAGCGGGAAGACAGCAAATTTGACGACAACGAATGGTATCGCTTCGGGCGAAACCAGAACATTGGAATTCAAGAGGAGCCAAAGCTACTGGTCGCCCAAACGGTCAATTCGATGCAGGTCTCGGCGGATAGCGAAGGCGCGTTCTACATCAACAACGTCCGAGTGAACGGCATCATGCCAGCGCGGGGCGTTTCCCTGTGGGGCACGTTGGGCGCGCTGAACGCAAAGCCCTGCGACTTCTACTTCCGCAAGACCGCCAAGCCAAAGGACAACGGATACTTCGAGGCAAACAAGCAGTTCATCAAGTATCTGCCGATCCCGGTCGCGGAGGGGGAAGATAGTGCGGCGCTGGCTCGTGACGGCGAACGCCTTCAAGACTTGCATGACCAGTTGCGGCAGGCTTTGGACGACATCGCGCGCCGCATGGGTTCTGTCCGCATCCGGCCTCGCCCGGACGATTGGCTATTCCCCGATCTGCCCGATCTTGAAGAGTTGAAAGACGCCGCGCCGAAACGACTGATCGGTGCGGAGCGCCGCAATTGGGCGAAGGAACGCCTTGCAAGAGAGCTGGAGGCGCGACACGCCGCGCTGGAGTATAACCTGAAACCGGGAGTGCCCTTGTCGGCGATGCTGGAACGGGGCGAACTCCGCTTTCTGATAGATGGTATACCCGCAATCACCGGTATTTTCCCGGCACCAGAACAGGCCCCGTTCATTCTTGCCCAATGGAAGGTTCTGGCCAGCCGAACCGAAGTGACAGCCCGGATAACGGGCAAAAAACTTGCGTCAGAACTGAAGAAGATTAGCCTAAGCGCCGACGATCACATCATGAACGACGTCATCCGGCTGGCCGATGAAGTGATGACCCACGAAGCAGAAATCGCGGAACTCGAGGACAGTATCAACGCTACTGTCTACCGTTTGCACGATCTGAGTCCCGGTGAGATAGCTCTGATCGAAGCCTCGCGCTAGACTGTCTGCTTTGAGTTCGCGAGCGCTAACAGGCTTACACTTCGAACTGTAGCAAGCTGACAGGTCCTGTGGGGGTTCGTCGAGGAAACTCTACCCTACCCTTGGGGTCCCCTGACTATTGCCTTCGAAGAACGTTATCGCAGGCCGATCCCACTAAACGGGTCTTCGTCGCATCGCTGGCAAGGTCAAGTGGGGTGGATTCGTGATGCGTTTATCTCAGAGGGCCCCGTATGGCCGTGGATTGGCGGACCGCGCTAAGGCTGATGCTAAAGATCCCGCAACCGTTTACCTACAACCAAAAGTAGTTAGACTGTGTCAGACAGAGTAGCAAGGAACCTCCGAAGTTGAACCAGCCAATTCCATCGTTCGAGTTTCCAATACCTACCAAGCTCTTAGAATGCATTGTGGATTTAACAGGCGACCACTCGTCTATTGCTGTATGCCCGGATTTTGAAGTTGGAAGTTGGCGGTACAAGAAGTTGTCGGATCATCTATTCGACTGGCTTCCTGACGCGGCTCTCAAATCCCAGGAGCGCCGTGCTCTGCTCGGCGATCCGATGCAAATGATTGGAAAGGCGTGTCGCCGTGTTTTTGATGTATCTGATCCTAGTAAACGCGGAGAAATTGGCGAAATTTTACTACATGCGCTGTGTCGTCAAGAATACGACACTTCGCCTTTCGTCGCCCGCCTGTTCTACAAGATGCGGAGCAATGACAGCGTAACAAGCGTGGACATGGCTCATGTTTTGCAGAATGCAGAGACGGGTCAACTTGAGCTGTGGCTAGGCGAAGCGAAGCTCTATGGGAGCGCCAGAGAAGCACGCCAATCGGCATTTAAGTCGATTGAACCTCTTTGGGATGCCGAATTCCTTGAGGAAATGAAGGCACTGATCGGCCCGAAGGTAGAGGAAAGTGCGGCTTATGTGGATGAATTAACTTGGCTATTCGCTGATCAGACTTCGTTGGACAAGATCATAGACCGGATAGTCGTTCCGATTTGTATTGCAGCAGACTTCGATGCGACGAAGGGCGCAGCATCGCGGGACGAAGACTATATTACTTCGGTCACGAAGGAACTCGAGAAATGCAAGAATTACTTTGACAAAAGAGTGCCGGACAAGGTCCGCTTCGTTCTCATTTTTGTCCCGCTGGACTGTAAGACCAAGTTGGAAACGCACTTCAATGAGCGCGTTCAAAATCTCCTATGACGCCGGAACAAATCAAAGAAGCGATCTCCGATGATCTCAAAGACGGCGATGAGGTCTTCAGGCTTCTACGGTCCATCGCCTATTACTTCCAGTCCCCGGACTCCGACACCGCGACGGCGCTGGACCTCATCATCCGAATGCTAGACAGACGGGATGAGCTTGAGACTTGCCTCAAGGGGTCGTCGATGATGATTGACGCCATCCTTCGCGAGGCAGGACTTTTCCCTTACATCGGCGAGAAGGGGAGTTGGCGGGACCAATTGGCAACCGAAACGATGCGTGTTCCTGGAATGAAAGACTACGTCTTTCATATCGAGCAAGCCTTGGTGTTTAACAAGCTGGCTCAAGGCAAGAGCATCATTTTGTCTGCACCGACCAGCTTCGGGAAAAGCCTTCTCATCGACGCGTTGATTTCGCAGAAGCGTCCGTCTACCGTCGTGGCAGTGGTCCCAACTATCGCTTTGCTAGATGAGTTCCGACGCCGGATGGAGAGGCGTTTCCCAGCGTATCAGGTCATCACCCGAACGAACGAAATCCCAACGCAAAAGCTCGCGATATACATCGGCACTCAAGAACGACTCCTTGAGCGGGAACGCATAGAAGGTATCGACCTGTTTGTAATCGACGAATTCTACAAGCTAGACCTTGAGCGCAGTGATGAACGCTCGCTCGCACTCAATACGATCCTCGCACGTTACGGTAAGACCGCGAAGCAAATCTACTTCCTCGGCCCATCAATCGACGAGGTTCCCAACGCGAATTCATTCCGAGATGATGTCGAATTTGTTCGCACTCGCTACAGTCCTGTGACTGCTGACATTATCGACAGGACAGGAAGCGGCCCAAGCGTAAAGCAATTGGTGAAAGACCTTCGGTCAGTCCGCCGAACAAACTCTTTGATCTATGTCCAGTCACCCCCGTCTGCTTCACGGCTCATGGAAAAACTTTTGGGGACAAGATTGTCCCGCAAAGGAGATTTCACGGCGGAGCTTTCGCAATGGCTTGCCGAGAACTTTCATCCGGAATGGTTCCTAGCTAAAGGCGTCAGACGGGGTATCGGAATGCATCATGGCCGGGTGCCACGCTCCATTGCACACTTGATGATAAGTCTTTTTAACGATGGAGACCTCGCCGCTATCGTTTGCACTTCTTCAATGATCGAAGGCATCAACACTGCTGCGGAGAACGTCTTCATTTATGACCGGAACATCAATACGTCGAAGTTGGATCGCTTTACGTTCGACAACATCAAAGGCCGCGCGGGGAGGATGTTCAAACACAATATCGGTAAGGTTTTCCTCTACAATCCACCCCCGGTACCGGAACAATTCGAAGTTCACGTCCCACTGTTCAATCCGGACGAAATGATGCGGCCAGAGCTTCTCATGCAGTTAGAAGACGACATACTGTCTGACCCCGCCCGACGCCGGAAACAGGCAATCATTCGCTCCAGTGAGTTGCCGCCTCAGGTGTTGGCGCGTTGGGCAGAATTCGGTGTCGATGAGTTGAACTCCCTTGCGGAGATGGTTCGCCAAGAGTTGAGCAATGAGGAGTCACTTCTGCGTTGGAAAGGCATCCCGGAATTTGAAGAGGTGGAGGCAACCTTCGAACTGCCGTGGAGTATTTTACGTTTCAGCAAACACGGGCTAAGAAGCGCACGTCAAGTTGCTCATTTTGCAAATCGTCTTCGCAAAAGCTCTTCGATTCGTGAATTCATGGACGGTCTCGTTTCCGGCACGGGGCTTGAGGCGCAGGCCGAAATTGACCGTTGCTTTAACTTTATGCGCGGAGCGGAGTATTCCTTCCCGCAAGTTCTTCGCGCATTCAATGACGTTGTGGATGCCGTTATTGGTACGGGGGAGGTGGATTATCGGGTTTACGCGGCCCAACTTCAAGGATTGTTCATTCCTGGTGATTTGAGGGCGCTGGATGAGTTTGGAGTGCCCGTTCCAATTATTCAACGGTTAGCGTCCGATCTGCCGCAACAGGATTTCCGCGAAGCACGTGAGACTATAAGAGCGTTTGAAACAGAATTCCCTAATCGGCTAACCGACTTTGAGGGAGAATTGCTCAGGCGCTGTTTGGACTAAAGACCCTGGGAAAGCACGTGGTGTCTGGCTAGGCACCTTATCTGTCGAACTCTTCGAGCGTTGACAGGCTGACACTGCGCCTAATGGCAGGTTGACAGGTCCTGTGGGGATGTATTGGAAAAAACCGTACCCCAAGGTCGGGTCCCTGACATTGTGTTTGACAGTCCTTGGAGCAGGCCGATCCCGCTGACGCGGGCCGTCGCTGTCTCGCTGGCAAGGTCACGCGGGGTGGCCAATTGGTCGCGGAAAAGAAATGCCCGCCGATGGCCGTAGCGGGCTTTCTGGTCGAGATCGAGAAGCAGGCGACGTTAGACGATGGATTCGTGCTCGTTAGTTTGTCCTAAGTAGCGATACAGGCTGTCACGACTGATCCCAAGGGCCTTAGCTGCTGCGGCCTTAGACGGGTGATCTTGCACCGCCTGCACCACGTCTGCCCGCCGGATAGTGGCCGGTCTGCCCTTGAACGGGCTGTCGTCGCCTTTGGCCAGTGCGGCGTCGATCCCCTCGCGCTGGCGAGCCTTGCGGAGTTCGGTCTCAAACTCGCCGATAGCCCCAAGCATGTTGAAGAAGAGCCGACCCTCTGCGCTGCTGGTGTCGATGGCTTGCTCCGTTACAACCAGATCGACCTCGCGTTCACGCAACTCATGTGCGATATTTTGCAGGTCTCGCAGGCTGCGCGCCAAACGGTCGAGGCGAGTGACCACCAGCTTGTCACCACGACGCAGGCCACGGTGTAGGAGCGCTTCGAGTTCCTTGCGGCCCTCACGCTTGGTGCCAGTGACCTTCTCCGCGTAGATGTGCTCAGAGGCGACGCCTGCGCGCGTCAGCGCGTCGATCTGAGGTTCGATGTTCTGTCCCTTCGATGAGACGCGGGCGTAACCGATTTTCTCCGCCATGTGCTATCCTTCCGTCCGACCTGTCAGTTTCGAGTGTACGACAAAACGGTAGTGTCAGATAACTGATTCGGCAAGTCTAATCGGACACAATTGGGGCGTTTGAAGGTGTACGGTCCGGGTTTACCCAAATCGGACAGCCCGCCACTTGATTAATTCAAGCGGCGGGCTGGCACAGACTCAAAATCGGCCAAAGCCAAGTAGGGGGCTCGGCTACTGCTCCTTGTGTTCGTTGATTGGCTTCTGTTCCGTAATATACTCGTGGATACGATCGATCCTGAAATCCATGTCCAATTCGAACCGTTCCCCGGTCCCGAGGCACACGTCCAGACCGTCAATTGCGCTCCAAGTGAAATATGCGATGTTGGACTCCAAGACCCAGATTGGTGAGCGTTGCTCTACCGGAAGCCGAATGATATTCATGGATTGTTTCCCTTCTTGCGTTTAACGACTTCACCGTTATGCCATACCGCTGACTGCGTTGCGGAGACCGGACAGAAATTCTTTTGGTCACAGCACACCGGCCACATTTCTGGCAAATAAGGCCGCTTTCAAGAAAACGTGGTATCATTATGAAAAATCGCTCACATGCGCGAAACAGCTTGGTTCACTCACACGCTTCGAGATCCTGTGAAGATTATCACGTTGAGGCGGTGCGACGGTCAGCCGGTCAAGCAGCGACCTTGTGCTCAGTCGTGCCGAAGCGACTCCGCGCTTGGTCTGAACTCGTTGTGCTTAGACGGTTGTGGTGCGCTATGGCCGCAAGAATTTGCAGAAGCGCTGCCTGTTACCCACTGTAGGCTCGCCGCCAATGATAAGAATCCTGTTCCCGTCAAAACGGCTTCGTACAACCCACAACCTCAAGGGTTCGATTGCGCATTGGACCAGAATGCTTACTCGATCTCGCGTCGGCAAGTAGCTTCCAAGATGGCGCTATGCCGGGTCGCTTTCGATCCCGGAGAGCCTGTCGCTACGATAGCTTCGCTGCAGCGCCGCAAGTCCGCTTCGAGCCCACTCAACCAAGTTTCTGCAACGCGGCAAATGATGGATTTCGAGTGCACCGCCACGGAGCCGTGCGTCCGAGACATGGAGACAACGTGTGAGAGCTAACCTACCATTGCGAGACAACCGCTTGGGAGGAATCAGTTTGCACCTTTTCTACTGCGACGAAACCAACCTCGAAGACCGGGCGGGTGACTTCCTGATTTACGGCGGCCTAATTGTTAATGGCGCGACTGCCAAAGAATTTTCGGCGGAAATTGATGAATTGCGGACAAGACACGATGTTCCGCGTGACTATCTACTTAAATTCAATCCGGGTCCGGAAGGCTTCACGCATGAGCAGTTTATTGCGTTGAAGCAAGAAGTGCTTGAGGTGGCTGCTCGTTTTGGGGCTCGCCTTGTCGTCTATGTGATCCTGCACGACATTGCCACAAATCCAGACGCTGCGCGCCGTAACGGCATCAATACTGTCTGCTATCACTTTGATTGTATTTTGAACCGCTTAGGTGGGGCCGGGCTGGTATTGATCGACCGTTTCAATGATGAGGGTAACGCCATCGACGCTCATCTTCGCGACAAGTTTACTGTTGGCATAACAGGTTTGCCATATACCCCGGAAATACGTCTCGCCAACATTTGTGGCTTCCACTACTCTGCGATTGGGCAGTCCCACTTTCCCAGCGTTCTCGATGTCGCTTTGGGCTCGCTACGGTTGGCGATTAATGCCCACACCCGAGAGACCACGGGTCTAATGACAACCGCCAACACATTGCTGAGCCTCTTGTCGCCGCTGTTCTGGCGGCAGAATGATGACATGCGGGTTCCTGAGTTGGGTTTCCAGTTCAGTCCGAAGGTGATCAAGGCACCCAAATTCAGAACTAAGTATCAGGGTCTCAAAGACTTCTTGGCAACTGCCGGAATTGCGACCCATCAGGAGATCACGGACGAACGCATGTATTGATCTGGCAGTTCTGTGCGCCCTGGCGACCTTCATGCACTTGCGGCGAAGGGTCGGATCGAGCCAAACTGACCTATGCGCAGCTGAAACGTGATCGTCCGAGGAACCCGACGTGAGGCATGCGTTGGTTTGGTGACGGAAACGGGGGTAGCGGCCTAATTATCGCTTCACCTCAAATTCGGTCAGCAGCTCGCGCAGCCACTTGGGAACGGTGGGCCATGAGTATGATCTGAATTTACTCCAAGAAACGGAGGAGTTGACTTTGCCGGCGGCTTCGATCCGATTGGCCATCTCATCATGCGGATAGACATAAACGCGATCATTATCATCGACGAAAGCGATATATAGGTCCTTGCCGATATACTTGTCGTCGATCGTCATCCGCCCCTTGAGCTGCACCCGATAGAACCGCTCTCCGTCATTGTGATAGGCAATGAAATCCGCCCCCAACCAGTCGTCCGAGAGCAAGATGCTGTTATAGCCATACTCAGCTAGCCGCCCGGCCACTCGGTGAAAGTTGTAGGTTTCCTTCTGACGGGAGTTCAGGCTGCCATAAACAACCCTGTGTAGAGAAAGCGGTTGGGTTGGATGCGTCATGTAAGCTATTCCTAAATTGTTGGGCAGGCTCCCGCGTGTGGCAAGCTACTCTGGCGTCGGAATTCACTCATCCAATAAACCACGGTTGGTGGTCTGCCGCCAAGCGCGGCGGATTTAGAATGCAACTTGCTGGCCGATGCCAGCCTTGCCGTCTGATCCAGTCTCCAAGGCATGAAGGTAGAGGGATTCGCCGAAATCGGCCTGCGTGCACACCGCAGCGAAGGCCCGCTCCGTCCCGCAAAGCCACCGTCTAGGACATGATGCGCATCGAGCTTTCCCAATCGCGCCAAGAATCAGTGAGATGGTGTCAAAAGCGGAAATGACCTGATGTTTTGGGAATCTCTCTGCCTGCCTTGTGCCTATAGTATGGCTCGTGCCTAGTGAGAGGGCGCGGTGCAGTCTTGGCGGTGGTTTTGTCACGGCGGTGGTGCATGGGCAGACCATGCAGTTGAAGGGAATCGAAGCACGCGTGTTGGTGTTGGCGTTTTGCCGGCTCTGGGCTGCTGAATCGTCCGAGCGCGCTCCACCAAAAACAAACCTGCGCTGGTCAGACCAAAATTTTTCTGCCGTGACACTCGTGGATGGGCCAGAATACTGACGCAAGATCGACGCAGGCAGATGTTGCGGCGAAGGTGGACTCGAGCGGCAAAGCTGATTTCGAGCAAGATTGCCATCCGAGGGATGTACAGGCACTGTTTACCTCTACAACCTCCAATGCCTCCAAGGTTTTCACCACTTTTCCGGCGGGGGGGACACACCCATTTTGAAACAATCGTGTGTGTCCCCAAGGAAATTCTTGACCCCCCTAAAATCTTGGAGGTTGTGGAGGTTGATAGAGAAAAGGCCGTTTGAGCCATAAAATCAAAGGGTCTCCAGCCTCCACGCCCCTTGGAGGTTGTTGGAGGCTGGTGGAGGTGGATCAATCGCTGACATCGGGCCTAGGACGATTGAAACGGGAAGCGATCTCCTCCACCATCACCCGGCGCGACGGGAACTCGATCCACCGGACATTGTCGTTGCCCGCTGACGCGGGCTTTCCATCAATCATTCCCGTCAGCTTCCCGCGCCCAGTCGTTACCATCCGAAGATCACCCGCCACGATTTCCGCAAACGTCTCCAAGGCCAGCGCCTCAGGATCATTATCGTTGGCGTTGTGGCGATTGCCCTTGCTGACCAGATACTCGCGCAGCGCAGCGATGGGCAACCGGATCGGTTCGTCCGGGCCAAACGTGTGGGTCTGCGCAAAGTCCGCGCCCATCAATTCAATCTCACCCGCCTCCAGAATCAGGGCCAAAGCACGCTGAGCAGGACGCAGTGACTGCCACCTCATCCCGTCGCGTTCCGGGGTCGAGGGCGGACGGCGCACATCGTCCCACTTGAGTCCAAGGTCTTCGGGCGTGATCTTTAAAAGCGCGTGCAGGAACCCACCCATCTCAGGCCCGTTGATCGCAGCGTAGAGGTCACGCCAGTAGTCCACCCGTTCGCTTTCTGGCTCTTCCAGGTCCACAAACATCCGTTCGGCGACCTTCATCACGAGATACCGCCGTTCCGACCCGTTGCCCTCGATAGGCACCGCGTGAGGGCTGTTGCTGTCAAAATAGAGCCGCAGGAAGGACGGCATCTGCATCACCGGGAGGCCCTTTGGCTCCACCGGGATTTCGGGTGAAGTGACAAGCGATTTCAACTCGCGGGCCACCTTCGGGTCGCCTGCGAAGGCCGCTTCGGTGCAAATCGCGCAGATAGTGGTAGCAAGATGCTCGCCAGCGAAACGCCCGACGACGTGTTCGCTCTTATCAAGCGTCCGGCAGTGTGGGTGCGACAGACGTTCCAAGATCGAACCAAGTGTGGACTTGCCACACCCGCCCTTGCCCCAAACCACCACCGCCGACTGCGGTTTCTCGCCCGGTCGCTGGACCTTGTGAGCCATCCATAAGATCAACCAGCGGAAGAGATCATCCCGCCGGTCGCAGATCACATCCCAGATGAAATGGGCGATGCGCAGACCGCAGGCGTCGGGGTCCGCTTCCAAGGTGCGCCCCGCATAGAGATTGAACTCGTTATCTCCGAGGCGCGTTTCGTCTGGTTCGAAGACTACCCCGGACTTCCGATTTTCATTGGCCAGAAATTCCGCCGCCGGGGATACTTCTTGCACCCCTTCATCGGTGATAAGCCTGACCCTCCGGTTCTTGTGAAAATTGATGAAGTCTTCCGGGGTCTGGGCGATCAAGATGCTCTTCAACGTCCGCCCATTGTCGCGCAGAGCCGCAAGGTCGGGGCGGCGGATCACCCTAAACTTGCCTGCAACATCCGCCAGAACAAAGCGGTGCTTGAGGGTGCCAAGCGCCTCGGCCAGCGTGTCCCCAAGCGGTTCGGCAATATCAAGCGAGACGTTGGCAGGCTGCGGATCGGCCAGCGCTTCCACGACGGCTTCCTTTCGCTGAGCCGCCTGTCGCTGCCCCCAAGCGGACCGTTCATCGGCCAGCATATCCTTGCCCATCTTCTTCAAGCGCTTGGCCGTGTTGGCGTCGAAGTGCTCTTTCAGCGCCGCATCAAGATGCTGGACCACTGCGATCTTGTTCCCCGCCTTCTCCGCGCCAGCGTAGAGCGCAGCAAAATCTACCTCGCCGGCGTTTCCGTCTTCCACAACACCCTTCAATGCGCGCTTCGCCTTGTGTACGGACCCGATAAACTCGATCTCGATTTCCCGCCGCGCCCCGAAGTCGGCAGGGTCAAAAACAATTTCTTCGCCGTCGACCACACTAACATGGAGACACTCATCGCAGAGCATCGTCGAAAGCGTGTCCCAGCCGTCCGGCAGGGCGAAGGTGCCGTCCAAGATGGAGTCTTCGATCAGCTTAATCATGTCCCACGTGTGAACCCCGGAGCAGCTATTGTGCTGGCAGGTAATGACGAAAGACTCGCCGTCTGCACCCTCCGCCTCACACGCCCAGCACCCGGTGTCTTCCTCGTTCCCGGCGTCCGTGTGGGCTGCGTCATTAGGGCAAAGGATCACCCGACCTTTCCCGGCATCGCCGCGATCATCCCAGCCGAGATAGTCGAGGAAGCTGGTCAAAAGAAACGTTTCCCCCGCTTCATCGAACCAAGCGCGCAAGTCGAACCCATCCGACAGGATCGCGGGCGCGGAATCGGCCTTTGCAGCCGTCCGGGTTCCGGTGAATGACGGGCCGGGCTTCTTGTACTTGCTCGCATCGCCCATTGGCATGTCTTCCCAGCGCAGCGCGCGGCCCGCGATGATGAAGTGCAGAAATTCCGCGTCTTCGGACGGACGCCCCGGTGGGTGCATGATCTGTTGCAACCGCATTCCGCTGGCGTCGATCTCAGAAAGGCCCAACAACTCTGCGAAACCGGCATACCGGTTTTCCCATTCGCGCACAGCCTGACGGCGGGCTGCATCTTCCATCGGCAGAACGTAGGGAGTCTCAAGAAAGACGACCACGCGGAACCGGTCGCCCGCGACCGTCCTCTTGGCTGCGTGACTGTGGGTCGTGTAGATCACTGAAAATTGGCCAAGCGCGATCAACCGGTCGCGCACTGCCGTTGCCTTGTCTGACCCGTCAACGTCGATAGTGACAGCAGAGATCGCCGTGATGTGCTTTTTGAGGCGGTATGCGTAGGGGAGTCCGTTCACCGTCTTCCCGGTCATCTGCGCGTCCGAATAGACGATGGTGCGCCCGTGCTTGTTCCTACGCACAGGGTGCGACCCCAACAGGCCGTCCAACAGCTCGCGCACCGTCGACTCGGCACGTTCCCACTTATGGCCGGGGGTCCGATGTGAGGAAGCCATCAAGCAAGCGA
This sequence comes from Roseivivax sp. THAF30, assembly GCF_009363575.1. Lineage (NCBI taxonomy): Bacteria > Pseudomonadati > Pseudomonadota > Alphaproteobacteria > Rhodobacterales > Roseobacteraceae > Roseivivax > Roseivivax sp. THAF30. The sequence goes on along the minus strand of NZ_CP045389.1, from coordinate 3,398,769 downwards.
TGGATGAGTCCAGGACCTTTTGGGCTTCATCGCTTTCGATGGAGCCGTAAACGGTCGCATCCGGCCAGAAGTCATAATTTTGGGTGGAGGGCTGGGCGTGTAGGGTGGGGTCGTGGGCGGTCATATTCTGGCGTTCCGTTCGTGTCAGAAACTCGCAACGGACGCCCAGATGTGATATACACGTAACTAGACGATCCGCCGCAAGCGGTTGGTTTCGATCAAGGAAAAGGTCGCGCACTTACAGCTTGGGGGAGCGCGGCCTTTTCTGCTTTTTGGTGTGGTAAGTATCGGCGAAGTCCGCGCGCGTTGCGGAGACTTGGTCAGAAAAAGGACCTCGTTCCGCAGTAGTTGCACGGTGTTATTTTTTCAGGACTTGCATTCCATGGGCGACTTCCCAGCGGGAAGGTAATACTCGCACAGCCTGTCCAGTGCGTCGTCGGGGACACCGACGGCCTTGAAGAAAATCCGCAGATCACCGGGACGCTTGAAGGTCCGACCCTTTACGCAAGTGGCGCAGAGGACGACTCCCCAGTCGGGGTCGGTTTCGACGCCGCCGCTTGTGCGGAAGATGTAGCTGTTGTCGAGATAGAGCGCGCGGCGTTGTTGCTCAGGCATCGCTGCAACCCCCAAACTCTGCCACGTCGATCAAATTGCGCGGTCCGCCGACGGATGCGCAGTCGGACCATTCAACCGCCCCGTCAGACGCCTTTGACGCCCAGAACCCGGCACAACCGGCGGCAAGGACCGCGCCTTGCTCGGACCCGACAAGCGCCACCAACGCCGCCATGTCCACCGCCCAATACTTGTGCTGCGCACCGGCTGCGATCATCGCTTCGCGGGCCAGCTTCAACACCGTCGCTGCGGCGAAAATCGGTGCCGCATCGTCGAGGTGCAGGCCGATTACCTTGGCGGTCGTGTGCCGCGCCACGTCCTGCGAAGTCGCAAGTTCGGGCGCGACTTGCCATGCCCGCAGGAGGGCCAAAAAAGTTCCGCTTTTCTCGCGGTCGGTAAGTTCGATCATTTTCAGTGTACCATCGTGGTTATCCTCGTTTCGTTGTGTGTCGGGGGTCGGGTATGTCGCATGTGAGGGGCCATGCAGCATTTGGGCGGGGACCTGCTGACGCAGGGGTCCCTGTTCAATATCTCGGAGGACCGCCGCATCGGGCGGGACGCCCGCACAGACCACACGAGGCCAGTGGAGCGGCTTAGGCGTCTTCGGGCATAATGACGCCGCCACACTCAGGACAGGCCCCTGCGGCGGCGCTACGGAGCCTTGATAGGAGGTCCGCGACCGCTTCAATGTCGCAGGTCGGTCCGGTGGGGCGGCCCCCATCATATACCCGCTCCGGGTCCGGGGATTCTTCCAGCAACTTGATGAGGCGGGTGGTTGCGCTCGAAAGTGTCTCGGCTTCGTCAAGGGCTAGGCGAAGCGCAACTTTAGGGTGCCGGTCCATGTCGCCCAGCGCCGTTTCGAGGCTGGCCAAGCTGGACTGGACCACCAAGGTCAGGGCGGCGTTGGAGGAGTCTGTCACCGTTGGCACTCGCAGACGTAAAGCCGCGTCAGCGGCCCTTGCAGGTCGATCTCGGAAGTCTCCCGCGTCGGCGCTGGGCGCAGTTCGGAAACCCTTGCCGCGCGCCCTGTATGAAGGCCGATGGCGCGCTTGATCTTCGTCAGGTCGGACGCCTTCGCACCCGCCGCCTCGGCCTTCTTGAAGAGTTCAATGTAGGCAACCGTGACACGTTCCAGCATCTCGGAGAGGTCCTGTTTGGACGGCGGACCTTCCGACCAATCAATGTCCCCGGCGCGCTGCTGACGCAGCCACCGAACCCTCGCGGCGATCTCGGGGCGCTTGCTGGCCCTGTGTGCCGATGACCGCGCCCCGGCGTCTTCGAGGGAGTCAGGATCGTCGGGGCGTGATGCAAGCTGCCACGCGCGCTGTCCAGTGTTCCCGGCGGCGAGGCTCTGGGCGAACCTTTCGTGCCGCCGGTTAGTCAGCGGTAGCGATGGCTCTGACGCGTTCTTGCTCACAGCCTCGGCCCCGGCATGCCGATCCCGGTCCGGCGGCTCTCGTTGATGCGCTCTGCATCGTTCTCGATTGCCAGAATAGCGGCAAGCTGACGGTCCCTCTCCGACGCATAGGCGTTGGCCTCTGCCACTTCGTTCTGCGCGAGAATGGCGCGCAATTGTTGCCCGGTCCGCGTGGCCCACAACTCTTGCGCCAACTCAACGGCACCCGGTGCCTTCGCCGTGCCGACGACGTGGGCGCGACCGCTGGGCGTGTTCGCAATCTCGGCGGCGAGGATGTCGCGCGCGCCCTTGTGGTGGACAGTGGCGCGCAGGTGGTCGTCAACCGCCATGGCCAGCTTGAGGCGCTTGATCTCTTGTTCGTTCGTCATGTGCTTGATCCTCAGATGTTTGGGGTTGCGACTTCGCGCAGTTCAAGTTCCGCCTCGACCGAAAGGAGGCCAGGCAGCGTCTCGGCAAAGGCGATCACGTCGCACAGCGCGTACATCGCGGACAGCTTCCCATGCGCCGACCGGCGCGGTTGGATCGTTTCGATCCGAGGACGGAATACACGGCGCAGGCAGCGCCAGTCGGCGTCGGTGATGCCCAGCGCCTCGCAAGTTTGGTGGGATGAAAGATACAGTTCGCCCATGGTCGTGGGGCCTCTTTTCGTTGATGATATTGGGGGATGGGGTGAGGTCCGCATGATGCGTGTGTCACCCTATTTCATTGTATAACACAAATTGACTTGACAATCAAGTTTTCCGTGATTCGGTCAAGCGAAACGATTCGGTGACTGCTTTCAGCAAAGCCCGCGTCAGCGGGGGCAAGTGCTGGCCTGTCGGTTCGCCTGCCACCACGGGCGCTGGACGGCCAAAAAGACAACGCCCGCCGGGGCGAGACGCTAGGTGTCAGGTGTTTGGGTAATGCGGCTTGTCAGTCGGCCTGTAGCGCGCGCTTATGCGCTTCCACGCCTTCCGGCCCAGTCAGGATGATCGGCTTTATTTCGGCGTGATCTCGGCCATCCACAAGCAGGAATTGCAGCAGTTCGCCGTCGCGTTCGACCCCGAACCGTACACGGTATCGCGGAATGTCGTGGTCGTGGCCGATAAAGTCGTAATGCGCGCGATGATCCTCCCCACTGTCCCGCCAAGTCTGAACGCCGTAGGGTTTCACGATGCGCATGGGTTCGCCGTCATAGATCACTACGTCGTGCTGGTAATTGGTGGTCATAAGAGGCCTGTTGGTGCGTCTAGTGCCACAACGGTAGGCTCTGCGGCGGGGCGGTGACAAAGAAAAAGGGACTTACATCTTCGTGGATCAATCGAGAGGCTGGTTCGTGCATGACATTTTGCATGACATTTTGCATGACGCAAATTCACGATATGTAATTATTACAATAGGTTAGAGGTGAGTTTTCTGCGCCTCGAATCCTCCTCGGTCCGCCAATTTCCCCCTAGATGTCATGTAACGGACCATTTCTGGCGGTCTCGGCCTTGCGGATGAACTCGCTTCAGATGTGTTTGCCTTGCTTTGCAGGGCGATTTGCCGGTTTTTTGCCTCAGATGCCTCATGACGCGCTCTGATCTGCTTCGCGCGCGCTCCTCCAAAGCTGAAGAAACGCGTTTCAGAACGCCTATCCGACCGAGACGCGAAGATGACCGCCAGAGGAAGATCCTACGCGAAGAAGACATCCTCGAGCACGGCATCCTCGGACTGTTTCGTCGAATCTTCGATGAGGCTGGGCGATTGACCGATGACGTGATCATGCAAGTTGCGCTCTGACGCCATGGTATAGAGTGATCTGATCTCGTCGACGGCCCCCAAGTCTCCCGGTGCAATCGCGAATTGCGGTGGGGTCGGCGGAAGATTGAGACGGATGATTTCATTCGAAACGAAGTCTGTCAGAAGCTTGGCCGCCTCGTCGATTTCAGAGGTGCCGCTGGATTGGGCGATCTGCATTGCACGGTGAAGAGCGTCGCTCAAATTGTCTGAGTGACGCGTGATGACGCAAACTGCCTCAACGCTGTCGGCATCGGCCGGTATTTCGCCCGGCGTGTTGAAAAGCTCAGCGGCGAGCTGCTGGAGGTGCATTTTTTCTGCGATCATTCGCGTGCGCTGGCCGATCGCAGTCGTGGCATCGCGCAATTGTCGGGCAATCTCCATCATGGCGAAGCCATCTTCTCCCGCGCGCCCGGCGACCAGTGTCGCGTTGACACCCAAAAGATGCATCTGCTCCTGGATTTCTACCAGCTCTTCCGTCTTTTTGCTTGCTTCCGCATAGCGCGCGGCCACGGCCGCCATACCGCTGCCGAGGTGGGTCCGGTCAGTCTCCAGGTCCTCGAGCCCTGCAACGAAGTCGCGTGCCAAGCCGGACATATCGACGAGAGCTTTCATCTTCTCGGAAGCTGCAAGATCACGGAGTTGCGCGAAACAGGCTGAGCGATGATCCGAGATGTCAGAGAAGGCACACAGCGTAGACGCGATCTCGCTCCGCACCGTTTCGGCCGCCGAAGCGAGTTGCAGGGCAGCAAGATCGCCAAGGCGGCACCCGAGCTGCTTCTCCGAAGCGTCGGCGATCTCGACAATTGCGGCCACATGCTCGATGCGTTGCCGGAACGTGTCTCCGGCTTGCAACCGCGGGATCGCCGCCTCAAGCGCTCGATCAGTCGCTCCGACCGCGCCACGCGTGCCTGCCGCGAGATCCGAGATGACGCGTTCCTCGGAAACGCGCCGGACCAACGCGCTCATCCGGTCTGCATGCTCGGTCAGTGCAAGAGCGCGGCGATGCATTTCCTGAAGCTTCAAGCTTGTCGCCTTCAGGACCTCTTCATTCTTCAGGAGCGTGGTCCGAAGCTCTGCAAATATCGTTTCCGCATGGGACAACAGATGCCTCGCCGTGTCTGAAAATCGTGAGAGAGTTTCCGCATGGTCGACCACGCTGACGCTCACGACCCGAGATTGGATCGCCAAGATGCTCGCCATGCGAAGGTCTCCGGCCTGATCGGACAACAGCCTTTGGAGATCCATGGCTTGTTGTCCAAGCTCGCACCCTGTCTGCGCAAGGTAGTCGAACCTGCCGGCGACACGGTTGACGTGCATACGCGCCGTTTCCGTATCCGCCAGAAGACGTTCCTGTCCTGCCGGCCCGGTGGCGGCCTCGATCGTCTCGACCGTTGACGCCACACCGACTATTTCCGCCTGCGCCGCGAAAAGACAGGCCGATGCATCCTCGAACACTGTCTCGATCATGGCGAGAAGGGCCCGCAACCGGGTGGAGGACAGATATCGTCGCGCATCCTCAAGGCTCATGCCGCGCCTTTCTCGAAACTGAGCCGCCGAAGCTCGACGGCCAAGCGATTAAGCGGCACGATCTGTTCGGCGGCGCCGAGCTTGTGAGCTTCCCCCGGCATGCCCCAGACGACCGAACTCGCTTCATCCTGGATCAAGGTCCGCGCGCCGACGCCGCGCATCTCGGAGAGACCGCGCGCGCCGTCGTCTCCCATGCCGGTCATGAGGCACCCGATCGCCGCGCCGCCCGATGCAGAAGCGACCGACCGGAAAAGGACATCGACTGAGGGCCTGTGGCGTGAGACCTGCGGACCTTCGCGGATCTCGATCCGGTACCCCCGTCCTTGGCGCTGCACCAGAAGGTGCCTGTTCCCCGGCGCGACGAGGACTGTCCCGACCTCGGCGCGGTCGCCGTTCCGCGCCTCGCGCACCTGGACCGAACACAGGCCGTCGAGGCGGGCGGCAAAGGCGGTCGTGAATTTCTCGGGCATATGCTGCACGATCACCACCGGGGGCATATCCGGGGCCAGTCCGGGCAGGAGACGCGCCAGCGCCTCGGTCCCTCCAGTGGACGCGCCGATGGCGATCATCCTCTGCATATTGGCGGGTGCCCTGTGTCCTGGCAGCAGCGGTGGCAGCATCGCGTCCGCCGTCAGCTTGGGGCCGGCCGAAAAAGGCCCGGCCGTCTTGCCACCGCGACCGGCATTCCGCCCCGGGCCCGTCCGGCTGCGGATCTGGGCGGCGGCGCGCACGACGTCGCAGAGCAGGACCTGCGCCTCCTCGCGGGCCGCGCGGGTCGACAGGTCCGGTTTCCCGATGACGTCGCAGGCTCCGATCTCCAGCGCTTTCAGTGCCGCACGCGAGCCGGATTCAGTGTGGCTCGAGCAAATGATGACCGGGAGCGGATGCTGTGCCATGATCTTTCGCAGGAAGGTGAGCCCGTCCATACGCGGCAACTCGAGGTCGAGGAGCAGGACATCGGGCAATTCGGCGCGCATCTTCGATGCGGCGTCGAACGGATCGGTGGCCGTGCCCACGACAACAATGCCGGGATCACCGCCCAGAAGATCCGAGAGCGCGCGCCGGGCGGATGCGCTGTCGTCGACGATGAAGACGCGGATCGGCGCCATCAGAGAGCGTCCTCCTTCCTGAAAATTCCAGGTGCGACCTGCACCAGATTCGGATGGCCGACTGTCATGGACTCCGAATGGCCGACGATAAGATAGCCGCCGGTCTTCAAATGGCGGCTGCATTCCGCCGTCACGCGCGCCTGAACCTCCGGCTCGAAATAGATGAGAACGTTGCGTAGCATGACGACGTCGAGATCGTGCTCCACCGGGTAGGGCCGATCCATCAGGTTCATCGTCTCGAACCGGACATGGGCGCGTACTTCCGGCACGATCCGGCCAAGCGTCTCGCCCCGTGGCCCCTTTCCCGACATGAGATAATCGCGTGCGAGTTCCGGTGGAACGGGAGCGAGTTCGGCATCGGGGTAGATCGCCCTCCGGGCTATCGCGATCACCCGGCCGGAAATGTCCGTCCCGTATATTGCCCAGGATAGTCGCGGCTCCTTCCGGGCCGCATCGGCCAAGAGTATGGCGGCAGACCAGGCTTCGGCTCCGGTGGAGGCCGCGGCGCTCCAGAGACGGAAGCGGACGGGTGTGCGCGACTTCGCGAGCTTTTCGGGCACGATCCGCTGTATGAGGTATCGATAATGCGCCGCCTCGCGAAAGAAATCGGTCTTGTTCGTCGTGAGCGCGTCGATAATCTCCGGCATCTCCCGCGCCAGTCCGCCTTGGTCGAGCAGGAACTCGAGATACTCCTCCAGCGAGCGGTAGCCCCCTTCGGTCATGCGCCTGCGGAACCGCGACTCGATCATCAGCGCCTTGGACGCGGGCAGCTTTATCCCGGTCCGGGTCTCCATGATGGAGCGGAAGCGCTCGATCAGCCCGGACGCCCGCGTTGATGTGGCACTTTCGGGCAGAAGATCCCTCATGTCGCGGACATCACAGGGGTTTCACCCTGCTTGAGGCGCGATTCGAAAAGCCCCATCAGGCGAAGGACGGAGATGAAAGCGCCGTTGCGCCGGCCGATGCCCGAGACCATTGCCTCGTCCCAACCGAGCAGACCTGCCTCGGGCAGCGGCGCACTTTCTGCATGATCAAGCTCCGTCACCTCGAACACGCGATCCAGCCGCAGCCCGACGATGTGTGAGGCCTCCTCCGCGTCGGGGCGCAGCACGACAATCCGCGTATCAGGATCGTCAGCACGCGGCGGCATGCCCATGAGCAGCCGCAGATCCACCACCGGAACCGAGACACCGCGCCGGTCGATCAGGCCAAGCAGATGTGCCGGCGCATTCGGAAGTGGTGCAACTGGCTGCGCGTCCAATATTTCCACGACAGGCGCCACTGGCAGCGCGAAAAGCGCATTCGCAAGGCCGAAAGTCAGCACCACGCCGGTTCTCTCGGAAGCTGCCATTCTCACTTCGGCATCCACCGCTCAGGCAACCTTGCCGCGGCGGACGAAATCGGCGTCGAGGTCGTCTTCAAGCGTCGACAGGTCGAAGGCGAAGCCGCCGCCCTTTTCCTTTCGCGCCTTCGCTGCGGGCGCTGCGACCGGCATAGGCTGGGCGGCGGCCTCGCCCGACACCCGGAAAAAGGCGATGGCCGCGCGGAGCTGTTCAGCCTGCGAGGCGAGTTCTTCGGCTGTAGAGGACAGCTCCTCAGAGGCGGACGTGTTTTCCTGGGTGACCTTGTCGAGCTGTTGTATCGCCATGTTGACCTGGTCGGCGCCGGTGGCGAGTTCCTGGCTGGCGCCGGAGATATCGCTCACAAGCTTCGCCGTCCGTTCGATGTTGGGCACGAGATCGCCGAGCATCTTGCCGGCCTGCTCCGCGGCGCGCACCGTATCGCCCGAGAGCGCTCCAATCTCGCCGGCCGCCGTCTGGCTGCGTTCGGCGAGCTTGCGGACTTCGGAAGCGACCACCGCGAAGCCGCGTCCGTGTTCGCCGGCTCGCGCGGCCTCGACCGCGGCATTCAGCGCGAGCAGATCGGTCTGCCGGGCGATCTCCTGAACGACCATGATGCGCTCGGCGATAGTCTTCATCGCAACGACCGCGTCAGACACTGCTGTGCCGGAGGCCTCGGCATCGGCCGCGGATTTGCGGGCCATCTCCTCGGTCTGCGCGGCGTTTTCCGCCGTCTGCCGGATGTTCGAGGCCATCTGCTCCATGGAACTGGACGCCTCCTCGGTAGAGCCCGCCTGTTCGGTCGCGCCCTGGCTCAGCTGTTCCGACGTGGAGGCCATCTCGCTCGCCCCGGCAGAGACGTTGCCCGCGTTGGAGCCAACCTCGGCCACGATCCCGCGCAGTCTCTCGACCATCTCGTTCAACGCGCCGACCAGATCGCTGACCTCGTCGTTGCCGCGGAGGTCGGCAGTTTCGCGCAGATCTCCTGCCCCGACCTGGCGCGCGAGCCTGACCCCGCTCGCGAGTCCCCTCGAAATGCTGAGCGTGATCCAGGTGGCCGCGACGATGCCGACGAGGGCGGCGATGCCCATCAGTGCGATGATGGTGTTGCGGGCTTCGATATAGGTCTCGGCAGCGCCGTCACCGGCTTCGGTCATCAATGCCCGGTTGTTCTCGATGACCGCTTCCAGTTTTTCCTCCAATTGCAGCCAGAGCGCACGGCCATCCTCTTCGGCGAGTCTGACGGCCTCGGCCTGATTGCCCACGATAGAGAGCTTCATCGCCTGGTCGGCCGTCTCCCGGAACGCGGTGAGCAGCTCGAGATACGCTTCGAGCACCTGGCGGCCCTCTTCTGTCGCGATCGTCTTCAATTTCTCGAAGTTCGCGTCATGAGCGACGCGCCGGTCAACGATGGACTGCTCGATCTCCCTTTTCGCCGCCGTGGCGTCCGCAAGGATGTGGTTCCGAAGGTCCCGCTGGTTACGCACAAGGTCGCTTGCGAGGGTCCCTGCCAGCCGCACACGTTCCGCATCGGTCGACACGATGGCGTTCAGGCGGCCACTCAACGTGCTGAGGTCCGACAGCGCGATCAGCGTTATCAGGGCTGAGCCGCCGATGAGGACGATGAAGACCGAGGTCAGTTTCAACTTGATCGTGAAGCGCATCAGGCTCTCTCCGGTTCTTGGATCTTGGTGGCGCGCCTGGCGCCAGTGAGCGTTGTCCGGCCGTCGAAGCCGTCCAGGAAATCTTCGAAGATCGTGGCAAGATCGGGCAGCGTGACGAGATCGCCCTTCCAGCGCCCGACAGCGCTGACGAAGCGCTGAGGCCAGCGTGCGCCGACTGTCGGCACCTGCTCGCATTTCTCGGGGTCGAGACGGGTCACCTCGTGCACGGCATCGGCGAGAATCCCGACGACGCAGGACTGGCCCGACACCGGGATGTCCATGACCATGATCCGAGCGTGTTCGCCTGCAGGCTCGCGCGGCATCCCGAGAGGCACGCGCAGGTCCGAGAGCGGGACGACCGTCCCACGTACGTTTATGAGACCCGCGACGAACTCCGCCGCACCGGGAACGCGCGTCATCGCGACCGGCTCAAGCACCTCGCGCAGCTGGGAAGCGGGTACGGCGCAGATCTCTCCGCCGAGCCGGAAGGTGACCAGATCGACGTTGCCGTCGGTGTCTTGGGGATGGGTCGTCATGCGGCCTCCTGCGCGCGTTCTGCAAGGCAGCGCCCGCGATGAACGAGCTGGGGAATGTCGAGGATCAGCGCCACGCCGCCGTCGCCGAGGATCGTGGCGCCTGAGAACAGCTTGAGCCCCGAATGCAGTGGCGAGAGCTGTTTGATGACGGTCTGGTTCGACCCGATGATCCGGTCGACGACCAGCCCGACCCGGCCGTCGGCACTGGACACCACGATGACCTTCTGGAACGGGGCGGGCTCACCCGGACTCTCGAGAAGGTCGCGCAGACGCAGGAACGGCACCAGCGTGTCTCGGATGTCGAGGAAGGCATTGCGGCTGGTTGGATGCCCGTGTTCCGCCGGCAGTTCGACGATCTCCAGCACTGCCGCAAGGGGCAGGACAAACCGTTCACCCGCCAGGTCGACGAGCAGACCGTCGATGATCGCGAGCGTCAAGGGCAGGCGCAGGCTGACAGAGGTGCCATAGCCAGGTTCGCTGGACACCTCCACGGTGCCGCGCAGTTCGTCGATGGTCCGCCGCACGACATCCATGCCCACCCCACGACCTGAAAGATCCGTGACTTCGGCGGCCGTCGAGAAGCCTGGCTCGAAGATCAGGCCGAAGATCTCTTCGTCGGACAAAGTGGCGTTGCTGGCTATGAGCCCGCGTTCGACGGCGCGCTTCCGGATCGCTTCGCGATCAAGCCCCCGACCGTCATCCGACAGAGAGATCAGCACCTCGGCCCCGGCGTAGCGCGCCTCGAGGCGGATCGTCCCAATCGCGGGCTTTCCGGCAACGCTGCGGAGCGATGGATCCTCCAAGCCGTGATCGGCGGCGTTTCGAATGATGTGCATGAGCGGCTCTGCCAGCCGCTCGACGACGGTCTTGTCGAGTTCGGTCTTTTCTCCTTCGGTCACGAAGTCGAAATGCCGCCCCAATTTCCCCGCCAGATCGTGCGCGAGGCGCCGGAATCGGCCGGTAATCGCAGAGATGGGCGTCATGCGTACGGACATCGTGGTCTCGCGCATACCGGATGTGAGGCGGCTGATGTCCTCGACGATCGAAGAGAGACCGCTCTCGCCTATGCGCGCCGCGGCTTCGCGCAGCCTCGCCTCTGCGATCACCAGTTCGCCCACCCTGTCCATCATTTCGTCGAGCCGTTCCGCAGGAACGCGCATGAGCGCGCCGCCGCGTCCGTTTGCTGGACTGCGTGTGGAGTCAGGCTTCGGATCCTCGAGATCGCGCGCAGTCGCCTCCTCGATGGGAGGGGCCAACGTGAGCTCGAGCCCATCCTCGTGGAACAGAAAGGCCGTCAGGATCTCGTCACGGCCGATGTCCCGATCGATCCAAGCCTCCCATGAAATATAGAGACGTTCCGGGTCGATCTTCGAAAGCGGCGGGACATCCCCTAAAAGCGCGCGGATATCGCGGAAGCCGAGACTGCGGAGGTCGTCGATGATCGCTTCTGGCCGTCCGCCGAGCGCGAGCGTATCTGGCGCAAGTTTGAAGGTGAGGTGCCAGAGGCGGCTGTCCTGCGGCGTTTCCGGGGTGCGCTCCAGATAGACCGAAAGTTGGTTGAGTATGGCATCGCCGCCATCGGCACCGGGCTTCGACAGCAGTGTGGCAATGTGATCCTTCGCGGCCAAGCTGATCGCGATCAACTGCTCGCTCACCTTCGCGCGGCCCTCACGGACAGCCTCGAACGCCGTTTCGAACCCGTGCAAGAAATTGGCAACGTCGTGCCGCCCGAACATGGCGCCGGAGCCTTTGAGCGTATGGAGATCGCGGAAGACTGCATCGATCAGGTCGGCGTCGCCCGGCGTTGCTTCCAACCGCAGCAATCGCTCTTCGAGTGTCTCGACCAGAGTTTCCGCCTCGTTGCGAAAGATGGCATTCGGCTCTTCGTCAGTCATGCGCCGAGCACCCGGTTGATCACTGCAAGCAGCTTTGCCTGGTCGAAGGGCTTGATCATCCAGCCGATGGCGCCGGCAGCGCGCGCCTTCTGCTTTATGGCGTCTTCGCTTTCCGTCGACAGGAATATGATCGGGACGCCGAGGTTCTGCGGCGTCGTCCGGAACGCGCGGCAAAAGCCGATTCCGTCCAGCCGCGGCATGTTCTGGTCGGTGACCACTGCATCAGGACGAAGCCGACCGCAGACGTCGAGCGCTTCCTGCCCGTCCGCGGCCGTCACAACCACGAAACCGGCCCCTTTCAGCGTGTTTGCCATCATTTGCCTGACGGATGGAGAATCGTCCACGACGAGAACCGTGCGCGTCATGGTGCGGCCTCCGGGACGGTTTTGGCAGGCAGTTGAGGGGGCCATTCGATGCATAGGCGCGTTGCCTGCTGCTTCACATCGTCCGCAAGCAGAATTCGCTCGGGTATGGCATGGCCGGAGCGCACAGCAGAAATCAGCAATTGAAGGCCAGCTGCGTCGATGCCGTCTGGCTCCGGCCAATTGATCGGGGTGCCGGAAAGCCGCTCATGGGCCTGCCCGATTCCACCCACGTTCAGGCTTGCGGTATGTGGCTGCATGACGCCCTTCCTGTATTCGTTCAATACGTGCCGAAGGTTCGCTACCATGCGACTTGCTAACGAAGGGCTAAGCGGCCTCCTCTTGGGGGTGTCTCTCTCGACAAGAACCGGCTCATTTTGAATCAAGAGGGCCGGGGTCGCGCCGGCAGGCATGCGAGGGGGTCAGCGGTTCCACGGTCGCTTCGCCATTCGGGCCTCGGTCATGGTCCCAAGTCGGTTACGCTGAGGATGAGATCTGTCTCGGACGTCTGACGCAGCTTACTTCCGGGGCGGCTTTTTGAGTGGAGGTGCCAGGTGACCCTGCAGAATCGAGTGACGCCGTGGGGCGAGATCGTTGCCGATCTTGCGCGCGGTCGGCTGATGGGGAATCGCGGCAGGTTGCACGGGCCGGACAAGCGTCTCGGCAAAGCGCGCTGGCGCGGGAAGGCGTGGATCTCATGTGTTCTCGACTTCAAGGAGCGGCATCGCGAGGTCATGGCCAAGCAGAGCTATACCGAGCTTTTCTTTTCCGATGAGGCCGTGGCGATCGCGGCAGGGCATCGTCCTTGCGCGGAATGCCGCCGCGCTGCCTTTCTTCGCTTCCGCGCCGCAATGGCGCTGGCCTTCCCTGAGCTTGGCCCTGCGCCGCGCGCCGCCGACATGGACATGCTCCTGCATGCGGCACGGACGAGCGACGCGCCACGGGCCCGGGTCCGGCCATTCGATCTGCCGAGGGGCGCTTTCTGCGAAGGACCAGGAGGCGAAGCGCTGTTGATCTGGGACGGTTCGGCGTGGCGCTGGAGCTTTGGCGGTTATACGCCGTTCAGTCTCGATCCAGCCCCCGAGCGCGACGTGCTGACTCCAGCGCCTTTTCTCGCGGCGCTCCGCCACGGATACGGCCTCGATTTACAGCCGGATTTGTCAGGAAAAGTTGACGATTAGCCTTCAGATCACTAGCTTTGGAGCTGTGGAAGGCACGGTGAAAAGATGCCCTGTATCGGTGAGCAGATCGCGGCACTCCCCTTGAAGTTCAAGAAAGATGGCAGTGTCGAAGTCCTGATGGTGACCTCCCGCGACTCCGGTCGCTGGGTTATGCCGAAGGGCTGGGAGATGGACGGCAAAAAGCCCTGGCGTGCAGCAGAGATCGAAGCGCTCGAAGAGGCTGGCGTTCTGGGTCATATCGGCAACGACGCAATCGGGATGTATCGATATGCCAAGGTGATGGACGACGGCAGCATCGTGCCCTGCCACGTGCGGGTCTACCCGATGATCGTCGAACGTCTGAAGCGTCGCTGGAAAGAGCGTGACGAGCGCAAGCGCCGCTGGTTCACACCGAAACAGGCCGCAAAGCGGGTGGCCGAGGCGGATCTTGCCGCGCTGTTGATGTCTCTCTCCACGAAGCCGCGCAAGCAGCCGATCGTGCGGGACTTGCTCAAAGCGTCCTGATCTGGAACGCAACAAGGGCCGCACCGGCGGGATGCGACCCTTGCGCTTCGAAGGCACCAGCTGCCGTGGCCCCTCAGCCTGACAACTGGCTGACTACCTTCGATTCCTGGCCGGAGCCCTACACTCCGGCTGTATTCTGGACGCCCAAACAACGTGCGTTTCCGAGGCAGGTTCCCCTCGTTTCCGCCGGTCCGGCGCGGCATGTCGCGGACGGCGGATTGGCCTGCCTATCATGCCTTCTGGAACAATCGCGCAAGCGGCGCATTAAACTGTGACATACGCATTCACGAAAATTCGAAATGACCGGGGGCCGAATGGCAACCAGATGCGCGAACTGCCCGATCCGGAAGCTGCCGCTGTTCAAGCCGATGAGCGAACGGGAAGTCGCGTTCATGGAGCGGTTCAAGATCGGGGAGATGTCCGTTCAATCGGGCACGCCGCTGTTGTCCGAGGGCTCGACATCGCCGCAACTCTTCACCGCGTTGTCGGGGTTCGGACTGCGCTACAAGCTCTTGCCGAACGGCAAGAAGCAAGTTCTGTCCTTCGTTTTGCCCGGTGATCTCATCGGGTTGCAGGCGGGTGTCATGGGGCAGATGACCCATTCAGTCGAGGCCACGACGCATATGACGCTCTGCGTTTTCAACCGCTCGGAGCTCTGGTCATTGTTCCGAAACCATGCCGAGCGCGCGTTCGATGTGACCTGGATCGCCGCGTCGGAAGAGCGGTTTCTTGGCGAAGCTCTTGCAACTATTGGACAAAAATCCGCAACGGAAAGCGTTGCGTGGGCCTTCGCACGGCTCTACCGCCGTCTCGAGGCGATCAACATGCGAAATGGGATCACCGTGCCGATGCCCTACACTCAGCAGAACCTAGCGGATGCGCTGGGACTGTCTCTGGTGCATACCAACAAGACGCTCGCCCGGCTTCGCGAGCAGCAACTCGCCACCTGGAGCGAAGGACGCCTGTCCATTCCGGATATCGAAGCGCTCGAGGAAATCGGCTTGGTCGAAGAGAAGCCGAGCCTGCGGCCGCTGCTCTGAAAGCGGCTCGCATTGACGTTTCGTGATCGTCCGGAGTGTGGGGTCACAGTCACAGATCCGGCCCGGCTCAACCCTAGGTTAAAAGAATTGGGCAACATTGTGTAGCCACACCTGCAAAGCCGCTGTATACATCCTGCAATAATAGCAAAGGCGCCGAAGAGCGTCGGAGCAGAGGCAAGAGCGGTGATAATTATGCAAGCGATTGATTTCGCTGTACGCACCCCTGCGGGTGACGTGCAGTTCGACGCAGCGACGGTCAATGGTGATCTCTTCGCTATCGAGGCCCAGCCGGGCCACTCGATCTCCCTGAACCTCGAGCCTTCCTCGCTGCGCGGATATACGCGCGAAGGCGGCGATCTTCTCATCACGCTTTCGGACGGGCGAGTGATCCTGATCGAGGATTATTTCGAGGTTGAAGGCGCGCGACTGTTTCTCAGCGCGAATGGCAGGATTTCCGAGGTCGTGCTGACCGATGCGGGCGATGGCGTGTTGCTTGCCACTTACGGGGTCGAGGAAACCTTCGGTAAGTGGAGCCCGCATGACGAGCTGATCTTCCTCGACGATGACGGTCTGACGGCTTCTGATACCGGATACGTGGCGCTGGGCGACGCCGAGGACGGCGAAGTTTCCATGCTGGCGACCGGGCTTCTCGGTACGACGCTTGCCAGTGGAACCGGTGCTGCGGCTGCGGCGGCGGGTGGCGCGGCGCTTATCGGCGCCGGGGTGATCGGCGGCGGCGATGACGGCGGCTCCGGCGGTGGCGGTGACAACGGCCCGACCCGGATCGAACCCGCGATCGACGATGCCGGCACCTCCGCGACGATCTACGGCGATGCCGAGCAGACGATCACTGTCTCCGGTGTGGCCGAGCCCGGCTCCACCATTGAGGTCACGGTCGGCGAGACGACGCTCGAGACCGTTTCCAACGAGGGGGGCACCTGGTCGGTCGCGTTCGAAGGCGACGATTTCCCCGCGGATGGCAACTACACGGTCACGGCGGTCGTGACCGAAGCGGATGGCACGGTCACCGATCTGACTGGCGCGACCTACGATATCGATGTGACCCCACCCGAGGTGGACATCCAGAACGGCACCAGCAGTCCGATCAACGCCGAAGTGCATGAGGGCGGTGTCACTTTGTCCGGCAATGTCGAAGAAGGCTCGACCGTTGTCGTGACGATCAACGGAACCGACTACGACGCGACCGTTACGGACGGCACCTGGTCGGTGACCTTCGACGAGACGGTCTTCCCGGAAGGTGAGTACAGCCAGGAGGTCACGGTCACAGCGACCGATGCCGCAGGTAACCCCAGTTCGGTGACAGGCACGGTCGTGATCGACACGGTCACCTCTGTCACGGCCGACACGGACTCTGTGGGCGGCGATGGCACGGTCAATGGCAGCGAAGCGGCAGGTGGCGTGACCCTGACCGGCACGGCAGAGCCGGGCTCGAGCGTCGATGTGACGCTCGGCGGGGTTACTCTCCCCGCAACGGTGGACGATGATGGTAACTGGACCGTCACGTACCCCGCGTCCGACCTGCCGCAGGGCGAGACGGTGCTGGATGTGACGGCAGTCTCGATCGATCAGGCGGGCAACACGGCCACGGCAACCGGCAGCGTCGCCGTCGACACTCTGGTCTCCAACTTCGCATTCACCTCGCAGGCGGGCGGCGCGGATTCGACGATCAACGCCGAAGAGGCCTCGCAGGGCCTGACCGTGACAGGAACGACCGAGCCCGGCGCGACCGTGACCGTCACATTCGCAGGCGTCACGCGCGCAGCGAACGTGGCCGCAGATGGAAGCTGGTCGGTCGACTATGCCGCCGGCGAAATTCCGTCCGGCACCGGTGCTTACCAGATCAGCGCCAGCTCGACCGATCGCGCCGGCAATACCGACACCATTACCCAGGACGTGAGGGTCGACACCGATGCCGGCTCGCTGACCATCAGTGCAGCGCCGGTGGAGGGAGACGACGTTGTCAACGCGGCAGAAGCCTCCGATGGCGTGACCCTGACCGGCACGTCCGAGCCGGGGCAGAGCGTGACCGTCACGATGGCTGGCGTGTCCATGAACGTCATCACCGGACCCAACGGGGTCTGGACTGCGAACTACGCTCCCGGCCAGATCGCGGCCGGAACCTATACTGCCGAGATCACCGCGACGATCACCGACAGTGCTGGCAACACCCTGACGCGCACCGACAGCGTCCGCGTCGACACCGAAGTGCAGAACTTCGGCGTCTCCGCCGCTCCGGTCGAGGGCGACGGCGTCATCAATGCGGCCGAGATGGCGGATGGCGTGGTGCTTAGCGGAACGACCGAACCGGGCAGCACCGTCACCGTGACCATTGGCGGTGTCACGCGCACCGCGAACGTGGATGGCAACGGTAATTGGTCCGCAAATTTCGGGCCCGGCACAGTCGCATCTGGCACTTATGGCGCATCGGCCACGATCGTCGCGACCGATATGGCAGGAAATACCAGCGAAACGAGCACGCAATTCCAGGTGGATACCGAGGTCGAGACGCTCGGCTTCTCGCCGTCGCCAGTGGCGGGCGATGACGTGGTCAACGCCGCCGAAGCGGCCCAGGGCCTCACGCTGACGGGCCAGGTCGAGCCGGGCTCGACGGTCCTTGTCACACTCAACGGCGTCACCCATGCCGCAAGCGTCGATGCCGGCGGCAACTGGAACGTCGATTTCGCGGCGGCAGAGCTGCCGTCAGGCGAGCTCTCGCAAGATGTGACCATCGCGGCCACTGACGCGGCGGGCAACACGCGCAGCGAGACACGCGCGCTGGCCTTCGACACCGAGGCCTCCGATGCGCCGGAGGTCACGGACTACACCCGTAATCACTCCGGTCTCACGGGCGTGTCGCTCGAGAGCACGGATGATGCGGTCTATATAGGGCATCTCGATGGCACAGGCGGCGTCGAAGACGTCGGCTATGACGCCTTCGATGTCCCGAACCGGGGCGAGACCTCGTATTTCTTCACCGAAACGGTCCCGGACGGCTCGCACCTCGTGGTCACGGCGACGGACGCGGCAGGGAATACTGCGGGCACCTTCCACGTGGTCGACGATCCTGCGACAAACCAGGTCGGCATGACCGATGCGCTGGCGGGCCAACTCGGCGCGTTCGAGATCGAGACGATCGACCTGCAATTTGCCGAGGACAGCCAGCTCACCCTGACCGAGGCGCAGATCACCGCGCTCGCGCAAGGGACCGACGAGCTGACGATCACCGGCGGCGTCGACGACACCGTGACGATCACCGGCGCGCAGGCGGCGGGACAGGTCACCGAAAACGGCGAGACCTTCAACGTCTATTCGTTGGGCGATGCGGTCGTGAAGATCGAGGACGACATCACCAACGTCGTCATCTGACGCCAACCATCGGCGAAGAAAGAGGTCGGACGTGAAGCGACGGACAGGGCAGCGCGCGGCAGTCTTGCTGGTGGCGACAGCCACGCTGGCGGGCTGTGCGGGTCTGCCGGTTCCCGAGGTCGCAACACGCTTTGCCGCATCGCCGGGGCCCGAAGCCCCGGCCACGACACCCGCCGCGCCAGGGATCGTGGAGGCGCTCTCGGCGCGGTCCGGCGGCTTTGTTCCAGGCTCGAGCTACGACCGTATCGCGGCGGCCGCGCTCTCTTCGGGCGCGCAGGTGGAAGCGGCGGAACTCGAAGCCGCCCGCCTGCGGCAGACGGCGGCCGGGCGGAACTGGCTGCCGACGATCGGGCCGACCGTGTCCCTGACCTCGCTCGGGGATCTCGCCGCCGATCTCGTCGTGAACCAGGTACTCTTCGATAATGGCCGAAAGCGCGCCGAGCGCGATCTTGCCCGCGCCGAGGTGGATGCCGCCGCGGTGCGCCTCGTCGAAAGCGCGGATCAGCGGGTGGCCCGGGCGATCGGGCTGTACCTCGATGCCGAGGAAGGCCGTCAGGCCGCCGCTCATTTCGAGCGCGCGCACAAGGACATGGCCCATTTCGAGTGGATCATGTCCGAGCGGGTGGCAGGGGGCGTCTCCAATCCCTCCGATCTCACCGTCTTGCGGCAGAAACTCGCCCGGATCGCCGCCGACCGGGACCGCGCCCGAGACAGCGCCATTGAGGCAAAAGCCCAGTTCGAACGCCTTGCGCCCGATGCGGCACCGGACGGGATCGGCGCATTGAGTGGCGCGACCGCATCGGCGCCGCCCGTTGCGGTGCTCGCGGCACGAGCCAAAAAGGCTCGCGTCGCAGCGGAGGCAGAGATCGCGCGGTCGGGCTTCCTGCCCGGTCTTTCGGCAGAACTCAGCGCGCGCAGCGGGCAGGGCGGTCTTTCGGCTGCGATCCCGAACGGGCTCGGGCTTGGCACGGGCGCGTCGTTGAAAGCCGGCAAGGCCGATATCACCGCCGCCGAAGAGCGTATCATCGCCGCGCAGGAGGATCATGGTCTCGAAGTCGCGCGGCTGACGAGCGAGATCGAAGCGACCCGCCGTCAGCTCAGTGAAGCCGAGGGGCTGGCGCAGCAGGCCAAGGGCAATCTCGATCTTTTCCAGCGCCAATATGAAGGCGGGCAACGCCGGGTGATGGAGGTCGTCGGTGTCTACGAGACGTGGTCCGATGCGATGTCCCAGGCGATCACGCTGAAATACGCGCTGGCGCGGGCCGAGCTGCGGCTCGCCGCACTTCAAGGAGGTCTCGCCGCCGGGGATCGTGTGTGACGGCCGCGCCGGTCATAGCCCTGACGCGTGCCAAGACGGTGGCGGCCGAGACGACAGGAGCGACACGCGAGCGGGTGACGCGCGGATCGGGCCGTGCAGAGACGCGCGCCGGCCTGATCCGCCTTTACGCGCGTCAGCGCGGCGTGGAGGCCGCCGAGGCGGACATCGTCGAGGCGCTTCGCGAGGCTGATGGTGGCGCGGACTTCTACGGCCCCGACACGCTTGCCGCCGGGATGCGCGCCGCCGGTCTCTCGCCCGCGCAGGTCACGGGCGATCTGACTGAGCGGTCAGAGCCCGCGATCGCGCTGATGACTTCCGGTCAGGCCGTGCTCGTTCTCAAGGTCACGCCCGACACCGTCACGCTTTACGAGGCAGAGGCTCGCGATCACCGGGTCGAGATCCACGTCGCTGAATTCGAGCCGCATTTCGCGGGCGTCATGCTCACGGGCGCGGTGCCGCTTGCCAAGCTCGCAGAGACGCTTGGAGCTGCGCCGCGTCCCGGCCATTGGTTCTGGTCGGAGTTCGCGCGGTTCAAGCGTCCCTTAGCCGAGGTCGCCGTCGGCTCCTTCGTTGCGAACATGCTGGCGGTCGCGGTCGCGCTCTTCTCGCTGCAGGTCTATGACCGGGTGATCCCGCATCAATCCGAGGCAACGCTCTGGGTGCTCGCCGCCGGGGCCGGGCTCGCGCTGATGCTCGAAGGCGGCCTGAAGGCCGCGCGGGCTCAGCTTCTCGACGGGGCGGGGCGGCAGATCGAGCTTGGCGTTCAATCGACCCTTATGAGCCGCCTCTTGGGGCTCCGCTCCGAGATCGCGGCGAAAAGCCCCTCGCAGCTCTTCTCGGCCATGCGCGAATTCGGATCGGTGCGCGAGTTCTTCACCGCCTCCACCGTTGGCGCGCTGGCGGACATTCCGTTCATCCTGCTGTTCCTCGCGCTCGTTGCATCCATCGCCGGGCAGGTCGTCTGGGTCCTGGTCGCGGGCGGCATCCTGATGGTGGTGCCGGGCGTGTTTCTGCAGCGGCGGATGATGCGCCTGACCGAAGAGATGCAGGGCGCGGGCGTGCGCCAGTCTCGGCTCTTGCAAGAGGTCGTGCGCGACCTCGACACGATCAAGGGCGCGCGGGCCGAGACCCGGTTTGCCCGCGCCTGGGAAGAGCTTGTCGCGCTGCAATCCCTGAAAAGCTCCGAGCAGCGTCGTCTCGCCGCGAACCTTACCGTTTGGGCGCAAGCAATCCAGCAAGGCACCTACGTGATCGCTGTGATCGCGGGCACCTACCTTGTTTTCGCAGGCGAGTTCACCGTGGGCGCAATCATCGCGACGGGCATACTGACGTCGCGGACGCTGGCCCCGCTGACGCAGCTGTCGGGCATCCTTGCGCGCTGGTCGAACGTGAAGACGGCGCTGACGATGCTGGACGGTATCGCCGAAGCCGAGCAGGACCGCCGCCCTGCCCGCCGTTACCTGCGCCGCCCGCGCCTCGCAGGGCGCTATGACCTCAAGGGCGTGAGTTATCGATACGGGGAGGCCGCGCCCGCGCTGGATCTCTCGGGCTTTACCGTCAATGCGGGTCAAACCCTCGCGGTTCTGGGCGCGAATGGTTCGGGCAAGTCGACCTTCCTGCGCGTTCTGTCGGGTCTCTATGCGCCCGCCGAAGGACGGTTGATGCTCGACGGGGTGGAGATGGCCCAGATCGATCCGGCCGACCTGAGACGGGGCATCGGGTATCTTGGCCAGGATGTGCGGCTCTTCGAGGGAAGCTTGCGCGACAACCTTTCGCTCGACCGGATGGAGGCGGATGACGCGCGGCTTTACGCGGCGCTCGATTTTGCGGGGCTGGGGCAATTCGTGAAGGCCCATCCCTCCGGGCTCGACCTGCCCATCGGCGATGGCGGCAGCGGGCTTTCGGTGGGGCAACGGCAAAGCGTCGGGTGGGCTCGGCTCTGGCTTCAGGATCCCGATATCTGCCTGCTCGACGAGCCAACCGCCGCGCTCGACCAGACGCTGGAAGCGACGCTGATCTCGCGGCTGGGCGAATGGCTCTCGGGCCGGACCGCGATCATCGCGACGCACCGCGTGCCGATCCTGTCTCTGGCGCAGCGCGTCACGATCCTCGCGCATGGCCGGGTCGCGGTGGATGGCCCGCGCGCGGAGGTGATGGCCCACCTCACCCGCACCGCTAAAGGAGAGGGTTGATGGCGCTTGCCTCGACCGATTTGCGCGGTGAGCTCGGGACGCGTCTGCGCGGTCCGTCGCTGACGATCTGGCTGTCGGCGGCGGCGGTGCTGATCTTCCTGATCTGGGCCTCGCTCGCCTGGATCGACGAGATCGTGCGGGCCGAGGGGGAGCTCGCCTCCTCCTCGCGGCCCCAGATCATCCAGAACCTCGAAGGCGGCATCCTGTCCGAGCTTCTGGTGAAGGAGGGCGATGCGGTTGCCCGCGGCGACGTGCTCGCGCGGCTGCACGCCGCTGAGTACGAAGCCTCCGTTGCCGACCTTGCCGAACAGATCACCGCCCTCGAGATGCGGCGTCTGCGACTCGAAGCGGAGATCGACGGCGCAAGCGACCTGGCCTTGCCCGAAAGACTGGTCGCGGCGAGCCCGGACATGGCCGAGGCCGAGCGTCAGCTTCTGTCCGCGCGACAAACTGATTATCTGGGCCGAACCGATGGCGCGCGCCGCGTTCTCGACGAAGCCGCGGCGGAGCGAAAGCTCATGGAAGACCTCTATGCCAAGGGTGTCGTCGCGCTGATCGAGGTGACGCGCGCTCGCAAGGCCCATGCGGATGCCCGTATCCGCTACGAGGAGATCGTCACGCAAACCGAGCTTGCGCGCGCCGAGGCGCATTCCGAGACGCTGCGCGAGCTTGCGACCTTGCGCCAGGGCTTTGCCGCCGCGCGCGACCAACTCGACCGGACCGAACTGACGAGCCCGATGGACGGTGTGGTGAACAAGCTGTCGATCACGACCATCGGCGGGGTCGTCCGCCCCGGCGAGGAGATCCTGCAGATCATCCCGCGGGAAGAGGCGCTTTTCGTCGAGGCCCGTGTCGCGCCCGAGAATATCGCGAATATTCGGCCCGGTCAGGCCGCGACGATCAAGCTGTCGGCGTATGATTACACGATCTGGGGCGCGCTCCAGGGCGAGGTGCGGGTCGTCTCTGCCGATACGTTCCGCGACGAGCGCGACCCGAAAGCAGAGCCGCACTACAAGGTGACCGTCGCCATTGATCGCTCGGCCTTGTCCGAGCGTCAGGAGCGGATCGCGCTACGGCCCGGTATGCTGGCTCAGGTGGAATTGATGACCGGCGCAAAAACCGTGCTCACCTACCTTTTGAAGCCCTTGTACAAGACGAAAGATGCGCTGCGCGAACCGTAGCGGCGAATTTTTCCCACCGACTTGTCCACAACCCGATCTTGTAGCTTTCGCGGATAACGACCTTGCGTAACCATATTGGGCTGCGCTTATTTAGGGTTCAAACGCAACGGAGCACTACATCTTGAGTGTCAGACACATCTGACACTGAATCATGTCAGATGTGTAAAACTCCGCGAACTGCCGTAAGGGCAACGTCTGGATAGCGACTGCGATTTATGCACAAACGCGATTGTTTCGATTCAAAAACGCAATATCGCTATTGCGTTTTCCCATCGTCAGTGTCCAGCCAGATCGTCATCGGGCCGTCATTCACGAGGTGCACGGCCATATCGGCACCGAACCGGCCGGTTGCTGTTGGCACGCCTTCGCCCTGCAATGTCGCCGCGAACCGCTCGTAAAGCCGTTGTCCCTCGTCTGGCGGGGCGGCTTGGGAAAAGCCGGGGCGATTGCCGCGTTTCGTGTCCGCCGACAAGGTGAACTGACTGACCACGAGCGCAGCGCCCTCGACATCCGAAATCGCGCGGTTGGTCTTCCCGTTCTCATCCTGGAAGAGACGCAACTTCGTAACCTTGCGGGCGAGCGTATCGGCGATCTCGTCCGTGTCGCCTTTCATCCCGCAGACCAGGATAAGAAGGCCCGCGCCAATCTCCCCGATCACCGCGCCGTCGATCTCGACTCGAGCTTCCGTTGCCCGCTGAAGCAGAGCTCTCACAGCTCGCTCTCCCAGGGCGGGTTGGCACCGGCGCGGCTGACCGTGATCGCGGCGGCCTTCGTTCCAAGCGCCACGGCCGGTGTCAGCAGTTCAAGCGATGCGTCGCGCAATGCCGCGCGGGTCAGAAGTCCATCTTTATGGAGCCCCGCCAAGAAGCCTGCATTGAACGTATCGCCCGCGCCGACCGTGTCGACGACCTGCGCGGGTTCGGCGGCGATGCGGCGCGTGCCTTCGGGTGTGATCGCATCGACGCCGTCCGCGCCGCGCGTGATGAGAACGACAGCCACGCCCATCGCGAAGAGTGCCTCGGGATCGGTGCCGAGCCAGTCCATGTCTTCGTCGGAAAGCTTCACGATGTCCGCACCTGCCAGCATCGCATCGAGGCGCGCGCGATACCGGGCCTCGTCCTGGACGAAACCGGCCCGGATATTCGGGTCGAGCATCACCAGCTTGTCGCCCGCGGCGCGTGCCGCGAGGGCGGCATAGGTCTCCGCGCCAGGCTCTGCGATGAGGCTGATACCGCCGAAGAGAAGCGCATCGATGTCGGAGGACAGCTCCGGAAGATGGGATGTGTCCAGCATCCGTCCCGCAGTGTTCTCGTCGTAGAATGCGTATTTCGCCTGACCGTCGGTCAATGTCACGAAAGCCAGCGTCGTCGGCCGGTCCGAGCGCGCAAGCTGCCCGGTCTCAACGCGGCTGTTCTCCAACTCGCGCACGAGGATCTCGCCGAAAAGGTCTGTCGAGAGGCCTGTGAACAGAGCGACCGGCGCGCCAAGCCGGCCAAGCGCGATGGCGCTGTTGAAGATCGCCCCGCCAGCGAAAGGGGCGAAGGCCGGGGAGCCGTCCTGCGCCTCACGCGGCAACATGTCGATCAGCGCTTCTCCGCAACACAGGATCATCGGGCGTAGCCTCCTCGCACTCAGCCGTAGACGGCCGCGACATATCCGAAGGCGGCGGCCACGACCAGACCGGCGATGACCGCAAGCGCGATCTTCCAGGCCGAGTAGGGCCGTTCCCCCTGGACCCGGCCTGTCTGTCCGTTCACGACAAACCGATAGGTCTTGCCCCGGAACTTGTAGGCCGCCATCCAGACCGGCAGCAGGATGTGCTTGAACGTCACCGCGCTGACCTCGGTCTCGACATTGTGGACGCGCTGACGATCACCGCCGATGTCGAATTTGACGTCCCGGTGGATCTGCCGGTCCATGACCGCGCGTGCCTCGCCGAAGCCCTGATCGAGATCGACAGTGTAGGCCTCCGCCCGAAATCCCGCGATGAATTCCGGCCTGTACGGCTCGAGCGCCGACAGATCCCACGGCGGAAGCGCCTCGGTGTAGCTTTTCGGCAAGGACGTGGAAGCCAGAACCAGCACATCGTCGAAGAACCGTGCGACCCGGCCCGATGCGGGCCGCCAGCGCACCTTCTGCACGCGCTGGGTCGTCATCTTGCCGTCGCGCATGACGCGGCGGGTTTCGTAATAGACCGTTCCGCGCTCGCCCCGGTAGCGCGACTTGGTGTCCGCGTCGAAGGTCCAGTAGGGCACGTAGATGCCCTGCATCCGCCGTCCCTTGCGGGCATATTCCTGCACGCCGTTCGGTGCGAACCAGAGCCGCCCGAGCCAGGCGATCATCGCATCGCGCGCCGCATCCTCGGAGAGCTGGAAGGGCAGCAGGGCGCGCGGCTTGATATGCCGGTTCTCGCCGGTGCCCTTGACCACGGGCGTCGCGCAGAACGGGCATTCGGCGGAATGCGCCTCGGGGTCGAACTCCACCTCCGCTCCGCAATTGGGGCAGGAGGAGACTCGCGTAACCTCCATGTCCTGGATCGGAAGGAGGTTGCGGAGCGCCTGGTCGAAGTCGATCTCGCTGATGCCGCCCGCCCACGGACCGCCATCCTCGATCGGCTCCGCATTGCCGCAATGGCCGCAAACAAGCTGCCCCGCAGCCGGATCGAAACGCAGGTCCGAGCCGCATTGGTCGCAGGGAAAGCGATGATCCTCGATGGTCACGGCAGTCAGTCCTCGGCAGAGCGTGGCCGCACCTTCGCCAAGGCAGTCTCGCGATGCAATGTCAAAGGCAGCGTGATCTGGCGTTTAAGGCGCCGGGGGCGGCGGCGGCATGACGGTGAAGAGCTGCGCGAGCTCGGTCACGTCCTCCGCGCGCATCCAGCCGTCCTGACCCGCGGTCCAGACATAGGTCTGGCGCGTGAGGCTTCCCTCGCTCGCCATCCGGCCGAGCCGCGCACGGCTGAACGGGCCTTGCGTTTCGCCGTTCTCGGCGATGTGCCAGACCTTTTCGGCAGGAGGCGGCGGGGGCGCCGCGGGGCCCCCACCTTGCACCGGAGCGGGGGCGGTGCCCCAGGGGCCACGCCGACCTGAAACGGCTTCGGCCATCTGCATACCGAGGCCCGCGCCCATTCCCACTCCCATCGCGCCGCCCGCGCTGCCGCCTTCTGCCAGCGCTTCTGCGGCGCGCCATTTCATGTGCTCGTCGAGATTGCCCGCGATACCCCGCGAGGTGCGCGCATCGAGCGCCTTCTCGACCGCGGGCGGCAGCGAGATGTTCTCGATGTAAAGCTCGGGCATGACGAGCCCGTAAGTCGCGAGCGTCTTCGACACCTCGGCGGCAACGAGCTTGCCGAGATCGGCAGTGTTGGCCGCCATGTCGAGCACGGGAATGCCCGAGGACGCAAGCGTGCGGCTGACTTCCTGCACGATGATGTTGCGGATCTGGTAAGAGATCTCGTCACGCGTGAACTCGCCATCCGTGCCGACGATCTCGGTCAGGAAGAGGCCCGGATCGGTGACCTTGATCGCGTAGGTGCCGAAGGCGCGCAGACGCACCGGTCCGAACTCCGGATCGCGCAGCATCACCGGGTTCTTCGTGCCCCATTTTAGATCGGTGAAGCGGTTGGTGGAGACGAAATAGATCTCGGATTTGAAGGGGGAGCGGAAGCCGTGATCCCAATGCTGGAGAGACGTCATGATCGGCATGTTGTTCGTCTCGAGCATGTAGAGCCCAGGCGTGAAGACATCCGCCAACTGGCCCTCATGCACGAAAACGGCCGATTGGCCCTCGCGCACGGTCAGCTTCGCCCCATACTTGATCTCGTGCCCCTCGCGCTCGAAGCGGGTGACCATCGTATCGCGCGTATCGTCGGTCCAGTGAATGACGTCGATGAATTGTCCGGCGAGGAAATCGAAGATGGGCATGGGTTACTCCAAGGCGGTCATAGGCATCAATTTGCTCCGGCGCTCGCGATCCGGTCGCCTGCAAGCTCGGTGGCGAGGCGGCGGATGATCGGGCGGGCGATGTCGGGGGACATGCCGGGTTCTAAGGCCGGATCGTAAAGGATCTTGAGCAACATCTCGTCATGCCGCGTCAGGAGCGCGAATTCATCATCGTCGTTGAAGATCGACGGGCGCGCATACGGGCTGTCATTGGCAAGTCCAAGGCCCTGGGCAACCTCTTCGTGGATGCAGGATTTCATCAGCAGGTTCGGATGCTCGGCCCGGATGATGGCGATGGCCTTGCCATAGGCATATCCGCCCGGCTCGTCCGAGAATGCGACGACGAGGCAGTGGATCGCGCGCGGCAGATTGTTGACGACCGAAAGCGACGCCGGGTCGATGTCTGGCACCAGTGCCTTGACCCGGGGCGCAATGGCGGCGCGGTCATCTTCGGACATGAAGAGAACATGGAAATTGGCGCGGTTTTCGTTCATCGAAATCGGGTGGTCGGTCACACGGGCGAGGCGCGTGACGTAGCGCGACAGCTCGGCCTCGTTGCGTGCGCGCTGTTCTTCCGGCACCGACGCGCCGAACTCCGCATCGACGCGGATCGGCTGACGCCACTTCTTGATCGGACCAAGCTCTCCTCCGGAGCTTTGAAGACCCGCGCCGCGGCGATACTCCTCGGCCAGCGCGATCTGCTCGAAATTGCGGGCGAGCTGGGTGTCGGTCACGGGCGTGTCGACGCCGCCGCCATCCGTCCTCAGAAGGCCCTGACCCACGAGGTCCATTTCGATGCGCGCGTAGTAGCTTGCAAGCTCCAGGCTCCGTGCAGAGGGTTCTGCCGGCGGGGCGGGAGCGGGTTCCGGCGCGGGCCGGTCGGGCCGGGCCTGCGGCGGCGTGCCGGGCGGAGTGGGCTGCGCGTCGTTCATCGCGCAGCCCGAAAGCGCGAGCGCGGCGCCCGCAATCCAGCCCAGATATCCCGCCCCGCGCCGCACCTGTTCAGCCAGCCGGAACCGAGGTCGCGGCGGTCTCGCCGGTGCCGGTCTTGTGCGCCTTGGCCGAGGCCAGAGTGTCGCGCAACTCGGCTTCCATCTTCTTGAGATCCTCTTCGGCAGCGGCACGCTTGGCCTTGCCCTCGTCAGCGATCTGCAGGCTTTCCTGAATCGTTCCGATCAGGTCTGCATTGGCCTTCTTAACCGCCTCGATGTCGAAGACGCCGCGCTCCATCTCCTCGCGGATCATCTTGTTGGACTCGCGGAGGTTCTGCGCGTTCGAGGTCAGCAGCTCGTTCGTGAGATCATTGGCTTCGCGTACGGCCGCCGCTGCCTCTGTGGAGCGCTGAATCGTCACCGCCTGGGCAAGCTGTGTCTCCCAGAGGGGGACCGTGTTCACGAGCGTCGAGTTGATCTTGGTCACAAGGCTCTTGTCGTTTTCCTGCACCAGCCGGATCGAGGGCAGGGACTGCATCGTTACCTGGCGCGTCAGTTTCAGATCGTGGACCCGGCGCTCGAGATCGTCGCGCGCGGCGCGCAGATCGCGCAGCTCCTGCGCCTTCATCACCTGATCGTCCTCGGGCGCGGCGTTTACCTCGGCTTCCTTGGCGGGGATGTCGGTGCTGTCGAGTTCGGCGAGCTTGGCTTCGCCAGCAGCGATATAGAGCGCGAGCTCATCGTAGAATTGCAGCGTCTTGTCGTAGAGCAGATCGAGCGACTTGATGTCCTTCAGAAGCGTGTGCTCGTGCTTGAGAAGGTCGTCGGTGATCCGGTCGATCTGGCCCTGCACCTCTTCGTACCGCGCGGTGAACTTTGCGAAGGGCGCGGCGCGGCCCAGAAGCTTTTCCCACCAGGCCCGCTTGCGGCGCACGTCGAGTTCGGAGACCGAAAAGCCGCGGATCGTGGTGACGATGCCGCGCAGGCTGTCGCCCGCGGGGCCCACATCCTTGTTGCGGACGCCCTGGAGCATCGACTGACTTATTTCCTGCAGCTCGCCCTGCGCGGCGGAGCCGAAGGAGACGATGGAATTCGTGTCGCTCAAATCGATCTCGTCCATGCGGGCACGGATCTCTTCGGCAACGGGGGCGTCGGCCTTGTCGAGCGCGACAAGGTCATCCGCATTTCTGGGCATCGGCAAAGTCGCCTCGCTCACTTCCTGCACTTCGGCTTCGGTCTCTATCGCCTTGTTACGCACCTGTTCGGACATGTCATTAATCCCTCTTTGAAATTTAATCCGCCTGGCGATCGAGCATCACACCTTCCCGGCTGAGCCGGTCTCTCAGCACGTCGATCTCTATTTGCAGATCGCTGTTGGCATCGATCAGGAGTGTTTCGGTCTTCTTGCCGAACGAACTCTCCAGGTCGTCCAAAAGTGCCAGAAAATCGGACTTCGCCCTGGCATCGCGGCTGCGCGAGTAGATGTCGGCGAAGCGCATCGCCGCATCGCGCGCGCCCATGAGGTAGACGCCGAGATACTTGCGCGCTGCGGTCAGATCGCGCGGATCGTCCTCAACGGTGCGGATCAGCTTCCGAGCGGTGGTCTGGAAGCCCTCCACGCGCGCCTCTACCCCGCGGTCACCCGCTCGGCGGGCAGCTTCGGCCATCGCGGCGAGATATTCCTCCGCTTCGTCGACGACGCGGGCGACGCGGTCCTGCTGGAAGGCGTCCACATGTTCGAGCCCCTTGGCCCGCATCGGATCGCCGCCAAACGCTGCGATATGCAGACCGCCGCCCGCGATCGCAAAGAGCGCCCCTTCGATCAGCCCGCCGCCATGCGTCAGGGCAGCAAGACCCGTTCCGATGGCCGCAAGCATTGCCGCGAGGTATTTGCGCGGCAGCGCCGGGCGGCGTGCGATCTTGCGGGCGTGATACTCGGCCTCGGCCTTCAGGCCTTCGCGCAGCACGACTGCGCCTGCCGCCCAGATGCCCGCCCCTGCCAGGCCCGTCACAAGTCCGGTCGCGCCCGCGCCGAGCGAGGCGAAGGCCAGCGCCACCGGCGGCAGGAACATCATGTTGGCCCGTGCGCCGACCGGATTGACCCGCGCGGCCTCGTAGGCGGGCGGGGCGCCCTTGCCGCCGTCCGGCCTGCCCTCAGGGCTGTAACGTCCGCCAAAGCGTTCGGCCATTCGATCAAAGCCCCCCGAGCCAGCCGAAGGCGACGCCGACCTGAAGGATCAGCAAAACGACGAATGCGGTTTTCTGAAAGCCAGAGCTTGCCATGCGCGCCCCCTTTGCCTTGGACACGCACCAGAACTTAGAGATTCGACATGACACTTACTAGACGGAATGCCGCAACTTGTTCAGGCAGCGCGGTTTTGCTCCATCCGGTCGAGCAGCAGATCGGCGTCCAGAGCGTATGCATCCGATTGCCGCTCGGCTCGCCATTTGCGTGCACGAGTCTCGAAACCGTCCGAGAGCGCGGCGATTCGCGTCATGTAGCGGTGAGCGGCGCCTGGTGCATCTGTCTTCCAGCCTGTCTCGAGCGCATCGACTTCGCCTTCGGCAAGATCGATGAATTTCTCGAGGGGTTTCTTGAGGGCAAAAAACTCCTGCGGGCGAAGGGCATGGACGCGGATCATACGCAGGATCGCGCTGCGGATCGCTTCCGTCCGAAGGGCAAGATCGTGCTCTCCGAGGGCCGCGACCCTGCCGACAAGCGCGGTCATGCGCGTATCCGCCATTTCGAGCGTCGCTTGCGCCGCGCGCTCGGCCAGGTAATCGGGATTGTCGAAGCCCTTGTCCCGCCACGGATCGAGACCGAAGGCTGCGAGGCTGAGAAGGAAGGCGATCGTCCCGATGAGTGCGGGCGGCGTCCAGGTCGAGAATTGATGCGCGGCGAGCAGAAGCGCGATCACCCCGATCAGCGCCTCGCCGATCAGCTTGCGCGGCACGCGTGGCCGTCGCGCGACGGAAGCGGCTTTATACTTGGCTTCCTGCCGCCGCCCCCTGGCGATGAGCCGAGCGGCGAGCGCCAGAAGCCCGACATAAACGACGGCCGCGATCGCGGCTCGCGTCGAGCCCAGAAATAGCCAGAAGAGTAGCGGGCAGGCGGCGAGGATGAGGACCATCGCCTCCCCCTGTCCCTTGGAGCTGGCCGAGTGCGACGAGAAACGGTCGGAGATATCGCTCATCGCAGCACCTGGATGACGAAAAGGCCGAAAAGCAGAAGGTAAAGCGCCGTCAGCGCCACGCGACGCATCCAGTGCCCGTCAGATTGACGGGCGAGCATCGCGCGCAAGGTTTGCGCCGTGTCCGAGGCAACCATCGGGGCGTTGCGTAGCACGACGTAACAAGACAGGGCGAAAATCGCGATGGCGAGGACGGTGATCAACATACCCTCGGGTTTCCTGCCGAAAGCAGGCGAAAACGCGGCGCGGGGCGGGAAATCTCGCGACGTTAGAAGTCGTAGTTAACGACCTTTGGGGCGAGTGCGCCGGTTCCGTGTCGCGCGGGGCTTGCCGGGGCCCTGTTTCGTCTTCGGATCGCCGTGGCCTGGCGTTTCGTCCAGTCCAAGCTGATCGCGCATGATGCGGGGGCGGATTTCGTGGACTTCGCCCGGTTTCATCTGGCCGAGCTGAAACGGCCCGTAGGAAATCCGGATCAACCGGTTCACTTTCAGGCCAAGATCTTCCATCGCGCGGCGGATTTCGCGGTTTTTGCCCTCTCGAAGACCGACCGTCACCCAGGCATTGGCCCCTTGCTGGCGATCGAGCGTGACGATCATGGGCTGGAACCTGGTGCCTTCGACCTCGAGCCCGTCGCGCAAGGGCTGGAAGGTCGCATCGGTCGGCTTGCCATTCAGGCGCACCCGGTAGCGCCGGAGCCAGCCGGTCGATGGCAATTCCAGCTGGCGCTTGATCGCGCCGTCATTGGTCAGCAGAAGCAGGCCCTCGGAATTGAGGTCGAGCCGTCCCACGCTCATCACGCGCGGCAGATCGTCGGGCAATTCGTCGAAGATCGTCGTGCGGCCTTGCTCGTCCTTGGTGGTCGTCACGAGGCCCGAGGGCTTGTGGTAGAGCCAGAGACGCGGCGCCTCTGCGGCACGCAGCGGCTTGCCGTCCACCTCGATCCGGTCCTTGGCCGTGACGTTCAAGGCGGCGCGCTCGATCACCTTGCCGTTCACCGCGACGCGGCCTTCGGCGATCATACGTTCGGCCTCGCGGCGCGAGGCGATGCCGGCGCGCGAAAGCACCTTGGCGATGCGGTCTCCGGGGGGTGTCTCGGTCATGACGCGGCCTTAGCGCGGCCTGCGCGCCCTGTCCATCGCCCGCGTGCCGCGCTAGGACGGAGCCATGAGTTTCCGCAGTCACATGGATATCGCGCTCGAGGAAGCCCGCGCCGCAATGGCGCGGGGCGAAGTGCCTGTCGGCGCGGCTCTGATCGGCCCGGATGGCGCGGTTATCGCGCGGGATGGCAACCGGACACGCGAGCTTGGCGATGCCACGGCGCATGCGGAACTGCTGGTCTTGCGCGCGGGCGCTCGGATCCTGGGATCGGAACGGCTGACGGGATGCGATCTCTACGTCACGCTCGAGCCTTGTGCGATGTGCGCCGGCGCCATTGCCCATATGCGGATCGCGCGCCTTTATTACGGCGCGGCGGACCCGAAATCGGGCGGCACCGCGCATGGGGCACGGGTCTTCTCGCATCCGCAATGTCACCATCGACCCGAAATCTATGACGGAATCGGGGCGGCGGAGGCGGAAATGCTCCTCCGCGCTTTCTTTGAAGAGAGGCGCGCCGATCCATGAGCCCGCAACCCCGCAGAGCCCCACGGCCCCGTCCCGCGCGTCCTCGCATCGTGCTGTTCAACAAGCCTTACAACTGCCTGTCCCAGTTCACCGACAAGGGCAGCGAGGGTAGCCCCCGCGCCACGCTGTCCGATTTCATCGATCTGCCGGGCGTCTATCCCGCCGGGCGCCTGGACAAGGACAGCGAGGGGCTGCTGGTTCTGACCGATGACGGTGCGTTGCAGGCGCGGATCGCGAGCCCGAAATTCAAGCGGGAAAAGAGCTACCTCGTGCAGGTCGAGGGCACGCCCGGTGCCGAGGCGCTGGAGGCCCTGCGCGCAGGCATTGCGCTGAAGGACGGGCCGACGCGGCCCGCCGCCGCGCGCGAGATCGCCGCGCCCGATCTCTGGCCGCGCGATCCGCCGGTGCGCTTTCGCAAGTCGGTGCCCGATGCCTGGCTCGAGATCACCATCACCGAGGGTAGAAATCGTCAGGTCCGGCGCATGTGCGCGGCGGTCGGCCTTCCGTGCTTGAGGCTGGTGCGCTGGCGCATCGGGGACTGGACACTGGACAGGCTCGCGCCCGGCGAGTGGCGCGAGGTCTGAGAAAGGGCGCGGGCAGGCCCGCGCCCTGCGAGAGGCGCTGCCTCTCGCGCTCTCCGCGGTATTTTTGCCAATCCAAAGAGGGGGATCAGATCCACTTGGCCAGGGGCGGCAAGGACATCAGGACCGCATTGGCATCGTGGCCCGTCTCGAGGCCGAACTTCGTGCCGCGGTCATAGACGAGATTGTATTCGGCATAGAGTCCGCGATGGACGAGCTGCGTTTCGCGGTCGGCTTCGGTGAACTCCTGAGCCCGGCGCTTTTCCACGAGCGGGACATAGGCGGGCAGGAAGGCGCGGCCGATATCCTGCGTCAGCGCGAAATCCGCTTCCCAGTCGCCGGTGCAGTGATCGTCCATGAAGATCCCGCCGACGCCGCGAGCGCGGTTGCGGTGCGGGATGTAGAAATACTCGTCGGCCCAGTCCTTCAGGCGCGGATAATGCTCGGCCCCGTGCGGATCGAGATGCGCCTTCTGTTGGGCGTGAAAATGCGCGGTGTCGTCGTCGTACTCAATGCAGGGATTGAGATCCGAGCCGCCCCCGAACCACCAGGCATGCGGTGTCCAGAACATGCGGGTGTTCATGTGAACGGCCGGGGCATGCGGGTTCTGCATATGCGCGACCAGGCTGATGCCCGAGGCCCAGAAGCGCGGATCTTCGGTCATGCCGGGGATGCCCTTGCGCGCGGCCATGGCCGCTTGCGCCCGCTCGCCGAGCGTGCCGTAGACTTCGGAGACGTTGACGCCGACCTTTTCGAAGACACGGCCGCCGCGCATGACGCTCATCAGACCGCCGCCCGCGTCGGAGCCGTCATCGGAGCGGCGCTTGGTTTCGGTGACTTCGAACGTGCCGGGGATCGCTTCGGCGTAAGGCCCCGCATCGTGGCTGGCCTCGAGCGCCTCGAAGGCGGCGACGATCTCGTCGCGGAGGGTGCGGAACCACTCTGCCGCGCGGGCGCGCTGGGATGTCAGCTCTTCGGTCATTGCGTCCCCTCTGCGTTGTGCTGGCCACGTGATGCCAAGCGCGAGGCCGGGGAGCAAGACAGAACGGTCAGTGCGCGGGGGCGTTCACTGGATCGAGCAGGGTGCGACCGCCATCGACCGTCATGATCTGACCGGTCAGGAACTTGGCGGAATCCGAGCAGAGGAACTGCACCGCTTCGGACAGCTCCTCGGGCGCGGCGATGCGGCCGAGCGGCGTATGCTCCTCGATGTCGCTGCGGTAGTCGCGATGATCCTTCAGGGTCGATTTGAGGCTTGAGGACATCACAGAGCCGAAGGCCAGCGCGTTCACGCGGATCCGTTCGGGGGCATAGGCAACCGCCATCGATCGGGTCATCTGGTCGAGCGCCGCACAAGCCAACGAATACCCCATGAGCTGCGGATGGGTGCGCCGTGCGGCAATGGATGACAGGTTCACGATCGCACCGATTTGGCCGTCTTCCTGGTTCTCGCCCTGCTTGATCATGCGGCGGGCCACGAGTTGCGACAGGCGCATCGCGGTCATCAGGTTCTGCTGGAGCATCATCTCGACGCTGTCGTCATCCATCGAGAACGGATCGGTCTCGATCACCTGGCGCGAGCCGTTGACGAGGATATCGACCCGGTCGAACGCATCGAGCGTTGCCGACAGAAGGTTGGCCAGCGTCAGTTTCTCGCGCAGATCGCCCGCGAAATAGCGCATGTTGTCGGTCTCGTCGCGCTCGCCGCATTCCTTGGCAAGCCGTGCCTCGTCCATGTCGGCGAACATCACGTTCGCACCCTTGGACGCGAAATGCCGCGCGATGGCGAGGCCGATGCCGTTCGCGGCGCCGGTCACGATGGCCGTCTTGCCTTCGATCGAAAAGCTCATTCTCTGGCCTCTTCGGAATAGGTGGGGGTGGCCCTAGCCTGATTCAGCGCCGCGGGCGAGTCGGACGTTGCGCAACGAAAATCTTGAAGCGGGGATCCGCGCCCAGCGTGTCGACATCGGCGAAGGCGTCTTCGAGCGTCGCCTCGTAGGGCAATTGCCGGTTCGCGACGAGATATAGCCGGCCCGTCGGGGCGAGATTGCGCGCGGCATTGGCGATGAAGGCCTGGCCCAGGGCCGGATCGGCGGCGCGGCCCTTATGGAAGGGCGGGTTCATCACGATCACATCAAGCGCGCTCGGTGCGGTCCAGGTGGTGGCGTCGTTCCAGTGAAACTGTGCCACCGGCGAGGTGACATTGCCTTGCGCGCAGGAAATGGCGGTATGATCCGCCTCCACGAGATGAAGCTCGGTGATGCCATCGCGGCGGGCGAGTTCGGCCGAGAGATAGCCCCAGCCCGCGCCGAAATCCGCCGCGCGGCCCGAGAGCGATGTCGGCAGGTGCTGCGTCAGAAGCCGCGAGGCGGGATCCGCGCCATCGGCAGAGAAGACGCCCGGTGCCGTCAGAAAACCATCCTCGGTGCGCGTCGGTGCCGGTGCGGCCCAGTCCGTCAGGTCGCTTCCGGGTGCGATCTGGAAACACTTGCCATGCGCCTTCGCGATGGCATCCGAAACATTGCCGCGCTTGCGGAGCGCCTTCAGCATCGCATCAACGCCATCGGTTTTCTGCCCATCGACGATCACCGGCCCGTCCGTTACCGCTACGGCTTCGGCAATCAGCGCCTCGCCTTCGGCACGGGCGCGCGGCAGGAAAACGATGGCGGCGGCGAAGCGGCCCTCGGGCTCGGTTGCCGTGGCCATGCCCCGGCGCGACAGGGCGGCGTGATCGGGGTAATGGCGCTGAATGGCGAAGAGGCGATCCTGCGGCAGGGCGGCAAGATCGGTTTCGGCCCGCGGATTGAAGAGCGCGATGCGTCCGTCACTGGGTAAGGCGATGCCGCCAGATGACAGGGCGTGAGAGAGGCGGGAGACGCTCATCGTGCGGCGACCGGGCGGAGCGCGATCACTCTTTCTCCATGGTGCATTGCAGCGGGTGCTGGTGGCGGCGCGCGAAATCCATGACCTGGCCGACCTTCGTCTCCGCGATCTCGTGGCTGAAGACGCCGACCACGGCGACGCCCTTCTTGTGCACGGTCAGCATGATCTCGAAGGCTTGGGCGTGGTTCATTCCGAAGAACCGCTCGAGTACATGCACGACGAATTCCATCGGCGTGTAATCGTCATTCAGAAGAAGAACCTTGTAGAGCGGCGGACGCTTCGTCTTGGTCTTCGTTTCGACAACGACGCCCGCGTCGCCGTCATCATCGCCGTCGCCGGGCGGACGGGCCGCCTGGAGGAGGGGCGTGTCGCTTTGGGGCAAATCGGTCATACGAAGGAAATTCTGTCTGCTTTGCTCGGGCCTGCTCCGGCAGTATATAACCCACGTCCGCGTTAAAAAAAGTCCCAAGACAAGGTGGAAATCGATCCGATGCGAAATCTCAGGACGCTGGCTTTCGATGCGGACGACACCCTCTGGCACAACGAGCGGTTCTTCAAGCTCACTCAGCAGCGGTTCGCAGAACTCTTGGGCGACTACGCCGATCCCGAAGACCTGGGCCAGCGGCTGATGGAGGCCGAGCGGCGCAATCTCGGGCGCTACGGTTTCGGGGTGAAGGGGTTCACCCTGTCGATGATCGAAACCGCGCTCGATGTTACGGAGCACCGCGCACCCGGCCAGGTCATTCGCGAGTTGCTGGATGCCGGGCGAGAGATGCTGACCCATCCGGTCGAGCTTCTGCCCCATGCCCGCGAGACGATCGAGGCGCTCGCGGAGAGTCACTATCTCATGCTGGTGACGAAAGGCGATCTTCTGCACCAGGAACGAAAGCTCGCGCAGTCGGGTCTTGGGAATTTCTTCGACGGGGTCGAGGTCGTGTCGGACAAGACCTGGCCGGTCTACGCTCGCATCTTCGAGCACGTGCCGGGCGGTGCGGCCGGGGCGATGATGGTGGGCAATTCGATGAAATCCGATGTTGTGCCGGCCATCGAGGCGGGCGGCTGGGGCGTCTTCGTTCCGCATGAACTCGAATGGGATTTCGAGAAAGCGGAGACACCCGGTTCCGCGCGCTACCGACACATCGCAGATCTTGGAGAGCTGCCGCAGCTCGTGGAAACCATCGGCTGAGAGTCGCCACACCGCTGCCGTGATCCCGCCTTATTTGCGCCACAATCGCAGCCAGTTGTGGAGCGGCGCTTGCCTGCGTCTAGATGTAGCGCGACGTGTGAGCCACGGCGTTGAAAAAATGCCTGATATGAAGGCTTTGCGCGGCACCCTTCATGTGCTACCTTTTCTGTAATCAAGGCAAATAGCCATACAACAAGGCCCAACCGGAACACCGGGGGTTGAGAGGCAGAGAAGGCGAGAATCGTGAAGGTACCGCGCAGGCAGGCGGGCCATCCAGGCCTGTATTTTTTCACCGCATTCTGGTTCCTCGTGCTCCTTCCGCTGAGCGCCATGGCCGCCCCCTATGCGGGGATGGTGATGGATGCGCGGACGGGCGAGGTCTATTACAGCGAGAATGCCGACACCCAGCTTCATCCGGCGTCCCTGACGAAGATGATGACCCTCTACATTGCCTTCGAGGCGGTGAAGAACGGCGAATTGTCGATGGACACCGAGGTGACCATCACCCGCAACGCCGCGGCTGAGCCGCCGTCCAAGCTCGGGCTGCGCTCAGGCCAGAAGATCGCGCTGCGCTATCTCGTCCGCGCGGCGGCGGTGAAA
This sequence comes from Roseivivax sp. THAF30, assembly GCF_009363575.1. Taxonomy (NCBI): domain Bacteria; kingdom Pseudomonadati; phylum Pseudomonadota; class Alphaproteobacteria; order Rhodobacterales; family Roseobacteraceae; genus Roseivivax; species Roseivivax sp. THAF30. Next base: position 3,360,806 of record NZ_CP045389.1, on the reverse strand, counting down.
TCGGCCAACGATGCCGCGACCGCGATCGGTGAGGCGATCGAAGGGTCTGAAGCGGCCTTTGCCCGGCGCATGAACCGCACCGCCAAAGCGATGGGCATGACGCGCACCAACTTCAAGAACGCGCATGGGCTCACCGAAAGCGGGCACCTCTCGACCGCGCGGGACATGACGATCCTCGGACGGCATGTGCTTTACGACTATCCCGAGTACTACAACCTCTTCAGCCGCATCACGGCGGATGCAGGAATGCACACGGTCTCCCACACCAACCGCCGGCTCCTGCAAAGCTATTCCGGCGCGGACGGCATCAAGACCGGTTATACCCGCGCGGCAGGCTTCAACCTCGTTGCCTCCGCCGAGCGCGGCGGCGAGCGGGTGATCGCCACGGTCTTTGGCGGCCGCTCCACCGCGACGCGGAACGCGCAGGTGGAAAAGCTGCTCGATCTGGGCTTCTCCAAAGCGCCGACGCGGGTGGCCTTCAACGCTCCCAAGCGACCCGCTTACATGGGAAAGATGGGCGATATTCAGATTGCCAAGGATGCCGATCCGTCGACGGGTCACCGCGCGAAGTCGATCCGTGTGGCATCGGCTGCCGTGACACGTTCTTTGCGGCCCGCGCTGCGTCCGGGCTCCGAGCCTGCGCCGCTTCTCGTCGCCGAGGTCGGTGCGGATATCCAGGCCGTGGTCGAGGAAGCTCAGGCGCTTGCCATCGCCGAGGCCGCTGCGACCGACAGCGCGCCCAGCCAGGACGAGATCGCGAAGATGCCCGAGGTTGCCTCGCTCGATACCGACGAGATCGTAGCGGCAGTTGCCGCGGCGAGCGAGGGCGCGCCTGCCGCATCGCTCGCGCCGAAATCGCGGCCCGAAGGCGTCGTCTTGGCCTCTCTTGGCGGAGAGACCGCGATGGCCGAGGCCGCGACGGCAGCCCCCGCACCCGAGCGTGAAGTCGTCAGCCGTATCTCCACCTCCGGTGGGCGGCATTGGGGCATCAATATCGGGACCTATCCGAGCCGGTACTCGGCAGAGCGCATCCTTCTGAAGACCGCGCTGCAGGAGACCGGGACGCTTGGCGGATCGCTCCGCAAGGTGGTCAATCGCGGCAACGGATTCGACGCGAATTTCATGGGGCTTTCCCAGGACACGGCGCAACTCGCCTGTCAGCGCCTCGCGGCGCGGCAGATCGAATGCACGGCCATCGGCCCGAGCTGACAAGAAAAGAACGAGGGACAGCTCGTAAGGCAACGAGAGCGCCGGGGGATCACATCCCCCGGCGTTTTCATGTGCGCTGATCCCGTTTCGCCTCGCGGATCACCCATCGCAGGAAGTCCTTGACCGGCGGGCGCTTGGCGCCGGGCAGGGTGACGGCGTGATAACCGGCGTCGCGGCGCTCCTCGAAGAGCAGCCGGAGGCGACCGGCGCGCAGGTCTTCCTCTACCGCGACGCGCGTCGAGACCGCGATGCCCTGACCGTTCCGCGCCCCGTCGAGCATGAGGTTGCCCGGCACGTGGATGCCCCGGATCCGCGCATCCTCGAGGCCACGGCTCTTGAGCCACTCGGTTGCTTCGGTCGTCCCGAGCTCCTGGAGCCAGGGCAAGCCGGCAAGCTCCTTGAGGTCCGGGATCGGGCCATCGCCGACGAGGCTCGGTGCGGCGACGATGTTGATGGGCGAGCGCATGAGCTCGGTGCTGTCCATGCCTGGCCAATTCCCGTCGCCATACCGGATCGCGATGTCGGTGCCGCCGGGTTCGAGCGGCACGAGATGCGGCGTCGGCGCGATCATGACCTCGACGTCCGGGTGCTCTCCCGCGAACCCGGCAAGGCGCGGCATCAGCCAATTGGCGGCGAAGGTCGGTGACGTGGTGACCTGCAAAGGCCGCGCGGCATCCGCCCCGGTCAGCGCCTCGATCGTCCGGGCGATAAGGCCGAACCCCTCGGACAGCGCACCCGCCAGCTCGTGCCCCTCATAGGTCAGAGACAGTGAGCGCCCGCTGCGATCCAGAAGCTTGAGGCCGAGATGCGTCTCGAGTGCGCGCAACTGCTGGCTGATCGCCGCGTGGCTGACGTTGAGCCGTCTCCCCGCCTCGGTGACAGAGCCAGTCTCGGTATAGGCCGAAAAGGCGCGCAAGGCAGAGAGCGGCGGTAGGCCGTTCCATTCCATATGTCACTCCAGCTTACATGTAGTGAGAATTCCTGATTGGCGTTCCGGCATTGAAAGCACGATATGGAAGGTACGCAGCGAAGGAAAGGATGCGTATCAATGTTGGATATTCTTGCAAAAAGCCTGATGACGGCAGCCGGCAATCACAAGAGCGACTTCACGCCTTGGGAGCGCCGCATCGAAACCCCCACGCAGGAGCGGATTCGCTTCCGTGCTCCAAAGGAGGTCAGCAAATGAGCCTGAACCACATCCGCAAGACCGGTCAAAGCCTCTGGAACCGCCTGCCGACGGTGCAGCAGATCAATGCCTACCTGCCGCCGTCACTCTGGTCCGAAGGACGTCCCGACCGGCCTTGGCACGAAGATAAAGGGTCGCGATGACCCCTGAGCGCGATGCGCTATCCGATCGGGTCGAAAGCGGCCGAAATCAAAGTCCGGGTATACTCGGTTTGCGGGGCCTCGAAGATGTCTTCCGTGGCCCCGTATTCGACCACGTCGCCCTGCTTCATCACGATGACCTTGTGTGACATCGCCCGCACGACCTTCAGGTCGTGGCTGATGAAGAGATAGGCGAGGTCGTATTTGCGCTGAAGCTCGCGCAAGAGATCCACGATCTGCACCTGCACCGTCATATCGAGCGCCGAGGTCGGCTCGTCCAGCACGACGAGACGCGGACGCAGAACCATTGCGCGTGCGATGGCGATGCGCTGGCGCTGACCGCCGGAAAATTCGTGCGGGTAACGATGCATCGTGGCGGGATCGAGCCCCACTTCCCGCATCACTTCCTCTACCAGCTCGCGGTGCGGGCGCCCGTCCGGGGAGCCGTGCACGCCAAGACCTTCGGCGATGATCTGCTCGCATGTCATCCGCGGGCTGAGCGAGCCATAGGGATCCTGGAACACGATCTGCATCTCGGAGCGCAGGCGACGCAGCTCCTTCGTCTTCCAGCTTCGTACGTCGCGGCCGCGAAAGGTGATCCCGCCTTCGGACTGAATGAGCCGCATGATCGCGAGCGCGAGCGTCGTCTTGCCCGAGCCGGATTCCCCGACGATGCCAACGGTCTCGCCGGCCCGCACGCTGATCGTGGCGTCGTTGACCGCCTTCACGTGCCCAACCGTGCGCTTCAGAAGGCCTTGCTGGATCGGGAACCAGATCTTGAGGTTGTCCGTCCGCGCGACCTCTTCCGCGCCATCCTTGACCGGGTCGGGCGTGCCCGTGGATTCCGCCGACAGAAGCATCTGCGTGTAGGAATGCGAGGGAGCGTCGAAGATCTCCTTCGTGGGGCCGCTCTCCACGATCTCACCGTTCTTCATCACGCAGACGCGGTCGGCGATGCGACGGACGATGCCAAGGTCGTGGGTGATGAACAGGAGGCTCATGTTCTCGTCGCGCTGGATCTCGGCCAGCAACTCGAGGATCTGGGCCTGGATCGTGACATCGAGCGCGGTGGTCGGCTCGTCAGCGATCAGAAGCTCCGGTCCGTTCAGAAGCGCCATCGCGATCATCACGCGCTGGCGCTGCCCGCCCGATAGCTGGTGCGGATAGGCGCCAAGGCGGCTTTCCGGCTCGCGGATGCCGACGCGGGTCAGAAGGTCGATAATGCGCTTGCGGGCCGCATCGCCCACCAGTCCCTGATGGATCGCAAGGCTTTCGGAGAGCTGCTTTTCCAATGTGTGCAGCGGGTTGAGCGAGGTCATCGGCTCCTGGAAGATGAAGGAGATGTCGTTCCCCCGAACCTTTCGCAGGAGTTTGTCTTCCGCGCCGACCATTTCCTGCCCGTCATAGACTGCCGAGCCCTCGACATGCGCCGAGGGGCCGAGGAGCGAAACCGTGGAAAGCGCCGTGACCGACTTGCCTGACCCGGACTCGCCCACGAGCGCGACCGTCTCGCCCGGCGCAATGTGAAACGACACGCCCCGCACAGCTGGTATGGTCACGCCATCTTGCGTGAAACTCACCCGCAGATCGGTCACATCGAGAAGGCGGCTCATGAAAATGTCTTTCTGGGGTCGAACGCGTCCCGCACCCCTTCGAAGATGAAGACGAGGAGCGAGAGCATCACCGCGAAGACGGTGAAGGCCGTGAAGCCGAGCCATGGCGCTTGAAGGTTCTGCTTGGCCTGCAATGTCAACTCACCGAGGGACGGCGCGGAGGAGGGCAGACCGAAGCCCAGGAAGTCGAGGCCCGCCAGCGTCGAGATCGTGCCGGTGACGATGAAGGGCAGCATCGTGACCGTCGCCACCATCGCGTTCGGCAGCATGTGGCGGAACATGATCTTGCCGTTCGACACCCCGAGCGCCTTTGCCGCGCGCACGTATTCGAGGTTGCGGGCGCGCAGGAACTCGGCGCGCACCACGCCGACGAGCGCGATCCATCCGAACAGGACGGTCAATATGACCAGAAGCCAGAAACTTCGCCCCAGGATCGCGAAAAGGATGATGATGATGTAAAGCGACGGGGTCGATGCCCAGATCTCGATGATCCGCTGGAAGATCAGGTCCGTCCAGCCGCCGAAATATCCCTGCACCGCACCGGCGACGATGCCGATGATGGACGATGCGGTGGTGACGATCAGCGTGAAGAGGATCGACAGCCGGAAGCCGTGGATCACCCGCGCCGCGACGTCCCGCTTGGTATCGTCGGTTCCCAGCCAATTTTCCGCGCTGGGCGGGAGCGGCGCCGCGCCGGGCCGGTCCACGGGCGTGTCGTAGCTGTAAGGGATCGGCGGCCAGAGCATCCAGCCTTTCTGAAAGTCCGGGTCTTCGATCGTGCCGGCTTCTGCGGCTTCGATAAAGCCGTCCGGATCGTCAAAACAGTCGACCAGCCCGCCCGTCGCGATGAGGCAGCGCACCTCTGGGTCGCGATAGGCCGCCTCGGTGCGGAAATCGCCGCCGAAATCCGTCTCGGCGTAGAAGGAGAAGATCGGCATACGGATCTCGCCGCGATAGCTCACGAGGATCGGTTTGTCGTTTGCGAGAAACTCCGCGAACAGCGACAGCCCGAAGAGGACGAGAAAGATCCAGAGCGACCAGAAGGCGCGGCGGTTCTTCTTGAAATTCCGCCAGCGGCGCTGATTGAGCGGGGAGAGCGCGAAACGGCCCTTGGGCGGCTGCGGCGCGACGGTCTGGCCGGGCATCGGCTCGGGCGCAGCCGTGCTCACGCCGGGCTCGGTCTTGTGGGGATCGGGCATCTGCGACATCTCAGCCCTCCCGCTTCTCGAAGTCGATGCGCGGATCGACAAGGACATACATCAGGTCCGACAGGATGTTCACCACCAGCGCGATGAGGCCGAAGATGAAGAGCGTGCCAAAGATCACCGGGTAGTCTCGCGCGACCGCCGCTTCGAAGCCGAGCCGCCCCAGCCCGTCGAGCGAAAAGATCGTCTCGATGATGATGCTGCCCGAGAAGAAGACGCCGATGAAGACCGCCGGGAAGCCCGCGATCACGATCAGCATCGCGTTGCGGAAGACGTGGCCGTAAAGAACGCGCCGTTCCTCGAGGCCCTTGGCGCGCGCCGTCATCACGTATTGCTTCTTGATCTCGTCGAGGAAGGAATTCTTGGTCAGAAGCGTCAGCGTTGCAAATGCGGCGATAGTGGATGCGAGCACCGGAAGGGTGATGTGCCAGAAGTAATCCGCGATCTTGCCGATCAACGAGAGTTGGTCCCAGTTGTCCGAGGTCAGGCCCCTTAGCGGGAAGATCTGGAAATAGGATCCGCCGGCGAAGAGAACGAGCAGGAGAATCGCAAAGAGAAAGCCGGGAATCGCATAGGCCACGATGATCGCCGCCGAGGTCCAGGTGTCGAAGCTCGTGCCGTCTTTCACCGCCTTGCGGATGCCGAGCGGGATCGAGACAACATACGCGATCAGCGTCGACCATAGACCCAGCGAGATCGAGACCGGCATCTTTTCGAGTATGAGATCGATCACCGAGATCGAGCGGAAATAGCTCTCGCCGAAGTCGAGCCGCATGTAGTCCCAGAGCATCGAGAAGAAGCGTTCCAGCGGCGGCTTGTCGAAGCCGAATTCACGCTCGAGCTCTTCGATGAAATCGGCCGGCAGGCCGCGCGCACCGGCGTAATCCTCGCTGCCGCCGCCTCCGCCGCCCGCATCGCCGCCGCCGGCAAAGCCCTGGAAGACGTCGCCATCGCCCTGCACACGTGCGATCACCTGTTCGATCGGCCCGCCGGGCACGAACTGAACGAGCGCGAAATTGATGATCATGATCCCGAGTAGCGTCGGGATGATCAAAAGCAGGCGTCGAAGGATGTAGGCGCCCATGACTGCTCCGGTCCGGTGTTGTTATCGCTCAGAGAGCGCCCGCCTCGCGCAGCGCCTCGGCCTTTTCCTCCGAGTACCACCAGATCGATATCTCGCCAATGCCGAAGCGCGGCGGCGTGTCCTCGTAGGGGCGCTCGAACACGTCGAAATACGCGATATTGTGCACACCGCTGTACCATTGCGGCACCCAGATGTGCAGCGCGCGGAGCACGCGGTCGAGCGCGCGGGTCGCCACTTCGAGCTCCTCGCGGCTTTCTGCCGTGGCGATGCGCTGGATGAGGCCGTCGACGGCCTCGTTCGCAAGGCCCGCGACATTGTTCGAGCCTTCGACATCGGCATTGTCCGAGCCGAACACGCCGCGCAGCTCGTCGCCCGGCGTCGAGGACATCGCATAGCGCCGCGTGGTGATATCGTAATCGAACCGCTTTTCGCGCTCGAGCGATTCAGCGGCATCGACGCGGGTCGCGTCCGCTTGGATGCCAAGCCGGTTCAGATTCTCGATATAGGGATTGATGATCCGATCGAAGGAGGGGCTGTCGTTCAGGACCGAGATGGTGAACCGCTCTCCGTCCTTGTAGCGGAAGCCATCGTCGCCCACTTCCCAGCCGGCCTCGTTTAGAAGCCGTCCGGCCTCGCGTAGCGCGCGGCGGTCTGCGAGTTCTGTGGACGAGGATTCCGCCGGGCTGAAGGCCTCTTCGGTGAAGACCGAGTCCGGTAGCTGATCGCGATAGGGCTCGAGCAGTTCAAGTTCGGCCTCGGACGGCATGCCCTCTGCCTGAAGCGTATCGGAGTTCTCGAAGAAACTGTCCGTGCGATTATAGAGCCCGTAGAAGAGGGACTCGTTCGACCACTGGAAGTTGAAGGCCATGCCGATCGCTTCGCGCACGCGCGGATCCTGGAACTTGTCGCGGCGCAGGTTGAACCAGAACCCCTGCGTGCCCGAGGGACGTCCGTCTGGCAGCACTTCGACTTCGACCCAGCCGTTTTCGACCGCCGGGAAGTTGTAGGAGGTCGCCCAGATCCGAGACTGGTATTCCTGCCGGAACAGGTACGCCCCGCCCTTGAACGCTTCGAAAGCGGTCGTGTAATCGGCGAAGTATTCGATGGTGATGCGGTCGAAATTATTCTGCCCGACATTCACCGGCAGATCCTTGCCCCAGTAATCGTCTCGGCGGACATAGGTGACAGACCGGCCTGCATCCACGCTTTCGAGATCATACTGCCCCGACCCCATAGGCGGCTCGAGGCTCGATTCAGCGAAGTCGCGATCCGCGTAATAGGCCTCGGAGAGGATCGGCAGACCGGCGGCGGTCATCAGAAGCTCGCGCAGCGGACCGTCAGGGTTGAAGGTGAACTTCACGCGATGGTCGTCCAAGGCTTCGACGGATTCAAAGTCCTTGAGCGAGACGCGATAGGATGGACGTCCCTCGGTCACGAGGATGTTGTAGGAAAAGACCACATCGGAGGCAGTGACCGGCGTGCCGTCCCGGAACGTCGCCTCGGGGCGCATGTTGAAGATCGCCCATTCGCGGTTTTCGGGATACTCGACGCTTTCGGCGACGAGCCCGTACATCGCGTCCGGCTCATCGAGATTGCCGGTCATCAGGCTGTCGTAGAACACCGTCGACAGCGCGGCGGGATTGCCGCGCAGCGTGTAGGGCGTGAGGCTGTCGAACGTGCCGAAGGCCCAGGTCGAGAACTCTCCGCCCTTGGGGGCGTCCGGGTTCACGTAGTCGAAATGTTCGAAGTCGGGGCCGTATTTCAGCTCCCCGAAGGAGGAGACGCCATGCGCGGTGATCGTCTCTTCGCCGGTGTCCTGCGCCGAGGCGAAGGTCGCCGCGAGGGTCAGTCCTGTGACAAGCGCGCCCGCGAGCCACAGGCGGAGCGGTCTGTCGCGGTCCTCCCGGCGAACCTTGGCGTCGGATCTCGACTTGTCGTCCTGAGCACGGCGGATCAGCGCCATCGGCTCCTCCCTGTCTTTGAGTTGAGACATAGGCTAAGAGCGGGATCCGGCGATGTTCAAGTTTCTATTGCGTGAAGTGCCTGTAATCAGGCTGTGAGAAAGCGTCTCGCCTGGCCGGAGAGCAGGAATCCTGCACGCGCCCCATCATGGAGTTGTCTCGCCACTTGCCGCGGGAATGATCTCGCTGGCATAGGCGGAGGGGATCAAAAGGGCGGTCGCGGCGGGCAGAAGCGCCGCTCCGAGGAACATCACGACCGGGCCGACGGCGCCCGAGGCCATCCCTGCCAGCGCCGGACCCAGAATGCTCCCGGCCGCCGTCGCGAGCAGCGCTGCGGTGAAGCTGAGCGAGGGAACCGTTGGGAACAACCGGTCCGACCAGAAGGCCAGGATCGCGCTCGTCATCATGATGTGCAGGCCCTGGAGGCCTGCCGCCGCGACGATCCCGGCCCAGCTTTGAGGGAGCAGAGCAACGAAAGCGAGGGATGCCGCGCCGGTGCCCAGCACGAGGCGCAGGAGCAAGGGCAGGCCGATGGCTTGCTTGAGGCTCTGCGTCGCAAGTCCTGCCAGCCCGAAGATACCCAGCACGATGTAGACAAGGGCCGGGATGGCGCGTTTGGGAACGGAGTCGAGAGAGCTTTGCTCGACCATCCGGTCCGCCGCGAACGAGATGAAGATCGACGAGGTCGTACCGTAGACAAATCCCACGACAAAGAGAGGGATCGCGGCGACATGCAGCATCAGTCGCCAGTTGCGGCCGCGCTCGCTATCGGGGTCGCGATCCATGTCGCGCATCGCGGCCCAGTTCCCGACAAGGGCCAGAGCGCTGGCTGCGGCGAAGATTCCCCAGGCGATCCGCCAGGAAAAACCCGTCGCCACCATTACGAAGGCGGCAAGTCCTGCGCCGGCGATACCCGCCGCGGTGCCGGAGCTGATCGCCGACAGCGAGGTCGGGCGCCACGGGTCGATGACCTTGCGGTGAACCGCATCGTTGAACGGTGTCCAGGCAAAGCCCGCGCTCGACATCGCAAGGAAGATGCCGAGACAGAGGACCCACAGGCCCGTGGCCAGCGCCGCGATGCCGAGCCCCAGTGTGGCGGCGAATAGCCCCGTGAGGATCGGTGTCTTCGGCCCGAACCGCGTCAGCGTCTCTTGCGCGGCAAGAAGGCCAAGGAAGAAACCGAGAAAGCCGAGGCTCGAAATCAGACCGATTTGCGATGTCGAGAGGTCGAAGGCGTCACGAAACTCGAAGGCGAAAAGCCCAAAACCCATGCGCGCGGGGCCGTAGCTGATCGCCGTCGCGGCGAAGCCGGCGGCGGACAGGGAAGTGAAAAAGGAAACGCGTCCACCGCTCATGCCCGAAAAACGCGATGCATCCCGCTGCGTTCCTGAACGAAAAAGGGCGCGCGGCATTGCCGCACGCCCTTAGGGACTAGCGTGATCCGGGATCAGTCGTCGGTTTGATCGAGATAGGCGATCAGGTTCGCGCGATCCTCAGGGTCGGACAGGCCGTTATAGGACATCGAGGTGCCGGGCGCCCAGCCACGCGGGTTCTCGAGGAAGGCGTTGAGGTTCTCGGGAGTCCAGACGTCGCCCGCTTCGGAGAGCGCGCCGGAATAGCTGCCATAGCCGTCAGCGGCGCCGATGTCGCGGCCGACGACGCCATAGAGATAGGGACCGACAGCGTTCGCGCCCTCTTCGAGCTGGTGGCAGGCGCGGCATGCGCTGAAGACCCGCTCGCCCGCGCCGGCATCGGCGTTTTCCATCAAGGTGGCGAAATCGACTTCTTCTTCCTCTTCGGCCTCACCGCCTTCTTCGGCGACCTCGATCGGGAAGCCGCGTGCGACCTCTTCCTCGCCTTCCGCATGTTCGCCGCCGTGGCTGCCGCCGACGTGATAGACCGTCTCGGCCGCCCAGCCGCCGAGAAGGAACACAAGAAATGCGCCGCAGAAGCCACCAATGATTTTGGTGAAGGTCATCGTGTCAAACATGGGGTGCGTGTCCGTCGTACCTGAAGATTTGCGCCGCTATCTATTGGTTCCCATTCCGAGAGGCAAGGTATACTGACCGCGACCAAACGCCCAAGCCGCAAGAGTTGCAGAGACCGCTCATGACCGAGACGAAACGCATCGCCTTCCAGGGAGAGCCCGGAGCCTACAGTCACGAGGCCTGCCGGCACGCTCGGCCCGATCACGAAGCGCTGCCATGCCGGACGTTCGAGGACGCCGTGGAGGCCGTGAAGACCGGTGCCGCGGAGCTGGCGATGCTGCCGGTCGAGAACTCCACCTACGGGCGCGTCGCCGATATTCACTCGCTGCTGCCGCAATCGGGTCTGAGGATCATCGACGAGGCGTTCGTGCGGGTGCACATCAACCTTCTGGCGCTGCCGGGCACGTCTCTTGAAGAGATCACCGAGGCGCAAAGCCATACCGTTCTGCTGGGCCAGTGCCGGCGGTTCCTGAAGGAGCATGGCATCCACCGGATCACCGGGGCGGACACCGCAGGGTCGGCGCGGGCTGTGTCCGAGGGCGGAATCGCGCATCGTGGTGCGCTCGCTGCCGAGCTTGCGGCCGAGATCTACGGGCTCGACGTGCTCGCACGCCATATCGAGGACGAGGGCAACAATACCACGCGCTTCCTCGTGATGTCGCCCGAGGCCGATGACAGCCGCCGCGGCGATCACGGGATGCTCACGACGCTCGTCTTCCAGACGCGGAACATTCCCGCCGCGCTCTACAAGGCGATGGGGGGCTTCGCGACCAACGGCGTGAACATGACCAAGCTCGAGAGCTACCTCATCGGCGGTTCCTTCGAGGCGAGCCAGTTCTACGCCGATATCGAGGGCCATCCCGAGGATCCCGCTGTCGCCCGCGCGCTCGACGAGCTCGATTACTTCACCGAAAGCATGACGATCCTCGGCACCTATCCCCGCGATCCGCGCAGGCCCTGAAGGCGGGAGCGAGGGGCCAGCCCCTCGCGCTCCCCGCGGGTATTTGGGCCAACCCAAAGAGGGCGCGTGTCGCTAGGCATCCTTCCCGAGCGACAAGCGGATGGGGCCTTTCGCCTCTGCGGGGTCGACCGGGCGTCCCTTTTGCGTCGCCGCGAGCGGTAGCCCGGTCGCGAGGGCGCGGATTCTTGGCATAAGCGGGCGCCAGTCCTCCGCGAGGCTGCGCGCGACTTCGGACGGGCAGAAACTCTTGTCGGGTCCGCGCGCTCGGGCGAGGCGCATCATTTCGCTGCGGAGTGTCGCATCATCGGGTGTCATCGCCATCAATCTAGCGGGATTGCAGAATTTTCCCGCAAACGCGGCGGCTTGAATGGCAAGCGGCGCGAATTATGCCTTACCCTCCGGTTGTCGCGGTGTATCATGACAGTCGGGCTTGAGTTCGGGGGGACGGCCATGCAGCTCCGAGGGGTGCGGCGCAGCGACGATATCGAGATATTTCGCCGTTCGGTCGGCAGCGTGACGCGGTTCAAAACCGCCGCGGCCGGTCGGCTTTGAGAGGAGGCCGCGGATGGACGTGATCCATGCCCTTCCCGTGGGCGGAGGTATCCTCGCCATAGCGCCGATGCCGGGTGCGAGCGGCAGCTACGCGGACGATCTCGAACACGTCAAGAACTGGCGGCCCGCGCTGGTTCTGTCCCTGGTCACGCGGCTCGAGTTATACATGGCCGGCGCGGAGCGTTTCGGAAGCGACATGATGGAGCGGGGCACGCGCTGGGACCAGCTCGAGATCGAGGACGGTCAGGCGCCCGATGCCGCCTTCGATACGAGGTGGGTCGCGGTCTCGGGCTTCGCGCGGCGCGCGCTCCTCGGCGGGGGGCGCGTGCTGGTGCATTGCAAGGCTGGGTGCGGGCGTTCGGGCATGGCCGCGCTGAGGCTGATGATCGAGATGGGCGAGGCGCCGGACGAGGCGTTGCCGCGGCTGAGGGCCGTGCGGCCCTGCGCGGTCGAAACCGAGGCGCAGATGCGCTGGGCGCTCGCGGCGAAACCCGAGCCATCACGCTTCGTGAGGCATTCCTGAGGGGAGGTGAGAGGCTGGAACGCGACCCAAGCGGGACTCGTTACGGCTGCTTCCTTCCGGACCTGACCGGGTTGGCGAGGCGCTCGCCCGCGCCAACCTCTCAACGGAGGACTTAGGCGCCGCGCGGCGGATTCGCAACCCTCAGAGCGCGATGCGGACGCGGCCCCGATCTTCGCCGGGACACTCCTCCCACTGGAGGCCCGCGGCCTCTGCGACGGCTCTCGCGCGTCCTGGCAGGCTGAAGAGCGCCGTTCTGCCTGGCTGGGGCAGGAAGTGCCATCCGGGTTCGGGCGCGGGCCGAACGGGACCGGACGTCTGGATATGATGGATCAGCATGTCGCGGATAAGGCCGGGGCTTTCATAGATGATGCGGTCGTCCGCGAGATCCGCCCAGATCCGGGCGCGATAGCTGCTTGCGGCGAGAAGGAGTTCGTCATGTGGGCCAATCGGCTGTCCGCAGGGCAGCGCCATCTCGCGGATGCGGCGACCGGGCGCGGCTGAGAGGTCGATGGCGAACCGCATCCCGTGCGCCAGATCGAATCCGTAGCCCGGTACCGACGGGTCTAGGATGTCCGTGTCCTCTGTCTCCGCCGGCATTGGGCGGTAACACCGCGCGGCCCGTTCCAACCAGTCGCGCAATTCAGAGCCGGTCATCTTCAGGATCGTGAGGCGGTTGGCGAACGGGTAAAGCAGATGGGCGTGGCGCAGCAGCAGGGGGCCGGGAGGGATCTGCACGAAATTGTCCGGGCTGCCGTCATGGCTGGTCCGGTAGGGCGCCGCCGAGGCAAAGAGCGGCGTGTCGCGCCACCTTTCGCCCAGCCGCTTGCGCGCCTCGCGTTGCATGGCATCGGCAATGAGCTGCGTTGCCGCGAGCGGCCTGATCCCTGCAAGACAGGTCTCCAGCGTCAGGGATGTCTCGCCGATCCGTTCGGATAGGATCGATCGGACGCGATCGTGCAGCGGCGCTGCGAGGTTGGAGACGGTCCTCGCCGCAGGTCCGGGTTCGCGCCTCGCCGGTCTCAATTCGCAGTGCTTACGGACGATCTTCCATCCTGTCTCCTCGGAGAACGTCAGATCGAGGTCAATGAGCCCGAGATGCGAGCCGAAGGCGCCGGGCGCGACGATCGGTGCGACGCCTTCGGCCCCGGCTTCTGCAGCTTCCTGATGCCGATGACCCGAGACGACCGCGTCAATGCCGTCCAGCCGGGCAACCTTGCGCGCGTGATCGTCCCCGGATGCGTCCGAGGCGTCGGACCCCAATCCGCAATGACAGAGCGCCACGACGAGATCCGCCCCGTGGCGGCGAAGTTCCGGGATCCAGGCCCGCGCCGTCTCGGTGATATCGCGCCCCTTCAGCCGGGCGACCGGCCGACAGTTTGCGGCGAGCGGCATGCGCGGCGGAATGAAGCCCAGGACGCCCAGGCGAATGGTCCGCACGCGGTCCGGCCCGGTCCGCACCTCCTTCTCGCAAAGGGCGAATGGGCGCAGGAACGATGTGTCCGCGATCGGGTCTTCAGCAAGCTCCGTGACGAGGTTGGTCAGAATGAACGGGAAGGGCGCCGAGGCGACTATGGAGGTCAGCCTGTCGACGCCGAAATCGAAATCGTGGTTTCCGGGCACGGCGGCGTCCAGGCCGAGATCTCCGAGCGCGCGGGCCACCGGGTGCGGCGTCAGACCAAGCGCGCTGTTCGCCACATGCTCTGCCAGAACGTTGCCCTGGTAAGTGTCACCGTTGTCGAACAGGAAGGACGTTTCGGCCTCGGAACGCGCATCCGCGACGATATCTGCGAGACTGGCCAGCCCGAGACCGACATTCGGGCAATCCCTGTCGTAGTCGAAGGGCAGGAGCCAAGAATGCAGGTCGGTGATGGCCATGAGGCGTATGCGGCCGTGCTCCGTGTCACCGGCTGGCATATTGCTGGTTGCGCCGGGCAATCTCATCCCCTTGAGTGTGCCGGACAGACGATACGGGCGGCAGACGATTAGTGCAATCTCGGGTTGTATATTTTTGAATAGTGTCGCCTTTTTGTAGTTGGGTTGGATACGATGGATCATGCGGAAACCGTGACGTTTGGCGGCTCCGGGTTGGATCGTGCGGCGGAATGCCGCGCGGATACCGGGGGCATCGCACGGTTGCGCTCGCATAAAAGCGCGCGGTTTGCTTTGCTCTGGCGCGGCAAACCGTTGCTCAGCGCGGGGAATCCGGCGCGACTTCTGTTGCTCCCGACCGATCACCCGGTGATGCGCGACAGCGGGCCCGAGATCTTCATCGGGCGTGACGACGTTGGCCCGCTTTTTGCGGCCGATCTTTCGGGGTGGGAGCCGGAAGATATCGATGAGGAAGCGTTGCGCCGCTTCGCGGACACGAGCGAGCAGGTGCATCCCGACTGCCCCGAAGGACGCTTCGCCGAACTGCGGCGGGTCATGACGTGGCTGACGCCCCGCGAGGCTGAGATCGCGGCGACCGCTCGCGCGCTTTTCAGTTGGCACGGGACGCATGCGTTCTGCAGCAAGTGCGGCGCGCCTTCCGAGATCGCGATGGCGGGGTGGCAGCGCAAATGCCCATCCTGCGGCGCGTCACACTTTCCACGCACCGACCCGGTGGTGATCATGCTGGTCACCCACGGCCCTCACACGCTTCTCGGGCGCGCGCCGTTCTGGCCGGAGAGCATGTATTCCTGCCTTGCGGGGTTCGTGGAGCCCGGAGAGACCGTCGAGGCCGCCGTGCGCCGCGAGGTCTTCGAGGAAACGGGCGTCAGGACGGGCCGGGTGCGCTATCTTGCGAGCCAGCCTTGGGCCTTTCCGAACTCGCTCATGATCGGGTGCCATGCGGAGGCGCTCAGCAACGAGCTGACTCTGGATCCGGTGGAAATAGAGGACGCGCAATGGGTGACGAAGGAACGCCTGGTCGCCACCCGTGCCGGAGAGGACACTGGCCTCATGCCGGCGCGCGAGGGCGCCATCGCGCATTTTCTGTTGACCAATTGGCTTGCAGACAGGCTCGATTGAGGGAAGAGTTCGCGCAAAACTGGCGGCACGGCCAGGGTGTGCAGGGAGCGGAACATGCAATTTTCCCACAAAGAGGATATCGAGGCCCCGTTGGACGAGGTTTTCGCGGCGCTCAGCGATTTCGACACGATCGAACGCTCGATCCTGCGGCGCGGGGTCGAGGTCGCGCGGACCGATCGGCTCGCGGGCCCCTGCGCCGGGATGACGTGGCGCGCGACATTCTCTTTCCGGGGCAAGAGCCGCGATGCCGAGGTCGTGCTGAGCCGGTTCGAGCCGCCGACGCTGATGGTGTTCGACAGCGTCTCGGGCGGACTCGAGACGCGAACCATCGTGGAATGCGTGGCTTTGTCGCGGAGCCGCACACGGGTCGGGATCGACACGACGCTCACCGCGAAGACCCTTTCGGCGCGGCTGATCCTGCAATCGATGAAGCTTGCCAAGGGGCGCATCGACCGGAAGTTCAAGGATCGCGTGGCCTCCGCCGCGACGGAGCTGGAGCGCCGCCTGAAACGGACCTAACGGCGCGCCTCCCTCGTCAGACGCGGTTGTCGATCCAGTCGAAGAAATTCGGCCCGCCGAGATCCAGAAGTTCGCGTGCAAGGTCGCGGCCCATTTCCGGCCCGTCTGAAACCGCGCCGTCCCGTTCGCCCGAATGGGCTTCGCTGCCATCGGGGCGCAAGACTTCACCGCGCAGGTGCAGACGGTCGCCGGTGACGACAGCGAGCCCTGCAATGGGCGTCTCGCAAGAGCCGTCAAGCGCGGCAAGGAAGGCGCGTTCGGCCACGAGCTGATCTGCCGTGGCCGGATCGTGGATCGCGGCCAGCATCTCGGCCACGCGCATATCGTCCTCGCGTCGCTCGATGCCGATGGCGCCCTGAGCAATGGCGGGCAGCATGTCGGTGGTCTCGATCGGGTGCTGCGGCACGTCGCTCATGCCGAGGCGGTTGAGTCCGGCCCGCGCCAGGAACGTCGCACGGGCCACGCCGTCATCGAGTTTCTTCAGACGTGTCTGCAGGTTGCCGCGAAACTCAACCACGTTGAGATCGGGCCGCCGCACCAGAAGTTGCGCGCGTCGGCGCAGGCTCGACGTGCCGACGGTCGATCCCTCGGGCAACTCTGAGATGGCCGTGAACTCGGGCGAGATGAACGCGTCGCGCGGATCCTCGCGGGGCAGGTACGTGTCGAGCACCAGTCCCTCGGGCTGCAGCGTCGGCATGTCCTTCATCGAATGGACCGCGATGTCGATCTTGCCCGACAGCATGTCCGCCTCGATCTCACGGGTGAACAGGCCCTTGCCGCCGATCTCTTTCAGCGGCCGGTCGATGATCTTGTCGCCGGTTGTCTTGATGACGACGATCTGGAACGCCTCGTGCGGCAGGTTGAACGCCTCCGCCAGCCGGTCGCGGGTTTCGTTCGCCTGTGCCAGAGCCAGCGGCGATCCGCGTGTGCCGATCTTGAGGGGTGCGTCGGGGGTGGGAAGTGCCTCGGTCATGCGCCCTGATTAGACGTGGCGCGCGGCACTGACAAGCGAACTTGACACTCAGCGCGCGGCAAGGGACACCCGGAGAGATTGATGAAGGGCAAGGACTGGCGATGACGAAGACGATCCTGAGAGCTCTGGCCGGTGAGGCGCAGTCCACACCGCCGATCTGGATGATGCGCCAGGCGGGCCGCTACCTGCCCGAATACCGCGCGACCCGGGAGAAGGCCGGGGATTTCCTGTCGCTCTGCTACAATCCCGAACTTGCCGCCGAAGTGACACTGCAGCCGATCCGCCGCTACGGCTTCGACGGCGCGATCCTGTTTGCAGATATCCTGCTGTTGCCGCAGGCGCTGGGCGCGGATCTGTGGTTCGTGAAGGGCGAGGGGCCGCGCCTGTCGACCGTGACGACCGAGACAGATTTCGAGAAACTGAAGCCCGTTCACGCCATCGACGAGACATTGTCGCCGGTCTACGAGACGGTGAGCATCCTCTCGCGCGAGTTGCCGTCCGAGACGACGCTGATCGGCTTCGCCGGTGCGCCGTGGACGGTGGCGACCTACATGATCGCAGGCCAGGGCACACCGGATCAGGGTCCGGCCCATGCGCTCAAGGACGAGAACCGGCCGCTCTTCGAGCAGCTTCTCGGCAAGATCACCGAGGGGACGATCGAATATCTGTCCAAGCAGATCGAGGCCGGGGCCGAGGTCGTGAAGATCTTCGACAGCTGGGCCGGATCGCTCTCGGGTGAAGACTTCGACCGCTACGCGACCGAGCCTGCGCGGATTATCACCGAAGCGCTGAAGCGGCGGCATCCGGGTGTGCCCGTCATCGCCTTCCCGCGCCAGGCGGGTGATAAGTATGTCGGCTTCCACGCCGCGACAGGAGCCGATTGCGTCGCGGTCGACGACAGTGTCGAGCCGGAATGGGTGGCCGAACACGTCCAGCCGTCGGGCTGCGTTCAGGGCAACCTCAAGTCGTCGCACATGGTGACGGGCGGCGAGGATCTCGTGCGCGAGACGCGCCGCATCGTCGAGGCGCTGAAGGGTGGGCCGCACATCTTCAACCTCGGCCACGGGATTACCCCGGACGCGGACCCGGACAACGTTCAGCGGATGATCGACGCGGTGCGCGGCGGCTGAGGCCTCTCAGCGCAGCCGCCCGCGTCCGCGCGGCGGCGTGAGGGGACGCGTCTTGGCGCGCTCTCGCAGGAACACCGTCAGACCCGCGCCGATGATGATCGCGGAGCCGATCCAGGTCGGCAGGACCGGCCATTCGGCGAAGAAGATCCAGCCCCAGAGAATGGCGAGCGGCAGCCCGAGATATTCGAAGGGCGCGATGATGGACGCGTTCGCGAGCCGGTAGGCCGCCGACAGGCAATAGCCCACCAGGCCCGAGGCAAGCCCGAGCCCCGCGAATACCGCGATATCACCCGGCGCTGGCCAGACCCAGGCGCGCAGTAGGAACACGAGGCTGTCGCTCTCGACCCCGTCGGCGAATCTGCCGCTGCCCGCGATCAGGAAGAACAGCATGGAGACCGCGAGGAAGGTCGTCTGGATATAGACCGCGAGCGCGGCGGCAGGCGCCGTCGCACCGAGCTTTCGCGTCAGCACCTGGAGCATCGCGTAGAGGAAAGCCGCGATCACCGGCAACAGGTAGGTCACTCGCGGCACGTCCGCGGCCACGGCGCTGCCTGGAACCTGCATCAGCGCGACGCCCGAGAACCCCGCGAGAACGGCGAAAAGGCGCACCGGCCCTACCTTCTCGCGCAGGATCGGGATCGACAGGAGCGTGATGAAAAGCGGCGCTACGAAGAACAATGCCGTTGCCTGTGCTAGCGGCAGCACCGCCACGGCAGCATAGAAGGTCATGTTCGCGGAGACGACCAGAAGTCCGCGCATCAGGTGCAGTCCAGGCGTACTCGTTTTCAGGCGCGCCCACCCGCCTTCGAACTGCAGGATCACGAGCGTGATCGCCAGCGCGATGGCCGAGCGGATGCCGACGATCTGGTGCAGCGGATAGGCACCGGAGAGGCCCTTGATGAGGACGTCATTCACGGAGATCGCGGTGACGCCGAGACAGATGAGGGCAATGCCGAGGGCGGGGCGGTCGGTTGTGGACATGCAAAGCCCTTAGACCGGCGCGCGCGCCAAGGGAATGGGGCGCGGTCCGCACGACATGCGCGAAGCTCCCCCTGCGCCAGCGCACATTGCCGAACGCTGCTTGGCCGCCTAGCTTGCCCGCGAGGCGAGCAGAGGGAGTGTGCCGATGCCGGCGATGGTCGAAATCACGAATGCCGAGAAGACCTACAAGGGCGGCTTTCAGGCCTTGAAGGGCGTCAATCTCGAGATCCGCGAGGGTGAGATCCTGGCGCTCCTCGGTCCGAACGGTGCGGGCAAGACGACGCTCATTTCCACGATCTGCGGGATCACCATGCCGACGGGCGGGACGATCCGAGTTGGCGGGCACGATGTCGTCACCGAATTCCGCAAGGCCCGCGCGCTGATCGGCCTCGTGCCGCAGGAGCTCACGCTCGAGCCGTTCGAGACGGTCTGGAGCGCGGTCCGCTTCTCGCGCGGGCTTTTCGGTGCGGCGCCCGATGAGGCCTATCTCGACGATCTGCTGAAGCGGCTGTCGCTCTTCGACAAGAAGCACAGCCAGCTTCAGGAGCTTTCGGGCGGGATGAAGCGGCGGGTGCTGATCGCCAAAGCGCTCAGCCACGATCCGAAGGTGCTGTTCCTCGACGAGCCCACGGCCGGCGTCGACGTGGAACTGCGCCGCGACATGTGGGAAATCGTCTCGGCGCTCAAGGAAACGGGTGTCACGATCATCCTGACCACCCATTACATCGAGGAAGCCGAGGCGATGGCCGACCGGATCGGCGTCATCTCGGACGGCCAGCTGCTGCTCGTCGAGGAGACGGCGTCGCTGATGGCGCGTCTCGGCAAGAAAGAGATGCGGATCAGCCTCGCCGAGCCACTGACGGAGGTGCCCGCGTCGGTATCCGACTACGAGCTGACGCTCGAAGAGGATGGCGCGCTTTTGATCTACACCTACGACACGCGCGCCGAGCGCACGGGAATCGCCCGGCTGGTCGCGGCGCTGGCCGAGGCTGGCGTCGTCATCTCTGATGTGGAAACGCGGCAAAGCTCCCTCGAGGACATCTTCGTAGGACTCGTACGCAAGAACGACAAGGAGGATGCGGCATGAACTGGACGGCTGTCTGGTCGATCTACCGCTTCGAGATGGCGCGGTTCGTTCGCACCCTTCTGCAGAGCCTGATCTCGCCCGTGATCTCGACTTCGCTCTACTTCGTTGTCTTCGGTGCCGCGATCGGCAGCCGGATCGACGAGGTGGAAGGCGTGTCCTACGGCGCATTCATCGTGCCGGGGCTCATCATGCTCACGGTAATGACGCAGGCGATCTCCAACGCGTCCTTCGGGATCTACTTTCCGAAGTTCATCGGCACGATCTACGAGCTTCTCTCGGCCCCGATCAGCTTTCTCGAGGTGATCCTCGGCTATGTCGGCGCGGCGGCGACGAAATCGCTCTTCATCGGGCTGATGATCCTGCTGACGGCGTCCTTCTTCGTCGAGCTCGAGGTCCAGAATTTGCCCGCGATGCTGGCCTTCCTGGTCCTGACCTGCACCAGCTTCGCGCTCTTTGGGTTCATTATCGGGATCTGGGCCTCGAATTTCGAGCAGCTCCAGCTTGTCCCGCTTCTGGTGGTGACGCCGCTCGTCTTCCTCGGAGGCTCGTTCTACTCGATCTCGATGCTGCCCGAGGCCTGGCAGACGGTGGCTCTGTTCAACCCGGTCGTCTACCTCGTCTCCGGGTTTCGCTGGTCCTTCTTCGGCATGGCCGATGTGCCGGTCGCGGTCAGCCTTCTGGCCATCGCGGGCTTCACGCTTCTTTGCACGCTCGCGGTCTGGTGGATCTTCCGCACCGGCTGGCGGATCCGCAGCTAAGGCTCAAAATCGACCTTTCGTCAGTCGCACGTGAGACAGACGGCCTCCTCGTCTTATGGCACTCCGTCCGAAATTCAGCGTCAGGAGGAGGCGCATCATGGACTTCGCGGAACTGACCACGGGCGATTTCGACCAGATCGACCTCGGGGCCTTGCCGGTCGTGGCGAATGCCGACCACGCCCCACTCGAAGGCGGTGAAGACCCCGCCTTCGGCACTGTGCGGTGGCGCACGCTGTTCTCGGCTGACCGGACGGCAACCTCTGGCATGACACTAGGCGTTGCGGAATTCGGCGCGGGCGGCACGCTCAGGCCGCACCGGCACGGCCCGGCGGAGTTCTATTTCGGTCTCGCGGGCTCGGGGATTGTCACGATCGACGGCGTCGCCCACGAGATCGCGCCGGGCGTTGCGATCTTCATCCCGGCAGAGGCCGAGCATGGCACTATTGCGGGCGAAGAGGGGCTGCGGTTTCTCTACGGGTTCCCGAAAGACCGCTTTGCTGACGTTGACTACCGGTTCACGGCCTCGGTCGGCGAGAGTTCGACCGTCCAGGCTTGATAAGGCTCAGGCTGCGGCCGCTTCAGGCCGCGCCTTTAGAACCATGTGCGTGACCGTGCCGCCGACCCACATGGCCGTGAGAGCGACCCAGGCTGTACCGGCGAAGATCGCCCCGCCGGTCACTCCCGCGCCAATCGCACAGCCGCCGGCAAGCATGCCTCCGAACCCCATCAGAGCCGCGCCGATCATCGCGCGGCGCATCGGCGCGGGACCATCGAAACCTTGAACGCGCAGCTCCCCCGTCAGGGCTGCCGCGATGAAAGCCCCGAGGAACACGCCCGGCACGAGTCCGACATCGAAGCCGAGAACCGGGCTGCGCTCCAGGAAGAACATGAGCGTATCGGCCGAGGGCCCGGTGAAGGTGGCCGATGTCACCGCAACCGGCTCGAACGCGACCTGGGACAGCGCATGGGTCAAGCCGTAGCCAAGCGCGACTGCGAAACCCACGCCCGAGGCGAAGGCCAGCCGCCAAGCACCGATGCGCCGCCGCCGCGACAACTCAAGCGCGACGAGCGCAATGAGGCATCCGAGGACGAGGCCTGATCCGCTCGGCAGTCCGAGCGCGGGCAGAAGGTCGAGGTTGCGGCCTCCTTCGGTGGTCCAGGCCCGCGCGATGCTGTCGCGCAAAGGTGCGAGCCATCCCGAAAGGCTCATCTGCGCGACGACGGCGAAGATCAGGCCCGAGACGACCGAGCGCAGGTTGCCAGTCGCGGCAAGGACGAGCAGCCTGCCGGAACAGCCCTTGGCCAGGATCATGCCGACACCGAACAGCGCACCGCCCATGATCGCGCCCGACCAGCTTCCGGGCACGGCCATGATGCGGGCCTGGGACGGATCGAAAAGACCGAGCGCCCGTGCGCCCTGCACCCAGACCAGAGCCGTCGAAAAGGTCAGAAGCCAGACCGCGACCCGGTCCTCCAGGCGGCCCTCGGCGAATTCGGCCACGGCCGCGCGCAGGCAGAAACGCGATCTTTGCGCTGCGACGCCGAAGACAAGTCCGGTCACGAGACCGAAAAGCGCTGCTGTCCTCGGCTCTCCGATCCAGTCGAGAAGTGCGATAAGGTCCATGATGGGCATCCCGAGTTTCCGGGAGGATATGCACCGGACGGTCGCGCGCGACCTTGATCTGGATCATGTGCCGACCCGCCCACGATCTTCAGGCACATGATTTGCCATCTCGCCAAGCCCTCCAAATCGGCGTAACCGCTTGACCATGAAAGTCGTGCCTCTTTCCGAAGCCCGGACCCTGCCGATCTGGCGGCGTCCCGTGACGCTTCTGTTCCTGATGGCGATCGCCATGCCGCTGTCCTTCGCGACGTGGTCGGCGCTGCTGAACAACTTCGTCATCGAGGCGGCGGGATTCGACGGTGCCGATATCGGCTGGCTGCACACGGTGCGCGAGATCCCGGGCTTTCTGGCCGTCGGCGTGATCGCCGTGATCATCTTCGTGCGCGAACAGGTGCTGGCGCTCGTCTCGCTGGCGCTTCTGGCGGTCGCGACCGCGATCACCGCCTATTTCCCGACGATGGGCGGGATCCTGACGGTGACGATGCTCTCGTCGATTGGCTTCCACTACTACGAGACGGTCAACCAGTCGCTGCAACTGCAATGGCTGCCCAAGGCGGACGCGCCGCGCGTCCTCGGCCTCTTGCTCGCGGCGGCCTCGGGCGCAACGCTGCTGGCCTATATCGCCATCGTCATGACCTGGGAGGCGCTCAATCTGTCCTACGCCTTCGTCTACATGGTCTCGGGCGGGCTGACGCTGGTGATCGTCGCCTATTGCTGGTTCGCCTTTCCGCAATTCGAAGCGCCGAACCCTCAGGTAAAGAAGTTCATCCTGCGCCGCCGCTATTGGCTTTACTACGCGCTGCAATTCATGTCGGGCGCACGGCGGCAGATCTTCGTCGTCTTCGCTGGCTTCATGATGGTCGAGAAGTTCGGCTTCGAGGTCCACGAGGTGACGGGGCTCTTCCTCATCAACCTCGTCGCCAACATGATCTTCGCGCCGCTCATGGGGCGCGCGGTTGGCCGGTTCGGGGAACGCAACGCGCTCAGTTTCGAATATGTCGGTCTGACACTCGTCTTCCTGGCCTATGGCGGGCTCTACTGGTTCGGCTGGGGCGTGATCCTGGCGGCGTTCCTGTACGTCGTTGACCACATCTTCTTCGCGCTCGCCCTCGCGCTGAAGACCTATTTCCAGAAAATCGCCGATCCGGGCGACATCGCACCCACCGCAGCGGTTGCCTTCACGATCAACCACATCGCGGCGGTCTTTCTGCCCGCGGCGCTCGGGTATCTCTGGCTCATCTCACCCCAGGCGGTGTTCACCCTTGCGGCCTGCATGGCGATGACCTCGCTCGGCCTTGCGCTTTTGATCCCGCGCCATCCCGAGCCGGGGCATGAGACGATCTTCGCCCGCCTCGCGCCAGCCCCGGCAGAGTGATGCCTCACCAGAAGCCGATCAGGATACCCAGCATCGCGAAGCCGAGGAGCACCGCCCAGAGCTTCACATTGGCCCAGATCGGCGCATCGTCCCGCAGTGCTTCCGTCGCCATCTCGCGTGTCCAGGTGACACCTTCGACGTCTTCACCCTGTCCGTGTGTGCCCGACAGGCTGACGGCGGTGAAGATCACGCAGGAGACGAGCGTCATCAGACCCACATTCGCGGTAAAGTGGATGGGCCAGTAGCCGAGCTGCGTCGCGATGAAGACCGCGATGGCGATGCCGTGCCCGGCCCAGAGCGTCGTGAAGGCTGCGGTATCGGTGCCGCGCTTCCAGAGCGCGCCCAGGATGAAGATCGCCACGACAGGCGGCACCAGAACCGAGAAGGCCTGCTGCAGGTAATCCCAAAGCCCGCCCATATCGTCGATGAACGGCGCCCACAGGATCGCGATCGTCATCAGCACAAGCGTGGTGATCTGGCCGATCCGGCGCTGCTCGGACGGTTCGCGGTCGGCGATGTTCATGAAGTCATGCCCGATCAGCGTCGAGGACGAGTTGAGCGTGGAGTCGACGCTCGACATGATGGCGGCGACAAGGCCCGCGAGCACGAGGCCGGTCAGGCCGGCGGGCAGCACGGTGGTGGTGATGGTGGGGAACACCATGTCGGCATTGCTGAGATCCGGCACGACCGAGATCGCCATCGCTCCCGGCAGGACCATGATGAACATCGGAATGATCTTGAGAAAACCGCCAAGGATCGCGCCGCGCTGGGCCTCGCGCAGATCGCGTGCGCCGAGGACGCGCTGCACGATGTACTGGTTCGTCACCCAGTACCAGAAGCCCAGGAGCGGCACGCCGAAGAACAGGCCCGTCCAGGGCAGGGTCTCGTTGTCGCGCGGCAGCACGAGGCTGAGCTGGTCTTCGTTCGGCATGCTCTCCTTGACGTTCGCCCAGGAGAAGCCGTTGCCCTGAAAGAGGATGAAGGTCATCGTCGCGCAGCCGATGATGAGCACGACCGCCTGCAGAACGTCGGTATAGACCACGGCCTTGAGGCCGCCCGCAGCCGTGTAGACGCCGGCGAAGATGCCGAGACCGACGCAGGTCTGCCAGATCGGAATATCGGGGAAGAAGGTCTTCACCACGACGCCGCCCGCATATAGCCCGCCTGCCGTGTCGACGATCACGGTCAGAACGATGGTCACCGCCGAGAAGTAGAGCCGCGCGCGGCGGTCGAAGCGTCGCTCGAGCCATTCGGGGATCGTGGTGACGCGCGACTTGAAGAACAGCGGCGCGAAGATGAACGCGAGCAGGATCAGCGGAATACCCGCCATCCATTCATAGGCCGAGGTCGCAATCCCGGTCGTGTAGGCTGCGCCTGTCAGGCCGATCAGCGTCGTCGAGGAAATGTTCGATGCGAAGAGCGAAAAGCCGACAATGCCCCAGGTCAGTGTGCGTCCGGCAAGAAAAAGATCCTCGCCGCTCTCGGTTCGTCGGCTCACCCACACACCGATCGCGATGATCACTAGGAAGTAGGCGGCGAGAACCCAGAGATCGAGCGACGTGATCGCACTCTGGACCGCTTGCGACGCATTGCCTTCCATGGAACAACCTCCCTGGAAATTTCAGCCCGTGAACATGGAACCGGCGAAAATCCGCTTTGTTCCCACATCTTTTCGCCAAGCCGAGGATCGATCGCCCGATGCCCACATTCACCGCCTTTTCCACGACGCAAGGCAAAGCCGGGGCGGAAGCGCTGGGCGACGCCCTCGAGGACATGGATCCCGCACCGACCGGCGTCGGGGTATTCGAGATCGAAGACGGGTCCGGGCGCTGGGAGATCGGCGGCTATTTCGAAGAGGCCCCGGACGAGATCGAGCTCGCGCTCCTCGCCGCCGCCTACGAGGCAACGCCCTTCGTGATCTCGGAGCTGCCCGAGACCGATTGGGTCGCGAAGGTGCGGCGGGATCTCAGCCCGGTCGAAGCCGGGCGGTTCTTCGTCTATGGCAGTCACGACGCGGACAAGGTTCCAAGCACCTCCATTCCGCTCCTGATCGAAGCGGCGATGGCGTTCGGGACGGGACATCACGGCACGACGCTCGGGTGTCTTCGGGCCCTCGACCGGCTGATCGCTGCAGGCGAGACCAAGCACAACACGATCGATGTCGGCTGCGGCACCGCCGTTCTTGGTATGGCTGCCGCGATGATCTGGCCCGAAACGGTGCTTGCCTCCGATATCGACGCGGTTGCGGTCGAAGTGGCCGAAGCCAATGTTGCGGCGAACAGACTTGTCGGCCGGGTCCGCTGTCTCGAGGCGACGGGCTTTGACCATGACGACATCGCGGCGGCTGCGCCGTTCGACCTCGTCTTCGCGAATATCCTGATGGCGCCGCTGATCGACCTTGCGCCCGACATGGCGCGGCACACGTCGAAAGGGGCCCACGCGATCCTGTCGGGCATCCTGAACCCGCAAGCGGACGAGGTCGTGGCGGCCTATGTTGCAGCCGGCTTCAGCCTCGCGCATCGCGAGGAAATCGGCGAATGGACCACGCTGACGCTCACCCGGGACTAGACGCGCGCCCAGACCCGTCGGACTTGTCTAAATTTCGCCTTAATCTGATACTAAATGCGGGAGTGCAGGTGGGGGCCTGCCATCGAGGTACCAGTTCTGCCATGGATACCGCACACAAGTCTTTCATTCAGCGTCAGAAGAAGCTGAACAAGAAACACCGTCGCCTTGCGTCGGGATATGTGAATCGTCTCAACGAGAACGGCGTGATCGAGCATCGTCCGAGCCGCGATTACCTGCGCCTGACGCTCGCACCCTTCGTGATCCTCGTGGCGTTCTTCTTTGCATTCAAAGCGCTCTTGCTGACGCATCTCGGCGACGCGGATTACCTGGCGCATCTTGCCGCGCTGGAAACCGGTAACCTCACCGAGCAGGTCGGCGCGCGCCTGATGTCGCTCGATCCCGTTACGCAGTTCCTCGCCGATATCGCCGCGCAGCTCGTCTGAGCCCATTGCGACAAAGAAAAACCGCGCCTCTCGATCCGAGGGCGCGGTTTTTTGTGTTCGCACGGGGCGGAGACTGTCACCAGCGGCGACGCGACACCCGTGCAATATCGGCGCGTGTCAGCCCGATATCGTCGAGTTCGCGATCCGTCAGTGCGGACAGCGCCTTGTGAGTGCGGCGGGTTTCTTGCCAGTCCGTGGCAACGCGAGTAGCAGCCGTGAGGACGGAGCCGATGCGGCCAGCCATGTCGGCGGGCCCCAGGAGCGGGTTGTGTGTGTCGATGGACGCCATTGAAAGACCTGTACGAAGGAGGAGTTTGCCGTGTCGCACAGGGCAACTAAGGATTCGTAAATGCCCGGACAAGCTGCAAAAAATGCATAGCTCGCATGCTAATTGTGCAGAATGAAAACTGCCGGAAACGCCGCGTCAAACGTCGCAAATCGCCCAGCCCTGCGAAGCCTTCGCACGAAAGCGACATCGCGTGTCGCAAATGGAGTGGCTCGGCAATCACACTTGGCGGATGTTCGCCTTTCGTGCTAACCCAGTGCAAACAACAAACGGGGCGGCAGTGGCACGAGTTCTGGGAATCGATCCGGGGTTACGCAACCTCGGCTGGGGGGTGATCGACGCCGATTGCGGGCGTCTGCGCCATGTTGCGAACGGCACCTGCCATTCGGAACCGGGCGAGTTGGCGCCGCGGCTCCTCTCGCTTTACCGCCAGCTCTCCGAGGTCGTGCGCCGCTATGCGCCCGACGCCGCCGCCGTCGAACAGACCTTCGTCAACAAGGACGCGGTCGCCACGCTGAAGCTTGGCCAGGCCCGCGCCATCGCGCTGCTCGTTCCGGCGGAGTTCGGCCTCGAGGTCGGCGAATATGCCCCGAACAAGGTCAAGAAGACGGTGGTCGGCGTCGGCCACGCGCAGAAGCAGCAGATCGACCACATGGTGCGGATGCAGCTGCCAGGCGTGGAGATCGCCTCTCCGGACGCCGCCGATGCGCTCGCCATCGCGATCTGCCACGCGCATTACTCCCTCGCCCCGCGTCTGAAAGAAGCCGGAGGCGCGGCATGATCGGGCGCATCGCGGGCCGCGTCGAATACAAGGCCGATGATCACGTTCTCGTCGATGTGCGCGGGGTCGGCTACGTCGTTTACTGCTCCGACCGGACTCTCGCCCAGGTGCCCGGTCCCGGGGAGGCGGTTGCGCTTTTCACTGACCTTCTCGTGCGGGAGGATATCCTGCAGCTCTTCGGGTTTCTCAGTCTTGTCGAGAAGGAATGGCACCGCCTTTTGATGTCTGTGCAGGGGATCGGCGCGAAAGCCTCGCTGGCCATTCTGGGCACGCTCGGGCCGGACGGGGTCAGCCGCGCGATTGCGCTCGGCGACTGGAACGCGGTGAAGGCCGCCAAGGGCATCGGCCCCAAGACGGCGCAACGCGTGGTCATCGAGCTCAAGGACAAGGCGCCGACGATCATGGCCATGGGCGCGCAGGTGAGCGCTCCCTCTCCCGCCGCTCAGGACGAGGTGCTCGATCCCGGCGATACGGCCGCACCGCGCACTCCGGCGCCGCGCCCCGCGACCAGCCAGACCGCGCAGGCGGAAGCGCTCTCCGCGCTCGGACATCTCGGCTACGGGCCGGGCGAAGCCGCCTCCGCTGTCGCCGAAGCCGCCGCAAGCACGCCCGAGGCGGATACAAGCACGCTCATCCGCGCGGCGCTGAAACTTCTTGCGCCGGCATGACGCGATGAGCGATCCCGATCCCATTCTCCGCCCCGAAAGCACGCCAGAGGATCGCGACCGCGCGCTGCGTCCGCAAGTTCTCGACGATTTCGTCGGGCAGGCGGAGGCGCGTGCGAACCTGCGCGTCTTTCTGCAATCGGCCCGCACCCGCGGCGAGGCGATGGACCACACGCTCTTTCACGGGCCTCCCGGCCTCGGCAAGACGACGCTGGCTCAGATCATGTCGCGTGAGCTTGGCGTCAATTTCCGCATGACCTCGGGGCCCGTTCTGGCCAAGGCGGGCGATCTCGCCGCGATCCTGACTAATCTCGAGGCGCGCGACGTTCTTTTCATCGACGAGATTCACCGCCTGAATCCCGCCGTCGAAGAAGTGCTCTACCCGGCGATGGAGGATTACGAGCTCGATCTCGTGATCGGCGAGGGCCCGGCCGCCCGCACCGTGCGGATCGAGCTTCAACCGTTCACGCTGGTCGGGGCCACGACGAGGCTCGGGCTTCTCACGACGCCGCTCCGCGACCGGTTCGGGATCCCGACGCGCCTTCAGTTCTACACGGTCGAGGAACTCGACGTCATCGTCAGCCGCAACGCGGAAAAGCTCGGCGTGCGCGCCGACCCCGAGGGCGCGCGGGAGATCGCGCGGCGGGCACGCGGCACGCCCCGGATCGCCGGGCGGCTCCTGCGCCGGGTCGTCGATTTCGCGGTGGTGGAGGGCGACGGGACGATCACGCGCGCTCTTGCCGACAACGCGCTAACCCGCCTCGGTGTCGACGGGCTGGGCCTCGACGGGGCGGATCGCCGGTATCTCTCGCTCATCGCCGAGAATTATGCCGGTGGCCCGGTGGGGATCGAGACGATCGCCGCGGCGCTTTCGGAGGCGCGCGACGCGATCGAGGAGGTGATCGAGCCCTACCTTCTCCAGCAAGGCCTCATCGCCCGCACGCCGCGAGGACGGATGCTCGCGCAGAAAGGCTGGGCGCATCTCGGTCTGCCGGCGCCGCAGACGCCGGGACAAGGCGCGCTCTTTGAATAGTCGCCACTGTTCTTGGGTTGGCTGAAATACCGCGGGGAGCGCGAGGGGCCGCGCCCCTCGCCCGCGGGATGATCGGAACGATCAGCCCGCCAGACATGCGCGGGCGGCCTTGCCGCCCGCACGCCTGTCTCACGTGCAAGCCGCTTGCCCCGAAGCGCGCGGGATGCCAAACCCGCGCCCATGATGACGCCCGAGGATATCGAAGCGCTGTTCACGCGCGCGGATGGAAGTTACGTCTTCGCCCGCTGGGGGCGGCCGATTGCGCCCATCGTCTTCGGTGTCGAGGACCGGACGCTCTCCACGATCAAGGGCGCGTTCGAGGCGGTGATGGCGCTCTCTGGTCACAAGATGGCCGAGACCGATCCCGAGCTTGGCTCGAACACGATGGTCTTCTTCCTGCGCGACTGGGACGAGCTGGCCGCCGTGCCCGACCTCGATCGCCTGATCGAGGGGCTGGCACCGCTTCTGGAGCGGCTGAAATCCATCGAGGCAAACCAATACCGCGTTTTCCGCTTCGACGAGGCAGGTGCGATAAAGGCCTGTTTCATCTTCATCCGCATGGACGATGAGCTGTCCCAATTGCCCGCCGAGACACTGGCACTGAGCCAGGTTGTGCAATCGGTGCTGCTATGGTCCGATCTTGCCTTCACCAAGCGATCCGCGCTCGGTCAGCTCGACGACGGGCGCGTGGTGCTACGGCCCGAGATCGCCGGCCTCATCCGCGCGGCCTACGATCCGGTGATGCCCTCCTTCGCCGATGTTCCGAGCCACGCACTGCGCCTGCATGCGCGTCTTTCGACGCAAGCCCCGAGCCAATAGGAAAGCGCGATGATCCATACCTTCCCGATCCGGGTCTATTACGAAGACACCGACATGGCGGGGATCGTCTATTACGCCAATTACCTGCGCTACATCGAACGCGCCCGGTCCGACTGGGTGCGTGCGCTCGGGGTCGATCAGAACGCGATGCGCGAGAAGGACGGCATCGTCTTCGTCGTGCGACGCGTCGAGGCCGATTACATCGCGCCGGCCAAGTTCGACGACGAGCTTGTTGTCCGCACCGAGACGAAATCGGTGACCGGGGTGCGGCTCGTCATGCACCAGGAGGTCTGGCGCGGCGATACGCTGCTCTTTCAGGCAGAAGTGCTGGTCGTCTGTGTGAACGAGGCGGGCGGCGCGGCCCGTCTGCCGGCGAATATCCGCCAAAAGCTGCACTGAATACCGCTTTCACCGCGGTTTCGGCGCGTTGTCACCCTAATGTGTTGGCCTTGAGAGGCGACATCGCGTATGCCTGCCTGTAAAGGCGGCCCGGAAAGAGGCCGCATGGCAGTAAAGAGCAGGCTCATGGAAACGGAAACCCTCGCGCTCGCGTCGGAGATTGATTTCTCCATGTGGGCGCTGTTCGCCCGCGCCACCTTCACCGTCAAGCTGGTGATGCTCGCGCTTATCCTCGCAAGCTTCTGGTCCTGGTCGATCATCGTCCAGAAGATCATCTCCTACCGCGCGGCCAAGGCAGAGGCCGACCGTTTCGACCGGGCATTCTGGTCGGGCGAGCCGCTGGACGAGCTGTTCGACCAGATCGGCATGGATCCTTCGGGCCGGTCCGAGCGCGTCTTTGCCGCGGGCATGATGGAGTGGCGCCGCTCGCACCGCGATGACGGCAACCTTATTGCAGGCGCGCAGGCCCGGATCGACCGGTCGATGGACGTCGCCATCCAGAAAGAGGCCGAAGAGCTTCAGGCGGGCCTCGGGGTTCTCGCCACGGTGGGGTCGGTCACGCCCTTCGTCGGTCTTTTCGGCACGGTCTGGGGCATCATGCACGCCTTCGTCGAGATCGCCCAGCAGCAGAACACCTCGCTTGTCGTGGTCGCGCCCGGGATCGCCGAGGCACTCCTCGCGACGGGTCTGGGCCTGCTGGCGGCAATTCCGGCGGTGATCTTCTACAACAAGCTGTCGACGGATGCGGAACGTCTGATCGCGGGCTACGAGGCCTTCGCGGACGAGTTCTCCACCATCCTGTCGCGGCAACTGGATAGCTGAGCCATGGGCGCAGGGGTCAGACAGGCGGGAGGCAGCGGCGGCAGCCGCAGGCGGCGGCGCCGTTCGGGCCGCGCGCAGCCGATGTCCGAGATCAACATCACGCCCTTCGTGGACGTGATGCTGGTGCTCTTGATCATCTTCATGGTCGCCGCGCCGCTGCTGACGGTCGGCGTGCCGGTCGAGCTGCCGAAAACGGCCGCGACCGCGCTTCCGTCGGACAACGAGGAGCCGCTCACCGTCACCATCTCGGGCGACGGGACCGTGACGATCCAGACCACCGAGGTCGCGCGCGAAGAGCTGGTCGGCAGGCTTCGCGCCATCGCAGAGGAACGCTCCGACGATCGCGTCTATCTGCGCGCCGACGGGGCGGTGCCCTATGACACGGTGGCGCAGATCATGGGCGCGCTCAATGCGGGCGGCTTCAGTTCGATCGGGCTTGTCACCGATATCGGCGGACCTGCGCTCGACGGCACCGGAAACTGAGGAGAGGCCCCGTGACCACGGGTCAGATCATCTCGGGTATCGGCCATGGGGTCCTGATCCTGTGGGTTCTGTTCGGCGGGCTGTTCCGACCGAACCCGGACCCCGTGCGGGTTCAGGACGTCTCTGTCCTGTCCGAAGAAGATTTCGCGGCGCTCTCGCAGCCGTCCGCGCCGCCCGAGGCCGCCGAGGAGATCGACGCGCCGCCCGCGCCCGAGACGGAGGAAGCTCCGCCGCAGCAGCCGACGCCGGAAAGCGTGCGCCCGCCGCAGGCCCGTCCCGAGCCGACACCCGAGCCCGAACCCGAAACGCCGCCTGAGCCTGTGCAGCCGACGCCGCCAGCCGAGGTGACCGACAGCGTGCCGGAGCTGCCTCAGCCCGAGCCCGAACCTGAAAGCACCGCGCCGGACGTCGCCGACACCCCGACACCCGAATTCGCCCCGCGCGTCGCGCCCGATCCCGTGCCGCAGCCTGAACCGGATGCACAGGTTGCCGAAGACGTGCAGGACAGCGTCTCCCCCGATGCGGACTCGCCTGACACGGCAGAGGTGGAAGAGCAGGAAGCCACGCAGCCCGAGGCCGCGACAAGCGAGATCGTGACCGAGGCCGAAGAGCCTGCGCGCGCGCCCGACAGTTCGATGCGCCCGCAGACCCGGCCGAACAGGCCGACGCCGCAGCCGGCTCCGGAACCGGAGCCCGAAACGCAGCCCGAAACGCAGACGGCCGAGACATCGGAGCCCGAGCCCGAACCCGCCCCCGAACCGGCGCCCGATCCAGAGCCCGCGCCTGAAAGCCCCGATGGGGTAGAAGCCGCGCTCGCCGAGGCGCTTGGCGGCGGCACGACGGACCCGCAGCCGGATCTGCCGACCGGGCCACCTCTCACTGGCGGCGAGCGCGACGCGCTTCGGGTGGCGGTCCAGCGCTGCTGGGTGGTCGATGTCGGCAGCCAGGCCGCGAACGTGACGGTCGTGGTCGCCATGCGAATGGAGCAATCGGGCCAGGTCGTGAGCGACTCGCTGCGGATGATCGAGTCGTCGGGCGGCGACAACCAGGCCGCGCAAACTGCCTACCAGGCCGCCCGACGCGCGATTCTGCGCTGCCAGGGAGATGGCTTCCCGCTGCCTCCCGAGAAATACGCGCAATGGCGCGAGATCGAGATGGTCTTCGATCCATCCGGCATGAGGCTGCGCTGATGGGCGGCCTCGCGTCTTTGTCTGTTTTGTCCCTTCCGCCCGCGCGATATGGTCGCCCGAGCGCATCCCTCCCGAGGAAAGGCACGCCGATGAAACTCATTCTCTCCTGTCTCATGGCGCTGACGCTTGTCATCTTTGGCGCCCCGTCCCAAGCCCAGGACGGCCCGCTCCGGATCGAGATCACCGAAGGCTTGATCGAGCCCTTGCCCTTCGCCGCGCCGACCTTCGTGGCCGAAGGCGCGCAGGCGCAGCAATACGCCCAGGAGATCACGCAGGTCGTGCGCAACGATCTGACGGGGACAGGGCTTTTTCGACTGATCTCTCAGGATGCGTTCATCAGCCAGATCACCAGTTTCGAAAGCCCGGTGCAGTTCGCCGATTGGCGCGCGATCAACGCGCAGGCGCTCATCACCGGCGCGGTCAGCACGGACGGGGCAGGGCGCGTCGTCGTGAAGTTCCGCGTCTACGATGTCTTCGCCGGAACCGAGCTCGGCCAGGGGATGCAGTTCGCGGGCACCGCGGACGGGCTGCGACGGATGGGTCACAAGGTCGCCGACCAGGTCTATTCGCGGATCACCGGCGAAGGTGGTTACTTCGATAGCCGTGTGGTCTTCGTTTCGGAAAGCGGGCCCAAGGATAATCGGGCCAAGCGGCTCGCGATCATGGATTACGACGGCGCGAACCTGCAATACCTGACCGACAGTTCGTCCATCGTTCTCGCGCCGCGGTTCTCACCGAACGGAGACCGGGTGCTCTACACGAGTTACCAGAGCGGCGAGCCGAGGGTGCATGTGCTCGACGTGGGCTCTGTCCAGAGCCGCATCCTGCCCTCGCAATCAGGCACGATGAGCTTCTCGCCGCGTTTCGCGCCGAACGGTCAGCGTTTGCTCTATTCTGCGACGAACGGGGCGAACACAGACATCTACTCGATGGAAATCGCGACCGGACAGGCGGCGCAGATCACGACGGCGCCCTCGATCGAAACCGCGCCCAGCTTCTCGCCGGATGGCAGCCAGATCGTTTTCGAGAGCGACCGCTCGGGCACGCAGCAGCTTTACATCATGCCCGCTGGCGGCGGCGAGGCGCGACGGATCTCGTTCGGGGAAGGGCGTTACGGCACGCCGGTCTGGTCGCCGCGCGGCGATCTCATCGCATTCACCAAGCAGAATGCGGGCCGTTTCCACATCGGCGTGATGCGGACGGACGGTTCGGAGGAACGCCTCCTGACGGCTTCGTTCCTCGACGAGAGCCCGACCTGGGCGCCGAACGGGCGCGTTCTGATGTTCAGCCGCGAGACGCAAGGGGAAACCGGCTCCTCGGCCCTCTACTCGGTGGACATTTCCGGGCGGAACCTCAAGCGGGTGACGACGCCGTCGGGCGGGTCCGATCCCAACTGGGGACCGCTTCAATGACGTCACTGGCGGAGCGAGGGGCCAGCCCCTCGCGCTCCCCGGAGTATTTTTGGCCAGATCATGGGGAAAGAACGCGAGCCGAAGCGGCCGACGATTCCCTTGGGCCGGTGGCTGTGGTAGCCTTCCGGCAAACAAAGAGCAGGACCTAGAACATGCGTATCACGACATTCACGAGCCTTGCGCTCATTGCGACGATCGCCATCGCCGGCTGCACCCGCGCGGACCGTTTCGGCGAGGGGGCCGATGGCGCCGGCGGGGCTGGCGGAATGGCCGGTGCCAACGCGGGCGTCGTTCCGGGCAGCGCGAACGATCCCACCTCGGCGGCCTATTTCAACCAGACGATCGGCGATCGCGTGCTCTTCGCGGTCGACCAGTCGACGCTGAGCCCGTCGGCGCAGGACACGCTTCGCCAGCAGGCGCAATGGCTGACGTCGAACCCGTCCTACCAGGCGGTGATCGAGGGCCACGCGGACGAGCAGGGTACACGCGAATACAACCTCGCGCTCGGCGCGCGGCGCGCGAATGCCGTCATGGAATACCTTGTCGCCCAGGGTGTTGCGGAAAGCCGTCTGCGCTTCGTCTCCTACGGCAAGGAGCGGCCCATCGAGGTCTGCTCGACCGAGAGCTGCTACATGCAGAACCGGCGCGCGGTGACCGTCATCGCCGGCGGCGCGCTGAGCTGATCCGATGATCCGCGCCGTCTTCCTTTCCTTCGCGCTTCTCGCCACGCCTGTCGCCGCACAGGCGCAGGACGGCGAGACGCTGGCTGACATCCGGCAGGACCTGTCGGTCCTGAATTTCGAGCTGCAGAAGCTCCGGCGCGAATTGTCCACGACCTCGGGCTCGGACGTACAGGTCGGCGGCGGCACCATCGACCGGGTGAACACGATCGAGGCCGAGCTTCAGCGTCTGACCTCGCGGACCGAGGAGCTGACCTTTCGCATCGACCGCGTGGTGCAGGACGGCACGAACCGGATCGGCGATCTGGAGTTTCGTCTCTGCGAGCTCGAGGACGACTGCGATATCGGCAGCCTCGGGGAGACACCGTCGCTCGGAGGCACCGCGCCCGCCACAGGCGGCTCCGGCGATCTCGGCGATGTGCCCACCGATGGCACGGCGACGCCCTCCGATATCGAGGTGGGCCCGGGCCCCGCGCCGGCGGAAGGCAGCGCGGCATCGGGCGGCGACAGCCTTCCGATTGCAGGCGGCGCACAGCTTGCCGCCGCCGAAGAGGCCGATTTCCGCGAAGCGCAAGCGGCCTTGAACGAGCAGAACTGGCAGGCGGCGGCCGATGCCTTCGCATCGTTCCGCCAGACCTATCCTGGCGGCCCGCTCGATTCCGCGGCGCTTCTGGGCCGGGGGCGAGCGCTCGAGGGGCTGGGGGACACGCGCGAGGCCTCGCGCGCCTATCTCGAAGCCTGGAACACCTATCCCGACGCGCAGACCGCGCCGGAAGCCCTGTTCCTTCTCGGACGCGGGCTTGGCCGGCTGGGCTCCACCCAGGAAGCCTGCGTGACGCTGTCCGAAGTTGCGACGCGCTATCCTGGTAGCGACGCGGTGGGACGCGCCCAGCAGGAACGCCAATCCCTCGGCTGCCAGTGAATCACGCCCCGTCGCTCGACGATAGGTTCGCCGCGGCGATGGGGCAGCTCCTCGGGCCGGATTTCCCGAGCGAGATCGGGCTCGCCGTCTCTGGCGGTGGCGACAGCATGGCGATGCTCTCGCTCGCGCATAATTGGACACGGGCCTGGGGCGTGGGCCTTCGGGTCGTCACCGTCGATCATGGCTTGAGGCCGGGCTCCGCCGACGAAGCCCGCCTCGTTGCGGAGGAATGTCGGGTTCTGGGCTGGCCGCACGATGTGCTGACATGGAAAGGCTGGGACGGGCAGGGCAACCTTCAGGATGCCGCCCGCCGTGCGCGGCTTTCCTTGATCGATGCCTGGCGCGGCGGAATGCGCGATGTCCTGTTCGCCCATACGGCTGACGACCAGGCCGAGACGATCCTGATGCGCCTCAGGCGCGGATCCGGTGTCGAGGGGCTCTCGGGCATGGCGATGGTCCGCCAGGCGAGCGACATGCGAATCTTGCGCCCTCTCCTGAACGAGCGCCGGGAGACCCTGCGCTTCCATTTGCGCGTGCTGAGGATGCCTTTCGCGGACGATCCTTCCAACGATGACGATCGCTTTGAGCGGGTGCGCCTCCGGAAGCTGCTGGCGGCGCTCGACGAGGAAGGACTTGGCGTGGAGGCGCTGACGCGGACGGCGGCGCGGATGCAGCGCGCGCGTGCCGCGCTCCGGGCGCGGGCAGCGGAGGTGGCGAGCCGGATCGCGACGGAGGAGTGGGGGCAGGTCGTGATCGCGCGCGACGGCTTCGCCGACATCGAACGGGACACGCAGATGCGGCTTCTCGCCGCCGCGCTCCAATTTGTCGCGGGCTCGGAATATCGCCCGCGCGCCGAAGCTCTCGAAGCGCTTCTGGACTCGTGCCTCGGCGGGAGGGGCGGCACGCTCGGCGGGGCGCTTTTGCGGATCGATGGTGCGGCGCTGCGTATCCAGCGCGAACCAGCCCGGCTCGAGAGCCTCGCGACGCGCGTCGGGGACGGTGCGCTCTGGGATGGGCGATGGCATGTGGAAAGCCTGGATTTGCAAGGGTTTGAGGTGCGCGCACTCGGCTCGCTCGGATGGTCGCAGGTTCCCGACAAGCCGGAACACGGCCCGCGCTTCCACGACGCGCTGACGCTGCCTGCGATCTTCGACGAGGGCCGGCTTGTCGCCTGTGCCGCCCTGTCCTTCGGACCGGCACATGTCTGCCGCGCCATTGCCCCTGCTCACAGCTTCGCCGCCTTCATCTCGGCGCATTGAACGAATAGGCGACATGCCTATGTTACACGCAACGCGGCTGTGATAGAGCCGCGCCAAGGTTTCGTGGGAGATTATCCTTGAACAACGCGCGCAATATCGCCTTCTGGGTCGTGCTATTCTTGCTCGTCCTGGCGCTCTTCAACCTCTTCTCGGGAGGCAATTCCACGCTTCAAAGCCGGGAATCGACCTATACCGAATTCGTGCAGGCGGTTGAGGACAACTCGGTCTCGTCGGTTACGATCGACGGCGAACAGGTGCGCTACCGCACGTCGGACGGCACCGATCACGTCACGATCAAGCCCGAAGATGCAGAGGTCACGAACCTGCTTGTCGACAACAACGTGCCGGTGCGCGCGGAGCCTCAGGAGCAATCGGGCTTCCAGTCCTTCCTGATCTCGCTCCTGCCGTTCCTGCTGCTGATCGGTGTCTGGATCTACTTCATGAACCGGATGCAGGGTGGTGGCCGCGGCGGCGCGATGGGCTTCGGCAAGTCCAAGGCAAAGCTCCTGACTGAAAAGCATGGCCGCGTGACCTTCGACGAAGTCGCGGGCATCGACGAGGCCAAGGAAGAACTCGAGGAAATCGTCGAGTTTCTCCGCAACCCGCAGAAATTCTCGCGTCTTGGCGGCAAGATCCCGAAAGGCGCCTTGCTTGTCGGCCCTCCGGGCACGGGTAAGACACTGCTGGCGCGCGCCATCGCGGGCGAGGCAGGCGTGCCCTTCTTCACCATCTCGGGCTCTGACTTCGTCGAGATGTTCGTCGGGGTGGGTGCATCCCGCGTGCGCGACATGTTCGAGCAGGCCAAGAAGAACGCGCCCTGCATCGTCTTCATCGACGAGATCGACGCGGTCGGCCGCAACCGTGGCTCCGGCTACGGTGGCGGCAACGATGAGCGCGAGCAGACGCTGAACCAGCTTCTGGTGGAGATGGACGGCTTCGAGAGCAACGAGGGTGTCATCATCATCGCGGCGACGAACCGCCGTGACGTTCTCGACCCCGCGCTTCTGCGTCCCGGCCGCTTCGACCGCCAGGTGACGGTGCCGAATCCCGACCTCAAGGGCCGGGAGAAGATCCTCGGCGTTCATGCCCGCAAGACACCGCTGGGGCCGGACGTGGATCTGCGGATCATCGCGCGCGGCACGCCCGGTTTCTCCGGCGCGGATCTTGCCAACCTCGTGAACGAGGCGGCGCTCATGGCGGCGCGCGTCGGTCGCCGCTTCATCACGATGGTCGATTTCGAGAACGCCAAGGACAAGGTGATGATGGGTGCCGAGCGCCGCTCCATGGTCCTCACCGCCGACCAGAAGGAAAAGACCGCCTATCACGAGGCCGGTCACGCCATCGTCGGCCTGACGCTTCCGCAATGCGATCCGGTCTACAAGGCGACGATCATCCCGCGTGGCGGCGCTCTGGGCATGGTGGTCTCGCTGCCCGAGATCGACCGGCTGAACTGGCACAAGTCGGAATGCGAGGAAAAGCTCGCCATGACGATGGCCGGCAAGGCGGCCGAGATCATCAAGTATGGTGACGGCAACGTCTCGAACGGCCCGGCCGGGGACATCCAGCAAGCCTCCGCGCTTGCACGGGCGATGGTCCTGCGCTGGGGCATGTCGGACAAGGTCGGCAATATCGACTACGCAGAAGCCCACGAGGGTTACCAAGGTAACACTGCCGGTCTGTCGGTGTCCGCCCATACCAAGGAACTGATCGAGGACGAGGTTCGCCGCTTCATTCACGAAGCCTATGAGCGGGCGTACCAGATCCTGACCGACCGCAAGGAAGAATGGCAGCGTCTTGCAGAGGGTCTTCTCGAATACGAGACACTGACCGGCGAAGAGATCCAGCGCGTCATCAAGGGTGAGCCGCCGCACAAGGGTGACGACGAAGGCGGCGCGGCCGCTCAGGAGGACAAGCCCTCGGTCACGGCGATCCCGAAGACCAAACCCAAGGCCAAGCCCTCGGGCGATCTGGAACCCGAACCCTCTGCATGAACGCGCCGCGCGATACAGGCGATTGGGACCCCGGAACCTATCACAGGTTTCGGGGTCTGCGTTTGCGACCCGCTCTCGACCTTCTGCGCTCCGTCGGGCCGTTGCCAGAGGGCGACGTGATCGACCTCGGCTGTGGATCCGGGGCCGTGGGCCCCGCGCTGGGGCAATTGAGACGCCGCGTTATCGGTGTCGACACGAGTCCGGCCATGCTCGATCACGCGCAACGCACGGGCTGTTACGCCGCGACCGAGAAAATGGATCTGGCGGAATGGCAGCCGGAGACGCCGCCCGCGATGATCTTCGCCAATGCCGTCCTGCACTGGGTGCGGGATCACGACACTTTGATGCACAGGCTCGCCAGCCAACTCGCGCCGGGTGGCGTGCTGGCGGTACAGTTGCCGAACCAGAATCGCGCGCCCTCGCATCGGCTCTGGCTGCAGATCGCTGACGAGATGTTCCCTGACCGGATCGACCGTGACCGGCTTCCCTCGATCATGCTGCCCGCCGAATACCACCGCCTTCTGCGGCCTCTCGGGCAAGTGACGATCTGGGAGACGGAATATTACCAGGAGCTTGCGCCTGACGCCGAAGGCCATCCGGTCCGCCGCTTCACCGAGGGGACTTACGCGCGCCCGATCCTTTCGGCCCTGTCCAAGGAAGAGCGCACACAGCTCATCACCGCCTATGAGAGCGCGATCAGCAAGGCCTACCCCGAAAGCGCACGCGGCACCGTGCTGTTCCCCTTCCGCCGCCTGTTCCTGACGCTCGAGGTCTGATGGCGATGCCCGCGCTCGCACCCACCGATTTTTCCGCGCGGATCGTCTGGCTCGGGCGTGTCACGTCCGAAACACAACGCATCCGTTCGGAGCCCAACACCGAGATCGCGCTCGATTGGGACGGGATACCGGGCGACACCCATTCTGGGCTCAACCGGCCGTCCTGTTCGCGCCTTCTGTCGCAATACGCGCGCGGCACGGAGATCCGGAACGTGCGGCAGCTCGCTATCATGTCCGAAGAAGAAGTGGCCGAGATCGCGCAGGAGATGGGGCTTGAGACCTTACAGCCCGAATGGCTCGG
The DNA here is from genome assembly GCF_009363575.1 of Roseivivax sp. THAF30. Lineage (NCBI taxonomy): Bacteria > Pseudomonadati > Pseudomonadota > Alphaproteobacteria > Rhodobacterales > Roseobacteraceae > Roseivivax > Roseivivax sp. THAF30. Next base: position 3,320,098 of record NZ_CP045389.1, on the reverse strand, counting down.
TGCATCGCTCGTTGTGTCCGGTCTGCCCGATTTCTCGCATCTGCCGCCGTCGTCCCGGCTGCAGCTCGAGGATGGCGGTATGCTGGTCGTCGACATGCAAAACCGCCCCTGTCAGCTTCCCGCGCGCGAGATTGCAGAGGATCATCCGGGCGAGGCCAAGAGGTTCAAGGCTGCGGCGAAGGGTCGGCGCGGCGTGACAGCCTGGGTGGAGCGGCCGGGCGTGCTCCGGCTCGGTGAGAGCCTGCGCCTGCATGTGCCGGACCAGCGGCCCTGGGCGGGCCGCGCGACGTAGCGCGCGGCGAAGGTGGAGCGATCCTCGGGGCGAGCTTGAGGAAGACGGTCTTTACCGTGTCGGCACGGGCTCGTCGCCGCGATAATCGTAGAAGCCGCGCTTCGTCTTCCGGCCGAGCCAGCCCGCCTCGACGTATTTCGACAGAAGCGGGCAGGGGCGGTACTTCGTATCGCCGAGCCCGTCATGCAGCACGTTCATGATCGCAAGGCAGGTATCGAGCCCGATGAAATCAGCAAGCTCGAGCGGGCCCATCGGATGGTTCGCGCCCAGCTTCATCGCCTCGTCAATGGAGCGGACGTTTCCGACGCCTTCCAGAAGCGTGTAACAGGCTTCGTTGATCATCGGCATCAGGATGCGATTGACGATGAAGGCGGGGAAGTCCTCGGCGCTGGCGGCCGTCTTGCCGAGCTTGTCGACCACGGCCAGGCAAGCCTCGTAGGTTTCCTGATCGGTGGCGATCCCGCGAATGAGCTCCACGAGGCTCATGACCGGCACCGGGTTCATGAAGTGGAAGCCCATGAAGCGTTCCGGCCGGTCCGTCTTCGATGCGAGCCGCGTGATCGAGATGGAGGACGTGTTCGAGGTCAGGATCGTCTCCGGCTTGAGCGATGGCACGAGCGTTTCGAAGATCTTGTTCTTCAACTCCTCGCGCTCGGTCGCGGCCTCGATCACGAGATCGGTCTCTCCGAGATCGGTGAGGGTTTCGGTCGTGCGGATCCGCGCCATCGCCGCGTCGCGGTCTTCGGCGGCGATCTTCTCGCGGCTGACCTGCCGGTCGAGATTCTTGCGGATCGTCGCGACCGCCTTTTCCAGCGCCTCGCCACTGATATCGTTCAGAAGGACGTCATATCCAGCCACGGCCATGACATGCGCGATGCCGTTGCCCATCTGACCCGCGCCCACGACGCCGACACTCTTGATTTCCATGGACTGCCTTTCCCTCTGACCGGTGGAAGCTTGGCCCCGTCTCGCCCGGATCACAAGGGCGGTGCAACCGGGATTCGCGCGCATTCGAGCTTTAACCGATCCGCAAGGGAATCGGCGCAGCCTGCGTATCGGGTGAGAAATGGGTGTGAGATATGTATGCCACCGAGATTCGGGGCGGGCTGGACTATGCCCCGTGCCGTTATGGCAAAAGCCGCGTGACCTGCAGAGGGCCGAAAGCGCCGGAGACGGGCTATATCGCCTGCCTCGGCGGTACGGAAACATTCGGGCGCTTCGTACCCGATCCTTGGCCTGTGCTTCTCGGCGACGGTCTTGAACGGCCGATCGCGAATTTCGGGCAGATCAATGCCGGGCTCGATCTATACCTGAACGATGCTGTCATCGCTGGGCTCGCAGCCTCGGCGGATGCGGCGGTCCTGCAGGTGATGGGTGCGGCGAACATGTCGAACCGGTTCTATTCGGTGCATCCGCGCCGGAACGATCGCTTCGTGAAAGCCTCCGATACCTTGCAGCGCCTCTATCCGGAGGTGGATTTCAGCCAGATCAGCTTTGTCGGCGCGCTCATCGCCACCTTGATCGAGGCGGATGCGGAGCGGTTCGGCTTCGTGATGCGCGAGGTTCAGACTGCCTGGGTCGCGCGGATGAAGAAGCTGCTCGACAGCCTCAGTGGGCCTGCATGGCTCTTGTGGATGGGCACGGCGCCGCCGCCCGAGGCGATGCCGCTCGACTACGGGATCGGGCGTGAGCCTGCATTCATCACGCGCGACATGCTGGATGCACTGGAGCGGCGAATCCGGGGCTGCATCGAGGTCGTCGAGCCGCCCGATCACGCGTCGACCGAGGGTATGGTGTTCTCTGAATTCGACGCGGTGATCGCGCGGCAGATGCTCGGCGTGGCGGCGCATGAGCGCGCGGCAGACGCGCTGAGCGCGGCCATGATCGAGACGGTCTCGCAATGAAAAAGGCCCGCCAGGTGAGGCGGGCCTTCGAGCTTGAGTGATCGCGCGGATCAAAGCTTCTCGGTCAGTTCCGGCACGACATCGAAGAGATCGCCGACGAGGCCATAATCGGCCACCTGGAAGATTGGCGCTTCTTCGTCCTTGTTGATCGCGACGATGACCTTGCTGTCTTTCATACCCGCAAGGTGCTGGATCGCCCCCGAAATGCCGACCGCGATATAGAGATCGGGCGCGACGACCTTACCGGTCTGGCCGACCTGCCAGTCGTTCGGGGCAAAGCCCGAGTCGACCGCGGCCCGCGATGCGCCGACCGCCGCGCCGAGCTTGTCGGCGAGCTTCTCGACGATCGCGAAGTTCTCTTCCGAGCCGACGCCGCGGCCTCCCGAGACGACGATACCCGCCGAGGTAAGCTCGGGGCGGTCGCTTTCGGCAACCTTGTCCTTGACCCACTCGGACAGCGCCGGATCGTCCGCTTTCGCCACATCCTCGACGGGCGCGGCGGATTGCTCGCCGGCGGCGTCGAAGGTCGACGTGCGGATCGTCAGCACTTTCTTGGCGTCCTTGGATTTCACCGTCTGCACCGCGTTGCCGGCGTAGATCGGGCGTTCAAAGGTGTCGGCATCGACAACACCGGTCACGTCCGTCAGCACCATCACGTCCAGCAGCGCCGCGACGCGCGGCAGAATGTTCTTGGCATCCGTGGTCGCGGGCGCGGCGATGTGGTCGTAATCGCCCGCGAGAGAGACGATGAGCGCCGCGACCGGCTCGGCGAGACGGTGACCATAGAGGTCATCCTCGGCGACGAGCACCTTGGCGACGCCCTCGATCTTGGCGGCCTCTTCGGCGGCTGCTTTGGCCGACGCACCGACCGCGAGAAGCGTCACGTCTCCCAGATCCTTGGCAGCGGTGACGGCTTTCGAGGTCGCGTCGAGCGACAGCGTGCCGTCGTTGATTTCAGCAAGCAGAAGAACGGCCATTACACGACCCCCTTGTCTTTCAGCTTCGTCACGAGCTCGTCGACCGAACCCACCATTTCGCCCGCGGCGCGCTCCGGCGGCTCCGAGGTCTTTACGACCTCGAGGCGAGGCGCGGCATCGACGCCGTAATCCTCGGGCGTCTTCTCCTCGAGCGGCTTCTTCTTCGCCTTCATGATGTTCGGAAGCGACGCATAGCGCGGCTCGTTGAGGCGCAGGTCGGTGGTGACGATCGCGGGCAGCTTGACCTTGATGGTCTGCAGGCCGCCATCGACCTCACGCGCGACCGTGGCGTGATCGCCGTCGATCTCGAGCGAGTTGGCATTGGTCGCCTGCGCCCAGCCGGTGAGCGCGGCCAGCATCTGGCCGGTGGCGTTCAGATCGTTATCGATCGCCTGTTTGCCGCAGATCACGAGGCCGGGCTCTTCTTCCTCGATCACCTTGGCGAGGATCTTGGCGACGGTCAGCGGCTCGATGTCATTGTGAACGTCGTCGGTCGCGGTGACGAGGATCGCGCGGTCCGCGCCCATCGCGAGACCGGTCCGCAGCGTCTCCTGCGCCTGCTTGACGCCGATGGAGACGACGATCACCTCTTCGGCGGTTCCGGCTTCCTTGAGGCGGATTGCCTCTTCGACCGCGATTTCGTCGAACGGGTTCATCGACATCTTGACGTTGGCGAGATCGACACCCGATCCGTCCGCTTTGACGCGAACCTTCACGTTGTAGTCGATCACACGTTTGACAGGCACGAGTACCTTCATCGGCGTGAAACTCCCTTGGTGACGGCATGGACGAGCCCATGCCCTGTGACTTCCCGGTGAGAGATAGCGCCTCGTGACGCGCTCTGACAGGGGGAAATCGACACATCGGTGCCGCTGAACGTCGCGTTTTTAGCCGAAATGGCCCTGTTTCGTTGCACTCCGCGCAAGGTTCAGTCGCAGATGCGCTTGAGATCGCGGAACGCATCGGGATTCAGCAGGGGGCGTGGTTCGAACCCGTCCGGCGTGGCCTCGTCCGCGGCCACGATGCGGTCGTCGAGCTCGGGATGGGACATGAAATGAGACATGATCCGGGGCGGCTCACCGCCCATTTCGCGAAAGCGCTCGAACATCGCGCCAAGCGCGTTCGGCGCGATCCCGGCATTGGCGAGCATGTCGTGAGCATAGGCATCCGCGCCGATCTCGGCGGCCTGGCTGTATTGGGCCTCGATCAGCTGGTTGGCGAGGAACAACACGGCCGCGCCACCGGCAAAATCGCCGAAGATCAGCCCCAGAACCCCGATTGAGCCCGCCGAGCGCAAGGCGTGCCGCGTCGGGTCTCGACTGACCACGTGCCCGACTTCATGGGCGAGGACGGCGGCAATCTCCTCGGCACTGCCCGCTTCCTCGATCAGACCTCGGAAGAGAACGACGAAACCGCCGGGCAAGGCAAAGGCATTGACCATCTCGTGGTCGAGAACATGCACCGACAGCTCCTGCGGCAGTTCGGCCCCTTCGGCCAGACGGTCCCGGATCGTGTTCAGCGCCGCCAGCCCGGCCGGATCGTCGCAGAAGGCGACCGGCCCCGGGGCGCCCGGATCGAGCGCACCGCGGATCTGTTCGAGCGTCACTTCGCCCAGAGCCCGCTCGCCTTCAGGCGGAATGAATCGGGCGAGCTGATCGGCCATGAGCGGCACCAGCCCGAAGATGATGAGCGCGACCGACGCGAGAGCGGCCACCGCCCAGCCCGCGATGCGGCCGCGATTGGTCACCGGCGCGCGGCGGTGGCGATAGGGCAGGCGCGAGGCAAGACTCTGGTCGGGCAGGACGAGCCGCGTCACCGGGTCGTCCTTCAGACGCAGTACCATGATGTCGCCGCCCGCCTGGTCGGGCACGTGGCGGATGTCTCGGAACGGCCAGGACAGGCGTGGTCCTGCGCCGTCGATCCAGAGCGCCTGCGCGGGCTCGTCGATGCCTAGCTGAACGGGGCGCGGCTCTGGCGTGATGCCGTCGAAGAACGTCGCCTCGCTGCGCCAGCTGTCAGGTGTCGGGCCGACCCGGAGGATCGTGCTCATAGCGATGCCCCCACATCGAGCGCCTCGGCAAAGCCTTCGGCCTGCTCCGCGTCGTCGCGCGGACGCTGACGCAGCGCGCGCAGGTCATCGGCGTTCAGGATGGCGAGATTGAGCGCGAAATGCCGCATCGTCGGCATGGTGACGAAGACATGGGTGAAGGCGGACCACATCAGGAAAATGGTGAAATAGAGCGCGAGCGAAATCGCCACCAGCGCCACGCGCGGCACAGCCCCAAGTTCCGGGATCGGGGCGTCGATATCCATCTCGGCCAGCAATTCGAGAGATTGGACGCCGAGAAGCGCGATGCCGAGTACGCTGAACGGTATCAGAAGGATCGCGACCGTCGCGGCGTATCCCAGACCCTGGATCACCAGAACGCGCATGGCGCTCGGATCGAAGGCGAGGCGCATATCGCCAAGCCGTTTGGTTTCGGTCAGAAGGCGCAGGCTCTCGATCCTGTAGAAGACGAGGCCGTAGAGTCCCGACGCAAATGCCGCTGCTGCCAGCGGTGCGCCGAGTTGCGCGTCCGAGGCGAACGCCGCTGCCGCACAAAGTGCCAGTGCCAGCGCGACCGCGATCCAGCGCAGCGCGGGGTAAAGCATCGTCCAGCGGCCCTCCTGCACCATGCGGGCATTCCCGTAGAAGGTCCGGTCTGTCTTGTATTTCTCGAGCCAGAAGGTCATCCGCGGCCAGAGCAGGCCAAGGCTGAGGATCGTGAGCGTCCAGTGGGTGAGGGCGCGAAACGCGTACCCCCATGCGCCGGGTTCGAGGCCGAAGCGCAGCCCCCGCCAGCGGGTGCGCGCGAGGACATAGCGGCGCGCGCGGTACTGCGCGTAGAACCAGAGCGGGATCACGCCCACGAGGCTCAGCGCATAGGCCGCGACGTTCCCCTGGAAGAGCGAGAAGCTCAGGAACATCAGGATCAGGTTCACGATGCCGATATAGAAGGCGAGGATCACCACCGCGATCAGGAAGCCGAGCAGTTTCTCCCACGGGTCGCCCACATATTCGAGCGGGTGCCCGCCCGGACGGATCGCCGACCAATACCAGCGGCGCAGGCGCGTCTTCATCCAGAAGCGATAGATGCCGAGCGTGAGGACGGTCAAAAGGCCTGTCTTGACCGCAAGCCAGAGAAGCGGGCCGCGCCGCCCGACGAAATCCGTCTTCAGCGCGCCGTCAGGTAAACTTGTTGTCTCTCGGGAAGCCGCGCGGCGCCATGCGCCCGGCGCTGGCGCGCTTGGCGATCCACTCGTCAAGCTCGGGCCGCTCGACGGTGCGGGTGCGTCCGGCGGGGTCGCGCCATGCGAGGCCTTCCCCCAGGGTGAAGGTCTTGGCATCCGACAATCCCCCGTCCTTGTATTTCTGGAGCCTGACGCCCTTGCCACGTCCCATTTCAGGAAGCTCGTCCAGCGGGAAGACGAGAACCTTGCGGTTCTCGCCGACGACGGCGACGGCGTCGCCCTCGACGGGTCGGACGATCCGCGCAGCGACATCGCCGCGCACGTTCAGCACCTGCTTGCCGGCGCGGGTCTGCGCGACCACCTCGTCCTCGGGGACCACGAACCCATCGCCCGCCGACGAGGCCACCAGCAGTTTCCGCCCCGGCTTGTGGACGAGAATATCGAGGATCTCGGCTTCGTTCGGCAGATCGACCTGCAGGCGCAGCGGCTCACCCATGCCGCGACCGCCGGGCAGGGCAGAGGCCTGCATCGTGTAGAAGCGCCCGTTGGAGGCCGCGACCAGAAGCCGGTCGGTGGTCTCGGCATGGAAGGTGAAGCGCGGCCCGTCGCCATCCTTGAACTTCAACTCGCGGGCGAGGTCGATATGGCCGGTCATCGCGCGGATCCAGCCCATCTGGGAGCAGACGACCGTGATCGGCTCGCGTTCGATCATCGCCTCGATGGGCACGTCCTCGACAGACGTCGCCTCGGCGAAATCTGTGCGCCGCGCGCCGCCGGGATAGTCCTTGCCGAACGCCTTCTTGGTCTCTTTCAGCTGGTCGGAAATGCGGGACCATTGCAGATCCTCGCTCTCGAGCAGGTCTTCGAGACCGGCGCGCTCTTCCATGAGGCGATCGCGCTCGGCGACCAGCTCCATCTCTTCGAGACGGCGCAGGGAGCGCAGGCGCATGTTGAGAATCGCCTCGGCCTGCGCCTCGGTGAGGCCCAGCTCGTCTCCTTCGCTGCTCGGCGGTGGCGGCACGTAGTCCTTCTCGGACGTGGCGCGCACGTGATCCTTGCCCCAGTCCTCGCGGCAGAGCGCGGCCTTGGGATCGTCGTCGTAGCGGATGATGTCGATCACGCGGTCGAGGTTCAGGAACGCGACGATCAGGCCTTCGAGCACCTCGAGACGGTGGTCGATCTTCTCCATCCGGTGCTGCGAGCGGCGGATCAGAACTTCACGGCGGAAATCGATGAAGGCGCGCAGCACCTCCTTGAGCGAGCAGACCTGCGGCGTGACCCCGTCGATGAGCACGTTCATGTTCAGGCTGAACTTAACCTCGAGATCGGAATGCTTGAACAGCATCCCCATGAGGATCTCGGGCTCCACGTTCTTGGAGCGCGGCTCGAGAACCATTCGCACGTCTTCGGCGCTTTCGTCGCGGATATCGGCGAGGATCGGGACTTTCTTGGTCTGGATAAGCTCGGCCAGCCGCTCCACCAGCTTCGATTTCTGCACCTGGTAGGGGATCTCGGTCACGACGATCTGCCACTGGCCTCGGTCGAGCCGCTCGACGTTCCACTTGGCGCGCAGCCGGAAGGAGCCGCGACCGGTGCGATAGGCCTGCGCGATGCTTTCGGGCGGCTCCACGAGTGTGCCGCCGGTCGGGAAATCCGGCCCTGGAATGTAGTTGAGGAGCGTGTCGTCGCGCGCATCCGGCGTCTTGATGAGATGCAGGCAGGCATCCACCAGTTCGGAGATGTTGTGCGGCGGGATGTTCGTCGCCATGCCGACCGCGATGCCGCTCGCCCCGTTGGCCAGAAGATTCGGGAAGGAGGCGGGCAGGGCAACGGGCTCGGTCAGGGTGCCGTCATAGTTCGCCCGGTAATCGACCGCGTTCTCGTTGAGCCCGTCGAGCAGCGCTTCGGCCACGACCGTCAGCCGCGCCTCGGTGTAGCGCGAGGCTGCCGGGTTGTCGCCGTCGATATTGCCGAAATTGCCCTGTCCGTCGACCAGGGGGTAGCGCACCGCGAAATCCTGCGCGAGACGGGCCATCGCATCGTAGATCGCGGCATCGCCGTGCGGGTGATAATTGCCCATCACGTCGCCCGAGATCTTCGCTGATTTGCGGAATCCCCCGGTCGAGGACAGGCGCAGCTCCCGCATGGCAAAGAGAATCCGCCGGTGCACGGGCTTTAGCCCGTCGCGCGCATCGGGCAGCGCACGGTTCATTATCGTCGACAGCGCGTAGGTCAGATACCGCTCGCCGATCGCGCGCCGCAGCGGTTCGGCCACATCGCGAGGGTTCATATTGGGGTCGAGCGCGTCATCATCCATAGATCCGGTGATACCGCCGGGATCGGGCTGCGGCAAGCGACGAACCAGCCGCGATGAAACCTTTTGGCTTAGGCCCGAGTTGAGAATCGAGTAAGCTGAAACTTGCCGATGCTGCTGTCGGCTTTGTTTCAGAGTGATTCCTTTTTCGGGGGGTGGGCGCCATGCCCAAATTCATACTTTTGACATTCGGCTTTTTGGGCTGGGCGTATTTCGAGATGTCCGGCGGCACCGATTTCGAGCCGGGATGGTGGCTTGAAGCCGAGGCTGCGACCACGGCGCCGGGCGATGCTGCCGAGACCGAGGAGCTTGTCGCCCGCGCGGCCAGCGGCGCGGCAGAGCTGACGCAGGTCGCAGCGCCAGCGGATGACGCGAGCGCCGAGGGCAATACCATAGAGCTCGCCAGTCTCGAAACTTCGGTAACCGACGCCGCGCTGACGGCCGTCGCGACACGGCCCGAGCCGCGCACGCTCGGTCTCGACATCGCCCGCCGCGACCCCGAACGCGCCATCGCGCCCGAGACGGCGCGCACAGAAGAGGCCGCGCCCGCGCCCGATCTGCGCGAGGTATCCGGAAGCCGCGTGAACCTGCGTCAGGGCCCGGGCACGCGCCATTCGGTGCTGACCCAGCTGACTGGCGGGACCGAGGTCGAAGTGCTGCGTCAGGAAGGCGGCTGGGTGAAGCTCCGTGTGGCCGAAACGAACCGCATCGGCTGGATGGCAGATTACCTCGTTACGGCTGCGGCTGAGTGACATTGCCAAAGTCGCTCTGCGCGGGCAGAACCGGCGCATGAGCGGCGGCAAGTCCATACTGATTACCGGATGTTCGAGCGGTATCGGGCGTGATGCGGCGCATCGCCTCCGGGATCTCGGGTGGCAGGTCTTCGCCAGCTGCCGCCGAGATGAGGATTGCGCCCGTCGCGAGGCTGAAGGATTTGTCAGTCCGCGCCTCGATTACGAAGAGCCGGCGACGTTCTCATCCGCGCTTGCGCGTGTCTTCGAGGCGACCGGCGGAACGATCGATGCGGTGTTCCACAACGGTGCCTACGCCATCCCAGCGCCGCTTGAGGACGTTCCCGCGGAGGCGATGGAGGCGATCTTCCGTGCCAATTTCCTCGGCTGGCACGGCCTCACCCGCGAGATCCTGCCCGCGATGCGCGCGGCGGGACATGGTCGTATCGTGCTCAATTCGTCGGTTCTCGGGCTTGTCGGCATGAAGTATCGCGGGGCCTATTGCGCGACCAAATTCGCGCTTGAAGGCTGGGCGGATGTGCTGCGCCTCGAGATGGCGCCAGAGAATATCCATGTCAGCCTGATCGAGCCCGGCCCGATCCGCACGGAGTTTCGCCAGAACGCCATTCGCCAGTTCGAGCGTTGGGTCGACTGGAAGGCGAGCCCCCGCGCCGATCAGTATCGCGCAGAGCTTCTGGATCAGCTCTACCAGGGATCGGGCGGTAACCGTTTCGAGCTGCCCGCCTCGGCAGTCACGGAAAAGCTCGTCCATGCGTTGACCGCACCGCGTCCCAGGCCGCGCTACTACGTCACCAAGCCGACGCACATCATTGGGGCCCTGCGCCGCGCGCTCCCGACCCGCGCCCTTGACTGGGTGGTCGACAAGGGGTGATCTCCGCCAAGAAAGTGATGGATCACGTGGGCGCGTCACCTAGCTCATGGCCTCACAAGGGAACATTGCCGGAAAGGAGCCCCGATGCTCAACGATCCGCTTTTCATTGTCATGGCCGTGGTCATGCTCGCCGTCGTCGTCATCCTTCTCGTTGGGATCGGCGGCTTCGCCAAAGGTGGCGAGTTCAATCGCAAGCACGCCAACAAGGTGATGCGTCTGAGGATCGCGGCGCAGTTCGTGGCGGTGCTTCTGATCCTGTTGTTTGTCTGGGTTCGCAGGGGAGGCTGAACTGTGGTTGTTCTCAATCGTATCTACACCCGCACCGGCGATGCCGGGGAAACCGCGCTCGGTGACGGCACGCGGGTGGCCAAGCATTCACCGAGGGTCGCGGCCTACGGCACGGTCGACGAGCTGAACGCGGTCCTCGGTGTCGCGCGGCTTCATGCCGAGGATGACTTCGACGGACAGCTGGCGCGGATCCAGAACGATCTCTTCGACCTCGGGGCCGATCTCTGCCGACCGGATATGCACAAGGACGAGGAGGCGGAATATCCCGTCCTTCGCATGGTGCCCAGCCAAGTCGACCGGCTCGAGTCCGAGATCGACGCGATGAACAAGCGGCTCGAGCCTCTGCGGAGCTTCATCCTTCCGGGCGGCTCGCCGCTTGCCGCGCATCTTCATCAGTGCCGGACGGTGGCGCGGCGGGCCGAGCGCAAGACCATCGAGCTTGCGGCGGTCGAAGGCGTGAACGAGGCCGCGGTGAAATATCTCAACCGCCTGTCCGACTGGTTCTTCGTCGCCGCGCGCATCGCCAACGACGAAGGCCGCGCAGACGTGCTCTGGGTTCCGGGTGCGAACCGCTGAACGCGGCGAGGTCTTCTGCGTAAATTGCAAGCGGCGGCTCAGATTGCCCTGAGCCGCCGCTTATCGTAGGTGTCGTTGCGATCCGACCTTAAGGAAAGGCCGCTGCCCGTGACGATCCTGCGCGCTCTTACTCTTCTCGCTTTCGCGTTCACCCTGTCTGCATGTGCCGACGGGGCCCGGGAACTCCGAAAGCCGGTCGAGCCGATCGGCAATTTCAAGATGGGCCACGGCATTGTCGTCGCTCCGAACATCGTCAAAGGGCCCGCCTCGCGCGATGCCTCGGACGAGGAATGGATCGAAACGCTCGACGCGGCGATCGAGGAGCGGTTTCGCCGCTACCAGGGCGATAACTTCTATCACCTCGGGATCTCGATCGAGGGCTACGTGCTGGCGCAGCCGGGCATCCCGCTGGTCTTCTCACCGAAATCGGTGCTGATCGTGAATGTCACGGTCTTCGAGGACGCGACCGGCCAGAAGCTGAACGAGGAGGCCGAGCAGCTCACCGCGCTCGAGGCGCCCTCGGCCGAAACGGTGATCGGCTCCGGCGTCACGCAAAGCAAGGAAGAGCAGATGCGCAATCTCTCGGCCAATATCGCCTTGGTGATCGAGAACTGGATGCGCCGTCAGCAGCGAGAAGAGGGATGGTTCGGCGGTCCCGATGCAGGCCGGCCGATCGTTCCCGACGCCGAGGAGGCACCCGAGGCGGAGGCTGCCGAGGCGCCGCCCGCCGCCTCCGCGCCAGGATCGGCGAGCGTCTTCGATCCGACGCTCCAGCCCGAGATCACCACTCCGGGCGGCTGAGCCGAACATCGGCTTGATTTTCCTGTCGCGACTCAATATTTCGCCCGCGATGCAAACCGGGCCGCAGGCGGCCCCAGAAAGACGAGGCGTCTGACAAGATGGCAAAGGAAAAGTTCGACCGCTCGAAGCCGCACTGCAACATCGGCACGATCGGTCACGTTGACCACGGCAAGACCACGCTGACGGCTGCGATCACGAAGTATTTCGGCGACTTCCGCGCCTATGACCAGATCGACGGCGCGCCCGAAGAGAAGGCCCGCGGGATCACGATCTCGACGGCGCATGTGGAATACGAGACCGACGCGCGGCACTATGCGCACGTCGACTGCCCGGGTCACGCCGACTACGTGAAGAACATGATCACCGGTGCCGCTCAGATGGACGGCGCGATCCTGGTGGTGAACGCGGCCGACGGCCCGATGCCGCAGACGCGCGAGCACATCCTGCTCGGCCGCCAGGTCGGTATCCCGGCGATGGTCGTGTTCCTCAACAAGGTCGACCAGGTCGACGACGAGGAGCTCCTCGAGCTCGTCGAGATGGAAGTCCGCGAGCTTCTGTCCGCCTACGACTTCCCGGGCGACGACATTCCGATCGTCGCGGGCTCGGCTCTGGCGGCGATGGAAGGCCGTGATCCCGAGATCGGCGAGAACAAGATCCGCGAGCTGATGGCCGCTGTGGACGAGTACATCCCGCAGCCCGCACGCGCCGTCGACCAGCCGTTCCTGATGCCGATCGAGGACGTGTTCTCGATTTCCGGCCGCGGCACCGTGGTCACCGGCCGTGTCGAGCGCGGCGTCATCAACGTGGGCGACGAGCTCGAGATCGTCGGCATCAAGGACACGCAGAAGACGACCTGCACGGGTGTCGAGATGTTCCGCAAGCTGCTCGATCGCGGCGAGGCGGGCGACAATATCGGCGCGCTTCTGCGCGGCATCGACCGTGACGCGGTCGAGCGCGGCCAGGTGCTCTGCAAGCCGAAATCGGTTCAGCCGCACACCAAGTTCGAAGCCGAGGTCTACATCCTGACCAAGGAAGAAGGCGGCCGCCACACGCCGTTCTTCGCGAACTACCGCCCGCAGTTCTACTTCCGGACGACGGACGTGACCGGCACCGTGACGCTGCCCGAGGGCACCGAGATGGTCATGCCCGGCGACAACCTGAAGTTCGCCGTCGAGCTGATCGCACCGATCGCGATGGAAGACGGTCTGCGCTTCGCCATCCGCGAAGGCGGCCGCACCGTCGGCTCCGGCGTCGTCTCGAAGATCGTCGAGTAATCGCGCCGCGCCTGACCGCGCTCTGGAGATCGAAAAGGCCGCCCCTCGGGGCGGCCTTTTTCGTTTCGGTGATTCCGTATCCCGCCGCATGCCGTGAAAGGGCTTCGCCGCGTTGAAAAACCGTCTCGAGGGCGATGCAGCCGCAGCATCGGGATTGCGGCTTTCGATCAATGCGATAGCCTCGAAATGCCGCACATGCATTGGCGCTGTATACCGTTGTATCCAGTCAAGTATATGATTTTACTTGATAAATTTTGATTTCCGCCTTTCTTTCGAGAGGTGCAGCGCAGTACCGCGCTGACCGTCGGAATGGGAGGCTGCCAATGACTGCGATCCTCAAGGGCATGCGTGTGATCGAAGGATCCGCGTTCGTGGCCGTGCCGCTCGCGGGCATGACCCTCGCGCAGATGGGGGCGGAGGTGATCCGCTTCGACCGGCTGGAGGGCGGTCTCGACGCGTCGCGCTGGCCGGTCGCACCCACCGGTCGCAGCCATTTCTGGGCCGGTCTGAACAAGGGCAAGAAGTCGGTCGCCATCGACATGCGCACCCCTGAGGGCCGGGAGCTCATTACGCGGCTTATCACCGCGCCCGGCGAGGATGCGGGGCTCTTCATCACCAATCTTGCCGTGAAGGGGTGGCTCGACCACGAAACGCTTTCCCGCGCGCGGCCGGATCTCGTCTCGGTCACGCTGACAGGCGACCGGCATGGACGCCCGCAGGTCGACTACACCGTGAACCCCGCGATCGGTATCCCGGACATGACGGGGCCCGAGGGTCTCTCGGCGCCGGTGTCTCACGCGCTTCCCGCCTGGGATATCGCGGCGGGCGGTCATGTCGTGCAGGCGCTTCTGGCGGCAGAGCGACATCGCCTCAGAACTGGCGAAGGGCAGGGCGCGACCTTGTCCCTGAAGGATATCGCCGCGGCGACGATCGGCCATCTCGGCATGATCGGAGAGGCGGCGACCCAGGGCCCTCGCGCCAAATGCGGCAACGCGCTTTACGGCGCATACGGTCAGGACTTCCGATGTGCCGATGGCCGGCGGGTGATGGTGATCGGGTTGACGGAGCGGCAGTGGAAGGGGCTCGTGCGCGTTACGGGAACCGAAGCGCAGATGGAGCGGCTCGCGGCCCGTGCCGGCAAGTCTCTCTCCGATGAAGGCGTGCGCTTCGCGCTGCGTCAGCAGATCACCGCGATCCTGTCGCCGTGGTTCTCCGCGCGGAGTAGCGATGCCGTGGCGCGAGAGTTGGATGCGGCCGGTGTGACCTGGGGGCCGTTTCGCAACGTTGCCGAGGCGCTGCGGGACGATCCTGATCTTGGGCCGGACAACCCGGTTTTCTCGGTGCTCGATCAGCCGGGACTTGGTCGTTATCCTGTGCCGGGACACGTTACGACTTATACCGGCTTTGCCCGCGAAGAACCGGTCATTGCGCCTGAGCTTGGCGCGCATACCGAAGGTGTTTTGGCCGAGGTCGGTGGCCTCGACGATACCGAGATCCAGCAGCTTTTCGACCGGGGAATCGTGGGAGATTCAACGCGTCAGGCGCGCGCGACCGCCGCTTGACGCGAACAAGGCCGCCCCGGGTGGGGGCGGCCTTTCGGCGCTAAGGCAGCGCGCGTTTACTGGTACTTGCCGACCAGGCTCTCGACGTGGGAGCGCTTCTCGGAGATGCTCCCGCCGCCGTGGATGACGTTCAGGACCGAGGCCGCTTCGGCGTTGGTCAGACCGGACGCGTCGACATTGGCGAAGTTCTCGATCTGCGCGATTTGCGCGTCGGTCGCGGCGAATGCTGCCGAGCCGGTTGCAGTTGCGAGAACGAGGGCGGTGAGAGTTGCTGCAGTTTTCATGATCTTTCTCCTTTCGTCCATTTGCCCGGTGGGGCTTTAGATATGCCCGGTGGGGCGCTTGAGTGTCAGGGCGTTGCTGCCCGGTGAGTGAGACGTAAGGAAGCCCGCGAATTCCTGCCAATCACGGAAATCGTCACGGCCGATCACGCCGTTTTGCCCTTGACAGAAGGTGTGTCAGCTCGCCGCGGTGCGGTATATAAAAGTTATTAATATCAAATTCTTATGTAGTTTCACGGCTCACGCGTACGCGTCTGGAGGCAGCCAATTGCAACAAAAGGCTGTTCGCCAGAAAGTGTCACAGATTCTGTGCGTTGATGCACCGTAATATACCTCACGCACCTGAAGCTGCGCGCTCACGCAGGGCGGAGCAATGTCTTGAAGGGTGCAACATTTCAGGGATGGGCAAGAGATCCGCGTGAGGCCTGCCGTGATCGCAATCCACTCTTGAAACCCGGCGAGGCACGGGGTATCCGCTGCGCTGGATAGGGGTATAGCTCAGTTGGTAGAGCGACGGTCTCCAAAACCGTAGGTCGCGGGTTCGAGCCCTGCTGCCCCTGCCAGTTTCCCGACAGCGACGGAATGCAAAAAGGCCCGCTCGAAAGCGGGCCCTTTCCGTGCCTGAGAGAGGCGTGTCTCTGGTGGCGACCTTAGTTCAAGTATGCTTCGACATCACCGCGCACATCGCCCGCGTTTTCGCTGGAGTAGATGATCGCGAGCACCGACTGCACCTGCTGATCGCTCAGCGTGGAGACATCAGCGTCCGGCGCGTATTGGCGGATCAACGCGATCTCGCCGGCCGATGCGGAATTCATGTCGCTCATCGGCGTTGCGTCGTCCGACAGGAGTGCGACGATCTCGGAAGACTTGTCGCTCTCGGACATGCCGCTCTGAGCGGCGGAGATCGCTGCATCGACGCGCGCCTGCGGCATCATGGAGTAATCGACACCATCAACGTACTGGTCAAGAAGTGCCATCTCCGCCTCGGTGATCGTCGCAGGCGTCGAGACATAGTCTTCGCCGTCATAAAGCGCGTTCAATTGACCGACGATGTCCGAACGACGGTCGTTCGAGTTAATGATGTTCATCGCCGTGGCGACTTCGGTGTCGCTCCAGCCGGAAACATCCGCGTTCGGCAGGTAGGACTGGATCTGCACACGCTCTGCCTCGGTTGCGGCGAACGCGGTGCCGGCCATTGCGAATGTCAGTGCGGTTGCGGTCATAAAGCGTTTCATAATCGTATCCTTTCTCGTCTCGTTTGTTCATCCGGTTTTCATCCGGCCGATGCGACACGTGCCGCGATCGGTATGGGTGAAGAACAGCACGAGGCGCGACCCCGTTCCCCAACCTCGCGAAAACGCCAGAGAATCTCACATAGCGGTGATGGAGCGTTGAAATGCATCGTGCGCGACACATCGCGCGGGTGCTTTATTAAACGCGGCGGTAAAGGCAGCGTCGCGGCACGCTGACTTCCGGTCTTCTCTTGAAGTCCGGCGCGCTTCGCCGTATCTGCCCGACGATCACGCGAGAAAAGGGTCCGTCATGGCCAAAACCAATCCGATGCAGTTCGTTCAGCAGGTCCGCGCCGAAGTGGCGAAGGTCGTCTGGCCGACGCGCCGCGAGGTGGTGTTGACCACGATCATGGTCTTCATCATGGCGACTCTGACCGCGATCTTCTTTGCGCTGGTCGATCTCGGCATCCGGTCGGGGCTCCAGGGTATCCTTTCCGTCTTTGCGGGCTGACCCGCGACTGACGACTTGAATTCGCTCCGGCGGAACTGTAGACGACGCGCACTTTCGGGATCGGGCGTGCAATGAGTCGCGTTGCACGCCGCTTTTCTTTGCAGACCCCGGGGCATTTCCCGGACCCAAGATGAGGACAGGGCCAGATGGCGAAGCGGTGGTATTCGGTTAGCGTTCTCTCGAACTTCGAGAAGAAAGTCGCCGAACAGATCCGGACGGCGGTGGCCGAGCAGGGCCTCGAGGACCAGATCGAAGAGGTTCTGGTTCCGACCGAAGAGGTCATCGAGGTGCGCCGCGGCAAGAAGGTCAATACCGAGCGTCGCTTCATGCCGGGTTACGTTCTCGTGCGGATGGAAATGTCCGACCAAGGCTATCATCTTATAAACTCGATGAACCGCGTCACGGGGTTCCTCGGGCCGCAAGGCCGGCCGATGCCGATGCGCGACGCCGAAGTGCAGGCGATCCTCGGACGCGTGCAGGAGGGCGAAGAAGCCCCGCGCACGCTCATCCACTTCGAGGTCGGCGAGAAAGTCAAGGTCAACGACGGGCCGTTCGAGGATTTCGACGGCATGGTCGAGGGTGTCGACGAAGACAATCAGCGCCTGCGCGTGTCGGTCTCGATCTTCGGTCGCGAAACTCCGGTCGAGCTGGAGTTCACCCAGGTGACCAAGCAAGGCTGATGGCGCGGCCCTAGCGCTCGTTGAAGCCCTTCCCAGCAAAGACCTTCTCACGGAAGCGGGTGATCCTTGCGTCCTGGGTGTCTCGATGTTTGGCGCCATTCACATGCAAGACGTAGCTTTTGCGCCGGCCCGGTGTAAGCGCAGCGAAAGCTTCTGCGAAATCCGGATCGCTATCCAGCGCGTCGATGAGGGCGGGTGGACAGTCGAGTTCCACCTGCGTCTTCGGCGCTCGGGTTCCCGTCTCCGCATGCCGCTTTGCCTGGGCTATGAGTGCGCGAACAGAGTCGGCTTTCCGCGCGACATCACCGATATCGGTGAAGCGCACCGCATCGGGCTGCGCGGTATTCTGGCCTTGCCGCTCCAGAACCCCGTCGCGGTCTTCCATTAACGCGGCATCGAAGAAGCTCAGCCGGAACTCCGCGCGGAATGCACCGATAATCGCGATGTTCCTCGAAAGATGCATGTAGCAAGGGTGGCCCCACTTCGCCGTCTCTCTCAGACCTTCCGCGCGGAGGAGATCCCGCAACGCATCGAGGGCAGGCTGCCAACGCACGGCAGAGCAATCCGGCGTCGCGAAACGATCGCAGCGCCCGCAGCCCTGTGCGAAGTAGATCTCGGCCTCGGTGATCATGCGTCTCACCTCTTCTTCCGACTCCCAAGGGTAGTCGGTGCGTCCGGGGGTTGCCAAGCGCGCCCGTGAGGTGTACGCGCAGCGCCTGTTCCGACCCGTTCGGACCAGATCTCATGTGGGAGGCGAGGGCGGCGCGCTGTCCGGACCTGACCACACAACGAAAAATGCCGGCGGATCGCGTTCCCCGGCTGTTGGAAGAAAGGAGACGCCAGATGGCCAAGAAGCTTGCTGGCACGATGAAGCTGCAGATTCCTGCAGGCCAAGCGAACCCCTCCCCGCCGGTCGGTCCGGCACTGGGTCAGCGCGGCATCAACATCATGGAATTCTGCAAGGCGTTCAACGCCAAGACGCAGGAGATGGAGCAGGGCGCACCGTGCCCGACGCTCATCACCTATTACCAGGACAAGTCCTTCACGATGGATATCAAGACGCCGCCCGCGTCTTACTATCTGAAGAAGGCAGCCGGCCTGAAGCCGGTCGGCAAGCGGAACCGCCCGAAGGGCGCGACCACGCCGGGCCGTGAGACCGTCGCGACCGTCACCCGCAAGCAGGTGCGCGAAATCGCCGAGGCCAAGATGAAGGACCTTTCGGCGAACGACGTCGAAGCGGCAATGAAGATCGTTCTGGGCTCCGCGAAGTCCATGGGCATCGAGGTGAAGTAAGATGGCAAAGCTCGGAAAACGCACCCGCTCCGCTCGTGAGGCCTTCGCAGGCAAGGAAAACGTGACCGTCGAAGAGGCCGTGTCGCTCATCAAGTCGAACGCGAACGTCAAGTTCGATGAGACCGTCGAGATCGCGATGAACCTCGGCGTCGATCCGCGTCACGCCGACCAGATGGTCCGCGGCGTCGTCGGCCTGCCGAACGGCACCGGCAAGACCGTCCGCGTCGCCGTCTTCGCCCGCGGCCCGAAAGCCGAAGAGGCGCAGGCCGCCGGAGCCGACATCGTCGGTGCCGAAGACCTGATGGAGACGATCCAGAACGGCGAGATCAACTTTGACCGCTGCATCGCGACGCCGGACATGATGCCGATTGTCGGTCGCCTGGGTAAGATCCTCGGCCCGCGGAACCTGATGCCGAACCCCAAGGTCGGCACGGTGACGATGGACGTCAAGGAAGCCGTCGAGGCGGCGAAGGGCGGTCAGGTCCAGTTCAAGGCCGAGAAGGCAGGCGTCATCCACGCGGGCGTCGGCAAGGTTTCCTTCGACGAGGCCAAGCTTGCTGAGAACATCCGCGCGTTCGTTGACGCGGTCTCAAAGGCGAAGCCCGCCGGCGCGAAAGGCACCTACATGAAGAGGGTCTGCCTGTCCTCGACCATGGGCCCTGGCATCACGGTCGATATCTCGAACGCGACGGGAAACTGACACATTTGATGGCCAGCGGTTGAGTCCGCGGTGCATCACCTTGAAAACAAAGAGACGGGCGGCCTTGAGTGGCGGCCCGTTTTTACTTTGAGGCTCCGGATGCGTAGGTAAATTCGCGTGCAGATCCGGGGGCGTCGTGCCGAACCGGCAGATGCATAGAGACCGTTTTCATGGCCGTCCAACTGACGCTTGCCGCGATCCTGAAAGAGCCGGCGGATAGCGTCTTGAGTTTCGTCGATTGGCACCGCAGCCAGGGCGTGACGCGGTTTCACCTGTGTTTCGACGACCCGTCCGATCCTGCGGCGGATCTGTTCTTGGGCGCGCCTGATGTCGTTGTCGAGCGTGGGACGTCCGAGTTCTGGTCAGTCTGCGGGATTGCCGCGAATAAGGCGTTTCCGATGCGCCAGAACCATTTTCTGACTTATGCCTACCGTGCCGCGCCCGCAGGCTGGTTCGCGGCATGCGACGGCGATGAGTTCTTTCATCTCGAAGGGCGCAGCCTCGCCGAAGAGCTGGACGCGCAGGAACCAGAAACGGTGAGCGTCACATTCCGCACCGCAGAGCATGTGCAGACCCCGCACGATCCGGAGCAGTTTCATTTCCGACTGCCGATGCCGCGCTGGCTACGCCAGAGTGTGTATCCGACCCTATCACTTGTGACGCGCAGCCGTGACGGGCTGGCGGGGCATCTTGTGGGGAAAAGTTGCACGCGCGTCGGTCTTGGAAGCCGGGTCCGAATCCGCCAGCATTGGGCGGCGGTTCAAGGGCGAACGCAGGTGGCGTCTGGCGTCGCGCGTGATGGGCCCGGCGGACGGCGCGCATCTTCTGCACTTCGTCGATCGCGGGTTCGACACCTGGCGGTCCAAGCTGGACTGGCGAATGTCGTCCCGCGGATATGGTAGTCGCATGAATGTCCTTCTAGAGAATGCGCTTGCGTCAGAAACACCTGAGGAAGCGCTCTGGACGCTTTATGCCGAGTTGCATGTCTTTGGACCCGAGCGTTTGGCCATGCTGGATCGGGCGGGCAAGTTGGTGAGCGTACCTGCGGTCCGGTTTGGCACGGTGGCGGGGGCCATTGCCGCTTGAGCGGGGCCGATCGACGGCCGACCAGCTGCGGGTGCGTGCAGGCTTGACCGATCCGAGCCGAGCGGGCAGAGTTTCGAGTGACCTGTCCGGCGCATTTTGCTCCCCGGACCCCTTGGCAATGTCCCTCCGATAATCTAGGTCCATTTCCTGAGGGCACTCGTGCGATTCGCGAGAGCCCTCGTTTCGTCCGAGACGGTGGGTTGGCCCAGTGCCGCTAAATCCTGCCTGAGACGGGAAGAGCATACTTTTCCTGCGCTTCGTGAAGCGTTGGATCCGCGATTGCGACACCCCGTTCGGACTTTATCGCCGTGCCTCTTCGGAGGCTCAGCAAAAAGAGCCGGAGGGGAGACCCTCCAATACTTGGAGTAGAACTGTGGATAGAGCCCAGAAAGAGAAAGTGGTCGAGGAACTCGGCCAGATCTTCGAAAGCTCTGGCGTCGTGGTGGTTGCCCACTACGAGGGTCTCACGGTTGCCGAGATGCAGGATCTTCGGGGTCGCGCACGCGACGCCGGGGCGTCCGTTCGCGTCGCCAAGAACCGGCTCGCAAAGATCGCTCTCGAGGGTCGTCCGTGCGAAAGCATCAAGACCTATCTCGAGGGCATGACGGTCCTCACCTATTCCGAAGACCCCGTGGCAGCCGCCAAGGTGGTTGAGGACTTCGCCAAGGATAACAGCAAGCTGCAGATCCTCGGCGGGGCAATGGGTACCGACCCTCTGGACCGGGCCGGTGTCGAAGCCGTGTCGAAAATGCCCTCGCGCGACGAGCTCATCGCTCAGATCGCGAGCTGCATCGGCGCACCCGCTTCGAACATCGCCGGTGCGATCGGCGCGCCCGCTTCGAATATCGCCTCCATCCTTTCCACCATCGAGGAAAAGGCCGAGGCGGCCTAAGGCATCCATGGAGATCATCGTGGGGTTGCAAACCGCGCGTTGGGACACATCTAGTAACGGAAAGAAGTCACAATGGCTGATCTGAAGAAACTCGCAGAAGACATCGTCAACCTGACGCTTCTCGAAGCCCAGGAACTCAAGACCATCCTCAAGGACGAATACGGCATCGAGCCCGCTTCCGGCGGCGCAGTGATGATGGCCGGTCCGGCAGGCGACGCAGGCGGCGCGGCTGCTGAAGAGCAGACCGAATTCGACGTCATCCTGAAGTCGGCAGGCGCATCCAAGATCAACGTGATCAAGGAAGTCCGCGGCATCACCGGTCTTGGCCTCAAAGAAGCCAAGGAACTGGTCGAAGCCGGTGGCAAGGCTGTCAAAGAGCAGTGCCCGAAGGAAGAAGCCGAAGAGATCAAGAAGAAGCTCGAAGAGGCTGGCGCCGAAGTCGAGCTCAAGTAATCCACTGGTCGGGCAAGCCCGGCCTGGATGAGCATATTCAAGGCTGGATCCGGAGAAATCCGGGTCCAGCCGAGCCTGTCTCAGAGAGGCCCTGACAGAGCAGGGCTTTTCTCAGGCAAGGCTCCATGATCGGGAAGGCCTCTGGTGGGACAGAGGCCGAGAATAGATCGGAGCAAGCCCTCTCGGTTGAGCACGCGCCCGGGGCCCGACGGCCGCGCGCTCGGAAGAGACACTGAAAGGTGACAAGCGACCATGGCGCAATCCTACCTTGGCCAGAAACGTCTTCGTAAGTATTACGGCAAAATCCGCGAAGTGCAGGAGATGCCGAACCTGATCGAGGTCCAAAAGCGGTCCTACGATCTGTTCCTGAAATCCGGCGACGAGCCCCAGCCGCTTGACGGCGAGGGGATCAAGGGCGTGTTCCAGTCCGTCTTCCCGATCAAGGATTTCAACGAGACGGCCGTCCTCGAATTCGTCGATTACGAGCTCGAAAAGCCGAAATACGATGTCGACGAATGTCAGCAGCGCGACATGACCTACGCGGCTCCGCTGAAGGTCACGCTGCGTCTGATCGTGTTCGATGTCGATGAGGATACCGGCGCGAAATCGGTCAAGGACATCAAAGAGCAGGACGTCTTCATGGGCGACATGCCCCTGATGACGCATAACGGCACGTTCATCGTGAACGGCACGGAGCGGGTCATCGTCTCCCAGATGCACCGCAGCCCCGGCGTGTTTTTCGATCACGACAAGGGCAAGACGCATTCCTCCGGCAAGCTCCTGTTCGCCTGCCGCATCATTCCGTATCGTGGCTCTTGGCTCGATTTCGAATTCGATGCCAAGGATCTCGTCTTCGCGCGCATCGACCGCCGCCGGAAGCTGCCGGTCACCACGCTTCTTTACGCCCTGGGTCTCGACCAGGAAGCGATCATGGATGCGTATTACGACACGGTCGATTTCAAGCTCGAGAAGGGCAAGGGCTGGGTCACCAAGTTCTTCCCCGATCGCGTCCGCGGCACACGGCCGACCTACGATCTCGTGGATGCGGATTCCGGCGAGATCATCGCCGAGGCCGGAAAGAAGGTCACGCCCCGCGCGGTGAAGAAACTGAAGGACGACGGTCAGGTCGAGAACCTGCTCGTTCCGTTCGACCACATCGTCGGTCGCTTCGTGTCCAAGGACATCATCAACGAGGAAACCGGCGCGATCTACGTCGAGGCGGGCGATGAGCTCACCTGGAACGTCGACAAGGATGGCGAAGTCACCGGCGGAACGCTCAAGGAACTCGTGGATGCCGGCGTGACCGAGATCCCGGTCCTCGACATCGACAACATCACGGTCGGTCCGTACATGCGCAACACCATGGCGCAGGACAAGAACATGAACCGCGACACCGCGCTCATGGACATCTACCGCGTCATGCGTCCGGGCGAGCCGCCCACCGTCGAAGCCGCTTCGGCGCTCTTCGACACGCTGTTCTTCGATAGCGAGCGCTATGACCTCTCTGCCGTCGGCCGCGTGAAGATGAACATGCGTCTCGCCCTCGAGAAGCCCGACACCCAGCGCACGCTCGACCGCGAAGACATCGTGGCCTGCATCAAGGCGCTTGTGGATCTGCGTGATGGTCGCGGCGACATCGACGACATCGACCACCTCGGCAACCGCCGGGTGCGCTCGGTCGGCGAGCTGATGGAGAACCAGTACCGCGTTGGCCTGCTGCGGATGGAGCGCGCGATCAAGGAGCGTATGTCGTCGGTCGAGATCGACACGGTGATGCCGCAGGATCTGATCAACGCCAAGCCCGCCGCGGCTGCCGTGCGCGAGTTCTTCGGCTCCTCGCAGCTGTCGCAGTTCATGGACCAGACCAACCCGCTGTCGGAAGTGACGCACAAGCGCCGCCTCTCCGCACTCGGGCCCGGCGGTCTGACCCGCGAGCGTGCCGGCTTCGAGGTGCGCGACGTGCACCCGACGCATTATGGCCGGATGTGCCCGATCGAGACGCCGGAAGGCCCGAACATCGGTCTCATCAACTCGCTGGCCACCTTCGCACGCGTCAACAAGTACGGCTTCATCGAAACCCCGTATCGCCTCGTCAAGGACGGAACGGTGACGGATGAAGTCCGCTACATGTCCGCGACGGAGGAAATGCGCCACACGATCGCGCAGGCGAACGCGCTGCTCGACGAAAACGGCCGTTTCATCAACGAGCTGGTGAACACCCGCCAGTCCGGCGATTACACGCTCGCGCCTGCCGAGAATGTCGATCTCATCGACGTCTCGCCCAAGCAGCTCGTGTCGGTCGCGGCCTCGCTGATCCCGTTCCTCGAGAACGACGACGCGAACCGCGCGCTGATGGGCTCGAACATGCAGCGGCAGGCCGTGCCGACGCTGCGCTCTGAGGCGCCGCTGGTTGGCACCGGCATCGAGGGCATCGTCGCCCGCGATTCCGGCGCGTCGATCATGGCGCGTCGCGGCGGGGTCATCGACCAGGTCGACGCAACCCGGATCGTGGTCCGTGCGACCGAGGATCTGGAGCCGGGCGATCCGGGCGTGGACATCTATCGCCTCCGCAAGTTCCAGCGTTCGAACCAGAACACCTGCATCAACCAGCGTCCGCTGGTGACGGTGGGCATGGAAGTGTCGAAGGGCGAGGTTATCGCGGATGGTCCGTCCACGGATATGGGGGAACTGGCGCTCGGCAAGAACGTCATCGTCGCCTTCATGCCGTGGAACGGCTACAACTACGAGGACTCCATCCTCATCTCCGAGCGCATCGCGCAGGACGACGTCTTCACCTCGGTCCATATCGAGGAGTTCGAGGTCGCGGCCCGTGACACCAAGCTCGGGCCCGAGGAAATCACCCGCGACATCCCGAACGTTGGTGAAGAGGCGCTTCGTAACCTCGACGAGGCGGGCATCGTCTATATCGGCGCCGACGTGGAGCCGGGCGACATTCTCGTGGGCAAGATCACGCCAAAAGGCGAAAGCCCGATGACGCCGGAGGAAAAGCTCCTCCGCGCCATCTTCGGCGAGAAAGCCTCGGACGTGCGCGACACCTCGCTGCGGGTGAAGCCGGGCGATTACGGCACCGTCGTGGAAGTCCGCGTCTTCAACCGTCACGGTGTCGAGAAAGACGAACGCGCGCTGCAGATCGAGCGTGAAGAGATCGAGAGCCTCGCGCGCGACCGCGACGACGAGCTCGCGATCCTCGACCGCAACATCTACGCGCGTCTGAAGTCCATGATCCTCGGCAAGACCGCGGTGAAGGGGCCCAAGGGCGTGAAGGCGAACTCGGAGATCACCGAAGAGCTGCTCGAAGGGCTGCCGCGCAGCCATTGGTGGCAGCTCGCCCTCGGCGAGGAAGAGGACGCCAAGCATGTCGAGGCGCTGAACGAGCAGTACGAGGCGCAGAAGCGCGCGCTCGATGCACGGTTCGACGACAAGGTCGAGAAGGTGCGCCGCGGCGACGATCTGCCCCCGGGCGTGATGAAGATGGTCAAGGTCTTCGTGGCGGTGAAGCGCAAGCTGCAGCCCGGCGACAAGATGGCCGGCCGTCACGGCAACAAGGGCGTCATCTCCAAGGTCGTGCCGATCGAGGACATGCCGTTCCTCGAAGACGGAACGCCGGTGGACTTCTGCCTCAACCCGCTCGGCGTGCCGAGCCGGATGAACGTCGGTCAGATCCTCGAGACCCATATGGGTTGGGCCGCGCGCGGCCTCGGCATCAAGGTCGACGAGGCGCTGCAGGAATACCGTCGTTCGGGTGATCTGACGCCGGTCCGCGAAGCGCTGCAGAACGCCTATGGCGACGACGTCTACGAAGAGGGCCTCAAGGATCTCGACGAAGATCGTCTGGTCGAGGCGGCGTCCAACGTCACCCGCGGTGTGCCGATCGCCACCCCGGTCTTCGACGGTGCGAAAGAGCCTGACGTCAACGACGCGCTCAAGCGCGCCGGCTTTGACGAAAGCGGCCAGTCGATCCTCTTCGACGGGCGCACGGGCGAGCAATTCGCACGGCCGGTCACCGTGGGCGTGAAGTACCTGCTGAAACTGCATCACCTCGTGGACGACAAGATCCACGCGCGTTCGACCGGGCCCTACAGCCTCGTCACGCAGCAGCCGCTCGGCGGCAAGGCGCAGTTCGGCGGTCAGCGCTTCGGCGAGATGGAGGTCTGGGCCCTCGAAGCGTATGGCGCGGCCTATACGCTTCAGGAGATGCTCACCGTCAAGTCGGACGATGTGGCGGGCCGGACCAAGGTCTACGAGTCGATCGTCAAAGGCGAGGACAACTTCGAGGCCGGCGTGCCGGAATCGTTCAACGTGCTCGTCAAGGAGGTCCGGGGTCTGGGCCTCAATATGGAACTCCTGGATGCGGAGGAGGAAGACGCGGAGTGAGGCAGAACGCCTCCACCTCGCGCAACCCACAGATTTTTACCTAAAAATCTGTGGGTTGTTCCTTCCCCGCACCCTCTGAACTCTGAGGACATGAGATGAACCAGGAAATCACCAACAACCCGTTCAACCCGCTGACCCCGCCCAAGGCGTTCGACGAGATCAAGGTCTCGCTGGCCTCCCCGGAGCGGATTCTCAGCTGGTCCTTCGGCGAGATCAAGAAGCCCGAGACGATCAACTACCGCACGTTCAAGCCTGAGCGTGACGGTCTGTTCTGCGCGCGCATCTTCGGTCCGATCAAGGATTACGAATGCCTCTGCGGCAAGTACAAGCGCATGAAGTATCGCGGCGTCGTCTGCGAGAAATGCGGTGTCGAGGTTACGCTCCAGAAGGTCCGCCGTGAGCGGATGGGCCATATCGAGCTGGCCGCACCCTGCGCGCATATCTGGTTCCTGAAGTCGCTGCCCTCGCGCATCGGCCTCATGCTGGACATGACGCTGCGCGATCTCGAGCGCATTCTCTACTTCGAGAACTACGTCGTGATCGAGCCGGGTCTGACCGATCTGACCTATGGCCAGCTCCTGACCGAGGATGAATTCCTCGACGCGCAGGACCAGTATGGCATGGACGCGTTCACCGCCAATATCGGTGCCGAGGCGATCCGCGAGATGCTTGCCCAGATCGACCTCGAGGCCGATGCCGAGCAGCTGCGCGAGGAGCTGAAGGAAGCCACCGGCGAGCTGAAGCCCAAGAAGATCATCAAGCGCCTGAAGGTCGTCGAGCACTTCCTCGAGTCCGGCAACCGCCCCGAGTGGATGATCATGACCGTCGTTCCGGTCATTCCGCCGGAACTCCGGCCGCTGGTGCCGCTCGATGGCGGCCGCTTCGCGACGTCCGACCTCAACGACCTTTATCGCCGGGTCATCAACCGCAATAACCGTCTCAAGCGGCTGATCGAGCTGCGCGCACCGGACATCATCGTCCGGAACGAAAAGCGGATGCTGCAGGAATCGGTCGACGCGCTCTTCGACAACGGCCGTCGCGGGCGCGTCATCACGGGCGCGAACAAGCGTCCGCTGAAGTCGCTGTCCGACATGCTGAAAGGCAAGCAGGGCCGGTTCCGTCAGAACCTTCTCGGCAAGCGCGTCGATTTCTCGGGCCGTTCGGTCATCGTGACCGGCCCCGAACTCAAGCTGCACCAGTGCGGTCTTCCGAAGAAGATGGCGCTCGAGCTGTTCAAGCCGTTCATCTACTCGCGGCTCGAGGCGAAGGGACTGAGCTCCACCGTCAAGCAGGCGAAGAAGCTGGTCGAGAAAGAGCGCCCGGAAGTCTGGGACATCCTAGACGAGGTGATCCGTGAGCATCCGGTTCTGCTGAACCGCGCGCCGACGCTGCACCGTCTCGGCATCCAGGCCTTCGAGCCCACATTGATCGAAGGTAAGGCGATCCAGCTGCACCCGCTCGTCTGCGCGGCGTTCAACGCCGACTTCGACGGTGACCAGATGGCCGTTCACGTGCCGCTGAGCCTTGAGGCGCAGCTTGAGGCGCGCGTCCTGATGATGTCCACGAACAACGTTCTGTCGCCGGCCAACGGCGCGCCGATCATCGTGCCGTCACAGGACATGATCCTCGGCCTCTACTACACCTCGATCATGCGTCACGGCATGAAGGGCGAAGGCATGGTCTTCGGCTCCGTCGAGGAAGTGGAACACGCGCTCAACGCGGGCGAGGTGCATCTGCACGCCAAGATCGAGTGCCGCATCAAGCAGATCGACGACGAGGGCCAGGAGGTCTTCAAGCGCTACGAGACAACGCCGGGCCGCGTGCGCCTGGGCGGCCTTCTGCCGCTCAACGCCAAGGCACCGTTCGAGCTCGTGAACACGCTTCTTCGGAAGAAGGACGTGCAGCGCGTCATCGACACCGTCTATCGTTACTGCGGTCAGAAAGAGTCGGTTATCTTCTGCGACCAGATCATGTCCATGGGCTTCAAGGAGGCGTTCCGCGCGGGCATCTCCTTTGGCAAGGACGACATGGTCATCCCCGAGGACAAGTGGGCCATCGTCGAAGACACCCGCGAACAGGTGAAGGACTTCGAACAGCAATACATGGACGGCCTGATCACCCAGGGTGAGAAGTACAACAAGGTCGTCGATGCCTGGTCGAAGTGTAACGACAAGGTCACCGAAGCGATGATGTCCACGATCTCGGCGGCCAAGACCGACGAGAACGGGGCCGAGGCGGAACCGAACTCGGTCTACATGATGGCGCATTCCGGTGCGCGTGGCTCGGTCACCCAGATGAAGCAGCTGGGCGGGATGCGCGGTCTGATGGCGAAGCCGAACGGCGACATCATCGAGACGCCGATCATCTCGAACTTTAAGGAAGGCCTGACCGTTCTCGAGTACTTCAACTCGACGCACGGTGCGCGGAAGGGTCTGTCGGACACCGCTCTGAAGACGGCGAACTCGGGCTACCTGACCCGTCGTCTCGTGGACGTGGCGCAGGATTGCATCGTCCGCATGCACGATTGCGGCACCGACCGTTCGATCACCGCCGAGGCGGCGATCAGCGACGGCGAAGTCGTGGCGTCCATCGGCGAGCGGCTTCTCGGCCGCGTGGCTGCCGAGGACATCGTGAAGCCGGGCACCGACGAGGTTCTGGTCAAGGAAGGCCAGATCATCGACGAGCGCTCTGCCGATGCGATCGAGGAGGCCGCGGTGCAGACCGCGCGCATCCGCTCGCCGCTGACCTGCGATGCCGAAGAGGGCGTCTGCGCCATGTGCTACGGGCGTGACCTCGCGCGCGGCACGATGGTCAACACCGGCGAGGCTGTCGGCATCATCGCGGCACAGTCCATCGGTGAGCCCGGCACGCAGCTGACGATGCGGACCTTCCACATCGGCGGCGTCGCGCAGGGTGGCCAGCAAAGCTTCCTCGAAGCGTCGCAATCGGGCATCATCGAGTACGAGAACGCCAACACCCTGGTGAACGCGGCGGGCGACACGCTCGTGATGGGGCGGAACATGAAGCTCCGCATCATGGACGAGCACGGCGCCGAACGCGCGAGCCACAAGGTCGGCTACGGCACCAAGCTCTTCGTCAAGGAAGGCGACAAGATCGAGCGCGGGGCGAAACTCTTCGAGTGGGACCCCTATACGCTGCCGATCATCGCCGAGAAGGCGGGTGTCGCGCGTCACGTCGACCTCGTGAACGGCGTTGCTGTACGAGAAGAGACCGACGATGCCACTGGCATGTCGCAGAAGATCGTCATGGATTGGCGGGCCGCGCCCAAGGGCAACGAGCTCAAGCCCGAGATCATCCTTCAGGATGAAAACGGTGAGCCTGTGCGCAACGAGGCGGGCAACCCGATCACTTATCCGATGTCGGTCGACGCGATCCTCTCGGTCGAGGACGGCCAGGAGGTCGCCGCGGGTGACGTGGTGGCGCGTATTCCGCGCGAAGGTGCGAAGACGAAGGACATCACCGGCGGTCTGCCGCGTGTGGCCGAACTCTTCGAGGCACGCCGGCCCAAGGATCACGCGATCATCGCGGAGATCGACGGCTACGTGCGCTTCGGCAAGGACTACAAGAACAAGCGCCGCATCTCGATCGAGCCGGTCGACGACAGCCTGGAGCCCAAGGAGTACATGATCCCAAAGGGCAAGCACATCCCGGTCGTCGAAGGGGACTACGTCCAGAAGGGCGACTACATCATGGACGGCAACCCCGCTCCCCACGACATCCTGTCGATCATGGGCGTCGAGGCACTGGCCAATTACATGATCAACGAGGTCCAGGAGGTCTACCGACTGCAGGGCGTGAAGATCAACGACAAGCACGTCGAGGTCATCGTTCGGCAGATGCTCCAGAAGTGGGAAATCCTCGACAGCGGGGACACCACGCTTCTCAAGGGCGAGCACGTGGACAAGCTCGAGTTCGACGAGGCCAATGCCAAGGCCGAGAAGAAGAACGGTCGCCCCGCCAAGGGTGAGCCGATCCTTCTCGGGATCACCAAGGCATCGCTGCAGACGCGCTCCTTCATCTCCGCCGCTTCCTTCCAGGAGACGACGCGGGTCCTCACCGAAGCGTCGGTGCAGGGCAAGGTGGATCGCCTTCAGGGTCTGAAGGAGAACGTCATCGTTGGCCGCCTCATCCCGGCGGGCACCGGCGGCGCGATCAACCGCGTCGAGAAGATCGCCAGCGATCGCGACAACGTCGTCATCGAAGCGCGCCGGAGCGAGGCCGAAGAGGCCGCCCGCCTCGCCGCGCCCGCCGAGGACGTGGTCGGTGGCGGCGAGTTCGACACGGTGATCGAGGACACCTCCGAGAGCCGCGAATAAGCCTCTGGCGCATATGTTGAAAAAAGACCCCCGGCCGAGCGGCCGGGGGTTTTTCTTTGTGCAGTCGAGATCGGTACAGGGATCAGGCGTCAGTCGCTGGTCGTCATCCGGTCCGCCTTCTTCCGGACCAGCACCGTCCGCAGATCGTGCATCGCCAGAAGCAGCGCGTCCGTTACTTCCTCGAGCTGCTCGTCCGTCGCGCGGGTCTGGGCCCAATGCGTCGTCAGATTCATGTGGTCGATCGCGCGGTGGATGTCGTCGATGTCGCGCAGCGCCAGAAGCGCCTTCCGCTTCGCCATCCAGCGCCGGATCTCCTCGTAATCCTCATCCGACAGAACCCTGTCGCCCTGCGGCTTGATCTCTCCGTTGCGGATATTGGCGACGGCGATCGGATCCATTTCGATCCGCCGCTGCCGGTTCTCGGTATCGATCCGGAAGACGAGCGCGCCGTTCTCGCGGATGCGGAAGTAATAGTCGGGCAATGTGCCTGTCATGTCGCCTCTCTCAAGCCGTCGCAGAACCGATGAATCCGCCGACATGCCTCTTGCAGATCATCTTCCGAGGTGGCGTAGCTGATGCGAAAATGCGGAGAAAGACCGAAAGCCGCGCCGAACACGACGGCGACCCCTTCTTCTTCCAGAAGCGCACGCGCGAATGTCTCGTCATCGGCGATCAGGGTGCCGCCCGCGCTTGTCTTGCCTATCGCGGCCTCGCAGGACGGATAGACGTAGAATGCCCCTTGCGGCACCTCGCAGGAAAGATGCGGCGCATCGTTGAGCGCGCTGACGACCAGATCGCGCCGTCTTGCGAAGGCAGCGTTCCGCTCGGCCAGGAAATCCTGCGGCCCGGTCAGCGCCTCGACCGCCGCCCATTGGCTGATCGAGCATGGATTGGTGGTCGATTGCGACTGCACCTTCCGCATCGCGGTGATGAGCTCTTCGGGGCCGGCCGCGTAACCGATGCGCCAGCCGGTCATCGCGTAGGCTTTGGAGACGCCGTTCACAGTGAGCGTGCGGTCCATGAGGCCCGGCTCCACCTCGGCTGGGGTGCAGAAGTCGAACCCGTCATAGGCGAGGTGCTCGTACATGTCGTCGGACATGACCCAGACATGCGGATGACGCATCAGCACGTCGGTCAATGCCCGCAGCTCGGTGCGCGAATACCCCGCGCCGGTCGGGTTCGACGGAGAGTTGAAGATGAACCACTTCGTGCGCGGTGTGATCGCGGCCTCGAGCGCTTCGGGCGTGATCTTGAAGCCCGTCTCGCTGCCCGCCGGCACAATCACCGGCTCGGCGCCGGCCAGCTTCACGATGTCGGGGTAGCTCACCCAGTAAGGCGCGGGGATCACCACCTCGTCGCCCGGATTGAGGGTCGCGAGGGCAGCGTTGAACAAGATCTGCTTGCCGCCCGTCGAGACCGAAACTTGCGACGGCGTGTAGCTCAGCCCGTTTTCGCGAAGAAATTTCTCGCAAATCGCAGCCTTCAGCTCTGGAATGCCGTCCGGCGCGGTATATTTCGTTTTCCCAGCATGAATCGCCGCAATGGCTGCAGCCTTGATGTTCTCGGGCGTGTCAAAGTCAGGCTCGCCGGCCCCGAGCCCGATGATGTCGCGACCGGCCAGCGCAAGCTCCCGCGCGAGCTGGGTCACGGAAACAGTGGGCGACGGGGCCACCCGATCTAAGGATCGCGACAGGAAAGACATCTCTGGACCATGGGCAAACAATGATTTGCAATGGTGTAATGAAAGCTGCGACGGAAAGGCAAGTCCGGCGCGGGAAACTGGAGGAGAGTGAGACGTGACAAGCGATTTCGATTGGTACGGACCCGAGGCCGCCACGTTCGGCGACAGGATCGCGGCAGCCCGCGACGCGGCCCAGATGACGCCCGAGCAACTGGCTCGCCGTCTCGGCGTGAAGCTGCGGACGCTGCAGAACTGGGAGAACGATCTTTCTGAACCGCGCGCCAACAAATTGTCGATGATCTCGGGCCTGCTCAACGTCTCGATGATCTGGCTGCTGACGGGCGAGGGAGACGGTGTTTCCGCGCCCTCCGAAGAGATCTCTCAGACTGCGGATATCCGCGACGCGCTGGCCGAGTTGCGGGCGATCCGAACCGAGATGAAGACCCTCGCCGAACGGGCCGGACGGGTCGAGAAACGCCTTCGCACGGCCGTCCAGACCGAAACCGCATGATCGAGGAAAGCCGCAATCCCGACGAGACCCGCGAGCATCGCGTCAAGCGCCTGACCATGCGCTCGATGCGGCGCGGCATCAAGGAAATGGACCTGATCCTCATGCGCTTCGCCGCGGCCAAGCTCGCGGCGATGGAGGAGGATGGCCTCGACGCCTATGATGCGCTCCTGTCCGAGAACGACCAGGATCTCTACCAGTGGGTGACCGGTCAAATCGAGCCGCCCGCGCGTCATGAGGCGATCGTAAGCGAGATCCGGGATGCCATTGCCGAAGGATACGCGGCGTCCGACCGATAACGCTGGGCCGGCTTAACGGTTTTTTCGATCTTTTGAGGTGTTCTGCCTGCCAATCGCAAAAGTGCGGAGCACAGGCATGAGTATCCAGTCCCAGATCGGCCGCATCGACGGTACGGGCTTCATGGGGTCCTATCTCGAAACGCTGGCGATGGTCGAACGGCTGCACAGGCTGCTTCTCGACGTCATCAAGGATGAGTTCGAACGCGTCGGCGTCCTTGAGATCAACGCGGTGCAGGCTCTCTTGCTGTTCAATATCGGCGACAACGAGGTCACTGCGGGAGAGCTGAAATCGCGTGGCTATTACCAGGGTTCGAATGTCAGCTACAATCTCAAGAAGCTGGTCGATGCCGGGTATATGCACCACCAAAGATGCGAAATCGACAGGCGTTCCGTCCGCGTGCGCCTGACCGAGAAGGGACGGGGCATTCGGGATGTCATCGCCAGGCTCTTTGCCAACCACGCCGATGGAATGCGGGACAAGGGGGTGATCGGCGAGGACGGATTTGCCGATCTCACGCATACCCTCAAACGGGTGGAGCGGTACTGGAGCGATCAGATCCGGTATATCTACTAAGGTCGCGTCGTCAGCCCGGATGCGGGCCACGCCCGCCACCGACGTGTCCACCGACGACGATGTTGTTGATTTCGCGGAAGAGCTTGCGGGTCATGGCGCGGCGATATCCTTCGTAGCCGTCCGACAGCTCGACAAAAGCCCCTGGCCCATGTGCCACGTTCGAGGCGTAATAATCGGCGACCATCGGATCGGCCCCGAGAACAGCAAGCCCGTTCACCGTAACGCCGGAAAAGGGGAAGTGCTTGTAGGCCAGTTGCGGCCCGAACCCGTCATTCGTGATACCGTCACCGGAGATGTCGATCACCCGGCGGGTGCAGTCAGGCCCGCGCGCCAGCAGCGTCGAGCCGAAGCCCAGCGCATAGCCCATCGCCGTCGGAAAGCGGCTCTGGCTGCGCGGAAAGCCCCTCAGCCGCTCGATGACCGCGTCGAGATCGGAACCCTGGCGCAGTTCGGTCCAGTCCATGACGATTTCGTTTTGTTGACGTCCGCTCCATTCATAGATGGACAGCGCCACGTGACCGGGCCCCGACAGGATCGCGCGGCGGATGTCCGGGTCGTCCAGCGCGGCCGCCGCGCCGTCCCGTTGCAGGATATACTCTCGATCATCGACCGAGCTTGAGACATCGAGCGCGAGCACGAGCGCGAGCCGGCAGCCTTCCTGCGCCGCGACCGGAGGCGCGGCCCACACCGCAGCCCCCGCAAGGGCCGCGGCGGAGAGGGCGCGCCTCACCAATGCCCGGTATTCTCCATCGAGGCCCACGGCTCCTGCGGCTCCTTCGCGTCGCCCTTCTGCAAAAGCTCCACCGACACGTTGTCGGGCGAACGGACGAAGGCCATGTGTCCGTCCCGCGGCGGGCGATTGATCGTCACGCCGTTATCCATCAGCTTCTGGCAGAGCGCGTAGATATCATCGACGCGGTAGGCGAGGTGGCCGAAATGACGGCTGTCGTCGGGAAGCTGGTCGTCGCCATCCCAGTTGTAAGTCAGCTCGACATCGTTGTGCCCGTCTTCCTGGCCCGGAGGGCACATGAAGACCAGCGTGAAGCGGCCGGCCTCGACCTCTTTGCGCGTCCGCTCCTTCAGGCCGAGCATTTCGTAAAATGCCATGGATTTCTCGAGATCCTTCACCCGGACCATCGTGTGCAGATATTCGATCGACATGGATGCCGCACCTTTCCTGTTCAGTCTGCGGTGACAGGGTAGGGGCTTTCCGCCCGCTGTCGAGATGCCCGCCGCGCCCGAAGCGGTCAAAAGGCCGAAGAAATCCCGAAGCGAACGCTGACTTCTTCGGTGTCGAAGCGGCTGACATTCGACGAGCGGCTCTCGGCGGTCACCGCGACTTCCGGCACGAATCCGGCATAGTCGAGCGCCGAGAAACTCATCGTCAGCCCAGCCGAATAGGAGGTGTCCTGACGACCGCCCGGCACTTCGATGATGCCGACGACATAGTCCGAATAATGCGCTTCGCTCACGCCGAGCTGGCCGGCCAGTTCCATTCCGAGGATCGGCTTTTCATGCGCGTAGCCCATGCTGAACCCGATCGAGTGGCCGTCCTGGAACTCGGCGCGGGGATCGCTGATCTGGCCGTGTAGTGTGCCGCTGATCGTCCCGACGGAGAGGCCGTAGCTCAGCCCGAGGCTCAGCCGGTCGTAGCGTTCGGTCTCCTCTGGGCGATCCTCGAGCCGTCGCAGCTCAAGGCCATAGCCCGCGCTGAAACGCAGCGCGTCGGTCAGCTTGATCCAGCCGCGGGTGTCGCCTCGCGCGAAATCGAATTGCGAGTCCTGCCCGTACCATGTCCGCCCGCCGGTCAGCGTGAGAGCCGCGCCCGTTCGGCCGGATGCAGAGACGACTTCGTGCCTGAGCCCGGCCTCCATCGTCGTCTGGTCGAAATCGTCATTCTCCAGATCGGGGGCCTGTTCCTGCGCATCCGCGCTCAGCTCGACCCGGCGCTCGTAGTGACGGAATATCGCCGAATTGCGCCACTGCCTACCCTGCACGAGCCGGTAGCGCAGATCGAATTGCAGCCGTGCCTCGACCCCCTCGAGCGCCTTGGCCGACCCCGACAGAAGCCCCACGGCATCGACGCCCGCGATCTCGTTGAAATCGTCCGACGAGCCGTCATTGACGTTCGACGACGGCGCGACGGAGGCCTTGAGCGAGAACCACAGCGGATTGATCGCACGGACCTGACGGTAATCGTCGGCCACCGCATTGCGCGTGACCTCGTCCGGCGCGGCCTCGTAGGCGCGGCGCAACCAGAGTTGGCTGTTCGTGTAACTGCCCGACCGGAAGGCCGACCGCGCGGCGATCTCCGAGGCGGCGAACCGCGCGCGGTCATCTTCGGCCAGGCGAAAGACCCGCGCCGCGGCCCGCTTCGCGCCAGCCGGATCGCCTTTGGCTTCGGCGATGCGGGCGCGTAGGAAAAGAGAGCCGCTATCGTCAGGGTTTTTCGCAAGGATCTCGGTCAGAAGGTCTTCGGCAGCGGGCAGGTGCCCGAAACGCACGAGGTCATAGGCCAGGCTGCGCGCCTCGGGCAGGGTCAGCGTCTGTTCCTGCGCACTGGCTGCAGAGCCGGCGGCGAGCGCCAGAGCGGCGCTCGCCAATAGACTGATGACCCCGGGCCGCACGTTACCTCGAGAAATCCGGATTGGTCTGATCGCAGATCGGATCCGTCGCACCCGCAGTCCCGCATTTGTCGAGCACGAAGGTGCCGACCTCGAGCTCGTCTTCGAAGCCCAGAACGTCGGCCTGTCCATCGTTGTTGTTCAGCACCAGACCACCGGCCACCGCTTCCGCGTCAGGTCCGCCGAAGACGCCTTCATAGGTGCCGGGGCTGCCATTGCCGACATCCTCGGTGGAATAGACGGGCTGGACCTCGCTGTATTCGACCGTTCCGGAGAACTCCCCGTTCTCGCTGATATCGGTCGGCGCAAGAACGAGCGACGGCAGATCGTCGCCGGTCTCGACGATGACCCGGTCATACACCGTGCCATTCACGATGTTGTCCGCGAAATCGGCGTTGATGAAGACCTCGCCGGTCGTGGTCAGAACGACGCCGCCAGGCACAACCTCGATCGGCGTATCGGGGTCGATCGGAACGAGATCGGGGGTCGGGCCGAAGATGTTCATGATGCCGACGTAGCCGCCGGCATAGCTGACAAGGCCTGTCGTCTCGGTGGCTTCGGGCGGGTCGTAATCGCCGTCGCGCGCGACAAAGACGCCGTTGAAGATCTTGTTGAACTGCCCGCCGGTTGCCACGACCGAGCCGCGCACAGAGCCGCTGTTGTTGTCAGCGGCGGAATAGGCGCGCGAATAGCGATCGAGCGGGTCGTCCTGGATCACGTAGGCCAGAAAGCCGTTCTGATCGAGATCGGCGCGGCGCGCATATGCAGTCACAGGGGCGCCGCCATCGAGGCTCAGCCCTTCGACCAGTAGCGTGTCGCCTTCCAGCGTGATCCGTGTGACATCCTCGAGCGCGATTTCCCCGGGATCGGTATCCTCGGTGCCATCATCCGTGCCGTCATCCGTCCCATCATCCGTCCCGTCATCGGTTCCGTCGTCCGTTGCGCTGCGCGAAATCGGGTTGCCGCTGGATCCGCCATCGCCACAGGCCGATAGCATCGCCAATGCGATGAGCATCGCTAGAATGCGGGTCATGTGTCCTGCCTCGGTTTTTATCTGCTCTTTTGCCTGAATTGGTTGTCAGAGCCGCGCGGCAAGTCAATTCCGTCGCGCAGGCCGGGCGCAGAAAGCGCAAAGAGTGCGGCGGATTTGCACGACTTCATATGGTGGTTTTCTGCCGCATACTCTGCAAGATATAGTCAAAAGCGACTCATCTAGCGGCGGAGTGCCTCCATGACCCTCACCCCGGACCAACAGGCCGAAATCGACGCCCTGCGCGGGCAGACGCAAACGACGCTGCGCGCGACCGTGCCGGGGATGGAGCAGCATCTCTACCATGCGCGGCCCGTGCTCGATCACGGTTTTGTCCGCGTGATCGACTACATGGGCGACGACAGCGCGATCTGTCAGGCCGCGCGCGTCTCCTACGGGAGGGGCACGAAGAGCGTGTCGAACGACGAGGGGCTGATCCGCTACCTCATGCGCCATTGGCATTCGACGCCGTTCGAGATGTGCGAGATCAAGCTTCATGTGAAGCTGCCGGTCTTCGTCGCGCGGCAGTGGATCCGGCACCGCACGGCCAACGTGAACGAATACTCGGCGCGATACTCGATCCTCGACCGGGAATTCTACATCCCCGCACCCGAGGCGCTGGCCGCGCAATCGACGGTCAACAACCAGGGGCGGGGCGAGGCGCTCTCGGGGGAGGAGGCGGACCGCGTGCTGCGCTACCTGCGGGACGACGCGATGCGCGCCTACGACCATTACGAAGAGATGATCTCGGACGAAGGGCAGCAGGGGCTCGCGCGGGAATTGGCGCGGATGAACCTGCCGGCGAACATCTACACGCAATGGTATTGGAAGGTGGACCTGCACAACCTTCTGCATTTCCTGCGCCTGCGTGCGGATGCCCACGCGCAATACGAGATCCGCGTCTATGCCGAGGCGATCTGCGAGATGGTCAAGGACTGGGTGCCCGCCGCTTACAAGGCGTTCGAGGATTACCGCATGGGCGGCGCGACACTGTCGGCCGGCGCGCTCGATTGCGTGCGCCGCATGCTCAACGGCGAAGAGGTGACGCAGGAAAACTCCGGCATGTCCAAGGGCGAATGGCGGGAGTTTCAGGGGGTGATCGGCGGCCAATAAGAGCTTGCGCTCGAAGCGTGAAGCGCCAAGCCGTTCAAAGGCTGGGTCCTTTCCTCCTGCCTTGGCGCCGCTACCTCTGCGATACACGGCAGAGAGGCCCCGCCATGCTCCTTCTTTATATCCTCACCGCGCTCATTTTCCTGGTCCTCGACGCGATCATGCTCACGAGCGTGATGAAGCCGATCTTCTCGCGGCACCTTGGCGATGCGATGCGCGAGAGCCCGATGCTTCTTCCGGCAGCGGCATTCTACCTCGCCTATGTCGCGGGGCTGGTGTTCCTGGTCTCCGCCCCGGCGCTGCGCGATGCGGTGCCGCTTCGAGCGGGGCTGCACGGCGCGATCATCGGCGCGATGGCCTATGGCACCTATGAGTTCACCTCGATGGCGGTGATGCGGGACTGGTCCTGGCAGATGGTTGTCACCGATACGCTCTGGGGGACCGTGCTGACCGGGTTCTCGGCATTTGCTGGCGTCTGGCTCGTGCTGCGATTCACGTCCTGAGATCACGGGCGGAACTCCGCTGCTTTCCGCCGATAAGCCTCGGGAAAGGAAGCGGAAATCAGCCTGTGTTCCTCATCCGCAACGGAACAAATTCGTGACCGCTCCGTGACGGAACGAAGCGGCTTTCATACCCATTTCTGCTGCGACGCCCTCAGGAGCGAGGGCGCCTGAACAGTGACAAAATCGGAGCAGATACATGTTCGCAAAAACCATGACCGCAGCCGTGGCGCTCAGCGCCGCCACCGCAACCGCAGCATTCGCAGGCGACCCGATGGCCGGTAAGGCCGAGCCCGCGCCGATGGCACCCGCCCCGACGCCGGCGCCCGCTCCGGCGCCGGTCTATGACTTCACCGGCCCGTCGGTTGGTGTGCAGCTCGGCTACAACGACCTCGACCTCGACTCCGACCTCGGTGACGAGGAAGAAGAAGGCGGCAGCATCGGTGTGCGCGGCAACTACGACTTCCGCCTCGGCAACAGCATCATCGCGGGTGTCGGCCTTCAGTATGACGAAGCCAACATCGAACTCGACAATTCGGGCGAGCTCGACAACATCATGCGCCTCGGCGGCCGTCTCGGCGTCGATTCCGGCCGTAACTTCTTCTACGGCACCGGCGGCTACGCGCGGGCAACCGGCGCGGATGACGATCTCGGCGATTCCGATGGCTACTTCGCAGGCGTCGGCTACGAGGTCTTCCTGCAAGAGAACGTGACCGTCGGCACCGAAGTCGTGTACCAGGAATTCAACGAATTCGACAACGACGCAGAGCTTGATGCGACCTCCGCGAACGTCTCGCTGAACTACCGTTTCTGAGGTCTGCCTCTAAACGTCAAAGCGCCCGGCCCATTGGGTCGGGCGTTTTTGTTTGCGCTTTGGAAACGCTGAGTTGCACCGGCCGGAACGCGGCCGCGTCGGCGATAGAAATTGACTAAATCCCTGTCAGGGGCCAAGGTCTTGGCATCCGATCATTTTTTTGCCGGGGGGCAGTCAATCATGTTCATCAGATCCGCAGCTTTGGGCCTTGCCACGCTGTGCCTTACGGGCAGCGCGGCCTTGGCCAGCGATGCCTACACGGGCACCCATAACGATCCTAATTCCAATTTTCTTTATCACGAGGTGCGAGGCGTCGCGAATTACTGCCCGGCGGGTCTTCAGCCGGTCCAGATCGGCGGCGAGATCTGCTGCGGCAAGCCGAACGCCGCCCCCTATGTCGACCGCGCCGGTGCCGTCCGTAAGGTGTATCATCGCCCCGCGCAGAGCCATGCGGGCGTGAAAGGCACCTATTATGCGCCCGAGGGCGAAAAGGGTGTGACGCGCTACTAAGCGGCCCTTCACATCCCGTGCCGCCCCGCGTATACGCCCGGCCTGACAAGACTTGAGGGCCGGGCACATGCAGGGCAGCGCGAATATCAACATCATGATCAAGGCCGCGCGGAAAGCCGGGCGATCGCTCGTGAAAGACTTTCGCGAGATCGAGAACCTGCAGGCTTCGGCCCGGGGCGCCGCGGATTTCGTGCAGCGCGCCGACCTTGCCGCCGGGAAGGTTCTGAAGGAAGAACTGACGACCGCTCGCGGCACCTATGGCTGGCTGGCAAAGGGTGAGACCGAGATCGAGGGCGAAGACCCGACCCGCCGCTGGATCGTCGATCCGCTCGATGGCGCGGCCAACTTCCAGCACGGCCTGCCGCATTGGGCTATCTCCATCGCGCTCGAGCACAAGGGCCGCATCGTCGCTGGCGTGGTCTACGACGCCGCCAAGGACGAGATGTTCTATGCCGAGAGCGGGGCGGGTTCCTGGCTCAACGACAACAAGCGGATGCGCGTCTCGGGCCGCTCGCGCATGCACGAGGCGATCTTCGCCACCGGCGTGCCCTTCTCGGCCAAGCATACGCTGCCGGCGACCCTGAAGGATCTTGCAAAGCTGATGCCCGCTTGCGGCGGCGTGCGCCACTGGGGTGCGGCCTCGCTCAACCTCGCCTACGTGGCGGCCGGGCGGTTCGATGGGTTCTGGCAGCGCGAGCTGAACATCTGGAACCTCGCTGCGGGATCGCTTCTGGCGCTCGAGGGCGGCGCGCTCGTGTCGGGTGTGCGCGAAGGTCAGGATCCGCTC
The DNA here is from genome assembly GCF_009363575.1 of Roseivivax sp. THAF30. Taxonomy (NCBI): domain Bacteria; kingdom Pseudomonadati; phylum Pseudomonadota; class Alphaproteobacteria; order Rhodobacterales; family Roseobacteraceae; genus Roseivivax; species Roseivivax sp. THAF30. The sequence continues at coordinate 3,278,959 of NZ_CP045389.1, read as the reverse complement.
GAAAGCGGCGCGATCCTGTGCGCCAACGGACAGCTCTATGACGGGTTCGCCCGTCTGATCCGCGAGGTTTAACGGTCCGAGGGGTGGTTTACCCCGTCGTTCCAGGGAATGGGCTCATGTTCGGCGGGATTCACCGCGTCGATTGCGCCCATGTTCACGCCATACTCGTTCGGGTTCGAACGACGGCGGTGATACATGTAGATCCCGCAGACCGAACAGAAGTGGTGCTGTGCGGTCATCGTGCCGAACTGGTAGAGCGTCAGCGTCTCCGCGCCTTTGACGACCTCCAGCTCCCCCATCGGCACCGAGACGGCAGGCACGGCGCGCCTGCGGCAATAGGAGCAATCGCAGCGCCGCGCCGTGTTCAGCCCGTCCGATAGTGTCACGCGCAATTCGATCGCGCCACAATGGCAGGTCAGTCGGGTTTCATGCTGCTGGCTCATCGTCCCCAAGGCCCCTTCCTGCGTTGGCTGCGTCTGCTCCGGCCCGCGCTTGGCACGTTGGAGCGCACGAAGGCATAGCGCGCCTCTGGATGTGGCGGGTGGCCGTGGGTCTTTTCCCAAAAGGCTGGACCGCCGCGTTTGAGCCAGAGCGGCAGGACCAGCAGCATCCCGATGACGAACCCGCCCGCATGGGCCCAGTACGCGACGCCTCCCGCATCGGCGGGCGTGCCAAACCCGCCGAGGAACTGCATGCCGAGCCAGAGCGCCAGCATGATCCAGGCGGGAATGGTGATGATCTTGAAGATGATGATCAGGATCACGAGGATATCGACCCGCGCTTTAGGGAACAGCAGCAGGTACGCCCCCATCACTCCCGCGATGGCCCCGGATGCCCCGACCATCGGCACCTGGCTGAAGGGCGCGGTGACGTATTGCGCGAGGCCCGCCCCGATGCCGCTGGCGAGGTAGAAACCAAGATAGCCCAAATGGCCGAGCTCGTCCTCGACGTTGTCGCCGAAGATGAACAGAAACAGCATGTTGCCCGCAAGGTGCAGAATGCCGCCATGCAGGAACATCGAGGTCAAAAGGCCGCCATAGCCTTCACCGGCCGACATGCGTGCCGGGATGAGCGCCCAGTCCCAGAAAAAGACATTGAGCGCGCGAACATCCGAGAAAAGGTCGTAATATCCGATGAAGATCAGGATATTCGCCGCGATCAGCCCGTAGGTGACGAAAGGCGTGACGCCGGACGGGTTGTGATCGCGGATCGGAAACATGGCAGGGAGCTTGGCATGCGGCAGCGCGGCGTCAAGCGCAGACGGCCGCACGATCCGGCAAAAGGTCGTGCGGCCGCAGGGATCAGACCCCGCTCAGGAGCTTGGCGTTACCGCCCGCGGCGGTCGTGTCGACGCAGACATGTCGCTCCATCCGCGCGTGACCCGTGTCGGGGGCCCCGGTGATGAGCGGCACGATCGGTCCGTCGCGATCTGCCAACGCGGAGCGATAAGTCCGTGCCGTCTCTTCGTCGCCCCACCAGATCGCAGATGAAAGACCGTTGAGCGAGGTCAGAACCTTCGCCTCGATGCTGCCTTCCGCAGCCACGGCCTTGCCGCCAAGAGCTTCGATCGCCTTGACCTGCGCCGCTGCTGCCTCCTTGCCGGGGCCGAGGCAAAGCACCGTGTCCCGCGGCATGGTGTAGAGCATGTTCGACTCGCCCGTCGGTCCCGGCAGCTCTTGCCGATCCAGCGTCTTTGCAGGCTTTGAAGTGGTCAGCGCTTTTTCGATCCGCTTGGCATCGTCACTCCCGGACCAGCTTTCGCCCGACATATCGGCCGTGTGGCGGCGGAAGCGATCCACGTAGAGCGGCCCGCCCGCCTTCGGTCCGGTACCCGACAATCCCTCGCCACCAAAGGGCTGCGAGCCCACGATCGCGCCGATCTGGTTGCGATTGACGTAGATGTTGCCGGCCTCGATCCGCTCCGAGACGTGCTGCACACGGTCGTCGATCCGGGTCTGCAAGCCAAAGGTCAGCCCGTAACCCGTGCCGTTGATGTCGTCGATCACACGGTCGAGCTTTTCGGCCTTGTAGGTCGCGACATGCAGGACCGGTCCGAAGACCTCGCGCTCGAGATCGCCGATCCCCTTCACCCGGATCAGCGCGGGCGGGACGAAGTAGCCGTCCGAGGGCACGGCGCATTCCTTCAGGATGCGCCCGTCCTTTCGCGCCGCGTCGATATAGCCGGTGATGTCCTTGTGCGCCTCGGCGTCGATCACCGGGCCGACATCGGTCGACACATCCCAAGGCGTGCCGATCTGCAGGGCCTCCATCGCGCCTGTCAGCATCTCGAGGAAGCTTTCTGCAATATCTTCCTGAACGTAGAGACAGCGCAGAGCGGAGCAGCGCTGGCCTGCCGATTGGAAGGCCGATTCGACGATGGCCGCGACCGCCTGTTCGGGCAGGGCGGTGGAATCGACGATCATCGCGTTGAGCCCGCCTGTCTCCGCGATCAGCGGCGCGCCGGGTTCCAGATGCTTGGCGACAGAGGCGTGGATCAGCCGCGCCGTTTCGGTCGAGCCGGTGAAGGCGACGCCGTTCACGCCGGGCGTGGACGTCATCGCCGCACCCACATCTCCCGCACCGGGCAGGAGCTGCAGAACCTCGCGTGGCACACCCGCCTCGTGCATCAGCTCTGCCGCGCGCCAGCCGATGAGCGGCGTCTGCTCGGCCGGTTTCGCGAGAACCGCGTTGCCCGCCGCGAGCGCCGCGGCGATCTGGCCGGTGAAGATGGCGAGCGGGAAGTTCCACGGTGAGATGCACACGAAGGTGCCGACCGGCGGATCGCCTGCCGTCCGGTTGGCGTAATAGCGCAGGAAGTCGACCGCTTCGCGGACTTCGGCCACGGCATCGAACAGCATCTTGCCCGCCTCGCGATGCAGGATCGCGAAAAGCTCGCCATACCGCGCCTCGTAGAGATCCGCGATCTTGTTGAGGATGCGCGAGCGTTCTTCCGGGCTCGCATCCCAGACTTTCGCCGCACCCGCGGCGGCGGTCACGGTTTCGGGCGTGGCCCATGTGACCGTGCCGACTTGATCGTTGCGATTTGCCGGGTTCAGGATCGGGTCTTTGTCGCCCGCCTCGGCCTCGACGGCCAGGAGCGGCTTCGCGTCCCAACTCTGGGTCTTGTATGCGCCGCGATCCGCTTCGATCTTTGCGAGCGTCGGTCGGTGCCGCGTGTCCCAGCCTTGGGAATTCTTGCGCTCGGGCGCGAACAGCTCCGGCCCGGTCGCGAGGTCGGGAAACTCGACGCTTTCGAACGGGTCGGCGGCGACGACCTTTGGCGGCACGTTCTCGTCGACGATCTGGTTCACGAAGGACGAGTTCGCCCCGTTTTCCAGAAGTCGGCGCACGAGGTAGGCCAGAAGGTCGCGATGCGCGCCCACAGGGGCGTAGATCCGGCACCGCGTGCCGTTCTCGCGCATCAGGATCTCGTGCAGCGCCTCGCCCATGCCGTGCAGCCGCTGAAACTCGTAGACGCCCGGATCGGCGCCCATGTCGATGATCGCGGCGGCGGTGTGGGCGTTATGCGTGGCAAATTGCGGATAGATCCGGTCGGTCATGCCGAGCAGCTTCCGCGCATTGGCGATGAACGAAATGTCGGTCGCCGATTTAGAAGTGAAGACCGGAAAGCTGTCGACGCCAATGACTTGCGCGCGCTTGATCTCGGTATCCCAATAGGCGCCTTTCACGAGACGCACCATGATCTTGCGGTCGAGCCGCTCAGCCAGGTCATAGAGCCAGTCGAGCGTCGGACCCGCGCGCTTGCCGTAGGCTTGCACGACGACACCGAAGCCGCCCCAGCCCTTGAGCGCGGGATCGGAGAGCACCGTTTCGATCACATCGAGCGAGATCGCGAGCCGGTCCGCCTCCTCGGCATCGATGTTGAGGCCGATCCCCGCCGAGCGCGCGATGCCGCAGAGCGTCCGCAGACGTGGGACGACGTATTCCATGACCTGCTCGTATTGCAGCTCGTCATAGCGCGGATGCAGGGCCGACAGCTTGACCGAGATACCCGGGTTATCGCGGATGTCCTTGGATTTCGCAGCGCCCGCGATGGCGTTGATCGCCTTGGAATAGGAAAGGTGATAGCGCCGTGCGTCCTCTTCGGTGCGGGCGGCCTCGCCAAGCATGTCGTAGGAATAGGTATAGCCCTTTTCCTCTTGCTTCGCGGCGCGCTTCATCGCGCTTTCGATCGTCTCGCCCAGAACGAATTGCTGACCCATGACGCGCATCGCCTGACCGACCGCGCGGCGGATGACCGGCTCGCCGAGCCGCTTGATCGCGCCGCGCAGATGCGCGACGGGGCCGGGCTCGTGATCCTTGAGCACGTTGCCTGTCAGCATCAGCGCCCAGGTCGAGGCATTGACTAGCGACGAGGTCGAATGGCCCATGTGCTTGCCCCAGTCTGAGGGCGCGATCTTGTCTTCGATCAGCGCGTCGATCGTCTCGGCGTCGGGCACGCGCAGGAGCGCCTCGGCCAGACACATGAGCGCAATGCCCTCATCGGTCGAGAGCCCGTATTCGGCGAGGAATGTCTCCATCAGGCCCGGACGCGCGTGGTTGCGAATCTTGGTAACAAGCTCGGCCCCCGCCTCGGAGATGCGCTTGCGATCGGCCTCGGAGAGCCCGGCCTCGCCGCGCAGTTCTTCGACCAGCTTGCGCTCATCGGCGTAGGTCAGTGCGTCGATTTCGCGGCGCAGCTCGGAAGTGGCGTCTCTGGGCATGGTGTCCTCCGTCGGTTTGGCCTAAGCTATAGCGTATTCAGCGGGAAAGCGGACTGTTGACCGCATCATTGTCAGTCAATGCGCCTGAAAAACGGAGGTTATGCGATGCAATCCGATCTGGATGATTTGGACCGCTTCGATCGTGCGATTCTCACGACGCTTGCCTCCGAGGGACGCCTCTCTGTTACCGAGCTAGCCCGCAGGATCGGCCTGTCGAAGTCACCGACGCAAGCCCGCCTTAAACGGCTCGAGGAAAGCGGCACGATCCTCGGCTACCGCGCGATTCTCGATCCGATCCGACTGGGCCTCGATCACGTCGCGTTCGTCGAGGTGCGGCTGCACGACACGTCCGAAGCGGCGCTCGCCGCGTTCAACGAGGCAGTCGCTCGGATACCCGAGATCGAGCAGGCGCATCTCATTGCAGGGAATTTCGACTATCTTCTGAAGGTTCGCACACCGGATATGCGCCGCTATCGCCGGGTTCTGGCCGACCATATCTCGAAACTGCCGCATATCGCCTCGACCTCGACCTATGTCGCGATGGAAGCGGTGAAGGAAGACGGTCTCGCCGAAGTGACTTGATCGGGCAGGGCTGCTTGGGTGACGCTTCGACATGATCCTGGTTTTCCTTATCGCCACCCTAGCGCCCGTCGCGGCATTAGCTGACTGTCCGCCGCCACCGGACCATTCCGAAGAGATCTCGGCGATCCTTGACCGCATCCAGACCGTTGATCGCGAGATGGACGCGCAAGTCCTGTCGAACGAGCTTTGGGAGCTGTGGACGGATGCGCCGGACGAGCCCGCGCAGGAGCTGCTGAACTCAGGCATGCGCGCTCGGGGCAGTTACGACTTCCTGCGCGCGATGGACGCGTTCGACCGGCTCGTCGAATACTGCCCGGATTATGCTGAAGGCTACAATCAGCGCGCCTTCGTCAGTTTTCTGCGCGAGGATTTCGCGGCCGCGCTTCCCGATCTCGAGCGCGCACTCGAGCTGAACCCGCGCCACGTGGCCGCCTTGTCCGGGAAGGCGCTGACCTTGATGGGCCTCGGCCGGGATGCAGAGGCGCAAGCGGCGCTTCGCGCAGCACTCGATCTCAATCCCTGGCTCGCGGAGCGGTATCTTCTGAGCGAACCTCCGGGTCAGGAGCTCTGATCCGCTTTTCCTTTCGCGATCATGCCGCTAGACAGGGCCGGATCACGGGCCCGCGTGGTGGAATGGTAGACACATGGGACTTAAAATCCCTGGGCCGAAAGGCCGTGCCGGTTCGAGTCCGGCCGCGGGTACCACAATTCTGGGCGCCTCGCGCGCCTCTTAGCTGGCAGCCAGCAGCTCGTTGCATTTTGCCAGTTCCATCCGCCATTTCGGCAAGCGAATGACGGCTTCGGTCGCGTGGGCAAGCGGTCTGACCTCGAATTCGCCGCCATGCAGCTCGACGAGTTTGCGGGTCAGGGGCAATCCGAGGCCAAGGCCGCCTTGCGTTCCGCGCTGGGGGAGACGCGAGCCGACCACGAACGGCTTGTAAAGTTCCTGAAGATCGAGCTTGTCATCGAGCTTGCCGTCATCGGTCACAACGATCTCGAGATGTCCGTCTGCATCGAACGCGGCTCGCACAGTCATATAGCGCCCGCCATGTACATGCGCGTTGAGCAAAAGCGCGGTCAGCGCGAGCTTGATCTGGTCGGTGTCGATCTGCAGGTCGATGTCGGGCACGTCCTGATCGAGTACGAGCGACTTTTCCGCGTCCTCCGCGGAGGGGCGGTGAATATCGACAACCTCTTCCAGCAGGGCTTTCAACCCGGCCGTTTGCTCGTGAAGCAGAAGCTCGTGCGTTGCAGCGTTGGAATAGCGGATGATGGTCTCGACGAGCTGATCGAGATGCTCTGCCGATCGGCGGGCAGATTTCGCCAAGGCGCTGGCCGCGCTCGCCGCACCTGTCGCCTCGATGAGCCGCAGGCCGCCAAGCATGACTGTGATCGGGGTTCTGAGCTCATGTCCGACAAGGTCGATAAAGGTCGACGGGCCCGAGGGTGGGGCGTCACTCGCGCCTTCGGCGGGTGCTTTCTCGAGTGCCGCAACGACCGTCTTTCCGAGGGTTCTGAGAAGATCGAGCTGTTGCGGAGTCGGAGCTTCATGCGGCGTCACGTCCAGCGCGCAGATGCTGCCGATCCGGTAGCCGGAATTCAGAACCAGCGGCACGCCCGCGTAGAAACGCGCGCCCGGTCCGCCTTCGGCAACCATCGGATGGTCCGCGAAGCGCGGATCCTTGGAAAGATCTGGAACGACCAGAACGTCATCGGACATGATCGTATGCACGCAGAAGGAGTGCTCCTTCGGCATCGGGCCAAGCTCCATGCCGACAACGGATTTGTACCATTGCCCCTCATCCTCGACGACGCTGATATGCCCGATCGGGCAATCGAAAAGCTGCCGGACCATATCGGACAGGTGGTCGAAGAGCGCGGAATTGTCGTCGCGCAAACCTGCGACCTCTGCCAAAGCTGCAAGGCGCTCGGTCTCGTTGAAGGGAATCGGATAGTTACGCACGGCACACCTCTTTCCTGACAGCCCCATAAGGGTTCAGGACTTTGTCGAGATTGTGGTCCCCTTGCGGGATGTCAGTGGCGGTTCAAGCCTGAAAGGGCAGGGAAGTGACACGATTGCAGAAGCGCTCTCGCACCCGGGTGCCGTGCATCGGGCTTCTTTGAAGACGCCAAACGGGACGAGCGACATACTGTGAAAGCAGACTTGACGTCCGGGTGCCGTAGGCTTGCGGTGCTAGACGCTTTTCCGTCTGAGGCGGATCACGACATCCACGCTTGCGATCTCGGCTCCTTCAGGAGCATCGGGCAGGCGCGCGATCTCGAGCGCCTCTGCCGGCGCGTCGGTCAGCTTGCCATCCTCTTCCCAGAAGAAGTGCGGATGATCATGCGTATTGGTGTCGAAATAGCTTTTCGATCCGTCGACGGTCACCTCTTGGATGAGGCCCGCATCGCAGAAGGCGCGCAGCGTGTTGTAAACGGTCGCCAGCGAGACTTTCTCGCCCTGATGCTCGACCGCGGCGAACAGGCTCTCGGCGGTCACGTGGCGATGATGCCCGTCGCCCATCAGCAGCGCGGCGAGTGTCACACGCTGCCGTGTCGGGCGCACGCCGGCCTCGGTCAGCCATGCGGTGCCGCGTTCTGTAGCCGTGAGCGTCATGAGATGTGGCGCCTCCGTTGCGTCCAATGTCTTGAATATAGGGGTTCAGGTCGCCTGATTTCAATCGCTTTCCAGTGACGTGAGCCATGCGCGCGAAGGCGTGGCAGGCTTGCATGGCGCGCTGGCCCGGTGATAGTGGGGCGTGAGTTTGGACATTTGACAGAAAAAGGTGCCCCACGAATGGCCGACTACCCGACCAGCTTCGACAGGGATGACCTCTTGAAATGCGCGCGGGGCGAGCTGTTCGGACCGGGCAACGCCCAGCTTCCGGAGCCGCCGATGCTGATGATGGACCGCATCACCGACATCTCGGGCGATGGCGGTCCGAACGGCAAGGGCCACGTTCGTGCCGAGTTCGACATCCACCCGGACCTGTGGTTCTTCGAATGCCATTTTCCGGGCAACCCGATCATGCCGGGTTGCCTCGGTCTCGACGGGCTCTGGCAGCTGACCGGCTTCAACCTCGGTTGGCGCGGCTGGCAGGGGCGTGGCTACGCGCTGGGCGTCGGTGAGGTGAAGCTGACCGGCATGGTTCGGCCCGACCGCAAGATGCTTACCTATTACGTCGACTTCACAAAGGCCGTGCAGACTCGCCGCCTGACGATGGGCGTCGCAGACGGGCGCGTGGAGGCCGACGGCGAAACCATCTACCAGGTCAAGGACATGAAGGTGGCGCTGTCGGAAACCTGACGTCATCCCGAACAAGGCAAATCGAGCAGAGGAGAGCGCCATGCGCCGCGTCGTCGTCACGGGATTGGGCATCGTCTCGTCCATCGGAAACAACGCCGAAGAGGTGCTGGCTTCACTGAAGGCCGGCCGCTCGGGCATCACCGCCAATGAGGCCATGAAAGAGCATGGCTTCCGCAGCCAGATCGCGGGCGACATCAAGCTCGACGTGTCCGAGCATGTGGACAAGCGCACGTTGCGCTTCATGGGGCCGGGCGCGGCCTTCGCGCATATCGCCATGACCCAGGCCATCGCCGATTCCGGGCTCGAGGAAAGCGACATCTCGAACCCGCGCACGGGGCTCGTCGCGGGCTCGGGCGGTCCGTCTACCTCGGCGATGCTCGCGTCGCACCAGATCGTGCTGGAAAAGGGCTCGCCCAAGCGCATCGGTCCTTTCGCGGTGCCGAAATGCATGTCCTCGACGATCTCGGCCAACCTCTCGACCGCGTTCAAGATCAAGGGCATCAACTACTCGATCACCTCGGCCTGTTCGACGTCCCTGCATTGCATCGGAAATGCGGCCGAGCAGATCATGATGGGTAAGCAGGACGTGATGTTCGCCGGCGGCGGCGAGGAGCTCGACTGGACGCTGTCGTGCCTTTTCGACGCGATGGGCGCGATGTCCTCGAAGTTCAACGACACGCCCGAGAAAGCCTCGCGCGCGTTCGACGCGGATCGAGACGGCTTCGTGATCGGCGGCGGCGGCGGCATTCTCGTGCTCGAGGATCTCGAGCACGCCAAGGCGCGCGGTGCCAAGATCTATGCCGAGGTCACGGGCTATGGTGCGACGTCTGACGGGCATGACATGGTGGCCCCGTCCGGGGAAGGCGGTGAGCGGGCGATGCGGATCGCACTTCAGACGCTGCCCGAGGGCCGCCGCGTCGGTTACATCAACGCGCACGGCACCTCGACGCCCGTCGGCGATGTCGGTGAGATCGAGGCGGTTCGTCGCGTTTTCGGCGAGGGCCAAACGCCGCCCGTCTCCTCGACCAAGTCGATGACCGGTCACAGCCAGGGGGCGACCGGCGCGCAGGAGGCCGTTTACTGTCTTCTGATGTTGCAGAACGATTTCATCGCGCCTTCGATCAACGTCGAGACGCTCGATCCGGCACTGAAATCCGAAGAGATCGCGACCGAGCTGCGCGAAGGCGCGGGGCTCGACACGGTGATGACCAATTCCTTCGGCTTCGGCGGGACGAACGGCTCGATGCTGCTGTCGCGCTTCGAGGGCTGAGCGCAAAGAAGAACTGGACAGGACAATGAGCGGACAACTCGCCGGCAAGCGCGGATTGATCATCGGGGTCGCGAACGAGCGCTCCATCGCATGGGGCATCGCGAAGGCCTGCGCCGAGGCCGGTGCTGAACTGGCCTTTACACACCAGGGCGAGGCGTTCGGCGCGCGGGTCAAACCGCTTGCCGAAAGCGTTGGCTCCGACATGCTTGTTGACATGGATGTGACCGACGAGGCATCGCTCGACGCCGCCTTCGAGATGATCTCGGAGCGTTGGGGCGGGCTCGACTTCCTTGTCCACGCGGTTGCCTATTCGGACAAGTCCGAGCTGCAAGGCAGGTTCATGAACACGAGCCGGGCCAACTTCAAGAACTCGCTCGACATTTCCTGCTACTCCTTCATCGAACTGGCGCGCCGCGCGCATCCACTCATGGCCGAGACCGGCGGCACGCTGATGACGTTGACCTATCAGGGGTCGAACAAGGTCGTTCCCAATTACAACGTGATGGGCGTTGCCAAGGCGGCGCTCGAGGCGAGCGTGCGCTATCTCGCCAATGATCTCGGCCGGGATGGCATCCGCGTGAATGCGCTGTCGCCGGGGCCGATGAAGACGCTGGCGGGCGCGGCGATCGGCGGGGCACGGAAGACCTTCAAGTTCACTGACCAGAACGCGCCGCTCGGCTCCAATGCGACGCTGGAAGCGGTGGGCGGCACGGCCGTTTGGCTCGCCTCCGATGCCGGCGCCTGCACGACGGGCGAGATCATCCATATCGACGGCGGCTTCCACGTCCTCGGCATGCCGCAATACGATAATATCTGAACTGGCGACCGCTTGGGTCCAAGACGCACGCGGCACAGGTGGCAGGCGTTTTGGATCATCAAACGACCCGGCGACATGCGCCAAATTAGCGCCCGATTTCGTTTTGATACTGATCGCATGCAGAAGGTGATCCCATTCAGACGGCGCGGGCGCAGGCGAGGACCAGGTCGGCGGTTGCTGCTGTTGATCGCGGCTCTCTCCGTGGGACTGTTTGCTGCGGCACCCGATGCGCGTATCGAATTGGCGGTCGAAACCGTTCGCGTCACCGCGGAAAAGCTGCTCGACCGATTGCCCGATGAAATCCCTTTCGTCGCACCGGGCAGTGATGCCGTGCTGACAGGGCGCGTCAGCCATATCCGCGATGGTGACACGCTTGAGATCGGCGGTGTTCCCGTTCGCTTCACCGATCTGGACTGTCCCGAGCTGGGAACGTCCGCTGGCGAGACCGCGAAACAGCACCTGGTCTGGGCCGCCAGGGGAAGGGCGCTCTCGTGCCGCTTGACCGGCGAGATGAGCTATGATCGCCACCTTGGAGCCTGCACGCGCGACGATGGAACCCGGATCCGGGACGCGATGCGAGCCAAGGGGATCTGCAGCTGAGGGAACCGCCCTTGCCCGCTGTCGTTGTCCTCCGAACACCGACAGGAGGTCATTCATGGCGCACAGCCTCACGCTCAAATCCATCGAACCCGTTACGCACGACACCAACCACCTCGTCTTCGAGAAGCCCTCAGGCATCGAGTTCAAGCCGGGGCAGGCGGTCGATCTTGCGCTCGACAAGGAGGGCTGGCGCGACGAGAAACGTCCCTTCACCTTCACGTCGCTGCCCGAGGACGACACGCTCGAGTTCGTCATCAAGTCCTATCCCGACCATGACGGCGTGACCGAGCAGATCGGGCAGCTCAAGGCGGGTGACAAGGTTCTCGTCGACGATCCCTGGGGCGCGATCGAGGACAAGGGGCCGGGTTGGTTCATCGCCGGCGGCGCGGGCGTGACGCCCTTCATCGCGATCCTGAAACAGCGTCTGAAGGACAACGGCACGCTCGAAGGCTGCAAGCTGATCTTCTCGAACAAGACCGAGAAGGACATTATCCTGCGCGACACGTTCGAGAGCATGAAAGGCCTCGAATGCGTCTTCACCGTGACCGACCAGCAAGACAGCCCGCTTTATACCGGCGAGATCGGGAAAGAGATGCTGTCCCAGCACGTCACGCCGGGCGACGGCAAATGCTATGTCTGCGGGCCCGACGCGATGCTCGACGATATCTCGGCATGCCTTAAAGAAATCGGTGTGCCGGAAGACGACATCATCACCGAGGAATTCGACTGAGCCGCACTCAGAACCACTGACCGGGCTCCATCAGCCCCATGTCCAGAAACTGCCGTGAGTGCCATTCGAAGGGCGTCGAATTGTGCCAGGTGAAGGTGCGGATATCGAAGGTGGAGCCCGGATTCTTCTTGAGCGCCTTGGCCGTTCGGAACGAGGCGAGCGCGGCGGTCAGGTTGTTGTGCCACGGACAGGCATAGGTGTTGTATTCCTCGTCCGAGAACGTGTGATCCGCGCTTAGCTCCAGTCCCGGCTTGGCGCGGAAAAGTGAAATCCGGTCGATCTTGCGCCGCGCGGCAGGCACGTGTTCCTCGTAGCGCCATCTCAGCCCACCGAAGAAATCGAGTTGCCGCTCCTTGGGGTAATTGTGGTTGTCGGGATCGTTCCGCGCCAGGGCGTAATAGCCTGACTTGTCGAGATACGCCTGATCCAGGGACACCGCGTTCGGGTAGCGGCTGAGATCGGCGGCGTAGAGGTCGACCACGTAGGTCAACATGGACTCGCGCCGCTCCTCTGTATGGAAGGCCAGGAGTTCCCCGACCGTCCTCGTCTCGCAGAACGGATAGAACAGGTATTCGGCGTTGTAGCAGTAGAACATCCACCGGCCCGGTGCGGCGCCGATAACGCGATTGACCGCATTCGGCACGGCATCGACCGCGGTCATGTCGTAATCGATGCGGATCACGCTGTCCTGCAGGTCCGGGGCAAGCGGCATGATATCGGCCATGAAGACGAGGACCGTGCCGAAGCCCGAATGCTGGTGATGGCGGATCGTGGTGTCGAGTTCCACCGTGTCCTCTGCGAAGATCATCGCCAGAGGAAGCTTGCCTTTGGCAAGGTCGGTCTTTGAAAGACAGGCGGAGAGCGAGTTGAAATGCATATGTGCCCGAATGTTTTGCGAGAAAAGTCCTGAAATTTCGTATCCATTGCAAGATGCGGAGATTCTAAGTTAAGAGCCGCGCTCAAACTGCGACACCGGGAGGCCCGGCATGACCGCGCCCATGAAGCTTTTCATAAAGACCTATGGCTGTCAGATGAACGTCTATGACAGCGAGCGGATGGCCGAGGCGCTGGGCGGCGAGGGCTACGTGCCCACCGACAGTCCCGATGACGCGGACATGATCCTCCTCAATACCTGCCACATCCGAGAGAAGGCGGCGGAGAAGGTCTATTCGGAGCTGGGGCGCTACAAGGGTCTGAAAGCCGAAAAGCCGGATCTCAAGATCGGTGTGGCGGGCTGTGTCGCGCAGGCCGAGGGCGAAGAGATCGTGCGGCGTCAGCCGATGGTCGATCTGGTCGTCGGCCCGCAGAGCTATCATCGCCTGCCGGATCTTCTGGCGAAGGCGAAGACGGGCGCGCGGGCCCTCGACACCGACTTTCCCGAAGAAGACAAGTTCGAGCACCTTACAGCCCGGCCCAAGGCACGCCGGGCGCCGGCTGCGTTCCTGACGGTGCAGGAAGGCTGCGACAAGTTCTGCGCCTTCTGCGTCGTTCCCTACACGCGCGGGGCGGAAGTGTCGCGCCCGGTCGACCGCGTTGTCTCGGAGGCGCGCGACCTTGTTGAACGCGGGGTGCGCGAGATCACGCTTCTGGGCCAGAATGTCAACGCCTATCACGGTGTCGGGCCCGAAGGCGCCGATTGGGGGCTGGCCCGGCTCATCCGGGAGCTTGCCAGGATTGACGGTCTCGAGCGCATCCGATTCACGACTTCTCATCCCAACGACATGGATGACGATCTGATCGCGGCGCATGGGGATTGCGACAAGCTGATGCCCTATCTGCATCTGCCGGTGCAGGCGGGTTCCGACAAGATCCTCAAGCGCATGAACCGCCAGCACACAGCCGAGAGCTATCTCAAGCTCATCGAGCGCCTGCGCGCCGCACGGCCCGATCTGCACCTCTCGGGCGACTTCATCGTCGGCTTCCCCGAAGAGACCGAGGCGGATTTCCAGGCGACGCTCGATCTGGTCGAGGCGGTCGAATACGGCTCGGCCTTCTCGTTCAAGTATTCGACCCGGCCCGGTACTCCGGCGGCGGAGCGCGCCCAAGTGCCCGAAGACGAGAAGACCGAACGGCTGCAACGGCTCCAGTCCCTGCTGACCCGTCAGCAGCGCGCGCTGCAGGATGCGATGGTCGGGCGCGACGTGTCGGTCCTCTTCGAGAAACCGGGCCGGATGGACGGTCAAATGGTTGGTAAATCGGAATACCTTCATGCCGTCCACGTCACCGGAGCCGATGTGGCTCCGGGCGATCTGCGGCGCGTTCGTGTCCTCGAAAGCGGGCCGAATTCGCTTATGGGAACAGTCCTGTAGCCCTCCGCACCTGGTAAAAACGCAGCCATCTGCCTGAAATTGCGGCCAAAATATGTCGCGCCTCGCGGCCTTGCGGCATCCCTGCGATTGTTTCCCGCTGTCGCACAATATCGGCGTGTTTTTGCTTCACAGGGCCAATTTAGTTGCTAAAGTGTTGATTATAGTAGCTTTGCATTTCCTCGCTGCCAGCGTCCGGAAGCAAAGCGTGGGGCAATGAATAAAGATTAAGGAACGAAGCTGTGGCGCATTCCGTTTTCAACATCGCCAAGACAGCGATCCTGAGTGTGGCCGTCGCCGCGTCTCTGGCGCTGCCTGGCGCGGCATCGGCCGACACCGCAGAGGCGCGCGTGCCGGTCATCTCGACCCAGAACACGACGACGATCCGCGGTGAGCGATACATCCCGGGCATCTGGGTCGATCCGGATGGCTGCGAGCACTGGGTCATGGATGACGGCGTCGAGGGCTACATGAGCCCCCACGTCAATCGGAAGGGCATTCCGGTCTGCCGGCGTGGCAATGTCTGCGGCGTCATGAATTCCGACCAGTTTTTTGCGACCGACAGCGCGAAGATCAGCCATGCCGGCAGACAGCGCCTGGCCGAGTTCTTCCAGCAATCCACCGCGACGGCCTATGTCATCACGGGTCATACGGACAGCCGGGCGAGCGACGAGTACAACATGCGCCTGAGCTACAACCGCGCGAACGCGGTCGCAGCGATCGGGTCGTCGGTCGGCGCGCGCATCACCGACGTTCGCGGCTACGGTGAGCGGATGCCCGTCGCATCGAACGCCACGGCGACCGGCATGGCGAAGAACCGCCGCGTCGAAATTGTCTGCATCCGCTGAAAGGGGCGCATAACATGAAACTCACGAGATTCGCCCTCATCGGTCTTGCCGGCATCGCGCTTGCGGGCTGCGAGTTGGCCGACGGTGTCGGCGCCTATGGCCCTGACAAGTCCATCGACCGCGGCATCGATTCCGATGACCTGTCCACCATGCGCGCAGGCATCTGGGTCGATCCCAATGGCTGCGATCACTGGATCATCGACGACGGCGTCGAGGGATACCTCTCGGCACGGATCGACAAGTATGGTCGTCCGGTCTGCTCGGGCGTGGCTCCGCCGACCGTTGCGACCGGCGATTTCAAGCAGGGTTCGACCAATATCATCGGCGATCCGCTCTGATCCGATACGTCCGATTGATCACGACGCCGTGCGAAGTGCCACTTCGCGCGGCGTTTTCCTGCGTGGACGCCCGGACAGAGCCCCTAATGCGCTTGCCCTTTGGCCGCCCTGCTGGGACAGTGGAGGTAGACTCGCAGATACGGAGCCTTGCGTGACGACCGGCACCCTGACCGACGCATCCATCGAATTTCCCGATAACCGTCTCCTGATCGAGCTTTGCGGCGAGTTCGACAGAAACCTGACAGACATCGAAGGCCGCCTCGGCGTCCAGATCCTGCGCCGCGGCAACCAGCTTGCGATCCACGGCGAGCCCGACGCTCAGAAAGAGGCGGTGGAGGTGCTGACGAGCCTCTACAACCGTCTCGAGCAGGGCAAGGAGGTCGGCCGCGGCGACATCGACCGCGAATTTCGCATGAGCCAGGACGAGCCGGGTGAGGATCAGCTCGAGATGTTCTCGGGCGGCAAGGTCGAGATCAAGACCCGCAAGAAGCTGATCGAGCCGCGGACGGAAGCTCAGAAGGCCTATGTCCGCTCTCTCTACGCCAATGAGCTGGCCTTCGGCATCGGCCCTGCGGGCACGGGCAAGACATATCTCGCCGTCGCGGTGGGCGTGAACATGTTCATCAACGGGCTCGTGGACAAGATCATTCTCTCGCGTCCGGCGGTGGAAGCGGGCGAAAAGCTCGGCTTCCTGCCCGGCGCGATGGAAGACAAGGTCGATCCTTACATGCAGCCGCTCTACGACGCGCTGAACGATTTCCTGCCGGGCAAGCAGCTTGCGCGCCTGCGTGAGGAAAAGGCCGTCGAGATCGCACCGCTGGCTTTCATGCGCGGACGCACGCTTGCCAATGCGTTCGTGGTGCTGGATGAGGCGCAGAACGCCACCTCGATGCAGATGAAGATGTTCCTCACCCGTCTTGGGGAGGGCAGCCGCATGGTCATCACCGGCGACCGCAGCCAGGTGGACCTGCCGCGCGGAGTGCAGTCGGGGCTGAAAGACGCCGAACGTCTTCTGACGGGCATCCCGAAGATATCGTTCAACTATTTCACGGCGAAGGACGTGGTGCGGCATCCGCTCGTGGCCGCGATCATCGAAGCTTACGACAAGGACGCCGAGACCGGCTGAGAAACGTATGCTGACCGAGACGATCCTCGAAGACGAAGGTTGGCTGGCGCTGGATCTGCCGGCTCTGGCCGAGCGCGGGGCGGTGTCGACGCTCGAGCATCTGGGGCTCTCGCCCGAGGCGTTCGAGATCGCGATCCTTGGATGCGACGATGATCGGATCGCGGAGTTGAACGGCGATTTTCGCGGAAAGCCGCAGCCGACCAACGTCTTGTCCTGGCCCGAGGAAGATCTCGCCCCCGAGACCGAGGGCGAGCCGCCTGACCTGCCGCAGCCCGAAGAGGCGCCGCATTTCCTCGGGGATATCGCGATTGCGCGCGAGACCTGCCTGCGCGAGGCCGCCGAAGAGCGGATCCCCGCCGAGGAACACGTTCTTCATCTTGTGGTTCATGGCGTGTTACATCTCTTGGGATACGACCATGTTCGTGACGGTGACGCCACATTGATGGAACGGCGTGAAGTCGAAATACTTGGCACATTGGGCCTGCCGGACCCATATTCACGGGGACGGGCATGACAAGGCCCAGCACAGACGGGAAAAGGAATGGGTGACAGCGACGCATCGTCTAGCGCCGCGCAAGGCGCGCTCGATACGGACGACAGTGAACGGCCGGGATTCTTCAGAAGGCTCTTCGAAGGATTCAGCGGCTACGAGGACGAAGACGGGGGCGATATGCAGCACCCGGCGACTGGCGGCGGGCATGGGCTCGCCAATCTACGCCGCATGCGCGTGGATGACGTGTCGATCCCGAAGGCCGACATTATCGCGGTTCCCGACACGATCACGCGGGACGATCTCGTCAAGGTGTTCCGGGAAAGCGGGCTGACCCGACTGCCGGTCTATTCCGGCACGCTCGACACGCCGGTCGGCATGGCGCATCTGAAAGATTTTGCTCTGATGCACGGTTTCAACGGCTCGGGCACGCAGTTCAACCTCAAGAAAATGCTCCGTCCGCTTCTTTTCGTGCCGCCGTCGATGCCGATAGGCGTGCTGCTCACCAAGATGCAGACGGAACGGCGTCATATGGCACTCGTCATCGATGAGTATGGCGGTGTCGACGGGCTCGTCACGATCGAGGACCTGATCGAGCAGGTCATCGGCGAGATCGAGGACGAGCACGACACCGAAGAGGGCAAGAACTGGCGGCTTGAGAAGTCCGGCTGTTACCTCGCGCTCGCCAAGACGCAGCTTGACGAATTCCAGGAAGAGATCGGCATCGACCTCACCGAAGACGAGGAGATCGATGGCGAGGAAATCGAGACGCTGGGCGGGCTCGTCTTCGTCCTTGCCGGGCATGTGCCAGCGCGGGGCGAGGTTGTGCCGCATCCCGCTGGCCTCGAATTCGAAGTGGTGGACGCCGATCCGCGCCGGATCAAGCGTTTGAGGGTTCGACTGCCGGGCGCCACGGGCACGGCGGCCGCTGCGAGTGTGCGCGCATCTTCGGAGGTTCAGGCCGACCGCAATGGCTGAGACGTCCGCGGTGCAGCGCGCAGCCCTGCGAAAGCGGCGCGTGGCGCTTGGGCTCATGGCCGGGCTCGTCTTCGCGACAGGCCAAGCGCCGCTGGATCTGTGGTATCTCGCGCTTCCCGCGCTCGCCAGTCTGTTCTGGCTTTTGTTTCGCGCCGCCGGTGCTCGAGAGGCAGGCTGGACGGGCTGGGCCTTCGGCCTTGGCTATTTCGGCCTCTCGCTCAGCTGGCTCGTCGAACCTTTCATGATCGATGCCGCTGTGACGGGGTGGATGGCGCCGTTCGCGCTGGCTCTGGCTGCCGCCGGCTTCGCCCTGTTCTGGACCTGGCCCGCATGGGCGGCGCTGCGGCTTGGTGCTCCGTGGCTGATGGTGCCGTTCTGGGCGCTGTCCGAGCTGGCGCGCGGGTACATCCTGACAGGCTTTCCCTGGGGCCTCGTGGCCTATGTCTGGGCACCGACAGGCGCAGTGCAATCGCTTGCTTGGATCGGGCCTTACGGTTTGACGCTTCTTACCCTCGCGCTTGCGGCGGTCGCTGGCCGAGGTCTGGCCAAGCGGAGCGTACGCCTCGCCGCGCCGCCCGTCGCCTTTTGCGTCGCGCTGGCACTCGGGGGCGCGTGGCTCGTTCCGGCGGCTGAGACTGCCGAGGATCGCCCCGTCATCCGTCTGGTCCAGCCCAACGCGCCGCAAGACGAGAAATGGCAGCGCGAGAATGCCCGGCTTTTCTTCGACCGGCTGATCCGGGCCACTGGCGCGGACGGCACGCCCGATCTCATCCTCTGGCCCGAGACGGCGGTGCCGATGCTGCTGAACCAGGCGGGCGAGGCGCTGGCCGTGGCGTCGCGGGCGGCGGGCGATACGCCGATTGTCCTCGGGATCCAGCGCGAGGCGGACGGCGCCTACTACAACTCCGCCGTCGTTCTCGATGCGGGGGGCCGGATCGCGGATGTCTACGACAAACACCACCTCGTTCCGTTCGGAGAATACATGCCGGCGGCATGGCTCTTCCGGCATATCAATGTCTCGGGCCTCGCGCAGCGCGCCGAGTATGGATATTCTGCGGGGCCCGGCCCACGGCTTCTGGATCTTGGTCCGCTCGGCCAGGCCCTGCCGCTCATCTGTTACGAAGCGGTCTTCCCACAAGATACCCGCGGCACAGAGGCGCGGCCTGCCATGATCCTGCAACTGACGAACGATGCATGGTTCGGCACATGGTCAGGTCCGTATCAGCATCTGATGCAGGCGCGAATGCGCGCGATCGAGCAGGGGCTTCCTGTGCTACGCGCCGCGAATACCGGCGTCTCGGCGACGATCGATCCGTGGGGGCGCATCACCGCGTCGCTCGGGCTCGGGGAGACGGGGTTCGTCGATGCGCCTATCCCTGCGCCGCGCGCACCGACCCTCTATGCGAAAACCCATGACTGGCCGGTCCTGTTGTTGCTCATCGGACTCTGTGGTGCGGGTGTCCTGGCCCGGGGGCGCAATCGCATTGACGCGGGTTCGGGTCCGGTCTAGCAGGTTGCGTCTTATACCCTGTCACAACGGCTTCCTGGCGTGGCAGCAGACCATAATGGAGCACTTCTCATGGCCAGAAATAACTACATCTTCACCTCGGAATCCGTATCCGAGGGGCACCCGGACAAGGTGTGCGACCGCATCTCCGACGCCATTCTCGACGCGCTTCTGGCCGAGGATCCGTTGGCTCGCGTTGCCTGCGAGACCTTCGCGACCACTGACCGCGTCGTGATCGGTGGTGAAATCGGACTGAGCGATCAGGCCAAGCTCACCGAATACATGGCCCGCATCCCCGATATCGCGCGGGCCTGCATCAAGGACATCGGCTACGAGCAGGACAAGTTCCACCACGCGACCTGCGAGATCACCAATCTTCTGCACGAGCAATCGGCGCATATCGCGCAAGGCGTGACCGGCGAGCGCGGCGACGAGGGCGCGGGCGATCAGGGCATCATGTTCGGCTACGCGACGAACGAGACCGACGCGCTCATGCCCGCGCCGATCCTCTTTTCCCACGCGATCCTGAAGCGGCTGGCCGAGGCCCGCAAATCGGGCGCGGAACCGCTCCTGCGGCCCGACGCGAAGTCGCAGCTGTCGGTGCGCTACGAGAACGGCAAGCCGGTTGGCGTGACGCAGATCGTGCTCTCGACCCAGCATGCGGACGAGGCGCAGACCTCCGAGGACATCCGCGCCATCGTGGAGCCCTATATCCGCGAGGTTCTGCCCGAGGGCTGGATCGACGATGCCACCGAATGGTGGGTGAACCCCACCGGCACGTTCGTCATCGGCGGGCCCGACGGCGATGCGGGCCTGACGGGCCGCAAGATCATCGTGGACACCTATGGCGGCGCGGCCCCGCATGGCGGCGGCGCGTTCTCGGGCAAGGATCCGACCAAGGTGGACCGCTCGGCGGCCTACGCGGCGCGATACCTTGCGAAAAACGTTGTGGCTGCGGGCCTCGCGGAGCGCTGCACGATCCAGCTCTCCTACGCGATCGGCGTCGCGAAGCCCCTCTCGATCTATTGCGACACGTTCGGCACCGGCGAGGTGGATGCCGCCGCGATCGAGCGCGCGATCCCGAAGGTCATGGACCTGACCCCGCGTGGCATCCGCACGCATCTCGATCTCAACAAACCGATCTACGAGCGCACCGCGGCTTACGGGCATTTCGGGCGGGAGCCCGATGCGGATGGCGGGTTCTCCTGGGAGCGGACGGATCTCGCGGACGCGCTCGCCAAGGAAATCTGAACTGAGACGGGCCGCGGGCTAGAGCGCGCGGCCCCTCAGCCTCAGAAAGAGGCTCTCCTCGTCGTCATTGCGGAAGAACGGCACTGACGCGGGCGGCGCGGTGTCATGGACGCGCGCTGTGATCTCGGCCAGGACCACCTCGGTGATGAAGGGCATATCGAGCGCCCGAACCTCGTCGAGCGCCACCCAGTTGAGATGACTGAGCTCGTCCGATGCCGCGGAGAAATCATCGGGATCGCTCGCAAGCGCATCCACGTCCACCAGGAAGAACCGCGCATCGAAGCGCCGGGGCCGGCCCGGCGGCGTGATCGCGCGAAAGACGAATTGAAGCCCTGCGGCGGATGGCCGATGCCCCGTCGCGGCGAAGCCCTGCCAGTCGGGCGGCGGGGATTCCCACGGGGCTGGCGTGCCAAGAACCTGACCGGTTTCCTCGAAGAGCTCGCGGATGGCGGTCAGCGGAAGTGCCTCGGCGACATGCGCGTGCTCGGTATCTTCCAGAAGCCGGGCGCGGCACCCTGCGGGCAGGTCTTCCGCAAGCGGGACGTCGCGGTCGCCAGGATCCTGCGCGCCGCCCGGAAAGACGAATTTCGACGGCATGAAGGCTGCCTTCGCGCCGCGTTGTCCCATCAGGACGCTCGGCCGTGTCGCGCGGTCTCTCAGCACGATCACGGTGGCGGCGTCGCGGATAGCGGTCTTGTCGGTTCGGTCGGTCGTGCTGCTGTCGCTCATTCTGCCCTGTCTGCGCGGCCTCGGCCCTCAGACAGGATCCTGTCCGAAACCGTGCATCCCGCGCGCCCATTGGAAGGCGACGATCGCCCCCTTTAGCCGGGGCAGAAGGTAGAGGGAAAGCCCGACACAGCCAACCGCGAAGATGGTGAAGAGCGTGAGCGGCTGCGGCCGCCAGGTTTCGAACACGATGAGCAGCAGCGGTGCCATCAGGTGCCCGACGATCAGGATCGTGAGGTAAGCCGGCCCGTCATCCGCCCTATGATGATGCAGCTCCTCGCGGCAGACCGTGCAGCTCTGACGGACCTTGAGGTAGCCGGACAGCAGCGGGCCGTTGCCGCAACTCGGGCATTTCCGGCGCCATCCCTTGATGAGGGCCGGCATCGTATCGCGTTCCTGGGCGTGGTCTTGCGCGGCAGACATGCGCGCTCCTTCGGGCTTGTGTGACCTGCACAAGATGGACTGTCGGCGTCGCTATATAAAGGTGCCATTCCGTTGTTGCGGCTGGATGTCGCGCAATGCCGCTGGCGGGTCGCGTGGCGCCGAAAAAAATCGACGGATTGCGCGGGGGCGGTGCGTGTAACGAACATGCGCCGCTCGGAAGTGGCGTCGCGGATTGGTTCAAACTCAAGGAAACAGGCATGAAACGCATCGCAGCCCCCGCCGCTCTGACGGCAACCTTCATCGCACTCGGCCTCGTCGTA
This sequence comes from Roseivivax sp. THAF30, assembly GCF_009363575.1. Lineage (NCBI taxonomy): Bacteria > Pseudomonadati > Pseudomonadota > Alphaproteobacteria > Rhodobacterales > Roseobacteraceae > Roseivivax > Roseivivax sp. THAF30. Next base: position 3,256,655 of record NZ_CP045389.1, on the reverse strand, counting down.
CCGCAGATCGCAACGGCCCAGGACGGCCCGCGCGGAACGATGCCCGCCTTCGAGACACTCGATACCGATGGCAGCGGCGGGCTCAGCGCGGAGGAGCTGAAGCGCTTTGGCACCGAACGCTTCGCGCGCGCCGATACGGACGGTGACGGCAAGCTGACCGCGGCAGAGCTTGAGGCTGCACGCGCCGATCGCGCCGACAAGCGGCAGGCGCGGATGATGACCCGCCTCGATACCAACAAAGACGGCGCGATCAGCCTCGAGGAAATATCTGCCCGTGCCAACCCCGACCGCATGATCGAGCGGCTTGACCGTGACGGCGACGGCGAGGTTTCGGCGGAAGAATTCGCCGAGCTCCGTAAGCGTGGCCCGCGTCGCAACTGAAGCGCGCACGCCAAGCGCCCTTGCCCGGCGGGTGAGGGCGCTCTAATCCCAAGGCCGGATCTTTGCCCGTGGCACTGGACGCGATGAACGACGAGAGCGAAGACGAGCTGATGGCGCGGGTCGCCTCTGGCGATGCTTCGGCAGCGCGCGCGCTGACGTTGCGTCTCGCCCCCCGGATCTTCGCCCATGCGGTCCGGCTTCTTGGCGACCGGGCCGAGGCGGAGGATGCTACGCAGGATGCCTTGATGAAGCTTTGGCGCATCGCGCCAGATTGGGAGCCGGGACGGGCGCAGGTCGGAACCTGGCTCTACCGCGTGACCGCCAATCTTTGCATCGACCGCATCCGCCGACGGCGCAGCGCGGATCTCGAGGACGCGTCTGAGATCTCGGACGATGCACCCCCTGTCGGGGAGCGGATGACCGACGCACAGCGGGTTGCCGCGCTCGAGGCGGCACTCGCAACGCTTCCCGCGCGGCAGCGGCAGGCCATGGTGTTGAAGCATCTGGACGACATGCCCACCGGAGAGGTGGCGCGGATCATGGACATAGGCCCGAGGGCTGCGGAAAGTCTGATTGCGCGAGGCCGTAAAGCGCTGACCGCGCGCCTGGCAGGACGGCGGAAGGAGTTGGGGTATGAAGACGACTGAGACGCCCGATGACGATCTCTTCGAGGACCATCTCGAGGCCGCCCGCGCGACGCCGCCCGAGATCGATCCCGATTTCCTCGCGCGGCTCACGGACGACGCCGAGCGGGAGGTTCTGACGCGCCCGAGACCCGGTCCGCGTGAGCCGTTCCTCCAGCGCGTCCTCGAGGCGCTCGGCGGCTGGCGTGCCGTGGCGGCACTTGGTGCGACGGTTGTGGTGGGGCTCTGGATTGGCGTGTCCCCGCCCGCCACGCTGGCGCCGTCGGTTGATGCGCTGTGGTGGGGTGAGGCCGATATGGCCGTTTATCTCGATCCGGCGCTCGGGTTCGACGACCTGGATCAGGAGGGCTGAGCGATGGCAGGGACGGAAAAAACACGCTCGGTGCCGCGCTGGATGAAAGTCCTGCTCGTGCTGTCACTGGGGCTCAACCTCCTGATCGTCGGCACCGTCGTCGGAACGTTCGCCAAGCGCGGCCCGCCAGGCCCGAGCGACCGGCTCGACAGTTTCGCCTATGCGCGTGCGCTGGATCATGCAGATCGACGCGCGATCTTCAGCGAACTGCGGGCCGCCCGGCGCGAGATCGACGGTCCGTCGATCCGCGATGCCTCCGGCGCGCTGTCGATCTTGCGAGCGGAGCCGTTCGACTCCGCGGCATTCGCGGACGTCATCGAGGCGCAGAATGCCCGCGGCGACCAATTGCGCGAGATCGGCCAATCGGCCTTGATCGACAGGATCTCGGCGATGAGCGCGGAAGAACGCAACGAATATGCCGACCGGCTGGAAGCAGCGATGGAGGCGCGGCGCGATCGACGGAAATGAGTATTGGGTTCGCCTCCTCAGCCCGTGCCCGTCGGCAGCCGCCTGAACGCCCGGTCGCGCGCATCCGCCATCGACATGCAGACGACGCGCCCGCGCCCGGCATCCTTTGCCGCGTAAAGCGCGTCATCCGCGCGCGAGATCAACGTTCCGGTGTCGACGTCGGCTGCGTCAGAGACTGTCAAAATCGCGCATCCGATAGAGACGCTCACTCGCACAACCTCCGGCTCGGCTCCGAAATCGGCAAGCACACCGCATGCATCGACGGCACGCCGCAGGCCTTCGGCAGCCTGAATCGCTTCGGCGCTGCCGGTATCCTGCATTGCGATAAGGAATTCTTCTCCGCCGAGCCGCGCAACAAGGCTTTCGGGCCCTGCGGCGCTTGACAGGCATGTCGCCACTTCTGCGATCACGCGGTCGCCGAGTGGATGCCCGAACCGATCATTGACCGCCTTGAACCGATCAATATCCGCGATCATCACGGCAAGCGGTCGGGAGTTCTTGGCGACCGACGCGCGCCATGCGCCGAGCCTTGGCAGCGCATAGCGCCGGTTCCACAGCCCGGTGAGCGGATCCGTCAGAGCCGCGCGCATCCCGGCCTCAAGGCCGAGTCGCTGCCGCCGAAGGCTTGCGCGCCGGTCAAGTTGACGCCGTACGCGGATCGCAATCTCAGCGCGGCTGGCGTCAGGAAGGAGTACGTCGTCGGCACCCATATCGAGCGCGGCCGCGGCCCGCTCCTGCGCGGATGGACCATCGGTCAAGACGATGATGGCCGCCTCGCGCCCCTGCGTCTGGGATCGCAGATCCGCAATGAGGCTGCGGCATCCATCGCCGTCGAGGCCGGCGTCAGAGATGACGTATCCGTCCGCTCCCCTCCCTGATGCGCCCAAAGCCTCCCTTGCGGTGCGCCGCTCGATATTCGCGTCAGCCAGTCCCGAGATCGCGTCCGACAACCGGTCCCGCTCTCCCGTCACGTGACTGCCAACAAGCGCCACGCGTCGCCGTCCCGGCGCGGCGGCAGCGGCTTCGGCGAAACCGAGAAGCCGCGTTTCGTCCTCGTGCGCCTGCAATTCGCGCCGCTCCTCGAGCGCGCGGAACACAGCCCTCAGGCGTGCGGTGAGAAAGGCGTCTTCGCAGGTCCGTGGCAGCACCTCGTCGATTCCGGCCGCCAGCGCCGCTTCCGGTGAGGCTGGCGCGCTGCCTGCCTCGATCATCATGATCGCTATGATATGACCGGGCATGAGTGTCTTAAAACGAGACACCAGGCGGGCAGGGTCCACTCCCGGAGCGGCTGCCGAGAAGAGAAGGATATCGGGGCGGGCTGCCTTCGCGACGCGTAGCGCCTCTGCCAGGGTCTCGGCCTGGAAGGTCTCGTAGCAGGCAGCGGCCAGCTTGACGCGCAGCACGACCCGGTTGATCGCCACGCTGTCGAGGATGAGAATGCGCCCGGGCAATCCCGCGCCTCCCGATAATTGACAGGATGCAGGTCGCGCTTGCGCCGACCGGCCCGGATAGTCTTTATGCACAAAGGTTAACAAACATTTTCAGAAGGCACGGGAATGGCTCTGAACCGCCAGAACGCAGAGATCATCGGCCTGCAGGCCGTGGGATGGCTGGCAGGGAACGAAGAGCTGCTTGCGGTATTTCTGGGGGCGACCGGCGCCTCGGAGGCTCAATTCCGCGACAGCGTCTCGGATCCTGACTTCCAGGGATCGGTGCTGGACTTCCTGTTGATGGACGATGCGTGGCTGACGGCCTTCTGCGACGATGCCGGCCTCGATTACACTGCGCCGATGTCGGCACGCGCAATGCTGCCGGGCGGCGAGGCGGTGCATTGGACGTGAGGTCCGATCTTCTCGGTATCGATGCGATCCTTTTCGACAAGGATGGCACGCTGTTCGACTTTCGACTGACCTGGGAGGGTTGGGCGGCCGGGGTGCTCGACCGGCTTTCGGGCGGCGATGCGGCACTGGCCCGGAGGCTCGGGAACGCGATCGGCTTTGATAGCGATCAGGGTTTCTCTCCTGACAGCCCGGTCATTGCCGGAACCGCCGAAGAGGTCGCGGAGTGCCTTGTGCCGCATCTTCCCGACCTGAGTGCGCGGGACATTCGCAGCCTGCTCGACGCGGAGGCCGCCGCCGCGCACCCGGTGCCAGCAACCGATCTGCCCGCGCTCCTGGCAGACCTCGACGCGCGCGGCCTCGCCCTCGGCGTTATGACCAACGACAGCGAATCCGTCGCGCGGGCGCATCTCGCGGCCGTGGGAATTGCCGATCGATTTCGCCTCGTGATCGGCGCGGATTCAGGGTTCGGCGCAAAACCCGGTCCGGAGCCGCTTCTGGCTTTTGCCAATGGTGTCGGTGTCGCCCCGGCGCGCGTCCTGATGGTCGGAGACTCGAGCCATGACCTTTCGGCGGCGCGTGCGGCAGGAATGCGCGCAGCCGCGGTTCTGACCGGGATCGCCACTCACTCGGATCTTGCACCCCTCGCGGAGGTGGTCTTGCCCGACATCGGAGATCTGCCGGGCTGGCTGGCCGCGACCCGATATCCGTTTGCCGGATCTTAACCGGATGCGCGCATAAAGCCTCCGGAACGGATTTCGCAGGCTCCGATGCACGGGCTCATCAACACGACACTGCAATGCTTCATGCGGGACACATATGGCGATGCGCGCTGGGCGAAGGTGCTCTGCGCGCTGCATTTGGATGCGGCCGGGTTCGAGGCGATGCTCAGCTACGAGGACGAGCTGACGGCGCGCCTTGTCTCCGCGATCGCGGAGGAGCTGGGGCGTCTACCCGGCACGTTGCTCGAAGATGTGGGACACTACCTTGTCTCGCACCCCCGGCGGGAAGCGTTGCGCCGGCTCTTGCGGTTCTCAGGGCGCTCTTTCCGCGATTTCCTTCACGCGCTCGACGAGCTGCCCGATCGGGTGCGCCTTGCAGTTCCGGACCTAGAGCTGCCGGATATCGACCTGAAGGCGGTGGACGAGAACCGCATCGTCTTTGCGATCCGGGATAAGCCGCCAGGTGCCAGCCACGTCCTTCTGGGGCTCTTGCGGGCAATGTCGGACGATTACGGCGCGCTGGCGATCCTGGACCTGACGAAAGGGCGCGGCGACAGGGACCTGCTTTCGATCTCCGTTGCGCAGGACAGGTTCTCGGCAGGGCGGGCGTTTTCGCTGGCAGGCGAGGCCCGCACGGGATGAGCACGCAGAGCGCGGTCCTGTCATCGCTCAGACCGATGTCGCTCTGCGTGGATGCTGCTGGAGCCATCGTTTCGGCCGGACCGACCACGCGAAAGGTGCTCGGTGACATCGTCGGCACGCCACTTTTCGACATGCTCGACGTCTCGCGGCCGAAGGGGATTGCAACATTGAGCGCGCTCCGGGCCCAATCGGGTGCAAAACTGCACGTTCGGGCGCGAAGCGCGCCCGAGACGCCGATGGTCGCGCAGATCGCGATGGACGAGGCAGGGGGCATGGTGATCGATTTCGGGTTCGGCATTGGCGTGGCCGAGGCCGTGCGGCGACACGGGCTGACCGCCGCCGATTTTTCGGCGACGGACCTGACGCTCGAAATCCTCTTCCTGATCGAGGCGCAGCAAGCCGCGATGGCTGCCTCTCGCAAGCTGAACCGCCGTTTGCACGTGGCCCGTCTTGCCGCCGAGACGGAGGCCACGACCGATGGGCTGACCGGTCTTGCGAACCGTCGTGCCGCGGACCTCACCCTGAGAACGCTGGAGGCGGGTGAAACACCCTTCAGCCTCGTTCATGTCGACCTCGATTTCTTCAAGCAGGTGAATGACCGGTTCGGTCACAGGGCCGGCGACACCGTCCTGCAAGACGTGGCGCGCGATCTCACGAAGGCGGTGCGTCCGGGCGATCTCGCTGCGCGGATCGGCGGGGACGAGTTTCTCCTTGTCTTTCCGGGCCTCGCCGATGCTGATCAATTGATCCGGCTCTGCGAACGCCTGATCGGCCGTATCGAGCGGGAGCGCCGGATGAACGACCGCATCTACGCGATCTCCGCAAGCGCCGGGATCGCGCTTTGGCACGGCGGGAGCGATGTCTCGACCGAGGATTTGATGGGGCAGGCGGACCGGGCGCTCTACGCCTCCAAAGCTGCAGGCCGCGGCCGCGTGACACTTGCCGAACCCCGCTGCCAGCCGCCGCCGGATGTATCGCCGAAAGCGCCGGGAAATTTTGCCGACGGCTCTTGATCCCCCGGAGAGGACGCCGTAGATACGCGCGCAGTTGGGGTGTAGCCAAGCGGTAAGGCAGCGGTTTTTGGTACCGTGTACCGTAGGTTCGAATCCTACCACCCCAGCCATGTTTCTTCCCCAGAACAAAAAAACCCAAGCACATGGGTTCCAAAAGCCGGTTTCCAAAACCGGACATGCCTGCAACGCGCTGGGTATGACACAAACCCTGACACAGGGTGTGACACACGCCCGGTCCCCGGACGTCGTCTCGTCTCGGCAGCAAGGCGCGTCAAAGACACCCTCTGCACGCCGACGCGGCGCCAAAAGTGCGGGCCCGTACCTCCAGCGCCGTGGTCAAATCTTCTTCAGAAAGCGCCTTCCCAAGCCCCTGGCCGAACGAGTCAAACGCGCATTTCTGTGTTTTTCACTGCAGACTCACCTCGTCTCCGAGGCGATGATCCGTGTTGGACGGGTCCTCGCCGCCCTCGAACTCGCGGAGACCCAGATGACCCAACTCGCCGAAATCACGACCCTCACGTCCGCCCAGGCCAACAGCGTTCTGATGGAATTGCTGCGCTACGATTCAGGCGCGCTCTTCGCGGAGACCGACGCCTGTCGTATCGACGAGGCCCGGGAAGCTTTGAAAGCCGGCGCGCGGGCGCGGGATTTCAGCGCGCTCACGCCTCGCCTCAAGGACGCCGCACGCGTGGCAGGCGTCGATCTTCCTGATGATCTGCCGACCAGCCTGGCCTTGCAGGGCGCCACTTTGAAGCGCCAACTTCTCGATATCGAGACCGCTTCGCTGGAGCTCGAAGACCCGCGGCACCTCGCCCGCGATGTCGTCGCACGGTTCTCGGACAAGCCGGTGGACAGATTTGTCGCACCCACGATCCAGCTCGAGGACGCGATTACCGAGACCTATCGCCTGTATCCCTCCAAAGACATGAAGGGGAACCTCGACGCGATCGCAAAGCTCGCACGCTACCATTTCGGCAATTGCGCGATCACGTCGATTACGAAAACGCGCCAGGAGGAGTTCTTCACCTGGATGACCCGGTTGCCGAAAGTGCACGGCAAGAAGCATGGCCGGAACCGCTTCGAAAAATCTGGCAAGCTCCTCGACAAGAACGCCGAGATTGCCGAGGCGGACGCAGATGACGCTCTCATCATTGCTGAGATTCGTGCCAAGGACCTTTCGATTCCGGAGAAACGTGAATTGCTCGCAGAACGCCTTGCGCCGCGCTTGTCGAAATCGACCATCCGGCGCAATCGGGACGGTCTCTCCCGCATCTTCAAGGCTGCCGTGGAGCTCGGGGCCGAGGTTCCGCCAATGGTCGGCTACAAGGATATCGATCGGATCGTGAAAGCCTTGAACGTGTCCGATGACACGCTGCACATGCGGGTCACACAGCCGAAGATCCGCTTGCCATGGAGCGCCGAGCGGCTTTCAGCGTTCTTGAAGAGCCCGATCTTCACCGGTCACGCGTCTCCGCATCGCCGTTGGAAACGCGGGCAGGTCATCACGCGCGACGGCACCTATTGGATCCCGCTCTTCTGGCTTGCGGTCGGGACCCGCCATGAAGAGCTCGTGCTCGCACCGCGCCGGGCGCTCGTTTTGCGCAACGGGGTCTACGGTCTTCTACTGCACAGCAAGACCGAGGACGGCGAGCGCTTCCTGCCAATCCCACAGATCCTCCTTGATCTCGGCTTCATCGATTGGGTGCGCGCCTTGCCTGATGATCATGGCCCGCTGCTCTTTCCGGATGCGGCAAAGCGCTCGGAAACCGGAAAGGCGTCGGAGAATTTCTCGCGGTCAATGGGGCGTATGCTGTCACGTCTTGGCTTGAAGGATTTCGACGAGGACTTCTATGCGCTTCGAAAGACCTTTCTGAGCATGTTGAGCCAGCATGGCGTGGAAGATGGGTTGCGGCAGGCGATTGCCGGACACCATCGTCACGCGATCATCAACAAGCACTACACCGCGCACCGGACGGTCGAGATGAAGGCGGCCGTGGACCGGGCAGATTTCGGTCTCAAGATCTCGCACAGCCCGCGCCACGGCTTCCCGGTTATTCGTGACTGTAATCTGGGCGGGGCCATACAGGTTGGGGTCGAGGTGATCCTTGGGGCGGATGAAGCGGTCGAGTGCGTGACCTTTCGGCCCGATAGCCAGTCGTCGCCGATTCTATCGGTTGATCTGAAGACGCTGCCGGAAGCCCCAAAAGAAAGAAAGGCGATCTACCGCGATCTCGTGCGGTCGGCGCGCCGGATCGTCGAGCATTACGATATCCGGCTGCCAAAGAGCCCGATCAAGAGGCGTGCGTTCGAGAGTTTTCTTGCCTCGGCCTGACAATTCCTGGCGCTCAATGCAGTCAACCCTCGCTCGACCAATCATATCAGCCTCGCCGGCCGTAGCATTTGCTACGGCCGGCGCCGTTTAGATTGTAGCCTTTTGTGGCTCTGACCGTCGTCTGACCGCGGTCTTTATGGAGTGTGACGGAGTTTTCAGTGGCGTTCCGAGGAATTGTGCAGCACCCCGTGCAATACGTCTCTTTCTTGCGGAATAGGCTTCATTCTGGATTGGTAGCTCCGACGGTAGAGGCCGGAGTGCGCGCCTCAAGTCACTGAATTTGCTTCACTTTTGGAGAGCGACTCCTGTCCGACTCTGCAGTGTGACAAACTATGTGCCGTAGTCTGTGCCACTGGCGAGTGGCTGAATTTGTCCTTGGCTTGAGGCCGCGATTGATCCAGAGAAATGCGGTCAAGGGCACGTGCGCGACGATAGCGCGAAGGTCGCAGAAAAGACCGGACACTGGCGCTAAGCGTGACGCTATAACAGCACGCCCGAAAAGCTCCAGATCTACCCCCGGAGGTTTCCCGGTGTCTTATGTGTCTGGCGAATGATCAAGGAACTGAGCGAAATTCTCTACGGCCCGGATGCGGGACTTCTGCTCCTTTTAGTCCATCTCTCGGACGCGCATGTCTTCGATCATCTGCGCTCGCGGCGGTCATATTCTCTCTGGGTCATGGGAACTTCCTGTCTAACGATTGAGACATTTAAATTGTCAGATAGTGAACCACATTGCCGAAAGCATAGCATGGCGATTATTCCCGAACGCCTGCCACGGCTGCCATTGCCTCGCGACCAACTTCACTCGTGGGCCGCTCTTGAAGCTCCAGATCATCCCGCTCAACCGCGCGCCCATTCAGCCAGCTTGCGTAATGCGAACTCGTAGCCGCGGATTCCGAACCCCTCGATCTTGGCGGAGGCTGCCTTGGAGGGATAGCTCAGATGCCGGAACTCGTCGCGCCGGAAGAGGGGCGAGATATGCACCTCGATGATGGGTCGGTCGTAGATCAGCAATGCGTCGAGGATCGCGATTGACGTTGAGGTGAAACCGGCCGGATTCAGGATCAAGCCGGATGTCGTGCCGCGTCCTTTCTTAATCCAGCCCATAATCTCTGCCTCGCTATCGCTCTGGCGGAAATCGATCGAGACATTTTCTTCCTCGGCCGTGCGCTGACAGAGCGCCTCGACATCGGCGAGGGTGTCGTATCCGTAAACCTCCGGCTGACGAATGCCGAGCATGTCGAGGTTGGGGCCGTTAATGATCAGGATTGGGTCCATCCGGGTCTCCGAGATTTCATCCACCGTATCCGTAGAGACGCGGCAGCCAGAGCACGACATCCGGCAAGAAGGTGATCATGCCCAGTCCAACGATCATGATCGCGAGGAACGGCAAGAGGTGACGGATCGTGTCCCGGATGGGCGAGCGGGTGATCGATGTTACCACGAACAGCAGAAGCCCGTAGGGCGGTGTCGCGAGGCCGATCATCGTATTGACCACCACAAGGACGCCGAAATGCACCGGGTCTACTCCGAGCGCCACGGCGGTGGGCAGGAAAATCGGGACGATCACGAGAAGGATCGCGTTCGCCTCGAGAAGGCAGCCAAGCAGAAGCAGGATCACGTTGACGAGCAGCAGGAACGTGATGCGCGTCAGTTCGGTATCGCCGAGGACATCGCGGATCACGTTTGGCACCTGCTCGATCGTTACCACGTAGTTGAAGGCGAGGGCCCCTGCGATCAGGAAACCGACGGCAGCTGTTGATTTGGCCGAGCTACGAACCGTCTCGTAGGCCATTCGCAAGCTGACCGACCGGTAGAACAGCGTTGAGACAAGAAAGGCGTATAACGCGGCCAGGGCCGCCGCTTCCGTCGGTGTCGTGACACCGCCATAAATGCCGACCAACAGGATGACGGGCATCAGAAGGGCAGGGACAGCGCGTAGCGTGATTCCGGGTAATTCTCGCAGCGGCACCGGCTCTTCCACCGGGTAGCCGTGGATGCGCGCCTGCCAGGCATTCATCGCCATCAGGAGAATGCCGAGGATCACCCCCGGGGCCACTCCACCGAGAAACAGGTATCCGATCGAGGTGTCCGAAACGAGCGCGTATAGGACCATCGGAATCGACGGCGGGATGATCGGCCCGATGATCGCAGAGGCGGCAGTGATCGCGCCGGCATAGGCGCCGGGATATTTGCCGTCCTTCGTCATCAAGTTGATGATGATCCGACCCATGCCGACCGCATCCGCGATGGCCGAGCCGGACATGCCCGAAAAGATCAGCGAGGAGACAACGTTCACATGTCCGAGCCCGCCGCGGAAGCGTCCGACAAGTGCGCGGCAGAAATCCAAGAGCTTGTCCGACAGGGAGCCCACATTCATCAGATCGGCCGCGAAGATGAAGAGTGGGATCGCCAGAAGCACATAGGAGCCGTAGAGGCCGGTCAGCATCTGCTCGAAGGCGATGGACATGTCCTGACCCTGCAAAAGCAGGTAGAACACCGAGGAGGCCAACATAGCATGACCGATGGGCAGGCCGATCAGTGCGGAAATGACGATCATTCCGACCGCCACGCCGAATTCCCAACTCATTCCTTGAAATCCTTGCGTACGAGGTCGTCTTCAGCATCGAGGCCGGTATTCGTACCGCGGGCGGCTCCCCAGAAAATCCAGAGATATCGCAGGATCGTCGCGACCGAGAAGATGATCGCTACCGAATAGACCCAGCTGAAGGGGATATCGAGATAGGACGTCTCCTGGATCTTCATGAAGGTCACGAAGTCCCAGAGCGCGGGCAGCGACCAAGCGTATATGCCGACAAGAAGAACGGAAAACACGATACGGAACCAGCGCCTCACCTCGGAAGAGACGCTCCCGTAAAGGATATCGAAGCGGATTTCGTCGCGTTCCTCGGCCGAGACGGACTGCCCCCAAAGCAAGATCCAGAGCCAGGCGATGACGCAGACCTCGACCGTCCAGCCGACGGGGCTGTTCATGACGTAGCGCATGAAGACCTGGATGATGAAGCATAGGAACATTGCCGCCAGCAGCAAAGCCGGCACGGCGTCGGCGAGAGCGCGCAGAACGTGGATTGGTCGGGAAGGCGAAGACGACATGGCGGATCCTTTCGGCACCGAGCCTGCCGCGTTGGGCAGGCTCGGGCCATGTCATTGAGGCGTGATTATTCGGCCAGCGCGTTGATGCGGTCGACCATCCCTTCCGGCCAGCTCGTAGCGAACTCGGATTCGAGATACTTCTGCTGCGCGTAATCGCGGAAGGCGATCCGATCGGGCTCGTAGACCCGCAGACCTTCGTCGCGGAAATACTCGACCAGCTCGGCCTCGCGATCGAGATGCCGCTGGGTCGAGGTCGCGATGGCTTCGTCAACAGCATCCTGCAGCGTTTCCTGCTGCTCGGGGGTGAACCCGTCCCACAGCTCCTTGGAGATGGCGAGCACGTCGAAGCCGATGAGGTGACCGGTGAGCACGATCTGGCTCGTTACCTCATAGAATTTCATGTTGTAGTCGTTGGGAAGCGGGTTGTCCTGACCGTCGATCGCGCCTGTCTGCAAGGCCGTGTAGACCTCGGCATAGGCCAGCGGAGTCGGGTTTGCGCCGATGGCTTCGCCCAGGAACTGCCAGGCATCACCGCCGGGCATCCGCATGGTGATGCCGTCGAGATCCTCCGGCGTCTGCACATCGATATCCGGAGCGAGGTTCACCTGCCGCGTGCCGAAATAGACCGGCGCAAGCACATGGATACCGGCTTCTGCTGCGAGCGCGTTGAGCTCTTCGCCCACATCGCTTTCGAACGTTGCCTGCAGGTGGTCGGCATCGCTGAAGAGGTATGCGGAGGTCACGATCGACCATTCGGGGATCTGCTCGGCGATGGTCTGCGGTGCGATCAGACCCATCTCGAGGTTGCCACGCTGGATCGAGGTCATCTCGGAGCCCTGCGCGACCAGGGTCGCGCCGTTGAAAACCTGCATGTCGAACGTGTCCGAGACAGCCTCGGCGATCTCGGCGAACGCTTCCGCTCGGATGTCATTGTCGGAGACCACCGATGAGAGCCTCAGCGTCGGCAAGTCCTGAGCCAAGACCGATGTCGGCAGGGCGAGGGTGGTCGTGGTGGCGAGTGCGGCCGCGAGTGCGGTCCTGCGGGTCAGTGATGTCATTGGTTTCCTCCCTTTGACGTGTCCACCGTTTTGGTGGGTTTCGAAGCGCATAGGATGAAAGCGCGTCATCCTGGACTGGGGCAGATCAGATCGCCGGCATTCCTTTCGGCCTTTGAAATCTTTTCTGCGCCGCGATCCGGAACGGCGCATTGGGTGCTCCGTATCCGGCATAGGCGCCGCGCCGTTCTACGATCTCGAGGAACAGCTGCCCGGTGAAAGGCTGTGAGTAGAGCTGCAGGAACTCTCCGGTGTCGTCCGCATCGTAGAGAATGTTTTCCGACCTCATTCGAGCGAGCGTTTCCGGTGCGATATCGAACCGGGCGGCAAGATCGTCGAAGTAGTTCGGAGAGATCTGAAGCGCCGCGAAACCCCGCTCCCGCAAGGCCACGGCCGTTGCGAAGATATCGTCCGTCGCCAGAGCGACATGCTGGACAGAGCCGCCGAACCCTTCGGTCAGAAAGGATCCGGCCAGGGTGCGATGGGTTTCTGCTCCATTAAGGGTAATGCGGAACGTGCCACCCGGCGTCGAGATGGCCCGACTGCGCACCAGCCCGTCGGGGTCGATCACATCGACCATCGGCGCCTTCTGCATATCAAAAAGTGTGGTGTAGAAGAGTGACCAGGACAGCATCTCGTCGTAGGTCATCGTCTGTGCGATATGATCGACGCGGGTCAGGCCGACGCCGTCTGCCGCTTCGTCTTGGGGCAGAAAATCGACATCCCAAACATTCGCCAGGTCCCCGTCGTCGATGAAATGCATCACGCTCCCGCCGAGCCCCCGGATCGCAGGAACGGGCATCTCGCCCGGGCCGAGCGGTTGGGTGAAGGGCCGTGCGCCGAGTGCCGTCGCGCGTGTGACGGTATCCGCCGCCGAACCCACGTTGAGACCTATATCGCAAACCGTGGTCCCGCGCGCATTCCACGCGCTTCCGGCATGCCCCGTGGCTTCGGCGTTCAAAACGATACGGATCTCGCCCTGCTGCCAGAGCCAGACTGCCTTGGAGACGTGGCGGCCCGCGCGCCGGAAACCCAGCGTGTCGAGCAGGGTTTCCAGAGCGGTTAATTCCGTGCCTTGCGCGGCAAATTCAATAAAAGCGGTATCCCGGACGGTGACAGGGCTCGGAAGCTCTGGCAGGCCGGGATCGGCTTCAGGTTCGACGCGGCGCACGTCATCCATAAGCGCGATGATCGAGCGATAGCCATCGAGCGCAATGGTATCGGGCGCACCTCCCCGAAACTGGTCGTTGAAAATCTCCAGGCTGATCGGTCCGTCATAGCCCGTTGCCATCACGGCCTGCATGAAGGGTGTGACGGGCAGATCGCCTTCGCCCGGCATGTTCCGGAAGTGCCGGGACCAATACTGCAGATCCATGTCCATGGCGGGAGCGTCGGCAAGTTGCACGAAGAATATCTTGTCGCCTGGAATGCGGCGGATACTGTCCGGGTCGATCCTGCGGGCCAGCGTGTGAAAGCTGTCGAGCACAAGGCCGACATTCGGATGATCGGCGCGGCGGACGATCTCCCAGGCATCACGATGATCGCTCACATGCTTGCCCCAGGCCAGCGCCTCGTAGCCGATGCGCAAACCGCGCGCTGCGGCTCTTTCGCCAAGTTCCGCGAAGTCGTCTGCGGCGCGGTCCACACCGCCGAGGGCCTCTGGATGACAGGACGAGCACATCAGGATCAGCTCGCAGCCCAAGTCCTCCATCACGTCGAACTTGCGCTCGGCCCGGTCGAAGGCCTTCGCGCGCATCGGGTTCGGCAATCCTTCAAAGTCGCGGAAGGGCTGGAACAGCATGACATCGAGCCCTGCGTCGCGGATGCGTTGGCCTACAAGCTTGGGGCTGCGGATGTCGGCTATGAAGTCTTGCTCGAATATCTCGATCCCGTCGAAGCTCGCTTCGGAGATGGCCTCGATCTTCTCTTCGAGCGTGCCGGAGATCGACACTGTCGCAATTCCCGTCCGCATCCCGCTCATGTCGCCCCCATTGCACGAAATGTGGCGCGCATCCGGTCTGCATCGGCGATGTGACCGGTAAAGAGCTGAAAGGCCCGGACGGCTTGGAACACGGCCATGCCTTCACCGCTAAGTGTCCGGCATCCCATTGAGGAGGCCTCGCGCAGAAGCTCGGTTCTTAGCGGAAAGTAGATAATGTCCGCGACCCAGTGGCGTGCTTCCAGAAGATCTCGCGCGATCGGCATCCCCGGCAGCTTTGCCATCCCGACTGGCGTTGCATTGACGATGCCCGATGCATGTGCGGCGGCTTCGGCCAAGTCCTGTGCCGGTTCGGCGACAGTGATCCCCCGCGCAAGGGACGCCGCCGCGCCATCCCGCGTGTCGAAAATCCGGATCTTGTTTGCGCCAAGGTCCGCCAGCGCGTGCGCGAGCGCACCGCCCGCGCCCCCGGCGCCGATCAAAAGAACATCGTCGATGGAGGCATCTGGCAGGCCAGTGCGTAGGCTTTCAGTGAAGCCCCAGAAATCCGTGTTGTGCCCAAATCGTCGACCCTCACGGAACACAACCGTATTGACCGCGCCGACACGCTTGGCGGCATCCGACAGGTGGTGAAGATGCGCGATAACGTCCTGCTTGTAGGGAAAGGTGACGTTGAGCCCTGCGAACCCCTCGGCCTCGGCGCGCGCCACAATCTCATGAAGGTCGCTGGCCGGGTCGGCATCCGTATCGATCAGCTCGTACCGACAGGACAGGCTCTGCGCTGAGGCCTCGGCCTCATGCATGGCGGGCGTTCGCGAGAGCTGGATTCCGCGCCCGACAAGACCCATCCGAAAGGAGCCTCGAGCCGTCGTCGCCAGCTTTGCCGCAGGTTCGGGTTGCATTCTGCGTGGCCTCCCAACCACGTTTCAGACCCAAAATGTTCGGGGCGGTACAATTCGTCAAGATAAAATGTACTGTATGGTTCATTTCGTTTTCGGGACAGCTTGTTTATAGGTGGTCGCATGGGAACGACGGCGGACGCAGAACGGCGAGGATGGACGCAAAATCCAGAGGCGGTGCAGCAGGATATATTGTCTGTTGCGCTCTCGGAGTTCGCGGCGAATGGCTTTTCAGGCACGCGCGTCGATACGATCGCCTCGCGGACGCAGACGTCGAAGCGGATGATCTACTATTATTTCGGCGACAAGCTGGGCCTCTACACCCGGGCCCTCGAGGCGGCTTACCTGAAAGTCCGTGAGGGAGAGACACAGCTCGAACTCGACCACCTTAACCCTCAGGACGCTCTGGCCCGGCTGGTTGCGTTCACCTTCGATCACCACCGTGCCAATCCCGACTTCATCCGCATGGTGATGATCGAGAACATTCACAAAGCCAAACACTTGGCCGAGAGCCAGGTCATCCGGGATTTCAACGTGGCTGCGATCGACAAGCTGGCCGAGATCTGCCGGCGCGGGCAGAAGGCAGGAGTATTCCGGGAAGCGCTCGATCCAGTGGCGTTGCATTGGCAAATCAGCGCGGCCAGTTTTTTCAACGTCTCGAACCGGCCGACTTTCTCCGCGATCTTCGGAAACGACCTCTTTGAAGAAGATGGCCAAAAGATTATCCGGCGGCAAACCGTGAATGCTATCTTGTCCATCGCTTGCAAGCCTGGCGAAGGACCTTCTGAAAACGAGTAGGACGCGTGCTGCATCAGGGTGTCCACGTCTCCCTTTCGGAGGCTGCATCGCACAACGCTAAGTCTGGGGAGTGGCGGCTTGGGGCTGTTCAGGCACAGGGGTTGCCGTGGTCTGCACAAGTCATTCGGAGCGTCTGTACACTCTCAGCTCCGAATGAGCCGTCGCGTAAGATACCTGAAGTGCAGTTGTGCTATTATGTGAATCACGCGCGACTTCTTCCGCGCGCATTCAGGACTACCGCACTGGGCGCCGGAAAAGCAGGCAAGTGAGCAAGCATCAGAGGCCGTTAACTACCGCCGGAAAAAATCAATGCAGGAACTGCATCAACTGAACTCTGACACAAGCGGGCTCTTGATCGGTGCCGCAGTCGGAAGCGGCATAGCGGCGCAGACGGCAGAAGTCGGGGGAGCTGATTTTCTGCTGGCAGTGAACGCTGCGCGGATGCGCAATATGGGCGCCCCATCGGTCGCGAGCATGCTACCTTGTCACGCGGCCACTGCGATGACCGATGCATTCGCCGCCCGCGAGATCCTTCCACGCGTCTCGGTTCCGGTACTCCTTGGCATCAATTGCTGGGATCCAGACTTCACGCCCGAAGCCGCGGTCGATCGTGTCGCAGAGCCTGGCTTCGCCGGGGCGGTCAACTTCCCAAACACCACGCTGATGCCGCGCGCGATGCGGCAGCTTCTGGATCGGGCCGGGCGCGGGTTCCGCGCCGAGATAGAGGCCCTCGCGCGGGTCCAGGCGGCAGGGTATCAGGTGCTCTACTATTGCGGCACGCGAGAACAAGCGCGGGCGGCGGCGGAAGCGGGCCTCCACATGATCCTGCTGAATTTCGGCTGGAACGCAGGCGGCTCGCTCGGCCACACTCAAAGAGCGTCGTTGGAAGAGGTGGGCCTAATCGCCCGCGACTACGCCGCGCTCGTGCGCCGCATCCATCCGGCGGCCCAAATTCTGCTGGAAGGCGGCCCGGTTGTTTCGGTCGAGGATCTCGGCCACGTCGCGAATGTCGCAACGCTCGATGGCTACGTCGGCGGCTCGACGCTCGACCGCATGCCATATGAGGAATCCGTGACGAACCGCATCGCCGGCTACCGGCAGGCGGGGCGCCGTCAGGACGCCCTGACAGAGCGGCAAGAGGCCCTCCTGCGCTGGGGCCGCCGCCATGGGCTCCATGGGCGTTCCAGGTCTCTGCTCGAAGACCTCGCGCACCTCGAGGCGCTGTCAGGCACGCGCCGGGCGATCGCAGTTGCGATGGAGCCAGGCACGCCGCTCGGCCCGATCCTCTCGGCACTCGACGGCGGCAATCGCGATGCGCCGCAAGTCGACGGACGAAACGATCCCGGACCGCGCGTCTCTCGCCGCCTTTTCGGACACGACGACGTCGACGGTTACGAGGGCGGAATCCTGACCGCGCCCGGCGGCGAAACAGTCGTATTGCGCGATATACACCGGGCGTTGCCGACGCTGCAGCTTCGGCTGGCGCGCAGCCTTGAAAGCGGCGCGCTGGTGACCTCGCGTCGCCGGCGGCGCATGCGCATCACAGCACGCCTCATATTCCTATTCGAGCGCGCCGATGACGAGCAGCGCTTTCCGGAAGAACTGCATCCGTCTCTCGCTGCGCTGCTTTCCGGTTGGGCGGTTCGACTGTCACCGCTGCGGCGCCGCATAGAAGATCTGCCCGATATCATGACGGCTTTGGTCAACGCGACCGGCCTCGACAGCAGAAATCTTCCGCCACTTGGCGCCAGTGCCTTGCAGAGACTGCGTCGTCATCCCTGGCCGGACAACGAGGCGGAGCTCGAAAGGGTGATCGGTAAACTGGCCGCACGGGGACATGCCGACGAGGTGAGCGGCAGGGAGATTGCGGAACTTCTCGATACCCGTGAAGAGAGACGGGCGCCGCTCGAAACCGCCACCGATCTCGAGAAGCGACAGATCGTCGAGGCGCTCTGGCGCAATGACTTTCACCGGGGCCGGACGGCCGAGGCGCTGCACGTCTCGCGCAAGACGCTCTACAACAAGATGGCGCGGCTGGGTCTCAGCGACTGAGGTCTTGCGGGGGCATGAGGCCGGCATCGAGACCGAGCGCCGGCTCGCCGGGCCAGCGGAGTCCGATTACTGGGCATCCGCGGGCTTGCTCTGCAATCGCCAGTTCGAGATCTCCTCGGCGTGCGAGCGGCGCGGGACCGTCCCCGAATTCGGGCACCGGCGGCACGACCAGAAATGCCGATGGCTTCGCCGCGCGCGCCGCATCCAGGTCGCGCAGCGCGGAGATCGTGGCGATAGTGTCCAGTCCGGCGATGCCCAGATCGGACAGCACCTGCATCTCCCGCGCGTAGTCAAGGTCCACTTCCGAGAGATACCGCCGGAACGCATGTTCGTGTTGACCGACGCTCGGGAAATTGCAGACCCATCGGCTCCGCCGGGCAATCTGACGCGACAATCGGCCTGTCAGCAGGTTGGGATCAGCAAGGAACAAGCCGAGAGCTGAGGGGAAAACCTCGACGAGATCGTCGAGGACGTCCTGCGCGCCGCCAGAAGTTGGCAGGAGCATGGAGACGACTGGCGGCATTTCTGTCGCAGGAATCCCGACCCAGGCGGTGACGAGAGCATCCGGCAGATTCTCTGCCGCGGCACTGAAGCGATGGATTGGCCATTTGGAGAATCTACGCATCTCGGCTCAGCTTTACTCAATATTACCCAATAATACGTTTTCGCACCGTTGAGTGGAAGCATCGAGGCATGGAATCGTCGAGTCATCGCAGTCGGATGTGGCCCTGCCACCCGAACCGCGATGCGGGAGGACAATCCGGAACGCTCGTGCCTTTCAGCGCGTGCCAACCAGCGATGCAAAGCGCGTCGCAGGCCGGAGATGTCGTGCCTGCGGCACTTGTCTGGAGGAGGCAACTTTAATGCGACCCAGCGCGATCGACAGATCGGACCGGCCATGATCCAGATGCTGGCTGAGATCAACTGGCGTCTGTTTGCCGTCGTCACGCTGAACGGCCTGACGCTCGCCTCTCTCTACTTCATCGTGGCGAGCGGGTTTTCCTTAATTTTCGGCCTGATGCGCGTGGTGAACATGGCGCACGGTTCGCTTTACCTGCTGGGTGCCTACGTAGGCTTCGAGGTTTCTGAGGCGACGGGTAGCTGGATTCTCGGCATCCTCACCGCGGGCATTGCGGTCGCAGCGGCGGGGGCGGCGCTGCAAGCGTCGATCCTTTCTTGGATGCAGGGACAGGATCTGCGGCAGGCGCTGGCCACCATCGGCGTGTCCATCGTGGCAGCCGACTTGATGCTGGCGCAATGGGGTGGCTCAGCCTATCAAATCACCCTGCCTGACGCGGTGTCGACATTTGTGCCTGTCCCCATCGCTGGTCGCTACGCGATGGCCCGTCTGATGTTGATCGGGTTCGCGCTGGTCATAGGCATCGCGCTCTGGCTCATCCTTAACCGCACGCGGATCGGGATGCTGATCCGGGCGGGCGTGGACGATCGCCGGATGCTTGAGGCAATGGGCGTGAACGTGCCGCTCGTCTTTGTCGGGGTCTTCGCCATCGGTGCCGGGCTTGCCGGAATGGCCGGCGTGATCGGTGGCTCGGTTCTTTCCGTTTCTCCCGGCGAAGACGCGCGCTATCTGCTGTCGTCCCTCATCGTCGTGATCGTTGGCGGCATGGGATCGATTCCCGGCGCGGCGATTGGCGCGCTTCTCGTGGCGATGGCCGAGACCTACGGGCTCGCCTATACGCCGACCTACGGTATCGTCTACACCTTTGCGATCATGGTTGCCGTGCTGGCTGTGCGCCCGCAGGGACTTCTGGGGAGGGCTGCATGATGCGCATTGTCCTCCCTCTCGTCGTGATCGGCCTGCTGCTGGTCTATCCGTTCCTCGTGAACAGCTTCTGGCTGGTGCAGATCGGCGGTCGTACGTTGGGCTTCGGCACCATTGTGCTCAGTCTTGTCTTCCTTACCGCCTATACCGGCATGCTGAGTCTCGCGCAGATGACCGTGGCGGGCGTTGCAGGTTACGCGACAGCGTATTTCACCGCGCCGACAAGCGGTGTCGGGCTGCTATTGCCCTGGCCGCTTGCGCTAATCCTTGCGCTTGGCCTCGCCACGATTGCCGGGCTTCTGGTCGGTCTCGTCGCGGTGCGCACGCGGGGAATCTATACGCTGATGATCACGCTCGCCGTGGCAATGGCGTTCTACTTCCTGACGCTCCAGAACTATGACCTGTTCAACGGCTATACCGGCTTCAACAACGTCGAGCCGCCGGTGATCCTGGGTCTCGATCTCGGCGCCAACCTTCCATTCTACTACATGAGCGTTGTACTCGCCGCCGCCTGCTATTTCGGCGTCCGCCACGTTGTGCGCACGCCCTTCGGCCTGGCCCTTCAAGGGGTGCGGGACGAGCCGGACCGCCTGCGTGCGCTCGGCTACGACGTGCCGCTTCTGCGAGTGTTGGCATTCGGGCTCGCGGGGTTCATCGCCGGGATCGGCGGGATCCTGAACATCTGGCTCAATGCATCGATCTCGCCAGGGTCGGTCGCGCTGAACCCGGTGATCGACGTGCTGATGGCAGGCGTGCTTGGCGGCATCGGTCATCCGTTCGGCGCTTATATTGGCGCATTCGTGTTCACCGTTGTCGATAATTTCGCCATCGATTTCATCGCCCGAGAGCGGTTCAACACGCTGATCGGCCTGATCTTTCTGGCCATCGTGCTGTTCTCGCCCGACGGGCTGACCGGCCTTGTCCGCCGCGCGTGGACGCGGGGGACCGGATGGGCGCGCCGCTCGAGCGGCGGCGCCCGAGACACCGACGATATCGGAAAATGAGGAGGTATCCCGATATGACCACACAACGATTCACGCTTGGAATGGCAGCGACGTTTGCCGCTCTGATGGGCACGACCGCGCTCGCGCAGGACGGCGAGACCATTACCATCGGCGGGCTCGCCACGCTCGAGGGGCCCTTCGCAGCGCCGGGCGAGGATGGTCTTCGCGGCGTCGAGCTGGCGATCCACGAGTTCGGCGGCGAGATCGCCGGACGCCCGATCGAGTTCGTCACTGCGTCCTCGGACGGCAATCCCGACGTCGCGCTCGAATCCGCGCGCCGTCTGGTGGA
This sequence comes from Roseivivax sp. THAF30, assembly GCF_009363575.1. Lineage (NCBI taxonomy): Bacteria > Pseudomonadati > Pseudomonadota > Alphaproteobacteria > Rhodobacterales > Roseobacteraceae > Roseivivax > Roseivivax sp. THAF30. Next base: position 3,235,330 of record NZ_CP045389.1, on the reverse strand, counting down.
GCAGGACGGCGTCGATATCATGGTAGGTCCGCTCTCAGGATCGGAAGGCATCCGGATCGCGCAATACGCCAAGGAGCAGCCGGGAACCACGTTTCTCAATGGCGGTTCAGCTGCAATCGAGACGACTTTGGTCGATCCGGCAGAGAACTTCTTTCGCTTCAACACTGAAGGCGCGCAGTGGACCGCTCCCCTTGGCGGCTACGTTGTGAATGAGAGGGGTTGGGACAACATAGTCATCGTGTCCGAAGACTACTCGTTCCCGTACGCGCAGATCTTCGGGTTCATGGCAACTTATTGCGAAGCCGGCGGCACTGTGGCGGAGAAATATTTCACGCCGGTCGGCAACAACGACTATTCCTCGGTGATTGCGCAGCTTCCGCTGGAAGCGGGCGAGATCGACGGCATGTACGTCGTGCTCGGCGGCTCGGACGCGGTGAACTTCCTGCAATACGCGCAGATGGGCGGGCAGCTTCCCATCGTGGGTGGCACCAACGTGACCGACCAGACCGTCCTGACCACGCAAGGTCCGGCGCGCGAGCTTCTGCCCGGCATCCTGTCCTCTGGTCCGGTGTCGGACAATGACGACCTCGAGGCGTGGGAAGAGTTCAAGCAGCTCTACCGCGACTATTACGGCGACGAAGGTCTGCCGTCGCCTTCGCTGTTCGCGTCGAATTACTATACCAACACCAAGGCAGCGCTGCTTGCGTTGCAAGAAGTCGAAGGTGATCTGTCCGACGATCACGCCGCGTTCAACGAGGCGCTGAGCAATCTCGAGTTCACGAGCCCGACCGGCACCGTGAGCCTTAACGAAAACCGGCAAGCGACCGCCGCGATCTACATCAACGAGGTGGTAGAGCAGGGTGACGGCTCGCTCGCGCTCGAACCGTTGGAGCGGATCGAGAGCGTGGACCAGTATCTCGGGCTCGACCGGGAGACCTACATGGAGCTTGGTCTGCCGTCCCGCGAAAACCCGTCCTGCCCGTCGTGATGCAGGCGGCTCGCCAGAACACAGGTGAGGCCCTCGTTCTCGAGGGCCTCACCCGCCGCTTCGGCGCGCTCGTGGCGGTCGACGACGTAACACTGCGCGTTTCGCCCGGAGAGCGCCGGGCCGTGCTCGGCGCGAACGGCGCCGGCAAGACGACGCTTTTCAACATGATCGCGGGCGATCTGCCGCCGAGCACCGGGCGCATCCGCCTCTTCGGAGAGGACATCACGGGGCTATCGCCGCAGAAACGCGTATTGCAGGGCGTGCGCCGGACCTACCAGAAATCTTTGGTCTTCGGCGGCATGACCGTGCGCGATAACCTTTATGTCGCCATTCGTGGCGCAACCGGACCGCGCCTGGCAATCTGGAGGCGCGCCGAACACCAGCCTGACCGCATAGAGACCGATGGGCTGGCCGAGCGAGTGGGCCTCACCGATCGGCTCGATACAATGGCGAATGAACTCAGCCATGGCGAGCAGCGGCAGCTCGAGCTTGGGATGGCGTTGGCGCATCCGCCCAAACTGCTGCTGCTGGACGAACCGGCGGCGGGCCTGTCGACCCGCGAGCGCGAGTCGCTGGTGGCGATGCTCGCCGACCTGCCGCGCGATCTGACCCTGATCCTGATAGAGCACGATCTCGATATCGCTCTGAAGGCAGTCGACTACGTCAGCGTCATGCACAACGGCCGGCTCCTGGCCGAAGGCACGCCGGCCGAGATCTCGGCCAATCAGGATATTCAGGACATCTACATGGGTCGCCATGGCAAATGAACCTCTTCTGAAGGTCGAGGACCTGCACGTCTACTACGGCTCCAGCCACGTGTTGCACGGGCTGTCGCTTGAGGCCGGGACGGAGCCCCTTTCCATCGTCGGGCGAAACGGCATGGGCAAGTCGACTCTGTGCCAGGCCATCATGGGCCTTGTCCCCGCAGCGCGCGGCGAAGTCCGTCTTGGTGGGGAGCGAATAAGCGGGCGGCGCGCCTACAAGGTCGCACGGGCGGGCGTAGGCTACGTGCCGCAAGGCCGTCGCGTCTTCCGTTCGCTCAGCGTGGACGAACACCTGAAGCTCGTCGGAAAGCCCGATGGCGAATGGACCATCGAACGCATCTACGACACCTTCCCGCGCCTCGCCGAGCGACGCAAGAACGGTGGCGGCGCACTGTCGGGCGGGGAGCAGCAGATGCTGGCGATCTCTCGTGCGCTACTGCTAAATCCGCGGCTTCTGGTCATGGACGAGCCGACCGAGGGTCTGGCGCCGGTCATCGTAGACCAGGTGGTCGAGGTCCTGCGACAGATAGGCCGATCGGGTGTCGGGCTGCTGCTGGTAGAGCAGAACCTGAGCGTAGCGACCGAGGTCAGCAACCGGATCATGGTGATGATGAACGGTGAGATCGCGCTCGAGACGGATGCGAACTCGCTGCTGAACGACCGCGCGTTGCGTAACCGCTACCTCGGCGTCGCGGCCGAGGCATGAAGGAGTAGGATCAATGGTCAAGCGCATCTATCTCGCAGGCACCTGTGACACCAAATTCCCCGAACTCGACTACGTCCGCGCCCGTATTCGAGCAATTGGTGCGGAGGTCGCGCTTGTGGATCTATCGACCACGGACGCAGGGCCAGACGGTGCCGATATCACTGCTCGCGAGGTTGCCGCGCACCATCCCGGCGGCGCTGCAGCCGTCTTCACCGGCGATCGCGGCAGCGCCGTCACAGCGATGGCGCAGGCGTTCGAGAGGTTCGCGCGGAGCCGCGACGACCTGGCCGGCCTGATCGGGCTTGGTGGGTCGGGTGGCACCGCGCTCATCACGCCTGCTATGCGCGCGCTCGATGTGGGCGTGCCCAAGCTGATGGTCTCCACCGTCGCGTCGGGGAACGTGGCACCCTATGTCGGACCGTCGGACGTCACCATGATGTATTCTGTAACGGACGTCGCGGGCCTCAACCGGATCTCGCGCCGCGTGCTTGCGAATGCGGCTGGCGCAATCGCAGGAATGGCTCGTGCGGAGGTGCCACTCACTGAAATGAAACCGGCGCTCGGTCTGACCATGTTCGGCGTCACAACGACTTGCGTGAACCAGACTGTCGAGCGGCTCTCGGGCAGCTACGACTGTCTTGTATTCCACGCCACCGGCACCGGAGGACAGTCGATGGAGAAGCTGGTCGACTCGGGCTTGGTCGAAGGCGTGATCGACACTACGACGACCGAGATTTGCGATCTGCTCTTCGGCGGGGTCTTTCCTGCGACGGAAGATCGGCTGGGAGCCATTGCTCGGACGCGTGTTCCCTATGTCGGCTCAGTCGGCGCGCTCGACATGGTGAATTTCGGGGCCGCGGACACGGTGCCCGAGCGATACGCTGACCGGCTATTTTACGAGCACAACCCGCAGGTTACGCTGATGCGGACAACGCCGGAAGAGAACGCCGAGATGGGTCGTTGGCTCGGGGCGAAGCTCAACGCGTGCGAGGGTCAGGTGCGGTTTCTTTTGCCCGAGGGCGGCGTCTCTGCTCTTGATGCGCCCGATGCGGCCTTCCACGACGAAGATGCGCGAGCCGCACTCTTCGAGGCGCTCGAAGCAAGCGTGAAGCAGACGGAGACCCGCCGCCTCGTTCGCGTACCCCATCACATCAACGATTCCGCCTTCGCCGACGCACTCGTCTCGGAATGGCGGGAGATAACGACAGGAGGTCAGTGATGCCCCGTATCCCCCGCGAGGAGATCCTCGCAAAGTTCCGCCACATGATCGACGAGGGCCTCCCCATCGTTGGCGGCGGCGCCGGCACGGGCCTTTCGGCGAAGTGCGAAGAGGCCGGTGGTATCGACCTCATCGTAATCTACAATTCTGGCCGGTATCGCATGGCCGGACGAGGGTCGCTTGCCGGGCTTCTGGCATATGGCAACGCCAATGACGTGGTCATGGAGATGTCGCGCGAGGTTCTACCCGTGGTCCGCGAGACGCCAGTTCTCGCCGGGGTCAACGGAACCGATCCTTTCTGTAATTTCGACTACTTCCTCGACCAATTAAGCGCGGTCGGCTTTTCGGGCATCCAGAATTTCCCCACGGTGGGACTGATCGATGGAACGTTCCGCGCCAACCTTGAAGAAACCGGCATGGGCTATGGGTTAGAGATTGATCTTGTCGCGCGTGCGCGTCGAAAGGACATGCTCACCACGCCCTACGTCTTCAACACCGACAACGCGAAAGAGATGACCCGCGCCGGGGCTGATATCATTGTGGCGCATATGGGTCTGACGACGGGCGGGGCGATTGGTGCGGAAACAGCCCTGACGCTCGAGGATTGCGTCGGCGAGATCAATGCAATCGCGGATGCCGCCCGCACGGTGCGCGACGATGTTATGGTGATCTGCCACGGTGGTCCGATCGCGATGCCGGACGATGCGGCCTTCATCCTCGACAATTGTCCCGGCTGCCACGGCTTCTACGGTGCGAGCTCCATGGAGCGGCTTCCGACCGAAAACGCGCTGATCGCGCAGACACGTGAGTTCAAGGGCCTGAAGCCCCGCGCCCTCAAGTGAAGGAAAGAACATGGCAAAGGTATATATCAGCGATGTCATCGACGCTCCGATCGAGAAGGTCTGGGCGCTCGCGCGCGACTATAACGGCCACGGCGATTGGCACCCCCGGATCGCGGAAAGCACGATCGAAGATGGGCTTCCGCCAGACCAAGTCGGCTGCGTGCGTAACTTCACGCTTACCGATGGCGGCCACCTTCGTGAGCGGCTGCTCAGCTTCAGTGATCTGGATCATTTTTTCACATACTCGATCATCGTCTCTCCGATGCCGATCGAGAACTATGTCGCCACCTTCCGGTGCACCTCGGTGACAGAACGTGAGGCGACGTTCGTCGAGTGGTGGGCAACTTTCGAAGTCGGCGCCGACGACGAGCCGGAGATCCGGCAGGCTGTCGGGAAGGAGACCTTCGCCGCCGGAATCCGCGCGCTGGCTGCAAGGCTGGAAAAAACGTGAGGGTCATCAGGAAGATAGATCGGGCGCGGGTCTGACGGCTTCGTATGGATTTATTGCCAATGCCGGACAGTCATCCCATCAGCTTTGCTGCGGCTAGCGACGCTCGCCTGCGGGTGGGGAACACCGGAGCAAAGTGGTCCCATCCTTCCGCTCGCGTGAAAGGCACCAGGACCGCAGTTCTTCCTGCGTCGACTAACCTTCTATCGTTCCCGCACCGGCATGATCCGCACTTCGAAAAGCCGGATCATATTCATGCTTGTCGGGCTGGTGAACTGAAATTTGAGCCAAGAATATCCTGGTTCATCGCGTCCACTTAGGACGGGAGATTTTGTTCGCACCGCCGCCCTGTAGTGGCGAATGATGCACCATATAGGAGCGACCACATTCGTGACCCTGGGCGCAGCATCGGGGGGCATCGATCCGATGGCGAATAAGAGCCTCCCGCGAGAATGAACGATTATTCGCTAAGTTCTGCCTCTTGGCATCGCGGCGCGCTTGGGAAGTCAGAGGTGGTCGATGGAACAGCAAGACCGCATTTCCAAAAGCCCAATCAAGCAGCCTTTTTGATCGGAGCGTTTCGGTTATCTTTGGGCGCAGAAAGAGTAGCGTAGCCATCGCGCAACACGCGAGCCATCTGACCTTTGATCTCGGGCCGTGCGAGGAGTGCTGGGGTCCGGTTGGTTGCTCGTATGCGGTGCAGGCTCTGTTCTGCTGCTGCAGACAAATTGCTTTTTGCGATATCTCCGGGAAAGAAGCTCTCGGCGGCCAAGCCGTTCGCACACAGGATCTCATGGCTCTCAAACATGATATGATGATATCGAATGAAAGCTCGACCGGTGACGTGTTTGATATCGGCCCCATTTACAAGATGCTTTGCAGCGACGAACGCCTCATCCAGGCCAAATTGAAGTTGCATGGCCGCGCCAGAGACCAGAATTCGGTGATTTGGCGAGACGGTGAGATCCTCTGACGGTCTGCCTTCTCCGAGTGCATTCCGCATAATCACAACCGGAGCCGCCTCGGCATCGGCTTTTTGCAGATCGAAGAAGGACGAATTCTTCCAGATCACGCGTTGCTGACCGTTGTCTTGCGTCAAGACAAGGTCGCCCGTTCCGATCCTCTCGATACGGCGCAAGCCCTCCGGAGTCGAAATCTGTGTTCCCGGTCCAAAGCAGACCGGTGCGGTCGTCTCATCGAAGTCAAATTGACCATCATTGTCGCCCTGCGTCGTATCTCCCGGCTCGTCTGCTTGGGTGAAGGTCACATCTGTCGGCGTTTCGGAGAAATCATTGACGCTGACAATCACGTTTCCGAATGAGTTGGATTGGAAGATGATATACTCGTCAGTCGCGCCAAGTCCCTGGTAGAGATCGTTGCCCGGATTGAGCTGCCTGGCGACCACGCTGCCGTCCGGCGCGCGCAGTTCCCAAAATTGACCATTGGAAAATTGATCGCCGCCACCCTGGGTCTGACGCAGAGTAAATACGTCGTCCGCGCCGCCGATAGCCTGCACGTTCCGCAAATTCAGCGTCAGATCGCCAGTCGATGCGTTGCCGGTTTGTTGGGCTTGATCGAACGTCGCGATTTGCAGCCCGGTAAACTGAAGCTCTTCCACGGCGCTTTCCAGAAAAGATAAATTACCTCAATTGTTTACAATGCGAAATGGGCAGAAACTTGACGAAAGCGACGCCCTCGGATGGATGATTGCGTAACCCGGCTTTGCAAAAAACGTTGATGCCCCCGTCGTCACGGCCGATCTGAAGGATCTGTCGACGGTCTGCATCCAAGAAGCCGCGCCGAAGCGAGGCCCCGTCCGGCGAGTTACGGCTGTAAATCGCTTGCGTAGTCGAGGCAGGTCAACGGGAACCTTGTTTGAACGGTTCGGCCAGACGTTCGACAGCTTTCCATCTGTCCGCTCGGCCAACAAACAGCTACCTTGTCTGCTTACCGGCGTGTGTGTTCCGGCGCATGGCCCATTCGTAGAGCGACGGCGATAGGCGAACCAGAAATGCAGCCAGACGCGCGATACGACCTACCGGTATGAAATCACGCCCCCTGACGGTCCCGCGCAAGATAATTTTCGCCGCAGCATCTGGAGTCAACTGGTCCATGCTGTCCGCTGCGGCGCCGGGGCGCATGATTGCATTGTCGTCTTGGTCGGACGTGCCAAGGTTTGTCGCGATGAAACTGGGGGCCGCGATGAGGCATCGCACACCGAAAGCGCGCTCTTCAGAGCGGAGCGTCGAGAAGAAGCCCTGCATTGCATGTTTCGAAGCGGCATAAGCGGTGCGTGCATAAAGCGGAGAAAACCCGGCAACGGAAGAAATCGCCAAATGCGTACCGCCGCTTCGGCGAAGCGGGTGCAAAAAGACGCGGGCCATTCCCACGGCTGCGAAATAGTTGATCTCGAAAACCCGGCGGTGACTGTCTGCCGTCGCCTCCTCAAACGGAGCGATCTGGGTTACTCCGGCGTTGTATATTACCATGTCAATCGAGGGGCGTGCGGCAATGATTTCCACCGCGGCAGCGTTCAACGCGGCGGGGTCGGTCAGGTCGACCTCGACAGGCGTACGGCTTTCCGTGGCTTTCAGACCAGCGACGGTCACGTCCATGAGCACGCAATGCCAACCCTGCGCTTCAAGCTGATCGGCCATGGCACGGCCCAAACCGCCGTTCCCACCAGAGATAACAGCCGTCTTCATAGCCCTGCCGTTCTTTTCCAAAGATCAAAGACCTCGGCGGAAGTGAGTTCCGGGGTATAGCCGAATTCGCGCTTTAGGCGGCCGTTATCCAGCACCGGGCGGTATTGCAGGAAACGCACCTGTTCCGGTCCGTACCGCGACAGGCCCAAAGGCTTTGCAATCCCAAGGGCCGCCTTCAGCGCCAAGGCGGGAAGACGCAGGATCGGCTTGCCCAAGGCCGCGGCGAGGTCCTCGACCGAAAGCCAGCCATCGCCGGCGACATTGTAGATACCTGCGGGCCCCTCTGTCGCCGCCCGTTCGACGATCCGGGCGAGATCACGTGTCCAGATGAATACAAAGGGACTTTCGCTGCCTTTGATGGCCAGGAGCCGCCTGCGTCGGAACAGCGCCGTGATCTGATTGTCGGTCTCGGCGCCAAGAACGGTTCCTACCCGCAAGACGACCTGTTCCAGCTGGGAATGACGCGCACGCGCTTCCGCCAACATCTCTTCGACTTGCCGCTTATGGTCGGCATAGGCAAATTCGGGGTTGCCGCGACAGGGATGGTCTTCGGTTAGCGGGACGGGATTATCCGGATGATATCCGTAGGCCGCGCCTGAACTGGTGACAACAAGGCGTTTGACCCGGTGCTTTAGACACGCATCCAGAACATTGCTCGTGCCCGTCACATCAACCGCAAAGGCAGCCTCGCGGGCCATTCCCGGCGGCGGAGTCACAATGGATGCCAGATGCACCACGACCTCGGGGCGCGTTTGCCCTATCACCCTATCGGGATCGCTGCTCGTGACATCCATGCGCTCGAAGGGGATTTGCCTCGGCAAGTCTCCCCGCGCGAGGTCTGTCACCAGGACCTCACCGCCTTCCAGCGTCTCCGCCAAGGCGCGGCCCACCATCCCGGCCCCGCCGGTTATCAGGATCCGCGTCATGCCGAGGCCTTCTTGCGCGACAGGACGCTGGCAAGTGCAAGGCCTGATATTGCGTGCCAGACGCCCCAGAATGCCGCCACGATTGCCATGCCGCCGAGCCCGCCGAAAAAGCCGAATATAAGAACCAGCCCGAGACCGGAATTCTGGATGCCGGTCTCGATCGTGATCGCACGCCGGTCAAAGGGAGAAAGACCGAAAGCGGCGGCGGTCAGGTTCCCACCGGAAAGGGCCAATGCATTATGAACGACGACCAGCCCCGCGATGCTGCCCGCATAGGCAAGGAACAGACCCCAGTTTGCCGAAAGTGCCAAACCGATGAAGGCAAGAAAGATGCCCATCGAGATCCATTGCAAGGGCCCACGTATCCTTGCCGCGATATCGGGGCAGCGCGCGTTCAGCGCCACGCCGAGGATCAGCGGAAGGATCAGCATCAGACTTATCGTGACAACGATGTTGACCGGATCGATTGACGTCTCCCGCAAAATGGCCGCGGAGGGTTCGTAGAGGCTTCCCCAAAAGGCGATGTTGGCGGGCGTCATGACGATCGCGCCGATCGTGGCAAAGGCGGTCATCGAAACCGAAAGCGCCGCATTTCCGCCTGCGCGATGCGTTATGAAGTTCGAGATATTGCCTCCTGGGCAAGCCGCTACGAGGATCAGTCCCAAGGCGACGGACGCCTGTGGCCGGGCCACCAAAACCAGCAAAAAAGTAAGCACAGGAAGCACGATGAACTGCGCGCCCAAGCCTACGATCAGCGGTTTCGGCGCGCGCGCCACGACCTTGAAGTCTCGTGGCTTCAGATCAATCGCAATGGACAACATGACGATTGCCAGGATGGCGTTGAGCAGGGTCAGCGAGTGCGCGGAGAAGTCGAGTACGGCCTCGTCGATCATGCTCGCCGCCCGCCGAGCTTTGCGATCCAGTCTGTCACGGCTTTGCGGTAGGTTGCCTTGTCGACGTAGTAAGCCATCCGCGGCAGGTCGATATACGTCATCCCGCCCGTCGCGCGCTCAAAGCCCTGCGCCTTGGTTTGCTGCAATTGGCGGGCACCTTGCGCCCCGTCGCGAAGCCCCTTGATGTAGCGCACGACCATTTCGGCCTGCTCGTGCCGCCCTTGCCAGCCAAGGCCTGACGCCTCGACCATACCCAGCACGAAGATGTCATCGCGGTCGGGGTGCATGCAGTTGAGGTAAAGATGCGGCGCTTCGCCTCGCCAGTTCAGCAGCGCATTGTCGATGAAAGGATAGTCGAGCTTATAGCCAGTTGCGGCGAGGATCATGTCGTACTCCGCCTGGGTCCCGTCCTTGAAATGCACGGTCTTGCCCTCGAACCGAGCAATATCGGGGCGGATGTTCAGATCCCCGTGCCCTGCGTGATACAGAACCAGGGAATTGACCACTGGATGGCTTTCGTAAAGTTTGTAATCGGGCTTGGGAAATCCATATTTTTGAGGATCGCCCACGAACCATTTTAGAATCGCTCCGTCCACGATCCGCTTGAGCGCCATGGGCAATTTGATCGCGCCACCCATTGTATCCGCCGGCTTTCCAAAGACGTATTTCGGTACGAAGTAATATCCGCGCCGCATCGACAGATCGCAGGACGTCCCATGATGGATGGCGTCAACGGCGATATCACAGCCGGAATTGCCCGCACCGATGACCAGGACACGTTTGCCAGAAAATTGGGTTGGGTAGCGGTAGTTGGATGAGTGAATCATCTCTCCGGTGAACGTACCCTCAAATTCTGGCATATTGGGCTCACTCAGCGTGCCGTTCGCAATCAAAAGCCCTGAGAATTCCTCGACATGCTCCTCGCCGTCGTTGCGCCAGACAATCTTCCACCCCTCGCCGGAATCGCCCAGAGGGGTGCAAGAAACCACCTCCGCGTCAAATTGGTAGTGTCTCAAGAGGTCGAAGCGATCCGCAAAGTCCCGAAAATACCGCTTCATCTCACGATGAGACGGGTATTCGGCTACGTCCTCCCGCATCGGGAAGTCGGAGAATTCGGTCATCGTCTTGGACGAAATCAGATGCGCGGTCTCGTACATCGTCGAGCGTGGGCCATCGATGTCCCACAGTCCGCCTACGCCAGAATTGAGCTCGAACCCTTGAAAAGCGACCCCATGCTCCACCAGCAGCTTGGCCGCAGCCAACCCCATCGGCCCAGCCCCGATCAGGGCGAGCCGTCCTTGCGCGTCTCCCATCGCGTCCTCCCGTGCTGAAGATTAGATTGAACAAACGTTCAATCTAAGGCAAGATTTATTCATGACCGTATCGCAACTTGCTGAAAAGAAACGAAAGAGAGTCCTTTCCGCACGGGCGCAGGCAACGCGGCTGCGAGTCTTCGATGCCGCCGAGAAAGTGTTCGCCGAACGGGGATTCGATGGGGCCACGATCCGGAAAATCGCCAACGAGGCCGGTGAGCCAGTTGGGACGATTCACCATCATGGTGGCGGCAAAGCGCTTCTGTTTCAGCGAACCGTCGCTCGCCGGGCCGAAACCCTTTCGGCCAAACGGCTCGCGGCGCTCGAGCAGGTCCTCTCCGCTGGTGCTCCGACCCTGGAAAACATCCTCGGCGCCTTCATCTGGCCGTTCTTTGAGTTGTCCGCACAGAACCCGCGCTGGCGCGATTACGCGCGTCTCGTAGCCTATGTATCGGTCGATGCTCGCTGGACCGACGTTTCCAAAGAATATTTCGATACTGTTGTCGAGGTTTTCGTATCTGAGATTTCAACTCTATTGCCAGAGCGATCGAAACAGCAGGTCGTTGAAGGATTCGTGTATTCGGTCTCAGCTATGCTCGCGCTGCTAACCTCGCAGGACCGGATAATGAGCTTGGGCGCTAAGAGAAACTTGGAGAACAGTCAGATAGAGTATCTCATTCAATTCTGCGCTGCCGGTTTTCGGGGGTCAGGATAAGCTCTGTTGCGCAAAACGGGCCGAGGATTCATCTCGTGAGTCCAGCATGGTAACTGGGGCTGCATGAGCAGACCTACACCGCCGAGCTATAAGACCAAGAACTGGCCGGCATACAACGATGCGCTGAAGCAGCGTGGCTGCCTGACGATCTGGTTCGATCCGGGCATGGCCTGGAAGCCGCCACCGACCGGCAAACGGGGTCGGCAACCGTGCTACAGCGACGCTGCGATCCAGAGCTGCCTGACGATGAAGGTGCTGTTTGGCCTGCCGCTCACGCAGACGACTGGCTTCGTCGAGAGCCTGCTGCGCCTGATGGGGTTGGACTGGGAGGTGCCAGACGACAGCACCCTCTGCCGCCGCCAGAAGTCGCTGGCGGTCGACATCCCGTATCTAGGCTCCCATGGCCCTCTACACCTCCTGATCCCCTCTCGTGACATCACTGCGTGATGCACTGCCGGGCAGTGGACAAGCACCGGCAACAAGGCGGAAGGCGAGGGAGAATGGCACGCCCGGAAGCACGGCGGTCCCAAGCGGCGCCTGTGGCGCAAGATCCACCTCGGGATCGATGAGCAAACGCTGGAGGTTCGGGCCGTCGAGATCACGGGGAGCCACATTGGCGACGCGCCCATGCTGCCAGAGCTGCTCACCCAGATCCCGGCCAATGAAGAGATAGGATCCGTGACGGCCGACGGTGCTTCGTCCCGGGGCTCCGCCCGTTCGTGGCTGAAACAGGCCACTGGCCTGTTTCCGGGCCGCCCCTCACCCCGCAAGTGCCAGGAGGTGATTGCGGAGCGGGGCGCTCATGCCGTCATACCGCCACGCCGGAACGCCAAGCCCTGGAAGCGCTCAAGCGCTGGCGCCGTCACCCGCAACGAGGCGCTGCGAGCCTCAAAATATCTCGGTCGAGCGCTCTGGAGACGATGGAGCGGATACCACCGCCGGAGCCGCGTCGAGACAAAGATGCGTTTTGTGAAGCTGCTGGGTCAGGGCCTGATGGCTCGAGACTTCGACCGTCGGGTCGCGGAGCTGCACGTCCGCATCGCCGTGCTCAATGGCTTCACTGCGCTCGGCATCCCGATCACAGAGGCCGTAGGATAAACCCGTCCGGGGAAAGGGGCATTCCGTCTACCGCCGGCTTTGCGCAACAGAGCCGTCGCCAAATACCGGTGTCTGAAGCACACCTGCCAGGCCTGCCCCTCGAAGGCGCAGTGCTACCCGAACATGGACTTCCGGTCCATCAACCGCGAAGAGCATGAGGATGCCCGTCAGGTCGCCCGCGACATTGCGAAGACCGAGCAATACGTCATCTCGATGAAGCTGCGGAAGAAGGTCGAGATGCTCTTTGCCCATCTCAAGCGGATCCTTGGCCTCAACCGGCTCCGATTACGCGGGCCATACGGCGCAAACGACGAATTCCTCCTCGCAGCAACCGCCCAGAACCTCCGCAAGCTGGCCAAGATCCTCCCTGCACCGCAGCAACCGCGCAACGCCTGACAGGAAAGGCACTCGCGCCATGTTCCGCCATCGATATTCTGCGCTGGCGAACGGGTGTTTTTCCACGGGATGGGCGTATTCCGTTGAAAAACTCGTCCTTGATCGGGGGGCATCTGGCTGTTTCAATTCCTGTGAAGGGTGGGAGGATCGGCGATGATGGGACCGCGGCAGGAGGTGCAACCGGCGTTGTTCTACGAGTTCTCGCTTGAGGATCACGTCCCGCAAGACCACTTGCTTCGATCCATCGACCGCTTTGTCGACCTGAGCAGCATCCGCGCCCATCTTGCAGATTTCTACAGCCACACTGGCCGCCCCTCGGTCGATCCCGAGTTGCTGATCCGCATGCTGCTGGTCGGCTATTGCTTCGGCATTCGGTCAGAGCGGCGGCTGTGCGAAGAGGTGCATCTGAACCTGGCATATCGCTGGTTCTGCCGCCTCGATCTGAGTGACAGGGTCCCGGATCACTCGACGTTTTCGAAGAACCGGCACGGGCGATTCCGCGACAGCGAATTGCTTCGCCACCTGTTCGAAACGACCGTTGCCCGCTGCATCGACGAAGGCCTCGTCAGCGGCCAGCGCATGGCCGTTGATGCAAGCCTCATCGAGGCGGATGCCAACAAGCAGAACTCGACGCCAAAGGAAGAATGGAATCCGGCGCAGGCAGATCCCGCCGACGCATCGCGGGCCGTTCGCGAGTATCTCGACACCCTGGACGAGGTAGCGTTCGGTGCCGCCAGCGAGGTGCAGCCCAAGTTCACGTCGCATTCCGACCCCGCCAGCCAGTGGACGGCAGCCCGCAAGGGCCCGGCATTCTTCAGCTATTCCGACAATTATCTGATCGACACGGATCATGGCGTGATCGTGGATGTCGAAGCCACCAGGTCCATCCGGCAAGCCGAGGTCGGTTCGACCAAGACCATGCTGGACCGGGTGAAGGCCAGGTTCGATCTGCATCCTGAACGGCTGATCGCGGACACGGCCTACGGCACTGGGCCCATGCTGGGCTGGCTGGTCGACCGCGAGATCGCGCCGCATATTCCCGTCTTGGACAAGTCCGAGCGCACCGACGGCACCTGAAGCCGAGCGGACTTCGAGTGGGACGCCGAGAACGACCGATACATCTGCCCTGAGGGGCAAGAACTGAAGCAATTCCGAAGGAACTATTCCGACCCGAACCGGGGGCCGACCGGACAGGGTAGAGCGAAGTACCGTGCCCTGAAACTGACCTGCCAGGCCTGCCCATCCAAAGCAAAATGCTGCCCGAACGCTGATGCCAGATCCATCACTCGTGAAGAACATGAAGACGCCCGCCAGGTCGCCCGCGAGATCGCCAAGACCGACCAATACGTAATCTCGATGAAGCTACGGAAGAAGGTCGAGATGCTGTTTGCCCACCTCAAGCGAATCCTCGGCCTCAATCGGCTCCGATTACGCGGGCCATACGGCGCAAACGACGAATTCCTACTCGCCGCAGCCGCCAAGAACCTCCGCAAACTGGCTAAGATCCTTCCTGCACCGCAGCAACCGCGAAAAGCCTGACACGAAAGGCGCTCGTGCCCCTTCCATGCGGCGATATTCTGCGCCAGCAAACGAGTGTTTTTCCACAGAATCGGCGGAAAGCCGACTTTCTCTGCACTTGCGAAGTTTCGGTTGCCAAAGGCATGAAGCGGACTTTGGTTCCACTGGCGAGAGCCTCTCCCTCATTGGGGCAAGCTGGATTTCGCCATGTGTGATCCGAGAGAAGCGCTGCCAAAAGGATCAGTTCGACGTGAAGCGCATGAAAGCCGTATGAGCAATACCCGTAATCCGTCGCAGCATGCAGCTCTTGCAGGCAATTGGTGCATTTGCCGATTGATGCTTGGCATAGGTATGTTCTTGCTCTTAACGGCCCCGTCTCGCGCGAGTTTGCGGGCAGGCGCCGGGCAGGTTCTGCGGTAATTATAAGCGCAGTGCGATCGGGACGATCACGACCAGCGCGAGGATGCGGGCGAAGTGATGTACCGCGACATAGGCGGGGTCGTATCCCAAGGATAGACCGATGGCCGCCATCGCTTCGACCCCGCCGGGCGCGTAGGCGATCCAAACCTGAGCGAAGGGGAGACCAGTGGCGCGTTGTGCAATCCATGCAAAGACCAGCGACAGGACCAGTGCCGTCGCAACGACCGACACGCCTGCTTGGAGTTTGTGCTTCACCTGTGCTGCCGTCACCCGGCTCAATCTGCTGCTCAGGACGGCTCCGGTGATGGCGAAGGCCGCAAAAAGCAGCCAAGAGGGCGACGTTCCATGGACAAGCCCGGTTGCATGAGCAAACGCACTGACGATCATTCCGGCAAGCAGACAAGCGGCCGGAAGGCCCCTGCGCGCGCCCAGCAGTCCCAGCCCGGCTGAAAGGCCGACCAGAACAGCAAGAACCAGGATCGGCATCGTGTCGCCCGCCACTGCCTCGCCCGTCGCCGATCCTTCCAGAACGTAGGCCAGTGGCGGCACCGAGATCACAAGGATCAAGAGACGCATCAATTGAAGAAACATGACGGTCGTGGCGTCGCCGTGTCCCTCTGCGGCGATTGCGATTGCGTTCGACATCGTGCCGGGAGAGCTGGCCAGGGTTGCAGTCTGGGAATCAAGACCAAACGTCTTTGTCAGGATCAGACGGCCAAGGCCGATTGTCGCAATCAAGGATGCCACGAGAATTGCCAGGCTGACCGCCCAGACCTCGACCTGATCGAAGATCCTATCGTCGATCCCGGAGCCGAGTGACACACCGATGCTCGCGAATGCAAGATCGCGTAGCCCGGATGGCAAGCCGACGCGTTGCCCGGTCGTGGCGACAGCAACAACAGCGACTGTGCTGCCGATCAAGGCTCCGGCCGGAATGCCCGCGAGGGCGGCCACAGCCGCCCCCGCAAAGCCTGCCACAAGCGTGACCGCGTATGGTTTTGCGTTCGTCATTTCCTCAGCCTTGGGTTTTGGCGTCGCCTTCCATCTTCCGCGCCCGGCGGCCGAGCCAGATCGGAGCGATCACCACCAGAGCCGCGAGGATGTAGAGCGTGACGCTCTTGTAGTCCTGGACCAGGATCCCCCAGTCACCGCCGGAAATGGACAATGCCCTGCGAAGGTTGTTTTCGAACAGGCTGCCCAGAACGAAGCCCAGGATGACCGGGGCGAGGCTGAAGTCGAGCTTGCGCAGGAACCAACCAAAGACGCCGAGACCCGTGATCAGCAGCAGGTCAAAGGGATTGCCGACGATGGTGTAGATGCCGATGAAGGCCAGGATCGCGATCAGCGGTGTCAGGTAGTGCTGCGGGATCGTCAGCATCCGGGCAAAAAGGCCCACCAGCGGCAGGTTGATGACCAGAAGGGCGACATTGCCGATATACATCGACGCGATCAGGCCCCAGGCCACTTCCGGCCGCTGGCTGAACATCATCGGGCCCGGCTGGATGTTGAACATCAGCAGCGCACCGAGAAGGATCGCAGTTGTGCCCGAACCCGGAATGCCAAGCGTCAGCATCGGCACCATAGCCCCGCCTGCGGCCGCGTTGTTGGCGGCCTCCGGCGCGGCAAGGCCCCTCACGTCTCCGGTGCCGAAGGTCTTTTCGGAATCCGCGATCCGCTTTTCAGTTCCGTAGGCCACGGCCGAGGCGACCGAGGCGCCCGTACCCGGCAGGATGCCGATAAAGAAGCCGATGATCGAAGAACGCACGATGGTCCACTTGCAGGTCACGAGGTCGGCCATCCGCACGAAACTGTTGTCCACCGGCAGCGATTTCAGCTTGCCCGAGACCTGCTGCTCTACCAGTGTCAGCAACTCCGCCATCCCGAAAAGGCCGACGACGACGATCAGGAAGTCTATGCCGGCCAGGATATCGGGGATGCCGAAGGTAAACCGCGGCACGCCCGTGTTGGCGTCGATACCGATTGTCGCCAGCATCAGGCCGATCAGCGCGCCCAGAAGCGTCTTGACTGTGCTCTTGCCCACGAGCGAGGCGAGCGACGCGAAGGCGAAGACCATGAGCGCGACGTAATCGGCCGGCGAGAATTTCACTGCGAAACTCGCAAGGAGCGGCGCGAAGAGCGACAAAAGGATCACCGCGAAGGTGCCGCCGACGAAGGAGGCGACAGCCGAAAGCGACAGCGCGCGCCCTGCATTGCCGGAACGGGCCATCGGGTTACCGTCGAGAGTGGTCATCACCGCGCTCGCGTCGCCCGGCACGTTCAGGAGAATGGACGAGATGCGTCCGCCATACTCCGCGCCGTAGTAGATCCCGGCAAGAAGGATCAGGGCCGATTCCGGGCCGAATCCAAGGCCGTAAGCGATCGGCAAAAGGATCGCCACACCGTTGATCGGGCCAAGGCCCGGCAGCGCGCCGATGAGCGTCCCGAGGAAACACCCGGCGAGCACCAGGAAGAGGTTGAACGGATCGAGCGCGACACCAAAGCCTGTCGCAAGACCGGAAAGGACAGCATCCATCACGAGGCTCCTTCTTCGGCGGAAGAGTCGAGGATCTGCTCGATCAGTTCTCCGGATGGCAGATTGAGGTCGAGAAGCGACGCGCAGAACAGATAGCCGCCGACGCCTGCCGCGATGCCGAAGACCAACGCGCGCAGGAGCCCTGCGCCCAGCATGGCGCTCATCGTGGCGCCGAAGAGGATGGTCGAAAGGACGAAGCCGAAAGGCTCGTACAGTTCCGCGTAGGCGGCGAGCATCACCACCGTTGCGGCGAGGCGGAACCAGGTTTTCCGTGCCACGCTCATCTCGTCGGTATCAGGCTTCCACAGGATGATCAGCAGGCAGATGATCGCGACAACCGACAGGATTTGCGGCCAGCTTTCCGGGCCGAGCGGGTCGTATTGAAAGGGCGCACTGATGGCGGTGAAGGCGATGACCGCATAGGCCAACGTCACGATCAGAAGCACCCCGGCAAAAATGCGGTCGACCATGGCGGTCTCCTTCACATCGGGGGTGAATGTCGAAAAGGGAAGTGGCCCGCATCACGAGGATGCGGGCCGGTCGGCTCGCCCGATCAGTTGCCGATCAGGCCGGCCTCTGTCGCGATGTCGCGCAGGTTCTGCACGCGATCTTCGATCGAGGCTTGAAGCTCTTCACCCGCCATATTCAGGGGCAGAAGCCCACGCTCCTTCTGAACGGCGGCGAATTCTTCGGTCTCGTAGGCCGCGTTGAACGCGTCGACCCAGGCCTGGTAGTCCTCGTCCGAGACCTCTCCGCCCATGTAGAAGCCGCGCAGGATCGTCCATTCGACGTCATAGCCCTGCTCCATCACGGTTGGGATCTCGGCGAAGGGCTCGTCCAGGCGCTCCGGCGACATGACGCCAAGGATGCGCATCTGACCGGATTCGAGGTGCGGAACCATCTCGCCCACATCGCCGGTATAAACTTCGATCGAGCCGCCGAGCAGCGCCGCGATGGCGTCGCCGCCGCCGTCGAACGCAACATATCGCATGTCCATTGGCGACGCGCCGGCTTCGCGCAGCAGAAGCGCGCCCTTCATCCAGTCCTGCGACCCGACGGAGCCACCGGCCCCGACGACCACGGACGAGGGATCGGACGAAAAGTCGTCCATGAGCTGCGACAGGGTTTCGTATTCGCTGTCGGCGCGCACGACGACGGCCCCGAAGTCCGCCCCGGCGGTGCCGACCCAGCGCACGTCCTGCTCGGTAAAGTCACCGTACTTGCCGGTCACGATATTCAACAGCGATCCCGTCGAGAATGCGACGATGGCAGATCCGTCATCGGTTCGAGTGGTGTTGAACAGGTTATAGGCCACGGCGCCGATGCCGCCGGGCATGAAGGTCACTTGAACCGGCGCCTCGATATGCGGGTCGAGGCCGGTCTGGGCGACACGGCATGTCAGGTCGAAGCCGCCGCCCGGATTGGCTGGTGCGATGCATTCGGGATCGTCGATCTGGCTTTGAGCGAAGGCGGGTGCCGCGAAAGCGGTAGCGGCCACGACAAAGGTCGCGCCAAGGCGTGCGAATGACATGAGTTCCTCCCAGATGTCTGTTGTCCGGGTCCTCCCCCGGTTCCCCATCTATCGCTGACCAGTCTGAGCGAACCCTGACGCCAAGCTGACAGGACGCTGACTCGAGGCCTGGCGTGTCGAGCCTGTCTATGCGGCGGCTGGCGACGCTGCTAATTTGTCCCGATGAGAATGCTGCTTGTGGAAGACAACGACGACCTGGCGGAGACGATCATCGATCGGCTTCGGTCTGAGGGGCATTCCGTGGACCGTGAAAGCGACGGCAACGAGGCCAACGAGCTTCTGCGGCATTTCAAGTTCGACATTGTTCTGCTGGACGTGAACCTTCCGGGGCGCAGCGGGTACGAGGTCCTGCGGTCGCTGCGAAGCCGGTCCGACGATACTCCGGTGATTATCCTGACAGCGCGCAGCCAGATCGACGACCGGGTGATCGGCCTGGACGCGGGCGCCGACGACTACATGATCAAGCCGGTCGATTTTCGTGAACTGTCCGCAAGGTGCCGGGTGCTCGCTCGGCGTCGTGCGGGGAATGCCAGCAACATTTTCACGGCCGGAGCGCTGATTTTCGATCGCGCCGCAAAGCGTGCCACGATCCACGCGCGCGACGCTCAAATGCGGGCGCGTGAGATCCAGCTTCTGGAAATCATGATCGACAATATGGGTCGAATGCTCACGAAAGAAGAGGTTGCCGACCGGCTGTACACCTTCGAAGAGGCGCCAAGCATGAACGCGGTGGAACAGCTCGTGACGCGTCTTCGGCGCAAGCTGGAAGGCACCCCGCTGGTGATCAAGACGGCGCGTGGGCTTGGCTACATGGCATATCTGTCAGACGATGACTGAACCTGCGGGCCATTCGCTACAGCGTCGATTGTTGGTCACGATGGCGGGCGGCTTCGCCATTCTCATCGTTCTCATATCTCTGCTCTTGTGGGGCTATGCGCGAAACGCGGCAAACCGAACGCATGATCTACTGCTGGCCGGAGCGGGGCTATCTATCTTGGATCGGACATCCGTTGGGCCTGCAGGGGTGACGGTCGATCTGCCGAATTCCGCGATGGAGATCCTGTCGCTCAATCCGGTCGACCGGGTTTTGTATCGCATCTTCATCCCGAACGAACGCGAGATTACCGGCACCGAAGATCTGCCGGTTCCGGAGGGCGTCGAGGCGACAGCAGATCCGGTCTTCTTTGAGATGGACTATCAAGGATCCAAGTATCGCTTCCTGGTCCAGGGACGCCAATTGACCGGCTCGAATGGGCGACAATGGGTTGCGGTGCAGATCGGCCAGACAGTCGAATGGCGGACCTCACAGCAATTGTCGTTCTTCGGGACGGGTCTCGCTGGACTTGCCGGGCTGTCGTTGATCGGGCTTGGCTTCGTCTGGGTCGCCATCCGAACGTCGCTGCATCCGTTGCGCCAGATCGCATCTGATCTCGCTCAGCGTAAACCCTCCGACCTCGGCTTGGTGAAAGGAACGCCACCCCGCGAGATCCGCGCGCTGTTTGACGCCATCAACGGCTTTATCCAAAGCCTTGGTCGCAACCGTGCCTTGACGGAAACCTTCATCGCCGATGTCGCGCACCAGACACGCACCTCACTGTCCGCCTTGCAGGGGCATCTGTCGCTGGCGGTCGACGCGCAAGACTCTGAACAGATGCGATACCGTCTCTTGAAAGCCGACCGCCAATCGGAGCGAACGGTGAGACTGACGAACCAGCTTCTGTCGAATGCGATGGTCATTCATCGATCGGACGGGCCGGGTCTGGAGCCCATCGCCCTCAAACCTCTTGTCCATGACATTCTTGCCGAAAGCCTGCGTGACAGCCGTTTGCGCGATATCACACTCGCCTTCGATGGAGATACGATCCGAGAGGGTGATGATGTCGTCTCCGGTGACAGCGTGTCGATCCGCGAAGCCCTTCGCAACTTAATTGAAAATGCTGTCCGGCACGGTCCGGCCGACAACTCGATCTTGATAACGCTCAGCGCGTCCTCATCTCACGTTCACTTGCAAGTCGAGGATGCTGGCCCCGGAATAGCCGAGATAGATCTACCGAAGGCAACTGAGCGGTTTACGTCCCTGTCGGAAAAGAGTCAGGGGTCCGGGCTTGGCCTATCCATAGTGAAAGCCGTGGCCGAAGGGCATGACGCCCAACTGAAGCTCGGCCGTTCGCGTATGGGAGGGCTCGATGTGACCTTGGTCTTCAAGCGAATCGTTGGACTGCTGCTTCTGGCATTCTTCGCAATGCCGTTGGGGCAAACCGCGATGGCCCAAACACTGCTCGTTCACAGCGCGACCGACACGCCGGCGATGCTCCCTCTGATTGAGGCGTTCGAGGAGCGAAGGCCTGGTGTCGATGTGAGCTACGTGGAGTTCCAGACGATCTCTCTTTACGAGTCCATTCTCGACCCGGAAAACGAAACAACTCCCGACGTCGTGATTTCCTCCGCGATGGATTTGCAGGTCGATTTGGTCAATCGCGGTCTTGCGCAGAGCATCCAGTTGCCGCCTCAGATCGCTCCACCGTCCTGGGCGACTTGGAGGTCGGAAATCTACGGCTTCACATTCGAGCCGGCTGTCATGGTCTACGACAAGCAAGCGATCTCGGCCGAGGAGCTTCCCGCCAGCCACAGGGATCTTGCGACCTTTGTGCGCGCCAACGAGCAGCGATTCAGAGGTCGGATCGGGACATATGACATTGCGGCGTCCGGCATAGGCTACCTCTATGCGACCCAGGACAGCCTTCAGGGGCCGCAGGTGCTGCGTCTGTTCGAAGTCCTGGGACGCGCCGACTTGCGCACGTTTTGTTGCACATCGGACATGGTCGCAGCGACGGCAAATGGCGAGCTTGCCTTCGCCTTCAACGCCATTGGGTCCTACGCGTCAGACCAGGTCGAGACCGAACCACATCTCGGCCTCCATTTCTTTGACGACTACAACCTTGTGATGTCGCGTACCGCGTTCGTGCCCTCGAATGCGCCGAACGTGGATCTGGCGGCACAATTCATCGCGTTTCTTCTCTCGGCAGAGGGTCAGCGGATCATTGCGGATCGCACTCCGCTGCTACCACTCGTTCAACCGCAAACACCGACCACCCAGATCGGAGCACAAATACAGGATCGGATCGGGACGTTTCTTCCTATTCGATTAACGCCCAGCCTACTGACCCACCTGGACGAACTTAAACGACAGAGTTTTCTTTCCGCATGGAAAGCGGCTTTGGGCAGGTAGGATGGGCTTAAAACCTACTTCGCCATACCGCCGCAGTTTCGCGAATTCCCTGCAGCGATGAACCCGCTGTTCCTGTTACTCGTGGGTGAACTCGTCAAGTTCGGCGCCTGATGGGAAGGACCACACTTCTGAAACTCGCAAGTGAAAATGCTGCGCCAAACATGAATGGCAGGTTTGACTGATGCTGCATTCCAGCGCTGGGACCGAAAGCGAACGGCAGCTGTGGCCGATCTCGACGAAAACGGCGCAGGTCAATGCGCTCACGGGCAGATTCTCAGCAATCCATCATCTAACGCAACAATCGTCCGGGACGACTATGTGAAAAGGGTCGGATACCTCTTCGGCCCTCCCACACCCAACCGCCTCACCTGCGGCGGTAGAGCCATAGCACCACAGGTGCCAGGGCCATCGTCAAGACGACCGGCGCGATCAAGGCGAGCCCGATCTGCGCCAGGCTGGCTGTGCCTGACATCAAGCCTCGCATGGCGGTCGTCATCAGGGAGACCGGGTTCACCTCGACGAAGCTGCGGAGCCAGCTGGGCATCGTCGCCGGATCGACCATGATGTTGGAAGCGAAGGTGACCGGAAACAGGATAGTAAATCCCAGCGTCATCACCGTCATCGGTGTTCGCACCAGAAGACCCAGTACTATGAACACCCAACCCATGCCAAAGCCGATCGTCAACAGCATGGCAAAGGCCGCGAGCGTGCCAATCAGACCCGCTTCCGGACGGTAGCCAAGGGCGAGCCCGATGCCCAAGATGATGCCGCCGGCGATAAGGTGGCGCAGGACGTCCCCGACCATCAGACCTGCGAAAGGGGCAAGCGACCAGATCGGCAGGGTGCGGAAGCGATCGAACAGGCCCTTCTGGAAGTCCGTCGATAGACCCATGCCGGAGTAGACCGAGTTGAACACGACGGTCTGCACCAGAATTCCCGGCAGGAAATACTGCAGATAGTCGCCCGACGATCCCGCTAGCGCTCCCCCGAAGACGAAGGTGAACAGGAGCGTAAACATGATCGGCGTCATGATAAGGTCGAACAATTGTTCGGGCACATGGCGGAATTTCAGTATCGCGCGCCAGCCAAAGACCAGCGCGTTCGACAGTGCTCCGGGCGGGGTCGGCGGAGGAACTCGGCGCAGCGCCGCTATGCCAGGTGTTCCGGGCTCGGGAGCTTTTACAGTGGACCGCGAGACCGGCGCGTCCGCAGTCAGATCGGTCATGAATGGGCCCTTTCTCTCTCGGGCCCCGTCTCAGAGGCCGAAGTCTCTGGCGTGCCAGTCAGGGCAAAGAAGACCTCGTCGAGGCTCGGCGCGCCCATTCGGAAGTCGGCCACGGCGAACCCGCCGGAGATCAGAGCCGCGACGGCCGCATTGGCCGCAGATGCATCGCCCGCCAGCACCGAAAGCTCGGCACCCTCCGGGCTGCGCTGCACCGCACTACCCAGATGCTCAGACAACAGGTCCGCCGCAGTCTCGATCTGGCCGTGGTCGGCGAGCGAAACATGCAAGACTCCAGAGCCGGTGGCCGCCTTCAGTTCACGGCTGGTTCCTTCGGCGATCTTGCGCCCGTGGTTGATGACCGCGATCCGGTCCGCGAGTTGATCAGCCTCCTCGAGGTACTGAGTTGTGAGGAGGATTGTCACGCCCGACGCGGCGAGTTGCCGGATCAGACGCCACACGCCCTGACGCGCCGAAGGGTCCAGCCCAGTCGTCGGCTCATCCAGAAACAACACCCCCGGCGTCACGATCAGGGACGCCGCGATATCAAGCCTGCGCCGCATTCCGCCCGAGTAATCTTTGACCTGCTTGTGCGCGGCCGCCGACAACTCGAAAGCGTCGAGCAATTCGTCAGCCCGCGCTCGCACGAGGCCGCCCCGAAATCCCCAGAGACGGGCCAACATCACCAGGTTTTCACGGCCCGTCAGATCTTCGTCGAGCGAGGCAAACTGGCCCGTCATCGCGATGCAGAAACGAACCTTCTCCGGTGCAGCGGCGATATCATGGCCCATCACCGTCGCGCTTCCGGCATCCGAGGAATCCAAGGTGGCCAGCATACGCAACAGCGTGGTCTTTCCAGCGCCGTTCGGCCCCAGAACGGCAAAAATCATGCCGCGCGGCACCTCGAGGTCGATCCCTGCGACGGCGGTCAAATCCCCGTAGCGGCGGACGAGGCCACGAGCATGGATCGCAAGATTAGTATGTTCGATGTCCACGTTTGGCGTCCGGGGCTGATGCGGGGTGTCTGGCATGGTGCAAGGTACAGCAGGCGTCCGATTAGTCGATAGGACCTGGAATAGATCGAGAGCGGATTTTGGAATTCTCGGCATACTGGCGTGCGATCACACGGGCCCGGAAGCTGAGTGTGATGACCAAGAAAGTGAACGAGGAAGCTGGATTGGGATGAGTGCCGGTCCCATGAGGCCGGACCAGGTGCAGTCCAACGCCGCGCCAGCCACGAAAGGCTGTTGTCGCGAAGTTGCGGTGCGGTGTCGCCCGATAAGTTGGAGGTCTGCTTCGGGCTTGTCGTAGCATAGAGCAGAAAACCGTCGCGCGGACATTTTCTACTGGAGCGAGAGCCCCGAAGCGCGTGTTGAGACGCAGTTTCCAGGCGCTGGATGGGTTCTTTGGTGGTCCGTATCGTCCTTCAGAACCGATGGACCACGACGTGGTCGGTACTCGACACTTGGCAGAACGGGCGGATCGCGGGTGGTGCCAGGTCAGTTTGCCAAGTCAGCAAGATTGGCGTCGAGCAGAGCCTGCTGGTCGACCGGGGTCAGTCCCTCATCGAGAATGTCGCAGAGGACCTCGAAGACAACGGCGCTCTGTCCGTCCGATGCGGTTTGCCAGATCCATTCAGATCCCTCCATGGCGAGATCGATGAGTTCTCCACGTGCCGCTTCAAGCTCCGCCTCGCGCAGGTCGAGCGCGATCCGAACCGCGCCGAGGCCCTGCCGGGGCAAGGTCGTCAGGGTCGCGTAACGCTCAAAGTTCTCAAAGACCTCCTGCTGGATGCCGGAGGACACGGCGCGGCAAAGGATCGTCAGGATTGGGCGCAGCAGGCTCTTGGCTGCCTCGTTCCCCTCGGCAACATCCAGGGCGTCCAGAAGCTCGGTCTTTTCGCGAAGTCCTTCTGGAACTCTCAATTCGAGTCTCACGTCTGCATAACCTCCCCCAAACGGGACTGCGGCTCCACACGCCTTGGTTACCTATGCTGACCGGATGGTCTGCCAAGGTTTGCACGGCCCCAGCTCTGGCGAAGAAGACCGTGCCAGAGAGGCGGTTGCAGTGCAGCAGAGGCGCACTCGGATCGCCCCGGACGAGCTTCACAGCATGACAGACGAGCCATGCCCGCCTATTCGGCAACGGCCTCGAGAAATGACAGGGTCGCGTCTCGAACCTCCCTGTGTACGGTTCGGCGTTCCCCTGCTGACCCCTCGCAAAGCGACGCATCTCCCGCTTCTTCAATCAGGATGTCCGGTCCGGCAGCGGTACAAACCGCGAAAGCGTCGAAGACGGAGGCGTCGGGTATCGCGACGACGTGAGATGTCTGATCTCCAGCAGATGCACCGTCGGCGTTTCCGAGCGAGATCCGCAGCGTGTCTACTTCGGCAGAGGTCGCACTCAGAGCGGTCGCGTATTCCGGTTTCAGCGCAACCACCGAGGCTACCCGAGGGTCTTGGGCCAGCCCTTCGAAGCCCTCTTGGCTGGACTGAGACAGATCTACGCCTTGGGCGGCGTACCACCCGCAATCTGGTCCCTCCGTTGCGGTGTTTGCAGTGCAGGACCGCAAGTAGCGCGCTGTATCCAGCTCAGCCCCGCCAACAGAAAGGGCCGCGGTCGCGCCCAGGGCAATCCCTATGACGGAGACGTCATTCTCTTCGACGCGCGAACCCCAAGTTTCATCACCGGTCACTCTGTCAATGGCGCGGCCGATATCCTGCGGTCTCCGCCAGATCTCTTCCAAGGCAACGGCCGCGTTATCGGGGCGTGGCGCATTGACCTCGACGACGACTTTGCCCGTCCGAGCGATAGATGAGCTAAGCCAAGCGCCGGAGTCGGACGCAGATCGCAAACCACCATGTGAGACAACGACCAAAGGGAGAGGCTCATCCGGAAATGCAGAACCCGGAGCGGCTGGAACACCCTCAAAGACAGGATTGCCGCCAATCTCGGCCGACGCCGGTTCCTCCGATGGATACCAGATCGAGAGCGATAGAGGGCGTTCCTGAAGGGAGGTATCCTGAAGATAGACGACACCTGCCACTGTCTCCGCCATGCAAGGCGCTGCACCCAAGAGAAGAGCCAAGGAAAGGCAGAATTTCATACAATGCTCCAAGCCCGGGACACACACTTACGCGCTTTAGCATGCGCTCGAGACACCTGCAGCTTGGTCCCTATAGCCACAGCACGCCAATTGAAAATTGTGCATGATCCCAAGCGGGTCGCTTCGCCCGGCGGCGACGCAGCGAG
Source organism: Roseivivax sp. THAF30 (assembly GCF_009363575.1). NCBI lineage: Bacteria > Pseudomonadati > Pseudomonadota > Alphaproteobacteria > Rhodobacterales > Roseobacteraceae > Roseivivax > Roseivivax sp. THAF30. Next base: position 3,208,612 of record NZ_CP045389.1, on the reverse strand, counting down.
GGCCATCCAAGCGCAGTTCGGTAAGTCCGTCACGCGCAGTAGTGCCTGGCCTTCATCTCTTTCAGCGTAGCCACATTCATCATCTGCTCAGCCAGCATCTTCTTCAGCTTGGCGTTCTCGGTCTCGAGCGCCTGCAGCCGCTTAGCATCGGCGACCTCCAACCGCTCCCGCTTCATCCAGCCCGGCAAGACTGCAAACGGTCTTGCCCAAATCAATACCCAGAACCTTGATGTCCATCAGATGCTCCTCTCTCCACCTATGCCCGCCACGGTAGCAGCAGGATGGTGGGAAGGCATTTCATCCCATTAGGTCACAGGTCATCGACCCAAACTTTCGATCAAAAAGCTGGGCTTAAGCAAGCTTTTCGCCAGGCGTTGACTGACCTCGGCGAATGCTTGATGAAAAGTGCTTTCGCGCAACCATTTTATCCATGACGCTTAGCGCCGTCACAGAAACTACTTTCTATCTTGTTATGGCGAGCACAGAAGCTCACCACAAAAGCATGAAGACTATTTGAGAATTCCGGAAGAGAGAATTTTCTAAAGGTCGAAGCCAAGCCGAGTGGGCTATTCATTATCCATGGTCAGTCTCACGAGGGCGCCATGCTGAGTAATTACCTGTCCAGCCACCCGGCAGCCGGCGGCGCACGAATTTTCCAAGGTCTCACCGATTAGCCAACTTGCCAGAAAACCCGCATTGAACGCATCGCCGGCAGCGGTAGTGTCGACTACTTTCGACACCGGATCAGGCAGAAAATCGACGCGCTCTTGTTCGGACTGGACGACGAGGGACTTGCCGCCGTTCTTTACAACGACGGCTGCTGCCCCGCAGTCAAGATAGCGGCCCGCTACATCGTCGGGACCGGAATCTCCGAAATGCGTAACCTCGTCGTCGCATGATGGAAGAACCAGATTGGCCAAACCGGCCGCTCGCATGATCTGCGCGCGCATTTCGGTGCGCGAGTCCCATAGCGCGGGGCGGATGTTTGGGTCGAAGACGACTGTCACCCCCTCGGCCCGGGCCCGGGTCAACGCGGCGCACAACCGCTCGCGTCCCGCCGGAGGCAGGATGGCCAGCGTGATCCCCGAGAAGTACGCGACGTCGCCCCTGCCAAGGCCAGGGAGCGTTTCGAGATCGTCGGCCAGGGTCCGCGCGGCCGAGGCCGAGCGCCAGTAGCTGAAGCTCCGCTCGCCGTCCCTCAGCGAGATCAGGTAAAGGCCGATCGTCCGTCCCGGGCGGACCGCGAGAACCGGATCTATGCCGGCGAAGCGCATGAACTCTTCCATCCGAGCCGAGGCGTCGTCATCCCCGATAGCCGAGAAATACCCCACCGACAGCGCGTCCCCGGCAACCTGGCGAAGGTACCAGCAGGTATTGAAAGTGTCGCCGGCGAAGCCCATCACGTAGCGCCCGTCGTCCTGCAACGCCATCTCGATCATGCATTCGCCTATGCCGAGAACGCGTGTCATCGGGCGTACGGATCGGTCAGCGCAGCGGCGACGCCGCGCAGTTCGGCCAGGCCCCGCAGGCGGCCGATATAGGGATAGCCAGCGCGCATGGCGCGGCTCTGGTCCCAAGCGATCATGTGGCCGTGGTCGGGGCGCATCGGAAGCGCGGTTCCGCGCCGGGCCTCGAGCCGCAGCGCGGCACTCACGATACGCACCAGTCCCGCGTCCCCGCCCAGGTGTTCGGCTTCGTGAAAGCTGATCCCGTCCGCCTCGCGCCGGGTCGAGCGTAGATGTAGGAAATGCACCCGATCGGCGAACCGCTCCAAGATCGCGGGCAGGTCGTTGTCGGCGCGCACCCCGAGCGACCCGGTGCAAAAGGTCAGCCCATTGGCGGCCGTCTGCGCGTGATCGAAGATCGCCGCCAAATCGCTTTCGGTTGAGACGACGCGGGGCAGGCCGAAGAGCGGGAAGGGCGGGTCGTCGGGGTGGATGGCAAGACGCACGCCCTCGGCCTCGGCCACGGGCAGCACCCGGTCGAGGAAGGCAAGGAGATTGGCGCGCAGGCGTGAGTGATCGATGTCCCGGTAGGCCGCGACCTGGTCGCGGAAACTCTCGATCGTCCAACTTTCTTCAGAGCCCGGCAGGCCGGCGATGATGGTTTCCACGAGCTGCCGGCACGCCTCGTAGTCCATCGCGGCGTAGCGCCGCCGGGCCTGCTCGACGATGTCGGCGCGGTGGTCGGCCTGAGCATCGGGGCGCTGCAGCAGAAAGATGTCGAACACGGCCGCGTCGACGGCGTCGAAGCGCAGGCACTGCGCGCCGCCCGGCAGATCGTGGTTCAGCGTCGTGCGCGTCCAGTCGAGCACGGGCATGAAATTGTAGCAGACGGTCCGGATACCGGCGGCGGCAAGGACGCGAAGGCTCTCGGCCCAGGCGTCGGCACGGACCTCCCAGCCCGGGGCGCCGGTCTTGATGTCCTCGTGCACGGGAATGCTTTCGACCACGACCCAGTCGAGCCCCGCGTCGCGGATCATGTCGCGCCGCGCCTCGACGTCCTCGTGGCGCCAGACGGTGCCCGCCGGAACGCCATGCAGCGCCGTGACGATACCCTTGGCCCCGGTCTGCCGGACATCGTTCAGGGTCACGGGGTCGTCGGGGCCGAACCAGCGCCAGGACTCGATCATGTGCTGCCTTTCCAGGAAGTGGTTTCGAGCGCTCAAGCGCTCCGTGAGACGGGCTGGAACAGGTAGCCGTCAAATGCGGGATCGTCGACGTCGGAGAGAGTCATCAGCGTATCCCGGACATTCCCGAGATGCTGCCACATCGCCGTCTGCGCCTGTTCGGGATTGCGTGCTTGCAAGGCGGTCAGGATGGCCTGGTGGTCGTCCAGCCAGGCCCGCCGGTATGTCGTCTCGAAGATCCGATTGTGCAGGCGCGCCCACATCGGACTTTGTTCGCGCTTGGCCCAGAGTTCCTCGACCACGTCCACGAGAACCGAATTCTGCGTGGCCTCCGCGATCTGTCGGTGAAAGGCGCGGTCGCCGGAATAATCCGGATCGGCGCTTTCCATGTCCGCGCGTTCTTTCGCCAAGATATCGCGCAGGCGCATGATGTCGTTCTTGGTGACCATCCGAGCCGCGAAGCCCGCGATGTCCGACTCGATCAGCTGGCGCGCCTGAAGCAGCTCGAACGGGCCGATATCGTCGCGCATTTGCTGGGACGCCGCTGGGGGCGTGTCCGAAATATAGACGCCCGAGCCCTTGCGCACCTCGACGGCCCCCTCGATCTCGAGAAGGATCAGGGCCTCGCGGACCAGCGAGCGGGACACGCCGAGACGTTCCGACAGACCGCGCTCGGGCGGCAGACGATCGCCGGCCTGAAGACTCTCGTCGCGGATGATCTGCCGGATCGACCGCGCGACATCCTGGTATTGCCTGCGATCGCTCATGCGTTCTCCTCCGATGCGCGGTTTGCGTAATGCGCCGCCAGGATATCGAAAGCGGGCTTTTTCGAGCGCTTGTCGGAGCCGATCAATCCCTTACGGTTCCAACCGCGCTGGAAAACGTTCTGTCGCCGCTCGACACGAAAATCGTAGAGGATCCACGGTGAGATGCCCTTGATGTAGTCGAGGTCGCGCAGCGTAGCGATCTGCTTGCGATACACGTCGGCCTGGTACGCAACCGAGAACAGGCCGGTTTCCGGGCCTGCCTCGTGGTCGCCGTCGGCGCCGGTCTCTGAGATGACGACCGGTCGGTCGGGAGCCGAGTTGCGGCCGATTATCGCGAGCTCGTCGAAATTCTCGTCGTACCAGCCATAATATTCGTTGATCCCGATGATATCGAGCGATGTGGCGAGGCGATCCTCGATCTTGAGCTTGTTGTGGTTGACAAGGCAGGCGGCGGCGATCAGCCGGGTCGGGTCCTCCGCGCGGGCCGTGTCTGCCAAGGTGCGCATGAAACTCAGTCGCGCTTCCGTGTCGGGATTTTCATTGCCGATGGACCAGATGACGACGCTGGCGCGGTTGTGGTCGCGACGGATCAGCTCGGTCAGCTGGTTGTTCGCGTCACGCAGGGTCGCGGGGTTTTCGAAGTCGATCGCCCAGTAGACGGGGATTTCTTCCCAGAGCAGCAAGCCAAGCGCGTCGGCGATCTCCGCGGCCCGTTCGTGATGCGGATAATGCGCCAGGCGTAGGAAGTTGCAGCCCAGCTCCTTCGCGTGGGCAAAGCGGCGGCGGATGTCCTCGTCGCTCGTAACCTTGCCGGTGTCCCGGTCGTCTTCGTGCACTGAAATCCCGCGCAGGAAGATCGGTTCGCCATTGAGAAATATCTCGGTCCCGCGCCGCTCGATCGTGCGGAAGCCGATGCGATCGCGGACCACGTCGCCCCCGGCCGAACAGGTGACGTCGTAAAGCCGCGGTTTCTCGGGCGACCAGAGCTCGGGTTGCGCCGCAATCGCGACCTCGCCGTGCCCGTCCTGCAGGGGAATCTCGGTGTTGATCCCGAGTTCGGAGATCTCAAGCTTTGCGGCGGCGGCCGGGCCGTCCGACACGACGCTCGCCCGGATCGTATCTCCGTCAAGGCGCACGAAAAGATCGCGGATCACCGTAGCCGGGGTCTCGTGCAGCGTGACCTCGCGGTACACGCCGCCGTAGTTGAACCAATCGGTATTGCGCATGGGCACCCGGTCGTGGGTTCTGGTGTTGTTCACGCAGAGTATGAGCCAGTTCTCGCCCGGCAGGAATGCTTCGCTCACCCCTACACAGAACGGGGTCGAACCACCGTAGTGATTGCCCAAAAATCGCCCGTTCACGAAGACCTTGCAATCGTATTGTGCGGCGCCGATCCGTAAGAATCGCCGCCGCCCGTCAGTGAGGGGATCTACCGAGACCGACCGTGTGTACCAGGCCGAGCCTTCGAAGAAATACCATTTCTCCTTGAGCATCTGCCAACACGACGGTACCGGCACCGTCTCGCCCATATAGGGGTCATAATCCCAAGGCTCGATACGGTCCGCCGGTTGCTGCGGTGTCATGGCAAACCACTTCTGCCGCAGACCGGTATCGAGAAGATCGACGCAGAAGAACCAATCTCCATCCAGCGACCGGCCCTGCCGACCGCTGGTGAAGATCAGGGTTTCCGCATTCAGGTTCTGCAGGTTGAAAGGACGATCGTAGTCTTCGTCATGCAGTGCCTGAAGAGCGTTCTCCGCGATATCGGACCTTTCGAGCATGTGCGATTAGGAGCCCGAGTCGGGTGCCGAGGCTTGAATGCGCTCGATCAGGTCGGCAATGGTATCCGATTGTGAAGCGACCTCTTCATACATCGGCTGCACTGCTTCGACGAAGGGCCCCTTGTCGACTTCGTGGATCGTCACACCCAGCTCGCTCTGCGCTTCCTCGATCGCAGCATCCGAAGCTTTCTTCCATTCCACGCCATGACGCTCCTGCATCTCGGCCGCGGCGGTCATGAAGGCCTCCTGTTGTTCGGCCGTCATCGCATCCCACGCACAGTTCGACATCACGACAACCGACGGAATGATCGTATGCTCGTCGAGCGAGAAATCCGTGGCCACTTCACCGTGGCGCGCCGTTGTGAGTGCGGTCGGGTTGTTCTCGGCCGCGTCGACCACGCCTTGCTGCAACGCGCTATACAGTTCGCCCCAAGAGATCGGGGTAGGGCTGCCACCCAGCAATTCGACCATACGGATTGCGGAGGGGGAAGGTTGTACGCGAACCTTGACCCCTTCGAGATCCGCCGGGGAGAGGATGGGCTTCTGTCCGTAGAAGGAGCGCGCGCCTTCGGTCAGGAAGGCGACACCGCGGAAGCCATTATCGACTGACGCTTCGAGGATGTCCTGGCCGATATCGCCCGAGATCACATCGTTGAAATGGTCTTCCGATGCGAAGATGTAGGGCAGGTTCATTGCTGAATAGCTCTCTTCGAAAGCTTCAAGCTCGGAAGCGTTAGAGCGTGCCATCTCGAGAGCGCAGTTCTGGACGAGTTCCATCGACTCGCGTTGCGTACCAAGCTGGGCGTTGGGAAAGAGCTGAATCTCGATCTCGCCATCGGTCAACTCGGCTACGCGGTCGGCCATGAACTGCATGGAGAGATGCGTAGGGTGATCCGGCGGGTTGTTGTGGTTCAGGCGGAGCGTCTCGGCCGCTGCCGCCGTGCCAAGCCCAGCGACCGCAATGGCGGTGAGCGTTGTGGTCAATTTCATGGTCATCCTCCCTGGAATTACGATGATCGGCCAATTCATTTGGCTGACCAATCACTGCAAAAAATGGCTTCACGACAGCCAAGAAGTCAACCTATTTCTAAATTGGTTGACCAAAATTCATGAAGCTGCCACTGTTCTCCAGATATCTCGGCACGAGGAGGAGACGAGATGACTGCCCATTCCAACCCGACATCGGACACACCGGTGGTTGCGCCATGAAGCCTGTTATCGACAATGCGCTTCGTTGGGTCATAATCGTGATTTTTTCAGTGCTGGTTGCCTGCGTGACATGGCAGGTCTTCAGCCGCTATGTCCTCGGTACGCCAAGCACGCTGACCGACGAGATCGCGCGATTCCTGTTCATGTGGCTTGCGCTCATCGGCGGCGCATACACATTTGGGGCCCGGCGTCACCTTGCAATCGACCTGCTGACCGCCACGCTCAAAGGGCGCAGGCGCGTTGCCGCCGAGGGCGCGATCCTGACCGTGGTTGCGATTTTCGCTGCCGTCGTGATGATCTGGGGTGGGTATTCGCTTGTCTCACGTACCCTGGCTTCGGGTCAGGTGACGCCCGCCCTTCGCATTTCTATGGGGTGGATCTATGCCGCCATCCCCTTCGCCGGCGCAGTGATACTCTACTATTGCCTTCTTTTCTTCGCCGATGTCGCGCGCGGGCGGATGCCTCAGGCCGAAGGCGATGTCGACATGCCGCTGGAATGAGGAACTGGACATGGACTATGCGATCTGGGTCCTCTTCGGATCCTTCTTCATCTTCATGGCGATGGGGGTACCAATCGCCTTCGCTATCGGCTCTGCGGCGACGCTGACCTTTCTGCTCTTTATGGGCGTCGAACAGTCCGTTTTCATCGTTGCGCAGCAAATGGCTTCGGGGCTCGACAGTTTCACCCTACTCGCGATCCCGTTCTTCATCCTTGCCGGCAACATCATGAACCATGGCGGGATCGCCATGCGGCTCATCAACTTTGCCAAGGTGCTGGCCGGGCGGCTGCCGGGGGCGCTCGCACATTGCAATGTCCTTGCCAACATGATGTTCGGTGCAATCTCGGGATCGGCGGTGGCGTCCGCTGCGGCGGTCGGCGGTGTGATGGCTCCGCTTCAGGACAAGGAAGGCTATGACCGAAGTTTTTCGGCCGCCGTCAACATCGCTTCCTGCCCTACGGGCCTGCTCATCCCGCCCTCGGCGACGCTCATCGTCTATTCGCTGATCACCGGCGGCACCTCGATCGCCGCGCTCTTCGTGGCGGGCTATCTGCCGGGGATCCTCATGGGCGCCGGCATCATGACCGTGGCCGGTATCATCGCCAAGCGGCGCGGTTATCCGGTCTCTCCGCGGCCAAGCAAGAGTGAGGTATGGGTGGCGACACGCGATGCGATCCTGCCTCTCGGGCTTATCGTCGTGATCATGGGCGGTATCATCAGCGGCGCCTTCACCGCCACCGAAGCCTCTGCCGCGGCCGTCATCTACGCATTGCTGCTCGCGCTGGTCTGGTATCGGGAAATCACGCTACGTGATCTTCCCCGGATCATCATCGAATCGGCTGTGACGACCTCGGTCGTCCTCCTCATGATCGGCGCCTCGATCGCCATGAGCCGCGCGATGGCCTTCGGATTGATCCCCAACACGATTTCGGACTTTCTCCTCGGGATGTCCGACAATCCGCTTGCGATCTTGCTCGCCATAAACATCACGCTTCTTCTGATTGGTACCTTTATGGACATGACGCCGGCGCTGCTGATCTTCACGCCGATCTTCCTTCCCGTCGTCGGCGATCTGGGTATGGATCCGGTGCATTTCGGCATCGTGATGACCTTCAATCTCTGTATCGGGATCTGCACGCCACCGGTGGGCTCGGCGCTATTCGTGGGCTGTTCCGTTGGCGGCACGTCCATAGCCAAGGTGATCCGGCCGCTGCTGCCGCTTTACGCGGTCCTGTTCACGCTGTTGCTCGTCGTGACTTATGTCCCCGAGATCAGCCTTTTCCTGCCTCGTCTACTCTTGGGATATGGCCTATGAAGACACTTCGCGACTGGGTCTTTCATGCCCGCCACGACGCCGGCGTCGACCTGCTGGTCGAGGGCCGCCACCTACTGCGCGTCCGCGTTCTCGAGGACGACCTGATTCGGGTGTCGCTGCTCAAGGACGGCGCTTGGCGGCTGCCGCGAACATGGACGATTGCACCCGAAGGCGACTTGTCCTGGGAGGGCCGCAGCCGCGACGACCTGTCGGGCTTCTCCTGTCCTGCGCACGAGCTCCGCGAAGGCGATGCGTTGGAGGTTGAGGCCGCCGCGCTTCGGCTCACCATCCACCGCCCGCTGCAGCTGAGCTGGGCAGCGAAGATCGGCGGCGACTGGGTGCCCTTCACCGAGGAACGTCCCACGGGCGGCATCCTCATGGGCACCGACGACCATCGCCACGGGCATTTCCTGCGCCGCTACCCGGGCGACCGGGTGCATGGGCTGGGTGAAAAGGCGGGCGAACTGGAACGGTCGGGCAAGCGCTACGAGATGCGCAACCTCGACGCGATGGGCTATGACGCCGAAAGCACCGATCCGCTTTACAAACACGTGCCCTTCACGATGACCCAGACCGACCGGGCGGGCGCCTGGTCGATCTTCTACGACAACCTCGCGTCCTGCTGGTTCGATCTGGGCAACGAGCTTGACAATTATCACCTGCCCTATCGTGCCTTCCGGGCCGAGGACGGGGATCTTGATTACTACGTGCGCTGGGCGCCCGAGATGCTCGATCTCGTCAAGGGGCAGGTGGCGCTGACCGGCGGCACCGCCTTTCCGCCGCGCTGGACGCTGGGCTATTCCGGCTCGACCATGAGCTATACCGACGCGCCCGACGCGCAGGCGCAGCTCGAAGGATTTCTCGACCGGCTCGAGGAACACCAGATCCCCTGCGACAGCTTCCAGATGTCCTCGGGCTACACCTCGATCGGGGCCAAGCGTTACGTGTTCAACTGGAACCGCGACAAGGTGCCCGACGTGGACGCCATGACCACCAAGTTCCGCGAGGCGGGCGTGCACTTGATCGCCAACATCAAGCCCTGCCTGTTGCAGGACCATCCGCGCTACAACGAGGTGGCCGAGGCAGGGCTATTCATTCGCGACAGCGAGGCCCCCGACAGCCCCGAGCGGTCGAGCTTCTGGGATGATGAGGGCTCGCATATCGATTTCACCAATGCCGACGCGGTGGCCTGGTGGAAGGAGGGCGTGACCTCCCAGCTGCTCGATCACGGGATCGGGTCGACCTGGAACGACAACAACGAATACGAGATCTGGGACGGCCGCGCGCGCTGCGACGGCTTCGGCGATCCGATCGACGTGGGTCTGATGCGGCCGGTGATGCCGATCCTGATGACGCGCGCCTCGGAAGAGGCGCAGCGCGCCCACGCGCCGGGCAAGCGGCCCTACCTGATTTCGCGCTCCGGCGCGCCTGGCCTGCAGCGGCACGCCCAGACATGGTCGGGCGACAACCGTACCGCATGGAAGACGATCCGCTACAACATCCGCACCGGCCTGGGGATGAGCCTGTCGGGCTTCTACAACGTCGGTCATGATGTCGGCGGTTTCGCCGGTCCGCGTCCGGACCCTGAGCTGTTCCTGCGCTGGATTCAGAACGGGATCTTCCATCCGCGCTTCACCATCCATTCGTGGAACGACGACGCCACGGTGAACGAAGCCTGGATGTACCCCGAGGTGCTACCCCAGATCCGCGCGGCGCTTGGCCTGCGCTACCGGCTGCTGCCCTATCTCTACACCTGCCTTTGGCAGGCGGTGGCCAAGGGCGAACCGATGCTGCGTCCGGTATTCCTCGACCATCCCGATGACCCCGAGGCCTGGGCCGAGTGCGACGAGTTCATGCTGGGCCGCGATCTTCTCGTGGCCAACGTGCTGGACGAAGGCGCGACGACCCGCGAGGTCCGTCTGCCGCGCAACGGCACCGGCTGGTGGAACTTCCACACCGGCGAATGGAACGCGCCGGGCGCGCGGGTGACACTCGACGTTGACTTGTCGTCGATGCCGCTGTTCGTGCGGGCAGGGGCGGTGCTGCCCCTATCGTCGGGCGCCATGCGGGCTGATCCCTCGGCGGAAACGGTTCGCGAGCTGCATCTTTTCCCGGTGCCCGGGGCGGGCAGGGGTGGCGGGCTGCTCTACGAGGACGACGGTGTGAGCGAGGATGCCCCGTTCAGCCTGCTGCGTTTCGAGCTGGACTGCGGCGAGACGCTGACCCTCGACTGGGCGCAGGAGGGCGGGCGCGAGCCGGTGCTGGACACCGCGCGCATCGTGTTGCCCGCCGGTGAGCGGCGCAACCTGCACGTGCGAGGCAACGAAACGCAAAACGGAGACGAGGTGCCTCTTTGACCGATCTGGCCATAACCCGCGAGAGCCCGGGCTACGACCGCGCGGCGCTCCGCCCGCGTATCCTGCACATCGGCTTCGGTGCCTTCGGGCGCGCGCATCCCATGTGGTTTCTGGACCGTGGGCTTGATGCAGCGGGTGGCGACTGGGGCGTGATCGCCTCGCGTCTGAATTCGGGGACCGGCGCGCTTGACGCGCTCGATGCCGCCGAGGGCCGTTACCATGTAGCTGCCGCGGACGGCGAAGCGGCTACGGTGCGCGAGATCGGTTGTGTCGTGGGCACCTGCCATCCCCGGCGCGATGGACCGGACGCGCTTACGAACCTGATCGCGAGTGAGGGGCTGGACGTGATCCTGCTGACGGTCACCGAAAAGGGTTACTGCCAGAGCGGCGGACGGCTCGACACCGACCGCGACGATATCCGGGCGGATCTTCAAGCGCCCAAAACGCCGGGCACGGCTATCGGTCTTCTGGTCGAGGGGCTGCGTCGCCGCCGCGCCGCCGGTGGTGCGCCGATGACGGTGCTGTCCTGTGACAACATGCCCGGCAACGGCGAGATGCTGTCTCGGGTCGTGGGCGACTTTGCCCGGCAGACGGATCCCGAGCTTGGCACCTGGATCGCCGAGAACGTGGCCTTCCCGAGTTCCATGGTGGACCGGATCACCCCGGCGATGGACGAGGATGGCGCCGCGCTTCTGCGCGAGGCCGTGGGCCACGACGATCCGAGCGGCATCGTGACCGAACCGTTCCTGCAATGGGTGATCGAGGAGAGTTTTGCCGGTCCGCGTCCGCCCTTTGCCGAAGGCGGGGCCGAACTGGTGGCGGATGTCAGGCCCTTCGAGGAGATGAAGCTGCGCATGCTGAACGGCGCGCATACCTTTCTTGCCCACGCAGGACGGCTGGCAGGGCACGAGACCGTGGCCGAGGCCGTCGGTGACCCGGTGCTGGCCGATGCGGCCCGCCGCCTGATGCTCGACGAGCAGGCGCCGACGCTCGACATGCCGGGGGACGTGGATCTTGCCGCCTATGCCGACGCGCTGATCGCACGCTTTGGCAACACGCGCCTGCGCCACCGGCTTGACCAGATCGCGCAGGACACCAGCCAGAAGATGCCGCAGCGGCTCTTCGTGCCGGCGCTGGAAAACGCCGAGGCCGGCCGCGACTGGACGGTGACGGCTCATGCCATCGCAAGCTGGGTCGCCGCGTTGCGCGAGCTGCCCGCCGTGTCCGATCCCCGTCAAGAGGAACTGCGTGCCGCCGCGCAAGAGCCTGATCCGGTGCGCGCCGTGTTGGGCCTGCCTCGGCTGGTCGACGAAGTCGAAACCCTCGCAGGCCCGGTCGGCAAGGCGCATGAGCGCATCGTGGAGGTCGGCATGATCGCCGCGCTTAAGGAGGCCCGATGACCCGTTTCCTGAACCAAGACTTCCTTCTCGACACCGCCGAGGCGCGTCGTCTCTACCACGACGTGGCGAAGGATCTTCCCATCGTCGATTACCACAACCACCTGCCCCCGGCCGAAATCGCCGGGGATCAGCACTGGGAAGATCTGGGCTCGCTCTGGCTGGGTCATGACCACTACAAGTGGCGTGTCATGCGCTGGGCCGGGGTCGAGGAGCGTCTGGTGACAGGCGACGCCTCTCCGCGCGAGAAATTCGACGCCTTTGCACGGGCGATGCCAAGGATGCTCGGCAACCCGGTGCACCACTGGAGCCACCTGGAGCTCTGGCGGCACTTCGACCTCGACGGCGTGATCCTTGGCCCCGACACGGCCGACCATGTGTGGGAGGTCACGCAGGACAGGCTGTCCCGCCCCGAGTTCGGCGCGCAGGGTCTGCTGACCCGGATGAACGTCGAGCTGGTGGGCACCACCGACGATCCGCTGGACACGCTCGAACACCACGCCGCGCTTCGCGATGCGCCGTGGCGGGTGGTGCCGACCTTCCGGCCCGACCCGGCGGTCAAGATCGACGCGCCGGGCTTCGCTGACTGGATCGACCGGCTGGAAGCGGCGACGCAGCCGATCTCCGGCTTCGACGATGTGGTCGAGGCGCTCGAGGCGCGGCTGGATCACTTCGTGGCCCATGGCTGCCGCGCCGCCGATCACGGCATCGACCGGCTGGATGCGGGCGCCGAGGTGTCCGTGGCCCGGCTGGATGCGGCGCTTGACGCGGCCCGCGCGGGGCGCGAGGTCGGGGCCGTGGATGCCGCGGCCTGGCGCGCGGCGCTGTTTGTCGCGATGGGGCAGGCCTATGCACGCCGCAACCTCGTCATGCAGTTGCACGTCAACGCGATGCGCAGCACGCGCACCCGCCTGTTCGAGACGGTGGGCCGCGATGTCGGCGCGGATTCAATCCGCGACACCGCGATGGCCGAGCCGCTGAACGATCTGCTCGACCGGCTGGACCGCACCGAGGAGCTGCCGCGTATGGTGATCTACGGGCTCGACCCAGCGAAGAACCCGGTGATCGTCACCACGGCGGGCAATTTCCAGGACGGCAGCGTGCCCGGCAAGGTGCAGGCGGGCACGGCCTGGTGGTTCAACGACCAGCTCGACGGCATGGAGGTCCAGATGCGCACGCTGGCGCAGATGGGCCTCATCTCGACCTTCTTGGGGATGCTGACCGACAGCCGCTCGTTCCTGTCTTTCCCCCGCCACGAGTATTTCCGACGCCTGTTCTGCCGCATCGTCGGCCGCTGGCAGGCCGAGGGGCACGTGCCGGACGATCCCGAGATTCTCGATGCGCTTGTGGGCGACGTCTGTTATCGAAATGCCCGCGACTGGTTCACTTCGTGACTTAGTCTTGAGGCCGCCCTTACCTCCGAATGACGTCGCAGATGCGGCTGAAAGTGAGCATGTGCAGCGAACTGCAGCAAGGTTCCGCACTGCTGACCTTGGCCTCCCAGCGGATGCTGCGGGAGGTCGCGGATGTCCGATTCGGTGAAGCCGCGCCGCAGCCTCGACCATCGCAGTGGAGGTCTGCAATGGGCCGGGAGCGACGGGCGCGGGGCGAGGACCAGGCGGGCGTCCTGCTGCAACGCCGCAAGTCTGCTTCGAGCCCAATTCGACCGCGCGATCTACGGGCGATAGGTGACGAGTTTGTAGCTCGCAAAGCAGAAGTAGACGCCAAGCACTCCGTCGATCCACCGGCGGGCTTTCGCATAGACCGCGACCACCGGCGATGTGGAAAACGCCACCGCGTAAATCACATGTCCGACTGCGGACATGATGCTGGTGCCGACAACGACGAGAGAAGCCACCCAGATCGGTGCTTGCCCGTCCATCGCAAGGGACATAATCGCGATCCATACCAAGGCGGCCTTGGCGTTCGTCATTTGGATCAGAAGCCCACGCCGATAGAACGCAAGTGGCCCACCATTCAGATGAACAGGACGCACCTCTAACTCTTTTATCGTCATAGCCGACTTGAACGCCTTGAAGGCCAACCAGAGCAAATATGCTGCGCCGATCACCTTCAGAAGGACCATTATTGAGGCATAGGTCGAGACAAGTGCGGTGAGGCCCAAAGCGGTCAGCATTGACCAGCAAAAAGTTCCCGTCGCCACGCCAAGCGCCAGAGCTTTGCCTTCTGTTCTACCGATCGACATTGATGTGCCAATCACCGCCAAGATGTTTGGGCCCGGCGTGAACATACCGATCATGAAAACGCCGTAGGCGAGCAAAATGCCGGTTAGATAAGGGTCAAGCAAGACGGCCTCCGTTTTTCAGGAGTCTACACAATTTCGCCAATAAGCAAATGGCAGCAAAGTCCCGCACTGCCGACCATCACCCAAGAAGAATGCTGCGCGGTTAAAAAATGGCCGGTCTGGTGAAGCTGCACCGCGGCGATTGGCTAAGGACCGAATGGCAAGACTGGGCCAGAAGCGACGGCTGGCTTGGCCACGAGTTCATTAACGTTGGCGTTTGGTTAGAGCATTCTTTTTCGACTCGAAGCATCCGTATCGTATTGGCAGGATGCAGGGGTAGTACTTTTCGAGTTCCAGAGGCCAAGTTGTCCGGAGGTATGTCACTTCTAATGTCTGCGGGATCACTCGACCTCAGGTAGTTCGACATAGAATGTCGTTCCAACCCCGATTTCGCTATCGAAAGAGATACTCCCATGGTGCTGGTCGACGACCGCCTTAACAATGCTCATACCGAGCCCGGTTCCGCCACCGAAGCGGTATGAAGTCTCGCCCGCCTTGGTAAAGCGGTCATACAAGACCGGTCGAATCCTCTCGGGAATTCCCTGTCCATTGTCTTTAACCCAGAAACCAGCACGATCCGGGAACAGCCCCAACTCGACAACGCCTCCTTTTGGAGAAGCCTTGATTGCATTGGTCACGAGGTTCACCGCAAGCTGTAGGAGCATAGCTTCGATGCCGCGGACGACATAGTCTGCGCGTGTGGTCTTGGGCGCCACCACCTGCACGTCATTATCCTCTGCAAATCGTTCTGTGTCGAATACACAGGATTGAAGGAGCAAGCTTAGGCTGACCTCTTCGAACTGAACTTGCCTGGACTGCGCCGAAAGCCTCCCGGCATCCAAAATGGAACGGGTTAATGCTTCGAGGCGGTCAGAGCTTCGCGCAGCGCTTGTCAGGAGTTGCTTGGCATCCGATGGAAGATCAGTCGTGTATAGCTCAAGCAGGCGCAGTGCGCCTTTCAAGGCGGTTATAGGCGTTTTCAACTCATGACTGGCGGCGGCAATCGCATTGTCCCGCTCGGTGTCTGCTCGACTGCGCGATGTCGCATCTCGGATAACTGCGAGGTAGCCGATCCTATCACCACTTGCTGAGTCCATGGGAGCCGAATGCGTCTCGCCTACCACGATGCGGCCCGACTTATGCATGTAATCGACCATCATCGGCGCGCTCTTGCCTGAGACCTCTTGGTTATAGGCGCGCTGTCCGGCCTCTTCATAGACATCGAGACTTGCATAGAGCGCCGAGCTCCTGCGACCCTCCAAGTCAGATGAAGGATACCCAAACATCTTTTCCGCCGCAGGATTCACCGCGACGATTTCACGGTGCCTGTTCGCGAAGACCATGGCGTCGGGCATGGCCTCCAATATCGACTCCAGGAGCATCGTCTTATTCTCAAGATCGTGTTTCTCGAGTTTGCGCTCCCACTCCTTGGATATCCACTTTCCGAAAAATCGAACCAGTTCTAACTCTTTCGCACTGAAAGGTTTGGGGCGGGCAGAGGCACACGAGAAATTCAGGGTACCCCGTGCTTTTCCATGTACTGTCAACGGAACGCCAATGTAGCTTTCCAGGCCGAAGTCCGCGTAGCATGGGTGCGTTTTTATCGCAGACGCGCCAACGTGGTGAAACGCCGTCACGTCGCTGGCTTCAAGGGTATGCACGCAGTACGTACCTGACAGGTCGAACGAGGTTCCCACAGTTGGCGCATCCAGCACACCGAAGCTGAACTTAACGACATAACGCTCATCGGTAACCTTACTTATGATTCCGAGAGACAGATTCAGCGCCTCGCAACCAATCTTCAGTAGGCTTTGAGCCTTTGACTCGAAGTCAATTTCTGGGTCTGCGGCGAGTAAATAAAGCTGCCTCAGCGCGTAGTCGATTTCGCGTGCGCTATCTGCATACCAAGACTTTGCCAGCATAGCCTCGCATCCTCCATCGCGACTTGGCTTTCAGATCATCCACGACTTTGCACGAGTGTCACTTCACGACTGCAAACCGCTCGCTGATCTGGTCAGTGTGTTGCGCTGGAGCATGTGCCTGCGGCACTTCCACTGTGGTCCACATAATCGTAACGCGCGAAGGAGAATGCTGCATGATCTGCGAATGGCGGCTTCGACGGACTGCGATGCAGCATAGGGTCAACGTCTCGATGTCAGATCTGGGCCGTTCGTGACGGTCCAGCAGGTAAATCAAGGTTCAGGACGAACGGGAAAGGCGCCTGGCGCGACAGCATCTTTTCGAGCGCTTTCGGCGAACGACCAAATACAAATAGGTCTACCTGCGGGCTGACTGTTCGATTTCCTCGGACCACCTCATTGGTGCGTTGCTCATGGGGTATGAGCAGCACATCAGATCATGATTGCAACTGTCCGTGACGGTCACAAAAAGGCCTCTGTGACGCCGAAACGTTAATCCTCTGTGCACGGGCAAGCACTCCAGCGAGAGGTTTTCCCGTTGGAGAGGCTCGCGCCGCAATATGTTTCCATTCGCTTTTCTCGTTTGAGAGCGAGCGCCACCGCGCTCGTCCGATTTTCCCGTCGGTGGCCGGGCCTTCAAAGGCCGCCATGGTCGACCTTCTGCTGCGGTCGGCAAGTGAGCGTACCGAGGATATTGAGGCGTTTCCGTTCGAACGATGTCATCGTATCTGGGGGTGATCAGTTTCCCGCGGCGCGCCGCTTTTTGACGATGACCAATGATTTGTCTCGAGTGCTGGCTTATTTGGATACCGGACCTGCTAAACCTCCTTTCTCGCGCTCGATAGAACAAATCCTCGGCAGCGTGTGCTTGGACAGCCGCCATGAGAATTAAATGTATCGTTTGCCGCCAAACGGAAACGTTTGACCCAAGGTTTGATGCAAGCCCGGAACCCTGATGTCCTTCAGATGCTCGTCTCTCCACCTATGCACGCCATGGTAGCAGCGTTTGGTGGGAAGGCAGTTCATCTCATTAGTTCCGTCAGCGACACTTCGATCCGGACCCAACTGTCGGGCTGCCAGAATGGTGGCGGCACCTTCTGTGACACACAGTCTGAAATAAACCGCCGGAAACCGATTTCTCCCGATTGACAAACGACCCAATATCAATAAGTGTTGATAACATCATGAAATAAAACAGAAAATCCTACCACCCCAGCCATGTTTCTCAAAACTCTTACGCCCCGCGTTGCGTCGTTGCGCCGCGAGTTTCAGCGTGGACGTGCTGTCAGCCGATGGAATGCCGGAGCCCCTTCCGCGGGTTGACGGATCACGACCGGCGCGAGGTAGCGCGCGCCAGCCCCGGGCTGATCGCACTTTTCAACCGCTGTTCCAGTTGCGCCGAGGAGCCGGGGCCATGCGCCTTGCTCCAAGCCAAGCCAAGCCAAGCCAAGCACTGCCATCCGCTACCGCGCTCGAGGGGTCCGTGTGATGATGGCACCCATCAGCACCAGCGGTCCTGCGACAAGGAAGGCGAGACCGGGCACTTCGGCGAAGAAGGCAAAGCCAAGCGCGACGGCCCAGAGCACCGAGAGGTATTCGAACGGCGCCAATGCGGAGGCATCGGCATGTCGGAACGACAATGTCATCAGGATGTGGGCGAGCCCGCCTGCAAGGCCGGTGGCGACCAGGAGCATCATCCCGGCGACGCCGGGCCAAGCCCATCCGAAGGGCAGCGTCGTGAGGCCGCACAAGGCGGAGACGACGGCAAACCAGAACGCGATTGCGCCAGCACCCTCGCCAAGCAAGGTCAAACGCCGCACCTGGATCAAGGCGCCAGCGGTCAGCATGGCGGTGACGAGACCGAGAAACACGCCGAGGCCGCCCGCGTCGGGCAAGGCGCCCGCGAAGGCGGGCAGGCAGAAGGCGGCCGCTCCTGCAAGGCCGAGCGCCACGCCGGCGATGCGCCGCGCGGTCAGGCGCTCTCCGAGGAGCGCCCATGCCAGAACGGCGAGCATGACCGGTGCGAGGTAGGAGAGCATCGTCGCTTCCGCGAGCGGCAGCAGCCGGATCGTCGCGAACGAGGTGAACATCGCCGCGGCGCCCATAAGGCAGCGTCCGATATGCCCAAGCGGTCGCGATGTCCTGAGACCGCCGGGCCAGTCGCCGCGCCACCACAGGTATGCGGCAAGCGGGAAAAGGGCGATCGCGGAGCGGAAAAACACCACTTGGCCCAGAGGGACCACATCGCCGAGAGCCTTGATGCAGACGCTCATCAGCGCAAAGGCCAGCGTGGAGAGAATACGCAGCGTGATCCCGAGCGCTTCGTTCGGCAAGAACGGCAGGCTCGTCACCTGCGGCAGAGGCGCGCTCATGGCCGTGCGGCCGGGGCAGTGAAGCGTCTTGAGTGGCTCGGTGTCATCCTGCTCGATCCAAAGCGTCTTACCCTGCGCTGAAGCGGATATGTGGGCGACCGGCATCTGCCGGGGCGTCGACATGGGCCGAGACGCGAAAGACGTCACGCAGGATATCCGGAGTAAGCACGGCGTGCGGCGTCCCGCAAGCGCAGACAGCGCCCTCTCTGAGGACCAGGATCCGATCGCAGAACATCGCCGCGAGGTTCAGATCGTGCAAGGCGATCACGCTCGTCAGGTCGAGGTCACGCACCATGCGTAAAATTTCGATCTGGTGATGGATGTCGAGATGGTTGGTGGGCTCGTCCAGGAACATCACCTGCGGCGCCTGCGCCAGGGCCCGGGCGATATGCACGCGCTGCCGTTCGCCCCCCGACAGCGTTTGCCAAGCCTGTGTCTTGCGCGAGGCCATGTCGACGCGGGTCAGCGCCTCGCCGACTGCCGCCTCGTCGGCTTCGGACCAGCCTGCGAGCGCCGAGCGGTGCGGCGTCCGCCCGAGCCGTACGACGTCCGCGACCGTAACATTGGTGTCGGTCGCGGCACTCTGCTGCACGAAGGCCACCTGCCGGGACAGTGCCTTGCGGGTGATCCTCGCGACGTCCTGACCGTTGATCTCGACCCGGCCCGTGCCCGGACGACGCAGCCCTGCGAGAAGCCGGAGCAATGAGGATTTGCCCGACCCGTTGGGCCCGATCAGGCCAAGTGTCTCGCCGGGGGCGACTGTGAGCGAGACGTCCGAGACGATGGTCTTGCGCTTCACGCCCCAAGTGAGGTTCTGCGCCACGACGCTCATGTCTGCGGCCTCGCGCGGTAGAGGATGATTGCGAAGAAGGGCACCCCGACAAGGGCGGTGACGACGCCGATGGGGACGGTCTGCTGCGCCACGATCACCCGCGACACGATGTCGGCAGTCACCATGAAGATCGCCCCGATGATTGCGCAGGCGGGCAGGAGGCGCATGTGCATGGGGCCCACGACGAAGCGCGCGGCATGGGGCACGACAAGGCCCACGAAGCCGATGGCGCCGACCATGCTGACGATCGTCGCCGTCATCACGGCCGTCACCGCGAAGAGCGCGAGCCGTATCCGCCCCACCGGCACGCCGAGCGCGGCCGCGTCCTCGTCTCCGAAGGTGAAGGCGTCGAGGGCGCGCGCCATGTAGATGCAGAGCGCCAGACCCAGCGGCACCGTCACCAGCAGAAGCTGGAAGTCGGGCCAGCGCACGCCGCCGAAACTGCCCAGAAGCCAGAACATGACGTTGCGCGCCTGTTCGGCGTTACCGGAGGTGGTCACGATGTAGGAAGTCAGCGCGTTGAAGAGCTGCGATGCGGCGACGCCGGCGAGGATCGTATGGTTCGGCCCGCTTGTGGCCCCGTTCGACAGGAGCGCCACCACTCCGAAGGCGGCGAAAGCCCCGGCGAAGGCCCCGGCCGACAGCGAAAGGCTGCCCGCCCCGACGCCGAGGACGATCACGCAGACCGCGCCGGTCGAGGCGCCGGCCGAGATGCCCAGCACGAAGGGTTCGGCCAGCGGGTTGCGCAGGAGTGCCTGGAGGATCGCTCCGCAGAGCGCCAGCCCCGCCCCGGCGAGCCCCGCAACGAGCGCGCGGCTGAGCCGCAGGTCCCAGACCACGCTTTCCTCGATGGGCGGAAGCTCGGCCGCGGTCAGGCCGAGCCCGTTGGTGATTGCCAGGGCGACGGTTCCGAGCCCGATCGTGTAGTCGCCGATGGCGGTCGCGACGGCGATGGCGAAGGCCAGGACCGTGGCCGAGACCAGCGTCAGCAGCGCGAGCCGCACCATGCCGCGATCCATGACGCCCGTACTCATTCCGAGAGGTCGAGCGCCTCGAGCTGCTCGGCCACTTCCTCGGCCCCGTAGAGCGTCTGGATGCTGGCGTTGGTCGCAGCCCCCGGCATCACGACGATGCGGCCCTTCTGCACGGCCTCCATCTGGCTGACGATCGGATCGGATTCGAGAAAGGCGATCTTGTTCTCGGCCTCGTCGAGGCTCCAGCGCTTGCGGTCGACCTGTGCCGCGACGATCACGGTGGGGTCGGTTGCCATGATGCCTTCCCAGCCGAGGGTCGGCCATTCGGACGAGGCCTTGACGGCGTTCGTGCCGCCCAGAAGGTCGGCGATATAGGTCGACGGACCGTTGCCGCCGGCAAGGTAGGCGTCATCCTCGGGCGACGGGCTGGAGAACCAGAACAGGAAGGAGAGGTCGCCGCGGTCCTCGAAGCGTCCGCGCAGCGCCGCCTCGCGCGCCTTCAGGTCCGCGATGACGGTCTCGCCGCGATCTGCCACGTCGAAGATCCGCGACAGATCCTCGATCTCCTTGTATAGCTGATCCATGGTCCAGAGTTCGGAGCGCGCGCCATAGATATCGGTGGCGACGTCCGTCACTGAGCATGCGCTCGGGGACAGGTAGGTGGGAATGCCGAGGCTGTGGAAATCCTCACGCTTGGCCACCTTGCTGTCGGGACCCATGAGCGTGACAAGCATCGCCGCGACGAAGTCGGGCTGCACCGCCAGCACCGATTCCAGCGAGGGGAACTCGACCGACAGAAGCTCCACCTCGGCGTTCGCCTCGGCCAATTCGGGGAGCACGGTGTTCGGCCAGAAGGCCGTCGCGGCCATGCGGTCCTCAAGCCCCAGCATCAGCATGATCTCGGCGCTGTTCTGGCCAAGCGCGACGGCGTTCTGCGGCGGTGCCTCGAACGTGACCGACTGCCCACAATTCTCGATGGTCAGCGGATAGTCCGTCTGCGCGTAAACCGCAGAACCAAGGCAGGCCGACGCTGCGAGTGCAATCGCCGTGATGGATTTGTGGGACATCGGGAGGAGCTCATTGTTGAGTTGTTCTGTCGGGAATCGCGTAGCCCCATCGCAGGGCGATATCAAGGTGTTTTAGTCGGGATTTTCTGGGGCCCTGTCTCTCGGTTTCGCGCTGAACCTGGCGTGCCGGATCGCGTGACGCCAAGCCCCTCATACCGGTCGCCGCGACACGTTCTGCCAGGGCAGGGCTATCGGGTTTCGTCCGATTGCCGCTCGGGATCCAGTGTGATCGCGTATCGCCGCATCTTGTCGTTCAGCGTGCGACGCGGAAGCCCGAGCGTTTCAGCCGTGCGAAGCGTGTTGCCGGCATGAGCCTCCAGAACGGCCGTGATTTCGCGCGCCTCGAATTCGGCCACGCGATCGGCCAGCGTCATCGGCCCGGATTTCTGAGCGCCGGCGCTTTCGAGCTCAAGCAGTCCCAGTGCGAAAGCTTCGGCGCTTGTCTTCAACTCACGCACGTTCCCGCTCCAGGCGCGTCGTTTGAGGTTTTGGGATAGCGCCCACGGCACTTCGGGGTCGGGACGGCCATAGCGGCGGGCGGCGAGCTGCGCGTAGTGCGCGAAGATCAGAGGAATATCCTCTCCCGCCTCGTGCAGGGTCGGCGTTGTCAGCTCCGCCCCGGCCAGCCGGTAGAACAGATCGGGCCTGAAGGTGTCGAGCAAGCGCAGATTGGTCTTCGTGGTGGCGATCACCCGGACATACAGAGGCCGTGCCACGTTGTCCCCGAGACGCTCGAAACTGCGCTCTTGCAGCACGCGGAGCATCTTGGCCTGAATGGCCATCGGCATCGTTTCGACCTCGTCCAGCATCAACGTGCCGCCATCTGCCGCTTCGAGCTTTCCTGCCCGACCATCGGCGTCATGCGCCAGCGCGCCTTCGCCGTGGCCGAAAAGGATGGTTTCCGCCATGCTCTCAGGAAGCGCGGCGCAGTTTAGCGCGACGAACGGGCCCTCCGCCCGCGCGCTCGCGGCGTGAATGGCGCGTGCGGCCAGCTCCTTGCCCGTTCCGGTCTCGCCGGTGATGAGCACATCGAGATCGACCGAAGCCAGCACCGAAATACGTTTGCGGAATTGCTGCATCGCGCGGGATTGGCCGAGAATGCTGACATCGGCGCGCTCGGCCAGAACCTGTTGCAGGCGGGCGACCTCATTGCGCGCGGCCTGCGCCTCGAGCGTGCGGCGCAGAACCGCCAGGAGATGCGCTGAATCGTAGGGTTTCTCGAGGAAATCCTCGGCACCGGCGCGAATAGCCTCCACCGCGTGACCGACATCGCCGTGGCCCGTCAGCAGGACAACGGGTACGTCATGCCATCTCTCGCGGAGTTTCCTGAGAAAGGCGATGCCATCCATGCCCGGCATACGCAGATCGCTGACGACCAGATCCGGCTGTTCGGTCATCGCCGCGAGGGCGGCGTCCGCGGTATCGAAGGTCTGCACGGCATAGCCGGAGGCACCGATCAGATCGGCGAGAGCGGCCAGATGATCTCCATCATCGTCGACGATCACGATACCTGCGTTCATGCGGCCTTGGCTCCTTTGGCCGTTGCGATGGGCACGGTGACGACGACTTCGGTGCCTTGGCCGGGCGCCGAGCTTATCTCAAGGCCGCCATTGAAATCGGACAAGATCGCCTTGCAGATCGCCAGACCCAAACCGAGGCTTTCGCCGCTTATCTTGGTCGAAAAGAAGGGCTCGGTGACATCTGGCAAATCCTCCTCCGGGATGCCCTGCCCAGTATCTGTCACGCAGAGAACGGCCTGACCGCCTGCCTCCTCCAGCGTGACGGTGATCCGGGCGTTTGGCATGTCGGCCACGGCGTCGAGCGCGTTCAACAGCAGATTGGCCACGACCTGCTCGATCCGCACCGCGCCGGCCATCACCTCGATCTTGCGGGACGGGGCACGGAATTCCGGCACCACGCCGAGGGCCCGCGCCCGTGGGGCGACCAGTTCAAGCGCTGAGGCCACGGGCGCTGCAAGATCGATCAGCGACAGCTCCGCCACATCCTTGCGGGCGAAGCTTTTCAGGTGCTTGGTCGTGCGCTGCATCCGGCGGATCAAGCCGCGCGCCGAGGCCAGGCGGTTGCCTGTGGCGGTGTCGTTCTTGTCGAGGCCCATCTCCGCTGCCGACAAGGTGGCCTCCATCGCGGCGAGCGGCTGGCTGATCTCGTGGACGATCGCTGCGGACATCCGCCCCAGCGCGGCCATCTTCTCGGTATGCACCAGGGCTTCATGGGTGGCGCGCAGATCGATTTCCACCTGTGTGCGCGCTTCGACTTCCCGGGCCAGATCGGCGGTTCTGGCGCGGACCATTGATTCGAGCTTCTCGGATTGAGACAGGCGCAGAGCGATGATCTGGCGGCGCTGGTCCCAGGCCTTGAAGGTCGCGACCAGCGCCAGGGTCGCAAGCGTCGCGAGAACCGCTGCGCCGAGGGACATGAGCTGCAGCCCGGAGGTGGAGCGGGCGGCCACGACGTGCCATCCGGTAGAGGGCATCGTCGCGATCCGGCCGATCCACCCAGCTCCTGCGGCATCGTCGAGATCGCGGGCCTTGGTGACAAGCGGAGGAGTCGAGCCGAGTTGTGCGCCCTCGTAGGCACGCGTTGCCTCCAACTCCTCGAGCACGTCCGGGCTGAGCGGTGTCAGCGCGCGATACTCCCAATCGGGCCGGGCGGAGAGAAAGACGATACCGTGCTCGTCGGCCAGCGACACATCGGCATCCGCCGTGCGCCAGATACTCTGCAACGGGCGCAGATCGAGCTTGACGACAAGCACGCCGGATACGCCGTCGACATCGATCCGGCGCGACAGGAAATAGCCCGGCACGCCCGTTGTCACGCCGATGCCGTAGAAATCGCCCGTCCCACTCTCCATCGCCTCCTTGAAGTAGGGGCGGAAGCCGTAATTCTCTCCGAGGAAGCTGCCCGGACGATTCCAGTTCGACGCCGCGATGGTTTGCCCCTGTGCATCGATCAGGAACAACTGGTCCGCCTGGGCATGCACCGCGATGGTTTCGAGGTAGGTATTGGCCTCTTGCAGCGAACCGGTTCCAGCCAGCGCATCGCGCACGCGCACGTCCTCGCCCGTGACGGACGGAAGCGAGCCGAGCCGCTCCACCTCGGCTTCGACAGCCCGCTCGGTCAGAAGCAGCGTCTGGTCCAGCTCCGTGCGCGCCATGCCGAGGGCGAGGTTCTGGGCGCCGACCCAGACCAGCCCGCCGACAAGTCCCGCAAGCAGAAGCGGCCGGACGAGGCTCACGCGCTCACCCGTTCGAGATGCTCTGCGCCCAAGGCGGTCCACCCGGCAAGTCTCTCTCGCGACGCGCTTGCAGCCAATTCATCCCCAGAAGGACGGCGACGAGCGCGAAACCGGCTATCTCGACCCAGAGTTCTGGCCAGAACAAGGCGATCACCCCGGGAACGAGCAGCACGCGCATCCAGACCGCCATCGGCCGCCACAGGAAGGCTTCCAGCACGGCTGCGAAAGCGACAAGCCCGAGGATGGCGATGGCACCGCTCCACAAGACCATGGGCAACGGTCCCCCGAGGATGATCTCTTCGTTGAACACCATGAAAAGCGGGATCAGGTAGAGGCCCTTGGCGTATTTCCATGCCTGAACGCTTGTCTCCATCGGTTTCGACCCGGCAATCGCGGCCCCGGCGAAGCCTGCGAGCGCCACGGGCGGCGTCACGTTGCTGTCCTGCGAATACCAGAACACGACGAGGTGCGCGATCAAGAGCGGGATGCCGAATTCCTCGGTCAGCGCCGGGCCGACAAGGATGATGAGCACGATATACGCAGCCGTCACCGGCAGTCCCATGCCGAGAACGAGGCTCGCCAAGAGGACAAGGATCAGCGCGAGGACGAGGTTTCCGCCCGAGAAAGCGATCATCATTGCCGAGAACTTCAGCCCCAGACCGGTCAGACCCACGATGCCGACGATGATCCCTGCGACCGCGCAAGCGACGGAGACCGCGACCGCATTGCGTGCGCCAAGATCAAGCGCCTCGAGGGTCAGGACGAATCCGCGCTTGCAAAGCTCAATGAACCCCGCGGTCGTCGGGCCGGAGGCGGCGAACATCCAGAGCGCCCGCGCCGAGGCGGCGGCGATGATCGACAGGATCGCGTAGAAGCCCACCCGCATCGGCGAGTAGCCCGCGACGAGAAGGGCCACGAGGGCCACGAGCGGCAGAAGGAAGTGCCAGCCCTCGGCCAGGATCTGGCGGGTATTGGGCAGATCCTCCGCGGTGAGGCCGGTCATGCCCTGTTTGACCGCGGCGATGTGGACGAGGAGGTACACCGTCCCGAAATAGAGAACCGCCGGAAAGATCGAGACCAGCACGATGTCGATATACGGCATGCGGGTGAATTCGCTCATCAGGAAGGCGCCCGCCCCCATCAAGGGCGGCATGATCTGACCGCCCGTAGAGGCTGCGGCCTCGATCCCGCCTGCCTGCGCCGGCCGGTACCCGAGCCTCTTCATCAGCGGGATCGTGAAGGCACCGGTCGTCACGACGTTGGCGATGGCCGAGCCGGAAATCGAGCCCATGCCAGCGCTGGCGATGACGGCGGCTTTGGCCGGGCCGCCGCGCTGTTTGCCTGCCGCGGCATAGGCCAGGTCGATGAAGAACTTTCCCGCGCCGGTGACTTCCAGAAAGGCCCCGAACAGGACAAAGATGAAGACGAAGGTGGCGGCCACGCCCAAGGGAATGCCGAAGATGCCTTCGGCGCCGAGCGTCATCTGGCTCGCCACTCGGTCGAGTGAATAGCCCCGGTGGTTCAGGATGCCGGGCATCCAGTCCGACAGGAAGGGCAGCTCGCCCCGGTTGCCCGCGAAGGCGTAGATCAAGAAGAACACGCCGATCAACGTCATGCCGAGGCCCACCGCGCGGCGCGCGGCCTCTAGAACGACAATGATCGTCGCGACGCCCATGACGATGTCGATCGTCCGGGGAAAGATCTGGTTGGCGATGGTGTCGATATTCATCGGCACCCAGGCGCCCGCGGCGATGCTCATCACGATCAGGACGCCGTCGATGATCCATCCCGTCACACCCCGCTCGCGGTGGCGGCCGAAGGCAGGGTAGATCAGGAAACAGAGGACGAGGATGAAACCGAGGTGAATGGGTCTCTGGAAGAACAGACCCAGGGGCTGCAGCCCTGCCGTGTAAAGCTGGAAGAGCGACAGCGCGATGCCGATCACCGTGATCGCCCGCACGACGATCTTTGGCTGTTCAAGCGGCAGAGAGGTCTCTTCGGTCTGTGAACTCATTGGCTCTCGGTCCTTTCAAGCGCGATCCGCACGCGTTCTCGGGGCGCAACCGCGGACAGGGAAACGACGCGGTCTCCGACCTGCAGACGGTGGTTTACCGGACCGGCACCGGGACGCAGGATGTAGGCGTTCCCCGGAACCGGTTCATCGATGTCGAGGATGAAATAGCCGCCCTGCCCATCGGTCACCTGGCGGCCGCGTCCGGGTATATGATCGAGACCGGCGGCGAAATCTGGAAGATGCGACCTGACCAGAACCATTCGGCCCGCCTGGTTCTCGTAACAATCGGAGACCGTAAATCCCTGAACCGAGTGGTTCCAGAGAACGCACCACCCCTTGCCTTCGGGAATGTCGAAGCGGGCAATCTCGGTACCGTCTTCGCGCGTTGCTGTCAGTGCCTCTGCGCCGACCGAGACCGGCAGCAGCAGTAGAGCGAGAAGAGGGAAGACTTTGCTTCCCCCTTCCCAAATCGCACCGATCATGGGCGAAGGTTGTCAGGGACGGTCTCGCCGATCTCCTCGTAGTACCGAATCGCACCGGGGTGCATCGGCACGGGGGTGGCCGACAAGCCGAACTCTACCGTCGTTTCCTGCGCGGCGGGGTGCACCGCCTGCAGCTCGGCAATGTTCTCGAACATCGCCTTGGTGATGGCATAGACTACATCTTCGGACATCTCGGACGAGACGGTCAGCACGTTGGGAATGCCCAGAACGGTGATGTCTTTGTCGACGCCCGTATAGGTGCCGCCCGCGAGGGTCGTTTTGGTGAAGGTCTCGTCCTCGGCAATCGCCGCATCGAGCTCGGCATCGCTGAGCGCGAGGATCACGATATCCTGCGTCGTCGACAGGTTGAGGATCGACGAGGTGGGCGCGCCCACGGACCAGAAGCCTGCATCGATATCGCCGTTCGACAGGGCGTCGGCGGTCTCGTTGAAGTTCAGGCGCTGTTCCTCGATGTCATCGTAGCTGATGCCATTGGCCGCCAGGATCGCGTTGGTGTTCACTTCGGTGCCCGAGCCCGGCGCGCCGATCGAAACGCGCTTGCCGCGCAGATCCTCGAGCGAGGTGATGCCCGACCCTTCGAGCGCGACGATCTGCACCATGTTCGCATAGAGCGACGTCACCGCGCGGATCATCGGCAATTCCTGACCTTCGAAGCGGCCGGTGCCGGAATAGGCTTGCGAGACCGTATCCGCGAGACCGATGGCCAGATCCGCGTCTCCAAGCGCGATGAGGCCCATGTTCTCGACCGACGCGCCGGTGACTTCTGCCGTCGCGGAATAGCCGTCGACATGGTTGTTGATGATCTCTGCCAGACCGCCGCCCATCGGATAATAGACGCCGCCGGTTCCGCCCGTTGCGATGGAGAGCTGGGATTGCGCCATGGCAGGCGCTCCGAAGCCCACGGCCAGTGCGACAGCGGTTCCGAGCAGGCCGAAAGACCTGCGGCTTACATTATTCGTCATGATAGTCCTCCCATTTGGGCTTTTGCCCGTCGTACTCCCGACTCCCTTTCGAGATACTTCGGATGCTATGTCATCTCGCGCACCGCGTCGGCCAAAAACTGCCAAAGTCGTGAAATTTCTTGGCAATCCATCGCCATGACCGCGGCGGATATCTGCCAGAGCCGCTTGATCCATCCCGAAGCCGCGCGTCGAGGGGCGCTGGAAAAGGGCCTCGATCAATCCGCCGCGGACCCTTGCCAGCGCTTCACGAAGGCCGGCCCTTCGATCATGTAGCGCAGGCCGAGATAGCCGCCGAGCCAGATCGCGCCTAGCGTTACAGGCGCGGTCACGGCAAGAACGGAGAAGGCCGAGAGCCCTTGCCCGACACTGCACCCAAAGGACAGGACGGCGCCAAAGCCCATCATCATCGCTCCGCCGATCTGTCGGCGAAGCTCTCGGTGATCGTCGCAGGCTTCCCACTTGAAGACGCCGCGGCTCGTGCTGCCCATGAAGGCGCCTACGAGGACGCCGAGAACCGAGCCGACGCCGAAGCCAGGGCTGATCCCGCTCGAGAGCATCGCGTAGATCATCGTCTCGCCGATCGGTGCGGCGAAGCTGTGCGAGGTCACGCTGACAGGTGCGAAACCTTCGCGGGCAACCCAGGCGCTTCCGACAAACCCCAACGCAATGGCACAGGCGACCGGCAGCCCCCAGAGCACGCGCCGGTCGGACGCCCCGAAATACGAGACCGCAAATAGGCTGACCCCGAGAAGAACGCCGACCAAGGCAGGGGCGATGCCGGTCGCGCCGCCGATCAATTGCGCGACACCCGTCCCTTCGGCGGAGGTGACCCGCGGGAAGATGGCGAGGCGCAATTCGGCCAGCGGTCCCGAGAGCGTCGCCATCGCGGTCAGACCCATCACTACGACGATCACGAACGAGCGCATCTCGCCGCCGCCAAGACGGCTCAGCGCCCCGAAGCCGCAATTGCCGGCCAAGGCCATACCGAGACCGAAGATGAGACCGCCGAGGGCCGCGGCGACAAGACCCGGCGTTTGCAGCAGGTATACGGAGCGGGTCGCATCGAACCAGCCCAGCATCTGCGCTGAGAAGATCAGCATGATGCCGAAACCGAGCGCCACGCCCCACATCCGGAGCCGCAGCGATTGACCTGCGAAATGATAATCCTCGATCGCGCCGAGAGTGCAAAAACGGCCCAGCCTGGCGGCGAGCCCCAGAAGCACGCCACCCGCGAACCCGACCAGGACAAGCGCCCAGTCTTCGCCCAGTAAATCCAGCATTGTCTCCTCCCCTCGCCGGGAAGGCTACCGGAGTTTACTCCGTTCCCGACGGTGTCTCGCCTTGCTCCGCGTCGCGGCAGAACATGTCGTAGACAAGCTCCATGATCCGACGGGGCTTGTCGTCGGTCAAGCTGTAATAAATCGTCTGACCCTCGCGACGCGGTTGGACCAGCCCTTCGAGGCGCAGCCTTGTGAGCTGTTGCGAGACGGCCGATTGCCTCGCAGCAAGCAATCGCTCCAGCTCTCCCACGGACTTCTCGCCGGTCGCGAGATGACACAGGATCATCAGCCGTCCCTCATGCCCGAAGGTCTTCAGGAAGTCCGCGGCTTCGCACGCCTGCGCGATCATGCGATCGCGATCCTCTTCGGAAAGCGACTCGTCGAAGACGGGCAACGAGCTTTTGGCTGCGGCGGACAGAAGTTGATCCTTCGGCACGATCTGCAATGTCATCACTCTGTTCCCCCAGAGCGAGTAGTCTCGGTGTCTAAGCTTACCTGTGCGTCTGTCAACATCTCGCCGAGCAGCGGCCAGAAGAAATCCTCGCCGGGATAGCCCTCGATGCGGGACAGTTCGACGCCGTCATCGACCAGGATGAAGGTCGGGGTCAGGCGGGGCCGGGAGGCAAGATCGAGGTCTGCAGGCAAGGGCGCGCGGATGTCGACACGCCGCAGCGGCGCGGCCTGGCCCTCCGGTGTCTTGGGATAGGCCGCGGCGACCTCGGCGTCCCAGCGGGCGCACCAGATGCAGCCATCCTCCTCGATCATCAAGAGTTCGACCTCCGCGAAGGCCGGGTGCGCGCCGAACACGGCAAAAGCCGCGACAGCGCCTGTCTGCAGGAGGCGTTGGATCTGGTGTCTCATAGCGACGCTCGCGAAACGCCCCTTGTCAGGGCGATGATTATTCATGAATACTAATATAAAGATACAATTCGGCAAGGGGAGGGGCCGGTTTTGTTCGAAGTATCCTTGGGCGGTGCTGCTTTTGCGGGCCTTTTGTCGTTTCTGTCCCCCTGTATCCTGCCGATCGTGCCCTTTTACCTTGGGTATCTCGCAGGCGCAGGGGCTGGAAATGTCGCGGCCGGTGCGCCGCACGGAAGCGCCAGCCGCGCGGCGCTTCTTCCTGCGATCCTGTTTTCGCTCGGTATCGTTACCGTCTTCGTGGCGCTCGGAGCGTCGGCCTCCTTTGCCGGGCAGTTCGTCCGCGAATGGTTCGACGTGCTGCGCTACATCGCTGCGGGGCTCATCATCGTGATGGGGTTGCACTTCCTTGGCGTCCTCAGGATCGGCTTTCTCTATCGCCAGTTCCGGGCCGAGCCGGGCGATGTGCATGCGCTGTCTTTGCCGATGGCCTTCGTACTCGGGCTCGCCTTCGCCTTCGGCTGGACGCCCTGCGTCGGTCCCGTTCTCGCGGCCATCCTTTTCACGGCGGCGGGAACCGATACTGCGGGGCAGGGGGCGTGGCTGCTCTTCGCCTACGGCATCGGAATGACAGCGCCCTTCGTGCTGGCGGCGGCCTTCATCGGACCCTTCCAGCGATTCATGACCCGCTTTCGCAAGCATATGGGCGTCGTGGAGAAGGTCACCGGCGCGATGCTGGTCCTCTTCGGCCTCCTGATCGCGACCAATTCGGTCAACGCCATCGCGCAATGGATGCTCGAGACCTTCCCGATCTTCGCTCGCTACGGATGACATCAGAAAGGAATCCGCGATGTTTCGACGTGCTTTTCTCACCCTGACCGCTGCGCTTGCGGTCGCTCCGGCCTGGGCCGAGGTGCCGATGGGCGATGACGGTCTTCACAAGCCGGACTGGCTCCGCGAGACCTTCCTCGATCTGCGCGAGGACCTCGAGGAAGCGAATGCCGAAGGCAAGCGACTCCTCGTCCTCGTGGAGCAGCGCGGCTGCATTTACTGCAACCGGATGCACGAAGAGATCTTCACGGCGCCAGAGGTCGATGCCGCGATCCGAGAGACGTTCTTCGTTGTGCAGGTCAACATGTTCGGGGATGTCGAGATCACGGATTTCGATGGCACCGCGCTTCCCGAGAAGGACATGGTGCGCCGCTGGGGCATGCTGTTCACCCCGACGATGATGTTCCTGCCCGAAGATGTCGCGGAGGATGCAAAAGCCTCCGAGGCAGCCGTGGCAACGATGCCGGGCGCGTTCGGCAAGCACACGACACGCAACCTGCTGAGTTTCGTTTCCGACAAGGTCTACGAGACCGACGAGCCGTTCCAGAAGTATCATGCGCGCCGCCTGGCCGAGGAGGGCGTGCTGGAATAATAAATATTCGCTTATGCAAATATAATTGTTGCATGTGATGGTATGCCGACGCTACCGTGACGATAACGAGGGCAAAAAAGCCCCGGCCAAGGGAGGAACCATGACTCGATTTGCACAGCGTTTCGCTGGCGCTTTTGGCGTTATTGCAGCCGGAGCGACCGTCGCAATGGCCCAGGATGCCGTCGCGCCCACCGAGGTCGCCTTCACCGATATGGGCGGCATCGAACAGCCCCTGACCGACACGGCAGGCAATGTCGAAAACGGCGCGGCACTCATGAACAAGGGGGCGGGCAACTGCATCGCCTGCCACCAGGTTACGGATCTCGAGGAGCTTCCTTTCCACGGCGAAGTCGGCCCGTCACTCGATGGTGTCGCCACCCGCTGGGAAGAGGCGCAGCTGCGCGGCATCGTCTCCAACGCGAAGATGGTCTTCCCGGGCACGATCATGCCGGCCTTCTACCATACCGGCCCCTACGAGCGTCCGGGCGACGCCTACACCGGCAACGCGGCAGAGGGCGATCTTGCGCCGCTGCTCAGCGCGCAGGAGGTCGAGGACGTGGTCTCCTACCTGATGACGCTCGACACCTATCCCGAATGACTTCTGATCTGAAAGGAGCGAGACGACCATGACACTGTCCCGCAGAGAAACACTGGCACTCGGACTTGGCGCAGCCGCCTCGATCTTCGTGCTGCCCCGCATGGCCGCCGCCGCGGCCGAAGACGCGATCGCGGAATTCACCGGCGGTGCTAATCTGGGCTCGGGCGGCGTGACGCTCACCGCGCCCGAGATTGCCGAGAACGGCAATACAGTGCCGATCGAGGTCTCCGCACCCGGAGCCGAAGCGATCATGATCCTCGCCGCAGGCAATCCCAACCCCGATGTCGCAACCTTCAACTTCGGCCCGCTGTCGGGCGCACAAATGGCCTCGACGCGAATTCGCCTAGCCGGAACCCAGGATGTTGTCGCCGTCGCGCGCATGTCCGACGGCAGCTTCGTCGAGGCGCGGCAGGAAGTGAAAGTCACCATCGGCGGCTGCGGCGGCTGATCCGAGCACAGGAGAGACAGACATGGCAGACAATGTGAAACCCCGCGTCCGCGTCCCCAGCTCTGCAAGCGCCGGAGAGGTCGTGACGATCAAGACGCTCATCAGCCACCAGATGGAATCCGGGCAGCGCAAGGATGACGATGGCAACATCATTCCGCGCTCGATCATCAATCGCTTCGTGGCCGCCTATAACGGCGAGACCGTGATCGATGTGACCATCGAGCCCGCGATTTCCACGAACCCCTATTTCGAATTCCAGGCGAAGATCCCGGAAAGCGGAACGATGGCGTTCTCGTGGTACGACGACGACGGCTCCGTCTACGAGGAATCCAAAGAGATTACCGTGGGCTGACACCAGGCCAGGGAAAGGGAGGAGATACAAATGAGCTTTCGCAAGAGCCTCGGCGGGATGACCGCCCTGGCCCTGTCGATGACCGCGCATGCCGGTCTGGCGCAGGATGCCAGTGACGCACCCCTCGTGATCAACGGCGACATCGAGATCGTAACGGAGGCAGAGGCCCCGGCGCATCTCGAGAACATCTCCACGATCCGTTCCGGCTGGACCTTCCGCTCGCCCGAGACGCAGGCGATGCAGATGGACGATTTCGACAACCCCGCGATGCTGGGCGTGGAGCAGGCGCGCGACGCGTTCTCGGCCGATCTCGGCAACGGCGAAAGCTGCGCGGGCTGCCACGAGAGCCCCGAGGATCTGGCAGGCGTGCGCGCGGTCTATCCCAAGTGGGACGAAGCGGCCGGCGAGGTACAGACCATCGAGATGCAGATCAACGAATGCATCACCGAACGCGCTGGCGCCGAGGCCTGGGCCTACGACAAGACGGACATGATCAACATGTCCGCGCTGATGTCGGCAGTCTCGCGCGGCGAGACGGTCAACGTCGCCATCGACGGCCCCGCCGCCGAGACATGGCAGAAGGGCAAGGACATCTATTACACCCGGTATGGCCAGTTGGAGCTGTCCTGCGCGAATTGCCACGAAGACAATTACGACAACATGATCCGTGCCGATCACCTGTCGCAGGGCATGATCAACGGCTTCCCGACCTACCGTCTGAAGAACGCCAAGCTCAATTCGGTGCATGGCCGCTTCAAGGGTTGCGTGCGCGACACGATGGCCGAGACGTTCTCCGCGGGCAGCCCCGAATTCGTCGCGCTTGAGCTTTACGTTGCCTCGCGCGGCAACGGCCTGTCGGTCGAAGGCCCCGCCGTCCGTAACTGAACGCAAAACCCCGCCGGGCAATTGGCGGGGTTTTCTCATCCGATTAATATTCAAAAATAAGAATGTAGTGAGACAATGATCGCAAGACGCCACTTCCTGCAAGCCGGCCTCGCCGCATCGGCCCTTGTCGGGGCCTCCGGCTTCGGCAACTGGGCCCGGCTCGCCGCGCAGCAGACCCTCACTCAGGACGATCTGATCGGGGGCGGCGGCAGCGGCAATGTCACTCTGATCCACATCACCGACATCCACGCCCAGACGCAGCCGATCTGGTTCCGCGAACCGGAGATCAATCTCGGCGTCGGAGAGGTCAACGGCAAGCCGCCGCATCTGACCGGAGACGCCTTTCGGGCCGCCTTCGGGATCGAGAAGGGCTCGGCTCTGGATTACGCGCTGACCTACGATGATTTCGTCTCGCTCGGGCAAGCTTACGGCCGCATGGGTGGACTCGACCGGATCGCGACCGTGGTCAAGGCGATCCGCGCGGACCGCCCCGACGCGCTCCTGCTTGACGGAGGCGATACGTGGCAGGGCTCTCTCCCGGCCCTGCGTACGGAAGGGGCGGACATGGTCCGCCTCTTCAACGCGCTCGGCACCGACGCGATGACGGCGCACTGGGAATTCACGCTCGGCTCGGACCGGGTGCGTCAGATCATCGAGAGAGACCTCGATCCCGCCTTTCTCGGCGCGAACATCTTCGATGCCGAATGGGACGAGCCCGCCTTCGAGCCGATGACGATGGTCGAGCGCGGCGGACAGAAGATCGCCGTGATCGGGCAGGCTTTCCCATACATGCCGATCGCCAATCCCGGCTGGATGTTCCCCGAGC
Organism: Roseivivax sp. THAF30; assembly: GCF_009363575.1. Classification (NCBI taxonomy): domain Bacteria; kingdom Pseudomonadati; phylum Pseudomonadota; class Alphaproteobacteria; order Rhodobacterales; family Roseobacteraceae; genus Roseivivax; species Roseivivax sp. THAF30. The sequence goes on along the minus strand of NZ_CP045389.1, from coordinate 3,173,783 downwards.
TGAGCTTCGGCATCCGCCAGGAGCGCATGGCCGAAGTGGTGCAGGAGGCCCGCGGCCAGGGCGCCGCGGCGGTGGTCGTGCTGTCGCATAACGGCTTTGACGTGGACCGCAAGATGGCCGAAGACATCCCCGGCATAGACGTGATCCTGACCGGGCACACCCACGACGCGATCCCCGAGCCGGTGATGGTCGGCAAGACTGCCCTCATCGCCTCGGGCAGCCACGGCAAGTTCGTGAGCCGGGTCGATCTCGATGTCGATGGCTCCGGCGTGAAGGCCATCGATCACCGGCTGATTCCGATCTTCTCGGATGTCATTACGCCCGATGCCGAGATGGCGGCGCTGGTGGAAGAGACCCGCGCGCCCTTTGCCGAGGAGATGTCGGAGGTGATCGGCAAGACGGACTCGCTTCTCTACCGGCGGGGGAATTTCAACGGCACCTGGGACGACGTGATCTGCAATGCGCTTCTCTCGGAGCGCGAGGCCGATGTCGCGCTGTCGCCGGGATTCCGCTGGGGCGCATCGCTGATGCCGGGCCAGGACATCACCCGCGAGGACATCTTCAACGTCACCGCCATGTCCTATCCCGAAGCCTACCGCACCGAGATGACGGGTGAGTTCCTGCACACGATCATGGAAGATGTCGCGGACAACCTCTTCAATCCCGACCCCTATTACCAGCAGGGCGGCGACATGGTGCGCGTGGGTGGCATGGGCTACCGCATCGACATCTCCCAGCCCCAGGGACGCCGCATCACCGAAATGACCCTCCTGCGCACGGGCGAGCGGATCGACCCCGCGGCGACCTATGCCGTCGCCGGATGGGCCAGCGTCAACGAGGGCACCGAAGGTCCGCCCATCTGGGAGGTGGTCGAGGCGCATATCCGTAACCAGGGCACAGTTTCCATCGACCCCAACCAGAGCGTGGAGGTCGTCGCGGGCTGACCCCCGCGCGCACAACAGGCGGAGCGCCGGGTGCGCTCCATCCCGGATAACCGACCGCGCCGGGCGCGGACGTGACAAGGAGGACAGGCGGATGACCGACACATCCCGACGCAATTTCCTGAGAGGGGCCGCGATGGCCGGGGCGGGAGCCGTCGTGGCTGGCCGCGCCGGCGCGCAAAGCGCCGATCCTGCGATCATGGAATTGCAGCCCTGGCAGCAATATCTCGGCGAGGGCGTCGACGCGCGCCCCTACGGCTTTCCCTCCGAGCACGAGGCGCATGTGGTACGCCGCAACGTGCCCTGGCTGACGGCCGACGCAACCTCGTCGGTCAATTTCACGCCGCTGCACGAGCTCGACGGGATCATCACCCCGAACGGGCTCTGCTTCGAGCGGCATCACGGCGGCATCGCGGAACTCGATCCCGGCGAATACCGCCTGATGATTAATGGCCTCGTGGACAGCCCGCTGGTCTTCACGATGGAAGACCTCATGCGCTTCCCGCGCGAGAACAAGGTCCATTTCCTCGAATGTGCCGCCAATTCTGGAATGGAATGGCGCGGCGCGCAGCTCAATGGCTGCCAGTTCACGCATGGCATGATTCACAACGTGATGTATACCGGCGTGCCGCTGCGCATCCTGCTGGAAGAGGCTGGGCTCAAGACCAGTGCGAGCTGGCTTCTGGCTGAAGGGGCCGATGCCTCCGCGATGACACGCTCCATCCCGATGGAGAAAGCGCTCGACGACTGCCTTGTCGCCTTCAAGATGAACGGCGAGGCGCTGCGCCCCGAACAGGGCTATCCCGTCCGGCTCGTCGTGCCGGGCTGGGAAGGCAACATGTGGGTCAAATGGCTCCGCCGCCTCGAAGTGGGCGATCAGCCCTGGCACCACCGCGAGGAGACGTCGAAATACACCGATCTCTTCCCGGATGGCCAGGCCCGACGCTTCACCTGGGAGATGGACGCGAAATCCGTCATCACCAATCCCAGCCCGCAGGCACCGATCACGCATGGTCCGGGGCCGACGGTGCTCACCGGCGTCGCCTGGTCGGGCCGGGGCACGATCCCGCGCGTCGACGTGACCATCGATGGCGGTATCACCTGGCATCAGGCGCGCATGTCGGGCCCGTCATTCGACAAGTCGATGCACCGTTTCTACTACGAGTTCGACTGGGATGGCGGTCCGCTCCTGCTGCAAAGCCGGGCGCACGATTCCACCGGCTACGTGCAGCCCACCAAGGACATGCTGCGCGAGGTGCGCGGCGAGAATTCCATTTACCACAACAACGGCATCCAGACCTGGGCCGTGAACGAGCAGGGGGTCGCTGAAAATGTCGAAATCTCCTAATCCGATCCTGCCCGCGCTCGGCGGTGCCGCGATCGTCATGGGCGGCGCTTATATTCTCGCCGATCAGTTCGTGGTCGACCTGCCCGCACCGGCGCGCGGTGCCATAGAGGTGGTCTCCGCCGCGCAGGCGCAGGATACCGAGACGCCGGAACCGGTGGATATGGCTGCTGCGGATACCGGCGCGCCCGCGCAGGCGCAGACCGGCGGCCTTGGGCTCGGCCGCGAGGCGTTGCCCGAAGAGGTTGCCGCCTGGGACATCGACATCCGTCCCGATGGGCAGGGCCTTCCGGCAGGCGAAGGCGATGTCTGGACGGGCGAGGAACTCTACATCGAGAGTTGCGCCATGTGTCACGGCGATTTCGGTGAAGGAGCCGGGCGCTGGCCGCAACTTTCCATGGGCTTCGGCACGCTAGATGCCGAGGATCCGGTCAAGACCGTGGGCTCTTACTGGCCCTATGCCTCGACCGTCTTCGATTACGTCCACCGGGCGATGCCCTTCGGCAACGCGCAATCGCTGAGCGATGACGATGTCTACGCGATCACTGCCTATATCCTCTATCTAAACGAGGTCGTGGAAGACGATTTCGTCCTGTCGCGGGACAGTTTCGGTGAGATCGAGATGCCGAATGCGGGCAACTTCTACATGGACGATCGCGCCGACACCGAGCTTGATCGTTTCTCGGGCGAGGTCTGTATGGAGAATTGCAAGGACAGCGTGGAGATCGTCATGCGCGCCCGCGTCCTCGACGTGACGCCGGACAGCGATGGCGGCGGCATCGATCTTGAAGGCGGCGGTGGCGCGTCGATGCAGGAAAGCGCCGCCGAACCCGAGGCTCCGGCCGAGGAAGAAGCCGCGGCGGAACCTGCTGCCGAAGAGCCCGCACCGGCCGCCGAGGAGGTCGCCGCCGTCGATCCGGCGCTGGTCGAGGAAGGCGCGAAGGTCTTCCGCAAATGTCAGGCCTGCCACCAGGTCGGCCCGGACGCGCAAAACCGTGTCGGTCCTGAGCTGAACGGCCTGATCGGCCGGACGGTCGCGGGCGTCGATGGTTTTTCCTACTCCGGCGCGATGCAATCGGCCGGTGAGGACGGCGTCATCTGGACCGAGGAGCATCTGGCCGAGTTTCTCGCCAACCCGCGCGAGACATATCAGGGCACCAAGATGTCGTTTGCCGGCCTGCGGAGCGAGGACGAGATCGCGGCGGTCACCGCCTACATCCAGTCCGAGAGCCCGGAATGAGGGGCGGCGTTTTCACGGCACTCTGCTCCGGCGCGGTAACCAGCGCGCAAATTGTGCTGGCCGATCAAAGCCTCGTGCATCCGGAGATCGCCGAGATCATGGCGATCGAGGCCGATGCGGATTACGGGGCCTACCTCGCCTCCGAATGCACCGCCTGCCATTCGCCGAACCCTCAGGGCGCGATCCCGCAGATCCACATGCTGCCCGAAAGCTATATCGTCGGCGCGCTCGTGGATTACCGGATCGGCGAGCGGCAGCATCAAGTGATGGAGACGATTGCGAAGCGGCTCGGCGAAGAGGAGATCGCCGCGCTCGCCAAGTATTTCAGCGAGGTCGAATAAGGGCCCGCACAACACCGGGAGGAGACACCATGAAACTCAACAGACGGACCGTTCTGAGCGGTCTCGCCGCCGGAAGCGCCGTTCTGGCCGCTCCGATGGTCATGGCACAGGGCGCACCGCGTGTCGTCGTCGTCGGTGGCGGTGCGGGCGGGGCGACTGCCGCGCGCTACATTGCCAAGGATTCAGGGGGTGCTGTGAACGTCACCCTGATCGAGCCGACGCGGCAATACTACACCTGTTTCTTCTCGAACCTCTATCTTGGCGGTGTCCGGGACATGGATGGCCTCGGCCACGGCTACGGCACGCTTGCCGCCGACTACGGCATCAATGTCGTGCATGACTGGGCCGTGGGCGTAGACCGAGACGCCAAGACCGTGGCGCTGGCAAGCGGAGCCACCGTGCCCTACGACCGGCTGATCCTGTCGCCGGGCATCGACTTCAAGGATGGCGCGGTTCCGGGCTGGGACGTCTCGGCGCAGAGCGCCATGCCCCATGCCTACAAGGGCGGCTCGCAAACAGAGCTTCTGAAGGCTCAGATCCTTGCGATGCCGGAAGGCGGCCGCTTTGCAATGGTCGCGCCGCCCAATCCCTATCGCTGCCCGCCCGGACCCTATGAGCGGGTCTCGATGGTGGCGCATACCCTGAAAGAGATAAATCCGACGGCGAAGATCCTGATCGTCGATCCCAAGGCCAATTTCTCCAAGCAGGCGCTTTTCGAAGAGGGCTGGCAGAAGCATTACGGCGGCATGATCGAGCGGATCGGTCCTGATTTCGGCGGCGAGAACGTATCGGTGAATCCTTCCGAGATGACACTCGATATCGACGGCGTCGTGGAGCAGGTCGATGTCTGCAACGTCATTCCGGCGCAGAAGGCGGGCGCGATCGCGCACGCGGCCGGCATCACCGAGGGCGACTGGGCCCCGGTCAACGCGGCCGACATGTCGTCCAAGATGGACGAGGCGATCCATGTTCTCGGGGACGCCGCCGCGCAGGGCGACATGCCGAAATCCGGCTTCTCGGCCAACAGCCAGGCCAAGGTCTGTGCCAATGCCGTGCTTGGCGCTTTGACCGACAGCCGCGTCTTCCCGGCGAAGTTCTCCAACACCTGCTGGTCGCTCATCGCGCCCGAGGACGGTGTGAAGGTCGGTGCCTCCTACGAGGCGACCGAGGAGAAGATCGCCAGCACCGGCGGTTTTATCTCGGAGACCGGCGAGGACGAGGCCACGCGCGCGCAGACCTACCAAGAGAGCGTCGGTTGGTATGCGGCCATCACCAGCGACATGTTCGGCTGAGGCCGACGCGCCGGGCGGCCCGTTCGCCCGGCGCAGACATGAATTCCAAGGGGGGAGCGACATGTTCAGACCATCTATCATCGCCGCCGCATTCATGGCCGCGCCAGCCTTCGCGCAGGAGGCGATCACGTATGATTTCGAGGGCAATTTCGGCGATGCCAGTTTCGCGGTGGAGAATGCCATCGTGAACAAAGGGCTGGTGATCGACTATACGAGCCGTGTCGGCGAGATGCTGAACCGCACGGGCGAGGATGTCGGCTCGGAGGAGATGCTTTTCACCGAGGCGGACATCTTCATCTTCTGCTCGGCCGTAATCAGCCGACAGGTCATGGAAGCCGACCCGATGAACATCGTGCACTGCCCTTACGGCATTGCCGTCACCGACCGCGACGGGGTCGTGCAGATCATGCATCGCGACTACCCGGACGGCCCGATGCAGGCCGTCGAGGACCTTCTTTCCGAGATCGTGGCCGAGGCCGGCGGCACATGACGTTTCACCCCGACCGCTTCTTCTCGGACGCGCTGACCCGTCTTCGCGAGGAGGGAAACTACCGCCGCTTCGCCGATCTCGAACGCCGCTGCGGACAGTTCCCTCGGGCCCTCGAGCTCTGCGAGGGGACGAGCCGTGACGTGACCGTCTGGTGCTCCAACGACTATCTCGGCATGGGGCAGCACCCGGATGTGCTCTATGCCATGCACCGTGCCGTGGACGAGGTCGGGGCCGGGGCGGGCGGGACGCGCAATATCTCTGGAACCACGCGCGCCCATGTCGAACTAGAGGTGGAACTCGCGGAGCTTCACGACAAGGAGGCCGCGCTCCTGTTCACGAGCGGATATGTCTCGAATTGGGCGACCCTTGGAACGCTCGGCGCGCGCATTCCGGGCCTGGTGATCCTGTCGGATGCGCTCAACCATGCCTCCATGATAGAGGGCATTCGCCATTCCGGTGCGCGGAAGGTGATCTGGCAACACAACGATCTCGCCGATCTCGAAGCGCATCTCGCGGCGCTGCCGGCGGAGACGCCCAAGCTTATCGCCTTCGAGAGCGTCTATTCTATGGATGGGGATATCGCCCCGATCGAGGAGATCTGCGATCTCGCGGATCGCTACGGTGCCATGACCTATCTCGACGAGGTTCATGCGGTCGGATTGTACGGCCCGCGCGGCGGCGGGGTCGCCGAAGAGCGGGGCCTTATGGATCGCCTGACTGTGATCGAAGGAACGCTCGGCAAGGCGTTCGGTGTTATGGGTGGCTATATCGCCGCCTCTGCGGCGCTGGTCGACTTCATCCGGTCCTTCGCGAGCGGCTTCATCTTCACCACGGCTCTGCCACCCGCCGTCGCATCGGGGGCGCTCGCCAGTGTCCGGCATCTCAAGATGTCCCAGTCGGAGCGTGCGGCGCAAAAGGCGCGTGTTTCACAGGTGCGTGCAGGGCTCGACCGGCTGGGCATCCCCCATCTCGACAACCCCAGTCACATCATCCCGGTCATGGTCGGCGATCCCGTCAAATGCCGCTATCTGTCTGATGTTCTGATGTCTCGCCACGGGATCTACATCCAGCCGATCAATTATCCCACCGTGCCCAAAGGGACCGAGCGTCTTAGGATCACGCCCTCGCCGGTGCATTCGGACACGGATGTCGCCAAGCTGCTGGCTGCGCTCGGAGAGCTCTGGAGCCGGTGTCAGCTCGCGCGGGTGCCGCAGGCGGCCGAATAACTTTCAGAGGGCGCGGAAGCTGTAACCGGCCTCCGCGGCTGCGATGCGGCCGATGCCGCCATCGGGCAGATGGAAGCCGACCATCGTCTCGCCGCTCTCGGCCAGGTCCTCCAGCAGCGAGATGCGGGTCGCGATCCCCTGATCTGGGTCTTGATCGGCGGGGCTCGGCCATTCCGGGCGCGCGAGTGCCAGATGCGCGTTCCCGATCGCGTCACCGACGATGAGAACACTCTCTCCGCCACTTACGATCCGCGCGCCCATGTGACCCGGCGTGTGGCCGGGAAGGGAGACCATCGACAGACCCGGCAAGATTTCGTCGCCCGCGCCCGCGAGTGTCAGGCCGTCGCCCAGAACCTCGAGCCTGCGCGCCGCACCGGCGGCAAAGCTCTGCCGCGCGGCGCCGATCGTGTCGAGCGTAGCCGGGTCGGACCAATAGGCGTGCTCTTCCGCGCCCATGTAATGCTGTGCGTTCAGAAAAAGCGGCTCGTCGAAATCGTCGAGTGCCCCCCACAGGTGGTCGGGATGGCCATGCGTGAAGATGACATGCGTGATGTCGTCCGGCGCGAGGCCGAGGGCTTCGAGGTTGCCGACGATCTCGCCCGCAGACGGCATGAAGCCGCTGCCAGAGCCTGCATCGAAGAGAACACGGGCATCGCCGTCCTCCCAAAGCGCAAGGTTGCAAGGCGCTTCGAGATTGTCAGTGGCGTATCCCGCAGCTTCGACGATGGGCACCGCCTCGTCTTCGGGCAGATCGCCGATCACGAAGCTTTCGGGCAGGATGAGGTTGCCATCCGAAACAGTGCGAAGGCGCGCTTCCCCCAAAGACACTTCGGAGACGGCGCGGGTTGGCAGGAGCGCGGTGGAGGCGAGCGAGGCAAAGGCAAGCCCCGAGCCCAGGAAGGTTCTGCGACGTATAATCATTTATGCAGATTATAAGATGTTTCGAATTCCGCAAGGGCTCAGATCGCGGCAAGCGCGTCAGCCTTTCACTGCGCCCGCGATCAATGCGGAGACGATCATGCGTTGCAGAAGTACGAAGATCGTGACCGCCGGCAACACCGCCACGAGGCAAGCGGCGGCGAGCAGCTGGGTGGTCGAGGCGCTCACCGAGCCTGCGAAGTTGAAGATCGCCACGGAGATCGGCCAGTCGGCGTCCCGCTCCAGAAGCACGAAGGGGATCAGGAATTGCGACCAGTTCATCACCATCGCGAGGATGAAGGCGGAGGCGATACCGGGGCGCGCAAGCGGCAGTGTGATCCGCGTCAGGATATCGAGCCGCGACGCGCCGTCGATCTCTGCGGCTTCCTCGATCTCGCGCGGGATCGCATCGAACGCGACCTTCAGAAGCCACACCGCAAGCGGCATACCCAGCGCGCCGTAGATCGTGATCACCGAGATATCCCGGTTCAGAAGGTCGAGCGCATTCATCCATCGATAGAGCGGCACGAGGATCACCAGGGGCGAGATCATCTGCACCGCCAGCAGCGACACCATCACCGCACCGCGTCCGCGAAAGTCGATGCGGGAGCACGCATAGGCCGCCGGGATCGCCAGCGCGACCGCCAGCCCGCCCCCCAGGGCGGACAGTTTCAACCCGTTCCACAGGTAGATGAGAAACGCCGGGTCGGAGAGTATCGTGGCGAAATTGCCAAGCGTCGGCTCGGACGGAATGAAGCGTGCCGCGCCAAGATAGACCTCGGCGGGCGTGCGCAGCGCAAGGCTGATGAGCCAGGCGAAGGGCACGGCGAAGAACACGCCGAGAGCGACCAAAGCCACATAGGTCAGGATATCTCCAGTGCGGGCGGCGCTCATGTCTCGCTCGCTCCACGATTGAGCCAGCCGATCAGTAGCGTGAACGCCATGCCGAGCGCGAAGAGCAAAAGCGCGAGAACGCAGCCTGCGGCCAGGTCGAGGTTGTAGAAGACGGTATTGAACGTGAAGAGCGCCAGAACCTCCGTTGCCCGTCCCGGCCCGCCGCCGGTCAGTGCGAGGATCGAGTCGAAGGTGTTGAGCGTCTGGACGGATACCAGCACCGTGTTCACCGCGATGGCCCGGCGCAGAAGCGGCAGCGTGATCGCGCGAAACGTCCGCCAAGGCCCCGCGCCATCGAGTGCGGCGACCTCGTAGAGTGTCGGATCGATGCCGCGCCGCGCGGCATAAAGCACGATCATTGAAAAGGCTGTGCCCTGCCACAGGTTGGCGATCACGGCGGAGACGAGCGCCATCTGCGGATCGGAGAGCCAAGCGACCGGGCCGAGCCCGAGACCGCCCAGAATGGAGTTCAGCGTGCCGTATGGGGCCTCGTCGAAGAGAATCTGCCAGATAAGCCCGTTGGCGATGCCGGGGACCACCCATGCTGCCAGAACCAACGTCCGGAAGGCCGCCATGCCGGGCAGTTCGCGCCGCTCGCCCCGCGCGATGAGGAGCGCGATGGCAAGACCGAGGATCTGAAGCGCAACGACATTCACCACGACGAAGAGTAGCGTCGTGGCGACGACGCCGGGAAGCGCCGGATTGCTCAGGACAGCGCGAAAGGCTGCAGTCGATACCTCGGTCGCGGGATCGACGAGGCTCGCGTCACTGAACGCAAGGCGCGCCACATCGAAGACCGGCACGGCGTAGAAGGCCGCAAGGACAAGCACCGCCGGCACGAGCCAGGGCGCGGGATGCACCTGGCCCGGTGCGCGCTCCGACGTTGCCGTCACTGCCGCTCGTAAGCTGCCTGAACCGCGGACGCCGCGGCCGCGAGCGCCTCTTCGGGGGAGGCGGAGCCGGACAGGACATCGCCGATCAGGATCTGGATCTGGTTGGAAATCTCGGGGTAGATCTCTGCGCCGGGCCGGGCGACGCCGTTCTGCAGCGCCTCCGCGAAAAGTTCGAATTCGGGGCCGTCATACGCGTCGTAGCGCTCGTAGATGGCTTCCGATGTCGGCAAGAGACCCTGGTAGGTATTGCCGGGACCGGCATAGATTTCCTTCACGATCTCGCCGCAGAGCTCTGCCTTTTCGGGATCTTCGGACAATGCCGCAATGCTCCAGCCGCCTGTGCCCGTGGCGCGCTGGTCAGCCGTGGGGCCCGGTAGTTCCGAGACCGCCCAATCGGCGAAATCCTCGTCCGGCAGCGTGTTTCGCAACTGACCGTATTGCCAGTTGCCGCCGACGAACATTGCCGCCGTGCCTGCCGCCGCGGCGGCGTTGAACGAATCGTAATCTGTGATCGAGGTCACCCGCTGGGGCGCCGCACCAGCCTCCACGAGACGCTGATAATAGGCCACGGCATCAAGGAACTTCTGGCGGTTCTCACCTTCGGCGAAGACGGGTGCGCCGTTCTCGTCCACAAGCGTGCCGCCTTGCGCCCAGTAATTGGCGAGCCAGTCGAAAGCGGTGCCTTCCCAGCGCCCGCCATTGAAAAGAATGCCTTCCTTGCCCTCTTCGACGGCGGCCTCCGCGGCCACCTGAACCTCGTCCCAAGTCTGCGGCGCGTCGGGCACCACCGAAGTGTCGCGGTAGAGGACGCGCAGATCGGTGAACCACCACCAGGCCAGAACGTTGCCGCTCTCATCGGTGATGGCATCGCGCACATACGGAAAAAGGTCGGCAACCTCCTCCTCGGAGAAAACCGCGTTCATCGGTTGCAGGACACCGGCATTCTTGAAGACGGCCAGCTGCGAGCTGTCGATCATCGCGCAATCAGGACCGCGCCCTGCGCGCACCTGCTGCAGAAGCCGCGCCTGTTCCTGGCCGATATTTCCGGTCTGGAGCTGCGTTTCGATTTTCCAGTCGGGGCGCGCCTCGATGAACTCGCTGAAAAGCTCTTCGAAAGCCGCCTTCGTGTCCTGATCCGTTGAATAAAGGTCGTAGGCCGTCAGCCGGAACGTCAGCGTGTTCGGAGCATCCGGCAGGCCGACGCGGTTCCGGGTCACGAGATCCTGCGCGCCCAGAATGGTCGGGCTGGCAGCGATTGCGATGGCGAGGAGGTTGAGCTTCATCTGGGTCTCCGGTGTCCACGGCCCGATCTCCGGGCGGCGGGCATTGTCTTGGCGGGCAGGATCGCGCGGTAACGCAGAGAACTGGTGCGGTGCGCTTGCGTGTAAAGACCGCGCGGTGCAGCTTCGTTCCCAAGCGGCGTCCGGTGCCGGGCGCAACGCCGTCGCGCAAAAGGTCGAGAGCGGGTCTTTTCTCTTCGCCCGCGCGATACAGATTGGACGGAGACAGGACAGGGAGAACGAGATCATGTTCAAGGATATGGATAACTTCGATCAGGGCGTCTTCGGCGCGATCTGCGTCTTCGGTGGTGCGCTGGTCTTGGCGGCAGCCTGGTTTGCGCTCGTCGTGCCCGATCCGCAGATGGCGGATGAGGGGAGCCGGAACGCGGCGGTCGAGACGGCCTCTGCCGAGCCGGATGAGATGGCGCAAGAGTCCGGCACCGAGCAGGAGGCTGCGCCCGAGGAGACCGAGACAGCTGCTGCGGATGAGGCGGGTGCGCCTGCCGAGGAGACCGAGACAGCTGCTTCGGATGAAGCGGGTGCGCCTGCCGAGGAGATCGAGACAGCTGCTTCGGATGAAGCGGGTGCAACTGCCGAGGAGACCGAGACAGCTGCTTCGGATGAGGCGGACGCGCCTGCCGAGGAGACCGAGACAGCTGCTGCGGACGAAGCGGATGCGCCTGCCCAGGAAACCGAGACGGCCGCCGCAGAGGAGCCGGCCGCGTCCGAGGGTACCGATGCGGCTGCCGCGGACGAAGGCGAGGCTGCCACTGAGCACACCGAAACCGCCGATGCCTCGTCCAGCGACGACGCGGCGTCCGAGGGTGAGGCGGAGGACACCACGGAAGCAAGCTCGGAGGGCGGTGCGTCCGATGGTGCGTGGCCCGAGGCACAGATGGCGTTTCTCGACGGCGATGCCGAAGCCGGCAGCCAGACCTGGAACCAGTGCCGCGCCTGCCATGTCGCCGACCAGGAGCAGAACCGCGTGGGTCCGCACCTCGTGAACTCGATCGGCCGCGATATCGCGTCCGTTGAGGGCTACAATTACAGCTCCGCCTTGCAGGATCTGCAGGGTGAGCAATGGACCCCCGAAGCGATGGACGCATGGCTCGCCAATCCGCGCGACTACGCGCCCGGGACGAAGATGAGCTATCCGGGCCTCCGCGACGAGGCGGATCGCCGCGACCTTCTCGCCTATCTTTGGTCGCTTCAGAACTGAGCCGACCGAGTGTGGGGCGCGCGTCCACGGCGCGCCCCGCTTCTCTTATCTATCGGGGAGCGGGATGAATTCCGCATCGTCGCCCGGCGGAAGGTGGAAGCGCCCATTCTGCCAGTCGCCCGTGCGCCAGGCCTCTTTGGCCTCCTCGATCCGCTCTTTCGAGGACGCAACGAAGTTCCACCAGATATAGCGTGATCCTTCGAGCGTCTCGCCTCCCAGAAGCATGACCCGCGCGCCTTGCGGCCCCGCGCGCAGCGACACGCGGTCGCCGGGCCGGAAAACCATCATGCGTCCTGCCTTAAAGGTTTCCCCCGCGACGGTCACCGCGCCTTCCACCACGTAGACGCCGCGATCCTCGTGATCCTCCGGCAGCGGGATTGCCGCGCCGGGCTCAAGCCGTGCATCCGCATAGAACATATCGGACGCGGTTTTCACCGGCGCGCGTTCGCCCCAGGCCGAGCCGAGGATCAGCCGCACACGTTTACCTTCGCCGTCAAGCACAGGCAGCGCATCCGCCGGGGCATGTTCGAATTCCGGCGCGCGATCCTCGTGATCCTTCGGCAGCGCCACCCAGGTCTGGATACCGAAAAAGGGCATGGTTTCTGTCTGGGTGGCATCGTCGGTGCGCTCGGAATGGGTGATTCCGTGGCCTGCGACCATCCAGTTGACCGCGCCCGGCTCGATCCAGGCATCGGTGCCGAGGCTGTCGCGGTGGTGCATCCGGCCCCTGTAGAGATAGGAGATGGTTGCCAGACCGATATGCGGGTGCGGTCTTACGTCGAGCCCGCGCGTTGGAAGGAACTCCGCCGGTCCCATCTGGTCGAAGAAGATGAACGGGCCCACCATCTGCCGGCGGGGTGCCGGTAAGGCGCGACGCACCTCGAACCCGCCGAGATCGCGGGCGCGCGGAATGATAACGGTTTCGATCGCATCGACTTCGTCGCCGGTCGGGCAATGGGGATCGAGGGCAGGGTTCCAGCTCATGACGATCTCTCCTGAACAAGCGATGCCCGAGACTTGACGATCAAGACCGCCAAGCCAACTCCGCAAATCGCGACGTGATATGTGCGAAAACGCGGGCTTCCGAATCTTGAAGTGCGAATTTGCGTTATGTCTTGGACGGTGAGAGCAGCCGACCGAGAAGCGGATGCGGAAAGGTCCGTTTGGCCGTCACCGCGAAGAAGCTCTCCACGATGTCGAGCTCGAAGGGCGCGCGCACCAGAAGTCCTTGCGCCAATTCGTCGGCGAGGACGACCGGAGGCGTAATCGCGAGACCGATATCGTCCCGCGCCAAAAGCCGGACCATCGCCATGTCGTCAACGATCGCGGCGATGCGCGGGGTGATGCCAAGCCGATCCACGAGACTGTCGAACCCGGTCCGGATCGAGCTTTCCGTGGGTAGGATCACCGGCTCTTCGGACAGAAGCGTCGCGAGGTCGGGGTGCCGCAGGCGGCGCTCCGTTCCGTGGATCGCCACGGGCTGCTCGGAGAGGCGATGCGCCACGAGCCCGGGCAGGCGATCCCGCGGGGGCAATTCGGTCAGAAGAACCACGTCGAGCGCCACATCCTCGAGCGCGGTCAGCAACGTCTGGCTGTTGCCCGACGTGAGCACGAGTTCGGTCGCTGCCACGCCGAGGACCGGCCGCAGGAATTGCAGCTGGAAGTTCCGCGACAGCGTCGACAGAGCCCCCACGCGCAGCGGCGGTGCCACATCACCGGTCTGTGCGAGCATGGCGATCAGGTCGTCACCCATGTCGAAGATGCGCTCGGCGTGATCGAGCGCGATGCGTCCGGCTTCGGTCAGCACGAGCTTGCGCCCCGTTCGCTCGAAGAGCTCATGCCCAAGCCGCTCTTCCAGAAGCCGGATCTGCGAGGAGAGCGCCGATTGCGAGACGTTCAGGCGCGCCGCCGCATGGGTCAGCGTGCCTTCCTGGGCGACCTCCTGGAAATAGCGCAGATGATGATAGTTGAGACGCATTTGTTCTAATTAATAGAACGAAACATTCCAAACAATATAATTTATCTCAAACAAGCCGCTCTCTAGATGTCCCTTCGATTGAACGAAGGAGAGATATCATGAGCCTTCCCCTACTCATCGCGCCGGCTCTCTTGGCTGCCGCAGCATTGCTGATGGCGCATCGGCCACCTGCCAGGGGCGCGCGGCTCTTGCGCGTGCCTGAGATTGCCGCGCTTGGCGCCTTGGTCATCGCGCTCGCAGCAGGCGCCTCCTTGTGGCTGTCTGGTCCGGTCACCAGCCCGCTTATCGGTTTTGCCGGGATCGGGCTCTCCGTGCGCCTCGACATCGTCAGCGTGGCAATGGCACTCACTGTCGCTTTCGTCGGCTGGATCGTGTTGCGCTTTTCGCGTGTGGCGATGGACGGCGAAGCCCGTCAGCCTGCGTTCATGGGCTGGATGTCGGCCACCATTGCCTGCGTTCTCCTGCTCGTCACGGCGGGGAACGTCGTGCAACTTGCGCTTGGCTGGGTTGCCACCGGTGCCGCGCTGCACAGGCTTCTGCTATTCTATTCCGGGCGGCCGGGCGCGCAGCGCGCCGCGCGCAAGAAGGCTCTGAGCGGCATCGTCGCGAGCGGGTCGCTCCTCCTGGCGGTCGGCCTTCTCGTTGCGGGGTTCGGCACGTCCGATATCGCGGCGATCAATGCGGCCGCGCAAGCCGGGCAAGACACCGGGACACTCTGGCTTGCAGCGCTTCTTCTCGCGGTCGCGGCGATCTTCAAATCCGCGCTCGTGCCGACGCACGCCTGGCTGACCGAGGTCATGGAGGCGCCGACGCCGGTCTCCGCTCTCCTGCATGCGGGCGTTGTGAACGCGGGCGGCTTCCTTCTCATTCGCTTTGCCGACGTTCTGGTCGCGGTGCCCGGCGTGCTAGCGGTGCTTGCGCTCATCGGCGGGTTCAGCGCGCTCATCGGTGCGGCGGTCGCCCTGACGCAACCGGCGGTGAAGACGGCGCTCGCTTGGTCCACATCGGCCCAGATGGGCTTCATGGTCCTGCAATGCGGGCTCGCCCTGTTCCCGCTGGCGCTTCTGCATATCGTCGCGCACTCACTTTACAAGGCGCATGCCTTCCTTGCCACGGGCGATGCGGTGCGCGAGGTCGCGGCGATCCGGCGGCCCGGCCCGGTTGCGGTGCCGAAGCTCGGCGCGGTCGCGCGGGCCTTCGGCCTCGCACTGGCGCTTTACGTGGTGGTCGGCCTCGCCTTCGGGATCGGATCGAAGCCGCCGCAGACCGTGGCGCTGGGCGCGATCCTCATCTTCGGCGTGGTCTACCTGATCGCCCAAGGTCTGGCCGATCTCGCGCCGCGCGCATTGGCCTGGCGAACGGTGGCGATGTCGGTCGCCGCGACCGTGGCGTATTTCGCGCTGCAGCAGGGCGCGACGCTGGCCTCTACGGGAACGTTGCCGCCACCGCCCGCACCGGACGGGCTGATCTGGGCGACCATCATCCTTGCGCTCGTCAGTTTCGCCATCGCCGCCGTCGCGCAGACCACCTTCCCGCTCTGGGCCGGACATCCGGCAGCCGCGGGGATGCGCGTCCATCTGATGAACGGCCTTTATATCAACGCGGTCCTTGAACGGCTCAGCGGCCGCTGGACCCCCGGAAAGGAGGAGATCCAATGAACATGCACATGACATGGCCTGGCGAAGCGCTCGAGTTCTTCGCGGCTGCCGAGGATGCAATCCGCCAAGTGCCGCCTGCTTTTCCTCTGGAGGCGACGGTCGCGGTCAACCCGTGGCTTGGACAGACCGGGGAGGACCGCGCCGTTGCCGCGGCACGCCTCGCACGGGTCGGCGGTGGGGCGATGTTCCTGCCCCGGCAATCCGTCTCCGGGATGATCGATAGCGGTGAGATCACGCCGGAGGATCTGGCCGATGCCGCCGCCCGGCACGGCATCACGTCAGATGCGCTGCGCCGCGCGGCGCGGCTCAATGCGCCCTCGGTGCAGCCTCTGCCGACGGTGGCCGATCTGGCGCGCGAGGCCAGCGGCATCGATTGGCCTGGGCTGATCGAAGAGCGGTTCGGCTCCTGGGCCGCGGCGCATTTCGATCAGGGTCAGGCATTCTGGCCCGCGGCCAAAGGCGATGCTTGGCGGTCCTGGCGGGCCTATGGCAGCCGCGACCTCACGCCCGGTCTTGCGGGGCTTCATGGCTTCAATGCGCGCGTTGCCGAGGCGCCGACGGATGTGCGCGCGGCCTTCTGCGCGGCGTGCGACGCGCTCGGGCTGACGCGGGAGGCGGCTCAGCTCTACTTTCATCGGCTTCTCGTGACATTGTCGGGCTGGGCGCAATATGCGCGGCATCTCGGCTGGATCGCGGAGCGGGATGGCGGCCGCGACCGCACGCTCTTCGAACTGCTCACGATCCGGCTGATCTGGGATGAGGCCCTTCTCGAACAAGGCGGAGCGCTCACTCGCGACGCATGGCACGCAGCTCTGCATGATTATGCAATGCCGATCGAGCCCGATCAGGAGATGCGGCTGTGCGCGGCGTTGCAGGAGGCCGCCGATCTGGGTGCAGAGCGGAAGCTCGCCGACATGCTTGACGGCCCGTCCGCCGCAGTGACCGATGCGCGTCCTGCGATCCAGGCGGCATTCTGCATCGACGTGCGCTCAGAAGTTCTGCGCCGTGCATTGGAGGCGGCAGATCCCGACCTGCGGACCATCGGCTTTGCCGGCTTCTTCGGCTTGCCGATCCGGCATCATGGCCATGCCTCCGACATCGTCGAGATGCGCGCCCCGATCCTGCTGGCCCCGGCTGTCGATACGCAGGCTGAGGGCGACGATACCGAAAGCAGGATCTACCTGCGCGCAATCCGCGCCTGGGGGCGTTTCAAGCGCGCCGCCGTCTCGGCCTTCGCCTTCGTCGAGGCCGCAGGGCCGCTTTATGTCGGCAAGCTCGTTCGCGACGGTCTCGGCCTTCCGAAACCGGCCTCGTCAAGCCACGCGCCGACGCTTCATCTGCCCCTCGAGGAGCGTGTCGCGGCTGCCGCGCGCATTCTCAAGGCGATGTCGCTGACCTCTGGCTTCGCGCGACTTGTGCTGATTTGCGGTCACGGATCGGAGGTTGCCAACGCGCCTCATCGCAGCGCATTGCAATGCGGGGCCTGTGGCGGACATGCAGGTGACGTGAACGCGCGCCTTCTGGCTGCACTTCTGAACGATCAGGCGGTGCGCGGCAGGCTCGCGGGCGAGGGCATCGAGATCCCTGCGGACACCCATTTCGTCGCCGGGCTGCACGACACCGTTTCCGACGAGGTCGCGCTTTTCACCGACGGTGTGCACAGCAGCCATGCAGGCGATATCGCGCGCCTCAAGCTCGCACTCAAGCAGGCCGGTGCGCTGGCCCGAACGGAACGGGCTCAGAGCCTTCCGCACGGGGTCGCCGATGCGCTCGCCTCTCGCGGGCAGGACTGGTCCGAGATCCGGCCCGAATGGGGGCTTGCCGGATGCCGGGGCTTCATCGCCGCGCCGCGCTCCCGCACGGCCGGGCGCGATCTCGGCGGCCGTGTCTTCCTGCACGATTACGATTGGCGGCAGGACGAGGATGCCGCAACGCTCGAGCTGATCCTCAGCGCGCCCGTCGTCGTGGCAAGCTGGATCGCGCTGCAATACCACGGCTCGACGGTCGCGCCGGAGACCTTCGGAGCAGGGAACAAGCTGCTGCACAATGTCGTGGGCGGCATCGGTGTGCTCGAGGGAAATGGCGGAGCCTTGCGCGCCGGTCTGCCTTGGCAATCGGTGCATGACGGTGCAGCGCCGCGCCATGCCGCCAGCCGCCTCGTTGTCGCCATCGACGCGCCTGAGGCGATGATCTCGGAGGTGCTGGACCGCCAGCCGCACGTGCGGGCGCTGTTCGACAATGGCTGGCTGACCTTGGTCCGTCTGGACGAGACCGGCGCGGTTGCGGCGCGCTATACGAAGAACGGATGGGCGGGCTACGCGGCGGAGAGGGCGGAGGCCCGGTCTGCGGCCTGATGCGACACCGCGCCGCCGAAGCCCCGGCGGCGCGGACTGGCTTTATTCGTCCATACGCATCGCTTCGGTCTCGATGATGAGCGTCACCTCGTCGCCGACAAGCCCGTTGTCGACGCCGTAGGTCATGCCCCAATCGCTCCGGTTGAGGCTGCCCCGGACGGTCAGCCCGAGAACGAAGCGGCCATGGCCGAACGGATATTCCTCGGCCTTGTTCAGCGTGACATCGAGTACAAGGGGGTTCGTCTGTCCCAGAAGCGTCAGCTCGCCCGCGACCTCGCCTTCGGTATCGCTTGACGGGGTGCCGCTATCGGCGGTGAACACCATTTCGGGATGATCGTTCACGGCCAGGAAATCGCCCGAGCGCACATGTTCGTCCCGAGCGTCGTTCATGGTCTCGAGGCTGCCGGTCTGAACCGTAACCTCGACGTCGCTGAGTTCCTGGGTCTCCATGTCGTACGTGAAGGTTCCCACGACCTCGCCGAACAGGCCAAGGGTCGCCGCATAACCGACGTGATCGATTAGAAAGGCCACGGTCGTATGCGCCGGGTCGAGCTCGTAGCGGGCAGGCTCGGCCTGGGCGAGGGTCGGGGCAGCAATGAGAAGTGTGGAAACGAGCGCTCGGCGCATCATGTTTTCTCCTGTTGGTCCGTCTGCATGGAACGGTAGCACCGAAGCGAAGAAAGTCCCGCGCACCTTCTCGGGAGCGAGCGTTCATGTCATAGCTTGCCCGTCACCGAGCCGGAGCTTCCATGTCAGCTGCATCATCCGTCACACGAAAGCATCTCTTCCATCTGCCCGAGGGTGTGATCTATCTCGATGGGAACTCGCTAGGCCCGCTGCCCAATGCCGCGCTCGTCCGGATGCAGGAGGCGATGCGCCACGAATGGGGAGACATGCTCATCGGCGGGTGGAACAAAGCCGGCTGGATGGCGCAGCCCGCGCGGATCGGCGACCGGATCGGCAAGCTTATCGGTGCGCCCGAAGGCTCCGTCGTTCTGGGCGATACATTGTCGGTGAAGGTCTATCAGGCGCTGGCCGCCGCGCTGGCGATGCGGCCCGACCGCAAGATCGTTCTGTCCGACAGCGGCAATTTCCCGACCGATCTCTACATGGCGGAAGGGCTGATCGCGACGCTGGGGCAAGGACACCGGCTCGAGGTCGTCGACCCCGAGGACATCGCGGCCCGGATCGGCCCGGACGTCGCGGCGCTGATGCTGACCGAGGTAGATTACCGCACCGGGCGGCGTCACGACATGGCCGCGTTGACGCGCGCGGCACAGGATGCAGGCGCGGTGGCGATCTGGGATCTGGCGCATTCCGCCGGTGCGCTTCCGATCGACCTGACAGCCGCCGGTGCCGAGTTCGCGGTCGGTTGCACCTACAAGTATC
Organism: Roseivivax sp. THAF30; assembly: GCF_009363575.1. NCBI lineage: Bacteria > Pseudomonadati > Pseudomonadota > Alphaproteobacteria > Rhodobacterales > Roseobacteraceae > Roseivivax > Roseivivax sp. THAF30. The sequence continues at coordinate 3,154,325 of NZ_CP045389.1, read as the reverse complement.
TCAATGGCGGGCCCGGCGCCCCGGCTTTCATCTACGTGCGACCCGATCTCGCCGATACGGTGATGCCGGCCCTGCAGGGCTGGCTCGGCCATGACGCGCCGTTCGCCTTCGAGCCCGCTTACCGGCCCGCGCAAGGGATCGAGCGCATGCGCGTCGGCACGCCGCCGGTTCTGCAGATGGCCGCGCTCGATGCCGCGCTCGACCTCTGGGACGGGGTCGCTATGGAGGATGTGCGCGCAGCCTCCATCGAATTGTCCGAGCGGTTCATCGCCGGTGTCGAAGCGGCGTGCCCGGACCTCGCTCTGGCGAGCCCCCGCGATCCCGCGATGCGCGGCAGTCAGGTCTCGTTCCGGTTCGAACACGGCTACGAGGCAATGCAAGCACTGATTGCACACGGCGTCATCGGCGATTTCCGGGCGCCGGACATCATGCGCTTCGGGCTGACGCCGCTCTTTCTCGACACGGCGGATATCGACGCGGCGGTTTCCGTGCTGACACGTGTCATCGGGGAAGACATGTGGCGCGACCCCGCTTATGCGAAGCGCTCCAAGGTCACCTGACAGCCGGATCGCGCAGTTCGGTCGAATCGATTCGAGAATTTACAAATACCGATTCGCGCTGCCGCGGTCTCTGCGGAGGCCATGCGCCGATATGTCGTTGTAAATCTGTCACTGATGCTCAACTTTTTAGCCGCAGCGCAGCATTTCTGACGCGCTACTTCGCCGCAAATCCGCCTTCGCGCAATAATGCGTTTGCAAAAAGATAGTTAACTTTCAATTATATAGCCAGCGGCGGGGGGAAAGGTGATTCTGAAAAGTCAAGCGTGACGTAGCGGAGGTTCATGTAGACGTGATCTCTGCCAATCCTTATACCGGGGGTGTTTTTTAAGACGCTGCCACCAAGCCTGCCAAGGCGCACGCATTTCGCGCCGCCAAGAATATTTCAGGGGGATCTGAGATGTCCGACCGCCAATTTGCTCGTGAGAGCCAGGCTCTCTTGCGTCAGCGCGTCAAAGACGGGATGGCCGCACTGAAGGACGGCGATCTGGATACGTCTCAAGAGATCTTTACAGATCTTTTGGAAGCACAACCAGACCTTGCAATCGCGCATCTCGGGCTTGGGCGGGTCTTTGCCAAGCTGAACGATCCGCACCGCGCGCTGGAGCACTTCCAGGAAGCGCAAGCGCTGAAGCCCGATCTCGTCCCCGCCCAGATCCTGAGTGCCGGAATGCTCGGTAAGATGGGCGAGACCGAGGAAGCCATGACGGAGCTGGAGACCGCGATCGCGCTCGATCCGTCGGCAAGCGCCGCGTATCTGCGCCTGGCGCGCATGTTGAAAGAGGCAGGCAAGTCTTCCGAGGCACTCGAGGCGCTGCGCGAAGGCGTTTTGCACAATCCACAGGATGTGCGGCTGCGGATGTCTCTCGCGAGCGCCCTCGCGCAATCGGGTGCGACGGACGAGGCCGTGCGTGAATTGACCCGCGTCTCGGACATCAAGCCAGATCTCTGGATGCCGCATTACCAGCTTGGCCGCATCCTCATGCGTCAGGGCGAGATGGATGCGGCGCGGGAGGCGCTCGACAAGGCGGCAAGCCTCGCGCCGGACCGTGCGCCGGTGCATCAGGCGCTGGGTCAGGTGCAGGCCGCGCTCGACGAGCCAGCGCAAGCCGTCCGCAGCTTTGAACGCGCCATTGCGATCAAGCCGAACAATCTGCGCGCCACGCTCCGCGCGGCGCAAGCGCGATCGCAGACGGGCCGCCACGGCGATGCCCTCGACATGCTGATGAAACTCGGCCCCAAGGCGCGCCGATCCGGTTTCGTGCAGAAGGCGATGGGCGATATCTACCTCGCAATGGGGCGTCCCGGTGATGCCTCGGAATGCTATCGCGCCGCGATCCTGAACTCGCCCAAGCTGCAGGAAACGCATCCCGAGCTGACAACGCTCGCCGAGGCCGAGGTGCCCGCGGATGCGACGTCGCATGCGGCCGCGCTCAAGGCGGCCATCGCAGAGAAACTCCCCGCTCCGGGCGAGGATGGCGGTGCCCGCCGCGGCGCGATCCGCGCGCGTCTCGCCGCCCGCCGTGAAGCCGCCGCCGGCTGAGAGGACACCGACACGACATGCCGCGCAATCTGGTCCTCATTACCTACGATTCCTGCCGCTATGACTCGGTCATGGCCGCCGATGCGCCGAACCTGCGCAAGCTTGGCGATATCCAGAAGCGCTACTCCTACGCCTCGTGGACCGCGCCGTCCCATTACACCTTCATGATGGGCCTCGTGCCGCATCTGTCGCCAGCCCATGTCTATGCCTCCGAGGTCTACAAGGAGGATTTCGCGAAGTGGTCCGATCGCCTCGAGATCCCAGACCTCGCCTTCGAGACGTTCCTGCCGCAGCTCTCGCTGCCGGGCATGTTGCGCCAGTATGGCTATCGCACCGTGGGCCGGGTCTCGATGCCGGTCCTGAACCCGCAGACGGTCATCTCGAACGCGTTCGACGATTACAAGCTGATGTCCAACCACAATGATTTCGCGGGCATGATCGAGGACGTGAGCTTCTCCCGCGATCATCCCAGCTTTCACTTCTTCAATCTCGGCGAGACGCATTACCCCTACATGCTCAAGGACGAGGCGCTGCCCCATATTTCGGGACTGCACGGCGTCGCCAAGACGCTGGCCCAGGGCGGCGATGCCGGCGGTCGTGGCGCATCCGCGATGAGCGTTGACGAATTCTTCTCGGACGACGTGATGCGCGGGCTGCATCAGCAACAGATCCGCTGTGTCGAATATCTCGACGGGTTGCTCGGTGCGCTCTTTGACAAGGCACCGTCGAACACGTGGTTCATGATCATGGGCGATCATGGCGAAGCCTTTGGGGAACAGGGATATTTCGGCCACGGGCCGGTGATGCACGAGAAGGTCTTCGAGGTGCCGTATGTCGAAGGCCCGCGGCCGAGGAAGGCAAGTCTGATCTGACGGAATACTGCGCCACGACACAAAGCGCGCAGAACACGGGTGTGGAAGTGGGAAGGGGACTGTCATGGCTGATACCGAAGACGACAAGCGTCTCGAAGCATTGAAGCGCCTCAGGGCGCGGCGTGGTGGCGGCGGCGCAGGCGCTGGTGCGGGAGGAGCGACCGGTGAGCGCGGCGCGCGGCTGCGCCAGATCCTGGCTGAGCGGCGCGGCGGTGGCGCACAGGCTGGGGGTGGCGGTCCACTCGGTGTGGGCGCCGGCCTGGGGCTTGGCGGTGGCGGCGCGGGTGCCGGAGCCGGCGGTGGCGCGTTGCGAGAACGTCTGCGCGCGCGCGCCCAGAATGGCGGGGCGGGACCGCGTGGCAGCGGCTTGGCCGCGGGCGCGGCAGGCGGCGCTGGCGCCGGAGCGGCCGGCGGTCTTCGCGGACGCCCGCTGCTGCGGCGCATGATGGCCAATCGTGCGGGCGACGGCGCTGCGGCCGAGGCCGGAACGCCGCTCGCGCATGGGCGCGATCCCGAAAAGCTGCGCGACAAGCTGCAAGAGCGGATCGAGAAGCTTCAGGCCCGCCTCGAGAAGCTCGAAGCGGACGAAAAGACCGCAGAGACCACGAAGACAACAGAGGCCGAGGCCATCGCCGACGCCGCGCCCAGCATCACGAAGAAGACCTGACGCTCAAGGACGGGCGCTGCGTACGCCCCTGACGGAGACGCGACATGGACCAAGATTTCGGTATCCTTGTTCTGACCCCCGCGGGTACGGGCGACCCCTCGCTCGCCATCGCGGCGCAGCGGGCAGGGCGGATCGGCGTCTTCAACGCGGAGCTGCCGCTGCCGGAGGGCGCGCTCGAAGCGGGGCTTTCGCGTCTTTCGCAGACGGCCCCAGTGGGCTGGGGCGTCCAGCTGACCGATGCGGGGCTCGCCTCTGATCTTGTCGGTGCGTACCGCGAAGCGGGTCTCGGCACGGTCATTCTTCCGGCTCCGGTCGCCTTTGAGTCCCAGCCCCAAGTCGAGGCGATCCGCGCGGCAGGCCTTCATGTGATGCTCGAGGCCACGACGTGGGATGACCGCCTTTCCGGTCCGTTTGCGGCGGATGGCGTGATTCTCAAAGGCCACGAAGCGAGCGGCTGCGTTGGCGAGGCGACGAGCTTCATCCTTCTGCAGAAAGCCCGCGCTGCGGGGCTGTCGCAGGTCTTCGTTCGCGGCGGTATCGGGCTGCATTCGGCAGGCGCGGTGCGCGCGGGCGGTGCTGCGGGCGTGGTGCTCGACGATCAATGCCTGATGCTGCGGGAGAGCGCGCTGGCCAACCGAGTCGCGCCGATCCTTGCGCGGATGACCGGTGGCGAGACGGTGTTGATCGAAGGTCAGTGCGGCCTGCGCTGGCGCGGTATCGAAGCACCGGGCAGGAATGCCGCCGCAAGCCTTCGCGCGCATATCGCGGGAGCCGTCGCCGAGGCGCAGAACGCACTCGCGGACGGGGCGTTCGGCTGGAACATCACGGGTGGCGATCTTGCGCCGATGGGGCAGGCGGCGGCCTTCGCCCCTGATCTTGCGCGGCGCTATGGCAGCGTCGGACGTCTCTGCGCGGCGCTTGAAAAGCTTTCCGCCGAAGCGGTCGCCCGCGCGGCGGATACCGACATTCTCGGTGCTGGCACGCCGCTCGCAGCGGACCACCGCACCGAGTTTCCGATCGTCCAGGGGCCGATGACACGCGTCTCCGACGTTGCGCCTTTCGCGCAGTCGGTGGCCGAAGGTGGCGCGCTGCCCATGGTGGCGCTGGCACTGATGCGCCCGGCCCAGGCCGATAAGCTTCTGGCGGATGTGGCCGAGCGGCTTCAGGGCAAGAGCTGGGGTGTGGGCCTTCTGGGCTTTGCGCCCTCGCAGCTCGTGAAGGACCAGGTGGAGGTCGCGCTCAAGCATGGACCTTCCTTCGCGCTCATTGCGGGCGGGCGCCCCGATCAGGCGGTCGCGCTCGAGGCCGATGGCATCCCCTCATACCTGCATGTTCCCTCGCCGCGCCTGTTGTCGATGTTCCTTGAACAAGGTGCGCGCCGCTTCGTCTTCGAAGGGCGCGAATGCGGCGGCCATGTGGGTCCGATGTCCTCGTTGGTTCTCTGGGACAACATGGTCCGCACGATTCTCGAAGAGGTGGACGACGCCAAGACCGCTTCCGAGATCTCTGTTCTTTTCGCGGGGGGCATCCACGATGCGGCCTCCGCGGCCATCGTCGGGGCCTTCGCCGCGCCGCTCGCCGCGAAGGGCATCAAGGTCGGCGTGCTGGTCGGCACCGCGTATCTCTTTACCGAAGAAGCGGTGCGGGACGGGGCCATCGCGGACACGTTCCAGAACACGCTTCTTACCTGCACCGAAACCGTGACACTGGAGACCGGCGCAGGCCATGCGAGCCGCGCTGCGCTCACCCCCTTCGCACAGGAATTTGCCGCCAAGCGCCGCGCGCTCGAAGCGCAGGGCGTGGGTGCGGAGGATATGCGCGAAGAGCTAGAGAGCCTCACGCTCGGCCGCCTGCGCATCGCCTCCAAGGCGACCGAGCGGCAAGGGGACGATCTTCTTACCGTGCCGGTCGAGCGGCAGCTTCAGGAAGGCATGTACATGATCGGCCAGGTCGCGCAGCTGCGCGACGCGCTGACCGACATCCGCGGCTTGCACACAGGCATCTGCGAAGACGGCGGCGCGCTTCTGCGCGAGATCGCGGCTCAGGCGGAGAAGCCAGAGGTCACTCCCGCAGACGTGCGGGCGCCCGCGCCGGCCGATATCGCCATTGTCGGCATGTCTGCGCTTCTGCCCGGTGCGCGGAACTTGCGCGAATATTGGGAAAACCTGCTCGACGGGCGTTCCGCGATCTCGGAGATCCCGTCGCATCGCTGGGATTGGCGGATCTACTTCGACCCGGACCAGAACGCGCCCGACAAGATCTATTCCAAATGGGGCGGCTTCCTCGAGGACATGCCCTTCGATCCGATGCGCTACGGCATTCCGCCGCGCGCGGTGAAGGCGCTCGATCCGTTGCAGTTGATGACGCTCGAGGTGGCGCGGCGCTGCCTCGACGATGCGGGGCTGACGGGCGAGGCGGGAATCAAAGGTCCTCGGCTCAAGACGTCCGTTATCCTCGGTGCGTCCGGCGGCGCAGGCGATGTCGGCGCGCAATATGCCGTCAGGTCGGAGATGCCGCGCTTTCTCGGCAAGATCGACGGGGACGCCGCGTCCTATCTGCCCGAATGGACGGAAGACAGCTTCGCCGGAATCCTTCTGAACGTGGCGGCCGGTCGCACCGCGAACCGGCTCGATTTCGGCGGGGTGAATTACACGATCGACGCCGCTTGTGCCTCTTCGCTCGCGGCGGTCTATCAGGGCGTTCTGGAGCTTGAGACCGGGCGCTCCGACATGGTGCTCGCGGGCGGGATCGACACGGTCCAGGGCCCGTTCGGCTATCTGTGCTTCTCCAAGACACGCGCACTCAGCCCACGCGGGCGTTGCGCGTCCTTCGAAGCTGACGCGGACGGGATCGTTATCTCCGAAGGCCTTGCGATGATCGCGATGAAGCGGCTTGCCGATGCAGAGCGTGACGGCGACCGCATCTATTCGGTCATCAAGGGCGTCGGCGGCTCGTCGGACGGGAAGGCCAAGTCGATGACCGCGCCGCATCCCGACGGGCAGATCCGCGCCCTGCGCCGGGCCTACGAAATGGCCGGCTACGGCCCCGAAACGGTGGGTCTGTTCGAGGCGCACGGCACCGGCACCGTCGTCGGCGACACCGCCGAGATGGAGACCGTGACGCGACTGCTGACCGAGGCCGGGGCCGCACCGCGTTCCGCCGCGATCGGATCGGTGAAAACGCAGATCGGTCACACCAAGGCGGCGGCGGGGATCTCGGGGCTCATCAAGGCCTCGCTCTCGCTTCATCATTCGGTGCTGCCGCCGCATGGCCGCCAGGGTGCGCCCAATGCGAAGCTGACCGACGAGAGTCTTCCGCTCTATCTCGTGGACCGTCCGCGCCCTTGGCTCGATAACGGGGAGCCGCGTCGCGCGGGTGTTTCCGCCTTCGGCTTCGGTGGCACCAATTTCCACGTGACGCTTGAGGAGCATGACGCCAAGCGCGCGATCCCTGCGCTCATGCCGCCCGCGCGGTCGCGCTGGCCGCATGAGCTGTTGGTCTGGCGCGGCGCATCCGCAAAGGCCGTGGCATCACAGATCCGCACGCAGCTCGACCGGCTTGGACAAGGCTGGACGCCGGAGCTTGCCGATCTTGCGCTGAGCCTCTGGGAGGCCGCCCCGAAGAAAGGGCTGACCGCGACGCTCGTGATCTCGGACGCGGCGGATCTGTCCGCACGGCTTGTCGCGCTTCTCAAGGCGCTTGAAGATGGCGGCCCGCTACCCGCCGGCGCAAGCTGGAGCGACAGCCCGCACCTTGCGAGCGGGGGTAAGCTCGCGCTCATCTTCCCGGGGCAGGGTAGCCAATATCCCGACATGTTCGCCGATCTCGCGATGATGCTGCCCGAAATGGCAGCGAGCCTCGCCGCCGCCGATGCTGCACTGGGCGAGCCGTTGAGCCGCGCGATCCTGCCCGAGGCCGCCTACGATGCAGAGGCGCGCCAAGAGGCAGCCAAAACGCTCACGCGGACCGACATGGCGCAGCCCGCCCTCGGCGCGGTCGAGGCCGGTCTCTGGGACGTCTTCCGCAACCTCGGCCTCGCGCCCGATATGGCCGCGGGCCACAGCTACGGTGAGTTTGTCGCGCTTCACGCTGCCGGCGCAATCGCGCGGGACGATCTTTTCCGCGTCTCCCGCGCCCGCGGCCGCTTCATGGTCGAGGCAGGGGACGGGGCAGACCTTGGCACGATGGCGGCCGTCCGCGCCCCGCGCGAGCGGATCGAGGCGTTGATCGCCGGCATGGACGACATCTGTGTCGCCAATCACAACGCACCGGAACAGAGCATCCTGTCCGGCACCCGCGCCGCCATCGAAGCGGCGGGCGCGAAAGCAGAGACCGAGGGGCTCTCCTTCCGGGTCCTGCCGGTCGGCGCGGCGTTTCATTCGCCGATTGTCGCCCCGGCGGAAAAGCGTCTCGCCGGGTTCCTCAACAAGATGCCGGTCGCGGCACCGGCTTTCCCGGTCTACGCCAACACGACGGCCGAGCCTTACGAGGCCGACGCAAAGGCCGTGCGCCGCACGCTCGCGCGCCAGCTTGCCCGCCCGGTGGAATTCATGAGCGAAGTGCAGGCGATGCACCGCGACGGTGCGCGCGTCTTCCTGAGCCTCGGGCCCAAGGGCAGTCATGCGGGCATGGTCCGCCAGTGCCTTCAGGGCGAAGACGTGCTCGCGATTTCGGTCGATGATGAAGAGGGCGGTCTTGCAGGCTTCCTCGGCGCGCTTGGGCAGCTTCTGTCGCAAGGCGCGACGCTCGATCTCGCGCGGCTCTTCTCGGGACGCGGGGCGCAGAGCATCGCGCTCAAGGGCCCGGTCGAACGCATCGAGGAGCCAGGCCGCAATATCTGGATGCTGAACGGATCGGGCGCGCGCCCCGCAGGCAGCCCGCCGCTGCCCGTCCTCACGCTCGAGGACATCGAGGCGCGCGGGGCGAAACCCGCGACCGATCCGTCGCGTCCTGCACACCTACCCGCCACGGCCACCATCACGGAGGTCGTATCCCGTGGACCGCGAAAGGAGACCCGCATGGACCAGAGCCCACAGGACCTGTCTCGGAGCGAGGCGGTCTATCCAGAAACCTACTATGACACCCCGAGCGAGGCGATCATGGCCGGCTTCCAGGCCACGATGGCATGCTTCCTCGAAACCCAGGAGCGCGTGATGCTGGCGAGCCTTGGAGCACAGGCTCCGGCGGCGCGCAGCGCGCGTCCGGTGCCGCGTTTCGCGCCGACATCGCGCCCGGCGATGCAGCGTCCGGCGATTGCCGCGCAGGCTGCTGCACCGGCGCCGGTCGCGCCTGCGCCCGCTCCGGCCGCGCAGCCCGAACCTCAGGCCGCCGCGGCAGCGCCCAAAGCGGATGCGCCCGCTCCGGCACCGCAGCCTGCCGCCGCTCCCGCCGCGTCGTCCGCCGGGCTTGACAAGGCGGGCATGACCGCCCTCCTGCTGGAGATCGTGGAGGACCGGACGGGCTATCCCTCCGACATGCTGGGCCTCGATCAGGGCATCGAAGCCGACCTCGGCATCGACTCGATCAAACGGCTCGAGATCGTCGGCGCGCTGGTCAAGGCACTGCCAGAGGGGCAGGCGAAAGCTGCCGCGCCGATTGGCGAGACGCTGAACGCGCAGAAGACCCTCGGCGCGATCGTCGAGACGCTGGCGACGCATCTTGAAAAGGAAGGGGCGCCGGTCCCTTTTGATCCTGCCGGGGCGGAGAATGCGGACCATGTCGACATGGCCCGACCGCCCCGGTTCGTTTTCGAGGCGGAGGCCCAGCCGGGCCCCGTCACAGGGCCTCTGCCGAAGGGGGTCTATCTGCTGACCGAAGACAGTCGCGGCGTGGCGAAGCGTCTTGCAGAGCGCATCGCCGCGGCGGGCGGCACGCCCGAGATCGTGCCAGCGGAAGTGCCCGCGCAAACCGGCACGCCGCTCGCAGGTCTCGTGCATCTTGCAGCGCTCGACGCGATTCCCGTTCCGCTGGATGCCGGGGTTGAGGCGTGGCGTGCGGCCCTGGCCGCGTCGGAGAAGAGCGCCTATGCGCTCGCCCGCGATCATGCGGACAGCCTCAAGACCGCCCGCGTTCTTTTCGCCTCCGCGCTTGGCGGCATGTTCGGGCGGGACGGCACGGCCGGCCTGACGCTTGCGGGTGGGTCTACGGGCCTTGCGAAATCACTGCGCGAGGAATGGCCCGAGGCCCGGACCCGCGCGGTCGATCTCGATCCCGGGCTCGATGCCGACAAGATGGCGGACATCCTCTTCGCCGAGCTCTCCGCGCATGAGGGCCGGATCGAGGTCGGCTATCCGGGTGGCACGCGCACCATCTTCCGCAGCGTGGCGCGCGAGGTCACGGAGCTTGCACCGCGCGATCTGCCTCAAGGCGCGCTGATCCTTGCGACCGGCGGTGCGCGCGGCATCACGGCAGAAATTCTCCGTCCTTTCGCCCGCGCCGGTGCGCGGCTCGTGCTGGTGGGCCGCTCCGATCTGCCGGGCGATGAGCCCGCTGACCTTGCGGCGATCCGCGATGCCGGTGCTCTTCGCAAGCATCTCGCCGCCGAGGCGAAGGCGCAGGGCGAGGCGGTCACGCCGGTCCTCATCGAACGTCGCCTCGGCGCGATCCAGCGGGATCGCGAGATCCGCGCGAACCTGGCCGATCTTGCCGCGCTCGGCGCAGCCGAGGTCAGCTATCGCGCCTGCGACATGGCCGACCCGGACGCGGTGCGCGCCTTGCTGAGCGATATCGGCCCGGTTCACGGCGTCATTCATGGCGCGGGCGTGATCGAGGACAAGCTGATCCAGGACAAAACGCCCGAGAGCTGGGACCGCGTGGTCGAGACCAAGGTCATGGGCGCGCTGGCGCTTGCAGCGGGGCTCGACGCCGCGCCACCGGTTTTCTTCGCGCTCTTTGCGTCGGTCGCGGGGCGCTACGGCAATTCGGGCCAGACCGATTATGCCACCGCGAATGAAGTGTTGAACCGCATCGCCTGCGCGCTCGATCATCGCTGGGCGAACAGCCGTGCCGTCGCGATCAACTGGGGGCCGTGGGACGCGACGAAGTTCGGCGCGGGCATGGTTTCGGACGCGGTGCGCGCGAAATTCGAGGCTCAGGGCGTGACGCTCGTGCCGGCCTCCGGCGGCGCGGAGGCCTTCTTCGACGAGATCCTGCGCGCGCCTCAGGGCGTAGCCGAGGTGACGCTCGGGGCGGGCCCCTGGGAGAAACACGAAAGCGACCGCGCGGGCGGCGAGCCGTTGGCTGCGGCGCCGGTCGCCCCTTCCGCCTTCCCGCTTCTGCCGGACCCGACGCCAGTGCCCGCGCCCAAGGGCGGCACCGCCATCGCGCGGCATTTGAGCGTCGCCTCCGATCCCTGGCTCGATGCACATCGGATCGGCGGCACGGCGGTCCTGCCTCTGGCTTGCGCCGCCGAGATCTGCGCCGAAGCCGCCGCCGCGATCTGGCCCGATTGGCGCGTTGCGGGCCTTTCGGATCTGCGCGCGCTGAACGGGCTCCGGCTCGACGACGACGGCGGGCGCGATCTTCTGGTCGTGGGCAATTCGGCGGAACATGGCGATCCGACAGGTTTTTCGGCCCGCGTCGATCTGAAAGCGGCCGAGCCTCCCCATCGCGGCCATTACCGCGCCTCGGCGCTTCTGCGTCCCAAGACCGACGCGGCAATGCTCGACGGGATCGAGGATCTGGCACTCGAGGTGTTGATGACGCGGCCTGCTGCCTCGCCGGTCTCTGCCCGCGCGGCCTATCGCGACATGCTGTTCCACGGCTCGGAATACCAGCGCGTGAAAGACCTGACCGGCCTCGATGAGAGTGGCGTCTCCGCCCGCATCGCGCCAAGCCCGGCCGGTGCCTTCGGTGCGGGCCCGGGTTGGACGGTCGATCCGGGCCTCCTCGATGCCGTGGCGCAGCTTGCCTGGGTCTGGTCTGTCGTGACGCGCGATGCGCCTGCGCTGCCGAATGCCATCGGCCGGCTCGTTCCGCTCAGCGGCGGAGAGCCCGCGCGCATGGTTCTCAAGATGCGGACTGATGACGCCGCGCCGCAGGTCCTGTTCGACGCTGTCGTTGTCGATGCGGACGACCGGCCGGTTTTCGTCTGCGAAGCCTTTGAGTGCACATCCGATGCGGGGCTTGCGCGCTTTGCGGGCTTCAAGGGTGAGATCCTGTCCGACGTGACCGGTGCGCCGCGCGCCGAGGCAGCGGAATGAGCCGGGCAGGGACAGGGCAGGGCGATATCGCCATTGTCGGAATGGCCGGCATGTTTCCGGGCGCGGGCGATATCCATCGTTTCTGGGCCAATATCTGCGCCAAGCTCGATTTCGTCGGAGAGCCGCCGCCAGAATGGGAAGCCGAGCGCTATCTGAGCGCCGAAGGCCCGACCCATATTCCAACCGCGCGCGGCGGCTATCTTGGTGAGAATTTCGCCGCCGATCCCGTCGATCTCGGCGTGATGCCATCCTCGGTCGATGGCAGCGAGCCGGACCAGTTCGTCGCCCTCCGGGTGGCGCAGGCCGCTCTCGCCGATGCGCGGCAGGCGGAGATCAATTCCGAGCGCACCGGCGTCATCATCGGCCATTCGACCTACCTGCATCGCGGCAACGCGGCGGTGGTGCAGCACGGCGTCGTCCTTGACCAGACGCGGGAGATCCTCGCGCAGCTCATGCCTTGGGCCGATCCCGCGACGCTCGACCGCGTGCGGGAGGAAATGGCCAAGCGCCTGCCGCCCTTCAACGCCGATATCGCGCCGGGCCTCGTGCCGAACGTGATGTCGGGCCGGATCGCCAACCGGCTCAACCTCAACGGGCCGAACTACATTCTCGACGCCGCTTGCTCCTCGTCGATCCTCGCGGTCAATTCCGCGATGCTCGAGCTGCGCGCGGGCCGGTCGGACATGATGCTCGCGGGCGGGGTGAACGCCTCGATCCCGGCCGAGGTCTACATGGTGTTCAACCAGCTCGGCGCGCTTTCGGGCAAGGGGCATGTGCGCCCGTTCTCCGAAGGCGGCGATGGCACGCTTCTGGGCGAGGGGCTGGGGCTTCTGGCGCTCAAGCGGCGCGAAGATGCGGAAGCGGCGGGTGACAGGATCTACGCGATCCTCAAGGGCGCGGGCCAGTCGAGCGACGGCAAGGGCTCGGGCCTTCTGGCGCCGCGGCTTGAAGGCGAGCGCCTCGCGATCGAGCGGGCAATCGCGGATGCGGGCACAGCCGAGACGCCGCCGGGCCTCATCGAGGCGCACGGCACGGGCATTCCGCTTGGTGATCGCACCGAGATCGGCGCGCTGAGCCATGTTTTCGGAGGGCGCTCTGCCTCGGGCTTGCCGACGACGGCGATCGGGTCGGTGAAATCTATGATCGGGCATTGCATCCCGGCGGCCGGTGCCGCGGGGCTCATCAAGTCTGCGCTCGCGCTCTATCACAAGACGCTGCCGCCGACACTCTGCGACAAGGTGCGGGGCGGGATCGGGATCGAGGAGACGCCGATCTACGTCAACACCGAGACGCGGCCCTGGATCAGCGCGCCCGATGTCCCGCGCCGGGCAGCGGTGAACGCGTTCGGCTTCGGAGGTGTCAATTCGCACGCGGTTCTGGAAGAGGCGCGGACGGAGGCTGACGATCCGGCGCGCCGCCACGGCGCAACGCCCGCCAACTGGGCGGAAGAGCTTGTGGTGCTCGCCGCTGCCTCAGCGCCAGAGCTTGCCACCGCCGCGCGCCATCTCGGCCAGCGGATCGCGGTGCGGGATGATGCCTCGCTTGCGGAGATCGCGCGTTTCGCTGCCGAGACGGTGGGGTCCGGCGACAACCGCCTCGCCATCGTGGCCGAGAGCCGGACCGACCTCGAGGACAAGCTCGCCAAAGCGGCCGAGCGGCTGGAGGCGGGCAAGACGAGTTTCCGCATCAAGTCGGGCATCATCGCGTCCGACACGCCGGTCGGGGGCAAGATGGCCTTCGTCTTTCCGGGCGAAGGCGCGCAATACCAGGGCATGCTCGGCGAGGTGCTCACCGCCTTCCCCGAGGCGCGCGCATGGTTCGATTTCTGGGATGGGCTGTTTCCATCGCGCGAGACACCACCGTCTGCGTCCGTTTTCCCGCCGCCGACGACCCTTTCGCCCGAGCTCTCGCAGCTCCTCGCGGACAAGCTTTTCGGTCTCGAGTTTGGCTCGGAGTCGATGTTCATCGCCGCGCAGGCGCTTATGGCCGTGATGGGACGGGTGGGCCTTACGCCCGATCTGGTCCTCGGCCATTCTTCGGGAGAGAACTCGGCGCTCGCGGCTGCAGGCGTCTTCGGAAAGACGGAGACGGCCGAGGATCGCGCCGCTTTCGCGACGCGTATTCGTGCGCTGAACGGGCTTTACCAAGAGATCGAGGCATCGGGCGGTGTCGGCTCGGGCGCGCTTCTGACGGTGGGCGGCGTGCCTCGCGCGCGGATCCTCGAGATCGTCGAGGCGGACCGCGACGTGCATCTCGCGCTCGACAATTGTGAACACCAGGCGGTGCTGTTCGGCAGCCGCGCCCGTATGGAAGCCATTGCCGAAGAGTTGCGCCCCGAAGGCGGCATGACCGCGTTTCTGCCCTTCGACCGACCCTACCACACGCCGCTGTTTCAGGATGTCGCCGACAAGGTCGAGACTGTCTACCGCGCGATGGATTTCGCATCGCCGACCCTGCCGGTTTATTCCTGTGCGAGCGCCGCGCCGATGCCGGAAGAGCCGGATGCGCTGCGTGCGCTCGCCGCACATCAATGGGCGGCGCGGGTGCGGTTCACCGAAACGGTCGAGCGGCTCTACGAAGATGGCGTTCGTCTTTTCGTCGAGATCGGGCCGTCCTCCAACCTCACCGGCTTCGTCGAGGACACGCTGAAGGGGCGCGATACGACGGCGATCGCGCTCGACTCGCGGCGGCGCGGTGGACTCGGGCATCTCTTGCAGGCGTTGGGGCGGATCTTCTGCGCGGGACGCGAGATCGATATTGCCGGGCTCTTTGCCGGGCGCGATCTGGTGCGCGAGGATATCGAGGCGGATCCGCCGAAGCGCCGCCCGCAGCGGATCGACAACACGCTCGCAATTGTCCGTTTGCCCAAAGATGTCGCCGCCGAGCTTGCAACCGCGCTTGCCACGGATGCCGGCACGGTCGCGCCAATGTCCGAGCAACGCGCAGATACGGTCCAGCGGGCCAATCCTGCTCCGGTCCCGCATTCAGAACCCCAGTCCGAAACCACCGCAGAGCGCGCCGATCCTGCAATGGCCGCCGGTCTCATGCAGGGGCATTTCGACCTGATGCAGCGCTTCCTCGAAACGGCGGGTAGCGTCGCGGAGGCCGCGATGGGTGGGCGCGCAACCGGGTCCGAGACCGAGCCCGGCGACTGGCAGCCACCGCTGCTGCACCGCGTCGATATGAGCGACACGCATCTGCGCGCCGAGAGCGATTTCGACCCGCTCGGCGACCCGTTTATCGCTCATCATACCTTCTACGCCGACCACGTTTCGGACAGCGATCCTGACTTGCAGGCGCTGCCGGTCCTGCCGCTCGCCGTAAGCCTCGAGATGGTGCTGGAAGCCGCCGCCTGCCTGACGGGAACGGTCGCAACACGGCTTGAAAATGTTCGCGCCCGCGACTGGGTCGCCTTCGACGATGGCCCGGCAACGCTGACCACCGAAGCTGAGCTGCGCGGCTCCCGTGTCCATGTGCGGCTCCTTCGCGAAAGCGCGCTTCTGTTCGAGGCCGAGGCGGTGATGGATGCGGACGACCTGCCGCCCCCATTGCCTGGGCTCGCCGCGCCGCAGCCGCCGGTTTGGTCCGACGAGGCGCTTTACACGACCGGCATGTTCCACGGGCCGCTCTTTCAAGGTGTCGCAACGCTCGATGCCTGGGACGCGGGCGGGCTCGATGCCGTTCTGAAGGACATGCCGTTGCAGGACTTCTTCGCCAATGGCGAGGCTCCCGAAGGGCTGCTCATCAATCCCGCGCTGCTCGACCAGGTGGGCCACGTGACGGCCTTCTGGATCGCGCAGGGATGGGGCACGGATTTCAGCTCCTTTCCCTCCGGCATCGCGCGGATCGACCTGCCCGATGCGCGGGGTGAGGCGGTCGCGGGCGCGCGGATGTCCGGGCGGCTCGGCTTTCGCGACGCGGACGATGCGCCGACACATGAGCCGCAAGCCGCGCGCTTCCTCGAAGGCGACTTCGACTGTATCGCCGCCGACGGCACGCGGCTTCTATCCGTCAGGGGCTGGCGCGACCGGTTCTTCGATGTGCCCCACAGCTTCTACGAGGCGCGCTACCGTCCGCGCGATGCGTGGTACGGTCAGGATGCGACCGCACTCTTCCCCTCCGCGCCGGAGGGTGTGCGCGTCTGGTCCGTCCCGGCATTTCCGCGCGGGTTTCTTGACGATGCGGGCGGGATCTGGACGCGGGTTCTGGCGGCGACGATCCTTTCTGATGCCGAACGCGCCCATTTCGCGACGCTCACCGGAAAGCGGCGGCGCGACTGGCTGATGGGACGGATCGCGCTCAAGGAAGCGGCGCGCGCCTGGATCGTGGCGGCGCATGGCGCATTGCTTCTGCCCGCCGATATCGAGATCGCCTCGGATGCCGAGGGGCGGCCCTACATCCTGCCCGAAAGACCCAACTGGCTTGGTGTGCCGGGCGAGATGCCGGAGGTCACGCTATCCCATGCGGGCGGCGCGGCGCTGGCGGCAGTGGGGCCGACGGGCGCGCGTATCGGCGTCGACATGGAAACGGCAGAGGGCGTCGCCGCCGATCTTTTGGCCGAGGGCGCGTTCTCGAGCGACGAGCTCGGCTGTCTCGGTGTGATCGATCCCGCCGGGCCCGAAGCAGCCGCGCGGCTTCTGTCGGGATGGTGCGCCAAGGAAGCGGTTGCCAAGATGCTCGGCGAGGGATTGACCGGCCGACCGCGCTCCTTCGTCCTCTCGCGGATAACCGAGGCGCGCGACGCGGCGGAAGTCGTCACGCCGTCAGGAGAGCCAGTCTCTATCCGTCTCGCCGCCAAGGACCGCATGATCATGGCACTTGCCATAGGCTGAGTTGAGCTCGCCAGTACCCATGACGGCAACGTCGATAGACAGCCATGCGCGGCGTTGCTAACCCTTCGAAGATCGCAGCCTGGAGCAAAGATGCCACGTCCGGTCCTGACTTTCCTGAGCCTCCTCCTTGTCGCGACGAGCCTTGCCGTGCCCGCGCTCGCGCAATCGGATACGCCGATCCGCGACGCGCTGCGAGAGCGGTTCAAGGACCGGATAGAGGAGCGCCGCGCCGAGCGCCGGCCGGCCGCGCCGCAGGCCAGCGGATTGCAGCAGATCGCCCTCACTCACCAGGGCGTGCAACGAACCTATTACGTCGATCCCGCCACGATGCGGCAAGGTGCGCCGGTCGTCTTCATGTTTCACGGCGGTGCGGGCGAGGGAGCGGGCATCGCCTCGACAACCCGGTTCGCGGCATATGCCCGGCAGAACGGGTTCGGCGTGGTGTTCCCCAATTCCGCCGACAAGCAGTGGAATGATGGCCGCCCGACCACGGCTTCGAATATTGACGATGTCGGCTTTGTCCGCGCCGTCGCCTCGGATTTGCGCGCGCGCTACGGTGTCGATACCGGGCGGCTCTTCGCGGCCGGCATTTCCAATGGGGGCATGTTCACGCAGCGGCTCGCCTGCGAGGCGTCAGATCTCTTTCGCGCCTACGGCGTCGTCGTCGCGAATATGCCGACCTCTCTGATCGACAGATGCCGTCCGACCGCGCGCAAGCCGATGATTTTCTTCAATGGCACCGATGACCGGCTCATGCCCTTCGGCGGCGGCGAGGTCGCGGCGATCAAGATCCTCGGGGTCGGGGCCGGCGGGTCCGTGGTTTCCCAGGCGCAGACGGAATCCTTCTGGACGCAGGTCAATGGCTGTGGCGGCGGCCGCACGGAGGCTCTTGCCGACCGGGTGCAGGACGGCACGCGCGTCGTGCGGGAAAGCTTCGATTGTGCGGGTGCTGTCGACCTTGAATTCTACGTCGTCGAAGGCGGCGGACATAACTGGCCGGGCTCCACGCCGACGGGCTCGCGGCTTGCCGGTAATGTCAGCCAGGAAGTCGACGCGACCCAGCGGATCGTGGCCTTCTTCCAGCGCTACGGTTTGTGACGGGGATGAGCCGGCCGAAACCCATTCTGGTCGTCGGCGCGCCCGGCGCGTCCATAGGCACCATCGCGGCGGCGCTGGGCCGTAACCCCGAAGCCTTCGACCTTCCGTTCCTCAATATCGAGACGGAGGACACGCTTTACGATGCGGTCTTCGAGATGACGGGCTTCCGAGCGGCTCAGTTGCACGGACTGTTGCGCGCGCTCGGCCTTCTGCTTGGGGGCGAGCAGAGCATGCTCTCCGTCGAGATGGCCCGCCGCTGGCTCATGGAGCGGCTCTTCTGGCCGACCTCGATGGCCGCTGATTTCTTCCGGGACCGGCTCGCGCCGCGCCGCGCGGTGATCCCGCTGGGCGCTGGGCTTTTCGATACGCAGTCGCGCGCCCGGATCGCCGCCTTCTACCCGGATGCGGAGATCGTGACGGTGCGCAAGCATCCCGCCAGCTATCGCGAACTCATCATGTCGCGCGGTGACGGGGCGGTGGCGACCCTGCTCGGGGCAAGCGGCGGCGCGATCGAAGGTCAGAAGAAGAGCCCCGATCCGGTCAAGCTCTGGTCGATGGCCGAAGAGGCAACCGCGGCATTGGCCGAACTTCTGCCGGATGCGCCGCGCCACGCGGTGCGGATCGAGGATGTCGCCGCGGCGCCCGAGACCGGGATGGGCAGGCTTGCCCGCGCTTTGGGCCTGACGACCGACGCGGCGGCCTGCGCGGCTATGGCGAGGCCCGAAGCCTCGCCCTTTGCGGGTCCGGGCCCATACGGGGCGCATGCGCCGAGCGACATCCAGCCCTTCTCCGAGATCGTGGAGACGCAACCCGCGCCACCGGTCGCCTTGCCGAAAGCGGCGCGGGCCGTGGGCTACATTTAGGCCAGTTTCAGGACAGAGAAGCCTGTTGAGGCCGTAGCGAGTTCCGTGCGCGCGCCGCCCGCCATACGGTCGATGAGGCGCATGAGGGGCGTGTGCCGCTCGGTCCCGATCCAGAGGCCCGCCTCGGTCGAAATCATCGCGCGGATCCCGGTCTCCGTGACCTCGCCCGCGCCTTCGTCGAGAACGGGTTCCCAGCTTTCGCCATCCAGGCTGCGCCAGAGCTGGAAGCCGCCTTGCAAGGGCACACCCTCGCCCGCATGGATCGCCGCGTAGGGGGCCCAGTTCTGCGTGCCGGCATAAAGCGCGCCGTCATGTTCAACGAGAGCCGAGATCGCCGCGTTGAACGGATCGTCGAACCCCGGCCCTTGCGCTGAGAGCGGCACCTTGAGGCCGTCGGGCGAGATGCGCGTCGTGCCGACCACGACGTCCCAGGTTCCATCCGCCGCGATCCGCAAAAGCTCCGGCGCGGCTTCGGCCACGTCTATATTGCGCGCCGCGCCCAGTCCCGGAATGCCGGTGCCGATATAAAGATGGTCTCCGAAGGCGCAGAGCGAGGCTGCCATCATGTTCTGCGCGAACCGGAACGCGCCGGCCTCGAGTACTTGCGTCCAGTCATGCGGCAGGCTCTCGCCGCCTTCCGTGCGCCAGAGCGCGAAGCCTTTCCGCGCGCAGGCCGTCGCAGCATAGAGATGCCCGTGCGCTGCGCGGAGCGCGACGATCTCGCCGGGCAGGTCGGTGCCGAAACCGGGGCGCGAGGCTTGCTGCCAACTCTCGGGATCGGCTGGATCGTCTGATGCGTAAAGACGCGCCGTACGCGGCGCAGCCGCCTCGTCGATCTCGGCGGTGATCTCTCCCCGAGGCGCGGCGTAGATACGTCCTTGAAAAGACTGAAGCGCGCCCGTCGCGATGTCGCCTTCAGCAAAGGGCGGCGCGGAAATGTCCTCGAAAGCGCCTCCTGGCCCGGATCGCAAGAGCCCCGGACCAAACAGCGACGCCGTCCCTGCATAAAGCCGTGTTCGGCCGTCGCCTTTGCCCTCGAACGGGGCAAAGCACGTGATGCCGAAAGCTTCGGCCAATGTCTCTGGAGCGCCGGTGGCGTCTGCCAGCGGGCGTGGCGCTGCGGTATAGCAAGGCGTCCAAGAGGCGCCGTCCGGCAAGTGTCGGAAGATCCGCGCGGCGTCTTCGGCCGTGCTCGCGCGCGGAGCAGATGCTCCGAGATAAACCGCGCCATCGAACAGGGCGAAGGCTTGCGCGACGGCGCTCGACGAATGACCAAGCCCGTTCTTGGCCAGGACCTCCGGAGCCTTGAGATGATCTTTCGCCATATCGCTCATCCGTAGCCGAATTGCCGCGCGAGCTTCATTGTCTCAGGCGCGATATGGGACCCGTCGCTGCGCCAGGTGATCGGCGTGTCGAGCGGCGGTGCCTTGACCTTCTTGATCCGCTCACGGTCGAGCGCGGGATTCTTGAGGTAGTTCGGATCGTTGCCGAACTTCGCCGAGGGCGGGCCGAGGCAGGCGAAGGGCGAGGTCTCCGGGTGCATCATCGCCTCGATGGCCTCGGGGCTGCTATCGATGCCGAGCCAGTCGCAGATCTGCGCGAGGTAGCCTTCGGGATCGCTCAGCAGCAGTTCCGCCTTCACGCGCAGGCATTGGCCCGGTTCGAGTTCGGCGGTGAAGGCTTCGATATTCTCGTGACAGGCGCGCCACTGGTTCTCGGGATCTCGCGCGGGCCGACCGGGTGCCGCCTCGCCGCCGCCGACCGCGCCACCAGCGAACATTGTCTCGCGGAGGGACATGAGCGATGTGCCGGTGGTTACCGGATGCCGTGTAAGGTGCAGGTAACTCGCGCGCGGAAAGATGCGGTGACGGCGGCGCATATGCTCCACGTTCATCACCGTCATCGGGCTTTTCTCCAGAAGGATGCGGTCGCCGACCTGCTCCTGGATGTGCTGGAAGACACGGTCGACGGTCCAATGGGCGCGCTTCATCATCCAGGAGCGGGCGCGCACCACGGCGTCTTCGGTCTGCTCGCCCTCGTGCAGCTCGGCCAGAAGCCTGAGGATGCCGGCTATCAAGGGTGCGATCGGACCTTTCAGCGTGGCCATCACGCCGCCCAGAGTTTCGGTATGGGCCAGGTTCAGCTCCGGCAGACCGTAGATCTGCGGATGCTGACCGATCATCCCGCCGATCAGCGAGGTGTAGGACCGCGGCGGCGCGATTATGAACAGGGGTTCGGGCATCGACCTCGTCGCTTCGGATGGCGCAGGGTTCTCCACCAAGACTAAGACCCAGCCTGCCCGAAGATGCAACGGCGGGATTGCTCGAAGCTCAGGCCTTGTCGCGTTCCTGCACGGATGAGACGCGATCCATCGCCTCGAGCTCATCCTCGAGCAAGCCGAGAACGGAACGCAGGATCTCTATCCGGTAGGTGATGTCGCGGCGCCGCGCCTCGAGCTGTTCGGGATCGTCCGAAACCTCGACCGACATCTGCGCGAAATCCAGGAAGGTCGGCGTCGTCACGAATTCCTGCACGTGACGCAGCCTTTCCTGCTTTTCCTTCTGTGCGCGCAGCACATCGGAAAATTCGGCGGTCACGTCGCGATCGGCGTCCTTTGACGGCTTGTCCGACATCGGGTCTTCCATTTCTGAGGCACGTTCGGGCTATAGTGCGACAGCTTACTGTGCAAGCGGTGGTTTGCCTTGCGAGGGCAGTAGGCCTCTGCTACCCGATTAATTGTGCAATTGCAGTATTTCATGTTTTGAATTTCCAGCCCGGAGCGATCCCCCGTGTCTCAGCGCGTCCTGATGATCGGCCTTGACGGGGCCACCTTCACCCTTCTCAAGCCATTGTCCGAGCAGGGTGTTCTACCCTTCCTCACGAGCCTGATCCGGAACGGGACCGTGGCGCACCTGATGTCGACGCGGAACCCGCTGACGCCGCCGGCCTGGACGTCCATGACCACGGGCGTCAGCCCTGAAACGCATGGGATCTACGACTTCCTTCGCCCGGCCTTCCTCGAGGACGGCAACGTCTTCCTCAAGATCAATGACGGCAGGGACAACCACGCCGAGTCTGTCTTCTCGATGGCCAATCGCGGCGGCAAGCGGGCCACCGCGCTCAATTTCTTCGGCTACTATCCCGCGCCGCAGATCGACGGCTATATCGCGTCGGGTTTCGTGCCCTGGAAGCACCTTCGCGGCGGCATCCATCCGCCAGCCTTCTTCGAAGAGCTGAAGGCGTCGGACGATTTCGACTATCGCGACCTCGGCATGGATATCGGCGAGGAGAAGAAGGTCGTGCAGGGCCTCGCCCCCGACGAGCATGAAGAATGGATCGAGCTGCAGAACGTCCGCGACAAGGCCTGGACGGACGTCATGTGCCGCCTGCTCAAGGAAGATCCGACCGAGCTTGCCGCGATCGTGCTCGACGGGCCGGATAAAGTGCAGCACCTCTTCTACCGCTACATGGACCCGGACGTCTATTCGGGCGAGCCCGGCGAAGAGACCGACAAGATCACGCGTCTCGTCACAGATTTTTACGCGCGGATGGACGAGAACATCCGCCGCATGGTCGAGGCGGCGGGCGAGGATGTGAACGTGATCATCACCTCGGATCACGGGTTCGGGCCGACTGACGAGATCGTCTATATCAACCAGTGGCTCGCGGATAAGGGCTACTTGCACTGGCGCGATGGCGGCTACGGCGAGGGCGAGGCGAAGCTCGCCGCCGACAAGCTCAAGGATCATCAGGCGATGATCGACTGGAAGCGCACGCGCGCCTTCTGCCCCACACCGTCCTCGAATGCGATCTTCATCAAGCCCGATCCCGGCGATGGCACCGGCGTGACCGAGGATCAGTACATGGATGTCGCGCTGAAGCTGCGCGAGGAGCTTCTGGCCTGGACCGACAAGGACGGCAAGCCCGTGCTCGCCGGGCTCGACATGAACAAGATGCGCGGCCGCCCCTTCGTGGAGCCGTGCCCGGACATCACGCTCAAGCTGCGCGATGGTGGGTTCGTGTCGATCATCTCTTCGGACGAGGCGGTTAAGCCGCGCGATCTCGCGGATGGCACGCACCGGCCCGAGGGCATCTTCATCGGTCACGGCCCCGCCTTCCGGCAGGACGAGCAGGTCGATGCGCTGAACCTTCTCGACATCACGCCGCTGATGCTGACGCTGCTCGGCCTGCCCGTGCCCAAGAACCTCGAGGGCCGGGTGCCGGTCGAGGCGCTGGTGCCGGGCATCACGGCGACCAAGGCGGGAACGACGAAAAGCGCCGCCGCCACGAGCGACGCAGATCGTCCCGAACCCACGAAGGAAGAGCGCGAGGCGCTCCTGAGACAGATGAAAAAGCTCGGCTACATGGACTGACGCGGGGGATGCCATGCCGGAACTGGTCCGCCCCGATGTCACGCTGAACTACCAGCTTGTCGGCCCGCCTCTCGAGGACGGGCAGACGCCGGTGGTGCTTATCCACGGCCTCGGCGCGAACCTTGCCTTCTGGTATCTCGGTGCGGTGCGGCATCTCGGCCGCGAGATGCCGATGCTTCTGCCCGATCTGCGCGGCCACGGCGGCAGCTCCACGCCGGAGACGGGCTACGGGCTCGAGGCGCTCGCGCGGGATGTGCTGGCGCTGATGGACGAGACCGGGCTGAGCCGGGTGCATCTCGTCGGGCACAGTCACGGCGCGCGGGTGGCGCTTGTCGTCGCGATGATGGCGCCCGATCGCGTGGCGAGCCTGACGGTCGCGGACACTCAGGTCGGAACGCTCCAGCCACCCATGCGGCTTTGCGACTGGGCACATTGGCCGGTCTGGCGCAAACAGCTCGAAGAGCAGGGGGTCGAGACCTTCCCGCCCGACGATGCGGAGATCGACTTTCGATTGTTGTCGGATCTTGGTGCGCTGGGACAGGCGGCACTGGCGACCGGCGGCGTCTCGGCGCGCGTGGAGGGCCGGGCAGCGGGCCGGCCTCGCAAACGCGCCGGGATCAACCTGCGCTCGCGGCAGATGGGTGCGCGGGGCGCGGAAAAGTGGCGGGGCTTGCTCGAGCGGACCAGCGCGCGGCAAGAGATGGACGACGAGGCGCCGCTCGCGCCCGAAAAGCTCGCTGCCCTCGAGATGCCGCTCCTGCTGGTCTACGGCGCACAAAGCCATTGCCTGCCGACCTCGGAGGCGCTGATGGAGCTTGTGCCCGGCGCGCGCCGCATCGTCGTGCCCGGTGCGGGGCATTTCTTCCCCATAGTCAAACCGCGCCTCTTCGCGCTGGCCTTGCGTGCCTTCATCGCCGGGGTCGACCGTCCCGGCGCGGCTGCAGAGCGGCGAACCCGTGCGCGGACGCATCAGCGACCTATCCTGCGCGCGGCCCTGCGGCGGAGGCGTTCGCAATGACCGATAGGCAGATCGCCCTCGTCACCGGCGCGACAAGCGGGATTGGCTGGGCCGTGGCGCTGGAGCTTGCGCGGCGCGGCTGGCAGGTTGTCGGTGTGGGGCGCGCGCAGGACCGCCTTGCGGCGCTGGCCGAAGCGCTTGATGGCGCCGGGCAAGGGCTCGGCCATGTCACGCAGGCAGCGGATGTATCGAAACCCGGCGACATGGACCGCATTGCGGCGCTCATGCGCGAGATCGGTCAAGTCGATCTGCTGATTGCCTCCGCCGTCTACGGGCGTGAAAGCGCGGACAGCCTGCCGCCTCGCACGCATGATCTGAGCCTTGCCGAATGGCAGAAATCCATCGACGTCAACCTGCACGGAGTCGTTCTTGCCGATCATGCCGTGCTGCCGCTGATGCGCGAGGCGGGCTTCGGTGACATCGTGCATATCGGGTCTTCCATCACACCGCACGGGATGAAGGGCCAGGCGCTTGCCCCGGCCTATTGCGCGACGAAATTCGCTCTTGCCGCGCTCGGCCGCGAGATGGCGCGCGAACTCGAGGATGAGGGCATCCTCGTCCGCACGATCTTTCCGGGCACGGTCGAGACGCCCCTCATCGAGGGCACGGCCCTCGCCGGACCGTTCGGCGGCACGATGTCGCCCGAGAGTTTCGCCGTCGCGCTCGTCGGGCTCATCGAGCTCGGTCTCGAGATGGCCCTGCCCGACCCGCACCTTCTGCCGATGCCGCGCGCCCGCGCAGCCCAGACCTGATGACCGAGGAGATCCCGCAATGAGTGACAGCCTCAGCGGCAAGACAGCCATCGTGACCGGAGCCGCAGGCGGCATCGGCCGCGCCACTGCGCTGAAATTCGCGGAGGAGGGCGCGCGCGTCGTTCTGGTGGACCTCAGCGCAGAGGCCCTCGCGCCCGTCGCCGAAGAGATCGGCGCGGCGGCCACGGTCTGCGCCGCCGACATCACCTCGGAAGACGACATGGCGCGGATGGCCGACACCGCGATGGCCCTTGATGGACGGATCGACATCCTCGTCGCCTCCGCTGGCATCCTGCGCGTCGGGGGAACGCTGAAGCCCGTAGCCGACACGACCTTCGAAGAATGGCGGAAGGTCATCGACGTGAATCTCACCGGCACCTTCCTGTCGAACCGCGCCGTGCTGAAGCCGATGTTGGCGCAGAAGGAAGGCGATATCGTCAACATCTCCTCCGTCACCGGCAAGCAGGGACGCGCTTTCGACGGGCCTTATGCGAGTTCTAAATTCGGGATTGTCGGGCTTTCCGAAAGCCTCGCCGAAGAGGTGCAGCGCGACGGCGTTCGGGTGCAGACGGTGCTGCCCGATGCGGTCGATACCAATATCTGGGACCAGTCAGGAACCGCCGCGCTCAAGCCGCGCGCGATGCTCACCCCCGGACAGGTTGCCGAGTTCGTGCACTACCTCGTGACGTTGCCGCGTGATGCGTTCCTCTATAATTCGGTCATTGCTCCCGTTCCCTTGCGCAAGCGACGCGGAAAGACGAAGGCCGAATGACCGCACAAAGCGCCGCGCCTCGCCCCGATCCGTTCCCGACAAAGGGACTGCACGAGCGCGATTTCACGCGGGTCGGCGTCGGCGGGCTCGGCGACGGGCACAACAACTACGCGCATTCGATGGCGTGGTTCAAAGGCAAGCTCTACCTCGGCACGACGCGGTCCAACATGTGCATGCTGCGCCTGCAATCCTCCTACGCGACGATGCCGCTGCAGGTCTGGCCGGTGGAATGCCCCGATACGATGGACGGGCTTTACCAACTCGACCGGCGCTCTCAGATCTGGGCCTTCGATCCCGCCGATGGAAGCTGGGAGATGGTCTTCCGCGCGCCGCTCGTCGAAGGTGCGGACGGCAAGCCCGTCCCGCGTGAAATCGGCTACCGCTCGATGCTGGTCTATCAGGGGCCGGGTGATGACGAGCCCGCGCTCTATATCGCCGCCTGGGCGCCAGGCCGTGCGCCGGGCGGGCTGATCCTGCGCTCGCGCGATGGCAAAAGCTTCGAGCCGGTCACCAAATACGGGATCATCGACCCGCCCTTCTCTGTGACGCGCAGCCTGATCGAGTTTCGCGGGCGCATGCATTTCGCGCCCACCGCCCGGCGCGGCACCGATGGCGGGCAGCAGAACTCCACCGGCCTGCCGCAGATCTTTGCCTCCGACACGCCCGAGGCGGGGGATTGGCAACCGGTCAACGATCCCGGGTTCGGCGGCGCAGGCAATCTGGGCATCTTCAGCCTCGCTGTGGCGAACGACACGCTTTACGCAGGCACGCTCAACCTCGAAGGACTGCAGATCTGGGCCACGGATGGATCGCCCGCCGATCCCGCGCAGGGTCCGTTTCCCTATAAATGGCGGCAAGTGGTGGATAAGGGCGCCGGACGCGGACCGCTCAATCAGGCGGTCGCCTGCATGACCGCGTTCAACGGCGCGCTGTATGTCGGCACTGGCATCCAAGGCGGCGGCAATGACCGGGTGAACGGCGTCGGTCCGGCGGCGGCGGAGGTGCTGCGCGTCAATGCCGACGATACCTGCGACGTGATCGTCGGCGATCGTGACGATGACGGGCGCGCGCCGCTCTCGGGGCTGAAGGCGGGATTCGGGCATTTCTTCAACGGCTACATGTGGGCGATGGGTGTGCATGACGGCTGGCTCTATTGCGGCAGCTACGACTGGTCGGTCACCCTGCGCTGGGCGCGCTACGATCAGGCGCCGCGCATGGTGCAGAGCCTGATGGACCGGCTTGACCCCGAAACGATCATCGCGGCCGAGGGCGGAGCCGACCTCTGGCGCACCGCCGATGGCGAGAACTGGATGCCGGTCACGCGGACGGGGTTCGGCAATGCCTATAACTGGGGCATCCGCAACCTCGTCTCGACGCCGGCCGGGCTGTTCACCGGGACTGCGAACGTCTTCGGTCCGCGGGTTGCGGTGCCGGGAGACGGAGAGTGGCGCTACGAGGACAACCCTGAAGGCGGGCTCGAGGTCTGGCTGGGCCGGAATGGCGCGGCTCGGGTTTAGGCACAGACGCGCCCGGCCCGAGCTCGAAACGCTGTCGGTCGCCACGCCGCACGGCTCTAGAAAGGTCGTGCTTCCGGCACATCCGGTGCGGGCAGAGCCGCGCCGCGCCCTGGTCCTCGGCTTTCACGGCGGACACGGATCGGCTGTCAGCTTCGCGGGTCGCTCGGGACTGGCCTTGGCTATGCATTCCGAGGGCCACGACATCGCCTTTCCGCAAGCCGTGCCCCACTGGGCGGATGGGCGGCAGCGGCTCGAGGCGGGCTGGCCCGCGGATCGGGACTTTATCGAGACGCTGATCGCTCGTCAGCGCGCGGCGCTCGGACCCGGCCCCATGCCGATGGCGATGATCGGGGTCTCAAACGGCGGCATGTTCGCGATGCGCCTCGCGCTGGAACTGCCCGAGCCGCCGGCGCTGAGCGTGGCCGTCGTGGCGGCGCTGCCCGAAGCGCTGGCCCTGCGCGCCGAATCGGGGCCTCCGGCGGCCATGCTTCTTGTGCAGGCGACCAAGGATCCGGTGATTCCCTGGGCAGGCGGCGAAGTGCCGCAGGTGGCCGGTTTCTCCGTTGGAGGGCGGCTTCTCGGTGCCGAGGACACGCTGGCGTTCTGGAAGCGGCGCAATCGCGTTGCCGGAGCGCCGCGCGAAAAGCGGGTCCGCTTCGGAGGGACGCGGGCTCAGCTCAGCTTCTGGCCGGCAACGCCAGTCGGGGCGGACCTGTGGCGGATCGTGCTCGATGGCGCCGGACATCGCCAGCTCGACGCCAACCCATTGAAACTCAACCGAGGATCGCTCGAGGCGTTCATCGGCCGCACCGTGGCCTCCTACGTGTCAAGCTCGGACAGCATGGGCGGACAGGCGGCGGAAAAGCGCGACGGCCCGTCCGAATAGCGCCCACCTACAAGTCCCGGTCCAGCGCAAAGCCGCTGTTGCATCGCTACCGCGTCCGGCAAGGGGCGCGTTCCGCCCCGCTTGTTCGGTTTCTGCAATGCGGCTAACCCAACGTCATCGCAAGATGTGCCACGCCAATCGCCGGGACCGCCGCGACGATCCGACATTGGCCGTTTCCAACGCTGCCAGAAACGCAGGAGCGCCAAGATGACCGATACGTCGACACAAGCCCTTCAGTCCGTTGTGACTTCCGTCCTCGAGGAGACCGTTCAGGACTGGGATCTCGAAATCGAGGGAGGCATCGGGGCCGGGACCACACTGATCGAAGACCTCGAATTCGAAAGCATCGACGTCGTGCAATTCTGCGTGGCGATCGAGCAAAAGCTTGGCCGCAAGGGGCTGCCATTCGAAAAGCTGTTCATCCAGGACGGGGCCTATGTCGACGACGTGTCCGTGACGGATGTGGTCGGCTTTCTGCAGGAAGAGCTTCAGGCTGCCTGAAACCGCGCCGGATTTCGTGCGCGGCACCAAACCGGCGTCATTGCGACTTCGAAATAATTGACTTTACGTCAAGATCGGTAAGACTGCCTTACGGTTCCCTAGGGGTGGTGGTGCCGTGAGCTTTTCATTTGAGCCGCTCGAGAGCGGCGATTCGTTTTTCGTATTCAAGGGTGCAATGGCGCCGGGCCATGTTCTCGACAGCGGCTTGGTGGCCGGGACGTTCGCGATCTCGCCCAAGATGATCGTCTCAAGGATGCAAGACCATGTGGTCGAGACATCCGATGGCGATCTGCACATGCTCATAAATCTAGGTCTCGGTGGCGGGCTGGTCCTGTTCACATCCACCGATAACGGTGCGAGCTGGCATCAGAACATGACCTTCAACGCGTCAGGCTTCGCCTCGACCGCCGATATCCGGATCGCCAGCGACGAGGATGAGGCGATCATGGTCTATACGACGCGCGATGGCGCGATCGCCTATGCCAAGCTCGATTACGACACCGTGCGAGATGTCTGGACCGTGGCGTATACCACGACGGTCGTCGACGACGTGATGTCTCCGAACGCGGCACATCCGACGATCACTTTAGCGGCGTCCGGACGGCTCTGGATCGCCTATAGCGAAGAGACCGACGACGGTGTCGTCCTGTCCGTCGCCTGGTCCGACAATGCCGGGCGCGATTGGACCGAGACCGTGGTGACGACCCTCGACGCCGAGGCGGGGTCTGCCCGCATCCTTGCGACCGAGGATGGAGTCGGGTTGATCTATGCCACCGCAGAGACCGTGACCTGGGCGACTTACTCCATCGGAGAGGGCGTCTGGAACTTCACCGAGATCGACCGCGATGGTGCGATCGGGCGGTATGCGAGCCACTTCTCGACAGCGCAGGACGGAGACACCCTTTACATCGTGATGGTCGGCTCCAACCAGGAACTGAGCTTCATGGTGTATGACGGCGTGTCCGATAGCTGGACACGACCGGCCGACATTCCGGGAGTGCCTCACGGTGTGACGACAGCGCAGATCAGCGTCGAGACAGATGGCGGTCTCTACGTCACGTATGATGACCCGCACACGGATACGCTCATCGTGATGGAGAGCCTCGATGGCGGGCAGAGCTGGTCCGATTTCGCCGAGCTCGCCACGCCTGACTGGATTGCGACCGGGCCGGTGCGGATGGAAGCGCCCGAGCATTTCGACGACGAACTCATCGTCTTCCAACAGGTGCGCTTTCCCGGAAACGACCAGTTGTCTTTCTTGTGGTCCTGGACGCTCGACACGACGGACGGCAGCAGCAGCGTATCCGCGTCTTTCGAGGCCCCGGATTGGCTCGTGTGATGCGGGCGGGGCGGTGTCACACCGCAGCAGATTTCATCCTTCAAGGAGACCTCACATGACCCCTTTCGTGAAATTTATGCTCGGCGCGACGGCCGCGGTCGGCCTGCTGGCTGCTTGCGGCAACGGACGGCTTGCCCAGGCCGTGGACAACGCGAATAGCAACAACGCGACCTCTGTCAGCGCCTCGGCGGGCGGCACCGACACGATCTCTGTCGCAGGGCGGCCGATCGACATCGTGCGTGCCCCGGGGTCCGGGCCGAAGCCGACATTCCTCGTGCTGCATGGCGGTCTCAGCAGCGCCGACAGGTTCCGCGCGAAGGTGCCGATCGGTGACGAGCTTGCCGCGCGCGGATTCAACGCGGCTTACCTGCAAGGCACGCAGCAGTTCCGGCGGAGCGATCGCGCGACCTGGAATGCGGGTTCCTGCTGCGGCAGCGCGGCGGAGCAGAATGTCGATGATGTGGGTTACATCTCCCAGGCGATCAACTCGCTGGTCAGCCAGGGCATCGCGCAACGCGGACGGATCTACCTCATCGGCCATTCCAACGGGGCGATGATGGCTTACCGCTACGCCTGCTCGCGGCCCGGCGATGTGCAGGGCGTTGTGGCAATGTCCGGTCCCTTGCTCTTGGGAAGCTGCGCCAATGCGGCCGGCGTCCGGGTCGCCCATATTCATGGACGCCGCGACAGCCTGGTGCCTGTCGCCGGCGGCGGACGCGGCGAGAACCTCTCGGGAGAGGATTTCCCCTCTGTGCAGGATACCATCTCCAAGATGGAGCGCGCAGGCGCTTTCGTTCAGGTGATCATTCTCGAAGGCGCCGAGCACGAAGTGGGCACGGTGAATGCCGCGCTTCAAAACGAGCGGGGCCAATCCATCGGCGCCTTCGCCGCATCCTTCGCGCAATAAGCAAGCGGGCCGGGGCGTTTCGGTCCCGGCCCGACGTCCTCAAGGGATCCAGGACCAGAATTCGATCTGGAAGAAGCGCTTCACGCTGCGCAGATACGCTTGCCAGACGCGCATCTCTTCACCCTCGATCTTGGCATAGCCCGACGTTCCTGATCTCAGCCGCGCATCGGGGTTGTCGAACACGGCATCGACGCGCACTGTCCGGCCGAAGCCTTCTTCCTCTGCGGCCGGCGAGATCGAGGCGACAACCCCTTCGATCGGCGCATCGGGGGCGCCGCGTAGCTTCATCCGCACCGGATCGCCCGGCTCCACGAGCGCGATGTCGAATTCCGGCACAGCGATTGTCGCGTTGACGGTGCCGGTATTCTCGACCTCGAGGAACGTCTCGCCGACACGCAGGTAACTGCCGATCTTCAGGCCGAGATCCGGGGTCACGACGCGTCCATCCATCGGCGCTTCGATGCGGGTTCGGGCCAGCTCCGCCTCGCGGAAGTCGAGCTCGAGCGTCAGCCGTTCGACATCCGCGCGGGCGATGGCGAGTTCCTCTGCGGTGGCCCCGCTGCGCACGAGATCGAGGTTCGCCTCGGCCTCGGCGACTTCACTCTGATCGGCCTGGAAGCGCGACAAGACGCGGCTGTGCTCGCTTTCGCTGATCGCCTCTCGCGCGAGGAGCTCCTCGGCGCGGGTCAGCTCGTCCTGCGAGAACTGGACGGCGGCAGCCGCGCTTTCGAGCCGCGTTTCGGCCAGCCGGATCTCTTCGGGTTTCGCGCCGGCCTCGAGCCGGGCCAGTGTCGCCTGCGCGGCATCGAGCTGCGCCCGCGTCAGGCCAATCTCGCGCACCTGTTCCCAGTTCGACAATTGCGCCACGACATCGCCGCGCGCCACGCCCTGACCTTCGGTGACCATCACCTCGAGCACTTCGCCATCCGTGCGCGCGACTGCCTGCGCGCGCGCATTGGGAAGAATCTCCACCTGGCCGCCCGCCTCGTAGGTGTAGGGCAGGAAGGCGACGGCAAGAAGGCCGACGCCGATCAGCGCCCAGACGACGCGAGCGGTTCCCGAGGACGTGCCTGCCCCGGTCTCTGCGCGCGCGCTCATCGGGTGGGGCCGCGCCGCTGCCTCTGCTGTCCCGCCAAGGCCCGGCGCGAAGGCCCGTGCGGCGGCCATGCGCCGGCCGAGCGTCGCCTTCATCGAAAGGAGCCAAAGGACAAAGGCCAGAACGAGGAAGAAAAAGATCGACACGCCCGTGCCGCCAAGCTCGGCCTCGAGCGCCACCGCCGCATAGGCTGCCATGCCGAGCACGATCGCAGCGGTCGTCAGCACCGCGCCGACGCCGAAGAAGACGAGCGGCCAGAGATCGGCCCGCGTCAGCGTCTGCGGCATCGGACCGCCAAGGAAGACGTGGCGGAGCGCGCCGAGCGTCTTCGGCAAAAGCTGCGGCTCGTTGATGTAGACGGACATCCAGCGCTGACCCTCTGCGGGGACGAAGGGCAGGGCGGTCACGAGGAACATGATAAGCCCGAATTGAGCCGAAATCAGGCTGAGCTCGGACGCCCATGTGCCGCTTTCGCGCGTCACCGCCCAGAAGATCATGCCGAGGGAGAAGACCGACAGCCGCGCCAGAAGGGGCGCGCCGTAGGACCAAAGCTGTCCGCGCCGGTCGAGTCCACGCACGCTTCCGGTATCCACGAAGAAACGCGGCACGACGCCGAAGACGAGCATCAGGCCGAGCCCCTTGACCTGTCCGCCATGCGCCCGGATCGCGACACCCTGCGCGAGGCGCGAGACCAGGTTCACGGAGAGCGCGCCAGTGATCAGAAGCCCGATCTTGGAGAATTGGGTGAGGAGGACGTTCAGATCGGCGATCAGGATCGGCCAATTCTGCGCCGCCGTCATACCCGCCACGAGCACAAGCGGCACGATGGCCCAGAACAGGAACTTGAGCGGGTAGCCCGCGACGTAGAGAAGCTTCAGAAGAAAGCCTGGATTGAAAAGCGTCAGCCGCGCCGGACCTTGCACTTCTTGCTGAGGCTGAAAGCCGCCGCCTTGGCCTTGGCGCGCCTGCAGAATGGCGCGCAGTCGTTCGCCGTTGCCGCCGCCGCGCCCGCCACCTCCGCCGAACCCACCGGCAAACCCGCCACCTGCGCCCAGTCCGCCGCCGCCCATTCCGCCAAATCCGCCCCGTGCGCCTGTGCCACCGATCGGGCCGAACATGCCGTCGTCGAAATCGTCCGGGCCGAACATTGCGGCGAGATCATCGTCTTCGCTCTTGCGCGCTTTTGCAGGGCGCGGCGTATCTGCCCGGAGATCGGAGGTGACCGCGTCGAAGCGATCTGTCTCGGGCCGAGGCGCGGACTTGGCCGGTTCCGCGCGCAGGGACGTCTTGCTCGCGGTCGCGGTCGCGGTTCGAGCCTTGGGCTCGACCTTGGCGGTCCGGGCCGCCGCATCCGGCGCCTTCGTGATCCGCGCAGGCTTTTTCCGGGCCGGTGCCGTCGGGGCCTTGGGTCCGGCGTCTTCGTCCGTCGCGGATGCCGGGCTGGCGTCACGCGGATCCGTCTCTGCGGGCTTCGCCGCATCCTTTGCCTTGGCTGTTCGCGATGCAGCATTGATGTGCGTCGCGCTGGCACGGCTGCGTGCGGGCGATCGGGCGGCTGCGGGCTTCCGTGCAGGCTTGCGCGGAGCTTGGGGCGCGGGTGCCTCGGTGCCTAGGAAGCCGCGGATATGCAAACGGCGGAAGAAATCGAGCACCTGTTCGGGGGGGAGCTTCGTCTCGGCATCCTGCCCTGCATGCAGCTCGCGCAAGTGGCGCTCGCCGTTCGCAGCCTCGAGGAGGTGCTTTTCCTCGGGTGAAAGGGAAAAGGTCTTGCCGGTCGCAGGGTCTGTCAGCTCGAATTTCGGGGCAGATTTCCCCGCGCCCCTTTTGCCGCTGGTCTCGGACACGGAGAGCCCGTCCCGAAGGCGCGGCCGTTCATAGGCTGCTCCGGACTTCACCGCTTCGAAGACATTGCGGTCTTTCGACATGATTCGCGCTCCGGTGCTTTGGCGGTCGGGCAGGGCCGGTCTGATCCGCGGGTCGCACCCAAGGGGCGGGGCTTTGAGGCCCCAACGTTACGTTATCGGCGATTTTACGCCACCCATCCCCGCCGCTCAAGCGGCGCGGAATGCCGCAGGGTAAAGGCGTGGCCTGAGCGCCGCCTCTCGCGCTGGAAAGCGCCGGCTGTTAGGGTGTCGAGTGAATAGAGGGGGCATCTTCATGGATGGACAGGCAAGCGGTCACACTGCGCTCATCGCCGAGTTGTCGGACTGGCTCGGCGAGCGGATCTCGACCGGCACATCCGTGCGCGATTTGCACGCGCGCGACGAAGCCTATGCCGCGCCGCACCTGCCCGACGCGGTGGTTTTTCCTGAAAGCACCGAGGAAGTCAGCCGGATCATGGCCGCCTGCCATGCCCATCGCTGCCCGGTGGTACCGTTCGGCATCGGCTCTTCGCTGGAAGGGCATGTCGTGCCGCTTCAGGGCGGGATCTCGATCGATACGAGCCGGATGAACAGGATCCTCGAGGTCCATGAGCAGGATCTCGACGCGGTCGTTCAGCCGGGCGTCACCCGCAAGGCGCTGAACGAGGAGTTGCGCGCGACGGGTCTCATGTTCACCGTGGACCCGGGCGCGAATGCCACCCTCGGCGGCATGGCCGCGACGCGGGCCTCGGGCACCAACGCGGTCCGCTACGGGACGATGCGCGAGAACGTGCTCGCTCTCGAGGTGGTCCTTGCGGATGGCCGGGTGATCGAGACCGGCACGCGGGCGCGCAAATCTTCCGCCGGATATGACCTGACCCACCTCTTCGTGGGCTCCGAGGGTACGCTGGGCGTCATCACCAAGCTCACTTTGCGGCTCTTTGGTCAGCCCGAACGGATCTCGGCCGCGACTTGCGACTTCCCAGATATCGGCGCGGCGGTCGAGACGGTGATCCTTGCCATCCAGTCGGGTCTGCCCCTTGCGCGGGTGGAGCTTCTGGACGAGGTACAGATGCGGGGGATGAACCTCTACAACCCCGATCTGGGCCTGCCCGAGCGGCCGCATCTTTTCCTCGAGTTCCACGGCACCGAAGCGGGGGTCGAGGAACAGGTGCAAAGCTTCCGCGACATCGCAGAGGAGTTCGGCGCGGCCAATTACGCCTGGGCCACGAAAACCGAAGACCGGACGAAACTCTGGGAAGCGCGCCACAACGCCTATTACGCCGCACAATCGCTGCGGCCCGGCGCGCGGGGTGTGGTCACCGACAGCTGCGTTCCGATCTCCGCGCTGGCCGAGGCCATCCGGCGCACCAAGGAGATGATCGCCGAGGCCGGACTTGTCGCACCGCTCGTGGGCCATGTGGGCGACGGGAATTTCCACCTCTCGATCCTGGTCGATCCAGAGGACGCGGATGAGGTCGCCAAAGCCAAGGCGCTGGCTTCGAAGGTGAGCCATGTGGCGCTCGATCTGGGCGGCACCGTTACTGGCGAGCACGGTATCGGCTCGGGCAAGATGGCCTATATGCGCGACGAGCACGGCGACGCGGTGGACGTGATGGCCGACATCAAGCGCGCGCTCGATCCGCTGAACCTGATGAACCCCGGCAAGGTCGTCGAGATCGACTAGCGCGGGGTAACGATGATCCGGGTTTCCTGTGCGTAGGTCTCGCCGGGCTGCAGGATGACCTGATCGGCCCAGGCACGCCTCGGGGCGTCGACCCAGGCCTGCGGCTCCAGGGCGAGCCCGTCACCGGCACGGTAGTGCCGCCCGCCGATACCGCCCGGCAGGTCGAGATGGCCGCCGTCATAGATTTGCAGCCCCGCCTCGGTCGAGGCGATCGCGAGGCGGTATTTCGGCTCATCCAGCACCGCGATCTCCCGGCATGGCGCGCGGTGCCGCGACAAGCAGAGGTTGTGGTCGATGGGCGAGGCGATGGGCGACGGTGTCCGATAGTCGAACCTCGTGCCCGCGACCGTTTCAGGGTCGCCATCGGGTATGCCGTTCGTGACGGGCTGATAGGTATCGGCCGGGACCATGAGCCGCGCGTCGGAGCTGCGCGCGTAATAGATGTGGCTCGCAAGGTTGCAGAAGGTCGCCCTGTCGGTGGTCGCGGTGAGCGACATGCTCAGCGTCTCGCCCGAGCAGGTATAGAGCGCTTCGATCCGCAACTCTCCGGGAAATCCCATATGCCCGTCGGCCAAGGTCAGCGTGAAGCGCGCCTCGGTCTCGCTTGCCGCCTCCAGCGTCCAGAGCTGCGCCCAGGTGCCGTCCGGTCCGCCATGCAGGATGGTGGGGCCTTCGTTCGGAACAAGGCGGTGCCGCGCGCCATCGAGCTCGACCTCGGCGCCCTCGATCCGGTTCGCGACACGGCCGACGATCGCACCCATGAACTCGGCGTCGGTCAGGTAGTCGGCGGGATCGTCATAGCCGAGGACGAGCGGCGTCTCGATCTCGTCATGCGTCAGTGCCGCGACCGATGCGCCGCGATTGACGAGGCGGGCGCGGAGCGGGCCGTCGCCGATCTCCACGATTTGCAACTGCTCGTTCATGCGAGCCACCGCGCGTAATCGGAGACCAGCAGGTGGCGCGGCGCGGCGTCCTCCTCGATGTCGGAGAACCGCCCCAGCGGCTCGCGATAGATATTGTCGGTCTCGTCATCGTTCACGGTCGAAACCTCGCCGATCAGGACATCGCCGCCGTCTCCCCAGAAGGCGTGCCAGTCGCCGGGGCGGAGGGTGACGCTATCTCCGGGCGCAAGGCGCAGGATCTCGCCGGGGCCGTATTCCACCGCGACGCCGTCGCACATGACCGTGCCGCCGCGATCCTCGGCAAAGCCGCCCGCATCGTCTGAACCGAAAAGCTCGACGCAGAGCGTGGCGCCGCCGCGATTGATGATGTCTTCGGCCTTGAGGAAGTGGGTATGCATGGGCGACAGCTGATCCTTCTTCGAAATCAGGAGCTTCTCCGCGTAACACATGCCACGCCCGGCCTCGAGGTCCGAGAGCTTTCCGTTTCGGAGCGTGAACAGGAAAAGGCCAAGCTCGTCGAACCGGCCCGCGCCGAAATCGGTGATGTCCCAGCCGCAGCGGGCGTCGATGACATGCCGGGCGTCGCTTGCGCGCGTGCGAAATTCCTCGGGTGTCCAATAGGCGAAGGGCGGCAGGACGAAGCCGAAGCGGCGCATTGTCGCGTCCGCCTCCTCCATGATGTCGTTCACGCGGCTGCGCTTCATTCCAGGGCCTCCTCCTTGCCTTTTGCCGGGCTTTCCCGGTTTTGAGCTTTGCAATCCTGCCCTGCAAGTGCTTACAACCCCGACAACCCTGACGACAGCGCCGAAAAGGACACGCGCCTCATGCTCCGCAGAACCTTTGCCGCCCTCACGGTCTCCGCAATCTCGACCATAGCCGCGCCGCTCTTTGCGCAGGACGGCGAGGCGATCCGCATCGGCGAGATCAACCATTTCAAGCGCATGGCCGCCTTCGCCGAGCCATATCGCAAGGGCTACGAGATGGCTGTCGAAGAGGTCAACGCGGCCGGTGGCATCGACGGTCGCCCGATCGAGGTGATCTTCCGCGACGATCAGGGCGAGCCGGGCGAGGCGATCCGCATCGCCGAAGAGCTGATGACCCGCGAGGGCACGGTGATGATCACCGGCTCGATCCTGTCGAATGTGGGCCTCGCCATCTCCTCGCTCGCGGATCGCCAGGGCTGGGTCTACCTCGCCTCCGAGCCCTTGGCCGATGCTCTGGTCTGGTCGGAGGGCAATCCCTGGACCTTCCGCCTGCGCGCCTCGACCTACATGCAGGCCGCGATGCTGGCCGAAGAGGCGGCCAAGACCGATGCCATCCGCTACGCGACGATCGCGCCCAACTACGCCTATGGCAACGACGCTGTCGCGGCCTTCAAGGAGGTGCTGACGGAGCTGAAACCCGAGGTCGAGTTCGTCGTCGAGCAATGGCCGCAGCTCTTCCAGATCGACGCGGGCGCCGAAGTGCAGGCCCTGGAAGGCGCCAAGCCCGACGCGATCTACAACGTGACCTTCGGCCCCGACCTTGCCAAGTTCGTGCGCGAGGGCGGCGACCGGGGTCTCTTCGACGGGCGCGAGGTGTTCGGCCTCCTGTCAGGCGAGCCCGAATATCTCGAGCCGCTCGGGCCCGAGGCGCCCGAAGGCTGGGTCGTGACGGGCTATCCCTGGTACGCTTTCGATGACGGGCCGAACGCCGAATTCGTCAACGCCTACGAGACGCGCTGGGACGAGACGCCGAAGAACGGCTCGCTTGTGGGCTACATGACGGGCCTCTCGGTCGCCGCGGCGCTCCGCGAGGCCGACAGCCTCGAGCCGGACGCGATCCGCGCGGCATTCGAGGGGCTGTCGGTGACGGGCCCGGTGGGCGAGGTGATCTACCGCGAGATCGACAACCAGGCGACGATGGGCGCGTTCGTCGGCACGACCGCGGTGGAGGACGGACAGGGCGTCATGGTCGACTGGTCGTATCGCGACGGCGCCGATTACCTGCCGGACGACGAGACCGTGTCAGAGCGCCGCCCGTCCGAGTGATCTCGCAGGGCTGACAAAGGACCGCCGATGGGCCCGATCCTCGCGCAGATCCTGACCGGGCTGGCCAATGCCGGGGCGCTTTTCATGGTCGCTTCGGGCCTGTCGCTGATCTTCGGCGTCACCCGGATCGTGAACTTCGCGCATGGCTCCTTCTACATGCTCGGGGCCTATATCGGCTGGACGCTGATGCAGGTTCTGCCGGGATCCTTCGGCTTCTGGGGCGCGATCTTGCTCGCCGGGATCGCCGTCGGCGCGATCGGAGCCTTCGTCGAGATCGTGATCCTGCGCCGGGTCTACGCCGCGCCAGAGCTTTTTCAGCTCGTCGCGACCTTCGGGGTCATCCTGATCGTACAGGATCTCGCGCTGATGATCTGGGGGCCGCAGGATCTTCTGGGTCCGCGCGCGCCGGGATTGCGCGGGGTGGTCCGTATTTTGGGTGAGCCGGTGCCGAAATACGATCTCGCTCTCATAGCGATCACGCCTCTGGTCGCCCTGGCGCTCTGGGCGCTGATCACCCGCACGCGGTTCGGCATCCTCGTGCGTGCGGCGACGCAGGATCGGGAGATGGTTGGCGCGCTCGGCGTCAACCAGCGCTGGCTCTTCACGGGGACTTTCGCGCTTGGCTGCGCGCTCGCGGGGCTTGGCGGCGCACTGCAATTACCCAAGGGCGGGGCGGACCTGCTCATGGATTTCACCATCCTCACATCGGTCTTCGTTGTCGTTGTGGTGGGCGGCATGGGCTCGCTTCCGGGCGCATATCTCGCCTCGGTGCTGATCTCGGTGGTGGGGGTTTTCGGAGTGACCTTCCTGCCGCAATCGACCCTGGCGCTGACCTTCGTCGTCATGGTCGCGGTGCTGATGTGGCGGCCTTTCGGCCTATTTGGGCGGGAGGAAGTCGCGGGCGAGATGGGGCAGGCCGGCCCGCCCGAAGATCCGATCCGGCCCGCAGGCTGGCCGGTCCGTGTCGGCGTCGCGCTGGCGCTCGTTGTGCTTGCCGCGCTGCCTCTCTACGGGTCGGGCTTCGCGGTGATCCTCGCCACGGATATCCTGATCTTCTGCCTTTTCGCGGCCTCGCTGCATTTTCTTCTGGGGCAAGCCGGTCTGGTGAGCTTCGGGCATGCGGCCTTCTATGGCGGCGGGGCCTACGCTGCGGCGCTGCTGGTGCGCCATGCCGGCGCGCCGATGGAATTGGCGCTCCTCCTAGCACCTCTGAGCGCCGGGCTTCTCGCGCTCGGGATCGGGTTCGTCGCGCTCCGGGCTTCGGGCGTATATTTCGCGATGCTGACGCTCGCCTTCGCGCAGCTTCTCTGGTCGCTCGTCTGGCAGGGCGGCGCGTTCACCGGCGGCTCTGACGGGCTTGTGGGCATTTGGCCCGCGCGCTGGGCCGATCCCAATGCGATCTTCTATCTTCTGACCTTCGCGCTCTGCGTGGGAGGCATCCTGATGTTGCGCCACGCGGCTCATGCGCCCTTCGGATACGCGCTGCGCGCCGCGCGGGACAATGCCCCGCGCGCGGCGGCCTCGGGGCTCGACGTGCGGCGCCTGCAATGGGCGGCGTTTACCTTCGCGGGGGCGATGGCGGGGCTGGCGGGCGGGCTCTTCGTCTTCGCCAAGGGCTCGGTCTTTCCAAACGAGCTCGAGATCGCGCGGAGTTTCGATGCGCTGATCGTGGTCTTTCTCGGCGGGGTGAAGACGCTCTCGGGCGGTTGGGTCGGCGGCGCGGTCTTCGAGGCGGGTGTCGATTGGCTGACGCGGTTCGAATACTGGCGGCTGACGCTGGGGCTCGTGGTGCTCTTCATCGTGACCATCGCGCCGCAAGGCATCGTCGGCACGGCAAGGGCGCTGTGGGCGCGGGTGCAGCGATGAGCGCGCTTCTGGACGTCCGAGACCTTTCCCGCCACTACGGCGCGCTGCGCGCCGTCGACGGCGTGAGCTTTGAGCTTGCGGCAGGGGATATCCGGGCGCTGATCGGACCGAACGGCGCGGGTAAATCGACCCTCTTCAAGATGCTGATGGGCGAGACGCGGCCCAATTCGGGTGAGGTCTATTTCGGCGGCGCGCGGATCACCGGCCTGCGCCCTGCGCGGATCGTGCGGCGCGGGATCGGACGGACCTTCCAGATCACCGGGACCTGGGCCTCGATGAGCGTCGCGGAGAACGTCCAGACCGCCTGCCTTGCCCATGAGGGCCGAACCCTGTCGCTTCTACCCTACGCACGGCATCTGCACCGGGAGCGCGCCGAGGCGCTCCTTGACACCGTTGGTCTTGCCGACCAGCTGGACCGGCCCGCGGCGGTATTGGCCTACGGCGATCTCAAGCGGCTCGAGCTTGCCATCGCCCTCGCCGGCGAGCCGCGGCTCCTGCTCATGGACGAACCGACGGCGGGCATGGCCGCGACGGAACGCACCGACTTGATGGAGACGGTCACCGGCATCGCCCGCGAGAGCGGCATGACGATCCTCTTCACCGAGCACGACATGGATGTCGTCTTCGCCCATGCCGAACGGGTGATGGTGCTCGACCGGGGTGCGCTTATCGCGGAAGGCACGCCCGAAGAGGTCCGCGCCGATGCGCGCGTGCGGGAGGTCTATCTCGGCGGCGGCCTCGACCCGGAGGCTCTGGCCGATGCTTGAGCTGGAGGGACTCGAGGTCTTCTACGGCAAGGCGCAGATCCTGCAGGGTCTGTCGCTATCTGTCGGACCTGGAGAGGTTGTCGCGCTTCTGGGCCGCAACGGCGCTGGCAAGACCACGACGCTCAAGGCCGCGATGCAGATGCTGCCTGTCGCGGCTGGGCAAGTGCGCTTTCGCGGAGAAGACATCACGGGAAGCGATCCCTACCGGGTGGCGCGGGCAGGCCTCGGCTACGTGCCCGAGGACCGGCGCATCTTCACGCAGCTCACCGTGCGCGAGAACCTCGAGACCGGGCGGCAAGCCGCGCGCGAAGGCGTGCCGCGATGGGACGAGGCAGCCTTGTTCGAGCTGTTCCCGAACCTTGCCGAACGCGCCGAGGCGCGGGGCAAGGCGCTTTCGGGCGGTGAGCAACAGATGTTGTCGATCGCGCGGACGCTCATGGGCAACCCGGCCTGCCTTCTGCTCGACGAGCCATCCGAAGGCATCGCGCCGGTGATCGTGACCGAAATGGCCCGTGCGATCCTGCGGCTCAAACGCGAAGGGCTGAGCGTGCTCCTGTCCGAACAGGCCTTGCCCTTTGCCCGCGCCGTGGCGGACCGGGTGGCTGTGATCGACCACGGCCGGGTCGTCTTCGAGGGTGATTTTGCCGCGCTCGATGCAGCGCCGGAGATCGCGAAACGGCATCTGGCGGTCTGAGCGGCGAGCGGGATCTATACGGTATTTTTGCCAAGCCAAAGCAGGGGCGGCGCGGCTAGTCGTTGCGATAGACCGCGCAGACGCAGCCCGATGACCTGAGGCGGTCGCATAGCTGACCCGCCGCGCGTCCGTTCTCGGCACCGAGCCGGGCCATGTAGAAGCCCTGCCGCCCCGAGACGCGGTTCTTGACGAAGACGAGGTCGAGGTCGGCGGCGTTTGCAACGCTCTGGCAGGCGCGTGTCTTGCGGGTGAATGCCTCGCGCGCGGCGCTTTTGGAGCGGCCGAAGGCGACCTGCACGCCCCAGGGGGCGATGGCGGGCTCTGGATCGGGATAGGCGCTGAGACGGCTTTCGAGCGCGAGTTCAAGACAAGCGTCTTCGAACGGCATATCGCCCTGCAGACGGAAATCGGGCTCTTCGGGTGGATCGTCGCGCCAGGTCTCGGCGGTCAGGCCGGTGATGATCTGGACGTAGTCGACGGTCTCGCGGGCAAGGCCGCCGGTCTTTGCGATCAGCCCCTCGGCGCGCGCCTCGCCACCGTTATAGGCAACGGCCGCGAGGCCTTCATTGCCAAAACGGGCCGTGAGCTCGGCGAGGTATTGGGCGGAATATTCGATGGCGAGCGCCG
The DNA here is from genome assembly GCF_009363575.1 of Roseivivax sp. THAF30. Lineage (NCBI taxonomy): Bacteria > Pseudomonadati > Pseudomonadota > Alphaproteobacteria > Rhodobacterales > Roseobacteraceae > Roseivivax > Roseivivax sp. THAF30. The sequence goes on along the minus strand of NZ_CP045389.1, from coordinate 3,112,096 downwards.
GGTTCAGGCTGTCGGTCAGGCCACGGAGCGCCGCCGTGCTGTCGATGAATTGCGCGATGCCGCGCGCATCGGCGGGCGAGAGCGCGTTGGGATCAAAGCGGCTTTCCTGCCAGAGAAGCCGCGCGAAAAAATGCGGGTTCAACCCGTTCGCGCCGGCAAAATGTCCGATCGCCTGGCAGATGTCGTGAGTGCGGTGCGCGGGCCGGATGCATTGCACATTCGCCGTTTTGCCCGAGGAGCATAGCGTGCCCGGCGCGCGCGGCTCGAAGGCGACGGCGGCTGGCGCGGGCAAGAGGCACAGAAGGAGCAAGGCGAGACGCAGCATGAGGTGAAGTCTAAGGCCGCTGCATGCGCCGGGGTCAACGGGCCTTTTCCTCACGAAGGCGAGGGGATAGGTGAAAGGGGATCCTTTTCCAGGCCAGGCAGGCACGGCATGTCCTTTTTCGGCAAGCTCAAATCCAAGCTCTTCAAATCCTCGTCGAAGCTCGAGGAGGGGCTCGATGCCATCGTCGAGGAGGGCGGCAGCGCCGAGCCCGAGACGCCGGAGCCCGAGCGCCCCGCGACACCCGAGCCCGAGGCACCGGACGTCACGCCGCCCCAAGACCCCGAGCCTGCGCCGCGCCCGGTTCCCGAGACCCCGCCCGAGCCGCCCCGCGAAGCGCCACAGCCGGAAGATCCGCAGCCTGAGCCGGGGGAGACGCCCGCGCCGGACGTGCCCATGCCCGAGGATCCCGCGCCCGAGCCGCCGACCGAGCGCCCGGCGTTGACGCCGATCGAGATCCCCGAGGCGCCTGCGGAGACTGCGCCCGAGACACCGCAGGAGGCACCAGCGGGCGGCGGCGTCTTCTCGCGTCTCTTCGGCAAGCGCGGGCAGGCGACCGAGATGCGGCGCGCGCTTGACGATGACATGCTTGAACAGCTCGAGGAGCTGCTCATCACCGCCGATATGGGCGTCGAGACGGCGTTGCGCGTGACGGCGAACATGGCCGAGGGGCGGATGGGGCGCAGGCTCTCCACGCGGGAGATCAAGGAGCTGCTCGCCACCGAGATCGCGCGGATCATGGAGCCCGTCGCCAAGCCGCTGCCGCTTTATCCGTCCAAGCCGCAGGTCGTGCTGGTCGTCGGCGTGAACGGGTCGGGCAAGACCACGACGATCGGCAAGCTCGCATCGCAGTTCCGTGCCGCCGGGAAGTCCGTGGTGATCGCGGCGGGCGATACGTTCCGCGCCGCCGCCGTGGAGCAGCTCCAGGTCTGGGGGGAGCGCGCGGGCGTGCCGGTCCTGACCGCGCCGGAAGGCTCGGATCCGGCCAGCCTTGCCTTCGATGCGCTGGGCAAGGCGCAGTCGGACGGCGCGGACCTTCTGATGATCGACACGGCGGGGCGGCTCCAGAACCGCGCCGATCTCATGGCAGAGCTCGAGAAGATCGTGCGCGTCATCCGCAAGAAAGATCCCGACGCGCCGCATAATACGCTGCTCGTGCTCGATGCGACCACTGGGCAGAACGCGCTCAACCAGGTCGAGACCTTTCAGAAGCTCGCCGACGTTTCGGGCCTCGTGATGACCAAGCTGGACGGAACCGCGAAAGGCGGGGTGCTGGTTGCGCTGGCCGACCGGTTCGGCCTGCCGATCCACGCGATCGGGGTCGGCGAGCAGATCGACGATCTCGCGCCCTTCGATCCCGAGGAATTCGCCGCCGCGCTGACCGGGCTCGAACGGTGAGATCGGCGGACGCGCGGCTCAGTCGTCGTTCGCGCGTTCGGCAGGGGCGATCGCTGCCATGATCCAGAGGACAGCAAGGCCGAGGCCGGTAGCCAGGAGCGCCAGCGGCACGTTCCCCGTGCCGCAGGAGAGCCCCACCGCGCCGGCCATCCACATGCCCGCGCCCGTGGTCAGGCCCTGCACCTTCGCGCCGTGGGTGATGATCGAGCCCGCGGCCAGAAACGCCACGCCCTGCGTGACCGCCTCGATGACACGGATGGGATCTGTGCGGAGCGAATCCTGGTCGTTCTCGGGAAGATCCATCAGGTCGAACGCGATCAGCGTGAAGAGGCAAGCCGCGATGGCGATGAGAATGTGCGTGCGTAAGCCCGCAGGCTTGTCGCGGCGCTCCCTTTCCCAGCCGAGTACGGCGCCGAGCGTCGCCGCGCAGACCAGCCGCAGCGCCGCGACCGGTAATGGCGTGGTGCTGAATGTGGTGAGGAACTCCTGCCGGAGTAGCTCAAGCCAAGGCATGTGCGCCGCTCCTGTTTGTAACACTTATGTGACGAACGCCCCTTTTGGTGTGATGTTTCCGGGTGCCGCTAAAAAATTTGCAGAGAATGCATCTTATTTGTCGGAGCCCGCATGTCCGACCTGATCATATCGCTCGAAGGGACCGAGGCGGGGCATCGGCTCGCGCTTGCGCTGGCGCTGCTGGCGGCTTTTCTGCACGCGGTCTTCGGCGCGCTCCAGAAGGGGCGGCACGATCCGTGGCTGTCGCGCGGGGCGATAGATGCCTCCTACGGGCTGATGGCGATGCCGATCGCGCTGTTCCTCGTGCCGTTCCCCGAGCCGCATATGTGGCCGATCTTCGCCGGCGCGTTCGTCATTCACACCGGCTACAAGATCATGCAGGCGCTCGCCTATACCAAGGGGGCCTACACGGTCGTATACCCCGTGGTGCGGGGCACGGGGCCGCTTTTCACCGTGATCGGAGCGGGGATCCTCTTTGGCGAGGTCTTCACCGGCGTGCAATGGCTGGGCGTCGGCGTGCTGCTCGCGGGGATCTTCGGATTAGCTGTCTACAATTTCATCTTTCTCGAGACGCAGCGGGAGTCGCTCGGGATCGCGCTTATCCTCGCGGTCATTACAGGGCTCCTGGTCGCGCTTTACACGACCTACGACGCCTATGGAATCCGCGCGACGGCGAACCCCTTCACTTTCCTTGCGTGGTTCTTCTTCATCGACGGGCTGGCGATGCCGCCCTATGCGGTCTGGCGGTGGAGCCGCATGGCGGATCGACCGACACTCGGCCCACTGGCGCTGCGCGGCATCGTGGGCGGCATCGTCGCCTTCTTCTCGTTCGGGTCGGTGATGCTGGCAACGCGGCTCGACAAGGTCGGCGAGGCCGCAGTTCTGCGCGAGACCTCGACCGTCTTCGCAGCGGTGATCGGCTGGCTCGTGCTCAAGGAAACGGTGGGGCCGCGGCGTATCGCGCTGATGACGCTGATCGCGGCCGGCGCGGTCATCGTTGAGATGGGCGGCTGAATACCCCATATCACCACGAGCAAAACGAAGGAGAGACCATGAGCGAGAAACGCGAGATCAATCCGCTGGTGAAAAGCGGGCTGGAACTGGGTCCGGTGATCCTGTTTTTCGTGGCGTATCTCTGGCTCAAGGATCGCGTCTTCACCATCGGCGGGACGGAATATGACGGCTTCATCGTCGTGACAGCCGGCTTCATTCCGGTGATCCTCGCCTCGACCGCGGCGCTGTGGGCCCTCACCGGGCATCTCAGCCGGATGCAGATCGTGACCGCGGTGCTGATCGTGGTCTTCGGCGGTCTGTCGGTCTGGCTGAACGACGACCGCTTCTTCAAGATGAAGCCAACGCTGATCTACCTGCTCTTCGGCGCGGTCCTTGGCGTCGGGCTCCTGCGCGGGCAAAGTTATCTGCGCCTCGTGATGGAAGGTCTGATGCCGCTCAAGGATGAGGGCTGGATGAAGCTCACCCAGCGGCTCTGCGCCTTCTTCTTTGCACTGGCGGTGCTCAACGAGATCGTCTGGCGGACGATGACGACCGAAACCTGGGTCTATTTCAAGACCTTCGGTCTGACGGCAGCGCTCTTTGCCTTCTTCATCGCCCAAGGCGCGCTTTTCCGCGACTACGCGCTGGAAGAAGACAGCCAGGGTTAACGCGCGATCTTCGTCGTCAGGTGAATGAGGCTTTCGGAACTTCTGACGCCCTTCGCCTCACCGATCCTGTCCAGGAGCGCGTCGAGCGCTTCTGTTGTCTCCGCCGTGACTTCCACAAGAAGGTCCGTGCGCCCCGAGGTGGTGGTCGCGCGGACGATACCAGGCAAAGCCTTCAGCCGGGCGACGACCGCAGCCTCGCTGCGAGGCTCGACCGAGACCAGAACGGAGGCGGAGAGCACGGGCTTCAGCCCCGGTCCCTTGCGGATCGTGTACCCGCCAATGGTGCCTGAGCTTTCCAACCGTTCGAGCCGGGCTTGAACCGTGGTCCGCGCGAGTCCCGTCGCGCGCGCCAGCTTGGCGACCGGCGCGCGGGCGTTCTCGGCGAGTAGTGCGATCAGGTGGCGGTCGGTATCGTCGATTTGCATGATTTGTCCTGCGATCTGCCGGAATTTTCGTTCAGACTGACTCAAGTGGCGCGTGAAAGCGACGAAAACCTGCCGCACACTTTCTCAAAACAAGAGCAGTGAGGGCAGGCATGGTTCGGCAGGACAGATTTTTCACGACCGAGGCGACGCATCTCGCGCACGCGATGCCGGAAGCGCCGGTTCTCTATTTCCGCCCCGAGGCGCTGGCTGCGCGCGCAGAGACCTTCCTGCGCGGGTTTCCGGGACAAGTGACATACGCGGTCAAGGCGAACCCAGCGCGGCATGTTCTGGAAGCGCTAAGCGCTTCCGGCATATCCGCTTTCGATGTTGCCTCTCCCGAGGAGATCGACTGGGTGCGCCGCGTACTGCCCGGCGCGGTCTTGCACTACAACAACCCGGTTCGCGCACGCGGCGAGATCGCGCTCGCGCGGGAGGCGGGCGTTACCTCATGGTCCGTCGACAGGTTGAGCGAGCTCGACAAGCTCGGCGATGTGGCAGGCCAGGAGATCAGCGTACGGCTCAAGCTGGCTGTCCTTGGCGCGGCCTACGATTTCGGCGCGAAATTCGGCGCGGAGCCCGCCGCCGCCACCGCGCTACTGGCCGCAGCGGCTGCGCGCGGCGCGCGGCCTGCGATCTGTTTCCATCCCGGCACGCAATGCACCGAACCGGCGGCGTGGGTGGCGTATATCCACGCGGCGGCACGCGTCGCGGACGACGCCGGGGTGACGCTCGAGCGGCTCAATGTCGGCGGCGGCTTTCCCGCGGCGCGCGGCGGCGCGTCCCCGAATTTCCGAGCAATCTTCCAGGCCATCGAGCGAGCCGCGCAGGACGCCTTCGAAACGCCGCCCGCGCTATTGTGCGAGCCGGGCCGCGCGCTTGTGGCAGACGCGTTCTCGCTGGCGCTTCAGGTCAAGGCGGTGAGCGGCGAGGCGATCTTTCTCAATGACGGGGTCTACGGCCATCTTGCCGAATGGCGCGACATGGCTGCCGGGGCGGGTGTCGTGACGCTTGGCCCTGATGGGCCTCGCAACGCTCAGCCAGAGCCGCGCATCGTTTTCGGCCCGACCTGCGACAGTATCGACCGGCTGCCGGAGGCGCTGGCGTTGCCTGCCGACATCGCGGAGGGCGATTACCTGATCTTCCCGGGTCTCGGAGCCTACGGCAGCGCCATCGCTACCGGTTTCAATGGTTACGGCCGGGCGGAGACCGTCACTCTCTCGGGCACTGGACACCGCGTCACGGAGATTTAAGGTCCGGCCAAACCCTCAGCCGGAGACACCTTTCATGGAAAAGTTCGGAAAAAGCCAACCCGTTCCCCGCCGCGAGGACGTGAGGTTTCTCAAGGGCGAAGGGCGCTATACCGACGATGTGGCCCCGGATGGCGCGCTCTACGGTGTCTTCCTGCGCGCGCCGGTCGCGCATGGCCGGATCACCGGGATGGACGTGGAGGAGGCACGCGCCGCGCCGGGCGTGCATCTGGTGCTGACCGCTGACGAGTTGCGGGCCGAAGGCGTGACCGACGGGCTCTTTACCGTAATGGTCAAGAACCGCGACGGCAGCTCCGGCATCGCCCCGCGCCGTCCCATCCTCGCCGAGGACAAGGTGCGCTTCGTCGGGGAGCCGATGGCGCTGGTCGTGGCCGAAACGCTCGATCAGGCCAAGGATGCGGCAGAGCTCATCATGCCCGATATCGAGGATCTCCCGGTACATCTCGAGATCGGGCCGGGCGGCGAGGCGCTGCACGACGAGGCCCCGGACAACCGCTCCGTCACCTTTGGGATCGGCGAAGAGGACAAGGTGACCGAGGCGCTGGAGACGGCAGAGCACACGGTCACGATGACGGTGTCCGACAACAAGGTTATCGCCAATTCGCTCGAGGGCCGCGTCTGCATCGCCGATTGGGACGGCGAGCGGCTGCATGTCGACCTTTCGAGCCAAGGCGTCTGGACCCACAAGTCGCAGTTCGCGAAGCTTCTCAACCTCGATCCCGAAGCCGTCCATGTCACCACGCAGGATGTCGGCGGCGGCTTCGGCATGAAAACGATGATCTATCCCGAATATTTCGCCGTCGCCCAGGCCGCGCGGATGCTGGGGCGGCCCGTCCGCTGGGCAGCCGAGCGCGGCGAGGGGATGCTGTCGGACAATATGGGCCGCGATCTCGTGTCGACCGCGACGCTTGGTTTCGACGCCGAGTACCGGATCACCGGATACCGCATCGATACGCGCTTCAACCTCGGGGCTTATGCCAGCCAGTTCGGCCCGCTCATGCAGACGCAGCTCTTCAGCCGGGTGATGACAGGCGTCTACGACATCAAGGCGGCCTATCTCGAATCCGAGGCGTTCTTCACCAATACCTGCCAGGTCGACGCCTATCGCGGGGCCGGGCGGCCCGAAGCGATCTACCTTCTGGAGCGGATGATGGACCGTGCGGCGCGCGAGCTGGGTTTGACCCCGTGGGAGCTGCGCCGTCGCAATTTCATCGCGCCGGACAGGTTTCCCTACGACACCGTCGGCGGCGAGACCTACGATGTCGGCGAATTCGCCCGCGTTCTGACCCATGCCGAACGCGCAAGCGACGCGAAAGGCTTTGCCGCGCGCAATGCCGAGACCGAGGCGCGCGGCAAGCTGCGCGGGCAGGGGCTTTGCTACTATATCGAGGCCATTCTCGGCGCGCCCGACGAGGGCGTGGAAGTCGTGTTCGAAGACGGCGGCGCGACCATCTATGTCGGCACCCAGTCAAACGGGCAGGGGCACGAGACGGTCTATGCCCAGTTTCTCAGCGATCAGACCGGCATCCCCGTGGAGGCGATCCGCGTCGTTCAGGGCGATTCGGACAAGATCGCGCAAGGCGGAGGCACTGGCGGATCGCGGTCGGTCACGGTGCAGGCCAATGTCACGCTGAAGGCCGTGGACGATATCGTGACCGCGTTCTCGGGCTTCCTGGCCGATGAGTTCGGCGTCGGGCGGGGCGACGTATCCTTCGACGACGAGCGGTTCCGGATCGAAGGATCGAACGAGACGCCGACCATGCTCGAGGTGGCGGAGATGGCGCGCGAGAAAGGGCAGGACGCGCTTTTGTCATTCAAGGCGCATGAAAAGCTCGCCGCTCGGTCCTTCCCCAATGGCTGTCATGTCGTGGAGGTGGAGGTTGACCCCGAGACCGGCGAAGTGAGCCTCGATCGCTACGCCATCGTTGACGATTTCGGCAATCTCATCAATCCCTTGCTGGTCGAAGGGCAGGTTCACGGCGGGATCGCGCAAGGTGCGGGCCAGGCGCTGCTCGAGCGGGTCGTCTACGATGAGACCGGTCAGCTTCTGACCGCCTCCCTGATGGATTACGCGATGCCGCGCGCCGACAATCTTCCGTTCTTTCGCTTCGAGACCGAACCTGTGCCCTCCACCTCGAACCCGATGGGGATGAAAGGCTGCGGGGAAGCCGGCACCGTTGGCGCGCTCGCCGCTATCTCGAACGCCGTGCAGGACGCGCTTTGGCAGCGGGGCGTGCGGCAAGCCGACATGCCTTTCACGCCGCACCGGGTCTGGGAGATGCTACGCGCCGCCGAATCTCCGCTGGCCGCGGAATAGCTTTACTCCCAAGTGCAACCGAAAATGTTCACGCTTTTGCGATTGGCCTTTAAACTGTGTCTTTCGCGCCCATTTCTTTATCAGGATCGCGGGCTCGGAACGCTCGCGAGACCTTCACTGTCCCTCGTTCCGTGACTGGCGCTCGGGTTCTTGCCCGGGCGCCTTTTTCGTGCTGTCTGGTCGCATGACAGCCTATTCCGACGCCCTTATCCGAGACATTCTGAAACGTACTCGCGTGATCGCCATGATCGGGGTGTCGCCCAACCCGGTGCGGCCGAGCCACTATGTGGGCCGATATCTGTCGCTCAAGGGGTTCGAGGTGCATCCGGTCAATCCCGGACATGCGGGCAGCGTGCTATTCGGGCGCAAGGTGGTGGGGTCGATGGCCGATATCGACGCCGAGGTCGACATGGTCGACATCTTCCGCCGCTCCGAGGCCGTGCCGCCCATCGTCGACGAGGCTCTGGAGCTTTTCCCGACGCTCAAGACTGTCTGGATGCAGATCGGTGTCGAACACGCGGAGGCGGCGGCGACAGCCGAGGCGCGCGGTGTCGACGTGATCCAGAACCGCTGTCCGAAGATCGAATATCAGCGCCTGTTCGGTGAGCTGCGTATGGGCGGCTTCGCGACGGGTGTCATCTCGTCCAAGCTCTGAGCCATGCGCGTCGCGGTCATCGGGGCAGGGATCGTCGGGGTATCGTCCGCGATCTGGCTGAGACGGCTGGGCGCGGACGTGACGCTGATCGAAAGGGGTGATCCGGGCGCGGCCGCGTCCTGGGGTAACGCGGGGGTGCTTGCCGCCTCGGCGGTTCGGCCTTCGCTCGATGCGGCCGCCATCCGTCGCGCGCCGGGGATGCTGCTTGACCGCGATGCGCCGCTTTTCCTGCGTTGGGCTTACCTTCCGAAGGTCTTGCCCTGGCTCTTGCGCGCGGCGCGCCATGCCGGGCAAGCCGAGGTCGCGCGGATCGGCGCGGCGCTGGAAACCTTGGTGACCGATGCGGTCGAATCGCATGAGGCACTAGCCAAAGGCACGCGCGCCGAGGCGTTCCTCCGGCGATCCGATTACGTCTATGCCTACCAGGATATGCGGGCCTACACGGCGGATGCGGCGGCGCTCGCGATCAAGGCGCGGGCGGGGTTTCCGCATGAGCGGATCGAGGGACGCGCGGTGCAGGAGTATGATCCGGCGCTTGGTCCCGGCATCGGTTGCCTCGCCGTGATGAAGGATCACGGTTTCATCGCCGATCCCGGCGCGTATGTCTCGGCATTGGCACAGACCTTCGAAGCCGAAGGTGGCACGCTCTGGCGGGCGAAGGCGCAGCATCTTGTCCTCGAGGACGGTCAGGTGCACGGCGTGATCGCGGATGGAGAAACGCGCGCCTACGAGCGTGTGGTGGTGGCCGCAGGTCTCGGATCGCGCGCGCTTCTCGCCGAAGCGGGCCTCGATCTGCCGCTCGAGACGGAGCGCGGGTATCATCTGCAGCTCAGCGATAAGGCAGGCGGCCCCCGCCAACCGACGATGGTCGCCAGCGGGCAATTCGTGGCAACACCGATGACGGACGGCACGCGGCTTGCCGGAATTCTTGAATTCGGCGGCACCGAGGCCGGACCCTCCCGCGCGCCCTTCGGACTGCTCCGGAGGCAGGCGGCAGAGGCGTTCCCGAACCTCGCGCTCGGGACAGCCCGCGAATGGATGGGGCACCGCCCGGCCTTGCCGGACTCCCTGCCGCTTCTTGGGGAGATCGGGCAGAGCGGCCTCTGGGGCGCTGTCGGGCATCACCATGTCGGACTGACCGCCGGTCCGAAGACGGGACGGCTTCTGGCCGAGGCGCTGATGGGGCGGCGTCCGAACGTCGATCTCGCGCCTTATGCCGCGCGCCGGTTCGGGCACGGATGACGGTCTTCTGATACGTTGGGGGAAATGGTGGGCGACCCTGGAATCGAACCAGGCGTGGGTCTCCCCGGCGGATTTACAGTCCGCTGCCGCACCTTGCAGCGCGTCGCCCTGCGCGGGCTCGCAGCCCTCGCGTGGAGCGTCGGATACAGAAGGCCCTATGGCCCGTCAACCGGAAAATCCCTTGCATGACGGGGCGCTCTCGGACATGCCGGAGACCCGTGAACAAAGGTGCATGACATGGCGAAAAAGCCTCGTTGGGTGGTCGAGAAAGAGCAGGCGAAGAAAGCCGGCGCGGCGGAAACCGTCTGGCTCTTTGGTCTGCACGCCGTGCGCGATGCTCTGGAGAATCCCGCCCGTGTGAAGCTTCGGCTGATCCTGACGCCCAATGCCAGCGAAAAGCTGAAGGACGCGGTGGCGGCTTCGGGCGTCGAGGCGGAGATCCACGATCCGAGGAAGTTCTCCGCGCCGCTCGATCCCGGCTCCGTGCATCAGGGCGCGGCGCTCGAGGTAAAACCGCTGGATTGGGGCCCGCTTGCCGACGTCGCCGCCGGAGATGGAGAGCGGCCGCCGCGCGTCGTTCTTCTGGACCGCGTGACCGATCCGCATAACGTCGGTGCGATCCTGCGCTCGGCCGAGGTGTTCGGCGCGCGTGCCGTGATCGGCACGAAACATCATTCCGCGCCTGAGACCGGGGCGCTCGCCAAGACCGCGTCAGGCGCACTCGAGCGTCAGCCCTATCTGCGCGAGGTCAACCTGTCGCGCACGATCGAGACGCTGAAGGACATGGGCTACACGGTGCTTGGGCTCGATGGGGAGGCGGACGGGTCTCTCGAGGCGGCTGTCGCCGAGGCGGGCAGCCGGGCCGTGGCGCTGGTTCTGGGGGCGGAGGGTCCGGGACTCCGGCCCAAGACCAAGGAAAGCTGCGATGCACTGGTGCGGATCGACTTCGCGGGCGGTTTCGGCTCGCTCAACGTGTCGAATGCCGCAGCGGTGGCGCTTTACGCGGCGCGGGCGCGGTAGCTGCTAAGCCTCCGCCGCTGGATATCGCGCGGCAAGACCCGCTATCGCCGCGCGATCCGCATCCGAGAGCGGCCCGTCGCCCCAGGGCCGCAGCCGTAGCCGCACCGCGTTGAGCAGCGCCTCTTCCTGACCTTCCGCCCAGGCAAAGCCCGCGCGGCGCGCATCGGCCTCGAATTCTCCCGGTCTGCCCGTTTCCGGCCAGACCGCGAGCCCCGACAGCGCCAGGCGCCGCCAATCGAAGCGCGGACCCGGGTCGATCTTGCGCCCGACGGCCATGTCGGAATGCCCGATCACACGCTCGGGCGCGATGTCCCAGCGCTGCATGATGTCCGGCAGGAGCGCTTCGAGAGCCACCATTTGCGGCTCGGGAAAGGGCGAGGCACCGTCATTGGCAAGCTCGATCCCGACCGAGCGCGAATTCATGTCGGTGATCGCGCCCCATTGCCCGGCGCCCGCGTGCCAGGCCCGCATCTCCTCGTCGACGAGTTGCCAAGTCCGGCCATCCTCGGCGATGAGGTAATGGGCCGACACCTCGGCCTCGGGCGTGCAGAGGCGTGTCAGCGCTGCCTCGGGCGTCTGCATGGCGGTGTAGTGGATGATGACGTGGTCGGGCCGCGCGCCGTCACGGCGCGGCCCGCAATTGGGCGAGGGGCGTCGTTCGATCCTCAGCTTCCGCGCACCGAGCGGAAGACCGACGGATCCCAGCTGCAGGCAAAGCCGTCGCCATCGGCATCGAGCCCTTCGCGGTCGCGCTCGGGCCCGCCCGCGGCGAGAAACGCCTCCTGCGCCAGATCGCTTGAGGCGTAGCTGCGGCAGTTCCGAGCTTCCTTCTCCTTTGAGGAGAAGGGTCCACGCCGATAGAGCGGCTGGCCGACCTGGTTGTTGGTCTGGAGCGCGTAGGCCACGATGTTCGGCCCCTCATTGCCGGTGCGCTGCGGCACTGCGCCCGGCTGGATCACCTGGTACTGAGCCCGGTTCTGCTGGATGAGCGCCGCGTCCTGCTCGATCGACCGTTCGCCGGACACCGAGTCGAAATTCTGCTCGTCGGAAATGCCGGCGGCATTCGTCACCGATTGCGGCGGCGGGTTGGAGGGCGAGGCATCGACCGGCCCCGAATTACCGTCGAGCGCACGTGCAGCCATCTCGGCAACATCGTCGCCGCCACCGGTGCCGGATGCGCCATCCAAGGGCTGCGAGGAGACATCGGCAGGCGGCTGCACGGCGGTCGTGCCGGTGCCCTGAAGCTCCGCGTCGACCGCGGCGCGACGATTGTCATCGTAGCTGTCGAAACCGACGCCCGCGCCACTGTCGGGGACCGACGGCGCACATGCGGTCAGCGCAAGAAGCGCGACAGGTGTCAGGATGTGAAAGCGCATCATGCGCACCTCCGATACGTCAGTTGAGCCGAACGGGCGTTACCACCAACGTTCGGGCTTGGCCACATAGCCTGCCGCCTGCTCGAGCGCATAGGCGGTATTCAGCAGATCGCCCTCTTCCCAGGGCCGACCGATGAGCTGCAGCCCAAGCGGCAGACCGCTTTTGTCGAGGCCGGTCGGAACAGATATACCCGGAAGGCCCGCGAGGTTCACGGTCACGGTGAACACATCATTGAGATACATCTGAACCGGATCGGCGTTCTGCATCTCGCCGAGCCCGAAGGCGGCCGAGGGCGTCGCAGGCGTCAGGATAGCGTCGACGCCCTGCGCGAACGCCTCTTCGAAGTCCCGCTTGATGAGGGTGCGGACCTTGCGGGCACGATTGTAATAGGCGTCGTAGAAGCCAGCGGAAAGCACGTAGGTGCCGACCATCACGCGGCGCTGCACCTCGGGACCGAAGCCTTCGGCGCGGGTCTTCTCGTACATGTCGACAATGCCGTCGCCTTGGCCGAGCTCGGCGCGGCGGCCATAGCGCACGCCGTCATAGCGCGCGAGGTTCGAGGACGCCTCGGCGGGGGCGATCACGTAGTAGGTGGGCAGCGCGTATTTCGTGTGCGGCAGCGAGATATCGACGATCTTCGCGCCCGCATCCTCGAGCATCTTGCGCCCCTCGGCCCAGAGATCCTCGATTTCCTGCGGCATGCCCTCCATGCGGTATTCGCGCGGAATGCCGATGGTCTTGCCCTTGATATCGCCCGTCAGCATCGCCTCGAAATCCGGCACGGCGAGGTCGGCCGATGTCGAATCCATCGGGTCGTGCCCGGCCATCGCCTGCAGCATGATCGCCGCGTCGCGCACGTCCTTGGTCATGGGGCCAGCCTGGTCGAGCGAGGAGGCGAAGGCGATGATGCCCCAGCGAGAGACACGGCCATAGGTGGGCTTGAGGCCGGTAATGCCGGTGAAGGCCGCGGGCTGGCGGATCGAGCCGCCTGTATCCGTGCCCGTCGCCGCAAGGCAGAGATCGGCCGAGACCGCCGCTGCCGAACCGCCCGAGGAGCCGCCGGGCGTCAGCGCGCGGTCGTCGACCTTCCAGGGGTTCACCGCATTGCCGTAGACGCTGGTCTCGTTCGACGAGCCCATCGCGAACTCGTCCATGTTGAGCTTGCCCAGCATGACCGCGCCCGCCTCGAAAAGCTGACGCGTCACGGTGGATTCGTATTCGGGGCGGAAGCCTTCGAGAATCCGGCTCGCCGCCTGGCTGTCGACGCCTTGCGTGCAGAAGAGATCCTTGATGCCAAGCGGGATGCCCGTCATCGCCGTCGCATCACCCGCCTTGATCCGCGCATCCGCCGCGCGGGCCATCTCAAGCGCCTTTTCGGGCGTCTTGTGCGCGAAGGCGCCGAGCGCATCCGCCCCCTCGATCTCCGCAAGGCAGGCCTCGGTAAGCTCTACGCTTGTGACATCGCCCTTGGCCAGCGCATCGCGGGCCTCGGCGATCTTCACGGCACTGAGTTCGCTCATTCTACCACCTTCGGAACGGCAAAGAAGCCCTCGCGCGCATCGGGCGCGTTCGACAGGACGCGTTTCGCATCGCCGCCTGCCGTCACGACATCCTCGCGCCGCTTGAGGCGCTGGGGCGTGACCGAGACCATGGGTTCGACGCCGTCCACGTCGACTTCCGAGAGCTGCTCGATGAAGCCGAGAATGGTGTTGAACTCTTGTGCGAGCTCGGGAAGGCGCGCTTCCTGGACCCGGATCCGGGCGAGCTTGGCGACATGGGCCGCGGTCTTTTCGTCAATCGACATGGGGGCGGGGCCTCTCTGGTCTGACGTCTTTCGTTCGCGTCGCGTTTATCGCCCGTCCGCGCGGCCCGCAAGCCGGGCCTCTGCGATGTGCGCGAGATAGACCCGGATCATGTGCCCGAGCATGAGCGCGTTCAGGATATGCCAGAGGAAATGCGTGCCGAAAGGCAGCGTGCCGCAGAGTGGCGCGTCGAGCGCGCGGAACGTGATCGAAAGCGCCAGAAGCGCTGCGCCGATGGCAAGGCCCCGCGCGGTGGCGGGTGCGCTGCGGGCGAGGATCACAGCGTAGAGCGCGATGAGGCAGGGGATCGGTGCATAGGCGCCCGATCCGCCGAGCCAGGCAAAGACCGGGCTTGAGCCGACCGCCGCGATGGCGGCGAATTCGAGCGCGGTGATGCCGAGCGCCGCCCAGGTGCCGAACCCCAGATAGTCGCGGTTCGCCGCGAAGATGTGAAGGGCGACATAGGCAGCGATGGGCAGAACGTCCGCAAGGCCCGCCCAGGCTTCGGCGAACGTGTGGAAGAGCCCCGATCCGATCCCGATCAGACCGAGGATCAGGACGAGCGCGCGGGCGATAGGCACACCTCGGCTCGGTCGCCAGAGAAGCGCCGCGACGATCAGGAAGGCGAGGTTCGTGAGCGCGTTGATCGGCTCTGCCCAGAGCCCCGGTTCCAGCCGTTCGCAATAGCCGTCGATGTAGGTTCGCCAGTCCATCCCGTTCCCCCGAAGCGTCGCGTGCCAGATATAACCTCGTCAGTGGCGCCGGACAGGCTAGCCTATGCCGAAGAAGACAGCATCGAAGGAGAGACCTCATGAAAATCACATGGCTCGGACATGCCTCGTTCCGCCTCGAAATCGGCGGCAAGGTGATCCTGCTCGACCCCTGGCTCGACGGGAACCCGTCCTTTCCCGAGGACCGCAAGGCCGAGGCGACCGATGGCGCGACGCATATCCTGCTGACGCACGGGCATTTCGACCATGCCTCGGAGGTCGTGGACATGGCCAAGTCGCTCTCCGTGCAGATCGTCGGCCAGTTCGACCTGATGAATTTCTGGGGCGAGACCGAAGGGCTCGACACGCTCGGCTTCAACAAGGGCGGCACGGTCGACCTCGACGGCGTGAAGATCACGATGGTCCACGCGACCCATTCCTCGACGATGCCGGGCGAGAACATCCTGCAATCGGCCGGGTCCGAATGCGGCTACATGATCGAGGGCGACGGCCACGTGATCTATGTCTCGGGCGATACGGACGTGATGGCCGACATGAAGATCTTCAACGACCTGCACAAACCCGATATCGGCATCCTCTGCGCGGGCGGGCACTTCACGATGGACATGAAGCGCGCGTCATACGCGGCCAAGACGTTCTTCGACTTCAAGACCGTGATCCCGTGTCATTACAAGACCTTCCCCGCGCTCGAGCAATCGGCGGACGTCATGAAGGCGGAACTGTCGGGCGTCGACGTGATCGAGGCCGAGGTGCTCTCGCCCATCGAAATGTGAGCCTCAGGGCAACAGCTCGAACCGGGTGACGTCCACCATTCCCCTGTCGGTGATCTTGAGCGCCGGGATCACCGGCAGGGCAAGGAAGGCGAGCTGCAGGAACGGCTCGTTCAGCGTCACGCCGAGGCTCTTCGCGGCATGGCGCAAGGTTTCGAGATCGCGCCGCACCTCCTCGAACGTGCCGAGCGACATGAGGCCTGCGACGGGCAGCGCGAGTTCCGCGAGGATCTCCCCGCCTGCCGCCACGACGAATCCCCCCTCGATCTCCGAAAGTCGCGAGGCGGCCAGCGCCATGTCCTCGTAATCGATCCCGACGCAGGCGATGTTGTGGTGATCGTGGCAGACGGTCGAGGCGATGGCCCCGCGCGTGAGGCCGAAGCCGCGCACGAAGCCCGTGGAAATATTGCCGTTGCGCCCGTGCCGTTCGACCACCGCGATCCGGACGAGATCACGGGCCGGGTCGGGGCGCTTGTCGCCGTCCACAGGCTCGATTTCTTCGGTGAGGTGATCGGTGAGGATCTGTCCTTCGCGGATGCCGATCACGGGCGTTTCGGCGCGATTGCCGGGCGAGCGGAAGGAGGTCGGCTTCAGCGGCGGCGCATGGACCGATTTGCGGCCGACCGGATCGATACTGCCCCGCGCCGCGAAGGCCGCGTCGTCCACGATCCGCCCGCCCGCGATGACCATCTCCGCTCGGCATTCGGCAAGGTCGGGCAGGGCGACGATATCGGCACGGTAGCCCGGCGCGATCAGCCCGCGATCCTTGAGCCCGAAGGCTTCCGCCGCCGATAGCGAGGCCGCCCGATAAGCCGCAAGCGGCGGCACACCGAGCCCGATCAGCGTGCGGATCATGTGGTCGAGATGCCCTTCCTCCCCGATATCGAGCGGATTCCGATCGTCGGTGCAGAGGCACATATACGGCGCGGTGCGCTCGGTCAGGAGCGGCGCGAGCGCGTGCAGATCCTTCGAGACGGAGCCTTCGCGGATGAGAACCCGCATCCCCTTCTGCAGTTTCTCGCGCGCTTCGTTCTCCGAGGTCGCCTCATGCTCCGTCCTGATGCCCGCGGCGATATAGGCGTTGAGATCGTGCCCCGAGAGAAGCGGGCAGTGCCCGTCCATATGCCCACCCTCGAAGAGCGCGAGCTTGGCCATCATCGCGGGGTCGCGATGGATGACGCCGGGATAGTTCATCACTTCGGCGAGCCCGATCCCCGAAGGATGGCCGCGTAGCGGCGCGAGATCCTCGGCGGTGAGCGTTGCGCCGGACGTCTCCATATCCGTCGAGGGCACGCAGGACGAAAGCTGCACGCGCAGGTCCATCAGAAGATGCTCAGAGGCCGACTGGAAGTAGCGGATGCCGTCCGTGCCGATCACGTTTGCGATCTCGTGCGGGTCGCAGATCGCCGTCGTCACGCCCAGCGGCGTCACGCAGCGGTCGAACTCGAACGGCGTGACGAGCGAGGATTCGACATGCAGATGCGTGTCGATGAAGCCGGGCACCAGTGTCAGGCCGGTGACGTCGATCACGCGCGCGGCCTCGTAGCTCTCGCAGGTGCCTACGATGCGGTCGCCGAGAACGGCGACATCGCCCTCCAGCAGATCGCCGGTCACCAGGTCGAGCACCCGCCCGCCTCGAAGAACGAGATCGGCAGGGCGCTCGCCCCGCGCGGCGGCGATCCGGGTCTCGGTGTGGCTCATGGCTGGCATCCTTTCGTGGGGGCCGTCTGCGGCCGGGTGCCCTGCAAGGATAGGCGGGCCCGCCGCGCGGCCCAAGTCGCAACGCGCTGGCACGGCCTTCGTCTGTCAACTTTGCCTATTCGGCAGCCCGCCTGGCACCGTCCTCGATCGCCTGACGCAAGCGGCGCTCGATCACCTTCTGCTTGGACGGCGTGTAGAATTTCAGCCCGAACATGTCCTTGACGTAGAAGCTGTCCACGACCTGCTCGCCATATGTCGCGATCACGGCGCTGGCGATGTAGATGTTCGATTCCGACAATGTGCGCGCGAGGTCATAAAGAAGACCGGGGCGGTCGCGGGTGTCGACCTCGATGATCGTGTAGATCTCCGAGCCGTCATTGTCGAAGGTGATTGAGGTCGCGACCTTGAAGGCGCGCTCGCGCTTCTTGATCTTGTCCTTCGACTTGATCGCTTCGCGGGCCACGACCTCGCCTTTG
This sequence comes from Roseivivax sp. THAF30, assembly GCF_009363575.1. NCBI lineage: Bacteria > Pseudomonadati > Pseudomonadota > Alphaproteobacteria > Rhodobacterales > Roseobacteraceae > Roseivivax > Roseivivax sp. THAF30. Next base: position 3,094,418 of record NZ_CP045389.1, on the reverse strand, counting down.
AGCGTCTTGTCGATCATCGAGCGCAGGCGCGGCAGGCGCGCGGCCTCGTAGGGATGCCCCTCGGAATCCTGCACCCAGAACACCGCTGTCGCGAACCCGTCCTTGGATGTATAGGTCCGCGCATCCACCACGTTCGCGCCGACCAGCGCCAGGGCACCCGCGAGGCGGGCGAAGATGCCGGGATGGTCGACCAGCGCGAAACACACGCGGGTCGCGTCGCGATCCTCGTCGGGATGGATGTCGATTCGGATCTCGTCGGTGCCGATATCCTTCAGAAGCTCGGCGAAGACCACGTGTGCGGTGACGTGCAGGCCCTGCCAATAGGTCTCGTAGTGGCGGCTCGTTTCCGCGCGCAGGTCTTTCTTGTCCCAGTGATCCAGCCGCTCGCGCAGGAGCTTCTTGGCCTCGACGCTGCGATTCTCGCGGGTGATCGCTTCCATCCCGTCCTCGAGGACGCGGTGCGTCTGCCGGTAGAGCGCGCGCAGGAGCGCGGCCTTCCAGTTGTTCCAGACATTGGGCCCGACGCCGCGGATGTCACAGACGGTGAGCACGCAAAGCAGATCGAGCCGCTCTTTCGTCTGAACCGCCTTGGCGAAGTCGCGCACCGTGCGCGGATCGGCGATGTCGCGCTTCTGCGCCATGTCGGACATCAGAAGATGATGGCGGATCAGCCATTCGACGGTGGCGCATTCGGCCTTGTTGAGCCCGAGCCGGGGCGCGACGACGCGGGCGATCTTCGCGCCCAGCACCGAATGATCCTCGTCACGGCCCTTGCCGATATCGTGCAGAAGCAGAGCGACGTAGAGGACCCGGCGGTTCACGCCTTCGCGCAGGATGGTGGAGGCGACAGGCAGCTCCTCGACAAGGTTTTCCTGCTCGATCTCCGAGAGGTGCCAGATGCACTGGATGGTATGCTCGTCGACCGTGTAGCTGTGATACATGTTGAATTGCATCATCGCGACGATGGGTTCGAATTCGGGAATGAACGCCGACAGGACGCCGAGCTCGTTCATCCGCCTCAGCGCGCGGTCGGGGTTGCCGTGCTTCAGCATCAGGTCGAGGAAGATCCGTTGCGCCTCCTTCGAACGACGCATGTCCTCGTCGATAAGGTGCAGGTTGGCCTGGATGAGACGCATCGCGTCGGGGTGGATCAACAGGCCGGTGCGGAGCGCCTCCTCGTAAATCCTGAGGATGTTGATCTTGTCCGACAGGAAGGTCGCGTCATTGGCGATGGCGAGCCGTCCGTTCGTGACCTGGTATCCGCTGCGGACCTTGGGCGCGCGGGTGAAGAGGCGCACGAGGAGCGGAGCCTCCTTCTTCTGATCCGCCTCGAGCGAGGTCAGGACGATGCGCGTGAGGTCGCCCACCGCCACCGCGTGCCGGAAATAGGTCTGCATGAAGATCTCGACGCCGCGCCGGCCGCCGCGATCGGAAAAGCCCATGCGCTCGGCGACCTCGACCTGCATGTCGAAGGTCAGGTTTTCCATCCCGCGGCCCGCAAGAAGATGCAGGTGGCAGCGCACGGCCCAGAGGAACGCCTGGGCCTCGCGGAAAGTGCGGTACTCCTCGGGGCGAAAGACGCCCTTGGCCACAAGCTCTTCGGGATTGTCGGTATGGTGGACGTATTTGAGGATCCAGTAGAGCGATTGCAGATCCCGTAGACCGCCCTTGCCCTCTTTCACGTTCGGCTCGACGACGTAGCGCTGGCCGCCTTGCTTTTCGTGCCGGCTCTCGCGCTCCTCGAGCTTGGCTTGCACGAAGTCCGCCTCGGTGCCTTCGAAGAGATCGCTCCGAAGCCGCTCTTCCAGCTCGTGGGCGAGGGCCCGGTGGCCCGTCAGGTAGCGGCATTCGAGCATCGCGGTGCGGATCGTGTAATCCTCGGCGCCGAGGCGCAGGCAATCCTTCACCGTGCGCGAGGCGTGACCGACCTTGAGCTTCAGATCCCATAGCACGTAGAGCATCGATTCGATGACGCTCTCGGCCCAGCCGGTGATCTTGTAGGGCGTCAGGAACAGCAGATCGACATCCGAGAAGGGGGCCATCTCGCCCCGTCCGTATCCGCCCACGGCCATGACGGCGATGCGCTGGCCCTCGGTCGGGTTGGGCATCCGGTGCAGCTTCTCCGTCGCGACTTCGAACGTCAGCGCGATGAGGCAGTCGGTGATATAGGTATAGGCGCGCGTGACCTCGGGAGACTTGAACGGGGACGTCCGGAAAGCCTCGGCGATCCGGTCGCGCCCGGCATCCCGCGCCGCGCTCAAATGGCGGACGACGATCTCGCGTACGGCGCGCTCGCCGGTCGCATCGCCAAGGTCTTCCCACAACCGCTCGCGAACGCGCCCCCGGTCGAAGATCTCGTCCGGAGGCGCGATGAGGTCGGGCGTGGGGGTCGTGTCCGGGCTGGTTTCCTCAGAAACCGGCACCGCCGAAGGAGCGGGGGGCGGGGTCAATGATCGTCACCTGCTGGTTCTGCACCGTGGCAATGGCGAGACCGCGTTCATTGGTCCCGTTGGCCAGGAAGCGGAATACACCCGTCGCGCCCTGGAAGCCAGCGCCCTGCGTCAGCGCAGCCCGGTCGATGCCGCTGCCGCGGCTGACGAGCGAGCCGATCGCATTGATCCCGTCGAAGGCGAGCGGGGCGAGCGGGTGCGGAGAGCCCCCATAGGCCGCGGCATACCGACCCTCGAAGGCCGAGAGCGCGGAGCGGTTGGGCAGGGTGAACCAAGCCCCCTCGATCCCCGGAAGCTGGAAGCCGTCGGGACGCGAATCCCAGCGCGTCAGTCCCATGTACTGCGTAGAGGCGGGCGAGATGCCCTGCTCGGGCGCCAGCTGCAGCACGACCGAGAGGCCGCCCTCCCAGCTATCGGTCAGCATCAGCGTGTCGGCCTCCCCGGCATCGACCAGCGGCGAGATGCGCCCGATCGCGGAGGTCAGGCTTTCGGTGTTGAGCTGGTAGCCTTCCGAGGCGACGACGCGGGCGCCATTGGCGGAGGCCGCGGATTGCACCGCGTTGCGGCCGATCTGCCCGGCGATGTTGTCCTGGAACAGCACGGCGATGTCGGTCTGGCCCTGGCGGGCGCCGTAGCTGACAAGCCGGCTCGCGGTGTTCTGGAATGTCTGGCCGAGGATGAACAGGTTGCCGCCCGCGATGGTCGGGTTGTTGGAGAAACTGAGAACGTTGACGCCCTCGTCGGCGACCGCGATCGCTGCGGCATTCGCCGCCTCGCCGTAGAGCGGGCCGAGAATCACCACCGCGCCCTCGTCGACGGCCTGCTGTGCAACGGCGGAGGCGGTTGCGGGCTGACCGGCCGTGTCGTAGACGCGCAGATCGACCGACACGCCGTCGAGGCTCTGGACGGCGAGGCGGGCCGCGTTTTCCAGATCGCGCGGGATCGACCCGGCATTGGCATCCGAACGAGGCAGCAAAAGGGCCACGGGCACAGGCTCGGATGCGTCGATCCGTCCGCCGCCAGCGCCAGGCGTCAAGGAGCCGATGGAGGTGGCGTCGCAGGCGGCAAGCGCTGTCAGGCCCGCGACCAGCGCGGTTTTGCGAAGCGCCTTGCGAGCGGCGGTAAACAGGGCAAACATTGTATCGGGCTCCCTCGATCCTTATCGGTGGTTCGGTCGGCGCGCCGGTCGGGCCTGCGCCGCTTTGTCGCGAGCTTAGAACAGCGGGTTAACGGGTCCAACCATGAAACAGCATGAGAGCAGCCTTCCGCCGGGTCTGACCCTTGTCGCAACGCCGATAGGCAATGCCCGCGACATCACGCTGCGCGCCCTGGACGTGCTGTCGAGTGCGGACGTGCTCGCGGCTGAGGACACGCGCTCGCTACGCAAGCTTCTGGAAATTCACGGAATCTCTCTTGGCGGACGTCCGGTGCTCGCGTATCACGAGCATAACGGCGCGAAGATGCGTCCGCAGATCCTTGCGGCGATGGCGGAAGGCAAATCGGTGGCCTATGCCTCCGAAGCGGGCACGCCGATGATCTCGGATCCCGGCTTCGACCTGGCGCGGGCCGCGACGGAGGCCGGGCATCCTGTCACGAGCGCGCCCGGCGCAGCGGCCGTCGTGACGGCGCTGACGCTGGCGGGGCTGCCGACGGACCGGTTCCTCTTCGCGGGATTCCTGCCGAACCAGCAATCCGCACGGCGGCGCGCGCTCGAAGAGCTCGCCGGGGTTCCGGCGACTTTGGTCTTCTACGAATCGCCCCGGCGCCTGGCGGCGATGCTGCGTGATGCCGAAGCGGCGCTCGGGGCGGAGCGGCAGGGGGCGGTCGCGCGGGAGCTGACGAAGAAATTCGAGGAGGTGCGGCGCGGGTCGTTGGGCGAGCTTGCTGAATTTTACGAAAATTCAGCGGCGCGTGGCGAGGTCGTGGTGCTGATCGACCGCGGGCGTTTGGAAAATGTTAGCGGATCGGACGTAACAAGGGCGCTCGAGGAGGCGTTGCAGACGATGTCGGTGCGCGATGCGGCCGATTATGTCGCACAGATGCTCGGTGTGAAGAAGCGGCCCGTCTACCAGGAGGCCATGATGCTTGCGAAGGAACTGAGGGAATGAGCTTTGCATCACCCGCAACCGGCGCGCTCGCTTATCAGGCGGGCTTGTCGGCCGAGGCGCAGGTCGCGGCGGATTATGCCGCTCGCGGCTATCGGCCTCTTGCGACGCGCTGGCGCGGGAGATGCGGCGAAATAGATCTGGTTCTTGCCGATGGTGCTGGGCTCGTTTTCGTCGAGGTCAAGAAAAGCCGCTCCTTCGACCGCGCCGCAGAGGCACTCTCGCCACGTCAGGCCGCACGGATCTGCCGCGTGGGCGAAGAATTCGCAGGAAGCCAGCCGAACGGTCTTCTGACCGAGATGCGCGTCGACGTCGCGCTGGTGAACGGGTTCGGCGAGATTCGTATTCTGGAAAACGCGTTGATGGCCTGAGGCGGGTCGCAAGGTCTGGCCGAAGACAGACGCGTCCCACGACCGTTACGCGGCGACGGCGGCCTCGCCTGTATTGATCGGAGGTTCGCCGCCCCGAGGCATGAAATCCAGCCTCGCCATTGCCCCCGCCCCGGCTTTGACGCATCTCTTGGCGCAACAGACCGACCGCGCCCGGGAGTGCCAACATGAAAGTCGCCATCCAGATGGACCCGATCGGGCCCATCGACATCAACGCCGATTCCACGTTTCGCATCGCGGAGGAGGCGCAGGCGCGCGGCCATTCGCTGTTCTACTACCTGCCCGATGCGCTGGCTTACGAGGAAGGGCGGATCACCGGGCGCGGCAGACCCCTCTCCGTGCGGCGCGACGTCGGCAATCATGCCGACCTTGGCGAGATGACCCATGTGGATCTCGCTGATTTCGACGTGGTCTGGCTGCGCCAGGATCCGCCATTCGATATGCACTACATCACCACGACGCATCTTCTGGATCGGCTGTCGAAGACGACGCTCGTGGTAAACGATCCCTTCTGGGTGCGGAACTTTCCCGAGAAGCTGCTGGTCCTCGACTTCCCCGAACTCACGCCGCCGACGACGATCGCGCGGGATCTCGCCACGCTCAAGGCGTTCCGGGAACGACATGGCGACATCATTCTGAAGCCGCTCTACGGCAATGGTGGGGCGGGGATCTTCAAGCTCGGTGCCGAGGATCGGAACCTGTCGTCGCTGCACGAGATGTTTACCGGCTTCTCGCGCGAGCCGCTGATCGCGCAGAAATTCCTGCCCGCGGTCTCCAAGGGCGACAAGCGCATCATCCTGGTCGACGGCGAGGCCGTGGGCGCGATCAACCGCGTGCCGGCTGAAGGCGAGGTGCGCTCGAACATGCATGTAGGCGGCCGGCCCGAAAAGGTCGCGCTGACCGACCGCGACCGCGAGATCTGCGCGACGATTGGCCCGCGCCTGCGCGAGAAGGGCCAGATCTTCGTCGGCATCGACGTGATCGGCGACTACCTGACAGAGATCAACGTGACCTCGCCGACCGGGCTGCAGGAGCTCGAACGCTTCGACAACGTCAACATCGCCGCCCGTATCTGGGAGGCGATCGAAGCCCGCCGCGCATGAGCTGGCAGTCGCGGATCATCTCGGGGCCGCTTCGGTACCTCTTGAAGCCGTTCCTGAAGCATGTCTTCGATCCGCGCCATGCCGCCCAGGTCGACCTTTTGCCTTACGTGCTGCGGCACCCGCCCTATTTGCGTTACTGGCACCGCCCAGGCGGGCTGACCTGGATCAATACCGGGCCGTGCCTGCCGAATGCGGCGATCCTCTATTTTCACGGCGGCGCCTATATCTCGGGCAGCGTCGAGGGCTATCTCGGCCCGCTCGGTCTTTTGTCGCAGATGACCGGCGTCGAGGTCTGCGCCGTCAGCTACCGCCTCGCGCCGGAGCATCGGTTTCCCGCTGCCTTCGAGGATGCGCGCGCAGCGTGGGACCGGCTTGCCGATCTCGGTTACAGACCGCAGGACATCGTTCTCGGGGGCGATTCGGCGGGAGGCGGTCTCGCGATGGCGCTGCTTGCGGCGCTGTGCGAGGAGGGCACGCCGCCTGCCGCCGCCTTTGCCTTTTCACCCTGGACCGATCTTGCGCTGACAGGCGAAAGCCTCGAGCTGAACGCCGAGGTCGATCCCGTTTTGCCGGTGACGCGGATGGCCGAGGTTGTCGAGCTTTATCTAGGCGACCACGATCCCCGCGATCCGCACGCCTCTCCGCTTTATGCCACGTATCCCGGCTGCCCGCCGGTCTTCCTGCAATATGGCGAGCACGAGATCCTGCGGGACGACAGCCGCCGGCTGGCGGAGCGGCTGCGAGACTTCGGCGGCGTGGTGAGCGAGGATGTTGTCCCTGAGATGCCGCATGTCTGGCAGCTCTTCGATGGCTACCTGCCCGAAGCGCGGGAAAGCCTTGTCCGCACGGCAGAGTTCGTTCAGGCCTCCTTCGCCGACAGAAGCCGGTAGCTCAGCGCCTCGGCAAGGTGCGGGCGGCGGATGTCCTCGCTGCCCTCGAGGTCCGCGATGGTGCGCGCAACGCGCAAGGTCCGGTGGTAGCCGCGGGCGGAGAGGCTCAACCGCTCGGCGGCGCAGATGATGAGGCCGCGGCATTCGCTGTCGAGCGGCGCGATCTCATCGAGTTGGCGTCCCTCCGCATCGGCATTGGTTCGGCACGCACTCTTCTCTCCGAAACGGGCCGCTTGCACCGCGCGCGCCGCGGCGACGCGGTCGGCCACGACCGAGGAGCTGTCGCCGCCGGATGGCGCATCGAGATCGGTAAACGCAACCGGCGGCACCTCGATCCGCAGGTCGAACCGGTCCATCAGCGGCCCCGATATCCGCCCCAGATAGTCTTCCCCGCAATTGGGCGCGCGCGCGCAGGCGCGTTCGGCATCGGGCAGGTAGCCGCAGCGGCAGGGATTGGCGGCTGCGATCAACAGGAACCGGCACGGATAGGTCACATGGGCATTGGCCCGCGCGACCATGACCTCGCCCGTTTCGATCGGTTGGCGCAAGGTTTCGAGCACGGTGCGCGGAAATTCCGGGAATTCGTCCATGAACAAGACCCCATTATGCGCGAGGCTGATCTCGCCCGGCTGGGCGCGCCGACCGCCGCCGACGAGCGCGGGCATCGAGGCGGTATGATGCGGTGCGCGAAACGGCCGCTCGCGCGATATGCCGCCTTCATCAAGAAGCCCTGCCAGCGAATGGATCATCGAGGTTTCGAGCGCCTCCATCGGCGAGAGCGGCGGCAAGAGTCCCGGCAGCCGGGCCGCCAACATCGACTTGCCCGATCCCGGAGTGCCGATCAGCATCAAATGGTGACGGCCCGCCGCGGCGATTTCGAGCGCGCGTTTGGCCTTTTCCTGCCCCTTCACCTCGTTGAGATCCCGCGCGCCGCGCGTGGCGGTGACCTCTCCGGGTCTTGCAGGTGGAAGGGGCGATTGACCGGTGAAATGCTGCACGAGCTGCAACAAGGACTCCGCGCCGATCACCTGGCATGCATCGACCCAGGCGGCCTCCGCACCGCAGCCGTCCGGACAGACAAGCCCGCGCGCCTCCTCGGCGGCAGCCAGCGCAGCGGGGAGCGCACCTGCAACCGGCACCAGTGCTCCGTTCAGCGACAATTCCCCGAGCGCCACGTGTCCGGCGACCGCGTCCCGCGGCACGATATCGAGCGCTGCGAGAAGGCTCATCGCGATCGGCAGGTCGAAATGCGAGCCTTCCTTCGGCAGATCCGCGGGTGACAGATTGATCGTGATCCGCTTGGAGGGCAGCGCGATCGACAGGGACGAGAGCGCCGTGCGGACCCTGTCTCGCGCCTCTGACACCGCCTTGTCGGGCAGGCCCACGATGGCGAAGGCGGGCATCCCGGGCGACACGGCGCATTGCACCTCGACCATGCGGGCCGAGACGCCCTCGAAGGCGACGGTATAGGCGACGGCGACCATGCCTGAGGCTCCGCATCTGACGATAACGAAAGCCTTCGGCCAACAAGGTTAGCGAAGCATTAAGAAGGTATACCGTTGTGCGCCTAAGCGATCATTGCCCGATTTCCAGTATCGCGCGAAATTTTTTTGAAACCGATTCCGATCCAGAGGCGTTCAGCCCCCGTAAGCAGGTTTAAACGTCCCTCAAAAATGACCTGTAGTTTTTCACTGGGGAGTGAAGATGGCTCTAGACGCATTCAACGATCAGACCTTGTCACGGCGGGCAATGAAGGCCGAGCTGCTGGATGCCGAAACCGAATTGAAACTTGCCTATGCGTGGCGCGATGAACGGGATGAAGCGGCGCTTCACCGTCTTATCACGGCCTACATGCGTCTCGCCATTTCCATGGCAGCCAAATTCAAGCGGTACGGCGCGCCGATGAACGATCTCATCCAGGAAGCCGGGCTTGGCCTCATGAAGGCCGCCGACAAGTTCGATCCGGACCGCGGTGTTCGCTTTTCGACCTACGCGGTCTGGTGGATCAAGGCCTCGATCCAGGATTACGTGATGCGGAACTGGTCGATGGTCCGCACCGGGTCGACCTCCTCGCAGAAGTCACTCTTCTTCAACATGCGCCGTGTGCAAGCACGGATCGAGCGTGAAGCGGCGGCCAACGGCGCGAGCCTCGACCGCCATCAGTTGCGCCAGATGATCTCTACCGAGATCGGCGTTCCGCTGCACGACGTGGAAATGATGGAAGGGCGTCTTTCGGGATCCGACTACTCGCTCAACGCCACCCAGTCCGTCGAGGATGAGGGCCGCGAATGGATCGACGCGCTGGAAGACGAGAGCACGCAGGCATCGGAGCTTGTCGAAAATACCCACGACACCGAGCAACTGCGTGAATGGCTCGTCATCGCCATGCAGCAGCTCAACGACCGGGAGCGCTTTATCGTGCGCGAGCGCAAGCTCAAGGAAGAGACCCGCACACTCGAAAGCCTCGGCAACGAGCTTGGACTTTCGAAAGAGCGCGTCCGCCAGCTTGAAGCCGCCGCCTTCCAGAAGATGCGCAAGACGCTGGAAACCCAGTCTCGCGAGGTCAGAGCATTCCTCGCCTGACGTCACTGGCGGTTGCCGCGATCTCTCTCGCCCCTGTCGCACTTGCCGACGGGGGCGATTTCGCGTCCGCTGACGTGGTGTTTCTTGGCGAACAGCACGACAATCCGGCACATCACGCGCGTCAGGCGGAGCTCGTGGCGGAGATTGCGCCGACAGCGCTCGTCTTCGAGATGCTCACGCCGGACCAAGCGAGCGGCATCACGCCCGAGCTCGTTGCCGACGAGGCCGCGCTTGGCGAGGCGCTGGATTGGGCCGGAAGCGGCTGGCCGGATTTCACGATGTATTATCCGATCTTCGCCGCCGCGCCCGAGGCTGCGTTTTACGGCGCTGCCGTCCCGCGCGAGGATGCGCGACGGGCGTCGGAGATCGGCATGGTGGAGGCGTTCGGTCAGGGCGCTGACCGTTTCGGCCTTCCCGAGCCGCTGCCCGCCGACGAGCAGGAGGCCCGGCAGGCGCTGCAAGCCGAAGCGCATTGCGACGCGCTGCCCGAAGAGATGCTGCCGGTGATGGTTGATATTCAGCGGCTTCGCGATGCGAAGATCGCGGAAGCGGCGCTCGATGCGCTCGAGGCAGAGGGCGGCCCGGTCGTCGTCATCACCGGGAACGGTCATGCCCGGCCCGATTGGGGGGCGCCCGCGCTCATCGCTCGTGCCGCGCCCGATGTGCGGATGGCAACGCTTGGACAGGCCGAGGAGGGCGCACCGCCCTTGCCCGAAGGCTTCGACCGGATCGAAACCGCGCCTGCGGTCGACCGGGGCGATCCTTGCGCCGCCTTCCGCTGAGCGGCGCTTGTGCCGGGGCGCAGGCGTCTTTAGACCTGAAAAAGAACGGCTTGTCGGGGCGGATATGCTTCAGGGAAAACGAATTCTTCTGGTCATCGGCGGGGGCATCGCGGCCTACAAGAGCCTCGATCTGATCCGCCGCCTGCGCGAGCGCGGTGCGGCCGTGACGCCGGTTCTGACGCGCGCTGGTGCGGAATTCGTCACGCCTCTATCGGTCGCGGCGCTGGCTGGGGCGGATGTTCATCAAGACCTGTTCGATCTCACGCAAGAGGCGGAGATGGGTCATATCCAGCTCAGCCGGGTCGCGGATCTCGTGGTCGTGGCTCCCGCGACGGCTGATCTGATGGCGAAAATGGCTCAGGGGCGCGCAGACGATCTGGCCTCGACGCTTCTTCTGGCGACCGACACCCCCGTGCTGATCGCGCCGGCGATGAACGTGCGGATGTGGGATCACCCCGCAACGCAGCGCAACCTCGCGACACTCGTGTCGGACGGCGTGCACGTGACCGGCCCCAACGAGGGCGGCATGGCTTGCGGCGAATACGGGCCGGGACGGATGGCCGAGCCGCTGGAGATCGTCGCCGCCATTGAAGCGCGGCTCGCGGCAGGGCCCCTGGCGGGGCGGCGCATCGTCGTGACCTCCGGGCCGACGCACGAGCCCATAGACCCCGTGCGCTACATCGCCAACCGCTCTTCTGGCGCGCAAGGCGCCGCCATCGCGCGGGCGCTCGCGGGGCAGGGAGCCGAGGTCGTCTTCGTGACCGGCCCCGCCACGATCCCGCCGCCCGAAGGTGTCGAGGTGGTGCGCGTAGAGACCGCTCGGCAGATGCGCGAGGCCGTTCTGTCGGCGCTGCCCGCCGATGCGATGATCGCCGCCGCTGCCGTTGCCGATTGGCGCGTGGCCGAAGAGAGCGCCTCGAAGATCAAGAAGACGAAGGGCGGGCTGCCGACCCTGACGTTCTCGGAAAATCCCGACATTCTCGCGGAGATCTCGCAGATGGGCGACGGACGCCCCTCGCTTGTCGTGGGGTTCGCCGCCGAAACCGACGATGTCGAGGCGCATGCCACCGCGAAGCGTGTGCGCAAGGGCTGCGACTGGATCCTCGCCAACGATGTCTCGCCCGCGACGGGCATCATGGGCGGAAGCGAGAACGCGGTCACCCTCATCACCGAGGATGGCGCGGAGAGTTGGCCGCGCATGAGCAAGGACCAGGTGGCGATGCAATTGGCCGCGCGGATCGCGCAGGCGCTGGACGCGGTTTGAGGGGCAGGAGTTTTGCGGATTTGCCGAGAGACGACGCCATGAGCCCGTTGCGCGTCAGCATCATGTGGGACGAGGGCGCGGACCGGACGCTGGGCCTGCCGCGCTACGAGACATCGGGCGCGGCCGGGGCGGATCTACGCGCGAATCTCGCGGATAGGGGCAGCGTCGAGCTTGCACCCGGCGCGCGTGTTCTCGTGCCAACGGGCTTCCGCCTCGCGCTTCCGGACGGCTACGAGGCGCAGATCCGCCCCCGGTCGGGACTTGCGCTCAAGCACGGGATCACGCTGCCCAACGCACCCGGCACGATCGACTGCGATTATCGAGGGCCGCTCGGCGTGATCGTGATGAATGCCGGCCGCGAGCCCTACACGATCCGCCACGGCGACCGCATCGCGCAACTTGTCGTCGCGCCGGTGGTGCAGGCCGCGTTCGCTCTCACCGAGACGCTGGACGAGACACCGCGCGGTGACGGCGGCTTCGGCTCGACAGGGCGCGGCTGATGGTGCTGGTTCTGATCATAGCCGCCGCTCTATGGGGCCTTGGGCATCTCATGGGCACGCCCCGGCAAGCGCGGCTCATCATGCTGGGCCTTCTCTACGTCGCCGTGCTCGGTCTGCAGGTCGCCTTGCCGGACGGCCATCCCTTGCGCGAAGCGACCGGTGGCTCTGCCGCGCCCTGGCTCATCCTCGGAGGCATGGCTGTATTGGTGTTCCTCTACCGCCAAGGGCTTGGACGCTTGCGGGCGAAGGCCGAAGAGAAAGAGGCCGAGGAAGCGCCTGCGAAACCCAAGGGCACGTTCAGCACGACCGAGCTTGAGCGCTATGCCCGCCATATCGTGCTGCGCGAGATCGGCGGTCCGGGGCAGAAGGCGCTGAAAGAGGCGCGCGTCCTCGTGATCGGGGCAGGCGGCCTCGGCGCGCCAGCCTTGCAATATCTCGCAGCGGCCGGTGTCGGCACGATCGGCGTGATCGACGATGACAGCGTCGAGAACGCGAACCTGCAGCGGCAGGTGATCCACCGGGACGCCGATATCGGGATGCCGAAGGTCTTCTCGGCCGAGGCGGCGATGCTTGCCCAGAACCCGCATATCACGGTGAAACCCTATCAGAGGCGTCTGACCGGGGACATCGCCAGCGAGCTGTTCGCCGACTATGACGTTATCCTCGACGGGACGGACAATTTCGAGACGCGCTATCTTGCGAACCGCGCAGCCGTGAAAGCTGGCCTGCCGCTGATCTCCGGCGCGCTGTCGCAATGGGAAGGGCAGCTCTCTGTCTTCGACCCGGCAAACTATGCGCCGTGCTACCAGTGCATCTTCCCCGAAGCGCCCGCGCCGGGCCTTGCGCCCTCCTGCGCGGAGGCCGGGGTGCTCGGCCCGCTGCCGGGTGTCGTTGGCGCGATGATGGCCGTCGAAGCCGTGAAGATCGCCACTGATGCAGGCGCGCCGTTGCGAGGCGAGATGATGATCTACGACGCGCTCTGGGGCGAGACGCGGAAGATCGCGCTGAGACGCCGGGCCGATTGCCCCGTCTGCGGCGATCTGGACAAATCGCGGGGCTGAGGCCAGAACGGGGCCGGTTCCAAGACGAGAGGCGGCATGGATATCGACGAGCTCAGCACTGATATCCTGTCGTCCAAACGGCGGGCCTTGGCCCGCGCCATCACCCTTGTCGAAAGCGGCCGCGCGGATCACCGGGCCGACGCCATCGCGCTTCTGCAAGCGTTGAAGGATGCCGATCACGGACGGCAGGCTTTGCGCGTCGGGCTCTCCGGTACGCCCGGTGTCGGCAAATCGACCTTCATCGAGGCTTTCGGTTTGATGCTGACCGCACAGGGCCTCAAGGTCGCCGTGCTGGCGGTGGACCCGTCCTCGGCGCGCTCGGGCGGCTCGATCCTGGGGGACAAGACCCGAATGGAGCAGCTGTCGCGTGACCCGAACGCCTTCATCCGCCCGTCGCCCAGCCAGAGCCATCTCGGCGGCGTCGCCCGGAGGACGCGCGAGGCGATCGAGCTCTGCGAAGCGGCGGATTTCGACGTGATCCTGATCGAGACGGTCGGCGTCGGCCAGTCCGAGACGGTGGTAGCCGAGTTGTCGGACCTTTTCGTGCTGCTGCTGGCCCCTGCGGGGGGAGACGAGCTGCAAGGTGTCAAGCGCGGCATCATGGAGATGGCCGACATCATCCTGATCAACAAGGCGGACGGCGATCTCAAGGCCACGGCAAGCCGCACCTGCGCCGATTATGCCGGGGCGCTCCGGCTTTTGCGCAAGCGTCCGCAGGATCCCGAAGGGTTCCCAAAGGCGCTGACCGTTTCAGCGGCGCAAGAGACGGGGCTCGACACGGCCTGGGACGAGATGACAACGCTTGCCGAATGGCGGCGCGAGGCCGGGCACTGGGATGCGCGGCGACGGGCGCAGGCGCGCTACTGGTTCGAGGCGGAAGTGCGTGAGGCGCTCCTGTCGACATTGCGCCGGGAGCCGGTGAAGGGCGCGATGGAGCGGCTCGCAGGGCAGGTCGAGGCAGGCGATCTGACAGCGGCGGCGGCCGCAGAGGATTTGCTTACGACCTATCTGCAGCGCGGGCCCGGAGGGACTTGACGCCACCTCTCCGCTTGCCTAGAGAAGCGCGACAAGATTCCGGGCGCCGCCCCTGCGGCGTCCTTTCCATTTGGTGAAAGTCGCAACACCGCTCTTTCGCCCTGACATTGACGAGGATGAACCCATGTCGCGCGTGTGCGAACTGACCGGTAAAGGCCCGATGGTTGGCAACAATGTCAGCCACGCCAACAACAAGACCAAGCGGCGCTACCTGCCGAACCTGAACAAGGTGACCCTGCAATCCGAGACGCTGGGCCGTGGCATCAAGCTGCGTATCTCGTCCTCGGCTCTGCGTACGGTCGACCACCGCGGCGGTCTCGACCGCTATCTGGAGAAGGCAAAGGACAGCCAGCTCTCCGACGCGGCGCTGAAGGTCAAGAAAGAGATCATGAAAGCCCGCACCTCCGCCGAGGCGTGAGCCTAGCTTTCATTTGACGAACTCAAAGGCGTGCCCCAGGGCGCGCCTTTTTGTTTGGCCGGTCACACCGGCAACACGCGGCGATAGAGGTGCCAGCTTGCGTGGCCCAGAACGGGCAGCACGACGAAGAGGCCCAGGAACCACGGCAGCAGTGCCAGGAAGGTCAACCCCGCGATCAGCGCCGCCCAGACCAGCATGACCGCGAAATTCTCGCGCGTGGCGCGGATGGACAGGCGCATCGCGGTCACGAAATCGACTTCGCGGTCGAGAAGCATCGGCAGGCTGATCGCTGTCATCGCAAAGAGCAGAAGCGCGAAGGCCGCCCCGAACGCCGCTTCGACAGCGAGCATGCGAAGCCCTGCGCCGGTCAGATAGGTCGCGAGATCGTCGGGCGGTCCCATCAGCGCCGAGGGTCCCATGATGAGCGCGAAAAGCATGTGGGCGAAGAACGACCAGAACAGGAAGTAGATCACGATCACCGCGCCCGCCCAGGGAATCTGGCGCGTGCGCTCTCGCCAGACGATGCCAAGCACGCCCGGAAAGCTCAGCTCCGCGCCCGCTTCGATCCGGCGACTCACCTCGTAGAGCCCCACGGCGAGGAAGGGCGCGACCAGTGGGAAGCCAAGCGTGAAGCTCAGCGTCCAGGTGAAAAGACCCGCGCCGAGCGCCCAGAGCGCAAGTCCCGAGACCACGTAGACTCCCGAGAAGAACAGCCCGTATTGCGGCGCGCGCCTAAAGTCGCGCCAGCCTGCCCGCAGGATCTCGGCAAGGTCACCGAACGAAAGCCGCGCCAATGCCACGTCTTTCGCGACAGGCGGATCGGTAAGGGCTGTCATGGCTGGGGCTCCTCCTGGCCTCTTTGCCAAAATAGCAAAGGCTCAGCGCTCTGGGGAAGCTTTTCGATCGCGGCGCTCAATTGTCGCCTTGCCGGCGAAAGGGGGAGGCGGCATGACGGAGGCATGATACTGCGCGCCCTCCTGTCTTGCCTGCTTGCGCTGGTCCTTGCCGGAACCAGCATCGAGATGGCCGTGGCGCGCGGCGCGGCGCCGGCCCATGAAAACGTCATCCTATGTTCGGGTCTCGAGCGCGTCACGCTTACGCTCAATACCGAGGGCGAGCCGGTCCGCCGGAGCCAGCTTTGCCCGGATGCCGGGGATGCGCTCCTGTTCGTCGCGGATGCGCCCCCGATATCGTCTCTGCGCACTGCGAACCTTCGCGCGCATGTCGATGCTGTGGCGTTCCGGCAAAGCGCGGGACGCGCCATCCTCGGACCTCACGCGCGGGCGCCGCCGTTCCTGTCCTGATACGTTACGTCAATTCTATCAGATCCGGACCGGGAAAGGATTCCGCTCATGTTCCGTACGACCCTCATCGCGAGCGCCGCCGCGCTCTTCGCTTCCGCCGCTGCCGCGGAGATCACAGTCTCCGACGCCTATATCCGCAGTGCCACGCCCTCCGCCCCGACCGGCGCAGCCTTCATGGTGATCGAGAATACCGGTGACGCACCGATGCGTCTTGTCACCGCCGCCTCCGAGATCGCCACGCGGGTCGAGCTTCACACCCATAACGAAGCCGAGAATGGCATGATGCAGATGGTGGAGATCGAAGACGGCATCGAGATCGCGCCCGGTGCAACGCACGAACTCGCACGCGGCGGCGATCACGTCATGTTCATGGGGCTGAACGATCCGCTGATCCAGGGCGAGACCGTGCCTGTCACGCTGGGCTTCGAGGATGGGACAGAGGTCTCGCTCGATATCATGGTCGACCGCGAGCGGCAGGACATGGATCATGGCGCGATGGACCACGGGGATATGAACCACGGGGACATGGACCGCGGCGCGTCGGGCAATTGAGGCGCTGGGCTAGCGCCCCAGCATCCCCTTGACCCAGGCCGGCACCGCCTCGCTCGCGGGGCCGGTCACCGTTCGGTCGAACAGCGCCGAGGCTTCCGTGGCCTCGAGATTGATCTCGACCGTGTCGATCCCGGCGATCCGGGCTTCCTCGACGAAACCCGCCGCCGGGTAGACAAGCCCCGACGTGCCGATGGCGACGAACAGATCGGCATCGAGCAGGTGATCGAGGATCTCCTCCATGTGGTAGGGCATCTCTCCGAACCAGACGATATCGGGCCGCGCCTCGGGCGCGCCACACAACAGGCAGGTCTCGCCCACCCGCATCTCGAGCGGCGCGTCCCAGCGGTGCCTGCACGCGGCGCAGAGCGCCCGTGACAACTCACCATGCATGTGGATCACCTTGGCCCCTGCCGCCTCGTGCAGCCCGTCGACGTTCTGCGTGACGATCACCGTGTCCGGCCGCGCCGCCTGCAATTCCGCCAGCGCGACATGGGCGGCGTTGGGTGTCGCCTCCGCGGCCTGCGCGCGGCGGGCATTGTAGAACGCCTGAACGCGCGCGGGATCGCGGGCGAAGGCCTCGGGCGTCGCGACATCCTCGATGGAATGCTTCGTCCAGATGCCGTCCTTGTCGCGGAACGTGCCGAGCCCGCTTTCCGCGGAGATACCCGCACCGGTCAGGATCACGATCTTGCCGTCCATCATTGCCTTTCGCGGGGCACGGGCTCACTTGTTGAAGGTAAATGCCGGAGGCCCAATGCCCACATCCATCCTGTTCGTCTGTCTTGGCAATATCTGTCGCTCGCCCTCGGCGGAAGGGGTCGTGCGCCAGAAAGCGGCGGAGCGCGGTCTGGATCTGACGCTCGACAGCGCGGGCACCGGCGACTGGCATATCGGCGATCCGCCCTACGGACCGATGCAGGAGGCGGCGCGGGCGCGGGGCTATGATCTGTCGGGCCTGCGGGCACGGCAGGCCAATGCGGCGGATTTCGAGCGCTTCGACATTGTGATCGCGATGGACCCGCAGAACCGCGCCGATCTCGAGGCGATGCGGGCCGAGGGTGGCGCGGAGCTGCTTCTGTTCACCGACCTTCTGGAGGAGCCGGGCACGGACGCGGTGCCTGATCCGTATCACACCCGCGATTTCGACGGCGCGCTCGACCTCGTGGAGCGCTGCGCCGAGGCGCTTCTGGACCGGCTCGAACAGGCAGGGGTCAAAGCCTGACCATAACCGCCACCGTCGCCGCCTCGGTCCATTCGGCACTGCCGGGATCGGGGAGGTCGGCAATGTCCCGCAACACATCCTTGCGCTCCCCCACCGGCACCGGAGCCACGCGCCAGAGCCGCGCCTGGACGTCCTCATCATGCAGGACCGCCGGTCTTGTTCCCGCCAACATCGCCTTCACCTCCGCGCGGCGGGGGTCGTAGGCGGCGTTCTGCGCCCCGGTCGTGAGCGCCGAGACCGGCAAAAGGAGCGGATTGCCGAGATGGTTTGGGGCCTCGGAGCAGGCGGCCAGAGCGAGCGGCAGGAGGAGTGGAGGTCTCAGCATGGTGTGAGGCTAGCCGGGGTGGCGTGCATCACCAACACGCGCGTGCCTCGCACATGGGTGCGCGGCCAAGAAGCCCAGTATCGTTTTAAGAGTGCGTGGAAGAAATTAGTGACATTAGATATGCACATGCCTAGGTTGAATTAGAGGAATCGCTAGGATCACGAACTTCACATATTTCAAAAGGGGCTTCAGGTGCCGATACGAGAAGCGGAGATAAGAGCGGCAGCGCTGGCTGAATTGTCAAATTCACCCAATGGAAGGCTTACAACTTCTGCGTTGATACAAGTTCTTACTACAAGGATGAACCCGACAGGGCACGACGCCGAGATTATTAATGGCCGCGGCGATACATATTTTTCTCAAAAAGTACGCAACCTTGTCAGTCATCGCAGTAGTGGCACTGGATTGGAGCAACGTGGTCTTGCTACCTACAGCGCAGAGGATGAGAGCTGGCAGATCACTCAGCAAGGTATAGATCACCTGGGTGAATAAAGATCTTTTCGGCGCTTTTTGATGCCAGTCGGCAACCACTTCAATTGAGTTGTGCCGAATGCGTCATTATCCCACACAAACCATGCGTATGCTGTGGTTCCTGAACCTTTTCTTTGCGCGTCGCGCGGATAGAAAGTGATACGCTCACTAAAAACCCAGACCCGCGCGGGAGGCGTCTTATTGAATATACTCTCTTGGCGACGTCCGCCTTCAAGAAATGCGAGCCTCAAAAGTAGAGCAAATTTCTTTTTGGCCGATTTAATGCCAGCCTGCACAAAGTCTTCGGCGCTATGGAAGGGCGGATTGGTAATCACATAATCATGCCTGCGGCGAGTTTCTGTAAAGTCAACTCCAGCCTCGCCAAAGCCGCGATCAAAAAGATCTGAGCTGTGAACTCCTGTATAGAATTCTTTGATCACCTTTGACATTGCCCCATCGCCACATGCTGACTCCCAAACGTCTGGTCCGAATTTTTCATTCTCAAGAATGGCTAAGGTCGCCCACTCTGGCGTCGGGTAAAAATCTGGGCCTTCAAGGTCGGCTCTTCTCTTCATGGTCGGCTGTGGAGATAGAACGAACTGCTCAGTCATTGGAAACCTCAATTCTCGCCTGTATTTCTTAGACTCGCATGATGATCGCCGCGCAGCAACTGTTCTCAGAATCGCCGATCTGAGACGCGTCAAATCAGTCGCGCCCTTATTGGGAGCTGAAGAAACCCACTAATTTGATTGTCGATCGGGGTTTGAGGTCCAACAAGTGTAAACCACGTCCCGTTGAGATGCTTTAGCGAGAAAACCGATCTACAGCATCACAGATCAATGAACGTTAGCTGTCCATCTTCAGCGCTGAAATAAACGCCTCCTGCGGGATCTCCACCTTCCCGAACTGACGCATTTTCTTCTTGCCGGCCTTCTGCTTCTCCAGAAGCTTCTTCTTCCGGCTCGCATCGCCGCCATAGCATTTTGCGGTCACGTCCTTCCGCATCGCGGACAGGGTCTCGCGGGCGATGACCTTGGCGCCGATGGCGGCCTGGATCGGGATCTTGAACATGTGGCGCGGAATCAGCTCCTTGAGCTTCTCGCACATGGCGCGGCCGCGCATCTCCGCCCGGTCGCGGTGGACCATCATGGCGAGCGCGTCGACGGGCTCGTCGTTCACCAGGATCGACATCTTCACGAGGTTGTCCTCGCGGTAGCCGATCAGCTCATAATCGAAGCTGGCATAGCCCTTGGTCACGGATTTCAGCCGGTCATAGAAGTCGAAGACCACCTCGTTCAGCGGCAGATCGTAGACCGTCATCGCCCTTCCGCCCACATAGGTCAGATCGAGCTGAATGCCGCGCCGCTCCTGGCAGAGCTTGAGCACGTCGCCGAGATACTCGTCCGGCACCATGATCGTCGCCTTGATGCGCGGCTCCTCGATGTGGCTGACATATGTCATGTCCGGCATGTCCGCGGGGTTGTGCAGGTCGATCCGCTCGCCGTCTTTCTTGTAGAGGTGATAAATCACCGAGGGCGCGGTCGTGATGAGCTCGATGCCGTATTCCCGCTCGAGCCGGTCGCGGATCACCTCGAGGTGCAGAAGCCCCAGGAACCCGCAGCGGAAGCCGAAGCCGAGCGCGGCGGAGGTCTCCATCTCGTAGGTGAAGGAGGCGTCGTTCAGCGCGAGCTTCTCGATCGCGTCGCGCATATCCTCAAAATCGTTGGCATCGACGGGGAAGAGCCCGCAGAACACCACCGGCACGGAGGGTTTGAAGCCCGGAAGCGGCGTCTCGCAGGGCTTTTTCTCGTGGGTGATCGTGTCGCCGACGCGCGTGTCGCGCACCTGCTTGATCGAGGCGTTGAGATATCCGATCTCGCCGGGGCCGAGACTGTCGACATTGGTCATGACAGGCCGGTAGACGCCCACATCGTCGACGTCGTAGGTGCCGCCCGTCTTCATCATGCGGATGCGGTCGCCCTTCTTGAGCGTGCCGTCGATCACCCGGACGATACAGATGACACCGAGATACTGGTCGTATTTCGAATCGACGAGCATCGCCTTCAGCGGCTTGTTCGCATCGCCCTCGTCAGGCGGCGGCAGCTTCTGCACGATGGCTTCGAGCACGTCCGGGATGCCCACGCCCGTCTTGGCCGAGATCAGGCATGCCTCGGAGGCGTCGATGCCGATCACGTCCTCGATCTGCTCGCGCACGCGGTCGGGATCGGAGGCAGGCAGGTCGACCTTGTTGAGGACCGGCACGATCTCGTGGTCGGCGTCGATGGCGGTATACACGTTGGCGAGCGTCTGCGCCTCGACCCCTTGCGTGGCGTCCACCACCAGAAGCGAGCCTTCGACCGCCTGCATCGAGCGCGCGACCTCGTAGGCGAAGTCCACGTGTCCCGGCGTGTCGATAAGGTTCAGCACGTAGGTTTCGCCGTCCTTGGCGGGGTATTCGATGCGGACGGTGTTCGCCTTGATGGTGATCCCGCGCTCGCGCTCGATATCCATCGCGTCGAGCAACTGGTCCTTCATGTCCCGCTCGGACACCGTTCCGGTGAGCTGGATCAGCCGGTCGGCCAGGGTGGATTTCCCGTGGTCGATATGGGCGACGATGGAGAAGTTGCGGATGCGCGAAAGGGGTGTGCTCATGGCTTGGCGATATGACGCGGGAGCGTGGGACGGTCAAGGTGGGATGGCGTCCCGCGAGGGTGGCACGACGCCGCTCCGCCTACGTTTTTCACGGCCCGGATGGCCCTATCGGTGGAGGAGGGGGCCGCAGCGCTGCCGCGGCCCCAGTTCCGTCTCTTACGCGTCCAGCGCGGCCAGCACCCGGTCGGGCGTCGCGGGGTAGTCGTAGACCCGGCGGCCCGTCGCATGGGCGATGGCGTTCAGGATCGCGCCGCCCGCACCCGAGATGCCGAGTTCGCCGATGCCCTTGGTCTGGATCGGGTTGGCGTAGTCGTCGCGTTCCTCAAGAAAGACGACCTCCATCTGGCCCGGCACGTCCGCATGGGCCGGAACGTGGTAATTGGCGAGATCCCGCGTCACCACATGACCGTCGCGCGGATCGCTCTGCATCTCCTCGGTCAGCGCCGAGCCGATGCCCCAGATCATCCCGCCGATTGCCTGGCTGCGGGCTGTCTTCTCGTTGAGGATGCGGCCCATCGACATCACGCCCAGCATTCGGCGCACACGGACCTCGCCGGTCCATTCATGCACCGCGACTTCCGCGAAATGCGCGCCGAAACCCGAGGAGAAATGGCTCTCGGACGTCTTGCCGGCCTTGACCGTCGCCTCTTCGAGAAACTCTTCGGTGACGAGGTCGGTCAGCGCCGCTTCCTTGTTGTCGCCCCGGGCAAGACCGTTCTGCAGCGTCAGACTGTCTTCGGCGCATCCAAGCGCCTCGGCGATGCGCGCGCGGATCTTCTTGGCGGCGAGGAAGGTCGCGGAGCCGGCAGAGTTGGCGCCGAACGAGCCGCCAGATCCCGATGCGCCGGGCAGGTCAGAATCGCCGAGTCGCACCTCGACATGCGAGGGATCGAGGCCAAGCGCCTCGGCGGCGATCTGCGCGAGGATCGCGTAGGTGCCCGTGCCGATGTCGGTCATGTCGGTCTCGACGATGGCGCGATTGCCGGTCAGGCGCACGCGGCTCGAGGATTTGATGAGCATATTCGCCCGTGCTGCCGAGGCGACACCCATGCCGATCTGCCAATCGCCTTCGCGGCGCGATCCGGGTGCCCCGCGATCCGCCCAGCCGAAGCGCTCGGCCCCGTCCTTCAGGCAATCGGCGAGACGCCGTGCGCTGTAGGGCCGACCGTCCATCGGATGTGTCTCCGGCAGGTTGTCGAGGCGCAGCTGCACGGGGTCGATCCCGAGCTTTTCTGCCAACTCGTCGAGCGCGGCTTCGAAAGCCAGCATGCCCACCGCCTCGCCCGGTGCGCGCACGGAGCCCGCGGGCGTCGTGGCGATCCGCGCAAGGGTCTGGGTGAAGCTCAGCCCATCGGCACCGTAAAGGAACTGCGAGGCTTGCGTGACCGGTTCGGCGAAGCCTTCGCCGTCGATGTTCGACACCCGGTCATCATGTGCGATCACGGTGATCTTGCCGGCCTTCGTCGCGCCGAAGCGCACGCGCTGAGAGGTCTCGGAGCGGCGCAGCACCGAGTCGAAGACGTTTTGCCGGGTCATCACGACGCGCACGGGGCGACCGAGTTTCTCGGCGGCGATTGCCGCTGCGGCGGCTTCCGGGCCGAGGCCGAGCTTCGATCCGAAGCCGCCCCCGATGAACGGCGCGAGGATGCGAACTTTGGAGGGATCGATGCCGAGTGTGTCCGCGAGCTCCTTCTTGTTGAAGCGCACCATCTGCAGCGCGCTCCGAAGCGTCACCGCACCATCTTTCCATTCCGCGATGGCAGCGTGCGGCTCCATCGCGGCAGCGGCATGAGCGCCGGTCGTGTAGGTCTGGTCGACGGTGACCTCCGAGCCCGACCATGCCGCCTCGAAATTGCCCGCCGTCTCCGGCTCGCCGGTTTCGACATCGGTGCTGGTGTCAGGCGTGACGGCGGCCTCTTCGGTCTCGTAATGCACGGCTAAACGCTGCGCGGCATCGCGGGCGGCCTCGAAGGTCTCCGCCACGACAACCGCGATAGGTTGGCCGTGGTAATGCACCGCGTCGCCGGGCTGCACCGGCGCGGACCCGGCCATGCCTTGCGCCGGATTGCGGATCATGCGCGCGTCGGTGACGACATCGATCACGCCGTCAATTGCTTCGACGCTGCTCTTGTCGATCTGCCTGACGCGGCCGCGCGTGATCGTCGCGCGCACCAGGACGCCGTGAACCATGTTCTCGGTGGTGTGATCCGCGGCATAGCCGGCGGTGCCTGAAACCTTCTGCGGGCCGTCCGGGCGGTCCATCGGCTTGCCGATGACACCCTGTTTCATTTCGTCCAGCAGCCGCGGCTGCGGCGCGTCCATCGTGAAGTGATCTTTCATGAGTGAGCCCTCGAAATATCGGTGCCGGCACTGTCCGCGAGCCCGGTCAATTGCCGCATGGCGGCGATGAAGGTGCGGCGCAGCAGGGTGATCTTGTATTCGGTGTCCGGATGCGGCGCGGTCTCGGGCACAAGGGCCTCTGCCGCGCGCTGGAACAGCTCGTTCGAAGCGGTCTCGCCCTCGAGCATCTCCACCACCTTCTGATCCGTCCACGGATGCGGCGCGACGCTGCCATAGGCGAGAGCCACATCCTTGATCGTGTCACCCTCCATACGGACCGAACCTGCCACGGAAACGAGCGCGAAGGCGTAGGACGCGCGATCCCGCACCTTGCGGTAGGTCTGGCGTTCCCCGGCGCGCGGCGTTGGCAGGATCACGGCGGTGACGAGATCACCGTCCCCGAGCACCGTTTCGACATCGGGTCGATCCGCCGGGCCGCGATAGAAGTCGTTCATGGGCACGCAGCGGGTCTCTCCGCTGGCATTGGTGATCTCCACCTCCGCTTCAAGCGCGGCCATCGCGACCGCCATGTCGGAGGGGTGCGCGGCGAGGCAATGCTCGGACGTGCCGAAGATTGCGAGCATCCGTCCCGCGCCGCCCATCGCCGCGCAGCCCGAGCCTGGGGCGCGTTTGTTGCAGGCCTGCGAGGTGTCGTAGAAATAGGGGCAACGGGTGCGCTGCAAGAGATTGCCGCCGGTGGTCGCCTTGTTGCGGATCTGCGCCGAAGCGCCCGCGAGGATTGCCCGCGACAACAGCGGCCAGCCTGCACGAACCCTTGCATCGTTCGCGACCGTCGTATTGGTCACGAGCGCGCCGATACGAAGGCCGCCTTCGTGTTCGGCAATGTCCGACAGACCGTCGAGCCGGGTGATGTCCACGAGAGCATCGGGCGCGACGACCTGGATCTTCATCAAGTCCAGAAGGTTCGTGCCGCCCGCGATGATCTGCCCGCCGGCGACGTCCTCGATCTCGCCCGCGCGAATGTAATCGAATGGCTTCATTTCTTGACCTCCGACGCCATCGCGATGGCTTCGCGAATAAGCGGATAGGCCGAGCAGCGGCAAAGATTGCCGGACATGCGCTCCGCCATCTCGGCATCACTCAGGGATGCGGTTTGAAGATCGTCGCTCACGTAAGAGGGCGCACCGTCCGAGATCTCCTTAAGCATCGCGGTCGCGGACATGATCTGACCCGGCGTGCAATAGCCGCACTGGTAGCCGTCATGCTTCACGAAGGCTTCCTGAAGTGCCGAGAGTTTGTCGGGCGAGCCGATGCCTTCGATCGTGGTGATCTCGTCGCCGTCATGCATCGCTGTGAGGCAAAGGCACGAATTGACGCGCTCGCCGTTAAGCAGAACCGTGCAGGCCCCGCACTGGCCGTGATCGCAGCCCTTCTTCGTGCCGGGCAGGCCGAGATCGTCGCGCAAGGTATCAAGAAGCGTGCGGCGTGGATCGTGATCCACGTCATATTCGCGCGCATTGACGGTGAGGGTGGTTTTCATCCGTGTCTCCGGTGCAGAATGGCAGGTGGGGCATCGGCACCACCATCGCTGCATGGCAAACGGCTTCAGCGCGGCATTGTTCCTGCCGGCACATGGCGTGGTTGACGGAGCGCGGGCCGGACACGCAGAGTCCTGTCTGAATCTAGTACTGGAGCCGCTATGCCCGACCGCCATATCCGCACACGCATTTCCGGCCGCGTGCAGGGCGTGTCCTATCGCGCCTGGACGCAGGAGAACGCGCAGGAGCTCGGGCTGTCGGGCTGGGTCAGAAACCTCTCGGGCGGCGATGTCGAAGCTGTCTTCTCCGGGCCCGACCAGGCGGTCCAGACAATGCTGGGACGGTTGAAGCAGGGGCCGCGCATGGCGCAGGTCTCCGCGATCGACGTGAACGAAGCAGAAGGTCCGCCGCCAACCGGATTCGAGATTACCGGATGACCCCTACAGAGTGGTGAATTGCGCGCGCGCCCCGCTTCGTGCATCATCCAGCCCAAGCGGGGTGAACCCGCAGGCAGAACAGAGCAGGCGGACGATATGACGGGCATCTCCAAAGCCCTAGCTGGGGCGATGACGGCAACCCTTTTCCTTGCAGCATGCGGTGGCGGGCGAACCAGCCCGTCGGCTCCGGTGGTCCAATTCGCCACGGGACCGATCTATTCGGCCTGCATGAGCTCGGACCGGAAGGCACGCAACAGGGCGCTCTGCGGCTGCGTGCAGGCCTCGGCGGACCGGACGCTCGATAGGGGAGATGCGCGGCGCGCCTCGAGGTTCTTCAAGGATCCGCAGGAAGCGCATGACGTGAAATATTCCCAGACTCAGCGGGACGACGATTTCTGGGACCGCTACGAGCGCTTCGTGGACACCGCCGAACGCTCCTGCCAGCGGCTTTAGCCCTCGGCGGTCAGGAACGCGCGCAGCGTCGCCGCAAACTCGTCCGGTTTCTCGGCATGGAGCCAGTGCCCCGCCCCTGCGATCTTAGCGAAGCGGGCGCGCGGGAACAGCGCGCGAATGGCGTCGCGCATCTCGCGCGTGACATAGTCGCTTTGCGCGCCCGATAGGAACAAGGTCGGCCCCTCAAACTGCGCCTCGATCTCCGGCCATCCCAGGATCTTCGGCATATCGCGGGCGAGCACGTCGAGGTTCAGCAGCCAGCGCTTCTCGGCGACGTCCAGCGATTGGGTGAAGAAACCTTGCAAGGTGGGGTCGTCCACGTGCTCCGCCAGCTGTTTGGCGGCATCGGAGCGCTTGGTGACAGTCGAAAGGTCCACCGCGCGCATCGCATCGATATACCCGGATTGGTGGTCGTGATCGTAGGCAACGGGCGCCATGTCCGCCGAGACGAGACGGCGCACGAGATCGCCGCGCGTCAGTGCCAGCAGCATCGCGGCTTTCCCGCCCATCGAATGTCCCACGACGTCGGCCGGTTGATCGAGGCTCTCGATCACTTCCGCCAGATCTCCGGCCATGTCTTCGTAGGAATGGCTGTCCGCCCGGAAGGATGCGCCGTGATTGCGCTGATCGACGGCGATGACGTGGCGAATGTCGGAAAGGTCCTTGGCGATCCGGGTCCAGTTGCGGGCCTGGCCATAGAGGCCATGCACGATGACGAGCGGAGGCAGGGCGGCATCGCCGTGACGGATCGTGTTCAACATGAGCTGAGGGATAGCGCCCTCGGCGCGCGGCTTCCAGCGGCTTTTCCTTTGCGCGCAGGCGGGATAGCAAGAACGTCATGACGCGCGGTGACCAATTGGAAAAGCAGGTACGCAAGCTCGAGACGCTGCTCGAGGAGAAGTTCGGCGTCTCGCGCGGGCCGTTCGAGAAACGCATCGCGAAGCCCGGACGGATGCTGCCGCGCTGGGTGCGGCATGACCTGAAGACCGTCGCTGAGACGCGCAAGCTGATGGGGCATCCCAAGATCGGCCGGCAACTCGACCTTGCGGCTGCGGAAAAGGCGGCGACGCGGGCGACCTCCTGGCTGAAATCCGTCGACGTGGCGGAGCGGCGCAAGACTCGCATCCTGCACCTGACCGGGGCGATCGCGCTCAACGTGCTTCTGGTCTTCGCCGCGCTGATCGCGGTTCTGCGCTGGCGCGGGTTCGTCTAGCCCGCGCGGGGGCTACCGTAATCGGCCTCCGAGACCGGCTCGGCCCAGTCCGCGGTCTCGCCGTCCAGCGCTTCCTGGATCGCAAGATGGCTCATCGCGACATCGGGCGCGGCCCCGTGCCAGTGACGCACGCCTTGCGGGAACCAGACGGAATCGCCCGGACGCAGTTCCTCGACAGGCTCGCCCTCGATCTGGGCGAGGCAAAGGCCCGAGACGATGTGCAGCGTCTGGCCCAGCGGATGCGTGTGCCAGTTGGTGCGGGCACCGGGCTCGAAGGTCACGAGAAGGACGCGATGACGGCCCGGCTCATCCGCCGCGCCGATCGGATCCATGCGGACGCGGCCGGTGAAGTACTCGGGCGAGGGGGTCTGGGAGGGGCGTGATCCGGCGCGGGAAATCTGCATCTTCGGGCTCCTGTTCCTGTCGTCAGACAAGACCATAGCGCGCGGAACATGCAAGGGCAGTCATCTGCCCGGAAATGGCGAGACCGGGCCAGACGGCCCGGCCTCTAGAGCCGTCAAAGGTGCGGATAGATCGGGAAGCGCGCGCAGAGCGCCTCGACCTCAGCCTTCACCTTGGCCTCGACAGCGGCATTGCCGTCCTCGCCATTGGCCGCGAGCCCGTCGACGACCTCGATGATCCAGTCCGCGATCTGGCGGAACTCTGCCTCGCCGAAACCGCGCGTCGTGCCCGCGGGCGAGCCGAGGCGGATGCCCGAGGTCACGGTCGGCTTTTCGGGGTCGAACGGCACGCCGTTCTTGTTGCAGGTGATGTGCGCGCGGCCGAGCGCCTTCTCGGTCGCGTTGCCTTTCACGCCCTTGGGTCGCAGATCCACGAGCACGACATGGGTATCGGTTCCGTGCGTCACGGTGTCGAGCCCGCCCTTGATGAGCTGGTCCGATAGCGCCTGCGCGTTGGCGATGACCTGCTTCTGGTAGGTCTTGAAGCCGGGCTCCAGCGCCTCGCCGAAGGCAACGGCCTTGGCGGCGATGACATGCATCAGCGGGCCGCCCTGGATGCCGGGGAAGATCGCCGAATTCACCTTCTTGGCGATATCCTCGTCATTGGTGAGGATCATGCCGCCGCGCGGGCCGCGCAGGGTCTTGTGGGTCGTGGTGGTGGCGATATGGGCATGGGGGAAAGGCGAGGGATATTCGCCCGTTGCAACCAGCCCCGCGAAATGGGCCATGTCGACGAGCAGGTAGGCACCGACGCTGTCGGCGATCTCGCGCATCTTCGCGAAGTCGATCTGGCGCGGGATGGCCGAGCCGCCGGCGATGATCATTTTCGGCTGATGCTCGGTCGCGAGCTCGGCGATCTGGTCGTAGTCGATCAGGTTGTCCTGCTTGCGGACGCCATACTGGATGGCATTGAACCACTTGCCCGACTGGTTCGGCTTGGCGCCGTGCGTAAGGTGCCCGCCTGCATCGAGGCTCATGCCGAGGATGGTGTCGCCGGGCTTGAGGAGCGCGGTGAACACGCCCTGGTTGGCCTGGCTGCCCGAGTTGGGCTGCACGTTCGCGAAGGCGCAATCGAATAGCTTGCAGGCGCGCTCCATCGCGAGGTTCTCGGCGATGTCGACCCAGTCGCAGCCGCCGTAGTAGCGGCGTCCGGGATAGCCCTCGGCGTATTTGTTGGTCATCACGCCGCCCTGGGCTTCCATCACCGCACGGCTGACGATGTTCTCGGAGGCGATGAGTTCGATCTCTTCGCGCTGGCGGGCGAGCTCGCCTTTCATGGCGGCGAAAAGCTCTGCGTCGCGGCTTTCAAGCGTTTCGGTGAAGAAGCCGTCATCGCGATGGGGGGCGTTCATGGGCGCATCTCCTGGGTCGGGGCGGGCAGAAGCCGCCGCAGTGTCCGTATTCCGGCTCATGTATCGACAAATCCGCCGCGCTCAAAGCCCGGAAGCGGCGTTTCGGGACAATATGACGTCCCCCGCTGGCGCTTCGGGAAAGCCTGTGCTTCTTTCGGCGTATTGCGTGCCGGACAGGAAACAGGAGCGCCGCGCCCATGAGGATCGCCTTTGCCGCCTCCAATGCGCCGATTGCGCAATCGGCCAAGGCCGCGCTCTCCCGCCGCTATGGCGACCATGCCGAGACCCATGCGGATGTCATCGTCGCGCTCGGCGGCGACGGGTTCATGCTTCAGACGCTGCACCGCACCCAGGACATTCCCGCGCCCGTCTACGGCATGAATCGCGGCACGGTCGGCTTTCTGATGAACGAATATTCCGAGCATAACCTCATCGACCGGCTTTCGGCCGCAGAGGAGGCGGAGATCAACCCGCTCGCGATGGAGGCCGAACAGACGGACGGCGAGATCTACGAGGCGCTCGCGATCAACGAGGTGTCCATGCTGCGCGCAGGCCCGCAAGCGGCACGACTCAAGATCTCGGTCGATGGCCGGCTCAGGATGGCGGAGCTTGTCTGCGATGGCGCGCTGGTGGCGACGCCGGCGGGCTCGACCGCTTACAATTACTCGGCGCACGGACCGATCTTGCCGATCGGCGCGGATGTTCTGGCCCTGACTGCGATGTCGGCCTTTCGCCCCCGGCGCTGGCGCGGCGCGCTCCTGCCCAAGACCGCGATGGTGGAGATCGAGGTGCTCGACCCTGAGAAACGTCCCGTCATGGCAGAGGCGGACAGCCGCTCCGTACGGAACGTGGTTCAGGTGAAGATCCGCTCCGCGCCCGAGATCTCGCACCGGGTGCTCTTTGATCCCGGTCATGGCCTCGAAGAGCGTCTCATCCGCGAGCAATTCGTCTGATCCGGAGGAGCAGCAGGTTAATCCGCGCTTGTCAGAATACGCGGGTTCGACCGCACGTTCCGGCAATGGAATACGGATCGCGCAAAAGGGCCCGATCGCGTCGAGCCCCTTTGGCCATCTCGGATCCACCTTGTGGGCGGAGGAAAGGGCGCCTTACGGCTCGACGCTGCCGGATGCCTCGTCTTCCCCGCCGAGCAGGGAGGTCGTTGCGGGATCCGTCGTCTTCTCGGGCGTGAGGAGGGCATACCAGTCATACCCGTCCGGATCGCCATCGCCGTCCGTATCGACCGTCGGCTCGCCGAAGAGTTCGACCGCTTCCTCGTCGCTGATCGGGCGACCGAAGGCGTCGCGGAAATCCGGCACGACGGAGGAGGTTTCGATCCGGCCCTCGGCAGAGACCGTGTCGACCAGCGGGTCGAGTACGGCCGAGATCAGCCCGTCGCCGCCCATTTCGGGCACGCTGTTGTCGAAATCGGCGCTGATGATCTCGCCATCCTCGTTTGTCACGCTCAGCGTCACCGTTTCACCGGGGCTGACGAGACCCGTGGACCAGGACAGATCGAGTGCGGTGGCTGCCATCGCGACGTTGGATGCGTTGTAGAAGCGGATCGAATCGTCCGGATCGACGTAAGCGACTTCAGGGAAATATCCGCTGCCGAGCATGGTGATCTCGAACACGGTATTCACGCCATCCTGGGCGGTTGCGACCGTTCCGGTCGCGGACGTCGCAATGAGAATTGCGGCGGTCAGCGTTCTGCGAAGCATGAGGCTGCTCCCTATCATTCGCACAAGGGCCCCCACCGCTTGGCTGGTCGTGTTAATAGAGGGTGATTGGGGCGAAAGTGAGGCAGTGGGAGCGGCAGCGCCGCTCTTTGGCCCGGTCAGTGCAGGTTGCTGTGGCCCGAGCCCTGGTTCTTCTCGGCTTGGCGGAGGAAGTCCTCGGGCTCCACCGTCGCCATGACATGCTCGCAGGCGGCCTCGAAATCGGCATTCTCTTCGGAGGCGGCGATCTCGACCGCCATTGCCTCGAATTCCTCGAGACCGATGCTCCGCGTCGCGAGAAAGACCCCGCCGGTGTTTTCCTGGGTGGCGCGGTCGACGACGAGAAAGCGGATCGTCTCGGATCGTTTCATACGGTCGTAAAGCGAGCTCGGCAGCGAGCCGAGATCGATGAATTGCTCCTGCAGAAAGCCTGCTGGCGTGTCCGGGCAGACATGCCATAGCCAATAGCCGACGCTGCCATGCGGTGTCGGAATGATGCCCGAGACGAGCCCCACGGACATCTGCCCGACCTGCGCGATATCGCCCGCAACGGCGCTGTCGCAGGCGCAGACGATCACGGTCTCGAGCCCGCGCTCGGTGACCATCTCGTGAAAGAAGGTGGATACGGGCAGGGCGTCTTCCGACTCTTCCTCGGTCTCCTCGGCGATGCCGATATCCTCCTCGCCGGTGATGAGGCGCGCGAGGATGCTGTCCTCGGCAATCTTGCCGTTGTCGATATCCTCGACCACGAAGGGCGCCATCGCCTTGCTGCCTTCGCGCACAAGCTCGAGATGCGCGCGCGGCTCGAGGCTGCTGGTCATCGAAGTGCCAAGAAAACGCGCGGAATAGGTCTGTGCGCCACTGCGTTTGTTCGCGCGGAAAACGCCGAGCGCCACGAGGTTGTAGCCTCGCGCCAGGGCGAATTTCACGGTTTCGGTGCCGGAAAGAAGGCTCGCGACAGTGCCCGCGACAAGGTCGTGATAGCTCATGCCGTTCTCGGCCGTCTTGTCCTTCAGCTCTTCCCAGCGCTCGTTGCCGAAGAGCGCGCCCAGAACCTGCACGTATTCATCGCCCTCGGGACTGTCGAACACCGGTGTTTCGCGGTCCTCGAACCGGCTCTTGTCTATGCTGAGCGAGGTAAAATCGGTCTCGCCGAAGACGTGGACGATCAGGCTGTTGTCGAGCTCGGGAGGCATCTTTGGAAAGGATCCTTGCGGTTTCGTCTTTATGTCGCGGTTGGAGCAGACGTAGTCACCAAGCGCCGCTCTATCCACCTCTTGACGAAAAGGAGGCGTGGTTTCATCGCCTTGGCTGGCCGGGCCCGGCGCCGATATGCCACAAGAGGCGCGGAATGCTTGACCACGCAAACCCGGTATCATACACGCTGAGGTCACTGGGCGGGCATGGTGAAATGGTATCACACGAGCCTTCCAAGCTCTTGGTGCGGGTTCGATTCCCGCTGCCCGCTCCAGCTTCCTCGCCAAAGCCGATCCGGGCCCGCGCAATCGTGTCGCGCTTGCGGCTCTCGTGCCAAGCTGCCAAAACCTGATCCGACACCGGCTGAGGAGGATGCATGGCGCGGGGGCTCGCAAAAGACGATAGCGCGCAGGATCGTGCGAAATCGCGCAAGATCGGCGCGCTGGCGCGTCTGTGGCCGTTCCTGTCGCCTTACCGGGCCTTGATGAGCGCTGCGATCCTCGCGCTCGTGCTGACCGCCGCTGTCTCCCTGATCCTTCCGATGGCCGTGCGCCGTGTCGTCGATAATTTCGAGGGCGGGGAGGCGGCTTTGCTCGACCGCTATTTCGCGGCCGCGCTCGGGATCGCCGCGCTGCTCGCGGTGGGCACTGCGCTGCGCTATGCGTTGGTCACGCGCCTCGGCGAGCGGGTCGTGGCGGATATCCGTATGGCGGTCTTCGATCGCGTCATCACCCTGTCGCCTGCCTTCTACGAACGCATCATGACCGGCGAGGTGCTGAGCCGGATCACCACGGACACGACGCTGATCCTGTCGGTCATCGGCTCGTCGATCTCCATCGCGCTCAGGAACATCCTGATCTTCGTGGGCGGGCTCGTGCTGATGCTCTTCACCTCGTGGAAGCTGACGCTGATGGTTCTCTTGATCGTGCCGGCCGTGATCGTGCCGATCCTTGTCCTGGGGCGGCGTCTGCGCGTCCTGAGCCGCGAGAACCAGGACTGGATCGCGGCGTCGTCCGGCAATGCCTCCGAGGCGCTGTTGTCGGTACAGGCGGTGCAGGCCTTCACGCACGAGACGATCTCGCAACGCACCTTCGCCGATGTCACCGAAGAGAGCTTCGATGCCGCGCGCCGCAGGATCTGGACGCGTGCGCTGATGACCGCGATCGTGATCTTCCTCGTCTTCTCGGGCATCGTCGGTGTCCTGTGGATGGGGGCGGCACAAGTGCGGGGCGGCGAGATGAGCGTCGGCGCGCTCGTGCAGTTCGTGATCTATTCGGTGATGGTTGCAGGCTCCGTCGCGGCCTTGTCGGAAGTGATTGGCGAGGTGCAGCGCGCGGCAGGCGCGACCGAGCGGCTGGTGGAGCTGCTCGACAGCGAAGATTCCATCAGCGAGCCCGAGAGCCCGGTGCAGCTGCCCCAGCCGGTGCGCGGCGCGATCTCGTTCGAGGATGTCACATTCGCCTATCCCGCGCGGCCCGATATCGCCGCGATCGATCATGTGAGCCTCGATGTCGCGCCGGGCGAGACCGTGGCACTCGTGGGGCCGTCCGGCGCGGGCAAAACGACGATCATCCAGCTTCTCTTGCGGTTCTACGATCCGGCTTCGGGCCGTGTGCGGCTCGACGGGGTTGCGCTTGACGAGATGAGCCGCGAGGCGTTTCGCAAGCATATCGCGCTCGTCCCGCAGGATCCGGTGATCTTCGCGGCCTCGGCGCGGGACAATATCCGCTTCGGGCGGCCCGATGCGAGCGAGGCCGAGATCGAGGCGGCGGCGCGGGCCGCCGCGGCGCATGATTTCATCGCCGCGCTTCCCGAGGGCTATGACAGCTATCTCGGCGAGCGGGGCGTGATGCTGTCGGGCGGCCAGAAGCAGCGCATCGCCATCGCGCGCGCGATCCTGCGCGACGCGCCGGTGCTGCTCCTGGATGAGGCGACATCGGCGCTCGATGCCGAAAGCGAGCGCGCGGTGCAGGACGCCGTCGATCACCTGGCGACGGGCCGCACGACGATCATCGTCGCGCATCGCCTCGCGACGGTGAAGAAGGCCGACCGGATCGTGGTGATGGATCAGGGCCGGATCGTCGCGACGGGCCGTCACGATGCGCTGGTCGCAGAAGGCGGGCTTTACGCGCGCCTCGCCCGGCTGCAATTCACCGACGGCATCGCTGCGGAGTGACGGGTCGCGCCGGGGCATCGAGCCCCGGTGCGCCCCGGCGAGAGCCAGCTCTCGCGCTCTCGCGGTATTTATCCCAATCCAAAGAGGGGCGCCTCAGCCGAGGAAGATGCCGACCACGACCAGCATCAGGCCGATGACCGACAGGAACAGCGCGCCGAGATTGAGCGGCAGGGCCTTCTGAAGCTCTGCGCGCAGCTCGGCATCGGGCAGGTTGCGGCGGCGCGCGGAGGCGACGCGGACAATGGTCCAGACAAGGCCGCCAAGCCCGGCGGCGGAGACGATCACGCCCACCCAGATCAAGATATCCATTCCGCGATCCTTTGCCGATACGACCTGGACCGCGCGGTAAAGGAGCCTGCTTGCACAGGCAACCCCTTGCCCGCCTCGCGCCCGCGCGCTACCCGGTTCGGCAATTCCCCAAGGAGGCATTCATGGACGACTCTCAGGCATCTGACGGCTACGGCGTCGCGGCGGGTGAGCTGCGGCAATTCATCGAGCGGTTCGAGCGGCTCGAGCAGGAAAAGAAGGACGTTGCCGAGCAGCAGAAGGAAGTGATGGCCGAGGCAAAGGCGCGCGGCTACGATACCAAGGTGATGCGCAAGGTGATCGCGCTGCGCAAGCGCGAGCCCGATGACATCGCCGAGGAAGAGGCGATCCTCGATATGTACAAGGCCGCGCTCGGCATGGGCTGAGCCGCGCGGGAAGGGCGGAGCGATGCGGATACTCGGAGTGGCAGCGGCGCTGATGTTTTGCGCGGGGCTCGGTCAGGCGGCGGAGTGGCGCATCCAGGCGGTGGATGGCGCCGCGGCTGGCGAAGGCGCGGCCCTGTCGCTCGATGCCGAGGGGCGGCTCTCGGGCAACACGGGGTGCAATCGGTTCTCGGGGCAGGCGGAGGTCGCGGACGGCATTCTGACAGCGGGCCCCGCGCTCGCCGCCACGAAGATGGCCTGCCTGGGCCCGCGCGCCGCGCAGGAGACCGCGATCTTCGAGATGTTGTCGGGGCCCGTGACGCTCGACGCTGATCTGGTCGGTGGCGTGGTCGTTCTGACCGGGGCCGGGCATGACGTGACGCTCGTGCCCGCCGAGTAACCTCAGAGGCTGCCGCCCATCCGCGCGCGCTCGTCTTCGAGAACCTTGGGCTTGTGCCGCGCGGCCTTCAAAGCGGCCTCTTCGTCCGCCCCGGCGAGCGCTTCCGCCGCGACCTTCGCCAGCGCGTAGGTCGGAACCTGTGCGAGCCCCTTGAGCGCCGCGCGGGCCAGGGAATGCGCTGCAAGATAGACGCTCTGCGCACCGAGAACGCCCGGACCCGAAGCGGGTGTGCCGTGAGCGATCGCGCGGCAAGCCTCGGCATCGTCCGAGAGGTATGTCCGGCAGATCATCGGGCGTGCCTCGTAGATCCGGCACATGCGGGTGTCGGGGTCGAGCGCGGGGCAGGCATCCTCCATCCATTCGCGCCCGTCGCGCTGACCTGTGAGCGGTGTCAGCGCAGCATGGACACGTCGTGCCTCGGCCTCGAGGATGACGCCGCCATCGGCGCCGGAGAGGACGCAGCACCAGGCGCAGCCGGGCGCGCAGGCGGCCGTTTCCGCGGGGTTTCCGGGTTGGGAGGTCTGGGCAGACAATTCTGCGCCGCCAAGGCGGATGGCTGGAACGCCGGCGCGGAGGGCCCGCGCCGTGGCCTCGAAACTCTCGCCGTGAGCCTCGGCGGTCTCGAGATAGACGTCGAGCAAAGCGCGGGCGCGAGCGACCGCGCCGCCTTGCCCGCCAGGCAGGCGCAGGCGCGCGAGGGCTGCGCGCAAGGCGGGCACGTCGCGGGGAGGGCGGGCCTTGGCGTTCATGGAGCGATAAAGGTCACGCCGGGCATGCGCTCGATCTCCTGGACATCGTCCTCGTAGACCTGGCTCAGCCGGTCGACGCGGGCCTCGTCCCATCCGGGCAGATCGAGTTCTTCCTCGATCTCCTCGTCCATCGCGTATTTGTCGAGGAAGGCCACCATTACCCGGCGCTTCTGGCGCTCGGTCATCGTGGGGTGCTGGTGGAGATAGGCCCGGAAGCGCTTCATGCCCTCGGGATCCATGATCTCGTGCAGAAGATCGAAGGCGCCCTTGACCTTGCGGTTGGACTCAAAGCCGCCGGCCTCACGGATGATCTGGCCCCAGATGATCGGCGTGTCCTCGTTGCACCAGCACGTCAAGGGCACATCGGGATGCGCCGTCCGCAGGCGGCGGATCAGGCCGGACCAGCGAAAGGCATCGGGGTCCGCGCCGTCAAGGAAGGTGGCGAAATCGGGAAAGTCGCCCTCGCGATAGGCCGAATGCAGGAAGCCCGAGGGATCGCGGAGGCCGAGAAACACCTCGACGCTGTCGCCCGCAAAGAGCGTCTTGATCACGTCGATGCGTTCCTCTGCCTTGCGGTAGACAACGCCGCCCTGCATGGCGAGGCGCGGCACGGAAAAGAAATTGGGATGGCTGAGGATGATCCGGTCGATCCCGCCCCAATCCTCGTCGAGAAGCCCGTCGAGCAAGACCTCGCGCGCTTCGGGGGCGGGCGTGCCGCCAGCAAGACGATGGGCGGCTTCGGAGAGGAGCGTGCGATAGCGGCTTGGCCCCGGTATCGCGACGCCAACCTCGCGCAGGAGCGGCGCGTTGCGCTGCATGGCCTTCAGGAACCGGCCCTCGTCGGTAAAATGAACACCGCTATGGAGGATGACCTGCATGGCTCGACGTCTGCCTTTCGCTTCGCTGACCGAGTATATGCCTGCCTGCGCGGAGGAAAACCGGATCCGGCGCGAAAAACGCCAGAGGCGCGCCCCTAGCGCACCACCACCTCGTCATAGCGCAGCAGGCCGAGCACATCGCGGGCGCGTTCATCGAGAAGGTCGAGATCGAGATAATCGTCCGAGAGGCGGCGGGTGAGGTTCTCCATCCGCGCGACCTCGGTCTCGAGCGCGGCCAGTTCGGTGCGGAGTTCCTGCGCCTCCACTTCGATCTCGGCGCGGCGGAAGATGCCGTAATCGCCCTGGATCGCCGCGAAGGCGAAATAGGCGCCCACGGAGATCAGGAAGGCGAAGATGAGAAGGCCGCCAAGGGCCGGACGGGTGCGTTGGGTCATCGCTCTGCCTCGAATGCGCCTCTGGCGGGCGCGTTGCCGGACGACTATGACACGCCGTCCGGGCTGAGGGAATCCCGATATTCCCGACTGTTACTCCAATGCCGCAACGCCGGGCAGGGTCTTGCCTTCCATCCATTCGAGGAACGCGCCGCCGGCGGTTGAGATGTAGGAAAACCGCTCCGCCGCGCCGGCCTTGTTGAGCGCCGCGACGGTATCGCCGCCGCCCGCGACGGAAACGAGATCGCCGG
Organism: Roseivivax sp. THAF30; assembly: GCF_009363575.1. Classification (NCBI taxonomy): domain Bacteria; kingdom Pseudomonadati; phylum Pseudomonadota; class Alphaproteobacteria; order Rhodobacterales; family Roseobacteraceae; genus Roseivivax; species Roseivivax sp. THAF30. Next base: position 3,057,110 of record NZ_CP045389.1, on the reverse strand, counting down.
CCGCGGTCAACTCGGCGGCGTAATCCGCGGCCGCATTCGTGGCCGCATCGAAGGGCGCGATCTCGAACGCGCCGAGCGGGCCGTTCCAGATCAGCGTCTTCGCACGGTCGAGCACCTCCTTGACATGCGCGACGCTGTCGGGGCCTGCATCGAGGATCATCGCGTCGGGCGGGCAGTTCTCGGCCTTTACGGTCTCGCTCGGTGCGCCCGCCTTGAATTCGCGCGCGACGACGACGTCCCGCGGCAGGAGGATCTCGCAGCCGCCCGACGCCGCCTTCTCGGCGATCTCGCGGGCCGTGTCTGCCATGTCGTGCTCGCAAAGCGACTTGCCGACATCGATACCTTGGGCCGCGAGGAACGTGTTGGCCATGCCGCCGCCGATGATGAGGATATCTACGCGGGAGATGAGGTTCGACAGGAGTTCCAGCTTGGTCGAGACCTTCGCCCCGCCGACGACCGCCGCCACCGGACGCTTCGGATCGCCGAGCGCGGCTTCGAGCGCGGAGAGTTCGGCTTCCATCAATCGGCCCGCGCAAGAGGGCAGGTGATGGGCGACGCCCTCGGTCGAGGCATGGGCGCGATGCGCGGCGGAAAAGGCATCGTTCACGTAGACATCGCCGAGTTCGGCCATCTCGGCGGCGAGCGCTGGATCGTTCTTCTCTTCGCCCGCATGGAAGCGGGTGTTCTCGCACAAAAGGACCTGGCCGTCCGCGAGTGCATCGCTGGCGGCCTTCGCGGCGGGGCCACGGCAATCGGCGACGAAGACGACCTTGGTGCCGAACGCCTCTTCAAGTGCGGGAACGAGCGGGGCAAGGCTCATGTCGTCCACGCGCTGGCCCTTTGGGCGGCCGAAATGCGCCAGAAGGATCGGCTTGCCGCCCTTGTCCAGTATATCGCGGATGGTGGGCACGATACGCTCGATCCGGGTGGCGTCGGTGACGCGGCCATCCTCGAGCGGCACGTTAATATCGACGCGGGTCAAGACTCGCTTGCCGGCGAAGTCCATCTGATCGAGCGTTTTCCAGGCCATGCGGATCCTTTCGTTCTGACGCTTGCGCGAGGCATGGCAAGCACGAGCCCATTCGTCAACGGCTCTCGCTTGCGAGGCCTCGCCTGCAAGGCTACCTAGTGCGTGACAATGCCAAAGGGAGACGGCGCATGGCCGAGATCAAGGATCCGGAAAACACCATTCTCATCGAGCTCAAGGACGGGACCGTCACGGTCGAGCTTCTGCCCGATATCGCGCCGCAGCACGTCGCGCGCATCAAGGAGCTGGCGCGCGCCGGGGCCTATGACAACGTGGTCTTCCATCGCGTGATCGACGGCTTCATGGCGCAGACGGGCGATGTGTCGAACGGCAACGCGGAGAAGGATTTCAATCTCCGCATGGCTGGAACGGGCGGCTCGGAGCTGCCGGATCTGCCCGCGGAGTTCAGCGGCATCCCGCATGACCGGGGCACGATCGGTGCGGCGCGCAGCCAGAACCCGAACTCCGCCAACTCGCAGTTCTTCATCAATTTCAAGGACAACCACTTCCTCAACCGGCAATACACGGTCTATGGCCGGGTGATCGAAGGCATGGAACATGTCGATGCGATCACGCGCGGCGAGCCGCCTGCCAATCCCGACCGGATGATCAGCGTGAAGGTGGCCGCAGATGCGTAAACTCGTCTCGATCCTGGCGCTCGTCGCCGCGACGCCCGCTTTCGCCACCAGCCTTGCTCTCGATATCGAGGGCGAAGGAGCCAATGGCACGGTCACCATCGACCTGTTCGAGGATGTGGCGCCCCAGCACGCCGAGCGGATCGCCACGCTCGCCGAAGAGGGTGCCTATGATGACGTGGTCTTTCACCGCGTGATCGAGGGGTTCATGGCGCAGACTGGCGACGTGGAATTCGGCAAGATGGGCGGCGATATGCGTATGGCTGGTCGCGGCGGTTCGGACATGCCCGACCTTGAGGCGGAATTCTCCGACATCGCCTTCGAGCGCGGGGTCGTGGGGATGGCCCGGTCGCAATCGCCCGACAGCGCCAATTCGCAGTTCTTCATCATGTTCGAGCCGGGTCCGTTTCTGAACGGACAATACACCGTCGTGGGCGAAGTGACCGACGGCATGGACGTGGTCGACGCGATCAAGCGCGGCGAGGGCGCGAACGGTGCGGTCATCGGCCAGCCCGACCGCATCACCGAAGCGCGCCTCATCGAGTGATCCAGCGGAGTGCAGGCAGCAAGGCCGCCTGCACGCATGTTCTTGAGTGAGAGGGGGCTGGCGGCCCCCTCTGCCGTGCGGGGCACGGCATTCACCCCCGCGAGTATTTCCGGCCGGCTCATACATGAGGCGATGCCGCCTGACCCCGCGTGTCGTGTGAGCGGCCCAGGGGCAGGGCGCTCAGGCTGCGATGCCATAGCAAGGTTGGGCCGAGCGTGCGGATCCTCGCGCCCGTCCCGATCTTGAACCGCGTCAGCCCGGCATTGGCGGGGTCGATATGGCCGAGGTCGAGATCGTGGCAGCCAACCTTCGACGCCCAGCACATCGCCCGCCACAGAAGCAGTGTCATCGCATTCATGCGCTGCCCCTCGGGCGTCGTGACGGACATCTGGTAGGTGGCCGAAGGGCCGTGCCGGAGAAGGACCAGCCCCGCGATCGGGCGTCCGCCGAGCTGCGCCTCGAACAGGCGGGCCTCCCCGCGGTTAACCTTTGCCCAGGCCGAGGAGAGTGCCGGGGGCCAGCCTGCATAGCGCAGCCGCCGCGCCTGCGCGGCCTCCGCCTTCAAAAGCCAATGGTCCGGGTTCGGAGGAAGCGCGCCATGCGTCGTGGAAAGACGGCTGCGTTCGGCCGCGCTCAGGCGATTGCGCCATTTCTGCCTGAGGCCCGCGCGCATCGCGCCCTTGGGCCCAAGCTCCACAAGGGCGTGCTGGCGCGGGGCGCGCAAGGCCATCAGACCGGGGTGGCACGGACCGGTTTCGGCATTGACGAGGATCAGTCCGCCGATCGTGCGCAGCTCCTCCGGTAGGGGAGGATCGGCGCGAGACAGAAGCGTCACCCGGCCGAACGGGGTGGTGCGACCGATCAGATTCACCTCGCGGGCGCCCAGAACCCGGCGCATGACGGGCCAGCCGAGGGCGCGGGCGGCATTGTGAAATTCCGGCGATTGCTGAAGAGGCAGGTGCGTCATGGGCCGCATCTTGAGCGCGGCCCATGAAGAGCCGGTTAATCCCCGAGTTTCACCAGCGCATGCCGCTTTTTGCCCGCCGACAGCTTGACCGGCGATGCCAGCGCGCCCGCGTCGAGGACGAGGCCGGGATCGGTCAGCGGCGCATCGTCGAGCCGCGCGCCATTGTCGGAAATCAGCCGCTTGGCGTCCTTGCCCGACTTGGCAAGGCCCGCGCGCACGATGAGCTGCACGACGGAAATACCCTCCGCCATCTCGGCGCGGCTGAGTTCGAGCGTCGGTAGATCGTCTCCCGCGCCGCCCTTCTCGAAAACCTCGCGCGCGGTCGCCTTTGCGGTCTCGGCAGCCTCCGCCCCGTGACAGAGCGTCGTGACCGCGTCGGCCAGCACGATCTTGGCCTCGTTGACCTCGGCCCCGCCGAGCGCGCCGAGGCGTTCGCATTCCTCGACGGGGATCTCGGTGTAAAGCTTGAGGAACCGGCCGACATCGGCATCGGTGGTGTTGCGCCAGAATTGCCAGAATTCGTAGGGGCTGAGCATATCCGAGTTGAGCCAGATCGCGCCGCCCTGGCTCTTGCCCATCTTGCGCCCGTCCGAGGTGGTCAGGAGCGGCGAGGTCAGGCCGAAGATCTCATGGTCGAGAACGCGGCGCGTCAGATCAATACCGTTGACGATGTTGCCCCATTGATCGGAGCCGCCCATTTGCAGAAGACAGCCGTAGCGACGGTTGAGCTCCAGGAAGTCATAGGCCTGGAGGATCATGTAGTTGAACTCGAGGAAGGACAGCGATTGCTCGCGGTCGAGGCGCGACTTCACGCTCTCGAAGCTCAGCATGCGGTTTACCGAGAAATGCCGGCCGATATCGCGCAGGAACTCGAGGTAATTGAGCCCGTCGAGCCATTCGGCATTGTTGAGCATCAAGGCATCGGTCGGCCCGTCGCCATAGGTGAGGTACTTGGCGAAGACCTGCTTCATGCCATCGATATTCGCGTCGATCGCTTCGGGTGTGAGCAGGGGGCGCTCATCGGCGCGGAAACTGGGATCGCCCACTTTCGTCGTGCCGCCGCCCATCAGCGTGATCGGCTTGTGACCGGTCTGCTGCAGCCAGCGCAGCATCATGATGTTCAGAAGATGCCCCACATGCAGCGACTTGGCCGTGGCGTCGTAGCCGATATAGGTTGGCACCACGCCTGCGATGAACGCCTCGTCGAGGCCCTGGTAATCGGTGCAATCGGCGAGAAAGCCTCGCTCCATCATGACGCGCATGAAGTCCGATTTCGGGTGGTATGCCATGGTCTTTCCTTTCCGCACGGGACGGTGCGATATAAGGCTCGCAACCAGGGTTTGAAAACCGGTTTTCGAGGTGGGCGTGAGACGGGGCACAGGCAAGCCGATCTGGGCATTGGGCGCGATGTCGGGCACTTCGCTCGACGGGGTGGATGCGGCGATGCTGCTGACCGACGGGATCGGCATCGAAGCGTTCGGAGACAGTGATTATCGCGTGTATTCGGCGGAGGAGGCGCGCGTCTTGCGCGCGGCTCTGGGGCGCTGGCCGGGCGAGGCGGGCGTCGCCGAAGCGCAAGCCGTCATCGAGGCGGCGCACGAGGCGCTCCTGTCCCGGTTCGAGGGGGCCGAGATCGTCGGCTTTCACGGTCAGACGCTCGCCCATGAGCCGCGCGGACGCGGAACGCACCAGGTCGGTGACGGAGCGGCGCTCGCCGAGGCGCTGGGCTTGCCCGTGGTCTGGGATTTTCGCTCCGCCGATGTGCGGCTCGGCGGGGAGGGCGCGCCACTGGCGCCGTTCTTCCATTTCGCCTGCGCCAAGTGGATCGGGGCGGAGCGACCGATGGCCTTCCTCAATCTTGGTGGTGTCGGAAACCTGACCTGGCTCGATCCGCGCTGCGCCGCGCCCGAGGATCCCGGCGCCTGTCTCGCCTTCGACACCGGGCCGGCGAATGCGCCGCTCAACGATCTGATGATGGAGCGGCGCGGGCTGCCCTTCGACGAGGACGGCACACTTGCGTCGGGCGGGCGGGTCGTCGATGGCGCGCTCGAGCTCTTTCTCGAAGAGGGCTATTTCCTCAAGATGCCGCCCAAATCGCTCGACAGGGACGATTTCTCGCTGATGCTGGATCTCGTGCGCGAGCTCGATGACGCGGATGCCGCCGCGACGATGACCGCGATGGCGGCTGCCGCGGTCATGCAGGGGATGGAGCATTGTCCGTCCTCGCCCGAGCGGCTGCTCGTGACCGGCGGCGGGCGCAAGAACCCCGTGATGATGGGCATGCTGCGGGCCGGCCTCGATTGCCCGGTGGAACCCGTAGAGGCCGTCGGGCTCGATGGCGACATGCTCGAGGCGCAAGCCTTCGCCTATCTCGCCGTGCGCGTCATGCGCGGTTTGCCGACGAGCGGGCCGTCGACGACGGGCGTGCGCGCGGCGGTCGGCGGTGGTGAGGTGTCGCGGCCACAGGGCTGAGCTTGTCTGCGCCGTGACCCCGCGTCCGGGGCTCGCCCGGAGCCCTGACCTGCGCTAGGCTCGCCTGCAAAGGAGCTGCCCTCCCATGACCGACCGCCTTTCGGCCCGCGAGATCCTCGCGGCGCTTATCCAGTTTCCGACCGTCTCGCGCGACAGCAACCTGCCGCTGATCGACTGGGTGGAGGAGTATCTGGGCACGCACGGCATCGCGGCGCATCGACACTGGAACGAGGACCGCAGCAAGGCCGCGCTCTTCGCACATGTGGGGCCGGACGAGGAGGGCGGCGTCATTCTCTCGGGCCACACCGACGTCGTGCCGACGGACGGGCAGGACTGGACGCGGCCCGCTTTCGAACTCACAGAAGCGGACGGCAAGCTTTTCGGGCGCGGGACGACCGATATGAAAGGGTTCGACGCGCTGGCGATCTGGGCCCTCGTGGAGGCGCATCATGCCGGTGTGCGCCGGCCGATGCAGATCGCGCTCAGCTATGACGAGGAGGTCGGCTGCACCGGCGCGCCGCCGCTGATTGCGGCGATGCAGGGCGTGGTTCCGCGCGCGCGAGATGTCATCGTCGGTGAGCCGACGACGATGCAGGCGGTGACCGGCCATAAAGGCGGGATCAGCTTCTGGGTGCATGTCCACGGATTCGAAGTGCATTCCTCGATCCTCTATAAAGGCGTTTCGGCCATCATGGAGGGCGCCAAGCTCATCACCTGGGCGAACGAGGTCAACGCCGAACAGGCGGCGGCGAAGCCGTCCGATTTGGCCGCGCTCTTCGATCCGCCCTACACGAACGTGCATATCGGTCAGATCTCCGGCGGAACGGCGCATAACATCACAGCGAAGGACTGCGAGTTCGGCCTCGGCTTCCGCGTGGTTCCGGGGGAGGATCCGCTGTCCTGGCGGGAGCGGCTGCTCGACAAGGTCGCCGAGATCGAGGCGGGGATGAAAGCCATACGGCCCGAAGCCTCGATCGAAGTGGTCGATACGTTCTCGCTGCCGACCTTCGTGCCCGAAGAGGACAACAGTGCCGAGGCCCTGGTCCGCCAGTTGACCGGCGACAACGCATCGCACCATGTCAGCTACGGCACCGAGGCGAGCCATTTCCAGGCGACCGGCTACAAGGCGGTTGTCTGCGGCCCGGGCGACATCGCCGTGGCGCACCAGCCCGACGAATACATCACCGTTGCGGAATTCGAGAAGGGGCGGCACTTCATGCGCCGCCTCGTGGAGAACTTGTCGGCATGAGCTTTCCTTTCACGCTTCAGACCCCTGCCGAACATGGCGGCGTGCCGCCGGGCCGCGTCGGGATCGTGGTGATCGGCGGCGGCGTGATCGGCGTCTCGGCGGCGCTGTCGCTGGCGCGTGCGGGTCACGACGTGGCGCTTCTCGAAAAGGGGCGGATCGCGGCCGAGCAAAGCTCGCGCAATTGGGGCTGGATCCGCGTGCAAGGCCGGGACATGGCCGAGATCCCCATCGCGCAGGAAGCCCAGCGGATCTGGCAGGAGCTTGACCAGGATTGCAAGGGTCGGCTCGGCCTTGCGGAGATCGGGGTGCATTACCTCACCCGCAGCGAGAAGAGCCTGAAGAATTACGAAGGCTGGCTCGCCGAGGCGCAGGCGCATGGCGTCTCCTCGCGGATGCTGAGCCGGGCGGAGATCTCCGAGACGGTGCCGGGCGCGCAAGGCGATTGGGTCGGCGGGCTCTATACGCCATCGGACATGAAGGCCGAGCCTTGGGTCGCCGTGCCCGAATTGGCGCGGCTTGCGCGGGATGCCGGGGCACGGATCGTGGAGCGTTGCGCGACCCGTGCGCTCGAGATCGAGGGCGGGCGCGTCACCGGCGTCGTGACCGAACGTGGCCGCGTGAAAGCGGATGCGGTCATTCTCGCGGGAGGTGCGTGGTCCTCGCTCTTGCTGCGGCGGCACGGCATTTCGATTCCGCAACTCTCCGTGCGTTCCACCGCGCTCGAGACCGGGCCGCTGCCTCAGGTTACGGGCACCGCGGGGGTCGACGACCGGCTTGCCTTTCGCCCGCGGGAGGATGGTGGCTACACGCTCGCGCCCTCCACCCTGTCGGAGCTTCATGTCGGGCCGGACGCGATCCGCGCAGCGCTGAAATATATTCCCGTGCTGCGCCAGGGCGGGTTCGAGGTGAAGCTGCGCGTCCGCGCGCCCGAAGGCTTCCCCGACGCCTGGTTCACGCCACGAAACTGGGCGGAAGATTCGGCCTCGCCTTTCGAGGCGATGCGGATCCTCAATCCCGAGCCGAACCGCGCCAAGGCCGAAGACGCCGCCCGCGCCTTTGCCAAGACCTTTCCGGAGGCGGGCGAGGTCACCGTTCGCACCGCCTGGGCGGGCATGATCGACGTTCTGCCGGATGTCGTTCCGGTAGTGGACAATGTCGCCGCTCTGCCGGGTCTCACGGTCGCCACGGGCATGTGCGGGCACGGATTCGGCATCGGCCCTGCCTTCGGGCGCATCGCCGGCGCTTTGGCGACGGGGGGGGAGACCGGACACGAGATGTCCCGCTTCCGGCTCGCGCGTTTCTCGGACGGATCGAAGATGGTGCCTGGCCCGAACCTCTGACCGGGTGCGACGTGGCAGGTGCTTGCAGCTTCCGTGAGGCTGCGGCACTCTCCGGGCGACTTCCTCACCCCAAGGAGAGCCCCCATGCCGGTCAAGAACCGCTTTGCCGAGATGCATGACGAGATCACCGCCTGGCGGCGCGATCTGCATCAGCATCCAGAGATCCTGTTCGACACGCATCGCACCTCGGCCTTCGTCGCCGAAAAGCTGCGCGAGCTCGGCTGCGACGAGGTGGTCGAAGGTATCGGGCGCACCGGCGTCGTCGGCGTGATCCGGGGCCGGAGCACCGCGTCGGGCCGCACGGTGGGCTTGCGCGCGGACATGGACGCCCTGCCCATCCACGAGGCGACGGGGCTCGATTATGCCTCGAAAACCGATGGCGCGATGCATGCCTGCGGGCATGACGGACATACGGCGATGCTGCTCGGGGCCGCACGGTATCTGGCAGAGACGCGGAATTTCGACGGCACCTGCGTGGTGATCTTCCAGCCGGCCGAAGAAGGTGGCGGCGGCGGCCGGGAGATGTGCGAGGACGGGCTGATGGCGCGCTGGGGGATCGAGGAGGTCTACGGCATGCACAATTGGCCGGGGATGCCCGTCGGTAGCTTCGCGATCCGGCCCGGGGCCTTCTTCGCGGCAACGGATGTGTTCGAGATCGTTGTCGAAGGGCGGGGCGGTCATGCCGCCAAACCGCACGAGACGATCGATCCCACGGTGACGGCGGCGCAGATCGTGACGGCAACGCAAAGCATCGCCGCGCGGAACGCCGATCCGGTGGGCCAGATCGTCGTATCCATCACCTCCTTCGAGACCTCGTCGAAAGCGTTCAACGTGATCCCGCAGCGGGTGACGATGAAAGGCACCGTTCGCACGCTCGCCCCCGAGATGCGCGATCTGGCCGAGACGCGCCTGACGGAGATCGCTGAACATACCGCGCGGGCATTCGGCGCGACGGCGGCGATGGAGTATCACCGCAATTACCCCGTGATGGTCAATTCCGAGCGTGAGACGGGGTATGCCGCCGAGGCGGGCCGGGCCGTGTCCGGCGAGTGCGCGGATGCGGAGCTGGTCATGGGCGGCGAGGATTTCGCCTTCATGCTGGAGGAGCGGCCGGGCGCCTATATCCTTGTGGGCAACGGCGACAGCGCGGCGGTGCATCACCCCGAATACAATTTCAACGATGATGCGATCCCGGCGGGCTGTTCGTTCTGGGCCGAGATCGTGGAGCGGCGTTTGCCGGCCGCGTGACCCCTCGGTGCGCGGCGGGGCCGCGCGCGTCTCTGGCCCGCTGATCGTGCCGATCATCGGGCGGTGAGGGGGCTGCGAGCCCCCTCTTCGCGCCTCGGGGAGGCGCGAATTCACCCCTCGCGGGATTTTCGCCAACCCAAGGAGATGGGGCGGGCCTTGGTCCGTCGGCTTGCCCCGGGGGGGTCGCGGTTTTATATCGCCCCCGAACGCGACCGACCGGCCTCGAGGAGCGCCCGCCATGCAGACGCCCTATTATCTGATCGACAAGTCCCGGCTTTTGCCGAACATGGCGAAAATCGCCTGGCTGCGCGAGACTTCGGGCGCGAAATCGCTTCTGGCCCTGAAATGTTTCGCAAGTTGGGGCGTCTTCGACTTCATGCGCGAGTACATGGACGGAACGACCTCGTCATCGCTTTTCGAGGTCAAGCTCGGTGCCGAGACCTTCGGCAAGGAAACGCATGCCTATTCCGTGGCCTGGGCCGATCACGAGATCGACGAGGTGATGCAGGTCTCCGACAAGGTGATCTTCAACACCGCCGCGCAGCTGAAGCGCTTCGAGAGCCAGAGCGCGGGCCATGTGCGGGGCCTTCGCGTCAATCCAGGCGTGTCTACCTCCGATTTCGATCTCGCCGATCCCGCGCGGCCTTTCTCGCGGCTCGGAGAACACGCGCCCGAGGATATCGAGCCCGTGGCGGACATGGTCTCGGGCTTCATGTTCCACAACAATTGCGAGAATGCCAATTTCGAGCGCTTCGACGCCATGCTCGGCATGATCGAGCAACGCTTCGGCCATCTCATTCGCCGGATGGACTGGATCAGCCTCGGCGGCGGCATCCACTTTACCGGAGAGGGTTACCCTCTCGAGAAGTTCGCAGAGCGGCTGAAGCGCTTCGCCGGGCAAAACGAGGTGCAGGTCTATCTCGAGCCGGGAGAGGCGGCGATCACCGAATCGACGACGCTCGAGGTGACGGTGCTCGACACCCTCCATAACGGCAAGAACCTCGCCATCGTCGACAGCTCCATCGAGGCGCACATGCTCGATCTGCTGATCTATCGCGAGAGCGCGAAGATGAGCCCCGACGAGGGCCCCGAGGAATGGATGATTTGCGGCAAGTCCTGCCTTGCGGGCGATATCTTCGGCGAATTCCGGTTTCCGAAACCGCTGAAGGCGGGGGACCGGCTGTCCGTGGAGGACGCGGCCGGTTACACGATGGTCAAGAAGAACTGGTTCAACGGGGTGAAGATGCCCGCCATCGCGATCCGTGAGCTGGACGGCACGGAGCGGCTGGTCCGTGATTTCACCTACGACGATTTTCGCGCCGCGCTCTCCTGAGCGGCCAAACCCACCCGGAAGACCAAGGGGGTTTCGAGATGACCCAATCCACATTGATTATCGGCGCAGGCGGTGTCGCGCAGGTCGTGGCGCATAAATGCGCGCAGAACAACGATATCCTGGGCGATATTCATATCGCCTCGCGGACGATCTCCAAATGCGAGGCGATCATCGAACACGTCCGCGAGAAGGGCGCGATGAAAGAGGATCGCCGGATCCAGCCGCACCAGGTCGATGCGCGCGACAGCGCGGCGGTCGCGGACCTCATCCGCGCGACCAAGGCGGACATCGTCATCAACGTGGGCTCCGCCTTCGTCAACATGTACGTGCTTGACGCCTGCATCGAGACGGGTGCCGCCTATATCGACACGGCGATCCACGAAGAGCCGGACAAGATCTGCGAAACGCCTCCCTGGTACGCCAATTACGAGTGGAAGAAGCGCGATCTCTGCGCCGAAAAAGGCGTGACCGCGATCCTTGGCGCGGGCTTCGATCCGGGCGTGGTGAACGCCTTCGCGCGCTACGCGATCGACGAATACATGGATGAGGTCGCATCCATCGACATCGTGGACATCAACGCAGGCTCGCACGGCAAATATTTCGCCACGAATTTCGACCCCGAGATCAACTTCCGGGAATTCACCGGGGTGGTCTATTACTGGGAAGACGGCCAGTGGAAGGAGACCGAGATGTTCGCCTCGGGCCATGACTGGGATCTTCCGGTCGTGGGCACGCAGCGCGCCTACCAGTCGGGCCATGACGAGGTGCATTCGCTGGCGGTGAACTACCCCGAGGCCGATGTGCGCTTCTGGATGGGCTTCGGCGAGCGCTACATCACGGTCTTCACGGTCCTGAAGAACCTCGGGCTCTTGTCGGAGCATCCGGTCACCACGGCCGAAGGGCAGGAGGTCGTTCCGCTCAAGGTCGTGAAGGCCTGCCTCCCGGACCCGTCGAGCCTTGCGCCGAACTATACCGGCAAGACCTGCATTGGCGATCTGGTGAAGGGGACCAAGGACGGCAAGCCCGCCGAGGTCTTCGTCTACAACGTGGCCGATCACAAGGAGGCCTATGAGGAGGTCGGCAGCCAGGGGATCTCTTATACCGCGGGCGTGCCGCCGGTCGCCGCGGCGATCCTGATCTCGCAAGGCGATTGGGATGCCAAGACGATGAAGAACGTCGAGGAGATGGACCCCAAACCCTTCTTTACCGTGCTCGACCGTATCGGACTGCCGACGCGGGTTCTGGAAGGTGGGCTTGGAGGAACCGACAAGGCCTGGAACGGCTGAGCTTTTCGGCGCGCGACGTGAAATGGCCGGTCCCGAGGGGCCGGCCTTTTGCGTGGAGTGGTTGACCCTCGGGACATGCCCGAGGATGACTTTGGACCAATGCCTAGATCGTGCTCTACCCGCCGGTATGGCTCATGTGGCGCGAGACCCGACCATCCACGCTTTGACGGGAATAGTCGAAATCGTGGCCCTTGGGCTTGAGCGCGATGGCCGCGCGGATGGCCTCTTCGAGCGGCGCGTCTGTAGAGGGATGGTTGCGGAGGGCCGAGCGCAGGTCCGCGTTGTCCTCTTGTCCGAGGCACATGAACAGCTCGCCGGTGCAGGTCAGGCGAACGCGGTTGCAGCTCTCGCAGAAATTATGAGTGAGCGGCGTGATGAAGCCGATCTTCTGCCCGGTTTCCTCGATCCGCACGTAGCGGGCCGGGCCGCCCGTGCGGTCGGGCAAGTCGGTCAGCGTGTATTCCTCGGCGAGACGCGCGCGCAGATCGGTGAGCTTCCAGTACTGGCCGATCCGGTCCTCGTTGCCGATATCGCCCATCGGCATGACCTCGATCCAGGTCAGATCCATGTCGCGTGCCGCACACCATTCGGTCATGGTGAAGAGCTCGTCCTCGTTGAAGCCCTTGAGCGCGACCGCGTTGATCTTCACCCGCAAGCCCGCTCGCTGGGCCGCATCGATGCCGCGGATGACTTGGGGCAGGCGGCCCCAGCGGGTGACATCCGCGAATTTCTGCTCGTCGAGCGTGTCCATCGAGATGTTCACGCGGCGCACACCCGCAGCGTAGAGATCGTCCGCGAAGCGCTCCAACTGCGAGCCATTGGTCGTCAGCGTGAGCTCTTTCAGATCGCCCGCCTCGAGATGGCGCGTCATGGACCGGAAAAAGGTCATGATGTCCCGCCGGACCAGCGGTTCCCCACCGGTGATGCGGAGCTTCTCGACACCGAGTCGCACGAAGGTGGAGCACATGCGGTCAAGCTCTTCGAGCGTCAGCAGCTCCTTCTTGGGAAGGAACTGCATGTTCTCGGACATGCAATAAACGCAGCGGAAATCGCATCGGTCGGTCACGGAGACGCGCAAATACGAGATCGGGCGCTGGAACGGGTCGATAAGCGGCATATTCATGTGTCAGAGTCTAGTAATTCGCGGCGTCGCCAGCAAGTATCGGCGCCGAAAGACAGACAGGACAAAGGTCTCGACACATGCAGCTATCGCGCATCGCACTCCTCGCCGTTCCGGCCCTGATGGCCGGATGCAGCCAGGTCGAAGGGTTTTTCGGGGCCGGACAGTCGGATCCGGGGCCAAGCGCCGCTGCACCTGCCGAGAGCGCCGCACCGGCGGCGACGAACGCGCCGGTGCGGCCTCCGGCAAACGCGGTGACGGCGGACGATTTCGATACGTCCACGGATGCCGAGCGGCAGGCCGCGGCAGCGCCTGCGCAGGGCGGTGATGCCGAACTCGGGCGAGTGGTCGTGTCATTGGGCGCGGCGGCAGAGCCCGGTTTCTGGCTCGAGACGCCGCTCGTCGATGCGGTGACGCCGGGGCGGGTTGAACTGGCAAACGGCGAATCGGCGCAGGTCGAGCTGCGCCCCGCGCCCGAAGGCAGCGGCAGCCGGCTATCCTTGCCGGCGATGCGGCTTCTGAACATCCCGCTCACTGACCTGCCAGAGGTGACGGTTTATCGCTCAGAAGGCAGCGCCTGAGGCGGGGCCAGGGACGGGCGATGCGCGCGGGTGAATTGCGTCTGTGCTTCGTGCGGATCGGAGAATGATTGCCCAATCGGCCGCGATCGTCAGTCGATTGCGCCTGTGTTGAGAACGCGTGCAGGAACGCCAGCGACGGTGGTGCCGGATGCCACGTCAGAGGTGACGACCGCGTTGGCTCCTATCCGAACATGGTCCCCGATCTTGAGAGGCCCAATCAGCTTGGCGCCAGCCCCGATATCGACATGACCGCCAATTTCGACCCCGCCTGAAACGGTGACTTGCTGAAACAGCAGGCAATTCGGCCCAATGATCGACTCGGGATGCACGACGACCCCTGTAGGGTGCGGCAGCAAAAGACCTCCGCCAATGCGCGAGTTGATCGGGATATCCGCTGCAGTGACGATGGACCAGAAACGATGCTGAAACACCCAATAGGCTTGAATGATCTTTTTGAACGGGCCGGATGCTGCCTGGTAACGGCGGATGGACTTCAAGAGACGGTGCGACGGTGACCAGAGCCTTTCGGCGCGCTCTCGGCTCCAGTCGGGTTCTGTCGCTGATACGGCGCCAGTAAAGTCTTCTTTCTTCACGATATCCTGCCCCCTGAGGCGCGCAGGTTTCCGCTGCACCGGCGTCCAAAAGATGGCCGTTCTCTCGCGATGTCAACTGCGATGATAGCAGCGGAGGTCGTAGGAACTAATATCACGCTTTGCATTTAAAGACGGGGATCGGGTCCGGAGAAACCCGGATATAGATCGCGCCAGGCTGACCAATCTGAATACATGTCACACTCGTTATAAGTCTGAGCCGCTGCATCCGTTCAGTGAACAATTTAAGCAAAGGGCTCGCCGGATTTCCGGTATTTGGAGTCAGTCCTCGAAAAGACAACGCTGTCATTGAATGGCTGCGATGACAATGCAGGCATTTTTGAGCGAGCTGTAGGGTGACGAGCTGTGGGTATTGCGCTGGCCGGGCGCGGGTCCGGCCAGAACGCTGTCCGTTGGAAGAGGTCACCGCATCAAGCGATGAGGAACACGCAAAGGCGGCGTTCGTTTCGCGTTCATGACCGAGCTTCTTGAGTCCCAACTGCTTCTGACCCTTTGGCTGCTCGTGATGGTGCCTTGCCTCGCATGGACGGTATGGGATCTGCGCGTTCGAAACGCGCATCTGATGCCGCTGATGAAGGTGGTCTGGGCACTGACCGTCCTCTATTCGGGGCCGTTCGGCCTGATGATCTATCGCTGGTCGGGCAGGAAGGAGATCGCCTCCGACGGTCTCTGGCGCCGCGCGGCGCGCTCGGTGGCGCATTGTTATTCGGGCTGCGGGATGGGCGAGATCGCGGGCGTCGTCCTCGCCGCCGGCGTGTTGTCTCTGGCGACGCATTGGGTGGCTGTCACCACCTTCTGCCTCGCCTACGTGGCGGGGTTTGCGCTGACCGTCGGCCCCTTGATGCAGGGCGGTATGCCCGCGAGCCAGGCGTTCAAGGATGCCGCGCTGGCCGAGACGCCTTCGATCACCGTGATGGAGATCACTGCCATCGGCGTCAGCATCTGGGCCGGTGGCGATGCGGGCCTGGGCGATGTGCGCTTCTGGACCGCCCTGATCCTGTCCCTGTCCTGCGGTCTTTTGGCGGCCTACCCCGTGAATGTGGCGCTCATCCGTTTCGGCGTGAAGGAAGGCATGATGGATCCGCGCAATACCGGCCACGATCACGGTTAAGCGGAGACGGAGGTCAAAGCCCGCAGGAACACCTGCGTCCGAGCGTCGTTGTACCGTATTGGCGAAAGGTGTGCGGTCATGGAATTTCTGGACATGCTGATCAAGGTCGTCGCGATCATGGCGACGATCATCCTTCTCACGCGCATTCTGGGTCTGCGCTCATTTTCGAAGATGTCGGCCTTCGACTTCGCCGTCACGGTTGCCATCGGCTCGGTGCTGGCGAGCGTGCTGACCACACCCGATCAGAATTTCTGGATCGGGATCGGAGCCATTGCGGCACTTTATGCTTGGAAGATGGCGATGGCGCCCCTGCGAACGCGCTTCGACTGGGTGCGTCGTCTCGTCGATACGACACCGCTTCTCGTGATGCGCGACGGCGAGGTGCTGTGGGACAACATGAAAGCCGCGCACATGACCCATGACGATTTGCTCGCAAAGCTGCGCCAGGCGAACGTGCATCACATGGCGGAGGTGCGCGCCGTGATCATGGAAAGCACGGGTGTCGTCAGCGTCATGTCCGGCCCGGACCACGCTGAGATCGACGACTATCTCCTTCAGGATATCCGCACAGAGGGGAAACGCGGCCGCCTGGCCGGGGCGCATTGAGCCCCGGCATCTCGTGCGCGTTCAGCCCTTGGGATAGCCCATCGTGCCGACGGCCTCGCGGATCTCGTCGACGATGGCCGGATCGTCTATGGTGGCAGGCATCTTGAAGTCCTCGCCATCGGCGATGGACGCCATCGTGCGCCGCAGGATCTTGCCGGATCGCGTCTTCGGCAGGCGGTCCACCACCTTGCAGAGCTTGAAGGCCGCGACGGGACCGATCTGGTCCCGCACGCGTTTGACGCATTCCTTCTCGATCTCGTCATGCGGGCGGTTCACGCCCTTCGTAAGGCAGACGAAGCCCATGGGAAGTTGCCCTTTGAAGTCGTCCGCGACCCCGATCACCGCGCATTCGGCAACGTCCGGGTGGCCGGCCAGAACCTCTTCCATCGCGCCGGTCGAGAGGCGGTGCCCCGCGACGTTGATGACGTCGTCGGTGCGCGCCATGATGTAGAGATACCCGTCCTCGTCGATCATGCCCGCGTCGCCCGTCTCGTAATAGCCGGGGAAATGCGCGAGGTAGCTCTTGCGGAACCGCTCGGGCGCGTTCCAGAGGGTCGGCAGAGTGCCCGGCGGCAGCGGTAGCTTGATCGCGATCGCGCCGAGATTGCCGGGCGCGACCGGGGTGCCGCCCTCGTCGAGGATCTGCACATCGTAGCCTGGCATCGCGACCGAGGGCGAGCCGATCTTGACCGGCATCGTCTCGATGCCCGCGGGCATGCCCGCGATGGTCCAGCCGGTCTCGGTCTGCCACCAATGGTCATAGATCGGTTTTCCGGTGACGCGCTGCGCCCACTCGATGGTGTCGGGATCGGCGCGCTCGCCCGCGAGGTAGATCGCACGGAGATGGCCGATTTCCCAATCGGCCAGCATCTTGGCCTCTGGATCCTCGCGTTTCACTGCCCGGAACGCCGTCGGCGCGGTGAAGAAAGAGCGCACCTTGTGCTCCGAGATCACGCGCCAGAAGGTCGAGGCGTCGGGCGTACCAACCGGCTTGCCCTCGAAAAGGACGGTGGTGTTCCCGGCGATGAGCGGCGCGTAAACGATATAGCTGTGTCCGACGACCCAGCCGACATCGGACGCCGCCCAGAATACCTCGCCCGGATCGACGTTGTAGATGTTCTTCATCGACCAGTGCAGCGCCACGAGATGGCCTGCGGTCGGACGAACGACCCCTTTGGGCGCGCCGGTCGTGCCCGAGGTGTAGAGAACGTATGCGGGATGATTGCCCTCGACGGGCACGCAGGGCGCAGGCTCGACCCCGTCCTGGAAAGCGTGCCAGTCGTGATCGCGGCCGTCGATCAATGCGGCCTCCTCGCGCTCGCGCTGGAAGATCACGGTGAAGTCGGGTTTGTGCTTTGCCTCCTCGATGGCCCCGTCGAGCAGCGGCTTGTAGGAGACGGTCCGCCCCGGCTCGATCCCGCAGGAGGCCGCGATGATCGCCTTCGGCTCGGCATCGTCGATCCTCACGGCCAGCTCATGGCTGGCAAAGCCGCCGAAGACCACCGAATGGATCGCGCCGAGCCGCGCGCAGGCCAGCATCGCAACGGCGGTCTCGGGAATCATCGGCATGTAGATGATGACGCGGTCACCCTTCTCGATGCCCTTGGCGCGAAGCGCGCCCGCAAGCCGCGCGACCTGCTCCTGCAATTCGGCGAAGGTGATTGCGTATTTGGTATCGGTGACCGGGCTGTCATAGATGATCGCCGCCTGGTCGCCGCGTCCGTTTTCCACGTGACGGTCGACCGCGTTGTAGCAGGTGTTCACCTTCGCCTCGGCGAACCATTCGTAGAGATGATCGCCCCGGTCATAGAGCGCGCGGGTCGGCGCTTCGTCCCAGTCGATGGCGCCGGCCTGTTCGAGCCAGAAGGCCTCCGGATCACGCTTCCAGCTTTCATATACCTCGGCGTAGCTCATGTGATGGCCTCCCTCGCTCCTTGGTCCCTGCGGTCACGTGTTACGGAGCGTCAGGAGGGTCTGGCAAGCGTCGCGGCAACATTCGCGGCGCTCTGCGACAAAAAGTTTGCAGAAATCGCCTGTTAGCGCTTGCAAATTTTTGCAAAGCCGCTCGGATTGCGAAGTTTTGTGCTTGATCCAGAGAAGTTTGCAAATTCGCGCTTTGCAACGTCTCGGTCAGGTCGACTCGAAGCTATAGCCAAATCGGGTGATGTCGGGCGCGCAGAGCTCTGCAACCCGGTCGCGCAGCTCCGGCGTGTAATACCCTTGCCATTCCGCCTCTCGCGTCGAGCGGTTCACATGCGGCATGTCGAGCTTGAAGCCGAGCACCTTTTCGAAGGCGGGCAGATCCTCCTCCAGGGCTTCGAGGCGCAGATAGAGCGCCGGTGCGACCGCGCCGTTCGACCAGGTGACATAGGACGGATAGGGCTGCGCCGCGATCGCCGCCGCGTTCGCCTCATCTGAGAGAAACCCCTCGAAATCGGTTCGTTTGGCCAGATGGACGGCCGGATGATCGAAATCCTGCGCCCGCAGCCAGTGATAATAGCTCACCATCCGGTCCCAGGGGTTGCGCACGAGCGTGACCACATGAAGCCGCGAGAGCGTGTCCTGCGGCACCCCGCCTTCGATATCGGCAAGGCGGCTGTGCTTCCAGATGCGTCCCTGCGCGCCATCCAATGTCTTGACCCGGTTGCGCCGGGCCTGCGCCTTTGGCGTGTCGCCGATCAGGATATCGTCGCGATGGGCGCGCGCTTCGAGCGCCAGCGCCAACGACGTGCCGCCGGTCTTTGGGATATGCACGAAGATGTAGCCGCGCCCGGGCGAAATGATCATGGAACCATTGATAGCCAAAGCTTGGTGCCGCGCAACGACGCTGATCCGGGGCCGACGCCTTTGGGCGAGGTTGCGCCGGCGAGGGGCCAGCCCCTCGCGCTCCCCGCGGTATTTTTACCAATCCAAAGAAGGGACGCGCGCCTTTGGTCTTTGGGTTGGCGCAAATACCGCGGGGTGAATTCGGGCCAAGGGCCCGAAGAGGGGCAGCGCCCCTGTCTGTGCGACCTTGCCAGCCGCGCGGGGATTGGTCACCTTGCACGGCACTGGATAGGGGAGGAGAGAGATATGGGCTGGTTGCCGGACGAGACGGGGCTTGAACGCTGCGAGGCGAATTACACGCCACTGACGCCGTTGTCTTTCCTGAGGCGCGCGGCGGATGTCTTCCCCGATCATCTGGCGGTGGTCTACAAATCCTGGCGCAAGAGCTACACCGAGTATCACGCGCGCGTCTCCCGGCTGTCCTCGGCGCTCGCCGGCAAGGGGATCGGTTCCGGCGACGTGGTGGCTACGCTTCTGCCGAACATCCCACAGCATGCGGAGGCGCATTTCGGCGTGCCCGCGGCGGGTGCGGTTTTGAACGCGATCAACACGCGGCTCGATACCGGCACGGTCGCCTATATCTTCGAGCATGGCGGCGCGAAGATCGCGCTCGTCGACAGCGACCTCGTTCCGCTGGCCGAGGCCGCGCGGGAGGAGATGGAGGGCGAGGGGCCCGAGATCGTCGAGATCGTCGACGAGGTCGCGGGCCGCAGCGCCACGGGCAGGCACATGACCTACGAGGATCTGCTCGAGACGGGCGACCCGCAGGCACGCTGGATCATGCCGGACGATGAGTGGGAGAGCCTTGCGCTCAATTACACTTCCGGCACGACCGGCCGGCCGAAAGGCGTCGTCTATCATCATCGCGGCGCGTATCTGAACGCGATGGGGCAGGTTCTCTCCTGGCGGATGGTGCTGCACCCCGTTTACCTCACGATCGTGCCGCTCTTTCATTGCAACGGCTGGTGTCACACCTGGATGATGCCCGCCGTGGGCGGCACGCTCGCCTGTTGCCGCGAGATCGCCGCGAAGCCGATCTTCGAGGCCATCGCCGAGGAGGGCGTCACCCATTTCGGCGGCGCGCCCATCGTGCTCAACACGCTCATCAACGCGCCTGAGGACGAGCGGCGCGACTTCCCGCAGATTGTGGAGGTCTTCACGGCCGGTGCGCCGCCCGCGCCCTCGACGCTCGCCAAGATCGAGCCGATGGGCTTCAACGTCACCCATGTCTACGGGCTGACGGAAACCTACGGTCCCGGCACCGAATGCACCTGGCAGCGGAAATGGGATGGCACCGAAGGCGCGGCGCGGGCCGATCTCAAGGCCCGGCAGGGTGTGGCGATGCCGTTCCTCGACCATGTCACCGTGACCGACGAGGCGATGGCCGAGGTGCCGCGCGACGGCGAGACCAAGGGTGAGATCATGTTCCGGGGCAACGGCGTCATGAAGGGGTATTACAAGAACTCCGAAGCGACGCGCGAGAGTTTCGCGGGCGGCTATTTCCATTCCGGCGACATCGCGATCCTCGAGGAGGACGGCTATATCCGCATCGCGGACCGCGCCAAGGACATCATCATCTCGGGCGGCGAGAACATCTCCTCGGTGGAGGTGGAGGGCGTGCTGATGGAGCACGAGGCGGTCTCGCTTTGCGCGGTAGTCGCCAAGCCGGATGAGAAATGGGGCGAGGTGCCCTGCGCCTTCGTGGAACTGAAAGCCGGGGCCGATGTGGACGAGGCCACGCTGATCGCCTTCGCGCGCGAGCGGCTTGCGGGCTTCAAGACACCGAAGAAGGTGGTGTTCGAGGAACTGCCCAAGACCTCGACCGGCAAGATCCAGAAGTTCCAGCTGCGGGCGCAGGCGAAAGAGCTGTAGCCGGACGCCGCGACACGCAGTCGATTGCCGATCCCGTTGCCTGAGTGTAGCGTCGCGCCAAGCAGGCAGAGCAGCACCGGAGCGCATGACAGCCCTAACCCAATACCAGCGTCTCGAGGCGACGGGCCTCTGGCGCGAGAGCGATGAGGCGCAGCGGCGCGAGGTCGTGGTCTCCATGGGCGAGGCGAGCGTTACGATCTCCGATTTCACCGAGCGCGCCTTGGCGCATTGGTCGCTTGCCGCCATCGAACGCGCGACGCCCCGCGGCGAGATCCCAGCGATCTATCATCCCGACGGCGATCCGCGCGAGACGCTCGAGTTGGGTGAGGATGCGCGCGACATGGCCGAGGCCATCGACCGCGTGTTGCGCGCGATCGAGCGCGGGCGGCCGCATCCCGGCAAGCTGCGCTTCTGGATCGGCGGCGGTATCGCCGCGACGGCGGTCCTCGCGGGCGCGCTCTGGCTTCCGGGCGCGCTGCTGGCCTATTCGGTCGAGGTCGTTCCCGATGTGAAGCGCGACGAGATCGGTGCGGCCCTTCTCGAACGGATCGAGCGGGTCGCGGGTCAGCCCTGCCGCTCCGCCGAGGCCGAAGAGCCGCTGCGCGCGCTTGGCCGCCGGGTTCTGGGCGAGGGCCGCGGCGGTGACCTGACCGTTCTGCGCGGGGGCGTGCCCGACACCGCCCACTTGCCGGGCGGGCTCATTCTCATCAACTCGCAGATCGTCGAAGATCCGGAAGATCCGGACGTGACCGCAGGCTACGTGCTGGCCGAGGCGCTCCGGGCCCGCGCCAGTGATCCGCTGGTCGATCTTCTCGAACGGGCGGGGCTTTTCGCGACGATGAAGCTGCTGACCACGGGGGAGCTTCCCGAGGGGGCGCTCGACGATCATGCCGAGGCGTTGATGAGCATGCCGCCGCCGCCTGTTGCGAATGATGCGCTGCTCGCGGCCTTCGCGGCGGCGGAACTGCGATCGAGCCCCTATGCCTATGCGCTCGACATGACGGGCGAGACGACTCTGCCCCTGATCGAGGCCGATCCACGCCGCGACGAAGGCAGCACGCCGGTGCTGACGGATGCCGAATGGGTCCGCCTTCAGGGGATTTGCGGCAGCTAGAGCTGCCGCTGTATCATTGCGGGATGACGATGATCGGGTCTTTGACCCGGTGCCGGTCCGCCGTCGCGACAAGCCGGCGCGGGACCGTGTTGGTCCAGACCTGCTGGGTGGCGTAATAGCCGTCGGGCGTCTGGAAGGCGCGGCGCGGGTTCAGGCGGTCGTCGTCCCAGGCGCGTTCGTAGCCGGCGGGCACGATGGTCTCCTGCTCGGCCGAGAGCGTCGCGAAGACCTGGTCGGGCACGATCGTCGGGCCCGGGCCGCGCGGCGTCTCCGGGGCCATGCGAAGGTTCCCTTCGTCGTAGCCCTCACGAATGTAGACGTTCTTGCCGGTCGGAGCCTCGCCGCGGCGGATCACCGTCACCGGGCTTGCCGCTTGCGGGCCGCATCGAACCGCAAGGCCCCGGTTGTTGCCGATATATTGCTGCGAGATGGCCGATGCGCCCTGGCAGCGTGATCCGTCCGTTGTCGGTGCTGCGGCGGTCGTCGCGGGCGCGGCCTGACGGACGACGCGCTGCGGAGCAGGCGTCGGGGCGGGGGCCGGTGCGGTCCGCACGATCCTGGGCGCGGGCTTGGTCGCCTGTGGCTCTGGCGGCGGCGCTTGCCGGACCACGCGCTTTGGTTGTTGCTGTGGCTGCGGGGCTGGCGCTGCGGTGCGCGCGGGCTGCGGGGCGGGGGTGGGCGCGTTGTCGATGGTGATCTGTTCGGCACCGCGCGCCTCGGGTGCGGCGGTCCGCGTCGCTTGCGCCCCTAAGGTCGGCGTCTGACCGCAGAGCGTCTGACGCGCGCGATTCACGCGCGGCACCCAGCTCACGGCGCCGTCGACACCGGCCCGGATATAGACGCATCCGCGGCTGTCGACGTATTGACGGCCCTGGTAGGAGGCCGGCGGAAATTCCTGCGGCACATCGGTCGAGCGCTGCTGCGCGATAGCGGCATCTCCGAAGACGACGGACGCGGCCATCGCGGCCATCGCGGTGAAAGTCAGTTTCTTCATCTCAAAGCCCCCCACAGGCGTATTAGGCCGACGATGCAGCAACAAGTTGCGCCTGTAAAGCTCTGCATGCGCTTATTTAGTTCCGAACATGCGGTCTCCGGCATCGCCGAGGCCGGGCACGATATAGCCCTTTTCGTTGAGCCGCTCGTCCAGTGCGGCGGTCACCACGGGCACATCGGGATGCGCTTCGGCCATGCGGCGCACCCCTTCGGGTGCGGCGAGAAGACAGAGGAAGCGGATATTCGTCGCGCCCGCCTGTTTCAGAAGGTCGATCGCCGCGACCGAGCTGTTGCCGGTGGCGAGCATCGGATCGACAGCGATGGTCACACGGTCCGACAGGCCCTCGGGCACCTTGAAGTAGTATTGCACGGGCTCCAGCGTTTCCTCGTCGCGATAGAGGCCGACAAAGCCGACCCGCGCCGAGGGGATCAGCTCCAGCACCCCGTCCAGAAGGCCGTTGCCCGCGCGCAGGATCGAGATGAGCGCGAGCTTCTTGCCGTCAAGCGTCGGCGCTTCCATCGGCTGCAGCGGCGTGTCGATGGTCTTGGTGGTCATCGGCAGATCGGTGGTGATCTCGTAGGCCAGCAGCTGGGAGATCTCGCGCAGGAGCTGCCGGAACACGGCGGTCGAGGTCTCTTTCTCGCGCATGATGGTCAGCTTGTGCTGGACGAGCGGGTGATCGACGATCTTGAGCGTATCGGGTGTCATTGGGCCTCCAGGCGCTTGGCGATGGCATCGCGGGTGACCTCGTCGCAGAAGGCATGGGCGAGGGCGGTTGCGTTGAGCTGCGCGAAATCCTCGGCCTGCCAGCCGAAGGTGCGGGCAAGAGAGACGTATTCGTCGCGCATCGTGGTGTGGAAGAAGGGCGGATCGTCCGTGGAGACGGTGATGGGCACGCCGCGGTCGCGCAGCGTCTCGATCGGGTGCGCCTCGAGCCGGTGATAGACACCGAGCGCCACGTTGGAGCCGGGGCAGACCTCGAGGCAGATGCCGTTCTCGGCGAGCCGGTCCATCAGCGCGGGATCTTCTGCCGCGCGCACGCCGTGTCCGATGCGCGAGACGCGCAGATCGTCGACCGCCTCGGCCACCTCGCGCGGCCCGCGCCATTCGCCCGCATGGACGGTGAGCTGCAGTCCGGCCTCACGCGCCATGTCGAAGGAATAGGCGAAATCCTTCAGGCTACCGCGGTTCTCGTCCCCGCCCATGCCATAGCCGGTGATGAAGTCGCCCGCCGTCTCGGCGGCGCAGCGAGCGGCCTTCTTGGCCTGGTCGGGCCCGAAATGGCGTACGCAGGTGACGATGCCCCTGAGCGTGATGCCCATGTCGCGCTCGCACAGCTCCGCCGCCTCGCGGATCGCGGCGAGGTATTCGCGCCACGCGCCAAGATCGCCGCCGCCGCAGAAATCGGGCGAGAGGAAGCTCTCGGTATAGATCACGCCGTTGGAGGCGCTCTCCTCCAGAAGGGCGACGGTCAGGCGATGGTAATCCTCGGGTGTCTTGAGGACGGTGGTGGCTGCCTCGTAGACGCTCAGGAAGTGCTCGAATCCGGAGAAGGCGTAGCTTCCATCGGAGCGGAAGACACCGTCGAGATTCAGGCCCTTTTCCTTCGCGAGCCCGCGAATGAAACTCGGCGGGGCTGCGCCCTCATGATGCAGGTGCAGTTCCAGCTTCGGCATCGCTGCGATGGCGGCGAGGCTTTCCTCGGTATGGGGTGTGTCGTCTTTCATCATAGGGCGGAGGCTCCGGGGCCTTGAGAGGGGATGTCGAGATGCGCGGCGATGCTGGCCGCGACATCGGCGAAGGCGATCTGGCCGAGGCTGCCGGTCCCGAGCCCCGCGATCAGCACGGGAACGCGTTCGCGGGTGTGATCGGTCCCGGTCCAGGTCGGATCGTTGCCGTGATCGGCGGTGAGAACCAGCATGTCGCCGGGACGGAGGCGTCGCAGCAGCGCGCCGAGTTCGCGATCGAACCACTCGAGCGCACGCGCATAACCGGGCACATCTCGCCGATGGCCGTAATGGCTGTCGAACTCGACGAAATTGGCGAAGGTCAGGCTGTCTTCGGGCATCTCGTCGATGGCCTCGCCGAGATGGCGCATGAGATCCGCATCCGCACCCTTTCTCAGCTCGTCGATCCCTTCCATCGAGAAGATGTCACCGATCTTGCCGATGGCGCGGACGGTGCGTCCGGCATCTTGCGCCCAGTTGGTCAGGACCGGCTGCGGCGGGCGGATCGCGTAGTCGCGGCGGTTGGCTGTCCGCTGGAAAGCGCCCGGAGCGCCGATGAAGGGCCTGGCGATGACGCGGCCGACGCGCATCTCATGGAGGCGCGGCGCGATGCGCTGACACAGATCGAGCAGCCGCTCGAGCCCGAAGTGTTCCTCATGGGCGGCAATCTGGAAGACGCTGTCGGCAGAGGTGTAGCAGATGGGCCGCCCCGTGCGGATATGCTCTTCGCCGAAGCGGTCCAGCATCACGGTGCCGGAGCCGTGACAATTCCCGAGGATGCCGTCCGTGCCGACGATCTTGCAGACCTCGGCAACGAGATCCTCCGGGAAGGCAGGGTTTGTATCGGGGAAGTAGTGCCAGTCCCACGGTACGGGCAGGCCCGCGAGTTCCCAATGGCCGGACGGCGTGTCCTTCCCGGGAGAGGTTTCGGTAGCTGCGCCCCAGTAGCCCGAGGTCTCACCGCCCCCGAGATCGGGCAGCGTCAACCCGGATGCGAGCGCCACCGCCTGCGACAGGCCCAGCGTGTCGAGATGGGGCAGATGCAGGGGGCCGCTCCGCCCCTCTTCGGCCTGGCCCGCCGCGCAGGCCTCCGCGATATGGCCGAGCGTGTTCGAGCCGGTATCCGGAAGCCCGTCGTTGAAGAACCGATCCGCATCGGGCGCGCCGCCGATGCCGACGGAATCCATGACGACGAGAAAGGCGCGGGGCATGGCAGCTCCTCTGGACCGAATGATCTGAGGGCCTAGCCCGGTGTGCGGGTCACGGCAAGGGCAGGTCCGGCGTCAGAGGCCGGTCGCGATCCGGCCCAGAGAGCGCGGCGTCGGTGCATGGTCGGCGATGGAGAATGCCTGGGTGAGCGCTGCCTCGACCGCGTCGGCATCCTCGATCCGGGCCGCGTGCAGGCGAAGAAGCGGCTGGCCCCGCGCCACCTCCGCGCCAAGGCCGAGAACATCCGACAGGCCCACAGCCGGGTCGACGCTGTCGGTCTCCACCCGCCGCCCGCCGCCGAGCCGCACGACAACGTGGCCGAGCGCTTCGCCATCGATCGCCGCGATATGGCCCGTGGCAGGCGCGGCAAGCTCGCGAATGACCGGCGCTTCCGGCAAGAAACGGGCAGGCGTCTCGACAAATCCGATCGGTCCGCCCTGCGCGTAGACCATTTTCTGGAAGGCGTCGGCCGCGCGGCCATCCGCAAGCGTTGCGCGCAGCCTGTCCGCACCTTGCCCGGCGTCTTCGGCCTGGCCCGTGCGCGCCAGGAGCGCGCCGCCGAGTAGCGCGGAAAGCCCAGCCAGACGCCCCTCGGGCGCGCCGCCTTTCAGGACATGCACCGCCTCCAGCACTTCGAGCGCATTGCCGAGTGCCGGGGCGGCGGGCTCGTTCATGTCGGTCAGACATGCAACGGTCGGGCAGCCGGCGGCATTGGCCGTCTCTGCCAGCGCCTCGGCGAGCTCCGTCGCGGCCTCCTCGGTCTTCATGAAGGCGCCGCTGCCGACCTTCACGTCGAGCACGAGCCCTTCGAGCCCTGCCGCCAGCTTCTTCGACAGGATCGACGCGGTGATGAGGTCGATGCTTTCCACCGTGCCGGTCACGTCGCGCACCGCGTAGAGCCGCCGGTCGGCCGGCGCGATGTCGGCCGATGCGCCGACAATGGCCGCGCCCGCCTCGCGCACGGCGCGGTCGAACTCGGCTTCGCAAAGCGCGGTGCGAAAGCCGGGGATCGCCTCGAGCTTGTCGAGCGTGCCGCCGGTGTGACCGAGCCCGCGCCCCGAAATCATCGGAACGTAGACGCCGAGCGCCGCGAGCGCCGGGGCGAGGACGAGGCTCACGCAATCGCCGACCCCGCCCGTGGAATGCTTGTCGAGGACGGGCCCCGGCAGATCCCATCTCAGCGTCCGCCCCGAATCCCGCATGCCTTCGGTGAGCGCGGTGCGCCCTGCCTCGCTCAGGCCCCGCAGGCAGACGGCCATCGCGAAGGCCCCGGCTTGCGCGTCAGAGACGGATCCGTCCGCAAGACCTGCTGCGAACGTGGCGAGCGCGGCACCGTCCGGTTCTTGTCCGCGCCGAAGACCCGCGATGAGCCGCGCGGGCTCCATCAGCTGCCGTCCATGTGGCTCTGCGTGAAGGCGCCCGGCAAAAGCTCGCCCACGGAGAGGCGGGTTTCGGTTCCGTCGAGCGTGGCGAGCGTTACCATCGTGGCGGGCGCCGCGAATTCCGCGATCTTCTGGCGGCAGCCGCCGCAGGGCGGCACCGGGGCCGCGCTGCCCGCGACGACGTAAAGCTCTGCGATCTCGGTCTCGCCCGCTGCGACCATCGCGGCGATGGCCCCGGCCTCGGCGCAGGTGCCCTCGGGATAGGCCACGTTCTCGACGTTGCAGCCGCTGAAGACCGCACCCGATGCTGACCGAAGCGCCGCGCCGACCTTGAAGTCCGAATAGGGGGCATAGGCGTTTTCGCGGACGGCAAGCGCATCATCGCGTAGGGTCATCGGGTCCTCCGGGGGCTATGGGTAACGGTCATCGTGGCTGCGGCGCGAAGCAAGAGCAAGGGGAACCGGCGCGCGGCAAGCGCGTTTCCATTTCAATCGAAAGGAGGCTTGCATGACCCAGAGCCATCTCGTTCTCGACCCCGGCGCGGACCTTCCCGCCGATCCCCGCGAGCCCATGACCGACAAGCAGGCCGCGACCCTGCGCCAGCTCACCGACGAAACCGGTGAGGAATTCGACATGGCGCTGACCAAGCGAGAAGCCGCACGGCGCATCGCCTATCTCGAGGAACTGGCGAAGTAGCACCGGCGCCTTCCCGTCGCGGGGGATTTAAGCTAGCCCTCGTCCCAGGCGACGAGGACGAGGGCTTTCATGTCGGACCAGACCAGCGACACGCTGCGCCAGCAGGCGCTTGACTACCACCGCTTTCCCAAGGCCGGAAAGCTGGAGATCCGCGCAACCAAGCCGCTCGCCAATGGCCGCGATCTCGCACGGGCCTACTCGCCCGGCGTCGCGGAAGCCTGTCTCGAAATCAAAAGCGATCCGAAGGCCGCGCGCGATTACACGTCGCGCGGCAATCTCGTCGCGGTCGTGTCCAACGGGACGGCAGTCCTCGGCCTCGGCAATATCGGCGCGCTGGCCTCCAAGCCGGTGATGGAAGGCAAGGCGGTTCTCTTCAAGAAATTCGCCGGCATCGATTGCTTCGACATCGAAGTGAACGAAAGCGACCCCGAGAAGCTTGCCGACATCGTCTGCGCGCTTGAGCCGTCTTTTGGCGCGATCAACCTCGAGGACATCAAGGCGCCCGATTGCTTCGTGGTCGAAGAGATCTGCCGCGAGAGGATGAACATTCCCGTCTTCCACGACGACCAGCACGGCACCGCCATCGTCGTCTCGGCGGCGGCCTTGAACGCGGTGAAGCTCGCGGGAAAGACGTTGGAGGACGTGAAGGTCGTCTCGACGGGCGGGGGCGCGGCCGGGATCGCGTGCCTCAACATGCTCGTCAAGCTCGGCGTCAAGCGCGAGAACATCTGGCTTTGCGATATCGACGGGCTCGTTTATGAAGGCCGCGAGACCGAGATGACGCCGCAAAAGGCGGCCTATGCTCAGGGCAGCACCGCCAAGACCCTCGGTGACGTGATCGAGGGCGCGGATCTCTTTCTCGGGCTGTCGGGGCCGAATGTCCTCAAGCCCGAGATGGTCGAGAAGATGGCGCAGACACCGATCATCTTCGCGCTCGCCAATCCCAATCCCGAGATCATGCCCGATCTCGCGCGCCAGGTGGCGCCCGACGCGATCATCGCGACGGGTCGGTCGGACTTTCCGAACCAGGTGAACAACGTGCTTTGCTTTCCCTTCATCTTCCGCGGCGCGCTCGACGTGGGCGCGACGACGATCAACGACGAGATGAAGATCGCCTGCGTCGAGGGTATCGCCGCGCTGGCCCGTGCGACCACGAGCGCCGAGGCCGCGGCGGCCTATCGCGGCGAAAGCCTGACCTTCGGGCGCGACTATCTCATCCCCAAACCCTTCGATCCGCGCCTCTCGGCCACGGTCTCGGTCGCGGTGGCCCAAGCCGCGATGGCCTCGGGCGTCGCCGAGCGCCCGATCGAGGACATGGATGCCTACAAGGCCAAGCTGCGCGCGAGCGTCTATCGCTCCGCGCTCCTGATGCGGCCGGTCTTCGATGCCGCCGCCGAAGCCTCCCGCCGCATCGTCTTTGCCGAAGGCGAGGACGAGCGCGTGCTTCGCGCCGCCCAGGCCGTGCTGGAAGAGACGCCGGAGCAGCCGATCCTGATCGGCCGGCCCGAGGTCATCAACATGCGCTGCGAGCGGCTCGGCCTCGAGATCCGGCCCGAGCGCGACTTCAACATCGTGAACCCGGAGAACGATCCGCGCTACCGCGACTATTGGAACACTTATCACGAGATCATGGCCCGGCGCGGCGTCACGCCCGACCTTGCCCGCGCGATCATGCGTACGAACTCGACGGCGATCGGCGCGGTGATGGTGCATCGCGGCGAGGCCGACAGCCTGATCTGCGGCACGTTCGGGGAATATCGCTGGCATCTCAACTACGTCACGCAGGTTCTCGGCAGCGAGACGCAGTACCCGCACGGCGCGCTCTCGATGATGATTCTGGAGGACGGGCCGCTCTTTATCGCCGACACCCATGTGCATTTCATCCCGACGGCCGATCAGATCGCGCAAGCGGCCCTCGGTGCGGCGCGGCACGTGCGGCGCTTCGGCCTCGAGCCGAAGATCGCGCTGTGTTCGCAATCGCAATTCGGCAACCAGAACAGCGAGGCGGCGGAGCGAATTCGCGCGGGGTTGGCCGTGCTCGATGCCGCGCCGCGCGAATTCGAATACGAAGGCGAGATGAGCGTCGAGGCGGCCCTCGATCCCGAGCTGCGCCAGCGCCTCCTGCCCGGCAACCGCATGAGCGGAAAGGCGAACGTCTTGATCTTCGCCAATGCCGATGCGGCCTCGGGCGTGCGCAACATTCTCAAGATGACCGCGCAAGGGCTCGAGGTCGGTCCGATCCTCATGGGGATGGGCAACCGCGCGCATATCGTGACTCCCTCGATCACGACGCGCGGGCTGCTCAACATGGCCGCGCTGGCCGGAACCCCGGTCTCGAAATACGGCTGATCTGACAATTTGGGTTGGCCCAAATACCGCGGGAGCGCGAGGGCAGGGCCCTCGCACCGCGCGATGAGCCAAGGGCTCATCGCGCCAGACATGCCGCCCGCAATGCGGGCGACCTGAGGATCAGATCTCGTCTGGGAAGTGCTTCATCACCAGCCGGATCGGGTTCGGCGCGGCCTGGCCGAGGCCGCAGATCGAGGTGTCGACCATTGCCTGGCTCAGCTCTTCCAGCAGCCCCTGGTCCCAGCGTTCTGCCTGCATCAGCTTCACGGCCTTCTCGCACCCGACCCGGCAGGGCGTGCATTGCCCGCAGCTTTCATCTTCGAAGAAGCGCAGCATGTTCAGCGCGGCCTCTCGGGCGCTGTCCTTGTCGGACAGGACCACGACCGCCGCCGACCCGATGAAGGAGCCGTGCTCTTGCAGCACGTCGAAATCGAGCGGGATGTCATCGAGCTTCGCAGGCAGAAGGCCAGAAGACGGCCCGCCCGGCTGATAGGCCTTGAGGTCATGACCCTCGGCCATGCCGCCCGCGGCCTCGACGATGTCGCGGATCGTGGAACCCGCCGGCAGAAGGTAGACGCCGGGCTTGGCGACGCGGCCCGAGACCGAGTAGCTCCGCAGTCCTTTGCGGCCGTTCTTCTCGGTGCCGGAGAGAACCTCGGGGCCGTCTCGGCAGACTCGCGCGACCCAATAGAGCGTCTCCACGTTGTGAACGAGGGTCGGGCGATTGAAGATGCCGACCTGCGCGACATAGGGCGGGCGGTGCCGGGGCAGGCCGCGCTTGCCCTCGATCGATTCGATCATCGCGCTTTCCTCGCCGCAGATATAGGCGCCCGCGCCGCGGCGCAGCTCGATATATCCCGGAACGACGATCTCCGCTTCTTCCAGCGCGGCGATCTCGCGGCGCAGAATTTCGAGGACGGCCGGATATTCGTCGCGCATGTAGAGATAGACGCGATCGGCCTCGACCGCCCAGGCGGCGATCAGCATGCCTTCGAGGAAGAGGTGCGGGACGCGCTCGAGATAGTAGCGGTCCTTGAACGTGCCAGGTTCGCCCTCGTCGCCATTGACCGCAAGGTAGCGCGGGCCCGCTTCGGCGCGCACGAAGCCCCATTTCTTGCCCGAGGGAAAGCCCGCCCCGCCAAGGCCGCGCAGACCGGCGGAGAGCATCATGTCCTGAACCTGTTCCCAGTCGCCGCTTTTCCGCAACATGCCGAGCGCGGCATAGCCGCCCTCCGCGCGGTAGGCGTCGAGCGCCTCGTAATCGGGAAGGTGGACATGGGTCTCGCCCGCCGCGATGGCGGCCTCTACAAGCTCGGGCGTGGCATGATCGATATGGTTGTGCCCGAGCTCGCAGACAGGCGCGGTGTCGCAGCGGCCCATGCAGGGTGCGCGGACAACCCG
Source organism: Roseivivax sp. THAF30 (assembly GCF_009363575.1). NCBI lineage: Bacteria > Pseudomonadati > Pseudomonadota > Alphaproteobacteria > Rhodobacterales > Roseobacteraceae > Roseivivax > Roseivivax sp. THAF30. The sequence goes on along the minus strand of NZ_CP045389.1, from coordinate 3,025,407 downwards.
GACCTCCGACGGATCGAGCCCTTCCTCGAGCGCCGCGCGCAGCGCCTCGGCCCCGGCCAGCTCGCAGGAGAGCGAATCGCAGACACGCACGGTCAGGGCGGGCGGCGGCGTCTCGCCTTCTTTCACGATGTCGAAATGCGCGTAGAAGGTCGCGACCTCGTAGACCTCGACCTGCGCGAGCTTCAACTTCTCGGCGAGAGCCCGGACATGGGCCGCCGAGATATGACCGTAAGTGTCCTGGACGAGATGCAGGAATTCGATCAGCAGGTCGCGGCGCCGCGGCCGGTCGCCGAGAAGCGCGCGGACCTCGTCATGGGCGGTATCGTCGAGCGCGCGGCCCTTGGGGATCGGGCGCCCCTTGCCGCGGCCGGATTTCCACGGTGTCTTGCTGTCATCGAGCGCCATGAACCTGTCCTTCGAACGAGCCTCTCGCGGCCCCGAATACAGGGTCGGGGTGGGGGCTGTCAGGCGCGATGCGGCGAATTTCCGTCCCGTTGCGACGTCATGGTGCCTTGATTCGGTCTTAGTGGCGGCGGATTTTTCCTATAGAGGACGTTCGAGGCGAATACCGGGGCAGCAGGGCAGAGGCATGACACGGTTCACCATCATCACGCTGACGCTGGTCGCGCTTCTCGCGGCCGGTCTCGTGCTGGGCGGGGGATATGCCGGGGCGGCGCTTTTCTACATCACCGTCTTCACGTTCTTCATGGACAAGATCGCGGGCCTTGCCGCGCCGGATGCGCCGGAGGGCGCGGAGTTTCCCGCGGGCCTCGGCTTGTCGGTTGTCTTGGGCCTTGTGCATTTCCCCCTTCTTTTCGGCGGGGCGCTGACGATTGGCAGTGGCAGGCTCGAGGCTTGGGAGGGGGTCGCGCTCTTTTTCGGGCTCGCGCTCTTTCTGGGGCAGGTGTCGAATTCGAACGCTCATGAGCTCATTCATCGCGGCGCCCGCGCGCCGCGCGCGCTTGGGGTTGCGGTGTATACCAGCCTTCTATTCGGGCATCACGCCTCGGCGCACCGGCTCGTGCATCACGTGCACGCAGCCACGGATCGCGATCCGAACACGGCGCGTCTCGGGGAGGGGTTCTGGCGCTACGCGGCGCGGGCCTGGGCCGGCTCGTTCCGGCAGGGCTTTCGGGCGGAGCAGGCATTGTCGGCCCGCAAGCGCCGCCTGCATCCTTACGCGATCTATGGAGGCGGGGCTTTGGCGGCGCTTGTCGGGGTGGGCCTGCTCGGCGGCCCTTCGGCCCTTCTCGCCTATGTCGCTCTTTGCATCTACGCGCAGCTGCAACTCCTCTTGTCCGACTACGTGCAGCATTACGGGCTGATGCGTGCGCCGCGCGAGGGCGGGCGGCTCGAGCCGATGGGGGCTCGGCATTCGTGGAACGCGCGACAGGGCTTTTCCTCGGGCCTCATGCTGAACGCACCGCGCCATTCGGATCACCACGCCAATCCGGGCCGGGCCTATCCCGGTTTGCGCCTTGACCGGGAGGCGATGCCCATCCTGCCGCATTCCCTGCCGGTCATGGCGGTCCTCGCGCTCGTTCCGCCGCTCTGGCGGCGGGTGATGGACCGGCGGGCACGGGCCTGGACGCGCGCCGCGTCTTTCGCGCCGGAGCCGGTGCTGGCAGAATGAGGGCCATGAGATATGCCGCCACCCTCTGTGCACTGCTCCTCTCTGGCCCGGTCTCGGCCCAGAGCCCGATGAGCGCCCAAGAATTCCAGGACTACGTCTCCGGCAAGACGCTGACCTTCTCGGAAGCGGGCGTGCCCTACGGGATCGAGCGTTATATGCCCGGCCGCCGCGTGCGCTGGTCCTTCCTCGATGGGCGCTGCAAGGACGGCATCTGGTATCCCGAGGGCGACCAGATCTGCTTTGTCTACGAGGACGATCCCGCGCCGCAATGCTGGAGCTTCTTCGAGGAAGGATCTGGCCTGCGCGCCGTCTTCGAGGGTGGTGAGTTCGGAACGGAGCTCTACGAGGCGGACGAGGCGCAGGAAATGGTGTGCCTCGGCCCCGATGTCGGCGTTTGAGGGGCGCTGCCCCTCTTGGCGGCAGAGCCGCCAATTCACCCCGCGGTATTTGCGCCAACCCAAGGAGCGGATCGCGGGTCTGCTGACCCGGGCGCGCGCCTGTCAGGCGTTCCAGCGCACCTCGCCGGCGCCGGTGACATCGTAGCCGGCCAATTGCGCCGCATGGGCGCGGAACGGCTCCGACCGCATCACCGCGAAGAGGGCCTGAAGCGGTGGCTCGAAGGCCGCGCGCCGGTCGACGAGGATGTCGAAGCGTTCCTCGGCGATGGGCAGGAAGGCAAGCCCGTGCGTCGCGGCGAGCGCCTCGAGGCCGAATGCGGTATCGGCTTCCTCGTGTTTGACCGCGAAAACCGCGTCTTCCTCGCTTTGGGCGACGCCGGTGAAGAGGAGGGCGTCATGGGCGAGGCCTGCCTCCTCGACCGTCTGGCGAAAGAGCGTGTCGGTCCCGGTGCCCGAGGGACGCGGCGCGATCCAGAGATCCTTGAGATGCGCGAGCGATGTCACGCGGCCGGCCATGTCAGGGCGCAGGATCAGACCGCGGCGGCGGCGCGCGAAGGATATCAGCACCGCATCGCACCCGGCGGCCGCGTCTTCGACCGCGGCGATATTCCAATCGCCGTCCGCGCCGGGGATATGCAGACCCGTCGCCGACCCGTCACCGCGCGCGAACCGGGCCAGTCCCGTGCCCGAGCCGTCGAACAGCGTCGCAAGACCGGGCCGCGCCTGCCGGAGGGCCCATTCGAGCAGCGGATCGTGGCTTCCGAGGAAGACGGGCGGACGCGGCGTGCGGTCGGGTTCGGGCCGGGTGCTTTCGCCCGCGATCCAGGCGCGGATCTCGTTTTCGGGAAACAGCAGCTTGCCGGTGACGCGCGAGACCGGAACGGACCCCGAAGCGGCGAGGTCGTAGACCTTGCGCTCCTTGATACGCAGAAGCTCGGCGAGCTCTTTCACGGTCAGGAATTCAGGCATGCGGCAAGCTTTGCATTGGGTGGCGGGCCGGGCGGACTATGGCGGCAGGTGCGGCGCGCGGCAAGCGGATGTGGCGCAAGCGATGCGGGCCGGTCTAGAGTGCCGGATGAATACCACGGTGGGAGAGCGACGGGATGACCGGGATCCGAGAGAACGAGACGCGCACGGATCTGCCCGACGCGGCGGATGCGGGGCTCTATTTCATCGGGATCTGCCGGACGCCCTTCGCCACGCGTGCGGATTGCCCGAGGCAGGGGCGGCGTGACGGGCCGGTGTGCAGGCTCGAGATTTTGCCGCGCTGGGCCGGGGCGCTCGACGGGATCGAGGCATTCGCGGAACTCGATGTCCTATACTGGCTCGACCAGTCGCGGAGGGATCTCGTCACGCAGAGCCCGAAATCGGATGGGGCGGTGCGCGGCACATTCTCGCTGCGCTCCCCGGTGCGGCCAAACCCGATCGGTCTCGCGCGGGTCGCGCTGATCAGGCGCGAAAACGCGGTTCTGCATGTGCGCGGCCTTGACTGCATCGACGGCACGCCGCTTCTCGACATCAAGCCCGAGCGTTGCGCCTACACGCCGCTCGCGCCCGAGAAGGCGGCAGACCGGGCGTGATCTCAGCCTGCACGGAAAGCGGGCAATCAGGCTCTTGCACTGCTCATTCTTTGAGCGCTGCGGCGGAAGGGAACTGGCCTGCGTGGGGCCTTGCGCCGGGTGGATTGCACGCGGCGGCCGCGAGGAGGCGGTATGGCTGAGGACAGGGCCGGGAGCGTGGAGATCCCCTACGACAGATCACATGACGGCGCGGCGCTGACCCGCGCGAGGGGGCGGGCCAGCCTCTCGGTCCGGCATGCGCGGGGCGCTAGTCGACTCCGCGCGTTGGGGCAATCGGGGTCGGCGAAACTTCTCTTTCCGCATGGTGCCGGAGAGATGTTGCAGGCGACATGGCTCAACACCGCGGGTGGGATTACCGGGGGTGACCGGTTCGCTCTGGATGCGTGCGCGGAAGACGGGGCCGCGCTCTCGCTGACGAGCCAGGCGGCGGAGCGGATCTACCGCGCGCGCGGCGCCGAGACAGGGCGAATGACGACGCGGCTCAGCCTTGGCGCGGGCGCGCGCCTGCACTGGTTGCCGCAGGAGACGATCTTCTTCCAGGGAGCGGCGCTCGACCGGCATCTGCAGGTGGAGATGGCTCAGGATGCGGCCTTTCTCGGGATCGAGACGCTGATCTTCGGACGTGCCGCGATGGGGGAAGATGTTACGCAGCTGAACTTGCGCGACCGGATCGAATTGCGGCGCGCGGGCCGGCTTATCCATTCCGATCGTCTTGCACTTCGCGGCGATGCGCGGGCCCGGCTGGGAGGCGCTCACGTGGCGGGCGGTGCTCGGGCGATGGCGTCGCTGGTGATCGCGGCGCCGGGGATCGACGCGCGGCTGCCCGCGATCCGGGATTTCCTGCCCGCACGCGGCGGTGCCTCCGCGCCCCTCGCGGGACTTGTCGTGGCGCGGATCCTCGCCGATGACGGTTTTGACATCCGTCAAAGACTTGTGCCTCTGTTACGATATCTTTCCGGCAGCGAACTGCCCCGACCCTGGATGATTTGATGAATCTGACCCCGCGCGAAAAGGACAAGCTGCTTGTCGCCATGGCCGCCGAAGTGGCCCGCCGCCGTCTCGAGCGCGGCGTGAAGCTCAACCATCCCGAGGCGATCGCGCTCATCACCGACGCGGTCGTGGAAGGCGCGCGCGACGGGCGCAGCGTCGCCGAGATGATGCAGGCGGGAGCCGAGGTGATCTCGGCCGAGCAATGCATGGAAGGCGTGCCCGAGATGATCCACGAGGTCCAGGTCGAGGCAACCTTTCCCGACGGCACCAAGCTCGTCACCGTTCACAACCCGATCCGATAGGAGACCTTCATGCGCTATGCCCTTCCCCTGATGATCCTTGCCGGTCCGGCTGCCGCGCATCCAGGCCCGCACCTGCACCCCCATGACGGGGCAAGCTGGCTGGCCGTCGCGGGCGCCCTTGCCGTGATTGCGCTCGCGGGCACGCTGATGGTCGCGCGTCGACGGGCCGAGACGCGCAAGGACCGGCGACGATGATCCCGGGCGAGCTTTTCCCCGCGCCGGGCGGCCTCACGCTGAACGAAGGCCGGGAGGCGATCACGCTGATGGTCGCCAATACCGGCGACCGGCCGGTGCAGGTGGGCTCGCATTACCATTTCGCCGAAGCCAACCCGGCGCTCGATTTCGACCGGGAGGCGGCACGGGGCCTGCGTCTCGACATCGCCGCGGGCACCGCGGTCAGGTTCGAGCCGGGCCAGCGGCGAGAGGTCTCGCTCATCCCGTATCAGGGGGACCGCCGGGTTTTCGGCTTCAACCAGAAGGTCATGGGGGCGCTCTGATGCGAACGGGTCTCGGGATCATTGCGCTGACCGCCGCCTATGCGATGCCGGGGCACGCACAGGAGCTTGATTGCCGGGATCCGCAAACCCAGGTGGAGATGACAGGCTGTGCGGCCCGCGACTACGAGGCCGCGGATGCGGAGCTGAACGCCGCCTGGGGCGAAGCGATGGCCTGGGCCCGGCGGATGGACGAGGGCCTGCCCGCGGATCAGGTGCCCGCCGCCGATATTCTGCGCGACGCACAGCGCGCCTGGATCCCGTTTCGCGACCAGGCCTGCGAAGCGGAAAGCTTGGCCGCACGGGGCGGCACGATGCAGAACATGCTGTTCTACATGTGCCTCACGCGGCTGACGGAGGTACGGACCGAGGATCTGCGAAACCTCGGATTGGAGTGACGCGAGGACGGCTTGGACCTCGCGGGTTCGCGCCTCCGACCGGTGCGGGCGCAGTTTGCGGCCGCAGATCGACAAGGGAGTGAGAAATATGCTGACACCGATCCACGCAACGCAGCTCTGGTGCGCCTGGACAGGCGCGATCTGGGCGCAGCAGATCAAGATGTCGCAGATCCTGCTGGGCGCGATGGCGCAAAGCTCCGCCGAGGCGTTCTGGGGCGTGAAGATGCCGATGAACGCCTGCGGCGTGACGCCTGGCGCAGCGCCGCGCAAAGCCGCTGCACCCGGGCGCCGCAAGCTCGAAGCGGTGCCGGCCGAGCCGCGGCGCAGCGCGCGCCGGCAGCCTTCCGTGCCGCCGGGCCTGCCGCCGCGCAAGGGGCACGCAACGCCGGTCTGATCTTCCAGCGGAGGCGATCCGTGCTAGGCTGACCCTCAGAGGCAGCGCAGGCTCCTGTCGAGCATCCACCAGACAGGGAGCGTCAAGATGTGTGATATCTGTGTGATGAACCGCGTGAAGAAGCGGATGCTGTCACGCCGGCAATTCTTTTCCGCCAGTGCGGGGCTTGCCGCCGGTGCGGCCCTGGGCGGGGTCGTGGCCGCGCCGCCCGCGATGGCCCAGGGGCATGGCAGCGTCGTGGACATGAGCCACAAGCTCAGCCCTGACTTCCCGACCTTCTTCGGCCCGCCCGGCATCTCGATGGAGCAGGAATTCGCCTTCGAGAGTGACGGGTTCAACCTCTTCAACCTCTCGATCAACGAGCACACCGCGACCCATATCGACGCGCCTTTGCACTTTTCGGCGGACGGGGCGTCGGTGGACGAGATCCCGGTGACGGACCTCGTTGTGCCCCTGTGCGTGATCGACATCGCCGCCAAGGCCGCCGAAAATCCTGACGCGCAGGTGACGCCTGACGACCTGCAAGCCTGGATCGACGCCAATGGCGACATTCCCGATCGCGCTTGCGTTGCGATGCATTCAGGCTGGGCCGCGAAGTCCGGCAATGCGGAGCAATTCGTGGGGCGGGACGATGACGGTGTCGGTCATTGGCCGGGCTTTCACGTCGAGGCCACGCAGATGCTGCTCGAAACCGGTGCAGGGGCGATCGCGGTGGATACGCTCTCGCTCGATCACGGGCCCTCGGCGGATTTCGCGGCGCATTATGCCTGGCTGCCCGAGGGGCGCTACGGGATCGAGAATCTTGCCGGTCTTGAGAACGTGCCGGCTGCCGGGGCGACGCTTGTCGTCGGTGCGCCCAATCACGTCGGCGGCACGGGCGGGCCCGCACGCATTTTCGCGCTGGTCTGATGGCGACCGTCAGGCTCTTGAGCGACGAGGATGCCAGCGCCGAAGCGCTGGCCGTCTTCGAGGATATCCGTGCCACCCGCGGCACCGATTTCATCAATAATTTCTGGCGCGCGCTGGCGCATGATCCACAGCTTCTGGCCGCAACCTGGGCACGGTTGAAGACGGTGATGGCGCCAGGCGCGCTCGATCCTCTGACGAAGGAGATGATCTATCTCGCCGTCTCCACGGCCAATTCCTGCACCTATTGCATCCATTCCCACACCGCCGCGGCGCGGGCGAAGGGCATGAGCGAGGCGCAATATGCTGAACTTTTAGGCGTCATCGGGATGGCGATGCAGACGAACGGCCTCGTCACGGCGATGCAGGTGCCGGTGGATGAGGAGTTTCGCGTGGAGTGATCGGGCGCGCTGACAAAATTATATAATTTTGTCAGCGTCTTGCGGGATCTATCGCGCGAGGCGGGCTTCTGCGCCGCTGCTCCGAGTGGATTTGACAAGATCACGCGCCCCGGCAAGGCTCTGATCCGACGCATCCAAGGAGCCCGCGACCCATGCCCGCCACCATCTCTCGCGCGGATTACGCCGCGATGTTCGGTCCGACGACCGGCGACAGGCTCCGGCTCGCCGATACCGATCTCATCATCGAGGTGGAGCGCGATCTCATCGCCGAAGCCTCCGGCACCGGCAACGCGCCCGTCTATGGGGAGGAGGTGAAGTTCGGCGGCGGCAAGGTGATTCGCGACGGCATGGGCCAAAGCCAGGCGACCCGCGAAGCTGGCGCGGTCGACACAGTCATCACCAATGCGCTGATCGTCGATTATACGGGCATCTACAAGGCGGATGTGGGCCTCCGGGACGGGCGCATCCACAAGATCGGCAAGGCGGGCAACCCGGACACACAGCCCGGCGTCGATATCATCGTCGGCCCCGGCACAGAGGCCATCGCGGGCGAGGGCCGTATCCTGACCGCGGGCGGGTTCGATTCGCATATCCATTTCATCTGCCCCCAGCAGATCGAGGACGCGCTGCATTCGGGGCTGACGACGATGCTCGGCGGCGGCACAGGCCCCGCGCATGGCACGCTGGCGACGACCTGCACGCCCGGGCCCTGGCATATCGGGCGTATGCTTCAGGCGGCGGACGCCTTTCCGATGAACCTCGCCTTCGCTGGCAAGGGCAATGCCTCTCTGCCCGGCGCGCTCGAGGAGCAGGTGCGCGCGGGGGCCTGCGCGCTCAAGCTGCACGAGGATTGGGGCACGACACCCGGATCCATCGACAATTGCCTGTCGGTCGCGGACGATTACGACGTGCAGGTGATGATCCACACCGACACGCTGAACGAGAGCGGCTTCGTGGAGAACACGGTCGCGGCCATGAAGGGCCGCACGATCCACGCCTTCCACACCGAGGGGGCGGGCGGGGGCCATGCGCCCGACATCATCAAGATCTGCGGGGAGGAGTTCGTGTTGCCCTCCTCCACGAACCCGACGCGGCCCTTCACCGTGAACACGCTGGAAGAGCATCTCGACATGCTCATGGTCTGCCATCACCTCGACAAGCGCGTGCCTGAGGACGTGGCCTTTGCCGAAAGCCGTATCCGGCGCGAGACCATCGCCGCCGAGGACATCCTGCACGACATGGGCGCGTTCTCGATCATCGCCTCCGACAGCCAGGCGATGGGCCGCGTCGGCGAGGTGCTGATCCGCACCTGGCAGACCGCTGACAAGATGAAGAAACAACGCGGACGCCTGCCCGAGGAGGCCGGCGAGAACGACAACATGCGCGTGCGCCGCTACATCGCGAAATACACGATCAACCCGGCCATCGCGCATGGACTCGCGCATGAGATCGGCTCGATCGAGGTGGGCAAGCGCGCCGATCTCTGCCTCTGGTCGCCCGCCTTCTTCGGGGTGAAGCCGGACATGGTGCTTCTGGGCGGCACCATCGCGATGGCGCAGATGGGCGACCCCAACGCCTCGATTCCGACGCCGCAGCCGGTCTATTCGCGCCCCATGTTCGGAGCCTACGGGCGGTCCGTGGAGCGCTCTGCCGTGACCTTCGTGTCGGAAGCCGCGCAGGCGGCCGGCATCGGTTCGGAACTGGGTCTCGCGAAAGAGACGATCGCCGTGCGCGGCACGCGCGGCATCGGCAAGCGCGACCTCAAGCTCAACAACGCGACGCCGAAGATGGAGGTCGATCCCGAGACCTACGAAGTGCGCGCCGATGGCGAGCTTCTGACTTGCGAACCTGCAACCGAGCTGCCGATGGCGCAGCGCTATTTCCTGTTCTGAGACATGACCGATTTTATCGCACGCACCTACCATGGACACGCCCATGCCGCGCCGATCGGATGCGCGGTGCTGGATTACGAAGGCCGCTTCCTGCGCCGCCGGGTGATCGCGCTCGAGGACGGACGGCGCTGCCTCGTGGATCTGCCGCAGACCACCTCGCTCGATCCTGGCGGGGTGCTGGTCACCGAGGCGGGCGAGATCGCCATCGCCGCCGCGCCCGAGGAGCTGCTTGAGATAAGGGGCGGCGATCTCGTGCGTCTCGCCTGGCATATCGGCAACCGCCACACCCCCTGCCAGATCGAGGCATCTCGCCTTCTGATCCAGCGCGATCACGTCATGGCCGATCTTCTGAGTAGGCTCGGCGCGGAGACGCGCGAGGTGGTGGAGCCCTTCACTCCAGAGGGAGGGGCCTACGGCCACGGCCGCACCCATGGGCACGACTATTCGCACGGCCACGGTCCGCACGAGCATAGCCATGGCTGAGGCCGGGCTGACCCTTCATCAGCTCTTCTCACCCGCCTTTCCGACAGGCGGCTTCGCTTATTCGCACGGGATCGAGACGCTGGTCGCCGAGGGTGGCCTTGCGACTGGCGAGGATCTGGAGGCATGGCTCGAGACCTGGGCACGACACGGCGCGGGCTGGCAGGACGCGGTTCTCTTCGCCCATGCCGCGCGCGGTGACGACGTCGCGGCGCTCGACGAATTGGCCTCAGCGCTCGCTGGCGCCGCGCATCGGCGGCGCGAGACGGCGCTTACGGGCGCGGCCTTCGCGGCCACGGTCCGCGCCGTCTGGGGGCTCGATCTGCCAGACATGGCCTATCCGGTCGCCGCAGGCCGCGCTGTGCATCTGTTGTCGCTCGAGCCTCGTGCGGCGCTCGAGACATTCCTGCTGAACGCGGTGTCGACCTATGGGGGCGCGGCGATGCGCCTCGTGCCGCTCGGCCAGAGCGACGGGCAGCGCGCGATCGCGTCACTGGTGCCGGTCGTGGCCGAGGTGTCGGATGACGCGATGCGCGCCGAACTCGATGATCTCGGCACCTTCTCGCCATTGATGGACATCGCGGCGATGCGCCACGAGACGCTTCAGACGAAACTCTTCCGATCCTGAAAGGAGCCCGCCCAATGTCCTCTCCCAACGGTCCCTTGCGCGTCGGCATCGGCGGCCCGGTCGGCGCCGGCAAGACGACGCTGACCGCCGCGCTCTGCGCCGCGCTCGGCCCGCGCCTCTCGATGGCCGTGATCACGAACGACATCTATACGCAGGAGGATGCAGAGGAGCTGATGCGACGGCAGGTCCTGCCCCTCGAACGCATTCGCGGCGTAGAGACGGGCGGCTGCCCGCATACCGCGATTCGCGAGGACGCCTCGATCAACCTCGCCGCCATCGCCGAGCTCAACGTGGCGATCCCGGATCTCGATCTCATCCTGATCGAGTCCGGTGGCGACAACCTTTCGGCGACCTTCTCGCCCGAGCTTGCCGACGTGACGATCTACGTGATCGATGTCGCGGCGGGCGAAGAAATACCGCGGAAAGGTGGCCCCGCGATCTGCCGCTCTGACATCCTTGTCATCAACAAGACCGATCTCGCCCCGCATGTAGGTGCGTCGCTCGAGGTGATGGAGCGGGACGCGGCCCGCATGCGCGCCGGGCGACCCTTCTTCTTCACCGCGCTTCGCAAGGGCGAAGGGGTGGAGGCGGTCATCGCCGCCTTGTCGGAGATCGGTGGCCTCGATCTGACCCAGCAGGCGGCGGAGTAGCGTCGTCGCCCAGGTCGCCGTGCCTGCGGAAAGGGCGCATTTTCGGTATTTTCACCAACCCAAAACCAAAAGCGCGCCCCCTGTCTTTGGGTTGGCCCAAATACCGGCGGGGGTGAATTCGGGGCGGCACGCCCCGAAGAGGGGGCAGCAAGCCCCCTCACGCCCCGATCAGCCCGCGGGTGCCGCCGGTCTGGGCGCGGTCGAGAAGCAGGTGGTCGAGCAGCACGCAAGCCATCATCGCCTCGCCGACCGGCACCGCGCGGATGCCGACGCAAGGATCGTGGCGGCCTTTCGTGACGACCTCGGTCGGCTGGCCCGACTTGGTGATCGAGGCGCGGGACTTGAGGATCGAGGAGGTCGGCTTGACCGCGAAGCGTGCGACGATGTCCTGGCCGGTGGAGATGCCTCCGAGGATGCCGCCTGCGTGGTTCGAGGAATAGCTCGGCGCGCCGTCATTGCCGAGGAAGATCTCGTCGGCATTGGCCTCGCCGGTGAGTGCGGCCGCTGCCATGCCCTCGCCGATCTCCACGCCTTTCACCGCGTTGATCGACATCATCGCCGCGGCGATCTCGGTATCGAGCTTGGCATAGACCGGCGCGCCGAGGCCGGCGGGCACGCCGGAGGCCGCAACTTCGATCATCGCGCCGCAGGAATTGCCGGATTTGCGCAGGCCATCGAGATATGTGGCCCAGTCCTCGGCGGCTTTTGCCGAGGGCACCCAGAACGGGTTCTTCTCGATCTCGTCCATCTCGCGGGTCTCGCCGATGGAATGCGGACCCATCTGCACCATGTAGCCGGTGATCGCGAGGCCGGGGGCCAGCTCGGCGAGAACCGCACGCGCCAATCCTCCGGCAGCCACCCGCGCCGCGGTCTCACGCGCCGAGGAACGCCCGCCGCCCCGCGGATCGCGATGACCGTATTTCTGCCAATAGGTGATGTCCGCATGGCCTGGGCGGAAGGTCTCCGCGATATCGCCGTAATCCTTGGAGCGCTGATCGGTGTTCTCGATCATCAGCTGCACCGGCGTCCCTGTGGTGCGGCCTTCGTAGACGCCCGAGAGGATGCGAACCGCGTCGGCCTCGCGCCGCTGGGTCGTGAACTTGTTCTGCCCCGGTTTGCGGCGGTCGAGCCAGTGCTGGATCGCGGCCTCGTCGATGGCGATCCCGGGCGGGCAGCCATCCACCGTGCAGCCGAGCGCGGGACCGTGGCTTTCGCCCCAGGTCGTCACGCGAAACAGGTGGCCGAACGTGTTGAAACTCATCTCGCCGCTCCGAAATAGCTGGTCGCGCTTGTCCTAAAGAAGGCCCGCGCCCCCCTCAAGCCGTTTCGCCTTGTCAGCGGCACCGGGCAGGATTACGTCTCTGCGTACCTCGGGGTGCCGGAAGGCTGAGATGCGGTGATGCCGCGAACCCGTTGAACCTGAACCGGTTAACACCGGCGGAGGGAAGGTTTGCCGGCAGCGCCCGCAGTATCTTGCCCATCCGCCGCAAATGGAAGGATGGCACCATGAAAGCCCTCACGACTTTTGCAGCGGCCACGCTCACCGCGGGCACCGCGCTCGCCCAGGAGAACGTGCTCACTGTTTATGCTGGCGATTACATCGTCTCCGAATGGGGACCGGGCCCCAAGATCGAAGAGCTGTTCGAGGCGCGCTGCGACTGCGATCTTCAGTTCAAGCCGGGCGATCTCTTGCCGCGGCTTCTGCTCGAAGGGCAGGCGACCGAGGCGGACGTGGTGTTCGGGCTCAACACCGACGTGACCAAGCGCGCCCGCGAAAGCGGTCTCTTCGCGCCCCACGGGCAGGACACGGATGCGCTGACGCTGCCGATCGACTGGAACGACGACATCTTCCTGCCCTTCAATTACGGGCATACCGCCTTCGTCTACGACACCGAGCGTCTGGCCGAGCCGCCGCAGAGCTTCGACGCGCTTCGTGAGGCGGGTGATGATCTGAGCCTCGTCATCCAGGATCCGCGCACATCGATCTCGGGCCTCGCGCTCGCGCTCTGGGTGCAGTCGGTCTATGGCGAGGAGGCAGAGGCCGCCTGGGCGGACCTCTCGGACAACGTGCTGACCGTGACCAAGGGCTGGTCCGAGAGCTACGGGCTCTTCACCGATGGCGAGGCGGACATGGTTCTGTCCTACACGACCTCGCCCGCCTACCACATCATCGCCGAGGACGACGACACGGTGAAGGCGGCGATCTTCCCCGAGGGGCATTACTTCATGGTCGAGCTGGCCGCGGTGACATCGACGACAGATGTGCCGGAGCTTGCGCAGGACTTCATGGCCTTCATCCTCTCGGAGGAGTTCCAGGAGATGATCGCGACGGGCAACTGGTCTTTCCCGGCGGCATTGCCGCAGGAGCGCTGGCCGGACGGGTTCCGGCAGCTCGACTTGCCGGATGAAGTGCTGTTCTACTCCGAAGACGAGGCAGCTGAACTCAAGGATCAGGCGATCGAGGCATGGCGCGCCGGTCTCTCGCGCTGATCGCCGCCGCGGCGGTGCTGGCGCTGACGCTGGTGCCGGTCGCCGCGGTGCTGATCCGGGCGGGAGGGCTGTCGGCCTTCGCGCCCGGTGACGGGCAGGCGCTGCGCTTCACGCTTGTTCAGGCGACGCTCTCGGCGGGGTTCAGCGTGCTTTTCGCCGTGCCCGTCGCGCGGGCGCTCGCCCGGCGCAACTTTCCGGGGCGCGGGCTCCTCGTTGCGCTTCTGGGCGCGCCGTTCATCCTCCCCGTGATCGTGGCCGTTCTGGGGCTGATCGCGACGTTCGGATCGAACGGCATCGTCAATCGGGGCCTCGCAGCGCTGGGCCTGCCGGAAATGACGATCTACGGATTGCACGGGGTGGTCATCGCGCATGTCTTCTTCAACCTGCCGCTTGCGACGCGGCTCGTCCTGCAAGGCTGGCTTGCCATGCCGGGGGAGCGGTTGCGGCTTGCCGCCTCGCTCGGGCTCAGCCCCTGGGCGATGTTCCGCACGCTCGAAGCGCCTATGTTGGCGCGTATCCTGCCTGGAGCCTTCGCGGTGATCTTCGTGATCTGCCTGTCGTCCTTCGCCGTCGCGCTGACGCTCGGGGGCGGCCCGCGCGCCACGACGGTGGAACTCGCCATCTACCAGGCGATGCGGTTCGACTTCGATCTGGGGCGCGCGGCCTCGCTCTCGCTTCTGCAACTGGCGCTCGCGGTCGCTGCGGGGCTCGTGGCGCTGCGGCTCTCGGGCGGGGCAAGCTTCGGCGCGGGGCTCGATCGGCGCGTGGCGCGCTGGGACGGGCGGGGGCTCGTGGCACGGCTTCTCGATGGAGGCGCGATCCTGATCGTTGCGCTTTTCCTGCTGACGCCGCTGACGCTCGTGGCCTTGCGCGGCGCGCCGGGGCTCTTGCAGCAGGGTGCCGGAACGCTGGAGGCCGCGTGGCACTCGCTCAGCGTTGCGCTCGCCTCGACCGCGCTCTGCCTTCTCTGGGCGCTGCCGCTCGCGACCCGGCGCGGAGAGCTTCTGGGCCTTCTCGGCATCGCCATCTCGCCGCTCGTCCTTGGCACCGGGCTGTTCCTGCTGGTCCGGCCCGTCATGAACCCGTTCGCGCTGGCGCTGCCGGTCACGGCGCTCGTGAACGCGCTGGTGAGCCTGCCCTTTGCGCTGCGTATCCTCCGGCCCGAGGCCGAGGCGATCCGCGATGATTTCGGGCGGCTCGCCGGATCGCTCGGCCTCAGCGGGTGGGCCTGGACGCGCTGGGTGCTGCTGCCGCGCTTGAAGCGGCCCTTGGGCTTCGCGGCGGGGCTGACAGCGGCGCTGTCAATGGGCGATCTGGGCGTCATTGCACTCTTCGCCGATCCCGACCGCGCGACCTTGCCGCTGCAGGTATATCGCCTCATGGGCAGCTACCAGATGGAGGCGGCGCAGGGCGCGGCGCTGCTTCTCCTGATGGCGAGTCTCGCGCTGTTCTGGCTCTTTGACAGGGGAGGGCGCGTCGGTGCTTGAACTCGATGGGCTCGTGATGCGCGCAGGCGACTTCACGCTGCGCGCCGAGATGACGCTGCAGCCTCGGAGCCGCGTTGCGGTGGTCGGACCATCGGGGGCAGGCAAGTCGACGCTCCTCGATGCGATCGCCGGATTTCGGCGGCCCGAGGCGGGGCGGATTCTCTGGCAAGGACGGGACATTACCGCCGATGCCCCTGGCACGCGGCCGGTCGCCTCGCTGTTCCAGGACCAAAACCTCTTTCCGCACCTGAGCCTTGCGCGGAATCTCGGACTTGCCTTGCGGCCGGGTGGCGGGCGGGTGAGCGCGCACGAAAACCAGCAGATCGAAGAGGCGCTGGCCGAGGTCGGGCTCGCCGGGTTCGGCGCGCGCAAACCGGCGGAGCTGTCGGGCGGGCAGGCGAGTCGGGCGGCCCTGGCGCGGGTGCTCTTGCAGAACCGGCCAGTGATCCTGCTCGACGAGCCCTTCGCGGCGCTTGGTCCGGCGCTCAAGGCCGAGATGCTGAGCCGCGTGGCCGAGCTTGCGGACAAGCTCGGCGCGCTGGCGCTGATGGTCAGCCACGATCCCGCCGATGCGCGCCGCTTTGCCAGCCAGACGGTGCTCGTGGCGGACGGCGTCGCGGAGCCGCCGCGGGAGACGGAGGCGCTCTTTTCCGACCCGCCCGACAGCCTGCGTGCCTATCTCGGCCAGGCGTGACCTCAAAGGCACCCCGATTGTCGAAGCCCGCTCTTGCATTGCGTGCGCGTTGACAGAACGTGGCCCAGACGGGAAAAGATCGGTCCAAGCTCCGGGCACAAGGAGCTCCAACATGGATGAGGCACGATGACCAGCCAGCCCAAGATCGATCCGTCCCTGCGTAGCGCGTTGATGGAACGGCCGGACCTTCTTCTCGAAGATCAGGATCTGATGCGCGCGCTCGTGGCGGCGAACGAGCGATCCATGGGCTCGAACATCGTCGATCTGCGCGGAATCGCGATGGAGCGCCTCGAGGCGCGGCTCGACCGGCTCGAGGAAACGCACCGTTCGGTCATCGCGGCCGCCTATGAAAACCTCGCCGGCACCAACCAGATTCACCGCGCGATCCTGCGGCTTCTCGACCCGACCGAATTCGAGCCGTTCCTGCGCGATCTCGGTGGTGAAGTTGCGGATATCCTGCGCGTCGATTGCGTGAAACTCGTGCTGGAGAGCACCGATTCCGCTCAGGACGATCCGGCGGTCGCGCGGCTTGGCGGCGTGCTGAGCGTCGTGCGCCCCGGCTTCATCGACAGCTATATCGCGAACGGCCGTTCCGCCCCGATCCGTCAGGTCACACTGCGCCAGATGGAAGGCGGAGATCCCGAATTCTATGGTGAGATCGCCGATTGGGTGCGTTCGGAAGCGTGCCTCAAGCTCGATTTCGGCGAGGGGCGCCTGCCGGGCATGCTCGTCATGGGCGCCGAAGACCCCCACCAGTTCACGCCGCAGCACGGCACCGACCTTCTCGCCTTCTTCGCCGGAGTGTTCGAACGGTCGATGCGGCGCTGGTTGCAGTGAGCCTCGAGCTCTCGCCGCAAGCGCGCGACGCGCTCGGGGCCTGGCTCGAGACTGCCCGCGCGTTGAAAGGGCAGTCCGAGAATACCGAGAAAGCCTATCGCGCCGACGTCATCGAGTTCATCGCCTTCATGGTGACATATCACGGCGAGCCCAAGGGCCTTGGCGCGCTGTCTCGGATCAGCGTGACGGATATGCGCGCCTGGATGGCGTCCTTGCGCCAGGGCGGGGCCAGCCCCCGGAGCATGGCGCGCAAACTCTCGTCGGTGAAGTCGTTCTATCGCTGGCTTTCCGAGCGTGAAGGGTTTGAGCCGACAGCCGTCCTGTCGGCCCGTGCCCCGAAATTCGAGAAGAAGCTGCCCCGTCCCCTCAACGAGGACGCCGCGCGCGCGATGATCGATAGCGTCGGAGATCAGGGCCGCGCAGGCTGGATCGGCGCGCGGGACGCGGCGGTGGTGACGCTGCTCTACGGCTCGGGACTGCGGATCTCCGAGGCGCTTGGGCTGACCGGCACAGATCTGCCGCTCGGGGCCAGCCTGCGTATTCTCGGCAAGGGCGGTAAAGAGCGCGTGGTGCCGGTGCTGCCAGTCGCGCGGGATGCGGTGGAGCGGTATATCCGGCTCTGCCCGCACGAGATGACTGCGGATGCGCCGGTCTTTCGCGGCCTCCGGGGCGGAGCGCTGTCGCCGCGCGCGGTGCAGAAGGTGACGGAGGCGGCGCGCATGCAGCTCGGGCTGCCCGCGACCGCGACACCGCACGCGATGCGGCATTCCTTCGCGACGCATCTTCTGGCTGCAGGCGGCGATCTGCGGGCGATTCAGGAGCTTCTGGGCCACGCCTCGCTTTCGACGACACAGGCCTATACCTCGGTCGACGAGGTGCACTTGATGAAGGTTTACGAGGCGGCGCACCCAAAGGCGCGCTAGGCTTGTGCTTGCCGCGGCAAGCTTCGATAGTCCGGGCGTCAGCCAAAGGAGGCCGCCCGATGAAACTCTACAAGCTCAGCCCGTCGCCCTATGTCCGCAAGGTCCACGTGATGCTGATCGAGACCGGTCTGATCGACGGGGTCGAGCTGATCTCCGGTGCGAATTCGCCGATGGACCCCGATCCCGAACTGACCGCGCTCAATCCGCTCGGCAAGATACCGGCGCTCGTGCGGGACGATGGCGGGACGCTCTATGACAGCCGGGTCATCTGCCGCTATCTCGACGCCAAGGCCGGCGCCGGCTTCTATCCTGAAAGCCGGATCTGGGAGGTTCTGACGCTGGAGGCGACGGCGGACGGGATGCTCGATGCAGCACTTGCCATGGTCTATGAAGGTCGCTTCCGCGAGCCCGAGAAGCAATCGGAGGACTGGGTCGAGGCGCAATGGCTGAAAGTGGCCCGCGCGCTCGATGCGCTCGAGGCGCGCTGGATGAGCCATCTCGCCGGGCCGGTCGATGCCGGGCAGATCGCGCTTGGCTGCGCGCTTGGCTATCTCGACCTCAGGCACGAGGCGCGTGGCTGGCGGAACGGCCATCCCGAACTGTCCGACTGGTATGCGCGGTTCGCCGATCGCGCGTCGATGCAGGAGACCGCGCCGCAAGGCTGAGGCAGACGCCGCGCCCTTGCGCGTTCAGGCGGTCAAGAGTACCGACCCGCGCAGAGTTCACTTGCCAGAGGCCTGCACTCATGCAGATGCGCGATACTTTCATCAAGCCCATGCACCCCGAGGGAAAGCGCTTTGTCGCGGCCTTCGCGGTGGTCGCGCTCATCCTTTTCGTGATCTGGGAGCCGCTGGGCTGGATCGGCGTCGGTCTCACGATCTGGTGCTACTATTTCTTCCGCGATCCCGAACGGGTCGTGCCGGATGCGCCGGGCCTCGTCGTATCTCCCGCCGATGGCGTGGTCTCGCTGATCGAGCGCGCCGTGCCGCCGCCCGAGCTTGGCCTGTCCGATACGCCGCTCATGCGTGTGTCGGTCTTCATGTCGGTGTTCAACTGCCACATCAACCGCGCGCCGGTCGCAGGCCGCGTGACGCGCGTCGCCTACAAGCCGGGCAAGTTCCTGAACGCCTCGCTCGACAAGGCCTCAGAGGACAATGAGCGCAATTCATTGATCCTCGAGATGGAGGACGGGCGCACGCTTGGCGTCACGCAGATTGCGGGCCTCGTGGCGCGGCGCATTCTCTGCTTCACCGAGGACGGCGCGCCGCTGCGCCGGGGCGAGCGGTTCGGTCTCATTCGCTTTGGCTCACGGCTCGATGTCTACCTGCCCGAAGGCGTGGAGCCAGAGGTCGCCCTCGGTCAGACGATGATCGCGGGCGAGAGCGTGATCGCCCGGCTGGACGGTCCCGCGTCATGAAAGATGCCGAGCCTCCCCGCAGCGACAAGCTGACGCTCGTTCAGCTCATTCCGAACATGCTGACGCTGACGGCGATCGGGCTCGGGCTGACGTCGCTGCGCTACGGGCTCGATGCGCGCTGGGAACTCGCGGTGCAAATGATTTTGCTCGCGGCCGTGCTCGATGGGCTCGACGGACGGCTGGCGCGGGCGCTGGGCTCGGATAGCAAGATGGGGGCGGAACTCGACAGTCTCGCCGATTTTCTCAATTTCGGGGTCGCGCCGGGCTTCCTGCTCTATCTCTGGGCGCTCGAGGATTTGCGCGGTTTCGGCTGGCTGGCGGTGGTCGTCTACGCGATCTGCTGCGTGATGCGCCTTGCGCGGTTCAACGTGGCGCGGAAGGAAGAGGCAGGCGGCAAAGGCGGAGAGGAGGCCTACTTCACGGGCGTTCCGTCACCGGCGGGGGCCATGCTTGCGATGCTGCCGATGTTCGTGTCCTTCGCCTTCGGCCTGCAGCCGGTGCTGCCGGATCTTTTGCTGGCGCTTTACGTGATGGGGGTGGGGCTGATGATGGTCAGCCGCGTTCCGACCTGGTCCTTCAAGACGACGAAGGTGCCGCGCCGCAACGCCAAGGTTTTCCTGGTGGCTTTCGTGACCGTTGGGGCGCTGCTGTTCATCTACGCCTGGATCAGTCTTGTCGCCCTGTGCGTCGCCTATGTCGTGATCGTCGCGTTCAAGCTGACGACGCTGAGGCGGCGGCTCCCTAAAACTTGAGGGAGACGCCGATATTGACCGCGTTGGTGGTGATGTCGGTCTGCACATCGCCGCCGCCATCGAGGTCGAGATCGTTCCGAGACGCGGTGAACTGATATTCCCCGAACACGGCCACCCGCTCGGTCACGTCGTAGCTGGCCCCTGCCATCAGGCGCATGGCCGGGCCGCCGAACTGGTATCCGTAGGTTTTCTCGCCGCCGACCTCGGCATCGACATGGGGCAAGGTGAAGCCGAGACCCGCACCGACATAGGGTGTCACGGGCCCCGCCGTGTTCTGCCAGCGATACATCGCGTTCGCCGTGATGACGTTGAGACCGTCGGTCAGCTGGAAATCGTCGAAGCCGAGCGCGTCCTGGTCGGAGCCGTCGAGATAGACCTTGCTGTGCGTGAACTCTGCGCCGAAGCCGAGGCCGCTGTCCTGCCACCAAGTGCCACGCACGCCATAATAAGGCGGCGCGGAGAACGATTTGCCGTCCCAGGACACGTCACGATCGAACGAGCCGCCGCCGGGATAATCCCCCTCGAACTGGCTGTCGGGAGCGCCTTGCTTGCCTGAATAAATGGAAAGTTCGACGTCCGCCGTTGCCGCACTGGCCACCGAGACGGCCAAAACCGTCAGCGGGACACAACAAAGGTTCAAATTCATAATTGTCTGCCGTTTCTAGCTGCCTATGAGGGCTAAGTGGCATCTGAGCGGTTTGGTTCCAACCGCGACACAACGGCGCTTTTTCGATTCTCCTGTCTTTGTGTTCTGGACGCCTTAAACTCTGTTCGCTAATTAGCCCCGCAGAACGCTGCGGATCCGTCCGCGGCGCATTCCGAGATTTGCCGGTATGCCGGTGCAGGGAACGGAGACAACCTCGTGTCGAACGCAGAAGATCACACAGGCACCCGGAGAGACTTTCTCTACTACGCCACGGCAGGCGCGGGTGCGGTCGCGGCGGGCGCAGCCGTCTGGCCGCTTATCAATCAAATGAACCCCTCCGCGGATGTGCGCGCGCTCTCGACCATCCGGGTCGATGTCGGCGGCGTCAACGAGGGTTCGCAGATCACCGTGCAATGGCTCGGCAAACCGGTCTTCATCCGCAACCGCGGCCAGGCCGAGATCGAAGAGGCCCGCTCGGTCGACGTGTCCGAACTGGTCGACCCGATCGCGCGCAACGAGAATCTCCAGGGCGAGCAGCCCGCCACGGACGAGAACCGCGCCCTCGACGAAGAGGGTCGCTGGCTCGTGATGATGGGCGTCTGTACGCATCTCGGCTGCGTGCCGCTCGGCAACGGTGCGGGCGATTACAACGGCTGGTTCTGCCCCTGCCACGGCTCGCACTACGACACGGCCGGCCGCATCCGCCGCGGCCCCGCGCCGACCAACCTGCCGGTTCCGCTGGCTGAGTTCGTCGACGAAACGACGATCCTTCTGGGTTAAGGGAGAGAGACATGGCTGGTATCCCGCACGACCATTACGAACCGAAGTCCTCGGGCGAGAAGTGGCTGCACAAGCGCCTTCCGATCGTCGGGCTTCTCTACGACACGCTGATGATCCCCACCCCCAAGAACCTCAACTGGATGTGGATCTGGGGCATCGTCCTGACCTTCACCCTTGCGCTGCAGATCATCACCGGCATCACGCTGGTCATGCACTACACGCCGGACGCGGATATGGCGTTCGCCAGCGTCGAGCATATCATGCGTGACGTGAATGGTGGCTGGGCGCTGCGCTACATGCACCAGAACGGCGCGTCGCTGTTCTTCGTTGCGGTCTACGCACATATCTTCCGCGGCCTCTATTACGGCTCCTACAAGGCGCCGCGCGAGGTCACCTGGATCATCGGTATCCTGATCTACCTTCTGATGATGGGCACCGCCTTCATGGGCTACGTTCTGCCCTGGGGTCAGATGTCCTTCTGGGGCGCGACCGTGATCACCGGCCTCTTCGGCGCGATCCCGTTCATTGGCGAGACGCTGCAGACCTGGCTTCTTGGCGGGCCCGCGGTTGGCAACTACACGCTCACGCGCTTCTTCTCGCTGCACTATCTCTTCCCGTTCGTCATCGCGGGTCTCGTGATCGTGCACATCTGGGCCTTCCATTCCACGGGCAACAACAACCCCACGGGTGTCGAGGTTCGTCGCGGCTCCAAGGCCGAGGCCGAGAAGGACACGGTTCCGTTCTGGCCCTACTACGTGATCAAGGACCTCTTCGCGCTGGCGATCATCCTCGCGGTGTTCTTCGCGATCGTCGGGTTCATGCCGAACTATCTCGGCCACCCCGACAACTACATCGAGGCGAACCCGCTCGCGACGCCCGCGCACATCGTTCCCGAATGGTACTTCCTGCCGTTCTACGCGATCCTGCGCGCCTTCACCTCCGAGGTGTGGGTCGTTCAGATCGCCTCCTTCGTGACCGGCGGCATCATCGATGCGAAGTTCTTCGGTGTGCTTGCGATGTTCGGCGCGATCGCGGTCATGGCGCTGGCGCCCTGGCTCGACACGTCGAGCGTTCGCTCGGGCCGCTACCGTCCGCAGTTCAAGTGGTGGTTCGCGCTGCTGATCGTCGACTTCTTTGCGCTGATGTGGCTCGGGGCAATGCCCGCCGAGGAGCCCTATTCCTCGCTGTCGCTGATCGCGTCGGCCTACTGGTTCGCCTACTTCCTGGTGATCCTGCCGCTGCTCGGCGTGATCGAGAAGCCGCTCAAGCGGCCCGACACGATCGAAGCTGATTTCGAGGCGCATGCCTCGGCGACGGGCGGTACCAAGACCGAACCCAACGTCGCTCCGGCCGAATAAGAAAGGATCGGACAAAGTGATGATCAAGAAACTCGCCATCACCGCCCTCCTGGCACTGGCTCTTCCCGTCGGCGGCGCATTCGCCGCCGGCTCCGAGGGACATGTCGAAGACTACGACTTCTCCTTCGAGGGTCCCTTCGGCACCTATGACCAGGCGCAGCTCCAGCGGGGCCTGCAGGTCTACACGCAGGTCTGCGCGGCCTGCCACGGCCTGAAATACGTCCCGATCCGCTCGCTTCAGGATGAGAGCGGCCCGGGCTATTCCGAGGCCGAAGTGCGTGCCTATGCGGAACAGAACTTCGAGGTCTTCGACGAGGAACTCGACGACTACCGTCCCGCACGGCCGACCGACCACTTCCCCGAGAACAACGCCGTCGGCGCACCCGACCTGTCTCTCATGGCGAAGGCGCGTGCAGGCTTCCACGGCCCCTACGGCACGGGCATCAACCAGCTCGTGAAGGGCATGGGCGGCGCGGAATACATCGCCTCGCTCCTGACCGGCTACACGGGCGAGCAGATCGAGCAGGCGGGCACGATCCTTTACGAGAACACCGCCTTCCCGGGCGGCTATATCTCGATGGCGCCGCCGCTTTACGGTGATGATGTCGAATACGCCAACCCCGACATCGAGACGACGATCGAACAGCAATCGAAAGACGTTGCGGCTTTCCTGATGTGGACGGCCGAGCCCAAGATGATGGCGCGCAAGCAGGCGGGCTTCGTGGGTGTGGTGTTCCTCACCATCCTGTCGGTCCTGCTCTATCTCACCAACAAGCGCATCTGGAAGCCGATCAAGGCCCGCGCGAAAGAGTGAGGCAGCCGCCTTTCCAAGCTTCGAAGAACCCCGCTTCGGCGGGGTTTTTCTTTGCCCGCGCGGCGGGCCGACCACTCTGGTCGAAGGAAAGGGGCGATCCTGCGGGAGCGGCTCTTGTTTGTAAGTGACACCGCCTCTAAGTCCAGAGGCATGAGCAAGTTGTCTACCGTTTTCAAACGCAAGCCGACCGTGTCGGTTGTGCGTCTGCAAGGCGCGATCGGTATGGGCCGGTCGGGCATCTCTGATCGAAACGTCACTGACATGCTGAACAAGGCGTTCAAGCGCGGCAAGCCCAAGGCGGTCGCGCTCGAGATCAACTCTCCCGGCGGCTCACCGGTGCAATCCTCGCTCATCGGCGCGCGCATCCGGCGGCTCTCCGAAGAGAAGGACGTGCCGGTCATCGCATTCGTCGAGGACGTGGCCGCGTCTGGCGGCTACTGGATCGCCAGCGCAGCCGACGAGATCTACGCCGACCCGAGCTCGATCCTCGGCTCCATCGGCGTCATCTCCGCTGGGTTCGGCGCACATGTCTTCCTGCAGCGCCAAGGCTTCGAGCGCCGGGTCTATACGGCGGGCAAGTCCAAGAGCATGCTCGATCCCTTCCGGCCCGAGCAGGAAGAAGATGTCGAACGGCTGAACCGCCTGCTGGAGCAGCTGCACGGCAATTTCATCGACCAGGTCAAGACACGGCGCGGCGACAAGCTCGCCGACGATCCCGATCTCTTCACCGGCGAGGTCTGGCTCGGACAGAGCGCCGTGGATGTGGGCCTCGCAGATGGGATCGGGCATCTTGAAAAGGTCATGAAAGAGCGGTTCGGTGATGACGTGAATTTCCGCCGTTACGGTCAGAAGAAAGGTCTTCTAAGCCGCTTCGGCGCCGAGATGACCGACCAGGCCTTCACCCAGATCGAGGAGCGTGCCGCCTACGCGCGCTTTGGCCTGTGACGTGATCGTCAAGATCGTCTTTCTCTTCCTGATCGCCATGGGCGTGATGGCGATGTTCGGCAAGCTGCGCGTGCCGGGCATGAAACCATTGAGCAACCGCAAATGCCGAGATTGCGGGCGGTATCGCATCGGCAAGGGGCCATGTCCCTGCGGCGGCGAAAAGCGGGGCTAACGCATGGTCTATCTCACCGCGATCTTGGGTCTTGCGATCCTGCTTCTGGCAGGCGACGCGCTGGTGAAAGGTGCTGTGAATCTCGCGTTGCGCGTCGGGATTCCGGCTCTGATCGTCAGCCTGACCATCGTCGCTTTCGGAACCTCGGCGCCCGAGCTTCTCATCTCGATCAACGCTGCTCTCGACGGGGTGCCCGGCATCGCCCTGGGCAACGTCGTAGGGTCGAACACGGCGAATATCCTGCTTGTGCTCGGCATCCCGGCGATCATCGCCGTGATGCACACGTCGCAATGCGACAGCCGCAAAAGCTACGTGATCATGCTGGGCGCGACAGTGATCTTCATCGCGCTGGCGTTCCGTGGCGTCTTCGATTGGATCTCGGGCCTGGTGTTGCTGGCAGTGCTCGCGGTGATCCTCGGTGACAATCTTCGCGACAGCCTCAAGCACCGCAACTCGATGAAAGCCGAAGATCCGGAAGAAGATGTAGAGGGCGCCGATCCCGATATGCCCTGGTGGAAGATCATCCTCTACCTGGCGCTCGGCCTCATCGGTCTGCCGCTCGGCGCGGACCTTTTGGTCGACAGCGCACGGGTGATCGCGACGCGGTTCGGCGTTTCCGATACGGTGATCGGCCTGACGCTCGTCGCGCTCGGCACATCGCTGCCAGAGCTTGCGACGACAGTCTCGGCCGCCATCCGCAAGCAGGCGGATGTGGCGATTGGCAACGTCATCGGCTCGAACATGTTCAACCTCCTCGCCATTATCGGCATCGCGAGCCTGATCGCGCCGATGGAGGTGGACCGCGAATTCCTGACCTTCGATCTGTGGGTGATGCTGGGTGCGTCGCTCCTGCTCATGCCCTTCGTTCTTTTCGGACGCGATCTCACGCGGACCTGGGGCGTGATCTTGTCGGCGCTCTATGTGGGCTATGTGGCCTACGTGCTGATCTGACATCGAAGGAGACCCTATGACCGACCAGCCCCGCGCCCTTGTCACCGGAGCCGGACATCGCCTTGGACGCGCGATGGCGCTTTATCTTGCGGAGCAGGGCGTCGACGTGGCGGTGCATTACAATTCATCCTCCGATGCCGCCGACGAGGTCGCCGGAGAGATCCGCAAGATGGGCCGCAGCGCCGCTTCCGTGCAGGCGGACCTTCTGAACGAAGACGAGGTGCAGGAGCTTCTTCCCAAGGCGGCCGAAGCGCTTGGCGGCCCGATCACCATTCTCGTGAACAATGCCTCGATCTTCGAGCATGACGATATCGACAGCGCGACCCGCGAGAGTTGGGACCGCCACATGGAGAGCAACCTGCGCGCGCCCTTCGCGTTGACGCAAGCGCTGGCAGCCCAAGTGCCGGACCCGCTCGAGGACGAGAACGGTGAGCCGCGGGCGCAGGGCCTTGTAATCAACATGGTCGATCAGCGCGTTCGCAAGCTGACACCGGAATTCATGACCTACACGCTGGCGAAGATGGGCCTGTGGACCTTCACGCAGACGGCGGCGATGGCGCTCGCCCCGCGCGTGCGGGTCAACGCGATCGGTCCCGGACCGACGCTGAAGGGCGGGCGGCAGAGCGACGAGCATTTCGCCAAGCAGCGCGCCGCGACGATCATGGAGCGCGGCTCCAACCCGTCGGACATCACCGGCGCGCTGGGATATTTCATGAATGCGCCCGCGGTGACGGGCCAGCTTCTGTGCATCGACGGCGGACAACACCTTGCCTGGAAGACCCCGGACGTGGTCGGAACGGAGTAGGGCGGCATAGTCGCAAAGCCAGTTGTGCACCGGCGGGTCATGAATTGGACGAGTGTTCTGAAAACACGCCACATTGCAGGCTTTTGACGCGTGTTAAGAAAAGTTTCGTTTGTTATCAGGTGGTTAAATTTGTGATTAAAAATTGGGCGCTTTAACGAAGTCTTCATAAACAAAGGAAAATTCCCGATGGCCCAAGATTTGTCCCGCGTGTTGTCCACAGGTTCCGTGGATGCAAAAAACCTTGAAACAATGCTGTTACAATGCCTGCCGGAAACGGCGATTCGACGCAGATCCGAATCGAGTTAAGAATCGGTAAACGATGTCGGAAAACGAGCAGACCACGAACCAGGGCCTCACCGGGCACGATTGCATACAGAGCTACTTGAAGACGTTGGATTCTTCGCCCGGCGTTTACCGGATGCTCGATGACCAGAGCCGTGTCCTTTACGTCGGCAAGGCGCGGAACCTGAAGGCGCGGGTGTCGAACTACGCGCGGCCTTCGGGACATTCGCGGCGGATTGCCCGGATGATCTCCGAGACCGCGTCTATGATGTTCCTCACGACCCGGACCGAGACCGAGGCGCTGCTGCTCGAGCAGAACCTGATCAAGCAGCTCAAGCCGAAGTTCAACGTGCTCCTGCGCGATGACAAGTCGTTTCCGAACATCCTGGTGACCGGCGATCATCCCTATCCGATGATCAAGAAACACCGTGGGGCGAAGCGCGAAAAGGGCTCCTACTATGGCCCTTTCGCGAGCGCAGGCGCGGTGAACCGCACGCTGAACCAGCTCCAGAAGGTCTTTCTTCTGCGAAATTGTTCGGACTCGGTGTTCGAGACGCGCACCCGGCCGTGCCTCTTGTACCAGATCAAACGATGCAGCGCGCCGTGCGTCGGGCGGATCTCGGAGACGGATTATGCCGAGAGCGTGCGCGATGCGGAGAGGTTCCTCTCGGGCCGGACGACGCAGATCCAGGAGACGCTGGCATCCGAGATGCAGGAAGCCTCCGAGGCGATGGAATTCGAGCGCGCCGCCGCGCTCCGCGACCGGATCCGTGCGCTGACACAGGTCCAGTCGGTGCAGGGCATCAATCCAAAGGGCGTGACCGAAGCCGACATCATCGCATTGCACATGGAGCATGGGCAGGCCTGCGTGCAGGTCTTCTTCATCCGCGCGAACCAGAACTGGGGGAACCGGGATTTTTATCCGCGCGTGGGCGAGGACGTGGACGAGGCAGAGGTGCTCGAAGCCTTTCTCGGCCAGTTCTACGATACGAAAGAGCCACCACGCCTCATCCTTCTGTCGCATGACATCGAAAGCCCGGACCTCATGCAAGAGCTGCTGACGGGCAAGCTTTGCCGCAAGGTCGAGATCGCGGTGCCGCGCCGTGGCGAGAAGGCGGAGCTGATCGAGGGCGCGACCCGCAACGCGCGCGAGAGCCTTGCGCGCAAGATGTCCGAGACCGCGACGCAGACGAAGCTTCTGACCGGGCTTGCCGAAGCGCTGGGACTCGAGACCGTGCCAGAGCGGATCGAGGTCTACGACAACTCCCATATCCAGGGGACGAACGCCGTCGGCGCGATGATCGTCGCGGGGGCGGAGGGGTTCCTCAAGAGCCAGTATCGCAAGTTCAACATCAAGGGCGAAGAGCTCGTGCCGGGCGACGATTTCGGCATGATGAAGGAGGTGCTGACCCGGCGGTTCAAGCGGCTCCAGAAGGAAGATCCGAACCGCGAGAAGGGCATGTGGCCGGACCTCTTGCTGATCGACGGCGGCGCGGGCCAGGTCTCAGCCGTGCACGAGATCATGGCTGAATACGGGGTCGAGGACATTCCGATGGTCGGCGTTGCCAAGGGCATCGACCGGGACGCCGGCAAGGAGGAGTTCCACCGCGTCGGGCAGCGGCCTTTCGCGCTTAGGCACAATGATCCGGTGCTCTATTTCGTGCAGCGGATGCGCGACGAGGCGCACCGCTTTGCCATCGGCACGCATCGCGCCAAGCGCGCCAAGTCGATGGGGAAGAATCCACTGGACGAGATTGCCGGTGTCGGCGCCTCCCGCAAGCGGGCGCTGCTGTCACATTTCGGCTCGGCCAAGGCGGTCAGCCGCGCGAACCTCGCCGACCTGAAGGCCGTCGAGGGCGTGAGCGAGGCCCTGGCCGAAAAGATCTACGGCCATTTCCACGAGAAAGGGTAGGGCGACGCTGCTCTTCTGCATTTGGTCAGGCGGTGCGGCGTTGAGCGCGGAAAAGTGTTTGATGGCAAAAGCTGCGAGCCCGCGCATCGTCAGCGAGAAGATCAGCCAAGCACGAAAACGCAACCCCGATCCTGGATATGTCAGCCGACCGCGATCCGGGCGAGGCGCCCGCGCAGGTCATCGGGCATGGGGCGCGGACGGGCATCATTGCCTGTGAGGACGTTCACGAAGAAGCCGAGGCTTGCCGCCTCGTCCTCTCCGTCGCGGAACAGAGCGACCTCGATCCGGTAGGAGGACGAGCCCATGCGCGTGATACGAAGGCCCGCCTCGAGCTTGTCCGGAAAACCCACTTCGCGGAAATAGATACAGCCGTTCTCGACCACGACGAAGCGCCAGGCATCGGGGCCGCGCACCTCGATCCCGTTCTCCATCTGCCAATAGGTGATGGCGGTGTCGAATAGCTCCAGGTACGTCGCGTTGTTCAGGTGGCCGTATTCGTCATTGTCGTTCCAGCGCGTCTGCATCGGCAGGAAGGCGGGGAAATCGGCACGAAGGGGAGGCGGTGTTCGGGACATCAGGACCTTATCAGACGTGTTACGGCAGATGCTGTCCAGCCGGCGGCCAAGGCGAGGACCAGCGCGAGCAGCCCGTAGAGGAAGGGCTGGCTCTGAGAAAGGTTGTAGAGCCAACGCTCGATGCCGACCTTCTGGACCTCGATATCGCGATCATACTCGCTGACGACGCTGCCGTCGCGCGTGAGGAAGATGCGGGTGCGATAGGTGCCTTCGGTCAGGTTCGCGGGCAAGCGGACAGAGGTCGAAAAGAGGGTCTGTTCACGAACCGCCACTGAATCCTCGAGAAGCTGGTAGCGCCCATCCGCATCCCGGATGCGGATTACCGCCTCGGAAAACGCCTGCGTGTCCTCGACCGAGATCGGTGCGCCCACCGACCGGATCGCGCGCGGGACCGAGACCCGGTGGCGCAGGTCCTCGACATGGCTCATGACGCTGGTGAACGGAGCCGAGGTCGCCACCGCGTAGAAGGATGGTGCGAGATCCACCTCGACGGCCTCGGTATTTACCCAGATCCCGAAGCGGCGCTCCTTTCGCCAGACGGTGAGCGGTACGTATGGTCCTTCGACGGTGATGACGACGCCGAGCTCCGTCTCTGGCGGGATCGGCGTTTCGCGCTTCACCGCGCCGTAAATCAGGATATCCGATCCGTCGAAATTCGCCGAGATCGAGATCACGTTGCGGCTGAGGCCGAGAACGACGTCTTCCTGGGCTGCAAGGGGTGTTGCGCCAAGCAAAGCGAGGAGAAGGGCTGCGAGACGACGGATCATGAGGTCTGCTCGATCACGAACAGCTCGTCCGGCGTCAGAAGCAAATCGAGCGCCAGCTTGAAGCAGACCGCGAGGACGAGGCTCGCCAGCAGGATCCTGAGTTGCTCTGCCTTGAGCCGTGATCCGAGCGTCGCGCCGATCTGCGCTCCGACCACGCCGCCGAGGATGAGCGCGAGCGCCAGGACGATATCGACCGTCCGCGTGGTCGTGGCGTGCAGAACCGTGGTGAAGCCGGTGACGAAGATGATCTGGAAGAGCGACGTGCCGACAACGACCTTTGTGGGCATGCCCAGGAGGTAGATCATCGCTGGGACCATGATGAACCCGCCGCCAACGCCCATGATCGCCGCCAGCACCCCGACCGAGGCCCCGACGAGCAGCGGCGGGATCGCCGAGATGTAGAGACCCGAGGCGCGGAAGCGCATCTTGAAGGGCAGACCGTGCACCCAGACATGCGCGCGCCGCTTCGGCCGCGCGCCGGATTTGGACCGGCGGAGCGCGCGGAGGCTCTCGAAGAACATCAGCCCGCCGATAATGCCGAGGAAGATCACGTAGGCGAGGCGGACGAGCAGATCGACCTGGCCTTGCTCCTTGAGATAATTGAAGAGCCAGACACCCAGCGCCGACCCCACGAGCCCGCCCGCGAGCAGCACCGTTCCCATTTTCAGATCCACGGTGCGGCGCTTGAGATGCGCCATCACACCCGAAACCGAGGAGGCGACGATCTGGTTCGCGCCGGTCGCGACCGCCACGGCCGGCGGGATGCCCATGAAGAACAGAAGCGGTGTGATCAGAAACCCGCCACCCACGCCGAACATGCCCGAAAGGATACCGACAATCGTGCCCACGCCCAGAAGCAGGATCAGGTTGACCGAGACCTCGGCGATGGGGAGGTAGAGTTGCATGGGTTCAGCATGTGCGGCGTTGCGGCGAAAGGCAACGGGGATGGAGGCGAAGGGCGGTCTTATTGGCCCGGCCTTTTCGTGACACGGGCCGGGGGAGCGAGGGGCCAGCCCCTCGCGCTCCCCGAGGTATTTTTACCAATCCAAAAAGGGGGCGGCGCTCACCGCTCCTTTACGTAAGGCTGGCCGCCCGCGCGGGGCGGGATTGCCCGGCCCACGAAGCCCGCGAGGATCACCACGGTCAGGATGTAGGGCAGCGCGTCCATGAACTGCACCGGGATGGTGAAGCCGCCGAGGTCGATATTCTGGTAGCGCAGCGCCACCGCCTGCAGAAGCCCGAAGAGAAGGCACGCCCAGAGCGCGTACCACGGCCGCCACTTGGCGAAGATCAGCGCGGCGAGGGCGATGTACCCCCGGCCCGCCGTCATGTCCTTCACGAAGCCCGCCTGCAGGCCCGTCGCAAGGTACGACCCTGCGAGACCGCACAGAAGACCGCAGATGGCGATGGCGGCGTAGCGCAGCGCCACGACCGAGACACCGGCCGTGTCGACCGCTTCGGGTGCTTCACCCACGGCGCGGAGGCGCAGGCCGAACCGAGTGCGGAAGAGGATCCACCAGGTCGCGGGCACGCATAGGAAGGCGACGTAGACGAGGATCGAGTGGCCGGAGATCAGCTCGTAATAGATCGGGCCCAGGATCGGCACGGGGCGCAGGGTCTCGGCCAGCGGCAGCGTGAGCGCGGCCCAGCGCCCGCCTTCGAGAAGGGACGGCGTGCGGCCCCCCTGGCTGAACCAGTCCTGCGCGATGAGCACGGTCAGGCCCGCCGCGAGGAAGTTGAGCGCGACGCCCGAAATGAGCTGGTTGCCGCGGAAGGTGATCGAGGCGAGGCCGTGCAGCCCCGAGAGCAGCATCGCCGAGACGATACCCGCGAGCAGTCCCAACCAGACCGAGCCCGTGAGCGCCGCGATCGCCGCCGAGAAGAAGGCCGCGATCAGCATCTTGCCTTCAAGCCCGATGTCGATCACGCCGGAGCGTTCCGAGAAGAGACCTGCGAGGCACGCAAGCAGCAGCGGCGTTGCGAGGCGGACAGTGGAGTCGAGCACCTGCAGGAGAGTTGCGAAATCCATCAGGCACGCTCCTTTCGCATGGCGACGAAGACCCGTTCCAGAGGCGTGCGGACCATGTTGTCGAGCGCGCCGGTGAAGAGGATCACGAGCGCCTGGATCACCACGATCAGCTCGCGCGGGATGTTGGTCCATAGCGCCAGCTCAGCGCCGCCCTGGTAAAGAAAGCCGAAGAGGATCGCGGCGAGGAACACGCCTATCGGGTGATTGCGGCCCATCAGCGCCACGGCGATGCCGATGAAGCCCGCGCCTTCGGTCGCATTCATCACGAGACGCTCGGCCTCTCCCATCGCGGTATTGGTCGCCATGAGGCCCGCGAGGCCGCCCGAGATCAGCATGGCGATCACGATGGTGCGGACCGGTGAGATCCCCGCATAACGCGCGGCGCTTTCGGAATGGCCAAGCGCGCGGATCTCATAGCCGAGCCGGGTGCGCCAGATCAGCAGCCAGACCGCGAAGCAGGCGAGGATCGCGAGGAAGAAGGTCACGTTGCCGGGCGAGCCGCGGAAGAGAGGCATCGCATCCGTGGCGAACATGTCCTGAAAGGTCGGCAGGTGCGTCGCAGCGGGGAAGATCGGCGAGGCCGGGTCCATCTGGCCCGCGGGCTTCAGTAGGTTCACGAGCACGTAGTTCAGAAGCGCCGCCGCTATGAAGTTGAACATGATCGTCGTGATGACGATATGGCTGCCGCGCTTGGCCTGCAGATAGGCCGGGATCAGCGCCCAGAGCGCACCGAAGGCCGCCGCGCCGAGCGCCGCGCCAAAGAGGGCCAGCGACCAATGAGGCCAGGGGATGTAGAGGCAGATGAGCGCAACGCCGAGGCCGCCAATGGTCGCCTGGCCTTCACCGCCGATGTTGAAAAGCTTGGCGTGGAAAGCGACGGAGACCGCGAGGCCAGTGAAGATGAAATTGGTCGCATAGTAGAGCGTGTAGCCCCAACCGGCGGAGCGCATCAGCGCGCCTTCGACCATGAGGTTGAATGCCTCGATCGGGTTCTCACCAATGGCAAGGATGACCAGCGCCGAGAGGATGGCGGCAAGGAGGAGGGAGATCAGGGGAACGAGGACCGCGTCGGCCCAGGCAGGCATCTTATCCATGAGCGGCGACCCCGCCCGTTTGGATCAGAGGAAGAGCGTCGCGAAGGCCGCAATTGCGGGCGTCGCGCCGGAGCCCACAACGAGAAGGTAGCAACGGTTTTCGCTCGTCAGTTTCGCGGTTTCGGCGTTCAGCTTCGATGTTTCGGCGAAAAGCTTCACGATCTCCGCGTCGATCCGGCGATGATGTTGTTCGCGTTCCAGATCGGTCATCCTGAATGGCCTGCATTCGGGTCTCTGGACATAAATTTAAGGTCATTGCCATCACCACTCAATTAAACCTCGCCGGCCGGGCTTACCTTCCCGCCGCGCGATGTTCTTTCTCGTCGAGGCTCTGATCCACCGTCTTGATCGGATCCTCGCCTGCGTCGCCGGTCACGCCGGCCATCAAGAGACCAAGTTCGCGCTGGTCGGTTTCATTCGGGTCGCGCTCGCCCATGATGCGGCCGTCGAACATCACGGCGATGCGGTCCGACAGGGCGAAGATCTCGTCGAGCTCGACCGAGACCAGCAGGATCGCCTTGCCGAGATCGCGCAGCCGCACGATCTCCTGGTGGATGAACTCAATCGCGCCGATATCGACGCCGCGCGTAGGCTGGCCGATCAGAAGGACGTCGGGGTTCCGCTCGATCTCGCGGGCCAGAACGATCTTTTGCTGGTTGCCGCCGGAGAAATTCTTAGCCGCGAGGTTCGGATCGGGGGGGCGGACGTCGAACCGCTCCATCTTCGCGGCTGCTTCGGTCTTGATCGCGGCGTTGTTCATGAACGCGCCACGCTGGATCGCGGGGTCGTGGTGATAGCCGAAGACCGTGTTCTCCCACGCGGTATAGGGCATGATGAGGCCCTCGCGCTGGCGATCCTCGGGCACGTGGCCGATGCCGGCCGTGCGGCGGGCCTGCCCGTCGGAGCCGGGACCTGAGAGCGGCAGCGTTGCGCCGTTCAGCAAGACTTCGCCCTCGCCGTCGCGGTAGCCGCCCAGGACCTCCAGAAGTTCGGATTGTCCGTTGCCCGCGACGCCCGCGAGCCCGAGGATCTCGCCCGCGCGCAGATCGAAGGAGATGCCGCGCAGCCGTTCGACCCCGTCACCGTCCACGTGGCGCAGATTGCGGACCGACAACACCGCGTCCTTCGGCTTCGCGGGCTCCTTGTCGACGCGCAGCAGCACCTGGCGCCCGACCATGAGTTCGGCCAGCTCCTGCGGGCTCGTCTCGGCGGTCTTGACGGTCGCCGTCATCTCCCCGCGACGCATCACGCTCACCGTGTCGGTGATGTCCATGATCTCGCGCAGCTTGTGGGTGATGAGGATGATGGTCTTTCCCTCTGCCCTCAGGTTGTCGAGGATACGAAAGAGGTGGTCGGCCTCGGCGGGGGTCAGCACGCCGGTCGGCTCGTCGAGAATGAGGATATCGGCCTGCCGGTAGAGCGCCTTCAGGATCTCGACGCGCTGCTGGTGCCCGACGGAAAGCGCCTCGACGGGCGTGTCGGGATCGACGGAGAGGCCGTATTCCTCCGAGAGCTGCTTGAGAACGCCCCGTGCCTTGGCGAGCGAGGGCTTCAGGAGCCCGCCATCTTCCGCCCCGAGGATCACGTTCTCGAGGACGGTGAAATTCTGCACCAGCTTGAAGTGCTGGAAGACCATGCCGATACCGGCGGCGATGGCGGCCTGGCTGTCGGGGATCTCGGTTCGTTGTCCCTTGACGTAGATCTCTCCCCTATCGGCCTTGTAGAAGCCGTAGAGGATCGACATCAGGGTCGATTTGCCCGCGCCGTTCTCGCCGATGATGCCGTGGATCGTGCCGGGCATCACGCGGATCGAGATATCCTTGTTGGCCTGGACGGGTCCGAAGGCCTTGGAGATGCCTTTCAGCTCGATGGCGGGGGCGGTGTCGGTCATGAATGTCTGGCCTGACTCTTGTCTAGGACGGGGCAGGGGCCGCGCGGGGCGGCCCCTGGTCGCGGGCAGCGCGTGGGCTGCCCGGAAGATCGGATGCCGGGTCGATCAGAAGTCGAGCACCGGGCAGCTGTCGTCTTCGCGGTAATCGTGGACCTCGGTATTGCCCGCGATGATCTCCTCGCGTGCCTGGTCAACGGCGGTCTTCATCTCTTCGGTGACGAGTTCCTCGTTGTTCTCGTCGAGCGCGTAGCCGACGCCGTTGTCTTCGAGCGTGAGGGTCGAGACGCCGGTCTCGAGGTCTTCGCCGGCCGTCATGGCATCGTAGACGGCTACGTCCACGCGCTTGAGCATCGAAGTCAGGACCTGGCCCGGATGCAGGTAGTTCTGGTTGCTGTCGACGCCGATGGACAGGATGCCCTCGTCGGCGGCGGTCTGCAGAACGCCGATGCCGGTGCCGCCCGCTGCCGCGAACACAACGTCGGAGCCCTGGCTGATCTGCGCCTGCGTCAGCTCGGACCCCTTCACCGGGTCGTTCCATGCCGCGGGCGTCGTGCCGGTCATGTTGGCGATGACCTCGATGTCGGAATTCACCGCCTTGGCGCCCTGCGCGTAGCCGCAAGCGAAGGTGCGGATGAGCGGAATGTCCATCCCGCCAACGAAGCTGACAGTGCCCGTCTCGGAGGCCATCGCAGCCATCATGCCGACAAGATAGGAGCCCTGGTGCTCGGCGAAGAGGATGGATTTGACGTTCGGGAACTCTTCGGGGTCCACGAAGCCGTCGATGGTCACGAACTTGGTGTCGGGATAGTCGCCCGCGACGTTCGAGATCGGCGTCGACATCGAGAAGCCGGTGGTGATGATCGGGTTGAAGCCGTTTTCGGCAAAGCGGCGCAGCGCCTGTTCGCGCTGGGCCTCGGATTGCAGCTCGATATCGCGGTAGGAGCCGCCGGTCTCTTCGGCCCAACGCTCCGCACCGTTGAATGCAGCTTCGTTGAAGCTCTTGTCGAACTTGCCGCCGAGATCGTAGATCAGCGCCGGATCGGCGAGCGCGGCACCCGCGGACAGAGCCAGTGCGGCGGCGCTGCCGAGGAAGGATTTCATCAGGGTCATTTGGGTCTCCCAGCTGTGATGCGGTGCGGGTTCCGGCATATCGTCATGCCGCCCTCCGCTTGGATCGAGATGATCGCAGCAAGTAGGCCCAACGTCGGAACGGGCGTCAACCGGTTTTCCGGCTGTCAGGGCCTGCGGTTCGCAACGTCAGCCATCACGATGCCGAAAGGCTGAGCGACAGGATCAATGCGTCGTCTCGGCTGCCATCTGCCTGCCGGTAATACCCCCGGCGGCGTCCGGCCTCCCGATAGCCCTCGCTGTCGTAGAATGCGCGGGCCGGGGCGTTGGTGTCTGCCACTTCCAGAAAGATGCGCTCGCAGCCCGCACGGGACGCGGTCTTGTGCAGATCCTCGATCAGCCGGCGGGCAATGCCCCGTCGCTGTTCACCGGGCCGGGTGGCAAGGGCGAGGATCTCGGCTTCGCCTTCCGAAAGCCGCGCGATCAGGACGCCGCCCTCTCGTGCGAAGAGCCGCGCGCCGGGGCTTTCGAGAGTCTCGGCGATATCCTTCGCGCTCCAGGGGCGCTGATGGCGGTAGGCGGCCTCGAGGATGCGGGCGATCTCGTCGGGGGTCACGACAGAATCCTCGGTGCCGCCTCCCGCGAGGGGGCAGCATCTGCGGGCCTGATATAAAGGGGCGCAGGCGCGTCACCGGGCGCTTTGCGCGCTGCGACACGCGCGATCTCCACGGCGAAATCGGCAGGATCGGGCGGAAAGGTCAGCGGATCTGCCACCGAGGCCGCGGCGAAGAGCGCCGGCGCTTCACCGGGGCGGGCGAGATAGACCTGATCGCGGGGCGCGCGGACGGCTGGGAGATGACCCGCCGAAACAGGCGTTGCCTCGAAGCTCGTCACGCCGATGGCTGGAATTTCGAGCGCCAGCGCAAGGCCGCGCGCGGCGGAGACCGAGATGCGAATTCCGGTGAAATTGCCGGGGCCGGTGCCGACGCCGATCCGGCTCAGATCCGCCCACTCGGCGCCAGTCTCGGCGAGAAGCTCTTCGAGGAGCGGCATCAGCCGTTCGGCCTGGCCGCGCGACATCTCTTCGCCGCGCATCGCCAGAACCCGGTCTCCCGATAGCAAAGCGGCCGCGCAATGCGCGGCCGATGTGTCAAATGCGAGGATGAGCGGCTCAGATGCCAACCGGACGCACCTCGGTCACCTCGGGAATGTAATGCCGCAAGAGGTTCTCGATCCCCATCTTCAGCGTCAGCGTCGAAGATGGGCAGCCTGCACAGGCGCCCTGCATATGCAGGTAGACGACACCGCGTTCAAAGCCGTGGAAGGTGATGTCGCCACCGTCCTGCGCCACGGCAGGGCGCACGCGGGTGTCGAGCAGTTCCTTGATCTGGCCGACGATCTCGCCATCTTCGCCGGTATGCTCCGCATGGCCCGATCCGGCCTGCATCGCCTCATCGCGCATGACGGGCTGACCGGATTGATAATGCTCCATGATCGCGCCGAGGATGGCGGGCTTCACATGGTCCCATTCGGTCGCGTCGGCCTTGGTGACCGTCACGAAGTCATTGCCGAAGAAGACGCCCTTCACACCCTCGACCTCGAAAAGTCGCGTTGCGAGCGGGCTGTCGCCTGCGCCCTCGGGCGAGGGAAAGTCGGCGGTCCCCGCTTCGAGCACGGTCTGACCGGGCAGAAACTTGAGCGTCGCGGGATTCGGAGTCGATTCGGTCTGGATGAACATGGCGGACCTGAGCCTTTCGTTCGGGTTTCTCCCTATATGCGGATTGCGCCGCTGCGGGTCAAGGTTTGGAACCGTTCTAAGTGTGATGCGCGGCGGCGAGGAACGTATCCGCCCCGGCGTTGTTCATAAGGGGATGTAATGACAAGGACCGCCTCTCATGCCCGATCGTGCCGATCTGACCGAAAGCTTCATGCAGCGCCTCCGCGAGCGCAGCCCCGGCGAAAACGACTTCCATCAGGCGGTGGAAGAGGTCGTGCACGATGTGATCACCATCGAGAAGGATTCGGCCGCGTTCACGCAGGCGCGCGTTCTGGAGCAGCTGTCCGAACCGGACCGGATCGTCAGCTTCCGGGTCGTCTGGCAGCGCGACGATGGCGGGATCGAGATCAATCGCGGCTGGCGTGTTCAGACGTCGAACGCGATCGGCCCCTACAAGGGGGGCTTGCGCTTTCATCCCACCGTCTCGCAGTCGGTTCTCAAGTTCCTCGGTTTCGAGCAGGTGTTGAAGAACGCGCTTACGGGGCTTCCGCTGGGCGGTGGCAAGGGCGGTGCCGATTTCGATCCGAAAGGCCGCAGCGAGGCGGAGGTCATGCGCTTCTGCCAGGCCTTCATGGCCGAGCTCTGCAAGTATATCGGCCCCGATCACGACGTGCCCGCCGGGGACATCAATGTCGGCCAGCGCGAGATCGGCTGGCTCTTCGGTGCGTACAAGAAGCATCGCGGCCAGTTTCACGGCTCGATCACCGGCAAGGGCGAGAGCTTCGGTGGCTCGGCGATGCGGGTCGAGGCCACGGGCTACGGCGTTGTGTATTTCGTCATGTGCATGCTCGCGACGCAGAACCGCGAGATCGACGGCGCGCGCGTCGCGATTTCGGGCGCGGGGAACGTGGCAACGCATGCAGCCGAAAAGGCGCTCCAGAACGGCGCGACGGTGGTGAGCCTGTCGGACAGTTCCGGCGCGCTCGTTGCCAAGGATGGCCTCGGACAGGAGGCGATCGACTGGGTGCGCGAGGTCAAGGGGAAGGGCGGCAACCTGTCCGGTCCGCCCGCCAAGCTCGGTCTCGACTACCGCGAGGGTGCGGCCCCCTGGGGCAATGTCGAGGCGGATGTGCTGCTGCCATGCGCCACGCAGAACGAATTGGATGCGGATGCGATGAGGGCGGCAATCGATGCCGGCGCCCGGCTTGTGGCGGAGGGCGCGAACATGCCGCTGACCGCCGATGCCGTGGAGGTTGCCCGCAAGAAGCGCCTTCTTCACGCACCGGGCAAGGCGGCCAATGCTGGCGGCGTCGCGATCTCGGGGCTCGAGATGAGCCAGAACGCGCATGGCCGTCAGCTCGACCCGGCCACTGTAGACGAGGCGCTGCGGGACATCATGACCGGCATTCACGGGCGCGTCGTCGAAGAGGCTGGCAAGGGCGAGTGGATCGACTATCGCCGCGGAGCCAATGTCGCGGGCTACCGCAAGGTGGCGCGCGCGATCAGTGCGATGGGCGCGATCTGAGGGTCAGGTGATTCCTTCGAGCTCTTCCTTGGAGAGCTCGCCGGGCACAATGGTGATCGGCACGGGAAGGCTGCCCGCGTTCTTCGTCAATTGCGTGACGAGAGGGCCGGGCCCGCCCTTCTCCGCGCCCGCGCCAAGGACGAGAACGCCAATCTCGGGATCGTCTTTTACCTGTTCGATGATCTGTGGCACCGGCTCGCCTTCGCGGATGACAAGTTCGGGGTTCACCCCCTGCCGGTCACGCATCCACTTGGCGAAGACCTCGTAATGCGCCTCGATCCGCTCGCGGGCCTCTTCGCGCATGATGTCGCCGACCCCGACCCAATGCGAGAATTCCTCGGGACGGATCACGGACAGGATCGTCACGCCGCCGCCGGTCTTCGCCGCGCGCATCGCGGCAAAGCGCATCGCGTTCAGACATTCGCGGCTGTCGTCGAGCACGACCAAGAACTTACGCATGATCCCCGCCTCCTATAGCGCCGGATCATGGCAGCGGGGCGGAGGCAGGGCAAGCTCAGCCGGTCGAAGCTGCCCAGTCCCAGTAGATCTCGCGGGCGCGGCGGGTGACGGGGCCGGTGGCGTAGCTCACGTCCTCGAAGGCGGAGACGGGCGTCACCTTGTTGAGATTGCCTGTCAAGAACACCTCGTCGGCCGCTTCGAAATCCGCGAAGGAGAGAACCGCCTCGACCACGTCGAACCCGTCCGCGCGCAGGTTCGCGATATGACGTGCGCGGGTGATGCCAGCAAGAAACGTGCCGTTCGGGATCGGCGTGAACACGACGCCATCCTTGACCATGAACACGTTCGAGGTCGCGGTCTCGGCGACATTTCCCATCGCATCGGCGACGAGCGCATTGCCGAAGCCGCGCGCGTTCACTTCGGCCAGCATCCGCGAATTGTTGGCGTAAAGGCAGCCAGCCTTGGCGTTGACCACGTTGTCCTCGAGCACCGGGCGGCGAAACCGCGTCCGGCCGAGCGTGACGGTATCGTCGGCTGCGAGCATCGGGAATTCCTCGAGGCAGATCGCGAAGCCGGTCTCGGAGGGACCGATCTTTGGCATGATCGCGGAGGGTTCGGAATTGAGCGCCCAATACATCGGGCGGATATAAACCTGCGCGTCCTTGGGGTAGGCGGCGAGACCTTCGCGGGCGATATCGAGGATCTCGACATCCGAATGCGTGGGCTCGATCATCAGCGCGCGCGCCGAATGGTTCACCCGCGCGCAATGCAGATCGAGATCGGGAGCCATGCCGTCGACGAACCGCGCGCCATCAAAGACCGTGGAGCCCAGCCAGGAGCCGTGATCGGCCGCGCGCATCACCGGCACGTCGCCTTCATGCCAGGTGCCGTTGAAATAGGTGCGAATATTGCGTCCCGTCGCCATGGCGCTGTCCCTCTCGTCGCTTCGCGTGCGGGATAACGCCGTGGGCGCGGAAAGGCTAGACGCGCGATCTTCTCATTCGGCCTCGGCCAGAAGCGCATCGAGATCGAGCGGCGCATTGATCATATCGAGCCCGCCTTCGGCGTTCCGCGGCCAGTCCTGTTCCGCACGGTCGCGGTAGATCTCGATCCCGTTTCCGTCCGGGTCCGAGAAGTAGATGGCTTCGGAGACGCCGTGATCGGCCGCGCCTTCGATCTCGACGCCGAGCGAGATCGCGCGCTTCAGCGCCGCACCGAGACTGGCGCGGTCCGGGAACAGAAACGCGGTATGAAAAAGCCCCGGATGGCGTTTCGGCCCTGGCGCTGCGCCCTTGCTCATCCAGGTATTGAGGCCGACGTGATGGTGGTAGCCGCCCGCGGAGAGGAACGCGGCGTCGGTGCCGTAGCGCTGGGTGACGGTCAGCCCGATCACATCACGATAGAACGCGACCGACCGTTCGAGATCGGAGACTTTCAGATGGACATGGCCGATGGTCATGGCGTCGGGTGCTTTGGACATGATCGCTCTCCTGCGGTATCAGGCGCAATCTATCCACGTCGCCTATGTGCGAAAAGATCGCTTCAGGCAGGGGCGCTGTGCGAATTTGCGGGCCGAGCAAAGGGCTCCAGCAGCGGCCGGACCTCGACCCGCGCCCCGAGCCGCGCGCAGAGAAGGTAGAGACCGCCGACCTTGCGCTGCAGGAAAAGGGCATCGACGGGCGGGATCACGGCGAAGTCACGCTCTTCGGCGAAATGCTGACCGGCTTCGGCGAACCGTGTCGCCAGCCGTTCGGCGCGGAAATCAAAGGGCGCGTCGGACCTGAGCGGGCTGGCTGCGATCTCCATCATGTCGAGGATCGCATCCGCGTGACGTGGCTCGGTGTCCTGGGTCATGTAGCCGACCGCGATGGCCGCGCGGTGCATCCACTCGCGATCGCCTGCAAGCGTCGCTCCGAGGAGGTCCCGGAAAATCGCCACGCGATCCGGTGCGAAGTCACGCACCGCGCCGAAATCGAGAAGCACGATCCGCCCGGTCTCGGGCTGCCAGCGAAAATTGGCGAAGTTCGGGTCGGTCTGCATCGCACCGAGATCGAAGAGTTCGCGCAGGACGAGCGTGATGAGCCGCGCCGCGAAAACGTCGCGCGTGTCCTGATCTTCGGCCTCGGCGCTCTCGATGGGGCGGCCATCTACGAAATCCATCGCCAGGATGTCGCGCGTAGTGAAGTCCTCCGCGACGCCGGGCACGAGGAAATCGGGATCATCCGCCAGCCAGTCGCCGAACCGCCTGAGCGCGGTCGCCTCGCGCTCGTAATCGGCTTCCTCGTGCAGCTGCTGGCGGGCCTCTTCGAGCAGCGGTCCGAGATCGAGCCCGCGCGGCAGAAGACCCGACCAGCGCAAAAGCCCTCCGAGATTGCGGATATCGCTGTCGATGGAGGCGCGGATGCCGGGATATTGCACCTTGATCGCGAGCGCGCGGCCCTCCTTAGTGACAGCGCGGTGCACCTGCCCGATGGACGCCGCCGCGATGGGCCGCACGTCGAAGCTTTTGAAGCGGCGTTGGAAACCTTTGCCCCAATTTGCCTCGAGCACGCCCTTAAGCTGGCCGGGAGGCATGTAATGCGCCTCGGAGCGCAGCCGCTCCATGATCCGGGCGAGTTCGGCCGGCATGACCTCGCCAGCCTCCATCGAGATGAGCTGGCCCATCTTCATCGCCGCGCCGCGCATCTGCGACAGCTCCTCGGCGAAGCGGGCGGCATTGGCGGGGGTCATCACCAGATCATTGAAGCGGGGTCGCTTGCCGCTTGCGACGGCACGCGCGCCGTCGAGCGCCGCACGGCCCAGAAGGCCGGTGCCGAAGCGCCCCATCCGCCCGATGCGGGCGGCGCGGCCCGTGGGAACGGGGGCGTAGCGGTTTTCGTCGTCACTCATGCGCCCGAAGATAGGGCGGCAGAGCGAGGGGGGAACGGCGCGTTAACGCACCATTCCGACGATTTCGTAGGTCTGCTTCAGGATCGGCTCGGCCAACTCACGCGCGCGCTCGGCCCCGCGGGCCAGGATCGCGTCGATCTCTGCGGGCTCCTGCATCAGCCGCGCCATCTCGGTGGAGATCGGGGCCATCTTCTCGACCGCAAGCTCGGCGAGGGCTGGCTTGAACTCGGAGAATTGCTTGCCGCCCATCTCCGCCAACACGCCGTCCACGCTCGTATCCGCGAGCGCGGCGTAGATGTTGACGAGGTTGCGCGCCTCGGGCCGGTCGCTGAGGCCCGCCGCTTCGGAGGGCAGCGCCTCGGGATCGGTGCGGGCCTTGCGGATCTTGGATGCGATCGCGTCGGCATCGTCGGTCATGTTGATCCGGCTCATGTCCGAAGGATCGCTCTTGGACATTTTCTTCGATCCGTCGCGCAGGCTCATCACACGGGTTGCCGCGCCTTCGATCACCGGCTCGGTGAGCGGGAAGAAGTCGACCTCGTAGTCGTGATTGAATTTCGCCGCGATATCGCGGGTCAGCTCCAGATGCTGTTTCTGGTCTTCGCCGACGGGCACATGCGTTGCATGATAGACAAGGATATCGGCCGCCATCAGCGCGGGATAGCCGAACAGGCCGAGCGAGGCCGCTTCCGCGTTCTTGCCTGCCTTGTCCTTGAACTGGGTCATGCGCTTCATCCAGCCCATGCGCGCGACGCAGTTGAAGATCCAGCCGAGCTGGGCGTGCTCGGGCACCTGCGACTGGTTGAAGAGGATCGAGCGTTCCGGATCGATGCCGCTGGCGATGAAACCCGCGCAAAGCTCGCGGGTGTTGCGGCGAAGCGCCTTCGGCTCCTGCCATACGGTGATCGCGTGCATGTCGACCATGCAGTAAATCGTCTCGTAATCCTCGCCCTGCATGTCCACGAAGCGTTTGATCGCACCCAGATAATTGCCGAGCGTCAGTCCGCCCGAGGGCTGGATCCCCGAAAAGACCCGCGGGGCGAACTTGTCGAGGTTGGAGACGGGCTC
Source organism: Roseivivax sp. THAF30 (assembly GCF_009363575.1). NCBI lineage: Bacteria > Pseudomonadati > Pseudomonadota > Alphaproteobacteria > Rhodobacterales > Roseobacteraceae > Roseivivax > Roseivivax sp. THAF30. The sequence goes on along the minus strand of NZ_CP045389.1, from coordinate 2,981,914 downwards.
TGTCATGAAGGCACTCGCATGTGGCAATTCGCGTCCCGGTGGCTTACCCATGCCCCCAAGAGGCGTCAAGAAGAGCAGGCTGGCCCATGCATTCCGATCACAACGAAAGCCCGTTCAACGCCATTCCGCCGGTGACGACGGCGCTGGTGCTTCTCATGGCCGGGATCGAGATCGCCTTCTCTCTCGGCGCGCGGGGTCTTCTCGGTGGCCCCGGGGCCGTGGGGTGGCGGATCGGGGGGATCGAGACCTACGGCTACCTCGGAGAAATCACCTACTGGATGGCCGAGAGCGGGCGCTGGCCGGCAGAACATCTTCTGCGCTTCCTGAGCTACCCCTTCGTGCACGGCAGTTTCACGATGGGGCTCTTTGCCTGCGTGATGCTTCTGGCGCTCGGGAAGATCGTCGGCGAGGCGATGGGGCCGGTGCGGATGCTCGCGGTCTTCGTGGCAAGCTCCGTTCTGGGGGCGCTCGTCTACGGGCTGATCGTGCCGAACGTGCCGCTCTACGGCGCGTTTCCCGCGATCTACGGGTTGATCGGGGCGTTCACCTACCTTCTCTGGACGAAGCTTGGCGAGATGGGCGAGGCGCAGATCCGGGCCTTCACGCTGATTGGTGTTCTGCTCGGCCTGCAGCTCGTCTTCGGGCTATTGTTCGGCGGCGGGCCGTACTGGATCGCGGAGATCGCGGGCTTCGTCGTGGGGTTCACCGCGACGATCGTTCTGGTGCCGGGCGGATTTGCGCGGCTGGTTGAGCGTCTGCGCGAACGCTGACGTTCAGAACATGTCGGCGGGCAAAAGCGGCAGATACCGCGCGAACCGCCGCGCGCGGCCGAGCGGGTAGGGCAGCACGAAGCCGGAGCGCTCGGTCGGCTCCAGCTTGCGGTTCGACTTGGCGATCTCGTTCCAGACGCGCGCATCGCTGATGTCGCGGTCCTCCCCCATCGGCCCCAGCCATTTCTTCGCCAGCCGTTCGTGGAGATCGCGGACCACCGCTTTGTCGCGGAACAGGATCGAGGCTTCTGTATCCCATCTCAGCGAGCGCCCGTTGAGGTTGGCCGAGCCCACGAGCCCGAAATCGCCATCGATGATGACGACCTTCGCGTGCACGTAGATCGGGGCCGCGCCGTGCAGGCTCTCGGGCGGCTCCGCATCGGTCGCGATCTTCTGCGCCGGGGCAACGACGGCGACGTCGTCGCCGTAGGCTTTAACGAGATCGTTGAGCGCGTTGGTCTGCAGAGCATGGGCGTGGCGCGCGTTGAGCGAGCGGTCGCCATCATAGAGCACGCGCTCGGGCTCTGTCGGGAGCAGGATGACGAGTTGCAGCTCGGGGCGAGCCTTCTTCGCGTCGATGAGCGCGCGGACCAGCGGACGGTGCCGCAGGAACTGCGTTTCGAGGTAGATGTGCCGCTTGGCCGAGCCGAAAGCATGCTTCAGGGTTTTTTCGTGCTCCGGGTGACGCGGGTGGGGACCGAAGGCGAAGGGACCGCGCAGCGGTGCAGAAACGGTCCGCACCAGCCGCAGGTCAGAAGTGCCTTGCGGGCGGGGGCCCACCTTCATCGGCATCGCCTTGGTGCCGACATCGGCCGCACCGTATTCGAGCGAGGCATTCCAGGTCTCGACCAGGTGCGCGCGGGCCTGCTCGGCGAAATCGCCTTCGATCTCGACTGAGACGTCGTGCCAGGTCTTGTCGCCCTCACCGCGATGCGCGTTCGTATCCCAGCGCCGCTCGTTCACGTCGAGACCGCCGATGATGCAGTGGCGATTGTCCACCACGGCGACTTTCTGGTGGATCGAGACGGGCCGCAGCTTCGGGCGCAGCTTGAGGAAGGCGCGCTGCACCGGGGTGAGTTTTTCCGCCTCCTGGTTTCGCAACCCCTGAAGCTTCTGAGCGATCTTGCGCCAGAGGATCGAGCGCCAGAGCCAGCCCACCTCCTGCGCGTGGGGCGCGACGAGGATCTGAGTGTCGCCTTCCAGCCGATCCGCGAATTTAGAGCCCGAAGCCCAGGCACCGCGATGCAGGCTCTCGGCGAAGAGCGGGTCGAAGTCGGTCAGGATGAGGCGGATCGAGATTCCCTTGGCAGACAGCCAAGCCAGCAGATCGGCCCAGGTTTCGAGGCCGCGTTCGGTCAGCTCGCGCGCGCGCAGGCGCGTGTCGGGGTCGAGAATGCGGAAAGAGAGGAAGACCTCTTCTTCGGCGGCCGCCACCATGCGTTCCAGCGCGGGGAAGATCTCCTTTGCGGTGATCAGCGGCTTTGGCGTCATGGCTCAGCGGTCCTTTCTGCGGCGGAATGCGCCGACGAATTCACTGAGACGGAACGCGCCCAGCAATTGTCCCAGAATGCCGTATGACATCATACCCACAAGAATCAGAACCAGAAGTGCCAGATACCTCCATCCCGGACTGGCGAGAAACGGTCCGATGACCACTTGGGTTCCCCAGAGCACGACACCCATCAGGATCGAGGCGACCGCGATCCGCCAGATCCGCGTCTTGAACCGCGCATCGAACGAGGCAACCTCGCCCATCCCGCGCGTGCCGCGCGACAGGAACCAGACCATCGACCATGCGGCCGCGCTGGTTGCGATTGCCGGTGCGATCCAGCCGATGAACGGCGCAAGCCCGATGGCGATGACCGCATTCACGACCATTGAGATGAGCGCGTAGTGGAACGGCGCTTTCGTGTTCTCCCGTGCGAAGAACAAAGGCTGCAGAACCTTTTGCAGCACGAAGGCCGGTAGGCCGAGCCCGTAGATGGCGACGGCGACCGCGATGGCGGCGGCATCGTCTGCACCCGTCGCGCCGCGCTGGAACAGCACGGAGACGAGCGGCAGCGGGATCACCAGAAGCGCCACGGCCGAGGGCAGGGTGAGCGCGAGTGCGTATTCCCCGGCGCGGCTGAGCGCATCGCGTCCGCCGGTCTCGTCCCCGGCCTTCAGACGTCGCGAGAGGTCGGGCAGAAGCACGATACCCACGGCGATGCCGACCACGCCAAGCGGCAGTTGGTAGAGCCTGTCGGCCGCGTAGAGCCAGCCGACCGCGTTCTCGAACTGGGACGCGACCTGCTGCCCGACCAGAAGGTTGATCTGCATGACACCTCCCGCAAGCGCCGCGGGCACGGCGACGCGGACGAGCGTTTTCATCTCGTCGTTCCAGACCGGACGTCCGGGACGGACCTTCAGGCCAGACCGCTCCGCCGCGATCCAGACGAGCGCAAGCTGGATGACGCCCGCGACGGGCACCGCCCAGACGAGCCACAGCACGACGTCGCCGCCCATCTGCTGGCCGACCAGCATCGCGGCGACCACGGTGATGTTGAGAAAGACCGGCGCGGCTGCGGCGGCGGCGAAGTGCCCGCCCGCGTTGAGCGCGCCCGAAAAGAGCGCGGCCAGCGAGATCAACAGGATATAGGGAAAGCAGATCCGTCCATATGCGATCGTCATGTCGAAACGCTCGTCGCCGACGAAGCCGCCCGCTGTCGCGACCACGAGCGCGGGCATGAAGATCATGGCGAGCGCGCTCAGGACCACGAGCACCGTGGCAAGACCCGACAGCGCGTCGCGGGCGAAGTCGAGCGGATCGTCCCCCGCCTCCAGCCGCTTGGAGAACATCGGCACGAAGGCCGCGTTGAACGCGCCCTCTGCAAAGAAGCGGCGGAACATGTTGGGCAGGCGAAAGGCCGCGACGAACGCATCGAGCACCGGCCCCGGCCCGATCAATGCCAGGATTACCACCTCGCGCACGACGCCCAGAACCCGGCTCGCCAGGGTCCAGAAGCCCACGGTCATCATGCCGGAGAGAAGGCGGATCGGTTTCATGTCTGGGGCCTGCCTGCGCTGCCGTTTCCGGTCTTGCGCCGGGTCTAACCCATTGCCGGGAGCGCGGGAAGGCCCGGGTATGATGCCGCGGAACGCAAAACGGCCGCCCGCAGGCGGCCGTTTCTCGTGATCGGTTCAGAGGTCGCGCTTACATCTGCTCTTGCAGCGATTGCTGCTGGGCGGTCTGCAGCGCGGTCGAGAACTCGGCGCGCGTCATGTCGAGAACGAGGCCGTTCTCGGTCGCGGAGAGCGAGCTGACGCGGACAGCCGCGTTCTCGATCGCGCGCTCGTCCGCGCCTTCCATCTCGCCGTCGAGGTCGATCAGCACGCGCGCGCCATCGTTGATGGTGCGGTACACGGTGCCGAGGATCTCGCCGTCGCTGGAGCGCACCACCGCATCGCCGGTGATCGCCGCATCGAGCTGGGCCGAGATGTTGGCCGCGCCGCCATAGGGCTCTTCTGCGACATCGCCAACCGCATCAACGCCCGCCTGGGCGGTATCGGTCGCGGTCTCGCCGACGGCATAGATCGTCTCGCCGACTTCCTCGGCGACATCGCCCGCTTGCGCGGCGACATTGTCGTCGTCCTCGGTCGTCTGAGCGGAAACGGCTCCGGCCATCATCATGGCAATCGCTGCGGTCGTCGCGGTGAGCTTGGAATGGGTCATCTCTGATCCTTTTGTCACGTTGAACTGCAATGCCCGTCTGCGGACATTCGCGTGCCCAACGGCACGAGGCCGGGATAATGTTCCTGCAGTTTGCATGATTTCAGCGGAGCCTTGCCGAGACGCGAGACGCGGTTCGGTGGCACGATCCGGTGTCGAGGCGCAAAAGGGTCTGAATTTTCTGAGATCCGGGAGGCGCCCGACGGGGCCTCTGGTAGCGGAGGTCCGTCTCGGACAGAAACCCCACCTTATAACTCTCTGTAAAATCAAGGTCGGCTGACGCCATCATGCCGCTTCGAGAAATTCTTTCCGCGTCGGGCGCTTCCAATCGCAATAGGAGGTTGCTTCTCCGTCGAATGCAGCAAAAAACTCAAACATTTTCATGAAAGCGGTCGGTTGCAGCACCGCGCAGGTTCGCTCTGTGTGATCAAAACCAACACGGTAGGGCGTATGTTAAAGATAATCGGTAAATCCATCGAGCGTGTCACCGCTCAGCACAGCTTCATAGACACGCGCCGTGTAGCTTGCTTTGGCTTCCCAAGTGTAAAATTTCAAAGCGTATTCCCGGGCGCGGGCAGCCCTCGCCTGAGCTTTCTCAGACTGGTTTAGACAATGTTCGAGAGCCGCACGGTAAGAGCCCACCATTTCTTCAAGCGTAGCAAGCGGCACCCGAATGCCACGACCATTGGCAGCCAGATCACCCGGTGCGCCGTAATCCGTAACAATGCATAAGGCACCAGAGGCCATCGCCTCGATCACCACGCCTGCCCCTAACTCGCGGATCGAAGGAAAGACGAACGCATCTGCTTGACGCATTACTTCAGCTACCTCGGCTTGGCTCTTGTTACCCTCAAAGGAAATACGGTCTTCTGCATTGGCGTCGACAACCATCGCTTGAAGTCGAGACATTTCAGGTCCGTCCCCCAGAATTCGCAACCGGTGCGCACGCAATGTGTCAGAACTTAAGAAAGCGCGGATCACCACTTCAGGGACCTTGTAGGGGACCAGGCGGCCAGCAAACAGGAACGTATAAGGTCCCTCGCCCGAAAATGCAGGAGCGCGGGTGCCAGAGTGAAACAGAGATGGATCAAAACCAATCTCTGGCATCGGTACAACACGACTTGGATCTACAGTATTCAGGTCGTTCATGGTGTGCTGGAACGCAGCGAGTATAGCTGCAGCCTTTTGGGCGGAAGAGCGGGAGTAGGGCAGATAACGATAGAGGCCGCGTAGCTTTCGCAGCATTTCGCGCTCACGCCTCTGCTCAGCTTTGAAGGCGGCAGGCCAATCAAGATTACCATTTAGGGGCCCCAAAATCATTGGCACCCCCGCTCGGCCGGAAAGATAGCTGGGCAGCGTTGGCGACATCGGCGTGATGCGGTGCACGAGATCAAAGTGCTCCTCTCGCAATACTTTGCGAGCCTGTTTCTCGAAGGCGATGTAGGGAGGGTAGGACATCATCTGGTTGGTGGACCAAGCAACCTCGTCACCACCCCGCAAAATGCGAGCAAGCCGATACATGGGCCCTGCGAGCCACTCGGTATCAATATATCGAATTCTGTCTGCAGGAATGTCTCCCGCAGCTTCAATATTTTCACGATTCCGAGGATGGGTAGCGAGCGTGGCGTTACAAACACCCATTAACGCTCGGGCATATTTGTACCCCACGATGGGTAGCGATGGCCATTGCGGGTTGCACGTCTCGGCAAGGATGAGGACACGAGGAAAGGCCATATGGAAAATTTTCCATTTATCGGGTCAAAGTGTTGGCATTTTTAATAGTAGCTGATTGATATTGAGGGACGCCAAATCACAACCAGAAACCGTATTGCCCACGACTATCAAATTTAACTCGCAATAACATGTACACACGGAGAGCGCAAATGGACCTCCTTTAAGAACCTTCTGATCGTCGAGAAAATGTTCGAAGACGGCGTTGTCCCTAAATCTCCTCTCGGCCATCGTTGCTCGTAGCCACGCTCGTCTAATGGCTATCAGTCCCAGCCCTAAGGCAGCGATCTGAGATCGGGCTCCGTGGCACCTCCTGACGATAATTATCGTTCGAAAGTGGGCGCTCATACCTCAACGCCGTTTGCGGCTCTCACTCTCTACCGCAAAATTCTGATGGCGAGCGGCCCAGAATGCGCCGACAGCATAACTTAGCAAGGCGCTTATGAAGAGCATTTCTCCACCGTCTTCAAGGATTAGAAAAATACCTCCCAGCAACGTTCTTTCCGGAATTAGACTATGGAGTGTGTCAATCACGACCGCGCAGAAGAGCACTCCGCAAAACAGCCAGCCCATTGGCATAGTCCGCGCGCGCAGGTTTTGATCCGCTTTCCGCCATCCTGTGTAAATCAGGATCAGGCCGCACCCTCCCATAACAGCCCAAATCGCTATTTCTCCCAATTGAAATGCGTCGAATTTCAGGTGCAAGCCAGAGTTAATAATCAAAAAGGCGCCGACCCTCTCGTGCACCATGAGCATATCGTCAGCGAATACGATCATGAAAAAGATACACATCATCAACAGCAGAAGATCTTTCTCTCGAAGCCATGCTCTGAACAGCAAAAAGATCAGTGCCGCCCACTTCAAATAGTTAAAGATTTCACCCAAACTCCAGTCCCGTCCAATGTTAAAGAAGTCAGGCCAAAATTCAATGGCACCAATCATGATTGCCAAGCCGAATCCAAGGCTTATAGTTATAATAACTAAATCTATGATAATGAGGGGTAGCCCTAATCTAAAAAAAGAGATATCTGACTTTGCAGCGCTCAAGTATCTACCTATTTCTGCCGGTTCACAAAAATCACTCGAAATTGGCCATGAGTGTTAGAATATAATTTATCAAAAAGCAATCCCACGTCGTCTGCCGGTGGGCGTGATGCTCTGTCAAAGCTGCTCGCGGAACAAGCATTGTCTGCCCAGAGGGTCGTCTGCGGTTGCGCCAGTGGCTGTGAGCTGGGCGGGTTGGAGAAGACGACGGCAAAGCTGCAAGACAGCCAGGTCTGGGACGACCTCCTGCACGGCGCGGAGACGTCTGTATGAGCCAAACGGACTATGTAGGCGCCACGCGGGAGGCGGCGTTCTTTGGTCCCGGCAAGTTCCGGGGCGTGACGAGAAAAGCGCCAAAAAGCGGAACAATGCAGGCTATTAACTGAATAGCCCCGTGTATCGTGGACGCCTTCTTCGCTAATTTTGAGGCAAGGAGGCCATGATGAGCAGCAGCAAGTTCAGCGATGAGTTCAAGCGGGACGCGGTCGCGCAGATCACCGAGCGGGGCTACCCGGTTAGGGAAGTATCGGAGCGTCTCGGGGTCAGCCCGTATTCGCTCTACGCTTGGAAGAAGAAGTTCGCGAAGGCGTCATCGGGAGAGGCGGAGAAGGACACGGAGATCCGTCGGCTCAAGCGTGAACTCGTGAGAGTGACGGAGGAGCGGGATATCCTAAAAAAGGCGACCGCGTATTTCGCCAGGGATGCAAAGTGAGATACGCGTTCGTGGCCGAGCATCGCGGGCAGTTCTCCGTCCGGGCCATGTGCCGTTGCCTGCGCATCCAGCCGAGCGGCTTCTATGCGTGGTTGAAGGCGCCGCCCCGCAAGCGTGCCCAGGAAGACGCCCGCCAGACCGAACTGCTGAAGGAGGCCTGGGTCGAAAGCGGCAAGGTCTATGGGCACCGCAAACTTCACGACGATCTTCTCGAACAGGGCGAAGACGTCTGCCTGAACCGCGTCGCGCGCCTGACCGGGCTGGCCGGGATCACAGCACAGATCGGCTACAAGCGCCGACCCGGGAAGTATGGTGGCAAACCCTCGGTCGTGGTCGACAACACTCTGGATCGGCAATTCGACGTGGAGGCGCCGGATAAGGTCTGGGTGACCGACATCACCTACATCCGCACCCAGGAAGGCTTCGCCTACCTCGCTGTCGTAATAGACCTGTTCTCTCGGCGCGTGGTCGGATGGTCCATGCAGTCGCGCCAGACGACCGACGTCGTGCTCCAGGCTCTGCTCATGGCCACATGGCGGAGGAAGCCGAAGGCTAAGGTGCTGATCCACTCCGATCAGGGAAGTCAGTTCACCAGCATGGACTGGGCCGCTTTCCTGAAAGCCCATGACCTCGAGCACTCCATGAGCCGTCGAGGCAACTGCCACGATAACGCCGTCGCCGAAAGCTTCTTCAACCTGCTCAAGCGCGAGAGGATCAGGCGGCGCAGCTACCGCACCCGAGAGGAAGCCAGGCGAGACGTGTTCGACTACATCGAGATGTTCTACAACCCGAAGCGCAAGCACGCGCGGAACGCAATGCTGTCGCCCCTCGAGTTCGAGCGGCAGCAGAAACTGAGGAACGAGGGCGTCTAAGAAATTCGGGGCTATTCAATTGGCTGCGCAGTCGCAGGCGCGCGACATGGGAAAATCCACCCGTCAACCGGCAAGACCTCTCTCCGGACTCATCCGGTGCTCTTGCTGTGACGGCGGTATGGCTATCCATGACCGAAAAGGAAGTGCGATTCGTTTGCGCTGTTCAACGGCACGAGAAAGCGGTTCCTGCAAAAACAAGGGTAAGTTCAGGTTGGACAAGATCGAGCAGGCGATCTTCTCGAAATTGGAAGAACTTCTGTCGGACCCTGCGTACATCGAGGAGTTCGTGCGAACTTACGAAGAAGAACGCCGCCGATTGGCATCTTCGCCAAAGACAGACAGAGCTGAGCTTCAGCGCGCGTTAGGGGAGGCAAGTATGCTGTTCGAGCGTAGGTTGGCGCTTTTTGAGAAAGGCATTCTCGATGGTATTGCTGGCGAAGCGAAGCTGGCAGAGGCAAAACAAGACATTAAAGACGCGGAAGCAGCCTTAGCGGCTCTGGATGAGACCGAAGCTGAACTCAGCTTCGATCCTGTAACTGCGTCTGACTATGTTGCTGCCATTGGCGAGCTGATGGTCTCCATGGGGCAAGATGCTGGGAACATCGAGCCACGGATCCGCGACACAGTGAGATCGTTGATTTCAGAAGTGATAGTTTCCCCCGCGGAGGCTGATGGCATTCCAGTGGAGGTCAAAGGAAAGATCAGTGCCCTCGTCACCCGATCGTCATCGTCGCGTCGGGTGGGGGGTGCGATGGTAGCGGAGGAGGGATTTGAACCCCCGACACATGGATTATGATTCCACTGCTCTAACCAACTGAGCTACTCCGCCAGAGTGCGCGCTGATTAGAGGAGGCCCCTCGGCGGGTCAAGCCGGTTTTGGCGGAAAAAAACCGGCCCGACGCGCGGCCTATTTCACGATCTTCTCGTCCTTCACGAACATGTTCGCCCAGGCCCGATCCACGAGCTCCGGCGTCATCTTGTAGGGCAGGCCCTCGAAGTCGCAGACCGAGATCATCTGGTCGATCAGGTACACCGGCTGGTAGTTCGCGTAGATGTTGTCGATCGTCGGATACTTGGTCTTGAGCAGGTGCACGAGGCTCTTCTCGCAAAGCTGCATCCGCTTCTTGCGGGCCACCAGCGCGAAGATCTTGAGGAAGTCTTCCTGGTTGGGCCCGTCGATCTTGATCTTGAAGAAGATCCGCCGGAGCGCGGCCTGGTCGAAGATCTCGTTCGGGTGAAAGTTGGTGGAGAAGATCACCAGCGTGTCGAAGGGGACTTCAAACTTCTCGCCCGATTGCAGGGCGAGGATGTCCTTGCTCTCCTCGAGCGGCACGATCCAGCGGTTCACCAGCTTCTGGGGTGGCTCGGCCTGGCGGCCAAGGTCGTCGACGATGAAGATGCCGCCGGTGGATTTGAGCTGCAGCGGCGCCTGGTAGGTGCGCGCGGTCGGGTTGAAGACCAGGTCCAGCATGTTGAGGGACAATTCGCCGCCGGTGATGACGGTGGGCCGCTCGCATAGAACGTAGCGGGTGTCGTAGAGGATCCGGCGGCGCAGCTGCGTGGGATCGTCCCGGAGGCTCTCGGCCTTGGAATGCACGATCGGATCGTAGACCGTGATGACCGAGCCCGAATATTCGATCGCGCGGGGAACATAGATCTTGTCGCCCATCGCGTCGCGAATGCCGTTCGAGATCGAGGATTTGCCGTTGCCCGGCGGGCCGTACATCAGGATCGACCGGCCTGAGGTCACAGCGGGACCGAGGTTGTCGAGGAGGTTGTCGGGCAGGACCAGATGGCCCATCGCGTTGGTGAGCTGCTCGCGCGTGATCTGGATGTTGCGGATCGACTGTCGTTTTACCTGTTCGCGGTAAACGTCCAGCGGAACCGGCATCGCGCCATAATATTCGGATTGGGCTAGCGCATCGAGGGCGCGGGCCTTGCCGGCTTCGGTAAGCTGGTACCCCATCTCGTTGCCGCGCGAGGCCGACATCGTGCCCATCGCTTCGAGAAGCTGATGGCTGCGCGCGTAATCCACGAGCTCCTGCGTGATCGGCACTGGCAGGCAGATCGCGTTCGCGAGGTCCATCACGGTGCTGACGTTCTTGCGGAACATGGTCTTGATGACGATGTCGCGCATCATCACCATCGGCAGCTTCATGTCCTCGAGCTGCTTCGGCGGTGGCGGCGCCATGACGTTGGTGGCCTGCATGTTCATCGCGAAATCGATCCTCGTGCCCCGGTTATCAGACCTGAGGACACCAGAGATTTGTGGCGAGTGTTGGGCCGCCTCTTGGAGTTTTGAGGTCCGGGCTCACGCGCCGTAGAGCGCGCCGAGACCGAGATAGACCGCGAGCGTCGGCCCGAGGGCGAGCCCCATCGGGAAGCGCGACCCGGAGGACCAGCTCTCCCAGTGAGGGGCCAGGCGGCGCAGCGCTGTCGCCCGCGCGATCCTGTGGGCGACAAACGCGGCAAGCATCATCACCGCGAAGATGGCCAGCACGATCTGCAAATCGCCGATATGGATGAAGGGCGCGGCGGCCGCTGCGAATTTCGCATCTCCCGCGCCGAGCGCCCCGGCTGCATTGAGCGCGATACCCGCCGCAAGCACCGACAGAAGATGCGTGTAGCGCCAGAGGTAGCTCTCGAAGGGCAGGGCGATGAGCCCGACCAGCGCGAAGACCAGTGCGAGCGCGAGGACGGCCACGTTCGTGATCTTCATCCGCGACAGGTCCGTATAGCAGACATAAAGACAGATCGGCAGCGCGAAGGGCAGAAACCACCACGCGGCGCTCGAGAGAATATCCATGAGCCGTTGTCCCGGTCGTCAGCCGCGTTCGAGCGCCTCGAGACTCGACGATGCGGCCTCGAAATGCTGCGGATGGGTCTCTATCGCGTCTCGCAGAAGCGATTTGCCGGTCTCGATCTCGCCTTTCTTGATCGCAGCGAGCGCGAGCGTGTGCAGGAGCTCCGCGCGTTCGATCTGGCTCATCGGGATAGCGGGGATAGTATAGTCGCCTTGCGCCGCGCGGGCCAACATCAGGTTGTTCTTGGCGGTGAAAAGGGTCGTGTCCTGACGGAGAGCATCGGAGAACAGCCGTTCGGCATCCCGGTACTCGCCGCGCGTCAGCTTGGAATAGCCCCAATTGTTCATGACGCTGGCGGGTTTGGTGGTCAGACCGAGCGCGATCTCGTAGAAGCTGTCGGCCTTCTGCCACTCCTGGTTGACGTCGGCGACCATCGCCTCGAGCTTGTAGCGCTCGAACGTCTCGTAGGTGGGCGGGATCTCGTTGAGCGTCGCCTCGGCGCGGTCCCAGTCGCCGGTGCGGATCATCGCGTCGGCAAGTTCGACCCGGTCGGCATTGGTGACCTCTTCGTGGGCGACCACGCGCTGCCAGGCGGCGACCGCCTCGGAGGCACGCTTGGCGCGGACGAGGGATTTCGCGAGACCGCGGCGATGCTCGATATTGTCGGGGTCGCTTTTCAGCGCGCGGCGAAAGTAATCGACCGACTCGTTGGGGTCGGCCACCGTCAGCATGACGTCGTTCAGCCCGGTGCCGTCGATGGCATTGACGCCCTGGAAGTTCCGGTCGACGCGCTGACCTTCATCCGCATCGCATGCGGACAGCGCGACGGCCCCTGCAATGCAGAGGATAGCCTGGGGGAATTGGCGCATTTGCTGCGTCCTTGTCCTGCTTCTGCCTCAAGGCTCGGACGCGGTGATCAGATAATCGCCCTGTCCCCGTCGCACGAGCTCAAATTCTTCTTCATTGGCCTCAGCATAAAACGGATTTTCGATTTTTGCGAGCGCCAAGCGCAGATTGTCGCGAATTGAGTCATTCTGGCCATTATCGAGTGCGTAAGCCCTGCGGAAGACTTCGGACGCCTCCGCGGTCTCGCCCAGTTCCATGAGCACGACGCCGAGGTTGTTCCAGACCTCCGGCGCGGCACCGTCGAGCTTCACCGCTTCGCGCAGAAGGTCTTCGGCCTGGTTGAGGCGGCCCAGTTCCAGATTGGCGGCACCGAGGGCCGAGAGCACCTCGATCGTCAGGCCGCGCTCGGCTGCGGCGCGGATATAGACTTCGAGTGCAAGCTCCGGCTCGCCGCTGTCCATCAGGCGGTGCCCGACCAGAAGTCCATCGACAGCCTCCCCGCGCGGGTCGATATCGGGTGCGAAAAGCTGACCCTCCGGCAGCGTTTGGCCGCCCGATGAACAGGCGGCCATGAAAAGGATCAGAAGTATCGGCGTTCCCCGGCGGGGAAGTCGCATGGATCAGTTCCCTAGGTTCATGATGCCCACCACGGAAGGCCCCACGAGAATGATGAGGAGCGGCGGCACCGTCAGCATCATTGTGGTCAAAGTCATCTTCGTAGGCAACTTGTTTGCCTTCTCCTCTGCGCGCATCACGCGCTTGTCACGCATCTCGGAGGCGTAGACGCGCAGCGCATCGGCGATCGAGGTGCCGAAGGTGGCCGACTGGTTCAAAACCGTTACGAAAGAGGAGATGTCCTGCACGTCGCAGCGCTCCGACATGTCCGACAGCACCGCGGCCTTGTCCTTGCCCGCCTTCATCTCGTGGCTCACGATCTGGAACTCCTCGGCGAGGAAGGGGAAAGACGGGCGCAGTTCCTTGGCGATGCGGATGATGGACTGGTCCATCGACTGGCCGGCCTCGACGCAGACCAGCATCATGTCGAGCGCGTCAGGAAAGCCGTCCTGGATCTGCTGCTTGCGCTCTTCGGCGCGGCGCGTGACCCAGTATTTCGGGAAGTAGTAGCCCGCCGCGCCGGGGCCCAGCACGTAGAGCAGCATGTCCGTCGTGGTCTTGTCGTCGCCAAGAGCCAGCGAGTAGTAGAGCGTGCCGAGGCCGAGACCCAGAAGGCCGAGCGCGGCTTGCAGGAAATAGTAGTACCGGACCGCTTCCTTGGAAGCATAGCCCGCCTGCATCAGCTTCAGCCGGACCGTCCCGAGCTCTTTCTCGTTCTGCGGCTCAAGGAACTGTGCGTATCGGTTGAGCTTGTCGTTCTTCGCCCGCTCCCGCAGGACCGCCTTGGCGTTGTTCTCTGTCTTTCGCGTGCCCTGCTGCTTGAGCTTTTCCATCGGGTCCGGCTTTTGCGACAGCATCAGCGGGATCGCGATGAGCAGGAGCAAAAGGCCGAGGCCCGCCACGATGAACAGCGGTGCCGCGGGGCCGAGCAGGTCGGTGGCGCGCGCGTTCAGGCTTTCGAAGAGTTCCATTGGCTGTGCCTCAGACCTTGATGTTCACGAGCATCCGCATGACGAAGAGGTTCAAGACGAGGAAAATCGCCACTGCGAAACATGCCGGAATGAAGAGCGGGTGGTCGATGACCGGGTCGTAGTAGTCGGGTTTGGTGACCTGGATGAAGATCAGCGCCATGACAGGGAAGCCCGACAGGAACTTGCCCGACCATTGCGCCTCGGCGGTGATCGCCTTGACGCGCCGGAAGAGCCGGAACCGTGCGCGGATCACCTTGGCAAGACCTTCGAGGATCTCCGCAAGGTTGCCGCCCGATTGCTGCTGGATCGTCACCGCGACCGCGAGGAAGCGCAAATCCTGCATATCGAGTCGTTCCGCCATGTGCTTGAGCGCTTCGCCGATCTCCCGGCCATAGGCCGATTCGTCCGCGATGATGCCGAACTCCGTCGCCAGCGGATCCTGGATCTCTTTGGATACGATGGAGATCGCCGAGGAGAAAGGGTGCCCCACGCGCAGGCTGCGTACCATCAGTTCGACCGCGTCGGGAAGCTGCTCTTCGATCATGGCGAGGCGCTTCTTGGCCTTGGAGTTGATCCAGAAGAACACACCGCCGACGCCGAAACCGACGGCGAGCACGATCCGCACCGGCAGGCCGGTCTCCGTCATCGCGGAAAGTCCGAGAAAGGCTGCGATCGTCACGCCGACCATCAAGAGGATGAGCTGGTTGGGCGTGAAGGCGATGGCCGCTTTCTGTGCGCGGTCGGCCAGCATCGAGTAGAGCGGGATGCCCGCCCCTTCCATGTGCTGGTCCATCTCCTTGCGGAGCTTGGCGAGCACCTCTTCGCGCCGCTGGCCCTTGTCGAGCATTTGCAGCCGGCGATTGACCCGGCTGTTCAGGCGGATCGATTTGCCGAAGGCGACGAGATAGACGCCCTCGACGAGGATCACCACGCCGAGGAAAATCGCGCCATAGATGATGAATTCGACGTTCAGCATAGGACCTTACTCCGGTCTGAAGGGCTCGTAGATCGAGGGCGGCAGATCGTAGCCCCACATCTTGAAGCGCTCCGAGAAATGGCTGCGGACACCGGTCGCAGTGAAATGGCCGATGATCTTGTTCTCGGGCGTGAGGCCCACGCGCTGGAAGCGGAAGATCTCCTGCATGGAGATCACTTCGCCTTCCATCCCGGTCACCTCGGTGATCGAGGTCATCCGGCGTGAGCCGTCCTGAAGGCGCGAGGCCTGCACAATGAGGTTCACAGCCGAGGAAATCTGGCTGCGCATGGCCTTGAGCGGCATCTCGATCCCGGCCATCGCGATCATGTTCTCGAGACGTGCCACGCCATCGCGCGCAGAGTTGGCGTGGATCGTGGTCATCGAGCCGTCATGGCCGGTATTCATGGCCTGAAGCATGTCGATGACTTCTTCGCCACGCGTCTCGCCGACGATGATGCGGTCGGGGCGCATCCGCAGCGCGTTCTTGAGGCAGTCGCGCGGCGTCACCGCGCCCTTGCCCTCGACGTTGGGCGGGCGGCTTTCCATCCGGCCGACATGGCTTTGCTGGAGCTGAAGTTCGGCGGTATCCTCGATCGTCAGGATGCGCTCACTGTCATCGATGAAGGACGAGAGCGCGTTCAGGGTCGTGGTCTTGCCCGAACCGGTGCCGCCCGAGACGATCACGTTGAGGCGCGTTGCGACAGCGGCCTGCAAGTAGACGGCCATCTCTTCGGAAAAGGCGCCGAACCGCACCAGGTCGTCGATGCCGAGCTTGTCCTTCTTGAACTTACGGATCGAGACGAGGGAGCCGTCGATGGCGATAGGCGGGACCATCGCGTTGAAACGCGAGCCGTCCTGAAGGCGCGCGTCGACATATGGGTTCGATTCATCGACGCGACGTCCCACGGCCGAGACGATCTTGTCGATGATCCGCATCAGGTGCCGCTCATCCTTGAAAGTCACGTCCGAGAGCTGCAGCTTGCCGTTGCGTTCGATAAAGATCTGCTGCGGGCCGTTCACCAGGATATCCGACACCGAGTCGTCGTTCAGGAGCGTCTGAAGCGGGCCGAGGCCCTTCACTTCGTCATAAAGTTCCTGGTTGAGCTGCTGGCGTTCCTCGCGGTTCAGAACGATGGAGCGTTCCTGCAGGCTTTCGGTGGTAATCGCCTGGATCTCTGCGCGCAGGTCGGCTTCCGTGGCCTGGTCGAGCGCCGCGAGGTTGAGGTTGTCGAGCAGCGCGCGGTGTAGCTCCAGCTTGATGTCGCTGAGCCGTTCCTTGCGCTTCTTGTCCTTGTCGGACGCCACGGCTTCGGCCGGCCGCTTGGACGGCTTGCGCATGGCGACGCTTGGCCGCGACGTGGCCTCGGCGTCCACCCTCGGGGCTGCGACGGCCTCGGCCTGTGCGGATTTGGGGTCGGGCTTCTTGTAGCGTGAGAACATGTCGGGTCAGACCTCAGGCAGCTTCTGCGTCGGTCTGGCCGATCGCGTGAAGCGATTGGGCGACCTTCGCGATTTCGCGGCGGAGTGGGTTCTTGGCAGCCTGCAAGCCCAGCGGAACCCCGTGATCGCAGCAATTGAGAACCTGCCTGCCGCCATCGGGCAGATGCAGGTCGAGCGAGATCTCGAGGCTTTCGGACATCCGCTTCGCGCGCGCCTTGCCTTGCAGATCAGTGAATTTCGGAGCGCGATTCAGCACGAAGCGCATCTTCTCGAAGGGCAGTTCCTCCGATTGCAGCGCGCGCTTCAGGCGCAGGGTGTTCTGGGCCGACCGCATGTCGAGCTCGGTCAGCGCGAAATAGACTTGCGCCGCGTTGAGGACCGTCTCCGTCCACATCGTCACGGCGTTCGGCATGTCGACAACGACGTAATCGTAATGCTCCCGCGCCAGATCGAGGAGCTTGGTCACATCTTCCTGCGAGATCATGTCGAGCGGCAACAGGTCGGACGGCGCGGTGAAGACATCGAGACGCCCGTCATAGCTTTGCAGTGCCTGCGCGAAGGTGTCTTGGTCGATGGCGCTCATGTCGGCGAGGAATTCCACCACCGTTTCCTTGCGCGGAAGGTCGAGATAGGTCGCAACTGACCCGAATTGCAGGCCGAGATCGATCAGGCAGACGCGCGGTGCGACCGGCGTTTTGTCCTTTTTCTTCTTCTCGGAGCCGAGGCTCGCGAGTTCCCAGGCGAGATTTACCGCGAACGTTGTCGATCCGACCCCGCCGGCAAGTCCCTGCACTGCGATGAGCACCCCGTCGCACCCGGTTTCCAGCTTCACGCGCTCGGACGATGCATCGGCGACTGGCGGCGCAGGCGCGTGATGCAGTCTTTCGACGGCCGCGGCCAGTTCACCCTCGGGGAGCGGGTAGGGGACGAACTCGTCCGCGCCGCTTTTCAACAGCCGGTGCAATGCCGCGGGCGAGACGTCTTCGGCGATGAGAACGACCTTGATCCGCCTGGCCTTGGCGGTGGCGATGATCGACAGGAGCTGATCGATGTCTTCCTCGTCGGTTTCATCGATGGCAAGCGCAACGAAATCGAGACTCTGCGCGTCGGGTTGGCCGAGAAACGCCAGCGCCTCGGCAAAGCCGAGGTCTCCCCATGCTTCACCAAGCATGGTTTCCATGTCTTCGATGAGGAGATCGAAGATTTGCACGTCCCTGCTGATGGTGCAGGCCCGGATCGGAGCGACTTCTGCCTCGCCGTGTGTCCCTGTGCTCATCTGCGTTGCGTCCTTTGCCTGTCGTAGGTCGGACAGGCGACGCAAAATTACCAAGGATGCGCCCCCTGTGCCGACACCAGAACCGCAGGGCGTTCAGCCCCGGATACTCACTTCGGTACATTGGGAAAGTCGCAACCAAAGGCGGCAACATTTGGACGAAAAAACCGTAATTGTACGGTATTCGCTGACGGTGTTTTTACTCTCCGCCGCCGCCCGCTCCGAGCCCGCCATCACCGCCTCCGCCGCCTAAACTGGACGAGGGCGACGCGGAGTTCACGTATTCGCGGTAGACGATCTGGGCGTATTTGCCATCGAGAACGTTCTGATGGCTCTGAACGAAACCTGACACCTCGGTCACGGTGCGCCGATTGCGGCGTTCGCGTCCCTGGGTGACGATCAGAGGCTGCGTTTCGCCGTAGGACACCACCGCTTCGAGCCGGCCGAGATTCACGCCCTGGCTCGCAAGGAAATGCACGACCGCCTGCGCCCGCGCGAGGCCAAGGCGCTTGTTGTAGGCATCGTTCCCGACGAGATCGGTATGGCCGTAGACCCGGAAGCTCAGTTCGGGGAACTGACGAATCCACGCGGCCTGTTCGCGGAGCGTGTCGCGTGCGCCCTCGTCGAGAACAGACGAATTGAAGGCGAAGTTGACCGTCGTCATCACTTCGGAGGCGAAACGGTTGGCCAGGTCGAAGGTGTAACGCTTCTCGCCGGACATGACGGCGACATTGTTCTTCGTCGCGGCGCCGAAATCCCCGGTTCCGAGAACGGAGCCGGCCTCACGGTGGAAATAGGTGGCGTTGGGGGAGGTGCCGGCTTCCCGTGCACAGGCGGTCAGGATACTGGCCGAGGCCAGAAGAGCACAGGCCGCCGCGCGTCGTTTATGTCGGTTGGGAAAGCCTCGCATCACCATCGCCTCAATCCATCACGTAGCCGTAGGAGCCGTTGAAATCCTGCGTCGCCACGTCTCCGGCCGCGCCGCGTGCGGGGCGCTGCCCGGCTTGGGTCTTGCCGAAGAGGAAGAGATCGCGCTCTGAGGGCGGACGCACCCGGTCGGTCGGCAAGGCGAGGGCCTCGCCGCGCGTCGGCGTGACGAGGTGCGGGGTGACAATGATGACAAGCTCGGATTGCTCGCGTGTGTAGTCGACGCTGCGGAACAGCGAGCCCAGCACCGGCACATCACCGATCCAGGGAAGCTGGCTGCTCGAGTCGCGGAAATCGTCCTGCAGAAGGCCCGCGATGGCGAAGCTCTCGCCGTCGCGCAGCTCAACCGTCGTCTTCGCACTGCGGGTCGAGAAGCCGTCGACACGCACGAATTCGAGGTCGATCCCCGATGTGCTGTCGATGGAGGAGACCTCGGTCGACAATTCTAGATTGATCAAATCGCCGTCAACGACACGCGGGACGAAGTCGAGCTGAATGCCGAAAGGTTTGAATTCAATGGTGATTTGGCCGTCCCCGCCACCGACCGGAACGGGGTATTCGCCACCCGCGAGGAAGGATGCCTCCTGGCCCGACAGCGCGGTGAGGTTCGGCTCGGCCAGCATCCGGACCATGCCCTTCGACTCGAGCGCCTCGAGAAGGATGCCCACCTCGAGACCGCCCGCATCGAAGCCGATCAGCGCGCCGCCTTCGGTGTCCGGGCTGATCTGTGCCCCGCTGATCGAATTGTCGCCGTCGAGGAAGCTGCCGGTCTCGCTCACAAGTCCGACCTCGTCGCCGAAGAGCTGGCCTGCGATCCCGACCGAGGAGCGCAGGGCCTTCGAGACCGAGCGCTGCATTTCCGCAAAACGCACTTTCAGCATGACCTGCTGCACGCCGCCAACCTGCATGAGGTTCGACACGCGACCCGGCGCATAGCGTTCGGCGAGGCTCAGCGCGCGATCGAGCGCCTGGATCGATCCGACCGTGCCGGACATGACCACGCCGTCATTCGCGGTGCGAACCTCGATGGGCTCGCCGGGCAGGATCTGCCGCAGACGTTCCTTGAATTCCGACACGTCCGCCGCGACGCGCACGTCGACATTGGTGATCAGGCGTCCTTCGGCATCGAACATCGAGAGCGTCGTCGTGCCGGGCGCCTTGCCCAGAACATAGATCGTGCGGTCCGAAAGCGAGGAGATATCGGCGATGGCCGGGTTTGCGATCGAGAGTTCCGCGAAAGCAATGTCGCTTTCGACCACGACCGCGCGGTTCATCGCCACGGACAAGGGCGCACTGGTGCTGCCGCGCACCACCCGCAACGTTTCCGCATCGGCCTGCGGGGTCAGGGCAGGTGCGCTGCCAAGGACGATACCCAAGAGGGCCGCCCGCAAAAAACCTTCGACTTTCATGTGACCTGCCTTTCCGATCACGCCTCTTTGCCCGGGTCTTCTGCCCAGTGTTGGCGGAAGCCTGCGAGAGTTTTCATTTTTTTGCAAGAATCAATGGCTTTGCGGTCAGCGTTCATGTGGATATGCCGCAACATGCTGTCCGAAGCGATGTTCGAACGAGAAAGGGCGCCTGCAGGGGCGCCCTTCGTAACCATCTGAAATCAGGTCAGTTTGTGCACGGGATAGGGATCTCGACGACTTCGGAGCCCTTCCGCGTCTTGATCGTGCAGACCTCGCGCGCTTTCTTGATTGACGGCGCTTCTGCCTTCTCGAGGCCGAGGAGCGAGCGCTGATCGACTTCGATCGCTTCGGCGATGGTGTCATCGTTCGACGCCATCAGCGACAGCGACAGATCGCCGGTGGATTGCGCCTGCGCGAGCGCCGCGACCTGCTGTGGAGTCGCCTGCACCGTGACAGTCCGCGCGATGGTGGCATTGTCCGCACTGTCCGCATTCGCCGATTGGTCGATTGCGATCAGCTCGATGCCTGTCTGGATCAGCTTGGTCACATCGCCGCTCGGCAGGGACGGATCGTTGCTGCTGATGCGGCCGGTCCAGTAGACATCCACGCGGTCGCCGGGGCGCAGAAAGCCCGAGACGCCCGAGGCCACGTCGACACGGATCGCGAAGGCGCGCATGCCCCGGCCAAGGCGCGAGGTGATGCCGGCATCGCCGCCGGGCTCTGACACTTTTGCAGCCATGAAAGGCTCGTTCGCCTCGATCTGGCGCAGCACGACGCGGGTCAGACCGTCTTCACCGAAAAGCGGCGTTTCCTCGTCGAAATAATCTTCGGGGAGAGCGTTTTTCGGCCAGTCGACCAGCTTCACGTCGTCTTCGGTGATCCGCTGACCGTATGACAATTGGGCGGCAGAGACGAAGATCGGCTGCGTTTCGATCACTTCGGCCTGTTTTGCGCGTTCCTTCTGGAGTGCGCTTTCATACGCGCCGATGTAACTTTGTGCGAGGTAAACGGCAAAGCCTGCCAGGCCGATTCCTGCAATCAGCACCAGTCCGAAAATCAGTCGCATCTGCTTGGCCTCCGAAAGGGTTTAGGCGCGTCTGGCGATAAGGCCGGGCGCGCTTGTGTCGATTTACGGATCAGTCGTCCGCGCGATCTTGAATCACATTTGCTGTGGTCGTCGCCAAAGCCCGGCTCTGAGTGCCGATCACAGTGAAAGCTGCGATGGCAAGCCCGACAGCGGCCGCCGTGAGGACGACCCAGTCGACGGTAACGGCGCCGGTTTCCTCTCGGACAAAACTCTTGAATTGACAGATCATGTCACACTACTCGCATCAATGGGGCGCTCGCGCGTCATGCGCAGAAGCCGTTCCAGTATGATGGGGCATGTGTTTTCTGTACTGACCCCACCCGGGCCGACGCCTGTTCTGGCCGAAGGTATGCGGGAAGGCCGAGCGGCCTTCCCACGACTGTCAAAGCTGATTCGCGTTAGCGGATTGCTTCGAGGTTGGTTTGCTCGGTCGCGACTTCGCTCGCCGCGGCACCAATCAGGCCCTGAGCGTTGGTCGAGATGGTGCCGTAAGCTGCGATCGCGAGGCCGACAACGGCTGCGGTGAGCACAACCCAGTCAACCGTGACTGCGCCGTCTTCGTCGTTGCGGAAGTTCTTGATGAAGTTAAACATGTTCGTCTCCGTAGGGTTCAAGTTTGCTCTTTTCCACCGTTCCGGTCCGTGTCGGGGGTCTCTCATCCATCCCGTGTCCGTCTCGGTATGAACACATATAGCTGTCTGATTGGGGCACGATTTTGACCGCAATGGATCGATTTCCGTTAACCTTTAGAAAACTTCTCTATTCCACATAAATATCTGATTTTAAATGAAACAAAGTTTGGAACCAGTGTTTTTCTGGACTGAAAGCCACGCCAATCTGTCAATTTCGCCCGGTTTGGGCCCGCCGTATTGGGCCGCGGCGCGGAATATGCGAGACTTCCTGCAAAAGAAGACCAGAGGCAGACAGAGCAGCATGCACCCATTTCGCGCCCTGAGCGTGCTCGCGGCCCTTGCGATCGCGATGCCGCTTCATGCACAGACATCCTCCACGGATTTTTCCGCGCGCTTCGTGAAGCCGCCGAAGCCCGGGGAGTCGCGCCGTGTGACCGTCCAGATCGCCCCTCGGGCGAACCCGGCCGTTCTGCCACCGCCGGAGAAAGCGCCGAGCGACGAGGACGCCCCCGAGGTGATCGAGACATCGGCAGCGATTGCGCCCAAGACCCCTTCCGCTCGCTTCGCGTGGTTCTGGGACGAGATCGCACCGGATCGTGCGTCGGCCACGGGGCCGGGACGGCTCGAACCCTCGCTCGCCGTGCTCAAGTCCGCGCCAGAGACCGGACGCGTGCCTGCGCCGCGCATGCAGCATGTTCAGGACCTGGCCGCCCGCTACGGGACGCACCTTCTGCGACACTCGGTCGGCACCGACGTCTCTCCCGCGCTCGCGCTTGCGGTGATGTCGGTGGAATCGGGCGGCAAGCCCGACGCCGTCAGCCGAACCGGGGCCGAAGGGCTCATGCAGCTGATGCCCAAGACCGCCGAGATGTTCGATGTCGAGGACAGCTTCGATCCCGATCAGAACATCAAGGGCGGTATCGCCTTCCTCGACGCGCTGATGCGCGCCTACCAGGGCGATCCGATCCTGGTCCTTGCAGGCTACAATGCCGGCGAGACCGCCATTGCCGATGCCGGTGGCGTGCCCGATTTCGCGGAGACGCGCGATTACGTGCCCAAGGTCCTCGCGGCGTTCGAGGTAGCGCGTGCGCTTTGCAAGACGCCGCCGATGCTTCTGTCGGATGGCTGCGTGTTCAACGTCTCTCCCTGAGGATCGCGCCCGGATTCATGATGCCAAGCGGATCGAGCGCCGCCTTGATCGCGCGCATCGCCGCCATCTTCGCGGGATCCTGGTAGCGTTCGAGATCATTGACCTTCAGCCGCCCGATCCCGTGTTCGGCGCTGATCGACCCCTCCATCTCATGCACCAGATCGTGGATCACGCGCTTGATCTCGCTCCGCTGATGGTCGTGATCGGCCCGGCTGCGGCCCGGCATGGGAAAGACGTTGTAGTGCAGGTTGCCGTCGCCCAGATGGCCGAAGCAATTCACGCGGAAGCTGTCGATACGCGCAAGCCGCGCGATGCCCTCGGGAATGAAATCCGGGATCGCGGAGATGGGCACGGAGATGTCGTGCGAGGACACCGCGCCGATCTTCCGGTTCGCCTCGGGGATGCGCTCGCGGATCTGCCAGAAATCATCGGCCTGCGCCTGCGATTGCGCGATCAGCCCGTCACGGACGAGGCCCTCCTCGAACGCCTCGGCAAAGACAGCTTCGAGCGCCTCCGCAGGATCGAGGCCCTCGGGCAGACCGACCTCGATCAGAACGCTCCAGTCCGGCGGCGTCTCGAAGGGCTGGCGCAGCTCGGGAATCACCTCGGACAGAAAGTCGTAACCGGCCCGGCTCATCAGCTCGAAGGCGGAGACACCGTCGCCAAGGCGGCTCCGCGCCAGTGCCAGAAGATCGAGCGCCGCAGCCGGCGAGGCGACGGCCAGCAGCGCCGTGCCCGTGCCTGCCGGGATCGGCGACAGTTTGAGCGACGCCGCGGTAATGATTCCAAGCGTGCCTTCCGCGCCGACCAACAGATTGCGCAGATCGTAGCCGGTATTGTCCTTCCGAAGCCGCCGCAGCCCGTGCCAGATCTCACCCGACGGCAGCACAGCTTCGAGCCCGAGGCAGAGATCGCGCGCATTGCCGTAGCGCAGGACGTTCACACCGCCGGCATTGGTCGCCAGCAGCCCGCCGATCCGTGCCGATCCCTCCGAAGCAAGCGAGAGCGGAAACAGGCGATCCGCCGCCCGCGCCGCGTCCTGCACATCCTGAAGGATCGCGCCCGCTTCTACGATCGCGACGTTCTCGCGCGGGTGGAGACTGCGGATGCGGTTCATACGCTCGAGGCTGATGAGCAACGGCTCGGTGCCGCCCTCGGGGGCGATCTGGCCGCCTACGAGCCCAGTGCCGCCACCATAGGGAACAAGCGGCACCTGCGCCTCTGCGGCGTGCCGCACGATGATCGCGACCTCCTCGGCGCTCCGGGGCAGGGCGACATGGCGCGCCGCGCCCTTCCAGCGTCCGCGCGGCTCTTCGGCAAAGCGGGCCTCGGCGGGCCGGATCGTATCCTCGGGCAAGTGAGCCGTGAGGCGATCAAGAAACGTCTCGTCGATGGAATTCAGGGGCATGGGTCGTCCTGCAGCGCTACGCCTCAGGCTTAGCCTGCCTGTCCCGTCCAGCGAAAGGGGTCATCAGCGCGGATCGGTCAGCCATTCGGGATCGAGCACCATCACCGTCGGTCGCTCGGGCAGCGTGGCAAGCGAGATCTCCAGACTCGGCACGCCGAGCCGCTCGACAATGACGTCCTCGCGGATCTCCTCGATGAAATTCTCGAGTGCCAGGCCGCTGAACCAGTGCATCGGGATGATGACGCGGCTCTTCAGCCGGTCCAGCACGTTGATCATGTTGGTGCGCGCCATCGTATAGCCGCCATCCACAGGCACCATGACGACATCGAGCCGCCCGAGCGCGGCGTATTGCGCCTCGTTCGGCTCGTGGTGCAGATGCCCCAGATGGCCGATGCAAAGCCCCTCGACCTCGAAGACGAAAATCGAATTGCCGTTGTCCTCGCGCCCGCCGAATTGCGAGCGG
Organism: Roseivivax sp. THAF30; assembly: GCF_009363575.1. NCBI lineage: Bacteria > Pseudomonadati > Pseudomonadota > Alphaproteobacteria > Rhodobacterales > Roseobacteraceae > Roseivivax > Roseivivax sp. THAF30. Next base: position 2,957,075 of record NZ_CP045389.1, on the reverse strand, counting down.
ATATCGGTCGAGACGTTCCGCACCAGCATCTCGCCGAGATCGACGTGATGGTCGATACCCGCGCCGAATTCCTCGCCCCAACCTTGCAGGACGTGCCCGATCGCGGGATCGGGGTTCGCCGTCCAATGGGTGTCATGGGCATGATTCATCGTCACGACATCCGGAATGAGATCCGTATTGCCGATGAAGCCCGTGTAGTCGGTGACGACATCAAGTCCGCCGCGCGTCTGGATCAGGAAGGAGGCATGGGCGATGTAGTGGATCCGCACGGAATATTCCGCCACGGGCTCCTGCCAGGATGCCTTGTGCAGGTATTTCATCTCGGGCGCGGCATCGGCGATGGCGATGCAATGCGAGGCACGCCGATCCTGCGCGGCGCCCGCCTGGGGCAGCGCTCCGAGCAGGACAAGCGCCAGAAGAGCAATGAGACCGCGCGGCATGAGAAACCTCCCTTTGGGGTCAGGCTACCAAGCCTTCGCGCCCCCGCGCTTCACGTCCGCGCGAGGCGCCGCGCTCCTGATTTGGGTTGGCGGAAATACCGCGGGGGTGTGGGGGCAGCGACCCCACTCGGCCCTGGCCGATCGCGCGATGCTACCCGACCTGGGTGCGTCCGCGCCGATCGCTCCTGAGGCTCGCATAAAGCACATGGGTGCGCCAGCGGCCGTTGATCTGCAGATAGCTCTGCGCGACGCCCTCGTATTTGAAGCCTGACCGCTCCAGAAGGCCGCGCGAGGCGACGTTCTCTGGCAGGCACGCGGCTTCGAGCCGTGATAGATCCAGCTTGCCGAAGGCGTAATGGACCATCGCCTCGATCGCTTCCTGCATGTAGCCCTGCCGCGCGAAGGGCTGCCCGGTCCAGTAGCCGAACGTGCCCGACTGCGCCGGTCCGCGGCGGATATTGTCGAGGGTCAGCGCGCCCATCAGCATCTGGTCCTCGCGGCGTATGAGAAAGAGCGGCACCGCCGTGCCGCCCGAGATCGAGCGGTTGGCCCAGTAGACGCGGTTGGTGAAGGCCCGCCGCGTCAGATGATCCGACGCCCAGGTCGGCTCCCACGGCACAAGGAAATCGCGGCTGTCCTGCCGGAGCGCCGACCAGGCGCTGAAATCGCCATGAACCGGCGGGCGCAGGGTCAGCCGCTCGGTCTCGATGCGCAATTTCCTGCGGCGGGTCAGCATCAGGCGGCGCGGGCCTCGTTCAGTGCCTCGAGCGTCGGCGCGCTGTCCACGGGGCCATAAAGCGCCATCGCCGCCGGTGCCTTGGTCGCGAGGTCTTCGGCGAAGGTGCGGACATCTTCGAGCGTAACCGCGTCGATGCGCGCGATGGTTCTCTCGATCTCGGGCACGCGGCCCCAGATCTGGATCATGCGGGCATGCCGCTCCGCCCGCGCTGACGCCGATTCGAGGCCCATCAGGAGCCCGGCTTTCAACTGAGCGCGGGCCCGGTCGATCTCCTCGGGGCGCAGATCCGAGGCGGCGCGCTTCATCTCGTCGATGGTCAGCCGCGCCAGTCCGTCCAGCTCCTCGCCCGAGGTGCCCGCATAGATCGTGGTCGTGCCCGTATCGGCGTAGGCGCCCGAATTGGCGAAGATCGTGTAGCAGAGACCGCGCCGCTCCCGCGCTTCCTGGAAAAGGCGCGAGGACATGCCGCCGCCAAGCGCGGTCGAATAGATCTGCGCCGCGTAGAACGCGGGATCGCGGTAGCCCGGACTTTCGAAGGCGAGCGCGAAATGCGCCTGTTCGAGCTGGCGGCTCTCGCGGATCTCGCCGCCCCCGAAGCGGGCAGGATCGGCATCGCGGGCATCACGCGGGGCAAGATCGCCGAACAGCTTCTCCGCCTGTCGCACGAGCGCGTCGTGATTGACCGCGCCCGCCGCCGAGAGGATCAGCCGGTCGGGTCCGTAATGCTCCGAGACAAAGCGCGCGAGGTCGTCCTTGCCGAAGCGCGAGACATTGGCAGAGGGGCCGAGGATAGACCGTCCGATGGCCTGGCCGGGATAGGCTGTCTCCTGCAGCCAATCGAAGATGATGTCGTCGGGCGTGTCGCGTACCTGGCCGATCTCTTGCAGGATCACGCCGCGCTCGGTCTCGATCTCCCGTTGCTCGAAGGCGGGGGCGCGCAGGATGTCCGCGATAAGATCGAGCGCCAGCGGCACGTCCGGCTCCAGCACGCCCGCGAAAAACGCCGTGGTCTCGCGCGAGGTGTAAGCGTTGATGTAGCCGCCCACATCCTCGATCTCCTCGGCGATCTTCAGGGCTGAGCGCGAGGCCGTGCCCTTGAAGGCCATGTGCTCGAGGAAATGCGCGATCCCGTTCTCGGCCTCGCGTTCATGTCGCCCGCCCGCGCCGACCCAGATGCCGAGCGCGGCGGATTTCAGATGCGGCATGTGTTCGGTGACGATGCGAAAGCCGTTGGGGAGCGTTGTGATCTGGCAGGTCAAAGGGGGATGCGATCCTTGATCAGGGTTTCGAGGGCGCCAAGGTCGTTCTCGGCGCGCGTCATGCGTTCGGGCCGCTCGAAGAGGTCGGCCATGCGCTCGGGCAGGGGCGGGCGGATGCCCGTCGCCCGCTCGACCGCGTCGGGGAATTTCGCCGGATGCGCTGTCGCGAGCGTGACCATCGGCACCGCGGGGTCGAGATGTTCTTCGGCGACCTTCACGCCCACCGCCGAGTGCGGGCAGAGGAGCTCGCCCATCGTCTGGTGCGCGCGGGCGATCGTCGCGAGCGTTTCCTCCTCCGAGGCGCGGCCCGAGGTGAAATCCTCGCGCAGCTTTTCCAGCGCGCCCTGGCTCACATGGAAGCCGCCCGCCTTCAACTCGTCCATGAGCTGCGCCACCGCCGCGCCGTCCCGACCATAGGCGTCGAAGAGCGCGCGCTCGAAGTTGGAGCTGACCTGGATGTCCATCGACGGCGAGATCGACGGCGCGACGCCCGCCGTCTCGTAGGCGCCCGAGCGCAGGCAGCGGTCGAGAATGTCATTCTGGTTCGTGGCCACGACCAGCTTGTCGATCGGCAGGCCCATGCGCTTGGCGATGTAGCCTGCGAAAATGTCGCCGAAATTGCCGGTTGGCACGGTGAAACTGACGCGGCGCTCCGGCGCGCCGAGCGCCACGGCCGAGGAGAAGTAGTAGACAACCTGCGCCAGCACCCGGCCCCAGTTGATCGAATTGACACCCGCGAGCCGAACCTCGTCGCGGAACTCGAAATGGTTGAACATGTCCTTCAGAAGTGCCTGGCAATCGTCGAAATGCCCGTCGAGCGCGATGGCGTGAACGTTCTCTTCGACCGGCGTCGTCATCTGCCGCCGCTGCACTTCGGAGACGCGCCCGTGCGGATAGAGGATGAAGACGTCGACCGCATCGAGCCCCCGGAACGCCTCGATCGCGGCGGAGCCGGTATCGCCCGAGGTCGCGCCCACGATGGTCACGCGGTCGCCCCGCCGCTTCAGCGCCTCCTCGAACATCTGCCCGATGAGCTGCATCGCGAAGTCCTTGAAGGCGAGCGTCGGCCCGTGGAAGAGCTCGGCGAGGAAATGCCCCGGGGCGAGTTGCACCAGCGGCGCGCGGGCGACATGGCCGAAGTGGCGATAAGCGTTCTCGATGAGGCTTCCGAACGTGTCGTCGTCGAACGCGTCCGCCACGAAGGGACGCATCACGCGGAAGGCGACCTCTTCATAGGGCAGGCCGTGCAACGCTCGGATGTCTCCGGCGGACATTTGCGGCACGGTCTCGGGCACGTAGAGGCCGCCGTCGCGCGCGAGACCGGACAGCATCGTCTCCTCGAAGCCAAGAACCGGGGCCTTCCCCCGTGTCGAGACGTAGTTCATGTCACTGTGCCTTTCTCGGCCGCACGGCTGCGGCGGATGTAGAGCCCGGTCATCACCGCCCAGATGGCGGCAAGCGAAAACCAGGTGATCGCGTATTGCAGATGGTTGTTCGGAATACCCTCTGTCGAGACCGGAAGCGGCGTGATGCCGGGCGCGGGCGGCGTCTCGCTTCGCGCGATCACGAGGAGGGGCTCTGTCCCGAGCGCCTCGGCCATCGGGCCGATATCGCGGGCGAACCATGTATTGCCCTCAACATCATTCTGAGGCGTCGACGAGGTGCGGTCGTCCGGCCAATGCAGGTTGCCGGTCACCTCCGTCTCGCCGATCCGCCGCTCGGACGTCTTGGCCTCGTTCTCGACGTAGCCCCGATCCAGCAGAATCTGCCGTCCCGCATCGGTCGTGAAGGGCGCAATGATCCGATAGCCCGCACCGCGCTGTTTCACGGAGACGAGCACGTGCAACTCGCCTGCGCCGATCTCGCCTGACAAGGCGACGGGCTGGTACCTTTGCTCGGATGGCGAGACTACGTCGGGAAGGGGCTCGGCTGCGCCGTCGATCTTCGCCTCGATCTCGGCGAGGATCCCTTCCTTCCAGGCCAGACGCTGCACCTGCCATACGCCAAGCGCGATCAGGATCGCGCATCCGGCGAGGCCAAAGATCAGCGGGGCGAGAAGTCGTTTCACGGGCGGCACGAGGCTCCGGTCGGTTTGGTCCGCGTTGCTCTAGCCGGTGACGCGGCCGGGTTCAATCCGCCCGCGTATGGCTTGGCGTCGCAGCGTGCAGGTGTCGCCGGTGATTTCCGCCCTCGGACCATGGTCCATGATGGTTCCGAGGGTCTGCGATCGCTCGCCGTTCGGTTGCGTCGCTCCAATGAAAAACGCCCGCCGAAGGTCCGGCGGGCGTTGTCCAGTTTCTATGCAGGCGTTGTCAGCCACCCCAGACGTAGACGGCTGCGAAGAGGAAGAGCCAGACCACGTCGACGAAGTGCCAGTACCAGGCAGCGGCTTCGAAGCCGACATGCTTGTTCTGGGTGAAATGTCCGCGCATCAGCCGCAGGAGGCAGATGAACAGGAAGATCGTGCCGATGATCACGTGCGCGCCGTGAAAGCCCGTCGCCATGAAGAAGTTCGCGCCATAGATGTTGCCAGAGAAGCCGAAGGCCGCGTGGCTGTACTCATAAGCCTGGAACACCGTGAAAATCAGGCCGAGCACCACTGCGAGGATGAGGCCGTTCTTCATGTCCTGGCGGTTGTTCTCATGCACGAGGGCATGGTGCGCCCAGGTCGCCGCCGCACCGGAGCAGAGCAGGATCAGCGTGTTGATGAGCGGCAGATGCCAGGGGTCGAAGGTCTCGATTCCCGCTGGCGGCCAGACGCCGTCCTCGGCGGGCGAGTTCGGGCCCATCGGGTACATCGCGTGTTTGAAGAAGGACCAGAACCAGGCGAAGAAGAACATCACCTCGGACATGATGAAGAGGATGAAGCCGTAGCGCAGGCCGATCTGCACGACCGGCGTGTGATCGCCGACTTGGCTTTCGGCGACGACGTCCGACCACCAGCCGAACATGACGTACAGCACGCCGACGAAGCCGATGAGGAATGCCCAAGGGCCCATGTCCTTCATCCAGAGGACAGCGCCGAACAGCATGATGAAGCCCGCGACCGCGCCGAGGAACGGCCAGATCGAGGGCGACAGGATGTGGTAATCGTGGTTCTTTGCGTGCGCCATTTCGGTTCCCTCGCTCGCTCCCGCTTAGTTGACTGTGGTTGTGGTGTCCGTACCGGCATCGAGCTCGGCCTGCACCTCTTCGGGCATATCGATCTCGTAGAACGTGTAGGACAACGTGATGTGCTTGAGGTGCTTCGCATCCGCGTCCTCGGCGATATCGGGATCGACGAAGAAGTTCACCGGCATCTCGACCCGCTCGCCGGGCAACAGGACCTGCTCGGTGAAGCAGAAGCACTGCACCTTTTCGAAAAAGCCGCCCGCGATAAAGGGCGCCACGTTGTAGCCTGCCTGGCCGGCAATCGGTTTGTCGGTCGGATTGTAGGCCTCGTAGAAGGCAAGCCCGTCTTCGCCGATCTTGACCTTCATTTCGGTCTGCATGGGCTTGAATTCCCAGCCCATGCCCGCCTCGGTATTGGCATCGAAGCGCACGGTGATCTCTTGGTCGAGAACACGGTCGCTCCCGGCTTCCGCGACACCGGTCGTGCCGCCATAGCCGGTGACGGCGCAGAACCAGTTGTAAAGAGGCACCGAGGCCCAGGCCATCGCGCCCATGAAGGTCACGACACCCACAAGCTGCAAGAGGGTCTTGTTCTTTTGGTCCATCGCCATCAGTTCGCCTCCTCTGTCTGCGTGGGCACGCCACTTCCGCTCAGCGAGAAATCGTCGTTGGTCACCTTCACCATCGTGAGGCCGAAGATGATCGCGATGAGCGCGGTCAGCGTCAGGCCGACGCCAAGGTTCCGGCTGAAGCGGCGCTCATGCATTTCGTGCTTGCGGATCAGGCTCATATCAGACCTCCGAAGCCAAAGCCCAGCGCCTCGAGCGCCCGGTCGGCGAGGATCGCGCCGAAATGGGCGAAGAGGTAGAGAAGCGAGAGCTTGAAGAAGCGCTTCTCGACGCCGTAATTGTCCGCCTCGGCCATGACCTCGTCGCGGCGCCAGATCTCGACCGCGCCCTTCAGGAACATCGCGTTCAGCACCAGTGCCGTTGCGAGGTAGATCGGACCGCCGGCAGATGTCAGGCCCATCGCGAGCGCAAGAGCCGCCAGGAGAATGGTGTAGACAAGGATGTGGCGGCGCGTTGCCGGGCGGCCATGCGTCACGGTCAGCATCGGAACGCCGGCATCGTCGTAGTCGGAGCGCATGAAGAGCGCGAGCGCCCAGAAATGCGGGGGTGTCCACATGAAGATGAGCGCGAACATCAGGACGCTTTCGACGGACACGCCGCCGGTCGCAGCGGCCCAGCCGATCATCGGAGGGAATGCGCCGGCCGCGCCGCCGATGACGATGTTCTGCGGTGTCGTGCGCTTGAGCCACATGGTGTAGATGACGGCGTAGAAGAAGATCGTGAACGCCAGGAGGCCCGCTGCGAACCAATTGGTCGCAAGGCCGAGGAAGACGACCGAGAAGGCCGAGAGGGCAAGCCCTATGGCCAGAGCCTCATCGCCCGTGACCCGGCCCGAGGGAACGGGGCGCTTTGCGGTCCGGCGCATCACCGCGTCGATATCCGCGTCCCACCACATGTTGAGCGCCCCCGACGCGCCGCCCCCGATGGCGATGAACAGGATCGCGCAGAAGGCGACGAAGGGGTGCAGCGCGACCGGCGCGGCCAGAAGCCCGACAAATGCCGTGAACACGACAAGCGTCATCACGCGCGGCTTCAGCAGCGCGAAATAATCGCCGAATTGCGGCTCGTGCTCGTCGAAGGTCTGGAGGCTGACATCGGTCATGCAGGCATCACGGGAGTTAGCTTGGGCAAGGGCAGGCGGCCGTCATCCGGCCGCCCGGTACGGGAATCACTCGGCCGAGGCGACTTCGACGGCGCGAGGCGCGTCGTTCGAGGCGTATTCCTCTTTCATCTGGGTCAGCCATTCGGCGTATTCTTCCTCGCTGACCACTTTGACGGTGATCGGCATGTAGGCATGCGCGATGCCGCAAAGCTCCGAGCACTGGCCAAAGTAGATGCCTTCCTGCTCGGGAGTGAACCACAACTCCGCGAGGCGGCCCGGAACGCCGTCCTGCTTCACGCCGAAGGCCGGAATCGTCCAGGAGTGGATCACGTCGCCGGCGGTCACCTGCATAACGATGGTCTGGCCCACGGGCACGACCACCTGAGTGTCGGTGGCGAGGCGGAAATGCTCGGGCTCGTAGCCCGCTTCGGTCAGCTGTGCCTCGACTTCGTCGGTGTAGCGGTTGTCACCGCCGGTCGCGGGGGAGCCGATCATGTAGCTGTCGAAGGAAAAGTCCTCGCCGATATATTCATAGCCCCAGTACCACTGGTAACCCGTGGCCTTGATAACGACGTCGCCTTCCGGGATTTCCTGCTGTTTGAACAGCGTCGGCAGTGAGAAGGAGCCGATGAACACCAGGATCAGGATCGGTACGATCGTCCAGGCAATCTCCACGGGTGTGTTGTGGGTGAAGCTGGCCGCCTTGGGATTGGACCGCTGATTGTAGCGCACGATGCACCAGATCATGAGGCCAAGGACGAACAGCGTTATGGCTGCGATGATGACCGTGATCATCCCGTCGAGCCATTGCAGGTCGCGGGCCAGTTCCGTCGCCGCAGGCTGAAAGCCCATGCCGCCATTGACGGGAGCGCCGATCACCTCATCGCTCTGGGCGAAGGCCGGAGCCGAGAGAAATGCCGGGATCATGCCCGCAATCATCGTCTTGAGTCGCATGTAACACCTGGTGGTTGTCGTCGTTCGCGTAAGGCCGGGTCGAGGGCAAGGCGGCTATGAAGGGCGCCGCACGGATTCCCCCGTTGTTTCGAGGCCGGTTAAAACCATATTCTTGCACACGGAGTAAAGCCGCATCCTTGCGGCAAACAGCCGCTTGTCCCCGACCTTACGACCGGAGCCTTCATGACCGACGCGCCTTTTCGCCCCCTCGAAAACCACATGGACGCCGACACCGCGCGGGATATTCTGCGCCACACGCTCGACGGGGCCGAGGACGGAGAGCTGTTTTTCGAGCGCAAGCGCAGTGAAAGCGTGCTCTTCGACGATGGCCGGGTGAAGACCGCCAATTACGATGCGTCCGAGGGATTTGGCCTGCGCGCGGTGAATGGCGAGGTGGCCGGCTACGCCCATTCAACCGAAATTTCCGAGGCGGCGCTGCGCCGCGCGAGCGAGACCGCGCGGCTCGCCGTGGGCGATGGCGGCGGCGTCATGTCGCCCGGGCCGGTGCAAACGAATCGCCGTCTTTATACGGATGCCGATCCGATCGCTGGCCTGCCCTTCGCGGCCAAGCTCGACACGCTGCGCGAGATCGACGCCTTCCTGCGGGATCTCGATGCCCGTGTCGTGCAGGTCTCCGCGAGCCTCGCGGCGTCGCTGCAGGAGGTTACGATCATGAGGGCCGATGGCAGCCTCGTCTCCGACACGCGGCCCATGACGCGGCTCAACGTCTCCGTGATCGTCGAAGAGAACGGCCGCCGCGAGAGCGGCACCGCAGGCGGCGGCGGACGTGTTCTTCTGGATGGCCTCGTCGCGCGCGAGGATTGGGAAGCCAAGGCGCGGGAGGCGCTTCGGATCGCGCTCGTCAATCTCTCGGCCGAGGCCGCGCCCGCGGGAACCTTCGATATCGTGCTTGGCCCCGGTTGGCCGGGTATTCTTCTGCATGAGGCCGTCGGTCACGGGCTTGAGGGGGATTTCAATCGTAAGGGCTCTTCCGCTTTCGCGGGCCTGATGGGTCAGCGAGTTGCGGCACCCGGCGTGACCGTGCTCGACGACGGCACGATGCCCGACAGGCGCGGCTCGATCACCATCGACGACGAGGGCACGCCTTCGGCGCGGAACGTGCTCATCGAGGACGGGATCCTGGTGGGCTACATGCAGGACCGCCAGAATGCGCGGCTCATGGGTGTGGAGCCTACCGGCAACGGCCGACGCGAGAGCTACGCGCATATCCCTATGCCACGGATGACCAATACCTACATGCTCGGCGGCTCGGCTACGAAAGACGATCTCGTGGCGGAGTTGAAGGATGGCGTCTACGCAACCGGGTTCGGCGGCGGACAGGTGGACATCACGAGCGGCAAGTTCGTCTTCTCCTGCACCGAGGCTTACCGGGTGAAGGACGGCAAGGTCGGCGCGCCGGTCAAAGGCGCGACGCTGATCGGCGACGGCGCGACGGCGCTCCAGCAGATTCGCGGGCTGGCCGACGACATGGCGCTCGATCCCGGCATGGGCAATTGCGGCAAGCAGGGGCAGTGGGTGCCCGTAGGCGTCGGTCAGCCGAGCGTTCTGATCGGCGGGCTGACCGTCGGCGGCTCGGGATCTTGAGCGTCTTAACCAGCTTTTAACCCTCGGCGCGCTACTCCTTGCTCAGCAAGCAGACGGGGTTGGCGAATGGCCGAGGAATCACCTTCTTCCACTCACCCCCTACTCCCACCCAGGACGGAAGACGACCGTTTCGACTGGCTCCGTCTCTTGCGCTCGCGGCGTGTCGGGGTGGCGACCTTCTACCGCCTCATGGCCGAACACGGGACTGCACGCGCCGCACTGGGCGCATTGCCCGAGATCGCCGCCAAGGCCGGGGTCTCCGGCTACGAGGTCTGCCCCGAACGTATCGTCGCCGCTGAAATGAAGCTGGCCCGCACTCATCGCGCCCGGCTCATCTGCCGGGGCGAGGCCGAGTATCCCGAAGCGCTCTGCGATCTTTCCGACGCACCGCCGCTTTTCTGGGCGGTGGGCGATCCGGCTTGCCTCGCACGTCCGATGATCGCCGTGGTCGGTGCACGCAACGCCTCGTCGCTTGGTCTGCGTATGGCGCGCGCGCTTGCCGCGGGGCTGGGCGAGGCGGGCTACGTCATGGTCTCCGGTCTTGCGCGCGGCATCGATGCGGAGGCCCACAAGGCGACGCTGAAAACCGGCACGATCGGCGTGATGGGCGGCGGCGTCGATGTGCTTTACCCGCAGGAGAACGCCCAACTCGCGCAGGACATACCCAGCGCGGGCGGCTTGCGGATCAGCGAGCAGGCGATGGGGCTGGCGCCGCAGGCGCGGCACTTTCCCGCGCGCAACCGCCTCATCTCGGGCCTTGCCCGCGCTGTCGTCGTGGTGGAAGCGGCGGCGAAGTCGGGCTCCCTGATCACCGCGCGCACCGCGCTCGACCAAGGGCGCGAGGTGCTGGCTGTTCCGGGCCATCCGTTCGATGCGCGGGCCGCGGGATGCAACATGCTTATCCGGGACGGCGCGGCCCTGGTACGCGGGCCGGAGGATGTGATCGAGGCGATCTCGGCGATGCCGACCGGCGAGAGAGCGCCCGCCGCGCAGGAACGGCAGTCTGCGCCACGGCAAATGAAGCCGGCCCAGCTCGATCCCGGCACCTTGGATCTCCACCGGCAGATCCTGTCCCGGCTTGGCCCCTCTCCTGTTACCGAGGATCAGCTATTGAGGGATCTCGCGCGCCCCGCCGGTCAGGTCGCACCGATCCTCACAGATCTCGAACTGGAGGGCCGGGTCAGGCGCGCGCCAGGCGGGTTCCTGGCGCTTGTCGGGTAGGCCGACGTTACAAAGGCGCAACAGCGAAATCGTGAATCTTCTTGATCGGTTGTGTTCATTGGCTAGGTTTTTCAGGTGAGAATGACGGTCAACCTTTGCCTAAACGATAAGGATTTTATCATGAGACTGCCCCGTATCGCGCTTCTGGCGCTCCCGCTGACGCTTCTGGCTGCTTGCGGCGGCGGAGAATTCTATGCCGTCGAACTCGCCTACGATCCGATCCTCGCCAAGGACGGCACCGTGGTCGAGCCCGACTGGACCGTGGTGAACACCTATCCGGTCGAGGAAGACTGAACTCCAATCGCGTCGCATCCCGACGCGAGGAAAGGTCCGGTGCCGTCGCGGCGTCGGGCCTTTTTTCGTGCAACGCGGCAGGTTCTGAGAGCGCGGGTCCGAGACGTCGCCGATTTCCCGGCTTGATTGACAATCACATCTTGCACCACACATGCTGCCCGGCCATATCGCCTGCAGTTTTAAAGAAGGTCCGTTCCAGATGCCTGTTGTCGTTGTCGAGTCCCCGGCCAAAGCCAAGACGATCAACAAGTACCTGGGATCCGACTACACGGTGCTCGCCTCTTACGGACACGTGCGAGACCTGCCTCCGAAAGACGGCTCGGTCGATACCGAGCACGATTTCGACATGACCTGGGAAGTCGCGAGCGATTCCAAGAAGCACGTGAAGGCCATCGCGGACGCGCTGGCGACCGACAATTCCCTCATCCTCGCCACTGACCCCGATCGAGAAGGCGAGGCGATCTCGTGGCATCTCAAGGAGGCGCTGACCAAACGCCGCTCGATCAAGAAGGACACGGCGGTTAGCCGCGTGACCTTCAACGCGATCACCAAGCAAGCGGTGACCGAGGCGATGCAGAACCCGCGCGAGATCGACGCGCCGCTCGTCGAGGCGTATCTCGCGCGCCGGGCGCTCGATTATCTCGTGGGGTTCAATCTCTCTCCGGTGCTCTGGCGGAAACTGCCGGGCGCGCGCTCGGCTGGCCGCGTTCAGTCGGTCTGCCTGCGTCTCGTCGTCGAGCGCGAAATGGAGATCGAGGCATTCCGCGCCCGTGAATACTGGTCGGTCAAGGCTCTGCTCGCGACACCGCGCGGCCAGGAATATGAGGCGCGGCTGACCACGCTCGCCGGCAAGAAGCTCGACCGCTACGATCTCGAGAACGAGACGCAGGCCGAGATGGCCGTTCAGGCGATCACGTCGCGCGATCTGAAGATCACTTCGGTCGAAGCGAAACCCGCAAGCCGCAACCCCTCCGCGCCCTTCATGACTTCGACGCTCCAGCAGGAGGCGAGCCGCAAATTCGGCATGGGCGCGAAGATGTGCATGTCGACCGCGCAGCGGCTCTACGAGGCCGGTCACATCACCTACATGCGGACCGACGGGATCGACATGGCCGCCGAAGCCGTTCACTCGGCGCGGGATGCGATCAAGGATCGCTACGGCGCGGAATACGTCCCCTCCAGCCCGCGCATGTACAAGAACAAGGCAAAGAACGCCCAGGAAGCGCACGAGTGCATCCGACCGACCGACATGACCAAGGACGCCGGCAGTCTTGGCCTTCGCGACGCGGATCAGAAGAAGCTCTACGACCTGATCTGGAAGCGCACGCTCGCCTGTCAGATGGAGGCTGCACGGCTCGAACGCACCACGGTCGAGATCGGCAGCCAGGACCAGCAGGTGGGCCTGCGCGCCACCGGACAGGTCGTCCTGTTCGACGGCTTCCTGCGCGTCTACGAAGAGGGCCGGGACGATGTCGTCGATGACGACGACAAGCGCCTGCCGCAGATTTCCGAAGGCGAGACCGCCGAGAAGCGCGGCGTCACCCCCGAGCAGCACTTCACCCAGCCGCCGCCGCGCTATACCGAGGCGACGCTCGTCAAGAAGATGGAAGAGCTCGGGATCGGCCGGCCTTCGACCTATGCCTCCGTGATCTCGACGATCCAGGACCGAGAATATGTCCGCAAGGACAAGAATCGGCTCTTTCCCGAGGACAAGGGCCGGATCGTGACGATCTTCCTTCTGAACTTCTTCAAGCGATACGTGGAATACGATTTCACCGCCGCGCTCGAGGAAGAGCTGGATGACGTCTCCGCCGGACAGCGCGACTACAAGGAGCTTCTGTCGAAGTTCTGGCGCGATTTCTCCGCCGCGATCGCGGAGACGTCCGAGCTTCGCATCGCCGAGGTGCTGGACGTGCTCGACGACGCGCTGGCGCCGCAGCTTTATCCCCCGAAAGAGGGTGGCTCTGATCCGCGCATCTGCCCGCTCTGCGGCGAGGGGCAGCTGCATCTCAAGACATCGCGTTCGGGCGGCTTCGTGGGCTGCTCGCGCTATCCCGAATGCCGCTATACGCGCCCCATCGGCGGTGACGCGGCGGAGCAAGGCGACCGCATTCTCGGCGAGGATAACGGCGACGAGATTTCCTTGCGCTCGGGCCGGTTCGGACCTTACGTCCAGCGCGGCGAGGTGACCGAAGAGAACAAGAAGCCGCCGCGCGCCTCCCTGCCGAAGGGATGGTCGCCGGACGACATGGATCTCGAAAAGGCGCTGACGCTTCTGTCGCTACCGCGCGAGGTCGGCAAGCATCCCGAGGATGGCGAGCCCATCGAAGCCGGGATCGGGCGGTATGGCCCGTTCGTGAAGCACAACAAGCTCTACGCGAACCTCAAGGAGGTCGACGAGGTCTTCGAGATCGGCATCAACCGGGCGGTCGATGTGCTGGCCGAAAAGGCTGCCAAGCGCGGCGGCGGTCGGGCAGCAGCCAAGCCGCTGAAAGAGCTTGGCGAGCATCCCGAGGACGGCGGTCCGGTCAACGTCATGGACGGGCGCTACGGCCCCTACATCAAATGGGAAAAGGTCAACGCGACCCTGCCCAAGGATGTCGAACCTGACGCCGTGACGATGGAGATGGCGGTCGAGCTTATCGCGGAGAAGCAGGCCAAGAAGGGCGGCAAGAAGAAAGCCGCTCCCAAGAAGGCTGCCGCGAAAAAGCCGGCGACCAAGAAACCCGCCGCCAAGAAATCGACCGCGAAGTCCGCCGCGAAGAAATAATGCTCATGCCCACGGTCATGGCCGAGGGTTCACAGCATTCGATAATGCAGCGCGCCTTGGCCGAGCGGCGGCGGGCCTGCTCGCATTGACTCTCTTTCGGTGGAGCGCCAAAACTCCCACACAACACGGCTCGGAGGGATGACAGAGATGCAGAAAATCTACGGATCCGCGGCGGAAGCGCTTGATGGGCTATTGCATGACGGCATGCTGATCGCGGCCGGCGGTTTCGGTCTCTGCGGCATTCCCGAGCTGCTTCTCTCGGCGATCCGCGATGCGGGCGTGAAGGATCTGACCTTCGCCTCGAACAATGCGGGCGTTGACGATTTCGGCATCGGCATCCTTTTGCAGACCAAGCAGGTCAGAAAGATGATGTCGTCTTATGTTGGCGAGAATGCCGAATTTATGCGCCAGTATCTCTCCGAGGAACTCGAGCTCGAATTCAACCCGCAAGGCACGCTCGCCGAGCGGATGCGCGCAGGCGGCGCGGGGATTCCGGGCTTCTACACCAAGACCGGTGTCGGCACCCAGATCGCCGAGGGCAAGGAACACAAGGAATTCGACGGCGAGACCTACATTCTCGAGCGTGGGATCTTCGCCGATCTGTCTATCGTGAAGGCTTGGAAGGCCGACACGACCGGCAATTGTATTTTTCGCAAGACCGCGCGCAATTTCAATCCGCCGGCGGCCATGTGCGGCAAGGTCTGCGTCATGGAAGTCGAAGAGATCGTCGAGCCGGGCGAACTCGACCCCGATCACATTCATCTGCCGGGCGTCTACGTGCATCGCATCATCCAGGGCGAGCATGAAAAGCGCATCGAGAAGCTGACCACGCGGTCGGCAGCCTGATTTGGTGAGCGGGGCCCAGACCACGTCTCGCAACCTCAGCGCGGTTCTGGACGACAGGGCCGCCCTGGCGGGATTCGCGCGCCTTTCGGTCGCAATGGTCATCACCAACCCCAATGCGCCCGACAATCCGATCGTCTACGTGAACGAGGCGTTCGAGCGTGTCACGGGCTACAACCGCTCTTCGGTGATCGGGCGGAACTGCCGCTTCCTGCAGGGTCAACGCACCCGCAAGGAAGACGTGGATCGGGTCCGGGCCGCCGTGGAGAATGGTCGCGACGTCTCGGTCGACATTCTGAACTACCGCGCGTCCGGAGAGCCTTTCACGAACCGTCTGGTGATCGCGCCGATCACCAATGACGACGGCAAGCCGCTCTATTTCCTCGGTCTTCAGAAAGAGCTGCGCGATCCCGCGCATTCGCACGAGCATCTGGACCGGTCCTTCGAGGTGATCCGCTCGCGCGTTCAGGAAGACCTGTCTTTGATCCTCGCGTCGATCTCGCATCCCAATCCGGGCCGCAGCCAGGTCGACCCGGTGCATGAGATCGAGGCCTTGCCGCGCCGGCTCGACTGCCTGCAACTCGTCTACGAGGAGCTGCAGGCTTCCGAATTGTCGGGCGGTGACAGCCAGATCGATTTCGGCTCGCTGATGACGCGGGTCGCCGCGAACGTGACCTATAACGAAAGCCGCCCCGGCATCCGGTTTTCCCAACAACTCGAGAGATTGCATGTCAGCCTCGATGCTTCCGTGCGGCTGAGCCTCGTTCTCTCCGAGGCGCTCTCGAACGCGTTCAGCCATGCCTTTGACGGGCTCGACAGCGGGTATATCGAACTCCGGGCGACGCAGCTTGCGGCGGGCGGCTTGCGGTTCCTGATCGCCGATGACGGCGTCGGCATCCCGCAGAATATCAACTGGCCCTCGACGACGACGGTGGGCGGACGGCTGATTTCGTCCCTCTTGGACGGCCTCGATGCAACCATCAACGTCGTGCGGGGCGCGGCTGGAACGATCGTCATGATCGACGTGCCGATGGACCCCTACGATACGCTTCAGGAAGGAAAGTGACACATGCCTTGGGATCGTGAGCAGATGGCGGCCCGCGCCGCGCAGGAGCTGGAAGACGGCACCTATGTCAATCTCGGCATCGGCATCCCGACGCTCGTGCCGAATTACATCCCCGAAGGCGTTAACGTCACCCTGCAATCGGAGAACGGCATGCTCGGGATGGGGCCTTTCCCGGTTGAGGGAGAAGCCGATCCCGACCTTATCAACGCCGGCAAGCAGACGATCACCGAGCTGCCGCACACCTCCTATTTCGACAGCGCGACCTCCTTCGGCATGATCCGGGGCGGCAAGATCGCGATGGCGATCCTCGGCGCGATGGAAGTCGCCGAGAACGGCGATCTCGCGAACTGGATGATCCCGGGCAAGCTCGTGAAGGGCATGGGCGGCGCGATGGACCTCGTTGCGGGAGTGCAGCGGGTCGTCGTGGTGATGGATCACCAGAACAAGGCCGGCGAGTCCAAGCTGCTGAAGGAATGCACGCTGCCGCTGACCGGTACCGGCGTCGTCAATCGCGTCATCACCAATCTCGGTGTTCTGGACGTGGTCGAGGGCGGGCTGAAGATCGTCGAGACCGCGGATGGCGTCAGCGAGGACGATATCCGCGCCGCAACCGAAGCCACCATTGTCAACTGAGTTCGACATCACCCGCGAGGTCGAGGGCAGCCGCGGCCGCTACGTGATCCGCCGGAACGGCGCGGAGGCGGAGCTGACCTATTCGATCTCCTCGCCGACGCTCATCATCGCCGACCACACGGGAGTGCCGGACGCGATGCGCGGGACCGGGGCAGGGCAGGCGCTGGTCGAACGGCTCGTCGCGGATGCGCGCGCCGAGGGCGTGAAGATCGTGCCCCTTTGTCCGTTCGTGAACGCGCAGCGTCGCCGCCATCCCGACTGGGCGGACGCCTTCCAGGTCTGACGAAATGACATTCAAAGTCGCCACCGCCGCCTATCCGCTCGATATCCTGCCGAACTGGGCGGCATACGAGGCCAAGCTCTCGTCCTGGGTGGCGGACGCAGCCGGGCAAGGCGCGGACCTGCTTGTCTTTCCCGAATACGGCGCGATGGAGCTTGCAACGCTGGCGGGGCTCGATGTTGCGGGCGATCTCGAGAAGTCGCTTCACGCCGTCTCGGACCGGATGCCCGAGGCGAATGCCCTGCACGCCGAACTGGCGGCTCGCCACGGGGTCCACATTCTTGGCGCTTCCGCGACGGTGTTCGATACCGAGATCGGGAAGCGCCCGGTCAACCGCGCATGGCTCTTCACGCCCGATGACATGTCGGGGCACCAGGACAAGCAGATCATGACGCGCTTCGAGCGCGAGGATTGGGGCGTCGTGGGCGGCGGGCCGCTGCGGCTCTTCGAGACAGCGCTGGGCAAGATCGGTATCCTCATCTGCTATGACAGCGAATATCCCCTTCTGGGCCGGGCGTTGTCGGAGGCCGAGATCCTGCTCGTGCCCTCCTGCACCGAGGCGCGGGCCGGGTATTCGCGGGTCCGTATCGGTGCGATGGCGCGCGCGCTCGAGGCGCAATGCGTGAGCGTGATGTCCTCGACGGTGGGCGATGCGGCCTGGTCGGAGGCGGTGGATACCAATTGCGGGGCGGGCGGCGTCTTCGGTCCGCCCGATACCGGCTTTCCGGCGACAGGCGTTCTGGCCGAAGGCACGCTCGACGCGGCCGGTTGGACCTTCGCGGAGATCGACGTGGACGCGATCACTCATGTCCGGGCCGATGGCGGAGTTCTCAACCGGGCCCATTGGAATGACCAGGCAGGACGCGACGGCGCGCCCGCCCGGATTGACCTGCGCCATATTGGCCCTTGAAAAAGCGCCCGAACCGGACCATTTACATGCATCGCATGACCGGGGGCAGCCTCTTTCGTGCAAAGACGCAATTCAGGAGAGACCATGGCCAAGGAAGATACGCTCGAATTTCCCGGTGTCGTGAAGGAACTCCTGCCGAATGCGACGTTCCGGGTCGAGCTTGAAAACGGCCATGAGATCATCGCACACACGGCAGGCAAGATGCGCAAGAACCGCATCCGCGTTCTGGCTGGCGACAAGGTTCAGGTAGAAATGACGCCCTACGATCTGACGAAGGGCCGGATCAACTACCGCTTCAAGTAAGCTGCGGCGACGCAGGCGAAACGGGGGCCTTCGGGCCCCTCTTTCATGTCGGGAGCAGGGATATGGCACTCATTCTGGGATCGGGAAGCCCGCGCCGGCGCGATCTGCTGGCCGAGCTGGGGCTCGTGGCCGACGACGTGCGCCCGCCCGATATCGACGAAACGCCCCGCAAGGGTGAGTTGCCGCGTCCTTACTGTATTCGCATGGCGCGCGAAAAGGCCGAGGCTGTGACGGCCGAGGCGGAGGACGTGGTGCTCTCCGCCGATACCACCGTCGCGATTGGGCGGCGAATCCTCGGCAAGCCCGAAGATGCCGGCGAGGCCGAGGCCTTCCTCAGAGCCATGTCCGGACGCCGACACCGCGTCATTACCGCTGTCGCCGTGCGGCGCGGGACGGAGCTTTGGGAGCGGGACGTGATCACGCAAGTGAAGATGAAGCGGCTCTCCGAAGAGGAAATTCAGGGCTATCTCGCAACCGGCGATTGGCAGGGAAAAGCGGGCGGATATGGCATCCAGGGGCCGGCGGGGGCGTTGATCCCGTGGATCTCCGGCTCATTCACAGCGGTCGTGGGGCTGCCGCTTGCCGAGACCGCGCAACTTCTGGCAGCCGCGGGCATACCCGTCTGGAAAGGACGCAGATCATGAAAGGCGCAACCATCGTTCTGGGCGAGATCGCGGGCCGCGAGACGGCCGCGCTGATGAAGGACGGAAAGCTCGACGATCTGTTCGTGGCCCATGACGGCCCGGTGCCGGGCGCGATCTACCGCGCCGTGGCGGGACGGCCGATGAAAGGGCAGGGCGGCATCTTCCTCGAGACGCCGGACGGACCGGTCTATCTGCGCCAGATCAAGGGCATCTCTCCCGGCGAGACACTCCTTGTGCAGGTCACGAGCCATGCCGAGCCGGGCAAGGCGGTTCCGGTGACGCACAAGATCCTTTTCAAGAGCCGTTATGCCATCGTGACGCCGGAAGCGCCGGGGCTCAATGTCTCGCGGCAGATCAAGGACGACGATCTGCGCGATGCGCTTCTCGAGATCGCGCACGAATTGATGGAGGGCTCGGAATACGGGCTGATCCTGCGCTCGTCGTGCGACGGTGCAGATGAGGCCGCCATCGCGGAGGATATCGCAGAGATGCGTACGCTGGCCGAGAGCGTGATGGCGGACAAGAGCCGGGGGGCCGAGCTTCTGGTCGAAGGCGACGGCCCGGAAGCGCGGGCGTGGCGGGAATGGACGGTGCCAGCGAGTGTTGAGCGCGGGTCCGAACCTCTGGAAGCAACGGGCGCGCTCGAGGCGATCGAGGCGCTGTCCTCGCCCATCGTGCCCTTGGGCGGCGGTGCGAGCATGGCAGTCGAGGAGACGCGGGCGCTCGTCGCGGTCGACGTGAATACCGGCGGGGATACCTCCCCCGCAGCCGGGCTCAAAGCCACGATCGCCGCGCTGCGTGACCTGCCGCGTCAGCTGCGCGTTCGCGGTCTGGGCGGCGTGATCGTCATCGACCCTGCGCCCTTCCCCAAGAAAGAGCGCCGGCAAATCGAGCAGGTCTTGCGCGCCGCGCTCCGGGCTGATCCGGTAGAGACGAATTTCGTCGGCTGGACGCCGATGGGGAATATCGAGCTGCAACGCAAGCGCGACCGGATCGCGCTGACGGAGATCCTGCGATGAGCTGTCCGATCTGCAAAAACGAGACGGATCCGAAATACCGCCCGTTCTGTTCGCGGCGCTGCGCGGATGTGGATCTGTCCAAATGGTTCTCCGGCAGCTACGCGGTTCCGTCGGACAATCCCGAAGATATCGAAGAAGCGGTCGATCAGGCGCTTCGGGCCCGCGCGACGGGCGAGGACGGGGAGAGCACGCATTGATCTTGGAAACCAACGACCAGCTTATCGCGCAGGTGCGCGAACGGTTTGCTCATGTCGACACCTGTCCTTTCACCGGCCCGCGCATCTTTTTCGAGAATGCGGGCGGGGCGCTGACCTTGAAAAGCGTCGTGGAAACGTCCGGCGCCTATGCCGCGATTCCCGACAACCAGGGCCGCGCGAACCCGGCAAGCGCTGCTCTTCAGGCGGTGATCGACAAGGCCCGCGCCGATGTGCGGCGCTTGTTCAACGCGGCCGGCGGCGCGGTGATCGTCGGCGAAAGCGGCACCGAGCTTCTCTTCCGGCTCGTTCGCGAGACCTGTCTCGGGGCACCCGAAGGCGGCTCGGTGATCGGATCGTCGGTCGAGCATCCGGCGTCACGGTCTGCCCTGCGCCGATGGGCCTCCGAGACTGGGAGGCCCTATGTCGAGGTGCCGCATGACAGCGATACTGGCGGTGTCTCTGCGGACGATTATGCCCGGCTCGTGACCCCCGAGACGCGTGTTGCGACCATCCTGCATACGTCGCCCGTGACGGGGATCGGCAACGATATCGCGTCCATCGCGGCGGCGATCCGCAAAACCGCGCCCGAGGCTTTCATCATCGTAGACGGGATCCAGCACGCCTGCCACGGCGGCATCGACCTGTCGGCGGCGGACGTCGATGGCTACGTGATCTCGCCCTACAAGGTGTTCTCGCGGCACGGTTATGGCGTCGCCTGGGCGTCGGACCGGCTGGCCGCTCTCGGCCATGACACACTGATCGGCGGTCCGGGCGGTTGGGAGTTGGGCACCCGCGACACCGGGGCTTATGCGACGATGTCCGATGTCGTTTCCTATTTCGACTGGCTCGGCGGCGAGGTTTCAGACTACATCGATCCCCGTGCCCGGCTCGAAGCTGCGGCAGAGGCGATCCGGGGGCAGGAGCAGATGCTCTGCAACGCGGCGCTTTACGGGACCGACAACCTGCGCGGTCTTGCCGAGATGGAGGGGGTCACGGTGATCGGCGGGCCGGAGAATGCCCGACGCGAGGGACTTGTGACCTTCGCTCATGCGACCGTTCCGGCTGCCGATATTGTCGATGCGTTGAATGCCGAAGGCATCCGGACGCATATCCGCAAGGCCGACCATTACTCGGGGAACATCCTCGATCCGCTCGGTATCGAGGCGGCGGTGCGGGTGTCGTTCTGTCACTACAACACCCGCGCCGAAGTGGCCGCGTTCCTGTCGGCCCTGACCCGTATTCTCTGACCGCGCGGTCTACTCGACCGTCACCGACTTGGCGAGGTTGCGCGGCTGATCCACATCCGTGCCCTTCGCCACAGCGCCGTGATAGGCTAGAAGCTGTGCGGGCAGGGCGTAGAGAAGGGGCGCGAGCATCTCGGGCACTTCCGGCAGGATGATCGTGCGCCAGACCTCGGAGCCCGCTGCCGCGGCACCTGCTGCATCGGTCACGAGAAGAACGTTCCCGCCGCGCGCCATCACTTCCTGCATGTTCGACACCGTCTTGTCGAAAAGCGAGTCGCGCGGAGCCATGACCACAACGGGCACGCTTGCGTCGATCAGCGCGATGGGGCCGTGCTTGAGTTCGCCCGACGCGTAGGCCTCAGCGTGGACATAGCTGATTTCCTTGAGCTTCAGCGCACCCTCGAGCGCAAGCGGATACATCAGTCCGCGCCCGAGAAAGAGCACATCGCGCGCCTCGACCATGTCGCGGGCGGCGTCGGCGATGATCTCGTCGCGCTCGAGAGCGACATTGAAGATGCCGGGCAGGCTGCGCAGGTCCGCAAGATGTTGGGCTTTTTCTTTGGCGGTGATCCGACCACGCTGGAAGGCCGCCTCGATCGCCATGAGCAGGAGGACGTTGAGCTGAGAGGTGAACGCCTTGGTCGATGCGACACCGACCTCGACGCCCGCATGGATCGGCAGCGCCAGATCGCTTTCCCGCGCGATGGAGCTTTCATCGACGTTAACCACCGACAAGATGCGATCGGCCTTGTCCCGGCAATAGCGCAGCGCGGCCAGCGTGTCCGCGGTCTCTCCGGACTGGCTGACGAAGAGGGCCGTGGTACCGCTCGTGATCGGAGGCTCGCGGTACCGGAACTCGGAGGCGATATCGACCTCGACGGGCAACCCGGCGAGGCGCTCGAACCAGTATTTCGCCGTAAGGCACGCGTAATAGGCCGTGCCGCAGGCCACCATCGTCAGGCGCTCGGTGCCCGTGAAATCGAGCCCGGCCTCGCCGAAATCGATGTCGTCGCCGTCGAGATAGGCGCTGAGGGCTCCGGCGAGGACGGTCGGCTGCTCGGCGATCTCCTTCGCCATGAAGTGCCGGTAGCCCGCCTTGTCGACCCGTGTGGCGGCGATATTGACCTTCTTGACCGGGCGATTGGCGAGGTTGCCCGCTTCGTCCCGGATCTCACAAGTGGTGCGGGTCAGGATCGCGCGGTCGCCCTCGTCAAGATAAGTGATCTGATCGGTCAGCGAGGCCAGCGCGATCGCGTCGGACCCCACGAAGACCTCGCCGTCGCCATGCCCGATGGCGAGCGGGCTTCCTTTGCGGGCTGCGATCATCAGATCTTCCTGACCGTCAAAGAGGAACACGAGGGCGAACGCCCCTTCGAGCCGCGACAGCGTCTTCTCGGCGGCTTCGACGTGATTGAGGCCCGCGGCGATGTAACTCTGGCAGAGATGCGCGACGGTTTCAGTGTCCGTCTCGGTCGAGAATTCGTATCCCGCGCCGGTCAGCTCTTCGCGCAGTTCTCGGTAATTCTCGATGATGCCGTTATGCACGACCGCGACGGGGCCGGCCTTGTGGGGATGCGCGTTGACTTCGGTGGGAGAGCCATGCGTCGCCCAGCGTGTATGTCCGATGCCGGACTTGCCGGGCAGGGGGTTGTGGACCAGAAGGTCCGAAAGGTTCACAAGCTTGCCCACGGCGCGGCGGCGGTCAAGATGGCCGTCATGCACGGTTGCAATGCCCGCGCTGTCATAGCCGCGATATTCGAGTCGGCGTAGCGCCTCGACCAGAACCGGCGCGACCTCGTGCTTGCCGAGTACGCCAACAATCCCGCACATCAGGATGCACCTTCTGTCAATTTGCGTTTCTTGGCGCGCAGCATGTCCATCAGCTTGCGGCCATATCCTGTCTTCGTCTCCTGCCGCGCACGGCCCAGCGCGAGAGCGCCATCGGGCACGTCGGCGGTGATGACCGACCCCGAGCCCGTCAGCGCCTCGTCGCCGACGCGCACGGGCGCGACCAGCATCGTGTTCGATCCAATGAAGGCCCGCGCGCCGATCTCGGTGCGGTGCTTGAATACGCCATCGTAATTGCAGGTGATCGTGCCCGCGCCGATATTGGCCGCCTCGCCGATATCGGCGTCGCCGATGTAGCTCAGGTGATTGGCCTTGGCGCCCTCGCCAAGATACGCGTTCTTGATCTCGACGAAATTGCCGACATGCACGTCCTCGGCGAGTTCCGCTCCCGGGCGCAGGCGGGCATAGGGGCCGACCACGGCCCCGCGCGAGACATGCGCGCCTTCGAGATGGCTGAAGGCACGGATGCGCGCCCCGGATTCGACTGTGACGCCCGGTCCGAAGACGACGTTGGGCTCGATCTCCGCGTCGCGCCCAATCGTCGTGTCAAAGCTCAGGAAGACGGTGTTTGGGGCCTGCATGGTCACGCCGTTGCCGGTCAGCTCGGCACGGGCGCGGGTCTGGAAGATCGCCTCGGCGCGGGCCAGCTCGGCGCGGGAATTGATACCCAGCGTTTCCGCCTCCGGGCAGGTCACGACCGTCGCCGTCAGCCCATCCTCGCGTGCGAGACCGACGATGTCGGTGAGGTAATATTCGCCCGACGCGTTGTCGTTGCCGATCTTGCCGATCAGCTCGAACAGGGTCTTGCGATCCGCGGCGATCACGCCCGAATTGCACAAGGTGATGGCGCGCTCGGCCTCGCTGGCATCCTTGTACTCGACGATCTTGTCGAGCCGATCCCCTTCGGCCACGAGCCGGCCGTAGCGCGCGGGGTCCGCAGCTTCGAAGCCCAGAACCACGATATCAGCGCGGCTGCGGGCGACCGCCATGTCTTCCAACGTCTCATGGCTGATGAAGGGCGTGTCGCCGTAGAGAACGATCACGTCGCCCTCGAAATCGGCCAGTGCCTCCCGCGCCTGATCGACCGCATGGCCCGTGCCGTTCTGCTCGGACTGGATTACGGCGGTGCAATCCGGGTCGTAATCCTGCGCCGCCTTCGTCACCGCTTCGGCGCCGTGGCCTGCGACGACGATGATCCGCTCCGGCGAGAGGCTCGATCCGGCTTGCATGGCATGGTGCAGCATCGGCGCGCCGCCGATCTTGTGCAGCACTTTCGGCAGGTCCGATTCCATCCGCGTGCCTTTCCCGGCGGCGAGAATGACCAGGGCAATGCTCATTGAAAATCTCTTTGCTTTAACGTCGGGCCCGTTTTAACCGCTCATGCCAAGGTAGCAAGGCGATACGGATCACGGCATGTGTCCGGCTGTGACAAGGAGCAGGGCAATGCGAAGCGTGATATTCGATCTCGACGGAACGCTGGCCGATACCAGCGGCGATCTCATCGCGGCGGCCAATCTGTGCCTCTCCGAGATGGGGGCGACGACGCGGCTCGATCCGCAGATGGACGCGCGCACGGCGTTTCGCGGGGCGCGCGCCATGCTGAAGCTCGGGCTCGAACGCGAAGGCGCATATTCCCCGGACACGGTCGAGACATGGTATCCCCGGCTCCTCGAGGCGTATGGGGCGGATATTTCACGGCACACCACGCTCTATCCCGGCGCGATGGAGGCAGTGGCGGCGCTATCTGCGAGCGGGTTTCGCGTGGGCATCTGCACGAACAAGCCCGAGGGGTTGGCCGAGCAGCTTCTTGCCGATCTCGGGATCCGCGACGCTTTTGCCTCCATGATCGGCGCGGACACGCTGCCGGTCCGCAAGCCCGATCCCGAGCCCTTGCGCGAAGCGATCCGGCGCGCGGGCGGCACTGAGACCCGCGCGGTATTGGTCGGTGACACCGAGACAGACCGCGAAACCGCGCGCGCCGCGGGCCTTGCCTCTGTTCTCGTGGGCTTCGGGCCGGAAGGTTCGGGGATCGCGCGACTCAAGCCTGAGGCGATCATCGGCCATTACGACGAATTGCACGGCGTCGCTCTGCGGCTTCTCGGCGATTGACGGGGCGCGCGTTTCCGCGTGTTCTGAGCGCCATGAGCGAGACTTTCCACGGCAATTTCACCCAGCAGGAAGCGATCCCGGAAGAGGGAATCGCCGCCGCACTCGACGTTCTTCGCCACGGGCGGCTGCACCGCTACAACCTGGCCGAGGGAGAGCTGGGCGAGACCGCGCTTCTCGAGCAGGATTTCGCGGCCCTGACGGGCGCGCGCTATTGTCTCGCGGTTGCCTCTGGCGGCTACGGTTTGGGCGCGGCGCTGCGGGCGACAGGCGTCGGGCCCGGCGATGCGGTCCTGACCAACGCCTTCACGCTTGCGCCCGTACCCGGAGCCATCGCGGCGCTCGGTGCGCGCCCGGTTTTCGTTGAGACGACCGAGGATCTGGTCATCGACCTTGACGATCTCGAGGCCAAGGCCGCCGATGCGCGGGTCTTGATGCTGTCGCATATGCGCGGACATATCGCCGATATGGACCGCGTGACCGAGCTCTGCCGCACCAAGGGTCTGACACTCATCGAGGATTGCGCGCACACGATGGGGGCCCATTGGAACGGGGTGCCCTCTGGACGGCACGGAGCGATCGGCTGCTATTCCACCCAGACCTACAAGCACGTGAATTCCGGCGAAGGTGGTCTTTTGGTGACGGACGACGCGGACCTCGCAGCGCGGATGATTCTCCTGTCGGGCTCGTACATGCTTTATGAGCGGCATCTCGCCGCGCCGCCGAAGGAGGTGTTCGAGGAGCTGCGTCTCGACGTGCCGAACGTCTCGGGCCGGATGGACAACCTGCGGGCGGCGATCCTGCGCCCGCAGCTCTCGCGGCTGGCGGAGCGGGCCGAGGCATGGAACGCAAGGTACCGGGCGCTCGAGGCGGGGATCTGGGGCGCGCCAGGCATATCGCTGCCGCACCGGCCCGACGCTGAGGGGTTCGTCGCGTCGTCCTTCCAGTTTCTCGCGCTTGACTGGCCACCAGAGAAGGCGGCGGAGCTCGTCGCGCGTGCCGGTGCGCGCGGTGTCGAGATGAAGTGGTTCGGCGCGGAGGATCCCGTCGCCTTCACGTCGCGCTACGCGCACTGGCGCTATGCGGCCCCGATGGCGCTGCCACGCACGGACAGGGTGCTTGCGGGTCTGTTCGATTTGCGTCTGCCACTGACCTTTTCAGAAGAGGATTGCCGCCTTATCGCGCGTATCCTGCGCGAAGAGATAGAGGCGCTCGCGGATCGGGCCGCCTGACCCGCCGCTTCATTCCGGCGAGTAGAGAGGCACGGTGGAGATTGCGACTTTCGCCGAGCCATCGGTCAGTTCCGCCGCATGTGCGACGTAAACTAGGGTCTGGTTGGCTTCGTCCCAGATACGTTTGACGCGCAATGATTTCAGAATGATGGACCGCGAGGTGCGGAAGACGTCCTCTCCGCTCGGGCTGCGGTCGATCTCGCCGATCTCGATGGGTCCGGTCTGGCGGCAGGCGATGGATGCGTTCGACGGATCCTCGAACCAGTTGCCCTTGGACAGCCGGTCGATCAGCCCTCGGTCGAAATAGGCGATGTGGCAGGTCACGCCTGCCACATCTGGGTCCGAGATTGCCTCGACGATGATATCGTTGCCCACCCAGTCGACGCCGATCTCGCCGATCTCCTCGGCAGCGAGCGGAGTTGCCGCCAGGGAGAGGGATAAGGCGGCAAGCCGGGTGAACATGCGACAAGCTCCGATCAGAACGCGACCCGGCCATGCTGACCGGCGTCAGGGGTATCCTTCGTCACGTTGGCCTTTGCAACTTCGTAAAGGAAGCCCATGCTTTTTGCGGTGGCCCAGATTTCTCCGTCATCGGGGGAAAAGCTGATGAGACGGATCGAATCGTCGTCGCGGCCGTCGGGGAACCAGGCTGCGACGGTCGCGTCCCAGATCTCGTCGAGCTTGTCGCTGTCGTCGACGATGGAAAGCTTGCCGTCGAGATTGGCAAAGAGGTTCGCCTTGGGATCGGCCACCTGGAAGGTCGCGACGTCACCGCCATGCGCGGCGCGGTCGGCGGCGGAGCCGCGTGGGCAGACAAACCAGATGACTTCGGCATCCTTGTCGGCATGGGGCGCCATCGGCACGGGGCGCTCGCCCGCGGCGGACAGAAGGCCCGCGGTCACATCGTCCATGCGTTTCCAGAAGGTCTGTTTCAGCTCGGTGCTCATTTGAAGAATCCTTTTCGAGTGAGGTTTCCCATGCAACCCTGCGCGGAGCGGCCGGGTTCCAGACCGATTGACGGAAGGGGATCTCTGGCCCTATAGATTTGAACAAGTGTTCAATAATGGCTTGGGAGGGCCGTCCTCATGTTCAACGCTGTCATGCGGTTCGATCTTGGTGAGGATGTCGACGCGCTGCGCGAGACCGTTCACGGCTGGGCGCAGGAGCGTGTGAAACCGATGGCCGCCGCGATCGACCGGGAGAACGCCTTTCCGAACGAGCTGTGGCGCGAGATGGGTGACCTTGGTCTTCTGGGTGTCACCGTCGAGGAGGAATATGGCGGCGCGGGCATGGGCTACCTGGCCCATACCGTCGCGATCGAGGAAGTCGCCCGCGCCTCGGCCTCCGTGTCACTGTCCTATGGCGCGCATTCCAATCTCTGCGTGAACCAGATCCGCCTCAACGGCACGGCCGAACAGCGCGCCGAATACCTGCCGCGTCTCGTCTCGGGCGAGCATGTGGGCGCGCTTGCCATGTCCGAGGCGGGATCCGGCTCGGACGTGGTATCGATGAGCCTCAAGGCCGACAAGCGCAATGACCGCTTCGTGCTGAACGGCAACAAGTACTGGATCACCAACGGCCCCGATGCCGATACGCTGGTCGTCTATGCCAAGACCGACCCGGACGCCGGCTCCAAGGGGATCACGGCGTTTCTTGTCCAGAAGGAGATGAAAGGCTTCTCCACCTCGCCGCATTTCGACAAGCTCGGCATGCGCGGGTCGAACACGGCGGAGCTGATCTTCGAGGACGTGGAAGTGCCGTTCGAGAACGTGCTCGGCGAGGAAGGGCGCGGCGTGCAGGTGCTGATGTCGGGCCTCGACTACGAGCGTGTCGTACTCGCCGGGATCGGGCTCGGCATCATGGCGGCCTGCCTCGACGAGATCATGCCCTATCTCGCGGAGAGGAAGCAGTTCGGAAAGCCGATCGGTTCGTTCCAGCTGATGCAGGGGAAGATCGCCGACATGTACACCGCCATGAATTCCGCCCGCGCTTATGTCTACGAGGTCGCGAAGGCTTGCGATGCGGGGCGCGTGACGCGCCAGGACGCGGCCGCTTGCTGTCTTTACGCCTCCGAGCAGGCGATGGTGCAGGCGCATCAGGCGGTCCAGGCGATGGGGGGCGCCGGCTTCATGAACGAGACGCCCGTCAGCCGCCTTTTCCGCGATGCCAAGCTGATGGAGATCGGCGCGGGCACGTCCGAGATCCGGCGTATGCTGGTCGGACGCGAGCTCATGGCCGCGATGGGGTGATGCCGGGATGGCTGCGTTTTCTTCCCTTCGCGCTTCTGGTCGCGATGGCCGCACTCGTCGGGTGGCGGCAGGGATGGATCGTGGCCAACGTAACCGAGACCCAAGTGATCGAAGCCTACGCGGAGCGGTACATGGCCGACCGGCAGGCGGCGGGCACCGGAGAGGGTGCCGCGCGATCGGACTGCCGGGCGCGACCTGCGCCCGAAGGGGCCGGGTGGCTCGTCGTGATCTGCGGGCCGAGCCCGCACGATCCGGCGCGGCACTACACCTACTATGTGAACCGCTCGGGCGGGCTCGAACGGCTGGTGGGGCCCGAGTGAAATGATGCTGCGTCGCCGCCCTTATGACGAGCTCTATGCCCGCTTTCGGTGGGATCTGCCGGACGAGCTGAACCTCGCGCACCAGGTGTGCGATGGCTGGGCGGCGACGGAGCCCGACCGGATCGCGATCATCGATCTCTCGGGCGGCGCGCGGCGCGGCATCACCTATGGCGAACTCTGGGATTTGTCCCGGCGTGTCGAAGCGGCGCTGATCGAGAAGGGCGTGATGCGCGGTGACCGGGTCGGCGTGCTTCTGTCGCAACGCCCGCTCTGCGCCGCGGCGCATATCGCGGCCTGGCGGCTTGGCGCGATTTCGGTGCCGCTGTTCACGCTGTTCCGCCGCGACGCGCTCGAGACCCGGATCGACGATAGCGGGCTTGGCGTGGTCGTGACCGATGAAGAGGGGCAGGAGCGCCTGAAGGGCTTCGGTCTGGGCATCGTCACCCGAGCGTCTCTGCCGCGCGAGCCGAAAGGCACGCAGGCGGGCGTGGCGACGGGGCCGGACGATGCGGCGGTCCTGATCTATACGAGCGGCACGACGGGGCGGCCCAAGGGCGCGCTGCACGGTCACCGTATCCTGACGGGGCACCTTCCGGGCGTCGAGATGAGCCATGATTTCCTCGGTCAGCGGGGTGATGTGCTTTGGACGCCTGCGGATTGGGCCTGGATCGGCGGGCTCTTCGACGTGCTGATGCCGGGGCTCGCCTTGGGCGTTCCGGTCGTCGCAGCGCGAATGGAGAAGTTCTCGGCGGAAGAATGCGTTCGAATTTGTAAAAACGCGGCGGTCCGTTGCGTCTTCTTTCCGCCGACCGTGTTGAGGATATTGAAGTCCGAGGGCGCGCGGATCGAGGGCCTGCGCTCGGTTGCGAGCGGCGGGGAACCTCTTGGCGCGGAGATGCTGGCCTGGGGGCGCGAGGCGCTGGGCGTGAGCATCAACGAGTTTTACGGCCAGACCGAATGCAACATGGTGGCCGCCTCCGCGAGCAGCCTTTTCAGCCCGAAACCGGGCTTCATCGGCCGCGCTGTTCCGGGCCATCGGCTTGCGGTGATCGACGAAAGTGGCGAGCCTTGCGAGGGTGAGGGCGACATCGCGGTAAAGCGAGGATCAGCGTCCATGATGCTGGAATACTGGCGAAATCCGCGGGCGACCGAAGCGAAGTTCCGCGGCCGGTGGCTGCTGACCGGGGATCGCGGCGTGATTGAGGATGGCTTCGTGCGGTTCGTGGGCCGCGAGGACGATGTCATCACTTCCTCGGGCTACCGGATCGGACCGGGCGAGATCGAGGATTGCCTGATGATGCACCCCGCCGTGGCCACGGTCGGCGTGGTTGGCAAACCCGATCCCGTGCGCGGCGAGGCGGTGAAAGCCTACGTGGTCCTTCGTGATCGCGAAGAGACGGACTCCCTTGTCGCCGAACTTAAGACATGGGTGAAGGAGCGGCTCGCAAGCCATTCCTACCCAAGGGAAATCACCTTCGTGGAGGCGCTGCCGATGACCGTGACCGGCAAGGTGATCCGCAAGGAGCTGAAAGCGCGGGCCGCGCGCGAAGGAGACGCGTCATGAAACTGCAATCCCAGGTCATGGCCGGATCGGCTGAATTCAAGGCGAACCGGCAGGCGCATCTCGACGCGCTGCACGTCGTCGAGGAGGCTGCCGCGCAGGCCGCGGAAGGTGGCGGTGCAAAGGCCCGGCAACGCCATATCGATCGTGGCAAGATCCTGCCGCGCGAGCGGGTGGCGACGCTGCTCGACCCAGGCTCGCCCTTCCTCGAAGTCGGAGCGACGGCAGCGCACGGACTCTATGACGGGGCCGCGCCGGCCGCTGGCGCCATTGCCGGGATCGGGCGCGTTGCGGGCCAGGAATGCATGGTGCTTGCGAACGACGCGACGGTGAAGGGCGGCACCTATTACCCGATGACCGTGAAAAAGCATCTGCGCGCCCAGGAAATCGCGGAGGAAAACCATCTGCCCTGCATCTACCTTGTGGATAGTGGTGGCGCGAACCTGCCAAACCAGGACGAGGTCTTTCCCGACCGCGATCATTTCGGGCGGATCTTCTACAACCAGGCGCGGATGAGCGCGAAGAATATCCCGCAAGTGGCCGTGGTCATGGGGTCATGTACCGCGGGCGGGGCCTATGTGCCCGCGATGTCGGATGTGACGATCATCGTGAAGGACCAGGGGACGATCTTCCTCGCGGGGCCGCCGCTCGTGAAAGCCGCGACCGGCGAGGAGGTCACGGCTGAAGACCTTGGTGGCGGCGACGTGCATACCCGGCTCTCGGGCGTCGCCGATTATCTGGCCGAAGACGATTATCACGCGCTGGAACTGGCACGGCGGGCCGTGGCTGGCTTCAACCGCACCAAGCCGGGCAGCGTGGTCTGGCAGAGCCCGGAAGAGCCCGCCTACGATCCCGAGGAGATCCTCGGCGCGGTGCCGGCGGATTTGCGGACGCCCTACGACATCCGCGAGGTCATCGCGCGAGTCGTTGACGGCTCACGGTTCGACGAGTTCAAGCCCCGCTTCGGCGATACGCTGGTCACGGGCTTCGCGCAGGTGAAGGGCTGCCCTGTCGGGATCGTGGCGAATAACGGCGTGCTGTTCTCCGAAGCCGCGCAGAAAGGCGCGCATTTCGTGGAGCTTTGCTCGCAGCGGAAGATCCCGCTCGTGTTCCTGCAGAACATCACCGGCTTCATGGTCGGGCGGCGCTACGAGAACGAAGGCATCGCCCGGCACGGGGCAAAGATGGTCACGGCGGTTGCGACGACCTCGGTGCCGAAGATCACCATGCTTGTCGGGGGCTCTTTCGGCGCGGGCAATTACGGCATGGCAGGGCGGGCCTACTCGCCGCGGTTTCTCTGGACCTGGCCCAACAGCCGGATCTCGGTGATGGGCGGCGAGCAGGCGGCAGGTGTTCTGGCCACCGTCAAGCGCGCGGCGATGGAGAAAGCCGGCGAGACCTGGTCCGAAGAAGAGGAGGCCGCCTTCAAGCGGCCAACGGTCGAGATGTTCGAGCGGCAATCGCATCCGCTTTATGCCTCTGCGCGCCTTTGGGATGACGGCATCGTCGATCCGCGCAAGACCCGCGACGTGCTCGCCCTGTCGCTGAGCGCGGCGCTTTGTGCGCCGATCGAGGAGACGCGCTTCGGCGTGTTCCGGATGTGATGGCGGCGCTTGAGACAGACCGGGTTCCGGCGGATAGCGCGGGAGCGAGGGGCCAGCCCCTCGCGCTCCCCGCGGTATTTGGGCCAACCCAAGGAGGGGGTAGAGCGCGCATGACGAGCGATGCAAGGAGCGGCGATGTTTGAGAAGATCCTGATCGCCAACAGGGGCGAGATCGCCTGCCGGGTGATGGAGACGGCGCGATCCTTGGGTGTCCGCACAGTCGCCGTCTATTCCGATGCGGACCGCACCGCCCGGCATGTCGCCCTGGCGGACGAGGCGGCGCATATCGGCGGACCTGCGCCTGCGGAGAGCTACCTGCGCGGCGAGGCGATCATCGAGGCGGCGCTCGAGCGCGGGGCGGAGGCGATCCATCCGGGCTACGGCTTTCTGTCGGAAAATCCCGATTTCGTGGAAGCGGTCGAAGCGGCGGGGCTCGTCTTCATAGGCCCGTCCGCCAAGGCGATCCGGGCGATGGGACTCAAGGATGCCGCCAAGGCTCTTATGGAAGAGGCCGGCGTTCCGGTCGTGCCTGGCTATCATGGCGCAGAGCAGAGCGACGCGCATCTGGCGGAGGCGGCCGGGCGGATCGGGTATCCGGTGCTCATCAAGGCGGTCGCGGGCGGCGGCGGCAAGGGCATGCGGCTCGTCGAGGAGGAGGCGGATTTTGCCGAAGCGCTGGCCTCTGCACGCGCGGAGGCGAGGGGCGCTTTCGGCAACGAGGCCGTGCTCGTGGAGAAATTCGTCACCAAGCCGCGGCATATCGAGGTGCAGGTCTTCGGCGACGGGACGCGGGCGGTGCATCTTTACGAGCGCGACTGCTCGCTTCAGCGGCGGCACCAGAAGGTGATCGAGGAAGCGCCGGCGCCCGGCATGACCCCCGAGATGCGCGCCGCGATGGGAGAGGCAGCGGTCCGGGCCGCCGAGGCCATCGGCTACAAGGGCGCGGGCACGGTCGAGTTCATCGTGGACGGAGAGGGTGGGCTTTCGCCCGACGGCTTCTTCTTCATGGAGATGAACACACGCCTCCAGGTCGAGCATCCGGTGACCGAGGCGGTGACGGGGATCGACCTCGTGGAATGGCAGCTACGCGTGGCCGCCGGGGAGGATCTGCCGCTTTTGCAGGAGGAGATCCCGCTTGTGGGCCACGCTTTTGAGGCGCGGCTTTACGCCGAGGACGTGCCCAAGGGATTCCTGCCGGCAACGGGGCGGCTCGATCACCTGCGCTTTCCTGAAGGAGTGAGGGCGGATACCGGCGTGCGCGCGGGCGACACGATCAGCCCGCATTACGATCCGATGATCGCGAAGCTCGTCACCCACGGGGCGACGCGCGAGATCGCCCTGGCGCGAATGAGCCGCGCGCTCGAAGAGGCCGAGGTTGCCGGAACGGTGACCAACCTTGCCTTTCTTGGCGCGCTGACGCGGCATCCGGGATTCGCCGCGGGCGATGTCGATACCGGGCTCATCGGTCGCGACCTCGAGATGTTGACGGCGGAGCCGGAGACGGCGCCGCACGTCGTGGCCGAGGCGGCGCTGACCGCGCTCGGCCTCGACGGACCGGCGGCGGCGCACCAGGGGTTCTCGCTCTGGCAGCCGCTCATGCAGCGCGTCGTGCTGGTCCGGGGCGGCGAGGAGCTCGTGGTGCGACTGGCCGTGCTCGGGCCCGACCGGATCGAGTTTCGGTTGCCGGGCGATACCGTTCTTGCCGAGCGCGAGGCAGGACATTGGCGCTTTGACGGGATGCCCGCCTGCGGCGCGGTGCGGCATGGCGGGCGCGTCACCGTCTTCGCCCATCACGGGCAGGGCTTCGATATCGTCGATCCC
The DNA here is from genome assembly GCF_009363575.1 of Roseivivax sp. THAF30. Classification (NCBI taxonomy): domain Bacteria; kingdom Pseudomonadati; phylum Pseudomonadota; class Alphaproteobacteria; order Rhodobacterales; family Roseobacteraceae; genus Roseivivax; species Roseivivax sp. THAF30. Next base: position 2,923,071 of record NZ_CP045389.1, on the reverse strand, counting down.
CTGGCACGCGCAGCGGCGGCGCATTCGAGCGATGCGATCGAGGCACCGATGCCGGGCCGTGTCGCCCAGATCCTTGTCAGCGCAGGCGACGCGGTCGAGGCGGGTGCGCGCCTTGCGGTGCTCGAGGCGATGAAGATGGAACATGGGCTCAAGGCCGGGCGCAGCGGACGTGTGGCGGAGGTTCTGGTCGCGGAAGGCGACCAGGTCGAGGCAGGCGCGGCGCTTCTGCGGCTCGAGCCCGAGGACGAGGCATGATCCGGCTGCACCATGTGCCGCTCGGGCGGTCCTTCCGGGTCATGTGGCTGATGGAAGAACTCGGTCTCGAATACGAGGTGGCCTATTTCTCGATCCGCGACGGCTCCATGCGGAGCCCCGACTTTCTGGCGCTCTCTCCCGCGGGACGTGTGCCTGCGCTCGACTACCATGGCGAGACGATGGTCGAGAGCGGCGCGATCCTGCAGATCCTGTGCGAGCGCCATCCCGAGCCGCGCTTGCAACCGGCACCCGGCGAGGACGGGCGCGCGCGGTATCTCGAGACGCTGGCCTATTCCGAGACGATCGGCTGTCTTGTCGAGAATCTGAACCTCAATCGCGTTTTCCTGCGTAATCCCGAGGATGCCTCGCCCGTGGTCATCAAGCTTCTGACCGCGCGCCTCCGCGGCGCGCTGCGAGGGGCCGAGGCGCTGTTATCGGGCGATTATGTTCTTCCGAGCGGCTTTTCTGCGGCTGATATCATGCTCTCCTACGGGTTCGAGCTTGCGCGCTATTACGTGCGGATGGAGGAGTTTCCGGCGCTGATGGCCTATTGGGAGCGGCTCAAGGCGCGCCCGGCATACATCGCCGCGAAGGCACGCGACGGGGAGCAGGATCTCTATGACTGCGACTTCTATCCCTTGCCTGGAGAAGAGACATGAGCGGGCCGGTCGAGCTTTTCGAGGTGGGGCCGCGCGACGGGCTTCAGAACGAGCCGGGTGAGATCTCGGTCGCGGGCAAGGTGCGACTGATAGATTGCCTCAGCCGCGTGGGGTTCCGGCGGATCGAGGTGGCCTCTTTCGTGAGCCCGAAATGGGTACCGCAGATGGCAAATTCCGGGGAGGTGCTGGCCGGGATCACGCGGGTACCGGGCATCTCTTACGCGGCGTTGACGCCGAATATGCGCGGCCTCGAGGCGGCGCTCGAGGCGGGAGCAGACGAGGTCGCGATCTTCGGCTCGGCCTCGGAGGGGTTTTCCAAGGCCAACATCAACGCAAGCATCGCAGAGAGCCTCGAGCGGTTCGCGCCCGTGGCCGAGGCCGCGCGCGCGGCCAGCTTGCCAGTCAGAGGCTATGTCTCCTGCGTCGTCGAATGCCCCTATGACGGGCCGGTCGCACCGAGCGAGACCGCGCGGGTTGTCGCGGCGCTTCGGGATATGGGCGTCTACGAGGTCAGCCTCGGGGATACGATCGGGCAGGGGACACCCGAGGCGGTGGACGCGATGCTGAGCGCGGTGCTGGAGGAGATGCCCGCGCCGAAGCTTGCGGGGCATTTTCACGACACCTCGGGACGGGCTCTTGAGAATATCGAGGTTGCGCTCGGACGGGGGCTTCGGGTCTTCGACACGGCGATCGGCGGGCTTGGCGGCTGTCCCTATGCGCCCGGCGCGAAGGGCAATGTGGCGACTGGCAAGGTCGCGGCGCGGCTAAAAGCGCTCGGCTACGAGACCGGGCTCGACATGGCCGTACTTGAGGAGGGCGAGGTCATCGCGCAATCGCTGAGAACAGGAGGGGCGCAGCATGGCTGATCTGATACGGACCGAAACGGATGCGCGCGGCGTGGCGACGCTCTGGCTTGCGCGGGCGGACAAGCACAACGCGCTTTCGGCGCAGATGATGACCGAGCTCGTGGACGCGGCCGAGGCGCTGGCGCGTGACATCGAGGTGCGCGTCGTCGTGCTGGCCGCGGAGGGCAAGACCTTCTCGGCCGGGGGTGATCTGGCCTGGATGCGCGAGCAGCGCGAGATGGACGCAGAAACCCGCAAGCGTGAAAGCCGCCGGATCGCGGAGGCTTTGGGCGCACTGGCCGCGTTGCCACAGCCCCTGATCGGACGCGTTCACGGCAATGCGTTCGGCGGCGGGGTCGGGCTCATCTCGGTGTGCGACGTGGCGATCGGCCTTGCCGGCGTGAAGATGGGCTTCACCGAGGTGCGGCTGGGGCTGCTTCCCGCCAATATCGGGCCTTACGTGATCGCTCGGATGGGCGGGGCGCGGGCGCGCGAGGTCTTCATGAACGCGCGCATCTTCGAGGCTGAGGAGGCAGTTCGGCTGAACCTCCTGGCGCGGGTCGCGGCGGACGAGGAGGCACTGGACGCTGCCGTCGAGGCAGAGATCGCGCCCTACCTGACCTGCGCGCCGGGCGCCGTCGCGGAGGCCAAGGCTCTTCTCAACGCTCTTGCAGGCCGCGTGACGCAGGACGATGTCGACATGGCGATCGATGCGCTCGCCACCCGTTGGGAGACCGAGGAGGCGAGCGAGGGGCTCACGGCCTTTTTCGACAAGCGAAAGCCGCGCTGGGCCGAATGACGCGCGACCGATCCTGCGTCCTCTTCGCGCAGAGGCCGGAAAAGGCGCTCTCTATGGACCGTAAGGGGCACCCGGGCCGTTGACCCCCAGAAGGGCGAGGGATAGATGAGCCCTAGCCAACTCCGCTACCGGAGGACGTGCGCCCGTTGATCTGTCATGATTGCGGCGCGCAGAAACAGGGAAAGGAAAGATCTCCGTGGAAGAGATGCTGAGGGAATACCTCCCGATTCTCGTGTTCCTGGCCATTGCCATCGGGCTCGGCCTCGTGCTCATCCTCGCCGCTGTCGTGCTGGCGGTCCGCAATCCCGACCCCGAGAAGGTGTCGGCCTATGAATGCGGGTTCAACGCTTTCGATGACGCGCGGATGAAGTTCGACGTGCGCTTCTACCTGGTCTCGATCCTTTTCATCATCTTCGATCTTGAAATCGCCTTCCTGTTTCCCTGGGCCGTCGCGTTCCAGGATGTCTCGATGGTCGGTTTCTGGTCGATGATGGTCTTTCTCGGAGTTCTGACCATCGGCTTTGCCTATGAATGGAAGAAAGGGGCGCTCGAATGGGAGTGATGACAGGCGCGAACACCGCCGGTCCCGACCGCGAGGTGGCCACGCAGAACCTCAACCGGGAGCTCACCGACAAGGGCTTCCTGCTGACCTCGACCGAGGACATCATCAACTGGGCGCGCACCGGCTCGCTGCACTGGATGACGTTCGGGCTCGCTTGCTGCGCGGTCGAGATGATGCATTCCTCGATGCCGCGCTACGATCTCGAGCGCTTCGGCGTCGCGCCGCGCGCCAGCCCGCGCCAGTCAGACCTCATGATCGTCGCGGGCACGCTGACCAACAAGATGGCCCCCGCGCTGCGTAAGGTCTACGACCAGATGCCGGAGCCGCGCTACGTGATCTCGATGGGATCGTGCGCCAATGGCGGCGGCTATTACCATTACAGCTACAGTGTCGTGCGCGGCTGCGACCGTGTCGTGCCGGTGGACATCTACGTGCCCGGCTGCCCGCCGACCGCCGAGGCGCTCGTTTACGGGGTCATGGCCCTGCAACGGAAGATCCGGCGCACCGGCACGCTGACGCGCTGAAGGAGACCCGCTCATGAGCAGCGAAATGCAGGAACTCGGCGGTTACATCGAGGCCAAGCGCCCCGAATGCATCGTCACCTGGGAGGTCACGCAGGGCGAGCTGACCATGCAGGTCGCGCCCGCCAACATCCGCGGTCTCGTGGAATGGTTGCGGGACGAGCCGACCTGCCGGTTCACGACCCTGATCGACATCACGGCAGTGGATTACCCGCAGCGCGCAAAGCGGTTCGACGTGGTCTACCACTTCCTCTCGATGCACCAGAACCACCGTATCCGGCTCAAGGTCGCGGCGCGCGAGGAGGACATCGTGCCCTCGATCACCTCCGTGCATCCGTCCGCCGACTGGTTCGAGCGCGAGGTGTTCGACATGTTCGGCCTCCTGTTCTCCGGTCACCCGGACCTGCGCCGCATCCTCACCGATTACGGCTTCCGCGGGCATCCCCTGCGCAAGGATTTCCCGACGACCGGCTATGTTGAGGTGCGCTACGACGAAGAGCAGAAGCGGGTGATCTATGAGCCCGTGAGCCTTGTGCAGGAATATCGCCAGTTCGACTTCATGAGCCCCTGGGAAGGCGCGGAATACGTGCTGCCGGGCGACGAGAAGGCCGAGGAGGGCGCGAAATGATGGACGGCACCAATCAGTTCGACGACGCGCAGACGCAGGAACAGCGGATCCGCAACTTCAACATTAACTTCGGGCCGCAGCACCCGGCGGCGCATGGCGTGCTTCGTCTCGTGCTGGAGCTTGACGGCGAGATCGTGGAGCGGTGCGATCCGCATATCGGCCTCCTCCATCGCGGCACCGAGAAGCTGATGGAAAGCCGCACCTACCTGCAGAACCTGCCTTATTTCGATCGTCTCGACTATGTCGGCACGATGAACCAGGAGCACGGCTGGTGCCTCGCCATCGAGAAACTGACCGACACGCCCGTGCCGCGTCGCGCGCAGCTGATCCGGGTGCTTTTCTGCGAAGTCGGCCGGATCCTGAATCACCTTCTCAACGTCACCACGCAGGCGATGGACGTGGGCGCGCTCACGCCGCCGCTCTGGGGCTTCGAGGAACGTGAGAAGCTCATGGTCTTCTACGAGCGTGCCTCGGGGGCCCGCCTGCACGCCAGCTATTTCCGTCCCGGCGGCGTGCACCAGGATCTGCCGGACGAGCTCCTGGCGGATATGGAGGAATGGTGCCGCGAGTTCCCGAAGGTGCTCGACGATATCGACGGGCTTCTGACCGAGAACCGCATCTTCAAGCAGCGTAACGTCGATATTGGCGTCATCACGCAAGCCGACGCGCAGGAATGGGGCTTCTCCGGCGTCATGGTGCGCGGCTCTGGCATGGCGTGGGATCTGCGGCGGGCGCAGCCGTATGAATGCTACGACGAGTTCGAGTTCCGCATTCCCGTGGGCAAGAACGGCGATTGCTACGATCGCTATCTCGTCCGCATGGAAGAGATGCGCCAGTCGATCCATATCATGCTGCAAGCCATCGAGAAGCTTCGGATGCCCGAGAACAAGGGCGACATCCTTGCGCGCGGCAAGGTCACACCGCCGAAGCGGAGCGAGATGAAAACCTCGATGGAGGCGCTCATCCATCACTTCAAACTCTATACCGAAGGGTTCCACGTGCCCGAGGGCGAGGTGTATGCCTGCGTCGAGGCTCCGAAGGGCGAGTTTGGCGTCTACCTGGTGGCGGATGGCACGAACCGGCCGTACCGCGCCAAGATCCGTGCGCCCGGCTACGCCCACCTTCAGGCGATGGATTTCATGGCCAAGGGCCACCAGCTGGCCGATGTGGCCGCCATTCTGGGCTCGATGGATATCGTGTTCGGGGAAGTGGACCGCTGAGCGAAGCGGTCCGCCAATAAAAACAGGAGTGCGGGGGATGCGCCGAATTTTTGTGAGCCTTTTGGGGCTGGGTCTGGTCGCGGGTTGTGCGATGCCGCCCGAAGGCACCGACGAAGCCGATGTCGCGAGCTTCGACAGGGCTGTTGCCTCGATTGGCTGCGATCTTATTGATGAGGGCGATTACCAGGCGGTCGAGATCCAGACCGGCCTGTCGCGCCCCCAGACGCAGGAAATGGCTTCCTTCCGCGTTGAAACGGATGCGGCCGTGCGCCTGTCGAATGGCGGAATGCGCCTCGTGACGGGCAGCTGCGCGCCGGCCGAGCCCGCCGCTGAACCTGCGGACGATGAGACGGCCTGAGCCAGAGACTGACATGCGCGCCGAGTGCGCAACGGAAAGAACGCCATGCTGAGACGACTGCATAAAGAGCAACCCGAGAGCTTCGCCTTCACGCCCGACAACCTCGCATGGGCGCGGACGCAGATCACGAAGTTCCCGAAGGGCCGTCAGGCTTCGGCGATCATTCCGCTTCTCTGGCGGGCGCAGGAACAAGAAGGCTGGCTCTCGCGCCCCGCGATCGAGCATATCGCCGAGATGCTCGACATGGCGTATATGCGCGCGCTCGAGGTCGCGACCTTCTACTTCATGTTCCAGCTCCAGCCCGTCGGCTCTGTCGCGCATATCCAGATCTGCGGCACGACCTCCTGCATGATCTGCGGCGCCGAAGATCTTGTGGCGGTCTGCAAGGAAAAGATTGCTCAGAAACCCTTCGAAACCTCTGCGGACGGCAAGCTCTCCTGGGAGGAGGTCGAGTGCCTCGGCGCCTGCGCGAACGCGCCGATGGCGCAGATCGGCAAGGATTATTACGAGGATCTGACCGCCGAACGTCTGGGGGAAATTCTGGACGAGATCCTCGCCGGCAAGGTGCCGACACCGGGTCCGCAGAACGGCCGCTACGCCTCCGAGCCCGCGATGGGTTTGACCTCGCTCAAGGACTACGAGGCCGACCGGCATCCTGAAAATGCATCGGTTGAACTGGCCACCACTATCGGCGACACGATCAAGCGGATCGACGGAAGTGAAGTCGAGCTTGAAGCGCCCTGGCACGATTTCAGCCAAGAGGTCGGGGAGGCGGAGCCGTCCCGCGGTGTCGAAAAAGCGCCGGATCACCCGATCGACGAGACCGGTGTTGACAAGCGCGAAGCGGTTGCAAGGGGCAAGGCGCACCCCAAGAGCTACGAGCCGGCACAGGCGGCGGAAGAGGCCGAGGAAGACATCGGCGAAAAGCCCGAACAGCTGTCCGGTCCGCGCGGTGGCGGCGCCGACGATCTCAAGAAGATCAAGGGTGTCGGACCGAAGCTCGAGAAGATGCTGAACTCGCTCGGATTTTATCACTTCGACCAGATCGCCGGCTGGACCGAGGCGGAGGTTGCCTGGGTCGACCACCATCTCGAGGGCTTCAAAGGCCGTGTCAGCCGTGATGATTGGGTCTCGCAGGCGAAAGCTCTGACGTCGGATGACGAGACGTAGATAGATTCGCGTGTTAAAACAGGTGTACGACGGGACACACTGACCAAAAACACGCGAGAGGGAGTGAGAGAATGAGTGGACAGAGCAACGGCATCTCTTGCCAAACGGGGTGCTGGGGGCTTGCCGCCGGCGTCGGGTTCATCACATTTCTGATGCTGCTGGTCGTCGGCAGCACGGGATGGATCGGATCGATTTTCCTCGCGGGCGTAGCGTTCATCGTATTGGGCTTCCTGTTCAGCTGGATGTTCTGCACGCCGCTGACACGGCCAGGTGAAGTCAAGCTCGGCAGCGCGAACGGCCCGAAGACGCCGGGCACCGCGGGTGTCGCGCCCGGAAGCGCAGGGGCATCGTCCGCCGCAGGGGGCGCCTCGGGCAACGATCAGCCGGCTGCACCCGCTTCTGCCGTCGGAGCAAAGGCCGCGGCCTCGCAGCCTGACGTGCATGCCGCGCCCGCAAGCGCCGATGCCGAAGCCGGGGTGAAGGTCAAACCTTCGAAGGATCTGCCGGGCCAGAAGGAGCTCTCCGATCGCAAGGGCAGCTGGAAATACGGCGCCGACGAGGACACCAAGAAGCCAACCGCCGCGTCTGACGGGCAGGCGATGGCCACGGGCGCGAGTGCCGGCGCGGATGCCGAGGCGCGCACGGCCGCGAGCCTCGATCCCGACGCGCCGCAGAAAAAGCCCGAAGCGCTTGACGGCCCTCGTGGCGGCAGCGCCGATAACCTGAAGGAAATCAAGGGTGTCGGGCCGAAGCTAGAGAAGGTTCTGAACGAGCTCGGCTTCTATCATTTCGACCAGATCGCGGGCTGGAGCGATGACGAGGTGAACTGGGTGAACCAGAACCTCACCGGTTTCAGAGGTCGGGTCACCCGGGACAACTGGGTCGAACAGGCGAAAGTCCTTGCGTCGGGCGGTGAGACGGAGTTCTCCAAGCGCGTCGACAAGGGCGACGTTTACTGAGGTCAAGCGGGGCGGCGATGCAGGATGACAGCCAGGCGCGGCGCGGACGGGCGATTGCCCTCCTGATCGCCGGAACCGGCCTCTTCTGGATCGCCGCAACCGCGCTCGGTGCCTATCTCGGCTGGGATCAGCGCACTCGCGCGCTGTGCGATCTCGTCGCGTTGGCCGCGTTCGGATACGCGATATTTATGCTCTACGGGCTCTGGCGGGACCGCCAGAAGGATAAGGACTGAACGATGCTGCAAGACCAGGACCGGATCTTCACGAACCTTTACGGGATGCACGACCGTTCGCTGAAAGGCGCGCAGGCGCGCGGCCACTGGGACGGGACCGGCGACATCATCAAGAAGGGGCGCGACTGGATCGTCTCGGAAATGAAGGAATCGGGTCTGCGCGGGCGCGGCGGCGCGGGCTTCCCGACCGGCCTCAAGTGGTCGTTCATGCCGAAGGAAAGCGACGGACGTCCGGCATACCTCGTGGTCAATGCCGACGAATCCGAGCCGGGCACCTGCAAGGACCGGGAAATCATGCGCCACGATCCGCACACGCTGATCGAAGGCTGCCTGATCGCCTCTTTCGCGATGCAGGCCCATGCCTGCTACATCTATATCCGCGGCGAATACATCCGCGAGAAGGAAGCGCTGCAGCGTGCGATCAACGAAGCCTATGATGCGGGTCTCGTCGGCAAGAACGCAGCGGGTTCGGGCTGGGATTTCGACATCTACCTCACGCACGGGGCAGGGGCCTATATCTGCGGCGAGGAAACGGCGCTGATCGAAAGCCTCGAGGGCAAGAAGGGCATGCCGCGCATGAAGCCGCCGTTCCCGGCGGGCGCGGGTCTGTATGGCTGCCCGACCACTGTGAACAACGTCGAAAGCATCGCGGTCGTGCCGACGATCCTGCGGCGCGGGGCGAGCTGGTTCTCGTCTTTCGGCCGTCCGAACAACGCAGGCACCAAGCTTTTTGCGGTCTCCGGCCACGTCAACAATCCGTGCGTCGTCGAAGAGAGCATGTCGATCTCGTTCGAGGAACTGATCGAGACGCATTGCGGCGGCATCCGCGGCGGCTGGGACAACCTCAAGGCGGTTATTCCGGGCGGCTCTTCCGTGCCCTGCGTGCGCGGCGAGAAGATGAAGGATGCGGTGATGGATTTCGACTATCTCCGCTCCGAGCTGCAATCGGGTCTCGGCACTGCGGCGGTGATCGTGATGGACAAGGACACCGACATCATCAAGGCGATCTGGCGGCTGTCGAAATTCTACAAGCATGAAAGCTGCGGACAGTGCACGCCGTGCCGCGAGGGCACCGGCTGGATGATGCGCGTCATGGATCGGCTGGTGAAAGGCGAGGCGGAAGTCGACGAGATCGACATGCTGCTCGACGTGACCAAGCAGGTCGAGGGTCACACGATCTGCGCGCTCGGCGATGCAGCGGCGTGGCCCATCCAAGGCCTCATCCGCAATTTCCGGGATGAGATCGAGGACCGCATCAAGCATAAGCGAACCAACCGCGAAGCCACCGTCATGGCCGCGGAATGAGCGTGGTGTCGGAAAAAGGGGCGATGCGGATGCGGTCTGTCGTGATCATTGCCGGCGCGGCGATGGCGCTCGCCTCCTGCGGCGAGAACCGCGTCGCCTTCGGGGGTGAGTTCTACCGCGCCAATGCCAGCGCACCGGCGCGCGACCGCGCAAATTTCGTGGCGAGCGCGGGGCCGATCTCCAAGGGGATCGAGGGTGCCGCCGCCGCCGCGCAATACGAGGCGGTGCAGCACTGCATCCGCTTCCTCGGCACCTCCGTCATCGACTACACCGTGCCCGAGGGCACTCCGCCGCAGGCCTTGCCGCGCGACGGCGACCGCGTGGTCCTGCGTGGCACCTGCATCGAGGAAAGTTGACTGCGATTGACGCGGCGACAGGTTGCCGAAACCGCGTCTGATATTGGATAGCCCGGCCCGACGGCCCCATCTCTTGTCGTAAGCGCCGCTTTTCTAACGCGGCCACCGGTCAAGAGGAGAAAGACCATGCGGAGTGTGAACCTGATCCTGTCGATTGCGTTGGTCCTTGGGGCGAACGGGGCCGCCGCTCAGTCGAAACCGCCGCTGAACCAGGTGCGCGAGATCGACGACGGGCTTCTGATGGTTGGCATCGCTGACGAGATCCGCAAGCGCTGTGACAATATCGACGCGCGCATGATCAATGCCTGGTCCCGGATCCGGGGCCTCGAGAGCCGGGCCAAGAGCCTCGGCTACACCGCCGAAGAGATCGAGGATTACTTGACCTCGGACGAGGAAAAGGCCCGGATGCGTCGGCGCGGCGAGGCGCTTTTGCGCCAACGCGGTTTCGATCCGGCCAGCACAGGCGACTATTGCACCTTCGGGCGCGAGGAAATAGCGAGGGGCAGCCAGATCGGCGTCCTTCTCAGGGAAAGGTGAGACGAGACGATGTCAGACCTCCGCAAGATCAATATCGACGGCAAGGATATCGAAGTGGACGGCGCGATGACGCTGCTCCAGGCCTGCGAAGAGGCGGGCAAGGAGATTCCGCGCTTCTGCTACCACGAGCGCCTGTCGATCGCCGGCAATTGCCGGATGTGCCTTGTCGAGGTCGTGGGCGGTCCGCCGAAGCCGGCCGCCTCCTGCGCGATGCAGGTCCGCGACTTGCGTCCCGGACCCGAGGGCCAGCCGCCGGTCGTGCGGACCAACTCTCCGATGGTCAAGAAGGCCCGTGAGGGGGTGATGGAATTCCTGCTCATCAACCACCCGCTCGATTGCCCGATCTGCGACCAGGGCGGGGAATGCGACCTGCAAGACCAGGCGATGGCGTATGGCGTCGATTTCTCGCGCTACCGCGAGCCCAAGCGCGCGGTGGACGATCTCGATCTCGGCCCGCTCGTCGAGACGCATATGACGCGCTGCATCTCCTGCACGCGCTGCGTGCGGTTCACGACCGAGGTCGCTGGCATCAACACGATGGGCCAGACCGGCCGCGGCGAGGATGCCGAGATTACCGCGTATCTGGGCGAGACGCTGGATTCGAACTTGCAGGGCAACATCATCGACCTTTGCCCTGTGGGCGCGCTTGTGTCGCGTCCTTATGCCTTCACCGCCCGTCCGTGGGAGCTGACCAAGACCGAGAGCATCGACGTTATGGACGCGCTCGGCTCCTCGATCCGCGTCGACACGAAAGGCCGCGAAGTCATGCGCTTCCTGCCCCGGAATCATGACGGCACGAACGAGGAATGGATCTCCGACAAGACGCGGTTCGTCTGGGATGGTCTCAAGCGCCAGCGCCTCGACAAGCCGTTCATCCGCGAAAACGGCAAGCTGCGTCCGGCGACCTGGCCCGAAGCCCTCGAAAAGGCGGCATCGGCGATCAAGGGTGCCAAGAAGCTTACCGGCCTCGTCGGCGATCTTGCCCCGGTCGAGGCGACCTATGCGCTCAAAGAGCTGGTGGAGAGCTTCGGCGGTTCGGTGGAATGCCGCACGGATGGCGCGAAGCTGCCGGCTGGCAACCGCTCGGCCTATGTGGGCACAGCGGCGGTCGAGGATCTCGATACCGCCGAGATGGTCCTCCTCGTCGGCACGAACCCGGCGGTTGAAGCCCCGGTGCTCAACGCGCGCATCCGCAAGGCATGGGCCGCGGGCGGCGATGTGGCGCTGATCGGCGAGCCGGTCGAGCTGACCTACGAATACGAACACCTCGGATCCGACCGCGCGGCGCTCAAGAAGGTGCTGGAGCGTGGCGTCTCGGACGCGATGAAGGAGCGCGAGCGCCTCGTGGTCATCGTCGGTCAGGGCGCGCTTCGCGGCGAAGACGGTGAGGCTGTGCTATCCGAGCTCATGTCCTTTGCCGAGAGCGCGGATGCCAAGTTCATGGTCCTGCACACCGCCGCGTCGCGGGTCGGTGCCCTCGATCTGGGCGCGGTGACGGACGGTGGTCTTCCGGCTGCGATGGATGGCGCGGATGTGGTCTACAACCTCGGTGCCGACGAGATCGACATCGAGCAGGGGCCCTTCGTCATCTACCAGGGCAGCCACGGCGATCGCGGAGCGCACCGGGCCGACGTGATCTTGCCGGGCGCGGCCTATACCGAGGAGCAGGGTCTTTTCGTGAACACCGAAGGCCGCCCGCAGCTTGCGCTCCGCGCCGGTTTCGCGCCGGGCGAGGCCAAGGAGAACTGGGCGATCCTGCGGGCGCTGTCGGCCGAGGCGGGCAAGCAGCTTCCTTTCGACAGCATCGCAGAGCTGCGCTCGGACATGGTCAAGGGCACGCCCCATCTTGCAGAGATCGACACGGTGCCGGGCAATGACTGGCTGGTTCACAAGACCGATGCCAGACTTGGCGAGGGCGCGTTCGACCTGCCCATCCGGGATTTCTACCTGACCAACCCGATCGCACGGGCCTCGAGCCTGATGGCGGAGCTCAGCGCCAATGCCAAGGCGCGTCGCGAGACCAAGATCGCCGCGGAGTGACGCCGATGACAGGCTTGCGCCTGGCCCTGATATCGCTGGCCGCCCTCGTGGCGGCCTGCGCCGATTCTGGTGAAACCCGTGACGAGTTGCCGTTCACCCCGGAGTACCAGGGAATCGAAACGCGGCTTCTCGACGGCGACCTGGTGCAGTTCCTGGTCGAAATGCGCGGCGCACGCGACGCCGGAGACCTCGAAGACTATGTCGAATGCGCCGTGGCGCAGTACACATTGATCAGGGGCTACGGATTCGCGCGGCATTTACGCACAAATGTCGAGGAAGAGGGTGGCCTCTGGCGCGCAGATGCGGTTTACACCATTTCGCCAGCGCTCCCCCGTGGGCTGAGGACGATCGACGCCGAAGTCGTCGCCGCCGCCTGCAGGGAAAACGGAATACCGATGGTATGAGGACCCGATGTCTGACTTCATGATGTCCACCGGCGGTACAGCCCTGATCATCGTCGCCCAGTGCCTTGCCGTGGTGAGCTTCGTGATGATCTCGCTGCTGTTTCTCGTCTATGGCGACCGCAAGATCTGGGCCGCCGTCCAGTTGCGGCGCGGCCCGAACGTCGTGGGCGTGTTCGGCCTTCTGCAGACGGTGGCCGATGCACTGAAATACGTGGTGAAAGAGGTCGTGGTTCCGGCGGGTTCGGACCGGACGGTCTTCATCCTCGCGCCGCTGACGTCCTTCGTGCTCGCCATGGTCGCCTGGGCGGTGATTCCGTTCAACGACACGTGGGTGCTGTCCGACATCAACGTCGCCATTCTCTATGTCTTCGCGATCTCCTCGCTTGAGGTCTACGGGGTCATCATGGGCGGCTGGGCGTCGAACTCGAAATACCCGTTCCTCGGCAGCTTGCGCTCCGCGGCGCAGATGATCTCCTACGAAGTCTCGATCGGTCTTATCATCATCGGGGTGATCCTCTCGACCGGCTCGATGAATTTCGGTGACATCGTCCGCGCGCAGGAAGGGGATCTTGGGTTCTTCAACTGGTACTGGCTGCCGCACCTGCCGATGGTCTTTTTGTTCTTCATCTCGGCGCTTGCCGAGACGAACCGCCCGCCCTTCGATCTGCCGGAGGCGGAATCGGAGCTCGTGGCGGGCTACCAGGTCGAGTATTCCTCCACGCCGTTCCTTCTGTTCATGGCCGGGGAATACATCGCCATCTTCCTGATGTGTGCGCTGACCTCGCTCTTGTTCTTCGGTGGCTGGCTGTCGCCCATCCCGTTCCTGCCCGATGGGCCGCTCTGGATGGTCGCGAAGATGGCCTTCTTCTTCTTCCTCTTCGCGATGGTGAAGGCGATCACGCCGCGCTATCGCTACGACCAGCTGATGCGGCTGGGGTGGAAAGTGTTCCTGCCTTTCAGCCTCGTCTGGGTGGTCTTCGTGGCCTTCGCCGCGAAATTCGGATGGTTCTGGGGCGTCTTCGCGCGCTGGAGCGTCGGCGCATGATGCGCCACTTGCAAACGATTGGGGGTTAATCATGGCCCAGACTGACTATTCCCGGGCCGCCAGCTACTTCCTTCTCTCGGATGTGTGGAAGGGGCTGAAACTCGGGGTGAAATACTTCTTCGGCCCGAAGGCGACGGTCAATTATCCGCACGAAAAAGGGCCGCTGAGCCCGCGGTTTCGCGGGGAGCATGCGCTGCGTCGCTATCCCAACGGCGAAGAGCGCTGCATCGCCTGCAAACTCTGCGAGGCGATCTGCCCCGCCCAGGCGATCACCATCGACGCCGAGCCCCGCGAGGACGGTTCGCGCCGCACCACGCGCTACGACATCGACATGACGAAATGCATCTATTGCGGTTTCTGCCAGGAGGCCTGTCCGGTCGATGCCATCGTCGAAGGCCCGAATTTCGAGTTTTCCACGGAGACCCGCGAAGAGCTCTACTACGACAAGCAGAAGCTCCTCGAGAACGGTGAACGCTGGGAAGCCGAGATCGCGCGCAATCTCGAGCTGGACGCGCCCTACAGATGAGCGACACCCAGAACCCTTTCGAGCTGTTCATGCGGCAGGCGCAGGAGATGGCGAAAGCCTGGAATCCGGCGCTCGAGACGTTCAACGTCCGCGAGTTCGAGCAGTACTGGCCGACCATGCCGAAAGAGTTCATGGAAATGTCCTTCGGCAAGGGCCTGTCGAAGGATGGGCTCGATGCAAAGACGCGGCTGCTCTTGACCTTGGCAGGTCTGACGATGCAAGGCGCGCAGGCAGAAACCCCGTTCCGGATGAATGTGCGCCATGCGCGTGAAGCCGGAGCGACCAAGGACGAGATCGCCGAGACCATCGCACAGATGTCGATGTTCGCCGGCATTCCCGCCATGACCCGCGCCATGGACCTGGCGCGCGAAGTCATGGAGGCGGACGGAAAGGACGAGACCACATGAGCGCCTTTGCCTTCTATCTCTTCGCGATTTCCACGCTGGCGGGCGGGCTCTTCACCGTCATCAGCCGCAACCCCGTGCATTCGGTGCTCTGGCTGATCCTGGCGTTTCTGAGCTCGGCCGGGCTCTTTGTCCTGATGGGCGCGGAATTCGTGGCGATGCTGCTGATCATCGTCTATGTCGGCGCGGTCGCGGTGCTCTTTCTGTTCGTGGTGATGATGCTCGATATCGACTTCGCCGCCCTCAAGGCCGAGATGGCGCGCTACGTGCCGGTGGCGCTGTTGATCGGGATCGTGATCCTAATGCAATTCGCGATCGTCTTCGGGGCCTGGGAGAGCTCGGAAGTGGCGGCGTCCAATGTCGCGCAGGCCATCCCGGTCGACCGTCACAACACGGAGGCCCTGGGTCTGATCCTTTACGATCAGTACTTCCTGCTGTTCCAGCTGGCAGGGCTCATCCTTCTCGTCGCGATGATCGGGGCGATCGTGTTGACGCTGCGCCATCGCTCGGACGTCAAGCGGCAGGACATCCTCGCGCAGATCTACCGCGACCCGAAGACCTCGATGGAGCTGAAGGACGTGAAGCCCGGCCAAGGGCTCTGACAAACATATCCGGCGTGAAGATCGCGCGGGAGCATTGACGAGTTTTCCGGCCACGGGTGACAAGCCCGGGCCGGAGCAAGACGCGGGAAGCGGCGCTGGCCGTTTTCTTCGCCAAGAAAACGGGCCGGAAAATCCGGGATTTTCCGCGCTCAGGACGGATGAGGGACCGAGAATGATCGGACTGGAACATTACCTGACGGTGGCGGCCGTGCTGTTCGTCATCGGCATCTTCGGGCTTTTTCTGAACCGGAAGAACGTGATCATCCTTCTGATGTCGATCGAGCTCATGCTGCTGGCGGTCAACATCAACCTCGTGGCCTTCTCGGCGCATCTGGGCGATCTGGTGGGGCAGGTCTTCACGCTTTTCGTGCTGACCGTCGCTGCCGCCGAGGCGGCCATCGGCCTTGCGATCCTCGTCTGCTTCTTCCGCAACCGCGGCACAATCGCGGTGGAAGACATCAACGTGATGAAAGGCTGAGCCGATGGAAACGATCATCCTCTTCGCCCCGCTCGTGGGCGCGATTCTCGCAGGGTTCGGCTGGCGCATCATCGGCGAAAAGGGCGCGATGTGGCTCACCACGGGCCTTCTGTTCCTTGCCTGCCTTCTGTCCTGGATCGTATTCCTTGCCCATGACGGCGTGACCGAGAAGGTCCAGATCCTGCGATGGATCGAGAGCGGCACGCTCTCGACCGATTGGTCGATCCGGCTCGACCGGCTGACGGCGATCATGCTGATCGTCGTCACGACCGTCTCCGCTCTCGTGCACCTCTATTCGATGGGCTACATGGCCCATGACGAGAACTTCAAGGAAGGCGAGGTCTACAAGCCCCGCTTCTTCGCCTACCTGTCCTTCTTCACCTTCGCGATGCTGATGCTGGTGACGTCGGACAACCTCGTACAGATGTTCTTCGGTTGGGAGGGCGTTGGGGTCGCGTCCTATCTTCTGATCGGCTTCTACTACAAGAAACCGTCGGCCAACGCTGCGGCGATGAAAGCCTTCATCGTGAACCGCGTCGGCGATTTCGGCTTCGCGCTCGGTATCTTCGCGCTCTTCTTCCTTGTGGACAGCGTGCGGTTCGACGACATTTTCGCCGCCGCGCCCGAGATCGCGGAGACCCAGCTCACCTTCCTTTGGACGGAGTGGAACGCGGCGAACCTCATTGCCTTCCTCCTCTTCGTTGGCGCGATGGGCAAGTCGGCGCAGCTCATCCTGCACACCTGGCTGCCCGACGCGATGGAAGGCCCGACCCCGGTGTCGGCGCTGATCCACGCCGCAACGATGGTGACGGCAGGTGTCTTCCTCGTTTGCCGGATGTCGCCGCTGATGGAATTCGCGCCCGAAGCGATGGCCTTCGTGACCTTCCTCGGCGCGACTACCGCCTTTTTCGCGGCGACGGTGGGTCTCGTTCAGAACGACATCAAGCGCGTCATTGCCTATTCGACCTGTTCGCAGCTCGGTTACATGTTCGTGGCCGCGGGCGTCGGCGTCTATTCGGTGGCGATGTTCCACCTCTTCACGCACGCCTTCTTCAAGGCGATGCTGTTCCTCGGCGCGGGCTCGGTCATCCACGGAATGCACCACGAGCAGGACATGCGGAATTACGGCGGTCTCCGCCACAAGCTGCCCTACACGTTCTGGGCGATGATGATCGGCACGCTCGCGATCACCGGCGTCGGCATTCCGCTGACGGGCTGGATCGGTTTCGCAGGCTTCGCATCGAAGGATGCCGTGATCGAGAGTGCCTATGCGGCCGGGCCGATGGGCTATGCCTTCTGGATGCTGGTGATCGCGGCGCTCTTCACGAGCTTCTATTCCTGGCGTCTCATCTTCCTGACCTTCTTCGGCGAGGCGCGGGGCGACAAGCACACCCACGAGCACGCTCATGAGAGCCCGAAGGTCATGCTGATCCCGCTCGGCGTTCTGGCGCTCGGCGCGGTGTTCGCGGGCGCGATCTGGTATTCGAGCTTCTTCGGCCATACGAACGAGGTCGTCCGCTTCTTCGGTGGCGAATATACCGAACCGTCCGAGGAACTCGTCGAGCAGGTGGCCGAGCGCAGCCCGAAAGCGTCCGAATTGCACTACGTGATGGAAAGCGCGCCGGGCGAGGCGGCGATCTATATCGCGCCCGAGAACACGATCCTGCACGAGGCGCATTACGTGCCGACCTGGGTCAAGCTATCGCCCTTCGTCGCTATGCTCATCGGGCTTGGCACGGCCTACCTGTTCTACATCGTGAACCCGGCGCTGCCGAAGCGTCTCGCGGAGAACCAGCGGCCCCTCTACCTGTTCCTCCTCAACAAGTGGTATTTCGACGAGATCTACGACTTCCTCTTCGTCCGTCCCGCCAAGTCGCTTGGCCGATTCCTGTGGAAGCGCGGGGATGGCGGCACGATCGACGGGGCGATCAACGGACTCTCAATGGGCGTGATCCCGTATTTCACGCGCCTCGCGGGCCGCGCTCAGTCCGGCTACATCTTCACCTATGCCTTCTGGATGGTGATCGGCATTGCCGCGCTGATCACCTGGATGTCGCTCTCCGGAGGAGCGCAGTAACATGGACAACCTGCTTTCCATCGTCACTTTCCTGCCGGCGCTTGCCGCTCTGATCCTCGGTGTGTTCCTGCGCGGCGACAGCGCGGCGGCAGACCGAAATGCCAAGTGGCTCGCCCTGATCGCCACCTCGGCGACCTTCCTGATCTCGCTCTTCATCTTGGCGCAGTTCGACCCGGAGGATACGGGCTTCCAGATGGTGGAAGAGGGGCAGTGGCTTCTCGGGCTCAGCTACAAGATGGGCGTCGACGGGATTTCGGTCCTGTTCGTAATGCTGACGACGTTCATCATGCCGCTCGTGATCGCCGCTTCCTGGGACGTGAAGACGCGGGTCAAGGAATACATGATCGCCTTCCTCGTCCTCGAGACGCTGATGCTCGGCGTGTTCATGGCGCTCGACCTCGTTCTCTTCTACCTCTTCTTCGAGGGGGGCCTAATCCCGATGTTCCTCATCATCGGGATCTGGGGCGGCAAGAACCGGATCTACGCGGCGTTCAAGTTCTTCCTCTACACCTTCCTCGGCTCGGTGCTGATGCTGGTCGCGATGGTGGCGATGTATGCCGATGCGGGCACGACGGACATTCCGACGCTTCTGAACCACCAATTCTCCGCCGCCGGCATGAACGTGCTCGGCATCCAGGTTCTGGGAGGGATGCAGACGCTCCTGTTCCTGGCGTTCTTCGCCTCGTTCGCGGTGAAGATGCCGATGTGGCCCGTCCATACCTGGCTGCCAGACGCGCACGTTCAGGCGCCGACGGCGGGCTCTGTGGTGCTGGCCTCGATCCTTCTGAAACTCGGCGGCTACGGCTTCCTGCGCTTCAACCTGCCGATGTTCCCCGTCGGCTCCGAGGTGATCGGGCCCTTCGTTCTCTGGCTCTCGGTCATCGCGATCGTCTATACGAGCCTTGTCGCGCTCGTGCAGGAGGACATGAAGAAGCTGATCGCCTATTCGTCGGTCGCGCATATGGGCTACGTGACGATGGGGATCTTCGCGGCGAACCAGCAAGGCATCGACGGCGCGATCTTCCAGATGCTGGGCCACGGCTTCATCTCCGGCGCGCTCTTCCTGTGCGTGGGCGTGATCTACGACCGGATGCATACCCGCGAGATCGATGCCTATGGCGGGCTCGTGAACCGGATGCCGGCCTATGCGCTGATCTTCATGCTCTTCACGATGGCCAATGTCGGCCTGCCCGGAACGTCGGGCTTCATCGGCGAATTCCTGACGCTGATGGGTGTCTTCCAGGTCAACACCTGGGTCGCGATGTTCGCCACGACGGGGGTGATCCTGTCGGCGGCCTACGCGCTCTGGCTTTATCGCCGGGTGGTCATGGGCGACCTGATCAAGGAAAGCCTCAAGACAATCACGGACATGACTCGCCGAGAGAAGGCCATCTTCGCCCCGCTCGTCTTCATGACGATCTGGCTCGGGGTCTATCCCGCGCCGATCCTCGACCGGATCGGGCCCTCGGTGGAGGCACTGGTTTCGGATTACGAGACCGAAATCGCCAACATGCCGCACGCGACGCAGGTCGCGAGCCACAGCAATTGAGGACCGAGACATGATTTCCTCTGACCTCGCCATCATCCTGCCCGAGATCGTCATCGCGATCTACGCGATGCTCGCCCTCGTCGGCTGCGTTTATACGGGCAAGGACGCGCTTGCCCCCTCGCTCGTCTGGCTGACCGCGGGCCTCTTCGCGCTCGTTGCGATCTGGATCGCCACGAGCGGCGGCGGCACTGCGACGGCCTTTGGCGGCATGTTCATCGACGACGGCTTTGCGCGGTTTGCGAAGGTGATGCTCCTGGTCTCGGCCGCGGCGGTTCTGGTGATGAGCCAGGATTACATGCAGCGCCGGGGCATCCTGAAGTTCGAATACCCGATCCTGATCGCGCTTGCCGCGGTCGGCATGATGGTGATGGTCTCCGCGGGCGACCTGATGGCGCTCTACATGGGGCTCGAGCTGCAATCGCTGGCGCTCTATGTCGTGGCGTCGCTGCGCCGCGACAGCGCGGTCTCGACCGAGGCGGGCCTCAAGTATTTCGTCCTCGGCGCCCTCTCCTCGGGTCTGCTGCTCTATGGTGCCTCGCTGACCTACGGCTTTGCGGGCACCACTCTGTTCTCTGGCATCATCGAGGCAGCGGGCGAGGGGCAAACCTCGCTCGGACTCCTCTTCGGCCTCGTCTTCCTGTCGGCCGGGCTTGCCTTCAAGGTCTCGGCCGTTCCGTTCCACATGTGGACGCCGGACGTCTATGAAGGTTCTCCGACGCCGGTCACCGCCTTTTTCGCGACAGCCCCGAAGGTCGCGGCGATGGGCCTTTTCGCGCGTCTTCTGTTCGAGGCCTTCGGCGGCGTCACGGGCGACTGGCAGCAGATCCTCGCCTTCCTGTCGGTCCTGTCGATGTTCCTCGGCGGTATCGCGGCGATCGGTCAGACCAATATCAAGCGCCTGATGGCCTATTCCTCGATCGCGCATATGGGCTATGCGCTCATGGGGCTCGCAGCGGGCACCCAGTTCGGCGTGCAGGCGATGCTGATCTACATGGCGATTTACGTCACAATGAACGTCGGCACCTTCGCCTTCATCCTGTCGATGGAGAGGGACGGCCAGCCTGTCACCGATATCGCATCGCTCAACATGTTCAGCCGGGTCGAGCCGGGCCGGGCCTTCGCGATGCTGATCCTGCTCTTCAGCCTCGCGGGCGTGCCGCCACTGGTCGGCTTCTTCGGCAAGCTCTACGTGCTGCGCGCGGCCTATGATGGCGGGCTTGTCTGGCTTGCGATCGCCGGTGTGATCGCGAGCGTGATCGGCGCCTTCTATTACCTTCGGATCGTGTACTTCATGTATTTCGGCGAAGAGCGGGACGACACACTCGATCGGGGTGTCTCACCGGTGCTGTGGGGCTTCCTCGCTCTGTCGGCTTTCGCGATGGTCGCGGGTGTCGTGAACCTCTTCGGGATCGAAGCGGCCGCCGCCGCCGCTGCCGCGACGCTGGTGCAATAAACCGATACGGCCAAGACCAAGTGACACGACACGACGACGCGGGCCTTCGGGCCCGCGTTTGTCGTTTTGAAGTGCAGGATGCGGGGTTTTCTCACGCGCCGGATAGACCCCGACGAGCGGGATTGCTAAAGCGCCGCAGATACCACGTGAAGGATGTCACATGTCAGCCCATGGCCGCGCGATTCCCATGATCTCCAAGCCCTCGGGCCCGCTGTCGGGAGAGGCGCATGTGCCCGGCGACAAGTCGATCTCTCACCGCGCGCTCATTCTCGGCGCGCTGTCGGTTGGGGAAACTCGTGTGACGGGGCTGCTGGAAGGGCAGGATGTGCTCGACACCGGAGCGGCCATGCGCGCCTTCGGAGCCGAGGTCTGGAAGGACGGCGATGCGTGGGTCGTGCACGGCTTCGGCGTCGGCGGGCTTGCCGAGCCCGAGCAGGTCATCGATTGCGGGAATTCGGGCACCGGCGTGCGGCTCATCATGGGGGTGATGGCAACCTCGCCGATCACCGCGACCTTCACCGGCGATGCGAGCCTCAACGGCCGGCCAATGGCGCGCGTGACCGATCCGCTCGCGCTGTTCGGCGCGCGCGCATACGGTCGCGCGGGTGGCCGTCTGCCCATGACCATTGTCGGTGCTCAGATGCCTGTGCCCGTGCGCTATGCCACGCCCGTACCATCGGCGCAGGTCAAATCGGCGGTGCTTCTCGCGGGTCTCAACGCGCCCGGCGAGACCGTGGTGATAGAGCGGGAGGCGACACGCGATCATTCCGAGCGGATGCTGACTGGCTTCGGTGCGGATGTCTTGGTCGAGGACAGCCCCGAGGGCCGCATCATCACGTTGAAGGGCCAGCCCGAGCTCAGGCCCCAGACCATCGCCGTGCCGCGCGACCCGTCGTCGGCGGCCTTCCCCGTTTGCGCGGCGCTCATCACCGAAGGCTCGGACGTGCTGGTGCCGAATATCGGGCTGAACCCGACGCGGGCGGGCCTTTTCACGACCCTGCGCGATATGGGCGCGGATCTGACCTACGAGAACGAGCGCGAAGAGGGGGGCGAGCCGGTTGCCGACCTGCGCGCGCGCTTCTCGCCCGACCTGAAGGGCATCGAGGTGCCGCCCGAGCGCGCGGCCTCGATGATCGACGAATATCCCGTCCTCGCGGCGGTCGCGGCCTTTGCGGAGGGGCCGACCTACATGCCCGGCGTCAAGGAGTTGCGGGTCAAGGAAAGCGACCGGATCGATGCGATGGCGCAGGGGCTGCGCGCGAACGGCATCGAGGTCGAGGAGGGCGAGGATTGGTGGCGCGTGCAGGGGCGCGGCTTCGGCAATGTCACCGGGGGCGGGACGGTGGAAAGCCGGCTCGACCACCGCATCGCCATGTCGTTCCTTGTATTTGGCCTTGCCGCGCGGGACGGCGTGCGCGTCGATGACGGCAGCCCGATCGCGACCTCCTTCCCGATCTTCGAGCCGCTGATGCAGGGGCTCGGCGCTGCCATCGCACGGGACGAGACATGAGCACCGCGACGGGATCCTGCCTTTGCGGCGCGATCCGCTACCGGGTGGACGGCCCGCTCCGTCCGGTTGTCGCCTGCCATTGCAGCCAATGCCGAAAGACGACCGGCCATCACGTCGCCGCGACCTCGGCCCCGGCAGACTGCGTCACGATCGAGGGTGAACCCCGATGGTACCGCTCTTCGGACAGCGCCGAGCGTGGGTTCTGCCCGACCTGCGGGTCGAACCTGTTCTGGCGGCGGCCTGGGCATCTCTCGATCTGGGCGGGCACGCTCGACACGCATCCGGACGATCTGAAGCTCGCCAGCCATATTTTCTGTGCCGACAAGGGGCGGTACTACGAGATAGCCGACGGTCTGCCACAGTCCGCTCAGGACGATCCGGCCCTCGCATTGGCAACGCGTCCGGGATAGGAAGATCTCATGGCCTTTACGATCGCCATCGACGGACCCGCAGCCTCGGGCAAGGGCACGATCTCGCGCGAAGTGGCGCGCGTCTTCGGCTGCGCGCATCTCGACACCGGGCTTCTGTATCGCGCTGTCGGCCTGCGGATGCTCGAGGGCGAAGAGCCGCTGGAGGCGGCGAGGGCGTTGATGCCCGCCGATCTCGAAAAAGACGGGCTCAGGACCGGAGCGGTCGGCGAGGCGGCGTCCAAGGTCGCGGCGATCCCCGAAGTGCGGGCAGCGCTTGTCGATTTCCAGCGCGCCTTCGCGCGGCGCGACGGGGGCGCGGTGCTCGACGGCCGGGATATCGGTACGGTGATCTGCCCGGAGGCCGAGGCCAAGCTGTTCGTGATCGCCTCGCCGGAGACCCGCGCACGCCGCCGCTTCCAGGAATTCGTCGCGGCGGGGGAAGATGTCGATTATTCCCGCGTGCTCGAAGATGTGCGCGCGCGCGACGCCCGCGATATGGGCCGCGCCGATGCGCCGCTGCGTCCCGCCGAGGACGCGACCGAGATCGACACGACGCACCTGTCCATCGAGGAGGCCGTCGCCGCCGCCATCGCCGCCATCGAGGCGGCTGGAGGCACGCGGACGGCGTAATGCAGTTCCACTGGCTCGCTTTTCCCGAACATCTTCGCCGCCACTCGAAACTGCCCGAGGCCTATCGCCCCGAGACCTACGCGGACGGCTTCGATGCGGACACGTTCTGGTATGACGCGATCTGGCGGAAGGGTGTTGTGCATCTCGTCTGCCCACCGCTCAACAACCTGCGCGCCTTGGTGCTGGGGGGCGAGTTCCGCCTTGACGGCGAGCCCGCCCAGATCGCGCGCGAGCGGCGCTACAAGCGCCATACGGTTCTCGAGCTGGCCGCGCCGCGTGCGCCCGACCGCATCGATGTCACGCTGGCGGGCTGGACCGGCGAAACGCTTGTGCACGAGTCAGGTCTGCCGGGTCTCGATGGCAAAAGGGTGCATTTCTGCATCAACAAGGACAACGATCTGGACTGGATCGCCGAACACGCGCGGCTGACGAAGGCCGGACACGGGCTCGACGCGGTCGCGGTGATCGACAACGGCTCGACGCGCTACGGCATCGGCGAGATTGCCGAGACGCTTCGGGCGGTTGGCGTCGAGCCTTACGTCTTCGATGCGCCATATCGCTACGGCCCGGTCGGCCTGAAGCCTTATCGCCGGACCGAGAAATACCTTCAGACCGCGCTATTCAACGCGTTGCGGCTCCGCGGCCTGGACCGGGCGGGCGGCATTCTGAACCTTGATATCGACGAGATCGCGATCGGGCAGGGAAGCCTCTTCGACGCAGCGCGCGCATCGAAGCTGGGTTTCGTGCAGATCGCGGGCGAATGGATGTCTCCGCCGCCCGGTGCCGAGCCGCCGTTTCGCCATGAGGACCATATCCATCGTTTCGACCCGCCGCGGCCGTCGCCTCCGAAATGGTGCCTCGATCCTTCGGGGCCCTTGGGCGGCTTCAGCTGGGACATACACGGCCTTGAACGGTTGCCCTTCCTGCATCGCTTTGCCGCGAAAGGCTTCCGGTTCCTGCATTGCCGCGGCGTAAATACGAACTGGAAGAACAAGGGCCGCTTGAAGACGCCTGAAAACACCGCGCCTGACCGGGAGGCCGAGGCCGCCTTTGCGCGATTAACCGCAAAAACCTGACGCGTCGCTTTACCCGAATCGATCTCTCTGGAAGCCTTTGCCCGCACAGGGAAAGACCAGAGGTGACGATATGAAACACCGTATCGTGTCAGCGGTGGCTTTTGCATTGGTGTTCGGCGGGGCTGCCGTGGCGGGGCCTGAGCCGCACCCGGAGACGGTGCGCTATGTCCCGGCCATCAGCGATGCCACGATCGAGCGGTTTGCCGAAACGGCGATCGCGGTCTCCAAGATCCGCAAAGATTACATGATGCGCTACTACGAGGTCGACAATGACGCGGACCGCGCGAGCCTGATCGCGGAGGCGAATGCGCGTCTGTCGGCGCATGTCGTGGCGACGCCGGGGCTCAGCTTTTCGGAATACCAGCGGATCAATCGCGACGCGCAGGAGGATCCGGTGCTCAATGCGCGGATCGCGCGCGCCTTGAAGGCGCATCTTGGAACCGACCAATAGCGCTCAGGGCTTGCCAAAAGCCCGATGGGGCGGTATGTCCCGCCCCGTCGAAACGGCGATAAACGCCGCGAAGCAAAGAGGCGAGCAGGGTCGGTCCCGTCCGGCCCTCTTTGTTTTGCGGGCCCAGGACCAACTCAAGACCGGCGGAGACAACCGCGCGGCCGGAATAGCGTGAAGTAAAGGAAAAAGACGCCACATGGCTCAGAACGCAAGCATGGAGGAATTCGAGGCCCTCCTTAATGAAAGCCTCGAAATGGACACGCCCGACGAGGGCACTGTCGTCAAGGGCAAGGTCATCGCCGTCGAGGCGGGCCAGGCCATCATCGATGTCGGCTACAAGATGGAAGGCCGCGTCGATCTCAAGGAATTCGCAAATCCGGGCGAGACGCCCGACATCTCGGTCGGCGATGAGGTCGAAGTCTATCTCCGCGCGGCCGAGAACGCGCGCGGCGAGGCTGTCATCTCCCGCGAGATGGCGCGCCGCGAAGAGGCGTGGGACCGTCTCGAGAAGGCATATGCAGACGATGCGCGCGTCGAAGGCGCGATCTTCGGCCGCGTCAAAGGCGGCTTCACCGTCGATCTCGGCGGCGCCGTGGCCTTCCTGCCCGGCTCCCAGGTCGATGTGCGCCCCGTGCGCGACGCGGGCCCGCTCATGGGCCTCAAGCAGCCGTTCCAGATCCTCAAGATGGATCGCCGCCGGGGCAACATCGTCGTCTCGCGCCGCGCCATCCTCGAGGAGAGCCGTGCCGAGCAGCGCGCGGAAGTCATCGCCAACCTCGAAGAAGGTCAGGCGGTCGACGGCGTGGTCAAGAACATCACCGAATACGGGGCCTTCGTGGACCTGGGCGGTGTCGACGGCCTGCTGCACGTCACTGACATGGCATGGCGCCGTGTGAACCACCCCTCCGAGATCCTCGCCATCGGCGAGACGGTCAAGGTGCAGGTCATCAAGATCAACCGCGAGACGCACCGCATCTCCCTCGGCATGAAGCAGCTGCAGGAAGACCCGTGGGATCTCGTCGGCGCGAAATACCCGCTGAGCTCGGTCCATACGGGCCGCGTGACGAACATCACCGATTACGGTGCGTTCGTTGAGCTTGAGCCGGGTGTCGAGGGCCTCGTCCACGTCTCCGAGATGTCCTGGACCAAGAAGAACGTGCATCCGGGCAAGATCGTCTCCACCTCTCAGGAGGTCGAGGTGATGGTGCTCGAGATCGACCCGGCCAAGCGCCGCGTGTCGCTCGGTCTCAAGCAGACCATGCGCAATCCGTGGGAAGTCTTCGCAGAGACGCATCCGTCCGGGACCGAGGTCGAAGGCGAAGTCAAGAACATCACCGAATTCGGTCTGTTCATCGGCCTCGACGGCGACATCGACGGCATGGTCCACCTGTCGGATCTCAGCTGGGACGAGCGCGGCGAAGACGCCATCCAGAGCTACCGCAAGGGCGATGTCGTCCAGGCGGTCGTTCAGGAGACCGACGTCGAGAAGGAGCGCATCTCGCTCTCCATCAAGGCGCTTGGCGGTGACAAGTTCGCCGACGCGGTTGGCGGCGTGAAGCGCGGCTCGATCATCACCGTCGAAGTGACGGCGATCGAGGACGGCGGCATCGAGGTGGAATACGAAGGCATGAAATCCTTCATCCGCCGCTCCGACCTGTCGCGTGACCGTGCCGAGCAGCGCCCCGAGCGCTTCTCGGTCGGCGACAAGGTCGACGTGCGTGTCACCAACGTCGACAGCAAGTCCCGTCGTCTCGGTCTGTCGATCAAGGCGCGCGAGATCGCCGAAGAGAAGGAAGCGGTCGAGCAGTATGGCTCCTCCGATTCCGGTGCATCGCTTGGCGACATTCTCGGCGCAGCGCTGAACAAGAACGACGAGTAATCTGTCGCCGCCTTCGGGCGTCGGCACGGGCCCCGGTCTTCATGGCCGGGGCCTTTTCATTGCGCGAATCGGGCTTCGCGTCTTTCGGCGATTTGACCGGGTCGAGGCCGGCGCAGAAGCGGGCAGGGGACCGAAAAATCATCATCTCGGCCATGTTCGGGCCAGGGATCAGCGCAAGAATTGGTTTCAACACAGACGTTTGCGCCCTATACTCTCGTTTAACGGTGCGGGCGAAATCGTGCCGGGAGGGGTGAAGATGATCCGATCGGAATTGATCCAGAAGATCGCGGACGAGAACCCGCATCTCTACCAACGCGACGTTGAGAGGATCGTGAACACGATCTTCGAGGAGATCACCAACGCGATGGCGCGTGGCGATCGCGTGGAGCTTCGCGGCTTCGGAGCGTTCTCGGTCAAGAAGCGCGACGCGCGGACCGGGCGTAATCCGCGGACCGGCGAGGCGGTCGAGGTCGAGGAAAAGCATGTTCCCTTCTTCAAGACCGGCAAGCTCCTGCGCGACCGACTGAACGGAAAGGCCTGACTTCGTGACACGATATCTCCGTTACTTCTTTCTTGCCGCCGTGGCCGTCGTGCTCATCGCGGTGGCGCTTGCCAACCGGGGCATGGTGACGTTGCAACTCTTGCCAACGGAGATGGCGGAGCTTCTCGGCATTCAGAGAGACGTCTCCCTGCCGCTGTTCATCGTGATCTTCGGCGGCATCGTCGTCGGTCTGATCCTCGGCTTCGTGTGGGAATGGCTGCGCGAGCACAAGCACCGCGCCGAGGCTGCGCGCAAGGATCGCGAAGTACGACAGCTCGAGCGCGAGCTGCGCCGCACCCGCGACGAGCGGGACAAGGACAAGGACGAGGTTCTCGCGCTTCTGGACCGCGCGGGCTGATCGGGCCACGCCACGCTCCGCATTTCAATACCGGGACAAAGAGTGTCATGGAGTCCGTGCGCGTCAAAATTTGCGGCCTGACCCGCGTAGAAGACGTGCGCGCCGCCGCGGAGGCGGGGGCTGCCTATGCCGGCTTCGTGTTCTTTCCCAAATCGCCGCGGAATGTCTCGGTCGGGGCCGCGCGGGAACTTGCTCTAGAGGTGCCTCCCGGCATCGCCAAGGTCGGGTTGCTGGTCGATCCGAGCGACGCGCTTCTCGATGAGATCGACGCGGCGGTGCCTCTCGACATGATCCAACTTCACGGCCGCGAGACGCCCGAACGTGTGGCCGAGGTGCGAACGCGCATGGGGCTGCCCGTGATGAAGGCGCTCGGTGTCTCGAGCGAAGACGACCTCGCCAAGGTCGCCGCTTACGGGCGCGTCGCGGACCAGCTCCTCATCGACGCGAAAGCGCCGGAAGGGGCGGAACTGCCGGGCGGCAACGGGCTGGCCTTCGACTGGCGGCTCGTGCAGGGTCGCCGCTGGCCAGTGCCTTGGATGCTGGCAGGGGGACTCACGCCCGAAAATGCGCGCCGCGCGGTCGCGATGACCGGCGCGCAGCAGCTCGATGTCTCTTCAGGCGTCGAGGAGGCGCCGGGGATCAAGGATGCCGGGAAAATCCGCGCTTTCATCGCGGCCGCGAGGGATGGCGAGGCCGCGCCGCGCCTTTAAAGCCAGCTTTTCCGACCTGATCCCACGGCTTCGGCCACGTTGCTGAAGCCGTCCGCGGCTAGACGGCGATCGAGCCCCTCGAGAATTTCGCGCACGAGACCGAGCCCGCCATAGACAAGCGCGGTATAGAGTTGCAGCGCCGACGCGCCTGCGCGGATCTTCTGATAAGCGGTCTCGGCGTTCTCGACGCCGCCAACGCCGATGATCGGGATCTCGCTGCCTGTCAGCTCGGAGAGCTTCGCCAGGATCCGGGTCGAACGCTCGAACAGCGGGCGCCCCGAGAGACCGCCAGCCTCGCCAGCATGTGGCGAGGTCAGCCCATCGCGGGCGAGCGTTGTGTTGGTCGCGATGATCCCGTCGACCTTCACCGCTCGCGCGACCTCGGCCACGTCGCGCAGCGCATCCGCGTCGAGATCGGGCGCGATTTTCAGGAAAACAGGCAGCCGCGCGCCCAGCTCGTCCCGCGTCTCGATCACGTTTCCAAGCAGCGCCTCGAGCGCCGCGCGCCCCTGCAGATCGCGCAGCTTCTCGGTATTCGGAGACGAGACGTTGACCGTCGCGAAGTCGATCAGAGGCGCGGTTCGGCGCAGCACCGTGACATAGTCGGACGCGCGGTCGTCACTATCCTTGTTGGCACCAAGATTGAGCCCGATCACGCTATCGCGCAGGCGGGTCTCGAGCCGCGCGGCAATCGCCTCCATCCCGTCATTGTTGAAGCCGAAGCGATTGATCGCGGCGCGGTCCTGGCTCAAGCGGAAAAGGCGCGGGCGCGGGTTGCCCGGCTGCGGGCGGGGCGTCGCGGCTCCGACTTCGAGGAAGCCGAACCCCGCGCGGGAGAGACCCCGCATCGCTTCGGCGTTCTTGTCAAAGCCTGCGGCGAGGCCCAGCGGGTTTGGCAGGCGCAGCCCGGCGACCTCGGTTTCGAGGCGCTCGGTGGTGACAAGGCCCGGCGCTGGCGCGATCCCGGCCTTCAATGCGGCCAAGGCCAAACCATGTGCGCGCTCGGGCTCGACGCGGTGCATCAGCGCGAGCCCCGCGCGTTCGGCGATTCTCATGCCATTCCGTCCGGAAAAATATGCCCGTCCGGGCCGAGTGGCAGATCCGCGACCCAGAGTGCCTGGTCCCGCCGGAGACGGGCATAAAGATGTGGGAACAGCTGACCGCCCCGTGAGGCCTCCCAACGGAGCGGCGTGAGCATGTCGCTGTCGTAGGCCAGGAGCTTCAGCCCGGTTTCGCCCGCGAAGTGTTTCGCCGCCGTCTCGGGCGCTTGCTCGGCAGTCGAGAAATGGATGTAGCCATCTTCGACATCGATCGGCGCGCCCAAGCTCTCGCCCTTCGCATCGAGTTCGGCCCATTCGTCCGCGCGTAAAATCTTGTAAATGATCATGGGCGTTGGGATGCCGCCTTGCCGAGCGTCGGTCAAGTCCGATCACAGGCCGGCCGGGGCCGAGTTCGCGTCCATTGCCGGCGACAGAGGTACTCGCGCCTCGGCGCGGGCTGTGCGATCAGGGGGAGGGCCCTTGTGAACGGAGCCGGCATGGTCAGCGTAGCCGAACAATACGAAGCGTATCCTTATCCCGACCGCGATCCCGCGGAGGAAAAGACGCGGCTGGTGACGGGCTCGCCCTCGCATCCCCTCGAGATGGATCACTTCCTCTGGGGCGGCGCGCGGGACTGGTCCAAGCCCCTACGCATCCTGGTGGCAGGGGGTGGCACCGGCGATGGCACGATCCAGCTCGCGCAGATCCTGGCCTGGGCGGGACGGGAGTGCGAGATCACCTATCTCGACCTGTCGCGCCGGGCGCGCGAGATCGCGGAGGCGCGTGCCTCCGCGCGCGGGCTCACCTCGATCACCTTTCACACCGCGAGCCTTCTGGATGCGCCGGAATTCGGGCGTTTCGACTACGTGGATTGCTGCGGAGTGCTGCATCACTTGCCTGAGCCAGAGGCTGGCTTCCAGGCCCTGCGCGAGGCATTGGCACCGGGAGGCGCGGCCGGGGTCATGGTGTATGCGCCTTACGGTCGGTCCGGTGTCTATCCGCTGCAGGAGGCCTTTGGCGCGCTCTTCGACGGCGCAAGCCCGGAGGTGCGGCTTGCCGAGGCCCGGAAGATCGTTGCGGAGCTGCCCGCCGGGCATCCGTTCCGCGCCAATACCAACCTCGTAGATCACGAACAAAGCGATGCCGGGTTCTACGATCTGCTCCTGCATTCGCAGGACCGAGCCTACAGCGTGTCGGAACTCGGCGAGACGCTGGATGCCACCGGGTGGCAATTGGCCAGTTTCGCAACGCCCGGGCTATACGATCTCAGCCGGATCACGGGGCAGGGCGCGGATTTGCCCGAGCACAGGCGCATGGCGCTCGCCGAAAAGCTGCGTGGCACGATCAAGGTCCACAATGCCTATCTCGTCCCGGCAGGAGCGCAGCGGCCCCAGCCTGCCAGCGGGCACCGAAGGGCGAACGTGCCGCATCTGCGGGGGCTCGATCCACGCGCGCTGGCGCAGGCAATCGGCGCTGGCAAACGACCGAGCCTCAAAGCGGGCGGCGTGTCGGTTCCGCTTTCGCTCGACAAGCGCACAGCGCCACTTATCGGGTCGATCGACGGGACGCGAAACTTGAACGAGATCGCGGCGATGGCGGGGCTGGACCCGCTGGCATTCTGGCGGCTCTGGCAGCCGCTCGAGGCGGCGCTCGCGCCGTGGGGCATCCTGCTCTATTCCTCACTTTTCAGGAGGGTGCGCTGATGTGTGGGCGTTTCGCCGTTACGCTGCCGCAGGATGCGATGGCGCAACTTTTCAACGCGCGTCCGGCGAACGACCTGCCGGTCGTGCCGAATTCAAACGTCTGTCCCACGGACGATATTCACGTCATCCGGCGAGGCGGAGAGGATGATGCTCCGCGATCGTTGGAGGCGATGCGGTGGGGGTTCCTGCCGCGTTGGTACAAGACGCTGAAAGACGGACCGCTTCTCATCAATGCCCGGGCGGAAACCGTGGCAGAGAAACCGGCCTTCCGCGACGCGGCGCGTCATCGGCGGTGTCTGATCCCTGCCTCAGGCTTTTATGAATGGACCAAGGACGAAAGTGGCGCGAAGCAGCCCTGGTACATCACGCGAACGGACGAAGCCCCCATCGCCTTCGCCGGTCTTTGGCAGGATTGGGAACGCAACGGCGTCGCCTGCAGGACTGCTGCCATCGTCACCTGCGCGGCCAACGCGGAGATGGCGGACTTGCATCACCGGATGCCCGTGATCGTCGAGCCGGAAGAATGGGCACTTTGGCTGGGCGAGGACGGTAAAGCGGAGCTGCCCAAGCTGAGAGCGCAGCCTGCGCCCTTGAACTTCAAACCTGTGACGGGCCCACTTTGAAGGAACGCGGCGAACGTTCGAACGCGAAAGAGCGGTGCTGCTTCAGGCTATGCCGCCCGACAGGACGGGCCTCGTCAGTGCTCTCGTGCGGCCTTTTCCGCGAGACCTGAACGGCTTTGCCGGGCCTCGAGTTCGGCCATGACGTCGGCAAGCGGAACGCCTTGCGATTTCAGCATCACGAGGAAATGGAAAAGCACGTCGGCAGCCTCCGAGGTCAGGCGGGCGCGGTCGCCGCGCGCGGCCTCGATGATCGCCTCAATCGCTTCCTCGCCGAATTTCTCAGCGCATTTCTCGGGGCCCTTTGCCAGGAGCTTCGCAGTCCAGCTCTCGTCCGGCGCGGCTTCGGCTCGCGCGTCGATGATCCGGGCAAGTTCCTCGAGGGTCATCGGCGCACCGGGATACCGTGCGCGGCCATGTGATCCTTCGCCTCGGCGATGGTGAATTCTCCGAAGTGAAAGATCGAGGCCGCGAGGACGGCAGAAGCTCCGCCTTCGGTCACGCCTTCCACGAGGTGATCGAGCGTGCCGACACCGCCGGAGGCGATGACGGGAATTGTCACCGCGTTCGAAATCGCGCGGGTCAGCGGGATGTTGAAGCCCGAGCGGGTGCCATCCTTGTCCATCGAGGTCAGCAGGATCTCGCCCGCGCCCTTGGCCTGCATGGTCAGCGCGAAGTCGATGGCGTCGATCCCGGTCTCGCGGCGGCCGCCATGGGTGAAGATCTCCCATTTGTTCTCGCCCACGGACTTTGCGTCGATGGCGACAACGATGCATTGGCTGCCGAACTGGTCGGAGGCGCGAGAAACGACGTCCGGGTCGGCGACGGCGGCGGAGTTGAAGCTGACCTTGTCCGCGCCCGCGAGAAGCAGCTTGCGAACATCCTCGACGCTGCGAACGCCGCCGCCCACGGTAAGGGGGATGAAGCATTGCTCGGCGGTGCGCGTCACCACGTCGAGCATGGTGTCGCGATCCTCGTGGCTCGCGGTGATGTCGAGAAAGCAGATCTCGTCCGCGCCGGCGGCGTCGTAGGCGCGCGCGGCATCCACCGGATCGCCTGCATCGCGCAGATCGACGAAGTTGACGCCCTTGACGACGCGGCCATCGGCCACGTCGAGGCAGGGAATGATGCGGGTCTTCAGCATGGGCTCGCTCTCGTTGGCTCACTCCCGGATATGCCGAAGGCTGGCGCGGATCACAAGTCGGCCAGTCAGGGAACCCGGAGAGCCCTGCTGCGAGTTGCGCCTCTGTTAACCAACAGGAGGTTTCGATGTTTCGCGTTCTGATCCGTACTGCCGCCCCTCTCGTCCTCGCACTTGGCGTCGGTGCGCCCGCCTTGGCGGACGATCATGTCATCACCAAGGACAGCCCGCATACCGTGGCCGAGACGATCGACAAGCTCGAGGCCGCCGTGAAAAATGCGGGCGCAACGATCTTCGCCCGTGTCGATCACGGCAGCGGCGCCCAGAGTGTCGATATGGATCTCGGCGCGAGCGAACTGCTCATTTTCGGCAATCCTCAGATCGGCACGCCCGCGATGCAGGATGATCCGCTGGCGGGGCTTGTATTGCCGCTGAAGGTTCTGTCTTACGAGGATGCGACTGGCCAGGTGCGCGTCGCCTATGTCGAGCCCGAAGAAACCTTCGACGAGTTCGAGATCGACGACGATGCGGAGTACATCAGGCAGATGGAAGGCGCGCTCGACAATCTGACGAGCGCGGCCGTCGCCGAGTAGCGGATCAGGCGAGCGCGCTCAGGGCCTCGCGAAGGTCGAGCGCGCCGTCATAAAGGGCACGGCCCGAGATCGCTCCCGAGATGATTCCGGTATCGCGAAGGGCTGTCAGATCCGCGAGAGAGGATACGCCGCCCGAGGCTATGACCGGGATCGAGACGGCACGGGCCAGTGCCTCGGTCGCCTCGATATTCGGGCCGCCCATCGCGCCGTCACGGTTGATGTCGGTATAGATGATCGCCGCGACACCGGCGTCCTCGAAGCTTTTTGCAAGCTCGGTCGCGTCGACATCCGTCTCTTCGGCCCAGCCCTTGGTCGCGACCTTGCCGCCGCGCGCGTCGATCCCGACTGCGACCCGGCCCGGAAAGGCGTGCGCGGCTTGCCGAACGAGGTCCGGGTTCTCGACCGCGACGGTGCCCAGAATGACGCGGGCGAGGCCCTTGTCGAGCCAGGTTTCGATCGTGGCCATGTCGCGGATGCCGCCGCCAAGCTGCGCCGGAGTGCCGGGGCAGGCGGCGAGGATCGCCTCGACCGCCGAGGCGTTCACCGGCGTTCCCGCAAACGCGCCGTTGAGGTCCACGAGGTGCAGCCATTCGCACCCGGCATCCACGAAGGCGCGTGCCTGCGCCGCTGGATCGTCGTTGAAGACAGTGGATTTTTCCATGTCGCCGCGCAGGAGGCGGACGGCCTGGCCGTCCTTGAGGTCGATGGCGGGAAAGAGGATCATCTGGCGGCATACCCCGGAGATTTGCGTCGCCGAGCCAGATGACATGACGGAACGGCACATGCAACGCGACCTTGCGTCAAGCTTGATCGGTGCGGGGATTGGGCGTCAGGCTGTATCCCATTCAAGGGAGGAGAGCCATGAAAACCATTCTGACAGCCATTGCGGGCCTCGCACTGAGCGCAACCGCCGCCTTCGCCGACCCGATTCTCGGAACCTGGAAAACCGAGGTCGATGACGGCTCCTACGCTTATGTGGGCCTCAAGCCCTGCAACGGCGGCAAGATCTGCGGCACGATCGACCGCACCTTCAACGCGCAGGGCGAATACAATTCGCCGAACAAGGGCGAAGTGCTTGTCCGGAACATGGTTCCGCAAGGAAATGGCCGCTACGAGGGCCGCGTGTGGCGACCGTCGAACAACAAGGTCTATCTCGGAAAGATGAACCTCAACGGCAACACGCTGCAGCTTCAGGGATGCGTGGCGGGCGGCCTGCTCTGCTCGAGCCAGACCTGGGCGCGGGTGAACTGATCTTCACCCTGACGCCGGTGACGAAAAAGGGGGCTCTAGACCCCTTTTTTGCGCGCCGTCAGGGCCGCCAGGTCAGGAAGTTGGCAATCATTCGCAGGCCGCTTTCCGCGCTCTTCTCGGGATGGAACTGCAAGCCGATGCGGTTCTCGGAGCCCACGATGGCGGTGACGTGCTCGCCGTAATCGACATAGGCGATGCGCTGTCCGGGATCGGCCATGCGGATCTGGTAGGAATGCACGAAATAGGCGTGATCGCCAGTCTCGATGCCCTCGAGAACCGGGTGAGGCTGCTCGATGACCAGATCGTTCCAGCCCATATGCGGGACTTTCAGCGAAGGATCGGAGGGCACGATCTTCAGGACTTCGCCGTCGACCCAGCCGAGCCCATCGGCCTCTTCGTATTCGTGGCCCTTACGCGCCATGAGCTGCATGCCGACGCAGATGCCCATGAACGGGCGGCCCTTCTCTTCGACGGCCTCGACCAGTGCCTCGTAGACGCCGCCCTGGCCGCGCAAAGCCGCGGCACAGGCGGGAAAGGCCCCGTCGCCGGGCAGAACGAGCCGGTCGGCCTTGGCAACGACATCGGCCGAGTTGGTGACGACGACGTCGCCGCCATCCACCTCGCGGGCCATTTTCTGGAAGGCCTTGTCGGCCGAGTGCAGATTGCCGCTTTCGTAATCGATGATCGCGGTCAGCATGGTCAGAGCGTTCCCTTCGTGGATGGGATGGCATCGGATTTGC
Organism: Roseivivax sp. THAF30; assembly: GCF_009363575.1. Lineage (NCBI taxonomy): Bacteria > Pseudomonadati > Pseudomonadota > Alphaproteobacteria > Rhodobacterales > Roseobacteraceae > Roseivivax > Roseivivax sp. THAF30. The sequence goes on along the minus strand of NZ_CP045389.1, from coordinate 2,887,433 downwards.
GCGGATCGGGCTCGATGGCCTCGCGCAATGCCCGGGCGACGGCCTTGAACGCGGCCTCCGCGATGTGATGGCTGTTGAGGCCGTGCAGCCTATCGACATGCAGCGTGATGCCGCCGTGGGTGGCGAAAGCCTGGAAAAATTCGCGAACGAGTTCGGTGTCGAACGTGCCGATCTGCGCGGTCGGCATCTCGACGTTCCAGACGAGGTAGGGCCGGCCCGAAAGGTCGAGCGCGGCGCGCACGAGCGCATCGTCCATCGGCAGAAGGCACGCGCCGTAGCGGCGGATGCCGCGCTTGTCGCCAAGCGCCTCGCGCAGCGCCTGGCCGAGCGCGATGCCGACATCCTCGACGCTGTGGTGGTCGTCGATATGCCGGTCGCCCTCGCAGCGCACCTTCATGTCGATGAGCGCATGCCGGGCGAGCTGATCGAGCATGTGGTCGAAAAAGCCGACGCCGGTCTGGTTGTCGTAGCTGCCCGTGCCGTCGAGATCGAGCGACACGGTGATGTCGGTCTCGGCGGTCTTGCGGGTGATGTCGGCCTTACGCATCGGGTTCGTCCTTCGGGCGGTTCGGGCGGTTCGGGCGGGTTATAGGGTCAGCGCACGGCGAGGAAAAGGGTGGGGCAGGGCCCATTGTGCGCCCGTGACTTCCGTGCCAGCTTGACGCCGCAAGAGAAAGGGACCCCTCATGAGCGCCTGCGTCTTCATCCAGATCCGCTGCACGCCCGGCAAGACCTATCAGGTCGCCGAGGAGATCGCCCTCAGGGAGATCCATTCGGAGCTCTATTCGACGTCGGGAGAATACGATCTTCTTTTGAAAATGTACGTGCCGGAGGATCAGGATATCGGGAAATTCATCAACGAGCATTTGCTGGTGATCCCGGGGATCGAGCGATCGCTGACGACGCTGACCTTTAAGGCGTTCTGAGGGGCGGCGGTCAATGGCGCCTGGTTCTCTGCCTGGAAAGAGACCGATGGAGCGGGCGAGGCGATTCGAACGCCCGACCCTTACCTTGGCAAGGTAATGCTCTACCCCTGAGCTACGCCCGCGAATCCATCGTCTGGCTCGATTTGGAGCGGGCGAGGCGATTCGAACGCCCGACCCTTACCTTGGCAAGGTAATGCTCTACCCCTGAGCTACGCCCGCTTACCAATCGAGTAGCGGGGATGTAGAAAATCGCTGCGCGCGCTGCAAGGGGAAAATGTCGCCGACCCTACGGATTTTCGCGCCCGAAGACCGCGATCACCAGATTGCGTGGGTCAGCAGCCCGAGCGCCGTGAGGCCGAGCATCGCGAATGTCAGCACCATGCCGCCCGCGCGGAGCGGCATCGAGGGCGTCACACGCGACAAGGCCAGCGCGTGCATGCCACGCCCGATGAGCAGCGTCAGGCCCGCCGCGTGCACCGCGATGGCCGGGGCGCCTATGAGTTTGGTCAGGAGCAGCAGGACGATCCCGAGCGGCGCGAATTCGGCGAAGTTGCCATGCGCGCGGATCCGCCGCTCCAGCGCGACGTCGTCTCCTGCGCCAAGCGATGTCTTCGTTTCGCCCCGCCGTTGGATCACGCGAACGGAAAGGACGATGAAAATGAGGGTCAGAAGAGCCGCATAGGTTGCCGAGATCGCGACGCTCATGACTTGGCCTCGTCCTTTTCAACCGCGCCGCCCTTGGCGACCCAGTCATTGAACCCGTCGCGCAGATGCGCCGCTTCGAAGCCCATCTTCTGCAACTGGAACGCGGCAAGCGCCGAGCGCCATCCCGAGGCGCAATGCAGAACATAGCGCTTGTCTTCCTGCCCGAAGACCTCGCGGTAATAGGGGCTGTCCGGGTCGATCCAGAATTCGAGCATGCCGCGCGGTGCGTGAACCGAGCCAGGAATGTAGCCCGTCTTCGTCCGCTCGCGCACATCGCGGATATCGACGACGACCACGTCCGTTTCGGAGAACATCGTCAGCGCCTCGTCCGTGCAGACCTCAGCGACCTGGCTGCGTGCCTCCGCCACGAGGTCGGCGGCCGAGAGTTTGAGTTGTGACATCTACGTGTCTCCGCCTTCGAACCGGTCCTGCATCACTCGTACTCGACCAAGAGATCCTTGGCGTCGATCTGGGCGCCGGGGGTCGCGTTGACGGCCTTGATCTTGCCGTCCTGCTCGGCGTGGAGGCCCGTTTCCATCTTCATTGCCTCGATGGTGAGGAGCAGATCGCCTTTCTTGACCTCCTTGCCCGCCTCGACCGCGACCGAGGCCACAACGCCCGGCATCGGAGCGCCGACATGCTTTGGATTGCCCATTTCCGCCTTGGGCGCGGCTGCCTTGCCGCCCGTGGCCTTGCGGTCGGTCACGCGAACGGAGCGGGGCTGGCCATTCAATTCGAAGAAGACGCGGGCCTCGCCGTTTTCCTGCGTCTCGCCGACGGTGATGAGCCGGATCTCGAGCGTCTTGCCCGGATCGATTTCCGCCGTGATCTCCTCGCCCGGCTCCATGCCGTAGAAGAAGGTGCGCGTCGGCAGGGTGCGGACGGGGCCGTAGGTCTCGTGACGGGCGATATAGTCGGTGAAGACCTTGGGATACATCAGGTAGCCGCCGAGATCCTCGTCGTCGAATTCGACATCCTCGAACTTCTCGGCGAGCTCTTCGCGCTTTTTCTGGAGGTCCACCGGCTTGAGATGCTTGCCAGGACGATCCTTCAGCGGCTTCTCGCCCTTCAGAACCTTCTTCTGGATCTTGTCCGGGAAGCCGCCCGGAGGCTGGCCGAGATTGCCCTTCATCATGTCGATCACCGAGTCGGGGAAGGAGATATCCTTCTTCGGATCCTCGACATCGGCACGGCTGAGGCCCTGGCTGACCATCATCAGGGCCATGTCGCCAACGACCTTCGAGGAGGGCGTCACCTTCACGATATCGCCGAACATCTGGTTCACGTCGGCATAGGTCTTTGCGACCTCGTGCCAACGTTCTTCCAGACCCATCGAGCGCGCCTGCGCCTTGAGGTTGGTGAACTGCCCGCCGGGCATCTCGTGCAGGTAGACCTCGGAGGCCGGGGCCTGCTGGCCGGTTTCGAAGGCGGCGTACTGGCCGCGCACCCCTTCCCAGTAGTTCGAGATCTCGCGGATCGCATCGATATCGAGGCCGGTTTCACGATCTGTGAAGCGCGTGGCCTCGACGATGGAGCCGAGCGTCGGCTGCGAGGTATTGCCGGACAATGCGTCCATTGCCGCATCGACCGCGTCAACGCCGGCGTTGGCCGCGGCCATGACCGTCGCTATCGCCGCGCCGGAGGTGTCGTGGGTGTGGAAATGGATCGGCAAGCCGACCTCTTCCTTGAGGGCGGTGATGAGCGGCCCGGCTGCGGCAGGTTTCAGAAGGCCGGCCATGTCCTTGAGGCCGAGGACATGCGCGCCGGCGTCCTTCAGTTCCTTGCCCATCGCAACGTAATACTTGAGATCGTATTTCGCGCGGTCGGGATCGTTGATGTCCCCGGTATAGCAGATCGTGCCTTCGCAGACCTTCCCGGACTCGATCACCGCATCCATCGCGACACGCATGTTCTCAACCCAGTTCAGGCTGTCGAAGACGCGGAAGACATCGACGCCCGATGTTGCGGCCTGTTTGACGAAGAACTCAACCACGTTGTCGGGATAATTGGTGTAGCCCACGCCGTTCGAGGCACGCAGCAGCATCTGCGTCATCAGGTTCGGCATCTTTGCGCGAATGTCGCGCAGGCGCTGCCACGGGCATTCCTGCAGGAACCGGTAGGCGACGTCGAAGGTCGCGCCGCCCCAGCATTCGACCGAGAAGAGCTGCGGCAGGTTGGCGGCATAGGAGGGTGCCACCTTGATCATGTCGAGAGAGCGCATCCGCGTCGCCAGCAGCGACTGGTGCCCGTCGCGCATCGTCGTGTCGGTGATCAGAAGCTGTTTCTGCTCGGCCATCCAGTCGGCGACGGCTTGCGGGCCCTTCTCGTCGAGCAGGTTGCGCGTGCCGGGCGGAGGCGTCTCGAGGCGTGGCTTCGGCGGTTTGGCGGGCTTGAGGTCGGCGGCCGGGCGCACGCGGCCTTCGGTCTCGGGGTGCCCGTTCACCGTGATGTCCGCGATGTAGGTCAGCACCTTCGTGCCACGGTCCTTGCGCGGTTTGAAATCGAAGAGGTCCGGCGTCTCGTCGATGAACTTGGTCGTGTAGCGGTTGTTCAGGAAGGTCGGATGCTTGAGCAGGTTCTGCACGAAGTCGATATTCGTGCTGACGCCCCGGATGCGGAACTCGCGCAGCGCCCGGTCCATCCGTTTGATCGCCTTCTCGGGGGTCGGAGCCCAGGCCGTGACCTTCACGAGAAGCGAGTCGTAATAGCGGGTGATGACCCCGCCGGCGTAAGCGGTGCCGCCATCGAGACGGATGCCCATGCCCGTGGCCGAACGATAGGCGGAGATGCGGCCGTAATCGGGGATGAAGTTGTTCGTCGGATCCTCGGTCGTGATCCGCGTCTGCAAGGCGTGGCCGTTCAGGGAGATGTCATACTGGCTGGCCTTTCCGGTCGCTTCGGAGAGGCTCTTGCCCTCGGCGATCATGATCTGCGCCTGCACGATGTCGATGCCGGTGACTTCCTCGGTCACCGTGTGCTCCACCTGAACGCGCGGGTTCACCTCGATGAAGTAGAAATTGCCGGTTTCCATATCCATCAGGAACTCGACGGTGCCGGCGCATTCGTAATTCACATGGGCGCAGATCTTGCGGCCAAGCTCGCAGAGCTCTTCGCGTTGCGCGTCCGAGAGATACGGAGCGGGCGCGCGTTCGACGACCTTCTGGTTGCGGCGCTGGACCGAGCAATCCCGCTCGAAGAGGTGGTAGATGTTGCCTTCCTTGTCGCCGAGGATCTGCACCTCGACGTGGCGGGCGCGGGTGATCATCTTCTCGAGATATCCCTCGCCATTGCCGAAGGCGGCTTCGGCCTCGCGGCGGCCTTCCTTGACCTTGTCCTCGAGCTCGTCGGCCGAGAGGATCGGACGCATCCCGCGCCCGCCGCCGCCCCAGGAGGCCTTGAGCATCAGCGGATAGCCGATCTCGTCGGCCTGAGCGCGGGTTTTCTTCATATCGTCGTCGAGCACGTCCGACGCGGGGATCACCGGAACGCCCGCCTCGATCGCAACGCGGCGCGCAGAGGCCTTGTCGCCGAGCGCTCGCATCGTCTCCGCGCGCGGTCCGATGAAGGTGATGCCCGCCTCGTCGCAGGCGTCGACGAAATCGGGGTTCTCGGACAGGAGGCCGTAACCTGGGTGAATAGCGTCCGCGCCCGATTCCTTCGCGACGCGGATGATCTCTTCTATCGAGAGATAGGCTTGGACGGGTCCAAGCCCTTCACCGATACGATAGGCCTCGTCGGCCTTGAAACGGTGCAGGCCCAGCTTGTCCTCCTCGGCGAAGATCGCGACGGTGCGTTTGCCCATCTCGTTGGCGGCGCGCATGATCCGAATGGCGATCTCGCCGCGGTTCGCGATGAGGATTTTCTGGAAATCGGGCATGAAAGGTCCTCGGTCCGAGAGTGTGTTGTCTATGTGTTAGGCAAGTCGAGGAACATCCTCAACGTGTAGCGATAGGTAAGCTGCCGCCGCGAAGGTCCAGAGGGCGCGAAACGCCCAGTTGGCCCAGATTTGCGGCAAGGTCCGCCGTGAGGATGTGATGAAGATGGGCAGGGCCCTCCGCGCCGAGAGCCGCAAGCGCATAATGCCATGCGCGGCCAAGCATGACGAAATCCGCGCCGAGCGCGATGGCCCGCAGGATATCGAGCCCGCCCTCGATGCCGCTGTCGAAGATCAGCGGCAGATCGGTGGCGGCGCGAATGCCCGGTAAGACCTCGATCGTCGGCGGGGCGGCGTCGAACTGGCGGCCCGCGTGATTCGACACCCAGATCGCATCGACACCTTCAGCTTCGAGCCGGCTCGCATCCTCTTGGCGCAGAACGCCCTTCACGATGAGCGGCCCCTGCCAATGTTCACGCAGCCATTTCAGATAGTCCCAGCCTGGCGAGGTCCGCAGAAGGTAGCCCACATGCGCGGTCGACGAGAGGTTCTGGCTTGAGCTGGTATAGCGGTCGAGCGTCTCCATCCGGGGCAGGGAGCCGCGGCGGGCCATCGCGAGTGCCCAGGCCGGGCGCAGCGCGGTTTGCGCCAGAAGGCGTGGCGTCAGCCGCGGCGGCTGCGTCAGCCCGCCCTTGAGCTGGCGTTCTCGGCGCGAGGCGACAGGCACGTCGGCCGTCAGAACGAGCGTCGAGAAGCCGGACTCCTTCACGCGGGCGAGGAGATCCTTGCGAATCTCGGGATCGCGCGGGGGGTAAAGCTGGTACCATCCGCGCCCGCCCGTCTCGGGGCCGACGGCTTCGGGCGTCGTCGCCGCGACGCTGGACAGGCCATAGGGGATGCCCGCCTTGTGCCCGTGCGCGGCAAGGAGCCGTTCCGCATGCGGCCAGAAAAGTCCGGACATACCCAGGGGCGAGATGCCGAACGGCGCGCTCCAGTCTTCGCCGAGAAAGGTGGTGGAGAGGTCGGTCTCGATCTCGCCGTGCAGGATCGAGGGCAGGAAGCGGATATCGTCGAGCGCGCGGCGATTGGCGGCTTGGGTTATTTCGCGCCCCGTGGCGCTGTCGAGATAATCCCAGACAAAGCGCGGCAGCCGGCGTTTCGCGCGGTCACGCAGGTCGGAGATGGCGGGGTAACGGGCGTCGAGCGACATGGGCCAGATAAGAAGGTGCGAGGGCAGGATTGTCCAGCCGCCTTGCGAGCTTCAACGAAAGCCGGGGGCGCTGCCCCCGGACCCCCGCGGGTATTTGTGCCAACCCAAATCAGGGAAGGGTCGCGGATTGGTGTGAAGAACATTTTGCGAACGCCGCTTTATCTCCGCTGCGTCGTCCGCTATTTTCTCACACATGAGCAGTTTTGACGAAATGGATGCCTTCGAAGGGGCCTCGCTGTCGGCACGGGCCATGCAATCGCGCGGCGCGCCCTATCTCGACGGGCTGAACCCCGCGCAGCGCGAAGCCGTGGAGACGCTGGACGGCCCCGTTCTGATGCTGGCTGGCGCCGGTACCGGGAAGACGCGGGCGCTCACGGCGCGGATCGTGCATCTTCTGAACACTGGCCGCGCGCGCCCGAACGAGATCCTCGCCGTCACCTTCACGAACAAGGCCGCGCGCGAAATGAAGAGCCGGGTCGGCGGTATGCTGGGTCAGGCGATCGAAGGGATGCCGTGGCTTGGCACCTTCCATTCGATCTGCGTGAAGCTTTTGCGCCGGCATGCGGAACTGGTGGATCTGAAGTCGAACTTCACCATTCTCGACACCGATGACCAGGTGCGGCTGATGAAACAGCTCATCCTTGCGCGGAACATCGACGAGAAGCGCTGGCCCGCCCGGCAACTCGCCGGAATCATCGATGGATGGAAGAACCGCGCGATCTCTCCGGACAAGGTGCCGGCGGGCGATGCCGGCGCGTTCAACCACGAAGGCCCCGCGCTCTACGCGGAATACGAGGCGCGCCTGCGCGAGCTGAACGCTGTCGATTTCGGCGATCTTCTTTTGCATATGGTCACGATCTTCCAGACCCACGAGGACGTGCTCGCGCAGTATCAACGCTGGTTCCGTTACATCCTCGTGGACGAATACCAAGATACGAACGTTGCGCAGTATCTCTGGCTCAGGCTGCTGGCGGGGGGGCACAAGAACATCTGCTGCGTCGGCGATGACGACCAGTCGATCTATGGCTGGCGCGGCGCGGAGGTCGGTAACATCCTGCGCTTCGAGAAGGACTTTCCGGGCGCGCATGTGGTCCGGCTCGAACAGAACTACCGCTCGACACCGCATATCCTGGCCGCCGCCTCGGGGGTGATCGCGGGCAACCAGGGACGGCTCGGTAAGGAGCTCTGGACCGAGGCGGAGGACGGCGAGAAGGTGCGCCTCATCGGTCATTGGGACGGCGACGAAGAGGCGCGCTGGGTCGGCGAGGAAGTCGAGGCGATGCAGAAGGGCACGCGCGGGATGCGTGCCTTCTCCCTCGACGATATGGCGATCCTCGTGCGGGCCTCCCACCAGATGCGTGCCTTCGAAGACCGCTTCCTGACGATCGGGCTGCCCTATCGCGTCATCGGCGGGCCGCGCTTCTACGAGCGGATGGAGATCCGCGACGCGATGGCCTATTTCCGCCTCGTCACCAGCCCCGAGGACGATCTCGCGTTCGAGCGGATCGTGAACACGCCCAAGCGCGGGCTCGGCGACAAGGCGCAGCAGACGATCCAGCAGATCGCGCGCAGCCACGGCGTGCCGCTCATCGAAGGCGCGCGCCTTGCGGTCGAGGATGGCGCGATCAAGGGCAAGGGCGGCGCGGCCCTGAAAGTGCTGGTCGAGGATCTGGCGCGCTGGAGCCGGATGACCGGAGATGCGGATCTGAGCCACATGGAACTGGCCGAGATCGTGCTCGACGAATCGGGCTACACGGGCATGTGGCAAAACGACAAGACGCCCGAAGCTCCGGGACGGCTCGAGAACCTCAAGGAACTCGTCAAGGCGCTTGAAGGCTTCGAGAATCTGCAAGGATTTCTCGAGCATGTCAGCCTCGTGATGGACAACGAATCCGATGATGGCGGCGCGAAAATCTCGATCATGACACTGCACGCGGCGAAGGGCCTCGAATTTCCCGCCGTCTTCCTTCCAGGCTGGGAAGATGGTCTGTTCCCCTCGCAGCGCTCGATGGACGAGTCGGGCTTAAAAGGGCTCGAGGAGGAGCGGCGGCTCGCCTATGTCGGCATCACGCGGTCCGAGGAGGTTTGCACGATCTCCTTCGCGGGCAACCGTCGTGTCTTTGGCCAATGGCAGAGCCAGATGCCCTCGCGTTTCATCGATGAGCTGCCCGAAGCGCATGTGGAGGTGCTGACGCCGCCGGGCCTTTACGGGGGCGGCTACGGCGCCGCGGGGATGGCGGCCAGCGCCTCGCCCGAGATCATGGCGAACGCGCAGAGCGATCTGCACGAACGCGCGAGCCGTGCCGACGTTTATAACAGCCCCGGCTGGAGGCGGTTGCAATCGCGCTCGCAGGAACGGCCCCTGAGCCAACCGCGGGAAAGCCGGAACCAGGTGATCGACCTCGATGCAACCTCGTCCTACGTCATGGGCGAGCGCGTCTTTCATCAGAAATTCGGCTACGGCGAGATCACCGGCATTGAAGGGGACAAGTTGGAAGTGGCCTTCGAGAAGGCGGGCACCAAGAAGGTCGTCTCCCGTTTCGTCTGCGCCGCCGACGACGTGCCCTTCTAGGCGCAGCTGCCCGCGGCGGAGGTAGCGCTTGTGGCGCTAAGCGGGCCTCTGCAATATGCGCCGACGCCCCCACGAACCAGCAGCGAGCCGCAATGGAAATTTTCACCTTCAGCCAGGATGTTGCGGCCTATATCACGCTCGCCGTGATTGCCGGCATGTTCGTGCTCTTCGTGACCGAGCTTTATCCGGTGGAGGTGGTGGCGCTGGGCGGCGTCGCGGTTCTTCTGGTGTTGGGTGCGCTGCCGTACGACTCGGCGCTCGAAGTGCTGTCGAACCCTGCGCCCTGGACCATCGCCGCGATGTTCGTCGTGATGGGGGCGCTCGTGCGGACGGGGGCACTCGAAGCCTTCACGAACTTCGCGCAGGCCAAGGCGGAGAAACGCCCGAAAGTCGCGTTCCTGGCGATCATGACGGTCGTTGTCCTCGCCTCGGCCGTCATGAACAACACGCCGGTCGTGGTGGTCATGCTGCCGATCTTCGTGCAGCTCTCGCGTACCCTGGGGCAGGCGCCGTCGCGGCTTTTGATCCCGCTCAGCTATGCTGCGATCCTTGGCGGCACGCTGACCCTGATCGGCACATCCACGAACCTTCTTGTCGATGGCGTCGCGCGCAGTCGCGGGCTCGAGCCGTTCTCGATCTTCGAAATCACGCCGCTCGCGGCGGTCCTTGTCGTGGTCGGGATGGTCTTCCTCTACTTCTTCGGGCCGGTGCTGCTACCCGAACGGTCGAGTATGGCGGGGATGCTGCAGGATCGCAGCCGCATGAAATTCTTTACCGAGGCCGTGATCCCGCCGGATTCGAACCTGATCGGTCGGGATGTGCTCAGTGTGCAGCTCTTCAAACGCGAAGGCGTGCGGCTCATCGACGTCATCCGGGGCGATCAGTCGCTGCGGCGCAACCTGGACGACGTGCAATTGCAGCTTGGTGACCGGGTGGTGCTGCGAACCCAGATGACCGAGCTTTTGAGCCTGCAGCGCAACAAGTCGCTGAAACGGGTGGATCAGGTGTCCTCAGTCGAGACCACCACCGTCGAGGTTCTGATCACGCCGGGCTGCAAGATGGTCGGACGTTCCCTCGGGGCATTGCGTCTTCGTCGGCGCTTCGGGGTCTATCCGCTGGCAGTGCATCGGCGGAACCAGAATATCGGGCGGCAGCTCGACGATCTCGTCGTGCGGGTCGGGGACACGCTTCTGCTCGAAGGGACGCCTGAAGACATCAAGCGGCTGGCTGACGAGATGGCGCTCGTTGATGTCGCGCAGCCCTCGGCGCGGGCGTTCCGGCGCGGCCATGCACCGATCGCGCTTGCGTCGCTGGCCGGGATCGTCATACTTGCCGCGCTTGGCATCGCACCGATCCTCGCGCTTGCAGTGATCGCGGTCGCCGTCGTGCTTCTGACGCGCTGTATCGATGCGGACGAGGCGTTCTCCTTCGTCGAAGGACAGCTCCTCGCTCTGATCTTCGCCATGCTGGCTGTCGGTGCCGCACTCGATGAGACCGGGGCTGTCGAAATGGTGGCGGGCTGGGTCGCGCCATGGATGTCGGACCTGAGCGGGATGTGGATCATACTCGCGGTCTTCCTGCTGACGTCCATCCTCACCGAGCTTGTCTCCAACAACGCGGTCGCGGTGGTGATGACGCCGATCGCGATCTCGCTGGCCTCGGCGCTCGGCATCGACCCGCGCCCGCTGGTCGTGGCGGTCATGGTGGCGGCCTCCTGCGCGTTCGCGACCCCGATCGGCTATCAGACGAATACGCTGGTCTATGGTCCGGGCGGCTACCAGTTCACGGATTTCATCAAGATCGGTGTTCCGATGAACGCTCTCATGGCGATCGTCTCGTCGCTTCTGATCCCTCTGATCTGGCCGTTGACACCCTGACAACCTCTGTTGCCAGCCGGTAAAGCGCGGCGGTCTTACCGCGTGCTGAAGGATTCTCGTGAATTTTGCCAGTCTCGGGGGCGCTTCTTGTGACCGGCCTCCGAGCGATACCGTGCAACAAGACGAGGCAGAGACACGCATGAGCCTTATCGAACCGACGCTGCGAGACGCGGCGCTCGAGGAGGAACGCGAAGAGTTCCGGGAGACGCTCGCCGAGCTGCGACTGGCGCTCAGAGACCTGAAGGAAAAGGTCCGGGCCGGAGAGATGACCAAGGAGGACAAGACGAACGGCAAGCGGCTTCTGGACGAGGCCCGCTACTGGCTGAAGGCACTCAGAGAAACGGAGGCGGAACTTGTCAGGATCGAACGCGAGAAAGCAGGAATTTCAGGGGCCTGGGGGCTCGATCTCGACCAGAGCCGCGAGGCCGTTCGCTGCCGGTTGGCGAAACTGCCGAGATGCGGATGCGCGGGCGGCGGCACTTGAAGGGCTCGATCCCGGTTCCGAGATCGCGTTGCCGTATCTCTTCGATCTCTGGGCGCTGCCGCATCAGCTGCCGCCCGAGGGTCACTGGCGATCCTGGGTCATTCTGGGCGGCCGTGGCGCGGGAAAGACCCGCGCCGGGGCTGAGTGGGTGCGCGGTCAGGTCGAGGGCGCTCGGCCCAAAGATACGGGGCGCTGCCGGCGCATCGCGCTTCTGGGTGAGACCTTCGATCAGGTGCGCGAGGTGATGGTCTTCGGTGACAGCGGGATCATGGCCTGCTGCCCGCCCGACCGGCGACCCGTCTGGCAAGCCACGCGGTCCTGCCTCGTCTGGCCGAATGGCGCAGAGGCAATGGCCTTCTCGGCGCAATCGCCCGAGGCGCTGCGCGGGCCGCAATTCGACGGAGCCTGGGCGGATGAGCTCGCAAAATGGGCGAAGGCGCAGGATGTCTGGGACATGCTGCAATTCGGCCTGCGCCTTGGCGACCTGCCGCAGGTCTGCGTGACCACGACCCCGCGCAACCAGCCGACGTTGAAGGCGCTTCTGGCGCGGCCCTCCACGGTCGTCACCCATGCCGCGACGGAGGCGAACCGGGCGAACCTTGCCGCCTCCTTTCTCGAGGAGATGTCCGCGCGCTACGCGGGCACGCGCCTTGGCAGGCAGGAACTTGACGGGGTGCTGATGGAGGATGTGCCCGGCGCGCTCTGGAACCCGGCAATGCTGGAGGCTGGACGGCAGGAGGAGGCGCCCTCGATGGTACGCGTCGTCGTGGCGGTCGATCCGCCCGCGACGGGGTCCAAGACCTCGGATGCTTGCGGCATCGTCGCAGCCGGTCTCACTGCCGACGGGCGGGCGGTGGTGCTGGAGGATGCCAGCGTCCAGGGCGTCAGCCCGACGGGCTGGGCCGAGGCCGCCATCGCGGCGATGACGCGTTGGGGTGCGGAGCGCATGGTGGCGGAGGTGAACCAGGGCGGTGACATGGTCGAGGCAGTGCTGCGCTCCGTCGATCCGGATCTTCCGCTCCGGAAGGTTCACGCCTCGCGGGGCAAATCCGCAAGGGCCGAACCTGTGGCGGCGCTCTATGAGCAGGGTCGGGTGCGGCATCTCAAGGGGCTCGATCTGCTGGAAGACGAGATGTGCCGCATGACGTTGTCGGGCTATGCGGGGCAGGGTTCACCGGACCGGATCGATGCGCTGGTCTGGGCGCTGACGGAGCTCTGCCTGCAGAAAACCGGGCGCGCGCGGCCGGCTCTGCGATGCCTCTAACTGACTGAGAGAGGGCGGTGTTGCGCGGTTTCCCCTGAACCGCGCGGCACCGTCAATCCGCGTTAACCGTTTGGCGACCAATCTGTTTCCACGCCGAGAGAGCACCGCTCGCAGCGGCAGGAATGGAAACGGGACACGAGGTCGGGCGAAATGGTCGTCAGCATCTTCCGCAGGAAAAACGAGACGCCCGCGATCGAGGCGAAGGCGTCGGCCACAGGACCGGTCGTCGCCTATGCGACTTCTGGACGGATCGCCTGGTCGCCGCGCGACACCGTCTCGCTCACCAAGACCGGCTTTGCGGGCAATCCCATCGGCTTCCGCGCAGTCAAACTCATCGCCGAGGCGGCCGCCGCTCTGCCCCTCGTGTTGCAGGATGCCGAGATGCGCTACGAGTCGCATCCCGCGCTCACCCTCCTGGCTCGTCCGAACCCGGCGCAGGGGCGGGCGGAACTCTTCGAGGCCCTCTTCGGCCAGCTGCTTCTCGCAGGGGATGCCTATGTCGAGGCGGTCGCGGACGAAGAAGGGCTGCCGTTCGAGTTGCATGTGCTGCGCTCTGACCGGATGCGGCTCCTACCCGGTGCCGATGGCTGGCCGGTCGCCTACGACTACACGGTCGGGGCCAGGACCCACCGGTTCGCGGTCGGCGCCGGTCCAAGCCCGATCTGTCATCTGAAATCCTTTCATCCGCAGGACGATCACTACGGACTTTCGCCCATGCAGGCGGCGGCTCAGGCGATGGATGTGCACAACGCCGCCTCGCGCTGGTCGAAGGGGCTGCTCGACAATGCCGCGCGGCCCTCGGGCGCCATCGTCTTCTCGGGTGGCGACGGGGCGGGCACGCTCAGCCCCGAGCAATATGACCGGCTCGTCTCCGAAATGGAGAGCTATCACATGGGCGCGCGCAATGCCGGACGGCCGATGCTGCTCGAGGGCGGGCTCGACTGGAAGCCAATGGGCTTTTCGCCGTCGGATATGGAATTCCACAAATCCAAAGAAGCGGCTGCGCGCGAGATCGCTGTTGCCTTCGGAGTGCCGCCAATGCTGCTAGGCATCCCCGGCGAGGCCACGTTCGCCAATTACCAGGAGGCGCACCGCGCGTTTTATCGCCTGACGGTACTGCCGCTTGCGACCCGCGTCGCGGCCAGCCTCGGAGCGTGGCTGTCGGGCTTCGCCGGGCAGGACTTCGTGCTCAAACCCGATCTCGACCAGGTGCCCGCCCTTGCTGCCGAGCGCGACCAGCAATGGCAGCGCGTGGCCGCGGCGGATTTCCTGTCGCCCGCCGAAAAGCGCCGCCTGCTGGGCCTGCCGCCGCTTGCGGAGGCGGGGGATGATTGAGGGACGGATCGCGCCCGAGAGCTTCGAATGTGCGCCTGGGCTGAAGCTAGCGGCCCATGAGCGGCTCTCGAAGCTGCAGGTCGACACGCTGACCCAGCGGCTCGACCGGATCGAGAGCCTGATCGAGCGGCTCGAACGCCGACTCTGGCTTGCCGTCTATGGGGTCGTGGCCGCGATCCTGCTGCAAGGCGCGGTCGACCTGATGAACCTGGTGCCGTGATGCACCGAACGAAAGGAAGCCCGATGATCGAGCTGGAACACAAACTTTGCCGCTTCTCGACGAGCGTGACCGTCGATGACGGGCTCGAGATCGAGGGCTATGCCTCGCGCTTCGGGGCCTGCGACCAGGGCGGCGATATCGTCGCGAAAGGGGCCTACGCTGCCTCGCTGGCGCGCATGGCGCGGGAAGGACGGGCGGTGAAGATGCTTTGGCAGCACGACCCCGCTCAGCCCATCGGGATCTGGAGCGAGGTGCGGGAAGACGGGATCGGCCTTCACGTGAAAGGCCGCCTTCTGCGCGGAGTGGCGCGCGCCGAGGAGGCGGCGGAGCTGCTGCGGGCGGGCGCGATCGACGGGCTGTCGATCGGCTACCGCACGCTCCGGGCCACCAAGAACGACAAGGGCCAGCGGGTCCTTACCGAACTGGAGCTCTGGGAGGTGTCGCTTGTCACCTTCCCGATGCTTCCCAGTGCGCGGATCGCGGGCAAGGGGGATGATCCCCTCGCCGCGGATTGGCGCGAATTGGCGGAGACGTTGACGCGGCTTCGTTGCGACATGGCGGGCGGCTGACGCGCGCTTCACTGAACGGGATCAGAGTGATGACGACAACCGAGACGACCTCTCGGGCCGGAGAAGATGTGTCTCCGGTCGCCCGGGTCGGGGCCGCGATGGCGGGCCTCGTGGGGGACATCAGGGCCATGCAGGCCGAACTGCACCAGAAACTAGACGCACAGGAAGAGCGATTGACCATGCTGGACAGAAAATCCGCCATCCGCGCCGCACGGCCGGCTCTGGCCGCCACGACCGAGACCGGAGCCCCGCATCAGAAGGCGTTCACCGCCTATCTTCGCAGCGGCGACGACGATGCGCTCCGGGGACTCGAGCTTGAAGGCAAGGCGCTGTCGACGGCGGTCAATTCGGATGGCGGCTATCTCGTCGATCCGCAGACTTCCGAAACGATCGCCTCGGTGCTGGCGGGGGCGGGGTCGATCCGCTCGGTCGCCAATGTCGTGAATGTGGAGGCGACCTCCTTCGACGTGCTCATCGACCGTAACGATGTGGGCGCGGGCTGGGCCAACGAGACGAGCGCCACCAGCGAGACCGGCACGCCGACGATCGAGCGGATCTCCATCCCTCTTTTCGAACTGAACGCGATGCCGAAAGCGTCACAGCGGCTTCTCGACGATGCGGCCTTCGACGTGGAGACCTGGCTCGCAGGCCGGATCGCCGACAAGTTCTCCCGTGCCGAGGCCGCGGCCTTCGTCTCCGGCGACGGCGTGGACAAGCCCAAGGGCTTTCTTGGCCATCCGCAGGTTGAAAACGAGACATGGGCCTGGGGCAGCCTCGGCTATGTCGCAAGCGGCATTGCGGGCGATATCGGAGACGGCGATGCGCTGATCGAGCTGGTCTACGCCCTTGGCGCGGACTACCGCGCGAAGGCGGCGTTCGTGATGAACTCCAAGACCGCAGGCGCTCTGCGAAAGCTCAAGGATGCGGACGGACGGCACCTTTGGTCGGACGGGTTCGCCAGCGCCGAGCCTGCGCGCCTTTTGGGCTACCGCGTCGTGATCGCCGAGGACATGCCCGATATCGGCGCGGATGCGACCCCCATCGCTTTCGGTGATTTCGGCGCAGGTTATACGATCGCCGAGCGCCCGGACCTGCGCGTTCTGCGCGATCCGTTCAGCGCCAAGCCGCATGTCCTGTTCTACGCGACCAAGCGCGTCGGCGGCGACGTGTCGGACTTCGCGGCGATCAAACTCCTGCGCTGCGCGGCGAGCTGACCCAGAGACGTGCGGGCGGCGGGACGTGCCGCCGCCCGACCCCAAAGCGCGGCTTCCCGCGCCAATGAGAAGAAGACCGATGATGCTGACCGAAGAGACACTCGTGCCCGAGGCGGCCTTGCCCGTCGACTCGCTGAAACAGCACCTCCGAATGGGGTCGGGCTTTGGCGAAGACGATCTGCAGGATGCGGTTCTCGGATCGTTCTTGCGCGCAGCCATCGCCGCCATCGAGGGGCGGACGGCGAAAGCGCTGATCGCGCGTCAGTTCCTGCAGATCGTGCAGGGATGGACGCGACCCGATGCCCAGACCTTCGCAATCGCGCCCGTCCGCTCCGTCGAGAGCGTGTCGCTGGTCGACCGCTTCGGGGCGGCCAGCCCGGTTGCGCCCTCGGCGTATCGGCTCGTCCGCGATGCCCAGGCGCCGACCCTTCGTGCGCTCGCCACAAGCCTGCCCGCCATACCCGAAGGTGGTGCGGCCGAGCTGAGGTTCGTCGCGGGCTTCGCAGAGGCCTTCGATGACCTGCCGCCGGACCTGTCGCAAGCCGTGCTGATGCTTGCCGCGCATTTCTACGATCACCGTGAAGACACCGGACTCGCGGCGGGATGCATGCCCTTTGGCGTCACCAGCCTTCTCAGCCGCTACCGCCCGATGCGAATGGGATTTTCCGCATGACGGCCCCGCGTCTCAATAGAAAGCTCGTTCTGGAGCGCAAGACCGAGCTGCCCGACGGCGCGGGCGGGCGGTCGGAGGCGTGGCATGCGGTCGGCACGCTCTGGGGCGAGATGACGCCCCGCGCCGGCCGCGAGGTCCAGGGGGAGGGCGGCGCGCTGACGCGGTCGGGCATCCGCATCATCGTACGCGCGGCGCCTAACGGATCTCCCGGCCGTCCGCGCGTCCGGGACCGGTTCGCGAGCGGTACGCGCCGGTTCGACATCCTCGCCGTGCAAGAGGACGGGCCTGCTGCGCGGTACTTGATCTGTACCGCCGAAGAGAGGGCAAGCGCATGAGCTACGCCATTTCCGAAGCGCTGCAAGAGGCGATCTTTACGCGCCTAGCCGCCGATCCCGCGCTCACCGCCGAGGTCGGAAGCCATATCTACGACGCGCTGCCGGCGGGGCCGATACCGGGCCTCTACGTCTCGCTCGGGCCCGAGAAAGTTCGCGCGGCATCGGATGCCAGCGCGGATGGAGCCTGGCACGACATCTCGGTGATCGTCGTGACCGATGCGGGCGGGTTCCGCCAAGCGAAACGCGCCGCGGTGGCGCTGTCCGATGCGCTCGAAGGAGCGGACCTGACGCTCGCGCGGGGGCGCCTCACCAGCCTCAGGTTCCTGCGGGCCGAGGCCCGGCACCGAAGCGGCGGGCTCCGGCGGATCGAGATGATCTTCCGTGCCCGCGTCGACGACGACCAATCCCAGTAACGGAGTGTAGCGACATGACCGCTCAGAACGGCAAGGACCTTCTCATCAAGCTCGACCTGACCGGGGACGGGCAGTTCCATACAATGGCGGGCCTGCGCGCGACGCGGATCGCCTTCAACGCCGAGCAGGTGGACGTGACCTCGCTCGAAAGCGAAGGGGGATGGCGCGAGCTTCTGGCAGGCGCAGGCGTCCGCAGCGCGGCGATCTCGGGCTCGGGTGTCTTTCGCGATGCCGATACCGACGAGCGCGCGCGACAGATTTTCTTCGGCTCCGAAACGCCGGCATTCCAAGTGGTGATCCCCGATTTCGGGACAGTCACCGGCCCGTTCCAGGTCACCGGCCTTGAATATGCCGGCACCCATGACGGCGAGGCGACCTACGAGGTCTCGATGGCTTCGGCGGGTGCGCTCTCGTTCGTCGCGCAAGCGAGCTGATCCATGACGAATCCCTGGCGCGGTGAAGTGGAGATCGTGATCGACGGGGCGCCGCGAGCGATGCGGCTGACCCTGGGCGCGCTCGCGGAGCTCGAGGCGAGCCTTGGCGAAGACACGCTCGTCGCGCTTGTGGAGCGGTTCGAGACAGGGCGCTTTTCCTCGCGCGACGTGCTGGCGCTGATCGTCGCGGGGCTCCGTGGCGGGGGCTGGCAAGGACGCGCGGGCGATCTGATGCAGGCCGAGATCGCGGGCGGGCCGGTGGCAGCCGCCAAAGCGGCGGCGCTTCTTCTGGCACGGGCGTTCGGCCCGGTGGAGGCCGCCGATGCGGTTTGACTGGCCGGGCCTCATGCGCGCGGGCTTCCAGGGTCTGCGGCTGCCGCCCGAGGCGTTCTGGTCGCTCACACCGGCCGAGCTTCGGCTGATGCTGGGCGAGGGCCGGGGGCCGCGCCCGATGGGGCGCGCGCGGCTCGATGAATTGATGGCGAACTTTCCCGACGATGAAGGGGCCAAGAGATGACAGATCCAGAAAAGCTCGAGGCCGAGATCGACGCGCTCGATGCCGCGCTCTCGGGCGCGACCGGCATGGCCGCGAGCTTCAACGCCGAGATGAAGCGCATCCAC
The DNA here is from genome assembly GCF_009363575.1 of Roseivivax sp. THAF30. Lineage (NCBI taxonomy): Bacteria > Pseudomonadati > Pseudomonadota > Alphaproteobacteria > Rhodobacterales > Roseobacteraceae > Roseivivax > Roseivivax sp. THAF30. The sequence continues at coordinate 2,868,707 of NZ_CP045389.1, read as the reverse complement.
GAGACGTTCTCGGAGACGGGCGGCGGCGTGCGGCGGCTCCAGAAGGCGCTGTCCACGGGGCTGTCCTCGGCCATCGACGGCGTGATCCTCGACGGGATGAGCCTGACACAGGCGCTAAACGAGGTCGCGCAGGCGATGATCGACACCGCCTACAAGGCAGCGATCGATCCGGTCGCCGACTATCTGGGCGGGCTGGTGTCTGCCGGCGTGAATTCCGTCTTCGGTCAATACTCCCCGTTCGAAAAGGGGGCTGGCTTCGCGCAGGGCCGGGTGATGCCTTTCGCCACGGGCGGCATCGTCACCGGACCCACGACCTTTCCGATGCGGGGCGGCACCGGGCTCATGGGTGAGGCCGGGCCAGAAGCAATCATGCCGCTCGCACGCGGACCTGACGGCAAACTCGGGGTGAGGGCGGGAGGCGGCGGGCAAGCCGTCAACATCACCATGAACATCACGACGCCCGATGTGCAGGGCTTCGAACGCAGCCAGAGCCAGATCGCCGCGCGCATGGCGCGGATGATCGGGCAGGGCGGCCGCAACCGCTGAGGAGACAGGCATGGATTTTCACGATGTCAGATTTCCCGCCCGGCTGAGCTTCGGCTCGATGGGCGGGCCGGAGCGTCGCACCGAGATCGTCGCGCTCGCGAACGGGCATGAAGAGCGCAACACGCCCTGGGCGCATTCGCGCAGGCGCTACGATGCGGGCGTCGGCCTCAGATCGCTCGACGATATCGCGGAACTCGTCGCCTTCTACGAGGCCCGGCGCGGCGAGATGTTCGGATTTCGCTGGAAGGACTGGGCGGATTTCAAATCCTGCGTCCCATCCCGCGAGGTGCATTTCGAGGACCAGGTGATCGGCATCGGAGATGGCGAGACGACGCTGTTTCACCTCGTGAAGACCTATCGCTCGGGCGGGGCGGAGTATCATCGCCCCATCGCGAAACCTGTTGCGGGCAGCGTGCGGATCGGGCTGCACGATACCGAGCAGGTTCAGGGCACCGATTACGAGATCGATCTTGCGGCGGGGCGCGTCACATTCGCCGAGCCGCCTGTGGACGGCATCGCCGTTACAGCGGGGTTCGAGTTCGACGTGCCGGTGCGCTTTGCCACCTCGCGGATCGTGACCAGCGTCGCGAGTGTCCAGGCAGGTGAGGTGCCGGACGTGCCAGTGGTTGAGGTCCGGATATGAGCGCTGAGGCGGAGGCCCTGCACGCTCATCTGTCAACGGGTTCCACCAGCGTCGTGCGCTGCTGGGAAGTGATCCGCACGGACGGAGTGCGCCTTGGTTTCACCGACCATGACCTCGATCTGGTCTTCGACGGGCTGACGTTCCGCGCCGAAAGCGGGCTGACCGCGCGGGCGCTCGAACAGGGCACGGGGCTCGCCGTCGACAATTCCGAGGCGATGGGCGCGCTGTCGAGCGCCGCCATCTCGGACGCGGATATCGAGGCGGGACGCTATGACGGCGCAGAGGTCGTGGCCTGGCTTGTCAATTGGCAGGACGTGGCCGCGCGGCAGATCCTGTTCCGCGGCCATATCGGTGAGATCCAGCGCGGCAAAGGCGCGTTCCGCGCGGAGCTTCGCGGCCTGTCGGACCTGCTCAACCGTCCGATCGGACGCATCTTCCAGCGGCCCTGCACGGCGGTACTCGGCGACCGGACCTGCGGTGTGGATCTCTCTGCGCCGGGGCTGTTCTGGGATGGCACCGCGCTGGCCGTTGTCGAGGCGCGGCAATTCTCGCTCCCTGAGCTAACGGGCGTGCCTGAGGGCTGGTTCTCGCGCGGACGGCTCGACGTTCTTTCCGGCAGCGGCGCGGGGCTTTCCGGCTGGATCAAGCGCGACGCGATCACCGAGGCCGGCCGTGAGATCTCGCTTTGGGAACCTTTGCGCGCCGAGATCGCGCCGGGTGACGCGCTGCGCGTGACGGCGGGATGCGACAAGAGGATGGAGACCTGCAAGGGCAAGTTCGATAACCTCCTAAATTACCAGGGATTTCTGGATATTCCCGGAGACGATTGGCTGATCGTGCACCCTGCCAACGCATCGGATACCTCTGGGGGCAGCCGGAGATGAGCGGCGCGGACAGGATCGTTGCCGCAGCGCGGGGCTGGATCGGCACCCCCTATCGCCACCAGGCGTCACATCCGGGCGCGGGCTGCGATTGCCTCGGGCTTGTGCGCGGTGTCTGGCGCGAGATCGCAGGAGCCGAGCCGGAAGTCGCGCCGGCCTATAGCCGCGATTGGGCAGAGCCTCAGGGGCAGGAGGCCCTCTGGGAGGCGGCGCGGCGGCATCTGATCGCGCGCCATTTTCATGCCGCGCTTCGGCCGGGCGAGATCCTGCTTTTCCGGATGCGCGAGGGCGCGGTTGCCAAGCATCTCGGCATTCTCTCCGTAGCCGGTTCCGCCCCACGCTTCATCCACGCCTATTCCGGGCACGGCGTGATCGAGTCGCAGCTCACGCGGCCGTGGTCGCGCCGCATCGTCGCGCGCTTCGCCTTTCCTTTCGCCTTCCCGACCACAGATGAGGAGATCTCCTGATGGCCACGATCCTTCTCTCCGCTGCCGGTGCCGCGTTTGGCGGCTCTGTCGGAGGATCCTTGCTCGGGCTCTCGATGGTTGCATGGGGCCGGTTTGCCGGCGCCGCGCTCGGGCGCGCTATCGATCAGAGCCTGATGGGCAAGGGCGCCGAGGCCGTAGAGACCGGCCGGATCGAACGCTTCCATCTTGCCAATTCCGGCGAGGGTCGCGCGATCCCCCGGCTTTATGGCAGGGCGCGGCTCGGCGGACAGGTGATCTGGGCGAGCCATTTCACGGAAACCACGACGAACGAGGGCGGGGACGGGGGAAAGGGTGCGCCCGCGACGCCCGAGATCACGACCTACCATTACTCGGTGAACCTTGCCCTGGCGCTTTGCGAAGGCGAGATCGCGGGCGTCACGCGGATCTGGGCGGACGGTGTCGAGATATCGATGAACGATCTGCAGATCCGGGTCTATCCCGGCTCACAGGATCAGATGCCCGACCCCAAGATGGAAGCGATCGAAGGCACGGGCGCGGTGCCCGCCTATCGCGGCACGGCCTATGTCGTGATCGAGGACTTCAAGCTCGAGGATTTCGGAAACCGTGTCCCGCAATTGTCGTTCGAAGTTCTGAAACCGAACCTTGCAGCCGATGACATGCCGCAGCTTTTGCGCGGCGTCGCCTTGCTGCCGGGATCGGGCGAATACACGCTCGCGACGAGCAAGCAATATTACGGTGGATCGGGCGGCGGTTCATCCTCGGCGATCAACGTCAATACGGCATCCGAGGTCGCAGATATTGTCCAATCGCTGACCGCGCTCGAGGATCAGGCCCCCAATTGCGACGCGGTCTCATTGGTGGTGAGCTGGTTCGGCGACGATCTGCGCTGCGGGCAATGCCAATTGCGCCCCAAGGTCGAACAGAAAGAGCATGACGCGGGCGGCATGGCCTGGAGCGTGTCGGGGCTGAACCGCGCCAGCGCCGTCCCGGTGCCGCGCATAGAGGAAAAGCCGGTCTACGGCGGCACGCCCGCCGACCGTTCCGTGATCGAGGCGATCATGCGGATGCGCGAGAGCGGCAAGCGCGTGATGTTCTACCCGTTCATCCTGATGGAGCAGCTCGCCGGGAACGGCAAAGCCGACCCGTACGGCCGCGACGAGCAGCCGCCATTGCCGTGGCGGGGCCGGATCACCTTGAACCGCGCGCCGGGTCAGAACGGAAGCCATGACGGCACACTTGCCGCGCGGGCCGAGGTCGCCGCGTTCGTCGGCACCGCCCGCGCCGCCGATTTCCACGTCTCGGGGCAGAGCGTCAGCTATTCCGGCCCAGCGGAGTGGAGCTTTTCGCGCTTCATCCTGCACTATGCCGCGCTCTGCAAAGCGGCTGGAGGGGTCGAATCCTTCTGTATCGGCTCGGAGCTGCGCGGGCTGACGCAGATCCGCGACAACGCCGGTTTTCCATTTGTCGAAGCACTGCGCGATCTCGCGGGCGAGGTGCGAACGATCCTCGGGTCGGAGGTGAAGCTCGGTTATGCCGCCGACTGGTCGGAATATTTCGGCTATCGCCCCGACGACGGCTCAGGCGATCACTACTTCCATCTCGATCCGCTTTGGGCCGCGCCCGAGATCGACTTCGTCGGGATCGACAATTACATGCCGCTCTCCGATTGGCGGGACGGCGTGGACCACGCCGATGCCGGCGCGGGCCGGGTCCATCACCTCAGCTACCTCGACGCCAATATCGAAGGCGGGGAAGGATTCGACTGGTATTACTCCAGTCCCGAAGCCATCGCCGCGCAGCGCCGCACGCCGATCCGCGACACCGCCTACGGCGAGGATTGGGTCTTCCGCTACAAGGATCTCGCGAATTGGTGGGGCCAGAGCCACCACAACCGCATCGGCGGTATCCGGCAGGACCAGCCCACCGAATGGATCGCGTAATCGAAGCCGATCTGGTTCACGGAGCTCGGATGCCCGGCCGTCGACAAAGGCACCAATCAGCCGAACGTGTTCCTCGACGCGAAATCCTCCGAAAGCGCCTTGCCGCGGGCATCGTCCGGTGCGCCCGACGAGGATATCCAGCGGCAATATCTGCGCGCGATGCACCTTCATTGGACGGATCCAAGACACAACCCTGTCTCGGCCATCTACGAGGGGCCGATGGTCGATATGGATCACGCCTTCGTCTGGGCCTGGGACGCTCGGCCCTTCCCGTGGTTCCCGTCGCTTACCGAGGTCTGGTCGGACGGGCCGAACTACCGGCGCGGACACTGGATCACCGGGCGGCTTTCCTCGCAGCGGCTCGGATGCGTCGTGGCCGATATTTGCACGCGGTCAGGCGTGACGGCATTCGACGTGAGCGATCTCGTCGGCATGGTGCGGGGCTATGTCATTCCCGATGTGGGCGATGCGCGGCAAGCGCTCCAGCCCCTGATGCTGACCTACGGGTTCGATGCGGTAGAGCGCGAAGGCACTCTCGTCTTCCTCATGCGCGAGGGGCGCCGGGCGGTGCCGCTCGACCCCGAAGCGCTGGCTGAACACGACGAGATCGAGGGCACGCTCGCGCAGACCCGCGCGTCCGAGGCGGCGATGTCGGGGCGCGTGCGTCTTTCCTTCCATGAAGCCGAGGGGGATCATGACACCGTTTCCGAAGAGGCAGTCCTGCCGGATGACCGTACCCATGCTGTCGCCGCGAGCGAGGTCGCGCTGAGCCTCACCCGCGCCGAAGGGTGTCAGATCGTGGAGCGTTGGCTCGCCGAGGCGCGGCTCGCCCGCGACACACTGAGTTTCGCGCTGCCGCCATCGGCGCTTTCGGTGAGGGCAGGCGACGTGGTGACGCTACCCGGGGCGGGCGGCGAGATACGCGCGCGCATCGACCGGGTGGAGATCACCGATCGCCAGCTTGTCGAAGCGGTGCGGATCGAGGACGACATCTATGCCGCTTCCGCTATGGAGGATAGCCCTGCATCCCTGTCCCCCTACGTGGCCGCGACGCCTGTGACGTCGCTCTTCATGGACCTGCCCCTGCTGACCGGCGACGAGGTGCCCCACGCGCCGCACTTCGCCGCACACGCCGCGCCCTGGCCGGGCCCCGTCGCGATCTACGCGGCCCCGAGCGATTCCGATTACCGCGTGAACGGCGTCTTCCCGCGCCGCGCGATCATGGGCGTGACCGAAAGCCCGCTACTTCGCGCGCCCGTGGGTCGGTTCGATCACGGCCCCGCATTGCAGGTACGGCTCTGGTCCGGAGCCTTGCAATCGGTCTCGGATACCGCGCTCTTCGCGGGCGCGAACGCATTTGCCATCGGCGACGGATCGCCGGGAAACTGGGAAGTCTTCCAGGCGCGCGACGTGCAGATGTTGTCCGCAGGTCGCTGGCTTCTCTCCGCGCGGCTTCGCGGGCAGGCGGGCAGCGACGGCGTGATGCCGGATCTCTGGCCGGAGGGCTCCTACATCGTGCGGCTCGATTCCGCGCCCGAGCAGATCGCGATGACGTCGGCGCAGCGGCGTCAGGAGATGCATTTGCGGGTCGGCCCGGCCTCCCGACCCGTCGACGATCCAACCTATACTTACGCCGTTCATGCGTTCGAGGGGATCGGTCTGCGCCCTTACGCGCCGGTGCATCTTCGCGCGGAAGAGACCGGTGACGCGATCACTCTCAGCTGGATCCGGCGCACGCGCATCGACGGTGACGACTGGTCGGTGCCCGAAGTGCCTCTCGGTGAGGAGCGAGAGGCCTACCGCGTCATGGTCACGCGCGGACAGCAAATCCTACGGGAGGCCGAGACCGCGACGCCGCGCTGGGCTTATGATGCCGCCGCACGCGCTGCCGATCTCGCAGGCGGTCCGGTGATCGTCTCGGTCGCGCAGCTTTCGGCGCGCTTCGGGCCGGGGCCCGCGGCTCGGATCGAGATCGCCGGCTAGCGCGCACAGGAGATGCAACGCCGCGCGGTCGGGTCGAGCTCGAGCCGCTTGACCGCAATCTCTTCGCCGCAATCCTCGCAATACCCGAACTCGCCTTCGTCGATCCGGGCGAGCGCATCCTTGAGGCCGCGCTTGGCGATATCGCGCCGGGCCTGCGTCGCCTTGGCCATCGCCTGCGATTGCAACGCATCCTGTCTGCTGAGCCGACCGACCGCCTGCTGGTCGAGCTCGACCGCCCTCTGCCCGTCGCGGCCGAGCCGGTCCTCCTCGTCGAGAGCCGCGAGGCGCGTCTCGATCAAGGCGCGGAACCGTTCGGGATCAGCTTCGGTCACGGCGATGTTCCTCCTCGAAGCGCTTGGCGTTTCTCCTTCTCGAGACTATCTGCTAATCTCGTGCCCGCAAAGGAGACCGCGATGGCCGAGACCAAGACCAACCTCAGCGAATTCGATCCGGTCTGGAGCCGGATCATGGACGAGGCAGAGGATGCCGTGCAGGAGGAGCCGCTGCTGGGCGGCATGGTCCATTATTCGGTCCTGCATCACCCGACAATCGAGCGCGCTCTGAGTTACCGGATCGCCGTGAAACTGACGTCGGGCGAGATCTCGGAGCAGATCCTGCGCGAGATTTGTGATGAGGCCTATGCGTCCGATCCCGAGCTGGCACTGGCTGCGCGGGCCGATATCGTCGCTGTCTATGAGCGCGATCCGGCCTGCCATCGTTTTCTGCAGCCGCTTTTGTTCTTCAAGGGCTTCCAGGCGCTGCAATCCTACCGGGTGGCGAACTGGCTCTTCCGGCAAGGTCGGCGCGATCTGGCGTTCTTGTTCCAGATGCGCTGCTCTGAGGTGTTCGGCGTCGACATCCATCCTGCGGCGCATATCGGGCGAGGCATCATGATCGACCACGCCCACTCCATCGTCATCGGCGAGACCGCGCGCGTCGGCAACAACGTCTCCATGCTGCATTCCGTCACGCTGGGCGGGACCGGCAAGGAGGAAGAAGACCGCCACCCCAAGATTGGCGACGGCGTCCTGATCGGTGCTGGGGCGAAGGTGCTCGGTAATATCCGAGTGGGCTCCTGCTCGCGGATCGCGGCCGGCTCCGTGGTGCTCGACGAGGTGCCGCCCTGCAAGACCGTCGCGGGCGTGCCCGCGCGCATCGTCGGCGAGGCCGGGTGCGACCAGCCGTCGGTGAGCATGGATCATCTGTTCGGCGGAACAGCGCCGGATCCATAAAAATACGCCACCAATAGTCACGTTTTCTTGAAAGGTCTGTGCGCGGCCGTGAGCCGCGCCACGTCACCCGCTGTCCGAAACGAAATGACAGTGGAGACGACGTGACATATTCCAATTCCCGCAAGACCTTCCCGGCCGCGACCGCGGTTATCGCCCTGACTGCCGGCCTCGGCGCGCCGGCCTTCGCGCAAACCACCGACGCCCAGCGGATCGCCGAGCTTGAAGCCCGCGTGGCGGCCCTCGAAGAAAGCGGGAACGAGCCTTTGTCTTTCGGTCTCGGGCCGAACACGACGCTCGAATTCTACGGCTACTTCAAGACCGATTTCATCTACGATTTCGACTATGATCTCGGGAACACGACGTTCGGTCTGGTGAGCATCGGGCCGGGCGGTTCGGATGACGGTGGCTTCACCGGCACCGTGAACCAGACGCGCCTCGGCTTCCGCACCACGACGCAGACCGCGCTGGGCGAACTCGGCACGCAAGTTGAACTCGACTTCTACGGCGCGGAAACGGCATTTTCCGATGGCGAGGCCGAGCCGCGCCTGCGCCATGCGACCGCGACACTCGGCGGCTTCCGGGTCGGCAAGTACTGGACGACCTTCATGCCGCTCTCGTCCTACCCGTCCACGCTCGATTTCCAGGGCGTCGTCGGCATCCCTTTCGCCCGGCAGGAACAGCTGCGCTATACTCACGAGTTCGGAAACGGCTTCGTCGGCGAGGTCGCGATCGAGGATCACAACACCGGCAGCGAAGATCCGGTCTTCGTGGCCGCGATGGCCTACGACACCGACCCCCTGCTGCTGCGCCTCTCGGGCATCACCGGCACTATCGACGACGAGACGGACGATGACGAGAACTTCTACGGCGTCAACGTCTCGACCTCGGCGCAGCTCTGGCAGGGCGCGACGTTCGATGCGGCCTATACCTATGGCGAAGGCATCGCGTCCTATTTGGTGTTCCTCGGTGACGACGTGGACGCCAACGGCGATCTGATCGAGGTGGAATCCGCCTATGCGGGCCTCACTCAGGAAGTCGGCGAGAAGTGGACCTTCCGTGGCATCTACGGCGTTCGCGAGAACAAGAGCGGCGCGCCGAACGGTACCGAACGCCTGCGCTCGGTTCACCTCAACGCGGAATACCAGCTTCTCGAGAACGCGACGCTGGGCGTCGAGTACTTCAACGGGGAGCGCGAGGAATTCGGCGGCGACACCTACGACACCGACCGCATCCAGACCTCGTTCCAGATCAACTTCTGATCCTCGCAGCCTCGGGGCGCGTCGCGCTCCGGGGCTTGATCGTGTCGGGTCGGCAAGGCCCGGCCAGTCTCAGGCCGGATCGCCAAGAAAGCCGGCGATCCGGCCGAGAAACGCCGCCGCATCCTCGATTCCTATCGCGCCGGGCGCGACCGACAGGGTCAGCGTGACGCGCGCATCGTGGCTTTCTCCGACGCCGAGCGCGGCGTCTTGTCCGGCAGGCACCGGCGGATCAAGGCTTTCGATCCCGTAGGAGCTCAAGTCGATCACCTGGACAGGGCGTCGCGTTGGCGGGGCCGCGTCTTGGATGAGGGCCTCCAACAGGTCCCGGCGCGAGACATCCCGCGCGACCTCGTGCGCCGCGACTGCATCGGCCGGGACGGTGACGCGCAGGATGATGGCGTGAGCGGTGCCGAAGGGCCCCGTCTCGGTCGCAGCGACCCGCCTTCCTAGGTCCGCCGCGACGACCCTGCCACCCGGCCCGCTGCCTTTCATTTCGGCGAGATCGAGACCGCGCTCGCTCGCAAGCCGCCGCGCGAGGGGAGAGGCGGCAACACGCACCGTCACGACCCTCCCTCGGTCAAGGTCACGACGTCGAACGGTGCGTTCGGTGTCTCCCCGCGCGACAGCTCGGCCACGGCGCGCGCAATCGCCCTGCGATGCGCGGCGATCCATTCATAAGCGTCCTGGTGGCTTGGCCGCGCGCCGGGACGCAGGCTCTCCATCAGGAATTCGGGGACAAGCGCAACGCAGCCCTCGGCGCGCACGCGATAGGCCTCGGCCCCCGCATCGCGGCCCAGAACCTCCACGACGCTCATGTGTAGAGCACCGCGCGTGCGGCTTGCAGCACCGCCTCGGCCCCGGGCAGCGCCGCATCCTCGAGCGCACCGGCATAGGGCAGGGGCGTGTCGGCTGCCGCGACGGTTGCAACGGGTGCGTCGAGATCGTCGAACGCCTCCTGCATGATCGTCGTCGCGATCTCCTTGCTGAAGGAAGCGACCGGCCAGCCTTCCTCGACGATCACCGCGCGGTTGGTCTTGCGAACACTTGCCAGCACGGTCTCGCGATCCCACGGACTCAGGGAGCGCAGGTCGATCACCTCGGCCTCGACACCCTCGCCCGAAAGCGTGTCCGCCGCCTTCAACGTCGCGGCCATTGCGACGCCCCAGGAGATCAGCGTGACATCGGCGCCCTCGCGCCAGATCCGGGCTGCACCGAGCCGCGCGGGCTCCGCTTCGTCATCGGGCAGCGGAAAGTTCTGGCCATAGAGCCGCTCGCTTTCCAGAAGAACGACCGGGCCCGGATCGCGGATCGCTGCGACAAGAAGGGCATGGGCGTCCTCGGCGGCATAGGGCACGACGACCTTGAGACCCGGAACATGCGCCAGCCATGCGGCAAGGTCATGCGAATGCTGCGCGCCCATGCGCTCGCCGCCGCCCTGCGGTCCGCGCAGAACGAGCGGGCAGATCACAGCCCCGCCCGACATCGCCTCGCTCATTGCAGCGGTGTTGACGATCTGGTCGAGCGCCTGCAGCGCGTAGGAGACGTTCAGCACTTCCACCACTGGCCTCAGCCCGGCGAATGCCGCGCCCGCCGCAAGCCCCATCAGCGCGGAATGGGTCGGCGGCGCATCGACGACGCGCGCCGCGCCGAAGCGCTCGATGAGGCCTTGGCTGACCTTGTAGGCTCCCTGCGCCGCGCCGACTTCCTCGCCGATGAGGAAGACGTCGGCATCCCGCTCCATCTCGTCCGCGAGCGCCCGGCGCAGTGCTTCCCGCACAGTCTGGCGCGGCGCCCCGCTGCGCGGCGTCTTGCGCTGAGATCGGGGAGCGGGCGCATCCGGTACGGGCTCCCGCGCGGCATCTGCGTTCTCTGCCAACACGGCGATCGGGGTTTCGACGGCCACCGGCGCGCCGCCCTCGGCCACGAGAAACCGCTCGATCACGCCGCTTTGCGGTGCTTCGAACTCCATCACTGCCTTGTCGGTCTCGATCTCGGCGATGACATCGCCCTCCTCCACGTGGTCGCCCTCGGAGATCAGCCAGCGGGCGAGCCGGCCTTCCTCCATCGTTGGCGAGATCGCCGGCATGCGGATCTCATGTGCCATCGTGCCGGACCTCCGCAGCGATGTGTGGGGCAAGGTCGCCAAGCGTGGGGCTGTCGCTCGCACGGGCGCGGTCTGCGGCCTCGTTCACCAGCGCCTTCACCTCGGCGTCGATCTCGCGCAGCTCGGCCTCCGTGGCGCCCTCTTCGAGAAGTTTCTCGCGTTCGCGGGCGATGGGGTCGCGCTCGGCGCGCACGCGCTGCATCTCGTCGAGGGTGCGGTACTTCGCGGGATCGGCCATCGAGTGCCCCCGGTAGCGGAAGGTCGCGGCCTCGATCAGCCACGGCCCCTTGCCGGCGCGCACATGCAAGGCCGCATCGAGCGCGACCTCTCGCACCGCGCGCAGGTCCATGCCGTCCACCCGCGAGATCGGGATGCCGTAAGCTGCCGCCCGGTCCGAAAGACGCATGCCCTTGGGCGCGCTTGCCTCGGCATTGTTCTCGATCACGAAGAGCAGCGGCAACGACCACATCGCGGCAAGGCGGTAGGTTTCGGCCACGTGCCCCAGATCGGCGGCGACATCGCCATAGCTGACGACGGTGATCGCGTTGGTCTTGCGGTAACGATCGGCGAAAGCCAGTCCCGCACCCACAGGCACCTGTGCGCCCAGCATGCCGTGGCCGCCGAAAAAGCCGTCGTCGGGGCTGAACATGTGCATCGAGCCGCCGCGGCCACGCGAATATCCCTCCGTCCGCCCCAGTAGCTCGGCCATGATCCGGGCGGGGTCCATGCCGGAGGCCAGCATATGGCCATGACTGCGATAGGAGGCGGTGCGGCGATCACCCTTGCGGAGCGCCGCCTCGAGTCCGGCAACCACGGCTTCCTGACCGATGCAGAGATGGCAATAACCCTCGATCAGGCCCATGCCAAAGAGCTGGCCCGCCTTCTCCTCGAAGCGGCGGATCATCAGCATCTGCCGGTAGCCGGACACATCCGTCTCGGAGGTCATGCGTCGCCTTTCGCCTCACTGAACCAAGGCGAGGTTACGAGCGCGGCGATACGGGGGCAATCAGCAATTGGGCACGTTCACCGCGAGCCCGCCGAGCGCGGTCTCCTTGTATTTCTCGGACATGTCCGCGCCGACCTGGCGCATCGTTTCGATGCAGGCGTCGAGCGGCACGAAATGCTGCCCGTCCCCGCGCAGCGCCAGCGAGGCCGCAGAGACCGCCTTGATCGCGCCGAGCCCGTTGCGCTCGATGCAGGGCACCTGGACAAGGCCCTTCACCGGATCGCAGGTCATGCCGAGATGATGCTCGAGCGCGATCTCGGCCGCGTTCTCCACCTGCTCGGGCGTGCCGCCCATCACGGCGCAGAGCCCGGCCGCCGCCATCGCCGAGGCCGATCCGACCTCGGCCTGGCAACCCGCTTCCGCGCCCGAGATGGAGGCGTTGTATTTGACAAGCCCGCCGATCGCGGCCGCGGTCAGAAGGAAGTCGGGCAGCTTCTCGCGGCTCGCACCCGGCACGAAATCGAGCCAGTAGCGGATGGTTGCGGGCACCACGCCCGCGGCGCCATTGGTCGGCGCGGTCACGACTTGTCCGCCCGCGGCGTTTTCTTCGTTGACCGCCATCGCGAAGGTCGAAATCCAGTCGTTGATCGTGTGCGGCGCGGTGAGGTTCAGCCCGCGTTCGGCCTCGAGGGACTCGCGGATCGCGCCCGCGCGGCGGCGCACGTTGAGACCGCCCGGCAAATGGCCGGTGCCTTCGAGCCCGCGGTCGATGCAGCCTTCCATGACTTCCCAGATGCGGGCCACGCCGGTATCGAGCGCCGCCTGCGGACGGCGCGACAGCTCGTTGGCGCGTTTCATCTGCGCCACGGACAGGCCCGAGGCGCGCGCCATGTCCAGCATCTCGGCGGCGGATTTGAATGGGTAGGGAACGGCCGGGCCGTGATCGGTATCCTTCCCGGCGGCAAGCTCCGCCTCGGTCAGAACGAAACCGCCGCCCACCGAGTAGTAGGTTTCCTGCAGGAGCGTATCGCCCTGCGCGTCGGTCGCCGCGATCCGCATTCCGTTGGCGTGACCGGGCAGGGCCTCGTCGTAGTCGAAGACGAGATCCGATTTGGGGTCGAAGGCGAGTGTCGGCAGACCCTCGGGCGTGACGGTCTTTTCCTCGCCGATCCGGGCCAGCGCCGCCTCGGCCTCAACCGCATCATAGGTGTCGGGCGCAAAGCCGGCGAGACCCAGGATGACCGCGCGATCCGTGGCATGACCGACGCCGGTGAAGGCGAGGGAGCCGTGCAAGGAAGCGCGGACCCCGGCGAAACGGTATTCGGAGGCCCGCATGGCGTCCAGAAACCGCGCTGCCGCCACCATCGGACCCATCGTGTGGGACGAGGACGGACCGATCCCGACCTTGAACATCTCGAAGACGGATAGAAACATCGACGTCGGCTCCTGCCTCGTGAACGTACATCCCGGCACGGATAGCCGGACAGGTGCAAGGGGGCCTGACGAAAAGCGGCACATTGTCGATGATTTGAAACATGCGGGCGCAATGGGTGATTGCCTCTCGCACCATGCGCGCCCGCAGCCTATAAGGGCGACGCTGCTAAGAAGGAACGCCCCATGACCGGAGAGCTCTCCCCCATCGACAAGGCCAAGTACGTGGCCGCCAAGACCGCCGCCGACCTGGTCGAGGACGGAATGCGCGTCGGCCTCGGAACCGGCTCCACCGCCGCCTGGCTTGTCCGCTGCCTCGGAGAGATGGTGCGCGAGGACGGGCTCGAGATCCGGGGCGTGCCGACATCGACCCGCACCGCAGAGCTGGCTCGCGAAGTCGGGATCGAAGTGATCTCGCTTGACGAGGCGCGGTGGCTGGACCTCACCATCGACGGAGCGGACGAGTTCGACCCCGAGCTGAACCTCATCAAGGGCGGCGGCGGCGCGCTTTTGCAGGAAAAGATCGTCGCAACCGCGTCCGACCAGATGGTCGTGATCGCCGATGCCGCCAAGGAAGTCTCGTCGCTGGGGCACTTCCCGCTGCCCGTCGAGGTCGTGCCCTTCGGCTGGCAGACAACCCAGGCGCTTCTGGAAGAGACGCTGATCTCGATGGATGTGATGGGCCGGCAAAGCTCGCTCCGCATGAGCGGACAGCGCCCCTTCATCACCGACGAGGGCAATTACATCATCGACCTGTATCTCGGGCGGATCGGCAATCCCCGCCAGATGGCGCTGGTGCTGAACCAGATGCCAGGCGTGGTGGAGAACGGGCTCTTCATCGACATCTGCGACAAGGTCATCATCGGCTACGGCGATGGCCGCGTTGAGACGCGCGACATCAACGAAGGCACGGTCGAGACGGACCGGCTCGATTTCGTCGAGGACGACAACCTCTTCAGCGACCTCGGCGATTGAGGGCATCGGGCGGACAACCCGCCCGCGTCACCGAGGATCGCGCCGTGATTTGCGCGCCGCGCAGGTCTTCCCGCACGCTCCAGCGGTAGGGCATCCGACACCGCGGCCCGGACCCCGCGCCGCACCCCTTGCGTCTGGCCTTCCCGGTCGGCCTGTGATCTACCCTCGGGCGCGACGGCAATAGGGGTGATGCATGAGCGAATTCGACTACGACCTCTTCGTGATCGGCGGCGGTTCGGGCGGTGTGCGCGCGGCGCGCGTGGCGGCCGGTGAAGCCGGGGCCCGCGTGGCGCTGGCCGAAGAGAGCCGCTACGGCGGCACCTGCGTGATCCGGGGCTGCGTGCCCAAGAAGCTCATGGTCTTCGCCTCCGAATTCCACGGGATTGCCGAAGAGGCGCAGGGATACGGTTGGTCGATGCAGGAGGGGACCTTCTCCTGGCAACAGTTCTCGTCACAGTTGCGCGAGGAGCTGGACCGCCTCGAAGGCGTCTACAAGAAGCTTCTCGATGGCTCCAACGTGGAGCGGTTCGATATGCGTGCCAAGCTGCGCGACGCTCACACGGTCGAGCTGGCGGACGGCACCACCAAGACCGCCAAGCACATTCTGCTCGCCAATGGCGGCCACCCCGTGCGGCCTGACATGGTGAATTCCGATCTTGGCATAGTCTCGGACGATATCTTCCTCCTCGAGAACCTGCCGAAATCCATCCTCATCATCGGCGGTGGTTATATCGCCTGCGAGATGGCCTGTATCCTGCACGGGCTCGGCGTCGATGTCTCGCAATACATTCGCGGCGCGCAGATCCTGAACGGCTTCGATGACGAGGCGCGCGGGCTGATCGCGGATGCGATGGAAACGCGCGGGATCGACATTCATACTGGCACCAACATCGTCGAGATGCGCTGCGCCGAGGATGCCGATTACACCGACGCCGATGAAGCGCATATGGGCGCTCCGGTCGAGGACGCGGGCGCGCTGGTGGGCGACAGCGGCATGCGGTCGACCGGCAAGCCTTCGGAGACATCGAAGAAAGGACCGATCTGGGTCAAGTCCACCAATGGCCGGGAAAAAATCTTCGATGCGGTGCTGTTCGCGACGGGGCGCAAGCCCAATACGGATGGCATGGGCCTCGAGGAGGTTGGCGTGAAACTGGGTCGCGGTGGCAAGGTCGAGGTTGACGAATACAGCCAGACCTCGGTGCCCTCGATCTACGCCATCGGCGACGTGACAGACCGGGTGAACCTCACGCCCGTTGCGATCCGCGAGGGGATGGCGTTCGTCGAGACCGTGTTCAAAGGCAACAAGACGCCGGTCGATCATGCCCTGATCCCCTCGGCGGTCTTCACGCAGCCTGAATACGGCTCGGTCGGGATGACTGAGGCGCAGGCGGCCGAGCAGGAGGAGATCGAAGTCTATTGCACCTCCTTCCGCCCGATGCATTCGGCCTTCGCCGGAAAGCCCGACCGGGTGCTCATGAAGCTCATCGTCTCCAAGGAGACGCGGCGCGTTCTGGGCTGTCACATCGTCGCACCGCATGCGGGCGAGATGATCCAGCTCGCCGGCATCGCGGTGAAGATGGGCGCGACCAAAGAGGATTTCGACCGCACATGCGCGGTGCATCCGACGATGGCCGAAGAGATGGTGACGATGCGCCAACCGGTCAGAACAGCTTGAAATATGGCTCAAGCTGCACAGCTACAGTGAAGAGAAATACTGTGTCCAAAGGGAAGGAAGCAGATGGCAGGGAATAGCGGCGGCCCATGGGGCGGCGGCGGCAGCTCGGGAGGCGGCAACAACGGCCCCGAGCGCCCTCAAGGCGGTGGCGGCGGCGGACGTCGCCCGGACAATAACCAGATGCCCGAGATCGACGAACTGGTCCGCAAGGGTCAGGAGCGCCTTCGTGTGCTGATGGGCGGCAAAGGCGGCTCCGACAACGGTGGCGGCTCCGGCGGCGGTGGCGGCGGCTTCAGCCGCAGCACGCTGATGATCGGCGGCGCCATCGTGCTGGGGGTCTGGCTCTTTTCCAGTTTCTATACCGTCCGGCCCGAAGAACAGTCGGTCGAGTTGTTCCTCGGCGAATATTCGTCGACAGGCAATCCGGGTCTGAACTTCGCGCCGTGGCCGCTCGTCACCTACGAGGTGATCAATGTCACCTCCGAGCGGACCGAGAATATCGGTGAGCGCCAAGGCGCGAACGACGACGGGCTGATGCTGACGACGGATGCCAACATCGTGGATATCGAATTCCAGGTCGTCTGGAACATCAAGGATCCGGCGATGCTGCTGTTCAATATCCGCGATCCGCAACTGACCGTCGAGGCGGTCTCCGAGTCGGTCATGCGCGAGATCATCGCCGCGTCGAACCTTGCGCCGATCCTCAACCGGGACCGGGGTCTGATCGCCGATACGGCGCTTCAGAATATTCAGGAGACGCTCGACGAATACGAATCCGGCATCAATGTCGTTCGTGTGAACCTCGACCAGGCGGACCCGCCAGCCGAGGTGATCGACGCCTTCCGCGAGGTTCAGGCGGCCGAACAGGAGCGCGACCGGCTGCAGCGTCAGGCCGACGCCTATGCCAACCGCGTTCTCGCAGAGGCCCGCGGTGAAGCGGCGCAGACGCTCGAACAGGCGGAAGCGTACCGCGCGCAGGTCGTGAACGAGGCCATCGGTGAAGCCTCGCGCTTCATCTCGGTTGCGCAGGAGTTCAATGAAGCGCCGGAAGTGACGCAGCGCCGCCTGTATCTCGAGACGATCGAACGGACACTCGGTGATATCGACAAAATCGTGCTCGACCAGGAAGCCGGCGGCAACGGGCAGGGCGTGCTTCCCTACCTGCCGCTCAATGAATTGTCGCGCAACCGCGGCAGCCAGACCCAAAGCGGTGGAGGGTCGAACTGATGACAAAACTCAATCTTTTCATCGGTGTCGTCATTCTGGCTCTGGTCGGCATCTTGTCGGCGATCTTCATCGTCGACGAGCGCGAAAAGGCGCTGGTTCTGCAATTCGGTCAGATCAAGCAGGTTCGCGAAGAGCCGGGGATCGGCTTCAAGATCCCCTTCATCCAGGAAGTCGTGAAATACGACGACCGGATCCTGTCGCTGGATACAGAGACCATCGAGGTCACGCCGTCCGATGACCGCCGTCTCGTCGTCGACGCCTTCGCGCGCTACCGCATCGCGGATGTCGTGCGCTTCCGTCAGGCGACGGGCGTCGGCGGTATCCGTGCCGCCGAGGACCGTCTGTCCTCGATCCTGAACGCACAGATCCGCGAGGTTCTGGGTGCAGACCAGGTCACCTCCGACACGATCCTCTCCGAAGAGCGCCGGAGCCTTGCCCTCCGCATTCGCGAGCAGGCTCGCAACGAAGCCAATAGTCTTGGTCTGCAGATCGTCGACGTCCGGCTCAAGCAGACGAACCTGCCGCAGCAGAACCTCGATGCGACCTTCTCGCGGATGCGGGCAGAGCGTGAACGTGAGGCGGCGGACGAGATCGCGCGTGGTAACGAGGCAGCGCAGCGCGTTCGAGCAGCAGCCGACCGGACCGTCGTCGAGACCACGTCGAACGCGACACGCGAAGCCGAGATTGTTCGCGGTGAAGCCGATGCGGAGAGAAACCGGGTCTATGCCGAGGCCTTCGGCGACAACCCCGAGTTCTTCTCCTTCTATCGCTCTCTCTCGGCGCTTGAGCGCTCGCTTCAGCGGGACAACTCGACGTTGGTAATCTCGTCCGACAGCGCCTTCGTCGGTCCTCTCTTCGATGCGATCCGCGCCGATGGTCTTTCGGCGGTGGAAATCTCGGATACCGATATCGAGCGCCTGCGCGAGCTGGCCCCCGAAACCGAGATCTCGCCGGATCTGCCGGACAGCGCCCGCGACCAGATCGACCCGGACGGGGACGGTCAGGGCCCGGTTCGGGACGACGGCTCGCTTGAGGAGCCCATGGACGAGACGACCGACGTGCCGCTCGGTGCCGAGCCGGACGATGGCGAGGCGACACCGGAAGCGACGGATACGCAGGAAAGCGATCCGCAGCCGACGAACTGAGCCGGCGAATATGGACGCGAACATCATCCTGGTGATGCTCGCAGGCGCACTGATCGTGGAGGGGCTGGCCTATGCGCTGGCCCCTTCGCTTGTGGAGCGCCTGCTCGAAGCACTGGCCGCCATGCCGATCGAGACCCGGCGAACGCTCGGTCTCGTGACCGTAGCGACGGGAATCGTCATTCTCTGGGCCGCGCTCTAGCGGGCGTATCCCTCACAACCTCTTGACCCTGCGGATGGGCCTTTGAGCCCGCCGCGAAAGGGCCTATCTTTGCGACAATGGAGGCGCGCTGCCCGGCAGAGGCCGCCCTCGGACCGGATCACAAAAGGGAGACTGCCTTGACCTCTCACGCCCATGCCATCGCCCGTAGGGAAGACGCGCGGCCCCAACCCGCGCTGCGCTATTTCTGGCTCGCAAGCCTGTCGATGGTGCTTATCCTCGCGCAGTCGGTTTTCGCCGCCGCGCAAGGCAACGCGCCGCGCAGCTTCGCCGACCTTGCCGACCGGGTGAGCCCGGCCGTGGTGAACATCACCACCGAAACGATGGTCGAAGGGCGCACCGTGCCGGAAGGCATCGTGCCCGAGGGCTCCCCGTTCGAGGACTTTTTCCGCGAGTTCCAGGACCGCAACGGTCCGGGCGACCGGCCGCGCCGGTCCTCTGCTCTGGGCTCCGGCTTCGTGATCTCTGAAGACGGCTATGTGGTGACGAACAACCACGTCATCGAGGGCGCCGACGAGATCCTCGTCGAGTTCTTCTCCGGCGAGGAGCTGGCCGCCGAGGTCGTGGGCACCGACCCGAACACCGATATCGCGCTGCTGAAGGTCGAGGCCGATGCGCCGCTGCCGTTCGTGACGTTCGGCGACAGCGATGCGGCCCGCGTTGGCGACTGGGTCGTCGCGATGGGCAACCCGCTCGGGCAGGGGTTCTCGGTCTCGGCGGGCATTGTTTCCGCGCGCAACCGAGCGCTCTCAGGCACCTATGACGATTACATCCAGACGGACGCCGCCATTAACCGCGGCAATTCCGGCGGCCCGCTCTTCAATCTTTCGGGCGACGTGATCGGGGTGAACACGGCGATCCTGTCGCCCACCGGCGGCTCCATCGGCATCGGCTTTTCGATGGCCTCGAACGTGGTCACGCGGGTCGTCGACCAGCTCCGGGAGTTCGGTGAGACGCGCCGCGGCTGGCTCGGCGTGCGTATTCAGGACGTGACCGAAGACGTGGCAGAGGCGATGGACCTCGACAGCACCGCCGGCGCGCTGGTGACGGACGTTCCCGAAGGACCGGCGATGGAAGCCGGGATGCTCTCGGGCGATGTGATCGTGCGGTTCGACGGAACGGATGTCGAAGACACGCGCAGCCTCGTGCGTCAGGTCGGCAACACGGCGGTTGGCAAGACCGTGCGTGTGGTCGTCAACCGCGAAGGCGCCACCGAGACGTTGATGGTTACGCTTGGCCGCCGCGAGGAAGCTGAAAGCGCAGAAACCGAGAGCGCGCCCGAGGCAGAGCCCGAAGAGCCCTCCTCTGCCGATGTGCTCGGCCTGACGCTGACGCCGACCTCGCCAGATCTGGCTGAGGAATACAGCTTCGACGAAGGCACCGAGGGGCTGGTGGTGACGGGCGTCGACGATACGTCGGAAGCCTGGGAAAAGGGACTTCGCGAAGGCGATGTCATCACCGAGGCGGGTCAGTCGCCGGTGGCGGAGATCGCCGATCTCGAGGACCGGATCGACGAGGCGCGCGACGCGGGACGCACGTCACTCCTTCTGCTGGTGCGCCGCTCGGGCGATCCACGCTTCGTTGCGCTCAGCATCGACGAAGAGGACTGATCGCAGGCAATATATGTCTGCTTAAGAGGGGGCGGCGCGATCTGCGCCGCTCTCTTTCGTTTCAGGTGTCTGCGTCCTCAAGCTCGACCGCGACAAGCCCGAGGTCTCGCGCCGTCTCCAGCGCGAGCTTGTCGCTGTCGAGCCCGCGCGCGCTTTGATATGTGCGGATCGCGGCGCGGGTTCCCTGGTCGAGCTGACTGGTGATCGCCCCGGAATAGAGCCCGCGCGCGGCGAGCGCCCGCTGCACCGAGGCGATGAATTCGGGGGTGTAGACCGGCGGGCAGGGTGCCGGAAAGCGGAGGACCGTTCCCTCCTGGTCGATCTGGCGCACGCTCGTATTGCGATAGACCGGCGGGTTCACCAGGACGCCGTCCGCTCCGTATTCGGCCGGGATCACCTCGACCTGGCGCGGCACCTCCTTGTAGGTGGGATCGGTGCGTTCGGTCGCAACGCAGCCGCCGCCCGGAGCGGGCCGGGAATCGTCGTCGCCAAGGCCCATCGTGTTGAAATCCGGACGCTGTTCGTCCTCGCCCGTATCGAGCGGAGTGCACCCGGCCGCCCCAAGGGCGGCGGCAAGACAGAATGTCCGCAGAAGGATCGGTGTCATCGGGCTGCTCGGGCCTCGGTTTGTCGCTTGCGCGCAAGCCTACCCGGTTTCGCCGCTCCGTGAAAGCGCCTCGGGCGGATCGAGCAGGCGGTCGAGCAGGGACGAGATATCCTCGATCTCCTCGGCGATGACATGCGTCACGCTCGATTCCCGCTGAAGCCGGCCGGTGACCCGCAGCATCCGCCCCGAGATCACCGCGCGGCGGAACTTCTCGTACATCGCGCGCCAGACGATGACGTTCACGACGCCGGTCTCGTCCTCCAGCGTAAGGAAAATCACGCCTTTCGCCGTTCCCGGACGCTGCCGCAGGATCACGAGCCCCGCCACGGCGATACGCGCACCCTGGGGCGGCTCCTCGAGGCGGCTGGCGACAAGGCAGGAGGGCGGGCGGGGCCATCCGGCCTCGGTGCGGGGCGCGACGATCTGCATGGGAACAAATATAGAACTAATATCGACCGACGCAATCCCGCGCACGATAAGGTCTTTATCCCGCGCGCAGTCTTGCTAGGAAAGACCGGATGAATTTTGAGGAGACAGGATCATGGCGACGATCACCTATGTCGAGCACAACGGAAAAGAGCACGTCGTCGACGTGAAGAACGGCCTCACGGTCATGGAAGGCGCCCGCGACAACGGCATCCCTGGCATCGAGGCCGATTGCGGCGGGGCCTGCGCCTGCTCGACCTGCCACGTCTATGTCGACCCCGCCTGGGTGGACAAGCTGCCGCCGCGCGAGGACATGGAAGAAGACATGCTCGATTTCGCCTACGAGCCCGATCCCGAGCGCTCGCGCCTGACCTGCCAGCTCAAGGTGAGCGACGCGCTTGACGGGCTGCGCGTGCAGATGCCTGAAAAGCAGATCTGATGCGGCCTCTCGCGGCGGCCCTGGTCCTTGCGACGCTCGCGGGTCCGGCTGCCGCGGAGACAATCGTTTCAGCGCGCTACGACAGCCCGACGACGCGCTACGCACATGGTGTTCTGGGCGACGCGGTGGAATACGAAGATTTGGTCGTCACGCTGTCCGGCGGCACGTCTCTTCGCGTGCATTGGGAGGCGCCGATGGTCTTCGAGGATACCGCGCCCCGGCTCGCCGATGTGACCGGCGACGGCACGCCGGAGATCATCACGGTCGAGACTCATGCAGAGCGCGGAGCGCGGCTTGCCATCTGGCAGGTCTCGGAGGGACGTCTTTCGCCACTCGCGCGCACGCCTTTCATCGGACAGACGAACCGCTGGCTTGCACCTGCCGGTGTGGCCGATCTTGACGGTGACGGGCGGATCGAGATCGCTTACGTGGACCGACCGCACCTTGCGCGCGTCTTGCGCCTCCTGCGCCTCGAACGTGGCGGCCTCCGCGAAGTCGCGGCGCTCTCGGGTCTCAGCAATCACCGGATCGGGTGGGACACGATCTTCGGCGGTGCGGCGCTCTGCGATGGACGCCCGGCGCTGGTCCTTTCGGATGCGGATTGGCGCGATGTGCTGGCGGTGAGCTTTGACGGTAACGCGCTCTCGACGGGCCGCATCGGTGCGTTTCAAGGTCCGAACGCGGCGCTGCCCGAAAGCTGCGACGCTCTGCCTGCCCGCTGAGATCAGGTCATCACGATCCCGCTCGCCTTCGCTTTATGCTCGGGCTCGACATGGATGGTCACGGTGCATTCGCTGATCTCGGCCTTGAGCGCGGCTTCGATCCGGTCGCAGATCGCGTGGGCGTCGAGGACGCTCATCTCTCCGGGGACGATCAGGTGAAATTCGACGAAGGTCGCGCGCCCGGCATTGCGGGTCCGCAGGTCATGCGCCTCGAGCGCGCCGTCCGCGTTCTCGTGGATGATCTCTCGCAACCGTGCAAGGTCGGCCGCGGGCACCGCGGCGTCCATGAGCTCGCCCGCCGAGCCGCGGATCACCTTCGCGCCGGACCAGAGGATGTTGACCGCCACAAGCGCCGCCAGGAGCGGATCGAGCCAGAGCCAGCCAGTGGCAAGCGCAAGGCCGATCCCGAGGATCACGCCCGCCGACGAGATCACATCGGTCCAGAGATGCCGCCCATCCGCCCCGAGCGCCGGAGAGGAAAGCCGCCGCCCGGCGCGCACGAGATACGCCGCCCAAAGGCCGTTGACGACGCTGGCGATGCCAGTGATCGCAATTCCGAGAGCCGGTGCGGCGATGGCACGCGGCTCCGCCCAGGCGGCCCAGGCTTCACGCAAAATGAACAGGGCGGCGAGGATAATGAGGACGCCTTCGAGCGTCGCGGAAAACAGCTCCGCCTTGTGGTGGCCGTAAGGATGACCGTCATCGGCGGGGCGCTCGGCGATGCGGACCGCCAGGAGCGCCGCAAGCGCAGTTGCGACGTTCACGATGCTTTCGAGTGCGTCGGAGAGAAGCGCGACCGATCCGGTGACCCACCAGGCCAGCGTTTTCATCGCGAGCACGGCGATGCCCACGAGGACGGAGAAGGCGGCGATCCGTGTCGTCTCGGTCATGGCGGCCTCCTGCGGCATGTCCTGCGAGGCTGATACGCAAGCCATGCCGCGCGCACAACGCCCCACGCATAAAAAACGGCCCGCCACCGGGGCGGGCCGCTCGAGAGGTGCGTCTTGTGGTCAGCGCTTCAGCGCGTCGCGGATCTCGATCAGGATATCGAGCTCGGACGGGCCGCTCTTCACTTCCGGGACGACCTCGTCGGGTCTTTCCGCCGCGGCTTTCACGCGGTTCACCATCTTGACCAGCATGAAGACGACGAAGGCGATGATGAGGAAGTTGATGACGGCCATCAGGAAGGAGCCGATGGCGAAGACCGGCACTCCGGCTTCGCGCGCGGCGTCGAGCGAGCTCTGGTCCGAGCCGTCGAGCGTGTAGAACCACCCGGAGAAATCGATCCCGCCGGTAAAGAGCGCGATGATCGGGTTGATCAGATCGCCGACAAGCGAGGTGACGATCGCGGTGAAGGCCGCGCCGATGATGATGCCGACGGCCATGTCCATAACATTGCCCTTGGCGATGAAATCCTTGAATTCGTTAATCATGTCCCATGCTCCCAGTAGCTGCGGCCCTTTTCGTGACCGCGCACAGGATTACCCCGAAGCAATATGTCGCGCGAGATGTAAATTCGTGGAGCGTTTCGCGAAAACCGTCAGCCGGGAAGTTGGCCCGTCAGTACGTAGCGCAGGATCTCCACCACCTCGGAAGGATCACGGGCAACCGCGGACGCGGCGGCGTCGACTTCCTTCAGCGCATGGTCGTGATCCTCGGGCTGCAGGATGACGAGGCTCTTGCCGAGGGCGGCCGCATAGCCCGCATCGAACGCGGCGTTCCACTGCTTGTACTTGTCGCCGAAGCGCACCACCACGATGTCGGCATCGTCCAGCGCCTTGCGCGTGCGGATGCCGTTCAGAAGCGCGCCTTTGCGGTCATGCCAGAACTTGTTCTCTTCCGCGCCGAGGATCGCCACGCCGCAATCGTCCGAGGCCGCATGGTCGGTGACGGGGCCCGAGAAGGTGACGTCGAGCCCTTGCGCCCCGTCGATGATCTGGTCGCGCCAGTCGGTGTGAATCTCGCCCGCGAGGTAGACGTTGAGGCCCATGTCGCTCTCCCTTGTTGCACCCGTCTTCAGCTATCCCGCCGCAGAGGCCGGACAAGGTGAGGGGGTCAGCCCCGGAGCGTGCCGCCCGTCGCCTTGCCGACCTTCTCGACGATCTTCGCGCCCACGGCCTCGATGTCCTTTTCCTTCAGCGTCGCCTCTTTCGGCTGCATTCGGACGGTGATCGCGAGGGATTTCTTGCCTTCGCCAAGGCTGCCGCCGACGAATTCGTCGAAGACGCGCACCTCTTCTATCAGAGCCTTATCGGCGCCTGCGGCGGCATTCACGAGATCGAGCGCGGCGACATCCCTGTCCACCACGAAGGCGAAATCGCGCTCCACGGGTTGCAGGTCGCTCTGCGCCAGAGCGGGGCGGGTCGACACCGCCTTTTTCGGCATCGGGATCGCCTCGGGCCAGATCGTGAAGCCGACGACAGGGCCTTTCACGTCGAGCGCTTGCAGAATGCGCGGATGGATCTCGCCGAAGACTCCGAGCACTTTCTTGGGGCCGAGGCACAGCACGCCGTGGCGGCCCGGGTGCCACCATGCATCGCCGCTCCGCAGGATCTGCATCTTCGCGGGCGCGCCCATCGCGGACAGAAGCGCCTCCGCGTCGGTCTTGGCATCGTAAAGATCGACCGCACGCGAGGCGCCATGCACATCCTTCGGCCCGGTGCGGCCGACGAGAATACCCGCGAGGCACAGGTTCTGCTCGCCCGGCTCGCCGCCTTCGAAAACATGACCCATCTCGAACAATGCAAGGTCGGACATGCCGCGCGCCTGGTTGCGCGCCGCCGCCTGCAGCAGACCCGGCAGCAGCGCCGGGCGCATGTGGCTCATCTCCGAGGAGATCGGGTTGGCGAGCATGCTCGCGTCCTGTCCACCGCCGAAAAGCTCTGCCGTGGTGCGGTCGATGAAGCTGTAGGTGACGCATTCATTGTAGCCAAGGCTCGCGGCCGTGCGCCGTCCTGCCTGCTCGCGCTTCTGAAGCGGCTTCAGGATCGGGCGCGGGACGCCCGAATACATCCGGGGCAGGGGCTTGCCCTCGAGCTTGGTGAGCGAGGCGATCCGCGCGACCTCTTCCACGAGATCCGCCTGGCCCATCACGTCGGGCCGCCAGGACGGCACATGCGCCATGTCGCCGTCCATGACGAAGCCGAGCGCCTCCAGCGTCGCGCGCTGCGTCTCGGCCGGAATATCCATTCCGACGAGCCGGGAGCAGCGCTCCGTGTCGAGCCGGTAGGCGCGCGCATGGTCCGGGATCTCGCCCGCGACCACCACTTCGGACGCCTCGCCGCCTGCGTGATCGAGGATCATCCGCGTCGCGTGCTCGATGCCGTGCGGCGTCCACTCGGGGTCGATACCGCGCTCGAAGCGGTAGCGCGCATCGGAATTGATCTTGAGCGAGCGGCCCGTATAGGCGGTGCGGATCGGGTCGAAGAAGGCTGCCTCGAGAAAGACATCCGTCGTCGCCTCGGTCACGCCCGACGCCTCGCCGCCCATGATGCCGCCCAGGCTCTCGACGCCGGTGTCGTCCGAGATCACCGTCATGCCGGGCGCGAGGCGGTAGGTTTTCTCATCGAGCGCGAGAAGCTCTTCTCCGCCTTTCGACAGGTGCACGCGCAGATCGCCTTTGACCTTGGCCGCGTCGAAGACATGCAGCGGGCGGTTGCGGTCATAGGTGAAGAAGTTCGTCACATCCACGAGGAAGGAAATCGGGCGAAGACCGATCGCCTTGAGGCTCTGTTTCAGCCAATCGGGGGAGGGGCCGTTCTTCAAGCCGCGAATGAGACGGCCATAGAAAACCGGACAGGCCTCGCGGGCCTCGTCGTCGATCGTGACCTTGATCGGGCTTTCGAACGTGCCCGGGACCGGGTCCGTGTCCCGCGCGATCAGCGTGCCGAGGCCACGTGCCGCAAGGTCGCGCGCCACGCCCCTGACACCGAGTGCATCGGGCCGGTTGGGGGTGATCGCGATCTCGATCACGGGGTCGATCTTGGCAGGGTCGTTCGCGGCGAGCCAGTCGACGAAGCGTTGGCCGACCTCGCCCGAGGGCAGCTCGATGATGCCCGAATGCTCGTCCGACAGTTCCATTTCGCGTTCGGAACACATCATGCCGAAGCTTTCGACGCCACGGATCTTGCCGACCTGGATCGTGGTGTCGATGCCGGGCACATAGGTGCCGGGCTTGGCGAGGACGACGGTGATACCCTCGCGGGCATTCGGTGCGCCGCAAATGATCTGGCGCTCGCCCTCGTCGGTCTCGACCCGGCAGACCTTCAGCTTGTCCGCATCGGGATGCTTCTCGGCGGCGATGACGCGCCCGAGGGTGAAGTCGCCGAGGCGCTCCGCGGGATCTTCCACAGCTTCCACCTCGAGGCCGAGATCGGTCAGCGTCTCGGCGATCTCCGAGACGGAGGCCGTGGTGTCGAGATGGTGCTTGAGCCAGGAGAGGGTGAACTTCATCGCATGCGCCTCGGGGTCGTGGATCGGGTCGGGGATCTCCTAGCGGATCGCAGACGGGACGGAAAGGGCTCAGCCGATCTGGTCGGCCTTGGCGAGCGCGTCGGTCTCTCCGATGCGGTAAAGGTGGATTTCGCGGATCAGGCGCAGTGTCGGCTTCACGCAAAAGAACACCGA
The DNA here is from genome assembly GCF_009363575.1 of Roseivivax sp. THAF30. NCBI lineage: Bacteria > Pseudomonadati > Pseudomonadota > Alphaproteobacteria > Rhodobacterales > Roseobacteraceae > Roseivivax > Roseivivax sp. THAF30. Next base: position 2,841,624 of record NZ_CP045389.1, on the reverse strand, counting down.
GCCGAGGACGAAGCACCAGATCGCCGCGGTTTCGAGCGACTGCCAGAAGAACAGGACCGAGCCCACGAGAAAGAGAAACGCGGCCGCGAAATCGACGGCGGTATGGGCAAGCTCGTAGCGGGCATAGAGACGGCGGGTCTGGTCGGTCTGCTGGCGGTTTTCATGGCGGAAGAGACGCATGGGGTTTCCTTTCGGCAGTGGTCACGCGCTCTTTGTCGCAAAGAGCGCGCGCTTTTCGACGCGAAAAGCGTGCCCGTCCGGTTGGGGTTCCGATTTTCGCCGCAAGAAGCGGTCGCGCGATCCGCTAGGCTCCGGTTTTCGCGTCGAAAACCGGCCCGCACTCCGCGTGCGGAGTGCGTCAGGCCGAAAGACCCCCATGCAGCGTCGGAACGCCGAGGCTCGAAAAGCCGTAATGCTTCAGCCAGCGCAGATCGCTGTCGAAAAACGCCCTGAGATCCGGGATCCCGTATTTCAGCATCGCGATCCGGTCGATCCCCATGCCGAAGGCAAAGCCCTGCCATTCGGACGGATCTACTCCGGCCGCCTGCAACACCTTGGGATGCACCATGCCGGAGCCCAGAACTTCGAGCCAGCCATCCCCTTCGCCGATCTTGAGCTGGCCGTCTTCCCAGGAACACTGGATATCCACCTCGGCGGAGGGTTCGGTGAATGGGAAATGCGAGGCGCGGAACCGCGTCTTGATCCCGTCCACTTCGAAGAAGGCCGCGAAAAACTCCTCCAGCACCCATTTGAGGTTCGCCATCGAGATGTCGCGGTCGATCGCGAGCCCCTCGACCTGGTGGAACATCGGCGTGTGCGTCTGGTCGTAATCGGCCCTGTAGACCCGGCCCGGCGCGATGATCCGGCAGGGCGCGCCATACTTTTCCATGTGCCGGATCTGCACCGGCGAGGTATGGGTCCGCAGAACATGTGGCGGGCGATTGTCGCCGTCGTCGCGGTGCATGTAGAACGTGTCCATCTCCGCGCGGGCGGGGTGATGGCCGGGAATGTTCAGCGCGTCGAAATTGTACCAGTCGGTGTCGATCTGCGGCCCTTCGGCGACCGAAAAGCCCATATCGGCGAAGATCGCCGTCAGCTCTTCGGTGACCTGGCTGATCGGGTGGATCGAGCCCGTCCGCATCGGCCGGCCCGGCAGCGTCACGTCGAGCCATTCCTCGCGAAGCCGCGCATCAAGCGCCGCATCGCCGAGCGCGGCTTTCTTGGCGGCGAGCGCGGCGTTGATCTCGTCCTTGAGCGCGTTGAGCTTCGGGCCCGCGATCTGCCGCTCCTCGGCGCTCATCTTGCCGAGTTCGCGCATCTTCAGGCTGATCTCGCCCTTCTTGCCGACCGCCTCGAGGCGCAACGCCTCTAGCGCGGCCTCGTCCTCGGCCCCGGCAATCGCCTGAATGTACTTGTCGCGCAGATCGTCCATCTCGTCCTCGCAGGCTCGGCCCTTCGCTCTTGCGCGCCTTGCTACATGCGGGCTGCGAGGCGCGCAACTGGACCGCGCGGCTTCCTGTGCAGATCGCGCGAAACTTATTCCCGGCGGCTTTCGTGGATTGGGCCGAGCGTCAGGGGTGAGCCCTGCCGCGAACAGATGAACAGAACGGAAGTATGTAAGATGATCCGCACTATTGCAGCCACGTCCATTCTTGCCCTCACCGCCGGCGCGGCTCACGCCGCTCATTCCGGGTATGCGCTCGCAGAAGACGGAAGTACGCTTGTTGTGATGTCCGATCTCGGCGCACCGGAAAATGTCGAGACCTATGATCTGGACTCGGCCCTCTCGGCCATCGCTTATCGGCCCGTTACCGGCGATATCCTCGGCTTCTCCGCGGACGCGATCTACACGATCGACACGAGCTCAGGGGAATTGACCGATCTGAACGCGAGCTTTGGCGAGGACGCTACGATCGGCGACGGCGCAATGGTGGCCTTCGACTTCAACAATGCCATCGACGCCGTGCGCGCCGTGACCACCACGGGCGACAATCTCGTCTACTTCCCCGAAGGCTTTGGCGACAATGACGATCGCGCCAACACCGTCGTGCGCATGACCGACCTCGCGTATGCGGAAGGCGATGACAATGCAGGTACCACGCCGATGGTCTTTGCCAATGCCTACACCAACGCGATTAACGGCGAGACTGCGTCCGAGACATTCCAGTATGGCCTCGACGCCGAGACCGACGCACTGGTGAGCGTTGCGAACAACGAAGGCACTCTCGAGACAATCGCGCCGATCATGGTCGACGGTGAAGAGGTCGATCTCTCGGCGATGGGCGGATTCGACATCCTCTCGCCGTCCGAGGGTGAAAACCGGGGGCTGGCGATCCTGCAGATGGAAGGCGCGGAGAGCGCTGGTCTTTACGAGATCAACCTCGAGACTGGCGAAGCGACCATGCAGGCCGATCTTGGCATGGGCGGCTTCACCGGTTTCGCGACCGGCATCCGCGAGTGACGCGCAGCTGCGCTGTTTAAAGTAAGGGGGCGGCCGGGTTCGGCCGCCCTTTCTTTTTCGCACAACACACCGGGCGCCGCGTTGCCTGTCGCGCAAGCGCCGCTAGGCTGTTCCCGGACTGCACGGAAAGGACGACACATGCGCCTCGCATTCGCATTTCTCCTCATCGGCCTCGTCGCGGCCTGCGGGCGCGGCGTGCCGGAGGGCGCGCGTCTCGTCGTGGCGGGCGATTCCGTCATGGCCTGGAACCGGACGCAGGACGCATCTGTCGCGCGGAACCTCTCGCGCCTTCTCGGGCAGCCTGTGGGCGATGTATCCTTGCCCTTCGCCAGCGTCACCGGCTCGACGGGGCGCGGCGCGCTCAACATCACCGAGCAGGTTTCGGATCTGAGCCCCCGCTGGGTCGTGATGAATGGCGGCGCGAACGATCTGCGGGTCGGCTGCTCGGGGCCCGATACGCGCGGCACGCTCGACACGCTTGTCTCGGAGGATGGACGCTCCGGCGCTATCCCTCGCATGGTCTCGGGATTGCGGGCGCGGGGCAGTAGCGTCCTTTGGGCCGATTACTACACGTCGCCAAGATTCGCCGGCACCACATGCGGGCGCATCTACGACGAGATGGCGGCGCGCACCGAACGCATGGCCGCCGCCGATCCCGGTATCGTCTTCGTCGATATGGGAGACGTGGTGCCCTTCTCGAACGGAGCGCTTTTCGCGCGCGATCAGATCCACCCTTCGGTCGAGGGCTCCGCGCGGATCGCCCGGCAGATCGCGGAGGCGCTGAGGGCTGCGGATCCGGCCCTGACGCGATGACACGTGGACAAAGAAAAAAGCCCCGGCCGCATTTGGTGCGCCGGGGCTTTCTTTTGGTGACGGGCGTCCGGCTCAGGCGGCCAGCGCGCCTTTCGCCTTCTCGACGATCGCACCGAAAGCTTCGGGCTCGTGCACGGCGAGATCGGCGAGAACCTTGCGGTCCACCTCGATACCGGCCAGCGTCAGGCCGTTGACGAACCGCGAATAGGTCAGCGCTTCGTCATGCGCGCGGACAGCGGCGTTGATCCGCTGGATCCAGAGCGCGCGGAAATTGCGCTTGCGGTTCTTCCGGTCGCGGGTCGCGTACTGGTTGGCCTTGTCGACGGCCTGCGTCGCCACCTTGAAGGTGTTCTTGCGACGGCCGTAATAGCCTTTTGCGGCCTTGGTGATTTTCTTGTGACGGGCGTGGGTCGTGGTCCCACCTTTGACTCGAGACATGATCTAGCTCCTTCTCGTATCCGTGGGATCAGCGATCGTAGGGCATATAGCCCTTGATGATCTTCGCATCGGGCTCCGACAGCGTGGTCGTGCCGCGCGCGTCGCGGATAAACTTCTTCGTGCGTTTGATCATGCCGTGGCGTTTGCCGGCCTGGCCCGCGATCACCTTGCCGCTTGCCGAGATCTTGAAGCGCTTCTTCGCGCTCGACTTCGTCTTCATCTTGGGCATTTCCATCTCCTCAGACTTTGAGTGTCGTTCCATGCGACTCGGCAATGCCACCTGGCCGGCCGCACGAGGCGTGAGCGGTCCCTCTAAGGGCTGCCGCGTCCAATTGCAAGCGCCGCGTTCCTTAGCGGAATTCGGCGATCAGGCGCACGAAGGACATCGGGATATCCTCAAATGTCAGGGTGCCGCCGCTTTGCTGCCAGGCGAGCCATATCGACGCGGCGCCCCCTAGGACGAGGAGGCCGCCCACCAAGGGCCGGCGACCTTCGGCAAGAGCCGCCAGGATCGACGTGATCGCCAACGCGACAAGAAGAACACCGAACGCCAAAGCGATGTCGGGCGACATGCCACCCCCAAACCCAAATCACCTCGGAAAGGTTATTCCGGGTCGGTGGCGTAGATCAAACGCTCATCGCAGGGCGCGACGCGCAGAATGTTCGTCGTGCCGGTCGTGTTGAAGGGCACACCCGCGGTCACGACGATCAGATCTTCGGACGTTGCATAATCGAGCTTGCGGGCGGCCTTGGCCGCATCGACCACCGCCGATTTGAAACGGTCGAGATCTCCTGTCGTCACGCATTGCGTCCCCCAGGTGAGTGCGAGGCGCCGCGCCGTCGAGATCGAGGAGGACAGCGCGAGGATCGGCACGCGCGGACGCTCGCGCGCCACCAGAAGCGCGGTCGTGCCCGATTGCGTATAGCAGCAGATCGCCTTGACCTTGGCGCTCTCGGCGATCTCGCGCGCGGCGGCGACGATACCGTCGGCGACGCTCTTCTTGTCGGTGATGCGCGAGGCTTCGATGATCTCGGTATAAGTGGGGTCGTTCTCGACCTCTTCGGCGACGTTGTTCATCGTCGTCACGGCTTCGATCGGGTAGTCGCCCGCCGCCGATTCCGCCGACAGCATGATCGCGTCCGAGCCTTCGTAGATCGCCGTTGCCACGTCCGAGACTTCGGCGCGGGTCGGCATCGGGCTCTCGATCATCGATTCGAGCATCTGCGTCGCCACGATCACCGGCTTGGCGGCGGCGCGACATTTGCGGATGAGCCGCTTCTGGATCGGCGGCACGTTCTGGACCGGCAACTCGACGCCGAGATCGCCGCGCGCGACCATGATGCCATCGGAGGCGTAGAGAATCTCGTCGAATGCTTTGACCGCCGCCGGTTTCTCGATCTTCGAAAGGATCGCGGCGCGTCCCTTGGCAAGGCGGCGCGCCTCCTCGACGTCGGCGGCGCGCTGCACGAAGGACAGGGCCAGCCAATCGACGCCAAGATCGGCCACGAATTCGAGATCTTCGCGATCCTTCTCGGAGAGCGCCGCCAGCGGCAACACCACGTCCGGGACGTTCACGCCCTTTCGGTTGGAGATCGTGCCGCCGACCGTGACCGTGCAATTGGCGAAATCTTCTCCGCATTCCTTCACTTGCAGCCGGATCTTGCCGTCATTGACGAGAAGCGACGCGCCGGGTTCGAGCACCTGGAAAATCTCCGGGTGCGGCAGCGTCACGCGGGACTTGTCGCCGGGCGCATCCGTGAGGTCGAGCCGGAAGTCCTGGCCTTCCTCGAGTTCTTCCTCGCCATTGGCGAAAGCTCCGACGCGCAGTTTCGGCCCCTGCAGGTCGGCGAGAATGCCGATCGTCGAATCGAGATCGGTCTCGACCTGGCGAATGATCCTGTGACGCTCGCGAATCTCGTCATGGGTGCCGTGGCTCATGTTGAGCCGGAACACATCCGCGCCCGCCTCGTGCAGCTTGCGGATCATCTCGTAATCCGAGGAGGCCGGGCCCAGCGTGGCCACGATCTTCACGTTTCGCATCCGTCTCATATCGTTCTGCTCCTCGACGCGCCTTGGGGCGTCCGCTTGGGGTCTCTCTTGCAGCTGTTACCGCTATCGGTTGACCGCCTTATGACGCAAGGTCGCGCCCGGCTCAACTTCAACCGAACAGGGACGCGCGGCGCAAGTCTTGGGACGCATCGCGCAAGCGGGGCCTTGCACATGCCGCAGAGAGACACGATTTTTTAACTTAAGCGATCATCAGGAGACCTCAGATGGACGATCAGACCCGCCTCGAGCTCGAAGCCGCCGCCTTCCGCCGCCTGCGACAGCACCTGATGGAGGAGCGTACGGATGTGCAGAACATCGACATGATGAACCTTGCGGGCTTCTGCCGGAACTGCCTGTCGCGCTGGTACCAGGAGGCCGCAAACGCGCGCGGCATCGAGATGGACAAGGAAGAGGCGCGCGAGATCTTTTACGGAATGCCGATGTCCGAGTGGAAGGCGAAGTACCAGACAGAAGCCGGGGCCGACAAACAGGCCGCCTTCGAGACCGCCTTCGCGCAGAACGTGGGTTCGAAGGAGTAGCGCCCGGTGCGGCCGGAGGAACGCCGGGACGCCTTCGTGCGCGATGCCCTGGCGCGCGGCACGGCGCGCGCGGAAATCAGCGCCGCCCTCGCGGATGTCGGATGGTCCGAGGCCGAGATCGCTCGCGCGCTCGGTCAATGGGCTGACGGTCCGGGCGGAATGCCGGTGCCGCGTCCGCAGCCCGCGCTCGGCGCGCGCGACGCCTTTCTCTACGGCGTCCTGTTCCTCGCCCTCGGAGCCAGTATCGGCTATATCATCTCGCTCGGCTTCTCGCTCATAAACGTGTGGTTTCCTGATGCCGCCGATCGTCCCTGGCGGTCCGGCTTCTCGTGGACGATGCGATGGTCGATCGCGAACCTCGTGATCTTCGTGCCGCTATTCCTGCTGCTTGACCGCAGAATGGTTGTGAACCGGCAGAGCGATCCGGCGGGAGGACGGTCCTCGACGCGGGCCTGGCTCGGCCATGTCCTGCTGTTTCTCGCGGCGGCGGCGCTCATCTGCGATGCCGTGGCGGTCCTTTACGCGTTCCTGTCGGGGGATCTGACGATCCGCTTCGTAGCCAAGGCGGCGCTGGTCGCTGCCGCGGCCGGGCTGGTCTTCCTCTATCTCAGGGGCCTCATGGCCGAAGGAGCGCGCGCATGACGCCCGATCGTATCGCCGTGGCGGGCGTCACCGGGTTGGCCGTGCTCCTGGTCGTGGCCGCGCTCTGGCAAGTCGGCGGTCCGCAGGCCGGGCGGATGGAAGCGCGCGACGATACCCGCTTCTCCGATCTTCTGTCGCTGACATCGCTCGTCACCTGCAAGGCGACGACGGAGGGCAATGTCCTGCCGCAGGATCTGACCGAAAGCGCGTCGTGCCGATACGACGTGCGCCTCAACGATCCCTATACGGATGCGCCCTATCGCTACGAGATCGTGGACACGGAAGAATACCGGATCTGCGCCGATTTCGAGCGGCCCGAGCGTCTGACGGGCCGCGCGCAGAGTTTCGATGCCGAGGAGGGATGCCTCTACCAGCAGGTGGCTCTCGACCCCTGATGGCGGATGCGAGGGGCCAGCCCCTCGCGCTCCCCGGGTATTTGGACCAACCCGAAGAAGGGGTCAGTCGCCGCCCTTCAGGATGAGCTGCGGTGAGGTGACGTCGAGGCCGAGCGCCCGGCCGACCGCGTAATAGGTCAGCTTGCCCGCGTGAACGTTGAGCCCTTCCATGAGATTGGGATCGTCGATCATCGCCTGCCGCCAACCCTTGTCGGCCAGCGCCAGCATATGCGGCATGGTCGCATTGCCGAGTGCCATCGTGGAGGAGCGCGCGACCGCGCCCGGCATGTTGGCGACGCAGTAATGCATGATCCCGTCCACCTCGTAGACCGGATCCTGGTGCGTCGTGGCCTGCGAGGTCTCGAAACACCCGCCCTGGTCGATCGCAACATCGACGAGCGCCGCGCCGGGCTTCATCTCGGAGAGCTGATCGCGGGTGACGAGCTTCGGCGCGGCGGCGCCGGGGATGAGCACCGCGCCGATGACCATGTCGGCCTCGGCCACCAGCTCGGCCGTGGCGGCGCGGCTGGCATAGGCGGTCTTGAACACCCCGCGGAAGGCTTCGTCGAGGTGCCGCAGCCGGGGCAGGGAGCGGTCGAGCACCGTCACATCCGCGCCCATGCCCGCGGCAACCCGCGCCGCATTTGTGCCGACGATGCCGCCGCCGATCACCACGACGTTCGCAGGCATCACCCCCGGCACGCCGCCCATCAGCACGCCGCGTCCGCCATTGGCCTTCTGCAAGGTCCAGGCGCCCATTTGCGGTGCGAGCTTGCCCGCGACCTCGGACATCGGCGCGAGAAGCGGCAAGCCTCCCTTGCCGTCAGTCACGGTCTCGTAGGCGATGCAGGTCGCGCCGCTTTCCATCAGCTCGCGCGTCTGTTCGGGGTCCGGCGCAAGGTGGAGATAGGTAAAGAGCACCTGGCCTTCGCGCAGCATGCGCCGCTCTGCGGGCTGGGGCTCTTTCACCTTCACCACCATCTCGGCTTCGGCGAAGATCTCCTCGGCGGTTTGCACGATCCGCGCGCCAAGGCTCGTATAGGCGTCGTCCTCGAAGCCCGCGCCTGCGCCCGCACCGGTCTCGATCAGCACCTCGTGGCCATGCGCGATGGCCTCGCCCGCCGCTTCCGGCGTGAGGCCGACGCGGAATTCCTGCGCCTTGATTTCCTTGGGACATCCGATCTTCATGGCAAATCCTCCTCTGATTTGCCACGAGGCTCGCAGAGGGCACGCGCAATGTCCTCGGCAATCCTCTGGTCTTCAGGGGTGGAACGGGCAATATTCATGCGCGAAAACCTGGTTTGGTCGAAGGATCTTCGCGCATCATGTCACTCGATACGATGGACGGTCGGCTGTTGCGGCTTCTGCAGAAGCGCGGGCGGATCTCGAACGCCGATCTCGCGGAGGCGGCGGGCCTGTCGCCCTCGGCCTGTCATCGCCGTGTCGCGCGGCTCGAGGCCGAAGGCTACGTGGCGGGCTATGTCGCGCTGGTCGATCCGCGCAAGGTGCGCCTCTCGGCGACGATCTTCGTCGAGATCACGCTGACCCACCAATCGGACGAGACGCTCGATGCGTTCGAGACCGCGATCCGGCGCATCCCGAACGTGCTCGAGTGTCACCTGATGGCGGGGACGGCGGATTACCTCGTGAAGATCGTGGCCGAGGATACGGAGGATTTCGCGCGCATTCACCGGCAGTACCTGACGCGCTTGCCGGGCGTCGCGCAGATGCATTCGTCGTTTTCGCTGCGGGGGGTCTCGCAGACGACCGCGCTGCCGCTCTGATCGTCTTGCGCCCGGCCGCGGCATGGGCGAGCCTGCAGCTCGGGGGAGGAGAGCCGTGATCGAAACCGACTACATCGTCGTGGGCGCGGGCAGCGCAGGCTGCGTTCTGGCGCGCCGCTTGTCCGATGCGGGCCATTCCGTCCTGCTCCTGGAGGCGGGCGGGCGCGACAATTACCATTGGGTGCATATCCCGATGGGGTATCTTTACTGCATCGGCAATCCGCGCACCGACTGGATGTTTCGCACGCGGGCGGAGCCGGGCCTCAACGGACGCTCGCTCCTTTATCCGCGCGGGCGCATCCTCGGGGGCTGCTCGGCGATCAACGGGATGCTCTACCTGCGCGGGCAGGCGGCGGATTATGACGGCTGGCGGCAGAGCGGCCTGGCCGGTTGGGGCTGGGACGACGTGCTGCCCTATTTTCTCAAGAGCGAGGATTACGTCGACGGGTCCAGCGACATGCACGGCGCGGGCGGGCCTTGGAGGATCGAGGATCAGCGGCTGAGCTGGAAAGTGCTCGACGACTGGATGGAAGCGGCCCACGCGGCCGGCCTGCCGAAGACGCGGGATTTCAACACCGGCAACAACGAGGGCGTCGGCTATTTCCGTGTCAGCCAGAAGCGCGGATGGCGGGTCTCGATGGCCTCGGCCTTTCTCAAGGGCGCGGACAAGGCACGGCTCAGGATAGAGACAGGGGCCCAGGTGACGGGGCTGACCTTCGACGGCGCCCGCGTCACGGGCCTCGGCTTCGAGCAAGGCGGCGTGCGGCGCGAGGCGCGCGCGCGTGCCGAGGTGATCCTTTCGGCAGGCGCGATCGGCTCGCCGCAGATCCTGATGCTGTCGGGGCTCGGGCCCGCCGATCATCTGGCAGCGCACGGTATCGAGGTGCGGCGCGACATTTCCGCGATCGGCGGCAATCTTCAGGACCATCTGCAACTGCGCTGTTCCTGGCGGCTGACAGGTGCGAAGACGCTGAATACGCTCGCCAATTCGCTCTGGGGCAAGGCGCGGATCGGGCTGGAATACCTTGTGAGCCGATCCGGGCCGATGTCCATGGCGCCGTCGCAACTCGGCGCGTTCGCCAAATCGCGCGCCGGGCTCGAAACGCCGGACCTCGAATACCACGTGCAGCCCCTGTCGCTGCCCGCGTTCGGCGAGCCGCTCGATCCGTTCCCAGCGATCACCGCAAGCGTGTGCAACCTGCGCCCAGAGAGCCGTGGGCATGTGCGGCTGACGTCCAACGATTTCCGGGACGCGCCGGAGATCGCGCCGAATTACCTGTCGACCGAAGGCGACCGCCGGGTTGCGATCGACGCGATCCGGCTGACGCGGCGGATCATGGCGGAGGGCCCGATGGCCAGCTATGCGCCGGAAGAGATGAAACCGGGCGCGCAGATCGAAAGCGACGCCGACCTGGCGCGCGCGGCAGGTGATATCGGCACGACGATCTTCCATCCGGTGGGAACGGTGCGGATGGGTACGGACGAGGCCGCGCCGCTCGACGGGGCGTTGCGGCTACGGGGCACGGAGGGTCTGCGGGTTGTCGATGCGAGCGTGATGCCCACCATCACATCGGGCAACACGAACGCGCCGACGGTGATGATTGCCGAAAAGGCGAGCGACATGATCTTGCAAGCTGCGCGGGGCGGGTGAGCGGGGAAAACGTCGGGCCGAAACCGGAGAAGCCCCCAAAAAGCGACAAACCCCCGCGGTTTCCACCGGCGGGGGTCGTCTCACTCGGGCTAAGCGCCCTCAGTGTTCAATCTGGCAGCTCAGAGCATGCCTTCGCGCTGTGCCTTCTTGCGCGCCAGCTTGCGCGCACGGCGGATCGCTTCGGCCTTCTCTCGGGCTTTCTTCTCGGAGGGTTTCTCGAAATGTTGCCGAAGCTTCATTTCCCGAAACACGCCCTCACGCTGGAGTTTCTTCTTCAGCGCGCGAAGTGCCTGATCGACGTTGTTGTCGCGAACACTTACCTGCATGTGGTTGTCACCACCTTCCTAAGTTGAGTTGCAATGAAATTTGCAGGAGGTGGCCGTATAGCAAAGGCTCGCTAGCTTGTCTAGGGTACCGCAGACAACCAGCCGGAGAGGCGCCATGACCGACGATACCCGCGACAAGCTCATCGATGCCGCCTTGATGCATGTCCCGTTCGATGGCTGGACGGAGACGAGCTTCCGCGCCGCCATCGAGGATTCCGAGGTCGATCCGACCGTCGCGAAGGCGCTGTTTCCGCGCGGCGCCGTCGACCTCGCGCTTGCCTTTCACAAGCGGGGCGACGAGGCGATGATCGCCAAGCTCAAGGAGGCTGACCTCTCGGGCATGCGCTTTCGCGACAAGGTTGCTTTCGCCGTGCGGACGCGGATCAAGGCCGCGGAGGATCGCGAGGCGGTGCGGCGGGGCACGACGCTCTTTTCGCTGCCGCCCTATGCGCCCGATGGCGCGAAGGCGATCTGGGGCACGGCGGACGCGATCTGGACCACGCTCGGCGACACGTCTGACGATGTGAACTGGTACACCAAGCGCGCGACGCTTTCGGGCGTGTATTCCTCGACCGTGCTCTATTGGCTAGGTGACGATTCGATTGACAGTCAGGCGACCTGGGATTTCCTCGACCGCCGCATCGACGATGTGATGAAGATCGAAGATGCCAAGGCGCGGATCAACAAGAACCCCGTCCTGTCGCGCCTTATGGCCGTGCCGAACCGGCTCGGCGCTGCGATCAAGCCGCCCCGAAAGCGGGATGATCTGCCCGGCCAGATGCGCTCCGATCAGGTGTAAAGCGTGACCATCGTGACCGTGTGAAGCACCGCGATGGCGGCATTCGCACGGGCCACGGGATGGCGGAGGCCGAGCACGGGCAGGGTCAGGATCTTGTAGAGGATCTGCAGCGGAAACAGCGTATGCGCGATCTCTGCGGCCTTGTCGGGAAACACCAAAGCGGCGAGCGAGGCCAGAAGGATCGTGGCGTAGACGCAGGCGAGGATGCGCCGCGACGGCGTGTCGGGGCCGAAAGCACCTTCCATGCCCTTGGTGCCGCGCACGAGCCCGACGAGGACCGGCACCAGCACGGCGATATTCACGAGGAAAGACACCCAGATCATGCGCGCCACTCTAGCGCTGGTTCGGGCGCGCGCAATCCGGTTGCCCCCGCTGCGGCGATTGGCCAGTCTCCGCGCCAAGCGATAGAGGAGCGAGACGATGTCTGAGACGATGCGCGCGGTGGAGATTTCTGAAAGCGGCGGGCCCGAGGTTCTGGTCCCCGTCACGCGCGAGAGGCCCGAACCCGGCCACGGACAGGTTCTTCTCAAGATCGCCTATGCGGGTGTGAACCGTCCCGATGCGCTCCAGCGTGCGGGCAATTACGCACCGCCCCCCGAAGCGTCCGATCTGCCGGGGCTCGAAGCCTCCGGCGAGGTCGTCGCGCTAGGGCCCGGCGCGACCGGGCTCTCCATCGGAGACACCGTCTGTGCGCTGCTGCCGGGCGGGGGATACGCGGAATATGCGGTCACGCCGGCCGATCATTGCCTGCCCGTGCCCGCTGGCATGGGCATGAAGGAAGCGGCCTGCCTGCCCGAGACCTATTTCACCGTTTGGTCGAACGTGTTCCAGCGGGGCGGGCTCGAAGGCGGCGAAGTTTTTCTCGTGCATGGCGGCTCCTCCGGGATCGGCACAACCGCGATCCAGCTCGCGCATCATTTCGGCGCGCGCGTCTTCGCGACAGCCGGCTCCGCAGACAAGTGCGCGGCATGCGAAAAACTCGGCGCGGAGCGCGCGATCAATTACCGAGAGGAGGATTTCGTCGAGATCCTGAAGGCCGAGGGCGGCGCGAACCTCATCCTCGACATGGTGGGGGGCGATTACATCCCGCGCAACCTCAAGGCGCTCGCCGATGACGGCCGGCTCGTGCAGATCGCGTTCCTGGGCGGGCCAAAGGCCGAGGTCAATTTCGCGCCGCTCATGGTGCGCCGCCTGACGATCACCGGCTCGACCTTGCGTCCGCAATCGGATCTCGCGAAGGCGCGCATCGCGGAGGCGCTGAAACAGCATGTCTGGCCGCTTCTCGATGCCGGGCGGATCGGACCGATCATGGATTCCGAATTCCCGCTCGAAGAGGCGGCAGAGGCGCATCGGAGGATGGAAGGCTCGACCCATATCGGCAAGATCGTTCTCAAGGTCGCCGGGTGACATGGGCGAGGAGAGCCCGCGCAAAAGCCCGCTCGACCACCTCTACGATTGGGCGGTGAAGGACAGTTTCGAGGCGTTCCGCGTCGAGATGTCCGGCGCGATGCTGTTTCCCGAGAAGCGCCAGATCCGCAAATACTGCCTGTCGCGCGCTGTCGAAAGTTGCGGCCAGGGCGGGCTATTCGCTGAGTTCGGTGTCTGGCGCGGTCATGGGGTGAACCTTTTCGCCAAGCAGCTCCCGGATGCGACGATCTGGGGCTTCGACAGTTTCGAGGGCCTCGAAGAAGACTGGACCGGCCATGCCAAGGGCGGACAGGCGGGCCGCTTTTCGCTGGACGGGACGCTGCCCGAGGTCGCGCCGAACGTCCGGCTCGTCAAAGGCTGGGTGCAAGACACCGTGCCGGGCTGGCTTTCGGATCACGAGGGCATGCCGATCCATTTCGCGCATCTCGATCTCGATACCTACACGCCGACGCGCTTCGTCCTCGACGCCATCGCCGCGCGCCTCGCCCGGGGCAGCGTGCTGCTGTTTGACGAGCTTTGCGGCTATCCCGGCTGGCGTCATCACGAGTGGAAGGCGCTGTCGGAGGTGCTAACTGCCGATCAATACCGCTTCATCGCCTTCTCGGAGCAGGCGGTGGGGATCGAAATTCTCTGAGGGAGAGGGACATGGCCACAACGATGATTATCGCCGAACATGGCGGACCCGAGATGTTCAAGCCGGAGGACCGCGAGATCGGCGAGCCCGGCGCGGGAGAGATCCGCATCCGCCACGAGGCGGCGGGGCTCAACTTCATCGACGTCTACCAACGCACGGGGCTCTACCCGATGGAGCTGCCCCATGCGCTCGGCATGGAGGCTGCGGGGGTCGTGGAAGCCGTGGGTGAGGGCGTCACGCATCTGAAGGAAGGCGACCGCGCCGCTTATGCCAGCGCACCGCCGGGCGCCTATTGCGAAGCGCGGGTGATGCCCGCGGCGCAAGTCTGCAAGCTGCCGGATGCGATCTCCTTCGAGGAAGGCGCGGCAATGATGCTCAAGGGTCTGACCGTGCAGTATCTTTTCCACCGCACGACGCCGATCTCGAAAGGCGACACGGTGCTGTTTCATGCCGCCGCCGGGGGCGTGGGGCTCATCGCCTGCCAATGGGCGCGGGACGAAGGCATCCGCCTTATCGGCACGGCCGGGACGGACGAGAAATGCCGTCTCGCCGAAGAGCATGGTGCGGAGACCTGTATCAATTACCGCGACGAGGACTGGCCGGCCCGCGTCCGGGAATTGACCGATGGCAAGGGCGTGCACGTCGTGATGGACGCGGTGGGCAAGGATACGTTCGAGGGCTCGCTCAATTCGCTACGCCCGCTTGGCATGATGATTTCCTTCGGCAATGCCTCGGGGCCGGTGCCGCCGTTCAACATCGCGGAGTTAGGCGGAAAGGGCTCGCTCAAGATCACGCGGCCGACGCTGTTCACGCATATCGCCGATCACGCGACCTGCCAGGAGATGGCGGGGATGCTGATGTCCAAGGTGGAAAGCGGCGCGGTGAAGATCCGCATAGATCAGCGCTTCCCGTTGACGGATGTGGCGGAGGCCCATCGCACGCTCGAGGCACGCAAGACGACGGGTTCGACCGTTCTGACGATGTGACCCGCGCGGCGCGCGCCTCAGAGCGCGCGCCAGCCGATGTCCCGGCGACAGAACCCTTCTGGCCAGTCGATCGCGTCGACTTGCGCGTAGGCGCGGGCTTTCGCCTCGACAAGGCTCGAACCGCGGCCCGTCGCATTGAGGACGCGCCCGCCTGTCGCGACGATCCGGCCATCCACCTCGGCCGTGCCAGCGTGAAAGGTCATGTGGAAGCTGTCCTCGGGCAGATTGTCCAATCCGCCGATGACGCTGCCTTTCTCGTAGCTACCGGGATAGCCCTTGGCGGCCAGAACCACCGTCATGGCATGATCGTCTGCCCAGTTCACCTGCGCCTCCGCCAGCCGGCCTTCGGCGCAGGCATGGATGAGGTCGAGCGCCTGTCCGCCGAGCCGCATCATCAACACCTGGCATTCGGGATCGCCGAAACGGACGTTGTATTCAACGAGCCGGGGCGCGCCGTCCTCGATCATCAACCCCGCGTAGAGGACACCTTGATAGGGATGCCCGCGCCGCGCCATCTCCGCCATTGTCGGCTTTACGATTTGTTCCAGCGCGGCCTCCGTGACCGCGTCGTCCATGATGGGCGCTGGCGAATAGGCTCCCATGCCGCCGGTATTCGGGCCGGTATCGCCCTCGCCGACGCGCTTGTGGTCCTGCGCGGTGCCGATGGGCAGAACCGTCTCGCCATCGCAGAGGACGAAGAAGGACGCTTCCTCGCCAGTCATGAACTCCTCGATGACGACTTCAGCCCCTGCCGCGCCGAACGTGCCTCCGAACATGTCTTCAAGCGCGGCCTCGGCCTCTTCCAGCGTCTCGGCGATGATGACGCCCTTTCCGGCCGCCAACCCATCGGCCTTGATGACGACCGGGAAGGGGCCTTGCCGAACATGGTCGCGTGCGGCGTCGAGATCGGTGATATGGGCGTAGCCTGCGGTCGGCGCGCCGGCAGCGTCGCAGATCTCTTTCGTGAAGGCTTTGGACGCTTCGAGCCGCGCGGCCTCCTGCGAGGGTCCGAAGACGAGGATGCCCGCCGCGCGCAGCGTATCGGCGACGCCCGAGACAAGCGGCGCTTCGGGTCCGATGATCACGAGGTCGATGGCGTTGTCGCCTGCAAACTCCGCCACGGCTGAACCATCCTCGATGTCGAGGCGCGCGCAGGTCGCGATCTCTGCGATCCCGGCATTTCCCGGCGCGACGATCAGCTTGTCGCATTTGGGGTTCTGCATCGCCGCCCAAGCGAGCGCGTGCTCGCGTCCGCCGCCTCCGAGGATGAGAATGTTCATGGCGCGGGCGTCCTCTCGCGTTGTCCCTCTCGGGCCGGCGTTCTAGGGTGCGGTCACGCAAAGGACAAGCGGCAGGCTGATGGATCTCATCGACGACGACGGCGAGGGCGCGGAAAGCGGCAATACCCCCGAATTCACGGTCTCCGAAATCTCGGGCGCGGTGAAGCGCACGATCGAGGGGGCGTTCGGCCATGTCCGTATTCGCGGCGAGGTGGGACGCGTCTCGCGGCCGCGTTCGGGGCATGTCTATCTCGATCTGAAGGATGACCGCTCGGTCATCTCGGGCGTGATGTGGAAAGGCGTCGCCGCACGCATCGAGACGCAGCCCGAAGAGGGAATGGAGGTGATCGCCACCGGGCGCATCACCACTTTCCCCGGCCAGTCCAAGTACCAAGTGGTGATCGAGGATATCCGCCCAGCCGGGCAGGGCGCCCTCATGGCGATGCTGGAAAAGCGCCGCGCGGCGCTCGCCGCCGAGGGGCTCTTCGATGCAGGGCGCAAGCGCAAGCCGCCTTTCCTGCCCGAGATCATCGGCGTCGTGACCTCGCCCTCGGGCGCGGTGATCCGCGATATCCTGCACCGTCTGCGCGAACGCTTTCCGCGCAAGGTGTTGATCTGGCCGGTCGCGGTGCAAGGGCAGAAATGCGCCCCCGAGGTCGCCCGCGCGATCGAAGGATTCAACGCGCTGACGCCGGGCGGCGCGCTGCCCCGGCCCGACCTTCTGATCGTCGCGCGGGGCGGCGGGTCGATCGAGGATCTTTGGGGCTTCAACGAGGAAATCGTCGTGCGCGCGGCGGCGGCGTCCGAGATTCCGCTGATTTCCGCCGTGGGCCACGAGACGGACACGACCCTGATCGACTTCGCCGCCGATCTGCGGGCGCCGACACCGACGGCGGCGGCGGAGCTTGCCGTGCCGGTCAGGCGCGACCTTCTGGCCTGGACCGGCGAGATGCAGGCGCGGCTGGGCCGGGCGGTGTCGCAGCGGATCGAGTATCGCGGCCAGCGGCTTGGCGATCTGTCGCGCGCGCTTCCCCGGCCCGAGACGCTGCTCGACACTGCGCGCCAGCGGCTCGACACCAGCGGTGAGCGTCTGCCCGCGGCCCTGATCCGGGGCGTTCAAAGCCGCCGCGTGAGCCTGTCTGAAAGCGCGGGGAGCCTGCGGCCGTCGATGCTGCGCGGGCGCCTCTCCGAAGGGCAGCGCGGTGTCGCGCAATGGGGTGCACGCCTTGCGCCCGCGCTGCTGCGGCTAACAGAGGCGCGGGGCCAGAGCCTTGGGCGACAGGCCGACCGTCTCGACATCCGCCCCATCACGGCGCGCATCACTCAGGGCGGCGAGCGTGTCGCCGACCTCTCTCGCCGGCTCGACCGGGCGTTCGGGGATACGGCAGAGGCAAGCCGCCGCAAGCTCGACGCGCTCGGCCGATTGCACGAGACACTGGGCTACAAGGCGACACTGGAGCGCGGCTACGCGGTGGTGCGCGCAGAAAGCGGCGTCGTGACGACGAAGGCCGCTGCCGAAGCGGCGGGGGGGCTCGAGATCGAGTTCAAGGACGGCCGCCTCAAGATCGGTGGCAGCGCGAAATCCTCCTCCGCCAAGAAAAAAGAGAGCCCCGAACAGGGCTCTCTCTTCTAGTTTCCGCAAGCTGGGGAGGCCTTACGCCGCTTCCGCCTCGGAGGGGCCGAAGCGCCCGTAGAAGCTCTGGTTCTTCTCGGCCATCTCGCGCAGAAGCGCCGGGCAGGAGAACCGCTCCCCGAACTTGGCTTCAAGCGCATCGCAGCGCTCTGCCGCATAGGGTGCGCCGAGAATGTCGAGCCAGGAGAGCGGGCCGCCCGACCAAGGGGCAAAGCCCCAGCCGAGGATCGCGCCGACATCGCCTTCGCGGATGTCCATGAGCACGCCTTCCTCAAGCGCGCGCACCGCTTCGAGAGCCTGTGCGAAGAGGAGGCGGTGCTGCACGTCGGTCAGCTCGGGCTGCGTCTCGGCCTCGGGATAACGCGCGGCGAGTCCGTCCCAGATACCCTGGCGCTTGCCCTTCTCGTCATAGGCATAGAAGCCCGCGTTGGACTTCCGGCCAAGGCGGCCTTCGCCTTCCATCCAGAAGATCACCTCATCCACGGCCTCGTCGGGATATTCGTCGCCCATCGCGGCCTTGGTCGCGCGAGCGATCTTGGCACCGAGATCGATGGAGGTCTCGTCCACGAGCTGCAGCGGCCCGAGCGGCATGCCCACCATCTTCGCGGCATTCTCGATGAGCGCGGGGTTCACACCCTCGGCCACCATGCGGATGCCTTCGTTGATGTAGGGGATGATGCAGCGATTGGCGTAGAAGAAGCGCGCATCGTTCACCACGATCGGCGTCTTGCGGATCTGGCGGACGTAATCGAGCGCCTTCGCAACCGCGCGGTCGCCGGTTTCCTTGCCGCGGATGATCTCCACGAGGTTCATCTTCTCCACGGGTGAGAAGAAGTGGATGCCGATGAACTGATCGGCACGCTTCGAGGCCTTGGCAAGGTCCGAAATCGGCAGGGTGGAGGTGTTGGTCGCGAAGATGCAGTCGTCACCGATGACCTCTTCAACCTTGGCGGTCACCTCGGCCTTGATCTTGGGATCTTCGAAAACCGCCTCGATGATGAGGTCGCAGCCGTCGAGCGCCGCGTAATCCGTGGTCGCGGTGATGAGGCCGAGCACTTTCTCTTTCTTGGCCTCGTCGACCTTCTTCTTCTTGATGCCTTGGTCGAGATAGGACTCGGTATAGGACTTGCCCTTGTCCGCGGCTTCCTGCTTCTGGTCGATCAGGACGACCTCGATCCCGGCCATTGCCGAGACGAGACTGATGCCCGCGCCCATCATGCCCGCACCAAGAACGCCGACCCTCTTGACCGACTGGTCGTCGATGCCTGCGGGGCGGACCGCGCCTTTCTCGAGCGCGCCCTTGTTGATGAAGAGCGAGCGGATCATCGCGGACGAGGACGGGTTCATCAGAACGTTGGTGAACCAGCGCGCCTCGATCTTGAGCGCGGTGTCGAAGGGCACGAGCGCGCCCTCATAGACCGCCGAGAGAAGCGCCTTCGCCGCAGGATAGACGCCCTTGGTCTTGCCGTGCACCATTGCCGAGGCACCGACGAAAGTCATGAAGCCTGCCGGGTGATAGGGTGCGCCGCCGGGCATCTTGTAGCCCTTGGCATCCCAAGGCTTCACGATGTCCTTGTCGCCCGCCTGCAGCACCCATTCCTTCGCCGCCTCGACCGGATCGGCGACGACCTCATCGACGAGCCCCGCCGATTTCGCCTTCATCGGATCGGACAGTTTGCCTTCGAGCAGGAAGGGCGAGGCGGTCATCGCGCCGAGCTTGCGGACAAGCCGGGTCGTGCCGCCGCCGCCCGGGAAGATGCCGACCATGATCTCGGGCAGGCCGATCTTGGCCTTGGGGTTCGGGGTCACGAAGATGCGGTGGCAGGCGAGGGGCAATTCGAGCCCGATGCCGAGCGCGGTACCGGGCAGCGCCGCGGCGATCGGCTTGCCGCCCTTCTGGGTCTTGGGGTCCATGCCGGCAAGTTCGATTTTCCGAAGCGCCTTGTGGAGCGACATGATCCCCTCGAAGAGACCTTCGGCGGCGTTCTCGCCCGCCTCGGCCTTCATACCGGCGATGACGTTGAGATCCATGCCCGCGGCGAAGCTGTCCTTGCCGGAGGTGATGACGATGCCTTTCACAGCCTCATCGGCGAGCGCGTCGTCGACGAGGCTCTCAAGATGCAGGGCTGCGTCGATGGACAAGACGTTCATGGACTTGCCCGGGCAATCCCAGGTGATGATCGCGACGCCGTCGGCGCCTTTCTCCATCGTGAAATCGGTCATGGTGTCGTTCCTCTGGTTTGCGGTTGGATCGTGCGGGGAATGACCCTCACGCGTGCCGCCTCGAATTTCGGTGCGCGACAGGGCCGCAGCCCGGTCGCTCGTGTCTCAATTGTGCGCCTGCCCGCTGGAGCGGAGCCGGCCTAGTTCATCAGGCGAAACGGCTTCTCGTCGGGAAACCGGACGGAAAGAAGCGCGTCCTGGTGCGCCTTGTCGTTCTGGACGCCGTAATTGCTGCACGCGATGCCCCAGCGATGATTGCGCCGCACGATCTCGGCCATCGTCTCGTAAGGCTCGTTCAGCAAGGTCTCGCCTTTCATGATCCGCGAACGGTGTGTGGTGCGGATGCAATACGTGCTGACGAAACTCGCGCTGATGACCTCGCGATCGAGATGGGTCATTCCGAGCCCTTCGAAATGCGCCCGGACATTCGCGAACAATGTGCGAAAGTCGTCTTCGCTGTTCAGGACCACGACCCCTTCGGTTGTCACATGCGTGTAGGGCAGATGAAACGCACTCAGCATGAGCGGGAAATCCCGGCTTTCGAGAGCCCGCCCCGTGCGCTGAAGCAGTTCTTTCGCGATCTCCCATGCGAGTGGGTCATCGTCCTGAACGCCGCTCATGACGTCACACCCGCTCGATGATCGTGGCCGCCCCCATACCCGAGGCGATACAAAGCGTGGCGAGGCCGGTTTGTTTGTCGGACCGCTCCATCTCGTCGAGCAACGTGCCGATGATGATGGCGCCTGTCGCACCCAGGGGATGGCCCATCGCGATCGCGCCGCCATTGACGTTGAGCTTGCCGTGGTCGACGTCGAATGCCTGCATGAAGCGCAGCACGACCGACGAGAACGCCTCGTTCACCTCGAAGAGGTCGATGTCGGAGATGTTCATGCCGTTGTCGGCGAGGATC
This sequence comes from Roseivivax sp. THAF30, assembly GCF_009363575.1. Lineage (NCBI taxonomy): Bacteria > Pseudomonadati > Pseudomonadota > Alphaproteobacteria > Rhodobacterales > Roseobacteraceae > Roseivivax > Roseivivax sp. THAF30. The sequence continues at coordinate 2,820,632 of NZ_CP045389.1, read as the reverse complement.
TTCTCGGTCACCGGCACGGGGCCCGTGAGCATGATCGTCGGGTCGGTGCCGATCTTCGCGGTCGCTTTGATACGCGCGCGGGGCTTCAGCCCGTGCTTTTCGCCCCATTCCTTCGACGCGATCAGAACGCCCGCCGCACCATCGACGATGCCCGAGGAATTGCCCGCGTGGTGGATGTGGTTGATCCGCTCGAGATGGGGGTATTTCAGAAGCGCGACCTTGTCGAAGCCGGGCATCGTCTCGCCCATCTCCTTGAAGGAGGGGTTGAGCCCGCCCAGAGATTGCATGTCGGTGCCGGGACGCATGTATTCGTCGTGATCGAGGATCGGCAGACCGTTCTGGTCGCGGACCGCGACGATGGATTTCTCGAAGCGCTTGTCTTCCCAAGCCGCCGCTGCGCGCCGCTGGCTTTCCACCGCGAAGGCATCCGCGTCATCGCGCGAGAACCCGTATTCGGTGGCGATGATGTCCGCCGAGATGCCCTGCGGCACGAAATAGCTGTCCATCGCGACGGACGGGTCGACCGCGATCGCGGCACCGTCGGAGCCCATCGCGACGCGGCCCATCATCTCCACGCCGCCGGCAATATAGGCTTCGCCCGCGCCGCCGCGGACCTGGTTGGCCGCAAGGTTCACGGCCTCCATGCCGGAGGCGCAGAACCGGTTGATCGAGAGGCCGGGGATCGACTCGTCGAGATCGGAGGCCAGGACCGAGGTCCGCGCAAGGCAGCCGCCCTGTTCGCCGACCTGGGTCACGTTGCCCCAGATCACGTCCTCGACCGCGTGACCTTCGAGGTTGTTGCGCTCCTTGAGGCTGTTCAGCACATGCGAGGACAGGCGCACGCTCGTGACCTCGTGCAGCGCGCCGTCCTTGCGGCCCTTGCCGCGCGGTGTGCGGATCGCGTCGTAGATATAAGCTTCGGTCATCCTGTGATCTCCTTTCATGCCCGGTCGGAAGGATTGCCGGGCATCAGCTCGTAGGGGTGTTTCCAGCCGGGTTGCTGCGACAGGCGCGTCAGCCAGGCATCGATATTGGGCCAGTCCTTGCGGTCGAAACCGAAAGGTTCGGGGTAATAGAGGTAGCCGCAGCAGGAGAGATCGGCATTGGTGACGCCGTCTCCGACGATCCAGTCGCGGCCCGAAAGATGGGCATCGAGCACCTGGTAGGCGGATTTGAGACGTCCCTGCATGAAGCCGATCACTTCGGCCGGCCGTTTCTCTTCAGGCAGGAAGTTCATCAGGAACCGCGTCATGCCCGCCTGGGACGACAGCTTGTGATTGTCCCAGAAAACCCAGCGCATGACTTCGCGCGCGTCTTCGGGGCTTGCGCCGCCGAACTTACCGCTCTTCTCGGTGACATACATCTGGATGACGCCGGACTGCGTAAGCTTGACCTCGCCGTCGACCATCACGGGCGCTTCGCCCATAGGGTTGAGATCGCGGCGGTATTCCTCGCTGCGGGTCGCGCCGCCGAAGAAATCGATGAAGACAGGCTCCCATTCGAGGCCGGAGAGCTGGAGCGCCAGCGCGGCCTTGTAGGCATTGCCGCTCTCGCCGAAGCAGTGAAGCTGGATCATTCTCTGCCCTCCTCCCAAAGGGTCGCTTTGACGTTCAGCGTTTCCGCGCCTCGAGCTCGGCATTGAAGAGCCTGAGCCGGGCGGGCAGCGCCTCGTCATCCGTGACGCTGTCGAAATTCTCGAAGAGGAAACTCAGAGCCTCCCCCTCGTCGAGGCCGGCCTCTGCCGCGAAGCGTTTGAGCCTGCGATATCCGTCTTCGGTCATTGCGACGGGAAAACGTCTGGTCAGGCGAAAGCGTTTCGGCATGAGGCCTCCTGGCGGGTGAGGTGGGCGGTCACCCGCCCACCGTCGCCTCAGAAGTTCGCGGCGTCCAGTTCCATGACCGTCTCGGCGCCGCTTTCGATGCGCTTGAGGTGCATCCCCGTCGCGGGAAGCTGGCGGGCCATGTAGTAGCGCCCCGTCGCCAGCTTGGTTGCATAGAAGTCATCACTCGCGCCCGCATCCATCGCGGCTTTCGCGGCAAGGCCCATCTTCGCCCACATCAGGCCGAGGCAGACATGCCCGAAGAGGTGCATGAAGTCGTAACTGCCCGAGAGCGCGTTGTTGGGGTTCTTCATGCCGTTCTGCATGAAGTACATGCCGGCGGTCTGAAGATCCTTCGACACGGCCTTGAGCGGCTCGAGGAAGTCGCGGTCGAACGCCTCGTCCTGGCCTTTGTTCTCCTTGATGAAGTCCTTGACCATGTCGAAGAAGGCCATGACGTGCTTGCCGCCATCGACGCCCAGTTTGCGGCCCACGAGGTCGAGCGACTGGATGCCGTTCGTGCCTTCGTAGATCATCGTGATCCGGGCATCGCGGACAAACTGCTCGAGGCCCCATTCCTTGGTGAAGCCCGACCCGCCAAGCGTCTGCTGCGCCAGAACGGTCGTATCGAAGCCCTTGTCGGTCAGGAAGCCTTTGATGACCGGTGTCAGGAGCGAGATCATGCCCTCGGCCGCCGCATCCTCGTTGCGATGCGCCCGGTCGATCATCTGCGCCCCCCAGAAGGTGAAGGCGCGCGCGCCCTCGACGAAGCTCTTCTGGTGCATCAGGTTCCGGCGCACGTCGGGGTGCACGATGATCGGATCGGCCGGACCATCGGGGTTCTTCACGCCGGTCACGTCACGGCCCTGCAGACGGTCCTGCGCGAAGGCCAGCGCGTTCTGGTAGGCGACAACGCCTTGCGCGTAGCCCTGAAGGCCGACGCCGAGCCGCGCTTCGTTCATCATGGTGAACATCGCGCGCATGCCCTTGTGCATCTCGCCGATCAGGAAGCCCTTCGCGCCATCGTAGTTCATCACGCAGGTGGCGTTGCCGTGGATGCCCATCTTCTCTTCGAGGCCACCGCAGGAAAGGCTGTTGCGCTCGCCGAGGCTGCCATCCTCGTTCACCAGGAACTTCGGCACGATGAAGAGCGAGATGCCCTTGATGCCGTCCGGGCCGCCGGGGATCTTGGCAAGAACGAGGTGGATGATGTTCTCCGAGAGGTCATGCTCGCCCGCGGAAATCCAGATCTTCTGGCCCGAGATCGCATAGCTGCCATCGTCCTGCGGCTCAGCCTTGGTGCGGATGAGGCCGAGATCGGTGCCGCAATGAGGCTCGGTCAGGTTCATTGTACCCGACCATTCGCCGTCGATCATCTTCGGAAGGTACGTGGCCTTCTGCTCGTCCGAGCCGTGCGCGTGGATCGCCGAGTAGGCGCCATGCGTCAGGCCCTGGTACATGTTGAACGCCATGTTGGAGGAGACGAACATCTCGCCCACCGCGCAGTTCAGCACGTAAGGCATGCCCTGGCCGCCATATTCGGGATCGGCATCAAGGCCCATCCAGCCACCGGCGCGCATCTGCTCATAAGCATCCTTGAAGCCCTCGGGTGTGCGCACGACGCCGTTCTCGAGCGCGCAGCCCTGGCTGTCGCCCACCGGGTTCAGTGGCGCGAGGACGTTCTCGGACAGTTTGCCTGCCTCATCGAGAATGGCCTGAACGGTTTCCCGGTCGAGATCGTCGTAGCCCGGAATATCGGCTTCGGAGATCTTCAGCACTTCGTCCAGAACGAAGAGCATGTCCTTGGTAGGGGCGTGATAGACGGGCATGGAATCCTCCCAGATCGTGCGGAATGTTACTCTGCGGCTTTGTGGTTGTGCTCCATCGAGGCGAGGATCCTCTCGCCCCAACGCATCTGTTCTTCGAGATCCGCGATGGCCTCGTTCAGCTCGTCCCGCTGGGCGATCATCGCATCCAGCCGCTCCTGCGCGATCTCGTAGGTGCGCGCGAGCTGGGTGCGCTGCTGGTCGCCCATGTCGTAGAGGTCCAGAAGCTGGCGGATTTCCTCGAGGCTGAAGCCGAAGCGCTTGCCGCGCAGGATCAGCTTCAGACGGGCGCGATCGCGCCGGGTGAAGAGACGTTTCTGGCCTTCCCGATGGGGAAACAGAAGTTCTTTCGATTCGTAAAAGCGCAGCGTTCGCGGAGTGACGTCAAAGGCGTCACACATCTCGCGGATGCTCATTGTGCGGTCGTCGGTCATGATGTCTTTCATTTGAGCCGTGGTCCGATCGCGATGGATTAATGCGCTTCGGGGGTCTCATACAATGAAGGGTGACGTTTACGTAATCTCAACGTCACGTCACTTTGCCGGTGACGTAAGATCAGAAAATATTGACCCTGGGTCAGCGTAATTTTCGTAAGGTAAAGATCCGCGCAGGGGCGGCGGCGGTGATCGCGCTGGCGCGTTTCAGCCCTTGAGCGAGCGCGCGGTTTCGTCCCGCAAGGCGCCAAGTTCGGCCATCGCCTCGTCGAGCTGCGCGCGCTGTTCGGCCAGCTCTTCCATCTGCCGGTCGGCCATCTCGATCCAGGCCCGCATCTGCGCCTCGGTGCCTTCCTTCTCATAGATCAGGAGCCACTGGCGGATGTCCTCGAGCTGGAAGCCGAACCGGCGGCCCCGCAGGATCAGCGTCATCCGCGCGATTTCCCTAGGCCCGTAGAATCGCGAACGGCCCTCCCGTTCGGGCTGAAGAAGCTCGATATATTCGTAATATCGCAGGGTGCGCGGCGTGACCTCGAACTTCGCGCACATTTCCTTGAAGCTCAGGCGGGTCTCGTCTGTCATGCGTCTCTCCTCACGCTTCTCCGCCGCACCGTGCCCCGACACGTAATGCCAATCACGATGCCACAGCAAGAGGAGCAACCCGGCAGCCTCGGGGCTTGTTCCCGCCGGTCCAAGGGTCGATAACCCGAACCGAACGGACCGAAGACGGTCAAAGAGGGGTTTCGAGGTGGCAGCAGACAAGGCGCGGATCGCACGGGAATTCATCGCCGCAATTCCGCATTCCAAGATGCTCGGAATGCAGATCGAGGAGATCGGCGATGGCTATGCCCGCATTACCATGCCCTATAGCGAGCGGATCGTCGGCGATCCGAAGACCGGCGTAATTCATGGCGGGGCGGTTTCAGCACTGATGGATACCTGCGGCGGAGCGGCGGTGATGAGCCATCCGACCGCGCCCGGCGGCACCGCAACGATCGATCTCAGAATCGACTACATGCGCGCGGCCAAGCCCGGTGATACGATCACCGCCGAGGCACGCTGCACCCATATCACGCGCAACGTCGCCTTCGTGCGCGCCACCGCGACCGACGCGGACAGCGACAACCCGGTCGCCACCGCGACGGGCGCCTTCACCGTGGAGGGCAAATGATGGCCGACAGACGCCGCCCCGAACCCGTGCAGGTCGTCAAGCAACGCCGCGATGCCGCGCTTCATGCGCTGGCAGGGGGCGTTCCGTATATTCAGACGCTCGGCATTGTCTTCGACCGGCGGGGGGACGAACTGACCGCGATCCTGCCGTTCAAGGACGATCTGATCGGCAACCCGTTCTTGCCGGCGATCCACGGGGGGGTGACCGCGGCCTTCCTGGAGATGACCGCGATCATCACGCTCAGCTATCAATGGCTCTGGGAGGACGTCGAATCCGGAGAGATTCGCGTCGACGAGCTCGAGGCCGGAGAACTGCCGCGGCTGCCGAAGACCATCGATTTCACGGTCGATTATCTGCGCTCGGGCCTGCCGCGCGACGCCTATGCGCGTGCCCGCGTCACCCGTTCGGGCCGCCGTTACGCCAGCGTGATGGCCGAGGCCTGGCAGGACAACCGCGACCGGCCCTTCGCGATGGGCACGGCGCATTTCCTGATGCCGCGCGGCGATGTCTGAGACCGCCGAGGGGCTCACCCGTCCCGAGGATGTCACCCATGCGCGCGTTCTGAAGATCGCGCTGCCGATCGTTCTGTCGAACGCCACGATCCCGATCCTCGGCGCGGTCGACACGGGCGTCGTCGGCCAGCTTGGGGCTGCCGCGCCCATCGGCGCCGTGGGGCTCGGCGCGATCATCCTGCAATCGATCTACTGGATCTTCGGCTTTCTGCGGATGGGCACGACGGGACTTGCCGCCCAGGCAGCGGGGCAGGGCAACCGTGCCGAGGTCGCCGCGCTCCTGACGCGGGTTCTGATGATCGGCCTTGCGGCGGGCACGGTCTTCATCGCCGCACAAAGCCTTCTGTTCTGGGGCGCGTTCCAGCTTGCCCCCGCCAGTGCCGAAGTCGAAGACCTCGCGCGCGACTACATGGGGATCCGCGTCTGGTCCGCCCCGGCGGCGATTGCGATCTACGGCATCGTCGGCTGGCTGATCGCGGCGGAGCGCACCCGCGCCGTTCTCGTTCTGCAAGTGGGCATGAACCTTCTTAATGCCGCGCTGTCGATCTGGCTCGTCCTGGGCCTCGGTTTCGGCGTCGAAGGCGCGGCATGGGGCACGTTCATCGCCGAATGGGCGGGCCTGGCGCTCGGGCTCTGGCTCTGCCGCGCGGCGTTCCGCGTGCCAGATTGGCGCGACTGGGCGCGGGTCTTCGACCGGGTGAAACTTGCGAACATGGCTCGGGTGAACGGAGATATCCTGATCCGCTCCGCCCTGCTGACGGCGATCTTCACCTCCTTCATGTTCATGGGCTCGGGCCTTGGCGATGTCACGCTCGCGGCCAACCAGGTGCTTTTGCAATTCCTGCACATCACGGCCTATGCCCTCGACGGGTTCGCCTTCGCGGCGGAAGCCATCGTCGGACAGGCTTTCGGAGCGCGCGCCGTCGCCACCGTGCGGCGCGGCAGCCTTATCGCTTCCTTCTGGGGGCTGGTCTCGACCGTCCTTCTGGCGCTCGCCTTCGCGCTCTTCGGCAGTGCGATCATCGAGATCATGGCCGATGCGCCCGAGGTCGTCGACGAGGCCCGTCGCTACCTGCCGTGGATGGTTGCGGCGCCAGTACTCGGGCTCGCCGCCTGGATGCTCGACGGCATCTATATCGGCGCGACGCGGACGGCGGACATGCGGAACCTGATGGTCATTTCCGCGGCGGGCTATTTCGTGGTCGCGGCGCTGTTGATCCCGGCCTACGGCAATCACGGGCTCTGGGCGGCGCTGATCCTGTCCTTCGTCTTCCGCGGGCTGACGATGGCCTGGCGTTATCCGGCGCTCGAGCGCGCTGCGAGCGCCTGAGCGAAGATTTCCGGATCGACATTGCCGCCGGAGATCGTAACGATCACCGCATCCCCCGCGATCTTCTCTGAATGGTAGAGCGCCGCGGCCAACGCCACCGCGCCGCCAGGTTCCGCCACGAGCTTCAGGCGCAGGAACGCCTCGCGCATCGCGGCAAGCGCCTCCGCCTCGCTGACCACGACGCCAGGCCCGCAGAGCCGCTGCATGATCGGGAAGGTCAGCTTGCCGGGCTCAGGCGTCACGATCGCATCGCACAGGCCGCCGGAGAGAGCCGCGTTGCGCTGCGGCGTGCCTGCTTCAAGGGAGCGGGTGACATCGTCGAACCCCTCGGGCTCGACCGGGCGCACCCGGAGGCCCGGCGCATCGGCCTCGCAGGCCAGCGCGATGCCGGACGTGAAGCCGCCGCCACCGCAGCAGACAAGGAGGTCTGCCTCCTCGATGCCGAGCGCACGCGCCTGCTCCGCGATTTCGAGCCCGCAGATGCCTTGTCCGGCGATCACTTCCGGCTCGTCGAAGGGTTTGACCAGAGTCAGACCGCGCTCCTCGGCAAGCTCTGCGCCGATGGCGTCCCGGTCTTCGGTCGCGCGGTCGTATAGCACCACCTCGGCCCCAAGCGCGCGCGTGTTGTCGATCTTCAGCTTCGGCGCATCCGCCGGCATCACGATGACGGACGGCACCTCGTGGAGGCGCGCCGCATGAGCCACGCCCTGCGCGTGGTTTCCCGAGGAGAAGGCAATCACGCCCTTCGAGCGCGCGGCGGGCTCGAGCGCCGAGAGCGCCGACCACGCACCGCGAAACTTGAAGCTGCCGGTGACTTGCAGGCACTCCGGTTTGACCAGGACGCGCCGTCCCGCGATCTCGTCTAGGAAGGGCGACGACAGAAGCGGCGTGACGCGCGCATGTCCGTCGAGGCGGGCTTTCGCGGCCCGGATGCGATCGATGTCCATCAGCGCACCATCTTCAGCCAGCGCGACAGCGCGTCGAGCGCTTCCGGCTCGTCGAGGAAGGGGATATGCCCCCGGTCGGGCACTTCGGTCGCGACCATGTCGGGACGGCGCTTGCGCATCTCGGCGAAGGTCTTGGGCGACAACAGGTTCGAGTTCGCGCCCCGGATCGTACAAAGCGGCAGGCCCGAGAGCGCTTCGAAGAGCGGCCAGAGGTCGGGCGCGGGCTGCGCGCCGGTGCCGAGAACCGCCTCGCGCAGTTTCGGATCGTAGGGGATGACGAGCCCGTCCGGCCCTTCGCGGAACAGCGTCCGCACCTCCTGCGCCCAGCGTTCCGGCGGCACGTTGTCGAATCCCGCCATCCGGGCACCGATCACGTCGGCGGCTTCCTCGTAGCTCTTCCAGACCGGGTTGCGGCCCAGGTAATCCTTGATGACCTCGAGGCCCTCGGGTGCGATTTCCGGCCCGATATCGTTGAGCGCGACAGCCGAGAGGCGGTCCTTCGAGGTCGCGGCCAGCATCATCGCGATGAGCCCGCCGCGCGACGTGCCGAGGATCGCCGTCTTGTCGATCTCGAGATGATCCAGCAGCTCCACCGCGTCACGCGCTTCGACCGGGATCGTGTAGGTCTCGGGATCGCCCCAATCGGATTGCCCGCGCCCGCGATAATCGAGCCGGATCAGCCGCACGCCTTCGAGATGCGGAGCGACGTAGTCGAAATCGTGCCCGTCGCGGGTAAGCCCGGCAAGACAAAGCAGCGGCAGGCCCGCGCCATCGTCGGTATAATGCAGCGACAGACCGTCCGAGGTGGTGAAACGGGGCATCAGGACACAAGCTCCGGCAGGCCCGAAAGGTCGGGCAGGTTGTGATGGGGACGGCCGGGCAAGCGGTCGGTGGGCTCGCCTTTGCGGTTCACCCAGACCGTCTGGAACCCGTATCCCGCCGCTCCGGCGGCATCCCAGCCATTGGAGGACACGAACAGCACCTCGTCCGGCGTCGTGCCGAACCGCGCGCCGACCATGTCGTAGACGGCGCGGGCCGGCTTGAAGATGCCCACCTCCTCGACCGAAAGAACCGCGTCGAGATATTCCTCGATCCCGGCGCTGTCGACAGCACCTTCCAGCATGTCCGGGCTGCCGTTCGAGAGGATCGCGCAGGTCTTGCCGGCGGCCTTCAGCTGCGCCAGCATCTTCGGGACTTCGGGGAACGGCGCGAGTTCCCAGTAGAGCGCGAGAAGGCGCTCGCGCAGCTCCAGATCCTCGCTCAGCCCTTGCCGCTCCAGCGCCCAGTCGAGCCCGTCCTTCGTGACGTCCCAGAAGGGCACGTGCTCTCCGGTGATGGTCCGAAGCCATGTGTATTGCAGTTGCTTCAGCCGCCAATCCTCCGCGATCTCCGTCCAGACGGCCTTGAGCGCGTCGCGGCCAGGCTCTTCGGCGGCGGTGCGGGCAGCGGCAGCGACGTCGAAGAGCGTGCCATAGGCGTCGAAGATGCAGGTGGTGATGGCCATGCGGGTGTGCCTCCGTTTCGTAAGCGAAGGTGGCATGGGGCGCGGGCAAGGGAAAGGCCCCGGCTTCCCTTCACCGGGCCGAGCGCCTAAAGGCGGGACGAGATCAAGATCGAAGGCCACCCCATGTCCGACGAAATCCTCGCCGAAATCCGTGCCTCGCAGGGCCGCCGCTGGTTCGGGATCCTGAGCCTCGCGATCGTGGGCGCGTTTTCGCTCTACGTTGCAGCAGCCTCGCCACCGCCGCCGGGCTGGATGATCGTTCTGGTCGTGATCGGGCTCGGCGCGCTCTGGATGGCGCAGGCGATGCACAAGGCCACGGCGTTGCGGCTGGAGCTGACGCGGCATGAGCTCAGAGACAGCACGGGCCGAGTGCTGGCACGGCTCGACGACGTTGTGGCAGTGGACCGGGGAATGTTCGCGATGAAGCCGTCGAACGGCTTCGTTCTGAAGATGACGGGCCGCCAAGCGCGAAGCTGGCGGCCCGGTCTTTATTGGTCGCTGGGGCGGCGGGTGGCCGTGGGGGGCGTGACGCCCGCGTCCCAGACCCGGCCGATGGCCGATGCGATCTCCATCATGCTCGCCGAGCGTGAGATGGGGTGACGATTACCACCACCACCATTTCTTTTTCTTCGATTCGCCGGTGCCCTGGTTCTCCGAGCCATCGATATTCTCGTTGCACTCGTTGGCGGCATCGCCTTCGTCGGCATTCTCTGCATTGTTGTTGCAGAGCGACCCGCCGGACGCATTCTGATCGCCGTTCCCGTGACCGTTATTCGCGTTGTAGGTCTTGCCTTCGAACAGCACTTGCGGCGCGAAACGCGGACGGGTGAAGGAGAAGGTCTCGATCTCGAAGGGCGACAATCCAGCTTCCAGAACGGGGGCGTAGTCGTCCCAGGTCTCGACGAGGATCAGCTGGTCGTTGTTCGCCATGACCGGCAGTCGGCTGCGAAACGTGTTCGCGTCGTTCGTTTGCAGCGCGGAATACTCGCCACGCGCCTCCGACCAGAGCACATCGTACCTGTCGTTGTTACTGGTATACTGAACGACGCTGATACGCATGTCGAGGTCGTCGTTGCCGGCCTTAGTCATGTGCTTCATGAGCTTGTAGGCGTTGTCGATGTAGTCTTGCGTCAGCGGATCGGTCTCGCGAGAGATCGCATCGGCGATGGTGAAGTTGGCCTTCTGGTTCACGGCCTGCTGGCGCGAGACGTCGAACCAGACCCATGTCGCTCCGAAAAGCCACAGCAGGAGCGGGAAGACGATCACCGCCTCGACGGTTACCGTGCCAGCGGTGTCCTCGCGGAACCGGGCCAGTGCGGATTTGAAACGTGTCAGCATGGTCTCACCTCAGCTCGGTTCGTGCACGAAGGCAGCGCTGGAGACGATGGCCGAGTAGCCATTGGCGTCCTTGACGAGCGCCTGACTGAAATCGGATGTCGGCGCGATCGGATCGAATATGTAGCAGGCGCGCAGGAACATCATTTCGTTGTCACGCCCGTATTCGAATTTCACGACCGGGGTCGCTTCGCCCACGTTGCTGCCACCGCCGCCGCTCGTGTCGGCGCAGGCGGCCTGGCTCGGCGGGTCCGTCCAGTCGCGCAGGTCGAGGCTGACCATCTCGAGCTGAAGGTTCTCGATGCAATCGGGCAGGATGCTGGCCCGGTCGCAGATCGCTTCCTTCAGGCTGGCACGCGTGTAGGTCGTCCCGGTGCCGAGGCGCACGTCGCGCACTGTCAGGTCGAGCGCCTGCTCCAGCGAGGTGTGGCGTGCGGTCAGGGTCGCAAGCTCGACGCCCGAGAGGATCACGGCCACGAAGACCGGTGCCCAGAGGGCGAATGGCACGACGGACGATCCGTCTTCGTCGCGCCAGAAGCCGCGGGTAGAGTTGAGAAGTGAGCGCATCATTGGGTGAGCCTCAGCTGGTTGATCGAGCGAGCGATGGAGCGGAACGCGTCTTCGATTTCCACGCCGTCCACGTCGAAGTAATGGGAGGGCGACGAGGCGCAGTTCTGCATCACGGACCGGCCGTGATCCTCCACTTCGAAGCCGACGGCCCAGATCACGATGTCCTTCGCCTTGGCGGCATCGCAGATGTCGTCGAGAAGCCTGTCACCGAGTTCGGCGTTGTACTTCTGGTAGTAGAAAGACGAGCGGTTGTATGAATGGACGTTCCGGTTCAGGTAATACCAGAGGTTGTAGCGCGCCCAGTGCGCGACCTCGTCACGGTGGTCATACACCCAGTTGGACAGCCGGTATGACTTGTCGTGCTGACCATCCGTCATCAGAACGATTGTCTTGAGCACGTCCTCGCGTCCGTAATCGAACGGGCGCCCCTTGAGCGGCGAGTCGTCGGCCGCGCTGGAGTTGATGTTGGTCGCGATGCCGCGCGTCGAGGGATCGAGCAGCGCCGTGCCCCATTTCATGCCGAGGAAGATCGACGTGCCGGCGCGCGGCTCGAGTTTGTCGATCTGGTTCTTCAGCGATGTCTCGTTGTTGGAGAACGCCTGGATCCGCTCGTAGCTGTATTGCGGGCAGATCGTGTCGACGACCTCGTTAAATCCGAAGTAGTTCCACTGGAAATGCTGCATCTGCTCGTACGTCGTATGCGTGTTCAGCGCAGCGGAGGTGAACGCGGAGTCGGGGAACTCGAGGCAGTGGGAATATCCGTGCCGCCAGTCCACGTTCAGCTGGTTGGCGATGTCGGGGCCAGCATTCACGTGCTCGGAATAGGGAACCAGAGACACGGACACGAGGCCTTCGTTATCCTCGCCGAGCACGGTTTCGATGAAGGTGTCCGCCGCGTCCTGCAGCAGGTCGATCTTGTCGTCTGTGGTTCCGCTTGCCGGGTCGGCCATCGAGCCCGAGATGTCGAGCACAAGCGAGATCTCGACGTTTTGGATATGTTCCTGAGCGACCGCCGTCGCCTTGGCGTTGAACCGGTCGATCCCGAGGATCTTGGTGAAGTTCGCGTCGAGCGCTTCTTCGGCCTTGGCCGTCACGCGGCGATAGTTCAGCCCCTCGTCGGGATCGACGAAGGTGAGCGCGTCGGGCATACGCGACTTGTCGAAGTAATCGCGCACCACGCTCTCGGCATCGAGTGTCTGGTCGAGGTCGGCCGCGGCGAGCACCGCGCGGTCGAGCGTGTTCTGCAATTTGGTGCGCTTCATCTCCGCGTGCATCATGTCGATGCCCACACCGCCGATTGCGATCAGGCTGAGCGATCCGAACACAGCGAAGATCGACATGTTGCCATCTTCGGAGTGGAAGAACCGCGCGACCGCAGTCGACGCTCTGTGAGAGAGCTTCGCGATGCCCTGGTGACGAAGGGCTCGTCCCTTTTCACTGGTCTTGCACATTCCGTACCTTTCCCGCCCCTGATGGGGCCTGCGGCATTAACCGTCTTTTTTGAGACCGGATCGGTCCCGCACCGGAGGTTCTTGCACTGGCAAATGGGCTAAAATAAGACCGTTTTCCCAATGGATTTGGGCATTTGGTGACGCCGGGCCGACAATCATGTGCGGCGTTCCGATCTGTCTCCGCGCTCGAAACCGATCGCCATGATTTCGCCGTAATTGTTAACCTTGAGGCTTTCGCATGGACGCCGCGGCTCAGGTGCGCGAAGCTCGGGGCGTGTCGCCGCGCGCCCGCGCCGGCGGCGACGCCTGATCTTCCCGCGGCGCGGGGCAGGGAGTGCGACAGTGACGATCCAAGGCACCAGACCGACCGAGCCGTCGTTCCGCGACAGCGTGAACATCATGTATAACCGCGCGGCAGACCTGATGGAGATCAGCCCCGGCCTTCGAAAGAAGATCCAGGTCTGCAATTCCACCTACACGGTGCGGTTCGGGGTGCGGCTGCGCGGCGAGATCCAGACATTCGTCGGTTACCGCTCCGTCCATTCGGAGCATATGGAGCCGGTAAAGGGCGGTATCCGCTTCGACATGTCGGTCAGCCAGGACGAGGTCGAGGCGCTGGCGGCGCTGATGACCTTCAAATGCGCGCTCGTCGAAGCGCCGTTCGGCGGCTCGAAGGGCGGGCTTTGCGTCGATCCGCGCGAATACGACGAGCACGAGATGGAACTGATCACCCGCCGCTTCGCCTATGAGCTGATCAAGCGCGACCTGATCAATCCGTCCCAGAACGTGCCCGCGCCCGACATGGGCACGTCCGAGCGTGAGATGGCGTGGATGGCGGACCAATATGCGCGCATGGCCACCACCGACATCAACGCGCGTGCCTGCGTGACCGGCAAGCCGCTCAACGCGGGCGGCATTCACGGCCGCGTCGAGGCGACGGGGCGCGGCGTGCAATACGCGCTGAGGGAGTATTTCAGGCATCCCGAGGACGTCCGCCGTGCCGGATTCGAGGGCAAGCTCGACGGAAAACGGGTCGTGGTTCAGGGCCTCGGCAACGTGGGCTACCACGCGGCGAAGTTCCTCGCGCAGGAGGATGGCGTCCGGATCGTCGGCATCGCCGAGCGCGATGGCGGGCTGTGGAACGAGGCCGGGATCGCGGTGGATCACGTCCGCGAATACATGAACGAGACCGGCGGATTGAAAGGATTTCCCGAGGCGGAATACATCACCGACGGTGCGTCGCTGCTCGAAGCCGAATGCGACATCCTGATCCCGGCGGCGCTCGAAGGCGTGGTTCATCTCGGTAATGTCGACCGGATCAAGGCCCCCCTCATCATCGAGGCGGCGAACGGACCGATCACCGCCGGGGCCGACGAGCGTCTGCGGATGCGGGGCACCGTGGTCATTCCCGACCTCTACGCCAATGCTGGCGGTGTGACGGTGTCCTATTTCGAATGGGTCAAGAATCTCAGCCATATCCGCTTCGGCCGGATGCAGCGGCGTCTCGATGAGGGGCGGCAGGAGCTGATCGTGAACGAGCTCGACCGGCTGTCCTCTGCGCTTGGCGGGACGTGGAGCCTGTCGGACGATTTCAAGCAGCGCTACCTGCATGGCGCCGACGAGCTGGAACTCGTCCGCTCGGGGCTCGATGACACGATGCGCGTGGCCTACCAGTCCATGCGCGAGCCGTGGATCGAGCGGGAGGACGTGACCGATCTCCGCACGTCGGCCTACATGGTCGCGATCGACCGCGTGGCGCAGAGCTATCGTGCCAAGGGACTCTGACACGGCCGTGCGCCTTTCGGCTTTTTTCCGCCGTCAGCGGAGCCAACGCTCCATCGCGTCCGCAACTCTTTCTGACGCGAGGCGTTTATACGGCAATTCGCACCTTTCGAGAGGACGACCCAATGAGAACAGCAATTGCAGCCATCGCGCTCTCCTCACTCGCAACTCCGATCCTCGCGCAGGACACCGGATCTGAATGTGGGGTCCAGTCGGATATCGTCATGCAGGTGGTGGAAGCACGCCAATCCGGCGACAGCCGGCAGGCCGCGCAAGCCAAGGTGTCGGGCGAGCTGACCGGCTCGGCCGAGAAGTACGTATCCGTCGTGCCGCAGATTTCCGAATGGATCTACTCGCTGCCCGAGGACCAGCTCGGCCCCGAAGTTGGGGAGAGCTGGGCTGCCCAATGTGAGAATATGTGATCATCTCAATTCCGGTCGCATGATCGGCCTCGCGCGCGGCTTCTGGACTCGGCCCGCGCGAGGCCCGATATTCTACCCATGAGTCTGCCCCCCGGTTTCCTGGATGAACTCCGCAGCCGCACGAGCCTGAGCCAGGTCGTGGGACGGAAGGTCATGTGGGACAAGCACAAGTCCAACCAGGCCAAGGGCGACCTCTGGGCACCCTGTCCGTTCCACCACGAAAAGACCGCCTCCTTCCATGTCGACGACAAGAAGGGCTTTTACTACTGCTTCGGCTGCCATGCGAAAGGCGACGCGATCTCTTTCGTGAAGGACACGGAGAATGTCGGCTTCATGGAAGCCGTCGAGATCCTTGCAGGCGAAGCCGGGCTGACGATGCCGGCGCGAGATCCCAAGGCGCAGGAAAAGGCGGACCACCGCACCGAGCTTGCCCGCGTCATGGAAGATGCGGTCCGCTTCTACCGGATGCAGCTCAATACCATGGCTGCGGGAGAGGCGCGCGACTATCTCAAGCGCCGCGGCCTCGATGCGGCGGCCCTCGAACGGTTCGAGATCGGCTTTGCGCCCGAAGGCTGGCAGACGCTTTGGGATCATCTGACCGGCAAGGGGATCGCGGCGGACCTGATCCTTCAGGCTGGCCTCGCGCGGCCATCGTCGAAGGGCGGTAAGCCATACGATGTATTCCGCAACCGCATCCTCTTCCCGATCCGCGACGGGCGCGGGCGCGCCATCGCCTTCGGCGGCCGGGCGATGGACCCGGCGGACAAGGCGAAGTACCTCAATTCCTCCGAGACCGAGCTCTTCGACAAGGGGCGCAATCTCTACAATCTCGGTCCCGCGCGGGAAGCTGCGGGCAAGGGACAGCAGCTCATCGTGGCTGAAGGCTACATGGACGTGATCGCGCTTTCCCGGGCGGGGTTCGAGGCGTCCGTCGCGCCGCTCGGTACGGCGATCACGGAAAACCAGCTGCATCTCCTCTGGCGCGTCGCGGACGAGCCGATCATCGCGCTCGACGGCGACACGGCGGGCGTGCGCGCGGCCTACCGGGTGATCGACCTCGCATTGCCGCTCCTCGAGGCGGGCAAGTCCTTGCGGTTTGCCTTGATGCCCGAAGGGCTCGATCCCGACGATCTCATTCGCAGCGAAGGCGCAGACGGTGTCTCGAAGGTTCTGGCGAACGCGTTGCCGATGGTTCAGCTCTTGTGGCAGCGCGAGACCGAAGGCCGCGTGTTCGACAGCCCGGAGCGCAAGGCAGCGCTCGACCGGGCGCTGCGCGAGAAGGTGCAGATGATCCGCGATCCGTCCCTGCGCCATCACTACGGTCAGGAGATCAAGGAGCTGCGCTGGCAGCTCTTCCGACCGAAGCGGACGCCTTCGGCAGGCCGGACGACCTGGCGGGGGCGCGATGCGCCGCCGCAGCCCACCGAGGCGGCGAAGGCGTCGCTTCTGGTTTCGGGTGGCGCGGCCGGCGAGCGGCATCTGCGTGAGCAAGTGATCCTCGCGACGCTCCTGAACGCGCCCGGCCTTGTCGATGAGTTCGACGCGGCGCTCGAGGAGATGCGATGCGAGACGCCGGAGCACCGGGCCGTGCGCGATGCCCTTCTGCGCGGCGCGCCCCAGACCCGAGAGGCCGCGATGGAGCTTGCCCGGTCGGCGATCGGTGCGGAGCCTCTTGAATCTTTCCTTGGAGCGCGCCATCTCGCCATCACGCCGTGTTTGCGCCATCCCGACGATATGGAATTGGCGCGGCTGACGATTGCCGAGGAACTTGCCAAGCTGGGCGCAGTCCACGGACTCGAGGCCGAGATCGCCGAGGCGGTCGAGGACATGGGCGAGGGCGCAGACGAGGCGCTGACATGGCGTCTCGGCCAGGCTGCAGAGGCCCGCGCGCGCGCCGCACGCGCGCAACGGGAGGACGATACGGAATACGATACGGGGGCGAATGGTGCCCTGGTGGACAAGGCAGAACGACAATCCTTTGCCGCGCTTCTCGACACGATCTCGTTCGAGAAGGGCCGAAACCGCGGCTGAGACGCAAGAAAGTGACAAAGAATCATGGGCAGACGGGTGTGCGAATCAGGTGATCGCGCTATTGATTCGGACCAACGAATCACCTGCCCACGGATTCTCCCGCTTCGAAGGAGCAATTGATGGCCGCCAAAGACAATGACGACGCCAAGCCGGACACGCAGGAAGAGGACGTCTCTTTCGACATGAGCCAGGCCGCGGTCAAACGGATGATCGCCGAGGCGAAGGAACGCGGCTACATCACCTACGATCAGCTGAACGAGGTGTTGCCTCAGGATCAGGTCTCTTCGGACCAGATCGAGGACGTGATGTCGATGCTCTCGGAGATGGGCATCCAGGTGACCGAAGAGGATGAAGAGGCCGAGGACGAGGATGACGGCAAGTCGACCTCGACCGAAGTCGTCGACGCCTCCAAGGGCAAGGACGTCGCGGTGTCCTCGGGCGGGCAGGAAAAGCTCGACCGGACCGACGATCCGGTGCGGATGTACCTGCGCGAGATGGGCTCGGTGGAGCTGCTGTCCCGCGAAGGCGAGATCGCCATCGCCAAGCGCATCGAGGCCGGCCGCAACACGATGATCGCGGGGCTGTGCGAAAGCCCGCTGACCTTCCAGGCCATCACGATCTGGCGCGAGGAACTTCTGAGCGAAGACATTCTTCTGCGCGACGTGATCGACCTCGAGACGACGTTCTCGGGGCAGATGGGCGAGGACGGCCAGGAGCTGGCCGCCGCCGTGGCTCAGGACGATCTGGCATCCGAGAAGCATCAGGCCTCCGAGGCCCGCAAGCCGGAGAAGAAATCCGACGAGCCCGAGCTCGACGCCGACGGCAACCCGATCCGCAACAACGACGATGACGACGAGGAAGAGGACGAGCAGGCGAACATGTCGCTCGCCGCGATGGAGGCCGCGCTCAAGCCGCGTGTCCTCGAGACCCTCGACCGGATCGCGCAGGATTACGAACAGCTCGCCGCGATGCAGGACAACCGCATCTCCGCCACGCTGAACGAGGACGGCTCCTTCTCCGAGGCGGACGAGGCGACCTACCAGAAACTCCGATCCGAGATCGTGGAACTGGTGAACGGCCTGCATCTGCACAACAACCGTATCGAGGCGCTGGTCGACCAGCTTTACGGCATCAACCGCCGGATCATGTCGATCGACAGCGCGATGGTGAAGCTCGCCGACCAGGCCCGCATCAACCGCCGTGAATTCATCGACGCCTATCGCGGCTACGAGCTCGATCCGAACTGGATGGAGCGTATGTCCGAAAAGCCGGGACGGGGCTGGCAGACCTTCATCGAGAAATCCACCGACAAGGTCGAGGAGTTGCGCTCGGACATGGCGCAGGTCGGCCAGTATGTCGGTCTCGACATTTCCGAGTTCCGCCGCATCGTTCAGCAGGTCCAGAAAGGCGAGAAGGAAGCCAGGCAGGCCAAGAAGGAAATGGTCGAGGCGAACCTGCGGCTCGTCATCTCCATCGCCAAGAAATACACGAACCGCGGGTTGCAGTTCCTGGACCTCATCCAGGAGGGCAATATCGGCCTGATGAAGGCCGTGGACAAGTTTGAGTATCGGCGCGGCTACAAGTTCTCGACCTACGCGACGTGGTGGATCCGCCAGGCGATCACGCGCTCCATCGCGGACCAGGCGCGCACGATCCGCATCCCTGTCCACATGATCGAGACGATCAACAAACTCGTGCGGACCGGCCGCCAGATGCTCCACGAGATCGGCCGCGAGCCGACGCCGGAAGAGCTGGCCGAGAAGCTGCAGATGCCGCTCGAGAAGGTCCGCAAGGTGATGAAGATCGCCAAGGAGCCGATCAGCCTCGAAACGCCCATCGGCGACGAGGAAGACAGCCAGCTCGGCGACTTCATCGAGGACAAGAACGCGGTTCTGCCGCTCGATGCCGCGATCCAGGACAACCTCAAGGAAACCACGACGCGGGTTCTATCCTCGCTCACTCCGCGCGAGGAACGGGTTTTGCGGATGCGCTTCGGCATCGGCATGAACACCGACCACACTCTCGAAGAGGTTGGCCAGCAGTTCAGCGTGACACGCGAACGGATCCGCCAGATCGAGGCGAAGGCGCTGAGAAAGCTCAAGCATCCGAGCCGGTCGCGCAAGTTGCGGTCGTTCCTCGACCAGTGAGGATGCGCGAATGTCGATCCTGAAACGTCTCTTTGGCGGCGGTGGCAGCAAGAGCGAGGGCAGTGCGTCGCCCGTTGCAGGGACCGCGGTGGACTATCAGGGGTTCACCATCATTCCCGAGCCAATCCCCGAGGATGGCCAGTTTCGGCTGGCCGCCCGGATCGAGAAGGAGATTGGCGGCGAGACGAAGAGCCATCGCCTCGTTCGCGCGGATGTGATCCGCGATCGCGACGAGGCGATGGACGCCGCGGTTCGCAAGGCCAAGCAGATGATCGACGAGCAGGGCGCGCGCCTCTTCGGCTGATCCGTTCCGCGCTGGGCGCACAGCGGCCCTGCGCGGCTTGGCCTGTCAGGCGGCATCGTCGGTGACGATATGGAGGAGATCCAGACAGGAGACCCGTCATGCGCCTTTCCTCCCTGATCCTGACCACCACGCTTGTCGCGATTGCCAGCTTTCCCTTGGCGGCAGCATCGCTGCCTGCCGGCTTCGTTCAAGCCAGCGATCTCAAGGCTCCCGGCACCGTCTACCTGCCCGAACCCGATCCGATAGTTCAGCAATAGATGATACGGGCGGGCATCGTCTGCCCGCCCGAGGGCCGCATCAATTGACCGGCATCACGAAGACTTCCTGCACATTAGCCCGCGGGTCGGCCTCGAGCGCGAAGACCACAGAGCGTGCGATATCCTCGGGATGCAGCTTGTCGGGCTTGGGGCTGTCGAAGAAGGGCGTGTCGACCATGCCCGGCGCGATCACCGTGCAGCGACCGCCGAATTCGCGCATCTCCTCGGCCAGATTGCCGCCGTATCCGTGCACGAACCACTTAGAGGCCCCGTAGACGGACCCCTTGATGTGCCGCCGACCGGCGGCCGAGCCGGTCAGAAGCAACTGGCCCTTGCTTTTCTTCAGGTGCGGCATCGCGGCTTTCGTCGTCCAGAGCAGGCCGAGAATGTTGATCTGCACCAGCTTTTCCCATTCCTCGGGATCGCCCGCCTCGGTGCCCGCTGCGCTGAGCCCTGTGCCGGCATTGGCAAAGGCCGCATCAACCGAGCCGAACTGATCTGCCAGCTTGTCGAGCGCCTCCACCTGCGAGGACATGTCGGTCACATCGCCCGGCAGGGCCATCGCCTTGTCGCCCAGTTCAGAGGCCAGCTCCGCGATCTTGTCCTCGGAACGCGCGAAAAGCCCCACGTTCCAACCGGCTTGAACGGCGGCACGGGCGCTCTCGGCACCAATGCCAGAGGATGCCCCGGTGATGAAAATCGTCTTTCCGGCCATGATCCAACTCCTTTGTTCATCAGTGAAATTACCCGCGACAACGCACCGTGACCCTCGGGGGTTTCGAAGGAGGACGCGGGGATTGTCGACGTTTTCGTGACGTAGCGTTCACCGGCCGAAGTGAAACCTTTGCCGCAGATAGGCGTTTTTCCGCCAAGCAACACGGGGGAAAGTCCCATGAACCGTATCGTACTCGCCGCCGCCGCCGGCTTCACCTTCATCGCCGCAGCAGCGCTCGGCGCGACAGACGTCCTCGACCGCGACACGCGCGAGGTGATCGAAATCGACGTGACCGCCGACGAGCTCGCTGAGTGCCGCGAGACACTGGCGCAGGTCGCCTCCATGCCCGCAGTGCATGACAACGGCACGCCCGTCCTCTTCAATTGGGGGCAAAGTGACCTGCCAGAGGTGCGCTGCGTCGTCTCCGAGGTGTGATGCCGGGCCGGCTCAAGCTTCGCTAACGTCGCCTCATGCAAACGACCTTCACGATCGCGACGCGCGGGCAGGGCCTCTACGAGTTCACCGACGAGGTGGCCTCTTGGGTGACAGGCGATGGTCTGCTCACCCTTTTTATTCGCCACACATCGGCCAGCTTGCTGATCCAGGAAAACGCCGATCCGGAAGTTCGTCACGATCTTCTGGCCTATATGCAGCGGCTCGTGCCGCCGACGAGCGATCCGTCGATGTCCTACCTCACGCACACCTATGAGGGCCCCGACGATATGCCGGGGCATATCAAGGCCGCGATGTTGCCCGTCTCGCTGTCCGTTCCCGTCAAGGCCGGGCGGCTGGCGCTTGGCACCTGGCAAGGAATTTATCTCTTCGAGCATCGCGATGCGCCGCATACGCGGCAGGTCGCGGCCCATCTGTTGCATGACCAACCCTCCATATAGGGGGTGAAAATCCCCTCTACCCAAATTATGGCCAAGCTCCTATAGTGACTGTGGATAAGTGGGGGCCAACCCCATTTTTGAGGCAGAAAAGACCAAGGGGGACGGTGCATGCGCTGCCCGTTTTGCGGAAATATCGACACACAGGTAAAGGATTCGCGGCCTGCCGAGGATCATGTCTCGATCAGGCGTCGGCGGTTCTGTCCGGCCTGTGGCGGGCGTTTCACGACCTATGAGCGGGTTCAGCTGCGCGATCTCGTGGTCATCAAGACCAACGGGCGGCGCGAGGATTTCGACCGTGACAAGCTCGAACGCTCGATCCGGATCGCAATGCAGAAGCGGCCCGTGGAGCCCGAACGCATCGACCAGATGATATCGGGTATCGTGCGGCGGCTCGAAAGCATGGGCGAGACGGACATTCCCTCCAAGCAGATCGGCGAGATCGTCATGGAGGCGCTCGCGCGGATCGACACCGTGGCCTATGTCCGCTTCGCAAGCGTCTACAAAAATTTCCAGGCCGCGGACGATTTCGACAAGTTCGTGAGCGAGCTCAGACCGCCCGACAAGTGACCGGGGAAGACGAGCGCCATATGGCCCATGCCCTGAGCCTGGGCCGCCGGTGTGTGGGGCAGACCTGGCCCAACCCGGCCGTCGGTTGCGTGATCGTGCGGGACGGGCGCATCGTCGGGCGCGGCTGGACGCAAGCTGGCGGACGACCCCATGCCGAGACCGAGGCGCTGCGCGGGGCCGGCGAGGCCGCGCGGGGCGCGACGGCCTATGTCACCCTTGAACCCTGTGCCCATCACGGTCTGACCCCTCCTTGTACCGAGGCACTGATCGCGGCCGGGGTCGCCCGCGTCGTCTCTCCTTTCGCTGACAGCGATCCGCGCGTTTCCGGTCGAGGCTTCGCGTCGCTCCGTGCGGCGGGGATCGAGGTGACGACCGGCGTTCTGGCCGCGGAGGCGGCTGAGGATCACGCGGGCTTCCTCGCCCGCATTCAGCGCGGTCGGCCCCGCGTGACATTGAAGCTTGCCAGTTCGTTCGATGGACGCATCGCGACTGCCAGCGGCGAGAGCCAATGGATCACGGACCCCGAGGCACGTGTCTGGGTTCACGGCGCGCGGGCGCGCTCGGACGCAGTCATGGTGGGTGCGGGCACCGCGCGGGCGGACGATCCGGCGCTGACCGTGCGCGGCTTCGGCGCGCGTCGTCAGCCGGTGCGCGTGGTGGTCTCGCGGCTCCTTGATCTGCCGCTGATGGGTCAGCTCGCCCGCACAGCGCAGGAGGTGCCGGTCTGGATCTGTCATGGGCCCGACATCCGGCCCGAGATCCGCGAGGCATGGGAAGGTCTGGGTGCGACGCTCTTGCCGTGCCGGCTTGCAGGACGCCAGATCGATCCGCTTTCGGCGCTGGAGGCGCTCGGGGAGCGCGGCTTGACCCGCGTATTCTGCGAAGGCGGCGGGGCTCTTGCCGCGACGCTACTCGGTGCGGGGCTCGTCGACGAATTGGTCGGCTTCACCGCAGGCGTTGTGCTTGGCGCAGAGGGGCGTCCGGGGCTCGGCGCGCTTGGCGTCGGACGGCTCGCGGATGCGCCGCGTTTCGAGCTGATCGAGAGCCGTGCGGTGGGCGCGGATGTCCTGCATGTCTGGCGGCCGGTCTGACCGGGTTGTTTCCGCGCCGGGAAAACCGCGCGTTTCCGCGGTTTCCTAGCGCCAGAGCCGCGATTGGCTCGCGAACAACCCTTGCAGTTTCGACAGCCCGCGATGAAACGGCCCTATCTTGGGCAGATCGCCCGCCGCGAGCCGCTCCGCCACGACTTCGACCGGGCAGGGGCGGCCTGTGACCGGATCGCGGTAGCGCGGATAGGCAATGAGCGTTGCGTGCACCAAGCCCTCGAGCGAGATCTCCGGCCCACCCCGCCGCCGCGCCGGCACGCGCCCGAGATCGCGCGTCAGACCCCATCCTGCATAGAAAGGCGTGCCGAGCGTCACGACGCGGCAGCCCCGAATGAGTGCCTCGAAGCCGGTGAGGGATGTGATGGTCCAGACCTCGTCCACAGCGTTCAGCGCCTCGCCGATATCGACACCGCCAAGCGTCAGGTCCGCATAGGCTTCGGGGTTCTTGACCTCTCCGGTCCGCAAGCCCGCCAGGACGTCCGGGTGCGGCTTCCAAAGGATCTTTGCGCCCGGATTGCTCGCGCGCGCGCGCCGCAAGAGCTCCGCGTTGGTGCCGACCTCGTCCGCGCCCCTCAGGATCGAGGCGTCGTCTTCCACCTGGCCGGGCACGAGGATGCGATAGCCCGGCGGCAATTTCGGCAGGTCCCCCGCGAGATTGTATTTCGACAGCCCCTCGCGCGTGAGAAACCGGATCAGCCGCCGCGCGCGGTCGAGCGCATCGGCGGGCAGGGACGGGCTCTCGGCAATCAGCGTTTCGAGGCGCGAGGGACGCTGCGGATCGTAGTAGATCCCCAAATCGTCAAGGGCGAGCGACAGCGGCGGGATCAGCTCCGCGCCAAGCCCGCGCGAACGCAGAAACCCGTCCTCCACGCGGACGATGTCTTCGTCCGGCTCGGTCTTGCCAGCCCATGCCATGAGGCGGCGTCCATCCGCTTCGGCGCGCTGCCTCGCCTTGGAGCTGTTGTCCTCGAAGATCAGCCGCTTGGTGCCGCCAAAGAAATCTTGCAGCGCGCTTCGCTTCCAGAGCCGCATGCCGCGAGCGACCCAGCCTGTGCAGTCCTCGCGCCAGGCACGCGCCTCGGCCTCGAGCGTCGCGATCACGTCTTCGAGGTCGGCGCGGCGGTCGCGATAGGGGTCGTACCAGACTGGATAGAGGATCATCGCCGCCGCGAAGAGCTGTGCGCGGGTGAGCTTGCGCTGGCGGCGGTCGATTGGAAAGGCGTCCTCGGTCAGGCCCCAGCCAGCATAGAAGGGCTGGCCGAAGACATGCGGGCGGTGCCCCGCGAGGATCGCCTCGAAGCCCAGCTGCGACGACACGGTGTAGACCGCGACTGCCCCGTCGAGGAGCATCCAGGGCGAGATATTCCCGTCGTGAAAGGCGAGTCCTTGCCCAAGGTCGCTTTCCTCGAAATGGCCGGGCCTGTGGCCTGCTGTCGTCTCGGGATGAGTGCGGATGAGGATGCGGGCGCCGGGATGGGCCTCCCGCGCGTGAAAGAGCATTTCGAGAAACCGCATCCGGTCGCCGCCCGAGGCCGTCACCGAGGCATCGCCACGGGTCTGGTCGATGACAAGAACGTAGCCTGGCTCTGGCGGGGCGAGATCGGTGCGCGTCGCAGCGTATTTCGTCAGATGGCTCGCGCGAAGGCGGGCGATCGCTGCGCGGGCTCGCGCCAGAAGCTGCGCGTCGTCGATCGGATGTTCCGCCAGCAATCGCTCCAGATCGGATGGTGTCGAGGGATCGAAATGCGCTCCGCTGGTATCGATCAGAAGGCCGAGCGGCGGCTCACCCGCACGGCCGGGAAAGAGCGATCGCAGGAAGGCGTCTTCGATCCGGACGAGCGGCGCGTCCTTCGCCTCGGCCACGCGTTCGCCGCGACGGGCCAGGGGGGAGGCACCCCATACGCCGACAGCATCGCCGTCGCGGGGCGTGCCGAGCGAGACCTGCCAACCCGCGAGCATCAGGATGCGGACCAGCCGGGAATCGAAACGGAGTTTCCGCGTATAGACGCAAAGACGCCGGGGGCCTTCGCCCCCGGCGTTCGGTTCCGGCCCTGTGCCGGTCATGCCTGTCAGAGCCCGCCCGTAGCGAGGTCGTCGACCGATGTCGCAAGATCGCCGATCGCGGTGACCGAGCCCAGCGAGCCGGTCAGGGCGGAGATCGTCTTGTCCCACTGTACGAACGGGGCTTCGGTGACATAGAGCGTATCGTCGTCCCTCACCACGAAGTCGCGCGCGGTGAACATTCCGTTCGGCTGCGTCAGGTCGAGCACGTAAACCATCCGCTGCGCGCCTTGCAGATCCGTGCGTCCGAGCACCTGGTTTGCGATCTCGGCAGGCTCGTTGCGGAAGATGAAGACGCCGGTCGGATCGGACGCGGTCGCAACAAGGCCGCCCACGGTCGCCAGCGCCTCGACTGCCGACAGGGTCTGCGTCTCGAAGGGCACGCGCGCCTGGCTGCCCGTCGCGCCGAGCGCGGTAAAGGCGCGGGTATCTTCGGAAATCAGGATCTTGTCGCCGCCGCGGAGCGCAATGTCCATGTGCGGGTTCTCATAGAGATCCTGGAACCAGATCTTCCCGGTATGGCCGCCGCGCTGCACTGTGATCTGCGCGATCTCTGGAGGAATGGCGATCCCGCCGGCCTGGGCCAGCATCGCCGACAAGGTCCGCGTCGGACGCTCGATGGCGAAGACACCTGACGTGCCCGCTTCGCTGATGACCGTCACCGTGGAGCCGTCGCCCGCCACGCGGCGTACCTGCACCTGCGGGTCCGGGGTCTGGTCGGAGAGACGGTCGGTGATGATCTGGCGGACGGCCTCCGGCGTGTTGCCCGCCGCGCGGATCCGTCCTGCATACGGCACGAAGATGAAGCCCGCGCCGTCGACCTGCACCTCTTCGAGCGCGGTGGCGTTCACGCCTTCCCCCGCGAGAAGGCCATCATCGACGTTCTCCCAGATCGTCAGGCCAAGGATGTCGCCCGGTGAGATCACGTCGGAGCCAAGAACGCCGGCATTCTGGAATTGTTCTGTAAAGCCGAAGGAGGGGACCAGGGCGGTTGCCCGCGTCACGCGGTCGTTGACCGACACGATGAAGGCGTCGCCTTCGCGCTGAACGGAGCCTGCGTAGATTTCACGTTTGTTCGGGCCCACGCGAGGTAGGCCGCAGGACGCCAGGATAGACGTCGCGACTAAAAGGGCGACGCCCCGCGCCCACCGGGATTTTACGGCTGCCACTGCTCGGTCTCCTCGACCTGTTTTTCTCTGCCTCGGTGCTTTTTTGAAAAACCGTAGCCAGAAAGGTCGGGAAAAGAAAGCGTTGAGCGTTCCGGGCCTCAGGTCACCGCGCGCAACTGTTGCCGTGGGGCCGCGGTGCCGCGCGAGAGCGCTTCATAGGGGTCGTCGGGCGAGAGCATCATGTCGACCACCTGCCGCAGAAGCTGGCGGCGCCCGCGCGCCGAGTAAAAGCCGCCCGGAAGCTGGCTCGTCTCGAGCAGATATCGCCGGTAATCCTTGTAGGCGCGGTTGTCGGGCCGGGTGGGCTGCGCGAAGAATTCAGGCAAGGGCTGGGTGGAGACGAATTCCGGCTTGGCATAGACTGCCTCGCCGAAGACCTTGAGAGGTATGCCGCGCCATAGCACCTGCTGCGCCGCGGTCGAGTTCACCGTCACCGCCGTGCGCGCATCGTTCAGAAGCTGCGCGAGCTTGCCGCCGCGCACGTAATGCACGCGGTCCGACACGCCGTGGGCGCGAGCCAGATCCCGGATCGTGCGGCGCACCGGCACGCGGCCATCCTCGAGGGGGTGCGCTTTGAAGACGAGGTGGTGGTGCCCCGCCGCGCCCTTGACGAAGCCTTCGATCACCAGTTTGAGGAAGTCCGGCATCGTGTCGAATGGCGAGTGCTGCTGGAAACTGGAATCGTGTTCGAGTTGCAGCAGGACAAGGTGATAGGGAAAGCCGCCATAGCGGATGCGCGCGGTCTCGAGCACACGCTCGGCCCATCCGAACGGCATCAGGAGAAGCCGCTTGAGGTAGAGCTGGAACTCCTTGGTCACGGGAAGCGACCGGTGCGGGCGGAAGCTGCGATAATCGCCGTTCCGGAACATCACGAACCAATGGTAGAGCGCGCCGTAGAAAATGTGCTGGCGCATGTCGCCCCAATGGGCGGGCGGCAGCGGCGCTTCCATGTCCGACAGGGCGAGCGCCGCCTGCATGTCCTCGACCGACATCTGCATCAGCCGCGAATGTCCGTTCGATCCGCCGCGCTCGTAAGTGACCCAATAGGGCCGCATGTAGCCTTCCTCGAAGACGTGGACGGTCAGGCCGCGCGCCCGCGCCTCCTCGACGGCATTGGCGTGAATGCTGCGGACATCGCCGTAAAGCACGATGTCGGTGACGCCTTTTTCCTCGACGAGAGCGATGAACTCGGCCGGCCAATCCTCTGCGGTTCCGCGATAGGGCAGGTAGCTCCGGGGGTGGAACCAGAAGGCGCGGTCGCCCGCATTGAAGCCCACGCGCCAGACCTCGGCGCCGGTCTTTCGCAGCATCGCGCCGAGGCGATGGAAGAACGGTCCGTGCGGGCCCTGCAGAAAGAGGAAGACCCGTTTGTCTCCGGTTGCGTAAGGCATTGGGGCAGTTTATCTCCAGCCGTGTCGACGCACCTTACTACCCCTTGAGATGGGCGAAAATATGGCCCCTTGCGGCACCTGTCCGCTTGGGCCGCCAAGGCGAAGGGACGCAAAGCCATGTTCACCGGATTGATCACCGATGTCGGAGAGGTGCGCGAGCTCGAGCAGCGCGGCGACCTGCGCGCACGGCTCACCACCGGCTACGACACCAGCACAATCGAGATCGGCGCCTCCATCGCCTGCGACGGGGTGTGCCTGACGGCCATCGCGGTCGGGGCCGATTGGTTCGACGTGGAGATCAGCGCCGAAAGCGTCTCCAAGACCAATATCGGCGCGTGGTCCGTGGGCTACCGCGTGAACCTCGAGCGCGCGCTCCGCGTCGGCGATGAGCTTGGCGGGCATATCGTCTCGGGCCATGTCGACGGTGTCGCCGAGGTCGTGAAGATGGAAAACGACGGCGACAGCACGCGCATCACCTTCCGCGCACCTGAACATCTGGCGCGCTTCATCGCGCCGAAAGGATCGGTTGCGCTCAACGGCACGTCGCTGACCGTGAACGATGTCGACGGGCGCGATTTCTGGGTGAATTTCATTCCGCATACCAAAGAGGCGACCACCTGGGGTGCGACCGAGCTTGGCGACCGCGTCAATCTCGAGATCGACACGCTGGCGCGTTACGTGGCGCGGCTGGCCGAGGCCTCCTGAGCCGCGCGGCGCGCTCCAAGGACAGCATGGGCGCCCGCCCCTGCAACGTAGCAGGCCACCAGCGTCAGGAGCGCCGCGTCGCGCCCCGCGACCGACAGCAGTGCCAGCAGGACCGGTGTGCCGGTCAGGTTTCCAAGGTTCCCCATCTGCGCGATCGCGCCGTTGGCCATCGCCCTGTCACTTGCCGTATGGGCCAGCTGCGGCACCGCCGCAAAGCCTGCCGCCTGCACCAGCCCGAGGCAGAGGAACAGACCCAGCAGTGCCCAGGTCGCCCCGCCGGTGGCGAGCAGGGCAAGCGTCAGAATGGCCGACAATCCGAACCCGGCGACTGAGATCTGCACCGCGCTGAAGCGCGACAGCAGCACGACGCCCAGAGTGAGCGACGTCATGATCGCGGCGAGCGGCAGCGCGGTGGCAAGCCAAAGCGGCGCGCCCGGCGCGACCTCGGGCAGCAGCGTCAGCACCGCGACGAAGGTGAAGGTGTAGAACAGCCATCCCCAGCCCGGAGCCGAAAGCCACGGATTGCCATAGAGCCGGACGTGACGCCGGATGATGCCATCGCTTTCGCCTGCGGGCTCGGATCTTTCGGGGCGGGGCAGAACCGGCGCGAGGATAGCCGCCATCGCCAGAAGATAGGCGGCATGACCGAAAAGAAGGCCGCTCAGCCCGTATGCCTCGATGACGGCAGGTCCAGCGAAGGCCGCGAGCGCGAAAGCGACGCTGAAAAACGTGCTCCAGAGCGTCATCGCCGCCGGACGCATCCGCTCGGGCGCGGTCTCCGCGATCAGGGTCGGCGCGGCGACAACGATCGCGAGGTGCGACAGTCCTTCGATCAGGCGTGCGGCAAGGAAGATCGGCAATGCCGGCGAAAGCGCCTCGATCCCCGACATGGCCGCGCCGAGGACAAGACCTCCGATCAGGGCGCGCTTGGCTCCGAACCGTGCCACGAGCCGCCCGGCATAGAGGCCGAAGAGAAGTCCGAGGAAACTCAGCAGCGACACTGCGAAACCGAGTGCCGCACCCGCGCCGGGATAAGCCTCGCTCAGCGCACCGAACCCTGCCGCGAGCTTGGCATATTGCCCCGCGCCGCCGAGGCCGGCGAGCCAGATCGTGAAGATGACGAGAGTGACGCGCATGGGACGGATCCGTATCGGCTGCGCGCCCGCTCTGCCTCAGGGCGGCTCGGATGAAAAGGCCGAAGCGGCCGGGGCGTCAGGTATGCGTCTTGCAGAACAGCCCGTGCACGCAGTCCAGCATGGTCTGCACCTTGCGGTCCGCGAGCCGGTAATAGATCGTCTTCCCGTCGCGGCGCGGCGCAACGAGGTTCTCCGCGCGCAGCCGCGCAAGCTGCTGGCTCACCGCCGCCTGCCGCGAGCCGAGAAGATGTTCGAGCTCGGTCACGCTTTTCTCGCCCTCGACGAGATGACAGAGCAGCATGAGCCGCCCTTCATGGCCGATCGCCTTGAGAAAACGTGCCGCTTCGCCCGCGCTTTCGCGCATCTGGGCGATGTCGCCATCGCTTACGTCCATCACGTCTTGTTCGGGTTCCATCGTCGCAATCCTTGGCCTCTGCCGGCCTTGCCTCGGGCGCATCGCCCGAAGGTGACCTAAGGTACGCCGTGCGCCGCGCCAAGAGTATAACCGATTTCGAGCCGGACCGCATCGGTAATACATTTAGATAGAAGACATCTTTTTTGGGCGCAGTCGGGAAGCTGGAGGTGTTCCAGCCGGAAACCGTTGCCAAACGGCGCACTCAGGCGACGCGCAGCCCCCGCAACTCGCCCAAGAGTTCCGGGATCTTGTCCTTGAACTTGAAGAACCCCTTCGTAGCGTAAGGCCATGCGCGGGCATCGAAAGCGCGGAGCGGGCGGACAACCTCGATGCCTTCGATCTCGCGCAAGAGATCGGCTGTCGGGCCGACCGGCGCATAGGACGTCACGATGCGCGACGCGCCGTGGTCGCGGGCCCAGTCGACGATCGCTTTTGCGTCCGAAAGGCCAGATGTCACCGGGCCGAGCCGATCGTCGTGTCGCGCGACGGCATCAGCGATGGCGCGGCTCTTGAACGCGCTCACATGTTCGGCGGGGGTCAGGATGCTCATTCGCCCGGTCGTATCGAGCGTCGCGCTGGCCTCCGGCTCAAGGCCGAGATCGAACAGCCAGCCGGGCGAGAGGTCGTCCTCGTGCAAAAGGAAGACGCAAGGGCCTGCGGGATCGAGCCTGTCACCATCTGGCGCGGCCATCGGCGGCGGGTTCTCCGAGCCGCTGACCGCGGGAGCCTCACCGGCCAGCTGCCATTTGGGATGAAAGCGGTCTTCGGTGTATTTGCGAATGTTGGAGGCACGGGCAAGATAGGTCTTGCCCGGCGTCTGCAGCCCCGCGACCCAGCGCCAGCCGAGCGTATTGGACGCCGGATCGCCGTCGCAGAGATGGCGCAGGAAGAAATCCGCGCCCAGGGCCCAGGGCAGTTTCAGCGTGAAGATCCAGATCGAGGCGAACCACATCCGGGCGTGATTGTGCAGGTAGCCGGTCTCGACAAGCTCATGCGCCCAGGCGTCGAAACACTCGATGCCCGTCTCGCCGCGGCAGGCCTCTTCCCAGGCGCGGCGCAGGCCCGACTGCGTCTGCACCTGATCCCAGGCAAAGGTCAGTTCCGACCAGTATCCACCCCAGACCGGCGGTCGCATCTCGAGCCAACCCTTGAAATAGGTGCGCCAGAAAACCTCCTGAATGAACTTTTCGGCTTCGCTGCGCGAATGCTTCGAAAGGACGGCGTTCAGGACTTCTTCCTCGGTCACGAGCCGGTGTCGCAAGTAGGGCGAGAGGCAGGAGACGTTGTCATGCGCGCCTTGCCCGAGATCGAAGTTCCGCCGTGTCGCATAGTCGCGGCCTGCCTGCGGCACGAAGTCTTTCAGGCGTGCGAGGCCATCCTCGCGGCTCGGCGGGAAGGCGGCGAGTGCCGTCTGCGTCGTCATTTCTGGCTCCTGGCTTGTCTGCCGGGAAGGGTAGGGGCGGGGCGGGACGCTTCAACGCGCCAAGGCTGCGACATCGACAATTCGACAAAGCCGTCCCCTTGCAGCCCCCCGAGGCGACCACTAAGACTCTTGCGACCAAGGTTTTCCGACCGGATTTCCCAACACCGACCGAGGCAGGCGCGATGACCGATCCTTTCGAGACATACATGAACACACTCGTTCCCATGGTGGTCGAACAGACCAGCCGCGGGGAGCGAGCCTATGACATCTTCTCTCGCCTTCTGAAGGAACGGATCATCTTCCTCTCGGGGCCAGTGCATGACGGTATGTCGAGCCTGATCGTGGCGCAGCTTCTGCACCTCGAGGCGGAGAACCCGAACAAGGAAATCTCCATGTATATCAACAGCCCGGGCGGGGTCGTGACCTCGGGGCTGTCGATCTACGACACGATGCAGTACATCAAGCCGGCGGTGTCCACTCTGGTGATCGGCCAGGCGGCCTCGATGGGCTCGCTCCTGCTGACCGCAGGTGAGAAGGACATGCGCTTCTCGCTGCCCAACAGCCGCGTCATGGTGCACCAGCCGTCAGGCGGCTACCAGGGCCAGGCGACGGATATCATGATCCACGCCGAAGAGACGCTGAAGCTGAAAAAGCGGCTGAACGAGATCTACGTCCACCATACCGGCCAGGATTACGAGACGGTGGAAAAGGCGCTCGAGCGCGACAATTTCATGTCGCCCGAATCCGCGAAGGAATGGGGCCTGATCGACGAGATCGTTCAGAGCCGCGCGGCGCTGGAAGACGCCAAGTCTTAACCTCCGCTTAACGGCGGGGGGCTATCCTGGGCCCCCCGCGACGAATTTGCGATTGTAGGCCCGGCAAGGCTATCCTAATCTTCCGGGACTTGGCGAAACGGGGTGGCCGAGAGGCCCAAGCGCCACCGCCCCAAGCTCAAAACGGCCGAGAAAGGTTTGTGATGGCGACGAATAACGGCGGCGACAGCAAGAATACCCTCTATTGCAGCTTCTGCGGCAAGAGCCAGCACGAGGTTCGCAAGCTCATCGCCGGTCCGACGGTGTTCATCTGCGACGAATGCGTCGAGCTGTGCATGGACATCATCCGCGAAGAGACGAAAGGCACCGGCCTGAAATCCACGGATGGCGTGCCCACCCCGATGGAGATCTGCCAGATCCTCGACGATTACGTGATCGGCCAGATCAAGGCCAAGCGCGTTCTCTCGGTGGCGGTGCACAACCACTACAAGCGTCTGAATCATTCGGCCAAGAGCTCGGATATCGAGTTGAACAAGTCGAACATCCTGCTGATCGGCCCCACGGGCTGCGGCAAGACGCTGCTCGCGCAGACGCTGGCGCGCATTCTCGATGTGCCCTTCACGATGGCCGATGCCACAACGCTGACCGAAGCCGGATACGTGGGCGAGGATGTGGAGAACATCATCCTCAAGCTGCTGCAATCCTCCGAATACAACGTGGAGCGGGCGCAGCGCGGCATCGTCTATATCGACGAGGTCGACAAGATCACCCGTAAGTCCGAGAACCCGTCGATCACGCGCGACGTGTCGGGCGAGGGCGTGCAGCAGGCGCTTCTGAAGCTGATGGAAGGCACTGTCGCCTCGGTTCCGCCGCAGGGCGGGCGCAAGCATCCGCAGCAGGAATTCCTGCAGGTGGACACCACCAACATCCTGTTCATCTGCGGTGGTGCGTTCGCCGGGCTCGACAAGATCATCGCGCAGCGCGGCAAGGGCTCGGCCATGGGCTTCGGTGCGGATGTCCGCGGTGTCGAGGATCGCAATGTCGGCGAGATCTTCCAGGATCTCGAACCAGAGGACCTTCTGAAATTCGGGCTGATCCCGGAATTCGTCGGCCGGCTTCCGGTTCTGGCGACGCTCGAGGATCTCGACGAGGACGCGCTGGTCACGATCCTGACGCAGCCGAAGAACGCGCTCGTGAAGCAGTACCAGCGCCTGTTCGAGATCGAGGACACGGTCCTGACCTTCACCGACGATGCGCTGAAGGCCATCGCGCTGAAAGCCATCGCCCGCAAGACGGGTGCGCGCGGCCTGCGCTCCATTCTCGAGGACATCCTGCTGGACACGATGTTCGAATTGCCGGGCATGGACGAGGTGGTCGAGGTCGTCGTCAACGAGGAGGCCGTGACCTCCGAGGCGAAACCCCTGATGATCTACGCCGATCAGAAGAAGGAAGCCACCTCGGCGAGCTGAGCAAGCCAGAGATCAGATAAGGAAAAGGCGGCCCGATGGGGCCGCCTTTTTTGTTCGCCTGAGCGGCTCTAGCGCTTTCTCGGCTCGTATTTGTCGCCGATCACGCGCCGCACATCGCCCCACCGGAGCGTTTTCCATGGCGCTCTGTCCTCGATGAAACCGTTGGCGACGAGCGCTTGGCGCAGCTGCTCCATATGAATCACGCCAAGGTCGTGGCGCTTCTTGTAGCCGCCCTTCTTCTTCAAGATGCGCTGCAATGTCTCGATCTGAACCGTCTCGATCCCGCAGAAGCTGCGCAGATGCTCGGCGATCATGTCCGTCGCGCCCGATTGGCGGCGCAGGACCATGGCAACTTTCTGATCGGAGCGGCCCACAAAGCCGAAAAGATGCAAGGCCGAGCCTTCCGCCGCCAGGATCTGCTTCGCGGCCTTGTAACGCGCGATCTGCGTCGGCAGGTCGTGATCCTGCGGATGGAAGATCTCGTAGCCCTGCGCGGCAAGCTCGTGTTCGAGGCGCTCCTCGCCGATAAGCCCGCCCTTGGAGAGCCCGAGCTTCGAGCGCGAGATATACAGCCGCTCCGGACCGTCGGGCGCGACATCCTCGGCAAAACGCGTCATGAAGGATCGGAAGGCTGGCGTGCCGCTGATGATCTCGCCGAGCCCGAAGCCCTGGCCGGGCACGACGAGGGTTTCGACCCGCGTCGGGGCGGTCGCGACATGGACGGGCAGATCGATCCCCGCAAGCTCCCAGAAAGCGCGCTGCCAGCCGGCGATCTCTTCGCCGCGGGCGGGGCGCTTCGGGATGTAGAGGATGCCGTCGAATTCCTGGTGTGCCGCGTCGAGACCCCAGAGGCGACCGGTGCTTTCCACGAGGAAATGGCCGAAATGCACCCAGAGCACGCCGGCCCAGAGCCAGCGCCCCTCAAGCGTCTCCACCTCACCGGCGGGCGCGTCGGGCGTCAGTGTCAGCGAGCGGTGGTTCCGCCAGAACGCACCTGTCTCGCAATGGGATCCGTCGGCACGCAAAACACCCGCCGCCTGCCGGAAGGCGCTCTCGGTGGGCGGCACGACCAATGCGCCCGGCACTTCTTCGATCTCGTGCGACCAGCCGCCATCGGGCCGCGGCTTTTCCTGCGTGATGCCCGTTCCGTCCATCTCAGACCTCGCGGGTCGCGGTCCAGACGAGCCGGGTCGATACCTCTTGAACCTTGGCAAAGCCCGCCGCCTCGAGGATGCGCTTGCATTCGCGCATGCCCTCGCGGCCATAGACACCGGGATGAAACTCCATGACGACGGCCCGCAGGCCCGAAAGGTCGGCATGGCGCAAGAAGTCGAGCTCGCCGCCCTCGATATCGCAGATCAGGATCGTCGGCGCGATCTCTTCGCGGACGCTGTCCCAGCTGGTCGAAGGCACTTCCACCGCCGTGGAGCGGCGTGCTTCGGGTTCGATCAGCGACGAGCCGAGATAGGAGGCGTGAACGTGGAAGGTGACGGTTTCGGGTGCGTCGGGATCGGACAGCACGACGCAATTGCGCACGCAGATCCGATCTTCGAGCCCGTTCAGCGCATAGAGCGCCTCGATATGCTCGATGAGGGCAGGGTTCGCCTCGAAAGAGACGATGCGTTCCGGCTTGCCCTGATGCGCGGCGACCGCGCCTACGACCCCGATCCCGGCACCCATTTCGACGATGCGATCCTCGGGCCGCACCACGTGCAGCGCTCCCTTGATCTCATCGCCCTCGTAGCGCGCGGCGGCGATCCGCTCGATCCGGGTTTCGTTCAGAAATGGGGAATGCGGCACCTGCACGCCGAGGCAGGTTGTGGCGATCGCGATATCTTTCATGGCTCTGCTCATGGCCTCGTTTTGCGCCACGATAGCAGAGCGCAAGCTGTCGCCATAGTCATTCGAGGGCGAGCCCTTGTCGTTTTTCAGGCTCCTGCGGGCCTTTTGCCGCGCATTGTCGTGACCTGCGTCAGCCGATCACTGGACGCATGGCGGGGGATGGTGCATACCCGGCCACGAAGCCATGCAATGAGGTTCCTTCCATGGGGATCATGAATACCCTTCTGCGCGCCGTGACCTGGTGGAACGGCCAAACTCTCAACACCCAGCTCTGGACCTGGCGTCACGGCGTGAAGGTGGGCGAGGACGCGCAGGGCAACGTGTTCTACCGGACCCGCGACGGCAAGCGGCGTTGGGTGATCTACAACGGTGAGGCCGAAGCCACCCGCATCGACCCGAACTGGCACGGCTGGCTCCACCACACGTACAAGGAGCCGCCCACCGACAATCCGTTGCCGCATAAATCGTGGGAGAAGCCGCATATCGAAAACCTGACGGGCACGGCGCTGGCCTATGCCCCGAAAGGCTCGATCCGTCAGGCCCAACCGGCCGAACGCTCTGATTACGAGGCGTGGAGCCCGGAGTGACGCGGCAATTGAGGCTCGCGGCCGCGCTCATCCTCGCCGCGGCACCCGCGCTTGGGCAAGAGGCGCAATCCGGGAGCGGGGCGGTGCTCCGAACGCTCGACAAGCTGAACGGCACAACCGAGGACATCACGGTATCCGCGGGCGCGACCCAGGCGTCTGGGCGGATCGAGGTCGTGCTTGAGGATTGCCGCTATCCTGCCGGTGATCCGGCGCGCGATGCCTATGCCTACCTGACGGTTCGTGAGGTCGGTGTGGCGGATCCGGTGTTTTCAGGCTGGATGATCGCCTCTGCCCCGGCTCTCAATCCGATGGATCATCCGCGCTACGACGTCTGGGTGCTGCGCTGCACCACCTCGTGACCCGAGCCTGCCAGCGGCAGGGAAAGGAAATCGGGATTTAGCTGCAAAGCCGCGCGCAGCCGCTTGTGATACTCGGCGCGGGGAATCTCCACCGCGCCGAGCGAGGCGAGGTGATGGGTCAGAAATTGCGTGTCAAAGAGCACGAAGCCCGTCCGCCGCAAGTGATCGACCAGCCAGGCCAGCGCCACTTTCGACGCGTCACGCTGGCGCGAGAACATGCTCTCGCCGCAGAATGCCCCCCCGATCACGACGCCGTAGACCCCGCCCACCAGCGCGTCACCGCGCCAGACCTCGAGGGAATGGGCATCGCCAGAAGAATGCAGCGCCTCGTAGACCCGCGTGATCTCCTCGTTGATCCAGGTCTCGTCGCGATCGGCACAGCCGGTCATGACCCCCGAAAAGTCACGGTCAAGGGTCACGTCGAACCGGTCCTGCCGGATGACCCGGCGGAGGCTCCGCGAGATGTGGAAACCGTCCAGCGGGAAGATGCCGCGAAGCTTGGGATCGACCCAGAAGATATCGGGGTCGTCCCGACTTTCCGCCATCGGGAATACCCCGACGCGGTACGCCTGTAGAATCAGCTCAGGGGAGACACTCACGCCTGCCCGAACGTGGCTTCGAGCCAGTGTTCGAGCCAGTGAATGTTGTAATCGCCGCGCCGAACGTCCTCGTTCTCGAGCAGCATCCGGAAGAGCGGGATCGTCGTATCGACACCGTCCACGATCAGCTCGCCGAGCGCCCGGTCGAGACGCGCGAGCGCTTCCTCGCGGTCGCGGCCATGCACGATGAGCTTGCCGATCAGGCTGTCGTAATAGGGCGGGATCTTGTAGCCCTGATAGAGCGCGCTATCCATCCGCACCCCGAGGCCGCCAGGCGCGTGATACTGCGTGATCTTGCCGGGCGAGGGCGCGAAATTCGGCAGCTTCTCGGCGTTGATCCGCGCTTCGATGGCGTGACCCTGGATGGTCAGGTCGTCCTGAGAGAAGGACAAGGGCTGGCCCGCGGCGACGCGAATCTGTTCGCGCACGAGGTCCACGCCGAAGATCGCCTCGGTCACCGGGTGTTCCACCTGCAAACGGGTGTTCATCTCGATGAAGTAGAACTCGCCGTTCTCATAAAGGAACTCGATCGTGCCCGCGCCGGCATAGCCGATCTCGGCCACCGCATCGGCGCAGATCTTGCCGATCCGCGCGCGCTCTTCCTCGGTGATGATTGGGCCGGGCGCCTCTTCGAGCACCTTCTGATGGCGCCGCTGGAGCGAGCAATCCCGCTCTCCGAGATGCACCGCGTTGCCCTTGCCGTCACCGAAGACCTGGATCTCGATATGGCGCGGGGTGGTCAGATATTTCTCGATATAGACTTCGTCGTTGCCGAAAGCGGCCTTGCCCTCGGACCGCGCGGTCTGGAAAGCGCGCTCCATCTCGGCGGCCGAATTGGCGACCTTCATGCCGCGCCCGCCGCCGCCGGCGGTGGCCTTGATGATGACTGGATAGCCCATCTCCTCGCCGAGCTTCTGCGCGGTTTCGAGATCGGGCACGCCGCCTTCGGAGCCGGGAACGCAAGGCACGCCGAGGTTCTTCATCGTCTCCTTGGCGGTGATCTTGTCGCCCATGACGCGGATATGCTCGGCCTTCGGGCCGATGAAGGTCAGCCCGTGATCCTCCACGATCTGCACGAAACGCGCATTCTCCGACAGGAAGCCGTAGCCGGGATGGATCGCCTGTGCGCCGGTGACCTCACAGGCCGAGATGATCGCCGGGAAGGACAGGTAGCTGTCGGTCGAGGAGGCCGGGCCGATGCAGATGGTCTCGTCGGCCATGCGGACATGCATCGCGTCCGCATCGGCGGTCGAATGCACGGCGACCGATGCGATGCCCATCTCGCGGCAGGCGCGGATGACGCGAAGCGCGATCTCGCCTCTGTTGGCGATCAGGATCTTGTCGAACATGGGATGCCTCTCACTCGACGATAACGAGCGGAGCGCCGTATTCCACGGGCGCGCCATCCTCGACGAGGATGCGCTTGACGGTGCCCGAGGCGGGCGCGGGGATATGGTTCATGGTCTTCATCGCCTCGACGATGAGGAGCGTGTCGCCTTCGGAGACCGCATCGCCCACCTTGATGAAGGCGCCCGCGCCGGGCTCGGGCTGCAGGTAGACCGTGCCGACCATGGGCGAGAGCACGGCGCCGGGATGCGCGGCGGGATCTTCCGGCGCTTCTTGCGCGGCAGGAGCGGAGCCTTGCGCCGGGGCGGATGCGGCGGCAGGGGCCGGAGCGGCGGGCACGTGCATTTGCTGAGGTTGCGCCTGCGGCTGCATGCGGCTCACACGCACGTTCAGGCTGTCATTATCCGCGTATTCCCGTTTGACCTGCAATTCGGTCAGGTCGTTCTCGCGCAGAAGCTCTGCCAGCGCCTGAATGAAGGCGACGTCGGAATCGTGGGTGTTCTTGCTCATACCGTCCTCAACGCATGCTCCTGCCGCCTGCGGCAGTATGTCCTGTAACGCTGCGTCGCTTATAGGCCAAGCGGACTCAAGAGAAAAGCGACGCGGCCCGGAGGGTTCCGGGCGAATTGCACAGGGCAGATAGAGCGCGCCGCGCCGAGGAACAAGCCGTCTTGTCGCGTCCGGGCGGCCGGTCAGCCGGCGGGTCTTTGCGCGGTGTCCTCTGGTGTGTCGCCGCCTGGACGCAATCCCGCGCCCGCATCCAGAAGCGACATGATCCGCAGCTGCATCAGGGAAGGCGGCGCGACGATGTCTTCGGGATTGTCGAGAAGGGCCTCGGGATCGGTCGGAAGGCTGGGCGGCTGTCCGCGGCGGTCGCCAAGACCGGATGCGCCGCTTTCGTCGGGGGCGCGCGGGGCGATCATTGGCGGGCAGCGGTCGGGCGGCGGGCTCAGCGGATGGCCTGTTGCGATCGGGGCGAGGTGATAGGGCATGACGGGCAGATACATGGTGAGCGCTCCGGCAAGAACATTAAGAAGCGCCGAAGAGTACCATTGATAATTCAGGGTCCAGGCCGAATTCTGTCGACCTGGTTAAGGTCGGGTAAAGACGCGCGCCCGGCGGAAGACCGGGCGCGCTGCCGCCGCTAGCGATTCATCCTGTTCTCGATGAGGTCGTCGACGACTTCGGGTTCGGCGAGGGTGGAGGTGTCGCCGAGGGATCCGTAGTCGTTCTCTGCGATCTTGCGCAGGATGCGGCGCATGATCTTGCCCGAGCGGGTCTTGGGCAGGCCGGGGGCCCATTGGATGAGGTCCGGCGAGGCGATGGGGCCGATCTCCTGGCGGACCCAGTTCCTGAGCTCCTTCTTGAGATCGTCCGAGGGCTCCTGACCCTTCATCAGCGTCACGTAGCAGTAGATCCCCTGGCCCTT
Organism: Roseivivax sp. THAF30; assembly: GCF_009363575.1. Taxonomy (NCBI): domain Bacteria; kingdom Pseudomonadati; phylum Pseudomonadota; class Alphaproteobacteria; order Rhodobacterales; family Roseobacteraceae; genus Roseivivax; species Roseivivax sp. THAF30. The sequence goes on along the minus strand of NZ_CP045389.1, from coordinate 2,780,803 downwards.
GACGTCATGCGGGTAGCCGACGACCGCGGCCTCGGCGACCTTCTCGTGCGCGACGAGCGCCGACTCGACCTCTGCCGTGCCCATCCGGTGACCGGAGACGTTGATCACGTCGTCGACCCGGCCGGTGATCCAGTAATCGCCGTCCGCGTCGCGCCGGCAGCCGTCGCCCGAGAAGTAATAGCCCTTGTATTGCTGGAAATAGGTGTTCTCGAAGCGCTCGTGATCGCCCCAGACCGTGCGCATCTGGCCGGGCCAGCTATCCGCGATGGCCAGAACTCCCTCGGCGGGGCTGTCCTCGATCACCTTGCCCGATTCGGTCTCGAGCACGACGGGCTTCACGCCGAAGAACGGCTTCATCGCCGCGCCGGGCTTGGTCGCATGGGCGCCGGGCAGGGGGGTCATCAGGTGGCCGCCCGTCTCGGTCTGCCACCAGGTGTCGACGATCGGGCAGCGCTCCTGGCCGACGACGCGGTGATACCAGTCCCAGGCCTCGGGGTTGATCGGCTCGCCGACCGTGCCGAGGATGCGCAGGGACGACAGGTCCGAGCCCGTCACGTGCTCCTCGCCCTGGCCCATCAGCGCGCGGATCGCCGTCGGCGCGGTGTAGAACTGGTTCACCCCGTGCTTCTCGCAGACCTGCCAGAAGCGGCCCGCATCGGGATAGGTCGGCACGCCCTCGAACATCAGCGTCGTCGCGCCGTTGGCGAGGGGCCCGTAGACGATGTAGCTGTGCCCCGTCACCCAGCCGACATCGGCGGTGCACCAGTAGATGTCGCCGTCATGGTAGTCGAAGGTGACCTCGTGGGTGAGGCTGGCGAAGACGAGATAGCCGCCGGTGGTGTGCACGACGCCCTTGGGCTGGCCGGTCGAGCCGCTCGTGTAGAGGATGAAGAGCGGATCCTCGGCCCCCATCTCTTCGGCCGGGCAGTCGGTGCCCGCCTCGGCCATCGCCGCGCTGAGGTCGACATCGCGCCCCTCGGTCCAGGTGGTCTGCCCGCCGGTGCGCTTCACGACGAGGCATTTGACGCTGTCCTTGCAATGCAGAAGCGCCTTGTCCGCGTTCGACTTGAGCGCGGTCTTGCGTCCGCCGCGCGGGGCCTCGTCGGCGGTGATCACCACCTTGGCATCGCAGCCATTGACCCGCTGGCCGAGCGCATCGGGCGAGAAGCCCGCGAAGACCACCGAATGGATCGCGCCGATCCGCGCGCAGGCGAGCATCGCGTAGGCCGCCTCGGGGATCATCGGCAGGTAGAGCACCACCCGGTCGCCGCGCCCGACGCCCTGGTCCTTGAGCACGTTCGCCATGCGGCAGACCTGCTCGTGGAGCTGGCGGTAGGTGATGTGCTGGGCGTCCTCGCCGGGCTCGTCCGGCTCCCAGATGATCGCGGTCCGGTCGCCGCGGGTCTCCAGATGCCGGTCGATGCAGTTCTCGGCGACGTTCAGCTTGCCGTCCTCGTACCACTTGATCGAGACCGAGCCGTAGTCGAAATTCACATCCTTGATCTTCGTCGGCGCCTTGGCCCAGTCGAGCCGCTTTGCCTGCTCGCCCCAGAACCCCTCGGGATCCTCGATCGAGCGCGCATACATCTCCCGGTACCGCGCCGCATCCACATGCGCCTTCGACACCATCTCGTCGCTCGGCGCGTAGATCTTCACATCACTCATATCGCCTCCTCCTGCGTGTCTTACCGAAACGCCGCGACCCCTTGGCTGCGTTCCGCCGAATTCATGGGTAGGAAAAAGGCCGGGTGCAGACAGCCCCGACCTTCCGGCACTTCGCGGGTGCCAATTGCAGTATGCGCCGGGGCTCAGATCGCGAGATATTCGTGACGCAGCTCCTCGTTCTCGAGGACCTCGGCGGCGGAGCCGTCATAAACGATGGAGCCAGTGTCGAGGATGATCGCCCGGTCGGCCAGTTGCAACGCGCGGACCGCGTTCTGCTCCACGAGGATCGTGGTCATGCCCTGCTCCTTGACGTGGCGGAGCGTCTTCTCGATCTCGTCGACGATCACCGGGGCGAGACCCTCGTAGGGCTCGTCCAGAAGCAGCACCTTGATGTCGCGCGCAAGCGCCCGGGCAATGGAAAGCATCTGCTGCTCGCCGCCCGACAGGGTCACGCCCTCCTGTTTGCGGCGCTCGCCGAGGCGCGGAAAGAGCTCGTAGAGCCGCTCCAGCGACCAGCCGATCGGCGGCTGGATCTGCGCCAGCTCCAGGTTTTCCTCGACGGTGAGGCCAGGGATGATGCGCCGGTCCTCGGGCACGAGCCCCAGCCCCGCCACCGCCGCCTCGTGCGAGGCCATCCGGTGCAGCGGCTGATGGTCGAGCCAGATCTCGCCCTTATGAACCTGCGGACTGCCGAGCCGCGCGATCGAGCGCAGCGTCGTCGTCTTGCCCGCGCCGTTGCGGCCGAGAAGGGCCAGGATCTCGCCTTCATGCACGTTGAAGGAGATGCCCTGCACGATGTAGCTCTCGCCGTAATAGGCGTGCATGTCCCAGACCGACAGGAAGGCCGGAGCCGTCTCCGCCTGGTTGGCGTTCTTGGAAAAATCGGGACGGACGTTCATGGGTCGGCTCTCCTTTACGCCGCTTCGCCGAGATAGGCTTCCTTCACCTTCGGATGGCCCTTGATGTTCTCGGGCGTGTCCTCGACGAGGGGCGTGCCCTGCGCGAGAACGGTGATCCGGTCGGCGAGGGAGAAGACGACATGCATATCGTGCTCGATGATGCACATGGTGATGTCGCGCTTTTCCTTGATCTCTTTCAGAAGGTCGATCGTGTTGTTGGTGTCCGCCCGGGCCATGCCGGCGGTCGGCTCATCGAGCAAGAGGAGCTTGGGACGCTGGATCAGGCACATTGCCATCTCGAGCCGCCGCTTGTCGCCGCGCGACATCGAGGAGCCGAGCATGTCCTGCTTGTCGAGCAGCTTGACCTCGGTCAGCATGGTCTCCGCCTCGCCGCGAAGGTCCTTTTCATCCTCGACGGATTCATAGGCATGCATCCGGAAGGAGCCGTCGCGCTTGGCCAGGAGCGGGATCATCATGTTTTCCATGACCGTGAGATCGCCGAAGATCTCAGGCGTCTGGAACACGCGGGAGATGCCCATCTGGTTGATCTCGTAGGGCTTGCGTCCCAGGACCGACTGACCTGCGAACATCACCGAGCCGGTATCGGGCATCAGCTTGCCGACAAGACAATTTAGGAGCGTGGACTTGCCGGCGCCGTTCGGCCCGATGATCGCATGAACCGTGTTCTCCTTGACCGAGAGGTTCACGTCGCCAAGCGCCTGCAGTCCGCCGAAGCGCTTGTTCACGTCCTTGACTTCAAGAATTCCCATGACGCGCTCTCCTTATTCGGCGGGGGTTCGTTGCTTGGCGGTGTCTTCCTTGCCGGTCCGCTTGCGGCGGAAGGCGTTCCGGATACGGTCGCCGCCTTCGAGAAGCCCGCCGGGCAGGAAGATCACGACGGCCATGAACATGAGCCCCAGCGTGAGGTGCCAGCCCTTGCCGACGAAGGGATAGATCATCGCGACTACGGCATCCTCGAGCCCGTCGGGCAGGAAGGCGAACCAGGTGTGCAGGATCTGATCGTTGATCTTGGAGACGATGTTTTCCATGTACTTGATCATGCCGGCGCCGAGGACCGGTCCGATCAGCGTGCCCGCCCCGCCGAGGATCGTCATCAGCACGACCTCGCCCGAGGCGGTCCAGAACATCCGCTCCGGGCCGACCTGGGTGTCCATCGCGACCATGAGGCCGCCGGCAAGACCGGCATACATGCCAGAGATCACGAAGGCCGCCAGCGTGTAGGGGCGCGCGTTGAGGCCGGTGTAATACATGCGGTTCTGGTTCGACTTCACCGCCCGCAGCATCATGCCGAACGGCGAGCGGAAGATGCGGATCGCCATGTAGAAGGCCAGGATCATCGCCACGGCGCAGACGTAGTAGCCGACGTTCAGCGTGAATTCCCAGCCGCCCATGCGGATGATCGAGCTCTGGCTCATCTCGAGGCCGAAGAGGCTGGCGCGGCCGATCTCTCCGGGTTCGAGATTTGCCAGGAGCGGAGTGTCGGTGGGTTTGATCTGCAGGCCGGTCTCACCGCCGGTGATCGGCGTCAGCACCGAATAGGCCAGCGCGTAGGACATCTGCGCGAAAGCCAGCGTCAGGATCGAGAAGTAGATGCCCGAGCGGCGGAGCGAGATGTAGCCCACCATCACCGCGAAGAGCGCGGCGAAGACGATCGCCATGAAGATGCCCGGCAGGATGTTCAGCGTCAGCAGCTTCATCATCCAGATCGCGGCATAGGATCCGACACCGAGGAAGGCCGCGTGACCGAAAGAGAGATACCCGGTCAGGCCGAACAGGATGTTGAAGCCGATGGCGAAGATCCCGAAGATCACGAAACGCTGCATCAGGTCGGGATAGCCCGCGTTGAACTGCGCCATGGCGCTGTCGACGGGGAAGGGGTTCAGAAGGACCGGCGCCATGACTGTCAGCACCGTCACGAGAAGCAGGAGGCCAGCGTCCTTTTTGCGAAGACCGAGCATAGGATTATTCCTCCATGACGCCCTTGCGGCCCATGAGGCCACGCGGACGGGTCAGCAGAATGATGATGGCGACGAGGTAGATGATGATCTGGTTGATGCCCGGAATGGCGTCGACCATGAACGGCATCGAGGCGAAGCTCTCGAGGATTCCCAGAAGGAAGCCCGCGAAGACCGCACCGGGCAGGCTGCCCATGCCGCCGACCACCACGACAACGAAACTGAGGACAAGGAAGTCCATGCCCATGTGGTAGTTCGGCGCGACGATCGGCGCGTACATCACGCCGGCCACGCCCGCGACGCAGGCCGCCAGTGCGAACATCAGCGTGAAGCGCTTGTCGATATCGATGCCGAGAAGGCCCACCGTTTCGCGGTCGGCCATGCCTGCGCGCACCACCATCCCGAAGGTCGTGAATTGCAGGAAGGCGAAGACCGCGCCGATCACGAGGGCTGCGAAGGCGAAATAGACGAGGCGCCAATAGGGATACATGATCGTCAAGGGATCGAAGCCCAGAAGGACGCCGAAGTCGAAGCTGCCGGTGAACGCATCGGGCGCCGGCGTCTGGATCGGGTTAGCGCCGTAGAAATACTTGACGATCTCCTGCAGCACGATGGCGAGGCCGAACGTCACGAGGATCTGGTCCGCATGGGGGCGCTTGTAGAAGTGCCGGATGAGACCGTGCTCCATCAGGTAGCCCACCAGCATCATGATCGGGATGGCGAAGAAGATCGCGAGCGGCACCGACCAGTCGATGATCCCCGCGCCTATGGCTTCGCCGAACCAGGATTCCACGTAAGGTGTCTCGATCTTCATCGGATTGCCGAGGAAGTCGGTGCGGGTGGGGTCTTCGGTGACGGAGCTGAGCGTCAGGATGCGCTGCAACGTCACCGCACAGAACGCGCCGATCATGAACAGCGCGCCGTGGGCGAAGTTCACAACGCCCAGCGTGCCGAAGATCAGGGTCAGGCCGAGGGCGATCAGCGCATAGGCGGATCCCTTGTCGAGCCCGTTGAGAATTTGAACGATTACCTGGTCCATGGCGAGTGCGACCTTCTTTGGAAAGCGGGGGCTTCAGCGGCAGGCGCCTCGGCGTGCCGGACGGGCCGGAGGGGCGGGGCCGGTTGTCCGGGGCGGCTCTTGGAGCCGCCCCGCCGCGAGACGCTTATGCGCCGTTGTTGCAGGAACCGAGCGAGCCGCCCGCGAATTGCGGGTGATCGGGCTCGTAGGTGACCTGGTCGGTCGGCGTGACCTCGACGATCTCCACGAGATCGAACTCGTTCTCGGGGTTTTCCTTGCCACGCACGACCACGACGTCCTTGAAGCACTGGTGGTCTTCGGCGCGGTAGAGGGTCGGGCCGTTGCCCAGACCGTCGAACTCGAAGCCTTCGAGGGCTTCGACCACGGCGCAGGGCTGGAACGAGCCGGCGCGCGCGACCGCATCCGCATAGAGCAGCGTCTGCACGTAGCAGGTATGCGCCGCCTGGCTCGGCGGGAAGCCGTATTTCTCACCGAAGGACTGAACGAAGGCGTTCGTGCCGATGTAGCGCTCACCGAGCTGGTTCTCGAGTTTCCAGTCCCAGTTCTGCGAGCCGAGGATGCCGGCGATGTTCTCGCCCGCACCGCGTGCCATCAGCTCGGAGTAGAGCGGCACGACGATCTCGAACTGCTTGCCGTTGGCTTCCGCCTCGCGCAGTCCGAACTGAACGGCGTTGGTCAGCGAGTTGACCATGTTGCCGCCGTAGTGGTTGAGCACGAGCACGTCTGCGCCCGAGTTCAGGACCGGCGCGATATAGGACGAGAAGTCGGTCTGGGTGAGCGGGGTCTTGACCGAGTTGACGGTCTCCCAGCCAAGCGCCTCGGTCGAGGACACCATCGCCTCCTCGGTCGTGTAGCCCCAGTTGTAGTCGGCGGTCAGGTGATAGGCTTTGCGGTCAGCGCCATATTGATCGATGAGGATCGGCGCGAGTGCGGCACCCGACATGTACGAGTTGAAGAAGTGACGGAAACCGTTGGCTTTCCGGTCCTTGCCCGTCGTGTCGTTGGAGTGGGTCAGGCCGGCCATGAAGATGATGCCCGCCTCCTGGCAGAGCGCCTGCACAGCCACGGCCACGCCGGAGGACGAACCGCCGGAGACCATGATCGCGCCGTCCTTCTCGATCATCGAGCGGGCGGAGGCACGAGCCGCGTCGGACTTGGTCTGGGTGTCGCCGGTCACGAACTCGACGCGCTTGCCGAGGATGCCGTTGCCCTCGAGCGCCTGGCTCGAGAAGGTCTGCAGCATGCCGCCATCGCCTTCGCCGTTCAGGTGCTCGACGGCGAGTTCGAATGCGCGCAGCTCGTCTGCGCCCTCATCGGCGTAAGGCCCCGATTGCGGCACGTTGAAGCCGAGCGTCACCGTGTCGCCCGTGGGCGCGTTGGTGAACCCGCTGTCCTGCGCGCGCAGATATGTCGGCAGCGACAGGCCGGCGGCCGCGCCGGCGCTGGTCTTGATCAGGCCGCGACGTGTCAGATTGAATCTGGACATCAATTCCTCCCTTTATGGTTCGTTCAGGCCGGCACTCCTCCTGCCGGACGCGCAAAGGTACCCTTGCGTGCAAACGCAGTATGGGGAGGGATCGGAAAAGTGTTCAACAAATCCTTTCGCTGCAACGCTTTATTTGTGAATTAATCAACTAGATGATGCTTCGATCTGTAAATTGATTTATGTTGCGCCGCAGAAAGGCGTTGGCTTGGCAGGATAATTCGCGATGGCACGAGACACGTTGACTGGCAGCCGCATCCGCGAAAGGCGCATTATCGCGGGCATGAAACAGGCCGAGCTCGCCAAGGCGTCGGGTATCTCGCCATCCTATCTCAACCTGATCGAGCATAATCGCCGCAGAATCGGCGGAAAGCTTCTTCTAGAGATTGCGCGCATCCTCGAAGTCGAGCCCGCGCTCCTGAGCGAAGGCGCGGAGGCGACGCTGATACAGACCTTGCGCGAGGCTGCGACGGGGGTTTCCGGCTCCGGGGCGGAGCTTGATCGGGTGGACGAATTCGCCGGCCGCTTTCCGGGCTGGGCCGGGCTTCTGGCGGCAATGCAGCGGCGGATCGCGGCGCTCGAGCAGGCGGTAGACACGTTGTCGGACCGCGTCACGCATGACCCTCAACTCGCCGCCTCCCTGCACGAAATGCTGAGCCGGGTGACGGCGATCCGCTCCGCGGCGTCGATCCTCGCCGAGCCCGGTGAGATTTCTCCGGAATGGCAGGGGCGCTTTCACCGGAATATCTACGAGGATAGCGGCCAGCTTGCCGAGACCTCGCGCGGGCTTGTCGCTTATCTCGAAGCGGCCGACGCGCATTCGGCCGCCCAGGCGACCGCGCCCCAGGAGGAGCTCGACAAGGTGCTGGAGGCGGAAAACTACGCCTTTCCGGCGCTCGACCTCGGCCATGCGAGCCCTGAAGAGATGGCGGATCGGCTCGGCGGGGATATCTCGGCCACCGCGCGAACCATGCTGACTGAATATCTTGTGCGTTACGCCGAGGATGCCGCCGCTTTGCCGATGCGCGATCTCGCGCCCGTTTTGTCCGAAAAGGGACCGGACCCTGTCTCGGTGGCTGCCGCGATCGGTCAGCCCGTGGCGCGCACGATGCGCCGGATCGCGGCGCTCGGGACGGAGGCGAGCAGCGGGCTCGGTCTTGCGATCTGCGATGCTTCGGGGGTGCTGACCTGCCGACAGCCAGTCCCGGTCTTCCCCTTGCCGCGGTTCGGCTCGGGCTGTCCGCTCTGGCCGCTCTATGCCGCGCTGACCCGTCCCGGAGAGCCGATCTCCGCGCGGATCGTGCAGCCGGGGCGGCCGCCGCACCCGGTGCGGGCCTTCGCCATCGCCGAACCGATCGAGCCGCCGCGCCTCGACCGGCCGGCTCTCTGCGAGGCGACGATGCTCATCGTGCCGGGGCGCGACGACGATGGCGGTCCGGCGCTCGAGGTGGGCGTCAACTGCCGGATCTGTCCGCGCGAGGCGTGTCCGGGCAGACGCGAGCCCAGCATTCTCGGACATGATGTGTCTGCGGCGTTTTGACAGGCGGCCTGCGCTTCTTCATACAGTACGAGCCGCCAGAGAATTCGATGCGGGGTTCCGGTGCAACGGGGGAGGGGAGGCCGCCTTGCATGTCCAAACGACTTCTGCTGATCGAAGATGAGCCCAACATCATCGAGGCGATCAGTTTTATCCTGTCGCGCGATGGCTGGCACGTGGCCTCGCACTCTTCGGGCACCACTGCGATGGAGCGGCTGCGTGCCGAGCCGCCGGATGTGGTGATCCTCGATGTCATGCTGCCGGGCCGCAGCGGCTACGAGGTGCTTCGCGACATTCGCGACGACCCGTCGCTCGCAAAGATCCCCGTGCTCATGCTGACCGCGCGCGGCCAGACCAAGGATCGCGAATTGGCCGAACGGGCCGGCGCGGATCTGTTCATGACCAAGCCGTTCTCCAATACCGAGGTTCTGGAGGCCGTGCGTGCCCTGGTGCCCGCCACATGAGCGAGCCGCGCGAGACGCATAGCGGGCCGCCGGTCTACTTTCTCGAGAGGCAGACTTACCGGCGGCGGCGGCTCGAGGATGCGGCGCGGCTCCTGCCCGTGATAGGGGCCTTTGCCTGGCTGGTGCCGCTCCTCTGGCCGCGTCAGGGCCCGGAGGCGCCGGGCATGGGCAATGCACTGATCTACATCTTCGGCGTGTGGATCGTGCTGGCTCTCATCGGCGCGATCCTGTCGCAGCGGCTTGGCCGGCGCGAGCCGCCCGAGCCGGTCCGGAGCGCGGAGGAATGATCTCCTTCAACGGGCTCGTCGTGATCTGCCTGGCCTATGTCGCCATGCTCTTCGCGGTGGCCTTCACCGCCGACCGCTTCGCGCGGAAGGGGCACAGCCGGTGGCTGCGCTCTCCCATCGTCTATACCCTGTCCCTGTCGATCTATGCGACGGCCTGGACGTTCTACGGCGCGGTCGGCTCCGCGGCGCGAAGCGGGCTCGAATACATCACGATCTATCTCGGACCGAGCCTCGTGATGTTCGGCTGGTGGTGGCTATTGCGAAAACTCGTCCGCATCGGCCGCTCACAACGCATCACCTCCGTGGCGGACCTCATCTCCTCGCGCTTCGGTAAGTCGAACCTTCTGGCGGTGCTCGTCACGATCCTGTCGGTCATCGCAGCGACGCCTTACATCGCTCTCCAGCTGCAATCCGTGACGGTCTCCTTCGAAGTCTTCGCCAATGGTGGCGACACCGATACCGGCGAGGTTGTCGGACGAAATACCGCCTTCTGGGTCGCGATCGGTCTGGCGATCTTCACCGTCATTTTCGGCACGCGGAACCTCGATGCAAACGAGCGCCACCACGGTGTCGTCATGGCCATCGCGGTGGAGGCGGTGGTCAAGCTGACTGCGCTTCTGGCCGTGGGCATCTTCGTCGTCTGGGGGCTTGCCGGCGGGGTGTCGCAGACGCTCGAGGTCATCGAGGCCAGCGAGCTCGGCCAGTGGCAAGTGCATGGCGGGCGCTGGGCGGGGCTCATCTTCATCTCGGGCGCGGCCTTTCTTTGTCTGCCGCGCATGTTCCAGGTTCTGGTGGTCGAAGCGGCGGACGAGGATCACCTTCGCACGGCGAGCTGGGCCTTTCCGGCCTACCTGATGGCGATGTCGATCTTCGTCGTGCCGATCGCGGCGGTCGGCCTCGCGGTTCTGCCGTCCGACGCCAATCCCGACCTCTTCGTGCTGACGCTGCCCTTGTCGCAAGGGGCCGAGGGCGTTGCGGTCCTGTCGTTCCTCGGCGGCTTCTCCTCGGCGACCTCGATGGTGATCGTGGCGGCGATCGCGCTTTCGACGATGGTGTCGAACCATATCGTCATGCCGATCTGGCTGCGGCTCGCGGGCGGGCGCGCAACGATCTCGGGCGATGTGCGTAACGTGGTGCTGACGGCGCGCCGGGTATCCATCGTCTCCATCGTGCTGCTTGGCTACATGTACTACGCGGTCTCGGGGGGCGGCTCGGCGCTCGCGGCGATCGGGCTTATTTCCTTCGTCGGGGTTGTGCAGGTTCTGCCATCCATGATCGGTGGCATCTTCTGGCGCGGCGCGACCCGCACGGGCGCTGTCGCGGGGTTGGTGATCGGCTCCGTGATCTGGCTCTACACGTTCTTCCTGCCCTCTATCGGGATCGAGGTCTTCTCGGAGCGGACGCTGGCCGAAGGACCGTGGGGCCTTGGATGGCTGCGCCCGCAAGCGCTCTTTGGCATCGCGGGGCTTGATCCGTTTTTGCATGCGCTTCTGTGGTCGCTGGCGCTCAACGCGCTGGCATTCTTCGGCGGCTCGGTCCTGAGCTTCCCCACTCCGGTGGAGCGGCTGCAAGGCGCACAGTTCGTCAACATCTTCCAGCATTCGGGCGGGCCGCGCAGCTGGTCGTCGGGCGTCGCTCAGACCGAGGATCTGCTCATCATGGCGCAGCGGATTCTCGGGCCGGGAGAGGCGATCGCGCTCTTCCGGCGCGAGGCCGAGCGGCAGGGCGTCCGCGGCGATCTTCCCGAGCCGCGCCCGGACTTCCTCGAAACGCTAGAGCGTGAGCTGGCAGGCTCGGTCGGTGCGGCCACCGCCCATGCAATGGTCGGACAGATCGTGGGCGGCACGTCCGTCTCCGTGCAGGATCTCATCGCGGTCGCCGACGAATCGGCGCAGCTCATGGAATATTCCGCCCGTCTCGAAGCGCAATCGGCGGAGCTGTCCAGCACCGCGCGGCAGCTTCGCGAGGCCAATGACAAGCTCACGCGCCTCTCGGTGCAGAAGGACGCCTTTCTCAGCCAGATCAGCCATGAGCTTCGGACGCCGATGTCGTCGATCCGCGCCTTCTCGGAAATCCTGCGCGATTCGGGCGGACTTTCTGCCGAAGAGCAGTCGAAATTCGCCTCTATCATCCATGATGAGACGATCCGCCTGACCCGGCTTCTCGACGATATCCTCGACTTGTCGGTGATGGAGAACGGGCGCGTCTCGTTGAACATGCGGGAGGGTCGGCTCTGCGATGTGCTCGACCGCGCGGTCGCGGCCGGATCGGTCGGAGAGAGCGACGAGGTCTCGCTCGAGGTGCGGCGCGACCGCTCGACGGAGGACATTGTCCTCTACACCGATCTCGACCGGCTTTCGCAGGTGTTCATCAACATCATCTCGAACGCGCGGAAATATTGCGAGACCGCCAAACCGCGCCTGACCATTCGTGTCCAGGATCAGAACAGGGCGCTCGCCATCGACTTCATCGACAACGGACAGGGTATTCCGCGCGACTCCCGTGATGTGATCTTCGAGAAATTCGCCCGGATCTCGGACCAGCGCGCCGGGGGCGCAGGGCTCGGGCTGGCGATCTGCCGGCAGGTGATGGAGCGACTGGGCGGCACGATCACCTACCTGCCAGGACAAGGTGGCGCGGGCTTCCGCGTTCTCTTGCCCCGCAAGGCGGCGCTCGCGGCCGAATAGTCTGCGCCTCAACGGAATTGTAACCATCGCCTTTCATACCCGTTCGAGAGGTGCGGGCCCCGGGGAACGGAATGAACGCGCAGAATGCGGCGAACAGCGATGTACTCAGACGCAAGGTAGAGGCCGGACGCCGCGCCGCCGCCTCTGCAGGCATGCCGCCTGAAAAGGCGCTGGCGCGCGCCTTTGCCCGCGCGGCCGAGACGCAATGGAACCTCGCGCTCGTCTGCCGGGACGTGCGGAAGGTGCGGCTTGATCAGGCCGGGGCGGAAGCACTTATGGAGGAGGGCGGGCTCATTCTCGGGATGGACGCGCCCGAGGGCGAGCTCGGTTTCGCATTGTTCGACCGCGCCCTTGTCGCGGGCCTGACGGAGATTCAGACGTTCGGGATCGTCACGCCCCAATCGCCCGAAGAGCGGGCCTTTACAGATACCGACGCGGCCATGACGGCGGCGCTTCTCGACCCCGCCATGATGCGGATGGAAGCAATGCTGGAAGGGCAGAAGATGGGTGCGGCGCTGCGCGGATTCCGATACGCCGCGCGGATCGAGACGGCGCGCATCGCGGGCACGCTTCTCGATGCGGAGAGCTACGTGGTGCTGCGCGCGCAGGTGGAACTGGCCGGCGGGCGACGCATTGGCCGGCTCGCACTCATTCTTCCTGAAGCCGCGAATGGCGCGGCGGCCTCAGCGCCAGATCTGGCTATGAAAGGGCCTCTCGGGGCGCACGCGCATCTGCTGCACGCGCCGCTCGAGGCGGTGCTCTGCAGGTTGAATATCTCGCTTGCGTCTCTTCAGAGCCTCAAACCCGGCGATTCCTTGCCACTGCCGGTCACGGCGCTTGGCGCGGCGGAGCTGCGTAGTCCGGGCGGGGCGCTGGTGGCCCGCGGGAATCTTGGCCGCCTCAATGGTCAACGCGCCTTTCGGGTCGGCGGATCGGACGAGCCGGGGAACCGCGCATCCGCTGAGGCGCCAGTGGCCAGCCAGCCCGAGCGTGTCGAAGATACCGAGCTTCCAGCGCCGGGAGATCCGGGTCGCGCTGATCCTCTCGCGGAGTTACCGCCGCTGGATTTCGGAGCGGCGATGGCGGAATTGCCGAACCTGTCGTGAGACGTGGCGCGCGTCAGCGCTGGGCGGCGAGCGCTTCGAGCGTCGGGGCGAGCCCGCCGAGATCGTATCCCGCCTCGGCAGCGCGGGACAGGATGTCGCCGACCGGCTCTTGGCCTGCGCGGGACAGGGCCCAGACCACCGTGCAGCGCGTGCCCGAGGCGCAATAGGCCAGGACTTTCTCGCCGCCATCTTCCACGAGGGTCGCTTGCCGCGCAACGTTCTCCGGCGTCATCGTCTGATGCGTCAGCGGCAGCACCTCGAAGTCGACACCCGCCGCCTTGGCCGCCTCGGCGATAGACACCGCCTGGTGCGACGGCGGCACTTCGGCGTCTGGGCGATTGCAGATCACGCGGGTGAAGCCAGCCTCCGCGATACCCGGCAAGTCCTCCGGATCGATCTGCGGAGAGACGAAATAGCGGTCGGTGATGCGTCTTGCGTCCATGTCCCGGCCTTACTCCGCAGGAACGGCGCTGTCCAGACGGCGCGATAGGACAGGGGCCGCGCCCATGCCGGCCAGCATCGCCGCCGCGAAGATCCACACTCCCGGATCGCCATAGCCCAACGAGGCGATAACCGGCCCGGGGCAGAGCCCGACAAGACCCCAGCCCATCCCGAAAAGGACCGACCCGATCACGAGCTTGCGCCCGACTTCGGCTTTGGGCGGAACGGGAAAGCTGCCGCCCGCAAGCGGGGCCGCTCGGCGCGCGCTGACCTGCCAGGCGATGGCCATCGGGATCATCGCACCGCCCATCACGAAGGCAAGGGTCGGATCCCAGTCGCCGAAGACATCGAGCCACCCTTGGACTTTCGCCGTGTCCGTCATGCCCGAAAGGTAAAGGCCGCCGCCGAACAGCGCGCCTGCGAGGAAAGCCAGAGCGTTACGCATCACACCACCCCCAGAACGTGCCGGAACAGCGTGATCGTCAGACCGCCTGCCAGGATGTAGAAACAGGTCGCCACGATCCCGCGCAGCGACAGCCGCGAGATCCCGCAGACGCCGTGCCCGGAGGTGCAGCCGTTTGCGATCCGCGTGCCAATCCCGACGAGAAGCCCGCCGGCGACCAGCAGAACCAGGTTCCCTGTCAGGTGATTGTCCACAGGCCCGAGGGTCAGGACCAAAAGCAGCGGCAGCAGCGCTGTCCCGGCGAGGAACGCGATCCGCTCTCCGGCATTGCCACGGCCGGTGCCGTCGACAAGCCCTCCGATCAGGCCGGATGCGCCCATGATCCGTCCGTTTCCAAGCAGGAACACCGCCCCGCCCGTGCCGATCAGCAGCCCGCCGATCAGTCCCATGATCCAGTCTGTTGGCATGTCGCCCTCGCTCTGCCCGTTTCAGAAAGACACATGCGTATTTTCGAATGTATTGCAAGGGGGACTCGCTGCGACCTGCTGTCCGGTGCGCTGCTTGCAGGGGGCGGGGGCTTTCCGCCATATTGTGGATAAGTCCTGCTTCAGACAGGATTTCAGGCCCTTGCGCGAGGAACGACCTCGGCGCTGTCAAAGGAAGTCGTCATGGCGGACCTCGTCGAGCGCAGCCAACGCGAAGACGTCGCGATTCTGCAGATCGCGCATCCTCCGGTCAACGCGTTGACAGGGCCGGTTCGCCTTGCCCTCGCGGCGGCGCTCGATGCCGCGATCGCCGATCCCGCCGTGGCGAAGATCGTGATCGCGGGGCGCGGACAGATGTTCTGCGGCGGCATGGACCTGACGGAAATCGAGGGCAAGGATGCCGGCCTGCCTCTAGCCGGTCTCGCGGCGCGGATCGAGGACAGCCCCAAGCCAGTCATCGCCGCCCTGCACGGGTTGGTTCTGGCTGGAGGGGCAGAGATCGCGCTCGCCGCCCATCACCGCGTTGCCCATGCCGAGGCACGGCTCGCCTTCCCGGAAATCCAGCTCGGTCTCGTGCCGCGTGGCGGCGCGACCCAGCGTCTGCCGCGTCTCGTCGGGGCAGGCCCGGCGCTCGAGCTGCTCTTGTCGGGGCGGCCGGTATCCTTTTCCGATCCGCGTCTGCGCGGCGTGGCGGACCGGATCGTCGACGGCGATCTGCCGCGCGCGGCCTTGGTTCTCGCGAGCGAGCTTGGCGATACCCCGCAGCCGCGCGCGACCGCCGCCATGACCCAAGGCTTCCGAGATCCCATGGCCTACCAGGCCGCCATCGCCAAGGCCCGGAGCGAGACCCGCGCGGGGCCTGACCCGGCTGCGGAGGAGATCATCGCCTGTGTCGAGGCGGCGCAGCTCTTGCCCTTCGAGGCCGGGATCGCGCGCGAGGGCGACGCCTTTGCCGAGCTTGCCGCCTCCGATCGCTCGCGCGCGCTTCGGCATCTCTACAATGCCGAGCGCCGTGTCGGCCGCCTGACGCCCGAGGAACGCGCTCAGCCCGCCGAGATCAACCGCGTCGCGGTTCTGGGCGGCGGCCCGCTTGCCACGCAGCTCGTCGTCGCACTTCTGGAGCGCAACATGGGAGTCAATTGGGGTACGCGCGATCCGGGCATGCTCCGCGACGGGATGGGGGAGGTCACGCGTCTCATGCGCGCCGCCAAGGAACGGCTGCGCCTCGACGAGGCGACGCTGACACAAAGGCTCGACAAGCTCGATCTCGGTGAGAGCAGGGCGATGGCGCTGAGCGTGGACATCGCGCTCATCGCCGCGCGCGGGCAGGGCGCGATCGAGCTCCCGGACGGCGTGCCGCGCGTCAAGGTCTTTCCCGACGCCGTCGACGGGCTCGGCATACGCTTCGGCGCGCCGCTCTCGACCTCGCCGCTTGCGGAGATCCTCACGGGACCGGCCGCCGGACCCGGCGATGTCGCCCGCGCTGCCGCGCTTCTGCGCCGTATGGGGAAACGGTTCCTGCGTGCGAGCTCGACCGGGCCGAGCGTCGGTGGCCGGATCATGGCGGCGCTGCACCGCGCGGCCGATGCGCTCGTCGATATGGGAGAGGATCCGTTCGACATCGATGCCGCGATCCGCGACTGGGGTTGGCCACGCCCGCCATTCGAGCTGCGCGACGTGCGCGGGCTTGCCGAATTCGCGGGTGCCGAGCGCGGCGATGGCGCGCGCAACTGGTCGGCGGCGCTGGTCCAGTCGGGACGGACCGGGCGCAATTGCGGGCGCGGCTTCTACCTTCATGGCACAAGCGGGCCTCGGCCCGACGCCGCCGTCACCGCCCTCATCGACGATCACAGGCCCCGCGCCGATCCGCCGCGCGATGCCGAGAAGCTTCGTGTGCTGCTGCTGGCGGCCCTCGCCAACGAGGGCGCACGGATGCTGCAAGAGGGCATGGTCGCGCGTCCCGAAGCGATCGATGTCGCGCTGGTCCTCGGACAGGCTTTCCCGCGCGCTCTCGGAGGCCCGATGCAGGCCGCCGATACGGCGGGCCTTTTCCGGCTGAAGCAGGCGCTGGATGCGGCCGACCATCCCGACCGCGCTTTCTGGACGCCTGATCCCCTTTGGGCGGATCTAGTCAAGAACGGCCGGCGTTTCGCAGATCTGAACGGCTGAGCCGCGGCGGCAGGACGTCGCGTCATCCACCTCGTGCCGCTGCGTCCGGACGCTTGCATGGGCGCGGAAAGCCAAACACACTTCGCAACGGGAGAATTGGGAGGACGACCATGACCTTTGCATCCTTTGCGGATCGCGATGCGATAGAAAACGAGATGCCGTGGGCAGACCGGGATCTGCCGGAGACGCTGTACGGACTTCTGTCGCGCACCGCGGGGAAGTTCCCGGATCGTCCGGCGGTCAGCTACCAGATCTTTTCGGGCCCGACCGACAAGGCGGAAACCGTCGGCTGGCGCGAGCTTCGCGAGAAGACGGCGCAATCGGCGAACCTCTTCCGCTCGCTCGGTGTCGGCGAGAACGATGTCGTCGCCTACATTCTGCCCAATGCGAACGAGACGATCTATGCGCTGCTCGGCGGGGCGGTGACCGGGATCGTCAACCCGATCAATCCCTTGCTCGAGCCCGAGCAGATCGCCGCGATCCTCCGCGAGACAGGCGCCAAGGTCGTCGTCACGCTGAAGCCCTTCCCCAAGACCGATGTCGCCCAGAAGGTGCAAGAAGCGGTGCGCCATGCGCCCAAGGTCTCCACGGTGCTCGAGGTCGACCTCAACCGCTACCTCACGCCGCCCAAGAGCTGGATCGTCCCGCTCGTGCGCCCGAAACTGGCGGGCAAGAGCCATGCGGATGTCAAAAGCTTCACCAAGGAGATGGCCAAGCAATCGACCGAGCTGACCTTCAAGGACAGCGATGGCGACCGCGTGGCGGCCTATTTCCACACCGGCGGCACGACCGGCATGCCGAAAGTCGCGCAGCACCTTTATTCGGGCATGATCTATAACGGCTGGCTTGGGCACCGGCTCCTCTTCACCGAGGAGGACAACATCATCTGCCCGCTGCCCTTGTTCCACGTTTTCGCCTGTCACGTGATCCTTATGGCGGCGGTGGCCTCGGGCGCGCATGTGGTCTTCCCGACGCCGCAGGGCTATCGCGGCGAAGGCGTCTTCGACAATTTCTGGAAGCTGGTGGAGCGCTGGAAGATCTCCTTCGTCATCACCGTGCCGACCGCCGTCTCAGCACTGATGCAGCGCAAGGTCGATGCGGATGTCTCCACCGTGAAAACCGCCTTCTCGGGCTCGGCGCCGATGCCGCTGGAATTGTTCAAGCGGTTCGAAGCGGCCTCTGGCGTGACCGTCGTCGAAGGCTACGGGTTGACCGAGGCGACCTGCCTCGTCTCCTGCAATCCGCCCGACGGCGAGAAGAAGGTCGGCTCGATCGGCATTCCCTTCCCGTATACAGAAGTGAAGATCGTCAAGCAGACTGGCGACGGGCCGACGCAATGCGCCACCGACGAGATCGGCGAGATCTGCATCTCCAGCCCCGGCGTCTATGCCGGCTCGACCTATACCGAGGAAGACAAGAACCGCGATCTCTTCCACGAGGGCCGGTACCTGCGTACCGGCGATCTCGGCCGGATCGACGCGGACGGCTATCTCTGGATCACCGGCCGTGCCAAGGATCTCATCATTCGCGGCGGCCACAATATCGACCCCGCCGATATCGAGGAGGCGCTGCTCACCCATCCCGCCGTGGCGTTCGCCGGCGCGATCGGTCAGCCCGACGCGCATTCGGGCGAGGTGCCTTGCGCCTATGTCGAACTCGTCGATGGCGGCGAGGTAACCGAGGACGCGCTCATCGAGCATTGCAAGACGCATGTGCATGAACGCGCCGCGCAGCCCAAGTATCTCGGCATCCTCGACGAGCTGCCGAAGACCGCGGTCGGCAAGGTCTTCAAGCCGGATCTGCGCAAGCGCGCGATCACCCGCGTCTACAATGCCGCGCTCGAGGAAAAGGGCGTGCCGGCGCGCGTGACATCGGTGATCGACGACAAGAAGCGCGGCCTCGTCGCGCAGGTCACCGCCAACGGCGCGTCCGAGGCGGATGTGAACAGCGCGCTTGCCGCTTTCACGCGCCCCTGGGAATGGACCGAGGAAGCCAGCGTCGCCGCAGAGTGATCGCTCCCTCTTTTGGGTTGGCGAAAATACCGCGGGAGCGCGAGGGCAGAGCCCTCGCCGCCGCGCCCCCTCAAGGGGCGCGGCGCTTTTTTACATCACGATGACGTTGCGCCGCGCCGCGCCGCTGCGCGTGTCGGTGATCGCCTCGTTGATCTGACCGAGCTCCCACCGGCCCGAGATCAGCTCCTCGAGCTTCAGCCGTCCCTGCGCCCAGAGATCCGCCATCCAGGGGATGTCCCGCGCGATCACCACGTCTCCCATCTTGGAGCCGAGGAAGCTCTGGCCGGTATAGGCGGTCTTGAACGGCTCGTAGCTGGCGCTCTGGCCCACATGCGGCAAGCCCAGCATGACGATCCGCCCGCCCCAGCCGAGATATCTCGGCGCGGCCTCGTAAGCGGCCGCGGCTCCGACCGCGACGGCGACGAGGTCGGCACCCTTGCCGAGCGTGCGCATCGCCTCGCGCCAGGGCTTGCCGCCCGAGGCGAGCACCCCGTCCGTCGCGCCGAATTCCCGGGCGATCTCGAGCTTTTCCTCGTTCATGTCGACCGCCACGATCCGCCGGGCGCCTGCAAGCCGCGCGCCTTGGATCGCGTTGAGGCCGACGCCGCCCGCGCCGATCACCACAACATCCTCACCGGGGCGAAGCGCGCCTGCATTGACCACGCCGCCGACCCCGGTGATGACCCCGCAGCCCAGAAGCGCCGCGACCTCCCCAGGCATCGCTTCCGGCACCGCCACGCATTGATTGCGCTGGATCACCACCTGGCTTGCGAAGGCGCCGCAATCCATCTCGGCGGAGACCGGCGTGCCGTCGGCGCGCGCCAGCGGGGTCGGATGCACGGGTCGCGACTGGCACAGCGTCGGCTTGCCGCCCGTGCACGTGGCGCAGGCGCCGCAGGACCGGATCAGCGTCATCACCACGCGCTGCCCGATCTCGAGATCCGCAACGCCCGACCCGAGCGCCGTCACGCGGCCGGCCGCTTCGTGGCCCAGCACCAGCGGCACCTTGCCGCCGAACCCGCCATCGGCATAGGCGATGTCCGAATGGCAGACCGCGACGGCCTCCACCTCGACAGCGATCTCGCCTGAGCGGGGCTCCAAGATCTTCAGCGTTTCGATCTGCATCGGCTGGCCGAATTCGGTCAGTACGGCGGCGGTAATGGCACTCATGCGAGGCTCCTTGATGGTTTTCCCACGCCGCCCGGTCCGAGCATCAGCGCAAGCGCAATGCCGAGGAGGCCGACGGAGAGCAGAAACGGCGCACCGGCAAAGCCGTCTTCGCCTCGGGTGAACCAGAAAAACGTGGTCGTCATCACGGGCGGCGACAGGATCGCCGCCATCGCGCCGGTCGCGCTGAAGAGACCCTGCAGCGCGCCTTGTTCGTCATCCGGGACCACGCGGGCGACAAGACCCTGGATCGCCGGGCTCGTGACCGCGGCAAAGCCCGCAAGCGGCACGAGGATCAGCACCAGCGTGCCCGATTGCAGGAAGGCCAGAAGGATGAAGACGAGCGAATTCATCGTGAGGCCATAGATCACCGTACCGCGCTCGCCGAGATGGCGCAGGAAGACCCGGATGAGACCGCCCTGCATGATCGCGGCGGTGATGCCGAATATGCCGAGTGAAAAGCCGATCAAGCCGGGGTCCCAGCCGAAGCGGGCGACGCCGTAATAGGACCAGATCGAGGGATAGACGAAGAAGGCCATCTGCAGGAGGAAGAACACCGCCAGCGCCCGCGACGTTCCGGGAATGCGCCGCAACGCACGGAACGCGCCAAGCGGGTCGAGGCGGCGGACATCCACGGGGCGGCGGCGCTCCTCGGTGACGGTCTCGGGCAGGGCGAGATAGCCGATCAGGAGGTTCAGCGCGGCAAGCGCGGCGGCAGCGAAGAAAGGTGCGCGGGTGCCGAATTCGCCCAGGAGACCGCCCAGAAGCGGGCCGATCACGAAGCCGATGCCGAAACCCGCGCCGATCAGTCCGAAATTCTGCGCCTTCTCTTCGGGACGCGAGAGGTCGGACATCGCCGCCGAGGCGACCGCCTGCGTCGCCGCCGTGATTCCGGCGACGATGCGGCCAAGAAGCAGAAGCCAGATCGTACCCGCAAAGCCCATGACCACGTAGTCGACCGCCATCCCGCCGAGCGCGCCGAAAAGGACCGGGCGCCGCCCGAAGCGGTCCGACAACGCGCCGAGCGCCGGCGCGCAGAGGAACTGCATCAACGCGAAGGCGGTCGCCAGGAGCCCGCCCCAGAGCGCCGCGTTGCCAATATCGCTGCCGGTGATCTCGCGCAGAAGGTCCGGCATCACCGGCATGATGAGCCCGATGCCCATCGCGTCGATCACCACGGTCGAGACCAGAAAGAGCTTGGCCGCGCGCATCGCGGCTCAGGCCTGCATCCGGACGGCGCGCGCGAAGTCGCGGGCTTCGGCCGGGGCCGTGCCCAGAAGCCGCGATGGAGCAAAGTCGACGGGTGCAATCGACGGATGCCGCTCGGCGGCCAGCGCGATGAGATCGGAGCCAGTCTCGGCGCTTTCGCGGGCGAGCGCTTTCATTGCGGCTTGCGCCTCTGGGCGCGGCATCTCGCGGGCGAGCGCGAAGGACAGCGCTTCAGCGGCAAGCGCACCGCTCATGTTTCGCGCCATCGCTTCGGGACGGGGGGCGAGGCCGTCCAGAAGCGGCGCGCATGTCTCTATCGCGGCGGCCCCGGTCAGGCAGAGTTGCGGCAGCACCATCCATTCGGTGAACCAGGTCGCGCCGTCGCGCTGGTGGCGGTGACGCGCGGCCTGCATCAGCGTCGTCTGAAGCCCCGTGCCGTGATGGGCCAGCATCGACAGGACCGAGGGTGCGACCGGGTTCTGCTTCTGCGGCATGGTCGAGGAGGCGCCCGCTTCCCCAAGCGTGACCTCGGCGACCTCGGTCGCGGCGAGCGCGGTCAGATCCTCGCCGATCTTGCCAATTGCCGTCACGAGCCGCGCGACCCAGCCGGCAAGCTTCGTCACGGGGGCGCGGTCGGTGTGCCAGCTCCGCTTGGGGTCAACGAGGCCGAGCGCCTCGGCAAGCTCGGCCCGGAGGGCCTCTGGATCGGGCCCCAGCATCGAGGCCGTGCCCGCCGCACCCGAGAGCGACACGCAGAGGCGGTCGCGCAAGCCGGCCGTCTCGGCGCGCAGGTCCAGAAGCGGCCAGCCCCAGCTCGCGACAACCGCTCCGAAGCTCGTCGGCGTTGCCTGCTGACCGTAGGTGCGCGCGGCCATCGGAAGCTCTGCATGGACCTCGGCCAGATCGGCAAGCCGCGTCAGAACGCGGTCGAGACCGGCCTCGTAATGGCTCAGCACCTGCCGCAGCCGCAGCATCAGGCCGGTGTCCATGATGTCCTGCGACGTCGCACCCCAATGGATATATTGCGCGTGTTCGGGCGCCTGCATCAGATCGCGGAAGGCCGCGACGAGGGCCGGGACCGGTACGCCGTTCGCGCCCGTCGCCTCCGCGAGGCCGCCAGGATCGACCTGCAGCTCCAGTGACGCGCGGTGGATCGCCTTGGCGCTGATCTCGGGGATGATCCCTGCCGCGCCCTCCGCCTTTGCCAGAGCACCGAGCACGATCAGCATGGCGCGGATCTCGGCGCTATCCGTGAAAAGCCGCGCGACTTCCCCGGTGGGGACGAGCTTGCCGTAGAGCTGGCTGCCGAACAGGGTCGCGCTCATGCCGCCGCGATCCTGTCCAGATGACGGGCGAGCCCCTCGGGCTCCGAGAAGAAGGGTGAATGGGATGTGTTCATGCGGATGACGTCCTCGGGCGGGAAATCGGCGGCCATCTCCTCCTGGAATTCTGGCGGAATGGCGCTGTCCTGTTGGCAAAGGATGTAGGAGCGCGGCACCGAGCGATAGCGTTCCCCCAGCGTCACTTTCGTCGCTTGCGGCAGGATCGCCTGGGGGCAGAGATTCTCGAGCGCGAAGTCCACGGCCTCGTCAGGGCAGTCATGGTAGAAAACCTCCCGCGCGTGCTCGGGGATCACCGAGAAGGTCACGCCATCCTCAGCCTTGGCAATTGCCTTCATGATCGGCTGGCGGGGAGCGCGCAGGCGCATGTCCACGAGCGAATGATCGTCCCAGGGCACGTAGGCGCAGAGATAGACGAGCCGCTCGATGTTCGCCGGATCAAGGTCGGCAGCGCGGCTGATCGGATAGCCGCCCATCGAATGGCCGACAACGAAGGAGGGCCGGTCGAGCGCGGTGTGGATCGCGGCGGCGTAGCCGTCGAGCGTGACATCTTCGGGCGCGGTCGGGTCGATCCCGTGCGAGGGCAGATCGATGGCCGTGGCGGTATGGCCCTTCGCGGCAAGCGCGGGCACGACATCGCGCCAGCACCAGGCCCCGTGACAGGAGCCGTGAACGAGCAGGAAATGCGCCATGTCAGCCCCGGACCTCGTGCAGGAATTCCGACAGGATGGCGGCGTATTCCTCCGGCTTCTCGACGCAAGGCAGATGACCCGCACCGCGGATCAGCTTGAACTTGGAGCCCGCGATCAGATCCGCCGTCTCTCGCACGAGATCGGGCGGGGTGGAACCGTCCTCGGAGCCCGCGATCCCGAGCGTGGGCAGCGTGATCGCCGCGGTCGTCGTGTAGAAATCCGTGCCCGCGATGGCTGCCGAACAGCCGACATAGCCGTCCTGCGGCTGGCGGACGAGCATGTTGCGCCAGGCGAGGAAAGGCGGCGTCTGCCGGAAGGTCTCAGAGAACCAACGCTGCATCGTGGCATCGGCGAGCGCTTCGATGCCGTCCGCCTCGACGCCCGCGATCCGCTCATCCCACATCTCGCGCGTGCCGATCTTCGCGCCGGTATTGGACAGCACGATCCCGCGCAGAAGCTCGGGCCGTTTCGCGGCGAGACCTTGCGCTATGAGGCCGCCGATGGAGAGACCGACGAAGATCACGCCGGTGAGTTCCAGGTGGTCGATCAGCATTTCCGCGTCCCGCACCAGCGTGCCCATCGGGTAAGGCGGCTTGGTGCATTGCGACAGGCCGTGTCCGCGCTTGTCATAGCGGATGTAGCGAAAACCGGCAGGCAGGAGCGGCAGAACCTGATCCCAGAGCCTCAGGTCGGTGCCGAGCGAATTGCCGAAGACGACCGGCACGCCGCCCGGATCGCCGTCTTCGCGGTAATGCAGCCGGATGCCGTCGAGCTCTGCGATCTTCATTTGCCCCTCCGAAGGCCGTTTGGCTGGAGCCTAGCGCGGCGCGCGCCGAATGGGAACGCCCCGGCCACAGCCAAGTGCGACCTCTTGCCATTGATTTGGCTCGGACATTGTGGGCGGATGGCGGTCTTGGTAGTTCAGAACAGCTTCAGGCCGAGGAGGAGCCCATGCCCGTCATCACCGAGATCGAGGATCTGCGCCGCATCTACCGCCGCCGCGTCCCCAAGATGTTCTACGACTATACCGAGTCGGGCAGCTGGACCGAGCAGACCTTCCGCGAGAACTCCTCGGATTTCGACGATCTCTACTTCCGCCAGCGCGTGGCCGTGGACATGGCGGATCGGTCGCTGAACTCGCAGATGATCGGGCAGGATGTCTCCATGCCGGTCGCGCTCGCGCCTGTCGGACTGACGGGGATGCAGCATTGGGACGGAGAGATCAAAGCGGCCAAGGCGGCGGAAAAATTCGGTGTGCCCTACAGCCTTTCGACCATGTCGATCTGCTCCATCGAGGATGTGGCGGCCAACACCTCGAAGCCGTTCTGGATGCAGGTCTACACGCTCAAGGACGACGATTTCATGCAGCGGCTCTTCGATCGCGCGAAGGAGGCCAAGTGTTCGGCTGCGATCATTACCGTCGATCTGCAGCTTCTGGGCCAGCGGCACCGCGATTTGAAGAACGGGCTCTCCGCGCCGCCGAAGCTTACTCCGAAATCGGTCGCCAACATGATGACGAAGGTGCAGTGGGGCATGGGAATGCTGTCCACGAAGCGACGCTTCTTCGGCAATATCGTCGGTCATGCGAAGGGCGTCTCCGACCCGTCCTCGCTTTCGACCTGGACGGCGCAGGCCTTCGATCAGTCGCTCGACTGGGACCGGATTCGCGAGTTCCGCAAGATGTGGGACGGCCCGCTCATCATCAAGGGGATCATGGATCCGCGCGATGCGCGGCAGGCGCTGAACGTCGGCGCGGATGCCATCGTCGTGTCGAACCACGGCGGGCGGCAGCTCGACGGGGCGCTTTCGGCGATCCGCGCGCTCGAACCCATCGTGGAGGCGGTGGGCGACAAGATCGAGGTGCATTTCGACAGTGGCATCCGGTCGGGTCAGGACGTGCTGAAGGCGCTCGCCCTTGGGGCGAAGGGCACCTATATCGGTCGCGCCTATGTCTACGGCCTGGGCGCGATGGGGCAGGAGGGCGTGACCCGCTCGCTTCAGGTGATCGAGAAGGAACTCGACATGTCGATGGCGCTCTGCGGACACCGCGACATCAAGGGCGTGGACCGCGACATCCTGATGGTGCCCAAGGGCTTCAGCGACGGATGGGATCAGGAGCCGCCCGCCGCATGACCGGAAGGAGCACGAGCGGGATCGCAAGGATCAGAAGCGCCAGCGCGCTGAAGGAGACTTGCAGCCCGTAGGCTTGCGCCAGGAACCCCATGAGCGGCGGACCCGCAAAGAACCCGGCATAGCCGACGACCGACAGGCGCGAGACCATGAGTGCCCGGTCGCGCGCCCGGATGCGCCGCCCTGCCCAGGCGAAGACGGTCGGCACGATAAGCGACAGGCCAAGCCCCATCGCGGTGAAGCCGACATAAGAGAGCGCAAGGCTCGGCGCGTTCGCAGCGAGAGCCGCGCCCAGGGCCGCGAGAATGGCGGCGGCGCGAATGAGGACAGCCTCGCGGACAAAGCGCGTCGCCGCCTGCCCGAAGAGCCGCCCGATCCCCATCGTCAACCCGAGAAGCGCGGGGCCAAGCGCGCCCGCGGCCGCACCTGCGCCGTGGCTGCGCTCAAGATGCAGGGCGGACCAGCCTTCAGTGCCTTGCTCGGCCAGGAACGCAAGGCAGATGATCGCGCCGCCCGTGAGGATGAGGGGCAGGGGCAGCGCGCTTTCATTGCCGGTCTCGCCGGTGTCTTCAGCCGGTGCGGGCGCCGGCTGACGCGTGACATAGATCGCGGCAAGAAGGGTCAGCACCGCGACGGTGGCGAAGATCGCGAAGGGCTCGGCCCCGGCCTGCCGCGCGATCCCTGCCGCAATGGCCGCGCAGGCATAGATCAGCGAATAGCTCGCATGGGCGAGGTTCATCAGCGAGCGGTCCGCATCGGCCTCGAGCGCGCTGACCCGTGCATTCATCGCGACATCCAGAAGCCCGTAGCCCGCGCAGGCCGCGACCATCGCCGCGGTGAAGGCGAGCGGCGAGCCCGCAAGCCCCGGCAATAGCGCGCCGAGGGCGGCGATCCCGGTGATGACGCCAAGCGCCTTCGCGCCGAGACGCCGCTCCAGCACCGGCGCAAGCCACATCGCCGCGACCGCGCCCAGCGTCGCACAAAGCAGCGCCAGCCCCAGACCGGCATCCGTCAGCCCGGCCGTCGCCTTGACGTCCGGAACGGAGGCCGCGAAGGAGCCCCAGAACAGGCCGAGCGCCATGAACGATGCCGCGGGCGCGCGGGCGATGCGAAGATCGGCGAGAAATCCCATGACGCCGACCAATCATGGCCGCGGAGAAAAGGCCAGATGCCGACGTGCGCGTATTTCCACGCTGCCCGCGCGGCTTTGCCCTTGTCAAAGCGGGGTATCCCTTGTAACGGCCACGCTTCATGCGGGGATACAGCCTTGGAGGATCCCCGTTCACACTTTGGAGTATGAGAGACATGGCTGGAGAAATTCCTGATCTTCACGCCCAGGAACGGACGGGGACAGGCAAGGGCGCCGCTCGTCAGGCACGCCGCGATGGCATGGTTCCGGGTATCGTTTTTGGTGGCGACGTCGATCCGCTGCCGATCCAGATCAAGTTCAACGATCTGCTGAAGCGCCTGCACAAGGGCCGGTTCAAGTCGACGCTGTTCAACCTCAAGGTTGACGGCCACGACGATGTCCGGGTCATCTGCCGCGACGTTCAGCGCGATGTCGTGAAGGATCTGCCGACCCATTTCGACCTGATGCGTCTGCGCCGCACGTCGAAGATCAACATCTTCATCCCCGTCGAATTCGTCGGTGAGGAAGACTCCCCCGGCCTTGATCGCGGCGGCGTTCTGACCGTGATCCGCCCCGAGATCGAACTGATCGTGACCGCGGGCGATATCCCCGAGAAGGTCACCGTCGATCTGTCGAAGCTCGACATCGGCGAAGGCGTATCCATCTCGGACGTGACGCTGCCCGCCGGCGCCAAGCCGACCATCGACCGCGATTTCGCGATCTGCTCGATCTCCGCACCCTCGGCTCTGGCTTCCGCGGAAGACGAGATGGACGGCGACGAGGTCGAAGAGACCGAGGTCATCGAGCAGAACGCCGAGACCGTCGAAGGCGAGAAGGAACACGCCGAAGAGTGATCTTTGGCTCGTGTCGCAAAGCGGCCTCGCCTTCGGGCGGGGCCGTTTTCGTCTGCGGGTTTGTAAGGTGCGCGAGGCTGGTCTATCTCTCGAACGACAGAAAGTGCGAAGGAGCCGCGGCATGAAACTCTTCGTCGGTCTTGGAAATCCCGGCCGCGATTATGCGGGTCACCGGCACAATATCGGGTTCATGGCGCTCGATGCGATCGCTGCCGATCACGGGCTCGGCCCGTGGAAACAGAAGTTCCAGGGCGAGGCCGCGGAGGGGCGTCTCGGCAGCGAGAAAGTGCTTCTGCTAAAGCCCGGAACCTACATGAACAGATCCGGCCAAGCCGTTGGTGACGCTTTGCGTTTCTACAAGCTGGAGCCTGCCGACGTGATCGTCTTCCACGATGAGCTCGACCTCGCGCCGGGCAAGCTCAAGGTCAAGGATGGCGGCGGGCATGCGGGCCATAACGGGCTGCGTTCGATCCACGGACATATCGGTGAGGCCTACCGCCGCGTGCGCCTCGGTATCGGGCATCCTGGCCACAAGGACCTGGTCTCGCATTACGTGCTGCACGATTTCGCCAAGGCCGATCAGGACTGGCTCGACGACATGATGCGCGGGATCGCCGACGGCGCGCCGGCACTGGCCGAAGGCGACAAGGCCGCGTTCATGAACAAGGTCGCGCTGCGTCTTAATCCACCGCGAAGCGGCGGGGGCAGCGAGGGAACCAATGCTAAACCCGCGCCGGAACCAGCAAAGACCGAACGGCCCGAGCCGGAACAAGCCGTCGAGGACGACCGTTCGCCACTACAGAAACTGGTGGACAGATTCCGCTGATCGAAGGGAGCCCGCGAGATGCAGAAAGATCCTGAAATCAATGTACTCGGAGAAGATCTTCAACCGTGCTCGAACGATCCCTTGACCGGGTTCTTCCGGGATGGCTCGTGCAATACATGCGCCGAGGACCGGGGCAGCCACACGGTCTGCGCGGTGATGACCGACGAATTCCTGGCGTTCTCCAAGTATGTCGGCAACGACCTCTCGACGCCCCGCCCGGAGTTTCACTTCCCCGGTCTCAAGCCGGGCGACAAGTGGTGCCTCTGTGCCAGCCGCTTCCTGCAGGCCCATCAGGAGGGCTGCGCGCCCAAGGTTTCGCTCGCCGCGACGCATCAAAAGGCGCTTGAGATCGTGCCGATGGATGTTCTGGAACTATGCAAAATCGAACATCATTGAGCTGGAATATGCCTGTCTGGGGTGTCTGGATTGCTATTTTCGATCAATTTTGGCGGAGGTGATACCGCTACGACGCCGGGAAGCCCATCGCCCATCAACTCATCGATAAAGAGCGACATGAGCTGACTTCGCCCGGACACCTGTGCCTTGCGATAGATGGCGTTCGTCTGTGCCTTGATCGTGCCTTCCGACGCGCCACGCAGCGCCGCCATCTCGGCGGTCGTGAGGCCCTTGATCGAGAACAGAGCGACATCCCTCTCCGCAGGCGTCAGCTTCCATTCATCGAAGCGCTCTTCGAGCACCTTATGAAAAGCGCCCGAGGCAAGACGCAGGTTCGCCTCAGCCGCGGCGCGGGCTTTTTGACTTCGGTACAGCAGGATAGCCGTGACGCAGACCCCCGCCACAAGTCCGAGCGCAGCGGCAACCTCGATCAGTTCGTACAGCGCCCAGGCGATCGGTTGCTGGCTGAAGCCAAAGACCGAGCCGAGGAGTTCCCACTGGAAAAAGATCGCCGTGACGAGCTGAAAGCCCAAAAGCAGGGCGAGGGATATGCGCGTACGCAGCCGCATCAGCGCGCAGGCTGTCCCGGACGGTCAGTCGTCGTCATCGTCATCATCGTCATCGTCCCGGTCGTCATCTCGGTCGTCCCGATCATCGTCCCGGTCGTCATCGCGGTCATCCCGATCATCGTCCCGGTCGTCCCGGTCGTCATCGCGATCGTCATCGTCGTCATCACGGTCGATATAGTCGCGCAGGATCACGCCGTTTGACGGATTGAGGATGATTTCTCGTGTTCCGGCAGGACCTTCCGCAACGATCCTAAGCCGTCCGAGCCAGGTTTCGTTGACCCTGAAGCGGCGGTAGCCCTGACGTCTGAGCTGATCGATCACCTGGTCGCGTGCGGTTTGGGCGCGGGTAAGGCTCGGAAAGAGCACCATCGCCCCTGCGGATAGCAGAAAGCTACGACGGCGCATCATGGCCGTCCATTGCCCCGACGCCGTAGCGTCGAGGCCGCATGTGGACGCAACGCGTCAGTCGTCGTCATCGCGGTCGTCGTCCCGGTCATCATCCCTGTCGTCGTCCCGATCATCTCTGTCATCGTCCCGATCATCGTCGCGGTCGTCTCTGTCGTCATCGCGGTCATCATCCCGGTCGTCGCTA
This sequence comes from Roseivivax sp. THAF30, assembly GCF_009363575.1. Taxonomy (NCBI): domain Bacteria; kingdom Pseudomonadati; phylum Pseudomonadota; class Alphaproteobacteria; order Rhodobacterales; family Roseobacteraceae; genus Roseivivax; species Roseivivax sp. THAF30. The sequence goes on along the minus strand of NZ_CP045389.1, from coordinate 2,751,246 downwards.
TCATCATACCGGTCATCGTCGTCGTCATCATAATCGTCATCGTCGTCGTAGCGCCCGTCGACGAAGTCGTCATCCTCGGTGTCGATGCTGACGCCTTGCGAGATCCGTTCGCCCGCTGCGCTTTCGGTTTCCTGCTTGAGGATCTGGCCGGTCGCGCTGTCATAGACAACTTCAAGCTTCGTGTCGCCACGCACGGCCTCGGCCTTGATCTGGCTGGGGCCGGTCTTGATCTCGATGGCGGTGAAGCCCTGCGATTGCAGGTCTGCAATGATCTGGTCGGTCGCGGATTGCGCCTGCGCGGACGCGGCGCTCAGCGCGAGCGCGCCCACGGTTCCGAGCAAGATGGTGCGAATGGTCATGGCAAGTCTCCTTTTTTCGATTGCGAGACCCGGTGGGCCTCGCCTCGATCAAGGAAGGGATCTTAGCCATTCCGCCATTCAACCGGGGTTTATGGCAAGCGGCATAATCCCCGGTTCTATGCGTATAAACCCAAGTTTATGAGATATCGCGGCCCAGAGCCTTGGCGACGGTGAAGATATCCTTGTCGCCCCGTCCGCACATGTTCATGCAGATGATGTGATCTTCCGGCAGGTCAGGCGCGATCTTGGTGACATGGGCCAGCGCGTGGCTCGGCTCGAGCGCGGGAATGATGCCTTCGGTCTCACAGCAGAGCTGGAACGCCTCCAGGGCCTCCTTGTCGGTGATCGAGACATATTGCGCGCGCCCGACATCGTGCAGCCAGGAATGCTCGGGCCCGATGCCGGGATAGTCGAGCCCGGCCGAGATCGAGAAGCCCTCGAGGATCTGCCCGTCATCGTCCTGGAGCAGATAGGTGCGATTACCGTGCAGGACGCCCGGACGGCCGCCTGTGAGGGAGGCGCAATGCTCCATCTTCGCGTTCACGCCCTTGCCGCCGGCCTCGACGCCGATGATCGCGACCTCCTTGTCGTCGAGAAACGGATAGAAGAGGCCCATTGCGTTCGAGCCGCCGCCGATGGCCGCGATGATCGTATCCGGCAGCCGTCCTTCGGCCTCGTGCATCTGCTCGCGCACTTCCTTGCCGATGATCGACTGGAAGTCGCGCACCATCGCCGGGTAGGGGTGCGGGCCCGCCACGGTGCCGATGCAATAGAACGTATCGCGCACATTGGTCACCCAATCCCGCAGCGCGTCGTTCATCGCGTCCTTGAGCGTGCCGCGCCCGGAGGTGACGGGGACGACTTCCGCGCCCAAAAGCTTCATGCGGAAGACGTTGGGCTGCTGACGCTCCACGTCATGCGCGCCCATGTAGACGACGCATTTAAGCCCGAACTTGGCGCAGACGGTCGCGGTGGCCACGCCGTGCTGGCCCGCGCCCGTCTCGGCGATGATGCGGGACTTGCCCATGCGGCGGGCGAGGATGATCTGGCCGAGCACGTTGTTGATCTTGTGCGCGCCGGTATGGTTCAGCTCGTCGCGCTTCATGTAGACCTTGGCGCCGCCCAGCCGCTCGGTCAGCCGTTCGGCGAAGTAGAGCGGGGAGGGGCGGCCGACATAATGCTTCCAGAGAAAGTCCATCTCGTCCCAGAAGCTCTGGTCGGTCTTGGCGTGCTCGTATTGCTCCTCGAGTTCGAGGATCAGCGGCATTAGCGTCTCGGAGACGAAACGCCCGCCGAAATCGCCGAAACGGCCCTTCTCGTCGGGGCCGGTCATGAAGGAATTGACCAGTTCGTTCATCTTGCGGCTCCTCTTGGCGCGGGGTCTGGCCGCATGTCCTAAAAGACCGCCGCGCGCGATACCAGCGGAATCAGTGCAGTTTCAGCTTCGGACGCAGCACCTTGTTGACGCGTCCGGCCGCAATCATGAACGTGCCCTGCAGCCATCCATGCACGGCCAGAAGGTGCATCCGGTAGAGGGAATTGTAAGCGAACCGCGCGATCCGGCCCTCGACCGCCATCGAGCCGCCCATCAGGTTGCCCATAAGCGATCCGATCGTGTCGAAGCGGCTCAGATTCACCAGCGCTCCGTGGTCCTGATAGACGAAATCCCTGGGTGCCTGGCCGTCCATCAGCCGCCCGAGATTGTGGAAGGTGCAGGTCGCCATCTGGTGTGCGGCTTGAGCGCGAGGCGGAACCGGCCCGTCGCGGCCGGGCAATTCGCAATGCGCGCAATCGCCGATCGCGAAGATTCTTTCGTCGGTCGTTGTCTGCAGGGTGGGGCGCACAACGATGCGGTCGATCTTGTCGAGCTCGAGATCGCTCATCTCCGCGACGCCATGATCGCCGCGCACGCCGGCGGCCCAAAGGATCATGTCGGCATGGATCGTCTCGCCCTCCTTCACATGGACATGGCCCGTCTCGATACTGGACACCATCGCGCCGGTCTCGACCCGAATGCCGAGCGCGCGCAGCTCCTGGAGCGCGGTGTCAGAGAGATCCTCGCGCAGCGCGGGCAGGATGCGCGGACCCGCCTCGAGAAGCGTCACGTTCAGGGCGGCCTCGTCGAAGACCTCAAGACCGTAATCGCGCAGACCCTTGGCGGCGTTGAAAAGCTCCGCTGCGAGTTCCACACCCGTCGCGCCGCCGCCGACGATGCAGATGTCGAGCTGTGCCTCTTCGCCCCGCTGGCGACGTTCGTTCACGCGCAGGCAGGCATTGAGGAGCCGCTTGCGGAAATCGTCGGCCTGCCGGCGATGTTCGAGAAAGAGCGCGTGCTCGCGCACGCCCGGGATGCCGAAATCGTTCGACACGCCGCCGAAGGCGAGAACGAGGTAGTCGTAGCGGATCTCGTGACGGTCGATGATGACCTCGCCATCCTCGTCGAGAAGCGGTGCCGTGATGATCTTCTGCCGCTCGCGGTCGATCCGTTCGAGCGCGCCGTTGAAGAAGCGATAACCCCAGCGCGCAGCGTGCCCGCCATAGCCGACCTCGTCCATGTTGGGATCGAGCGAGCCTGCCGCGACCTCGTGCAGGAGCGGCTTCCAGACATGGGTGCGGTCGCGGTCGACAAGGATGATGTCGTGCTTCTCGCGTCCGTATTTCGCACCGAGCTTGCGGACGAGTTCGAGCCCCGCCGCGCCGCCTCCGACGACGACGATCTGCGTCTTGCGTTCTGACATATCGGTTCCGGTTCGTTGCGTTGAACTCGGATCACAATGTCGGGCGGAACGCGCGCGAGGCAAGCTTTCGCGGCGGGCCGGCGGCCCGGAGCGCGGGTCTCAAGCCCTGTGGGCACCGTCCGACAGCGTCTTCACGAAGGCCAGCACATCCTCGACCTTCCGGCCCGAGGCCAGCTCGCCCACGATCGCCGAGCCGACGACGCAGCCATCGGCGATGCCCGCGATGCTTTCAGCGCTTTCGGGCGTGCGGATGCCGAAGCCGACGATGACCGGCAGATCGGTCTGCGACTTGATCCGCTTGACCTCGGGCGCGACCTCCTGCGCCTCGGCGGCCGCCGCGCCGGTGATGCCGGTGATCGAGACGTAATACACGAAGCCGGACGTGTTCTCGAGCACCTTGGGCAGGCGCTTGTCGTCGGTCGTGGGGGTGGCGAGCCGTATGAAGTTCAGCCCAGCTTTCTGCGCGGGGATGCAGAGCTCGTCATCTTCCTCAGGGGGCAGATCGACGATGATGAGCCCGTCGATCCCGGCCTCCCTGGCTTCGTTGAGGAACCGGGAGACGCCGCGCGAATAGATCGGGTTGTAATAGCCCATGAGCACGATCGGCGTTTCGGCGTCGTCCTTGCGGAACTCGCGCACCATATCCAGCGTCTTGTCGAGCGTCATGCCGCCCGCGAGCGCCCGCTGCCCGGCTTCCTGGATGGTCGGTCCGTCCGCCATCGGGTCGGTGAAGGGCAGGCCCAGCTCGATCACGTCGACGCCTGCGCCCGGCAGGCCCTTCATCAGCTCCAGCGAGGTTTCAACCGAGGGATCGCCGGCCATGATATAGGCGACGAAGGCCTTCTTGCCGTCATCCTTCAGCGCGCTGAACTTGGCGTCGATCCGTGTCATCCTACACCTTCCCCTGATATGGTCCGGCGTGAAGTGCCGGAAGGCATCGAGAAAATCAATGGCCCGCGTTCCGGGCCTTGCACGGCAAGAGCTCAAGAAGAGCGTGACAGAGGAGAGAGCGGATGCGGATCGTCTTTACCGGAGGCAGCGGCAAGGCCGGACGGCATGTGCTGCCCTTTCTCAGGGACCAGGGGCACGAGATCCTCAATCTCGATCGGGTGCCCCTCGGAGCCGAGGGCATCAACGATCTCGACGTCGATCTGACCGACAGTGGGCAGGTCTGGAACGCGATGACGCAAATCTTCGATCTGTCCGAGCTCGACGGCACCGCGCCAGGCCGCCCGGACGCGGTCGTGCATTTCGCCGCCGTGCCCCGGATCGGGCTGACCGCAGATAACGTGACCTTCGAGAACAACGTGATCTCGACCTACAACGTGATCGAGGCGGCGGTGAAGCTCGGCATTCCGAAGATCCTCTTCGCCTCGTCCGAGACGACCTACGGCATCTGCTTCGCGCAAGGCGAGGTGCTGCCGGACTATGTGCCGGTGGACGAGGATCATCCGACCGTGCCGCATGACAGCTACGCGATGGCCAAGGTCGCGAACGAGGTCACGGCACGCAGCTTCCAGGTGCGCTCGGGGCTCGACATCTACGGCCTCAGGATCAACAACGTGATCGAGCCGCATGAATACGTGGAGCTTTTCTCCGCCTTCGTGAAGAACCCCGATCTGCGCCGCCGGAATATCTTTGCCTATATCGACGCGCGCGATCTGGGGCTGATGGTCGAACGCTGCTTGCAGACGGACGGGCTCGGATACGAGGTCTTCAATGTCGCGAACCCCGACACCTCGGTCGATCTGCCTTCGGCAAAGGTCGCCGAGCGCTTCTATCCGGGCGTCGAGATGCGCGGCGAGATGGGCGAATACGAGACGTTCTACTCGATCGAGAAGGCGCGCCGACTTCTGGGCTTCGAGCCGCCGGAGCGGTGGCGGGACGAAATCGGCACGTCTTGACCTTGGTCAAGGCGCGTCTCCGCGCGGCGCGGTAGCGTTCCTCGACTGACGGAGGGACGATCATGAACGACCAGACGCCGCTTGCCGGATCCGCCACCGAAATCGCGCCGGCCGTGCCCGATCCGGTGCGCGGCTTCGAGACCGGGACATACCCGTATCAGGTGCGGCTCTCGCGCCGAAGCTACGAGCGCGAGAAAGCGCGGCTCCAGGCCGAACTTCTCAAGGTGCAGCTTTGGGCGCAGGAAACCGGGCAGAAATTCGTGCTGCTCTTCGAAGGTCGCGACGCGGCCGGGAAGGGCGGCACGATCAAGCGCTTCACAGAGCATCTCAATCCGCGCGGCGCGCGGGTCGTCGCGCTCAACAAGCCGACCGAAGAGGAGCGCGGGCAATGGTATTTCCAGCGATATGTCGAGCATCTGCCGACCTCGGGCGAGATCGTCCTCTATGACCGGTCCTGGTACAACCGCGCCGGTGTCGAGCGGGTGATGGGGTTCTGTGCGCCGAACGAGTATCTCGAATTCATGCGTCAGACGCCCGAGCTGGAGCGAATGCTCGTGCGCTCGGGGATACGGCTCTACAAGTACTGGTTTTCGGTCACGCAGGATGAACAGAAGACCCGGTTCGCAAGCCGCGCCACCGATCCTCTGAAGCAATGGAAGCTCTCGCCCATCGACAAGGCGAGTCTCGACCGCTGGTCCGACTACACCGAGGCGAAGGAAGCGATGTTCTTCTACACCGATACCGCAGATGCGCCGTGGACGGTCATCAAGTCCGACGACAAAAAGCGCGCGCGGCTCGACTGCATGCGCCATTTCCTGTCGACGCTCGATTATCCGGGCAAGGACCGCCGTGTTGCCAAGGCGCCCGATCCGCTGATCGTCGGCCATGCGGGCCATGTGATCCATCGGGCCGACCATATCCTGGGGGCGGCGCTGCATCCCGACACCCGCAAGGGTGACGCTTAGTCCGTGCAATAACGCCCCTGCCGTGATGCGGGGGCTGCGCCTCTTGCCTGCCTGAACGGAGCGGCCTAGAGCGGGGTCATGGCATCGGCTCCGCTTTCATATCCCCAGCATCTGCACGCGGTGTTCGTGCTTGGCCTGCCGCTTGTCGGAGGGCATCTGGCGCAGTTTGCCATCGGGCTCACCGACACGGTCATGGTCGGCTGGTACGGGGTGGCGGAACTCGCGGCGCTGACGCTCGCTCATACGGTCTTCATGGTCTTCTTCCTTTTCGGCTCGGGCTTTGCCTTTGCCGTGATGCCGATGGTGGCGAGCTACGCCGCGCAGGGCGATGAGACGCGCATCCGCCGGGTAACCCGGATGGGGCTCTGGCTCTCCATCGGCTTTTTCGCGCTGTCGATGCCGGTCTTCTGGTTTTCCGGCCCGATCTTGCGCGCGCTTGGCCAGGATGCAGAGCTTGCGGCAATGGCGCAGACCTATCTCAGGATCGCGGGGCTCGGCATGCTGCCCGCACTTGGGGTGATGGTGCTCAAGAGCTATCTCGCCGCATTGGAGGAGACGCGGGCGGTCTTCCTGCTGACGGCGCTCGCGGCGCTTCTGAACGTGCCGTTCAACTACGTGCTGATCTTCGGCAATTTCGGCTTTCCAGAGCTTGGCATCGCGGGCGCGGCCATCGCGTCGGTGCTGACCCATTGCGTGGCGCTCGCGGGGGCGATGGTCTTCTCGGACCGCAAGCTGCCGCAGCATGACCTTTTCGGCCGATTCTGGGTTTCCGATCCCGAGAGCCTGCGCGAGGTCTTCCGCCTCGGGTGGCCCATCGGCGTGACCAATCTCTCCGAGGTCGGCCTTTTCGCGGTCTCCTCGATCTTCATGGGCTGGCTCGGCACGGTGCCTCTCGCAGCGCACGGCATCGCGCTGCAACTGGCGACCGCCGCCTTCATGATCCACTTGGGTCTGTCGAACGCGGCCACGGTGCGCGCGGGCAATGCGTTCGGCGCGGGCGATCCGTTGCGACTCGCACGCGGGGCCGTGGCGGCGCTTGGCCTGTCAGCGGCGGTCTCGCTCGTTGCGATGGTGGTGATGGTGGCAGCACCCGAGCCCTTGATCTCGCTCTTTCTCGACCCCGCGGAACCCGACCGGGCGGCGATCATCGTGGCGGGTACCGGGCTACTCATCACCGCGGCGCTGTTTCAGCTTGTCGACGGGGCTCAGGTCATCACGCTCGGCCTGTTGCGCGGCGTGCAGGACACGCGCGTGCCGATGTGGATGGCGGCGGTCGCCTATTGGGCGCTCGGCCTCCCGGCGGCCTGGATCGGCGGGTTTGTCCTGGGCTGGGGCGGCGTCGGCGTCTGGCTTGGTCTCGTGACGGGGCTCGGCGCGGCGGCGATCATGCTTCTCTTCCGGTTCTGGGCACGGGCACTGCCGACCTTCGAGGCGACCGGGCAAAGCCTTGCGCCCGCGCCCGCATCTCACTAGACACCGCGCTCGTAATCCAAGGACGGGAACAGGTCTCACATGGGCTTTCGCATGGGTATCGTCGGTCTGCCGAATGTCGGTAAATCTACCCTTTTCAACGCGCTGACGCGGACCGCTTCGGCACAGGCGGAGAATTTTCCCTTCTGCACGATCGAGCCGAATGTCGGTGAGGTCGCCGTGCCCGATCCGCGTCTCTACGCGCTCGCGGACATCGCCAAGTCCAAGCAGATCATTCCGACGCGCATGACCTTCGTGGACATTGCGGGGCTCGTGAAGGGCGCGTCCAAGGGCGAGGGCCTCGGCAACCAGTTCCTCGCCAATATCCGCGAGGTGGACGCCATCGCCCATGTGCTGCGTTGCTTCGAGGACGGGGACGTGGTGCATGTCGATGGCCGGGTCGACCCGGTATCCGACGCGGAGACCATCGAGACCGAGCTCATCATCTCGGACATGGAAAGCCTCGAGAAGCGGCTCCAGAACATCGTCCGCAAGGTGCGCGGCGGCGACAAGGAGGCGATCCAGCAAGAGCGCCTGATGAAGATGGCGCTCGAAGCGCTGAACGAGGGCAAGCCGGCCCGCGTCGTCGAGGTCGCCGAAGATGATCTCAAGGCCTGGCGGATGCTCCAGCTTCTGACCTCGAAGCCCGTGCTCTACGTCTGCAACGTCGCCGAGGACGAAGCGGCGACCGGCAACGCCCATTCCGAGGCCGTGGCGAAAATGGCCGCCGAGCAGGGCAACGCGCATGTGGTCATCTCCGCCCGGATCGAGGAGGAGATCAGCCAGCTCGACGCCGAGGAAGCCGAGATGTTCCTTTCCGAGATGGGGCTCGACGAGGCGGGGCTCGATCGGCTCATCAAGGCGGGCTACAACCTTCTGAAGCTCGAGACCTATTTCACCGTCGGTCCGAAAGAGGCGCGCGCCTGGACGATTCCCGTGGGCACCTCCGCGCCAAAAGCCGCGGGCATCATTCACGGTGATTTCGAGAAGGGCTTCATCCGCGCCGAGACCATCGCCTACGACGATTTCGTCGGCCTCGGAGGGGAGCAGGCGGCCAAGGATGCCGGCAAGATGCGTGCCGAAGGCAAGGGCTACGTCGTCAAGGATGGCGACGTGATGCATTTCCTGTTCAACAATTAAGGTTGGTCCGGGGCGCTATCGTCTCGGCAGCCATAGCGCCAGATCCGGGAACAGGATCAGAAGCACGACCAGCAGCAGCGAGCATCCGATAAAGGGGAATGCCGCCGTGTAGATGTCGCGCATGGTCGTGCCCGCAGGCGCCACGCCTTTCATTACGAAGAGCAGAAGTCCGAACGGCGGCGTCGTGAAGCTGATCTCGAGCGCCAGCAACATCACCAGCGCGAACCAGACCGGCTCGAAACCGAGGGTCTGCGCCAGCGGGAAGAAGATCGGAACGGTCAGCAGCATGATGGAGATCTGCTCCATGAACATGCCCAGAAGCAGCAGCACGCCGAACATCACCAGAAGCATGACGAGCGGCGCGAGATCGAACCCCGTTGCCCAGTCGATCAGCCCGCTCGATGCGCCCGAGAAGGCCAGAAGCTGGCTGAACGTCGCGGAGCCGAAGACGATCAGGTAGGCCATCAGTGTCACCTTCAGCGCGCCGACGATAGAGGCCTTGAGGGTGCTCCAGGTCAGTCCGCGATAGAGGATCGCGAGGATCAGGACGCCAAGCGCGCCGAAGGCCGCCGCCTCGGACGGGGTGAACAGCCCGCCGATCATGCCCGCGACGGTCAGCACCATCACAGCGATCATCGGCACCACGTCGCGCAGGAGCAGCCAGGCTTTCTCTCCCGCCGACATGGGGGGCACGTCGTAGGCGGGCGCGGCCTCGGGGTCGATCTTCACCTGCAGCCAGATCGTCGCGATATAGAGACCCGCGAGAATGAGGCCCGGAATGACGCCCGCGATCAGGAGCGCGCCCACGTCGATCCGCGCGAGCGTCGCCAGAAGCACGGCCAGCGCCGAGGGCGGGATGATGATCGCAAGGCCTCCGGTGCCAAGGATCGGTCCGATGGACATGTGCTTCTTGTAGCCGCGCGCATTCATCTCGGGCACCATCAGCGCGCCGAGAAGTGCCGTCGATCCCATCGACGAGCCCGACAGCGTCGAAAACCCCGTCCCGCCGATCACCGTGACATAGGAGAGCCGCCCGGGCACCCGGCCGAGCAGCTTGTCGATGGCCGTGAACATCCGGCTGCCAAGGCCGGTGAAGAAGAAAAGCTCTCCCATCAGAAGAAAGAGCGGGATCGGCACGAGCGCGAAGCTCGTCAACGCGCCGAAGCCATTGTTGAGAAGCTGGGTGATGCCTGCCGGGCCGCCCATGAAGATCCAGGCACCGACGATGTTCGCGGCCAGGAAGGCAAGCGCCACGGGCATTCCGAGCGCCATGAGAAACATGATCGCGCCCAGCAGGACGCCGAGTGCTCCGTACCATTCCATCACTCGTGCAACCCCGCCTCGCCGGAATGCATCAGCTCCGGCCCGAAAACGAAGCGCGCGAATTCCACCGCCATCAGCGTGAAGCTGATCGGAAAGGCGATGGTCAGGATCCATTTCGGGGTGAAATAGGCGCGCACGTCGTAGTCGCCGCGCTCGATATTGGTCAGGAACAACTCGCCGCCTTTCCAGGCCAGGATGACCGACACGATCACGCAGAGCGCCGCGACGAAGCGGCTCATGACGGCCTGTCCGCGCTCGGGCAGGGTGGCGGTCAGAAGCTCGATATGCACATGCCCCTTCTCCCGCACGAGCCAGGGCGCGCCGAGCATCGTCATGTAGAGAAGGGCGTATTCGGAGGAGGTGAAGAGCCAGGCGAAGGGCTGGATGCCGAGATTCCGCATCGTGACCGAGACCACGACGGAGATCATGAGCCAGAGCAGCATCGCGCCCGCGATCACCGCCATCAGCGTGAGAAATCCGTCATAGATGCGCCTGACGCTCTGCATGTTGCTTGCCTGCTCGGAGATAGGGAAGGGCGGCGCGGGGTCCGCGCCGCCCCCGGGGTGCCATTACTGCGGATCGGCGCTTTCATCGTAGAAGAGCTCGATCAGGCGGTCGTAATTCTCGGTGCCGCCTTGCTCTTCCATGAGACCGCGCATCCGCTCCCAGGTTTTCTCGCGCGCGGCGGCAAGGTAGTCGGCCGCGGCCTGCCCTTCGAGCGTGACGACCTGCATGCCGTCTTCCTCGAGCGCTGCGAAATCCTCGTCACGCTTTTCCTCTAGCGCGGCCGCAGAGCTTGCCTCGTGCTCGATCGCGACGTCCTGCAGGATCGTCTGCGCCTCTTCGGAAAGACCCTCCCAGCTGTCCTGGTTCACGATCACGCCAAGGTCGGTCGAGAAGAAGCACGGCTCGATTCGGTAGTTCAGGAACTCGTTCCATTTGAGGTCGATGAGGCCGATCTGCGTCCAGCCGGTTGCGTCCACGACGCCGCGCTCGAGCGCGGAATAGACGTCGGTCGTCGGCAGATCGATCACCTGCGCGCCGAGATATTCGGTGAAGAAGGCGTTGTAGACGGCGTTGCCGCGCAACTTGAGGCCCGAGACGTCGAGATTGCCGTCCTCGTCAAGCTCCGGCTCATTCCGTGTCCAGAGGTTGTAGCAAACGCCGCTGTCGAACCAGCCGAGATATTTCACGCCCATCTTTTCCTGGTGGATCTGGTCGATGAGCTCGATCCCGCCATTCTCGCGGGTCTCGACGGCGGTGAGGTTGGACGCGACGAGCGCATCCTTCTCGGGCAGGGCGCCCGCGTAGAAGGAGCCGGGTGTATAGACCATGTCCACCACGCCGTTGCGCACGGCGTCGGGCTGCTGGAACATGCCGATGGCCTCGGGGCCGCCGCGCACTTCGATCTGGATCACGCCTTCGCCGCGCGCGTTCACCTTGTCGACGAATTCGAGGAAGCTCTGCGTGTAGATCAGGGTCTCGGGGAAGGCATGAACCGCTGTCAGCGTGTCTTGCGCCTGCGCCGTTCCTGCGAGGGCGAGGAGGCTCGCGAAGGCGCCTCCGTAGGTCGTCATCTTCATCTTCTCTCTCCTTGTCATGCGCCATGCGTGTTCCGCACGGTCGTTCACCTTGGTTTTCCCGTGTCGCCCGGCGGGTTCAGCCCGCCGTGGCCTGCTCGTCATCCTGTTCGGCCCAGACCCAGGGGGCGTTTGCGTGTCGCGCCTCGCGGAAGGCCGCGATTTCATCCAGATGCGCGCGAGTGAGGTCGATATCGTCCCATCCGTTCGTAAGCTTGTGCCGCCAGACATCCGGCAGGCGGAACTCGTGGCTTTGCCCCGCAATCGTCAGCGTCGCGGTTTCGAGGTCGATCCTGGCCTCCGCCGCGTTCGCGCCCAGCTCGTCCATCAGCGCCTCTGCGTCCGGCAGCGCCGCGGGCAAGAGCCCGTTATTCACCGCGTTGCCCGCGAAGATATCGGCAAAGCTCGGTGCGATGACCGCCCGGATGCCGGCATCGACCAGCGCATAGACCGCGGCTTCCCGCGAGGAGCCGCAGCCGAAATTCGCGCCCGCGATCAGCACGCTCGCCCCCCTGTGCCTGTCCAGCGGGAAGCCGTCGTCGCCTTCGCGCAGATCGGCAAAGAGGTATTGCCCGTAGCCGTCCGCCCGGCTCGCCGACATGAAGCGCGCGGGGATGATCTGGTCGGTATCGACATCTCGCCGGGGCAGGGCGACGGCACGGCCTTCATTTACGCTCCATCCCGCCATCAGGCTTTTGCCTCCATCAGCTCGCGCGCATCGGTCAGCCGGCCCGTGACGGCCGCGGCGGCGACCATGACGGGCGACATCAGATGCGTGCGCGCGCCCTTCCCCTGGCGCCCCCGGAAGTTGCGGTTGGTCGAGGAGGCGCAGCGCTTGCCCGGCGCGACGATGTCGCCATTCATTCCGACGCACATCGAGCAGCCCGCGCCGACCCAGTCGAGCCCGGCCTCGGTGAAGACCCGGTCGAGCCCTTCGGCCTCTGCCGCGGCGCGGACCAGCATCGAGCCCGGAGAGACGACGCCCGGCACCCGCGCGCGGCGTCCGCGCAGGATGGTGGCGGCCGCGCGCAGATCCTCGATCCGCGCATTGGTGCAGGAGCCAAGAAAGACCTGATCGATGGCCACGTCCTGAAGCGGCTGGCCCGCTGTCAGGCCCATGTAGTCGAGGGCGGAGCGGGCCGCCTCGGCCTTGCCGCCGGGCAGCGCGTCCGGATCGGGCACCGTCCCCGTGATCGGTGCGGCTTGTTCGGGAGTCGTGCCCCATGTGACGGTCGGAGCGATCCTCGCGACGTCGATCGTCACCTCCTTGTCGAAGGTGGCATCGGGATCGCTCGGCAGCGCGCGCCACGCCTCGACCGCGCGATCCCACGCCGCGCCTTTCGGGGCGAAGGGTCGCCCTTTCACGTAGGCCAGCGTCGTGTCGTCGGGCGCGACCATGCCGAACCGCGCGCCGCCTTCGATAGAGAGATTGCAGAGGGTCATCCGCCCTTCCATCGACAGAGCTTCGATCGCGTCGCCCGCATATTCGACCGCATGTCCCGTCGCCCCGGAGGTGCCAAGCTCGGCGATCCAGTGCAGCGCGATGTCCTTGGCGCTCACCCCTGCGCCGAGCGCTCCTTTCACGCGGATTCGCATGGATTTCGGCTTCTGCGCGCGCACCGTCTGTGTCGCCAGCACGTGGGCCACTTCCGTCGCGCCGATCCCGAAGGCGAGCGCGCCGAACGCGCCGTGCGTCGAGGTGTGGCTGTCGCCGCAATTGATCGAGAGGCCCGGCAGGGTCAGCCCCTGTTCTGGGCCGAGCACGTGCACGATGCCCTGGCGGGGGTCGTTCAGGCCGAAGAGCCGAATCCCATGCCGCGCCGTATTCGTCTCGAGCCGCTCCAGCATCTTTGCAATGGCGGGATCCTCGATCCTGTCGCGCCGCCGGGTCGGAGCGTAGTGATCGGCGACGCCGAAGGTGAGGCCCGGTTCGGCGACATCCAGCCCACGTTCGGCGAGCTTTGCGAAGGCATGGTGCGAGCCTTCGTGGACGAGATGCCTGTCCACCCAGAGAAGCGAGGTTCCGTCGGGATCGCGGCGGACCTCGTGCGCGTCCCAGAGCTTGTCCAGAAGCGTGCGGCTCATGGGCTTTCCTCGGGCGTGGTGTCGCCGACCACCGGCTCCCAGTGACGCGCGCCGCCTGTTCCGACGCGGGTCAGCGACATTTCCAGCTTGAAACGGTCGGGCCGGTAGAGCGCGGAGAGGTATTCGACCGCTCGATCGCTTTCGTCCCGAACGATGCGCCTGAGGGCCATCAGGGCGGTGCCGGTCGACACGTCCAGCGCCTCGGCCACGTCCGGGGAAGCGAGGGTCGCGCTGACTTCCTGGTGCGCGGAGGTGATCGTCACGCCGGAGCGTTCGAGAAGCTGATACAGCGGCGTGCTCGCGAGATCGGCTTCGGAATAATGCCGTGCGATATCCTCGGGCACATGGGTCGTCAGGTGCGAGAAAGGCTCTCCGTCTGCGAGGCGCACGCGAACCGCCGTCTGGACCCTGGCAGTCTCTGGCAGCGCCATCGCCTTTGCGACAGGGGCCGGGGGTACTTCGTATGAGAAGGACAGGAGCCGCGCCGAGTGACGGCCCAATTCGACGATCTGCGGGATCAGGGAGGCGACATCCGCGGCCATCGTCCGGGTCTGGGCCCCTTCGACGATACGCGTGCCGTGACCGGCGCGTCGTTCGATCAGGCCGTTCGCCTCGAGCGCGTCGAGCGCGCGGCGAATGGTGACGCGGCTGACGTCGAATTCTTCTGCGAGGCGGTTCTCGCCGGGCAGGCGGTCGCCGGGCGCGCGGAGGCCGGACAGGATGTCGTCGCGCAGAAGCAGATAGACCCTGCGGGCCTTTCCCCCTTCCGGCAGACTTGTCCGCACATGTTCGCGCATGGACCACCCCTTTCGAGCTCCGACGCTACAGGCCGCGCGTTGAAATGCAAGATAATTGTACTTTCTAAACCGTAAAATCTGTATTACCAAAGATACAGGTTGCTAAGAGCTGGGCGGAGATGTCGTGCCGATCATCGAAGTGCATCTGCTGGAGGGCTATGATGACGCGGCCCGGACCCGCATGGGCGAGGCGCTGACCGACGCGGTCCGGCTCGTGGTGCCCGCGGAGCCCGACGCGGTCACGGTCATGATCCATGAGCGCCAGCCGACGCAGTACATGCGCGGCCGTCGCCATCGCCAGGGCGCGGCAGCGCTGCCCGATCCGGCCTCGGTCGTGCGAGCCTATCTCGATGCGATGGAGGCGCGCGACCTCGCGGCGGCAGAGGCGTATCTGGCCGATGGGTTTGCGATGACCTTTCCCGGTGCCGCCCCGATGCACCGGCTGCAGGAGCTCATCGACTGGGCCAAGCCGCGCTACCGGTTCGTCCGCAAAAGCTACGAAGGCATGGACACCTGCGCCACGCCCGGCCCGGCAATCGTTTATACGCGCGGCACGCTTTCGGGCGAATGGCCGGACGGCACGCCCTTCGAGGGCATCCGCTTCATCGACAGGTTCGAAGTCGCGGGCGGTCTCATCGTCCGGCAGGACGTCTGGAACGACATTGCGGAGGTGCGCCCATGAGCGAGATCGACCCGATTACCCTGGCTGTCCTTGCCGCCCGGATGGAGCAGATCGCGGATGAGATGGACGCAACGCTCTTCCGATCGGCCTTCAATCCGATCATCGCCGAGGCGCACGACGCGAGCCACGGGCTCTACCACGCGGAGACCGGCGACACGCTCGTGCAGGGCAAGTCGGGTCTGCCGATCTTCGTGGGCGTGATGTCCTTCGCCGTGCGCGCGGTGATCGACAAGGTGCGCGAGCGTGGTGAGACACCGCAGTCGGGCGACATCTGGATCTTCAACGATGCCCATCTCGGCGGCACGCATCTGAATGACATGCGCCTCGTGACGCCCTGTTTCCGCGACGGCGCGCTCTTCTGCTGGCTCGCCTCGGTGGGCCATTGGCACGATCTCGGCGGCGGGGCGCCGGGCAATTACAATCCGGCGGCAAAGGATGTCTTCCAGGAGGCCTTCGTTCTGCCGCCCGTGAAGCTCGCCCGCGCGGGCGAGATCGACCAGGGCGTGATCGACATCATCCTTCGCAACACGCGCCTGCCGCAATCGGCGGAAGGGGATCTCAACGGACAGCTCGGCGCGCTCGATCTTGGGCAGAAACGGATGGCGGCCCTGTTTGACGAATACGGGGCGGAAACGGTCGGTGCGGCGCTCGATGCGCTGAGCGGACGGGCCGAGACGCTGATGCGCGCCGAACTCGAGGCGCTGCCGGACGGGCGTTGGGAGGCTGAGGATTTCCTCGACAATGACGGCATCACCGATGTCGACCTGCCGATCCGCGTCGCGCTCGAGATCCGGGGCGACACGGCGGTGCTGGATTTCGAGGGCACCGCGCCGCGTTGCGCCGGGCCGGTGAACATCGCCCTGCCGACCGCCGTCGCGACAGCCTATGTCGCGATCAAGCACATCTTTCCGATGCTGCCCGCCAATGCCGGCGTGATGCGGCCCATCGAGGTAAAGATCCCGGAGGGCTCGCTCCTGGCAGCGGAGTTCCCCGCGCCGGTGGGCGGCTACACCGAGACGATCCTGCGGATGACCGACGTCATCTTCGCCGCCGCCGCGCAGGCCGCGCCCGGCATGGTGGTCGCGAATGCCTATGGGACGATCAACGCGCTTTCCATCGCGGGGCGCAAGTCTGACGGCAGCCCCTGGGTGATGTTCTCCTTCTATGGCGGCGGGCATGGGGGCTCCTCCACCTCGGACGGGCTCAGCCACGGAAGCGCACCGATCTCGACCGCGACGATCCCGCCGATGGAGATCCTCGAAGCCGCGTACCCGGTGATGTTCCGCAGCTGGGCGCTGCGGCCGGGATCGGGCGGCGCGGGCGCGCATCGCGGCGGCATGGGCGCGATCTACGAGATCGAGGTGCTGGAGGAGAACGGAGCCGAGGTGTTCCTCTTCGGCGAGCGCGGCAAGCACGCCCCCAAAGGCGTGAACGGCGGCGGTGAAGGCGCGCGGAACGTGTTCACTTATGAAACCGGCGAGGGATGGGCCCGTCCGCCGATGGTCTCCAAGATGCGGGGCATCACGCTGGCTCAAGGGCAGGCGGTGCGGCTCGAGACGCCGGGCGGGGGCGGCTACGGCGCACCCGGGGACCGAGCCCGCGAGGCCATCGCACGGGACATATCGCGCGGATTGGTCTCGCAGAACGACGCGGCCCGCGACTACGGCTGGCAGGAGACGCGCTCATGAGCGGCAAGCGGATGATCGGCGTCGATGTCGGCGGCACCTTCACGGATGTCTTCTTTCTCGACGAAGCGGCGGGCACGGCGCGCGTCGCAAAGGTGCCGACGACGCGTCCCGACCAGTCGGGTGGCTTTCTGGCAGGCATCCGCGCCGAGGCCGAGGATCTTTCGGGGATCTCGGCGGTCATTCACGGCACGACGGCCGGCACCAACGCGCTTCTGGAACGCAAGGGCGCGCGGATCGGGGTCATCACGACCGAAGGTCTGCGCGACGTTCTGGAGATGCGCCGTCGCGACCGGCCCCGGACCTGGGGGCTGCGCGGTGATTTCGAGCCGGTCGTGCCGCGGGATCTGCGCCTCGAGGTGCCGGAGCGCACGCTCGCGGACGGTACGATCCGAACGCCCGTCGATCTCGGCGCGGTCAGGGCGGCGGGACAGGCGCTCCTCGGTGCCGGCTGCGAGGCGGTCGCGGTCCTGTTCGCCAACGCCTATGCCAACCCCGAGAACGAGGCCCAAGCCGTCGCGGCCCTGCGAGAGATGTGGCCGAACGCGCATGTCTCCGCCTCCTCCGAGATCCTGCCCGAGATCCGCGAGTTCGAGCGGTTCTCGACCACCGCGCTCAATGCCTACCTCCAGCCTGAGGTCTCGGGCTACCTGAACCGGCTCGACGCGGCGCTGCGCGACGGCGGCTTCGGGTCGGAGTTCATGATCGTGCAGTCGAATGGCGGGGTGATGGCCGTGGAGACGGCCTGCCGTCTGCCCGTGCGTACGGCGCTCTCGGGCCCCGCGGCTGGCGTGATCGCCGCGGCCTATATCGCGGGCGAGGCGGGATACCCGGATGTTATCACCGGCGATATGGGCGGAACGAGCTTCGATGTCTCGCTGGTCTCGGGCGGGCAGTCGATGCTGAGCCCCCAGACCTCAATCGATTTCGGAATGGTCGTCAGAACGCCGATGATCGAGATCACCACGATCGGCGCCGGCGGCGGCTCGATCGCCTGGGTCGACAAGGGCGGTCTTCTGAATATCGGCCCCGAGAGCGCGGGGTCGACACCGGGGCCGGTGGCTTATGGGCAGGGAAATGACCGTCCAACGGTGACGGATGCCAACGTGGTGCTGGGCCGGATCGACGCGGAGAACCCGATCGGCGGCAAGCTCGACCAGCTCGACGTAGCGGCGGCCGAGGCTGCTATAGACGCCCATGTCGGAGACAAGCTCGGTCTGTCCGTCACGGAAGCTGCCGAGGCCATCCTGCGGGTCGCCAACAGCCGCATGGCCGGAGCGATCCGGCTCGTTTCCATCGAGCGCGGCTTTGATCCCAAACGCTTCGCCTTCATGCCCTTCGGCGGGGGCGGCGCGCTGCATACCGGCGCGATGCTGGCCGAGGTCGGGATCGGGCGGGCCATCGTGCCGCGCTATCCGGGCGTCACCTCGGCGATGGGCTGCGTGATCGCGGATATGCGGCAGGATTTCGTGCAGACGATCAACGCTGCGGTCGACGCGCTGGACACGGCCGCGCTGGGCCGGTTCATGCAAGAGCATGTGGATGCAGGGCTTGCCATGCTCGACGCCACTGAGACGCGGTTCGAGGCGCGCGAAACAGTATTCGAGCTCGACATGGCCTATGTCGGCCAGACCCACACGGTCTCCGTCCCGATCCCGGTCACGGTCGAGAGCGGCCGCGTGACGCCGCCGACGCATGACGCGGTGCGCGAGGCGTTCGATACGGCCTATCACGCGGCGTATGGACGGCTTCTGAAGACCGGCACGCGGCGAGTGATGAACCTGCGCTCGGCGGTGATCGGCAAGCGTCCCAAATTCGATCTCTCGACGCTCGCGCCGAAAGGCGGCAGCGTAGAGGCCGCGCGGAAAGGCACAAGGCGGGTGCATTTCGGAAGCGAGTGGCACGACACCGCGATCTACGACCGCCTGGCCTTGCCGGTTGGTGCGGTGATCGACGGCCCGGCGATCCTGGAACAGGCGGATACGACCGTCCTCGTGGAGCCCGATCTCAGGGCCGAGGTCGATCCTTATGGCAATACCCTCATCACGCGGAGCTCCGATCATGGCTGAGACATTCGATCCCCGGCGCACGGCGCTGCTGACCATCGATCTGCAGAATGACTTCCTGCACCCTGAAGGCGCCTATGGCCGCGCGGGGCAGGGCGCTGACAGTATCAAGGCTTTGCCAGAGCGTATCGCTCCGTTGCGCGACGCGATGCGTGCGGCGGGCGGCACCTATATCTCGGCGCAATTCACCCTGGTGCCCGGCCCGGGCGGCGAGCCCTTGATCGCGCCGCATCTGAAGAAACTGCGCCCCTTTCTAGGCACGGGTGATTTCGCGCCGGGCGCGTTCGGGCACGACCTTGTCGAGACGCTCGCGCCCGCCGATTACACGGTCGAGAAAGTCGCCTACTCCGCCTTCTACCAGACGCGGCTCGAATTCATCCTTCGCAAGCTCGGCATCGATACGCTGGTCATCGGCGGAATCGTGACGAATGGTGGCGTCGCCTCCACCGTGCGGGATGCACACCTGCGCGACATCGACACGGTTCTTCTGTCGGACGGCAGCGCGGCTTTCAAACCGGAGGTGCACGAGGCGACACTCACGTCGCTTGGCTCGCTCGGCACGCAGATGACCTGCGCCGGGGCGATCGCGGTCGCAGAGGAGGCGGCCAGATGAGCCTGCGCGCACGGCTCGCGGCCGATCCGATCCTCGTCGCGCCCGGGGTCTATGACGGGCTGACCGCCGCGCTCGCCGCCGAGGCAGGGTTCGAGGCGTTGTATCTGTCGGGCGCGGCCGTGGCTTATACGCGGCTCGGACGACCGGATATCGGGCTGACCTCCGCGACGGAAATGGCGGACACGATGGCGCTTATCGCGGATCGCGTCGGCCTCCCGGTCATCGTCGATGCCGATACCGGTTTCGGCAACGCGCTTAACGCGCAGCGCACGATGCGGATGTACGAACGCGCAGGCGCGGCGGCGCTCCAGGTGGAGGATCAGAGCTATCCCAAGCGGTGCGGGCACCTCTCGGACAAGTCATTGATCCCGAAGGCCGAGATGGCTGGGAAGATCGCGGCGATGGCCGATACGCGGGCCAGTGACGAAACGCTCATCATCGCGCGAACCGATGCGATCGGGGTCGAGGGGGTCGAGGCCGCGTTCGACCGGGCCGAGGCGTATCTCGCCGCCGGGGCGGACGCGCTCTTCATCGAGGCA
Source organism: Roseivivax sp. THAF30 (assembly GCF_009363575.1). Lineage (NCBI taxonomy): Bacteria > Pseudomonadati > Pseudomonadota > Alphaproteobacteria > Rhodobacterales > Roseobacteraceae > Roseivivax > Roseivivax sp. THAF30. Next base: position 2,731,300 of record NZ_CP045389.1, on the reverse strand, counting down.
CCGCGCTCTGGCGACGAGCTTACGCGTGTCGCAAAGACCTTTGGTGCGCGCATCCCGCTTCTTGCCAACATGGTCGAAGGGGGCGCGACACCGATCTCCTCGGCGTCCGATCTCGAGGCAATGGGCTTTTCCATCGTGATCTTCCCAGGCGGCATCGTCCGCGCGCTCGCCAAGACCGCGCAGGACTATTACGCGAGCCTCGCCGCGCATGGCTCGAACCGCCCATTCGGGGAGCGGATGTTCGACTTCGGCGGGCTCAACGACGTGATCGGCACCGAGGCGATGCTGCGCGAAGGGCAGCGCTGGGAAGGCGGCGATGGCTGACATCGCCCCCGTGCCCGAGGCGTTCGACTTCGAGGTCGAAACGCTGATCGTCGGCGGCGGTGCCTGCGGCATGATCGCCGCGCTCTCGGCCGCCGAGGCGGGGCAGGAGGTTCTGGTCATCGAAGCCGATCCGGTGCCGCAAGGCTCGACCTCCCTGTCGGCGGGTCTGATACCGGCGGCGGGAACGCGGTTTCAGCGAGAGGCCGAGATCGAGGACGATGCCGCGCGGTTCGCAGCCGACATCCAGCGCAAAGCCAAGGGCGAGAACGACGAGGCGCTCGTCGGCGCCTTGGCGGACGGCTCCGCTCCGGCGATCGAGTGGCTGGCCGACCGCTTCGATCTGCCGTTCTCGGTGGTGACGGATTTCGACTATCCGGGCCATTCGCGCCGCCGGATGCACGGTTTGCCCTCGCGGGCCGGGCGCGAGCTGATCGACCGGCTGCGCGCCACGGTGGAGGCGGAGGGGATCGACGTGATCTGCGATCGCCGCGCCATCACGATCTTTCACGAAGGCCGACGCATCGCAGGACTTGCGATGGAACGCCCTGACGGGGGCCGGGAAACGGTCGGCTGCCGGAAGCTGATCCTTGCCTGTAACGGGTTTGGCGGCAACCGTGAGATGGTCGCCGCGCACATGCCCGCCATCGGCGATGCGCTCTGGTTCGGGCATGACGGCAATCGCGGCGAGGCCGTGATCTGGGGCGAGGCGCTCGGCGCGGCGACCCGGCATCTCGCAGCCTATCAGGGTCACGGCAATGTCGCGCATCCGCACGGAATCCTCATCACCTGGGCAGTGATTGGCGAAGGCGGCGTGCAGGTCAACCGGGAGGGACGGCGCTTCTGGAACGAGGCGCAGGGTTATTCGGAGGCGGCACGGGCCGTATTGGCCCAGCCGAACGGCGAAGCATTCACCATTTTCGATGAGCGGATCGCGGCAATCGCGCGGCAGTTCGAGGATTTCCGCAATGCCGAGGCACAGGGTGCTGTGAAATCTGCAGGTAGCCTTTCAGAGCTTGCCGCGATTCTCGATCTGCCCGAGGGAGCGCTCGAGACCGAACTCGCCGGTATTCCCGAGACGGGTGAGGACGCGTTCGGGCGCATGTGGTCCGGTCAACGGCTCAAGGCTCCATTCTGCGGTGTGCGCGTGACGGGCGCGCTGTTCCATACGCAAGGCGGGCTCGCGACAGATGGCGCGGGGCGCGTGCTGGCCGAAGACGGCAGCGTATTCCCGAACCTCTTTGCAGCCGGTGGCGCGGCTTGCGGCGTCTCGGGCTCAGGCGACAGCGGATACCTTTCGGGCAACGGGCTTCTGGCCGCCGTGGTGCTCGGCCGCGCGGCGGGGCAGGCGCCGACCTGAGCGCGGGTAGGAGGTCCGGGCGAGCAAATAGCTTCGCGACAAGCATCGCCAAGCTTCTCGATGTCGCGCGCGCATCACTCCGCCGGCTGCGCCGCGCCGCTCTCCGTCGTGTCGCTCTCTATCGTGTCGCGCTCCTTCTGCCGGTCTGACTGAAGAAGATCATAGAGAACCGGCGTCAGGAACAACGTCAGCGCGGAGGCGACGGCGAAGCCGCCGATGATGACGATACCGATGGAGAACCGGCTCTCCGCCCCCGCCCCGGACGAGAAGACGAGCGGCACCGCGCCCAGGACCGTGGACAGCACGGTCATGAGGATCGGGCGCAGGCGCACGGCGGAGGCTTCGATCACCGCGTCGCGCACGGATCGGCCTTGTTCCCGCAGCTGATTGGCGAACTCGACGATCAGGATGCCGTTCTTGGCCATGAGGCCGATCAGCATGATCATCCCGACCTGGCTGTAGATGTTTATTGCTTCGCCAAGCACGAAGAGCGTCGTCAGTGCCCCGGCGACCGCGAGCGGCACGGACAGTAGAATGATAACCGGCTGCACGAAGCTCTCGAACTGGGCCGAGAGAACGAGGAAGACCACCAGCAATGCCAGCGCGAAGGTGACGAGGACGCCGCCCGAGGTTTCCTGGAATTGTTCGGCCTGACCGGAGAAGGCGATGGACATCTGCGACGGAAGCTCTTCCGCCATTGCCTCGACCTTCGAGACAGCCGCGCCAAGATCGACGCCTTCCGCGAGCGAGGCACTGATTTCCACCGAAGGCTGGCGGTTGAAGCGGTTGAAGGCCGCCACCGAGGCGCGGCGTTCAAGCTCCACGAGGCCGTCGAGAGGCACAAGGTCGCCCGCAGCGGTGCGGATGTTGAGCCCGCGCAGGTTGTCGGTTGTCGCGCGCAGTTCTTCGGGAGCTTGCAGGATGACGGGGTATTGCCTGTCCTGCTGGATGTACTCGGTCACGTCCGCCGAGGCGAAAAAGGTCCGGACCGAATCCGAGATGGTGCGCGCATCGACCCCGATGGAGCGGGCCAGTTCGCGGTTCACGCGGATGTCGAACCCGGGCGTGTTGACCTCGTAGGCGCGGCGCACGCCGACGATGTCGCCATCCTCGCGCATCGCCTGTTCCAGCTGCGCGGAATATTCCGCCGCCTGCTCGAAGCTCGGTGCGGTCACGATGACTTCGAGGCCCGAGCCGGATCCGGCGCTAAGCCCGGAGGGCGCGAAAGAGCGGACGCTGGCCAGGGTGATCTCGCCGAACTTCGGACGGAGCTCGTTGACGACGTCGCGCGGCCCCATGTCGCGCTCGCCCCACGGGGCCATCGTCGCGACGACGAAAGCCCGGCCCGTCTCGCCGTATTGGCCGACGATCGAGATCGAATCCTCGACAATGCCCTCCTCACGATAGGGAGCGATCAGATCCTCCACCTGTCGCACCGCCTCGTCGGTCAACCCGAGCGCGGAGCCTGCGGGAGCCGAGATGCTCACGAAGAAGATGCCACGATCCTCTTCCGGCGTAAGCTGCGAGGGAAGGTTCTGATAGAGCGTCCAGGACGCGCCGGTCATCACCGCGGCAATGCCGATGATGACGAGTGGCGCGCGGATCGCGCGGGTCAGCAGACTTTTGTACCCGTTCGAGAGGCGCGTGTTCGCCGAGTGGACGATCCGGGCGAAGCGGCTCTTGTTCATCCCCGGTTTCAGAACGCGCTCCGCGATCACAGGACACAGTGAGAGCGCCACGAAAGACGACACCGCCACCGCGATGGCGAGGGTGATCCCGAACTCGGAGAAGAGCTTGCCGATTTCGCCCTGCAGGAAGGACAGAGGCACGAAAACGGCGATCAGCGTGGCGGAGGTCGAGACGACTGCGAAGAAGACCTGGTTTGCGCCTTCCCGCGCCGCCTCTCCGGGCGGATCGCCTTCCTCGACGCGGCGCTCGATATTCTCGAGCACGACGATGGCGTCGTCGACGACGAGCCCGATGGCGAGGATGAGCGCGAAGAGCGTCAGGATGTTGATCGAGAACCCGGCGATGGCGATGCCCGCGCAAGCGCCCAAAAGCGCGATCGGGATGGTTACGGCCGGCACGATGGTCGCGCGGATGGAGGTCAGGAAGACGTAGATCACAGCGACCACGACACCGACCGCGATGGCGAGCGTCGAGAGAACCTGCCGGATCGAGTTGTTGATGAAATCCGCATCGTCGCTCGAGATCTCGAGCGATGTGCCGTTCGGAAGGTCGGGCTGGATCGCCTCGACCTCTGCGTTGATCGCCTGCGAGATCGAGAGCGTATTGGCCGAGGATTGCCGCAGAACGCCGAGGCCGATGGCCGTCTCGCCGTTCGCGCGGAAGTAGGAATCGTCGCTCTCCGTGCCGATCTCGACGCGGGCCACGTCGCCGAGCCGGGTCTGGAAGCCCTCCGTCTCGCGCACAATGAGATCCTCGAAGTCCTCGACGCTCGCGAGGCGCGTCTGAGTGCGGAGAAGATAGGTCCGTGAGGCGCTTTCGATCTGCCCCGCAGGCAATTCGAGATTGTTGTTCCGAAGGGCCTCGCTGATCTCGTTCACGGTGATGCCGCGCGCAGCCATGCCGTTGGGATCGAGCCAGACGCGCATCGCGTAAGGGCGATCGCCGTAGATGTTGACGGCAGCGACGCCCGACAATGTCTCCAGCCGGTCGGTGATGAAGCGGTCCGCGTAATCGGTCAGCTCCGTCGCATCCATCCGGTCCGACGTCATCGTCATCCAGATGATCGGATCGCCCTGGCTATCATTCTTCTCGATCTCGGGTTCGTTGGCCTCTTCCGGCAGATCGCCGGACACCGCTTGCACAGCCGCCCGAACATCCGATGCCGCCTGGTCGATGTCGCGGCCTTGGCGGAAGGTAATGACCGTGCGCGAGCCGCCGAGTTCGGCGTTGGTGGAGATCCGGTCGATCCCCGCGACCGTCGAGATCGCGCCTTCGACGACCGAGGTGATCTCGGAATCGACAACGCCGGGACTCGCGCCGGTATATTGCACGCTGACCGTGACCTGCGCGGTGGACGTGTCCGGCAATTCGCGGACAGGCATCCGCGTCAGGCCCGCGATGCCCAGAACGATGATGAGGATCGACATCACCGTGGCGAGCACGGGACGGCGCAGGCAAAGATCGGGCAGCGTCATTCGAGCGCCTCCTCGGGTACGTCCTCAGAGATGGTCACCGAGGCCCCGTCGCGCAGGTTGCCCCAGCCGGCCACCACGACCTGGTCGTTTTCCTCGATGCCGTCGGTCACTTCGGTGAGTGAGCCGACCGAACCTCCGAGCGAGATATCGGTGCGCGTTGCGGTGCCGTCCGCGACGGTGAAGACGTATGTGGACGATCCCTCGCTGATGATCGCATCGTCGGGCAAGGCGAGACCCTCGTAGGTGTCGAAAACGAGCCGGGTCTCGGCGAACATGCCACCTACGAGCCGGCGGTCTGTATTCGTGATCTCGGCGCGCACATCGAAGCTGCGCGAGCCGGGCTGCACGGTGCTGTCGCGCACCACGACCTCGCCCTCAAAGACGGAATCGGGATAGGCGGGAACCGTCGCCTCGATCATCTGGCCCGGCGCGACGCGCTCGAAATACCGTTCGGGAAGAGAGATATCGACCTGAACGACCGACAGGTCCGAAAGCCGCGCGACGACCGACGAGGTCGACAGGTATGCGCCCTCATCCACATCCATGAGGCCGAGCGTTCCCGAGAACGGCGCGGTGATACGGCGATCCTCGAGCGCGGCACGGGCCGACATGAGCTCGCCCTCGGCGCGGGCGAACGTGGCGCGCGCCTGTTCGAGCTGCCGTTCGGCGGCGGTATTGGCTTCTGCCAGCTCCTCGACGCGGGCGAGGTTCTGACTGGCCTCGTCGAAGGTTGCCTCGGCGCTGCTGACCGCGGCCTGTTGGGCGCGATCATCGAGTTGCAGAACCAGATCCCCTTCCTGGAGCTGCGCGCCCGAGCCGGCGGCGACTTCCGTCACGCGTCCCGCGGCAGCTGGGGTCAGCTCGACGTCACGCAGCGGCATGATCGTGCCAACCGCAGAGACCGCCGTTTCAAGCTCGCGCCGCTCGGGCTGCGCGACGCCGACCGGTGTCGCGCTCTGGCCGCCTTGCTGAGAAGACTGGCTGGCGGAGCTCTGCGAGGACAGGAAATATTCCGTTCCGAAGATACCCGCCGCGGCGCATAGGCCTGCCACGCACAAACCTCCGATTATCTTGAACAGCCGTTTCACGATCCGGCCTCCTTGATTTGTTCAGGCGGAAATCCGCCGCGTTGATCGTGTAAGGTGAGGCGAGGGCGTGTCCGATCAAACGATTGGCCTTGATCTGGCGTAAACGTGAGGAGGCCGCCCGGAGAGGGAACTTTTACGCGCCTTGCGGTATTGCACCTCCCCGCGCGCCCGATTTCTCTCGTGGTGACTATGAAACAGACGCACGACATCCGAACGTCCGAGCTTCGTGTCGCTGGATGGAATATCCATCGCGGTCGCGGTCAGGATCGCGTGGTCGATCCCGAGCGATGCTTGCGTGTCTTGTGCGACGAGGTCTGCGCGCAACGCCCGGACATTCTCGTGCTGGAAGAAGCCGATGAAGAGGCGCGGCCGCATCGCGGCATTCTCGACATGGCCCGGCTGGAACAGGAAACGGGCCTTCGGAGCGTGCACACCTTGCCTGTGCGGCGCTGGAGCGGGGAAAGTCACGGGTTTCTAGGTGTGATTGTCCTGATGACCCCGGATTTCGAGGTCGAAGAGGTGACGCTTCTCGATCTGCCGGGGCAGTGTCATCGCGGCGCGGTGATCGTCGATGCAAGGCGCGGCGGCGTGGCACTGCGTCTTGTCGGAACGCATCTGTCGCTGTCCCAGCCGTTGCGGATCGTTCAGATGCGAACGCTTGGGCAGCATCTCGCGCGACGGCAGAGCCGGCCTCTCATTGTGTGCGGGGATCTGAACGAGTGGCGGCCCTGGGGCGGGATGGCGTTTTCGCATAAGGTATTGGGACTTTCGCTCCGCGGACCTGCGGTCCGGACTTTTCCGGTCGGCTGGCCGATCCTGCCGCTTGATCGAATTCTTGCGGGCGAGGGTGCGCGGGTGGCGGACGCGCGGGCGCTCGACGGGCCCGGCATTCGCATCGCCTCCGATCACCGCCCCCTGCTGGGACAGGTCGTCATCGGCGGCTGACGGCCGGAGCGGCTTTTCATGCACAATCACGCAGACTTGCGCGGCGAAGGTGGCAGCTGGCACGCATCCCGCTTGACGCAAGTACTGATGCACTAATTCATGCCAACATGGTCGACGTTCATCAGACTGTTACACAAGACCCGAGGCCGCTTCGCGCACCGAGCGGACCGGTTGCCGCGTTTATCGCCACCGCGCTTCTTGGCGCGGGCGGCGTCGCTGCGGTGTCAAGCTTCGTTCTGGACTCGGGTTCCGCCGCGTCGGGCGCGGCCATTCTGGCCTACCTCCTCGCGGCCGCGATCGTCTTTCGCGCATTGATGCGGAGTTATCCTCACTCGCAACTCGGGATCTGCAACTTCGTGACGCTCGTCCGTCTGGTGCTCGTTGCCGCGCTGGTTTCGGTCGTCCTGGCGGGTGGCGCGATCTCTTGGACGCTGTTTGCCACCGCCTGCGTCGCGCTGGCGCTCGACGGCGTGGATGGCTGGGCCGCACGGCGTCAGGGCCTGAGTTCAGCTTTCGGCGCGCGGTTCGACATGGAGGTCGATTCCGCGCTGGGGCTGGTGCTCGCGCTCAACGCGGCGATGACCGGTCCTGCTGCGGCGATCATCCTCGGCCTTCCAAGATATGCCTTCCTCATCGCAGGCTATTTCTACCCTTGGCTGATGCGCGATCTGCCTGACCGGTTCAGCCGCAAAGCCGTCTGCGTTCTGCAACTCGGCGCGCTCATCGCGTTGCAGGCTCCGATCCTGCCGGATGTGCTTGCCGCGCCGCTGGTCGGCTTTGCGCTCTTGGCGCTGGCACTGTCCTTCGGTCGCGACATCATCTGGCTCTGGCGGACGCAACGGTGAGCGGACGGATTATGCGCGCGGGGCTCGCGGCGCTCCTCATTCACCTTGCGCTGATCCTGCCGAGCCATCCTGCCGGGCTGAGCTGGGTCACGCTGTTGCGCGCGCCGCTCGAACTTCCGGTCATCCTGGCGGCGCTCCTCTTCGTTCCGCCCGGTCGGGCAGCATGGGCTTTGCGCGGTGCGATCGTTCTCGCCTTGACGCTGCTCGTGCTCCTCAAGATCGGCAATATCGCAATGGTTTCAGCCTTGGGGCGCGGCTTCAATCTCGTCGCGGACTTCCCGCTGATTGAAGCGGGGTTCCGGCTCTTGGTTGGAGCGATCGGTCCCATTCTCGCGACACTCAGCGCATTTGGGGCGTTCGTCGCCATGATCCTCGCCGCGATGGGTCTTTGGTGGGCAAGCGGGGTCTGGTCCCGGATCAAGGCGAAACGCCCCGTAACGCTTGGCGCGGCCTGCCTGTCGATTGTCGGTGCGGCGCTGATCGTGGCGGATGCCGGTCAAGCACTCGGCAGGTGGAGCCTTCCGTGGCAGTTGCCCGGCTCCTCCATGCGGAACGCGGAATTCGCGGTCAAGCAGACGGAACTCGCGAGCCGCACGATCCGCGAATTGCGCGGGTTTGCGCGGCTGGCCGCCGAGGATGCTTTCGCCGACCGGCAAGGACTTCTCGATGCCATCGACCGCGACGTCTTGATCGTTTTCGTCGAAAGCTACGGCCGGGCGAGTTTCGACACCGAACTCTATGCCGAAACGCATGTTCCCACGCTTCGGGCCGCGCAGGAGACGCTGGGGCAAGAAGGGCTGGCGATGCGTTCAGGCTGGCTCGAGGCGCCGACGCGTGGCGGGCAGAGCTGGCTTTCGCATGCGACCTTCGCCAACGGTTTGCGCGTCGCCGACCAGATCAGCTACCGTGCGATGCTGGCGAGCCCGCGCGAGACGCTCTTTCACATCGCCGGGCGGTCGGGATTCCACACCGCCGCCGTCATGCCGCAGATCACGCTCGATTGGCCCGAATCCTCGCGCATGGGCTTCGAGACCGTGCTGGCCTCGTCCGATCTTGGCTATAAGGGTCTACCCTTCAATTGGGTGACGATGCCCGACCAGTATACGTACTCCGCGCTCGACCGGATGCTGCGGAACGATACGTCCGACCGTCCGGTCTTCGCACAGTTCGCGACCGGCACATCCCATGCGCCCTGGGTGCCGATCCCGGATCTCATCGGCTGGGACGAGGTCGGGGACGGACAGGTTTTCAACGAGATGGCCTTATCCGGCGATACGCCGAAAGAGGTCTGGCTCGACCGGGACCGCGTGCGCGATCAGTACCGCAAGGCAATCGACTATGCGCTGCGTGTCACCTTCGACTATGCCGCCCTCCATGCCGATGATCCGCCGCTGATCTTCGTGATCGGGGACCATCAGGCGGCGGGGTTTGTCGCGCTCGACGAAAGCTACGACGTGCCGATGCACGTCGTCGGCCCGCCGGAGCTTGTCGCGCGGATTGAGAGCTGGGGCTTTTCGGATGGCCTCGTTCCCGATGCCGCGTTGCCCGTACGGCCGATGGGCGAGATGCGTAATCTGATCCTCGAAGCCTTCACCAACGGTGCGGATGCAGGGACGGGCTCATGAGGCGCGTGACCGAAAAAATGCCGTCTTGGCTGCCGCGCGCGATGCAGATCGCGATAGGCGGCGCGCTGCTGGTGCTTCTTTGGCAAGCTGCCGATGGGCGCGCGGCACTGGAAAGCCTTGCCGGGGCTGATCCGGTCTGGCTGATCGCCGCTTTCGCCGCGCTCTCGGTTCAGACCATCCTGTCGGCCCTGCGCTGGCGCCTGACCGCCGCGCAACTGGGGATACGGCTGGGACGGCTGCATGCGCTTGGCGAATATTACATGGCGCAGCTTGTGAACCAGTCGCTGCCGGGCGGCATGATCGGCGATGCCGGCCGGGCAGTGCGCGCGCGAGGACAGGCCGGACTTTGGGCGTCGGGCCAGGCGGTGATCTTCGAACGGCTCGCCGGGCAGGTCGCGATGGTCTTCTTTCTGGCGCCGGGCGTTCTGGCAACGCTTGCCATTCCGGGTGGTCTCGACTGGCCGGCATGGCTCCTCTGGCCGACGCTGACGGCGTTGGCGCTCGCCTTGCTTTCGCCGCTGGCGCTTTTGGGCGCGCGCCGGTTGCCCGGCTCGGCGGGGCAGGGCGCGCGCGTTTTCGCCGGCTCGGTGCACAGGGCGCTGCTGGACCGCGACATCCTGCCGGCCCAGATCGGCCTCAGTCTGGGAACGGCGCTATTCAATCTCGCCGGCTTCGCCTTTGCGGCGAAGGCGGTCGGTATCACGCTCGGCCTCGGAGCGGTCGCGGCGCTGGTGCCGCTGATCCTTCTGTCGATGTTGATCCCGCTGTCCGTGAGCGGCTGGGGCGTTCGCGAAGGCACGGCCGCGGTGCTTCTGCCGCTTGCGGGCGTTGCGACAAGCGCCGCGCTCGCCGCCTCCGTCGCCTTTGGTCTTGTCTTCATCGCGACCGCGTTGCCGGGTCTCGCCGTGCTGTGGCTCAGCCCCTCGCGGACCGGCCAAGCGCCCGCCGAGGCAGAGACAGGACCAAGGCACGCAGCTTCGGGTCTTGCCAGACGCGGCTCCCGGCCTAGGCTCGGGTCACCAACGGAGAGAGTATCATGACCTCATTTCCTCTGACACGAAGACGTCTTCTCGGCACCGGCGCGGCTGCACTCGGGGCAGCATCCGTCTTCGCACCCTCGCGCCTCTGGGCGCAATCGGCGGTGAGCCTGCAACTGTCCTGGCTGCATTCGGTGCAGTTCGGCGGCAGTTACATCGCGCAGAACCGGGGATTCTGGTCGGATAACGGGCTCGAGGTCTCGCTCCTGCCGGGGGGCCCCAACGCACCGGTGGAGCCGCCGGTCGTTTCGGGCACGGCGCTCGTCGGGATTTCGGCGGCGGACTACACCGCAGCCGCCGTCGAGGAGGGCGCGCCCTTCAAGATCCTCGGCGTCGCGATGCAGAAGAATCCGTTCGTCGTCGCCTCGCTCCCCGAGAATCCCGTGAACAAGCCGGCCGATCTCGTCGGCAAGCGGATCGGCATGGCGCTGGCCAATACCCCGATCCTCGAGGCGCTCTGCACGCTCAACGACGTCGACATCAACGATATCGAGATCGTGCCGACGCAATATTCCGCCCAGCCGCTTCTAGCGGGAGAGGTCGATTGCCTTCTTTGCTGGGAGACCGATCTGCCTGTCGCAATGGCTGTAGAGGGCGTCGAGAGCATCACCATGCTGCTCGCCGATTACGGATATGCCGTGCACTCGCAGACCTACATCGCGACAGAGGACAGCCTTGCCAATCGCCGCGAAGAGCTGGTCGCGCTCATGCGCGGCGAGGTGATGGGCTGGGACGCCTACCGCGCCGATACCGACGCGGCGGCCGAGCTGACCCTCGAGATATATCCCGATGCCGGGCTCGATATCGAGGCGCAGCGGATGCAGGCCGAACGACAGGTGCCGCTGATGTTCTCGGAGCTTACGGAAGCCAACGGCTTCGGCTGGTGGACCGATGAGACCGTGGCCGCGAATATCGAGACACTGGCGCTTTTGGGACGTGACGTGTCACCCGATCTTTGGGATCGCTCCATTCTCGAAGAGGTTCATGGCTCCTGAGACGCCGCCACCCCGCATTGCCTGCGAGGGTGTGACGAAGATCTTCGCAGGCGGCACGGAAGCCGTGCGCGACGTGAATCTGACTTTCGAGCCGGGTCGCACGACCGCGCTTGTCGGGCCGTCGGGCTGCGGGAAGTCGACGCTTCTGCGCATGATCGCGGGGCTTGAGACGCCGACCTCGGGCCGGATCGACATCGCGGGTGCGCCGCCATCCGAGACCTTGCGCCATGCCGGGCTTTCCGTGGCCTTCCAGGATCCCTCGCTGCTTCCGTGGCGCAGCGTGCGCGGCAATATCGAGCTGGCGCTCCAGCTCGCGCGTCAGAAAGCGGCGGATCGCGAGGTTGAGGACCTCATCGATCTCGTGGGCCTTGGCGGGTTTGCCGAGGCGCGTCCGGCAGCGCTCTCCGGTGGTATGCGCCAACGCGCGGCGATCGCGCGGGCCCTGGCGACGCGGCCGGGTCTTCTGCTCCTCGACGAGCCCTTCGGCGCGGTGGACGAGCTGACCCGGCAGCAGCTTGCGCGCGATCTGCCGAAGCTCTGGGAGGCGCGGGGCACGACCACCCTCCTCGTCACCCATTCGGTGAGTGAGGCGGTGCTGTTATCGGACCGGGTGATCGTGCTCACGCCGCGACCTGCCGAGATCGTTGCCGACATCGCCATCGACCTGCCGCGCCCGCGCGATCCCGACGGGCTGCGTGCCCCCGACGCGGCGGCGCTGATCGACCGGGTCGTCGCGGCACTCAGCGAAGGGATGGCGCTGCCGGACCGGGGCATCGCGGCGCAATGAGCATGGCGGCAAGCTGGACGGGCACGAGCCTTTGGCGGATACAGGCGAGCCGCGCGCGCGCCTTGCCGGGGCTTGTGGTCCTCTTGATCGGTTGGGAACTTGCCGCCCGGCTTTTGACCGACGCTTTCGTTCTCGCGGGGCCGACCGAGGTTCTGGCCTACCTCGTCGAGGATCGCGCGCTCATGGCCCGCGCGCTTGGCGAGACGCTGACCAATGCCGCGTTCGGGTTTGTCATCGGCAATGTCGCGGCAATCGCGCTCGCCGCTGTCGCACTCGCCTGGCCCCGCGCGGAACGGGTGGTAACCGGCCTTGCCCTGCTGGTCTTCTGCCTGCCGCTCGTGGCCACCGGCCCCATCCTGCGTGTGCTCTACGGGCCGGGCGCGGGGCCGCAGGTCACGCTCGCCGCGCTTGCGGTCTATTACACGACGCTGATCCCGCTTCTCGTGGGGTTGCGGGCCGCGCCGTCAAGCTGGTTCGATCTCGTTCGCAGTTACGGGCGCGGGCGGTTCGCGACGCTGGTGCATGTCCGCGCGATGGCGTCCTTGCCCTACTTCTTCGCCGGTCTGCAGATCGCCGCCCCGGCCGCATTCCTCGGTGCGATGGTGGGGGAATTCACGGGCGCCGAGCGGGGCATGGGCGTGCTGACCGTCCAGGCGATCCGCGCGCTCGACGTGGAGATGACCTGGGGACTTGCCACCGTCGCGACGGCGGTGTCGATCCTCGCCTATATCGCGATCGGAGCGCTTGGACGGCGGGTTCTACTCGACGCGCCGCCGGTGATCCTGGCGGCCCCGGCAGGCGCGAGCCGTGGCCGTCTTGCCGCTTGGGTCGATGCGGGTCTCGTCACGCTCATTGCCTTGGGTGCATGGTGGCTTGCGCTCTGGGCCTTCGGGCTCAACCCGTTCTTCGCCAAGGGGCCGGACGATGTCTTTGCCGCGCTCTTCCTCGACGATGACGCGGCGGAGACGCGCACGGCACTTGCCGCCGCGCTGGGCGAGACCGCGCTGTTCCTCATCCCGGGATACCTCGCGGGTCTCTTGGCTGGGGCGGGCCTCGCGGTTCTTCTGATCCTCGTGCCGATGATCGCAAGCTCCGCCATGCCGCTGGCGATCGCGCTCCGCTCCGTGCCCATCGTCACCACCGCGCCGCTTGTCGTGCTGCTTCTCGGACGGGGCGCGGTCGGGACCATCGTTCTGGTCGCGGTGATGGTCTTTTTTCCCACGTTCGTTGCCTCGCTGCATGGGCTGAGACAAGCGCCGGGGCAGATCATGGACGTGTTCGACAGCTATGCGGCGGGGCCGGTGACGCGGCTTTTGCGGGTGCGTATCCCGGCCATGCTGCCGGCCTTCTTCGCCGCCGCGCGCATGGCGGTCCCTGCATCGGTCCTTGCCGTGACCGTGGTCGAATGGCTTGCCACGGGCAACGGAATCGGCTCGCTCATGGCGATCTCGGCCTCGCTGTCGGATTACGACATGCTCTGGTCTTCGGTGGTGCTGGTCTCTGTCCTGTCCGCGCTCGGATATGCCGCTGTCGGTGCGGTGGAGCGGCGCATCCTCGGGATCTATGCGCCGGAGCAACTGGCATGAGCGCACCCGCAGCTTTTGCCATTCCGGGCGACATCACCACGCTGACGGGCGGCTACATCTACGAGCGCCGCCTTCTCGAGGGGCTGCGCGCGCTCGGCCGCGACGTCACGCATATCGAGCTTGGCGCATCCTTCCCCGATCCGAGCGCGCAGGACATGGATGACGCGATCGCGCAGCTATGCGGCCTGTCGTCCGAATGCCCGCTGATCCTCGACGGACTTGTCTACGGCTCCATTGCGACGGAGGGGTTGGCGCGGGTGCGCGCGCCGATTGTCGGGATGATTCATCATCCGCTCGCTCACGAGAGTGGGCTCGAGCCGGCGCGGCGGGATCATCTCTTCCGAACCGAGCGGGACAACCTCGCGCTGGCGGCGCATGTGCTCGTCCCGAGCCCTCATACGAGGCGCATCCTGATCGAGGAATATGTCGTCCCGCCCGAGCGCATTACCATCGCGCGGCCCGGGACCGAGCCGCCGAGGCACCCCGCTGCACCCGTCTTTCCGCCACTGATCCTGTCGGTGGGCATCCAGCATGCGCGCAAGGGGAACGACATCCTGCTGCGGGCACTGGCCGAGGTGACGGATCTCGACTGGCAGGCCGTGATCGTGGGCGGCGCGCATGATCCGGCCCATGCCGAATACCTCGCGCAGCTTCACCGAGATCTGGGCCTCGGTGGACGCGTGCGCCTTGCCGGACGGGTGGAGCAGGAGCCTTTGACCCGGCTCTACGCGCAGGCGTCGATTTTCGCGCTCGCCACGCGCTACGAGGGCTACGGCATCGTCTTCGACGAGGCGCTGGCCCATGGCCTGCCCATTGTCAGCTGCGACACGGGGGCAGTGCCGGACACCGTGCCGTCCGAGGCCGGACGCCTCGTGCCGCCCGACAATTCCGAAGCATTCGCCACGGCGCTGCGCGCGCTTCTCACCGATGCGGCCGAACGCGAAGCTCGTGCCGCCGCCGCCCGACGGTACGGCGCTGCACTGCCCGACTGGACCGAGACCTGCCGGATCGCGTCACGCGTTCTCGACGGTCTTGCAATCTAGGCCGCGCCGTAGCCGCCCGCCGTGGGGGTCACGACGACCACCGCATCTCCTTCCGATACTTCGGTCTGATCGGCGGCGCGCAGCGTCTCGACGCGGCCATCCGCGCGGTGGATCTCCGTCCGCCCCACGCGTCCCGGCTGGCCGCCCGCGATTCCCTGCGGCGGGCGCTCCCGGTGAGACGACAGGATGGCGAGCTCCATATCCTCGAGGAACCGGATGCGACGCGTCGTGCCGTCGCCCGCATTGAACTCTCCCTTGCCGCCCGAGCCTTCGTCGATCCGGAATTCTTCCAGCAGAACGGGATAGCGCAGCTCGAGAATCTCGGGATCGGTCAGACGCGAATTGGTCATGTGGACATGCACACCGCTCGTCCCGTGAAAGCCGGTGCCGTCGTTGCGCCGACCCGCCGGGCTGCCCGAACAGAGGGTTTCGTAATACTGGTGCCGGTCATTGCCGAAGGTGAGGTTGTTCATCGTGCCTTCGGAGTTGGACATCGCGCCAAGCGCACCGAAGAGCGCGTTGGTGACATGCTGGCTCGTCTCCACGTTGCCCGCGACGACCGCGGCGGGGTAGGCGGGGGAGAGCATGCAGCCCTCGGGGATCACGATCTTCACCGGCCGCAGGCAGCCCGCATTCATCGGGATGGGGCTCTCGACCATCACCCGGAAGACGTAGAGGACCGCCGCCCGTGTGACCGGCTCGGGCGCGTTGAAGTTGTTCTTTCGCGCCTCGGACGTGCCGGTGAAATCGACTGTCGCTTCGCCCTTGTCGCGATCGACGCTGATCTTCACGCGGATCACCTGGCCGGTATCGGTGGGGTATTCGTATTCCCCGTCGGACAGACGCCCGATCACGCGGGCGACTTCCGCCGCGGCGTTGTCCTGGACGTGACCCATATAGGCCTCGACCACGTCGAGCCCGAACTGGTCGATCATCGCGCGCAGCTCTGCCGCGCCACGGGCATTGGCCGCGACCTGCGCCTTGAGATCGGCGACGTTCTGATCGGGGTTGCGCGCGGGGTAGGCATGGGAGGTCAGCACCTCGCGGATCTCCGCATCGCGGAAGCGCCCGGCTTCCACGAGCCGGAAATTGTCGATCAGGACGCCTTCCTCGTCGACGCTGGTCGCCAGCGGCGTCATCGAGCCGGGTGCGACGCCGCCGACATCGGCGTGGTGCCCGCGCGAGGCGACCCAGAACTGGATGCGCTCCCCGGCCTCGTCGAAGACCGGTGTGACGACAGTGATGTCCGGGAGGTGCGTGCCGCCGTTATAGGGCGCGTTGAGCGCGAAGACGTCGCCCGGCCGTACCTTGCCTTCGTTGAGGCGAATGACCGTCTCGACCGAGCGGTCCATCGAGCCCAGATGCACCGGCATGTGCGGCGCATTGGCGACGAGCGCCCCCGAGGCGTCGAAGACCGCGCAGGAAAAGTCGAGCCGTTCCTTGATGTTGACCGATCGCGAGGTCTTTTGCAGCGCGACGCCCATCTGTTCGGCGATGTTCATGAAGAGGTTGTTGAAGACCTCGAGCAGCACCGGATCGGCCTCGGTGCCGATGGCGTCCGCGCGATTGGCTTTCTCCCGGCGCGTCATTATCACGTGATCGCGCGCGGTCACCTCGGCGCGCCAGCCAGGCTCCACGACGATGGTCTGGTTCGGCTCGATGATGAGGGCAGGGCCATCGACATGCCGGCCCGGCGTGAGGGCCTCGCGGCGGACGATGCGGGCATCGTGGGTGGTGCCGCCCGAATAGACTGGAACCTCGGTTTCGGATTCCGCTTCGCCGGGGTCCGGCGTGTCCGAGGGTTCGGGATCGGCGGCAGGCTCTGCGGCCTGGCCTTCGATCTCGGCGGCCTCGACCACGAGAGTCGCATCGGGGTCGGTGAAGCCGAACTCGGCCTCGTGTGCGGCCTCGAACGCCTGGCGCGCGCGGGTCATGTCGCCATCCCAGGCAATCGGGATCGCCGTGTCCGTGCCAGCGTAGCGCAGATGCAGGCGCGGCGTCAGGGTAAGCCCCTCGTCCGGCACGCCCTGCTGGGCAAGCTCGTCCCTGACTTCCCGCTCGAGCCCGCCAAGCGTGTCGGCGATCCGGCCGGCCGCGTCTGCGCCAAGATCGACCTCGAGCGCGCGTTGGCGTTGTTCGGTGACGCGGGCGAGGCCAATTCCGTAGGCCGACAGGAGCCCCGAGAGCGGATGCACCAGAACCTTCGTCATTCCAAGCGCATCGGCCACGAGACAGGCATGTTGCCCGCCGGCGCCGCCGAAGGCATTGAGCAGATAGCGCGTCACGTCGTAGCCGCGCTGGACCGAGATCTTCTTGATCGCGTTGGCCATGTTCTCGACGGCGATGCGCAGGAAGCCTTCGGCGACCTCTTCGCTGGACTTGCCCTCGGCCTCCGCGATCTCTGCGAATTTCGCGGCGACGGCGTCGCGGTCGAGCGTCTGGTCCTGCCCCTCGCCGAAAATCGCCGGGAAGAAGTCGGGATTGAGCTTGCCCAGCATGACATTCGCGTCGGTCACGGTGAGCGGACCGCCGCGGCGGTAGCAGGCGGGGCCGGGGTCGGCGCCCGCGCTGTCGGGGCCGACGCGGAAGCGGCCCGGATCGGCATGAAGAATGGATCCGCCGCCCGCCGCGACGGTATGGACGCGCAGCATCGGCGCGCGCATTCGGACGCCCGCGACCTGCGTCTCGAAGGTGCGTTCGAACGAGCCGTCGAAATGCGCGACATCGGTTGACGTGCCGCCCATATCGAACCCGATCACCCGCTCCTCGCCCGCGATCTGCCCGGTGCGCGCCATGCCGACGACGCCGCCCGCCGGGCCGGACAGGATCGCATCGCGTCCCTTGAACCGGTCGGCAGCGGTCAATCCGCCCGAGGACATCATGAATTGCAGGGTCGGGCCGTCCTCGTCAGGCGGTGTCGCGCCGAGCGCGTTCGCCACCTGCTCCACGTAGCGGGACAGGATCGGGGTGAGGTAGGCGTCGACGACAGTCGTGTCGCCGCGCCCCACCAGCTTGATGAGCGGAGAGACCTCGTGGCTGACCGAGACCTGGCCCATGCCGGCCTCGCGCGCGGCCTCGGCGAGCTGCTCTTCGTGCTGAGGTGCGGTCCAGGCATGCATCAGCGCGATGGCCACCGCGTCGATACCGTCAGCCTTGGCAGCCGCGAGCGCGTCTTTTGCGCCATCGAGATCGAGTTCCGTCTCGACCGTACCGTCCGCGCGCACGCGCTCCTCGACCTCGACAACGCGGTCGTAGAGCATCTCGGGCAGAACGATCTCTTTCGCGAAGATGTCGGGCCGGTCCTGGTAGGCAATGCGGAGCGCGTCGCGAAAGCCCTTGGTGATGAGAAGGAGCGTCCGGTCGCCTTTACGCTCCAGAAGGGCGTTGGTCGCGACCGTCGTGCCCATGCGGACGGTGCCGACACGCTCAGGAGGGATCTGGCCCGGGGCCACGTCGAGGAAGCGCCGAATCCCCTCGATCGCGGCATCCTCGTAGGCCTCTGGGTTCTCGGACAGCAGCTTCAGCGCGGAAAGCTCTCCCGAGGGCGCGCGCCCGATCACATCGGTGAAGGTGCCACCCCGGTCGATCCAGAAATCCCATCTGTTTGCTGCATCCGACGGCATGGCCGATCCCTCTCATCTCCAGTTCAGTGACAAATCGTTGACAAATTATCACTGTCTGGTCAACCTCGACATATCCGGATCCAGGTGCGGCGATCCGGCCGCTCGAACAAAGCCGTGCCGAGACAACAGGGATGATACACATGACCAGCACACTTCTGAGAAGCGTTTCGGCCGCGGTGCTCTCCGCCGGCCTCGCGCTGCCCGCTTTCGCCGCCGAATGGGATATGCCGACGCCCTATGGCGACAGCGTGTTCCATACGCAGAACATCATGCAATTCGCCGAAGATGTCTCCTCGGCCACCGATGGCGGTGTCGAGATCACCGTGCATTCTGCTGGCTCGCTCTTCGCGCATCCCGAGATCAAGGATTCGGTGCGCCGGGGCCTTGCGCCCATCGGCGAGGTGCTGATGTCGCGTCTCGCGAACGAAGATCCGGTCTTCGGCGTCGATTCGATCCCGTTCCTTGCCTCGAGCTACGATGAAGGCCGCGCACTCTGGGAAGCTTCGCGATCCGCCGTCGAAGAAAAACTGGCCGAGCAGGGTCTGACGCTTCTGTTCGCGGTGCCGTGGCCGGGGCAGAGCCTTTACACGCAGGAACCCGTGGAAAGCGCTGCCGATCTCGAAGGGGCATCCTTCCGTGCCTACAATGCCGCAACCGAGCGGCTCGCACAGCTCATGGGCGCGGTGCCGACGCAGATCGAGACGGGTGACATTCCGACTGCCTTCGCGACGGGTCGTGTCGATGCGATGATCACCTCGCCCTCGACCGGAGTGTCGAGCCAGGCGTGGGACTTCACCTCGCATTATACCGACACGCAGGCTTGGCTGCCCAAGAACATGGTCATGGTGAACACCAAGGCCTTCGAGGGGCTGCCCGAAGAGCAGCAGACCGCCATCATGGACGCCGCCGAGGCCGCCGAGACCCGCGGCTGGGAAATGTCCGAAGCCGAGACCGAGAGCGGGATCGCGACCCTCGAGGAGAATGGCATGACGATCTCGCAGCCCTCCGAGACGCTGTCGAACGAGATGTCGGAAATCGGCGAGACCATGACGCAAGAATGGCTCGAAGAGGCCGGCGACGCGGGTCAGGCCGTGATCGACGCCTACCGGAACTCGGGCACCTGAGCCTGCCCCAGGCGGGGCCCGCGCGGCCCCGCCACCCATTTTCCAACTCAGATCCCGGAGTGCGCCGATGCGCCGTTTTCTCGACCGTCTCTACGATGCCGGCCTCTGGCTGAGTGCGATCACTTTCGGGCTCATCGCCGTGCTCGTCGCCTTGCAGATCGCGGGCCGTCTGCTTGATCGCGCGGCGCTGGCGCTCTCGCTGTCCCCGCCGGGACTGACGATCCCCTCGCTTGCCGAATTCGGCGCGTTCTTCTTCGCCGCCGCGGTGTTTCTCGGCCTCGCGGGCACGCTTCAGGCGGGGGGCCATGTGCGCGTCAAGCTTGTCACGCAAGCGCTGCCCGAGCGCGTGGCGCGCTGGCTTGGCGCGCTCGTGGCCCTCGCGGCCGCGGCGCTGGCGGTTTTCGCCACCTGGTCGAGCGCGCTGCAGGCCCTCGACAGCTACCAATTCGATTCCGTCAGCTACGGCGTCATCCCGATTCCGCTCGCCATACCGCAAGGCGTCATGACGCTGGGCCTGGCGCTCTTCGCGGTTGCGCTGGTCGATGCGGCGGTGACCCTGGCACGCGGCGGCACGCCCGGCCATCTCGCGGCGGAAGCCGCCACCGAGGAGGCCAACTGATGGAGATCGCGACCCTTGCTCCGCTTCTCGTGGTCGTCCTGTTCGGTGCGCTGGCGCTTGGCCTCTGGGTCGGCTTCGCTCTGATCGCGGTCGGCATGGTCGCGATGTATGCCGCAGCTCCTGCGCCGCCCGAGCTCGTCTTCGCCACCAAGGTCTGGGGCGGCATGTCGGTCTGGGACCTGACCGCGCTGCCGATGTTCATCTGGATGGGGGAAGTGCTGGTCCGCTCTCGCCTATCCTCGGACATGTTCTCGGGCCTCGCGCCATTCACCGCGCGGCTGCCGGGGCGGCTTTTGCACGTGAACGTCCTCGGCTGCGCGCTTTTCGCGGCGGTGTCGGGCTCATCGGCGGCAACGACGGCGACGATAGGCCGGATGTCCCTGCCGGAGCTGAAATCGCGCGGCTACGACGACCGCATGGCGATCGGCACGCTGGCCGGGTCGGGCACGTTCGGCTTTCTCATTCCGCCCTCGATCATCCTCATCGTCTATGGCGCGGCGACCGAGCAATCCATTGCGCGGCTGTTTCTGGCGGGCGTGATACCGGGGCTGATGCTGGCGATGCTGTTCGGCGGCTACATCATGCTCTGGTCGCTCATGCATCGAGACCGGATGCCGGAGGCTGAGCCTCGGGTGAGCCGGGGCGAAGCGATGTCGGCGGCGGCGCGGCTTCTGCCGGTCGTCGGTCTGATCGTCGCCGTGATCGGCTCGATCTACCTTGGCATCGCGAGCCCGACAGAGGCGGCCGTGATCGGGGTGATCGGCGCGCTGGTGCTGGCGCAGATGACGGGTGCGCTCGGCCTCGCGGGCCTCTTCGACTCGTTGCGCGCCGCCACCGTCACGACCTGCATGATCGCGTTTATCCTCGCGGGCGCGTCGTTCCTGACCGTGGCAATGGGCTATACCGGCATTCCGCGTGATCTTGCGCGGCTCCTCGGCGAGATGGGCCTCTCGCCCTATGCGCTTCTGGCTATGCTGACGGTGTTCTTCATCATCATGGGCATGTTTCTCGACGGGATCTCCATCGTCGTCCTGACCGTCTCGATCATCCTGCCGATGGTCACGGCGGCGGGTATCGATCCGATCTGGTTCGGCATTTTCCTCGTCCTCGTGGTGGAGATGAGCCAGATCACGCCGCCCGTCGGCTTCAACCTCTTCGTGATCCAGACCATCACCGGGCGTGACATGTTCACCGTCGCGCGCTACGCCGCGCCGTTCTTCGGGCTTCTGGTCCTGGCGGTCGCGATCCTGTCGGTTTTCCCCGAGCTCGCGCTCTGGCTTCCCGGAACGATGTTGTCGCGATGAGTGATCGGCCCGAAAAAACCGGCATCGGCCCGGTCGTCAGCTCCGCGCATCTGGCCGCGTCGGGGCTGCCGGAGCTCTCCGAGGTCGAATACGCCCTCACGATGGCGAACAACGCGTTTCACCGCTGGATCGTGCGCTGCATGGATGCGGCAGGGGCGCCGGGGATGGCCCCGCTCGAGGTGTTGATCCTGCATCTCGTCAACCATCGTGACCGGCCGAAGACCCTGGGGGATATCCGGCTCGTCCTGCATGTCGAGGACGCGCATCTGGTCAGCTACGCCGTGCGCAAGCTGACCGAGGCGGGGTTCGTCACGACCGCGCGCAAGGGCAAGGAGAAATCCGTCACCATCACGGAGGCGGGGGCGGCGCTTTGCACGCGGTACGCCAAGGTCCGCGAGGGGCTCTTGATCGAGCTTGCGCGGGAGATGGGCTTTCCGCCGGAAGACATGTCTCGGCTTGCGGCGCTTCTGCGCGCGATTTCAGGCAGCTACGATCATGCCGCGCGGGCGGCCACCACGTTGTGAGGATGCTCCTTTTCTGCGCGCGGCATGCAAGGTGGTTGCTGGTCTCGGGACTTCTCGTCGGGATCGCGCTGCCGGGGTTCGCCCGCGCCGCCGAGCCACTGATCGTTCCGCTTCTGGGTGTGCTGCTCTGCCTTGCCGTTCTGCGCGAAGGGCCTCGCGCGCTTCTGCCGGGTGCGGGCACGGGGCGGCGGGCCGTGCTTCTGACGCTCGCGCTGCAGGCCGCGCCGCCGCTTGTCGCGGGCGCTTTGCTTTGGGCGCTGGGCGGTCTCGAGACGCCGCTCGGCGTGGCGCTGGTCCTGGTGCTCGCGGCCTCGCCGATCACGGGCGCGCCGGGTCTTGCGGTGATGTCTGGCGCGGATGCGGGGCTGGCGCTGCGGCTTCTGACGCTTGGAACGGCGCTCTTGCCGCTAACGGCCGCGCCGGTTTTCGCGCTGTTGCCGAGCTTTCCCGGACCTGTCGCCGTTGCGGCCGGGGCACTGCGGCTTCTGGTGGTGATTGCGGCTGCCGTTGCGCTCGCCGTCCTCTTGCGCCGCCTGTTCCCGCGCCTGCGCGCGCCTCATCACCGGACGGCGTTCGACGGCGCGATGGCCTTGGCGATGGCAGTCATCGTCGTGGCGCTCATGTCGGCGCTGCTTCCCGCGGCGCGCGAGACGCCCGGAGTGCTGATCGCCAGCCTGACTGCCGCGCTCGTGATCTACGCGGTCCAGGTCCGCATCGCGTGGAGCTGTGCGCGTCGGTCGGGGCTGACCGCCGAGAAATCCCGCGCCATCGCGATTGCCGGGGGCAATCGCAACCTCGCGCTCTTCCTCGCAGCGGTGCCCGCAGAGACTACGCTTCCGCTGATGGTGTTCATCGGGTGCTACCAGATCCCGATGTACCTGACCCCACTCGCGCTGCCGTGGCTGACAGACGGCCGCGCCGCGCGCGCCTGAACCGGGTTGACGACCGCATGTTCGGTAGTGTTAGCGATCAACGCATCGTTTCGTGCGGCCGCAAATTCGCGATTATTTAAGCCGCCATCGAGTTGCGCTTTTTGTTTTCGCAGCGCTAGACTTGCTGAAGAGCGAGGCATCGCACCTCGCCAAGCGATCACGACGCACGTGTTCGAAAACCATCTGGGAGAAAGATCCATGTCGAAATCAATCATTTGCGCCGCATTCGCCGTGTCCACTGCGCTCGGAGCCTCGGGCGCGATGGCGCAGGAAGAGACGTTCATCTCGATCGGGACCGGCGGCGTGACCGGCGTGTATTACCCGACCGGTGGCGCGATCTGCCGGCTGGTGAACCGCAACCGCGCCGAGCATGGCATCCGCTGCGGCGTCGAATCCACGGGCGGTTCGGTCTACAACATCAACGCGATCCGTTCGGGCGAACTGGAATTCGGCGTCGCGCAGTCGGACTGGCAGTTCCATGCCTATAACGGCTCCTCGCAGTTCGAAGAGCAGGGCGCGATGGAGAACCTGCGCGCGGTGTTCTCGGTCCATCCCGAGCCCTTCACCGTCGTGGCGCGTGCCGATGCCGGGATCACCTCGTTCGAGGATCTGCAGGGCAAGCGCGTGAATGTCGGCAACCCCGGCTCCGGCCAGCGCGGCACGATGGAAGTGCTGATGGAAGAGATGGGCTGGTCGATGGACGATTTCGCCGTCGCCTCCGAACTGCAGGCGGCAGAGCAGTCCCAGGCGCTTTGCGACAACAACATCGACGCGATGGTCTACACGGTCGGCCACCCGTCCGGCTCCATCCAGGAAGCGACGACGGCCTGCGACTCGGTCCTCGTGAACGTCAACAACGACGCGACCGCAGCGCTGATCGAAGAGAATCCCTATTACCGTCAGGCCACTATTCCGGGCGGTATGTATCGCGGCACCGACGAGGACGTCACGACCTTCGGTGTCGGCGCGACCTTCGTCACCTCGTCGGACGTCTCCGAGGATGTCGTCTACGAGGTCGTGAAGGCGGTCTTCGAGAATATCGACCAGTTCAAGGGTCTGCATCCGGCTTTCGCCAACCTCGATCCGGCAGAAATGGCCAATGACGGTCTGTCGGCACCGCTGCATGCTGGCGCGGAGCGGTATTTCCAGGAAGCCGGCCTGATGGAATGATCCCGGCGCGCGCCGTCTAGGGCGCGCTCTGCACAAGATCCCGGGCCGTATGTTCGGCCCGGGATATTCTCGCAAAACCGGCCCGTGCGATGGCTGGATGCGCCTTCGGGACAGGGAAACGCAAATGGCCGACAAGGATCAGGGCGGAAACCGCCAGTTCAGCGACGAAGAGCTTCAGGATCTCGTCGCCAGCTCCGACAGCGGGGCGCGTGCGCCGACCAACCGGAACGTGGCGTTGCTGATTTCCGGTCTGGCGCTGGCCTGGTCGCTGTTCCAGCTCTGGATCGCGCAGCCTATGCTTTGGTTCGCGCAATATGCCCCGGTCTTCAATTCGTCCGAGACGCGGCCCATCCACCTGACCTTCGCCATCGTGCTGGCCTTCCTGGCCTATCCCGCCTTCAAGTCCTCGCCGCGCGGGCACATACCCTTGGCAGACTGGCTGCTCGCCGCGATCGGCGGCTTCTGCGCCTTCTACATCTTCCTCTTCTCGGACCATCTGGCGACCACCGCGCGGTCGGGTCTGCCAACGACCACGCAGGTCGTGATCGGTGCGACCGGCCTTCTTGTGCTTCTCGAAGCCTCGCGCCGGGCGCTTGGGCCGGCTCTGACGATCGTGGGGTCGCTGTTCCTGCTCTACGCCTATATGGGCACGGGCTGGCTGATCCCGGATCTCATCGAGCATGAGGGCCTCAGCTTCACCGCGCTCATCAACGCGCAATGGCTCGATACGGCCGGTGTCTTCGGTATCCCGCTCGGGGTCTCTACGGCATTCGTGTTCCTGTTCGTGCTGTTCGGCTCGCTCCTCGATAAGGCGGGCGCGGGCAATTATTTCATCAAGCTTGCCTTTGCCGGGCTCGGGCATCTGCGCGGCGGGCCCGCCAAGGCGGCGGTCGTCGGATCGGCGATGACGGGTCTCATCTCGGGCTCCTCCATCGCCAACGTCGTGACGACAGGCACGTTCACCATTCCGCTGATGAAGCGGGTCGGTTTCACCAATGAACAAGCCGGTTCGGTCGAGGTCGCCTCGTCGGTCAACGGGCAGATCATGCCGCCCGTCATGGGGGCCGCGGCCTTCCTGATGGTGGAGTTCATCGGCATTTCCTATGTCGAGGTCATCAAGCACGCCTTCATCCCGGCGGTGATCTCCTACATCGCGCTGATTTACATCGTGCATCTCGAGGCGCTGAAGAAGGACATGCCGGCCCTCGGAGAGGCGAAGTCCTTTGTCGGGATGCTGGTCAAGTTCTTCGTGGGCTTCGCCATCGCTGGCGTCGCCTTCACCGCGCTTATCTATCTCGTGGGCGGGCTGCGTTCGGTCCTGCCGGGGCTGACCGGGCCGATCATGATGACCGTGCTCGGCCTGGTCTATCTGGGTCTCGTCGCCATCGCCGCGCGGCAGCCCGATCTCAAGGAGGACGATCCCAACGATCCCGAGATCAAGCTGCCCACGGTGGGCGAGGTCTACGCGACCGGTCTGCACTACGTGCTGCCGATCATCGTGCTCGTCTGGTTCCTTATGGTGGAGCGGCAGAGCCCCGCGAAATCGGCCTTCTACGCGACCTCGCTGATGCTCGCGATCATCGTGACGCAGCGGCCGCTGAAGGCGATGTTCCGGGGGCAGGGGGGCGAGCTTGCCGCCCAGTTCAAGGCCGGGCTCGGCGATCTTCGCGAGGGTCTGATCGCGGGCGCGCGCAACATGATCGGCATCGGCGTCGCCACGGCGGCGGCGGGCATCATCGTCGCCACGGTTACGAAAACGCCGATCGGCACCGAGCTTGCGGCGCTTGTCGAACAGCTCTCGGGCGGGGTGCTCATCATCATGCTGGTGCTGGTCGGTCTGTTCTCTCTGATTCTCGGGATGGGGCTGCCGACGACGGCGAACTATATCGTCGTCTCATCGCTGATGGCGTCGGTCGTCGTCTCGCTCGGCGCGCAGGAGGGGTTGATCGTGCCGCTGATCGCAGCGCACCTCTTCGTCTTCTATTTCGGGATCATGGCGGACGTGACGCCTCCTGTGGGCCTTGCGTCCTTTGCCGCGGCGGCGGTGTCGGGAGGGGATCCGATACGAACGGGTTTCACGGCGTTCTTCTATTCCCTCAGGACCGTCGCGCTGCCGTTCCTTTTCATCTTCAATCCGACGCTCATCCTCTACGGGGTCGATCTGGGGACGTGGCCGGGGATCTTCCAAGCGGTCTTCGTCTTCGTGATCGCGACGTTCGCGATGCTGCTTTTCGCGGCGGCGACGCAGGGCTATTTCCTTGCGCGCAGCCGGATCTACGAAAGCGCGGCGCTCCTGCTCGTGGCTTTCACGCTCTTTGTCCCCAATGTCTGGCTGGACATGGTGCAGAGCCCGTTCCGCGAAATCCCGCCCGCGCAGTTCGAGGAGGTGCTCGGCGAGGTCGAGGAGGGCACGCGGATGCGACTGCGCGTCGAGGGCCCTGATTTCAACACGGGTGACACCGCAGAAACGACGCTCGTGATGAACGCCGAAGGCGCGAGCGCGCAGGAACGGATCCAGAATTCCGGTCTGCTCCTTTTCCCCGAAGGCGACAGCGTCCGGCTCGACGAGCCGATGTTCGGCACCGCGACGGCAGAGAAACTGTCGAGCTTCGACTTCTACGCCGAAGATCCGGTGCGACTGGCCCAGGTGCAGATCCCGCGCGACCGCATCCCGGCGCAGGTGTTCTACATCCCGGCGCTTCTGCTTTTGGGTCTCGTGATCCTGATGCAGCGCCGCCGCCAGACCAAGCCGGCTTTCTGAGGAGCGCGCCCATGTCCCAATCCGTTCTTCTGCCCATCGACCTATCCACCGAAGCCAGTTGGGCCCGCGCCTTGCCAGCCGCGCTGCATCTCGGCGGGCCGGACATGGTTCTGCATGTCCTGACGGTAATCCCCGATTTCGGTATGTCCGTGGTCGGCGGCTTCTTCGACGCCGAGTTCGAAAAGCGCGCCCTGCACGAGGTCGGCGAGAAACTCACGCTCTGGGTGAACACGAACATCCCGCCCGAGATCGAGGTGCATCCGCATGTCACGCATGGTCGGGTCTACGACGAGATCCTGCGCGCCTCCGAGCGGCTCGACGTGAGCGATATCGTCATGGCCGCGCAGACGCCGGATGTCGCAGATTACCTTCTCGGGCCGAACACCGCCCGGGTCGTGCGGCACGCAAAACGGTCGGTCTACGTGGTCAGGGGAAGCTGAGCATGGCCGGTCATGTTTTCGGACGGTCTTCCGCGGCGATGCCGACGGCTGTCTCGGGCGAAGGGTGCTACATCCGGGATGCCGAGGGACGGAGCTATCTCGACGGATCGGGCGGTGCGGCCGTGTCCTGCCTTGGGCATTCCGACCAGGATGTGCGTGCGGCGATCCATGACCAGCTCGACCGGATCGCCTTCGCGCATACCGGCTTCTTCACGTCCGAAGCGGCCGAGGGACTTGCCGATCTGCTGATCGCCAACGCGCCCGAGGGGATCGAAAAGGTCTACCTTCTGTCCGGCGGGTCAGAGGCGGTCGAAGCCGCGATCAAGCTTGCGCGCCAGTATTTTCTGGAAACGGGAGAGCCAGAGCGTCACCGCGTGATCGCAAGAAGGCAAAGCTATCACGGCAACACGCTTGGCGCGCTTGCAGCAGGCGGCAATGCCTGGAGGCGCGAGAAATACGCGCCGCTTCTGGTCGAGACCTCGCATATCGCGCCTTGCTACGAATACCGTTTGCGCGAGGACGGCGAGAGCGCCGAGGACTATGGCTTGCGCGCCGCCAACGAGCTTGAGGACGAGATCGCGCGGCTCGGCCCGGAGACGGTCATGGCCTTCATCGCGGAGCCAGTCGTGGGTGCGACCGCGGGCGCGGTGCCCGCCGTGCGGGGCTATTTCAAGCGCATCCGCGAGATCTGCGACCGCCACGGCATCCTGCTGATCCTCGACGAGGTCATGTGCGGGATGGGGCGCACGGGCACGCTCTTTGCCTGCGAACAGGACGGGATCTCACCCGATATCGTGACCGTCGCCAAGGGACTCGGAGCCGGTTACATGCCAATCGGCGCAATGCTTTGCTCGGGCCGGATCTTCGGTGCTATCGAGGGCGGCTCGGGCAGCTTTCAGCATGGGCATACCTATCACGGGCACCCGCTGGCGGCGGCGGCCGGGCACGCAGTTCTTTCCGCGATCCTTGGGCGGGAGCTCTTGCCTCAGGTCAGGCACCGGGGCCAGGCGTTGACGGATCGGTTGCAAGCCACCTTCGGCCAGCACCCGCATGTCGGCGACATCAGGGGGAGGGGCCTCTTTCGGGGGGTCGAGCTTGTCGCGGATCGCGGCACGAAAGCGCCCTTCGACCCTGAGCTGAAGCTTCACGCCAAGGTCAAGAAGGCCGCGCTCGCCGAAGGGCTGATCTGCTATCCCGCGGGCGGCACGATCGACGGCAAGCATGGCGATCACATTCTGCTCGCCCCGCCTTTCATCATCTCCGAAGACCAGATCGGCGAGTTGACTGACAAGCTGTCGCGCGCGATCGACGCGGCGCTCGCCGCCTAGGAACGACGCTTCTTGCAATAAAGCTCCAGCCGGTGCGCGACGATGTCGTAGCCATATTCCGCCGCGATCCGGCGTTGCAGACGCTCGATCTCGTCCGAGACGAACTCCATGACTTCGCCGCTTTCCACGTCGATCAGATGATCGTGGTGCGGCCGCGTGGCAAGCTCGAACCGGGTCACGCCGCCGTCGAACATGTGGCGATGCAAAAGCCCCTTGTCGGCCAGCGCGCCGAGGGTCCGGTAGGCGGTCGCCTGGCTCACGCTTGCGTCCTTGTCGCGCGCGCGGGAGAGAACCTGCTCGGCATCCGGGTGATCTTCGGCCTCGAAGAGCACGCGCACGATGGCTTGCCGCTGGCGCGTCACCCGGAGCCCGGCTTCGCGGAGGACCGCGTCGCCCTCACTGCTGTAGAAATCACCTGCCATGCCCGGACCATGACCCAAGCTGCGATCCGGCTCAAGATTTTATGCGAACGGTTCGCAATTAATTTGACTTTGCGAACCATTTGCATCAACTGAGAGGCAATCGGACTTTTGGATTTCTGAAAGGTGCAACATGCGTAGGACGCTGCTCTTATCCGCTCTCGCTCTGGGGCTTGCCCAGGCGGCTGCCGCACAGGAGCGGCTCAAGGTAGCGACGACATTCACGGTGCTGGCGGACATGGCCCGGAACGTCGCGGGCGATGCGGCGGAGGTCGTGTCGGTCACGAAACCCGGCGCGGAGATACACGGCTACGAGCCGACACCGCAGGATATCGTGCGGGCCTCCGATGCGGATCTTCTGCTGTGGAATGGCCTCAACCTCGAGCTCTGGTTCGAGCAATTCCTGCGCAATCTCGGCGATGTGCCGTCCGTGACCTTGTCCGAAGGCATCGACCCCATTCCGATTGCCAGTGGGTCGTATGAGGGTCAGTCCAATCCGCATGCCTGGATGGGGCTCGATAACGCGATGGTCTATATCGACAACATCCGCGAGGCGCTGTCGGAGCAGGATCCGGACAACGCCGAGACCTATGCCGCCAATGCCGACGCCTACAAGGCCGAGCTGCGGGACCGGATAGGGCCCTTGCGCGACGCGCTCGCCGATCTGCCAGAGGACGATCGCTGGCTCGTCACCTGCGAGGGCGCGTTCAGCTACCTCGCAAGGGATTTCGGTCTTCAGGAGCTTTATCTCTGGCCGATGAACGCCGACCAGGTCGGCACGCCGCAGCAGGTCCGGGCCGTGATCGACGGTGTCCGAGAGAACGATATTCCGGTCGTCTTTTGCGAGAGCACCGTCAGCACACGGCCCGCGGAGCAGGTGGCGCGCGAGACGGGCGCGGAGTTCGGGGGCGTCCTCTACGTGGACTCGCTCTCCGAGGCGGACGGTCCGGTGCCGACCTATCTCGACCTTCTGGAAGTGACGTCGCGCACGATCGTGGACGGGCTGACCGGGGCATCGGAATGAGGCAGTCGCCGGAACGCTCTGGCAATCTAGATCGATGCCGGAAAGGCGAGCTTTGATGCGAGACGCGACCGAGATCGAAACGACGACCGCAGCGCAGCCAGAAGAGGGGCTGCGCGTATCGGGTGCGACCGTCACCTATCGGAACGGCCATACCGCGCTCCGCGATGCGAGCTTCGACATCCCGCGCGGCACCATCGCGGCGCTTGTCGGCGTGAACGGTGCGGGGAAATCTACGCTCTTCAAGGCGATCATGGGCTTCGTGCCTGCCTCGGCAGGCGAGATCAGCGTGCTGGGCCGGAACGTGCGCGAGGCTTTGAAACGCAACCTCGTCGCATATGTCCCGCAGGCAGAAGAGGTGGATTGGAGCTTTCCGGTCCTCGTCGAGGATGTCGTGATGATGGGCCGCTACGGGCATATGGGCTTCCTGCGCCGCCCGCGTGCTGCCGACCGACAGGCGGTGGACGACGCGCTTGCCCGCGTGAACCTGACAGACCTGCGCCATCGCCAGATCGGGGAGCTGTCTGGCGGTCAGCGCAAACGTGTCTTCCTGGCGCGTGCGCTGGCACAGGAAGGTCAGGTGATCCTCCTCGACGAGCCGTTCACCGGGGTCGACGTCAAGACCGAAGAACAGATCGTTGCGCTCTTGCGGGATCTTCGGGACGAGGGCCGGGTGATGCTGGTCTCGACGCACAATCTCGGCTCTGTCCCGGAATTCTGCGACCGCACCGTTTTGGTGAAGGGCACGGTCCTTGCCTACGGGCTGACCGAGGATGTCTTCACGCACGAGAACCTTGAGGCGGCGTTCGGCGGCGTTTTGCGCCACTTCACGCTCGGCGGCGATACGCTGCATGACGACGAGGACGCGCGCAGCGTCAGCATCTTCACCGACGACGAACGTCCGCTCGTGCAATACGGCGAGCGCACGCACACGGCGGAGCCGCGAGAATGATCGCGACCCTCGCCGAGCCGTTTTCCTACGGGTACATGACCAACGCGATGTGGGTCTCGGCGCTCGTTGGCGCGGTCTGCGCCTTCCTGTCCTCCTTCCTGATGCTGAAAGGCTGGTCGTTGATCGGCGACGCGCTGTCCCATTCGGTGGTGCCGGGAGTTGCCGGGGCTTACATGCTGGGGCTGCCTTTCGCGCTCGGCGCGTTCATCGCGGGCGGTCTTGCGGCGGGCGCGATGCTGTTTCTCTCGGATCGCTCGGGCCTCAAGGTCGATGTCATCATCGGGCTGATCTTCACCTCCTTTTTCGGGCTCGGCCTCTTCATGGTGTCGATCAACCCGGTCTCGGTCTCGGTGCAGACCATCACGATGGGCAATATCCTTGCCATCACGCCGTCGGACACGGTGCAGCTGGCACTGATCGGGATCGTCACGCTGGCGATCCTTCTGGCCAAGTGGAAAGACCTGCTCGTGACCTTTTTCGATGAGACGCATGCCCGGACGATCGGGCTGCCGACGCGCGCGCTCAAGGTCGTGTTCTTCGCGCTTCTCGCGGCATCGGTCGTGGCGGCGATGCAGACGGTCGGCGCGTTCCTCGTCATCGCGCTCGTCGTCACGCCGGGGGCAACCGCTTACCTTCTCTGCGACCGCTTTCCGCGGCTCATCGCGACTTCGGTCGCAATCGGCACGGTGACAAGCTTTCTCGGCGCCTATGCCAGTTATTTCCTCGACGGGGCGACGGGCGGCATCATCGTCGTCCTGCAGACGCTCATTTTCCTGACCGCGTTCGTCTTCGCGCCGAAACATGGCCGGCTCGCGGCGCGGGCGAAGGCGCGCGCGGCCCTGCAGGAGGTGGAGGCATGATCGATGAGCTTCTGCTGCCTTTGCAATTTCCGTTCATGCAGAACGCGTTCTTGATCGGGGCGCTCGTCGCCGTGCCCACGGCGCTCCTGTCCTGTTTCCTCGTGCTCAAGGGCTGGGCACTGATGGGCGATGCGGTCAGTCACGCTATCCTGCCGGGCATCGTGCTGGCCTACATGATCGGCGCGCCGCTCATCCTCGGTGCATTCGTCGCGGGCATGATCTGCGCGCTGGCCACCGGGTACCTCTCGGGCAACAGCCGGGTGAAGGAAGACACGGTGATGGGCGTGGTCTTCTCGGGCATGTTCGGGCTCGGGATCGTGCTGTACGTCGCTGTCGACACGAACATGCATCTCGATCACATCCTGTTCGGCAACATGCTCGGGGTGGAGCCCTCGGAGCTCTGGACCGCTGCGATCATCTCGGCAATCGTCTCGGCCGCGCTTCTCTTGCGCTGGAAGGATCTCGTCCTGCACGCCTTCGATCCGGCGCAGGCGCGTGCTTCGGGCCTTCCGGTCGATTTTCTGCATTACGGACTTCTGGCTGCCTTGTCCTTGACCATTGTCGCGACGCTTTCGGCGGCGGGACTCATCCTCGCGATCGGTCTTCTGATCGCGCCCGGCGCTATCGCGTTCCTTCTGGTGAGGACCTTCCGGGCGATGCTCGCCGTGGCCGTAATCGTCAACGTTGTCTCAATGCTCGCGGGCGCTTATGCGAGCTTCTTTCTCGATAGTGCGCCAGCGCCCACGGTCGTTCTGATCCTGACGGTCTTCTTCATTCTCGCATTCATCTATCGCCAAATCGTCACGCGGCGGATAACCGGTGCGGCGTAAGGCTCAAGGAGAGGCGTGACGCGTTTCGCCCGAATGGTGTTAACGTCGGCGCGACTCGCGAGTGGTTAATGCAGGGGGATGCGCGATGAGCTGGACACGCTACGCGGTATATTGGGCACCCGAGGGGCACCTGGGCGAACTCGGGGCATCGTGGCTGGGCTGGGACATCCACAATGCCCGCAGGATCGCCACGCCCGAGATCGAAGCACCGAAAGCGCGGCGCTACGGTTTTCACGCAACGCTTAAGCCTCCCTTCGCGCTTGCCGAAGGGTGCAGCGAGGCGGCGTTGTCGCAGGCGCTGGCCGACATCGCCGCCGGTGCAGAGCCGCAGTCGCTCGGCCGATTGGAGCTGCGGCAGATGGGGAAGATCTGGGTCATGGCGCCGAGCGACACCTCCGGCATTTCGGAGATCGCGGGACGGCTCGTGCGGGAGCTCGATGCCTTCCGCGCGCCGCCCGATGAGGTGGAATTGGCGCGGCGGCGTGGCCGGGGCCTGACGACTGTGCAGGAAGAGAACCTGAAAACCTGGGGGTATCCCTATGTGCTGTCGGAATTCCATCCGCATCTGACGCTCAGCGATGCGCGGGTGCCCGAGGATGTCGAGGCACAGGCCCGGTCCTTTTTCGCCCCGGTTCTCGACCGGCCGATGGTGATGCAGGACGTGACGCTGATGGGCGAGGATGCCCTCGGGCGGTTTCATGCGATCGAAAGCTTCACGCTTTCTCGGGCACGGATGTCCAAAGCCTGCTGACGCTATCGCTCTCGTGAGCAGGCTGTTCTTGCCAGGGGGTGGGCAAGAACAATATAAGAACATATGGCCAAGCGAACTCTCTCTGAAAAGCTCGCGATCCTGTCGGATGCGGCGAAATACGATGCCTCCTGCGCCTCGTCGGGCGGGGAGCGGCGGGATTCCCGCGACGGCAAGGGGCTTGGCTCTTCGGGGGGCTCGGGCATCTGCCACGCCTATGCGCCGGATGGCCGTTGCATCAGCCTTCTGAAGATCCTGATGACGAACTTCTGCATCTACGATTGCGCCTATTGCATCAACCGCGCCTCGAGCCGGGTGGAGCGGGCGCGTTTCTCGGTCGAGGAGGTCGTGCACCTGACGGTGGAGTTCTATCGCCGCAACTATATCGAAGGGCTGTTCCTGTCCTCGGGCATCATCCGCTCACCAGACGATACGATGGCCGACATGGTGCGGATCGCCAGGAAGCTGCGGCAAGAGGAAGGCTTTCGCGGCTACATTCACCTCAAGACCATTCCCGACGCGAGCCAGGAGCTGATCGACGAGGCGGGCAAATATGCCGACCGGTTGTCGATCAATATCGAGATGCCGACGGAGACGTCGCTGAAAGAACTTGCGCCAGAAAAGAACGTGGTGGGTATCCGCAAGTCGATGGCCGATGTTCGCCTGAGGCGAGAGGAGAGCCGCACCGGCAAAAGCTGGCGAGGCAAACGGCCCGCGCGGTTTGCGCCTGCCGGGCAATCGACGCAGGTGATCGTCGGGGCGGACACGGCCAATGACCGGACGATTCTCACGCAAAGCTCCGATCTGTATGCGAGCTACGGGCTGAGCCGCGTCTATTACTCGGCCTTCTCGCCGATCCCGGACCCCGCGCGCGCGCTGCCGTTGAAGCCCGCGCCTCTCAAGCGGGAGCATCGGCTTTATCAGGCCGACTGGCTCTTGCGATTCTACGATTTCGGGGTCGAGGAGATTGGCGGCACGAGCGGGATGCTCGATCTCGATGTCGATCCCAAGACTGCCTGGGCGCTGGAGCATCGGGAATTCTTTCCGGTCGATGTGAACCGCGCGCCGCGCGAGGCATTGCTGCGCGTGCCGGGCTTCGGGACGAAGACTGTAGGCCGGCTCATCGCGGCGCGGCGGCGTGGCCTTGTGCGCTATGAGCATCTCAAGGCGATGGGCGCGGTCATGAAGAACGCGCAGCCCTTCATCGTGGCAGGCGGGTGGAGCCCGCGCGGTATGCTCGAGACCGAACATCTGCGCGCGAGGTTCGCGCCGCCACCCGAGCAGATGGCACTCTTCTGATGCGGGAGGTGGTGCTGCCGCGCGTGGGCACGGTGGCCGCCTGGCGGCGCGAGGCGCGTGCGCTCGCGCAGGACGGCGTGCCCGCAGAGGCGGTGCTCTGGTCGCGCGGGGAGGGCGCGCAGGATTTGTTCGCCGGGGCCGAGCCGGTGGCTGCGCCGCGCGAGGCTCGCCGCCTGTCCCTGCCGAAAGCCGCGATCCAGACCATCGAGACCGCGCTCTTCCATTCCGATCCCGAACGTTTCGCGCGCGCCTACCGGCTGATCCTGCGGCTTTCGGCCCGCGAGGTGATGTGGGGCGACCGCGCGGATCGCGATGTTCGCACGCTACTGGAACACGCCAAGGCCGTCGGCCGCGACATCCACAAGATGCATGCTTTCGTGCGGTTCCGCGAGGTCGAGGGCGAAGGCGAGCGCCGCGCCTTCGCGGCATGGTTCGAGCACGATCACCCCTGCCTCGAGCGCGGCGCGCCGTTCTTCGCCAAACGCTTCGGCGATATGGATTGGGTCATCGCCACCCCGGATCTGACGGCACGGTTCACGGACGGCACGCTTCGTTTCGAGGAGACGAAAGCGCCCGAGCGTCCGCCTGAAGACGCGACCGAGGAGCTTTGGCGGACCTATTACGCCTCCATCTTCAATCCCGCGCGGGTCATGGTGAAGGCGATGTGCGCCGAGATGCCGCGGAAGTACTGGAAGAACCTGCCCGAGGCAGAACTGATCCCCTCGCTCATCGACGGGGCGGAGGCGCGGGTGCGTGCAATGGCCGAAGCACAGCCCGCGATGGTGCCGGACCGCCGCGCGCTGGCCTTGCGCGATCACGCCGCGCGGGTGCTTGCGAAACCTGGCGCGGATGGGCCGGTCGCGGCGCTGGCCGCAGATCTGCAGGGCTGCACGCGCTGCGATCTCTGCCGCCATGCGACGCAGGTCGTACCGGGCGAGGGGCCGAAAGAGGCCGCGCTGATGATCGTCGGAGAGCAGCCGGGCGACCACGAGGATCTCAAGGGGCGCCCCTTCGTCGGGCCGGCAGGGCAAGTCTTCGACCGCGCCGCTACCTTGGCGGGCGTTGAACGGAGCGCGGCTTTCGTGACCAACGCCGTGAAACACTTCAAGTTTTCGGCGCGCGGCCGTCGCCGAATTCACCAGCGCCCCGATGCCGGCGAGGTGGAAGCGTGCCGTTGGTGGCTCGATCTCGAGCGCGAATTGGTGAAGCCCCGCGTCATCCTCGCGATGGGGGCAACGGCGGCGGAGGCGCTGACGGGCTCGGGCAAGAACATTGCGCGCCGGCGCGGGCGCGCTGAGCTGCTCGAGGATGGGACCGAGATGCTCCTGACTTGGCATCCGTCCTATATCCTGCGCCTTCAGGACGAGGCGGCGCAGGCGCGCGCCGAGGCGGAGCTGGTGTCCGACCTTGCGCTCGCCCGGTCGCTCTCCGAGGCGGGGCGCTAGCGCGTTTGGTGCTATCTCTGGAGGCGGCAAACTGCGCCAGGATGTGCCCAAAAGCCTCTCACCCCGTTTAGGGCTGGCCTTTTCGCCGTTCCGGCGATACCCCGCCCGCGACCCAAGACATCGAGAAAGATTCCCTCATGGACCTGCGCAACGTCGCAATCATCGCTCACGTGGACCACGGCAAAACGACGCTGGTGGACGAATTGCTGAAGCAATCGGGCGCGTTCCGCGAAAACCAGCAGGTGGCCGAGCGGGCGATGGATTCCAACGACCTCGAACGCGAGCGGGGGATCACCATTCTCGCCAAGGCGACCTCGGTCGAGTGGAAGTCGACGCGGATCAACATCGTCGACACGCCGGGCCACGCCGATTTCGGCGGCGAGGTGGAGCGCATCCTGTCGATGGTAGACGGTGTCGTTCTGCTCGTGGATGCCGCCGAGGGGCCGATGCCCCAGACGAAGTTCGTGACCTCGAAGGCGCTCGCGCTTGGCCTGCGCCCCATCGTCGTTCTGAACAAGGTCGACAAGCCCGATGCCGAGCCCGACCGCGCGCTCGACGAATGCTTCGACCTCTTCGCCAATCTCGGCGCGGACGAGGATCAGCTCGACTTTCCGCACATGTATGCCTCGGGCCGGTCGGGCTGGGCCGATCACGAGCTTGACGGCCCGCGCAAGGATCTCTCGGCGCTTTTCAAGCTGATCGTCGATCACGTGCCCGCGCCGAAGCAGGTGAAGCGCGAAGACGAAGACTTCCGGATGCTCGCGACGACGCTCTCCTCGGACCCGTTCCTCGGCCGGATCCTCACGGGCCGGGTCGAGTCGGGCAAGCTCAAGGTCGGCGCGACGGTGCAGGCGCTCAGCCGCATCGGCCAGAAGATCGAGCAATTCCGCGTCAGCCGCATTCAGGCGTTCCGGGGTCTCTCCTACCAGGACATCGAGGAAGCGCGGGCGGGTGACATCGTCACGCTTGCGGGAATGCAGAAGGCGACCGTCGCGGACACGATCTGCGCGCTCGCCGTCGATGAGCCGCTCGACGCCCAGCCGATCGATCCGCCGACGATCACCGTGACCTTCGGGATCAACGACAGCCCGCTTGCGGGCCGTGACGGCAAGAAGGTGCAGTCGCGCGTGATCCGAGACCGGCTGATGAAGGAGGGCGAGTCCAACATCGCCATCAAGATCGCCGAGACGCCGAGCGGCGATGCCTTCGAGGTCTCGGGCCGGGGCGAGTTGCAGATGGGCGTTCTGATCGAGAACATGCGCCGCGAGGGCTTCGAGCTGTCCATCGCGCGCCCGCAGGTCATCATGCGCGACGGCGAGACCGGCCGCGAGGAGCCGATCGAGGAAGTCACCATCGATGTCGATGACGATTATTCCGGCGCCGTGATCGAGAAGCTGACTGGCGTGCGGAAGGGTGAGCTCGTCGAGATGAAACCCGCTGGCACCGGCAAGACGCGTATCATCGCGCACGTTCCGGCGCGGGGCCTCATCGGCTACCAGGGCGAGTTCCTGACGGATACCCGCGGCACCGGCGTGATGAACCGCGTCTTCCACGGCTGGGCCCCCTACAAGGGCAAGATCGAGGGGCGGCGCGCAGGCGTGCTGATCTCGATGGAATCGGGCGAGTCCGTCGCCTTCGCGCTGTGGAACCTCGAAGAGCGCGGCCGGATGTTCATCGGTCCGCAGGCGAAAGTCTACGAGGGCATGATCATCGGCGAGCACAGCCGCGAGAACGACCTTGAGGTCAATCCGCTCAAGGGCAAGAAGCTGACCAACGTGCGCGCCTCCGGCACGGATGACGCTGTGCGCCTGACACCGCCGACGATCATGTCGCTGGAAGAGGCCATCGCCTATATCAACGACGACGAACTCGTCGAGGTCACACCGAACGCGATCCGTCTGCGTAAGCGCTATCTTGATCCGCATGAGCGCAAGCGGATGTCCAAAGCCTCGTGAGCGAGCTGAAGCGCTCTCCGGGCCTGAAGGGCCATGTCACCGGCGCCGATCTCGGCGTCGGCGTGACGGTGCTTTTCGTGACGTCCGACACAGTGGGCAGCGGGCCGAAGCTACACTGGCACCCCTATGACGAGCTTTTCGTGATCCGGCGGGGCCGGGCGCGGTTCTTCGTCGGGGACGAGGTGATCGAAGGCGGCCCCGGCGACGTCATCCGGGGGCCCGCTGAAGTGCCGCACAAGTTCGAGGTGCTCGAGGTTCCGTACGAGGCGCAAGACCTCCATCTTGCGCCCGAATGGATCCAGACGGACCTCGAATAGACCGTTACTCGGTCGTCTCGACGATCAGAAGATCCCGCTCCGACGCGCCGGTCGCATGGCTCAGGGCCTCCTGGTAGGCGTCCGAGCGGTAGCAGGCCTCCGCATCCTCGACCGACGGGAAGCGCGCGACGACGTGGCGCTCGCGCTCGTTTCCGGTCGCGGTCTTGTTTCCTTCAAGCACGACATAGCGGCCGCCGCGGGCGACGAATTCGCCGCCATGCGCGGCAATCGCCGGCCCGGCGAGCTTGGCATACTCGCCATAGGCGTCCGCGTCGGTGACATGGACGTGGGCGATCCAAAGTGCGGGCATGTTATCCTCCGATCACGGCTTCCGCCGCCTTGATGGCGTGTTCCGCGTTCTCGGCCGAGGCTGCGCCGCCTTGTGCCATGTCGGGGCGGCCACCGCCGCCCTTGCCGCCGAGCGCCTCGACCGCCGCTTTCACGATATCGACCGCAGAGACCTTGTTCGTAAGATCGTCGGTCACCCCCGCCGCGACGGCGGCCTTGCCGTCCGCCTCGGCGACCAGAAGGATCACACCAGAGCCGATACGGCGTTTGTGCTCATCGAGAAGCGGGCGCAAATCCTTGCCCGAGACGCCGGAAAGCGTCTGCGCGAGGAAGGGTGTGCCTCCGATATCCTTGGGCTCCGCGCCGCCGGCATCGCCACCGCCCATTGCGATCTCGCGCTTGAGCTGCGCGACCTCGTTTTGCAGCGCGCGGCGCTCATCCATCAGCGCGCGGACGCGACCGGGCAGGTCGGCGGGAGACGTCTTCAGATCGAGTGCGAGGTTCGCGACGAGGTGATCCTGGCCGCGCAGATAGTCGAGCGCCGCCTGGCCCGTCAGCGCCTCGATCCGGCGCACACCGGAGGAGGATGCACTGTCGCCAAGCGTCACGAAAAGACCGATCTCGCCGGTACGGGTCACATGAGTGCCGCCGCACAGCTCGATGGAATAGGTCGTCCCGTCCGTACCTTTGCCAGAGCCCGGCTGCTGGCCCATCGAGACAACGCGCACTTCATCACCGTATTTCTCGCCGAAGAGCGCCTGTGCGCCCATCGCGCGGGCATCGTCCGGCGTCATGATCCGGGTCTCGACCGCCGCGTTTTGGCGGATGTAGTCGTTGACCTCGCGTTCGATGGTCTCGATCTCGGTCAGCGACAGACCCTTGGCGTGGCTGAAGTCGAAGCGCAGGCGGTCGGGTGCATTGAGCGAGCCGCGCTGCGCGACGTGATCGCCGAGTGTCCGCCGCAGCGCCTCGTTGAGAAGGTGCGTGGCGGAGTGGTTGGCGCGGATCTTGCGGCGGCGATCTTGGTCGACCTCGAGCCGCGCGGCCTCGCCCTTCGTGATCGTACCGTCCGTCACCTCGCCGAAATGTATGAAGACGCCCGCCACTTTGCGCGTGTCGGTGATCTTCGCGCGGCCCTGATCGGTCGCGATCTCGCCGGTATCGCCAACTTGGCCGCCAGCTTCCGCGTAGAAGGGGGTCTGGTTGAGCACGAATTGTACCTTCGCGCCCTTCGCGGCGGATCCGGTCGCGGCACCATCCTCGACGATGTCGAGCACGATCGCTTCGGCGGTTTCGGTGTCGTAGCCGAGGAAGTCGGTCGCCCCATGCGTGTCCGCCAGATCGTACCAGATCGCAGCATCGGCGGCTTCCCCCGAGCCCGACCATGCGGCACGCGCCTTGGCCTTCTGCTCGGCCATTGCGGCGTCGAAGCCTTCGGTATCGACCGTGCGATCCTTTTCGCGAAGCGCATCCTGCGTGAGGTCGAGCGGAAAGCCGTAGGTGTCGTAGAGCTTGAACGCCGCCTCGCCGGGCAACTCCGCGCCTTCGGGCAGCTTGCCGAGCTCGTCGTCGAGCAGCTTGAGACCGCGATCCAGCGTTTGCTGGAACCGCGTCTCCTCGAGCTTGAGCGTCTCCTCGATCAGCGCCTGCGCGCGGGGAAGCTCGGGATAGGCCGCGCCCATCTGGCGCACGAGCGCGGGCACGAGCCGGTGCATCAGCGGATCTTTCGCGCCCAGAAGATGCGCGTGGCGCATCGCACGGCGCATGATCCGCCGCAGGACATAGCCCCGCCCATCATTCGACGGCATGACGCCGTCCGCGATCAGGAAGGAGGTGGAGCGCAAATGGTCCGCGATCACCCTGTGATGCACATTGCCGGGTCCGTCGGGATCGGTCGATGTGGCCTCGGCGGATGCCACGATCAGGCTCCGCATCAGGTCGGTGTCGTAATTGTCGTGTTTGCCCTGCAAGAGCGCGCCGATCCGCTCCAGCCCCATGCCGGTGTCGATCGACTGCATGTCGAGCTCGCGCATCGAGCCATCCTCGAAGAGCTCGTTCTGCATGAAGACGATGTTCCAGATCTCGATGAACCGGTCGCCATCCTCTTCGGGCGATCCCGGCGGGCCGCCCCAGATGTGATCGCCATGATCGTAGAAGATCTCGGTGCAGGGCCCGCAGGGGCCGGTGGAGCCCATCTGCCAGAAATTGTCCGAGGTCGCGATGCGGATGATCCGGTCTTCGGGGATGCCCACCTTCTTCCAGATCGCGGCGGCGTCGTCATCGGTGTGATAGACGGTAGCCAGAAGCCGGGTCGGATCGATGCCGAATTCGCGGGTGATGAGCTCGTAGGCGAAGGGGATCGCCTCGGGCTTGAAATAGTCGCCGAAGGAGAAATTGCCGAGCATCTCGAAGAAGGTGTGGTGCCGGGCGGTGTAGCCCACATTGTCGAGATCGTTGTGCTTGCCGCCGGCGCGCACGCATTTCTGCGAAGTGGTGGCGCGTGTATAGTCGCGGTGTTCGAGCCCGGTGAAGAGATTCTTGAACTGCACCATGCCGGAATTTGCGAACATGAGCGTGGGGTCGTTCCGAGGCACGAGCGGGGAGGAGGGCACGACCTCGTGTCCCTGCTTCTCGAAATAGCCGAGGAAGGTGGAGCGGATGTCGTTGAGGCTGGGCATTCTCGGCTCTTGTCTGTCCGTGGATCTGATCGATCGGAGGTGTAGCGCCGGGCGCGCCGGGTGTCCACGGGCGGCAGAGGGGGCAGGGCGCAAATGCGAACGCCCCGGCCACTCGGGCCGGGGCGATGACGGGCTTATCAGGGCGTTAAAGCTGCGCGCCGGGGCTCAGCCCTCGACCACGTCGTCCTGTTCTTCTTGGCCCATGTCGAATTCGAGCCCGTGCGCCGCGCGGATCTTGTCCTCGATCTCGAGCGCGACGGCGGTGTTTTCCTTGAGGAAGGTCTTGGCGTTCTCGCGGCCCTGACCGATGCGCTCATCCCCGTAGGAATACCAGGCGCCCGATTTCTCCACCACGCCGGCTTTGACGCCGAGGTCGATCAGCTCTCCCGTCTTGGAGATGCCCTCGCCATACATGATGTCGAACTCGACCTGCTTGAACGGCGGGGCGACCTTGTTCTTCACGACCTTCACGCGGGTGGCGTTGCCGACGACCTCGTCGCGATCCTTGACCGCGCCGATGCGGCGGATGTCGAGCCGGACGGAAGAGTAGAACTTCAGCGCATTGCCGCCCGTCGTCGTCTCGGGCGAGCCGAACATGACGCCGATCTTCATCCGGATCTGGTTGATGAAGACGACCATGCAGTTGGAGCGGCTAATCGAGCCGGTGAGCTTACGCATCGCCTGCGACATCAGGCGGGCCTGCACACCGACGCTTGAATCGCCCATGTCGCCTTCGAGCTCGGCCTTGGGCGTCAGCGCCGCGACCGAATCGACCACGACCATGTTCACCGCGCCCGACCGCACCAGCGTGTCGGTGATCTCGAGCGCCTGCTCGCCGGTGTCAGGCTGCGAGATCAGAAGCTCGTCCAGATCGACGCCCAGTTTCTTGGCATATTGGGGGTCGAGCGCGTGTTCGGCGTCGACGAAGGCGCAGACGCCGCCCTTTTTCTGCTGCTCGGCCACGCAATGCAGCGTGAGCGTCGTCTTGCCCGAGGATTCGGGGCCGTAAATCTCCACGATGCGGCCCATCGGCAGCCCGCCGATCCCGAGCGCGATGTCGAGCCCGAGCGAGCCGGTCGAGGTCGCCTCGATATCCCGCATCGCGTTGTCGCCGCCCATCTTCATGATGGAGCCCTTGCCGAACTGCCGTTCGATCTGCGCCAGAGCCGAATCCAACGCCTTCTGCTTGTCTGCCGTACGCTTGCTGTCCATGGAGAGTAGGTCTGCCATCTGCTTGCCTTTCCGTCCTTATTCCATACCGCAAAGCACGCGGCAATGACTGCGTCGTTCACCTCTTGTTCTCGTGATGTATGAGGGCAAAAGGGGAACATTTCAAGAGAAATCAACCAAGCGATCTTTGCGCGAGGAGCGTAAACAAGTAGTTACGAAGCGCGAGGCAGAGAGGGGCGGGCATGCTGGTATTCTGGAAGGCGCGGCTGGTCATGCTGGCGGTGCCGAAGACGGGCACATCGGCTTACGCCAAGGCACTCGCGCCGCATGCGGGGATGGTGGTGAACGACCCACCGGAACTGAAGCACGCGCCGGTCTATCGTTACAACCGCTTCTTCCGCCCGATGTTCGAGAAAATGGGCGCCGAGGAGATGGATGTGATGGCCGTCATCCGCGAGCCGATTTCCTGGCTCGGCTCATGGTACAGGTATCGCCAGCGGCCGTTTCTCGACGGCAAGCGGGTCTCCACGAAGGATCTGTCCTTCGACGCCTTCGTCGACGCCTATTGCCGGGGCGATCGTCCGCCTTTCGCCAATATCGGCGACCAGTCGAAATTCGTCGAACCCCGGCCGAACGGCACGGAGGTCACGCATTTCTTCCGCTACGAGGATCAGGGGCGGATCGTGTCCTTCCTGGAAGAGCGGCTCGGCGTCGAGATCGACCTGCCGCGAGAGAACGTCTCGCCCCGCCGCGATCTGACGCTCAGCCCCGAGATCGAGGCAAAGCTCCGCCGCAAATGTGCTGCCGAGTTTGCGCTCTGGGAAGGGGTCGGCGCGGAATGAGTCTCGTCTAGACCGCGACCAGCCGGATGAGCCAGGCCACGATGCCGAGCGTGGTGATTGATGCCGCCCAGATCACGACGAACCAGGCAAGCTTGACCTTGGTCGGGCGCGGGTCTTGAGCCATCAATGATACCCTGCATTCTCGTCGATTTTTCCGCGGAACACCCAATAGGCATAGGCGGTGTAGATCAGGATGATCGGGATCAGGATCCCCGCGCCAACCAAGGCGAACAGGAGGCTCGAATCCGGAGCGGCGGCCGCGTCGATCGTCAAGGAGGGCGGCACGATATGGGGGTAGAAGCTGATCCCGATACCGACAAAGCAGACGATGAAGAGCGCGTTGGCCATGAAGAAAGGCTGATAATCCTTGTTCTTGGCCAAGCCCGAAAAAAGGAAGTAGCTTATGAGGATCAGGAAGACCGGGACGAGATAGCTCCAGAACGCTGCCGGCAGGGTGAACCAGCGCTCGTAATAGACCGGATCCTGAAACGGGGTCAGCGTCGAGACGACGCCGATCAGGGCAAGCGTCGCGACACCGAGCGGCCCTGCGAGCTTGCGATTGCGCTCCTGTAGCGGACCTTCGGTCTTCATGTTGATCCATGTCGCGCCCAACAGCGCGTAACCGACGACCAGCGCCGCGCCGCAAAAGAGCGAGAACAAGGTCAGCCAGTCGAACCAGCCCCCCGCATAGGAGCGCTGCTCGATCTCGATCCCTTGGACCAGCGCGCCAAGCGCGATCCCCTGGCAGAAGGTGGCGACGAGCGATCCGCCGAAGAAAGCGGCCGACCAGAAGCCTTTCCAGCGCTTGGTCTTCCAACGGTACTCGAAGGCCACGCCGCGAAAGACGAGGGCAAGCAGCATCAGGGTGATCGGCATGTAGAGGGCCGGCATCACGACGGCATAGGCGAGCGGGAAGACGGCGAAGAGCCCGCCGCCGCCGAGGATCAGCCAGGTCTCGTTGCCGTCCCAGACGGGCGCGACCGAGTTCATCATGATGTCCCGTTCCTTCTCGGATTTGGCGAGAGGGAACAGGATCCCGATACCCAGATCGAAGCCGTCGAGGATCACATAGACGAGCACCGCGAAGGCGATGAGGCCAGCCCAGATGAAGGCGAGATCGAAGAATTCCATGTGCCGCCTCCTTTACTCGCCCGGAACCCAGGCATCGGGCTTGAGCTGGTTGGCCGGAGTGATGCCCGCGGTCCGGATCGGACCGTCGTCGATCTCTGGCGCGGTGTCCTTCACCTCCTTGCTCATCAAGCGGAGCAGGTAGAACGTGCCCGCCCCGAAGACGAAGAAATAGACCACGATGAACGCGATGAGGGATGTGGCCACCGCGGGGGCCTCGACCGGCGAGAGGCTGTCCGAGGTTCGCATGAGGCCGTAGACAGTGTAGGGCTGA
The DNA here is from genome assembly GCF_009363575.1 of Roseivivax sp. THAF30. Taxonomy (NCBI): domain Bacteria; kingdom Pseudomonadati; phylum Pseudomonadota; class Alphaproteobacteria; order Rhodobacterales; family Roseobacteraceae; genus Roseivivax; species Roseivivax sp. THAF30. The sequence goes on along the minus strand of NZ_CP045389.1, from coordinate 2,686,453 downwards.
CGTCCGACTTCCGTCGTGATCCAGCCTGCCAGCACCGCGACAAAGCCCGAAGGCGCCATCACCGTCATCACCCGTTGTAGAGCCCGGTCATCGTAGAGCTTGCCCCGGTACCGGCTGAGAAGGCTCCAAAGCCCGACGCCGAGCATAAGGAAGCCGATGCCGACCATGACGCGGAAGGAATAGAAGACGATCGCGACCGGCGGCTCCTGATCGTCTGGAATCGTGTCGAGCCCGTCCATCGGCGCGCCCCATTCGTGCTTCAGCACGAGCGAGGAGAGCTGCGGGATCTCGATCGAGTAGTCGATCCTTTTCTCTTCCGCGTTGACGATCCCGAAGAGGATCAGCGGCGCGCCGTCTGGATGGCTGTCGTAATGCCCTTCCATCGCCATGACCTTCTGCGGCTGATGCTCGAGCGTGTTCAGGCCATGGAAATCGCCAGCGACGATCTGAATCGGGGTCACGCAGACCGCCATCCACATCGCCATCGAGAACATCTTGCGCGCTTCGGGGTCGGTCTTCTCGCGCAGAAGATGCAGCGCGCCCGTACCGCCGACGACGAAAGCCGTGGTCAGGTAGGCGGCGAGAACCATGTGCGTCAGCCGGTAGGGGAAGGAGGGATTGAAGACGATCTCGAGCCAGCTTTCAGGCACGAATTGCCCGTTCTCGGCGATCGAGAAGCCGGCGGGTGTCTGCATCCACGAATTCACAGAGAGGATCCAGGTGGCCGACATCAGCGTGCCGAAGGCGACCATGAGCGTTGCGAAGAAATGCAGCTTCTCGCCCACCTTCTCGCGTCCAAAGAGCATGATCCCGAGAAAGCCTGCCTCGAGAAAGAAAGCCGACAGCACCTCGTAGGCCATGAGCGGGCCCAGGATCGGGCCGGTCCGGTCAGAGAAGACCGACCAGTTGGTGCCGAACTGGTAGGACATCACGATGCCCGAGACGACGCCCATGCCGAAGGCAACCGCGAAGATCTTTTTCCAGTAGTTGAAGAGGTTGATATAGACCGGGTTTCGCTTCCAGAGCCAAAGCCCGTTCAGGACGGCGAGAAAGCTCGCAAGGCCGATAGAGAAAGCCGGGAAGATGATGTGAAACGAGACGGTAAAGGCGAACTGGATCCGCGCCAAAGTCTCTGCGCTGAAGCTTTCGAGCATATGTTCTTCCCGTTTCGTAGCACTTATAGGTCAGAACTAGGCAGGTGATCGGTCAAGGAAAGCGTGGTGCGCCAGCTTTGCGGTGCGACATCTTGCAATCCAAGGTGGTGCCAAGACCCCTGAGATGCGGCATCTTGCGTTTCAAGCGCGCCTGTCAGCTTTGCCCGGATGCGGAACGGAGCGGCTTTCCGGTGCTGCGCGATTGGCCGCGGAATTCCGCGATATGCGTGCCGTCCGCCTCGCGCGAAACCGTGACGTCATAAAGTCCCGAGCGCCCTGGGCGGGCGATCTCGCGCGCCTCTGCGATCAGCCGGTCGCCAAGCTTGCCGGGCGCGAGGTAGGTAATGCTGTTCGATTGGGCGACGGTCACGACATCATAGGTGTTGCAGGCAAAGGCGAAGGCGCTGTCGGCCAGTGTAAAGATTAAGCCGCCATGCGCGATCCCGTGTCCGTTCACCATCTCGTGCCGGATCGTCATCGCAAGCCTCGCTTGGCCCGGCGCGACGTCGAGAAGCTCCATGCCAAGGCCCCGGCTCGCGTGATCCTCGGCCCACATCGCCTCGGCGCAGGCCCACGCCAGAATATCCGCATCGCTGTTCGGCATGATCGCCTCCCCAAGCCGGTCAAACCCGGCGAGGGAAGGCTACAGGAGCTAGGGTCCGGGCCTCAATGCCCGTTCGTCTCAGCTTTCCGGCGCGTTCGGGAAAAAGAGCTGCTGCCCGTTGACCGCGTAGTCACCGATCGCCGTCTGGCCTTCTTCAGACAGGAGCCAGTCGGCAAAGCTCTGCGCGGCCTCGGCATTCACGCTCGGGCAATGATCGGGGCTCACGGGGATGACGCCGTACTGATTGAAGAGATCCTCGTCGCCCTCGACCGCGATCTCGTAATCCTGCTTGTTCTCGAAGCTGATCCAGGTCGCGCGGTCGGTCATCACGTAGGCGCCCATGCCGATCCCGGCATTCAACGTGGCGCCCATGCCGGAGCCCGTTTCGCGGTACCATTCGCCCGACCCGGTGGACGGATCGACGCCGCTTGCCTCCCAGAGCGACAATTCCTTCTTGTGGGTGCCGCTGTCATCGCCGCGCGAGGCGAACAGGCTTCCGCTCTCGGCGATCTGGGACAGGGCCGCCTCGACATCGCTCATGCCGCCCACGCCGGCCGGATCGCCATCCGGGCCGACGATGACGAAATCGTTGTACATCAGGTCGGTGCGGCTTGTGCCGTAGCCGGCTTCGACGAAGGCTTCCTCGGCGGGCTTGGCGTGCACGAGCAGGAGATCGCCATCGCAATTCTCGGCATTGGTGATGGCCTGGCCCGTGCCGACGGCCACGACGTTGACCTCGATACCGGTCTCTTCCTCGAAGATCGGCAGGAGGTGATCGTAAAGTCCCGAATTCGCTGTCGATGTCGTGGATTGCACGATGATCGACTGCTCCTGCGCGGGCAGGGCGCTGGCCGCGACAATCGCCGCGAAGGAGACATAGAGAGTGCGCTGGAACATGTGGGAGCTTCCTTTCCTGGTTGAAAATCAGACGACGATGCGACCGCTTATGAAAGCGCGCGCAGCGTCGGTTGCGGGTCCGTCGAAAAACGCGTCCGCTTGTGTCTGTTCGAGAACGCGCCCCTGGTGGAGGAACACGACCTCGTCGGCCAGCCGCCGCGCCTGGCCGATATCGTGCGTCACGAAGACGATCCGCATGCCGGCATCGCGCGCCTCGCGGACGATTTCCTCGATGGCGAGGGTTGATGCGGGATCGAGGCTCGCGGTCGGCTCGTCGAGGAACAGCACCTCCGGGTCGGTCGCGAGCGCACGGGCGAGGGCGAGGCGCTGCGCCTCGCCGCCGGAAAGTCGCCGCGCAGGCTGACGCGCCTTGTGGGCAAGACCGACATGGGTCAGGAGCGCATCGCGCCGCGCCGGATCGCCGCCCCGGTTCTTCAGCACGAACTCGAGGTTCGCCGCGACGGACCGTCTGAGGAGGACCGGTGTCTGGAACACGAGCGCCTGCCACTGCGTCACGCTCTCCGCCGGTGCGCCGCCCCAGGTCACCTCGCCCGCATCGGGGCGGATCAAACCATGCAACATCTTGAGAAGAAGGCTCTTTCCGGCGCCGTTCGGGCCGATCACCGTGGTGATGCCGTCGCCCGAGAGCGTCAGGTTCAGCCCGTCGATCGCGGCCGTCCCGCCAAGGGTCAGCCGCACATCGGCGGCGCGCAGCGGGAATAGCGGCGCGCGGCTTGAGGTCTCGCGGGCACTTGCCCGGACGGCGAAAGGGAAGGCAGCGTCAGACATAGGCGTGCCGTGCGGCGCTCATCCGCACGCCCTGAACCGCGGCATTCACGCCGAGCGCGATCACCAGAAGCACGATGCCGAGCGCCAGGGCGAGCGACAAGGCCCCCTTCGATGTCTCGAGCGCGATGGCTGTCGTCATCACGCGCGTGAGGTGGTCGATATTGCCGCCGACGATGATGACTGCGCCGACCTCGGCGACCGCACGGCCGAACCCTGCAAGACCCACGGTCAGCAGCGCGTAGCGGGCATCCCAGATCAGCGCCTGCATCGCTTGCCAGCGTCCGAGACACAGGGAGCGGAATTGCTCGGCATATTCGGCATGCATGTCCTCGAGCACCTGGCGTGACAGAGCCGCGACGATGGGCGCGATCAGGATCGTCTGCGCGATGATCATCGCGGTCGGGGTGTAGAGAAGGCCGAGAAAGCCCAAGGGGCCAGAGCGCGACAGGTGGAGGTAGACGATCAGCCCCACGACGACCGGCGGCAGGCCCATCAGCGCATTCATTACGACGAGCACTGCGCCCCGTCCCGGAAAGCGGCTGATGGCGACGAGCGCGCCCAGCGGCAGACCGATCAGGCAGGCAAGAAAGGTCGCGCTGAGGCTGACCTGCAACGACAGCGCGACGATCTCCAGTAGATCGGCATCCCCGCTCAGAACGAGCTGCAGCGCGAGCCACGTTGCCTCTGTCATGTTTTGCATAATTTCCGGCCCCACGGAATCTATGCAGCGACGCTATGTGCGAAGACGCCTGCCGTCAAGCAGCGGCCCTGTCTTTGGGTTGGGGCAAATACCGCGGAGAGCGCGAGAGGCAGCGCCTCTCGCCGCCGCCCTCAGGCGGCGGCTTCGCGGGCTTCCCGATCGGCTTTCGGGAACATGAGCGAGTAAAAGACCGGCGCCGCGATCAACGTCAGGATCGAGGCAAATCCGAGCCCTCCCATGATCGTCACCGCCATCGACGCGAAGAACGCATCCCACAGCAGCGGGATCATCCCGAGGATCGTCGTCACCGCTGCCAGCACGACCGGCCGCAGACGCGAGGTGGAGGCGCGCACGATGGCCTCCCTGAAGGCGACGCCCTCGGCGCGGGTGAGGTCGATCTCCTCGACCAGCACGATGCCGTTCTTGATCAGCATCCCCGACAGCGACAGCAGGCCCAGGAGCGCGGTGAAGCTGAACGGCAGCCCGGTGCCCAGAAGGCCGATCGCCACGCCGTTCACCGCCATTGGCACGAGCAGCCAGACGATCAGCGGTTGGCGCAGTCGCCCGAAGAGCAGGACCGAGATCACCACCATGATGATGAGCGACAGGGGAAGCTGCTTTCCGAGGCTCTCCTGCGCTTCGGTCGAGCTTTCGTATTCGCCGCCCCATTCCATCGTATAGCCGTCCGGCAGTTCCATCGCCTCGATATCGGCGCGGAGCGTGTTGAACACGGCAGAGGCGTTCATGTCTGCCGGAATGCCCGCTTCGACGGTGATCGTCGATACGCGGTCACGGCGCTGGATCAGGGTGTCCTCGATGCCGAAATCGAACCCGTTGATGATCTGCTCCACGGGAATGAACGCCTGCGCGGCATCGGAATAGACGACCTGGTCGATCAGGTGCGCCGCGCCCGGCTTGGTCGCGCCGGGCATCCGAACGAGGATCGGGATGAGCCGGTCATTCTCGCGATAGACCCCGGCGCGCGCACCGTCCGTCGCGGTCAGGAGCGCGTTGGCCAGATCCTCGCGGGCGACGCCCGCGGTCTGCGCGCGCTCATCGGCATAATCGGGCTTGAGGACAAGCTCGCGCTCGCGCCAATCGGTCCGCAGATCCTGTACGTCGTCCGTCGCGGCCTGCATCCGGTCGGCCGCTTCCTTGGCGAGCGCGCGAAGGACATCGGCGTCCGAGCCCGAAAACCGCACCGCGATCGGAGAACCGCCGCCCGGCCCGAAGGCCAGACGTTCGGTGCGAAACTCGCCTTCTGGCAGCTGCGTGCGTCCGAAGCGCTCCAGATCGTCGCGAAGGGGCGGGATGTCCTCCAGCGTTTCGGTGCGGATCACCAGATGCCCGTAGGTCGGAAGTGCTTCCTCGGGCGAGTAGGTGAGCATGAAGCGCGTGGCGCCGCCGCCGACGAAGGTCGCCACCGAGACGATCTCGTCGCGCTCCGAAAGCCAGTCCTCCACGAGCGCCATATCCTCGGCGGTGGCATTGATGCTGGCACCCTGGGGCAGCTTGTAATGGACGTAGAAGATCGGCGTGTTGCTGTCCGGGAAGAATTGCTGCTTCACCTGGCCGAAGCCCCAATAGCAGACCACCGTCAGGGCGAGCAGCGCCGCGATCACGAGCCAGCGCACGCGCAGCGCGCCGCGCAGGACCGCGCCGTAGGCCCGGAACACTGGCCCGCCATAAGGATCACCTGCCTCACCCGATCCCTGGCGGAAGACGTAATGCGCCAGAAGCGGTGTCGCGGTAATCGCGAGCACCCAGGACAACAGAAGCGAGATGCCGATGACGGCAAATAGCGAGAAGAGGAACTCGCCCGTCGCATCGGGCGAGAGGCCGATCCCCGCGAAGGCCATGATGCCGATCACCGTCGCGCCAAGAAGGGGGATCTGGGTCTTGCCCGCGACGTCCTCCGCCGCCTCGCGTGAGGATTTGCCCTGGTCCATGTCGCCCTGCATCCCCTCGGCGACAACGATGGCGTTATCCACCAGCATCCCCATCGCGATGATGAGCGCGCCGAGCGAGATCCGTTGCATCTGCAGATCGCCGAGCGCCATGAAGAAGAGCGTGCCGACGACGGTCAGAAGCAATGTCGATCCAACCACCACGGCAGATCGCCAGCCCATGAAGACCGCGAGCACCAGCACCACGATGCCGACGGACATGGCAAGGTTGATGAGGAAGCTCGTCGAGGCCTCATCGACCACGACATGCTGCTGGTAGATCGGATGCAGCTCGACGCCGAGGGGGATGTCCGGCTGCAACGCATCGAGCTGGGCATCGACGGCGCGCCCCACGTCGACGATGTTCTCGCCCTGCCGGCCGGAGACGCCAAGCGTGAAGGCTTCCTCTCCATCGAAGCGAATGATCGTCGACGGATCTGCGACGCGCTCGCGGTAGACGCGCGCGAAATCCGTGATCTCGATCACCTCGCCCTGAACGCCTATCGTGAGGCCGCGGATGTCATCCACCGTGCCCGAGCCTTCTGGCGCGTCGATACGGATTTCCTGGCCCGATTGGCTGACTGAGCCTGCATCCGACACCGCGTTCGAATTGGAGATGGCCTGCGCGATGGCGCCGGGAGAGATGCCCAGGTTCTTGATGAGAGCCTTGTCGGGCTCCACGAAGATGCGCTCTTCGGGCAGCCCGTCCAGCGCGACATCGGCAACGCCCTCGACCGTTAGCAGCTCGCGCCTGAGATATTCGCCAAGCTCGTGTATCTCGGCATCGGAAAATCCGGGCGCGGTCACCGCGTAGAAGATGCCGTAGACGTCTCCGAAACTGTCGTTGACCTGGCTCGGACCCGCGCCCGAGGGCAACTGGTTCTGGGCGTCAGAGACCTCCTTTCGCAGCTTGTCCCAGATCTGCGGCAATTCCGAGCCGTCATAGGTCGACTGGATCTGCACCGTGATCCGGCTTGTGCCCGGCTTGTTGGAAGAGGTGATGTAGTCGATCTCGGACATCTGCTGGATTGCCGATTCCAGAGGTTCGCTGACCTCTGTCGCGACCTGATCGGCCGATGCGCCGGGATATTGCGTGAAGACCACCGCCGACTTGATCGTGAAGGCCGGATCCTCGAGCCGGCCCATCGTGGCAAAGCCCCAGAGGCCGCCCAGAATGCAGCCGATCATCAGCATCCATGTCAGAAGTGAGCGGTCGATAGCTCCGCGAGCGATGGACATGGACTTCACTCCCCGACAGCGGTGAAGCGGCGGACGGTCTGGCCGTCCTCGATCATTGACGCCCCGGCCACGACGATCTCGGTGCCGGGCTCGGGCCCGTCGGTCATCACGACCGTGCCGTCATCGGCGATCTCGATCTCGACCGTGACTTGCCGAACCTGACCGCGGTTTTCGTCCTCCTCGGAAGGGGTGAACACCATGACGGTCGGAGTTCGATCGGGCGTGTAGACGAGCGCGGTCTCGGGAATGGAGATCTGGCTCTGATCGCCCATCGCGGCCCGCGCCGTCACGGTCACCGAAGAGCCGGGCAGGACGTAATCGCCTGGATCCTCGGTGAAGGCGAGGGTGGTGCGGTAGGTCTGGCCCACCTCGGCGGTCTCGGCCTCGAATTCGCGTGGTGCGAGCGTGAAGCGCTGATCGCGGCCGGGCAGGGTGGCGGTGAATTCCACGTCGGAGCGATCCTGCGCGCGGCGGAACAGGATCTCCGGCACGTCGATGTTCACACGGATCTCGGACATATCGGATACGCGCAGCACGGCCTGTCCGGCCGAGACTGTCGAGAAGAGCCCCGCCACGCGGCGCACCACCAGCGCGTCATAAGGCGCCTCGAGCGTGGCATCGTCGAGCCGCTCCTGCGCGTTCTCGAGCTCGATCCGCGCAAGGTCGCGCTGCGTGCGCGCATCCTCGATCTGCACCTCCGAGACGGTCGCGCTGGAGAGGTTCTCGAGGCGCTGCAGATCGCGCTCGGCCTTGTTGAGCTGCACCTCGGCTTGCCGGACGCTGCGCTCGAACGGATCGAGATCGAGCTCGGCCAGAAGCGTTCCGGCCGGATAGGTCGTGCCTTCGCTGACCGGCAACTCGGCGATCTGACCGCCGACCTGGAAAGCGAGGTCCACCGTTTCCTTCGCGGCGACCCGCCCGAAGAATTCGCGTTCAAGCGCCACGTCACCCGTCGTGAGCGTCATCATCTTGGCGGGCCGGATCGCGGGCGGTTCGGCGCCTGTCTCCTCGGACTGTGCCAGGGCGAGGACGGGGGCGAGGATCAAGGCGAGAGCAAGAAGGGCGGGCCGGGCGGATACGAGGTGTGTCATGCGGTTGTCCGTTCGTGAGCGCCGGCCATGTCGGGCCAGCCGCGAAAGATAAGGGTAGTGAAGGCCCGTGCCATCGCTTCGGGCGGAAGGGGATCGGCCGAGCCGATCCAGTGGCGCACGACCGAGACGAAGGCGCCGGTATAGAAACGCGCGGCGATGCGGCGCATCAATGGGTCGGAGGAATAAGGGTTTTCCGGCGTTGCGCCGATCAGCTTCTCGACAAGTTCGGCGAAGCGGTCCTCGGGAGCGAGCCCGGGCACTCCGTCAAGAAGCGCGCGCAGGCGCGGATCGTCCCGAGGCAGGTCGCGAAAGACACGCTCGAACTTCCGCCGGTGAAGCTCCTGCAAATCGGCCTCGTCCGCGGGCGCGCATCTGATTTCAGCGTTGCGTCGCTCGATCTCGGCCAGAAGGGCATCGAGATAAGCTTCCAGCATGTCGGGAAGCCCGACGAAATGACCGTAGAAGGTCTGCCGCGTGGTGCCGGCGCGCCGCGAAAGCTCCTCCACCGAGATTTCGGCGAGCGGCTTCTCTGCAAGGAGCGTACGCAAGGCGGCTTCGAGGCGCAGTCGGGTGCGGTGTCGTCGGGGATCCATAGGCCATGACTTTGCCTTTTTTTGACAGACGTCAAGAAAGGGATCGTTCGGAACAACGCACAGCCGCTGTGCGCCCGTCCGGATCGCGTCAGGGGGTGGTGAAGAGATCTTTGAGCCACTCGGACATCGCTGCTTTTCTCACTCTAGAATTGGAGCAAATCATCGACTTCACGCACCATGCCCGACCCTTCGGAGCGGTGTTGCGCCTGATACAAACGGGCTGAAAAGCGTGATGGCGGATACGAAGTCCGCTCTGATCCTGATGCTTTCGAAAATAACGGTTTAAAATCAAATACTTGCAAAACTAGCGCGCCCCAAAATGTGTTGCAGTGTGTGTTGCAAAATCTGATTGTCACCTTCCGTGTCACGATGACACGTAACCCGCTTTCCCGCTATCCTGAAATGAGTAACCCGCCCCCTCTGCGAAAGGGACGGGCTACCTGAAATTTGGCGTGCAGGGCCTGCAAGCCCCCGCGCCGTGGCATCTAAGAAAGGCTGAACGATGCACAAAGAATATAACCCGAAAGCCCCCAAGCGCCAAGTCTACGACAACCTTCAGGCCGCCCTTGATCTGGCCGCGAAAGGTATCCCCGTTCTGCCTTGGCATTGGGTGGATCGGGGCGGGAAGCGGCAGAAGGTGCCACGCATCACTGACTGGCCGAACAAGGCGACGACTGACGCCCGGAGAATTGAACGCTGGTTCACCAAGTGGCCCGACGCTCAAGTTGGCTTTGTCACGGGCGAGCGTTCGGGCATCGACGTAGTGGACCTAGACCGGAAGCATGGGAAAGACGGCGTGGCGGCTTGCGACGCCGCTGGCATCAAAGTGGACTCTCCCGTCGTGGTAGAGACCAGCACCGGCGGCTTGCATCACTGGTGCGCCCACGTGCCGGGACAATGCAGCGCCCAAGACCTTCTGGACGGTGTGGACGTGCGCGCAAATAGCGGCTGGGCAGCTGCGCCGGGCTCGGATGGCTATCGCTTCGTTTCGGGCGACGTGGACCTGTGGGCCACACTTCAGAACATCGGCTTCGCGCCAAAATGGCCCGAAGGGCTTGAGCCTCAGACGCGACCCGAGGGGACCGCCTTCGAGCCGGTGGGCATCCCCTTTGAAATCCTCTCCGACGCCGTGCTGTCCATCCCTAGAAAGGTGCGTGAACAGCTCTACGGCACGGAGGGCGCATGGTTCGCCGCCATTCGTGCGATTCACGATGAAACCGGAGGCAGTGAAGACGGGCGCGAGCTGGCCCATAAGTTTTCTGAAGGCTGGGGCGGCTACAGCTTTGAAGAGACCGAAGGCAAGTGGATTCGCCCCGATACGCACACCGGGGCCAAGGCTAGCGTCATGGGGCTGATCCGGGTGGCGCAGCGCAATGGGTGGAACAGCGAAGCCTTCAATGCTTTGCAGATTGCTGACGACTTCGACGACCTGCCCGTGCCCGGGGCGGGGGCAGAGAGCGGCGATAGTTTGGTGTTCCTTAGTCCGGGCGATTGTGCCGCCACCCCCGCCCGTGCCTACATCATAAAGGGACTCATCGCTCAAGGTGACGTGGTGGCCGCTGTAGGCGCACCGGGCGCGGGCAAAAGCCTCTTAATCCCTTATCTCTGCTATGCCGTCGCGCAGGGGCGCAAAGTCTTCGGGCGGCGTGTGACGGCTGGTGGCGTCTTCTACGTGGCAGCGGAAGACGGACACGGGATGCAGGGCCGTGTGACCGCATTGAGGGCAGAGCATGGCGACGCCCCCGATTTCGCAGTGATCCCGAACGTCTCCGATCTTCTGAGCAAGCAAGGCCAGCTCAAGGCCCTGCAACGGGCGGTCAAGGAGCGGCGCCCCGCACTTGTCGTGATCGACACATTGGCCGTGGCGTTCCCGGGGCTGGAAGAAAACGACGCAAAAGGCATGGGGCAAGTCGTGGCGGCTGCCCGATCCCTGACCAAGTGGGGCGCGGCTGTCGTGCTGATTCACCACGACACCAAAGCGGGCGACGGGCTGCCCCGTGGACATAGCCTCTTGAACGGCGCGCTGGACGTGGCGCTTTACCTGAAGCGGGAACACGGCGTGGTGAGCGTGAAGCCGTCCAAGAACCGCAACGGCACGACCGAGCAAGAGCTGGCCTTTACCGTGGGTGTCCGGGAAATCGGCACCGATGAAGACGGGGACGCGATCACGGCGGCGATCTGTGAAGAGGCAGACAATGCCAGCCGTGCTCGTAGTCCGCAACTTACCGCCAGTGCCCGCGCGGCTCTTTCCGTTCTTCGCGATCTGGGAAGAGGCACAATGCGCGTGCCGGAAGAGTCTTGGCGGGACGCCTGCATTGGCGGGCGCGAAGTATCTGCTTCTGACAATGTGGATTCGCGACGCAAAGCCTTCAAGCGGGCCGTAGAAAGCCTGACCCGGGAAGGAGTGGTCATTTTCGCAGACGGCAGATTCGTGGAGCGGAAAAGCGACAACGAACAATTCACCGAGGACTTTGACGATGTATAGGGCCGGACAGACTCGGACATTTCCGGACATGTCCAGACTTGTCCGCCGGGCAGAAATGGGCGCGAGGCCGGACAGACACGGACACACCCCCTTAGGGGTGTCCGGGTGTCCGGTCCGTTCACGCCCCGGACAGCGAAGAACGATGCAGCACTACAAAACGATCCCGAATGACATGGCAATCAATCAGGTAGCCTTGCCACCCAGCGCGCCGGGCGTTTGGAGAAAGCGGCTTCCGTGGCGCGAACATTTCAGGGATTTGCAGGTCAGCCGACAAGAAGTAGATCGCCCAGTCTTGCGTCCCCTTGCGCCTCAAGACGACAAAAAGGGGGAAGTAAATCCCCGCCTTCATCCTCTCGGATTGCGGCCCCCAAGCAGCGCCCAAGATCGATTTGGGCAGACTGGTTTCATCTGCTGCGTTGGCCGATTTAACTCGGGCAAGGTAACCACAAAAGTCGCATATGAGATCGGCGCACTTGAAGTTGGTCGGCAACTGCTTAAGCGTTCCAGACTTTTTGCAAGATGGGCAAGCGCACGCCTTGGCGACGAGTTTTTCTCCCCATGTGCCGAGCTGCTGACGTGCTGTCGCCATGTCTCATCCTTCATCAGTTGTCCTGCTGCTCTACACCATAATCCTACTTCCGGCACGGGTCCTTTCCTGATGGTGCGCAGCGCGGGTGACGCGGAGCCCCGGCGTTTCCCTCTTCAGAAAAAATTTCACACGGGAAACCCGATTCCCGAGTTTACCGGCGTTCCCGCCGTTCCCGAGATTACCGGCGTTACCGAGAGGCCCTGAGCAATGACGATTACCGCAACTGAGCTGGCCGAGATTGACGCGCTGGTTTTCGCACCCGACCCGGAAACCGTCACCGCTGGCGAGCTGGCGGAATGGGTCGGCCTTACCGGGAACCGCGTTTCGGCCCTCGCCCGGGAAGGCGTGATCCCCCGGGACGCCGACAAGCGGTTCCCGCTCCGGGCCGCGATCCGCGCATACTGTGACCACACCAGAGCGGGGGCTACGGGCCGCCGGGCCGACGCCGAGCTGGCCGCCGAAAAGCTCCGGCTGGCGAAAGAGAACGCGGACAAGCTCGCCTTCCAGAACGCCCGAGCCCGTGGCGAGCTGATCGCCGCCGCCGAGGTGGAACGCGAATGGGCTGGCGTGCTGCGGGACGTGCGCGCCGCCTTCCTCGCCCTGCCGAGCCGGGCCGCTGGCAAGCTCGGCCACCTGACCCCGCATGACCTTGCCGCGCTGGACGCCGAAGTCCGCGACGTGCTGATGGAGCTGGCCGAACATGAGTGACACCCTGACCCGAACCCGCCGCAACGCTATGGCCGCGCTGAAGCCGCCGCCGCGCCTGAGCCTGCCCGATTGGATCGAAGGCACCATGCGGCTGCCTGAAGGCGTCTCGGCCACCCCCGGGCGTGTCACGCTCTGGCCTTATCAACGGGGCATCGCGGAAGCCATTTCCGACCCGCTCATTGAGCGCGTGACCGTGGTGAAGCCGGTGCGCGTCGGGCTGACCACGCTGCTTTCGGGCACCGTGGCCGCATACATCGCCAATGAGCCCGCGCCGATCATGGTCTTGCAGCCGACCGAGGCGGACGCCCGCGACTACGTTGTGAGCGATCTGGAACCGATCTTCTCGGCCACGCCGGAGCTGAAGGGGCTTATGTCTGCCGAGACCGACGAAGCCGGGCGCAACACGCTGCTGTCCCGCCGCTTCCCCGGTGGCAGCCTCAAGGTGGTGGCAGCCAAGAGCCCCCGGAATCTTAGAAGGCACAATATTAGGATTCTGGCGATCGACGAGGCCGATGCTATGGAGCCGGGGGCCGAGGGCTCGCCCCTCACGCTGGCCGAGCGCCGCACACTGAGCTTCCCTAATCGCAAGATCGTGCTGGGCAGCACCCCGACGCTTGAGGCCACGTCCAACGTGCTGCGGAGCTACGCCAACAGCGACTCCCGCGTCTATGAGTGCCCGTGCCCGCACTGCGGCGACTTCCACGAAATCATGTGGGCGGACATTCAATGGCCCGAGGGCGAGCCCCTGAAGGCCGCCTATGTCTGCCCGAGCTGCGGGGCCGTGACCGAAGAGCGGCACAAGCCCGCGATGGTGGCCGCCGGGCGCTGGCGGATCACGCGGCCCGAGGTGGAGGGCCACGCCGGTTTCCGGCTCAACGCGCTTGTGTCCACGCTAGCGAACGCCTCTTGGGGCAAGATCGCCCAAGAGTTCCTTGAATCGAAGGCGCATCCCGACAAGCTGCAAGTCTGGACCAACACCCTCATGGGCCAAGGCTGGCGTGAGGCCGCCGAAGAGATCGACGACGCGGCATTGGCCGCCCGGGCCGAGCCTTTCGGTCTGCCCGACGCGATCCCGGGGGACGTGCTCTTTGTCACCTGTGGCGTGGACGTGCAGCGCGACCGGCTGGAAATGGTCTTCGTGGGCTGGGGCCGGGATGAAGTCTTCATCTTGGCGCAAGACGTGATCTATGGCGACCCGTTTGGGGACGACGTGTGGGCCGAGCTGGACGACGCCCTGCGCACCGTTTGGAAACACCCCAAGGGCGGCTTCCTGCGCGTGGACGCCACGGGAATTGACGCAGGGGACGGCCTGACGATGACCCGCGTGCTTGACTTCTGCCGCCCCCGCATGGCCCGCCGCATCTATGCCGTGAAGGGCGCATCGGGCGACCGGCAGGCGATCAAGGCCAGCGACACCCGGGGCGCGCGGCTCTTCATTGTGGGCGTGGACGGGCTCAAGGGGCAGCTAATCAACCGGCTGACCCGTGGCCGCTCTGTCCGCTTCTCTGACACGCTGGAAGGGCGCTTCTATGAAGAGCTGGCGTCCGAACGGCTGGTGGTCCACTACCGGAAAGGCGCACCGATCCGGCAATGGGAACGCACCCCGGGCCGCCGGGCTGAATCCCTCGATTGCGTCATCTACGCAATGGCCGTGCGCAATCTGGTCAACGCCAGCGTGGACCGCCGCGCCGAAGAGGTTCAGGCGGTGACAATGCCCAAGCGCCGCGCTACCGTGGCAAAAAGTAAATGGCTTGAGGCGAACTAATGAGCAAATACGACGAACTGCGCGCCGCGTTTTCGACCTACAAAGAAGCGGAGCGGAAATATGTAGAAGAAAATCAGGCGCTCGCGCTCCTTATTGTGAATGGCTTGCGCGACTATCTGGAAATGCCGAAGAGCTTCTCCCGGAAAGAGGGCAACACGACCTATAGCCAGTCCTACACCCCGTTCTTCAGCGTGGATGAAGACGGCAATACCGAGGAAGAGAAGTTTTTCATGGACGCGCTGTCGCACCTATCAGACGGCTCATTCAAGTTTGCCTTTGGCGTTATTCTGGAAAGGTCCGAAGGGGCGTTCCCGAAGCACAATCTGATTTTGCATGTTGAATGCAAGCGGCGCGGGGAAAAGGTGAATATCGACGTTTCGGGCAAAACTCTGGACGCGACTTTTGACGGGAAGAACTGCCCAGAAATCGAGAAAGTCCACGAACTGATCTTTGGTCAGGTCATGGAATGGCTTCAACATCGCCCGGGCGATGGTCACGGCTTTTCTAAATTCGGGTTTGCCATGCACTAATCGAAGCGATTCCGCTTCCACTCCACTTGCTGCATGAGCGACTTGCGGGCGGCTTCGGGCAATTCCTCGATTGTCTCCACCCGCCAGCCGCGAAGGACAAGCCGAATGAAACGCTGGGCGTTCCGTTCGGCTTTCTCTTTTTGGCGCTTTGTGGGCATATGCTCTACTCGCGATTTTGCCAACGCATGGCACCTATTTCTATTTCTCGCAGAGCAGCAAGCCGAACATCGTAAATGTTTTGTGGGATTACTTCATGTTCGCCACGCCCATCCAAGACGGCGATTATATCTTCTCGAAAGACAGTCATAGAGATTACAGTCGGAGCTCGATCAATTCCGGTCTTCCTCATGGCGAACCATGCAGCGCAATCGAAGCGCGTCGTCCAAGAGAGGCCGTCTTGCAGCTCTTCGGCTGAGCAACGCCCGCCACGATATATCGTGGGTTCCTCTGGAAGGTGCGCAGTCGGAAATTCTGCGTAAAGGCACCACAGCACTAAGCCCGGGAAACCACCTGCAACTTCTATCGCGCTTAGGTAATCTTTCGATTGTCCGAGTATCAACTCCAGAGCCTCGCGAAACTCGGCAACGTCGCACCCGTCTTCATACATCTTCCCAACTAGTCGCGCTCGTGCGCTCGGGGTTGCGCGATAAACATCCCGAAGAGTCACCGCTTCTTCTTTTTGGCGCTTCGTGTGCATCGGCTCTCTCTCTGTGAAAGTGGGGGGCGCTTGACTAGCATGGGACTACCGCGCCCCCCGTATCTGCCAGACCACGGGCGAGGTCCGGCAAATTCCTTGCGTGCCCGGACGGGTGAGGATGAGCCCCCGCCCGGGCACTACGGCTCTCGATTGTCAGCCACTCGAATAACTGACGCCCTAACAATAGCGGGCAAAGACTGATTCCACAATATCAGATTCCAAAAAAACCGAATCCTTGACTTCCGAACGACTCGGCAGCATGGTCGCGGGGCAACCTATGGAGGTTTCCGTGACCCAGACTTTTACCGCCGCCCAGCTCGGGCAACTCATCGCAAGCGAAGCCCTGTCTCCTGACTCCGCCCGCCTGCGCATCAAGAATTTTGTCGCCAAGGGCTACATCGTCACCCGCCACCGCTCCGATAGCGATGGCCGGGGCACGCTGCTTTTCTCGACTGGCGACGCTGTGACCGCCGCTGTCCTGTCCCGCATGGTGGACCTTGGCGGCCTTTCCAAAGAGGCCATGCAGGCCGCTGCGACGCGCCTTCAGACGTGGCGTCCGGGCGAGGGCGAGAACCCGCCGGAGAGCCCCGCCGAATGGATGTGGAGCGAATACGCGACGGCCCCTCAGACGCCGCCCGGCTTCACCTTGCACGTGGCTTGGCAACAGAAGCCCTCCGGCACCGTCAATTGCCGCGCCGCGCTTTCGCATGGCGACCACGGCGAGCTTGGCGAGGGCATGACCCTTGCCGCCGATGCTGTCCCGCTGGCGAGTCTTCTGGTAGCCGTCGATCCGCTCTTCCCGGAGCTGGCGGCGCGTATCGACCGCATGGGGAAGGCGCACTAAGCCATGTCCCTGCTGTCCCGCCTCAATCCCTTCAAGCGCGAAGCCGCTTCGGTGGCCGTCCGGTCGCTTGACGCTGCAACTGGCTCGCCGCGTCGTGCCTCTGGTATGGGGCAAATGGGGCCGATCAATTTGGAAGTGGGCGCGGGGGGCGAGATCACCGCGCGCCGCGCCAACTACCTAGCCTCGAATAACCCGTGGTGCGCGAATGGCGTATCCAATTGGGTCACGGCATTGGTGGGAACAGGTATCCGCCCGACTCCTGTTTCCGAAGATGCCGATGAAAACGCGCGCGTCGCTGCCAGTTTTGAGGCGTGGGCAGATGAAGCCGACCACGCGGGGCGGACAGACCTCTGGGGCCTGCAACGTGGGATTGTCCGGCATCTTGTCGTTGATGGCGAAGCACTGGTCCTGTTGCGCGACGAAGCAGACGGCCTGCGCCTGCAAGTGGTGCCCCCGGCGCATCTGGATCGCGCAAAATCGGTCCGCTTGAGCGATGGCCGGGAAATCTATCAGGGCGTGGAGATGGACGCCGACGGGCGGCGGCTCGCCTATTGGATACTGCCCGACCGCCCGTCGGGCGACTTTGCGGCCTACACCCCTTCCGTCCGCGTGGACGCTGCCGATGTGATGCACGTCTTCCAACCTGATGCTGCTGGACAGGTGCGGGGCCTGAGCTGGCTTGCCCCCGCAGTGTTGACCGCTTCCGAACTGGACCAGCTTACCGACGCGCAACTGGTCTCTGCCAAGGTTTCCGCGCTCTTTGCGGGCTTCGTTACTGACACCACGAACATGGGTGGTGCGGGCGAAGCCTTCCCCGACTCCGGGGGCGATATTTCCCTTGAGCCGGGGACTGTCCGCGTCCTGCCGGGGGGCACGGACATACGCTTTACTAGCCCGGAAGCAATGAAAGACGCCCCGGCGTTCACTCGGCAATATCTCTTGGCGCTATCCGCTGCGCTCGGGCTGCCCGAGCACCTTGTGAGCGGTGACGTGTCGAACGCCAACTATTCGAGCCTGCGCGCTGCGCTTGTGACGTTCCGCCAGCGCGTTGAACAGGTGCAATATGCCACCCTCGCGCCCCAGCTCTTGCGCCCGATCTGGCGGCGCTGGCTGGTGGGCGAAGTGGTCGCGGGGCGATTGGACGTCCCCGCCGACCTTCGGGCCGAATGGATAATGCCTCGCCAGCCGTGGGTTGATCCAGCAAAGGACTTGGAGGCTGTCGAAACCGCATTGCGCCTTGGGCTCACCAGCCGCTCGCAAGCGGTCAACGAACTTGGTTGGGACGCCGCCGCGCTGGACCGGGAAATTGCGACTGACCGCGCCCGGGAAGCCGACCTTGGCCTGTCCTTCAGCACCAAGGGGGCAGCCAGTGACCAATGACCTCACGTGGCGAAAGCTGGTGACTGAGACCGGCGCGCGCACTGACCGCTACGGCCCGAAGCTGACCATGAACCTCGCCCGCGCCAGTGCCGTGCGCTGCCCCCGCTCGGGCAAGCTCATGACCCGCGACACCGACACCTTCAAACGCACGGAGGCCCGCCTTGCCCCTCGATAACGCCCTGACGCGGGGCACCACGACCCGCCCCAACAGCTATGACCCGGAGACGCGCACCGTGTCCGCCGTGATCGCCACGCCGTCGCCCGTGATCCGGCGCGACGCCCGGGGGCCGTTTCTGGAAGTGCTGACCGCTGACACGCTGGACCTGTCGGGCGCTGACGGGCTGCCCGTCCTGGACTCGCACCGCACCGCCTCTGTCCGCGACCAGCTTGGCCGCGTCCGGTCCATCGCCGTGGAAGGCGACGCCGTGGTGGCCGTGCTCGAAATCACCAGCGCCGAAGACGCGGCCCCCGTGGTCCAGCGGATCGCGGACGGCACCGTGAGCGGAGTCAGTATCGGCTACCGCGTCTCGGGCTGGACCGAACGGAATACGCCGCAAGGCCGGGTGAAGAGCCCGACCGGGTGGCGTCTCACTGAGGTCACGTTGACCTCCAACCCGGCGGACCCGTCCGCCCGTCTACGGCAGAAAGAGGAACCCATGCCCGAGACTATCGAAACCCTTTCGCCGCAAGAGGCGGAAGCGCAACGCCGGAGCGACATCCGGGGGCTTGTCCGCGCTGCCGGGCTTGGCCCGGAGCTGGCCGACCAGCTCATTGACGACGAAGCCGACATGACCGCCGCCAAGGCTGCCGTCTTCGACGCCCAGCAAACCCGTCGCTCGGCCCCCGTGGTCCGCGTGCATGGCTCGAACGAAGACCCGGCCACCATCCGCACCCGGCAGGCCGAGGCGCTGGCCTATCGCATGGGCGGGCTGGAAGAGCTGCCCGAGGCATCGCGCACCTATGCCGACGTGAGCCTGATGGACATGGCCCGCGAAGCCGTGGAGCGCATGGGCACCAGCACGCGCGGCATGAGCCGGGACGAAGTGCTGCACCGCGCCGCCGCGCACGGCACCAGCGACTTCGCCCTGACCGTCATGGACGCGACGGGCAAGACCGCGATGGCGTCCTACCGAGCCGCCGAAAGCCACTTGAAGGCGCTTTGCCGCAAGCAGACGCTCCGGGACTTCAAGACCAGCACGGCAATCCGCCTTGGCGAAATGGGCGAACTGGAAGAGATGGCCGAGAATGGCGAGTTCACCGCCACCAGCCGGGCCGAAGAGGGCGAGTCCATCAACCTCAAGACCTTTGGCCGCCGGATCGACCTGACCCGCAACCTCATCATCAATGATGACCTGAATCTTCTGTCTGACACCGTGCGCGCCTTTGGCGAAGCGGCTGCCCAGACGGAAGCGGCGATCGTGGTGGCGATGCTGACCGGCAACCCGGACATGCGCGACGGCACGCCCGTCTTCGACGCCAGCCGGGGCAACATCGCGGACACCGCCGGGCTGCCGTCCAAAGCGACCTTGACCGAGAACCGCGAAGCCATGCGCCTGCGCACCGGCACCGATGGCAAGACCATCATCGACGCGCCGCCGCGCTACCTGCTGGTGCCCGCCGATCTGGAAACCGAGGCCGAGGAAATCCTTGCCGCGATCCAGCCCGGCACCACGGCGGACGTGAACCCCTTCGCGGGCAAGCTGAAGCTGCTGGTGGAACCGCGTCTACCGACGGGCACGTGGTATCTTTTCGCGGACCCGGCCCGTCTGGCCTGCCTGCGCTACGCCTACCTGAGTGGGGCCGAGGGCGTGCAAGTCCAGCGCCGCGAAAGCTGGGACACGCTGGGGCTGTCCTTCCGGGGCTTCCTCGACTTCGGCGCGGGCTGGCTCGACTGGCGCGGCGCACAGCGCGTGGCGACTTCCTGATGGCCCTGACGCTCGACCAGCTCACGCAAGCCCGTGACGCGCTTCTGACGGCGCGTGCGGGCGGCGTGCGGCGCTTCCGCGACCAGAATGGCGAGGAAGTCGAATACAAGTCCGACGCCCAGATGGCCGCCGCTCTTGCATCGCTGGACCGGCAAATTGCCGAGCTGGCCGGGCGTCGGACGCCGACCACCCTTCATTTCCGAACCTCGAAAGGAACCTGAAATGCGCAACTTTGTGCAACCCGGTGACAACCTGACCGTCACCGCCGTGGCCGCCGCCAGCTCTGGCGATGGCGTGAAGCTCGGCAATCTCTTCGGCATTGCATCGGGGGACGCCGCCATTGGCGAGCCGCTGGTGCTGGTGACGGAAGGCGTCTTCGAGATGCCCAAGGTCTCCACCGACGAACTGGCGGTGGGCGATGCGGTCTATTTCCGCACGTCCGACGGGGCTGTGACCAGCACCGCCAGCGGCAACACCAAGATCGGCGTGGCCGTCTCGGCAGCGGGCAACCCGTCCGGGACCGTCCGCGTCCGCCTCAACGGCACGTTCTGAGCAAGGGGCCGGGTGTTGGGACCGCTCGGCCTCTCAACGCGGGACTGACCATCCCGCCAGCCATGTGCGGCGCGTCTACTCTCCACGCAATGCGCTTGCCCTTGGTATCAACAGATGGAGTTGGAAGAACTGAAGCGGCTTCGTGAAGTCGCTGCAAAGCTGGTGGTGGCCGATCCTGTCTATGCCCCGATCTTCGAGCGCATAGAGTCCGACATTGCCGAGCTGGAAGCTATCGCCGCCAATGACGTGGTGGCCCGGGCACGCGCCCTCATTCAAAGCGCGACGCGCTGAATCAACCTCTGCAAGTCTGCAAGGGACGCCCCCTTGCCATACCGTTCGCGGTCAAGGGCGTGGCCGAAAAGGTCACGCCTGATCCGTTCATCAATCCCCGCCGCCAACATTCGATCTTCAAAGCTATGCCTCAATCCGTAAAGAGAATGTCCCGGCGTCTCCAAGAGCCTGTTGGCCCGGAGATACTTGTTGACCGTGGCCGAGAGGCTGGCGGAGCTGGTGCGATATTTGGGGAAGCCGTCGGGGCATTGCGCCATAGCCTTGAGACTCACGCCTGTCAGGGGGATGACGCGGCGCGCGTTACGCGTCTTGAGTTGGCGTCCGACGGGCTCAATCGAAATGTGCGGTGTGGCCGCGCCAAGCCGGATCTGATCGCTTGTGAGGGCCGCCAGCTCGCTCGGCCGCGCCCCTGTGTTGACCATTGCCAGAAGGATGCAGCGGGCTTCTTTGTTGAGCCCGTCCAGCGCCCCGGCGGCCAAGAGCTTGTCGCGTATCCAGCTTTCGGAGAAGGGCGGGCGCTGCTGTGCCTCACCTTCCTTGAAGCTGAGATCGGAGAGGGGCAGCACCAGCCCGAGCCGCTTCATGCGGTTCACGGTCTTCAGCACGTCGCCAAGGTGGATAAGGTCTTTGTTGCCAGAGTTGGGCGTGAGTCCTTGTTCGCGCATCCGATCAAACCACCAGTCGCGAAATTCCAGCATATCGTCGCCGGTAATCTCGCCAATGGCCTTGTCGCCTACCACGTCCACGAAGTTCTTCACGGCTTTCTTGCGTGGGTTTTCCCAGCGGCGGAGCTGGTCGGGGCTTTTGCCAAGCGTCTTGTCCGCGACCAAGCCCCAATAGAGTTCCAGCGCCCGAGTCACAGTGATCGGCGGTTCGCTCACGCCGCCCAGAAGGGCAGCCGCTTCGCGCATGTCCGGTTCGCCGTCTTTGCCGATCACGGCTTCCATGCGCTGCACCAGCTCTTTGCGGGGCAGCTCGGCCACGCGCGCAACGGGCAGGTAGCGGAAACCTCGAACGGCGGCGAGATTCTTGGCCGCCTCAAAACGCTTTTCCGCGTCGCTGGTGTCACCGGCAAGCCGGGCTTCCCAGCCTTCGACAATGTGCTGCCACGCGATAGGGGCTTTCTGTTGCGCGACGGTAAGGGAGTCCGTGTGCAGACTGACCCAAATACTCTTGCGCTCTTCCACGCCCTCATAGCGGCGCGGCACGCGCTTGCGCAGGTGGTAAGTGCTGCCCCGCTTCATGATGGTCATGGCCGTTTCCCCGCTGGTAGTGTGCGCGGATTGTGCGGCGAAAGGTGTTGCAAAACAAGGCAAAACGACGGACCGCGCGCAGGGCGTGGAGGGTTAACATCTTGTTTTTATTGGGTAAATATCCAAAACAAGGCGGGTTTTGGTGGCGGAGACGAAGGGATTCGAACCCTCGAGACGGTTTCCCGCCTACTCCCTTAGCAGGGGAGCGCCTTCGACCACTCGGCCACGTCTCCGCCGACGCGTATAGCGGTCCAAGCGTTGGATTTACAAGGCAAAACTTCAATCTTTGGAGGACTGGTCCCGGACACTGCCAAGCCCTTGAAATAGCGCGGAAAGGAAAGGGCGGGTGAGCGAAAATGGAGAGGATCTTGTCAGATATCGTCGCGGCCCACGTGCTTTCGGGCGAGGGACGCGTTTTTCCGTCGCCGGGTCGTGCGACGTCCTGAGAGATCGGTCACCCTTTACCGTCAGCGCGAGGCGCGCGCAGCCTCGCGGGCGGCACGAACCTCCATGCGCGGATACCAATCGTAACGAGTGTCTTCCGGGGGCGGGGCCCAGAAAAGCGTCCCGCCGCCGCGCCAGGGGTCCAGCAACACACCGTCGTCGAGCTCTGCGCCGCGGGCGCTGATGACCGCCGAATGATGGATGACCCGGAAGCCTTCGGGCGGTGAGGTCGCCCAATGCATCTCCAACGTCTCGAAGCGCTCTTGCCGCAGACGCGTGATCATCGCTTCGGCCCAATCGTTGCAGAGCCCCTTGTCACGCAGACCGTGCAGCACTTTCGCGTTATGGACGAGCGGCGGGTCGGTCACTTGCCATTCGGCGGCGAGTTGCAATGCGTAGGAGGAGGCGATCTCGGCCGCACGCGCGGCTTCGGCAGGGTCGACATCGGGTCCAAGCGCCGCGATCTCGGCCGCCAAGGCACGGGTATCGGCAGGTTCTGTCGTCGGCGTGCCCGCGCAGGCGGTGAGTGCCAGAAGACCGGCAAGCCAAAGAAGCCCTGTCAGAAATCGTCGCATCGACCGTTCCTTGTCGCAATCCCGCGTCCGGGAATTGGTGCCTGCATGGCACGGCTTTGTCGAGCCGATATAAGCCGGATGCGGTTTGAGGCGACGCGTCACGGAAGTCCGACGGTGCGTCGATCGGCCAATTGCAAATCGTATTTGAAAACATGAATATGTCGCCGTGACTCGAAAGGCCCGAAGATGAACACCCCCGCTGCCGAGACAACTTGGATCGACCGTTTCGACGGGTTGCGGCGTCTGCCTCCCGATCTGCGCCAGACGCTCGCCTCGGGCAGTGCCATCGTGACCCTGCCGAGCGGAGCCGCGGTTTTCGGGCCGGGCCAGTCAGCGGACAACCTTTTGCTTTTGCTCGAAGGAACGGTGCGTGTCTCGCAAGCCTCGGAGACGGGCCGCGAGGTGTTTCTTTACCGCGTTCATGCCGGCGAGAGCTGCGTTCTGACGACGGCTTGCATGCTGGCCTTCGAGGATTACGCCGCCGATGGTGTCGCCGAGACCGATGTGACCGCCGTCGCCATTCCGCGCGCGACCTTCGACGATCTCGTGGCACGCTCGCCGGTCTTTCGCGAGTTCGTCTTCACCGCCTATTCGCGGCGGATCACCGATCTTTTCGCGCTGATCGACGACATCGTCTTCCAGCGGATGGACGTGCGCCTTGCCGCGCGACTTCTGGAGCTTGCCGACGCGCAAGGCGCGATCCACGCCACGCACCAGGTTCTCGCAACCGAGCTGGGCACTGCACGTGAGGTGATCTCGCGCACTCTGGGTGAATTTCATCGTCGCGGCTGGATCGAGCAGGCGAGGGGCAAGGTGCAGCTTCGGGACAGATCAGCGCTGAGCCGGCTTGCCCGCTCCGACCATGCCTCCGTGTCGGGTCTGTGACGAAGTCACCGTCGCGCGGACGCGTTCCGTGCAATCAGGGGTCATGGTGAGTCCAAGGAGACCAAGATGACCAAGAACATGGGCACTTTCGACCGGGCCGCGCGTATCGTCGTGGCGCTTATTCTTCTCTACGTTGCGTTCGGCACGTCCTTCGCGGCGACCGGCCTCCTGCATTGGCTCGCGATCGGCGTCGCGGCCGTATTCGTGCTGACGACGCTTGTCGGGAATTGTCCGCTCTACAGCCTCGTCGGCATCAAGACCTGCCGCGATTGCTGAAGCTGTGTGAAAGTATGGAGAACGATATGAAGGACCAGACCGACACTCTGCTGCACCCCGAGGTGACCGGCTTTTTCGATCCGGCGACGAACACGATTTCCTATGTCGTGAAGGATCCCGGCTCGAATGCCTGCGCCATCGTCGATTCCGTTATGGATATCGACTACGCGGCGGGCCGGATCAGCTATGACCATGCCGACGAGATCATCGCCTTTGTGCGGCAGAACGATCTGTCGGTCGACTGGCTGATCGAGACGCATGTTCACGCCGATCACCTGTCTGCCGCGCCCTATATCCAGGCGCAGCTCGGCGGCAAACTCGGGATCGGGGCAAAGATCACGGTCGTGCAAGACACCTTCGGCAAAGTCTTCAATGAAGGCACGGAGTTCCAGCGCGACGGCTCGCAATTCGACCGGCTCTTCGAGGATGGAGACACCTACGAGGTCGGCGGGATGACCTGCCGCGCGATCCACACGCCCGGCCATACGCCAGCCTGCATGACCCACGTCATGGGCGATGCCGCCTTTGTCGGGGATACGCTTTTCATGCCCGATGGAGGCTCGGCACGGGCGGACTTTCCCGGTGGCGATGCTGGCGAGCTTTTCGATTCGATCCAGAAGGTTCTGGCCCTGCCGGACGAGACGCGGCTCTTCATGTGTCACGATTACGGGCCGGGCGGTCGCGAGATCCTGTGGGAGACGAGTGTCGCCGAGGAGAAGGCGCACAACATCCATGTCGGCGGCGGCAAGACGAAAGAGGAGTTCGTCAAATTCCGCACCGAACGGGATGCAGGGCTCGAGATGCCGAAGCTCATCATCCCGTCGCTGCAGGTCAACATGCGTGCCGGCGAGCTGCCTCCCGCAGATGCGGACGGCAAGCGGTTCCTGAAGGTGCCGATCAACACGCTTTGATGCGGGTTCTTTGAGCTATGTATGGCGGGTGGGCTTCGGTCCGCCCGCCCAATAAACTGAATTGAGGGGGCGGAATGCGCCTGTCGAGATACCTGCCGATCCTGGATTGGGGCCGCCGCTACGATCGCGATGCGCTGTCGAACGATATGATCGCGGCGGTGATCGTCACGATCATGCTGATCCCGCAATCGCTGGCCTATGCGCTTCTGGCGGGATTGCCGCCCGAAGCAGGGATCTATGCGTCGATTGCTCCAATCCTGCTTTACGCGCTTTTCGGCACGTCGAACGCGCTGGCGGTGGGGCCTGTCGCGGTCGTCTCTTTGCTGACGGCGTCGGCGGTGGGGCAGGTGGCCGAGGCAGGCACTGCAGGATACGTCGCAGCGGCATTGACGCTCGCGCTTCTCTCGGGCGGGTTCCTGCTTCTCATGGGAGTGTTCAAGCTTGGCTTTTTCGCCAACTTCCTGAGCCATCCGGTGATCGCGGGCTTCATCACTGCGTCGGGCATTCTGATCGCGACGAGCCAGCTCAGGCACATTCTTGGGATTGAAGGTCAAGGGCATACGCTGCCGGAAATGCTGGGATCGCTCTGGGCCAATCTCGGCGACACGCATCTGGCGACGCTCGTCATCGGCGTGGCGGCGACGGGCTTTCTTTTCTGGGTGCGGCGCGGTCTGAAACCAGCGTTGCGGGGCCTCGGCGTGCCGAACCGAGCTGCTGACATAGCGACCAAGGCCGGTCCTGTTCTTGCGGTGGTGGCGACGACCTTCGCGGTCTGGGCGCTCGGTCTCGCGGATCGCGGTGTCGCCATCGTCGGCGAAGTGCCGCAAAGCCTGCCGCCGCTGACCATGCCCGACCTCTCGCCCGCGCTGCTGCGCGACCTCGCCGTGCCGGCTATCCTGATCTCGATCATCGGCTTTGTGGAATCCGTGTCGGTCGCGCAGACGCTCGCGGCCAAGCGTCGGCAGCGCATCCAGCCCGACCAAGAGCTGATCGGCCTCGGCGCGGCGAACATCGGCGCGGCCTTTACCGGCGGCTATCCGGTGACGGGTGGTTTCGCGCGCTCTGTCGTGAATTTCGACGCTGGCGCGGCGACCCCCGCCGCAGGCGCCTTCACCGCAATTGGCCTCGCCATCGCCGCGCTTGCCCTCACGCCCCTCGTGTTCTTCCTGCCGAAAGCGACGCTTGCGGCGACGATCATCGTCGCGGTGCTCAGCCTTGTCGATCTATCGATTCTCCAACGCACCTGGGGCTATTCGCCCCGCGATTTCGCCGCCGTCGCCACGACCATCGTGCTGACGCTCGGGCTCGGGGTGGAGATCGGGGTCGCCTCGGGCGTTCTGCTGTCCATCGCGCTCCACCTCTACAACACCGCGAAGCCGCACGTCGCCGAGGTGGGCCGGGTGCCGGGCACCCAGCATTTCCGCAACATCAACCGCCACAACGTCGAGACCGATGCCCGCGTCGTCACGCTGCGTATCGACGAGAGCCTTTATTTCGTGAACGCCCGTTTTCTCGAAGACCTGATCCAAGACCGGGTTGTGGCCGATGAGAGCGTCCGCGACGTGATTTTGATGTTCTCGGCGGTGAACAATGTGGATTACTCGGCGCTCGAAAGCCTAGAGGCGATCAACGAGATGCTGCTGGCGCTCGGAATCGGCTTGCACCTCTCCGAGGTGAAGGGGCCGGTCATGGATCGTTTGAAAGCCACGCACTTCCTCGCGGAGTTGAACGGCGAGGTGTTCCTGTCGCAGCACGATGCCTGGGACGCGCTGACCCGCCAAAAGCCACCGCGCGCAGCCCAATAGCCCTATTGCGCGCGCAACCGGCGGCGGTTAAACCGCCGCCACGGTGCCGGCATAGCTCAGCTGGTAGAGCAACTGATTTGTAATCAGTGGGTCGGGGGTTCGAGTCCCTCTGCCGGCACCAGGACTCGCTTTTCCCGAAAATCCAAGGTTGCCTTGTCGCGCCCTGACGGAGCGCCGATTGCTCACGCCGAGATAACCAGATTGTTTGATTGGCAGCCCTGAAAATCGGTTTACCGTTTGCTCACCGGTAAAAGGAGTTGGGTTCAGACCGATGACACGATCAGCAGATCGAAGCTGGATTGCGCGTTCCGATGGTACGGGCGTACGGCTCGACCGACGCCGGTCGGACGGAATTCTGACCTTCGAAGATGTCGCGCTGTGCAAACATGAAGGCGCGGCAATGGCCTTTGACCCGCTTCAGGGCGGATGGGTTCCCGCCGGTGTCGAGGACGATCTTCACGTCGCGAAACCCGTTCTGCAAAACGACATCCGTGCCGGGAGCAAGCCGAGTGTCGCGGATCGTCTGCAACTCCGAAGCTGGTCGCAAACCGATCTCCCCCGCTACCGGGAGCTTCTTGACGATCCGCTGATCTGGGAGAACATGACCGAACCCTACCCGGACCCGCTCACGGAAGAGATGGCATCGGCTCTGATCGAGGTCTCGAACAGCAGCAACCATCATAGGGTGTTCGCGCTTCTGAAGGACGGGAGACCCGTCGGGCAACTCAGGGTGCTCTTCGAGGTCGACCCGGATGATCCGCAGACCGCCGAAATCAGCTACTGGATCGGCCGGGACTACTGGAAGCAGGGTTTGGCCAGCGTCGCGGTGCCCTCGTTCGCGGCGCGGTGCCTGAAGGATCATCCCGGCCTTACATCCCTGATTGCCCGTGCGAAGGACGAAAATACGGCGTCCTTGCGTGTCCTGGGCAAGGCGGGCTTCGTGATCGAGCGGCCGGATCAAAGGCCGGGCTGGACGCTTCTGCGAAAGGTGCGAGACGACAGTTGAGCCTCGCCCGGTTCCGATCGCCGTGGCGCATGGCGGTCGTCGCCCGATCTACAACTCTCGCAGATACGCCGCCGAGACATGGCCGGTCAGCCCCGGCGCGCGATCGAGCGCGACCTTGCACCAGCGCGTGCCGCCGGTTTGCTGGCAGCTGTCGACACGCAGGATCGTGCCGTTCGGAAGACCCGCATAGACATCGAAGCCGATGCCGGGACCGCCGCGCAGCTTCAGCATGTCGTCCTCTTCGACGCCGTAGACTTCGAACCTTTCCCGAAAATCGACAGCCTCGGTCACCGGGCCACCGCAGCCTGCCAGAACGCCGAATACCAGCGTGAGCGGAAGTGCACCGCGCATGAGCTTCTCCTGTTATCTGCCTCAGGAGCAGGCTAGCCGGGAGCGGCGGCAAAGAAAACGCCGTCCGTGAGGGAAGCGTGTCAGTCGCGGGTCAGCCCCAGTTCGACAAGGGCGGCCCCGATCGTCTCGTTGGAAAACGGCTTCTGTACGATCACGCAATCAGGGTAGTCTTCGCGCAGACGCCCGCTTTCGCTGTAGCCGGTGGTCAGAACGAAGGGGATACCGAGCTCGGCCAGCCGCGCAGCCACCGGGATCGACTGCTCCTTGCCGAGATTGACGTCGAGCAACACGGTTTCGAAGCTTTCGCGATCGAGAAGATCGAGCGCCTGCTTCACGTTTCCGGCGACCTCGACCTCGGTCGCCCCGAAATCGGACAGGATGTCGCTCGCATCCATCGCGACGATCATCGAATCCTCGACGACAAGGGCGCGGCCGGAAAGGCCGGGCGCGGCGCTTTCGGTCGGTGCGCGGTGCGATTGCAGCGACACAACGCTGCCGGGATCGGTCAGATGACGTTCCGGGATCATGAACCGCGCGACGACGCCAGTCTCCGGGTAGTCGATCTCCGCCTCGCCGCCGAGTTCGAACGGGATCGAGCGCTCGATGATCGCGGAGCCGAAGCCGCGCCGTTCGGGTGGCTGCACGGCGGGACCGCCACTTTCCAGCCAGTCGATCGTCAGGGCCCCCGAGGCCGAGCGCGCCAGCTTTACGTCGACAAGACCCGTCTTGCCCGACAGCGCGCCGTATTTCACCGAGTTGGTCACCATCTCGTGGACCACCAGCGCAAGGCCGGTATAGGCTTCCGATGCCAAGAGGACGTCCGGGCCGGCGATCCGCACCCGCTCGGACTGATCGCCGAGATAGGCTGCGAATTCGTGGCTCAGAAGCTCCGAGAGGGCGACTGGTGCCCAATCCTGCCGCGTCAGCTGGTCATGGGCCCGCGCAAGAGAGTGGATGCGCGCATCGAGGCTCTTGGCGAAGTCGGCAACGCTGAGGTCGTCCTGGCTCGATTGCGAAACGAGGCCGCGCATCAGGTTCAGGATATTTCGGACGCGGTGGTTCAGTTCCGCGATCAGGAGCTCTTGGCGTTCATGAGCACGTTCGCGCTCTGCGGCGGTCTGATCGCTGAGCCGCAGGAATATCTCGAGCAGGAGGGTCCGCAGATGGTCGGCGGTGCGAAGATCGTCGGGGGTCCAGGCCGCCGATTGGCCATGCATCGTCTTCCGCCATGCCTCAAAGCTTTTTCGAGGCGTCAACCGAACGCCGTTCGGGCCGAGCGTCGCGGGTTTCTCGGGGTTTCCGGCCCAGCTGACCGTCCGCAGCACTTCGCGGCGGCAGAAAATCAGGTAGTCGCGGGGCGTGCGGGAGATCGGGATGGCCATGATACCAGCGCAGCGCTGCGCGTAATCTCGCGCGTCGGAGAAACTCGCGCCCAACTCGCGTGTCGCGAAGATCTGCGTGACGTCGGTCGTGTTGAGATAGCGCGCGAGATCCTCAAGCTCTTCTTCGGAGGGCGTCATGCCCCAGGCATCGACGTTTCCGTCACTGATGAGTGCGACGCCGTCGTGGTCGATGACGTTCTCAAGCTCGTCCGAAAGCACCTTTAGGCTTTGCGACAGCTCGGTGCCGTTCGCCATCTTCATCAGGAGTTTGCTGTGCAAATCCTGCGTGCGCTTCTGCGCTTTGGTGCGAGCCTGCTCGGTCACGCGCACAAGCTCGTAGGAAAACAGATGCGCGAAGAGCTCTATCGTGGTGCGTGTCTCGAAAGAGACGTAGCGCGGCGTCGGGTTGTGGCAGGCGAACATGCCCCAGAGCTCACCATCCTTGATGATCGAGACGGACATCGACGCCTTAACGCCCATGTTCTTGAGATACTCGATATGGATCGGCGAGACAGCGCGCGTCACCGCGAGCGAAAGGTCGAGCGGCTCTCCCTCGGGCGAATGGTCGGGCACGATGGGGCTGCCTTCGTCCGCGACGTCTGCGATCAGCCGCAGCAGTGAGCGCTTGTAGAGCGCGCGGGCCTGTTTGGGGATGTCGGAGGCCGGGAAGCGCAGCCCGAGATAACTCGGGCCGGCATCCACCTTCGCCTCGGCGACCACCTCTCCCGAATGATCGGCGGCGAAGCGATAGACCATCACCGAGTCGAAGCCCGACAAGGCCTGAACCGCGCGTGCGGCTTCCTGGCACATGTTGTCGAAGCTGGCCGCGTCGCGCACCTGCTGGATCATCGGATAGGTCCGGGACAGAGCGTCGCCTTGCGGCCGTGTCTCGCTTGGCTCGAATTCGAAGATGAGATGCCGCCCGCTTTGGTGAACGGACACGTCGAAGGCTCGCTCTTGCAGGCGCAGCGCGAAGATCCGCGTAGAGACCGGCCCGGTCTCCAGCCCACGCAGCCGTCGGCGGATGAGCTGAAGCGCGTCGTCGTCCAGAAGCTCGGTGAGCGGCTGACCGAGCGCATCGCGCGCCGAAGTGCCAAGCACCTCGACAAGGTTCTCCGAGGCATGCTGCACGATCCAATCGGCCGACACGGCGACGAGCGCGCCGTAGGATTGCACCCGCCCGAGAAGATGGATCGCCTCACGGTCGCAATTGGTCAGGTCGACATTGTCGGAGCTGACGCGGGGATCTGTCTGCGATTGGGCCATCACACGGCCTCCTTCATCGGGGCGCGGAACGCAGCATGTGCGGCCGTCGCGAAAACACTGAAACCGGCATTCGCATCACGCACGATGCGATGGAAGGCACGGCTATCGGGGTCGAGCCGATCGATTCGCGCTCGAAAGGCACGCCATTCGAGCGAGGGCGGCGTCGGCTCGAAGGCGCGTGGGCAGGGAAGGCCCGCCTCCGCGAGCCGGCGTTTGATAACCTCGGCGCCAAGACGCGACCCGAGTGCGAGATAGGCGGTCGCCTCGGCGCAGAGCGGGCGAGGACTTGTCACAGTTAATATGCGGCCTGCCGGGATCTCCGCCTCAAGCTCACGTGCAAATTCTTCAAGCAGATCACCCTCTTCGGGCAGCACAGGCCCCGAGCGCGCCCTCATCAAGGCGCATGCGGCAGCGTGTTGGGCGCTCAAGAATTCGGTCAAGTGCCGTGCGGGGGCCGCCATGAAGGCGGCGAAGGCGGTTTCGACTTCTGCGTGGGCTGCCGCGGTCGCATAACGCAAGTGCATGCTCGCAGGGATGGTTTGCGAGCGCCCGCACTCAGCGAGGCGGCCAGATTGCATCAAGCGTGACGTCCTTCCGTGACAGGTCGTATGTCAGACCAAGAATACAGAACGATGTAACGCGAATATATCTTTTGACGCAATCAGGCTCTCAGCAAAGCCGACTTTACATTAACCGAGTTCTCGCAATCGGGCGAGCGCAGCCTTGATCGCGGCGATATCCTCTTCACGGGCAACAAGGTTGCTCTTGGTCTCCTCGACCACGTCTTCGGGAGCGCTTTCGGCGAATTTGGGATTGCCGAGACGTCCGCGCAGACCGCCAGCCTCTTTCTCGAGCTTGCCGAGCGCCTTCTCGAGACGCGCGATCTCCTCGGCGATATCGACAAGTCCCTCAAGCGGGAGGCCGAATGTCGATGTGCCGACGGGAATCGTGATTGTGCCGCGCGGGAAACTCTCGGTTTCCTCAAGGCTCTCGATTCGGGCAAGGCGTTTGATGAGGTCGGCGTTGCGGTCCCATGCGGCCTGCTCGTCCGGTCCGAAGCCGGTTACGAGCATCGGCGCATAGAGCCCGACCGGCACGCGCATCTGCGCGCGCGCGGACCGCGTGCCCTCGATCACCGCGATGACCCAGCGCATTTCCTGCTCAGCGGCGGTGTCGACAAGCATCTCGGCGCGGTATTCCGGCCAGTCCGCGTGGACAAGCATGCCGTCACGCTTGGCTGACAGGTCCCAAAGCTCTTCGGTGACGAAGGGCATGAACGGATGCAGCAGCACCATGCATTGATCGAGCACCCAGCCCATCGTGGCGCGGGTCTCAGCGACGATCGCCTCGTCCTTGTCAAATAGCGGTTTAGAGAATTCGACATACCAGTCGCAGACCACGCCCCAGACGAAGCGGTAAAGCGCGTTCGCGGCATCGTCGAAGCGGTAGGCTGCAAGGGCCTCGTCCACGGTCTCGCGGATGCGGGCGGTCTCTCCGATGATCCAGCGGTTGACGGTCTCGGTCGCCTCGGGCGGGGTGGCCGTCGCGGTGCGGTTCTCGAAGACGCCGTTCATCTCGGCGAAGCGGCAGGCATTCCAGAGCTTGGTGCCGAAATTGCGGTAGCCCGCGATCCGGTCCTTCGAGAGCTTCAGATCGCGCCCCATTGCCGCCATCGAAGACAGCGTGAAACGCACCGCGTCCGCGCCGTATTCCTCGATCAGATCGAGCGGGTCGAGCACGTTGCCGAGCGATTTCGACATCTTCTTGCCCTTCTCGTCGCGCACCAGCGCATGGACATAGACAGTGTCGAAGGGACGCTCGCCGACAACGGCGTATTGCATCATCATCATTCGGGCGACCCAGAAGAAAATGATGTCGAAGCCGGTGATCAGGACAGAGGTCGGGAAGTAGCGCTTCAGCTCTTCCGTTTCCTCGGGCCAGCCGAGCGTGCCGATCGGCCAGAGCCCCGAGGAGAACCAGGTGTCGAGCACGTCGGGATCGCGGAAGACCGGGATCGTCTTCGGGCCCTGCGCCTGCCGGATCGCGCCTTCGTCGGTCCAGTTGTCGAGATAGACACGGAAATGCTCCAGCGCGGCTTGCTCGTCCTGAAGCACTCGGAATTCGGCGTCATCGCCCCAAAGGACGCGCAGCTTCTCGAGCGCCTCGGCCTCGGTCGCGGCGCAGACATGATGCCAGTCGGTCCCGCCGGCCGGATTCGGCGCATACCAGACTGGGATCTGGTGGCCCCACCAGAGTTGGCGCGAGATACACCAGGGCTCGATATTCTCGAGCCAGTGGAAATACACCTTCTTGTCACGCTCCGGCAGGATCTGGACCGTGCCGTCTCTCACCGCGTCGAGCGCCGGGCCAACCACGGCCTCGGCATCGACGAACCACTGGTCTGTGAGCATGGGCTCGATCACGACCTTCGAGCGGTCGCCGAAAGGCTGCATGATGAGCTTTTCCTCGACGAGCGGGACCAGCTCTTCGGCGCGGGCCTCGCCACCTTCCTCGGGCGCGACGGGCTTGGCCGCTTTCGTGCCGAGGCGCGGATCGTGGCCGGGAACCATGACCGCGAGGCCTTCCTCGGTGATCTGATCGACAACGGCGCGCCGTGCCTCGAAGCGGTCCATCCCGCGCAGATCGTCGGGGACAAGGTTGACCGCGTCGGTTTCGGCCTCGTCCAGCGTGCGCTCGCCGCGTGCGACGGCCATGGCGATCTCGGCGGCCTCCGCGTAAGGGGCGCCATCCCCGCGCATCCGGGCGGACGTGTCCATCAGCCTGTAGCAGGGGATGCCGCCTCGCTTGGCGACCGCGTAGTCGTTGAAATCATGGGCGCCGGTAATCTTCACCGCGCCCGAGCCGAAATCGGGATCGGGATATTCGTCGGTGATGATGGGGATCAAGCGGCGATGCTCTTTCGGGCCGACCGGGATCTCGCAGAGCGCGCCGACGATGGGCGCATAGCGCTCATCCGAGGGGTGCACCGCGACCGCGCCGTCGCCGAGCATGGTCTCGGGGCGAGTGGTCGCGATGGAGATGTAGTCGCGCTCTTCCTCGAAGAGCACGTTTCCGTCCT
This sequence comes from Roseivivax sp. THAF30, assembly GCF_009363575.1. Lineage (NCBI taxonomy): Bacteria > Pseudomonadati > Pseudomonadota > Alphaproteobacteria > Rhodobacterales > Roseobacteraceae > Roseivivax > Roseivivax sp. THAF30. The sequence goes on along the minus strand of NZ_CP045389.1, from coordinate 2,652,441 downwards.
CGTCCTTCTCGACATAGGTATAGGTGCGTCCGCCCGCGAGCGGATACTTGAAGTGCCACATATGGCCGTTCGTCTCGACGTTCTCGACCTCGAGATCGGAGATCGCGGTCTCGAAATTCGGATCCCAGTTCACCAGACGCTTGCCGCGGTAGATCAGGCCCTTGTCGTACATGTCGACGAAGACTCGGATGACCGCGTCGTGGAAGTTGCCGTCCTCGCCCTCGGGGGCGTTCGGGGCGCCCGACATGGTGAAGGCCTCGCGCGACCAGTCGCAGGAAGCACCCAGGCGCTTGAGCTGTCCGATGATCGTGCCGCGCGACTTGATCTTCTGTTGCCAGACGCGCTCGAGGAAGGCGTCGCGGCCCATATCGCGGCGCGACGGCTCGCCATTGGCGGCCATTTCGCGCTCCGTAACCATCTGGGTTGCGATGCCCGCATGATCGGTGCCGGGCTGCCAGAGCGTGTCGTGCCCGCGCATCCGGTGCCAGCGCACGAGGATGTCCTGCAGCGTGTTATTGAAGGCATGCCCCATATGCAGGGAACCGGTGACGTTCGGCGGCGGGATCACGACCGAGAAGGACTCTGCATTAGGTTTGGCATTCGCGCCTGCGCGGAACGCGCCCGAGGTCTCCCAGGCGTCGTAAATACGGGTTTCAGCGGATTTCGCGTCGAACGTCTTGTCCATCGCCATCGGTCTCGCGGCTCCTTCGTCGTGCGCTGCCGCTGTAGCGCGGGCAGGCGGGGAGGAAAAGCGCGAAGCTGGGAATTCCGGCTGTGCAATGAAATGCGGCGGTGCCCCAGGGAGGAGGAGAGGGACACCGCCGCTTATCACAAAGGTCAGGGAGGAGGAGAGACCTTTGTGTTCCGTTCGGGCCTGTTGGCCCGGAATGTCGGTGGCGGCGATCCCCCAGGGAGGAGGAGAGGAGGATCACCGCCTGATCCGAAGACCCCAAGGGAGGAGGAGAAGGGCCTTCAGCTCGGGTGCGGACGTGGCGCTTGGGCCGGTCCGCGAATTTCGGTGGCGACGACCCCCTAGGGAGGAGGAGAAGAGAGCCGCCGCCTGATCCGAAGGCCCCAAGGGAGGAGGAGAAGGACCTTCAGCTCGGTTGGAGAGGGGGCGCTTGGCCCGATCTCCGGTATATCGTGCGGCGACACCAGGGAGGAGGAGGGTGTCGCCGCGGTCGAATGAGGGCCCTAAAGGGAGGAGGAAGGCCCTCAAAGCTTCCGGGGAACGAGCGCCCCCCGTATTGGTTCCGCCAGTCTAGTCACGGACTGACGTGTGTTGCGTGCCGGCACCGGGTTTGCGTCCGATGCCAGGGCGTCAGCGCTCCTGCGCGGCCTGCCAGGCGATCGTGCGGATCATCGAGCGGTTCAGCCCGAGATCGGCCAGTTCGCGGTTGCTGAGCTGCGACAGCTCGGACACCGTCTGGTTGAAGACCCGGCGCCGCTCCATGCGAGCACGGAGATCTTCGGAGATCGTTGCGAGGAGGCCGGAGAAGCGGCTCTGCGTCTGTGTGTTCGTGTAGGCCATGGCTTAGCTTTCCATCGGCTTGAGTGCGTTGTTGACCTCAAGATGGCCTCGATGCTGCAGTTGCACAATGGACTTATCGGCAACGCTGCTATGCATCTTTCGCATGGATAAAGGGGCCTATAAACAGCAGCTTACCTGATTGTCATTTTGGTTCCATCCCCTTTACCACACGTCCGATCTACTTAATCGGGAGCGCTAACATACCTTCGGACGCCCCAGATTGTGCTGCGGCGCGGCATTGGCGTGTGGGTGTTCGATGAGCGCTCGCGGCGCGCTTTCACGCGCGCGAGGGCGTACGTGGTCCGTATTAATATGTGCCCGGTTTGGAGCGGCCGGACGTCCTCGCGCGCAGTCTTGGGATTTCATGGGCGCCCACGTGGGAAAGCATGGGCGCGAGGCGGCGAGAGGCGAGTCAGGCGTATCTCGGGCAGTCTTTCCGGGCGATTCCTCGCATTTCGGAATGGCAGCCGAGACGCACCGTGCGGGATTTTCGAGATTTCGGGCTGCGTGCAGAACATTTTTGGGATTTCGTGGGGCGCATCGAGCGTGCCGCTTGAGGCGCTACATGTAGTTACTTTGGGCGCAGTTTCGCCGATATAAGCTAAAATTTTCGTGATTCTGCGCCACTACATTTAGTTTTCCACAGGGGCTGTGGACAATATTCGGTACTGCAATGCGAAAAAAGTTATTGCGTTCCATAAAATCCCATGTAATCCATTGTTCATCGACGAGGGCAGGAAGACAGCGGATAAAAAAATCAACCGCGACACACTTCCCCGAAAAAACAAAACAGAGCGGGTTTCATACAGGCACCTCGCTCTCGTCGACCAAAACGGAATTCCGGCGTGCGGGCGAGCAGACATCCCCCCCCCAGGTGGCGCGCGCGATCGGGATCCTCCCGCCCAAGCGGGACAAGGGCGGCGGGTTGATCGATGGCAGCGGATCAACTCGCCGTTTCTCTTTTCGGGGGTCGGACAGTGAAAGGGCCGGGCAGTGGGCCGCAGGCTGAGGTTCAGAGGATCGGGCCACCAGAAGGTGGACAAGAAGGGGCGGGTGTCTATCCCGGCCTCTTTTCGCCGTGTCCTCGAGGCGGGCGATCCCGCCTGGGAGCCCGGCCAGAACCCCGAATTCGTCATCGTTTACGGCGATCACCGGCGCAATTTTCTCGAATGTTACACGATGGTCGCGATCGAGGAGGTCGAGGACCAGATCGATGACATGCCGCGCGGCTCGCCCGAGCGTCGCATCCTCGAGAACATCTTCACCGGCCTGAGCGTGACCGCGACGGTTGACGAGACGGGGCGCATCGTCCTGACGCAGCTTTTGCGCGACAAGATCGGCGTGCCGCTTGATTCCGAGGCATTCTTCATCGCCTCCGGCGACACGTTCCAGGTCTGGAATCCCGAGACCTACAACGAGGTCGAGCGCGCCCGTGTCGACGAATATCTCGACGCGCTGCCCGCCGATGTCGATCCGCTGACCCTCTTGCCCGAAAAGCGAAAGCGGGAGGAATAAGCGATGAGCCAGGGCGATGCTGCCACGCCTGAAAGCCCGCATGTTCCGGTTCTGCTTGCGCCTATTCTCAAGGCTGCCGCGCCCGTATCGGGCCGTTGGATCGATGGAACCTTCGGCGCGGGTGGCTATGCCAAGGGGCTCGTCGCGGCTGGCGCGGATGAGGTCATCGGGATCGATCGCGATCCTCTCGCCCATGAGCTCGCCGAAAGCTGGGTGCCTGATTACAAGGGTAAAATCCGGCTGGAGCGCGCGAATTTCGCTCAGATGGACGAGGTCGCGCGGGATGTCGACGGGGTCGTTCTGGATCTTGGCGTTTCGTCCATGCAGCTCGATCGCGCCGAGCGCGGCTTTTCCTTCATGAAGGACGGGCCGCTCGACATGCGGATGTCGCAGGATGGGCCTTCAGCCGCCGATATCGTCAACGAGGCGGGCGAGGCGGAACTCGCCGAGATCCTTTTTGTCTTTGGCGAAGAGCGCGCCTCGCGCCGCATCGCGCGGGCGATCCTGCGCGAGCGCGCCGAAGAGCCGATCACCACGACCGGCCGGCTCGCCGGCATTGTCGAAGGCTGCCTGCCGCGCGCCAAGCCCGGCCAGTCCCATCCCGCGACACGCTCTTTCCAGGCGCTTCGGATCGCGGTGAACAACGAATATGAGGCGCTTTACGAGGGGCTCATGGCCGCCGAGCGCGCGCTCGCGCCGGGCGGTCTTCTGGCGGTCGTCACGTTCCACTCGGTGGAAGACCGGATGGTGAAGCGGTTCCTGCAGATGCGGGCGGGACAAACCGGCCGTGCCAACCGCTTCCAGCCGCTTGTCGAAGAGCCCGATCCGCAATTCACACTTGTCTCCAAGAAGGCCATCGGCCCCGATGCGGCAGAGCTCGAGGCCAACCCGCGGGCGCGCTCGGCCAAGCTGCGCCTTGCGCGCCGCACCGAAGCCCCATCGGGCGAGATAGACGCGAAATCCCTGGCCATGCCGGAACTCAGGAAAGGCGGACGCTGATGCGCACGTTTCTCTATATTCTGACCTTCATGTCCGTGATCGGGCTCGCCTTCTGGGCCTATCGCGAGAATTACCGCACGCAGGAAGCGCTGTCCGAGGTGCAACAGCTGCGCGGCGCCATCGGGGCCAACCGGGAACGGCTCTCGGTCCTGAAGGCCGAATGGGCCTATCTCAACCGGCCAGACCGGCTTGCCGATCTCGCCCAGGTCAATTTCGAACGCCTCGGCCTTCTGGAGTTTCGTCCCGAGCAGTTCGGCCGCGTCGACCAGATCGTCTATCCCGCGCCGCCGATCATGGAGCTGAGCGATCCGGTGGAGCTGTCCAGCGATGGAGGGCAAGAGCCATGATCCGCACGCCCCTGCGCCCGCTCGCCCGCATTCTCGAAGCCCGCCAGAAAGGCGAGAATCCCGATGCCATCGAGCGGGAGAACCTGCGTATCCGCCACGAGCAGATGCGCGACCAGGCCCGCACCCGCGCCGAGGGGCGCCTGCTTGTCCTCGGCGTCGCCTTCTTCTGCGTCTTTGCCGTCACTGGTGCGCGCATGGCGATGCTGGCCGCCTCCGAGCCGGCAGAGCCGCGCGCCTATACGCAAGGGGCCTCGATCGTCTCGCAGCGCGCGGACATCGTCGACCGGCGCGGACGGATCCTCGCGACCAACATGGAGACGCATTCGCTCTACGCGCATCCGCAGCAGATGATCGAGCCCGAGCGCGCTGCCAAGGAGCTGGCCGCTATCTTCCCCGAGCTCAAAGAAGAGCGTCTTCTCAAGGACTTCACCGGTAAGCGGAAATTCGTCTGGGTCCGCAAGAAGCTCAGCCCCGAGCAGAAGCAGGCGGTGCATGACATCGGCGAGCCCGGCCTTCTCTTCGGCCCGCGCGAGATGCGGCTTTATCCCAACGGCACGCTTGCCGCGCATGTCCTGGGCGGCGCGCGCTTCGGGCAGGAAGGGGTGCATTCCGCCGAGGTCGTGGGAACGGCAGGGATCGAGCGCTTCTTCGACAAGGAACTCCGCGATCCCGCGCGCAAGGGCGCGCCTCTGGAGCTGTCGATCGACCTGACCGTTCAGGCCGCGATGGAGCGCGTTCTGTCGGGCGGCATGATGCTGATGAACGCCAAGGGCGCGGCGGCGGTGCTGATGGATGTACATACCGGCGAAGTGGTCTCCATCGCCTCGCTTCCGAGCTTCGATCCGAACGACCGGCCGATGCCGCCGACGCAGGGCTCCCCGGCGGACAGCCCGCTCTTCAACCGCTCCGTGCAGGGGGTCTACGAGCTTGGCTCGACCTTCAAGATTTTCGCGGCGGCGCAGGCGATGGAGCTTGGCCTCGTCGCGCCGGACACGGTGATCGATACCAAGCCGCCCATGCGGGTCGGCGGTCACCGGATTGGCGAATTCCAGGGCAAGAATTACGGCGATCTGACGGTTTCGGACGTCATCGTGAAAAGCTCCAACCGGGGCACCGCGAAGATGGCGCTGCAGATCGGCATCGATCGCCAGCAGGAGTTCCTGAAGTCGCTCGGTTTCTTCGATCCGGCGCCGCTTGAGATCGCGGAGGCGGAGGGCGGCAAACCGCTCCTGCCGTCGAAATGGACCGATCTTTCGAGCGTGACGATTTCCTATGGCCATGGCCTATCGGCCTCGCCGTTGCATCTGGCTGCCGGTTACTCGGCCATCGCGAATGGCGGATTTGCCGTGAAGCCGACGCTGCTGAAGCAAACGGGCCCCAAATACGGGCCGCGCGTCATGTCGGACCGCTCGGCCGAGCGCTCGCGCGCCATGCTCCGCGCTGTCGTGACCGAAGGCACGGCAAGCTTCGGCGAAGTGCCAGGCTATCACGTCGGCGGCAAAACGGGCACGGCCGACAAGCCGAAGGAGCGCGGGGGCGGCTACTATGATGACAAGGTCATCGCGACGTTTGCGACGATGTTCCCGGCCCATGCGCCCGAATACGTGCTGATCGTGACGCTCGACGAGCCGGTGGAGACGATGGGCGAAAAACCTCGGCGCACCGCTGGCTGGACCGCCGTGCCGGTCGCCGCCGAGATGATCGGCAGGATTGCGCCGCTTCTCGGGCTTCGGCCCGACTACGATGAGCCGGATCTGCTGCAATTGACGGCCAACTGACGTAAGCGGCCCCTTGAACAGGGGCGGCGTTCCGGGCCAACAACATCGCGGGGGCAACAGCCCCTTGTATCGGCCATCGCGTCCGCAGGAGGGAGATTTGTCCGTGAGCGAGACCACCAAGACGCTCGGCGAGCTCGGGCTGACGGCCCGGTCGGGGCGCGATGCGAAAATCACCGGGCTGGCGGTGGACAGCCGCGACGTGCGCGACGGCTACCTTTTCGCGGCACTCCCCGGCACGCGGGTGCATGGCGCGGACTTCATCCAATACGCCCTGAGGCAGGGCGCGGGTGCGATCCTGACCGATGCCGAGGGTGCGGAGATCGCGAGCACGGAGCTGTCAGCCTCAGATGCCGCGCTCGTCGTCGCCGCCGATCCTCGCCAAGCGCTGTCCTACAGTGCAGCGCTCTGGTTCGGCGCGCAGCCCGAGACGATGGTCGCGGTGACCGGGACCAATGGCAAGACTTCGGTCGCGGCGTTCACCCGGATGATCTGGCAAGAGCTCGGGCACCGCGCGATCAATCTCGGCACGACCGGGGTCGAGGGCGACTGGCATGCGCCGCTCAAGCACACGACGCCCGAACCCATCACGCTGCATCGCGCGCTCGCCGAGGCCGCGGCCTCCGGCGTCGATTTCGCGGCGATGGAAGCCTCCTCGCACGGGCTCGAGCAGCGCCGGCTCGACGGCGTGCAGCTGCGCGCGGCAGGCTTCACCAATTTCAGCCAGGACCACCTCGATTATCACAAGAGCTTCGACGATTACTTCGCGGCCAAGGCGGGGCTTTTCGCCCGTGTTCTGCCCGAAGAAGGAACGGCCGTCATAAACATCGAAGATGCGCGCGGGGTCGACATGGCGGCCATCGCCCATGCGCGCGGTCAGGATCTTATCACGGTCGGTCGCGCCGAGGGCGCCGATCTGTGCATGATGGCGCAGCGGTTCAACGCCACCGGACAGGATGTGCGCCTGCGCTATCGCGGCGCGATCAAGCAGCTCGAACTCAGTCTCATCGGCGGCTTCCAGGCAGAGAATGCGCTTGTCGCCGCCGGTCTCGTCATCGCCTGCGGAGAGGATGCCGAGGCGGTTCTGGATACCTTGCCGCGCCTCTCGACGGTGCGCGGGCGGATGCAGCTTGCGGCCAAGCGCGAGAACGGCGCGGCGGTCTTCGTCGATTACGCCCATACGCCAGGCGCTGTTGAAACCGCGATCCAGGCGCTGCGCCCGCACGTGATGGGCCGGCTCGTCGCTATTGTCGGCGCGGGCGGGGATCGCGACGCCGGGAAGCGGCCGCTGATGGGGCAGGCGGCGGCGGATCACGCGGATCTCGTGATCGTAACAGATGACAACCCGCGCTCCGAAGATCCGGCGGCGATCCGCGCTGCCGTGATGGCCGGCGCGCCCGAGGCGATCGAGATCGGCGACAGGGCCGAGGCGATCCTGCGCGGCGTTGATGCGCTCGCGCCGGGTGATGCGCTTCTGATCTGCGGCAAGGGCCACGAGACGGGCCAGATCGTCGGCGACACCGTCTACCCCTTCGATGACGCCGAGCAGGCGAGCGTCGCCGTGACCGCGCTTGACGGAGGGCAGCCGTGAGCCTCTGGACGAGCGCCGAAGCGGTGGTCGCCACAGGCGGGCGGACCACTGCGAACTGGGAGGCACGCGGCGTCTCCATCGATACTCGGACGCTGAAGTCCGGCGACCTTTTCGTCGCCTTGCAGGCGGCGCGCGACGGGCATGATTTTGTAGCAGATGCATTGGCAAAGGGAGCAGCGGCGGCGCTCGTGAGCCGGGTGCCCGAGGGCCTGCCCGAAGATGCGCCGCTCCTGATCGTCGAGGATGTGCAGGCGGGCCTCGAGGCGCTGGGGCATGCGGGACGGGCGCGCACGAAAGCCAAGGTCGTCGCGGTCACGGGCTCGGTCGGTAAGACCTCCACCAAGGAAATGCTGCGCCAGGTCCTGGGCGGACAAGGCAAGACCCATGCAGCCGAGGCCTCCTACAACAACCATTGGGGTGTGCCGCTGACGCTGGCGCGGATGCCGCGAGATGCCGATTTCGCGGTGATCGAGATCGGCATGAACCATCCCGGAGAGATCGCGCCCCTGGCCCGCATGGCGCGCCCGCATGTAGCGATGGTCACCATCGTCGCCCCCGCCCACCTCGAGGCGTTCGAGAGCATCGAGGGCATCGCGCGCGAAAAAGCGTCGATCTTCGAGGGGCTGGAGCCGCGCGGGACCGCGATCTACAACGGCGATCTTCCGACCTCTCCGATCCTCTCCGAGACAGCGGCGCGCTACGCAAAGCGCAGCATCAGTTTCGGCGAAGCGGCGCCAAACCATCACCGCGTCACCGACGTTCAGGTCAAGGATGCTGCGACCGTCGCGCATCTGCGTGCCTGGCGGCAGCCTGTCCTTTACAAGGTCGCCGTGCCGGGCCGGCACTTCGCGGTCAATGCCGCGGCGGTGTTGGCCACGGTTTGGGCACTTGGTCTCGACCGCGCCCGGGCGCTCTGCGATCTTGGAGCCTGGTCCCCCGGCGCAGGCCGCGGCCACCGCGAGCGGATCTCGCTCGATATCGCGCAGACCGATGCCTGGATCGAGCTGATCGACGACAGCTACAACGCCAACCCCGCCTCGATGGGGGCGGCGCTCGAAGTTCTGGCCGGGGCCGAGCCGCGCCATGACGTCGGCCGTGTCGGGAAGGGGCGCCGGATCGCCTATCTTGGCGACATGAAAGAGCTCGGACCCACGGCGCAGGCGCTCCATGCCGGGCTGGCGGATCTGCCCGCGATGGCGCGGATCGACCGCGTTCATTGCGTCGGGCCTCTCATGCACGCGCTCTGGAAAGCGTTGCCGCGGGAAAAACAGGGACATTGGGCCGAGGACGTGCAGTCGATGCAAGCGCGGCTCGCCCGCGATCTCGACGCCGGCGACGTGGTGCTGGTGAAAGGATCGCTTTCGATGGGGCTGGGCCGTCTGGTTGACGCGATACGCAAAATGCGCCAAGGCACCGACCCATCCTGACAGTGCTGCGCTGACCCCGTGATCGCGGAGAAAGGAACCCTTTCATGCTCTACTGGCTGGCCGAATTGTCGGACGGGGGCGGTGCCTTCAACCTCTTTCGCTACATCACCTTCCGCGCGGGCGGCGCGTTCCTGACGGCGCTTGTCTTCGGCTTCCTGTTCGGACGGCCGCTGATCGATGTCTTGCGCCGGACGCAAGGCAAGGGGCAGCCGATCCGCAGCGATGGGCCGGAAGGACATCTCACCAAGGCCGGAACGCCGACGATGGGCGGGCTCTTGATCGTTGGCGCGCTTCTGACCTCCACGCTTCTCTGGGCACGGCTCGACAATCCATTTGTGTGGATGGTGCTCTTCGTGACCATGTCCTACGCGGCCATTGGCTTTGCCGACGATTATTCAAAGGTCCGCAAGCAGACCTCGGCGGGGGTGCCCGGAAAGGTGCGGCTTCTGCTCGGGTTCATCATTGCGGGCGTCGCGGGCACATGGGCCGCCCTCTACCACCCCGAGGCGCTGACGGGGCAGCTGGCCTTTCCGTTTTTCAAGAACCTGCTTCTCGATATGGGCCTGTTCTTCGTGCCGTTCGCGATCATCGTGATCGTGGGTGCGGCGAATGCCGTGAACCTGACGGACGGGCTCGACGGGCTCGCGATCATGCCGGTAATGATTGCCGCCGGAACGCTCGGTATCATCGCCTACGCGGTCGGCCGCGTCGACGTGACCGAGTATCTCGACGTGCACTACGTTCCGGGAACGGGCGAGCTTCTGATCTTCACCGCCGGCATCTTTGGCGGCGGGCTGGGGTTCCTGTGGTACAACGCGCCGCCTGCGGCGGTCTTCATGGGCGATACCGGCTCGCTCGCGCTTGGCGGCGCACTTGGGGCGATCGCGGTTGCCACCAAGCACGAGCTGGTTCTGGCCATTGTCGGTGGACTGTTCGTGGTGGAGGCGCTCTCGGTGATCGTGCAGGTGCTCTACTTCAAGCGCACGGGCAAGAGGGTGTTCCTGATGGCACCGATCCACCACCATTACGAGAAGAAGGGCTGGGCCGAGCCGCAGATCGTGATCCGGTTCTGGATCATCTCGCTGATCCTGGCGCTGATCGGCCTCGCCACGCTGAAGGTGCGCTGAGCGGCGCGGGGCGTTAGTACCCGCGCCAGATCCAGCCACCGCCAAGTATGCGGCTGCCGCCGGTTTCGTAGAAAACGCACGCCTGACCGGGCGAGACGCCTTCCTCGGGCGTCAGCAATTCAACCTCGGCTTCGGTCTTGGAAATCGGCCGGATCACGGCTTCGCGCGGTGGCCGGGTGGAGCGCACCTTGACCGAAACGTGCCATTCCTCGGCGCCGGTGAAAGGCCCATCGCCCAGCCAGTTGATCTCGCGGACGGGAATGGTGCGGGTCGCCAGCAGCTCTTTCGGGCCGACGACGACGCGCTTGTTCTCGACATCGAGTTTCACGACGTAAAGCGGCTCGTCGAGGCCGCCGATCCCGAGCCCGCGCCGCTGGCCGATCGTGTAATGGATCACGCCCCGATGTGTTCCGAGCACCCTGCCATCCGCATGCACGATCTCTCCGGGCTCTGCCGCGCCGGGGCGCAATTTCTCGATCACGCTCGCATAATTGCCGTCGGGCACGAAGCAGATGTCCTGGCTGTCGGGCTTGTCGGCAACGACAAGACCATAGCGCTGCGCGAGCGCGCGGGTCGCGTCCTTCGAGGGCAGGTGCCCCAGCGGAAAGCGCAGGAAGTCGAGCTGCTCGGGCGTCGTGGAGAACAGGAAATAGCTCTGGTCGCGGTTCGCATCCGTGGCGCAGTGCAGCTCCGCCCCGTTCGGTCCGTCCTTGCGCTGGATGTAATGACCGGTTGCCATGCAATCGGCATCGAGATCCTTCGCTGTTTCCAGCAGGTCTTTGAACTTGACGCGTTCGTTGCACCTGATGCAGGGCACAGGCGTCGCGCCGCCAAGATAGCTGTCGGCGAACTCGTCGATGACCGCGTCGCGGAAGATGTTCTCGTAATCGAGAACATAATGGGGAAAGCCCATTTCCTCTGCCACCCGGCGCGCATCGTGAATGTCGATACCGGCGCAGCACGCGCCCTTCTTGGCGAGTGCCGCACCGTGATCGTAAAGCTGCAGCGTCACGCCCACGACGTCGTAACCTTCTTCCGCAAGCTTCGCGGCCACGACCGAGCTGTCTACGCCGCCCGACATCGCAACGACGACGCGGGTTTCGGCGGGCGGTTTGGCAAAGCCAAGCGAATTCAGCTTGGAGGCATCGAGGGGCATGATCGCTCCGAGGAAAGGGTGAGTCCGGACCGGCGGAATATAAGAAAATCCGCTCTATTCTCAAGGCCGCGTTTCATCCGCCATTAAGGGCGTCGGCGCATGGTCCCTCCGAGTATTTCGACGGAGAGGGCAATGTACCTCAAGAAAATCGACGGGCCGCGTGCGGTGCGGCTGCCCGACGGCACGATGATGACGCGTGCCGACCTGCCGCCTGCAGAGACAGAACGCTGGGTCGCCTCGCGCAAACTGGCGGTGGTGCGCGGCGTCCGATTCGGCCTGATCACCGAGGCACAGGCGATTGAGCTCTACGGTCTTTCGGAGGAGGAACTCGCCGAATGGATGAGCGCGGCTAAGACTTTCGGGAAAAACGGCCTGAAAGCAACGCGCGTTCAGTCGAGACGACAACTATAGGTTGCGCGAATCGTTTAACGCAGTACATTTAACACACGTTAAGGTTTTTGAATGAGGCTTGAGTTCACCTCTCAATCCGCACCGGAGACACCTCATGCGTGTATTGCTCGTAGAAGACGACCCGACGACCTCCAAAAGCATCGAAATGATGCTCACTCACGCGAACCTCAATGTTTATGCGACCGATCTTGGGGAAGAGGGCGTCGATCTGGCGAAGCTCTACGACTACGATCTGATCCTGCTCGACATCAATTTGCCCGACATGAACGGGCATGATGTGCTGCGGCAGCTGCGGATGGCGCGGATCGACACGCCGATCCTGGTCCTGTCAGGTGATCTCGATACGGAAAGCAAGCTCAAATCCTTCGGCTTCGGGGCCGACGATTACATGACCAAACCTTTCCATCGTGATGAACTGGTCGCCCGGATTCACGCGATCATCCGCCGCTCGAAAGGGCATGCCCAGTCGATCATCCGGACGGGCCGAATCGACGTCAATCTCGACGCAAAGACCGTCGAGGTCGCGGGGCGCCAGGTGCATCTGACGGGTAAGGAATACCAGATGCTCGAACTCTTGAGTCTCAGGAAGGGCACAACCCTGACGAAAGAGATGTTCCTGAACCATCTTTACGGCGGCATGGACGAGCCCGAACTCAAGATCATCGACGTTTTCATCTGCAAGTTGCGTAAGAAACTGTCCCAGGCGACCGGTGAGCCAAGCTACATCGAAACGGTCTGGGGGCGTGGCTACGTCCTGCGCGATCCGGTTGCGGAACCTGCCGGCCAAAAGGTCGCGGCCCGCGCCTGACCTGATCCTCCGTCTGCCCGCGAGACTCCCGCTGGACCCTGCGCGATCAGCGACCTATCACTTGGGCGCGCAGGATGTCAGCGGAGAGGCGCATGAACGGGCAGACGGACCATGCCGAAGTTGCGGTCGCCGATCTCGACCGAGCCGCCGCGGAGGCGGAATTGGCGCGCCTTGCCGAGCTGCTCGCCGAAGCGAATACCGCCTATCACCGCGATGATGCGCCAGAGCTGACAGACGCCGAATATGATCGGATCAAGCGGCGCAACCGCGAGATCGAGGATCGTTTCCCCGATCTCAAGCGCGCGGACTCGCCGTCCGAGCAAGTCGGCGCCGCGCCCGCGGAGGGTTTCGACAAGGTCACGCATAGTCAGCGCATGATGTCGCTTGGCAATGCTTTCGAGGATCAGGAGATCTTCGAGTTCGATACGCGCATCCGCCGCTATCTGGGTCTGGCCGCCGATGCGCCTCTCGCATACACCGCCGAGCCCAAGATCGACGGTCTGTCCCTCGCACTTCGCTACGAAGGCGGGGTTCTCGTTCAGGCGGCCACACGCGGCGACGGTGCAGTCGGTGAGAACGTCACCCAAAATGCCCGCACGATCGAGACGATCCCCGAGCGCCTGACGGGCGCGCCGGAGATCCTCGAGGTGCGTGGCGAAGTCTATATGAGCCATGACGATTTCGCGGCGCTGAACGCCCGGCAGGAAAGCCGCGGTGGCAAGACCTTCGCCAATCCGCGCAATGCTGCGGCGGGCAGCTTGCGCCAGCTCGACGCGTCGATCACCAAGGACCGGCCTTTACGCTTTTTTGCCTATGGATGGGGTGAGCTGTCGGAGGCTCTGGCGGAAACGCAAGGCGGTGCGATCGACCGACTTGCCGCTCTGGGCTTTCAGACCAATCCATTGACCGCGATCTGCACCGGTCCCGAAGAGATGCTCGCGCATTATGCCCGCATCGAGGAACAGCGCGCGACGCTCGGCTATGACATCGACGGTGTCGTCTACAAGGTCGACGATCTGGCCTTGCAGGCGCGTCTTGGCTTCCGCTCGACCACGCCACGTTGGGCAATTGCCCATAAGTTTCCCGCTGAACTCGCCTGGACCCGGCTTGAGAAGATCGAGATCCAGGTCGGGCGGACCGGCGCCTTGTCACCGGTCGCGCGGCTGGCCCCGGTCACGGTCGGCGGTGTCGTTGTGTCGAACGCGACGCTTCACAACGAAGATTACATTGCCGGGCGGGACGCGAATGGCGCGCCCATCCGCGACGGCAAGGACATTCGCGAAGGGGACTGGGTCCAGGTCTACCGCGCTGGCGACGTGATCCCGAAAGTCGCCGATGTCGACCTCGACAAGCGCCCGAAAGACAGCCAGCCCTTTGCCTTCCCGCAAGAATGCCCGCGCTGCGGCTCTGCCGCGATCCGCGAAGAGGGCGACGCCGTCCGGCGCTGCACCGGCGGGCTGATCTGCCCCGCGCAGGCGGTGGAGCGGCTCAAGCATTTCGTGTCCCGTGCCGCTTTCGACATCGAGGGGCTCGGCTCGAAGCAGGTCGAGCAATTCTATGTCGATGGGTGGATCAAGGAGCCCGCGGATATCTTCACCCTGTCGGACCGCTATGGCAGCGGCATGCAGCAGTTGAAAAATCGCGAAGGGTGGGGCGAAAAATCGGCGCAGAACCTCTTCGATGCGATCGAAGCGCGGCGGCGCATTCCGCTCGGTCGGCTGATCTTCGGTCTCGGCATCCGGCATGTGGGCGAGGTCGCCTCGAACACTCTGGCGCGGCATTACGGTGACTGGCCAACCTTCGAGACCGCGATGGACGAAGCGGCGGATCTCGAAGGTTCAGCCTGGGATGACCTGATCGGCATTGACGGGGTCGGCCAGGTGCTGGCCCGCTCGCTTGTCACGACGATGAGCCAGGAGGCGGAGCGCGCCTCGATCGACCGGCTCGTAAGGCATCTGTCCGTCGAACGCGCTGCCAAACCCGCAACCGAGGGCAGCCCCGTTGCGGGCCAGACGATCGTCTTCACCGGCACCCTCGAGAAGATGACACGCGCGGAAGCGAAGGCGCGGGCCGAGGCGCTTGGCGCAAAGGTGTCCGGGTCTGTCTCGGCCAAGACCGATCTCGTGGTCGCGGGCCCCGGCGCAGGCTCCAAGGAAACGAAGGCCCGCGAGCTTGGCGTCGATATCCTCGATGAGGACGGCTGGCTTGCGCTCATCGGTCAGGCATGACGGGTCGGCCCGAGGCCCTGTTTCCGATCTTCGCCGAGCTCACGACTTTGCCGGGCGTCGGGCCGAAGATCGCGCAACAAATTGAAGGCCTCGACATCGAGGCGCCGCGAGATCTTCTGTTCCTGCTCCCGTATTCCGGCATCGATCGGCAGGTTCGCGACAGCGTGCAGGGCGCGGAACTGCCGCAAACGCTGACGGTGCCGGTCACGATCGGGGCGCACCGGCCCTCGCGCACCCGGACGGGCGCCTACCGGATCGAAGTCTCCGACAATCGGCTCGAGTTCGAGTTGGTCTATTTCCGGGGCCGCTCGGATTACCTGCAGAAACTTCTGCCGACCGGGCAGCGCCGTCTTGTCTCGGGCCGAGTCGAACTTTTCGACGGGCGCGCGCAGATGGTGCATCCCGACCACGTTCTGACCGAGGCTGAGGCCGACGCCCTGCCGGCATTCGAGCCGACCTATCCCTTGACGGGCGGCGTCACGCAGCGCGCCATGAGCCGCGCGGTCCAGGCCGCGCTCGAACGTGCGCCGGACTTGGCGGAATGGATCGATCCGGCGCAAAAGTCTCAGGCAGGCTGGCCAGGCTGGCGCGAGGCCTTGATCGCGGCGCATGCGCCTGCTTCGGTGGCGGACCTGCTTCCCGACGCGCCGGCGCGGGCGCGGCTTGCTTATGACGAGCTTTTCGCGCACCAGCTGACGCTCGGCCTGGCGCGTGCCGCGCGCCGTCGCAGACCGGGTGCGGTCAGCCGCGGCGACGGGGCGCTGCGCGCACGCGTTCTTGAGGCATTGCCCTATGCGCCGACGGGCGCGCAGAGCCGCGCCATCGACGAGATCGCGGCCGATATGGCCGACGGCACCCGAATGAACCGGCTTTTGCAGGGTGATGTCGGGTCGGGCAAGACACTGGTGGCGCTCATGGCGCTGCTTGTCGCCGTCGAAGCGGGCGGGCAGGGCGTGATGATGGCCCCGACCGAGATCCTGGCGCGGCAGCACCTCGAAGGTCTGGCCCCGTTGGCCGAGGCGGCGAATGTCCGCCTTCAGCTTCTGACCGGCCGCGACAAGGGGCGAGAGCGCGCGGAAAAGCTCGATGCCTTGGAGCGCGGCGAGATCCACATCCTCGTCGGAACGCATGCCGTCTTCCAGAAAGACGTGCGGTTTCGGGACCTTCGCCTTGCGGTCGTCGATGAGCAGCATCGTTTCGGCGTAGCGCAACGGCTCGAGCTGGGCGCGAAAGGTCCGATGGCGGATATCCTGGTGATGACCGCGACACCGATTCCCCGGTCGCTGTCGCTCGCGCAATTCGGGGACATGGATGTGTCGATCCTCGATGAGAAGCCGCCGGGGCGAAAGCCGATCCGGACGGCGCTCGTCTCGTCAGAGCGGATGGACGAAGTGGTCGCGCATCTCAGAGGCGCGATCGAGGACGGACGGCAAGCCTATTGGGTTTGCCCGCTGGTCGATGAAAGCGAGGCGATCGACCTCGCCGCGGCCGAGGATCGGTTCAGGCATCTGCGTGCCGTTCTGGGAGAGGGCCGTGTCGGGCTCGTTCACGGACAGATGCCGCCTTCAGAGAAAGACGCAGCAATGGCCCGCTTCGTGGCGGGGGAGACGCAGGTCCTCGTCGCGACGACAGTGATCGAGGTTGGGGTCAACGTGCCCAATGCCACGATCATGGTGATCGAGCGCGCCGAATGGTTTGGCCTCGCGCAGTTGCACCAGCTGCGGGGCCGCGTCGGGCGGGGCGAGGCCGCATCAACCTGCCTATTGATGTATCGCCCTCCCTTGGGCGAAGCAGCAGAGCGCCGCCTGACGACCCTCCGCGAGACCGAGGACGGCTTTCGGATCGCCGAGGTTGACCTCGAGATGCGCGGTGCCGGAGACCTGATCGGAACCGCGCAATCCGGTCTGCCGCGCTTTCGTATCGCCGATCTCGAACGGCAGGCAGGGTTGATGAAGATCGCCCAAAGCGATGCGCGGCATCTCTTGTCGAGCGATCCGGCTCTCGAAAGCGACCGTGGAAAGGCCGCGCGCCTGCTACTCTGGCTCATGCGGCAGGATCGGGCGATCCGGCTTATCTCTGTCGGATAGTCGCGAAAAGTTCCGCTCCGTTCTCCCGTGTTCTCAAATGTTCCTAAAAAGTTCTTTACTCCGAGCGCTAAGTATGAGAACAAAAGGTTAACACGGAGTTGGAGGTACAGATGCTCGACCAGATCAAGACCACGATCCACCGTTCGCAAAACACGCTTTTGACCGATGCTCTCGGGGCGCTGTCGCTGGTTCTGATGCTCGTCGCCGGTTTGCACCTCTGATCCGTTTTCGCTTTCTGCCTGCGTTGCTTGTGCCGGACGTAATTCCGCATCCTTTGTCCCGGATGCCTCGCGACTGACACTGCCTGTCCCCCTCGTGCGCGACCCTGCGTGCCCGGATCTCACAAGACACGCCACTCGCCGCCATGCGCCCCAACGCATGGCGGCTTTTTCTTTGAGTCATGCGGTGAGGTGAGCTGATGCGGCGCCGGTGGCCCAACCGAAAGTCTCATCACATCCTCGCACCGAAGCTGTCTATACAAGGACAGCCTGCGCGCGAGAGACGAAGATTTCCTTAAGCGGATTGGTGGTGCGTTGCGTGTTCCATCGCTTCGGACGCCGCATCGAGCGCCAGAAGGATCGAGGCGTGGCGGTTCTTGTAGGCCGCGGCGGGGCGCAGCACCTCAAGCCCGTCAAAGGGGGCAGGCGGTGTCGGCCCGTCCGTTTTCAGCATTGCCTTGAGCGCGTCCCGTGCCGCCGTGACCTCGGCCTCGCTGCGCCCGATGATCGCATCGCCGACGACTGCGGCGGCCGCCTGACCGAGCGCGCAGGCCTTCACATCCTGTGCGTAGTCAACGACCCGGCCGTCCTCGACCTTGAGATCCACCGTCACCGTCGATCCGCACAGGGGCGATCGCTTTTTCACAGTCGCATCCGGCGCGTCGAGCCGGCCCGTCCGCGGGATATCGGCGGCGAGCGCAAGAATGCGATCGGAATAGAGTTTGATAAGATCCTGTTCGGCCGACATGGCTTTCCCTTTCACGCTTGTCCTCATAGATAGGGGCGGCAACGGCTGCTGCAAAAGGGTTTTTTCCCATGTCCTTTGATCCTCAGACCTTGGTCTATGATGCAAACGGTCTCGTGCCGGCGATCGCGCAGGATGCAGCGACCGAGGAAGTGCTCATGATGGCATGGATGAACGCGGAGGCCGTTACGAAAACGCTTGAAAGCGGGCGCGTAACCTATTGGTCTCGTTCCCGAAAATCTTTTTGGGTCAAAGGCGAAAGCTCCGGCCACGTGCAAGAGCTGGTCGAGATGCGCGTCGATTGCGACCGAGACTGCATTCTCGTGCGGGTGCGACAAACCGGCCCGGCCTGTCACACCAACCGCCGAAGCTGCTTTTACACGGCGGTCCGCGATGGCGACGAGGTGGAGATCATGGAGCCGATGGTCCCGTGACTCTAGGGGCTTACAGGCCTAACTTCGCGCGAATATCCCGGGGGCTGAGCCCGCTGTCGCGGTAGGTGCGGATCGCGCGAGCATCGTCGCGTTTGGCGAGGCGCTTGCCAGTGTCGTCGCGGATCAGCCGGTGATGCAGGTATCTTGGCGAGGCAAGTCCGAGAAGGCGTTGAAGAACAACATGAATCCGGGTTGCCTCGAACAGATCCCGTCCACGCACGACGTCGGTCACACCTTGCGCTGCGTCGTCGAGCACCACGGACAGATGATAGGACGTGCCCATGTCGCGTCTTGCGAGAACGACATCGCCGATCTCCGAGACAAGAGCTTCGGGCGAAATCCCGATCTCGCCGGTTTCATCGCCGGGGCCTCCGCCGCACTCGATAAATGAAAGCTGTTCTGCGCCAATGCGTTGCATCGCACGCCGCATGTCGAGGCGGAGCGCGGTCTCGCGGGGTCTAACACCTGTCGGCAACTCGTCCGGCCGGCAGGTTCCGGGATAGACGAGCCCGTCCGGCCCCAAGCGCGGTACGCCTTCCTGCGGTGCGGAGGCTGCCTCCTGGATGTCACGGCGCGAGCAGGAGCAGGGATAAAGAAGGCCCATGTCCCAGAGCCTGTCGAGCGCCGCGTCATAGGCAGGTTGGCGATCCGACTGCCGCATCACGGGCTCGGGCCAAGTCAGTCCCAACCAGTTCAGATCCTCATAAATCTGCGCTTCCCATTCTGGGCGGGCGCGTTGCCGGTCGATGTCCTCGATCCGGATGAGAAAGGTGCCGCCATGCTTGCGTGCCAGATCGAATGCCAGACAGGCAGAATAGGCGTGGCCAAGATGCAGCGGCCCCGTGGGCGACGGCGCGAAGCGGGTGATCAGACCCGCGCGCTCACTCGTCGCGGCCATAGCGGCGCGCACGGCGCTCTTCGCCCGACTGGTAGATCAGGATCCATGCGAGCAGGATGAACATCGGATGCGTCAGGCCGCCGGAGAACAGGATCGCGGGAATCCAGATCACGAAAACGATGATCGACGTGAAAATCCGACCCGTCAGCAGGATCGAAAGCGGCGGTAGAAAAAGGGCGAGCACGTAGTTCATCGGGTCACTCCGCCGCAGTCGCTATGGTCTGGGTGCCGAGCCAGCCCTGCCAGGCTTCCTTTGCCCGGTCGGTATAGGCCTTGTAGCGGTCGCGCCGTCCGCGCCGCCCGCCCTTGACGCCCTCAAGCGGGCGGAAAAGGCCGAAATTCACGTTCATCGGCTGGAACGTCTTGGCCTCGGCACCGCCGGTGATGTGGTGAACGAGTGCACCATGCGCGCTGTCTTGCGGCACGCTCGGCAGCTCTTGCCCGAGGATCTCAGCCGCAGCCATACGGCCCGCGAGAAGACCCATTGCGGCGGATTCCACGTAGCCCTCGACCCCGGTGATTTGCCCGGCGAAACGGATATTCGGCTGCGTTCTGAGGCGCATCCGCTCGTCGAGCAGCGTCGGCGAGTTGAGGAAGGTGTTTCGGTGGATCCCGCCGAGCCGCGCGAAAGACGCGTTCTCGAGGCCGGGGATCATCCGCAACACCTCTTTCTGCGCGCCGTATTTCATCTTGGTCTGGAAGCCGACGATATTGAACAGCGTTCCCAAGGCGTTGTCCCGGCGAAGCTGCACGACGGCCCAGGGTTTCACGTCCGGCTCGTGCGGGTTGGTCAGCCCGACAGGCTTCATCGGGCCGTGGCGCAACGTCTCCCGTCCCCGTTCTGCCATGACCTCGATCGGCAGGCATCCGTCGAAATAGCCGGCAGTCTCGCCTTCGTGGAACTCCGTCTTGTCGGCGGCCAGAAGCGCGTCGATGAAGGCCTCGTAGGTCTCCTTGTCCATAGGGCAGTTGAGATAGGCGCGCTGTTCTTCCTCGGTCTCGCCCTTGTCGTAGCGCGACTGCATCCAGGCCTTCGACATGTCGATCGTATCGGCATAGACGATGGGCGCGATGGCGTCGAAGAAAGCGAGGCTTTCGGTGCCGGTGGCGCGCGCGATCGCCTGGCCGAGCCCGTCCGAGGTCAAGGGGCCGGTCGCCATGATCCACTGCCCGTCCTGCGGCAGCTCGGAGATTTCCTCGTAGCTCACTTCGATATTGGGATGGGCGTTCAGCTGCGCGGTGATCTCTTCGGAGAACGGCTCGCGGTCGACCGCCAGCGCGCCGCCAGCCGGCAGGCGGTGGCGATAGGCGGTGGAGATCACGAGGCCGCCCGCTTCCTTCATCTCCCAGTGGAGAAGGCCCACGGCATTCTGTTCGTGATCGTCCGAGCGGAATGAATTGGAGCAGACCATCTCGCCGAGCTTGCCCGTCTTGTGGGCAAAGGTCTCCACCTTGGGGCGCATCTCGTGGATCACCACCGAGACGCCCATATTCGCCGCCTGCCATGCGGCCTCGGACCCGGCCATGCCGCCGCCCACGATATGCAACTTATCCGTCATGCCGCCCAGATAGGGATTCGATCCGCGTTTGTCACTGCTGCGACCAGGCGGGCGTGCGCTTTTCGAGAAAGGCTTTGATGCCTTCCTCGGTGTCGCGGTCGAGCATGTTCTCGACCATCACCGCGCCCGTGTATTCGTAAGCCTCTGCAAGCGGCAGCTCGATCTGGCGATAGAACGCCTCTTTGCCGGTTCGAACCGCCGAGCCGAGCTTGGCGGCCACCGTCTGCGCGAGCTCGTCCGTCGTCTCGGAGAGCGCGTTCGCGGGCGCGACACGGTTGATAAGCCCAAGCTCCTGCGCGCGCGCCGCTTCGACGAACGCGCCGGTCGTCAGCATCTCGAAGGCGTGCTTCCGCGGAATGTTGCGCGAGAGAGCCACCATCGGGGTGGAGCAGAAAAGCCCTATATTCACGCCGTTGACGCCGAATTTCGTGCCTTCGGCGGCAACCGCCATGTCGCAACTTGCCACGAGCTGACAGCCCGCTGCGGCCGCAAGTCCGTGCACCTCGGCGATGACCGGCTGGGGCAGGTGGATCACCTTCTGCATCATCTCGGCGCAGCGATCGAAGAGATCCTTGAACGCGGCGCGTCCCTTGTCATCAGCCCCGCGCGCGGCGGTCATCTCTTTAAGATCATGCCCCGCGCAGAACGCCCGGCCCGCGCCTTTCAGTACGACGACGCGCACGCTTCGATCATTGGCGATGCGATCGAGCTCTTCCACGAGAGCTGCGATCATCGCGTCCGAGAGCGGGTTCAATCGCTCGGGTGCGTTCAGCGTCAGATGTGCAACCGCGCCTTTGTCGTCACGTAACAGATGCGACATGCTTGCCCTCCTCATTCCCGCGCGTCAGCCTACGCGCGAGTGGAGCGGAAGAAAACGGGGGAGACGACACTCCGATGACGATCAAGGTGACAGCGGAAGAGATGGGCCCCTTCCTCGACGAGGTCTTCCCGCAAGTCAAAGGCATGTTCGGGATCGACCGCCTCGACGAGGATCTTCTCGTGATGCGGCTTTTCGCCAATGAACGGCATCTGCGTCCCGGCGGGACGGTTTCGGGCCCGGCGATGTTCGGTCTGGCCGATGTCGCAGCCTATGTGGCGACGATGGCGCGGATCGGGAAGGAGGCGCTGGCGGTCACGACCAATTGCTCCATCGATTTCATGCGAAAGCCCGAAGCCGGCCGGGACGTGCTGGCTGAATGCCGTGTTCTGAAGCTTGGCCGGGTGCTCAGCGTCTGTGATGTGCTGCTTTATTCCGAGGGTGCGCCGGAGCCGGTCGCGCGGGCGAATCTGACCTATTCCCTGCCGCCGAAGCCCTGAGCCAAAAAAAAGGCCGAGCACAAAGCTCGGCCGAAGTCCAACAGGGAGGTATGAAGATGATGCGCGTCTGACCGCGCCATCGACATACTGGGCAATTAATGAGCAGTTTTGAGTCGTTCAAGCCAGATTGTGCCGCACCTGCAACATGGCCGTTATGCGCTTTTCACATAGCGGGCCGGTCAGCCGGTGCCCATCTGCTGCCGCGTCTTGCGATGGGCGAAAATCTCGTCCTGAACGAAATCGCGGAACGCCTCTATCCTCTTGGAATGGCGCAGTTCCTCGGGATAGGCGAGGAAAACCGGCACATCGTTTGACTCTACGTCAGGCAGGACGCGGACGATGGAGGGGAAATCCTCTATGATGTAATCCGGCAACACCCCGATCCCGAGGTTGGAGATGACCGCCTGCAGAACGCCGAAGTAATTGTTCACCGAAAGCGTGGTTCTGATGTCGTAGGTCAAGAGCTCCTGCACGAGGTTCAGGCCCGCCGAAACCTGCGCCGAGCGGGTGTTCTGGCAGATGAGCCGATGCTGGCTCATGTCCTCCAGCGTCTCGGGCGTGCCATTGGCGGCGAGATAATCGGGCGATGCGTAGAGCCGCATCCGAATGTTCATCAGCCGCTTGCGAATGAGGTCTGCCTGCGAGGGCTCTTTCATGCGGATCGCAACATCGGCCTCGCGCATGGGCAGGTCGAGCACGCGTTCCTCCAGCATGAGGTCGATATTGAGCTCGGGATACTTGTCATAAAGCTTCGACAGGCGCGGGGCGAGCCAGAGCGAGCCAAAACCCGTCGTGGTCGTCACGCGCAACTCGCCGAAGACCTCTTCCTCGCTGTCGCGGATACGCGCTGTGGCCGCGTCGATCCGTTTGACCATCGCGACCGTCGCATCGAATAGCAATTCACCCTGTTCGGTGAGAATCAGTCCACGCGCATGTCGGTGAAACAAGGTCGTATCGAGCGCCTCTTCGAGCCCGCGGATCTGCCGTGACACGGCCGATTGCGACAGGTGAAGCGCATCGCCCGCATGCGTGAGGCTGCCAGCGTCGGCAACGGCGTGAAAGATTCTGAGTTTATCCCAATCCATGGCGGTCTCTTTCTTCCCTGTCCAAGCACCTACGCAAAACTATGTGAAAGGTTAAGCATCTTGCTGCCCAAGCTCCGGATAAATCCGCAATTTGCCTATGCAGGTCAGCTCATTTGACCTAAAATTCAAGTATTGGCGGCAGCATTTAGCGACGGGAGGCGCAAAATGTCGAAGCAGGAAATTTCCCTCGACGACCGGTTCGACCTCGAAAAGAACCAGGTTCTCTTGAATGGCACGCAGGCGCTGGTTCGGCTGATGCTGACGCAATCGGCACGTGATCGCGCGGCAGGTCTGAACACCGCAGGCTACGTCACCGGCTATCGCGGCTCGCCGCTCGGTGCAGTCGATTTGCAGATGAACCGCGCCGCAAAGCACCTTGCCAAGGCGAACGTCTTGTTCCGCGAGGGCCTCAACGAGGATCTCGCCGCCACGCAACTCTGGGGCAGCCAGCAGGCCGAGCTTCGGGGTGAGGGCAAGTATGACGGGGTCTTCGGCCTCTGGTACGGCAAGGGGCCGGGCGTCGACCGATCGGGCGACGTAATGCGCCACGCGAACATGGCGGGCACCTCGAAACATGGCGGCGTCCTCATGGCGATGGGGGACGACCACACCGGCGAATCCTCGACCGTTCTGCATCAGTCCGAATGGGCGCTCGTCGATGCCTACATGCCGGTCGTATCGCCCGCGGGCGTGCAGGAAATCCTCGACTACGGCATCTACGGCTATGCGCTGTCGCGCTTTTCGGGTCTGTGGGTCGGGCTCAAGACGATGAAGGACACCGTGGAAGCGACGGCGGTCGTCGACGGGCGCCCGGACCGGATGCAGCTCGCGCTTCCGGGCGATTTCGACATGCCTGAAGGCGGCCTCAACATCCGCCTTGGCGATACGCCGCACCTGCAAGAGGCGCGGATGATCGATTTCAAACGCTATGCCGCCGAGGCGTTCAGCCACGCCAATCGCATGGACAAGCGCGTCTGGGGCAAGCCCGGAGCCAAGATCGGCCTTGTCGCCGCCGGCAAGAACTGGCTCGATCTGACCCACGCCCTGACGCTTCTCGGGATCGACGAGGCGGAGGCAGAGCGGCTCGGCATCACCACCTACAAGGTCGGCCAAACCTTCCCGCTGGACATGAAGGGCTTTCACGATTGGGCCGAGGATCTCGAGCTCATCGTCATCGTGGAGGAGAAGCGCAAGCTCATCGAGGTTCAGGTCAAGGAGGCGATTTTCGATGATCGCCGGGGCCGCCGTGTCTATGGCTGGTACAAGGGCGGCGCGGGCGGGATGCACCGAGAAGAGCTGTTCCCGACCCGAGGCGCGCTCGATCCTGTCTGGATCGCGGAGAAGCTGGGCGGCATCCTGATCGAGGAAGGGCGCGGCACGGACGCGGTGAAGGCAGGGCTGTCGAAACTCGACGAGGCCCGCCGCGCCGACAATGCCGAGGAGATCGCGGCGCGGCTGCCTTATTATTGCTCGGGCTGTCCGCACAACACTTCGACCAAGGTGCCCGAAGGCAGCCGCGGCTATGCCGGGATCGGCTGTCATTACATGGTCCAGTGGATGGACCGGAATACCGAAGGCTTCACCCATATGGGGGCGGAAGGCGCGAACTGGATCGGCGAGGCACCGTTCTCCAAGACAGAACACGTCTTCCAGAACCTCGGCGACGGCACGTACAACCATTCGGGCGTGCAGGCGATCCGCGCCGCGCTCGCGGCCGGCACCAATATCACCTACAAGATCCTTTACAACGACGCCGTCGCCATGACGGGCGGGCAGAAGAACGAGGGTGGGCTGACGCCCGACCGCATCGCGCGCGAACTCGAGGCGATGGGCGTGCCGCGGATCGAGGTCGTGTTCGACGAGAAGGAAGAACCCCGGCGCGAGGACTTCCCCGGTTCCGTCGGCTGGCATCCCCGCCGCGATCTTGACGCGGTGCAGAAGGAACTCCGCGACGTGGCGGGCGTCTCCGCCATCATCTACGTGCAGACCTGCGCCGCCGAGAAACGCCGCCGCCGCAAGCGCGGCCTCTTTCCCGATCCCGATACCCGTGTCTTCATCAACACCGATGTCTGCGAAGGCTGCGGCGATTGCGGCGTGCAGTCGAACTGCGTCTCCATCGTCCCGAAAGAGACCGAGTTCGGGCGCAAACGCGCCATCGACCAGTCGTCCTGCAACAAGGATTATTCGTGCCTGCGCGGCTTCTGCCCGTCTTTCGTGACGCTCACCGGGGCAGAGCCCAAGGTGGGCGGCGGCACCGGGATCGACCTGCCGGACCTGCCCGAGCCGCAAATCCCCGAGATCGACAAGACGTGGAACATGGTCATCACCGGCGTCGGCGGCACCGGCGTCGTGACGGTCGGCGCGGTGCTCGCCCAGGCCGCGCAGATCGCAGGCAAGGGCGCGGGCATGATGGAGATGGCGGGCCTCGCCCAGAAGGGCGGGGCGGTGCACATCCACTTGCGGATCGCCGAGAGACCGGACGATATCTCCGCGATCCGCGTTGCGACCGGCGAAGCCGACGCGCTGATCGGCGGCGACCTTGTCGTGAGTGCCGGTTCGAAGACACTCGGCCTCACGCGCACGGGCCGTACCGGCGCCATCGTGAACAGCCATGAAATCATCACCGGCGACTTCACCCGCGATACCGAGTTCGCGCTGCCCGCAGACAGGCTGCGCCTTGCGCTCGAGCGGCGCATGAAAGAGCGGGCGGTCTTCTTCGATGCGACCGATCTCGCCCGCGTCGTGATGGGCGATTCGATCTTCTCGAACACGATGATCCTCGGGGCGGCCTGGCAGATGGGCCTCGTGCCGCTGCCGCATGATGCGATCGAACAGGCGATGCGGCTGAACGGAGCGGCGGTCGAAAAGAACCTGCGCGCTTTCGAGATCGGTCGCTGGGCCGCTTTGCACCCCGAGGAGGCGGCGAACATGGTCGCTCCCAAGGTCGTGCAGAAGCCGAAGACGCTCGATGAACGGATCGAGGCGCGCGCCGAGCACTTGACTGCCTACCAGTCCAAGCGTCTCGCCCGGCGCTACCGAAACCTTGTGGACAGCGTCGAGGATCCGGGGCTCAAGGAAGCCGTCGCCAAGGGCTATCACAAAGTCCTCTCCTACAAGGACGAATACGAGGTCGCGCGCCTTCACCTTGCCACCCGCGAGAAGGCCCGCGAGGAATTCGGTGGCGATTTCAAGATGACCTTCCATCTCGCTCCGCCGCTTCTGTCGAAGGAAGGCTCTGACGGCCGCCCGCGCAAGAAATCCTTCGGCGAGGGGCTGACCCGCGCCTTCGGCCCCCTTGCGCGACTCAAGTTCTTGCGCGGCACGCCGTTCGATCCCTTCGGCCGCTCCGAAGAACGTCGCTCCGAGCGCGCGCTCATCCGCCAATACGAGGCGGACATGGCCGAATGGCTGCCCAAGGCCACACCCGAGCGGAAGGACGCTCTGAGCGCGCTCGCAGAGCTTCCCCTCTCGGTGCGTGGCTTCGGCCCGGTGAAGGCGGCGAACCTCGCCAAGGCCGAAAAGCGCCGCGAGGAGATCCTCGCCTCGCTGAGATCGGGTGGCGAGGGCCTGCGCAAGGCCGCCGAATAAGCGCCTTGCTGTCGCGGCGGGACCATCCGCCGCGGCAGCGTGTCGCCTTCGGGGCAGCGCTTTCGTCATCTCCTCGTTACATATCCGTTGCATGAGAACGCCTACCACCGGGCCCGGGCATGAAGGACGGACCGACCGTGAAGGCCGAAAGACAGGTCGCGCGCGACATCAGCTATTCCTATTCCGCGCAAAGCCGCCCCGGCCGCGCGCTCATTCGCCTGATGGAGAACGCCACGGGCCGGGTGCGCCTCATCAAGCGTGTGCGCGGCTATGAAGGCGATGTCGCGAACGGCGCGGATTTCTGGCAAGTGATGGTCGACCGCTACGGTCTGAAGCTCGATATCGTCGGCGGCACTCTCGAGAATATCCCCGCCTCGGGGCCGCTCGTCGTCGTGGCGAACCATCCCTACGGCATCCTCGACGGGCTCATCCTGGGCCATCTTCTCTCGGTGCGGCGCGGCGATTTCCGCATCCTCGCCCACAAGGTCTTCCGCAAGGCGTCCGATCTCGACAGGGTGATCCTACCGGTCAATTTCGACGAGACGAAAGAGGCGGTGGCGGAGAATGTCTCCGTCCGCAAGGAAGCCCTGCGCTATCTTGGCCAGGGCGGCGCGATCGGCATCTTTCCGGGCGGCACCGTCTCCACCAGCCTCACGCCGTTCGCGCGGCCGATGGATCCTGGCTGGCGCAGCTTCACCGCCCGGATGATTGCCAAGTCCGGCGCGACCGTCGTTCCGGTCTATTTCGATGGTGCGAACTCGCGCCTCTTCCAGCTTGCGAGCCATCTTCACACCACGCTGCGGATGGGCCTTCTGATCCGGGAATTCCGCCGCCGGGTCGATAAACCCGTGCGGATCGTGATCGGCGCTCCGATCCCGGCAAGCGAGATTGCCGCCCGCGCCTCGGATGCGCGCGGGATGATGGATTTCCTTCGCAAATCCACCTATGAGCTGTCCCCGACACCGCTCGTTCCCGATTTGCCGGGCTACGAGTTCGAGGAAAAACATCGCGCACGGACCCGCCACTAGGCCGGTATCGTCGCGGATGAGGGCAGGGAGCGGCCGATGGCCATAGGCGTCTTCGATTCGGGGCTGGGCGGCCTCACCGTGCTCGACGCGCTGCAAAAGCGTCTGCCCGACCAGCCCTTCGTCTATCTCGGCGACAATGCCAACGCGCCCTACGGCGTCCGCGACGCCGGCGCGATCTACGATCTGACGACGCGCGGGGTCGAGCGGCTCTGGGCGGAGGGGTGCGATCTGGTAATTCTGGCCTGCAACACCGCCTCCGCCGCGGCGTTGCGGCGGATGCAGGAGACGTGGATTCCACGCGACAAGCGGGTGCTCGGCGTTTTCGTGCCGCTGATCGAGGCTCTGACAGAACGGCAATGGGGCGACAATTCTCCGCCGCGCGAGGTCGCCATCAATTCCGTCGCGCTCTTTGCGACGCCGGCCACCGTCCGGAGCCGTGCCTTCCAGCGCGAATTGAGCTTCCGCGCGGTGGGCGTCGACGTCGAGGCGCAGGCTTGCGGCGGGCTGGTCGATGCGATCGAGGAGGGCGACATGATCCTCGCCGAGGCGCTGGTGCGTAGTCATGTCGATGCGCTCAAGCGCAAGATGCCCGAACCCGACGCCGCGATTCTCGGCTGCACGCATTACCCGCTCATGGAAGAGATCTTCCGTGAGGCGCTGGGCCCGGACGTGTCGGTCTATTCCCAACCTTCGGTCGTCTCCGAAAGCCTTGCGGATTATCTCGCCCGGCACCCCGAGATGACCGGACCGGGCACCGCCTCGCGCTTCTTCACCACGGGCGATCCCGCGCGCGTCTCGGGCCAGGCGACGCAGTTTCTCCGACGATCGATCGCCTTCGAGCCCGCCTGATCCAACGACCTCCGCCCCCACGAAAGGGAGCCCCGCCATGACCAAGAATATCGCCATCATCGGAGCCTCGGGCTATACCGGCGCCGAACTGATCCGCCTCATCGCCACACATCCAGACCTCGAGATCGCCGCCCTGGCCGCCAATTCCAAGGCGGGCCAGGAGATGGCGCAAGTCTTCCCGCATCTGCGGCATCTGGAGCTGCCCCGCCTCGTCACCTGGGAAGAGATCGACTTTTCCGGCATCGACTTATGCTTCTGCGCGCTGCCGCACAAAACCAGCCAGGAAGTCATCTCGCAGCTGCCCGGCCATCTGAAGATTGTTGATCTGTCGGCCGATTTCCGGCTACGCGATCCGGCGGACTACAAGCGCTGGTACGGCAACGATCACGCCGCGCCCGAGCTTCAGAAAGAGGCCGTCTACGGTCTGACCGAGTTCTACCGCCGCGAGATCGCCAAGGCGCGCATCGTCGCCGGGACGGGCTGCAATGCGGCGACCGGCCAGTACGTCCTGCGCCCCCTGATCTCGGCCTCGGTGATCGGGCTCGACGATATCATCCTCGATCTGCAATGCGGTGTGTCGGGGGCCGGGCGCTCGCTCAAGGAGAACCTTCTCCATGCCGAGCTCTCCGAAGGCACGAATGCTTACGGGGTCGGCGGTACCCATCGGCATCTGGGCGAGTTCGACCAGGAGTTCTCGCAGCTCGCGGGCCGCGAGGTCCGAATCCAGTTCACCCCGCATCTCGCGCCCATGAACCGTGGCATCCTCGCCACCGCGTACCTTTCAGGCGATCCCGCCGCCATCCACGACGCACTGGCGACCGCATACGCGGACGAGCCGTTCCTCGAAGTCCTACCGATGGGCGAGACGCCCTCGACCCATCACGTGCGGGGCTCGAATTTCTGCCATATCGGTGTTGTCGCGGACCGCATCCCGGGCCGCGCAATCGTTGTGGCGGCGCTCGATAACCTGACCAAGGGGTCCTCGGGGCAGGCTCTCCAGAACGCGAACCTGATGCTCGATCTCCCCGAGACGACGGGCCTCATGCTCGCGCCCTGCTTCCCCTGAGGCGCGCGCCCCTATCTTTGGGTTGGCGAAAATACCGGCGGGGGTGAATTCGGGGCCAAAGGCCCCGAAGAGGGGGCAGCAAGCCCCCTTCGCGCGCTATCCTTCCAGCGCGGCGACGATCCCGGCGAGGGCCGTTCCCGGATCGTCGGTGCGCCAGATCTCCTCGCCGACCGAGACGAAATCGACGACCGGCGCGAGATCGCGCGCGACCTCGGAGGTGATGCCGCCTTCGGCCACGACCGGCACCTCGATCATCTCGGACCACCAGGCGAAAAGATCGCGCTCCGCAAGCGTTCCGTCGCCAAGCGCGCCGCCCGAGACCGGGCCGAAGCTCACGTAATCGGCCCCGCCTTCGCCCGCGTTCATGCCGTCATGGCGCGACGTGCCGCAGAACGCGCCAACGATGGCGTCCTGCCCCAGCTCCTTGCGCGCCGCGCGCACCGATCGCGCGCCGTCGGTCAGGTGCACGCCGTCAAGGCCGAGCCGGTCGGCCAGAACGACATGCGTGTCGATCACGAGCGCCACGTCGTAGGCATGGGCGATCTCGCGGATGGCGTCGGCTGCGCGCATCAGCACGTCCTCGTCGCGCGTTGCAAGCGACAGGCGCAGACAGGCGATCTCCTGCGCTTCGAGCACCGCGGACAGCGTCTCGGGAAAGCGCATGAGGTCGATTTCGGGCGGGGTGACGAGGTAGATTTGCGGGCGGTCGCTCTCGGCCATTTCGCGCGCTCCTTCAGGATGTTGGGGCCTCATACAGAATGCCGCGGCAAAGGACCAGACGGTCTCGCGCGCGCTTGCGGGCCAAGGGCCGAGGGCGTAAGTCCCGTCCCATGTCCAGTGACCTGCCGCAGCCCGCCTATGTCCTTGTCTCGCCCCAGATGGGTGAGAATATCGGCGCGGCCGCGCGCGCGATGTGGAATTTCGGGCTCGACCGCATGCGCCTTGTCGCCCCGCGCGACGGCTGGCCGAACCCGAAGGCCGTCGCGATGGCCAGCGGGGCGGGCCGGCTTCTCGATGACGCGCAACTCTTCGGCGCCACGCAAGAGGCGGTCGCCGACGCCGATTTCGTTCTGGCAACGACGGCGCGCCCGCGCGGGCTGACGAAACCCGTCTACTCGCCCGAGGCGGCGATGCGCGAGCTTGCCGAGCGCAGCGCGCAAGGTCAGAAGGTCGCGGTGCTGTTCGGTCCCGAGCGCGCCGGGCTCGAGAATGACGATATCGCCATTGCGAACGGCATCATCTCCGTCCCGGTGAACCCCGATTTCCCCTCGCTCAACCTGGCCCAATGTGTCCTGCTGACCGCCTATGAATGGCGGCGTGCCTCTGCGGAGGTGAGCGAGCTGATCACGGCGATGGGCGGCACGGAATGGGCCAACCAGGCGGAGGTCGCCGCGCTGTCGCGTCATTACGAAGAGCGCATGGAAGAGGCGGGCTTCTTCTTCCCGGACCACAAGGCCGAAGGCATGAAGCGCAACCTGAGGAATCTCTGGTCGCGGATGCCGCTCACGCGCTCCGACGTGCAGACCTTCCACGGCATCCTGCGGCAAATGGTGCGCTGGAAAGACCGGGGCGGCTGACTTGAAGCGGGACTGCCCCGCGCATACTGTCCCGGCACTAATTCCCAAGGTTCCAAGGCATGAGCAAACAGCGAAAATTGTTCGAGGAAGTCGGCGCCGACAGCGCTCCGAGGCAGGCCGCCGAGACCGGCGTCATCGACAAGGGACGGCGCGGTGCACGAGCCGCGGTGCGTCTGTGGCTTATGCTGCTCTTTGCGCTCGTCCTCGCGATGATCGTCGTGGGCGGGCTCACCAGGCTGACCGATAGCGGCCTGTCGATCACCGAATGGGCGCCGGTCTCGGGGGCGCTGCCGCCAATGAATGCCGAAGCCTGGCAGCGCGAGTTCGACGCCTACCGCCAGATCCCCGAATACCGGCTGCAGAATGTCGGGATGAGCCTTGAGGAGTTCAAGTTCATTTACTGGTGGGAGTGGGGCCATCGGCAGCTGGGCCGGTTCGTCGGCCTTGTCTGGGCGCTCGGGTTCGTCGGCTTCCTCGCCACGCGCAATATCCCGCCCGGCTGGACCGGCCGGCTTCTGGGGCTTGGCGCGCTTGGCGGGTTGCAAGGGGCGATCGGCTGGTGGATGGTCTCGTCCGGTCTCTCGGGCGACCGGATCGACGTGGCCAGTTACCGTCTCGCGACGCATCTGGGCCTCGCCTTCGTGATCCTTGGCCTCATCGCGTGGTACACTTTCCAGCTTGGCCAGCCAGAGCGTGACCTCATCCAGCGGCGGCGGATGCGCGAGGCCAAGCTCTTCTCGATGGGCACGGGCCTCATGCATTTCGCATTTCTGCAGATCCTGCTCGGCGCGCTCGTCGCGGGCATCGACGCGGGGCGCAACTACACCGACTGGCCCCTGATGGCCGGCGGGATCTTCCCGCCGACGCCGTTCGAGATCGAGCCTGTCTGGCGCAATTTCTTCGAGAATGCGGGCCTTGTGCAGTTCATGCACCGCTTGGCGGGGTATCTGCTCTTTGCCTTCGGCATCGTGGTGTGGCTTCGCGCGCGCCGCTCGCCCAACGCCGATACGCGCTTTCGTTTCAACGCCGTGATGGCGATGATGCTCCTGCAGATGGTGCTGGGCGTCGTCACGGTGCTCTACGGCGCACCGCTCGAGATCGCCATCGTGCACCAGCTCGGGGCGGTGATCCTCTGGGTGCTGATCCTTCGCGCGCGCTTCGGCGCGGGCTATCCCAAACCGCAATCCCTGAGAGGCCATGCATGACCGACGCCTATTCCGACCTGATGGCATTCCAGCGGGAGACCGAGGCACTCGGCCAGGTCGCCGGACGTCTTGGCTGGGACCAGGAAACCGTCATGCCGCGCGGCGCGACCCAGCAGCGCAGCGAGGAGATGGCGGCGATGGAATCCGTCCTTCATGCCCGCCGTAGCGATCCCCGCGTCGGCGACTGGCTGGCGGCGATAGACGATACCGCGCTAGGCGAGGTCGAGCGCGCGCAGATGCGCCACATCCGCCGCAGCTTCGACCGCACGAGCCGGATGCCCGCCAAGCTCGCCTCCGAGCTCGCGCGCGTCACGTCCGTCGCGCAAGGCGTCTGGGCCGAGGCTCGTGCCAAGGACGACTTCCAGGCCTTCGCGCCCACTCTCAAAGAGGTGCTGGCCCTCAAGCGCGAAGAGGGCGCGGCCCTGAGCGATGGCGGCGATGTCTATAACGCGCTTCTCGACGATTACGAGCCCGGTGCGACGGCCGAAAGCCTCGATGCGATGTTCGGTGCGCTGCGGCCGAGGCTCGTCGCGCTGCGCGAGGAGGTGCTGGGCGCCGAAGCGCCGGCCGGGCTGTCGGGCAGCTTCGACGAGGGCGCTCAGATGCGCCTGGCCCGGCATATTGCCAAGACCTTCGGCTATGACATGAGCCGGGGCCGGGTCGACAAGGCGGTGCATCCGTTCTCTTCCGGCTCGGGCACCGATGTTCGGATCACGACCCGCACCGCCGAGGACGATCCGTTTAACTGCCTCTATTCGACGATCCACGAGGTCGGTCATGCGAGCTACGAGCAGAACGTCGATCCGGCCTACCTGCTGACACCGCTGGGGCAGGGCGTGTCGATGGGCGTTCACGAAAGCCAAAGCCGGATTTACGAGAACCAGCTCGGGCGCTCCGAAGCCTTCACCCACTGGCTTTTCGGTCAAATGCGCGAAGCCTTCGGCGACATCGGCATCACCTCGCCCGACGGGTTCTACCGCGCCGTGAACAACGTGCGGAACGGCTACATCCGCACCGAGGCAGACGAGGTGCAGTACAACCTGCACGTGCTTCTTCGATATGACCTCGAACGGGCGCTTATCGCGCGGGATCTCGAGGTCGACGATCTCGAGGCGGCCTGGAACGAGAGGTTCGAGGCGGATTTCGGCTACAAGGTCGACCGCGCATCCAACGGCGTTCTGCAGGACGTGCACTGGTCCGTGGGCCTCTTCGGCTATTTCCCGACCTACACGCTGGGCAATGTCTATGCCGGCTGCCTCAACGAGGCGCTGCGGCAGGCAAGACCGAACCTCGATGCCGAACTCGCGGCCGGTGATCTCTCCGGGGCGACAGGCTGGCTGCGGGATAATGTCCAGGTGCATGGTGGCCGCTACCAGCCGCGCGAGGTCATCGGACAAGCGACCGGGGCTGAGCCAACGGAGGAGCCGCTCTTGAGCTATCTCGAGGCCAAGTTCACGGAGCTCTACGGGCTCCGCGCGGCATGAAAAAAGCGCGGCCCGAAGGCCGCGCCAGTGCTACGGTGTGCAAGTGGTGTGGTGCGAAAGCACCGTGTAACCCCACTGAGAGACCGATTGGCATGGTCCGTTCCCGGAATGTCAGGGGCGGGATGCCGCTCGAAGAACTCAGCTACGAATACATGTACAAGTTAAACACTCTATCAGAACGTGTTGCCTGCCAAGTGCCGTTTTCTCAAACCTGAGATTGCAAAGACGGCTGGCGACTCAACCGTTTTTCAGATGCCGGCGCTGGAGTTCGTCGAGATTCACGAAGGCGTCCATGATCCAGTCGACAACCCTGCGGATCACCGGGTCGGAGCGCCGCGTTTCATGGAACATGATCCAGAATTCCGCCTCGAACGGCTCCGTGCCGGGCTTCGAATATTCGAGCTCGCTCGATGCCGCCGCCATGATTTCGGGCAGGGGGCCGTGCATGGCGGTGACATGGATCAGGCTGAAGATCGCCGCGAAATTTTCAACGCGCACTGCCGGTTGAGTGTCGAACATGTCGCGCCCCATCGTCATGACCGGAGCCTGGTCGAACATTTCTGACAGACCGATCCAGCGATTGGTTTCGGCGCTGCTGCCACGCTTGGTGAACATGTTGAACAGGATGCTGCCTGCCTTGCGCGTCACCACGCGCCCGCTATCGGGCGTGCCCAACTGAACGACGATGTCATGCTCTCCTAGACCCTCGCGGAGGAGCCGATCGTTGAAGGTCAGCCCGATGACGGACAGCGTCTCCGTCTCGGTGCTCATGTTCGGGATCAGGACCTGGGAGGTCACGAATGGGGGACATCCAATATTCACCGGCACTTGCTGCGAACCTTCGGACGGCTCTCGGGAGTTGAGCGCGGTCTGCAGCTCTCCGTCGAAGGTCTGCGCCAGGTCGATCAGCCGCGCAACGGAGGTGGACGGCTTCCACCCATGCGCGGTCTTCACGAATGCCGGCTCGCCAAGGGTTTCGGACAGCCGTTCGATCCGGCGCGACACGGTCGCGGTATTGGTCCCCAGCATCTTGGCTGCGGCTGTCATGGTTCCGGTTCGCGAGAGCGCGACGAGGAACCTCAGATCATCCCAGTTGTCCATTGAGCGTGCTACCTGCGATTGAAGCGAGTGAAGATGTGCGCCTAACACAACATACAACGTGGGACACGACCGCTTTGCCCCACGTCACCTTGGGTAATGTGGCTCATTTGCGGAAATCCGCCATTGCATTTTGCGTGTGTGAGCGGATTCACACCTATTCTTCTGTGTTTTCCGTCTCGGGGCCGTCGCCTTCCGCCTGCTCTGCGATCCAGGCGACCGACACGACGGTCTCACCTTTGCCCGTGTTGAACACTTTCACACCTCCCGCGGAGCGGGAGCGGAAGGAAATGCCGTCGACCGGCACACGGATCGATTGGCCCTTTGAGGTGGCGAGCATGAT
The DNA here is from genome assembly GCF_009363575.1 of Roseivivax sp. THAF30. NCBI lineage: Bacteria > Pseudomonadati > Pseudomonadota > Alphaproteobacteria > Rhodobacterales > Roseobacteraceae > Roseivivax > Roseivivax sp. THAF30. The sequence continues at coordinate 2,616,945 of NZ_CP045389.1, read as the reverse complement.
CTGGTCGTCGATCTCCACAGGGAAGGACGCGACGATCGGTCCGCCGCGCATGGTTTTCTCCCATGCAGTGACACCCATGCCGCCCCTGCCACGCACCGGATAGTCGTGGCTCGACGTGAGCTTGCCGAGACCGCCCGCGGTGATCGTGAGAATCAGGTTCTCTGCGGCCGACATCTCCGCATAGCGCTCGGGCGAGAGGGGAGCGTTGGCATTGCCATCCTCTTCCTCGCCGTCGGAGACCTCCGCGTCGTCAGCAAGACCAGCCATCGCGCGGCGCATCTTGAGATAGGAGGCGCGCTCATCGGACTCCGCCGAGAAACTGCGGATCACGGACATCGAGACGACCTCGTCGCCGTTCGACAGCTTGATGCCGCGCACCCCGGTGGAATTGCGCGAGTTGAAGACGCGTACATCCGGCACGCGGAAGCGGATCGCGCGGCCTGAATCCGTCACCAGCATCACATCGTCCTCTTCGGAGCAGATGCGCGCGTTGATAAGGCGGGTATTCTCGTCCTCGCCCTCGAATTTCATCGCGATCTTGCCATTGCGCATGACGTTGGTGAAATCGGACAGCCGGTTGCGGCGGACGGAGCCCTTGGACGTGGCGAACACGATCTGCAGCTCGTCCCAATCTGCCTCGTCGCGGTCGACCGGCATGATCGCGGCGATGGACACGCCCGTCGGAATGGGCAGGATGTTGACGATCGCCTTGCCCTTGGAGGTCCGCCCGCCCAGCGGCAGCCGCCAGGTCTTGAGCTTGTAGACCATCCCGTCGGTCGTGAAGAACAGAAGCTGCGTATGGGTGTTGGCGACGAAGAGCGTCGTGACCGCGTCATCTTCTTTCAGCTGACCGCCGGAGAGACCCTTGCCGCCGCGCTTCTGGCTTCTGAAATCGGCCAGCGGCGTGCGCTTGATGTAGCCACCTTGCGTGACGGTGACGACCATGTCCTCGCGTTCGATCAGGTCCTCGTCGTCCATGTCGCCGGCCCAATCGGCGATCTCGGTGCGGCGCGGCACGGCGAAAAGCTCGCGCACCTCGCGCAGCTCGTCGGCGATGATGCCCATGATCCGCTCGCGGCTTCCGAGGATCTCGAGGTATTCCTTGATCTTGCCGGCCAGCTCTTCGAGCTCGTCGGTGACTTCCTTCACGCCGAGCTGGGTCAGGCGCTGGAGGCGTAGCTCAAGGATCGCGCGGGCCTGCGCCTCGGACAGGTTATATGTCCCGTCCTCGTTCATCTTGTGCGTCGGATCGTCGATGAGCCGGATATACGGAGCGATCTCTTCGGCCGGCCAGCGGCGCGTCATCAGCTTCTCGCGCGCTTCGGACGCATCGGCGGAGGCCCGGATCGTGGCAACGACCTCGTCCACGTTGGACACCGCGACCGCGAGACCGCACAGGATGTGACTCCGCTCGCGCGCTTTGCGAAGAAGATAGGCGGTACGCCGGGCGACGACGTCTTCGCGGAAGTCGATGAAGGCGGTCAGGAACTTTCGCAGCGTCAGCTGTTCAGGCTTGCCGCCGTTCAGCGCCAGCATGTTGCAGCCGAACGAAGTCTGCATCGGGGTGAACCGGAAAAGCTGGTTAAGCACCACGTCCGGGGTCGCGTCGCGCTTGAGCTCGACCACGACGCGGACGCCCGAGCGGTCGCTCTCGTCCTGAACATGGGCGATGCCCTCGATCTTCTTGTCGCGCGCCGCCTCGGCGATCTTCTCGATCATCGAGGCCTTGTTCACCTGGTAGGGGATCTCGTCGACGACGATGGCGTAACGGTCCTTCCGCAGCTCCTCGACGCGGGTCTTGGCGCGGATGATGACCGAGCCGCGCCCTTCGAGATACGCCTTCCGCGCGCCCGAACGGCCAAGCATCAGTCCCCCGGTGGGGAAATCCGGCCCCGGCACGTATTCGATGAGTTGCTCGGATGTGAGATCCGGCTCGTCGATCAGCGCGAGCGTCGCGTCCACCACTTCGCCCAGGTTGTGCGGGGGGATGTTCGTGGCCATGCCGACCGCGATACCGCCCGCGCCATTGACGAGCATGTTCGGGAAGCGCGCGGGCAGGACGGTAGGTTCTCGGTCCTTGCCGTCGTAATTGTCCTGGAAGTCGACCGTATCCTTGTCGATATCGGCCAGAAGATAGCCCGCGGGCTTGTCCATCCGCACTTCGGTGTAGCGCATCGCGGCCGGGTTGTCCCCGTCCATCGAGCCGAAATTGCCCTGACCATCGAGAAGCGGCAGCGACATGGAGAAATCCTGCGCCATCCGGACCAGCGCATCGTAGATCGCGCTGTCGCCGTGCGGGTGATAGCGACCCATGACGTCGCCCACCGGGCGCGCGGACTTTCGATACGACTTGTCGTGCGTGTTCCCGGTCTCGTGCATCGCGTAAAGGATGCGCCGGTGCACAGGTTTCAGGCCGTCGCGCAGATCGGGAATCGCCCGGCTCACGATCACGCTCATCGCGTAATCGAGGTAGGAGGATTTCATCTCGTCGACGATGGAAATCGAAGGCCCCGACGGAGCTGCCGGCTCGGGCGGGGTTTGTCCTTCGTTTTCAGGGGGTTCCGGCGTATCGGTCACGTGTCGCGCTGGCCTGTGCTATTTCTATATCTTGTTGTCGTTCTTATAGCAGACCCCAAGAGAAAGGTGCAACTCCACGCCGCTGCAAAGCGATTTTGGCAGCATGCGGAGAGCTGTGCTAACAACTTGTTTTTGTTGATTTTTGAGAGGAGCTCGGCAAGCATTTCTTCCTACGAGGTCATCGAGGAGAAAAAAATGGAGATGAGCGAGACCGAATTGATGCTGAAAGGCTACGGCCTGACCACCGCCGAGATCTTTTATCGGATGCCAGACTACCGACATGTGCTGAACAGTTTCGTCTGGCAGGACTACGATCTTGCCCCCGATCATCCCAAGCTGTTCGAGTTCATCGAGTTCTGGCAGGACGAGATCGAAGGGCCGCTGCATTCCGTGCGCTTTGCCCATCGCAAGATGATCGCGCCCGGCGAATGGCGCAACGTCGTAGGCGAGCTCAAGTATCACTGAGCCTCAGCGGCTGCGCGCTCCGAGCCCGAGCTCCATCAAGGCGCGGCGCACCGGCGCGGCGTCATGCAGAAGGCCAAGGCCCTTCGCCCGCGCAGCCTGCAACAGCGGCAGGCCTTGCTGCGAAGCGCGATTGAGCGCGGCGATCCCGCTTAGCCTGAGACGGATGTCGGGCATGCGGGCGCGGGCATAGCTTTCCAGCATCTTGCTGTCGCCAAGCTCATTCGGGCGCGCCTCGGCCAGCTCGAGAAGCGCGGCAAGATCCTTCAGAGACATGTTGAGACCCTGCGCGCCGATCGGCGGCATCACATGCGCGGCCTCCGCGACGAGGGCCAGCCGCTCCGAGGTCAGTCGCTCCGCCGCTTGTGTCACGATGGGCCATGTCGGCCGGCGCGAGGCGAGGCTCAAGGTTCCGTATAGCCCGCCGGAGCGGACGTTCATCTCCGTCTCGAAGGCGTCGGTGTCGAGCGCCGCCAAGCGGTCTGCTTCGGCCGCATCGCACATCCAGACGATGGCCGACGATGGTTTGCCCTCGTGATCGGGCAGGGGCACCAGCGTGAAGGGGCCGCCCTCCCGATGGATCTCGGTCGAGACGTTGTCGTGGGGACGCTCATGGGTCACCGCGAAGGCAAGCGCTTTCTGACCGAACCGCATGGTGTGCACGCCGATTCCGGCGGCCTCTCGCATCGGCGAGCCGCGTCCGTCCGCCGCGATCACGAGCCGCGTCTTCACCCGGCTGCCATCCGACAGACTGACGCGGGCTTCCCTCGTGCGCGTGAAGAGCGAGGTCGTCGCTGTCCCGGGCCGATAATCGACGTTCGGCATCTCTTCGAGGGCCGCGGACATCTCGCGGCGCAAAAGCCAGTTGGGCAGGTTCCATCCGAAGGGCGCGTCGGAGATATCGATCGCGTCAAACTCGCGGATGACGGGAGGATCCTGGCTGATATCGGCGATCCGCATCACCTGCAGCGGGGTCGCGTGGTCCGCCAGACGCGCCCAGAGACCGGCGCGGTCCAGAAAGTCGCGCGCCGGTTGCAGAAATGCCGTGGTGCGCAGGTCGGCCCCTTCCGCATCCCGGCTCGTCACCGGAGGGGCGGGATCGACGATGAGAACGGAGAACCCCGCGCGCCCGAATGCCGAAGCCGCGGTGAGACCGGCAATGCCGCCGCCCGAGATCAGAATATCGCAATCCATCGCAGAACCTCCGTATCCGTGAGCTAGTCTTGCCGCGCCTCGAATGCCAGCCGCGCTTTGTCGCGGGCCCTCAGACGAGGCGAGACAGGAACTCCGTGAGATCGTCGGTATGATGGTGGATATGCGGCTGCGGCTCGGGCTCGGGCGCGACATGCACCGTCCGCATTCCCATCGCGTGCGGTGCGGCGAGGTTGCGCGGATCGTCCTCGAACATCGCGGCGCGGGCCGGATCGATCCCGCCCAAGGCAAGGATCGTCTCGAAGGCACGGCGCTCGGGTTTGGGCCGGAACTCGGCATGTTCGACGCCATAGACCGCGTCGAACAGCCCATCGAGCCCGCGCGCCTGCAGCACCCGTTCGGCATACGGGGCCGAGCCGTTGGTATAGACGATGCGCCGCCCAGGCAGCGCCGCGACATGCGCCCCGAGCGCCGCATCGGGCGTCAGCACATCGAAGGAGATGTCGTGGACCTCGTGCAAGTAGCCATGCGGATCAACGCCATGCACCTCCATGAGCCCGGCAAGCGTCGTGCCATATTCGGCCCAGTAGGCATGGCGCAGGCGGTCCGCCTCCGCGCGCTCGACGCCGAGCTCGCGCATGACCCATTCTGTCATCCGCACCTCGATCTGATCGAAGAGCCGCATCCTTGGCGGGTAGAGCGTGTTGTCGAGGTCGAAGATCCAGGTCTCGACATGGGAAAAATGCGGTTTCATTCCCCTGAGCTAGGGCTGAAACCTTCCGCGCGCAATGGCTTAGGGACAGGCAGCTTGCCTCTCGGGGCGGGCCGCGCCTATCGTCGCGGGATCGGGGCGAGGGAGAGAGGCGCGATGCGCGAGAAGACCACACCGCAGAGGGACGCATATTCGCTGATCCTCGAAGCGATCGATACCGGCACCTATCGGCCGGGCGACCGACTTGTCGAAAGCGATCTGGCTGAACGGTTCGGCGTCTCGCGCACGCCGATTCGGGAAGCGCTGCAACGACTCGAGACGCAATCGCTGCTGACCCGCGACGGGCGCTCGCTCATCGTGGCATCGCTCGACCACAACCAGATGGCCGAGCTCTACGCCGTTCGCACGGAGCTTGAGGGGCTCGCGGCCCGGCTCGCCGCACGTCACGCGACCGAAGAGGAGATCGAGGTTCTCGCGGACATGATCGAGGAAGACCGCGCGCGGCTCACCGATCCGTCCGCGCTGGCCCGAGCGAACCGGCGGTTTCACAAGCAGATCCACCTTGCCTCGCATAACCGTTTTCTGGTTCAGCAGCTCGATCTCGTGCATCGATCGATGGCGCTGATGGCGACGACCTCGCTTGCGGCCGAGGGGCGGGGCGAGCGTGCGCTCGGCGAGCATCAGGCGATCGTAGATGCCATCGGGCGCCGCGACGAGGAGGCCGCCTACCAGGCCTTGCGGGACCATATCTCCGTCGCCTTCGTCACGCGCCTCAAGCTCGACGCGGCGGGAGAGCGTTGAGACCCTCGTCGCGGCTTACAAGGTCTGCGCCCGGCCCGTCGGGGGCAGATTTCCCGTGCTGGGTCTTGTCCCAGTAGAAGGGTTTCGTGACCACCTCCCAGATCGCCTTCCAGGCGGCGAGCGTGCCCAGCGGATAATAGAAGATCAGGCTCGGCACCCAGGGCATCAGCCCGATATGCGGTGAGCGCGCGACCGCGATGAGACCAGACAGGATCGAGACGGCTTCGGTGGTCACGTAGGTGGCGAAGAGCGCGTGAAGAGCGGGGGCCGACAGAACGGCCTCGGTCGGGTGCGGCACATTGGCGAGAATCAGCCAGAAGGACCAGAGCGCCGGGGCCAGGAGGAACTGCGCCAAGGCGCCAAGAAACATGATCTGAAAGCCGAGCGCACGCCAAATACCGAGATCCCGCACGAGGCCGGCAGGTCGGCGGCTGTGGACCGCCCACGTCATCGCGTAGCCTTTCAGCCAGCGCGAGCGCTGCTTGATCCACGGAAGGGCGCGATTGTTGGCCTCCTCGCGTGTCACCGTCGGCACGAGTTCGGTCCGGTAGCCGCGCCGCGCCAGACGGATGCCGAGATCGGCATCCTCGGTCACATTGTGCGCGTCCCATCCGCCCACTTCGTCGAGCACGTCGCGGCGGAAATAGACCGTCGTCCCTCCCAGCGGCACCGGCAGACCGAGCCTTGCAATGCCCGGCAACTGCAAGCGGAACCAGCTCGCATACTCAATCGCGAAACATCGGGAGAGCCAGTTGGCCTTGGGATTGTAGAAGTCGAGAATGCCTTGCAGGCAGGCGACGTCCCGTCCGCGATTGCGAAAGCGCGCCACGATCCGTCGGATCTGATCGGGGGCGGGCGCATCCTCCGCATCAAGAACGCCGATGATCTCGCCTCGGGCGAAGCGCATCGCATAATTGAGCGCGCGCGGCTTCGTTCTGAGCGTGCCTTCGGGCACCACGACCGTCTGGCACCAGCCGGGCAGGCGCGTGCGGGCCAGGACCTGTGCGGTCTCCTCGTCGCAATCCTCAAGCACCAGGAGAACCTGGAGAAGCGCGCGCGGATAATCGAGCCGCCCGATCCGTTCCGTAAGGGCCGTGGCGATCTCGGCCTCGCGGAACAGCGGCACCATGATCGTGACCGGGGGCAAGGGCGCCTGAGGTTCGGGATCCTCCGGTGCGCGGGTCCGGCTTGCCACCATCGCCGCGAGTTTCAGCGCCTGGCTTACCACGAGCGACAGGGTCGCGAGCGCGAGGATCGCCGTGAAGAAGGTCAGCGGCGCGGCCCAGAGGGTCGCGGCCGCGGCCGCGGCGATCGTCAAGGCAACCAAGGTTCGCAGCGGCCCCGCGCGGCCCATATCGCGGCAGGAGTCTTCCGCTGCGACAAGGCTCTCGGCCTCCGCGACAAGCTGCGCGCCGTGATGCGCCCCGATCTCCGCATGGATCACGCTTTCGCTGGCAAGAAGCATGACCGCATCGCGCCCTTGCGCCTTCAAAAGCGTGCGTCCCGCCTCGAACCCTTCGGGCGAGGCTGCCGCAAGCTGCACCTCTTGGCCAACCAACCGCCAGGGCAAGACGCCATGCGCGAGACATTCATCGGCGAAAAGAAAGCTCGTGACCTCGGGGTCGGGCGGATACTCGTCGCGGTCGAGAAGCGATGCCCCGTCGCCCAAGGCGCGCGCCAGAATATCCGCGCCAACCATGTCCCGCGATTGCAGCACGCGGTGCAGCGGCGTTGCGGTGAGGTGCGCCTCGCCCATCGCTTCGACCATGTCCGGCACAGGGACCGCGCCTGCCTCGAGAAGGCGGGCCGAAAGTGGACGCCGCGACGCGGCGTTGCCGGTCTCAATATCGGTCTGAAATGGCGCGGACATGAGCAAGGCCTCCGAAACAACTCGGAAAGCCTTTTGGCGCGCGCATGGTTAAGCGCTGATTAACGATACCCGGTCGGGAGACGTTTTCAGGCGTCCGCGGTCTTCTTCTCGCTCATGAAGTTCGCGAACCGCTCGAACAGATAGAAGCTGTCCTGCGGACCGGGGCTGGCCTCGGGGTGATGCTGGACCGAGAAAATCGGCTTATCGGCGACCCGGATGCCGCAATTCGATCCGTCGAACAGGGAGACATGCGTTTCCAGAACACCTGTCGGCAGGCTTTGCGAGTCGACAGCGAAGCCATGGTTCATCGAGGTGATCTCGACCTTGCCCGTCTCGTGATCCTTGACCGGATGGTTCGCGCCGTGGTGACCGTGATTCATCTTCACGGTTTTGGCGCCGAGTGCGAGCGCCAGCATCTGGTGGCCGAGGCAGATCCCGAAAACGGGGATCTCCTTTTCCATGACGCCCTGAATCATCGGAACGGCATAGGCACCCGTTGCCGCCGGATCGCCGGGGCCGTTCGAGAGGAACACACCATCGGGCTCGAGCGCGAGCACATCCTCTGCGGTCGCCGTCGCGGGCAGAACCGTCACGTCACAACCCGCCGAAGCGAGGCAGCGCAGGATGTTGCGCTTGGCGCCATAATCGATTGCGACGACCTTTTGCTTTGGCGCGGTCTGGCGCGTGTAGCCGTCAGGCCAGGCCCAGGTCATCTCGTCCCAGCGATAGCTCTGGGCGCAAGTCACGTCCTTGGCAAGGTCGACGCCTTCGAGCCCCGCGAAACCCCGCGCCTTGGCGACTAGCGCGTCGGTGTCGAAATTACCCTCGGGATCGTGAGCGAGCGCCACGTGTGGCGCGCCAAGCTGACGGATCGCACGCGTCAGCCGCCGCGTATCGACGCCGCCGATCGCGATCCGGCCGCGTGCGGCGAGCCAGTCGCCCAGCTCCTGCGCGGCGCGCCAGTTCGAGCTTTGCGTCGGCATCCACTTGACGACCATGCCCGCGGCGACCGGATCCTGCGTCTCGTCGTCGTCCGGGTTCACACCGACATTGCCGATATGGGGAAAGGTGAAGGTGACGATCTGCCCGGCATAGGACGGATCGGTCATGATTTCCTGGTAGCCGGTCATCGCCGTGTTGAAGCAAAGCTCGGCAACGGTATCGCCCGTCGCGCCGAAACCCTGTCCAAAGAACAGCGTTCCATCGGCAAGGGCGAGGCAAGCGGTCGGTGTGGACATGGGCAGCATCCTCGGGACGATCAAATCCTGACCTACCTAAGGAGGCTCCGACCCAGCGTCAAGAGCGGCCAAAATAGTGAAAATACATCGATTTCAACTACTTAACCTCGCGTCGCGCGATGTTGCGTGTCGGAAAGGTTGCGGGTAGGGTCGAGCGCTGGCACCACAGTCTCAGACGAGGACAGGCATGGACCTGCGAACCCGCATCAACACAGCAACGAAGAAGGCGATGAAGGAGAAGGATGCCGATCGGCTGTCCACGCTCCGGCTCATCAACGCGGCCATCAAGGACCGCGACATCGCCGCCCGTGGCGAGGGCCGCGAAGACGGCGTCTCGGACGAGGAGGTGCTGTCGATCCTGTCCAAAATGGTCAAACAGCGCCGCGAAAGCGTGAAGACCTATGAAGAGGGCGGACGTCTCGATCTTGCCGCGCGGGAAGAGGGCGAGATCACGGTGATCGAGGAGTTCCTGCCGCGCCGTCTCTCGGATGCCGAGGTCGACCAGGCCATCGACAAGGCGGTCGCAGATGTCGGCGCAAGCTCTATCCGGGACATGGGCCGGGTCATGGGCGAGCTGAAATCGCGCTATTCGGGCCAGATGGATTTCGGCGCGGCCGGTGCGCGCGTGAAGACGCGGCTCTCGAGCTAGATCTCTGCGAAATGCCGCGCGACGCTGCCCAATGTCGCGCGATCTTCTATCTCGAACCGCTCCACGAAGCGGGTCTTGAAGGACACCCGTCCGCGCCGCGCTCCGAAATTCTCACCGTGATTGAGCTCGTAGAGCACCGCAGGCTCTGGCAACGGCTGCAGCGGCGCGCCCGCGAGCGCGGCGAGATAGGGGAACATCCGGTGTTCGTGCTGCCACATAGCACCGAGGAATGCCGCACTCTCGGGCAGGTTCGGATCATGCGGTAGCGCGGCGCAGGAGCCGCAGAGCTTCCAGAACGCCCGCTGGCGCGGCGCGACCAGGCTCGGCGGGCGGGCAAGGGCGATGCGCCGTGCCGCGACATCGCGCACGTAACCGGTCTCTACCAGCCAGCCGGGGCCCTGGCCGCGCAACATCCAGCCGACCGCACTCGGGTGCAGAAGATCATCGGCATCGAAACTCATGGCGTAGGCGGCAGGGCCGGCATCTTCGGCAAGTGCCCGCGCCAGCGCGTCCAGCTTGCGCCATTTGTCATTGCCGGGCTCGGCATCCTCGAACGGCAGGTGACGGATGCGGGAATCGTCCGGAAGCGGCGGCGCGTCCTGGCAGCAGATCACCGCCTCCCAGCGCGGATCGCTCTGTGCCTGGAAACTGGCCAGCGTGCGCGTAAGCCGAGCGGTGACCGCGTCCCAGTCGCCCACATGCGCGCGGGAGACGAGGGGGATCAGGAAGAAGACGCGCTCGGCGTCGCGCGAGGGCGCATCGGCGCGTGCAAGGCGCAGCTTGAGGGCCGCGCGCTCCGACTGCTGAAGATCCTCTTGCGCCAGAAGACGCTCCGGCCCGAAAGCGCGCGCCTCGACGAGGCGAAGCCAGCGCCGCGCCTTGGGCGTCGCGGGAACCTGCGCCATCAGGCGGCCGGGCCGATGTGGCGGAGCCGATCCGACAGGTCCGAGTAAAGCGCCTTGCGCTCATCCTCGGACAGGAACGCCCCGATTTCGACCTCCCGGCCCGCGCCCGCGAGGGTGACGTAGTTCGGCACGGGGCCGCCTTTCTGATGAAGTGCCACCCGCGCCCAGTAGGGATTGCAGTGCCAGTCGAGCGCGTCACCCTTCGGATTGACGCGGGTCAGATGCATGTCTTCGGGCGTGATCTTGAGGATCTCTACGATCTGCCGGTCCGCTTCGTTTCGCCGGAGCGCGTAGTAGAGCCCGGCGAGCGCGATCAGCAGGAAGGGCAGAAGCCCCCAGAGGAGAGTTGTGCCCAGAAGGCCGTAAAGCGGCAGGGTCGCCATCCCGAAGGTCGCAAGGATGAAGGCGGCGAAGCCTTTCGGCGGCAGGGAGTTGTGCGGCCAGAGCTTCAGTTCCTGCTCGGGACGCTGGGGGTCTTGCGATGTCCAGGCATAGGGCATGGCGCGTGTCTCTGTTCGGCGGAAAGAAGCGACGGATGTATCGCCCCTCTGACGGAAAAGGCCCCGCGCATCTGGCGGGGCCTTTGTCGGTTTCGGTCTCAGGCCCGGATCAATGCGCCGGGTTCTTGTCCCAGTCTTCCCGCTTCGGAAGCTGCTCGAACGTGTGTTCGGGCGGCGGGGAGGGCAGGGTCCATTCCAGCGTGTCCGCGTATTCGTTCCACGGGTTCGCCGCGGTCTCTTTCCGGCCCTTGAACAGCGAGTAGAAGATCACGCCGAAGAAGAACAGGAAGGAGGCGAAGGACAGGAAGGCGCCCCAGCTCGACACGTAGTTCCAGAGCGCATAGGCCTCCGGGTAATCGATGTAGCGGCGCGGCATGCCCTGACGGCCCAGGAAGTGCTGCGGGAAGAACGTGATGTTCGTGCCGATGAAGAAGGTCCAGAAGTGCAGCTTGCCTGCCCATTCGGGATACATCCGGCCGGTCATCTTGGGGAAGTAGAAGTAGATCCCCGCGAAGATGGCGAACACGGCACCCAGAGACATCACGTAGTGGAAGTGCGCCACGACGTAGTAGGTGTCATGGTAGGCGCGGTCCACGGCGGCCTGGCTGAGCACGATGCCCGTCACGCCGCCCAGCGTGAAGAGGAACAGGAAGCCGAACGCCCAGAGCATCGGCGTCTTGAACTCGATCGAGCCGCCCCACATCGTCGCGATCCAGCTGAACACCTTCACGCCCGTCGGCACCGCGATGACCATCGTCGCCAGCATGAAGTAGCTCTGCTGGGTCAGCGACATGCCCACGGTGTACATGTGGTGCGCCCACACGACGAAGCCGAGCGCGCCGATCGCGATGATCGCCCAGACCATCGGCAGGTAGCCGAAGATCGGCTTGCGGCTGAAGGTTGCGATGACGTGGCTGATGATGCCGAAGCCCGGCAGGATCACGATGTAGACCTCGGGATGCCCGAAGAACCACAGGATGTGCTGGTAGAGCACCGGATCCCCGCCGCCTGCGGGATCGAAGAAGGTCGTCCCGAAGTTGCGGTCGGTCAGCAGCATGGTGATCGCGCCCGCGAGAACCGGCAGGGCCAGAAGGATCAGCCATGCGGTGACGAACACGGACCATGCAAACAGCGGCACCTTGAAGAGCGACATGCCCGGCGCGCGCATGTTGAGGAACGTGGTGATCACGTTGATCGCGCCAAGGATGGAGGAGGCACCGGAGACGTGTACCGCGAAGATCGCAAGGTCCATCGACCAGCCGCCCTCCCGGACCGACAGGGGCGGGTAGAGAACCCAGCCGACACCGGAGCCCGCTTGACCATTCCCGCCCGGCGCGAAGACCGAGCAGACGGCCAGCGTCGTGCCGGCGACGTAGAGCCAGTAGGAGAGGTTGTTCAGACGCGGGAACGCCATGTCCGGCGCGCCGATTTGGAGCGGCATGAAGTAGTTGCCGAAGCCCCCGAAGAGCGCGGGAATGACCACGAAGAACATCATCAGGATGCCGTGCGCGGTGATCAGCACGTTCCACAGGTGCCCGTTCGGCGTACATTCCGCCGTCGCGGCGGGCAGGAGGCGCGCGCCTTCCTGGCACATGTACTGCACGCCGGGCTCCATCAGCTCCATCCGCATGTAAACGGTGAAGGCGACCGAGATGAACCCCGCGAGAGCCGCGGTGATCAGGTAAAGGATCCCGATATCCTTGTGGTTGGTGGACATGAACCACCGGGTGAAGAAGCCCCGGTTGTCTTCGTGCTCATGGCCGTGAATGGCGGCGTCTGCCATGAAAGCCTCCTCAAGTGACAGAAAGGGGGAGAGATGCACGCACCTCTCCCGGCTTTGAGGGGCGTTTTAGGCAAAGCGCCCGCCCGCGGCAATGACCGCTTTCGTCGCACGGGGAGTATTTTTGTCGCAGATCAAGGACAGTTGCCGAATCTGTCATTCAGACTGGACAGATTCGGCCTCGCCCAGTGTCACTCCGCGCGGATGATGCGCCCTTCGCCAGGGGCAAGCGGGTCTTCCGCCACAGCCGAGTCGCCCGAGGTCGACAGGATCAGGGCGCCTTCCTGCCGGAGCATCGCCTCCTCCGTGCCGATATTGAGAAGAACCTCGATCCGCGATCCATCGAGAACTCGCGCGTATCGCAGGACATCGCCTTCGGCGCGCACGTCCTCGAGCGTGCCGCGCCGTAGCTCCGGCATCTCGCGGCGCAGCTTGAGGAGCGCGCGCGTGAAGGACAGCATCGAGCCTTCCGACGCGATCTGCCGCGCCACCACGCGTTCGGGGCCGAGATCCATTGGTAGCCAGGGATCGACGGTCGAGAACCCGCCGAAGGGACCGTCTTCCCAGGCGATGGGCGTGCGCACGGGGTCGCGGCCAAGACCCTGACCTGGAACGTTTTTCTCCCACGGGTCTTGCACGCGGTCGGGCGGGATCACGACGTTTTCCATGCCCAGCTCGTCGCCTTGGTAGATCGTCGGCGTGCCCCTGATCGTCAACAGGAGCATCATCGCGTTGCGCGCCTGTGCGGGACCGACGCGGCTCGCGATGCGGGCTCGGTCGTGGTTGCCGAGTACCCAATTGGGCCAGGCCCCGTCGGGCAGGGCGGCCTCATATTCGGTAATGAGCCTCACGAGGTTGCCTGCGTCCCACTCCGCCTCGATCAGAAGGAAGTTGAACGGTTGCTGGAAGGCGTCGAGCGCGTCGCCGTAATACTTCATCACCTGCGGGATCTCGCCGTAGGCCTCGCCGACCAGAAGGCGCGGGGGATCGTATTCCTCGGCCACGGCACGCATCTCGCGGGCGATGTCGAAAATGACCGGCTGGTGCTTTGTGTTGGTGCCGAGATGCGAGCGTGCGGGCCCCATGCTTTCGACCCAGTCGGGATTGGGCGGGTTGTCCCCGGCTTCGGGGTCGGGGCCCATATTCTCCACCGCATCGACGCGGAAGCCGTCGACGCCGCGATCGAACCAGGTTCGCATCACGTCGTACATCGCCTCGCGCAGCTCGCGATTGTGCCAGTTGAGCGAGGGCTGCTCGCGCAGGAAAACGTGCAGGTAATATTGTCCCGTCGCCTCGTCGAGCGTCCAGGCTGGCCCCGCGAATTCGCTGATCCAGTTGGTCGGTGGGCCGCCATCGGGCGCGGGATCGCGCCAGACATACCAGTCACGCTTCGGGCTGTCCTTCGATGCGCGGGCCTCCTCGAACCACGGATGTTGGTCGGAGGTATGGCTCGGCACGAAATCGAGAAGCACCTTCATCCCGCGCGCATGGGCATCCGCAACCAGCGCCTCGAAATCCTCGAGCGTGCCGAAGGTGGGGTCGATCCCGGTATAGTCCGAGACATCGTAGCCCGCATCCTTCATCGGCGAGGGGAAGATCGGGGAGATCCAGATCGCATCGATCCCGAGATCCTCCAGATACCCGAGCCGGGACGTGATCCCCTTGAGATCGCCGATCCCGTTGCCGGTCGTGTCCTGGAAGGAGCGCGGATAGATCTGGTAGATCACGCCGTCTTTCCACCATTCGCTCATCTGTCGGCTCCTTTCCGGGTAAGTCCTGGTCTTGGGCCAACCTGCGCGGCCTGGAGCGGACTTCAAGAGGCGCAAGGCCCGAATGGCGAGTGACCCGGCCCTGCTGCCCGAAGTTTCGGCAGGCTCACGCCTCGCTTTTCAGCTCGAAAATCGCGCGGACCGGGGCGTGGTCGGAGGTTTCCTTGCTGTCGCTCTCGGGATCCCAGTGATGGGAATTGAAGACGTCATAGGTGGTGTCGGCGACAGGTCCGCGCGGATTGCGGCGGTTGAGCCCGTTCGAGACGAGCACGTAGTCGAGGACCGAGGCGTGCATCCAGCCGACATGCGTCGGCGTCAGGCCCAGACCCTGCGGCGCGCCGAGCCCGGCGGTCGAATAAAGCTGCCAGGTGTAGCGGTTCGATTTCTCGGAGTTGTCGAGTGCCTGGTATCGCGTTCCGGCGATATAGGGCACGTCCTCGTTCTGGGTGAGGATACGCAAGGTGAAGCTGCCGGGTTCGTCGTTGAGATCTCCAAGCACCGCGAGCGGCAGATCGCGATCCGTCGCCATTCGCTTCATCGCCGCCTCATAGAGCATGATCGCCTCGCCGGCGCGGCGGATCACCTGGCTCGCATCGGCCTGCGCGCGTTGAGAGAGGTGGTCGCGAAATCGTTCGGACCATCCACCGAAGGCCGCGACCCGATCCCTGTCGACGAAGGCCCCTTGGGATTTGAGGTGCGCGCAATAGACGACGAGCGGTTGCGCGAGGCCCGGCACCTCGATCTCCGCTTCGATGATCTGGCGGCGGAAGTCGAAGTCGGGCGCAAGAAGACCATCGGGCTCGACCGAGGGATCGGCGGCCAGCGGGCCCGCGCTCAGGATCGGAAACCGCGAAGCAAGCGCGACGACCGGCCCCTGCCAGACGACGGTGCCGTCCTCCTCCGTCTCGAAGGCAGGATCGCCTCCGAAGACGACGTTGGGATAGCCCGCTGCGGTCGCGAGCGCCCGGAACTCTACCCTCGAGAAGACCTCCTGGAACCCCACTATATCGGCATCGAGATCGGCGAGGGTCCGAAGGATGAAGTCCTGCTTCAGGGCCCACTTGGCCTCGGAGTTGGAATTGCCGCTTTCGCGATCATACCAGTAGGTGCCGGGTGCGGCGTATTGGTAGAGGTTGAAAGTGGCGAGGCTGAATTGGGCCATGAATGCGTTCCTCTATCTCTTGGGTCAAATGCCACAACCTTAGCGTGACTTTGTGACGTTTTGAACGCGCATCTCCGCCGGGCATTACAGCGGGCCGAACACCTCCTCGAAGCTTTTCCGCAGGGCCACGTCGACGTCCGGCATGGTGACTGACAGGCCGAGATCGACGAGACTGGTCACGCCGTAATCGGTGATGCCGCAGGGAACGATCCCCGAGAAATGCTCAAGCTCGGGTTCGACATTGATCGACACGCCGTGGAAGCTGACCCAGCGGCGCAGGCGGATGCCGATGGCGGCGATCTTGTCCTCGGCTGTGCTGCCATCGGGCAGAGCTGCCTTCTCGGACCTTTCGATCCAGACCCCGACCCGGCCTTCGCGAATGTGGCCGGTCAGGCCGAACTCGGCCAGAGCCGCGATCACCCATGCCTCGAGATCCGCCACGAACCGGCGCACGTCGCGGCCGCGCCGGCCGACGTCGAGCATCGTGTACGCGACGCGCTGACCCGGCCCGTGATAGGTGTATTGCCCGCCGCGTTTCGTGGTGAAGACCGGAAAGCGATCCGGCTCGCGCAGATCCTCGGTGCGGGCGGACGTGCCGGCGGTATAAAGCGGCGGATGCTCCACCAGCCAGACGAGTTCCTCGGCGTCGCCCGCCGCGATTGCCTCGGCGCGCGCCTCCATGACCTCGACGGCCTCCTCATAGCCGGTCAGGCCCTCGCTGATGCGCCACTCGACCATCGCTTTCTCGGCCTCCGTGTTCGGTTGGCTGTTCCTCTACCGCTTTGCCGGCGCGGACGGAACCCGCCACCGTGTCATCCGGTTTATCCCGGTACCAGGCAGGGACCGGCCATGAGCGAGCAGAAGACAGACAATTCGAACCGCATTGCGGTCCTGCTGAACCGGGCCTCCGGGGCGGACGACAAGGATGGCGTCGCCGACCGCCTCAAGGCCGCCTTTGCCGAACACGGCGACCGGTTCGAGCTATTCGCCTTCGAGAAGGGGGACCGGCTGATCCCCGAATGCCGCCGCGCGATGAAAGCCGGATACGGCACCATCGTCGCAGCGGGAGGCGACGGCACGATCTCGGGCGTCGCGCAGGAGCTGGCAGGCAGCGGGCATCGCATGGGCATCATCCCGCAAGGCACGTTCAACTTCGTGGCGCGCGGGCTCGGCATTCCCGAGGATCCGGAGGAAGCGGTCGCGCTTCTTGCCTCGGGCGAGGCGCGTCCCTTTCCGCTTGGCGAGGTCAACGGCTATGTCTTCGTGAACAACGCCTCGCTGGGGGTCTATCCGCAAGTCTTGAAAGAACGCGAGGGCACCTACAAGCGCTGGGGCCGCTCGCGGTTGGCCGCGCATTGGTCGGTGATCTTCACGTTTCTTACGTTTCGGCGACCGGTGCAGATGAAGGTCCGCGTCGGAGGGCGGGAGGTCCGGCGGAAGACGCCGCTCGCCTTCATCGGCCGGTCTGCCTTCCAACTCGAACATTACGGTCTCGAAGGCGCCGATGCCGTCCGGGACGGGGCCTTCGCGCTTTACCTGTCTCCGGAAGCCAGCCGTTGGGAGCTTTTGATGCGCGCGCTCAAGCTCGCCTCGAAAGGCATGGTCCTGAACCGGGACTTCGAGCTCTTTACCGGCACCGACATCGTCATCGAGACAAGCCGCAAGAGCCAATCGGTCGCGATGGACGGGGAGCGCCGCCGCATCGAAGGACCGTTTCGCTTCCGGATGCTGGACGATGCGCTTGATGTGGTAGCGCCTTCCGCCGCAGGCCCGAAGAACAGCGAGGCCGGGGACGAACGCGAGGCATGACCCGGATCGTCCATATCTCCGATCTGCATTTCGGCCGTGATCGCCCCGAACTCTTGCGTCCGCTGCGCGAGGCGATCGACCTTGCCGAGCCCGACCTCATCTGCGTCTCCGGCGATCTGACCCAGCGAGCCCGCCCGGGGCAGTTCCGCGCTGCGCGAAAGTTTCTTGACCTCCTGTCCGCGCCCTGGATCGCGGTTCCAGGCAATCACGACACCCCGCTCGACAATCTCTTCGTGCGCTTCGCGAGGCCCTGGAAGCGCTGGCGGCGTTATGTCTCGCCCGAGCTTGAACCGGTCTGGGATGGGCCCGATTGCGCGGTGGTGGGGCTGAATACGGCCGATCCACTGGCTTGGCAGCGAGGGCGGCTTCGGCCGCGCGGCCTGTCGCGGATCAAGGGGCGGCTCGGCGAAGCCGCCAAAGCGGGGCATACGGCCATCGTGATGATGCATCACCCGCCCGAACAGCTCGAGGCCGACGAAAAACAGCCCATGCGCGGTGCCTCGCACGGTCTGCACCGTCTCGCCGAGATGAACGCCGATATCGTCCTCTGCGGGCACCTGCATGTCTGGCGCGCGCGGCCCGTCTTCCAGAGCGAGGGAATCTTGCTGTTGCAGGTCGGCACGGGCTTGTCGACGCGCGGACGCGGCGAGCCCAACGATTTCAACGTCATGACATTGGAGAATAGCGGATTGGCGCTCGACCGCTACGGTGCGGGGGCGCGCGAGACGGGCTTCACGCGCTTGTCGAGCCACCGTTTCGAGAAGCAGAACGGGCGCTGGCAGGAGCTGTGAATGCCGCTACGGCAAGGCCCGCAAAAAATCGCGAAAATCCCCTTCACATCCCCAAACCGCTCGTCTATACGCCCGCTCACCAAGTCACAGGCAGTGCGGTCGTGGCGGAATTGGTAGACGCGCAGCGTTGAGGTCGCTGTGGGGTAACTCCCGTGGAAGTTCGAGTCTTCTCGACCGCACCATTTTACATTTCGGCTTGTTCAGCCCTAAAAACTCAAACGGAACAGCCACTTGCGGCGTTCGAAATCCGTTTTTCGCATCGTAGGCCAAAGGCCCCGCAAAGGCCAGTCTGAGGACCATTCGCTTGAGCTGAAGCGACCCGCTTTTCCAGATATTCCAAGGGTTTGACAGGAAGTTCATCCCGAGTTCGATAATTTCCTCTCGGGTGTGCTTCGGTTTGACCTTCGTCTCACGCTTTTCGGCAAGCACGAGCTTGTTATTTTCCAGCTCTGTGATCCGCTTCTCATAGGCAGCTATCACAGTCGCATTGTCGCTTACGACGATGCGGTCGAGCAGGCTGGCGATTTGCTTATCGACATCGTTCATGCGCCGGTCGATCTCAGCCTTGGCCGCATTCGTCTGGCCTTGTCGCTGCGCCCAGACATCTTTGAACATTGCCGTGATCATGGTGGTCAGGTCGCGCGACGGCTGAAGCCGTTGAAGGATATCTTCGAAGGCGGCTTCCACCTTGTCACGGTTGTGGGACTTGCGATAGCGTTCGCAGCCTTTCGTCTGGCAGAGATAGTATGGATATCGCCTACCCGTGGAACTCGTGGACCAGCAGCCGGTCATAGTGTGCCCGCACTCCGAGCAAGCCAGCGCACCACGTAGTGGAAAATCTTGATTCAGGTCTTTCCGCATCGGAGCGACGGCGCGCGCGTTGCTGCGTTCCTGGTTCCGCTGATAAGTCTCCAGCGAAATGATCGGCTCATGCTGGCCCTTGCGGCGAGAGACGCCCCAGGGCGCATGCTCGATGTACCCCGCATACAACACGCGCGAGATCAGCTCGCTCACCCGCTGTTGGCGGATATGACCGCTGGGAAAACATTTCGGATAAGCGGGGCAGGACTCAAGGAAACGGGTCATTTCCGCTTGTGATGCAAAACGCCCGGCGGCGTAGCCTTCCAAAGCTTCCTGAATGATCGAGGCGAGCGGCTCATCCCGCACCAGCATCTTGCCCCGGCCAGCCCGCTTCTCATAGCGATAGCCCACAGGGGCCTGGAATACGAAATACCCATTGAGCAGCCGCCCTTTCATTCGGTTGCGGGTTTGCTCGCCGTTCTTCTCCCGCTGATGCTGGGCGACGGAGGCGAGGAGGTTTTCGACGAGGACAGAGTCACTGTCTTCGGCAAATTCGATGGACGGGCTTTCCAGCTTGCCCCCGGCATGGAGCAGCGATTGGCGTAGCTCAAGGTGAGCTGTAAGCCCACGGGCCAGACGACTGATATCGTCGATGATGACAACGATCTTCGCCGCTGCGTTCGCATTCATATGCAGATAGCCAAGCATGCTTTGCATACCTGGACGGGCGGTCGAAGAGCCGGTCATATCGTCTGTGAAGACCTGCGCCACTTCATAGCCCTTATACGTGGCATACTCGCGGCAGCGGGTTTCTTGGGAGTGGAGACCATCACCTTCTCGGACCTGCTTCAGGCCGGATACACGGCAGTAGATGACAGCTTGCTGTTTGATATCTGATGCTACTCCCATGCTGGACTCCTTTTCCCAGCGCCATGGGAGGCCCCATCCGCCGGATCGCTCTGCTGCTGTTGTGATGTTGAGATCAAGGATAGCACATCGATCAGATCGACCGGAGCGGTTTCATCCCCTTCTCCACAGGGAAATTGCACGGGGTGAATCCCAAAGCCAAAATCGACGAAGGACACGACCAGCGACCAGACCGTTTC
Source organism: Roseivivax sp. THAF30 (assembly GCF_009363575.1). Taxonomy (NCBI): domain Bacteria; kingdom Pseudomonadati; phylum Pseudomonadota; class Alphaproteobacteria; order Rhodobacterales; family Roseobacteraceae; genus Roseivivax; species Roseivivax sp. THAF30. Next base: position 2,596,861 of record NZ_CP045389.1, on the reverse strand, counting down.
GATGCACTCCCGCTTCTGATCTTCACTCAGATCGCTCGCCTCAAGCATTGCGCCGTAGCGGTCCCAATCGAGGGTGAGGGCTTGCGGGGTGGAGGGATTTTGCATCTCCTGTTTTTTATCGGTCATGGCCGGTCGTCCTTTCTGCCCATCCGGGCTTTTATCGTTGTTCCCTCCTTTTCCACATTGGAACATAAAGAGAACATTATAGGATAAAAGTCCTATTTCTCAAAGCGTTATTTTGCATTCGCACTTAGTGCGCGCTCAGCTTAGGCTTTGAGATCAGGGGCCGTCCGGGTAGGACGAGGGTCAGACCGGGTAGAGGCGCTAGGGACGATGACCGAAGAGGTGAATTGGCTGGATATCACGACCGCTGAGAAGACCAAGGCCGTGCAGAATCTTTACAAGGCCATCAGCGCCATCGCCGCCGCAACGGATCAGACGATTGATAGCCTGTACTACCGTGCGCTGCCGGATCAGGAGGTCAGCGAATATCAGTCGAACTTCCGGCGCAGCAACATCGCTGCCGCGAAAGCCAAGCTCATCCACTTCTATCTGAAGGAATATTACTTCGAGACCGGCAGGAAGCTTGCGCCCGAGCTGTTCCATATCCGACCAGGATCAGCCTTTGAGCGGTTCGTCGAAGCACGGCGACATGGTGACGGCCTGAAAATTGTCAAGATGCGCAACGGATTCGGCATAGCCCGGCGAGCAAGCGAGACCTGCGAGCACTATGATCGCCTGCGCCTGACCGAGCCCTACTGTCTGGAGCTGACTTCAGATCGCTCTGGCTATGCCGTCGCCTTCGAAAAATATGGTGGGACATGGCATCCGCTGGCGCTTGGGGAGAGCGATAGACATTTCCGGGCGCATATCGACGCCGGAACGTGTTTGCTGCCCCGGAAGGCGAACCGGAAGCCGGATCCGCTCAATGAGATGGATGATGCAGGTGAGCATCGCTTCGTCATTGTGACAGCGATGGACAGAGACGTTGCAGCCAGCACGGACCTGCTGGCAGAGCGGTCAGGCGATACGGACCTGCGCGCCTATGAGGCTTGCGTGCTGTTTGTGACGTGACTTGCGCCTGGTCTATCGGTCCTTCCAGCCGAGCATCGCCAGCAATCGGTCGTTGAGAGGCTTCAACTCAGCCCACTGCCGCGCGCAGGGCGTGACAAAGGCCTCGACATCCTCATGCCCTTCAAAGACAGCACGATTGATGTCTGCGAAGAACGCCTCAACGCCACCAAGTTCGGTCATGATGCCCGGTAACTCCACCGCTTCGGCCATGATTTCGCAAGCAGCGAAGACGGGCGCGAAGACGTTCTCGCTATATCGGATCAGCTCGTCGCGCGGTGGCAGGTAGTCCTCCGGCATCTCTGTCAGGCCCTCAGAATGTGCGCGCTTGTAAGCCGGAATGTATGGCAGTTCGACTAGGTAGGCGAGAAGCTGAAACAGGCGCGTCGAGGCCTTCGGATGCGTGATCTCTTGGCTAGAGTTTTCACGGTCAACCCTCTCAATGACGAAGATCACAAGCGCAATGCAGATCGCATAGTAACGGAACAGCTCATGGTTCTCGGATGAGTAGGCCCCGATCACGATCTCCGTGGCATCATGGTCGGCTTGCAGTTCCAGACACAGTGATGCGAGCTGCTGCTCCTGCTCCGGAAGAGCTTCGAGAGGGGAGGATTTGCTTGAGCGCCTAGTCGCAATACTGAAGGCCTTCTCACCGCCGCCCTCGACTAGTGCAGCCCCATCGGTGAGCTTGAAGTGCCCGATGGCAGCGTGGTTGAGCTCGTGCTGCACGAGCCAGCTGAGTGCAACATCAACTGTATCAGCGGAGTCGCCTAAAAGATTGATCCTGAGTGGAGACGGATAAAGAATGGAAAGTGCTGACAATGCACCGAACACATCATCGACTCTGTCAACAATGCTTGTAGATAAATTTATGCTAACGTCACCGCCAATTAATGAAACTCCCGCAGAAAAGCTAAGTTCGTCCGAAAAAGTGAGATCTATTGAAAAAGGGAACGGCTCTTGGACGCGTGCAGTATATTGCCTCAGCGCTATTTCCAAAGCTTTGTTTAGCCGAGCGTGCGCATTTTTGCACCTATCTCTAGATGATACTAGCCGTTCACAGCCTAGGTGCGACGATTCCAGTTGTCATTCTCCGAACAATTTTATATCCGACTCTGTTATTTGAATCGATCTCTTTCTCTATCGAATGCGTGGTGCCGTCCCAGGTAACAAATTTGTATCCTTGATAGTCAACATCTAAGTCTCTTTCGCCTGCCGTCTCACCTAGAATGTCACCAACCGCCTCGACAAATTCCTCTTTTGACAATTGGCCACCGCTAACAATCATGCCTGCCTCCATATTTTGTATCTTTATCATGATTTGTACCACGAGGGGGCGGGAGGCGCAACATTTAGTATGCTAGGGTGAGGTCAAGACCTCTTGACTCACCTTCACATGCCGCTAGCGTCAAACTTCAACTGTAACATAATGAGGCTTGAATGGCTAACTATCTAACATCTGAAAGTGTTCCAACGGATAGGCTGCTCCGCGCCTCAAGAATGTTTACGTCAGAAATTGGATGTGTACCTTTATCCTCTGAAGGTCGGATCGTTGGGTATCTAGTTGATAGAAATAACTTTTTAGTATCCGTTGGCGCACGGCGATGCTCGTTCCGTCCGAGTGCAAACCGCCGCTTATTTGAGCGATTTTGCTCTCAGGCGCGCCCAGTATGCATCTCCAATTCCGAGCTTGATCACCTTCTTGGCTCGGATTCTAGATCCAAATTCTATAAGGCTCGGGCACTGACGCTCGCTGATGGTCGTATACGTAGCGTTCTAGTGTCGCCACGTGAGTACAACTCTATGCGCTTGGTTCACCGGATGCAGTCTGCAAAGCGCTGGTCCGAGGACCTAAAGCGGAGTTTGGGGTATCGTGACACAGAAGAAGTAAATGGCAGTCAGTTTATTTATGAACTGAAGAGCGCCTAAAATGCGTGCATTTTTTATAGAAGCTAGGCGGATTGAGTTCTCAGATCAGCTAATCAGCGAAATAGGCGCTTTTGTTCAAGGTCTTGAGGATGGACTTCGGGACTGCATACAAAACCTTTTAGTTGATTGCGAGAATAATGGGCGGGAAGTATTTCTGGAGGATATTCCTTACATAAATGAAAGGTTTTTTGAAGACTGTGATCATCATTTTTTTGTAGAGATTCATCCGGATAGATTGGTGTTTAAAAGGATCCGCCACTGTCAAGACTTGGGTGTAGAATAATGAATGGTGCACTTGCTTTGGGTTTTTTTGGAACAGTGATCGAGGTTGCTGGTGTTGTTGTTATGGCGGATAGGCACCTTCGAATGCGCAGAATAGAGATCCCTATTGCATTATTAAAGTGCGCTTTCTCTAAGGCGGCTAGATTAAGATACGTTAGCGCGTCTAATTTTCTTGAACCTGCAACACGACGAACCAGCGAAGAACTGTCCCTTAAGGGGCTCTCTTTGATTGGTCTCGGCTTTTCTATTCAGGGCATAGCAATTTTGATCCAACTTATTCTGAGCTTTTAGCATTTTTCTGACAAGGTTTTCTGCCGCCATCGACTCAAGAGAAGTTAGGGAGCCGTACATATCTTTGATATTGAGGCACCGTTAAACTCACAGTCAAGAATGGATTGCACACGCTTACCGAGTAGCGCTGCGATCTTGCGGGCACTTTCCAGCATCTGAGATACTGCAAGATGTGTGTGGTAGTACCACACCTCTTGGCAAGGGGGCCCGCTGCGTGCCCCCGTTGCATCCCCCCGGCCAGCGGTACGATCTAGGGCGTTGAGCCCCACATCGCACCGAGAGAACGTATCGCCGGTCAATCACTTGCAAGGGAGCCTTCGGCGCTCCCCTGCACCCCATCGATCCCTTCAGGAAGACCAGGGCTATCTCGCCCTTGGAACCACTCGCAGGACTTGGAGACGTGCCTCTCCACCTGCACCGAACCATGCACGAACATCAGGGCGTTCGATCCCCACCACGTCAAAAAGACGATTTTTCTGAAACTAAGCGTGCTTGCGTTCGAAACTAAGAAACTGATGCCAGCAGACCTGAGTGCACTACTCTAGCGCCTACAGCCAATGCCGTGCGAGGAATGAGTGGCTTAATATTACCTTTCACCCCTTAGCTTTGATGCTGAAGGAGGGCGGAATGTAGCTTCCACAAGGCTATGAGAAATCTCATACTGAGTTTCTAAATTTACCTTGTTTACACGCTTGTAGATGTCGCCCAACCGCTCAATATCTTTCTCATTGAATGCAATGATCAGAAATCTCCCCAAAGAAACCTCCTCAGCTTCAAGGTATTTTGTTAGTTGACTTTCTAAACCGTGCCAAAATCGGGTATTGTTGGCCAGCTTCACCTCGATAAGCGCTCGAAATTCAAAACCCCTTGATACTTTGAAGTCAACTGGCCCTCGTCCAATATTCACCTCTGGGGATAAATCAATATTATTTGCCTGACAATAATGACGGACAATACCTAGGAACAATCTCTGACAGGCGCTTTCACTCTTGGCCGTTCCGTCATCATTATATATAAGTTCCCACCCGCCTTGGTTTTCTACATAGTTCTTGAAGATCAAAAGAATTCTATCAATAAATTCACAAAAACCTTTTTTGTCCGAAAATTCTAATGAGATCGGGTTTCTGGCGACAAAGCTTTTTGTGGCGTAGTACCATCTAATCAGACCCTTTGGATCTTTTTCCAAATTGTAAGGTGTGCCACCAATGCGCTCAAGGAAGCCAACAAAATCTTCTACACTCCCGTAATCATTTAGAGCCTTCTCAAGAATTACTTCTTTTTTGACGTTCCTGGTGATTTCTTCACCAAACTCTGCTCGTAGTTCATCCGAGTTCTGGTCAAAGCAATATCCCCAAAAATCACTTGGATTCAATGTTGGCATCGGTCTTAAGTAGTCTTTGGGAACCAGTAAAACTTGCTTTCCATTATAGGGGTTTATCGGCGCATCAACGAAGATTCTTTCCCAGCGACGTTTTGAGGGATTGAAACGACCTCGCATGTGAGGGCGCCGCTCAGTTGGGATCCCAAGTTCGTCACAAATTGATTTCGTATAAGATGCAAAGCGGTGCCTAAGTATGTTACCAGCTGCATCGGAGATAGTGTCTTCTGCAATATTCTCTTGAAACAGCTGGATGGTTTCAAAGTGCTCTGGGTTTCCCAGTCCAAACATAATGGCCTTATGAAATGCCTGAGCAATTAACTTTGCTTTTCCAGTACCAGCACCAGCTCCGCCCGTTCCTGCTGCAGTAACGCCAAGGCAAAACTCTTCAACCTCAGGGGTTCCAAGAATTTGCACTGCGCGGTTCCATGGTTGACTTTTCTTCTTCTCGCCTGCCTCAGCAATTAAAGTAAAGGCGCTTTCATAAAATTCGATTAGTTCATTGTGTGACCCGCGGAATGGTCCAAATTCATCTTGAAAAATTAAGAAAGGGTCAACGTAGAGCTTTGTGTCCAGATGTAGTAGTGGATCAAACCAAGTTTCCCGCTCATTGATGTCGATCTTAAAATACTCTGAAAAAAGCATAACTTTCCCATTTTCAATTTATTTAACAATATATTGTTTTGGGTGTCTGTAAAGAAATTAGTTTTCAGTGGCTTAGGGCTTCGCCCCCGGCGCGGGTCAAAGGGTGGGTCCTCGCCATGCTCGCTTCCTGCGCCTTGCGGCTTCGTGCAGCTCTGCGTGGCTACAGTCCCGGCTGCGCCGCCTTTGCCCCTTGCACCCCCTCTCTTCGCCAGAGGGGCAGATCGGTTGCAGGCATGCAACCAATCATGGCCCATTAAGGATCACGCAGCGGCAGGCGGTAGGCCTGGATCGTTGGCAGATTCGCCATATTCCTCATAGCCTTCGGGCTTCACGTTGGTCGGTGTATGCAGGCCGTAGCGATGGCGACGGCATTGATCGAGCCAGAGCCAGTAGAACAGCAAATGCGACAGGGTCATCTCCGCAGTGGGGTTGGCCTCGCAGTGTAGGACCCAGGTCTGGAAGTCGATATCACCACGTGCTTCCAGCCAGTCCACATAGTCCCAAGTGCTTGCAGGTAAGAAGATCAGCTCATCCGCTCCAGCGCTGTTCTCATATGTGCGTGGTGTCGGCGGACTATCAGGACGGCGCTCATGCATCTTGCGTAGATGGTCCATGTATCGGCGATGGTTCATAAGCAAAAGGATAGCACGAAAGCGTGCTATCCTGGTATTTGACCATATTCCTATAGATCAGCGGTCGTGGTCATGCCCTGGGCCTTTGGGCACCAAACGTTTGAATTCTTTATCGGCCTGCGGATCAAGCTCCTGTTTGATCGTATGCAGCGCCTGTTTTTCTTCAGGCGTCTCAGGCTCTTGTGACCAGCCACGATCATAGGATGCGACCAGCTCTCCATCTTTGCGAATATCGAGCTTTGAGATGCGTCCACCGTCGATGCCGTGCTTGGAAGGCTCATCATAGAGCTTTGCCTGGAATTCGTATTCGGGCAACGTGACCAAGCAGCCATCGGTGAAGAGTGATCTATCATCGTCAGGCTCCAGCTGGGGTTCCATCTCTTGATCGGCGTCGTGCGCATGATCGGGATCGAAGCTCTCCCGGACCTTCTGCACGGCCTCTTGCGCCTCAGTGCTTTCAGGCTCCTGCGCCCAGCCTCCGTCATAGCGGGCGACGACTTCGCCGTCTTTGCGGAGGCTCAGCATTGAGATCGTGCCGCCATTCAGTCCCTCCGGGGAAGGTTCAAGATCGACGGTGACCGTGAAGCTATATCCCGGTGGATTGAGCAGATCGCCGTCTGTCGTAAATGAACGCTCATCGTCATGGTCAGGCTCTTGCATAGGCTCGCTCGGCTCCGTCATTTGCTCTTGCGTTTGGCCGCGTTGAGGCTGTTGAGGAGATGCGGTCCGGCGGATGCCCATCATGCCCGGCGGAGCCAGGTTGAGTCGCGGTTTTGATGCGAAATCGGGTTTGAATTCAGGCTGGGCATTATCCTTATCTCTCAGAGGCTCATCGATAGGGCGGAATTGGACTCGCTTGGTCTCGTCATCATTGCTCATGGCGGTGTCTCTCATCATGTGAGGGGATCAGAAACGCAGGGGGCCGGATGATCCGGCCCCGAGGTCTGTGGCGTGATCAGCGAAGACTTGCGCCCCGCTGACGCATATCCGGCTGTTCGTACCAGCGGAGACGGTTGCCCATGATCGGGTTGGCGTCTTCGATCAGCACTAGTTGCTGGCGGTCATTGAGGCGCATCAGCTCATCCGGGAACGCCAGCTTACGCTGGGTCGCTGCCCGCGTGTCTGTGGTCGAGGTGCTGCTGCCGTTGCTGTAGCCGCCGGAGCCGGAATTGGAGCTCAGGGCGTTGGACAGGGCCGTGCTGAAGTTCCACACGGTGGTGACGCCGCACAGGTCCGAGAAATACTCGGCGCTCATTTTGTCCTTCGACCCGAAATAGCTGATCGCTCCGGCATTTGCGATGAAGGTCTCGAAATTATCGCCGTAGATGGTCTTCAGCTGCGAGACGTTCTGGGCGATGCCCCAGAGCTGCACCGAATAGCCCGCCATGAGGCCATAGGCCTGTTCGACCATGTTCAGGCGGCCCAGAGCGGGCATCTCGTCGAGGATGTAGAGAACCGGATGGTCCGGTTTTATCTCGATGTTGCGGGCGTTCATCGTCAGCGACTGCTCGACCATCAGACGGAGGAAGCGGCTGAAGGCGTTGATCCTGTCCGAGGGGAGGATCAGATAGACCGTCATCGGTTTCTCCTTAAGCTCTTCCCACCGGAAATCGCTGTCGGACATCGCTTCCCGAAGGCGGGGGCTGTCCATCATATGCAGCTCGGCTTGCGTCGAGGCCATGACGTTGGAGAGCAGCTTGGGGTCCTTTTGCAGGGACCGGGAGCCAGTCGAGGCGATCAGCTGATGTGGGCTTTTTGCCATCTCTTGGAACAGGCGGGAGAGCTGATCCGCATCGCCCAGAAGAAGATCACGCACCGTGCCCAGATCACTGCGTCCCGAATAGGCGGCATCGAAGGCGACATGGAGCATCACACCTTGGATCAGTGCCTTCGCTTCTTCACGCCAAAAGGCCTCACCTTTGCCGTCATTCACGACGAGGGCATCGGCGAGGATCATGGCGTTCTCCGGCGCATCAGTGTCGGAGAGCTTGAGCCAGTCCATAGGGTTGATCTTGGCAGGTTCCATCCCGAGCTTGGAAGCTGCGATATTCCAAGGATCGACCAGATAGACCTGTTGGCCCATCTCTATCCGGGCCTTGGCCGTGATCAGGGCGTTTTCGCCTTTGGGGTCGATGACGACGCAGGAGCCCTGATATTTGAGCAAGTTCGGCACCAGATGCGACACGCCTTTACCGGCCCGCGTCGGGGCAAAGGTCAGCACGTGCCGCTGCCCATGATAGGCAAAGCGGCTCGTGCTCATCCCATCAAAAGCCTCACCCAGCAGTAGGCCTCCCGGCTTGAAAAAGCCACGCTCGCTCATGTGCTCAGCATCCGCAAACTGACCGGAGCCGAAAGTTGTCGGAACCTCGGCCAAGGCTTTGACAAACCGGCCCATCCAGTAGCCCAGACCGACAAAGAAGCCGATGAGGGAAATAACGAAGGCCGTGCTCCACCCCAATGCGCCGTGATCAAAAACCGCAATTAGAATTGCGGCACCCGCCAGTGTGATGCCGATGACCCGCCGCAATTCTTTGGCATGGGGGGAGAAGAACCAACCAAGCAGGAAGCCTGCGAGCGTTGCTGTTACTATCATGCCGACACGCCAAAGGGTCAATGTCAGGTAATAGCCACGGTAAGGGTCGTAATTGCTCCAGCCGGAACTTTGTGCATGGGCGCAGGCCGCCCAAGCTGTCGCAAACAACGCAGCCGAAGCCAGCGTCGTAAAATGGTTTGAAGGTTTCATGGGTCACATATCCTCTGAGGGTTGATAGTGACCGTGTGATTAGGAGCATGCCTCGACGCTCCGCGCGGGTACGGCGCAGGTAAGACCGGGTAGAAGCCCCAATTAGCGGCTCAGATTGAGCGTTTGTTTCCGACTTCGCCCGCAATTTTGATCATGTTGCCTATGCTCGTGTGACTGCCTTCGAATGTAATCTCGGATATTACGTGCCAGGATATTTCGTTCCTGTGTTTGCTTGCGTCGGATGGCATGCATGTCTCTCTGGAGAGCTTTCCGATCCTTCATCTGGGCCTCGACCAGATCGTCCCGTTGCCGCTGATCCCGCCGTAGCCCAGCCAGTACCTGTTTCTCATTATCCGAGCGGATCGACTTGGACTTTCCGGTCAGGCGGTCGAAGAGCCCGCGCAGACCCTTGTTCAGCCGGTCCATCCGGGCCTTGGTCTCAGCACGCCAGCGCTCTTGCTGTTTGGTTTTGAGCATCTTGCGTTCGTCACGCTGCGCTCGTGCCATATCGATTTTGCGATCCAGCAGGGGTTGAAGCTCCACATCGTGCTTGCCTTTGACCGCCGCAATGTATTCTCGCACCTGAGCGGTCATCCTGCTCTTTAGGTCCGCCTGAAGCTCGGCAACCGATGGCAGAGTGTCGCGATCAAGACGGGCTTTCACATCCTTGGCCTTCACGCCCGACCAGCGGCTGAGAGAATAGATCGTGCCGTTGATATCAAGGGCGACCGCTGCTCGACGGTCTCCCTTTGCCAGAAAGAAGCCACGATCCGCCAAGGCGGCTTTGAGGGACGCTGCATCGTCTGACCGTTCCCAGGCCTCCCGAAGAGACGCCTTAACCTCACGCGGGTCGATATTCTGGCGGCGGGCTTGCTGCCATTGGGCCAATGTAAAATTGAGCGGGTTGCGATGTCCGTACTCACGCAAACCCTCCGGCATCTCCCAACCGTGATCGAGATAAAGATCACGGGCTACGTCTCGAAGCTTGGTCTTATAGTGGGGCAGGTTGATGGCTTTCAGCTCATCTGCATCGATCCGAGACCAGACGACATGAGCATGCCTCCGGCCTTCCTTCTCGTGGATGACGATGGCTCGCGGCTGGTTCGATAGACCCAGCTTTGCGCCTGCCTTGTCGGCGGCATCGATAAAATCCTGTTCTGAGGCGATGGCATCTTCGGGTGGGTTCAGGCTGAGAGAAAACAGAAACTGTTTGCACTTCGTCGCCTTTGCGATGGCTTGGGCTTCTTGCAATGCACTGTGGAGGTCATCGGCCATGAAGCCCTCTATCTCCAGCAGCTCGACATGATCATTGTCGTGCGTGTTCGTGAGGTGATCGGCGAGCGCAAGGGCACCGCTACGTTGTGATCCGACTAGGATCATGATCCCTCGTTCCGGTGATCGGAGCCCCGTCCTTTAAGGCCAAGCGCTTCGATCAGCGTGGCCCGTATCCATGCGACTTCAGCGCAGGCGCATTTGAGATCGGCTTCTAGCTCTTCGTCCAGGACCAGCGTGCCCTGGTTCAGATGCTTCGCTATCTGATTCAGATTGTTCGCCGTCCGGCTTTCGCCAAGCCGGGCGAGGATATGCGCCAGCAGACGCTGATCCTCATCAGCGAGCTTCCGGCGCTTGCGATATTTCGGCGCATCATCGGCCAGTACGACTGACTTGATATAGGCCCCGACCGGCATCGTACCCGCACGAGCTTGCACTGCGTCTCGTTCTTCATCCGTGAGCCGGATCGAGAACGGGGCGGCGCGTTTGCGTTTGAATATCACCCGCTCCGTCATGGCCGTGGCCCCGGCGGCGGGGAGGTCTTGGAAATAACCTCACGTAGCTCGTCCGCATGCGGCTTCAGCGCCGTGGTCCAGTCCTCAAGATGTTGGAAAAGCTCGTTCGACTTTTCCTCGTCGAAGCGCACCATTTATCTCCGAAATTGCGGATGCGCCGAACGGGCGGGCTCTTGCCCGGTCGAAGCTGCCTTGCTACGCGCAAGCTTGGCCGGCTGTTCCGGCAGGGAGACCGCGATGCGGACGGCTATCGGCACGAGCGACTACCACGTTCCCGGCGAGACCTTCATCAATCGGCACATCGCGCATCTCTTTGGCGGCGATACGGTGGTCGTCGCCGGCCGGTCGAACGGCGAGAATCCCTATAGCAAGGACGTGTTCGAGCGGCGCTCTTCGCTCGGGGCAGGGGACATGCTGCAGATGCCGGTCTGGAGCGCCTTGAACCGCTGGCGTCACAAGACGACGCGGCTGCCCTTCGGCAGTCAGAAGAGGGCTCTTGCCACATTTCTCCGCGAGCGGAAGGTCGAGCTGATCCTCTCGGAGTTCGGTACGCAGGCGCTGGCGCTCGCGCCTCTTGCCAACGAGCTCGAGATCCCCATTTTCACGTATTTTCGCGGCACTGACGCCTCGAAGAGCCTGCGCCCGCCACGGATGCAGGCGGCCTACCGGCTGATGATGCCGCGCCTGTCGGGCGTCGTCGCGGTGAGCCAGTTCCTTCTCGACAACCTCGCGGCGCATGGCGTCACGCATCCCAACGCGCATGTGATCCCCTCGGGCGTCGACGTTCGCCGCTTTGTTCCGGGTGAAAAGCGGCCGCTTTCCTGCCTTGCGGTGGGCCGCTTCGTGGAGAAGAAGGCCCCGCTCATAACGCTCACGTCCTTTGCGGAAGCGACGCGCGATCTGCCGGACGCACGGCTCGACTTCGTCGGCGATGGCCCGCTCCTCAATGCGGCGCGCGTGGCGGCGGACGGTCTCGATGTCGCGGACAAGGTCACCTTCCACGGCGCGCAGCCCCATGATTTCGTGCGTCAGAAACTGTCGGAAACGGAGTTCTTCCTCCAGCATTCCGTCACCGCGAAGGACGGCAATACCGAAGGACTGCCGACCGCCATTCAGGAGGCGATGGCCTCGGGCTGCATCACGGTCTCGACCCGCCACGCGGGCATTCCCGAAGCCATCGATCAGGGCGAGACGGGATTCCTTGTCGATGAGCATGATGCGCGAGGGTTCACCGGCGCCATCGAGAAAGCGATGACGGCGGACGACCGGGGCGCTATGGCGGCCCGCGCGCGAAAAGTGGCCGAAACCCGCTTCGACAACGACGCGCTCCTCCACCGGCTCGAGGATGTGATCCGCGAGACGCTCCGCCACTGAGGCGCTTTCCCTCGATGCGCGGCTCGGGATAGGAGGGAGGTCATGCTGCTCTACCGCATTCTTGTTTCCGTCTTCGCAGTCGTCGTCCTGACCCGCGCTCTTGCGCGGCAGGGACGCGCGGCGCTGCGCGAGCGGCTCGGGCGGGGCGGTCCGAAGGATGGCAAAGCGCGGATCTGGCTGCACGCGGCCTCGAACGGAGAGCTGTCCTCGGTGCGGCCCGTAATCCGGGCGCTGGCGGAGGCACGTCCCGACCTGTCGCTCATCGTCACCTGCAATTCCGAAAGCGGTGTCGCTCTCGCGCGCGAGATGGGCCTCGATGCGCGCCTCGCCCCGGTCGATCTGTCTTGGATCGTGCGGCGTTTCGTGCGCGATTGGAGCGTTGCCGCGCATGTCGCGGTCGAATCCGAGCTGTGGCCGAACAGGCTCTTCGCGGTGCCGGGGCCGGTGATCGTCCTCGGCGGACGGATTAGCGCGAAGAGCGCGCGCAACTGGGCCCGTTTGCCGGATCTGGCGGCGCGGCTTCTGGGCAGGGTCGATCTCCTGATCCCCCAGGATGCCGCCTCGCGCGAAAGGTTCCTGTCGCTGGGGCTTCCCGACGCGGCGGCGGGCCCGGTGACGGAACTCAAGTCACTTTACGCGCCGCCGGCCGATCTGACATCGGACCACGCATTCGCGGACGCCTATCCGCGCGAGACGACCTGGCTGGCCGCCTCTACCCACAAGGGCGAGGAGGAGATCGTCATCGCCGCGCATCTCGAGGCGAAAGCGCGTGAGCCGGATCTTCGCCTGATCCTCGCCCTGAGACACCCGCATCGCGCTGCCGAGGTTGCCGCGCTTTTGCGCGAGGCGGGGCTCGACTACGCGTTGCGCTCCCGCGGGGACGCGCCGCGGGAGGTGCTTCTGGCCGATACGCTCGGAGAGATGGCGCGCTGGTATTCGCAGGCGGGGCGGGTCTTCATCGGCGGCACGTTGACGGACCGCGGCGGGCATACCCCGTTCGAGCCGGCGCATTTCGGTGCGGCGATCCTGCACGGGCCGGATGTCGCGAATTTCGCCCGGCCATTTGCGCGGCTCCTGTCCGAAGATGCGGCGATCGAGGTCGAGACCGCGAGCGATCTTGCCGAAGGACTTGCTCACCTCTCGGATCCGGCCAGTCAGGCGCTCGCGGGTGACAGGGCGCGGGCCGCTCTCGGTGCAGAGACCGATCTTGCCGACCTGATGGCCTTGGTCCTGCCGCTCCTGCCGGAGTGACGCGCCGATCGTCCGCTGTTGCCGAGGCTCCCCAACTGCGCTCTCGCGGAGGTGAGCGCTTCTTGATGAAATCCTTGGAACGTTTATTTTCGCTCGGTACTTAAGCGGTCAGAGCCATGATCAGTTTTACCTTGAAATGCGCCGACGGGCATAGCTTCGACAGCTGGTTCGCATCGGCTTCGGCCTTCGATGCGCTCAAAGCGCGTGGCCATGTCGCCTGCGCGATCTGCGGCACGACCGATGTCGAGAAGGCGCTCATGGCACCGGCTGTCTCGAAAGGACGGGATTCGCCGAAAGAAAGGCTTTCCGGCCCCAAGAGCCCCGCAGAGCAAGCGCTCGCACGCCTCAAGGCGCATGTGGAGACATCCGCCGATTATGTTGGCCGCGATTTCGCACGCGAGGCCCGCGCCATCCATGATGGCAGCGCGCCCGAGCGGCCCATCTGGGGCGAGGCGCGGGCCGACGAAGCCCGAAAGCTCATCGAAGAAGGCGTCAAAGTCGCGCCGTTGCCTTTCACACCCACCCGAAAAAGCAACTGAGGCCCCTATGCCCCGCATCCTGATAACCGGCGCCAATCGAGGCATCGGCGCCGAGCTTACCCGTGAATTCAGATCGCGCGGCTCGGAAGTTCTTGCCACGGCGCGCGGCTCGGGCGGCGAGATCGCACTCGACGTCTCGGACCCCGCCTCGATCACCGACCTTGCGGAACGCATGGCGGATGTCGAACTCGACACGCTCGTTTGCAATGCCGGACTCTATCCCGACAAGGGGCACGATCTTGCGGACGGCTTTCCGTCCGATATGTGGGCGGAGGCTTTCGCCGTTAACGTGACCGGCGTCTTTTTGACCGTGCAGGCTTTCCTGCCACTCTTGCGCCGCGCCAATCTGGGGCGGGTCGCGATCATCTCGTCGCAGATGGGCTCGTCGACACGCGCGCCTGGCGGCAGCTATATCTACCGGTCCTCCAAGGCGGCGGCGGTCAATCTGGGCCGCAACCTCGCAGTCGATCTGAAGCCCGAGGGCATCGCCGTCGGCATCTACCATCCGGGCTGGGTCCGCACCGATATGGGCGGGCAGACGGCAGAGATATCGGTTGAGGAAAGCGCGAAGGGTCTCGTCGACCGGATCGAAGGTCTGAGCCTCGAGAATACGGGCCGGTTCGAGACCTGGGACGGGCGGGAGCATCCTTTTTGAGCCTCCCCACCGCTCCGGAGGACTTCCCGTGCGCCTTCGCCGAGGCTTGGGCGAGCCGCGATGGTCATGCCATCGGCGCATTATTCCGGGAAGACGCGGATTTCGTGAATGTCGTCGGTCTCTGGTGGCACGATCGCGATGCGATCTCGAAGGCGCATGACATCGCTCTCAAGAGCTTCTTCGCAAAGACAAGCCTGACGCCTGGCGCGACGCGGACACGGATGCTCGGCGCGGATCACGCCCTGGTGCAGTGCCGCTTCACCCTGACCGGCCAGACAGCCCCCGATGGCAGCGCGGCGGACCCCCGACGGACGATCTTCAGCTTCGTTCTCGAACGCTCGGAGACGGGTTGGATCGGCGTCGCCGCGCAGAACACCGACCTCGTCGATGGCGCGGAGACACATGTGAACACGAACGGGCTCTCTCCTGCGGATTATCGCGGCACGCGGTAGCCGCGCCATTGCCGTCTGGCTCCGTCGCGCGGGTCTCTTGCGCGGAGCACACCCCGCGATTACACCGCCGAACGATTCGACAACCGGGAGCCCCGTGATGCCCGTTCTCGTGATGAAGTTCGGCGGAACCTCCGTCGCCACGCTCGACCGTATCCGCCGGGCGGCCAAGCGCGTGGGCGTCGAGGTATCCAAGGGCTACGACGTCATCGTCATCGTTTCGGCCATGTCCGGCGAGACCAACAAGCTCGTGGGCTTCGTCAACGAGACCTCGCCCTTCTACGACGCGCGCGAATACGACGCGGTCGTCTCCTCGGGGGAGAACGTCACCGCCGGGCTTATGGCGCTGACCTTGCAGGAAATGGACGTGCCCGCCCGCTCCTGGCAGGGCTGGCAGGTGCCGCTCATCACCACCTCGGCGCATGGCGCGGCCCGGATCGAGGAAATCCCCACCGACAATATCAATGCCAAGTTCGGTGAGGGGATGCGCGTAGCGGTCATCGCGGGGTTCCAGGGGATCAGCCCCGAGGGCCGCATCACAACCCTCGGTCGCGGCGGATCTGACACGAGCGCCGTCGCCTTCGCCGCCGCCTTCGGCGCGGAGCGCTGCGACATCTACACCGACGTGGACGGCGTCTACACGACCGACCCGCGAATCTGCGAGAAGGCCCGCAAGCTCGACCGGATCGCTTTCGAGGAGATGCTGGAGCTTGCCTCTCTCGGTGCGAAGGTGCTGCAGACCCGTTCGGTCGAGCTGGCCATGCGCTACAATGTGAAGCTGCGCGTTCTGTCGAGCTTCGAGGAACAATCCGACGAGGCTGGAACGCTCGTCTGTTCGGAGGAACTGATCATGGAAAGCAAGGTCGTCTCGGGTGTCGCCTTTTCCCGCGAGGAGGCGAAGGTCACGCTCGTCACCATCGAGGATCGACCCGGCATCGCCGCTTCGATCTTCGGCACGCTGTCCGAAGCCGGGGTCAACGTGGACATGATCGTCCAGAACATCTCCGAGACGGGCTATGAGGGCCACAAGGACGGCGTGACCGACATGACCTTCTCCTGCCCGAACGATCAGCTTGCCCGTGCCGAGAAGGCGCTCGTGGCCGCGCGCGAGGAAGGCAAGCTGGGTTTCGACCGGCTGGAGACGGAAACCGAGGTCGCCAAGGTCTCCGTCGTCGGGATCGGGATGCGAAGCCATGCAGGCGTTGCCGCGAAGATGTTCAAGACGCTCGCGCAGGAAGGCATCAACATCAAGGTGATCGCCACCTCGGAGATCAAGATCTCCGTGCTGGTCGAGCGCAAGTACATGGAACTTGCCGTGCAGGCCCTGCACGACGCGTTCGAGCTGGACCGCGCCGCCTGATTGATCCTGCGCGCTTCGCGGCGGGGAAAAGGTGCTGCGCCGCATTGATGCCGGCGGCAACGACACGGATCGCACGTCAGCGCGAGGGTCTCCGAAATTTCGCTGTCCATGTGCGCCTTGCACTGAACCCTGAGCAGGTATGACGCGTTAGCAGGCGGATTGTCCGGTTTGGGCGCCCGAACGGCATATGCCGGGATGCTACGTCATTCCATTCCCGGCTGGGTTGTGATCTAAAGTGTCGCCGGAGGCTTCTACGCCTCCCAAGCCGAGGAACGGGGCAGAATGCCGGATGGTCTAGAAAGCGAGAGCCGCAAGCTCCTCCGCCGACTGCGCGACACGATGGCCGAGGATGCGGCCGGTCAGGCGCGGCTCGACAAGATCACCCATCTGACGGCGGATTCGATGGGCACCGAAGTGTGCTCCATCTATCTCTTTCGCGACGACAACACGCTCGAGCTGTGCGCGACCGAGGGTCTGAAAGCCGAAGCCGTCCACAAGACCCGTATGAAACTCGGTGAGGGCCTCGTGGGCCGCGTCGCCCGCACCGGCAGGATCATCAACGCCGCGGATGCGCCGTCCTTCGCGGGGTTCCGCTACATGCCCGAGACCGGGGAGGAGATCTATTCCTCCTTTCTCGGCATTCCGATCCAGCGACTCGGTGAAAAGCTCGGCGTTCTGGTCGTGCAGTCGCGCCAGGCGCGTGAATTCACCTCGGACGAGGTCTACGCGCTCGAGGTTGTGGCGATGGTCCTCGCCGAGATGGCGGAGCTGGGCGCGTTCGTCGGCGAGGGTGCGGCACTGGCGGCCCGCCATACCGAGCCGCGGCTTCTGCGCGGAACGATGGGGCAGGAAGGCGCGGCGGAAGGCCATGTGTGGCTGCATGAGCCGCGCGTCGTCGTCACCAACCTAGTGGCCGACGATCCGGCCCGCGAGAAAGAACGGCTGGACGAGGCAGTGCAGTCCTTGCAGGTCTCGGTCGATGATCTTCTGGCCTCCGCGCAGGATCCCGAGCAGCGCGCGGTTCTCGAAGCCTATCGCATGTTCGCGTCCTCCAAGGGTTGGTTGCGGCGCATGGAAGAGGACATCGAGCGCGGTCTCTCAGCGGAATCCGCCGTGGAGAAGCAGCAATCGCTCGCCCGTGCGCGCATGTCCCAGGCGACGGATGCCTACCTGCGAGAACGTCTTCAGGATCTCGACGATCTGTCGAATCGTCTTTTGCGACTTCTGACGGGGCAGGGCAACGAGACCGGCGCCGAGATGCCGCCCGATCCCATTCTCGTTGCGCGCAATATCGGGCCCGGCGAGCTTCTGGATTACGGTCGCTCGCTCAAGGGCATCGTCCTCGAGGAAGGCTCTGTCGGAAGCCACGCGGCCATCGTCGCGCGGGCGCTGGCGATCCCCCTCGTCATCCATGCCGGCGGGATCACCACCGAGGCGCTCAACGGCGATCATATCATGGTCGACGGCGATCAGGGCGTTGTGCATCTGCGTCCCGACGAGACAGTCGTCGGCGCGTTCCGCGACAAGATGGCGATGCAGACCAAGGCGCTCGAGCGCTACGCCTCGATCCGCGAGACCGCGTGCGTGACCGCCTGCGGCAGTCGCATCCACCTCAACATGAATGCCGGGCTCATGGCCGATCTGCCGAGCCTTGAAAGCTCGGGCGCAGAAGGCGTGGGCCTGTTCCGGACGGAGTTGCAATTCCTCGTCCGCAACCAGATGCCCAAGCGCACGGAACTGGCGGCACTCTATGCCCGCGTGCTCGATGCCGCGCATGGCAAGCGGGTGAATTTCCGCACGCTCGACATCGGCTCGGACAAGGTGCTTCCCTACATGAAGCCCAATGACGAACCGAACCCGGCGCTCGGTTGGCGCGCCATCCGCGTAGGGCTCGACCGACCAGGCGTTATGCGGATGCAACTCCAGGCGCTGCTCCGCGCGGCGCAAGGGCGGCCGCTGACGGTGATGTTCCCCTTCATCGCCCAGCTCGACGAGTTTTACGCGGCGCGCGCAGAGATGGACAAGACCATCGCCCGCGAGCGCCGTCTCGGCCATCCCGTGCCCGAGAAGATCGAAATCGGCGCGATGCTCGAGACACCAAGCCTTGCTTACGCGCCGCGCCGGTTCTTCGAGGAGGTCGATTTCCTCTCTATCGGGGGCAACGATCTCAAGCAGTTCTTCTATGCTGCCGACCGTGAGAACGAACGGGTGCGTCGCCGCTACGACACGCTGAATTGCTGCTTCCTGACCTTCGTGGAAGAGATCGTGACGCGCTGCGCGCAGACCGACACCCCCTTGTCCTTCTGCGGCGAGGATGCGGGCCGCCCGATCGAGGCGCTCTGCCTTGCTGCGATCGGGCTCAGGACCCTGTCCATGCGGCCCGCCTCGATCGGGCCGGTGAAACACCTCATGATGCGGGTCGATCTCGCGGATCTGAAAGCGGTGATCGACGCGGCTCGCGACAAGGGGGCGCAAAGCGCCCGTCCTGCGGTCATCGAATACCTGCGCGGGCTCGACTGACGACGCTTTTCCCGAACCGAGCGCAATGAGCTTGGCCCCGGACGCGGAGGCGCTCATCCAAGATCATGCCATCTGGCGCGTGCCGCAGCCGGCAATGCCGCGCGTCACGCCCGAGAATATTATCTAATATTCTCGGGCGCCCGCCATCTCAGTCGACGGCGTCCAACGCCGCGACGTCGCCCGCCTCCAGGGCCGGCACCGCCCGCGCGACGCGTTCGGGCGACCAATCCCACCAGGCAAGCGCGTTCAGCCGCGCGATCTCGCTCTCCGAAAAGCGCATTCGTGTGACGCGCGCCGGGTTTCCGGTGACGACCGCGTAATCGGGGATCTCGCCCCGCACCACGCTGCCAGCGCCGACGAACACGCCATTGCCGATGCGCGCGCCGGGACAGACGAGCGCGCCGTAGCCGAGCCAGACATCGTTCCCGACGATCGTATCACGAGTGTCTGGCGCATATCCGTGCATCCGGGTTGGATCGAAGACCTGGAAGGGAAAGCTCGTGAGCGCGCGGGTCTCGTGGTTCGCCGCCGATCCGATAAACCGCACCCCGTGGGCGATCTGGCAGTAGCGCCCGATCACGAGGCGCTCTTCGGCGAAATCGAAGAGATACGGTGCAAGGCGTGCCGCCCAGCCGTCCGGAGGAGGAGGGGCGAAATCGGAAGCGTAGGTAAAGTCGCCGATCTCCATCCGGGGATGGTCGATCACGGCGCTCAGGTTGACGGTGCCTTCGTGCAACGTGCCATCGGGCAGGGTGATGGGGTGCGCGAGGCGCGGGTCGAGCGTATGGACAGGCATGGTATGCCTCCTTTGACGGAACAGGTCAGTTGGGTTCGGTCAAAGGTGCTGGTCCATCGCTCCCTCCATCGGTGCTGGCTCAGTTCTACCGCGACACGCGCAAAAGATCAAAGCCCACCCGGTGCCAGAGAATTTTAGATAAAATTCTCTGGCTGGCCCTTCAATCGCCTGGCCGTTTGAGCGCGAACTTCTCGCGCACCACGGTGTAGTCGCGATAGCCCATCCGCGAGAGAGGGTTGAAGGTCAGCACGTCGAAGATCCCGTCGACGATGCAGGCATCGCGCATGTGCACGCCGGTCACCTCGCCGAAGACGGCGAAATTCGACTCGCCCTCGAGCTTGACGATTTGCGTGAGGCGGCATTCGAGGTTGGCGGGCGCGGCGGCGACGCGAGAACAGGCGATCGTCTCGCACTCTGCCTTCTCCAGTTCCGCGAGTTCGAACTCGTCGGTCTCCTTGTCCCACGGCCCCGAGGTTTGGTTCATGGCGTCCCGCAGCGCGTATTCGACGATATTGACGCAAAAGACGCCTGTCTCGCGGATATTGGCGACGCTGTCCTTGGTGTCGCCGCGATCTTCCTTGGCCGAGGTCGAGGCGAACATCACCTGCGGCGGCGTGTAGGCCACGGCGTTGAAGAAGGAATAGGGCGCAAGGTTCTCGCGGCCATCCGCGCCGCGGCTCGATATCCAGCCGATGGGCCGGGGCGTAACGATCGCGTTGAAGGGATTGTGCGGCAGGCCGTGGCCATCCTCGGGGCGGTAGAACATGGGCTGTCTCCTCGGCATCGGTGTCCGGTGTGCTTGGTCGAACGTAGAGCGCGCCCGGCCGCCGGCCGCAAGCCCCGGCCCCGTTTGCCGAGCCGTGAGCGTCATGCTAGGCCCGGCGAACGTTTGAGGGCAGGCGGGCGGCACGGGTGTATACGCTCAGACAGGAACAGCCGGGCGACTGGTGGGAAATCGAGGCGCTCTACGACCTGAGCTTCGCGCCGGGGCGGACGGCGCTCTCGTCCTACCGGCTCCGCGAGGACGTGGCCCCGGTGGCCGCGCTCTGCCGGGTCGCGGTCTGGGAAGACGGCGGGGCGATCGGAGGGGCGATCCGCTACTGGCCGGTGCGCGTCGGCGGGTCGGAGGCGCTGCTCCTCGGTCCGGTCGCGGTGCATCCGACCGCGCAGGGCGAGGGGGTGGGCGGCGCGCTCATCCGCGACAGTCTCGAGCGGGCGCGATCCATCTGTCCGCGTGTCCTGCTTGTCGGCGATGCGCCTTATTACTCACGCTTCGGCTTTACCCGCGCGGAGGGAGTAGAGATGCCCCCTCCGACAAACCCGGACCGCGTGTTGACGCTCGCGCTCGAAGAGGGCGCGTGGTCGGAAATCCGCGGAGAGGTGTCTCGCGCGGCTTGAAAGCCGCCTCCGGCGCGCCGATCTTTCTGTCATGACGACGACCGATCTTGTCCCGCGCGCCTATGACGCGCAACTCACGGCCTTGGCCCGCCGTCACGAACGCGCGGGCGGCGTCGGCCTGCAGGTTCTGAACATCCTCGGCAGCCAAGCGGAAAACCTTCTCGAGCGATTGCCCGACCGGGTCAAGGACCGGCTCGAGAGCGCGACGACCCGTGCGCTCGAGATCGCGATGCGCGCCGCCAGTTCGTCGCGAAGGACGGTGCCGGACCAGCAAGGCTGGCTCAATACCGCGCTGACGACGGCGATGGGCGCGGCGGGCGGTGCGGGCGGCTTGCCGACCGCGATGGCAGAACTGCCGGTCACGACGACCGTGCTGTTGCGCGCGATCCAGGGCATCGCGGCGGAACACGGATACGATGCGTCCGATCCGGAGATCGCGAAGGAATGCCTCCTGGTCTTCGGCTCTGCCGGCCCGCTCGAAGCCGATGACGGCGCGGACATGGCCTTTCTTTCGGCGCGGGTGACGCTGACCGGGGCGACGGTGCACGGGATCATCGGGCGCGTCGCGCCGCGTCTTGCCACCGTGCTCGGCCAGAAGCTTGCCGCCCAGACGGTTCCGATCCTGGGCGCCGCGGCCGGAGCGGCCACGAATTACGCCTATACCAGCTACTACCAGGAGATGGCGCAGGTGCATTTCGGCCTGAAACGTCTGGCCGAAGACAGCGGCCAGAGCCGGGAGGCGCTGGTGACCGCGCTCCGCGCCAAGATCGCCGAGCGGCCTTAACACTTCGGCAAGGTTAATGTGCGAAGACCAGGTGCGGCTGGAAATTCGGCCCATGCGCGGCCGGCGCGGGTCAGAATGGCCCGGCCCGGAGATCGGTCAGAACGGCCCCTGCGCGATGATATAATACTCGATGCCCGGCCGTGCCTGAATGGCGGCCGGGCTTTTTTGTCTGCCAGACCGGCCCCTGGGCCGCGCCGCATTGCCAAGCGTCACCCGACCTGATTGTCTTGGCCCGAACGGTGCGGGGACAGGCATGAGCACACGGCTAGGGATCATCGGCGGCTCGGGCGTCTACGACATGGACGGGCTCGAGGATGCGGACTGGGTGCAGGTGGACACGCCCTGGGGGCCGACTTCCGACCGCATCCTTACCGGCACGCTCGATGGGCAGCCGATGGCCTTCCTGCCGCGCCACGGGCGCGGGCACGTCCATGCGCCGACCGACGTGCCCTACCGCGCAAATATCGATGCGCTGAAGAGGCTCGGTGTGACCGACGTCATCTCGGTCTCGGCTTGCGGGTCGTTCCGCGAAGAGATGGTGCCGGGCGATTTCGTCATCGTCGAGCAGTTCATCGACCGCACCTTCGCGCGCCAGACCTCGTTCTTCGGCTCGGGCTGCGTCGCGCATATCTCCTTCGCGCATCCGACTTGCGCGCGGCTTTCCAAGGCCGCCGCCGAGGCGGGCCGTGCAGCGGGCGTCACGGTGCATGAAGGCGGCACCTACCTTGCGATGGAAGGGCCGCAATTCTCAACCTATGCCGAAAGCCGCCTTTACCGCGAGGCCTTTGGCGCGGATGTCATCGGGATGACGAACCTGCCCGAGGCCAAGCTCGCGCGCGAGGCCGAGCTTTGTTATGCGACGGTCGCGATGGTCACGGATTACGATTGCTGGCATCCGGGCCATGACGCAGTCACCGTCGCGGACGTTGTGCGCGTTCTGACCTCCAATGCCGAGAATGCCCGCGCGCTGATCCGCCGCTTGCCGGATCTGTTGGGCACGCGGCCCGAGATCTGCCCAGAAGGCTGTGACCGCGCGCTCGATCATGCCATCCTGACCGCACCGGCTGCGCGCGATCCCGCGCTTCTCGCACGGCTCGATGCTGTGGTGGGCCGGGTTCTCTGACCGAATACCTGCGAAAAAAGGCCAAGACGATGACAAAGGTCGAAGACTATATCCGCACGATCGCGGATTTTCCGCACGAAGGCATCATGTTCCGCGATGTCACCACGCTCTTCGCCGATCCGCGCGGGTTTCGGATGGCGATCGACCAGCTTCTGCATCCTTATGCGGGGTTGAGATTCGACAAGGTGGTGGGCCTCGAGGCGCGGGGCTTCATCCTCGGCGGCGCGGTCGCGCATCAGCTCTCGGCGGGCTTCGTGCCGGTCCGCAAGAAGGGCAAACTGCCCGGGCGGGTGATCTCGGAAAGCTATACGCTCGAATACGGCGAGGCGGTGGTCGAGGTGCATGACGATGCGCTGCAGCCGGGCGAGAAAGTGCTGATCGTCGACGATCTTCTCGCGACGGGCGGCACCGCCGAGGCCGGTATCAAGCTGTGCGAGCGGCTCGGGGCCGAGATCATCGGCTGTGCCTTCATCGTCGATCTGCCGGACCTTGGCGGACGCAAGCGGCTCGAGGCGCTGGGCATGGAGGTCCATGCGCTCTGCGCCTATGGCGGTGCGTGAGCCGCACTCTCGAAGAAGAGTGCGGGCCCGATCGCGAATGCGAAATCGGCGGTGCGCCCGCACGTCCGCGAGTTGCCTATCGGAAACACGGCGCTTATGTCTCGGAGCTGAGAGAACAAACGGGAGGACAGCATGGTCGAGCGCGTGATCCGCGAAGGATTGAAGGTCGAAGCAGGGCTCGCCGAGTTCCTTGAAAAGCGCGCCCTGCCTGGCACGGGCGTCGCGGCGGATGCCTTCTGGAAAGGCTTCTCCGAACTCGTTGCCGAAATGACGCCCGAGAACCGCGCCCATCTCGCCACGCGCGAGGAGATGCAGTCAAAGATCGACCTTTGGCATCGCGACAATCCCGGCAAGATTTCGGACATGCAGACCTATCGCGCGTTTCTCGAGGATCTGGGCTATCTCTTGCCCGAAGGGAGCAATTTCGAGATCGAGACGCGCAATGTCGATCCCGCCATCGCGAAGATCGCCGGCCCGCAGCTTGTCGTGCCCATCACCAATGCGCGCTTCGCGCTCAACGCCGCGAATGCGCGCTGGGGCTCGCTCTATGACGCGCTTTACGGCACCGATGCGCTGGGCGATCTGCCCGAAGGCAAGGGCTACGATCCCGAACGCGGGACGCGGGTCATCGCCTGGGCGAAGGAGTTTCTGGACAAGGCGGTGCCGCTGGCGTCGGGCTCGCACAAGGACGTCTCGGCTTATTCCGTAGAAGGCGGCGCGCTCGTCACAGATACCGGCCCGCTTGCCGATCCGGCGCAGTTCAAGGGCTGGCGCAATGAAGACGGCGCGACGCGGTATCTTCTGGAGAATAACGGTCTGAAGATCGAGCTTGTCGTCGATCCCTCCCATGCCATCGGCAAGACCGATCCTGCGAACCTCGCGGATGTGGAGCTCGAGAGCGCGGTATCCGCGATCATGGATTGCGAGGATTCGGTCGCCTGCGTCGACGGGCCGGACAAGACGCTCGCCTATTCCAATTGGCTCGGCCTGATGCAGCGTGATCTCGAAGAGAGTTTCGAGAAGGGCGGAGAGACAGTGACGCGCCGGCTGAACCCTGACCGCGTCTACGAGACACCCGATGGCGCGGGGCTCACGCTGCCCGGCCGCGCGCTCATGCTCGTGCGCAATGTCGGCCACTTGATGACGAATCCCGCGATCCTCGATGCGGAAGACAACGAAGTCTTCGAGGGGCTGATGGACGCGATGATCACGACGCTGATCGCGATGCACGATCTCAAGGAAGAAGGTGCCGGAAATTCCCGCGCCGGTTCTGTCTACGTGGTCAAACCGAAGATGCATGGACCGGCCGAGGTCGCTTTCGCCGACCGGATCTTCCTCAAGGTCGAGGCGGTTCTTGGGCTCGAGCAATACACCGTGAAGCTCGGCATCATGGATGAAGAGCGGCGCACCTCGGCGAACCTCAAGGAGTGTATCCGGGCCGCGAAACACCGGGTGGCCTTCATCAATACCGGCTTTCTCGACCGGACGGGCGACGAGATTCACACCGCGATGGAAGCAGGCCCGATGGTGCCCAAGGGCGAGATGAAGGGGAGCGAGTGGATCGCTGCCTACGAGGATCGCAACGTCGATATCGGTCTTGCCTGCGGATTGAAGGGCCGGGCGCAGATCGGCAAGGGGATGTGGGCCATGCCCGACCGGATGGCGGCGATGCTGGAGGCGAAGATCGGCCATCCCAAATCCGGCGCGACGTGCGCCTGGGTGCCGTCGCCGACTGCGGCGACCCTGCACGCGACGCATTACCACGAGGTCGATGTCGCCGCCCGGCAGGACGCGCTTGCCAAGGGCGGGCCGCGTTCGGGTCTCGACGCGCTCTTGACGATCCCGGTGGCCGAGGGCCGCAACTGGGAGAAGGACGTGGTGCGCCGCGAGATCGAGAACAACGCGCAAGGTATCCTGGGTTATGTGGTGCGCTGGGTCGATCACGGGATCGGCTGCTCCAAGGTGCCCGATATCGACGATGTCGGGCTCATGGAGGATCGCGCGACCTGCCGCATCTCCGCGCAGCATATCGCGAACTGGCTGCATCACGGTGTCGTCTCTCGGGACGAGGTGATGGAGACGTTGCAGCGCATGGCCGAGGTGGTGGACAAGCAGAACGCCTCCGATCCGGGCTACCGGCCGATGGCGCCGGGCTTTGACGGGATCGCGTTCCAGGCGGCCTGCGATCTGGTCTTCGAGGGCCGCGCGCAGCCCTCGGGCTATACCGAGCCGGTGCTGCATCGCCGGCGTCTTGAATTGAAGGCGGCCGGGTGAGACCGGCGGATCCGGTCGGCGGGGCCGACCGGATCCGGGTGGGGCTCTGCCCCACACCCCGCGGTATTTTCGCCAACCCAAATGGGGGGCACGGGCAGGGTCCACATGTCCCCGCTGCGTTGAAAAGGAGACGACATGGCCGAGACCTCATTGCGCCGGGCGCGCACCATCATTCGCAAGACGCTGGATCATGGAAAGGCGGCCGGGATGAAGCCGCTGTCGGTGATCGTGCTCGATAGCGGCGGTAACCCGATCGCGTTCGAACGCTCGGACAGGGCAAGCCCGGGGCGGTACCAGATCGCGCATGGCAAGGCCTATGGCGCGGTGATGCTCGGCATGCCGGGCTCGGCGCAGATGAAGCGCGCGGAGGATCAGGCTTACTTCATCGCCTGCGCCAATGGCGCGTTCGGCGGGGCGCTCGTGCCGGTTCCGGGCGGCGTTCTGGTGCGTGACGGCAAGGGCCGGCTTCTCGGCGCGGTCGGGGTGACGGGAGATACGTCCGACAACGACGCGGCTGCCGCCAAAGCGGGCATCGAGGCCGCCGGGCTCGAGGCGGAGGTCTGAGGGGCTTCACCTCGCGGGGGCTCTCGATTACATATGACGGGTTCCATTTCGCAAGAAAGAGGCCGTCATGACCCGTCCGGTCATCGGGATCATCACCAATCATCACCTGATCAACGATCAGTATCCGGCCCATGCGGGCGGAACGATGAACTCCGAGGCGGTGGCGCTCGTCTCGGAGGGGCTGCCGCTTCTGATCCCGGCCGATCCGCGCGTGGTCTCGGTGGCCGAGCTTCTCGACGCCTGCGACGGGTTCCTTCTGACCGGGGGGCGGCCCAACGTGCATCCCGAGGAATACGGCGAGGAAGCGACCGAGGCGCATGGCGCTTTCGACCGTGACCGCGATGCCATCGCCCTGCCGCTGGTTCGGGCCTGCGTCGAGCGCGGCCAGCCGGTCTTTGGCGTCTGCCGCGGCTTCCAGGAAGTGAATGTCGCGATGGGCGGCACGCTCTATCCCGAGATCCGCGATCTGCCAGGCCGGATGAATCATCGGATGCCGCCTGATGGGACGCTGGAAGAGAAATTCGCGCTGCGCCACAAGGTCAGCTTTACCGAGAACGGCCCGTACCACCGTATTCTCGGCGCACGGGAAGTGATGACGAACACGCTTCACGGGCAGGGGATCAAGAGCGCGGGCGCGCGGGTCGTGATTGACGGACATGCGCCGGACGGCACACCCGAGGCGACCTATATCGATGGCGCGCCGGGCTTCACGCTCGCAGTGCAATGGCACCCCGAATGGGATGCGGCGAACGATCCGGTGTCGCGTCCGCTGTTCCAGGCGTTCGGTGCCGCGGCGAGGGAATGGGCCGAGCGCAAGCAGCCGAAGCGCGCCGACCAGATCAGCGCCTGAAGGTCAGGCGCTGACTTTCGCCTCGCGCATGGGTGGGGCGTAAAGCTCGAGCGGTGCGATCCGGTCGAGCAGCGCCTTGGCCTCGAATGCCTTGAGACAGAGCCGCGCGGTCTGCCCATAGGCGTCCTCGCTCCGCTCTACATGCGGGAAGGCCGCCCAAAGCCGCGCAAGGTTGATCTTCGAGATCCCCTCGAGGCCGTTTTTGCCGACGAAGAAGCTTTCGGTCTCCGCCCCTTCGGCGAAGATGACTTCGTGACGTGCCAGCGCGAGGTGGTAATACTCGACTGCGGGGGCCGGATCGCGTCGGATGCCATGCCATCCGACAAGGTGGATCGCCGCAACGAAGACCTCGTCCACTCCGAACAGCATCTCGGCGGCGGGGCCGCGCATCAGGATACGGTGCTGCGGTGAGACCTTCAGATCGCCGAACTGGCCGGGCAGTGTGCCTGCGGGGATCAGCACGGGCGCGAAGTCTCCATCGCCCTGAACCCGGTCCGAGGCGATCCAGCGCAGGGGGCTGAGGCCCGACTCCTGCGTCGCGATCAGATCGCCGGTCTCGAGCGTCTCGACCGCGCGCCAGCCTGCCGCGGTGCGGATCCGCGTGCCGGGCGTGAAGCAGATGATCTGGTCGATATTCGAGAAGGTGACGATCGAGCCGTCGAAGAGCTGAACGGTGCCGAAGCTCTCGCCGGTGATCGGGTCGGTGGTGAAGGAGAGCGTGCCGCGGTCGGCAGCGCCCGTCAGGTCGAGAATGTCGCCGCCGGTCTGGTCCCCTGTGCCGCCGTCGATGCTGATGCCGTCGGTGCCGGGCTCGCCGAGATCGGTCAGCAGGAACAGGTCGTCGCCGTCGCCGCCGAAGACCACGTCGCCCTGGGCCACTTCGATCGTGTCGTTGCCCGCGCCGCCATCGAGCGTATCGGCGCCAGTGCCGCCGATGATGGAATCGTCGCCTTCCTCACCGAAGAGCCTGTCCGCGCCGCCCGCACCGTCCAGCGTGTCGTTGCCGAGGCCGCCATAGAATTCATTCGTGAAATCCGGGCCTTCCTGGTCGTAGCCGGTCAGGCTGTCGTCGAAATCCGAGCCGATGATCCCGTCGATCCCGCCTTCGCTGACATCGCCCGTCGCGTGGCCGCCCGAGAAGGTGCTGTTGGCCAGGTTGATCGTGACACCGGCATCGGACGAGGCGTAGGAGGCGAAGTCCATGCCCGCTCCGGCCGAAAGCGTGTCAGCGCCCTCGCCACCTTCGAGCGTGTCATCGCCATCTCCGCCGACAAGGGAATCGTTGCCGCGTCCGCCCGAGAGCGAGTCCGCGCCGGCGTCGCCGGTGATGGTGTCGTCGCCGCCTTCACCGAAAATCGTGTCGTTGCCCGCGCCGCCCGAGATGACATCGTCCTGGTTCTCGGAGGGGACCACGTCGTATCTCATATCCGTGACCCAGATCCCCTGGGTGCCGGATTGCAGGTTGGCATACGAGATCGACACAGAGGAGACCGGACCCGCGATCTCGACCAGAACGGCGCCACCGGCCTGGGCCGTCGTGTTTGCGTTCGTGGAGGCGGTGACCGTATTGCCGCTGACCGTATCGGCGCCATAGGGCGACAGGGTGACCGTGACGGGGTCGCCGTTGATATCGACCGCGTTGACCGTCACGACGTCGGTATGGTTGCCGCTGCCCCAGTCGACGTCGTTGATGATGAAGGTCAGGTTCTCGACATGGTCTTCGTAATCGGCGTTCGCGCCGTCGAAATCGATCGTCGTGACCGAGGTCTGCCCGTCACCGTTTCCGAAAAGATAGAGCGAGGAGTTCGGGTTGAACCCTTCCGCGCCGACATATTGCGGATCGTCGGTGTCGATCTGGAAGGTCGGGTTGTTGTTGCCGGCATTGGCGAAGGAGACGGTCACATCGACGCCGCCGGTATTCTGGGTGATACCTCCGGCGACGTTCGTTCCGTTGCCTCCGACCGCGTTCCAGCGGAACGTCTCACTGAGGTCGGGTCCGGGACCGGTCAGCGTATCGTTGCCGCCATAGATTAGATCGTCGCCGTCGCCGCCCTCGATCGTATCCGAGCCAAAGCCGCCATAGACCGTGTCGTTGCCCGCGCCCGCGACGATCGTGTCGCCGAGCGAGGCCGTATCGTCGTCGATGCCTTCGCCTTCGCCGTCGGTATAGGCGTAGTCGATGAGATCGCCGCCGGACGTGCCGTCGACATAGCCGACCGCGTAGTCCTCGTAAGAGAAGACGGGATCACCGGCCGCGCCATTTGGTGTCGTATCGACCTGGTTGATCGTGTAGCTACGGCCCGCAACGAGCGTTTCCTCGGACAGCGTGTAATAGCCGGTCGCGTCGCCAGACTGAACGCGCAGGGTCGCAACCTGGAACGTCTCGCCGCTGACGGTATCGGTGACGGTCCAGACCTCTTCGGCGTAGACCACCGCGTTGGTGGAGGTGCCGCCCGGTGTCGTGACTGTCGCGGTCGCGGTCTCGCCCGCGCCCAGATCCTCGAGCCTCAGACCTCCGGCACCGGACTGGTTGTCGGTGATCGAGGCCGTCCCGTTCGGCGTCGCCGCTCCGTTCCAGGTGCGGGTCGCACCCGCGCTCGAGCCGAATTGGCCCAACGGGTCGGTCAGATAGATATCGAACGTGTAAGTCGGCATGGGACTGCTCTGCACTTCTGTGCCGCTGTCCTTCTGACGGGACATCGCGGCCGGTTAGAATGCTCCGGCCGGACCGCAGCGTTGTTAACCAGAACTAGCCGCGGGCGATGTCGAAATTTGGCGAGGAATCTGTCTAAACTTGGAAAAGTCCATGGTCGCGAAACGATGAAACGCCCCCTATGAGGGAGGGTTTCGAAAGATCGCTGGCAGGGGCGCGGAAGATGTGGCGAGAAAGCGGCGGAAGATGATGGCTCGCCTGCGCTCCGCCGCGCGCGATTTTACAATTCGCCGCCTGCGATCTGGATCGCCTGACCGTTCATGCTGCCCGAATTTTCGCCGCAGAGAAACAGCGCGGCCTCGGCCACTTCCTCGGAGGTGACAAGGCGCCCATGCGGGTTCACGCCGACCATGACCTTCTGCGCTTCGGCCTCCGACATGCCAGTGCGCTCCATGATCTTCTCGACATTCGAGGACACGATGTCGGTGTCGACATAGGCGGGGCAGAGCGCGTTGAACGTGTAGGGCTTGCCCGCGTAATCGGCGGCGAGCCCGCGCATCAACCCTATCATGCCGTGTTTGGAAGCCGAGTAGGCCGGTGCGCCCTTCAGGCCCTTCAGACCCGCGATGGAGGAGACGGCGATCACGCGGCCCCAATCGGTCTGCCGCATCGATGCGAGGCAGGCGCGGATCGTCAGGAAGCAGCCGTCGAGATTGATGCCCATCATCTGCCGCCAGAACTCGAGGTCGGTCTTGTGGATTGCGCGGCCCTCGGCGATGCCGGCATTGGCGACGCAGATCTGCACGGGTCCGCGCGCCGTGACCGCGGCGGCGACACCGTCTTCGACCGAGGTCTCGTCCGAGACGTCCATGACGATGCCGTGGATCCGGTCAGTCTCGGCGGCCCGCAGGCGGTCCTCGCGCCGCCCGGTGATCGTCACTTGGGCCCCTTGCGCTGCGAGCGCCTTCGCTATGGCCAGGCCGATCCCGGTTCCGCCGCCTGTGACGAGCGCGTGTTTGCCGTCGAGATGCATGATGGTCCTCCTTTGGTAGTGCGCGAAGCCTAGAAGCCGCGATGCTCCGGCCACAAGGGCGCTTGCCGCCGCTGCATGGCTGGCGCAGGCTGGACGTTGCGTCAGGATGCGGAGGGACCGAGGATGCGCTGGATCGACATGCCGCCCGTATGGCTGGCGGGCCTGTTGCTGCTGTCCTGGCTCTTTCGTGGTGTTGGCCCTGACTTCGCGCTGGAGAGTGTCGGAGCCCTCATCGTGCTCGCTGGAGCCTGCGTGATCGCGCTCGCAGCGCGCGAGTTCCGCCGTCACCGCACCAGCATCATTCCCGGCGACACGCCAAGTGCCCTTGTCACAACGAGGATTTATCGGTTCAGCCGCAATCCGATCTACCTGGCCGATGTCGCGATATTGCTCGGCGCGTCGCTCTACTGGGGCTCTCTGCCCGGTCTGATCCTTGCGCCGATCCTTGCCATGATCCTTCAGCTCCGCTTCATCCTTCCCGAAGAGCAGCGCATCCAGGCTACATTTCTTTCCGAATTCGACGCATACGCGCAACAAACGAATAGGTGGCTTTAACTCCGCCGGAACCTATGCTCTAGGTTCGAGCGATCCGGCGTGCGCGGGCGAGGGTTATGGCTTCCAGCCGTCGCCGCGCTCTACGTTGGCACCAAGACCGATGGACCGAAAAGGGGACGAGATCCGTGAAGATTGGAACACCCAAAGAGGTGATGGAGGGCGAAGCGCGCGTCGCGATGACGCCCGACAGCGCCAAGATGCTTCAGAAACTCGGCTACGATTGCGCGATCGAGACGGGCGCGGGCGACAAGGCCGGCTTCCCCGATGCCGCCTATGAGGAGGCCGGCGTCGAGATCATCAAGACCGCGGCGGCGCTCTACAAGGAGGCCGATGTCATCGCCAAGGTGCAGCCGCCGACCGATACCGAGGTCAAGCGGCTGTCCGAGAAGAAGCTTCTGATCTCCTTCTTCTGGCCTGGCCAGAACGAAGACCTGATGAAGGCCGCAGCCGACAAGGGCGCCAGCGTCATCGCGATGGACATGGTGCCGCGGATTTCCCGCGCGCAGAAGATGGACGCGCTGTCCTCGATGGCGAATATCGCGGGTTATCGCGCGGTGATCGAGGCGGGCAACAATTTCGGCCGCTTCTTCACCGGGCAGGTGACGGCGGCGGGCAAGGTGCCCCCGGCAAAGGTTCTGATCGTCGGCGCGGGCGTGGCGGGCCTTGCCGCCATCGGCACGTCGACCTCGCTCGGCGCGATCACGCTGGCCTTCGACGTGCGTCCCGAGGTCGCCGAACAGGTGGAATCGATGGGCGCCGAGTTCGTCTATCTCGATTTCGAGGAAGACCAGGAGGACGGATCGGAATCGGGCGGCTACGCCAAGCCCTCCTCGCCTGAATTCCGGGAGGCGCAGCTTGCCAAGTTCCGCGAGCTCGCGCCCGACGTCGACATCGTCATCACCACGGCGCTCATCCCGAACCGCGAAGCGCCGGAGCTCTGGACCGAGGACATGGTCAAGGCGATGAAGCCCGGCTCGGTGATCGTCGACCTTGCCGCCGAGAAGGGCGGCAATTGCAAGCTCACGCAGAAGGACAAGAAGATCGTCACCGACAATGGCGTGACGATCATCGGCTATACCGACTTCCCCAGCCGGATGGCCAAGCAATCCTCGCTGCTCTACGCCACGAACATCCGTCACCTGATGACCGACCTGACCCCCGAGAAGGACGGGCAGGTCAATCACAACATGGAAGACGATGTCATCCGCGGCGCGACCGTCGCGCATGAGAAAGAGGTGACCTTCCCGCCACCACCGCCAAAGACAAAGGCGATTGCGGCGCAGAAGCCCAAGCCGAAGGAAAAGGAAAAGACTCCCGAGGAGAAGCGCGCCGAAGAGATGGCCGCATTCAAGAAGCAGACCCAGCAGCAGGTCGCGCTTCTGGGCGTCGGGGCTGTGCTGATCCTCGCGGTGGGCCTCATCGCGCCCGCGAGCTTCATGCAGCACTTCATCGTCTTCGTCCTGTCGGTCTTTGTCGGCTTCCAGGTGATCTGGGGCGTCAGCCATTCGCTGCACACGCCGCTGATGGCGGTCACGAACGCGATCTCGTCGATCATCATCCTGGGCGCGCTCATGCAGATCGGATCGAGCTCGTTCCTGGTGATCCTGCTCGCCGCGGTGTCGGTCTTCATGGCCGGTATCAACATCGTCGGCGGCTTCATGGTGACACGGCGCATGCTCGCCATGTTCCAGAAATCGTAAGCGGGAGGCAGGATTATGGACTTCGGATTCACGACGGCGGCCTATGTGGTCGCGGCAGTTCTCTTCATCCTCTCGCTCGGTGGCCTGAGCGGGCAGGAAAGCGCGAAACGCGCGATCTGGTACGGCATCGTCGGCATGGCCATCGCGACCGTGGCGACGCTCATCGGGCCGGGATCGGGGCTTTGGTTCGTCTCGATCGTGCTGGTCGCGCTGGGCGGCGCGATCGGCTGGCAGCTCGCCAGCAAGGTGCAGATGACCCAGATGCCCGAGCTTGTGGCGGCCATGCACAGCCTTGTCGGCCTCGCTGCGGTCTTCGTGGGCTTCAACGCCGACATCACCATCAACATGGTCGAAGCGGCGAAAGCCGCCGGCGAGAGTGTCGAGGGCAACTTCGCAGAGCTGGTTGCCAAGAAGACGCCGGTGGAGATCGGCATCCTGATGGTTGAGCTCAGCCTCGGCATCTGGATCGGCGCGGTCACCTTCACCGGCTCGATTATCGCCTACGGCAAGCTTGCCGGTAAGGTTGACACCTCGGCTAAGCAGCTGCCGGGCGGGCATATGCTCAACCTCGCGGCGGTGCTCGGCTCGCTCCTGATGCTGGTGCTCTATCTCGGCGGATCGGGCTCCTGGACGCTCATCCTGATGGCGCTTCTGGCCTTCTTCATCGGCTATCACCTGATCATGGGCATCGGCGGCGCGGACATGCCGGTCGTCGTGTCGATGCTGAACTCCTATTCGGGCTGGGCCGCGGCAGCGATCGGCTTCTCGCTCGGCAACGACCTTCTGATCGTGGTCGGTGCCCTGGTCGGCTCTTCGGGCGCGATCCTGTCCTACATCATGTGCAAAGGCATGAACCGCAGCTTCGTCTCGGTGATCCTGGGCGGTTGGGGCGGCAGCTCCGGCGGCGCACAGGCCGAGGTCGAGGGCGAACAGGTGGCCATCGATGCCGATGGCGTGGCCTCCGCGCTCGAGGAAGCGGACAGCGTCGTGATCGTGCCGGGCTACGGCATGGCCGTGGCACAGGCGCAGGGTGCGGTGTCGGACCTGACATCGAAACTGCGCGGCAAGGGCAAGACGGTCCGCTTTGCGATCCACCCGGTCGCAGGCCGCCTTCCGGGCCACATGAACGTGCTTCTCGCCGAGGCGAAGGTGCCCTACGACATCGTGCTCGAGATGGAGGAGATCAACGACGACTTCCCCGATACCGATGTCGTCATCATCATCGGCTCCAATGACATCGTGAACCCGGCGGCGCAGGACGATCCCAACTCGCCCATCGCCGGGATGCCGGTTCTGGAAGTCTGGAAGGCCAAGAACGTCTTCGTCTGCAAGCGCGGCCAGGGTACGGGCTATTCCGGCATCGAGAACCCGCTGTTCTTCAAGGACAACACGCGGATGTTCTACGGCGACGCGAAAGCCACGATCACGGAGCTGCTGAGCAAGATCAGCTAAGCACTCCGAACGCTACTGGGAAATGGGCATCGCTTCGCGCGGTGCCCGTTTTTTTTGCGCTCCACCGCTCCGACGGACGAAACTGAGGGAGGCGTGCGCCTCAATAGGCGCAGTATACCGTTGTACGCGCATAACTCATTGGATCGAAAGATATTTTCTGTTTCCCTATCCGAGTTGGCAGGCTAGGTTGCCGCGAAGTCAAGGAGTGCGGACATGCCGCCGATTCAGGATCATCCCCTGCGATACAGCCTCGCGAACGAGCTGCATGCGCGGCCGTTTCCCGCGCTCAAGACGCCGTGCCGCGCGGTGTTCCTGGCGATCAAGAAGGCCAAGGGCGCGGCCTCGCGCGACAAGTCGCTCGATCTGCGGCACCTGACGGACTTGCTCGATCGTTACGGCGCGCCGCATCCGCAGCCGGGCGCCACGCATTTCCAGGGCGCGATCGGGCGGCATATGCTGAAATGGGAGCAGCATACCGAGTTCGTCACTTATACCGTTTTCCTCGAAGGGCTGGGCGAGCGTCCCTATGACGCCGCGGATTTCGAGGTCTTTCCCAGTGAATGGCTCGACGACGCGCCGGGCGTGCGGGTAACCTCCTGCCTCATCCGGTGTGAGATCCGGCCCGAGGGAGATGCCATCTCCGATCCTCTGGACGATTGGTTCGTGCCCGAAAGCCTCGCGGTCTCGTCGGTGATCGACGACGAGGCGGTGATCGCGGGCGATTTCCGCATCGATCCGGCAGGGCATACCCGCTTCGCCGTCTTCACCCGGCAGGGTGTCGGGCAGCGGCGCGTGGGGCGGATCGTGCAGCGGCTCACAGAGATCGAGACCTACAAGGCAATGTCGATGCTCGGCTTTACCCGCGTGAAGGCGATCAGCCCGCGTATGGGGGAGATCGACAGCGAGCTCACGCGCCTCATGGAGGTGATGACGCAAGGCGAGGCACCGGCCGAGGAGACGCTGAAGGCGCTGCTCGCGGTCTCGGCCGAGCTTGAAGCTCTTTCCGCGCAGACATCCTTCCGGCTGGGCGCGACCGGAGCCTACGAGGCCATCGTCGAGCAGCGCATCGACGTGCTGCGCGAGGAGCGCTGGGACGGGCGGCAGACCTTCCGTGAATTCATGACGCGGCGCTACGATCCGGCGATGCGAACGGTGAAATCGGCCGAGCGGCGGCTCGGCACGATGGCCGAACGGGCGATGCGGGCGGGCGACCTCTTGCGGACGCGCGTGGAGGTCGAGCGCTCGGCGCAGAACCAGCAGCTTCTGGAAAGCATGAACCAGCGGGCCGATATGCAGCTGCGCCTGCAGAAGACCGTCGAAGGCTTGTCGGTAGTTGCGATCAGCTATTACGCGGTCTCGCTTGCTGCCTATCTGCTCTATCCGCTGGCCGAAGCGGTGGGATTGTCGCGGGGGATGCTGACCGCTGGGGTGGTTTTGCCGGTCGTGCTCGCGGTCTGGTGGATGATCCGGCGCATCCGCATCCAGATGGAGAAGCAGGGCCCCACGCTCTGAGCGGCGCTCGGGCGGCACGCGCTGGGGGCTTTGCGCCCCCAGACCCCCGCACGGTATTTTCGCCAACCCAAACGGGCAGGGGCGGCGCGTCAGCGTCCCCGGATGCGCGGGTCGAGCGCGTCGCGCAGGCCGTCGCCGAGATAGTTCACCGAAAGCACGGTCAGCGAGATCGCGATCCCCGGCAGCATGACGCGTTCGGGAAAATCGACCATGCGCGGTACCGCGTCGGCCAGCATCTTGCCCCAGGTCGGGTAATCGGAAGGGAAGCCCACGCCGAGGAAGGACAGCGCGCTTTCGGTGATGATCGCGGTGGCAAGGCCGAGCGTTGCCGAGACCATGATCGGTGAGAGAACGTTCGGCAGAAGGTGGCGGCGGATGATCTTGCCGCTCGTGGTGCCGATGGAGCGCGCGGCGAGGATGAACTCGCGTTCCTTGAGCGCCAGGATATCGCCGCGCACGATCCGTGCCGTAGGCATCCAGGATGTCAGGCCGATCACCGTCACGATCAGGATGAACATGCCCCCCTCGGGGCCGAAATTGGCCCGCAGCGGCTGGCGGAAGAGCGTCACCGCCACGAGGAGGAGCGGCAGGATCGGCAGCGACAGGAACAAGTCCGTAAGGCGCATGAGGATGCCGTCGAGGCGTTTGAAATAGCCCGCGACGACACCCACCGCCGTGCCGATCAGCAATGACAGCACCATCGCCGCCCAGCCGACCGCCATCGAGGCGCGTCCGCCCGCGATCATCTGCGCCAGTTGATCGCGGCCAAGATTGTCCGTGCCGAACGGGTGAGCCCAGGACACCTTGGCGCTGCCATCCCAGATGATCGTATAGATCGGGCGCAGATCCTTGTTGCGAATATCGAGGGTTTGCGGATCGAGCGTCCAGATCCACGGGCCGACCAGCACCGCGAGCGTGATGAACACGAGGAAAGCCCCGCCCATCATCGCGCCCTTGTGCCGGGTGAATTGCTGCCAGACATCGACCCACTGGCTGCGGGGCGGCTCGAGCGGGCCTTCGTCGGCCAGCGCGTCGATGGCGACGGGGGAGGCGGGGACGGGCTCAGTCATAGCGGATCCTGGGGTCGAGTACGCCGTAGAGCACATCGGCGATGAGATTGAACATCACGATGAGGAAGGCGAAGATGAATGTCAGCGTCATCACCATCGGCAGGTCATTGGCGAAGAGCGCGGTGATGAGAAGCTGGCCGATCCCGTTCACCTTGAAGACGTTCTCGGTGATGATCGCGCCGCCGAAGATCGCGGGCACGCCGAGCGCGATCACGGTGACGACGGGGATCATTGAATTACGCAGGACGTGGATCGTGACCACCACGGCTTCGGAGAGGCCCTTGGCGCGCGCCGTGCGCACGTAATCGGCGCCGAGATTGTCGAGCATCGAGGCGCGCATGTAGCGCGAGATCTGCGCGGTCGTCTGAAGCGCCAGCACCATGACCGGCATGACCATTTGCTGAAGCTGGACCTTGAAGCTCGCCCAGTCGTTCACGACATGGGTCGTGTCGTAGATCGAGGGGAACCAGCCGAGGCTCACCGAGAAGATCACGATCAGGAGCGGTCCGGTGAAGAAGGGCGGGATCGAGAAGCCGATCATCGTGACGAAGGTGCCCGCCTGGTCGAACACCGAGTATTGCCGGTAGGCCGAATAGACGCCGATCGGCAGCGCGATCAGCACGCCCACGACATAGGCGAGGCCCACGACCCACATGGTCTGCGGCAGGCGCTGGATCACGATGTCCATCACCGGAGAGCGCGTCTGCCAGGAGATCACCCTGAGCTCGTTCTGATACAGCTGCGTGTCGGGCAGCCAGCCCAGAATCCAGGACTCGCGTGTCGCCCAGTCGATGAAGACCTGAGGCTCGATCCAGAAGACCTGCACCAGCCATTTCCAGTATTGTACGAGCGGCGGCTCACCGAGGCCGAGCGCCTCGCGCATCTGCTGTTTCACCTCGGGCGGGACGGTCAGCGGCACCTGCGCCATCGGATCGCCGGGCGCGAGCTGCAAAAGCATGAAGATGGCGAAGCTGATGAAGAGCAGCGTCGGCACCGCGAGGACAAGTCGTCGGATCGTATAGGTCAGCATGGGGTGTCGGCCGTTCTTGGAGGCGGTGAGGGGCTGGGCTGGGCGTCACCCGACGCGGAGGTTCGGGACGCGCGTTGCTCGCGCGCCCCGACGTGAGGATCACTCCTCGATGCGGTACCAGTCGGCCGCGTTCCAGAGCTCGCTGTCCCAGGTGTTGAGGACAACGCCGCCCAGCGTGTTGGAGCGCGCCGAGACCCGGCCGCGATCCACCAGGGGAACGATGGTCATCGTTTCCTTGGTGATGATTTCGTTGAGGCGCTTGGCGATCTCGCCGCGCTTCTCGAGCTCGCCGGTCTGGGCCAGCTCATCGAGGAGCGCATCGTATTCCTCGTTGCAGAAGCGGTTGATGTTCTCGCCCTGCCATTGCGAGGACGGCTTCGGCTCGTTGCCGCAGCGATACATGGCGAGGTAGGATTGCGGATCCGTGCCGTCGAAGTTGTTCGCGTACATCTCCACGTCCGCGTAGAACTTCTGGAACGTGTCCGGGCTGCCCGGATCGCCGCCGAAGAAGACCGAGGCATCGATGTTGCGAAGCTCGGTCTCGACGCCGATCTCGGTCCACCATTGCTTGATCAGCGCCTGGAAGTCCTGGCGCACGGCGTTGGTCGAGGTCTGGTAGACGAGGCTGAGATCCATGCCGTCCTTCTCGCGGATGCCGTCGCCGTTCGCGTCGGTCCAGCCGGCTTCCTCCAGCAGAGCCTTGGCGCCCTCGATATCCTGCGTCAGGCATTCGGTGTTGTCGGAGGCGTAAAGCTCGGGCGCGGGCACGAGATTGCATGTGGCGCGGCCGGCCTGGCCATATCCGACTTCGACCAGAAGCTCGCGGTCGATCGCCATGGACAGCGCGCGGCGGACCCGCTCATCCGACAGGATCGGGTGCGGATGCGCGACCGTCGAGCGCTCGCCTTCGGGCAGGTCGGGCGAGGGATCGGTGAGGTTCATCTCGATCCGCTCGACCAGCGTGCCGAAGGCGGCGATGGGTTCGCCCTGGCCGGCGGCGGCCATCTGCTCGAGCACGTCGGGCGCCAGTTGCAGGTTCCAGGCGTAGTCGTATTCACCGGTCTCGAGCACCGCGCGTGCGGCGGCCACGGCGTCACCGCCGCCCTTGAAGTTCACCGATGCGAAGGCGGGCTTCTCAGGATCGCGGTAATTCTCGTTAGCCTCGAGCGAGATCACGTCGTTCGGGCGGAAATCCGTGACGACGAAGGGGCCGGTGCCGATCGGGTTGAAGTTCTCTTCGGTGCAGGAGGAGGCGTTCGCACCGAGGCAGTTCTCGAACTGCGCTTTCTGGATGATGGGGGATTGCCCGCCCATGAAGGGGCCATAGGGGTTGGGCTTGGGGCTGTCGAAGGTGACCTGCACCGTGCGCTCGTCGAGGGCCTCGACCGAGGAGACGCCGTCGAACTTGGCACGCTGGGCGCAGCCGCCCTCGGGGGCCATGCAGTACTCGGCGGTGAACACGACGTCCTCGGCGGTCACGGGGCTGCCATCGGACCACAGAAGGCCCTCTTTCAGCGTCCAGGTGATCTGGGTCAGGTCCTCCGAGACGCCACCATTCTCGACGGTGGGGATGTCTTCGGCGAGGTAGGGCACGAGCGCGCCGGTCTCGTCATACCGGCCGAGCGGTTCGATCACGAGGCTCGCGGCCTCGATGTCCTTGGTGCCGCCCGACAGGTAGGGGTTCATGATCGAGGGGGCCTGCCAGTAGATGAT
The DNA here is from genome assembly GCF_009363575.1 of Roseivivax sp. THAF30. Lineage (NCBI taxonomy): Bacteria > Pseudomonadati > Pseudomonadota > Alphaproteobacteria > Rhodobacterales > Roseobacteraceae > Roseivivax > Roseivivax sp. THAF30. The sequence goes on along the minus strand of NZ_CP045389.1, from coordinate 2,556,888 downwards.
ATTCACCTGGCCGTCCGAGCCGCGCTCGGCGAACGCCGCTGGCGCGAAGGCGGTCGTTGCCACCGCTCCGAGGAGCATGGTCTTGAGTTTCATGGATATCTCTCCCGTGTTGGACCCGACCTTTTTGGCCGGGTTTTCTTGTCTGCCTCTTGTCGGGCCGGAAGCGCCGAGGGTGGGCAATGGCTTTATCGAAAGCAGAGTTTCGGCAGATTGCAAGCTTTGAGACGCCGCGCCGATGGCAAGGTTTGACAGTTTGACGACACTGCCTCTAGCGTCAGCGGACCAGATCGCTAGACGGAGCCGGACCCATGCTCGACACCCCCATCGCACGGATCGAGAACCTGCGCGTCCAGTTCGAGACGAAGTCCGGCACGGTGGTCGGGGTCAAGGACGTGTCCTTCTCCATCGCACCGGGCGAGACGGTCTGCGTCGTTGGCGAGTCGGGCTCCGGCAAGTCGGTCTCCTCGCTCTCGCTGATGCGGCTGATCGAGTTCTCGGGCGGCGACATCGCGGGTGGCAAGCTCGTCTTCGACCGCAAGGAAGGCGGCGAGATCGACCTTGCCACGACGCATCAGGACCTGATGCGGACGATCCGGGGCAACGAGATCGGCATGATCTTCCAAGAGCCGATGACGGCCCTGAACCCCGTCTTCACCGTTGGTCGGCAGCTCACCGAAGGGCTGCGCGTACATCGCGGGATGTCGCGGAGCGCGGCGGAGGCGCGGGCGCTCGAGCTGTTGCGCGAGGTCCGCATTCCCGAACCCGAACGCCGGCTCAAGCAATATCCGCACGAGCTGTCGGGGGGGATGCGCCAGCGTGTCGTGATCGCGATGGCGCTCGCCTGCAAGCCGCGCCTTCTGATCGCGGACGAGCCGACCACCGCGCTCGACGTGACGATCCAGGCGGAGATCCTGGCGCTGATCGACCGGCTGAAACGCGAGACCGGCACCGCGGTGATGTTCATCACCCATGACATGGCCGTGGTCGCGCAGATGGCCGACCGCGTCGTCGTGATGTTTCGCGGCGAGAAGGTGGAGGAGGGGCCGGTCGCGGAGATCTTCGCGCATCCCCAGCACCCTTACACGCAAGCGCTTCTGGCCGCCGTGCCGCGCCTTGGGGAGATGTCGGGCACCGACGCGCCCGCGCCGATGAAGCTCGTGGGCCGCGAGGATCAGACCCTCGATCCGATCCCCGGCACCGAGGAGCCGCTCTTGCGCGTCGAGAACCTGACGACCCGGTTCGCGGTGCAGGGGGGCTTCTTCCGGCGCACGGTCGCGAACGTGCACGCGGTGGAGGACCTGTCCTTCACCATCAACAAGGGCCAGACGCTGAGCCTCGTGGGCGAGTCGGGCTGCGGCAAGTCGACCGCCGGGCGCTCCATCCTGCGGCTGGTGGAGCCGCTTTCGGGCAAGATCGACCTTGGCGGCACGGACATCATGGCGCTGAACGACCGCGATCTGCGTAAAGCGCGGCGCGACATGCAGATGATCTTCCAGGATCCCTTCGCCTCGCTCAATCCGCAGATGCAGCTTGCCGACCAGGTGGCCGAGCCTCTCCACAATTTCGGCGGGATGGGTCTCGACAAGGCCGGGATCGCCCGGAAGGTGGAGGATCTTTTCGACCGGGTGGAGCTGCCGCGCAGCTTCATGCGCCGTTATCCGCACGAACTTTCGGGCGGGCAGCGCCAGCGTATCGCCATCGCGCGGGCGCTCTCGCTCAATCCCAAGCTCATCGTCGCGGACGAGGCGGTCTCGGCGCTCGACGTCTCGGTGCAGGCGCAGGTGGTGAACCTGATGATGGAGCTGCAGGCGGAGCTCGGCCTCTCCTACCTCTTCATCAGCCACGACATGGCGGTGGTGGAGCGCGTCTCGCACCATGTGGGCGTGATGTATCTCGGCCGGATCGTGGAGATCGGCCCCCGCCGCGCGGTCTTCGAGAACCCCCAGCACGCCTATACGCAGGCGCTGATGAAGGCGGTGCCCATCGCCGACCCCGAGCGCCGCAAGTCGGAGCGGGACCTGAACTTCAAGCCGATCCCGTCACCGATACATCCGGTGGGATATGAGCCTGTCGCGAACGAGTACCGGGAGGTCGGGCCGGGGCACCGGGTGCTGGTGAGTGAGAGTGGGTATTGAGGGGGGCGGGGCTGCGCCTCAGAGATCTTTCAGCCAGTCAATCGCAATGTCTGAAAAGCCAAGACTTTTTGCTGCTTCGGAGATCAAAATATTATCTCTAAGAAGCTCTTTATTGGATATGCTTCGATACCCCAGCTCAAGAGATAGGTGAGTCATGGTCTCCATGCTCCAAAGAGTCATCTCTCCGCTGGGTTTTTCGGGCGAGCCTTTTACGAAGTTAAGTGCACCAACTGCTACTAGTTGGTTGTAGGTATTTTGGAGACTTTCTTTGCTCCAAGACTGCATGTACCTATTTCTTTTGTAGTCTAGCTCCCATTTCTCATACCTTTTGATTCGATTTGGTATTATATCAATTGCAGTAAATTTAAGGTTATCGTCTGGCTTTTCAATCCTGTAACTTTTTGTCTTAGCAAACCAACGATCAATAATGATCTCGATAAGATCATTTTTTTCACTCGAATTTTCAACTGACTGGGATTCAATGCAAAGGAAGGGAAATGCTATTCTTCCCGCATGAACTGTCGCATGGCGGCGCGTCAGAAAGAAAACCGCATCGATTGAGCTGAGGCGAATACTATTATCACTTCTGGTTTCATTTAGTAGCTTTTGTGTAATGTATGCAACATTTTGAGGGTCGTATATCTCTTGGTCTTCATTTATTAGGAAGACTGCGCGTAGCTGGGTCTCTTTGTGACGACTAACATGCTCGGCCAATTGTTCGTTAGCCTTCTTAAGGTGATTTTTAATACTCCGGCCCATAAATGAAAATACTTCATCAATATCCCGCTGTGAAAGGTCAAGCTTTTTGAGGTGAGAGCTCAGTTGCGTAGGTCTGAGGAATTCCGGCCAATTTTTGTGCCTCTTCTTAAGGCGATCAATCAGCGTGCCGATCCGTGCTTCACCATTCTCTTGAAGAGTTTTTATCTCAATCGCTATCCGACCATCTAGACACGAATAGTCCGCGCGCTTTTTCTCATGAGATTCAAGATCATCCATTGAAATCCCAGATAGATTCTCGATTAGGAAATGCTCGACAATTGGCTCTAATTTTTGCACATCGCCATAACGCTCAATACGCATTTCTGGTCCGTCCGTTACCTTGAATCAAGTCTGGATTGTGGGCTAGTTTAGCCAGTTGTAGTCGATATGGAACAATTTATCTTCCCCCCACCTCCCACCTCCGCTACACCCCCTGCCCATGACCCATGTCACCGCGATCTGCATCAAGTGGGGGACGCTCTTCGGTCCCGAATATGTCAACCGGCTCTATTCGGGGGTCCGGCGGCACCTCACGTCGCCGGTGCGCTTCCTCTGCATGACCGAACACAGGGACGGCCTGCACCCCGAGATCGAGACGCTCGATCTACCCGAAGAGCCGTTCCGGCCCGAGATGGACGCCGCGCTCGCGGTCGCGAACCGGCAGGGGGCGATGCGGAAGGTCTCGCTTTTCCGAGAGGGGCTGATCCCCGATCTCGAAGGGCCGGTCCTCGGCTTCGATCTCGACGTGGTCATCACCGGCAGCCTCGATCCGTTCTTCGAGCTTGCGCCCGAGAAGGTCGCGATGCGCCATGACTGGACCGAGAAGCGCAAGGGGCGGCCGACCGGGCACGGCTCCGTCTTCCGGTTCGATCCGGCGCGGCACGGCTTTCTCTATGACGATCTCGCCGCGAACCCTTATGCCGAGGTCGAGAAGGCGCGCGGCTCAGAGCAGCGCTACACGTCCCACAAGGCGATGGACAAGGACGCCTTCGCCTACCTGCCGCAAGAGTGGGTCGTGTCCTTCAAATACGACTGCAACCCGTTCCCGAGGAACTGGGTGCGTGGGCCCGAGCTGCCCCCCGATGCCCGCGTCGTCTGCTTTCACGGCCATCCCAAGATGGACGAGGCGGTGGAGGGCTATTCCGGCTCGCTCATCCGCCGTTCGGCCCCGTGCGAGTGGCTGTGCGATCACTGGATCACACGCGCGGCGGCGGATCTCGGCCCGGACTGGGCCTGACCGCCCCTTGCTCCTGAAATAGCTGCGCGGTAAAGCCGAACTCGGGCAAAGAATTATCGAGAAGGGCATCTCATGCGTCGTGTCGTCGTCACCGGACTGGGCCTTGTCACTCCGCTCGCCTCGGGCGTCGAGGAAACCTGGTCGCGGCTTCTGGCCGGCAAGTCGGGCGCGGGCACGATCACCAAGTTCGATGCCAGCCACCTTGCCACCACCTATGCCTGCGAAGTGCCCTATGGCGACGGCTCGGACGGCACCTTCGACCCCGACGCCTATCTCGACAAGAAAGAGCAGCGGAAGGTCGACGATTTCATCCTCTACGGCATGGCCGCCGCCAAGCAGGCCGTCGAGGATGCCGGCTGGACCCCCGAGGACGAGGAGGATCGCCTCCGCACCGGCGTGATGATCGGCTCCGGCATCGGCGGGCTCAATTCCATCGCCGAGACCGCATATCTCATCCGCGACAAGGGCCCGCGCCGGGTCTCGCCCTTCTTCATTCCGGGCGCGCTCATCAACCTCATCTCGGGCAACGTGTCGATCAAGTACGGCTTCAAGGGTCCGAACCACGCGCCCGTGACCGCCTGTTCGACCGGCGCGCATGCCATCGGAGACGCCTCGCGGCTCATCATGTTCGGCGATGCGGACGTGATGATCGCCGGCGGGGCCGAGGCCGCGATCTCCGAGATCGGGATCGCCGGGTTCAACGCCTGCAAGGCCCTGTCGACGAAGCGCGGCGACGATCCGCAGGCGGCGAGCCGCCCCTATGACGCCGACCGCGACGGGTTCGTGATGGGCGAGGGCGCGGGCGTCGTCGTTCTGGAGGAATACGAACACGCGGTTGCGCGCGGCGCGCATATCTACGCCGAGGTGAAGGGCTATGGCCTCTCGGGCGACGCCTATCACATCACCGCGCCCTCCGAGGACGGAGAGGGCGGCGAGCGCTCCATGCGCGCGGCGCTGAAGAATGCGGGCCTCGAGCCAGCCGATATCGACTATATCAACGCCCACGGCACCTCGACGATGGCCGACGTGATCGAGCTTGGCGCGGTCGAGCGGATGCTCGGCGATGCGGCGGGCAAGGCCACGATGTCCTCGACCAAATCCGCAACGGGGCATCTTCTGGGCGCGGCGGGCGCGATCGAGGCGATCTTCTCCATCCTCGCGATCCGCGACCAGGTCGCGCCGCCGACGATCAACCTCGACACGCCGGCGGTCGAGACGAAGCTCAATCTCGCGCCGAACGCCAAGCATGAGCGCGAGATCACCCACGCGCTGTCGAACTCCTTCGGCTTCGGCGGCACCAATGCGAGCGTGATCTTCGGCAAGATGAGCTGAATTTCGCGCGAGCCGGGGCAGGCGGGGCTTCCCGTTGCGCCCTGGCTCGGCGATACTGACATCAGGCGGCCCCCGCGGGCTGCGAGCGACAAACAAGAGCAGGCACCGGACCCATGTGGCGCAATATCGCCTCCAACGCGCTGACCTTCCTGGTCGTCGCCGTCTTTCTGGCAGGCGGCGTCCTGATCTGGGCGCAATCGGAATACGAGAACGCCGGTCCGCTGCCTGAGCCGATCTGCCTAGAAGTGCCGCGCGGCTCGAACATGTCCCGCGTCTCCGAGGACCTGGTCAGCCAGGGCGCGGTGAGCTCGGGCACGCTGTTCCGGCTCGGCGCAGATTATTCCGAGAAGACGCAGGATCTCAAAGCGGGCAGTTACCTTGTCCCCGAAGGCGCGTCCATGCGCGAGATCACCGACATCATCACGCGCGGCGGGGCGTCGACCTGCGGCACCGAGGTCGTGTACCGGATCGGTGTGAACTCCGCCGAGGTCGAAGTCCGCTCGCTCGACCCGGCGACGGGCCGTTTCGTGGAGCTGGCGGAATTCGATCCCGCCGCGGACGAGCCCGCGCCCGAAGCCTTCACCGAAGTGCGCGGCCGCGCCGATACCCGCTACCGGATCGCGCTCGCCGAGGGCGTGACCAGCTGGCAGGTGGTCGAGGAGCTGAGATCCGTCGACGTGCTTGACGGTGAGGTCGAGGTGCCGCCTGAAGGCTCGCTCGCGCCCGACAGCTACGAGGTTGCCGAAGGCGACACCCGCGCGAGCCTCATCGAGCGGATGCGCCGGGCACAGGACATCATCCTGCAGGAGGAATGGGCCAATCGCGCGGACGATCTGCCGATCGAAAGCCCCGAGGAAGCGCTCATCCTCGCCTCCATCGTCGAGAAGGAAACCGGCGTCGCCGAAGAGCGTCCGCAGGTCGCCTCGGTCTTCGTGAACCGGCTTCGCGACGGGATGCGGCTGCAAACGGACCCCACGGTGATCTATGGCATCACCAACGGGCAAGGCGTGCTGGGCCGGGGTATTCGCCAGTCCGAACTGCGCGCCGAGACGCCTTACAACACGTATGTCATCGACGGGCTTCCGCCGACACCGATCGCCAATCCCGGCCGCGCGTCGCTCCGGGCGGCGCTCAATCCGGCGGAGACGGATTACGTCTTTTTCGTCGCCGATGGCACGGGCGGTCACGCCTTCGCCGAAACGCTGGCAGAGCATAACGAAAACGTCGCGCGCTGGCGCGAGATCGAGGCGGAGCAGGCCCAGCAGAACTGAGCCCAAGCCGCCTCGCGAACCCCGCTGTTGAAATCCTGTATTCCTGCCTTAGGTCTCCGGGGCAGGTAATTAAGCTTATTTTTCGCATGGCGCGGGACGTGCGAGCTTGGATCGAGGGAATGCATGACCGGACTTTCGCAGGAAAGCCCCGAGTCCATCGTGGGCACGGCGGTGAAGTTTTCACCGCTGTCGATAGTGCTTACCGATCCAAGGATCGAAGATGAGCCCATCACTTATGTGAATGACGCGTTCGTCCGCACGACGCAGTATTCCCGTCAATCGGCCGTGGGCCGCAATTGCCGCTTCCTGCAGGGCGAGGATACCGATCCCGACGACGTACGACGTTTGCGGGAAGGTCTGAAATCGGGCGAGCAGTTCGAGGTGACCCTCCTTAACTACAAGGCAGACGGCACGCCGTTCATGAACCAGCTTCTGATCTCGCCCGTGCACGACGAGAGCGGCGCGATGATCGCGCGGTTCGGACTTCAGCGCGAGGTCGACCGCGACCTGGCCCGCGCCGCTTCCGAGAACACGGTCCGGCATCGCGACAGCGCGGTGTCGATGCTGCGCGAATTGCAGCACCGGGTGAAGAACCACCTGGCGATGGTGGTCAGCATGATCCGCATGCAGGCACGCCGCGAGGTGACGACGGACAGCTTCCAGGCGCTGTCGCGCCGGATCGAGGCACTGGCGCTCCTTTATGACGAGCTTTTCAAGCTCAACGTCAACGTGGAGCGGGACAGCCGCATCCAGGTCGACGGGTATCTCAAGCGGATCAGCGAGGTTCTGTCGGGCATCGACGGGCGCGGAACCGTCAAGGTTCGCGTGACCAGCGATCCTATCGTGATGTCCGTCGATCAGGCGGCGCGGGTCGGGTTGTTGCTGTCTGAATTGGTGACGAACGCGATGGAGCACGCCTTCGAGGCGCGCGATTCCGGCTCCATCCATGTCTCGCTGGAAGATCTCGGCGAGGATCGCCTGCGGCTTGAAGTGACCGACGATGGCATCGGCCTGCCCGAGGGCAGCAACTGGCCGCACGGCGCGGATTCGCTCGCCAAGCAGCGGCGCAAGGCGGAAGGGGAAAACGGCAAGCTCGATACGACCGGGGCAAATCACCAGCCGGGCGTCGGCGGCAGTATCGTCGTGTCGCTGGCACGCTCGCTCGATGCCGAGCTTGCCATCAACAGCACGGGCGAGGGCACGCGGGTGTCGCTCGATTTCACCCGCGAGACCTGAGCGGCGCAGCGATCAGAGCTGCGCCATCACCTCGTCGGAGGCTTCGAAATTGGTCGTGACGCGCTGAACGTCGTCGTCATCCTCGAGCGCATCGACCAGCTTCATCAGCGATTGCATGCCCTCGAGGTCCAGCTCGGTCGTGTTGACCGGCTTCCAGACCAGGCGCGTCGTCTCGGATTCGCCAAGAGCTTCCTCAAGAGCGGTCGCGACGTCGTTGAGATCGGTATCGGCGCACCAGACGACGTGCCCCTCCTCCGAGCTTTCGACATCCTCCGCGCCGGCCATGATCGCCGCTTCCAGCACCTCTTCGGCGGAGCCGACGGAGGCCGCGTAGACGACTTCGCCCTTGCGCTCGAACATGAAGCCGACGGAGCCCGTCTCACCCATGTTGCCGCCGTTCTTCGAGAAGGTGGAGCGCACGTTGGATGCTGTGCGGTTGCGGTTGTCGGTCATCGCCTCGACGATCACCGCGACGCCGTTCGGGCCGTACCCTTCGTACCGGATCTCCTCATAGGCATCGCCATCGCCGCCCGTCGCCTTCTTGATCGCGCGCTCGATATTGTCCTTGGGCATGGACTGGCCCTTGGCCTCTTTCACGGCCATACGCAGGCGCGGGTTCTTCTCGGGATCGGGATCGCCCATTTTCGCGGCGACGGTGATCTCCTTGGAGAGCTTGGAGAACAGCTTCGAGCGGGCCGCGTCCTGGCGCCCCTTGCGATGCTGGATATTCGCCCACTTTGAATGGCCGGCCATGTCTGCCTCTTCACGTCCTGTCTGAAAATCGTGTGTCATATACGGGAGGTTCGGGGCAGGGGGCAAGGGGCCGGACACGCTTGCCCTTGCGCAGGACGCGTGCCAACAGACGCGCCATGCAAGCCTACCTTGCCGGCTTCGGGCTCGGCTTCTCGCTTATCCTAGCCATCGGCGCGCAGAACGCCTTCGTTTTGCGCCAGGGTCTCATGCGTCAGCACGTCCTGCCCGTGGTGCTGACCTGCGCGATTTCGGATGCGCTGCTGGTGAGCCTCGGGGTGGCGGGGTTCGGCGCGCTCACGGCGCGTCTGCCCTGGCTCGAGACGGTGATGCGCTGGGGCGGCGCGGCCTTCCTGACGTGGTATGGGCTGAGGGCCCTGCGTTCGGCCGTCGCGGGCGGTGCGGCGCTCGAGGCGGGCGCATCGGCGCCGAGCCTCAGGGCCTCGCTCCTGACCTGTCTCGCGCTGACCTGGCTCAATCCTCACGTCTATCTCGACACGGTCGTGCTTTTGGGCGCGCTCTCGGCGCAATATGGCGCGCCCCTCCTCTTCGGGGCGGGGGCGGTCACGGCCTCCTTCGTGTTCTTTTTCGCGCTGGGATACGGCGCTCGGGCGCTTGCGCCGATCTTTGCGCGGCCGCGCGCCTGGCGCGTCCTCGATGCTTTGGTCGGATGCACCATGCTTGCAATCGCGGCTTCGCTTTTATTGTAGTCCCGAGCCGCCTTGCAATCCGGTGCGCCGGGGCGCTTGATGCAGCGCATGGACGAAAGACCCCAATCCCCGCTTCGCGGTATCCTGTGGATGGTCGTCACCGGGTTCTGTTTCGTGATGGTGACGGCGCTGGTGAAGATGCTGGGCGGGCGTATTCCTGCCACGGAAAGCGCCTTTCTGCGCTATCTTCTCGGCCTCGTCTTCCTGCTGCCGCTCTGGCGGTCGCTCTCCGCCACCCGGCTCACGCGCAGGCAGTGGGGGCTCTTCACGCTGCGCGGGGCGTGTCACACGATTGGCGTCGGGTGCTGGTTCTTCGCGATGACCCGTATCCCGATCGCCGAGGTCACGGCGATGAATTACCTGAACCCGATCGGGGTCAGCATCCTTGCCGTGATCTTCCTCGGGGAACGCATGGCGATGCGGCGCATCCTCGCGATCTGCGCGGCGCTGGCCGGTGCGGTCATCATCCTGCGTCCGGGCTTTCGGGAGCTCGATCCGGGTCATTTCGCGATGCTGGTCACGGCGGGGACGTTCTCGTGCAGCTACCTCGTGGCAAAGATCCTGTCCGACGAGACCGACGCGACGGTCGTCGTGGCGCTTCTGTCGGTGATGGTCACGATCGGACTTGCGCCCTTCGCCATGCTCAACTGGGTCTGGCCCAATCTTTACGAGCTTGGCGTTCTCGCCTGTGTCGCGCTTTTCGCGACGGCTGGGCATTACACGATGACGCTGGCCTTCGCCTCGGCGCCGGTGACGGTGACCCAGCCTGTCACGTTCCTGCAGCTCGTCTGGTCGGTGATCGTCGGGGCCGCCTTCTTCGCCGAGCCACCCGATCCGTTCGTGATTGCGGGCGGTGCGATCATCATCGCGGCGGTGAGTTTCATCACCTGGCGCGAGGCGCAGTTGAAAAAGCAGGGCGTCACCCCGCCGATCCACGCAACAAAGCAATAGGGAAGTCTTAACTGTTTCTCTTCCAGAAATGATCACGCCAATGTCCCGGTCTTGCCGCAATCGCGCGCAAATTTCGGCCCCATCGGGCGAGCAAGACCCGGCCCTTGTGATCTACGGAGAGTGACACCCATGTTTGCTGAAAACAGACTGACAGAGAATTTCGACGAAATCCGCCACTTTGCGCTGAAGGAACGGTCCAAGGTCGTCTCCGATGCCGAATGGCGATTCCGCATGCGCGGCTATGGCTACAACCTGCGGCCGACCGACGCCGGATACGAGGTAGCACGGCTGCCCCATATGAGCGTTATCGGCCATATCGACGCCTGATACGCACCATGACAAATCAGACCTAGAGCCCGGCCGCTACGCGCGTCCGGGCTTTTTCGTGCCTGGCCTCTAGTGGCTTTCGGATGATTGATTGACGAGTCAATCAGATCGCCTTACCTTCTCGGGTGCAATGCTCACCCTCGAGAGGTTTCATGTCGCGCCCGAACATCCTTGTCCTGATGGTCGACCAACTGAACGGAACCCTGTTTCCCGATGGCCCCGCGGATTGGCTGCACACGCCGAACCTGCGCAAGCTGGCCGAGCGGTCGACGCGGTTCCGCAACGCCTACACGGCCTCGCCGCTCTGCGCGCCGGGGCGGGCGTCCTTCATGTCGGGCCAGTTGCCCTCCGATACCGGCGTCTATGACAATGCGGCGGAGTTCACGTCTTCAATTCCGACCTACGCGCACCACTTGCGCCGCGCGGGCTATCAGACCTGCCTCTCGGGTAAGATGCATTTCGTCGGCCCCGACCAGCTCCACGGGTTCGAAGAGCGCCTGACGACCGACATCTACCCGGCCGATTTCGGCTGGACGCCCGATTACCGCAAGCCCGGCGAACGGATCGACTGGTGGTATCACAATCTCGGCTCGGTCACGGGCGCGGGTGTCGCCGAGATCTCCAACCAGATGGAATACGACGATGCGGTCGCCTTCGAGGCAGAACAGAAGCTCTACGACCTGGCGCGCGATCACGATCCACGCCCCTGGATGCTGACCGCGAGTTTCACGCATCCGCACGACCCTTACGTTGCGCGGCGCAAATACTGGGATCTCTACGAGGATTGCGCGCATCTGGAGCCCGAGGTTCCGGCGCTGGCCTACGAGGACCACGATCCGCATTCGCAACGCATCTTCGATGCCAACGACTGGCGCAATTTCGAAATCACGGACGAGGATATCCGACGCTCGCGCCGCGCCTATTTCGCGAATATCTCCTATCTCGACGAGAAGATCGGCGGCATCCTCGACGTGCTGGAGCGCACGCGGCAGGAGGCGATCATCGTTTTCGTCTCCGATCACGGCGACATGCTCGGCGAGCGTGGCTTGTGGTTCAAGATGAGCTTCTACGAAGGCTCGGCCCGCGTGCCGCTCTTGGTTTCGGCCCCCGACATGCAGCCGGGCCTTGTCGAAAGCCCGGTATCAACCATCGATCTCTGCCCCACGCTTTGCGATCTTGCAGGTGTGTCGATGCATGAGGTGATGCCCTGGACCACCGGCGAAAGCCTGAAGCCCTTGGGGCAAGGGGCGAGCCGCAAGAGCCCCGTCGCGATGGAATACGCCGCCGAAGCGTCTTATTCGCCGCTGATCGCGCTGCGTCACGGGCGCTGGAAATACACCAATTGCGCGCTCGACCCCGAACAGCTCTTCGATCTCGAGGTTGACCCGCATGAGCGTGTGAACCTCGCAGAAGACCCGGCCCATGAAGCCACGCTCGAAACCCTCCGCCGCGAGGCTGCGATGCGCTGGGATCTGGAAGAGTTCGACGCCGATGTCCGCCAGAGCCAGGCCAAGCGCTGGGTCGTCTACGAGGCGCTCAAGCAGGGCGGCCACTACCCGTGGGATTACCAGCCGCTTCGCGATGCCTCCGACCGCTACATGCGCAACCACATGGACCTCAACGAGGTCGAGGAAAATCAACGCTTTCCAAGGGGTGAATGAGTCATGGACGATCTGATCTACGACACCCAGCCGCAAGCCAGCCACTTCGTCGACGGCGCCTATCTCGAAGATACGGGCGGCATGCCGATCGACGTGATCTATCCCGCCACGGGCGAGGTCATTGGCCGCGTGCACGCGGCAACGGATGAAGTGATCGACAAGGCGATCGAAAGCGGTCGCCGCGCGCAAGCCGAATGGGCGGCGATGAGTCCGCGCGAGCGCGGCCGCGTCTTGACCCGTGCCGCCCAGATCATGCGCGAGCGCAATCGCCCGCTGTCGATCCTGGAGACGCAGGATACCGGCAAACCCTTGCAGGAAACGCTGGTCGCCGACGCCACGTCCGGTGCCGATGCGCTGGAATATTTCGGCGGCATCGCGGCGGGCCTGACCGGAGAGCATATCCCGCTCGGCGCCGATTGGGCTTACACGATCCGCGAGCCGCTTGGCCTGTGTGTCGGCATCGGCGCGTGGAACTACCCCACGCAGATCGCATGTTGGAAAGCCGCACCCGCGCTCGCCTGCGGCAACGCGATGATCTTCAAGCCGTCCGAGACGACGCCGCTCTCCGCGCTCAAGGTGGCCGAGATCCTGCATGAGGCAGGTCTGCCCTCGGGGCTGTTCAACGTGGTTCAGGGCGCAGGCGAGGTTGGCGGCCGGCTGACCACAGACCCCCGTGTCGACAAAGTCTCGCTCACGGGGTCGGTGCCGACGGGCCGAAAGGTCTATGCGGCCGCGGCGGACGGGCTCAAGCACGTCACGATGGAGCTTGGCGGCAAGTCCCCGATCCTGATCTTCGACGACGCCGATCTTGAGGACGCGGTCGGTGGCGCCATCATGGGGAATTTCTACTCGTCCGGCCAGATCTGCTCCAACGGGACGCGGGTCTTCGTGCAAAAGGGGCTGAAGGACCGCTTCGTCGCCCGCATGGAAGAGCGCCTGAAGGGCGCGGTGATCGGCGATCCGCTTAACGAGGCGACGAATTTCGGCCCGCTCGTCAGCGCGCGCCAGATGGAGATCGTCGAGGGCTACCTCAAGGCGGGCGTGGCCGAAGGGGCGCGGCTCGTCACTGGCGGAGAGCGTCTCGACCGCGACGGCTTCTGGATCACGCCCGCGCTCTTTGACGGTGTGACCGACGAGATGAGCATCGCGCGCGAGGAGATCTTCGGGCCCGTCCTGTCGGTTCTCGAGTTCGAGACCGAGGAGGAGGGCATCGCGCGGGCGAACGCCACCGAATACGGTCTCTCCGCGGGTGTCTTCACGCGGGATATTTCCCGCGCGCACCGGGTGATCGGCAAGCTCGAAGCAGGCACCTGCTTCATCAACTCCTACAATGACGCGCCGGTCGAAATGCCGTTCGGGGGCGTGAAGATGTCCGGCGTGGGCCGCGAGAACGCGAAAGCCGCGCTCGAACATTATTCGCAACTGAAATCCGTCTATGTGCGGATGGGACGCGTGGAAGCGCCGTTCTAGGCGCGTCTCCTCCGCTCTGTCGAGCGTCCTCGACACAGCCCGAACGGGCACAACCAATCAAGGACCAGATCCATGATCGCCGATTACGTCATCGTAGGAGCCGGCAGCGCCGGATGCGCCATGGCCTATCGCCTCGCGGAGGCGGGCCGGTCGGTCATCGTCATCGAACATGGCGGTTGGGATGGCGGCCCGTTCATCCAGATGCCGGGCGCGCTGTCCTACCCGATGAACATGCCGCTCTATGATTGGGGCTACCAGACCGAGCCTGAGCCCCATCTCGGCGGTCGCCGCCTCGCCTGTCCGCGCGGCAAGGTGATCGGCGGCTCCTCCTCGATCAACGGCATGGTCTATGTGCGCGGCCATGCGCGCGATTTCGACCATTGGCGCGATCAGGGCGCGGATGGCTGGGGCTATGCGGATGTTCTGCCGTATTACAAGCGGATGGAGACGTCGCATGGCGGTCAGCCCGGCTGGCGCGGCACGGACGGCCCTTTGCATGTGAGCCGCGGCCCTCGGGACAACCCGCTCGTCCAAGCCTTTACGGAGGCGGGCGTGCAGGCCGGCTACGAGGCCACCGCCGATTACAACGGCGAGAAGCAGGAAGGGTTCGGGCCGATGGAGGCCACGATCCACAAGGGCACCCGCTGGTCCGCGGCCAATGCCTATCTTCGGCCGGCCCAGAAGATGGGGGTGGAGATCGTGCGCGGTCTCGCCCGCCGTGTCGTCATCGAGGATGGCCGGGCCACCGGCGTCGACTTCGCTCGCGGCGATACGCGGGAGACCATTCACGCGCGGCGCGAGGTGATCCTCGCGGCCTCGTCGCTCAACTCACCCAAGCTCCTGATGCTCTCGGGGATCGGCCCCGCGGCGCATCTTGCCGAGCACGGCATCGAGCCCGTGGCCGACCGTCCCGGCGTCGGACAGAACCTTCAGGATCATCTCGAGCTCTACATCCAGATGGCCTCCAAACAGCCGGTCAGCCTTTTCCGGTACTGGAACCTCTTCGGGAAGGCCTATGTCGGGCTGCGCTGGCTTTTTAACCGCAGCGGGCCGGGCGCGTCGAACCAGTTCGAAAGCGCAGCATTTATCCGCTCCGAGGCAGGTGTCGATTACCCGGACATCCAGTATCACTTCCTGCCGCTCGCGGTACGCTATGACGGCAAGGCAGCCGCCGAGGGCCACGGGTTCCAGGCGCATGTCGGGCCGATGCGGTCTCCGTCTCGGGGGGAGGTGACACTGACCTCGCGCGACCCCGAGGCCGCGCCCAGCATCCGCTTCAACTACATGTCGGACGAGAAGGATTGGGCGGATTTCCGGCGAGCGATCCGGCTCACCCGCGAGATCTTCGCGCAGGAGGCATTCGCGCCATACGCCGATTTCGAGATCCAGCCTGGCGCCGAGGTGCAGAGCGACGACGAGCTGAACGATTTCATCCGCGCCCATGTCGAAAGCGCCTACCACCCGTGCGGCACCTGCCGGATGGGTCGGCGGGACGATCCCGAAGCCGTGGTCGATCCCGAAGGCCGGGTGATCGGCGTCGATGGGCTTCGCGTCGCCGACAGTTCGATCTTCCCGCGCATCACGAACGGCAACCTCAACGCGCCCTCGATCATGGTCGGGGAGAAGATCGCGGATCATGTGCTCGGTCGCCATCTTCCGCCGGAGAATGCGGAGCCCTGGATTCATCCGCACTGGCAGGAGGCGCAGCGGTAGCGCATTTGATCCCTGTCAAAGACCTCGGCATCGGCGCGTGATGTCATCGGCGCAACCAATGAAGGAGGCCCAGATGACCCACGTTCCCCACAAGCTGCCCGAGGACTTTCCCGAACATCGCGCGCGGATCGCGACCCTGCGGCAGACCGACCTTTATTTCGCGCGGCTTGCCGATCGCTACGATGCGCTCAACGCCGAGGTGCACTTGGCGGAGACCAACGTGGTGCCGATCGACGATCTTGCAGCGCTGGAGATCCGGCGCGAGCGCGCGGCCTTGAAGGACGAAGTCTACAGGATTCTCAGCCGCGAGCCTGCGGAATAAGGGCTTCGATCTCGCGCGTGATCGCGGGCGACATCGGGCGGGCGGTCGACCCCCAGGTGGCGGTGACGCGGCCGTCGGGGTCGATGAGAACCTTGTTGAAGTTCCATGCCGGCTCGAAGCCCGCAGTTTCGCGGAGCCATGCATAGAACGGATGCGCCTCGCCGCCGCGCACGGCGGTGATGGTCGTCATGGGCATGTCGATCCCGAAATTCAGCTCGCAGAAATCCTTGACCGCCTCGTCCGAGCCAAGCTCCTGCTTGAAGTCGTTGGACGGGACGGCAAGCACGACGAGACCGTCGGTCCGGTAGCGGTCATAGAGCTCTTGCAGCGCATCATATTGCCCGGTGAAGGCGCAGCGCGAGGCCGTGTTCACCACGAGCACGGGCTGGCCTGCCCAGTCCCGCATGTCGATCTCGCCGCCATCTATGGAGGGGAAGCGGAAATCGAGAGCCGCGGCTTGGCTGGCCGTCAGCATCAGCGCGAAAACTGCAAGTAAATGTCGCATGGGTCACCTTCGGAAACTGGGACGCGAGATAGTCCGCGCCGCGACTTTTCCAACCGCGACCATAGGCACGGCGGCGCAAGCGCATTAGTTTCATTCCCAGGAGGTGCACCATGGCCGGTGGATGGACACGCGACGGCGCGGTGAGCGAACAGATCGAAGCGTCGATCTCGGACGAGCTGGCGCGCATGAAGGCGCGGCGCATGCCATCGGGCGAAAGCCTGACCCATTGCGCTGAATGCGAAGAGCCGATCCCCGAGAAGCGCCGCTTGGCCTTGCCGGGCGTCAAACTCTGTATCGACTGCCAGCAGGAGCGGGACGGCGCTGCCCCGGCGCGCGGCGGGATCAACCGGCGCGGCTCAAAGGACAGCCAGCTCAAATAATCGCTCAGTCTGCCCCGATCTCGTCGAGATAGGCGCGCACGCAGGTCTGGACGTGCCGGAAGCGGTCACCGCCCAGATGCTTGCCGCCGAACCAGCGCGTGACGACGACGAGGTGCTCGGAAACCCCATCCCGTTCGAGCATGCGCAGGATGACGTTGCCAGCGCCAGCCTCGCCGTCGTCGTTCTTGATGGGCGCATCGGGAAGCAGCACGGCCCAGCTGTTATGCGTGGCCTTGGCAAATTTCTTGTGGCGCTTGAGGTCTTTCACCAGCGCCTTTGCCTCGTCCTCGGAGGCGCAGGGCGCGCCGGCGACCGCGTATTTCGATCCGCGGTCGCTGAGCACGTTTTCGAGCACGAGCAGGGCTCAGTCCTCCATCGCCTCGAGCTCGTCGATCAGGCCCGAGATCATTGACAGACCCTTGTCCCAGAACGCCGGGTCGGTCGCGTCGAGGCCGAACGGCGCGAGCAAATCGGTGTGATGCTTCGAGCCGCCCGCCTTCAGCATATCGAAATACTTCTCCTGGAAGCCGTCGGGCGCTTCTTCGTAATTCGCGTAGAGCGCGTTCACGAGACCGTCTCCGAAAGCATAGGCGTAGACGTAGAACGGCGAGTGCACGAAATGCGGGATATAGGCCCAGAAGGTCTCGTAGCCGTCCATGAAATCGAAGGCGGGCCCGAGGCTCTCGGCCTGGACCGACATCCAGAGCGCGTTGATATCGTCCGGTGTCAGTTCGCCGCCGCGTCGCGCCTCGTGCAGCTTGCACTCGAAATCGTAGAACGCGATCTGGCGCACGACCGTGTTGATCATGTCCTCGACCTTGCCGGCGAGCAGAACCTTGCGCTCGGCATCGTCCTTGGCGTTTCGCAGCATCCGGCGGAAGGTCAGCATCTCACCGAAGACCGACGCGGTCTCGGCCAAGGTGAGCGGGGTGGAGGACAGCATCTCGCCTTGGCCCGCCGCGAGAACCTGGTGAACCCCGTGGCCAAGCTCATGGGCGAGCGTCATCACGTCTCGCGGCTTACCGAGGTAGTTGAGCAGAACGTACGGATGCACGTTCGTGACCGTCGGGTGCGCGAAGGCGCCGGGCGCTTTGCCCGGCGTCACGGCTGCGTCGATCCAACCTTTGGTAAAGAACGGCTCGGCGATCTCGGCCATCTTCGGATCGAACTCCGAATAGGCGTTCATCACCGTCTCGCGTGCCTCGTCCCAATCGACGGTGCGGGTCGTTTCCATGGGCAAGGGTGCGTTGCGGTCCCAGACCTGCATCCGCTCAAGCCCGAGCCACTTGCGCTTGAGCTCGTAATAGCGGTGTGAGAGCTTGGGATAGGCGGCGACAACGGCGTCGCGCAAGGCCTCGACGACCTCGGGCTCGACGTCATTGGCAAGGTGTCGTCCGGTCTGCGGGGTCGGCATGCCGCGCCAGCGGTCCATGACCTCTTTTTCCTTGGTCTGCGTGTTGTGCACGCGCGCGAAGGTTCGGATGTTGCCCGCGAAGACCCGCGCAAGCTCTCGCGCGGCGGCCTCGCGCTTGGCGCGGTCCTGTTCGGTCAGGCAGTTGAGCGTGCCCTCGATGCCCATGACCTCGCCATCGACCTCGAATTCGAGGCCCGAGATCGTCTCGTCGAAGAGCCGCTCCCAGGCATCGCCGACGACGCCCATGTCGTGCAGGAACTTCTCCATCTCGTCGGAGAGCTGGTAGGGTTTCATCGCGCGGATGCGGTCGAAGGCGGGCTTGTATCGGGCGAGATCGGCATCGGCGTTAAAGAGATCAGCATAAGCTGCGTCTTCCAGCCTGTTGATCTCAAGAGAGAAAAAGACGAGCGGCGTTGTGTAGACCGTGATCTTTTCCTGCGCGTCCGAAAGGAACTTCGCGCGATCCGGATCGGTCGTGTTCTGGTAGTAGCGCAAGCCGGCGAAGGACATGATGCGTCCTGCGATATTCTCGATCTTCTCGTGGCGTTCGACCATCTCGAGGAAACCGCGCGCATCGAGCCCAGCGATCTTGCCCTCGTAATCCGAAGCGAAGCTCTTGCAGGACGCCTCCAGCCAATCGAGATCGCGCTTGAGCTCGGGCGCGTCCGGCGCAGCGTAGAGGTCCGTCAGATCCCATTCGGGCAGGTTGCCCAGATTGCCGCCACCGGCGGAGGCATTGGCGTCGAGGACGGGACGGACATTCATGGGCTGGCTCCTTTTGGCTTTGTCAAGAACGTGGCGTGGTGCCGCGCGAGGTTCAAGGGGCGATCCCCTCAACCGTAGGCGGCCAGCATCGCCTTCAAATCGTCCAGCGTGTTTGCCTCTGCCACGCGCTTGTCATGCCGCCAGCGGCTCATCCGGGGGAAGCGCAGCGCGACACCGGATTTGTGGCGCGGGCTTTCGTGGATCCCCTCGAAGGCGATCTCGAAGACATGCTCGGGCGTGACCTGACGCACCGGGCCGTATCGTTCCAGCGTGTTTTTCCGCACCCAGGCGGTGATCTTGCGGAACTCGGCGTCGGTCAGACCGGAATAGGCCTTGGTGAAGGGAACCAGCGCCTCGCCGTCGCGCACGGCAAAGGTGAAGTCGGTAAAGAGGTTCGCGCGCCGCCCGTGGCCCTGCTGGGCATAAATCATCACAGCGTCGATGGTGAGCGGGTCGAGCTTCCACTTCCACCAGTCGCCCTTCTTGCGCCCCGACAGATAGGGGCTGTCCAGGCGTTTGAGCATGACCCCCTCGGCACGGAAATCGCGGGCCTTGGCGCGCTCCTTCGCGAGCGCCTCCCAAGTGTCGAAGGCGATGATCCGGGACGCCCGGATCGGGGCTTCGGGCGGCAGATCTGCGATCAGCGCATCGAGCGCCGCGCGCCGCTCGGCCATCGGATGCGCTCGGATGTCTGTGCCATCCTGTTCCAGAAGATCATAAGCCAGAAGGATCACGGGCGCTTCGCGCAAGAGCTTTTTCGGCACCGTCTTGCGCCCGATCCGCGCCTGCAACGTGTTGAACGGCAGGGGCATTTCATTCTCGAAGTCCCAGGCGACGATCTCGGCGTCCAGCGCCGTGCCGTCGGGCAGGAAGTCGCGGGCGGGCGCAAGCTCGGGAAAACGGTCGGTCATCAGCTCCTCGCCGCGCGACCAGACGTGATGCTGGGCCCCGCGCACCAGAAGCTGGCCGCGAATGCCATCCCACTTCCATTCCGCCTGCCAATCCTCGGGCGGGCCGATGTCTACCGGCCCGTCATCGAGCTGATACGCGAGATAAAACGGGTAGGGGCGGGACGCGTCGGCGGCAGGATCTTCCGCCTCAATGAGCGCGTGGTAAGACGTCGCATCGGGGGTCCACTTGCCCATGAGCTTGTGCGCGAGTACCGCCTCGTCCTGACCCGTCGCCTGGGCGAGCGCGCGTGTCATGAGCTTCTGGCTGACACCGATGCGAAAGCCGCCCGTGATCAGCTTGTTGAACAGAAAGCGCTCCGTCTCGTCGAGCTGTCTCCAGGCGGCGACGATCCGGTCGCGACGCGCATCGATATCGACCTGGCCGAGCGCCTTCAGCTCGCCGATCCAATGCGAGAGCGGCTTGTCGCTGACCTCGGGCGCGGGCGGCAGGACCAGTGCCAGCGTCTCCGCCAGATCGCCGACGATTGGATAGCTTTCCTCCAGAAGCCAAAGCGGGATGCCGGCTTCCTCGGCTGCCCATTCGCGAAGCTGGGTCGTGTTGACGGCTCGTTTCGGACGTCGGCCCGAAAAGAGCGCGATGGTCCAGAGCTTGTCCTCGTCCGAGGCCTCCGCGAAGAACCGCGCGAGCGCCTTCGTCTTGCGCGTGGTCTTGGTGGTCTGATCGACTTCCGTGAAAAGCGCGGCGAAATCCTTCATGCCGGCTCTTCCTCCGTGACCTCGTCCGCGTCCTCGCTGCCGAACTCGGTCTTCAAGACATGCGCGTCATATCCGTCGGACTTCAGCCAGCGCGCGAAAATATCGGTGTAACCATGCGTAACGAATATCTTTTTCGCGCCCGTCTCCTTAATCGCGGCAAGCAAACCGTCCCAATCCGCGTGGTCCGAGACAACGAAGCCCCGGTCCATCGCGCGCCGCCTGCGCACGCCCCGGAGCGCCATCCAGCCGCTCGCGAAAGCTTGGCTCGACGGACCGAAGCGGCGCATCCACGGCGTGCCGAGCGCCGAGGGCGGCGCAATGACGAGCGGACCGGTCATGTTCTTCGGATTGGCGTCTGCGGAAACCTGCGTCGTTGCTGGCAGCGGCAGGCCCTGTTCGCGCAGGATCGCATTTGTCGCCTCGACCGCGCCATGCGTGAGGATCGGGCCGATCTCGGGATCGACCAGCGACAGGACGCGCTGCGCCTTGCCGAGCGAATAGGAGCCGAGAACCGAGGTGAGACCTTCGGCGGCATTCGACGCCCACCAGGCGTTGATCTCCGCGGCAACCTCCGCTTCGGGCCGCCATTTGAAGACGGGCAGGCCGAAGGTGCATTCGGAGATGAAGGCGTGGCATCGGATAGGCTCGAACGGCTCCGAGAGCATGTCAGGTTCGGTCTTGTAGTCACCCGAGACGACCCAGACCTCGCCGCGGACCTCGATGCGGATCTGCGCTGAACCCGGTATATGCCCTGCGGGATGGAAGGAGACTGACGCTCCGCCGATCTGCCGGACCTCTCCGAAGCGGATCGTGTCGAGCGCGATGTCGCCGAGGCGATAGCGCATGACCGGCGCGGCGACCTCTGTCGCGAGATAGGATTTATGCCCCCATCGCGCATGGTCCGCATGGCCGTGGGTGATGAGCGCCTTGTCCACCGGTCGCCAGGGATCGATGAAGAAATCGCCTGCGGGGCAGTAGATGCCGCGTTCTGTGAATGTGAGGACCGGATCCGCCATGACCCGGAAGGATAGGGCGGGCGCGGGCCGCCGCCAATGTCAGGCGGAGGCCGCTTTCGGCGTGCGGCTTTCGGCTGCGTCGTAATGCGCGATGATCGCCGGGATGACTTCGCCACGCACCTCGGGGCTCTCCATCAGAACCTCATGTTCGCCGCCGGGAATCTTGACCAGTTTTCCGCCTGGCCAAGAGGCCATGCGCGCCTCGATACGCGGGATGTCGACGATCCGCTCATTGGTGCCGACGAAGGTCAGGCAGGGGTAATCGGGGGCGGGCATCCGCGCGAGCGTGCGGCATTCCACGAGCGCCTCGTTCAGCCAGCGCAAGGAAGGGCCACCCAATTGCAAGCCCGGTTCGGCCAGAACCTGCGCGCGCATGTAGTCGTACATCTCTCGGTCGCGGGTCAGCAGATTGCCCTCGAACGTCTCCGAGACGACATAGCTTTCGGGGTTGGTGCCGGGCGCGATGTTGTGGCCTAGGCCGAAGCGCGAGGCTCCGAGCGACAGGGTCCAGGCCACGGGGCGCATCATCGGCGCGATGCGGATACCCCACATCGGACCCGTGAAGACGGCGCCTGCAACGTCGATGCCATTCACGAGCGAGCGCAGGCCGATGCAGCCACCCATCGAATGCCCGAGCAGGTGGAAAGGACGCGGCAATCCTTCCGCCTCGGCCCAGGCGATCATCGCGTCGGCGTCTTTCTGGTAATCGTGAAAGAGATCGACATGTCCCGTCCGCACATCCGGCAAAAGCCGGTCGGAGAGGCCCTGACCGCGCCAGTCTATGGCGAGCGTGTGATACCCGGCCTTTGCGAAATCGGCCGCGAGGCGACCGTATTTCTCAATGTATTCGGTGCGCCCGGGGTAGAGCAGCACGGTCCCTTTCTCTCCGCCAGGATAGTGCCCAAGACGAATTCGCTTGCCGTCCACGGCCTGCACCCAGACGGCGCGTGCGCCGTCCGGGCCCTGGGCCAGATCGGTGAGAAAAGGGGCCGTTTCGGTCATTAGCCGAGAACGCCTGCGAGCTTCATCGCGAGGCCCATATCGCCGTCGATGGAGAGCTTGCCGGACATGAAGGCCGCTGTCGGGTTCATCTCGCCGTCGAGGATCTGGCGGAAGGTATCGGCATCGGCGGTCATCGTGACGTCGGCTTCCTCGTCGCCGGCGCGCGCGCCATTGTCGTCCATCATGATCGCGCCTTCGCCTTCGATGTCGAACTTTGCGGTGCCGCCGATTTCCTCGCCGGCCAGCTTCTCGTTCAGGGCGGTGACGGCTTCGTTGATCGTGTCGCTCATAATCTGTCTTCCCAACTGTGATCTCTCGCGGGTTTCAATTCGCGATCCATGCGCTAATCTCGGACTCACCATGCTCAGGACCTTGCGAAAATTCAAATCTGTCGTCGCGGCATTTTCCGTCGCGGTAGCGTTTTTCGTGCCGGGTTCGGCGCTTGCGGAGGCTGGCTCCGACCGTTCGGCCGAATTGATGCGCGAACTCGCCGCCGCGACGAGCCCGGAGGAGGCCCGGTCCCTCGAGCGAGAGATCGTGTTGGAATGGTCGAAATCCGGCTCTGCTGCGATGGATCTTCTGCTGAAACGCGGGCGCGACGCGATGGAGGTCGAGGATGCCGAACGCGCGGCCGAACACCTCCGCGCGCTGACCGATCACGCGCCGGATTTCGCCGAAGGCTGGTACGAGCTCGCCCAGGTTTATTATGCGCAAGAGCGGCTTGGCCTCGCGGTCGACAGTCTCGAGCGCACGCTTGCGATCAATCCCAATCATTTCGGCGCCCTCCAGGGTCTCGGCGCGATCTTCGAACAACTGGGTGACGCGACGCTTGCGTATCGTGCCTATGCACAGGCGGATGCATTGCGTCCCTTCGACGAACGTGTGACCAACGCGATGACACGGCTCGACATCCTTGCGAACGGGATCCGCCTCTAACTTCTCAAGGACATCTCATGGAGATGACATCGCGGGTCGCGGCCGTTCTCGGCCCGACCAATACCGGCAAGACGCATTACGCGATCGAGCGTATGCTGGGCTATCGCACGGGCATGATCGGCCTGCCGCTCCGGCTTCTGGCGCGCGAGGTCTATGACAAGATCGTCGCGGCGCGCGGGCCGTCGGTCGTCGCGCTGGTCACCGGGGAAGAGCGGATCGTGCCGCCGCGCGCGGCCTATTGGGTTTGCACGGTCGAGGCGATGCCCGAGGGAATGGGCACCGATTTCGTCGCTATCGACGAGATCCAGCTTTGCGCCGATCCCGAACGCGGCCACGTCTTCACCGACCGCCTTTTGAGGATGCGCGGCACCCACGAGACCTTGTTCATGGGCGCGGACACGATGCGCGGACCCATCGCGGCCCTTGTGCCCGGCTGTGAATTCCTGCGCCGCGAGCGTATGAGCCAATTGGCGTATTCAGGTTCGAAAAAGATAAGTAGGCTGCAGTCTCGCTCCGCGATCGTGGGTTTTTCGGTTGAGAATGTATATGCGATCGCCGAGCTTCTGCGCCGACAAAAGGGCGGTGCAGCGGTGGTCATGGGTGCGCTCAGCCCCCGGACCCGCAACGCGCAGGTGGAGCTTTATCAGAACGGCGAGGTCGATTACCTGGTGGCGACGGACGCTATCGGCATGGGGCTCAATCTCGATATAGATCACGTCGCGTTTTCGTCGCTCACGAAGTTCGACGGGCGACGGATGCGACCGCTCGCGCCCAATGAGCTTGCACAGATCGCGGGCCGCGCCGGGCGCGGTATGAGCCACGGTACGTTCGGCGTCACGGGTGAGGCGCCTCCGCTGGAAGAGGAGGTCGCCGAGGCGATCTGCAATCACCGCTTCACGCCGATCCGTAAACTGCAATGGCGCAACTCGAAACTCGCCTTCGGCAGCCCGGACTCGCTGATCGCCTCGCTCGAGGCGAGCACGGATGACGAGATTCTCGTGAAAGCGCGCGAGGCGGACGATCTGAAGGCGCTGAAGGAATTGTCCTCCCGCGCGGAGGTGCGCGCGCGAGCGTCCGATGCCCGCTCGGTGCAGCTTCTTTGGGATGTCTGCCGGATCCCCGACTTCCGCGGCATCTCCCACGCGGAACATGCTGGCCTTCTCGACGTTATATTCGGGCATTTGCACGAGCGTGGAACCGTTCCCGATGACTTTCTGGCCCGACAGGTCCACCGGATCGACCGAACCGACGGCGACATCGACACATTGTCGAAACGGTTGGCGTATATCCGCACATGGACCTACGTGGCGCAGCGCAAAGGCTGGACCCACGATGAAGAGCATTGGCGCGACCGCACGCGAGCGGTAGAAGATCGGGTATCGGACGCCCTGCACGAGCGTCTGACCCAAAGATTTGTAGACCGGCGGACAAGTGTCCTTCTTCGCCGGTTGAAACAGAAGGAGGCCCTCTTGGCCGAAGTGAACGACAAAGGTGAAGTGACCGTCGAAGGCGAATTCGTCGGTCAGCTTGTAGGGTTCCGGTTCCGCCAGGACAAGGATGCCAAGGGCGAGGAGGCGAAGACGCTGAAGTCCGCCTCGCTGCAGGCGCTCGCGCCGCATTTCCATCTGCGCGCCGACAGGTTCTACAACGCGCCCGATACCGAGATCGACTTCACCGAGCAGGGCGGCCTCATGTGGGGCGAGCAGGCGGTCGGCAAGCTCGAGAAGGGCGACGATCCGCTGAAGCCGCGCGTCGTGGCCTTCGTCGATGACGAGGCGGGCCCCGATGTGCGCCAGAAGGTGGAGCGGCGCCTGCAGCACTTCATCGACCGCAAGATCGCGAGCCTCTTCGAGCCCTTGATGAACCTGCAGCGCGACGAGACGCTCTCGGGCCTCGCCAAGGGTTTCGCCTTCCGCATGATCGAGGCGATGGGCATCCTGCCGCGGGCCGAGGTCGCGGGCGAGGTCAAGTCGCTCGACCAGGACGCGCGGGGCGCCTTGCGCAAGCACGGGATGCGCTTCGGTCAGTTCACCATCTTCATGCCGCTCCTGCTGAAGCCCGCGCCGACGCGCCTGCGCTTGGTGCTCTGGAGTCTCGCGCAGGGCCGCGACATCTTCCCCGAAGCGCCGCCGCCGGGCCTTGTCACCGTTCCGGCGGAGGCCGGAACGAGCGCTGCCGATTTCGCGGCGATGGGCTATCGGAAGGCCGGTGCGCGGGCGATCCGAATCGACATGCTCGAACGGCTCGCGGATCTTCTGCGGCCCGAGGACAGTCGTGGTGGTTTCGAGGCCAAGGCCGACATGTTGTCGATCACCGGCCTGACGCTGGAGCAATTCGCCGATCTCATGGATGGGCTCGGCTATCGCGCGGAGAAGGGCGAGCGGGTGAAGCAGAAGGCGGTCGATCAGACCGTGCCGACCGATGAGGGTGTCGCTCATCAGGACACCGTGCCACCCGAAGAGCCGGGGGCAGAGAATGCAGATGCCCCGGTCTTCGACGCAGGCCAGCCGGACGCGGTCGAGCCTGGCGCCATCACCGAGCAGGCCGAACCCGTCACCGAAGAGACTCCGGTAGAAGAGATCACCGATCACGGTGAAGCTCCGATCGCCGCTGAGCCCGCGCAGCCGCAGGACGACGTGCCCGTGGACAAGGTCTCGGACGAGGAAGTGCCGGTTGGCACGGCCCCCGACGAGGAGCTGGCCGGGCCCGAGCTGGAGGTTTTCTATACGTTCACCTGGGCCGGAAATCGCGGCAATCAGCGTGGTGGCAAGCCCCAGGGCAAGGGCCGTGGCGGCCCGCCGAAAGGCAAGGGCAAGGGCAAGCGCCCGCCACAGGGGCAAAAGGCGCAGAACTACACTGCCAAGCCTGAGCGCAAGGAACGGATCGATCCGGACAATCCCTTTGCCGCGGCACTTTCGGGGTTCAAGAGCAAGTCGTGACGCGGGCGCACGCGTTTTGTCGCAAAACGCGGCCGGTTTCAGACGCTGAAACCGGCGTAGCGCCGCGGCATTCCGCGTCGGAATGCCGGCGATCTTTCCGGGAAAGATCGCTGTGACAGACCGCATCCGCATCGATAAATGGCTCTGGCAGGCACGCTTCTTCAAGACGCGCAGCCTTGCGGCGAAGATCGTGGCCTCAGGCAGGGTGCGTGTGAATTCCCAGCCCATCGCCAAGCCGGCTCATGCCGTCGGCCCGGACGACGTGCTGACCTTTCCGCAGGCGCATGAGATCCGCGTCGTGCGGGTCATAGCACCCGGCGAGCGGCGCGGACCGGCCTCGGAGGCGCGGCTCCTCTACGACGATCTCGACCCGCCGCGCCCGAAATCCGAGCGCGAGCCGCAGGCGCACGTGCCGAAATACGAACGTGGCGGACGGCCCACCAAGAAGGATCGTCGCGCCCTCGATCAAAGTCGCCGTGAGGCGCTTGAAGAATAACGGCACTTGGTCTAGCTCACGGGGCGACCAGATAAACGGACATCTCCCTCATGACTTATATCGTCAACGATGCCTGCATTGCCTGCAAATATACCGACTGCGTCGAGGTATGCCCGGTGGACTGCTTCTACGAGGGTGAGAACATGCTGGTGATCCATCCCGACGAATGCATCGATTGCGGCGTCTGCGAGCCCGAATGCCCGGCAGACGCGATCCGCCCCGATACCGAGCCGGAGGCAGAGAAATGGGTCGAGTTCAATCGCAAGTATTCCGAGATGTGGCCCGTCATCATCACCAAGAAGGACCCCCTTCCGGACGCTGAGAAGCATGACGGGGAAGAGGGCAAGCTTGAGAAATACTTCTCCGAGCAGCCGGGCGAGGGCGGCTGATCTCCGAATCGGCTCCGCGTTGCGCGCGCTGTGCGCTACTTGAGAATTCAGCGCCAAGCCGCTGATTCTCAACGTGGAACGGCGAGAAACTGCGCTCTGTTCAGGGCGCGGATTTTATGGTAGTATTTCTGTCACAAATGAAAGCGATGTGTGCATATCGCGCGTGGTTCGACTGCCCCGCGTCATAATACCGAAATCCTAAAAAGTGATCGGAAGCCTAAGGCTGTCCGCTCGCTTTTTTCGCGTCGGATCACGCATCGCCGAGCTGCCTGAGGACCAAGAATGACCAAAACCAAACAGTCTGAGTTCCACCCGAACGATTACGTGGTCTACCCCGCCCACGGTGTCGGTCAGATCATGTCCATTGAAGAGCAGGAGATCGCGGGCATCAAGCTCGAATTGTTCGTCATCTCCTTCGAGAAGGACAAGATGACCCTGCGTGTTCCGACCCACAAGGCGAGCGAAGTGGGCATGCGGACGCTGTCGTCCCCCGATGTGGTGAACCAGGCGATGAAAACGCTCAAGGGCAAGGCCAAGGTCAAGAAGGCCATGTGGTCGCGCCGGGCGCAGGAATACGAGCAGAAGATCAATTCCGGCGATCTCATCGCCATCGCCGAGGTCGTGCGCGATCTGCACCGTGCGGACGACCAGCGCGAGCAGAGCTATTCCGAGCGTCAGCTCTATGAAGCTGCGCTCGAGCGCCTGACCCGCGAAATCGCCGCCGTCAGCGGCGACGACGAGGTTGCCGCGGCGAAGCAGGTCGACGAGGTTCTGATCGGCCGCGCCGCGTAAGCGTCGCATCCTGACAAGAGATTGGCCGCGTTGCCCCACCCGGGCAGCGCGGCTTTTTCATGCGCTAGCCATCGGTCCCGGTGCGCCCCGTCGAATCGAGTGCGGAGAGAAGCGCGGTCTCCAGCTCCTTCTCGAGCTCCCGCGCCCGCGCGATGTATTCGGGATTGTCCGCCGCCGCGACACCCGGTTTCCAGTGCTTGGCAAGCTCCCGCACCGTCATGCGGTCGTGGTGGAAAAAGGTCTTCTCGGCTTCGGAGGCTTCGTATTCCGTAAGCCCGATATTCTCCAGCACGTAGCGGCCCGCGCGGAGCGAACTGTCGAAGGTCTCGCGCACGATATCGTTCGCGCCGGCCTGATACAGCTCGTAGACATGCGTCCGGTCGCGGGCGCGGGCGACGATGTGCAGATCGTCTCCGCGCAGGCGGCGCGCATAGGCGACCAGCGTGTTCGTGCTTTTGCGGTCGTCGAGCGCGACGCAAAGGACGCGCGCCGTCTCGATCCCGGCGGCGTGCAGAAGATCGGGCCGTGTCGGATCGCCGAAGAAACCCTTGAAACCGAACCGCCGCATGAGCTGGATCGTCTCCATGTCGTGGTCGATCACGACGGTCTTGAAGCCGGTCGATTGCAGCATCCGGTTCACGATCTGACCGAAGCGCCCGACGCCCGCGATGATGACCGGGCCGGTCTCGTCGATCTCGTCGTCGTCGGGCCGCGTGCTTTCGCCCTGAAGGCGCGGCGCGAGATATTCGTAGAGCATGAAGACGAGCGGCGTGAATAGCATGGAGAGTGCGATGACGAGCAGGATCCGCTCGCCGAGCGCGCCGGTCAGAACGTTCTGCTGCAGCGAGAAAGAGACCAGCACGAAACCGAACTCTCCCGCCTGTGCCAGCCCAAGCGTGAAAAGCCAGCGATCTGAATGGCTGAGACCGAAGGCGCGGGCGAGACCATAAAGAATGACGCCCTTCAGCGCCATCATCCCGAAGGTCAGGCCAAGGATCACGAAGGGCGCGGCAAGGAAGGTCGTGAAGCTGATGCCCGCACCGACCGTGATGAAGAAGAGGCCCAGAAGTAGCCCCTTGAACGGCTCGATATCCGATTCAAGCTCGTGCCTGAACTCCGAGTTCGCCAGAACCACGCCCGCAAGGAAGGTGCCGAGGGCCGGGGAAAGACCCACGAGGATCATCAGAAACGCGATGCCGAGCACGATCAGAAGCGCGAAGGCCGTGTACATCTCACGCAGGCGGGCCTGATGAATGAACCGGAAGAGCGGCCCGGTCAGGTACAAGCCGACGACGATGATCGCGGCGATCGCGCCAAGCGTGACAAGCGCTACACCCCATCCGGGCAAACCTTCGACGAGGCTCATGGAATGATGTGCCGCGTCGTCCGCATGAGTGCGGTCTATGGAGCCGTCCGCCGACAGGCTCGCTCCGCCGCCGCCGCCGACCGCCAGAAGCGGCAGCAACACCAGCATCGGGATCACCGCGATGTCCTGCGTGAGCAGCACCGAGAAGATGGAGCGCCCGCCCGAGGTCTGGATTAGCCGCTTCTCCGTGAGCGTCTGCAGCACGATCGCCGTCGAGGAGAGCGCGAAGATGAGACCCACCGCCAGCGCGGGCTGCCAGGCGAGGCCCAAAGCCATTGCCGCGACCATCACCGCGAGCGTCGTGACGCTGATCTGCAAGCCGCCCAGCCCGATAAGCTTGTGCCGCATGTCCCAAAGCGCGCGCGGTTCCAGCTCGAGCCCGATCAGGAACAGCATCATCACGACGCCGAACTCTGCAAAATGCTGAAGGTCTCCGGTCTCGTGAACGAGGCCGAGGATCGGACCGATCACCAGGCCCGCGGCGAGGTAGCCCAAGACCGATCCAAACCCGAGCCGGGAGGCGATAGGCACGGCGATCACGGCGGCCAGAAGATAGATCGAGGCCTGAAGCAGAAAGGTATCCATGGGCGAGGGGCTCCCGTTCGTTCCGCTCCATCATGCAGGCCGGAGGCGCGGGCGCAACACGACGCAGCGCGACCCATGGCCGGGTGCGGCTCAAAGCGGCAGGGGTGCATCCGCCTTGAGCTGATCCATGACGATCTGGCTCTGCACGCGCGCGACGGTCGGGTGTGAGAGCAGCACTTCGTGAATGAGCGTGTGCAGCGCACGGAGACCCGTCGTATAGGCACGCAGGAGGTAATCGGCGTCGCCCGTCAGCGTCCATGCCGACACGATCTCGGGCCGGGTCTCGACCATGCGCGAAAAACTCTTCGCCTGTTCGGGGCCGTGCCGTTCGAGAGTGACCTGGATGAAGGCTTGCACGGCAAGTCCCAGCCCCTCTGGATCGAGCCGCGCTGTATATCCGCGGATCGCGCCAGAGGCTTCGAGGCGCTGCCGTCGCCGGCCGGCCTGGCTCGCCGAAAGGTTCAGCTCCGAGCCGAGCGCCTCTGCCGTCAAATGCGCGTCGCGCTGAAGCGCAGCAAGGAGGCGCAGATCGGTGTCATCGAGGGTGACGCGGGAATCCTGCATGGTTTTGACCTATGATGCGGTGAGCGGTCATTATGGGTTCATATATAGCCAATATCGCGCGGACACCGCATCGTCAAAAGCCTATCCTCATGGTGAACCAACGAGAGGAGCGCAGCCATGGGACCCTTCCCCCACGATGCACCGCAAGCCAAGATCACCGAGGAAAACCCCGCCGGCACGGACGGGTTCGAATTCGTCGAATTCGCTCATCCCGAGCCCGAACAGCTTCGCGACCTCTTCGCGAAGATGGGCTATTCGCATGTGGCGACGCACAAGACCAAGGCGGTCGAGCTTTGGCAGCAGGGTGATATCACCTATGTCATCAACGCCGAGCCGGGATCGTTCGCGGCCCGCTTCGTAGACGAGCATGGACCTTGCGCGCCCTCGATGGCATGGCGCGTGGTCGATGCGACCCATGCCTTTCAGCACGCGGTGAAGAACGGCGCCGAACCCTATGAAGGTGCGGACAAGACCGTCGACTGGCCCGCGATCAAGGGCATTGGGGGCAGCCTCATCTATTTCACCGACCAGTATTACGACACCTCGCCCTATAACGAGGAGTTCGACTGGGTCGCCACCTCGAAGCCCGAAGGCGTCGGCTTCTGGTATCTCGACCACCTGACGCACAACGTCTTCAAGGGGAACATGGATACATGGTTCCGTTTCTACGGAGACCTGTTCAACTTCCGCGAGATCCGGTTCTTCGACATCGAGGGCAAGCATTCCGGCCTCTTCAGCCGCGCTTTGACCTCGCCATGTGGCCGCATCCGTATTCCGATCAATGAGGATCGGGGCGAGAAGGGCCAGATCGTCGCTTATCTCGAGAAGTATAATGGCGAGGGCATCCAGCACATCGCGGTCGGTGCCAAGGATATCTACGAGGCCACCGACGCGATCGCCGAGAAGGGGGTCAAGTTCATGCCCGGCCCGCCCGACACCTATTACGATCTGAGCTTCGACCGCGTGCAGGGCCATGAAGAGCCGGTCGACCGCATGAAGAAGCACGGCATCCTCATCGACGGAGAAGGCGTCGTCGATGGCGGGGAGACGCGGATCCTGTTGCAGGTCTTCTCCAAGACCGTGATCGGTCCGATCTTCTTCGAGTTCATTGAGCGGAAGGGCGATGACGGCTTCGGGGAGGGCAACTTCAAGGCGCTCTTCGAGTCGATCGAGGCCGAGCAGATCGCCAACGGCGAGCTCGACGCCGCCGAGTGATCCTTGCAGGGCCCGGGCCACAAGGCTCGGGCCCGTTTATCCGGGAATTTCGAGCGTAAGGTTGCGGCCGCCTTTGACGTAGCGCAGCTGGCTCTCGCCGATGGCCGAGACCCGGCCGCCATCGATCCTGTCTCCGACACCGACGCGCACGTAACGGCCGTTCGACAGACGCACGAGCGCCTGGCGGTTCGATGGATTGCCGTAGACGCCAATCAGGTTCATTCGCCGAAGGTTGATCGCGTTCGTTTCCGTCGCGGCCTGCGAGACGGAGGTATTCGACGGAACCCTCGGCGCGACGGTGCGCGGCGCGACGGCCGCGACCTGCTGGGTCTGCGCGGGCTGCTGCTGCTCCTGCGCGCTGGCAGCGCGACTGGCCTCCACGGCAGCGACGATAGCGGCGATATTGCCGGGCCGGACAGAGGGTCTTTCGGACGTTCCGACGGCCTGCGCGGTCGCGGTTACGTCTTCCTCGGCTTCAGCCTTGACCGTTTCGGGCCGAAGTGACGGCCGGAACGCAGCAAGTTCTGGCCGTGACAATCCTGTCAGATTGGCGCGATCGTTCTGTTCTTGCAGGTTGTTAGGGCGCAGGATCGGCCGGAACGTATCATATTGCTGATTGCGCTGGAAAATTTCGGTTGTTTGCGGGCGTGTGCCGTCCTCGCGCTCCGGGATCGCTTCGATCACCGGGGCAAGCGCGTCTCCGCGAAGCGGCGGAACGGCGGGCGGCAGTCCGGCAAATACGCGCACCCGGTCGGGATTGACCGCGCCTTCGGGCGTGGCGCGGACAAGGCCGCGCGCATCGAGGTCGAAGGGCGTACCCGCAGGCGCGGGCAGGGGCAGCGGTTCGAGCGCCGTGTCGGTCGAGGCGTCGGCCTCGGGCAGGGCGGTCGCGTCGAGCTTCGCAACGACCGGGTCGATGGAGGCGACGTAGGGATCGCCGGAACCGGTTTCCTCGATCTCGCTCGGTGCATTGGGTGCGCGTTGCCAGATGCCGGTCGCGGCATAGGTCGCTTCGGCCTCGTCGGGCGTCATTGCCTCGGGTGCGGCGGGCACCGATCGAGGCTCGGCAATCTCGGGCGCCGCGTCGGTTTCCGTCTCGAGCCGGGCCTCGACCACGGGCGCTGCCTCTTCGGGGCGGGCCGTGGGCCGCAACCCGGTGACTTGCGGCAAGGTATCGACGGCGTCCTCGGGCAGGGCCGCGACTTCGGGCTCGGGATCGGACGAGAAGAACCGCGCGAGCCCATCCTCGAGGAACACCGACGCCCAGGCCGCAACGCCAAGAAGGAACAAGATCAGCGCGGAGGTCAGCATCAGGCCGAGAAAACGCGGCTTGCCCCCGATGACGATCTCGTCGCGGCGCGCGCCGAAGACCGTCATGCGTTTGAGTTCTTCGTTCTGCGCCGACGTGTCCTGCTTGGGCTTCTTGCGACCCAGCCCGAACAATTTCATCCCCCCGTCGCGAGACGTCTCGGCGTTTCGAGGTGTCTGTCGCGGCTCCTCGTCGACAGGTACCGCCGCGGCAGCCAGCGCGGGCGTGTCGAGCGCGGTGCCTGCATCCGCAGCCCCGGGGCGCAGCGCCGCGATCCGCTCGCGGGCCGACAGTTTCGGGGTCGGGGCCGCCGCGGCTGCCGGCGCGGCGACGTTGGGCGCGGGCGGTGCGGGTTCGGCTTTCGTGGCAGGGGCAGGGGCAGGCTTCCGGGGCGGAGCCGGTTCGGGGCGCTTCAGGCTCTCCTCGAGTGCGGGAGCCGGGCGAGCAGGCGCTTCGGGCGGCGGCGTCTTGCGCGGCGCGGGCTCCTGCGGTTCTGCGCTCAGCGACAGGCGCGACGGCGTGGCATCTGCGCGGAGCGGGGCGCGCGGCGTCTCGGGCACGTCGCGGCGCGCGCGGATGCTCTGGAACGCGACGGGCGCTGCCGGAGGGGTGGGATCGGGCGCGCGGGGCGCCGCCAGCGGATCGGCGGGGCGCTCGCGGACGGGATATGGCGGCGCGGCTGGCGGCTCTTGGTCGCCGGTGTCCTGCGGCGCGTCCTCCGCCTCAGCCGGTTCGACCTCGGCCTTCGCGGTCGGCTCCACTGCGAGAGGATCAAGGGCCGTCGGCGCTGCCGGTGGTTCGGGCGGCGCGTCTTGCGTCGCAGAAGCCGGCGCAATCGGCTCTGGCTCTGGCTCGGGCTCGGGCTCTGGGGCCGGCTTCGGCACGATCCGCAGACCGCCCGTGTCGGGTTTCAGCGCCGCTCCGGTCCAGGAGGCCGCTTCTCCGAACAGAACCTCGCGGTTGAACCCGTTCGACTTCGCGGCAACGAAACCGACCGGCACGAAGCCGTGCTCCAGCGCGAAGGCCTCGGCTTCCTCGATGGTCTCCTCCGCGACGGCGGCGACGTGGAGCTGCCCGCCCGCCTCTTCGGCGTCGATGCGAAGCTCCGAGACCTCGTAGGGCGTCGCACCCTCCAGCGCGGCGCGCGCGGCCTCGGTTTTGTCTCCGCTCGCGTCGCGAGAGAGGAACTTGATCTGCTCTTCCGGGAGAAGCAGCTTCACGATTGTGCCATCGGCACTTTCCGCAAGCGCAGTTTTTCGAAGATCGGCCATCTCCGCGGCCAGATCGCCATCGAGACCGGCCGTGCCGAGGACCGCCCAGCCACCGCGAACCTTTTGCAAGAGCGATATGCCGTCGAAGGAAAGTTTCAGCGCGAAATCAGGTTTCATGACCACGTCTTAGCATTGCCCCGATGCTCATGGGAGTCTGTGGTTTGCTTGGGCCTCCTTATATAGCAGAGGACCGCCGACGCCAAGGAATGCAGCTTGCGAAACTGTCTGCCTTCACGGAGACTTGCCCCGTATTTTCAAAGGGATTTCGACCATGTTCCGAATGATCGGCGTTGTTCTTGCACTTTCTGTCGTCGCGGCGGGACCGCTTCACGCGCAGTCGCAGGGCAGTGAGCCTACGCGGCTGACCGTTTCGGGCAGCGGCGAGGCGCGTGCGGTACCGGATATGGCGACGATCACCCTTGGCGTGACGGCCGAGGCCGAGACGGCGAGCGCGGCCTTGGATGAGACATCCGCGGTGGCCGGTCGCATCCTCGAGCGTCTTTCCGAGTTCGAGGTGGCCGAGCGGGACGTACAAACCTCCGGTCTGTCACTGAGCCCCGTTTATTCCGACAGGCGCGAGGACGAGGAGCCGCGCATCACCGGTTTCCGTGCGTCCAATATGCTGTCCGTGCGCGTGCGCGACCTGGACCGGCTCGGCGATATCCTCGGCGCTGTGACGGGTGACGGCGCGAACCAGCTTTCGGGTCTGTCCTTTGGCGTCTCGGACTCGGACGAGGTGATGAACGAGGCGCGGCGAGATGCGGTTGCGGATGCCCGCGCCAAGGCAGACCTCTACGCGGAGGCTGCCGGTGTGAGCCTTGGCCGCATTCTCTCCATCGACGAGGAAGGCGGCGCGCGCCCCTATCCAATGCCAATGGCCGAGATGCGGATGGCGGCTGACTCGGTGCCCGTTGCGCGTGGGGAGGCGGGGTTTTCGGCAGACGTGCGCATCGTTTACGAAATCACCCAGTAAGCCGCGCTTTCAGGCTTTCGAGCACGTAGAGGCGGATTGCCGATGCGAGGCCGACCTCGACATCGCGGTCCGCGTCGATCTCCGCGGCGAGGCGGTTGATCGGTTTGCCCTCGGCGCGCGCGATGGCGCGGAATTCTTGCCAGAACGGCTCTTCGAGCGAGACCGACGTGCGATGCCCGCTCAACGTCAGCGAGCGTTTGACCGGACGCCCGCTCATTCCTCGCGCTTGTGGCCGTCGAGACCGCGCTCCGCCTTCTCGCGGGCGCTCTCATCACGCCGCTTCTCGGCCTTCGTTCGCCCGAACTTCGCGGCATTGGCGTCGCCCGCACGGCGTTTTTCGTCGCGGGCCTTCACCTTCCTGAAGCGACCAAGATTCCTCACGTTGCTCATGGCGACAAGTCTAGAAAGCTGCGGCAGGAAGGCAAAGGCCCGTGGCGGTCACTCCTTCGGGCCGATCATGTCTTCGGGCCGGACCACCGCGTCGAACGTCGCCTCGTCGACGAAGCCGAGGGCGATCGCCTCTTCTTTCAGCGTCGTGCCGTTCTTGTGCGCGGTCTTGGCGACCTTGGTGGCGTTGTCGTAGCCGATGGTCGGCGCGAGCGCGGTCACGAGCATGAGCGAATTGCGCATCAGCTCACCGATCCGGGTCTCGTTCGCCTCGATGCCGGAGACCATGTTGTCGGTGAAGGCCGAGGCGGAATCGCCCAGAAGCTGCATGCTCTGCAATACGTTATAGCTCATCATCGGATTGTAGACGTTGAGCTCGAAATGCCCCTGGCTTCCTGCGAAACCGACTGCGGCATCGTTGCCCATCACATGCGCGCAGACCATCGTCAGCGCCTCGGCCTGGGTCGGGTTCACCTTGCCCGGCATGATCGAGGAGCCCGGTTCGTTCTCGGGCAGGATCAGCTCTCCAAGGCCGGATCGCGGGCCCGAGCCCAGAAGGCGGATGTCGTTGGCGATCTTGAAGAGCGAGGCCGCAACGGTCTTGAGCGCGCCCGAGAACATGACCATCGCGTCATGGGCGGCCAGCGCTTCGAACTTGTTGGGGGCCGTGACGAAGGGCAGATCGGTGATTTCTGCGATGCGCGCCGCGACCTTCTCGGCCCAGCCCTTCTGCGTGTTGAGGCCCGTGCCGACAGCAGTGCCGCCCTGCGCCAGCTCGTAGATGTCGGGCAGGCACGCCTCGACGCGTTCGATTCCCTTCGCGACCTGGTGCGCGTAGCCCGAGAATTCCTGGCCGAGCGTCAAGGGCGTTGCATCCTGCGTATGGGTGCGGCCGATCTTGATGATGTGGTCGAACGCCTCGGATTTCGCGACGAGCGCCGCGT
Source organism: Roseivivax sp. THAF30 (assembly GCF_009363575.1). Classification (NCBI taxonomy): domain Bacteria; kingdom Pseudomonadati; phylum Pseudomonadota; class Alphaproteobacteria; order Rhodobacterales; family Roseobacteraceae; genus Roseivivax; species Roseivivax sp. THAF30. The sequence goes on along the minus strand of NZ_CP045389.1, from coordinate 2,520,099 downwards.
GCAGCTTGCGCAGCCCGGGAAGGAGCACGTCGCGGGCCTGCAGCGCGATGCCCACATGCATGGCAGTCGGGAAGGTATCGTTCGAGGACTGGCCCATATTGCAGTGATCGTTGGGATGAACGGGTGTTTTCGAGCCCATCTCACCGCCCAGCATCTCGATGGCGCGGTTCGAGATGACCTCGTTTGCGTTCATGTTGGACTGCGTGCCCGAGCCGGTTTGCCAGACGACCAGCGGGAAATTGTCGTCGAACTTGCCGTCGATGACTTCCTGCGCGGCAGCTGCGATGGCCTCGCCGATCTCGGCCTCCATGTTGCCGAGTTCCACGTTGGTGAGCGCGCAGGCCTTCTTGATCGCGCCAAGGCCCCGGATGATCGGGACGGGCTGACGCTCCCAGCCGATGGGGAAGTTCATGATCGAGCGCTGGGTCTGTGCGCCCCAGTACTTCTCGGCGGGAACCTCGAGGGGGCCGAAGCTGTCGGTCTCGGTGCGGGTCGCTGTCATGGCGCGTCCTTTCGCTGGTATACTGTCGCATACGCTCTAGCCGCCCCGAGGCGCTGCGCCAAGAGGCAGGCAAGCTGACTTTCGTCGATGTTTAGAGAGTGGGGGCGCGTCTGACCATGCCCGTTATCGCTATCGCAGGACGTGGGCGTCGCTACTTCCGGAACGAGTCGAGGCTGACGATCTCGGCGTCCTTCTTTTCGCCCTCGTCCTCGTCGTCGTCATCGCTGTCGTCGGGCTCGGGCGGCTCGCCGTCGCGATCCTCTGGGCTTTCGAATTTCAAGCCGAACTCGACGGAGGGATCCACGAAGGTCTTGATCGCGTCATAGGGAATATACAGACGCTCCGGCGCGTCGCCGAAGTTCAGCGTGACCGAGAAGCCCTCGTCGGTGACATCGAGCCCGTCGAACCAATGCTGCATGACAACGGTCATCTCGCCCGGATAGCGGTCGGACAGCCAGTCGGCCAGTTCGACATCGGGATGCGCGGTGTCGAAGGTGATGAAGAAATGGTGGTCGCCCGGAAGGCCGGTCTCGGACACACCGATCAATACCTTCTGGATCAGGCCACGCATGGCCTCGTGCATCAGATTTCCGTAGTCGATTCCTTGAGACATGGATCATCCGTGGCGTGGAACGACTCGGAGCATATTGGTTTTCAGGCCGAGCGAAAGGGGCGCGGGCCCCAAAAATCCCGCTGCGCCGTCAGAGGAGCGAGATTGCCGCCGAAAGCGCCGCGGTCAGGGCGAGCGTCGTGACGATATTGCGGTTCAGGAGTAAGATGAGGCCGCCGGCGAACAGCGTCAGTCCGAGCGCAAGTGGAGAGAGGCTGGCAAAAACAGGGACTTCCACGTCGAACGGGCCACCGGAGAGCCGCCTCGTTTCGGCGAACAGGACGTTCAAAGCGAAAAAGACCGAAAGGTTGAGGATCACGCCGACCACAGCCGCGGTGACCCCGCTGAGTGCTCCCGACAGGCCCGGCCGGCCGCTCAGCCAATCGATATGCGCGGCGAAAGCGAAGATGAACAGGAAGGAGGGCAGGAACATCATCCAGAGCGTCAGGAGCCCGGCGAGGACCGACAACACCGCGCCGCCCGCTTCGTGCCCCGCGCTCATCGCGACGAATTGCGTGGCAAGAACGAGCGGGCCCGGCGTGGTCTCCGCGAGACCGAGCGCGTCGATCATCGTCTCCGCATCGACCCAGGCCGCGTCCTGCGCCATGTAGGCGAGTGCCGCGTAGGCGCCGCCAAAGCTGACAACGGCGAGTTTCGCGAAAAAAGCTCCGACAGAGGTCAGGAAAGGGGCGTCGGCGATCCAGAGAAACGCCAAGGGTGCGAGCCAAAGCGCTGTCCAGAGCGTGATCGTGCGGAGGGGCAGGCTCGGGAGGGCCGGGGCCGCTTCGCCCGGCGCGTCCTCCCGGAAAGCCAGCGCGCCGATCCCGGCGGCGACGGCGAGGATCGCAGGGTAGGGCAGATCGAGCGCGTAGATCGCGATGAAAGCGGCAAGCGCAAGGACAAGCCGCGCTGGACCTTTGAGGCTTCGAGAGGAGAGCCGCCAGAGCGCTTGCAGGACGATCACGATCACCGTTGCCTGCACGCCGAGCAGCAGAGCTTCGGCAAGGGGCGCGGTGCCAAGCGCGGAGTAGGCCAGCGCCAGCGCCGCGATGACGAGCGCACCCGGCAGAACGAAAAGCCCGCCCGCGATCAATCCGCCGAGGATGCCGCGCTGCGACCAGCCGGCATAAGTCGCGACCTGCATCGCCTCGGGGCCGGGCAATAGCATGCAGAACGACAGCGCTCGCAAGTAACGCGGCTCGTCGAGCCAGCGCTCCTCATCGACGATGGTGCGGTGCATCAGCGCGATCTGGGCGGCGGGCCCACCGAAGGACAGCCAGCCGATCCTGTGAAAGATGCGGGCGATGCGAGAGAGCGAGGGAGAAGACATGCGCGCGAGGGGTAGGGGTATCCTGTGACGTCAGGATGACAGATAACCGCGATGCCGAGGAGCAAAATAGAGACTCCGATCTTCGCAGGCGCGGGAACGGAGCAGGCAGTTGCAGAATTTTCTTCAATCGCGCGGCGTGCCGGTTTTCGGGTCGGTGCCGATCTTGCGGGCCAAGTGATTGAGGGCCGTGCGACCCGACGTCTTTCGGTTTCGCGTCGACAACACGTCAGCGATCACCGCTTCCCATTGCTCCATAACGTTGGCTTCGACGTATTCAACCGCGCGGATACGTGCGGCATTTGCCAGTTGCACGCGCAGGTGTGCGTCTTTGTGTAGTCGGATGAGACCATCGGCCATCGATGCGGGGTCGTCCATCGGAACCAGCAACCCGTCGAGTTCATGGGTCACGATCTCGGACGGTCCCCAATCGCAGCGTGTGGAAAGAACCGCGAACCCTGCGGCCATCGCCTCAATAAGGACATTTGGAAACCCTTCGAAGCGGGAAGAAAGAACGAAGATCCCGGGACGGGCGGTCCAGCCATGAGGCACGTCGGACCGGCCGGCAAAGCGTACCTGATCTCGCAACCCCAAAGATCTCGCAAGCGTCCGAAGCTGTTCCTCCAGTTCTCCGACGCCGTAGATTGTCAGAGGCATCGCGTTGCCTCGGTCCCTGGCAAGCGCCAACGCGTGCAGCAGCGTGTCGAACGCCTTCTGGTCCGTGAGCCTGCCGACAGCAACCAGCTCTGGCTTCGGGGGGGGAGGCGGTGCGCCAAGCAGATCAGGAATTGGGTTGGGGATGATTACGGCTCGGCGCATGGACCAGGCCGGCAGCGCATCGCGCGCGGCGGCGGTCTGCATGATCACGCGATCCGCTCCGGCGAGTGCGACAGGCATCGACCAACGCCATAGACGGTTCATCTGCTGGCGTTGGAAATTGTTTCGCTCGGACGCTATTCGGGGCTGTCTCAGGCCGAGTGTTGCCAATGCTGTCTGCACGTTGATCTTGGTCAGGCAAGACAGAGCGAGGTCCTGATCCCGCAAGACCGCGCGCAGCCAGGGCACACGGCGCCGCGTGCTCCGGGATGCGTCGGTGCCGATCTCGACCTGCAAGCTGCGCAATCGCACGCTGTCTGGAACCGGATAGTAGGGGGCTTCAGGGTCGCCTTGAAAGGATACCATCGTGACCGCATAACCCTGCGCGTCGAGATGCGCGGCAAGTCGCGCCAGCACTTTTTCCGTTCCGCCGCTGCCAAGACCAGCCTGAACGAGGGCCACCTTGGGGCTTTGGAGCGTGGGACGGTCGGGCTTGGCGAAGGGCATGGTCCAGTGATCAGCGCGCCTCGGGCAAATCGCCCGCCAGCGTCGAAAGATAGGTTTCGAGAAAAGACAGGCCGGAATCGGGATCGGCGGCCCAGGCATCGTCATAGCTCTCCCCGGACAGCGAAGGGTGTGTGGCCTCCCAAGCGTCCGGCATGCCATCGCCATCCGTATCGGGGTCGGGCACGGCACCCGCGAGAACCGGCCACCCGCCGACCTGTTCGACGCGATCTATGACCCTTCCGGAGCAGTTGATGAGACCGTCCAATGCGCGGATGTCGAGGGCGTCACGGTGGAGGATATCGCCAACCATGGGCAGCAACGCGTCCATCACCTGCGCGGCTGGCAGGATCGGCAGGCCCTCGGACAAGGGTACGTCCAAGTCGATCCGGGACCGCGCGGTCGGGCCGAGAACCGCCGGGCCCGGATTTGAGACACAGGGTCCGCCGAATGCCAGATTGTCCTCTGCCCTGAGTCCCAACGGATTCGCGTCATGCAAAAGAAAGACTTCGACTGCCGGGGGCGTGTCGTCATGCGTGCTTGGACCGGGCACCGCGACATTTGCAATATGGGCGATACGCGTATCGCCAACGAGGTTGTAGTATTCGCCGAACTGGCTGATCGGATTGAAGAACAGGTTGTTGACCACCTCGACAGGGCCGATCTCCGACGCATTCACGTCGGGCATCCGGTCGCGATGATGCGCAAAGAGGTTGCGCCAGAGTGTGATCCGTCCGCACCCGGTCGCCGACTTTTCGGACGAGCAGATGAGCGCGCCTTTCGAGTGGCGTCCCTCTGGATGGCTCGAGCGATCCAGCGAATAGCTCAGAAGACTGCGCGCCAGGGTGACGTGCGAGGTCTCGCCGCGGCTGGCGTGGACGTTGAATGTCTCGTCCGTCGAAAAGGACAGCGACATGTGGTCGAGGTAGACGTGCTGCGCATTTTCGACCGTGACGGCGTCGACCGAAGGATGGGGGATATCGGTCGGGCCAGGACGAACCTTGAGGAACCGTATCAGGACATCGTTGACGCCCTTGATGACAATCGGGGTCGCACCCTCGCCGTCGAGTCTAATCTGCAGGCCGTCGCCCGGCGCGGTCTGGCCCGCAATATAGACGTTCGACGCCACCTTGATGGGGCGATCGAGGATTATCGTTCCGGCGGTACGGACAAGGCAGACCCGCGGACCTTCCGCCTCGGCGCACGCCCTCAGAGAGCCGGGGCCTTCGGGATTGGTATTGGTAACCGACAGGACGCGTCCGCCGCGCCAGCCATCTGCGTCCTTGCCGTAGCCCACTGCGCCTGGAAAAGCCTCGGCCAGGGCTGCAACGGGCAGGACCGAGGCGAGAAGCGTCAGTCCTGCGTGCCTTAAGAAAGATGAGATATCAGACATGCTCTGTACCTATTCAAGCCAGGGATCGGGGATGCGGCCTACAAGTTCTCGAAAAGCCGTTGTTGAGGCTTTCGTTTTGAGCGTCGCCGCGCCTCGCGCCGACGGCACTCAACGTGCGCCGATGGGGGCCGTCCGACCTGCCTGAGCGATGATGGCAAACGGCCGGTGTCATCTCGAGACGGCGGCAATCCTCGGGTCCAGTCGCCGCGGGGATGGGTCTTGACGCCTCCGCGGAATCGATCGGATTGAAATGGGTCACGACAGGTCGCTCCGCTGCTGTGCTCTTCGCAATCTAGATCTTGGGCAAGAGGCGCGGAATACTCTGAAAGGACTAGCGTCCGGCGCATAAGAGAGTGAAAGCAATCCGACCGGCGAAGGCGGTCTCAATACCGGGTCTCGTGCCGTCCTGCGATATGTCCGGGCAGGCCCGAGCGTGCGGGAGTTTCGTTGGCAGAGCTTCCCTCTCAGTCCTTGGGGTCTCTTGTCAGGCAGTCGTCCAGCATGTCCAGCGATGTGATCCTGTGCGCGGCGGCATGATCTGTCGTCGGGGGAGGGCTGAGATGAACCCGCATCTTTCGCGCGATCATCACAGTCTGCCATCCCATTCGGCGCGGACTCACGAAATCCTTGACCGGGTTGTCCGCGACATAAACCAGGTCGGCACCGCTTAATCCGGTGGCATCCTCGAGCATTTCGAAGGCCAGGGGCGCCGGTTTGCCGGCCCCAATTCCAAGCGTGCCCGTCAGAATGATCGGCGACAGTCGATCCTTCAGCCCCAGTGCCGCGACCTTGGCGGCCTGCGTCTTCGCGGGGCCATCGCTGATCAACGCGCACCGGCCTGAAAAGCGGCGCAGAGCGCGATCGGCATCCGCCTGTAGGGCGATCATGGGCGTATGACCGCGGTAGATCCTAACGAGATCCTGCACCAGATCACGCTCGGGCATGGCGCCGAGGCTCAGCAAAGCCTTGTCAAAAACGCGACGCCGCTCTCCGCTGGCAAAAACCGTTCGGCAGGCCGGTTCCAAATTCTCGATGCCATGCTGATCGCGCGCGTAGATGCCAACAGCCCGGTAGCCGCTTAGGATAAAGTTGCGTTCCAGGTAAAGCGTATCGTCTAGATCGAAAACGACGAAGGTCATTTCGCCGGAGAGGCGCAGGCAGCACTCGTCTGCGGCATATTGAAGAAGGCGGCGTCGTATCGGATCATTTCCACCCCATCGATCCAGTTGTCGTGGGCTCCACTATCTCGGCCCAGACACTCTGCCAGCAGCCAGCGCGCGAAAGTCGCGCCTGCGCGGTCCGCCAACGGAAATCCGCCGCCAAACCGCGCGTTGATCTCGAAGACCTTCGGTCCGCTATTCTTGTCGTCGATAATTTGGTAACACATCACGCCGATGGGACCAGGCAGCGCATCGACCAGATTGCGGGCGATCTGCGTGAACCTGGGATCACGGACCGTGCGCCCTTTTTCTACTTCACCGGCGCGGACGGACAGGCGGAGATGCGGCACGGCAGTGCGCAAGGAGCCGTACTTGTCCACGAAAACGTTGACGGTATATTCGGGTCCGTCGAGATATTCCTGAAGTATCGTTGGCTCGTTGAAGCGAGCGGGAATGTCCCTCGGCGTCTCGATCTTCATCAACCCGCGGCTGGCACTTCCAGCGACGGGTTTCGCGAAGAGTGGCCACGCGCCGGGGTCTTGCAAAGTGCGGGCGATCTCGGGGGTATAGCTGCGGGGTGTCGGCACGCCATGCTCCGCCAAAAGAGCGCAGGTGCGCTGTTTGTCGCGCGCAATATCGATGAGCGCGCGCGGGGCGACGTGGACACGGCAGCCAATTTCGGCGAAGCGAGGGCTCGCATCTGCAAGGACCGCCAATTCGGTGTCGATCGTCGGCACGAGCAGCATTATGTCTTCCGCGGCGCAAAACTCGAGAAGCGTATCAATGTAGTCCGGATCAGTACAAGACGGCACGTCGAATGAGTAATCCGCGGCCGCGCATCCCGCGCTGAGCATCGAGTTCATGTCGGCGGCGTAGATCGTAGCGGGTACGCCGAGGGCAGGTCCGGCCGCGCGAAATGCCTCGACAAGACCGGCTCGACGCCCTGCGGACGTGATAAGAACGCGCGGTCCCCACGCCGTCATGCGGGCACTTTCCTTGACGCGCCAAAGACCGCATGCCGAGGCAGCGGTCCCGGGCTGGAGGCACGCCAACTGGTGACTTCCAGGCAGGTGAAATCCCCGCAGCTGACGCGGAACCCACCGTCGGTCTGGTCCTGAATCTGACCTGGCAATCCAATATAGAGGGGCGGACCCTCAAAGACGTGAGCGCTATCGATATGCACTAGACGCCCGTCCAGTTCGGTGAACGCCCCGGGATAGGGATCCCCGACCGCTCGTATCAGACGGTCCAGTTGCACAGCAGAACGGGTCCAGTCGATACGGCCATCTTCAGGTCGGCGTTTTGCGCAATAGCTTGCGCCGGCCGGATCCTGGGGGAGGCGCGTAATTTTGCCGGCTGAAATCTCTGCTACAACTCTCGGCAGCAGCTCGCACATCGCACTCACTTGTTTGTTGTAGAGCGAGCGGGCGGTTTCACGCGGCGTTACTTGAATGAAAGTCTGCGCGGCAATGTCCCCGGTGTCGCAGCCTGCGTCTATCCAAAACAGGCTGGCTGCGGTTTCTTCCAGCCCGGCGAGAATTGTCCACGGGATCGCCGCGCGGCCCCGCAATTGCGGAAGAGGTGCAGGGTGAAAGCCCAGCGTGCCGTGCCGTGGCAAAGACCGGAAAGGCTCCCGGCAGATCTGGGACCAGCCTATGACCAGAGCCAAATCAGGGGCGCGAGAAGATATCTCCGAGACGGTGGCTGCATCGTTGATATCGGTCGTGTATAAAAGCTGCGATCCTGAGCCTCGCGCTAAATCGGACAGGTCGGCAAAATCTGAGTGGCGCGCGGACTTTGACGGCGGTAGCGTTACCACAAGGTCAGGTGTTTGCCCGGATGCGACCAACGCTTTCAGGGCCTCCAAGGACCCTTCGACAGCCCCCACGAAAACAGTTCTCATGTTCCACCCATGACGATCGGAACTCTGCTCAGAAGGTGTGCAGATTTAGAAGGGGAGGCTCAATTCCCCTTTGTGATCCAAGCTACGCCTTAAGGCTAGCACCCGACTAAAAGACGAATTCCGCTGCCGGTTTGTACTGAGGCGCTATGGACGTAATCGGCGGAGACTGGTGCGAGAGGTGTCATATTGGCGATTTACGACCTTTGAGATCGGTAGGGTTGATGCCACCGCAAGTTGAATCGTCACACTCGGGAGCTGAGAAATGCCGGCCGCCTCAATTGGCCATGATGCTGGTATTTCGCTTTTGAAGAGCCACTTGCAGCTCGCCGGTCCCTAGCGGGTTGCCAGTTTCATTACGTCGCGCACTGCTTGGACCATCACATGCATCTCAGCGGGCTCAATCGTCGGATCCACGCGAAAGGCGAGACTGGTGTGTCCCAATTCGTGCGCGACCGGAAGCGGGCTGGCTGGGGTGAATCTTCGAGACCGGAATACGCCTTCGTTGTATATCTCGGGGCAGCTGCCACTGAAGACAGACTGGCCGCGTTCGGCAAGCTCTTGAATAATCCTGTCGCGGCTCCAACCCGGTTTCAGCCGATCAGTCCGGGTGAATGCGTAGAATCGATACCAGGCGTGCCTTATGCCTTTGCCCGGCATCGGTACCCGCAGGGCCGGGCAGTCGCGCAGACCGTCTGCGAGGATCTGCGCGTTGCGATGGCGTAGGTCGGTCCACAGCGGCATTCGGCGGACCTGCACCGAGCCAATTGCGGCTGCAATGCCCGACATGCGCAAGTTTGTTCCTGCACGAGTATGCAACCAGCGGAAGCCGGGTGGATGTGCTTGGCTATGCACAAGATCGTAGTCTTTGCCGTGATCTTTGCGTGACCAAGCTTCGCGCCACAATGGCTCTCTTTGAGTGACGAGCATGCCGCCTTCGCCGCCCGTCGAAATGATCTTGTCCTGGCAGAACGAGAATGAACCGAAATCGGCAAAGGTGCCTACGTGGCGGCCTTCGATCTGAGCGCCGTGAGCTTGCGCACAATCCTCGATAACCCATAGGCCATGAGTGCGTGCCACCTCCATGATGCCGGGCATGTCGCAAGGCCAGCCGGCCAGATGCACGGGAATTATACCAACGGTACGCTTGGTGATCTGCGCGGAAATGCTTTCGGGTGTGATGTTCTGAGTATCAGGGTCGACATCGGCAAAGACCGGTGTCCCGCCAGCCAGGATGACTGCACTCGCCGAGATGACGAAGCTGCGCGGAGTAACGATGACTTCGTCCCCTGGCTCGAGGTCCAGGCATTCCATGGCGAGGTTCAGCGACAGGCTGCCATTGGCCAGCGCAATCGCGTGGGATGCGCCTGTCATCTCGCGAAAGGCGGTCTCGAAGTCCGAAACCTCGGTTCCTGTCCACGCATTCACACGGCCGCTTTGCAGCACACGTGTCACTTCACGGATTTGCTCCTCATCGAAATGAGGCCAGATGGGGCGCGTCGGGATCGATGGGGCAGAAGGCTGGAGTGGCACCACGGCAGTTCCGGAGACGCCATTGCGAATGGAGACATCCTGAGGCATCACATCACCTCTGCTTGGTTTGCAGCAAATGCGGGACCGGGCTGAGCTAGGCTGCTCGGGACAACGGTAGCGGGCAGCAGGGCCTTCGCGTCGCCTATGGCAGCGGAAGCGTAGCCAGGAACGATCTGCGACAGTTGAGAGATAACCGCGGCGGCATCACCGCGACGGGCGGCGATCTCAAGCGAGGCAATGGCTTTTTGCATATCCTCAAGACGGCGTCCTTCGGCAGTGGCAACGAGGATGCCTTCAACCGGGCTTTCAGAGCGCATCTCACGGGCGTCGAAAAGTTCTTCAAAAAGCTTCTCGCCCGGGCGAATGCCCACGGTCTTGATCTCGATGTCTCGCCCCGGCACCAGGCCTGCGAGGCCGATCATCCTTTCTGCCAAGCTCATGATCCGGATCGGCTTGCCCATATCCAGAACCATGATCTGCCCCTGCAACGTGGTGTGCTGAAGTCCGCTCGCGGAGGCTAGAAGGGTCAGCTCGACCGCTTCACGGATGGTCATGAAGAAGCGCGTCATACGCGGATCGGTGACCGTCAGAGGACCGCCCTCATCGATCTGCTTCTTGAACAAAGGCACAAGTGATCCCGATGAGCCGAGCACGTTGCCGAACCGGACAGTCATGAAGCGGGTCGGCAGCTTGCGATCGAGTGCCTGGCAATACATTTCCGCCACACGTTTGGTCGCGCCCATCACGTTCGAAGTATTGACGGCCTTGTCGGTCGAGATCTGGATCATTGCCATCGAGCCTGTCTCGGCGGCCAAATCGGCTACGTTGCGAGCACCGATCGCATTGGTCAGGACGCCTTCGCACGGATTGCACTCGACGATGGGCACATGCTTCAGCGCGGCCGCGTTGAAGACGAGTTCCGGCCGATGGCGACGAAAGATCTCCTTCAGGCGGGTCTTGTCCCGAATGCAGCAGATGTAGGAATGACGCAGAACATTAGGGAAATGACGCGCCAGATCCATGTCGATCTGGTAACTGTTCAGCTCACAATTCTCGATAAGCGTAAGCTCAGAAGGTTTGAGCGACGCGATTTGGCGCACCAGTTCGGACCCTATCGAGCCGCCGGCACCAGTTACCATCACCCTTCTTCCGTGGATCAACCGCTGGATTGCCGCGTAGTCGACCCGAGCCTCCTGCCGATCGAGAAGTTCGGATACATTAATGGTGCCAAGACCGACTTCGGAGGGCAGCGGACGCAGCGCGCTCAGACCAGGAAGCTGTGAAACCGCGATACCTTCGGCTCGCGCCCATTCGAGAAGCGGCTCGAGCGCGATGGTCGCCTGACGGGTCAACGGTTCCGTCAGAATGATACGATCCACCTTGACCTTTCGGTTGGCCAGATTGGCGACCACGGCGCTGCAATCGTTGTAATCACCCAGGATCGGAATGCCGTGGATGAAGGTGCCCGTCGTGTCCGACATGTCGTCGATGATGCCCACCGGGCGGTAGGCTAGGCTCGGCTGGGTCCGTAGCGACCGCAGAAACAGATCACAGGCAGTACCGCGACCGATGAGGAGTACCGGCTCCGTCACGCGTGATGGGCCGTAGCGACCCAGCGTGGTCCGCAGTCCTGACCGGAGGTCGGGCGAGCGCATTGCGAGCCTTGGTGCCGATAAAAGTGCGGTCTGCACGAAGAGTAGGATCGCCAGTGCGCGCACCGGCGGCATGGGGACGGCGGTCATGGCAAGGGTCAGACCGAAAGCCACCACGACGGCGGCTGTTGCCACACCTACACTGACCAAATCGCCCAGTGACACAAAGCGAAGGTTCGCACGATAGACGACCAGTTTCGGCAGCAGGAATATCGCTATGACGGTCAAGAACCCCATCTGTAGGATAAGCCCCTCGACGAAAGGAAACATGCCCGTGGCGAGTGACAGGCTAATCAGGAAAGCCAAATTGGTTGCAATGATGTCGCACAGAAAGAGCGCACGAATTCGGATGGATTTCTCTTGCAGGATTTCCAATAATCCTGCTCTGGGAAATACGGGGACGTTATCAAAATTATTTATCTCTGACACTTCACTTCTCCAAAAATGGGATCGTGACAATAGTTGTCAAAGAAGGTTAACTGTGCCCGGCTTCGGCGGGAAAGTGCTCAAAAGGGGGGTAGACGTATGCCCCGCCTCGAGCTGAAAGAGGGCGAAAGTTAATCAATAAGCCTTGATCTAATTCAAAATGATTAATTGTTTACCTGATCTGGTGTATAAAAAAAGGGTCGCGGCTTACAGCGACCCTAAAGCGTTAAATTGGTCTGAGCGTCACGCGTGGAAAGAGGCTTGATCGAGGCCGTTCCGCACCGCCCAGACAGCGGCCTGGGTTCGGTTGGATACACCAAGTTTACGCATGATCGCCTTGACGTGAACCTTCGTAGTGGCTTCGGCGATGCCAACCGATCGAGAAATCTCCTTGTTTCCGTAGCCCTTTGCCAGACAACGCATGACGACGAGTTCTTTGGCCGACAGGGGCACATAGGCCACATCTCGCGGGATGCCGGCAAGATGCTCGGCAAGGACCGAGGGCAGGGCGATTTCATCCAGCGCTACAAGTTGTAACGTGGCTTGGAGAACCGATGACGATACGGTTTCAAGCTGGTATCCCCTAATGCCCCTATCAATGAGCCTCGCTAGGTTCGCTTGGTTGAACCTCGGTGAGATTACAATTATGCGTAGATTTTCATCACTAAATTTGGATTCATCACCCGTTTCGCTCAGAAGATCATTCTCATGAACGATTATCTGCACGCATCGATACGCTGCTGCCGCACGCCGAGCATCATGTATCGTCTCAAACTCCATGAGGTCATGATTTGGCAGCAAACCTTTGATCGCACCTCTGAAGAATATACTAGAACTGCATACGCCGACCTTAAACATTGCTCAACCTTCCCGGTATTAGCTCAAGCCCTAAGTATCAAAAAAATCTATCGTTGCTCCCTTCGAGTGAATATCAGTCCTAAGAATAGTTTTTCGGGAACAAGCAGTATCTTACCACAAAATCGGTTGATCTGGTGAATTTTTGCTAGGGCGGGATTGCATGTTTCGGAGGTCCGCTCCCCCGAGAAAACTTATTAAATATTAAAGATTTAAACATTCGCTGATGTCGCAAGCAACTAATGGTTGAAAGTACTTTCATTTTTCACTTGTGTTTTAGTAAGCCATGAGGGCTTGTTGCTTTCGAATCGATTCGCTCTGTGTCGACCTTCTAGCCATACGTGTCTGGTTAGAGGCGTTCGTAAGCCGACGACAATCTGCTGTGATAGTGGCAAAGGATTGAAAAGGCTTCGCAAAATTTCAAGCTTGGTCAATCTTCGGCGTGTGGCTGCAAACATTCGCGTGCGATCTTGGAGCGAAGGGGCCTGCATCTACCGCTTAGCACCCACGCATGATCGCAGTCGGTCGCATACGGTCAGCCTCGGTAGCGTGACATTGAACGAACCCTACGCCCCGACAGGAGTACCCGCTAGCCTTATGGTATATTTGGAAACAGGCTTATTGGCTGTAGCTTTCACCTTAGGTTGTCGATCGAACAACAACCCAGAGGCGATCTGCGTGCCGAAGGATCCCGAACTGCCATGCATCAACGCTGTTGCACATTACAGAGGGAATGCAGCCCACCAACCGCGCCCTAAGGCCTCAAAGGATAGAGTGGTATTAAATGCAATTCGCGGATATCGATTTCCTGATTATCGGATCTGGCAAGTCTGCAACGACTTGGTTACAAATCCAACTTCAGTCGGATCCGGCGGTCTACATGCCAGACCCGGAGCTACATTATTTTTCGCGAAACCTCAACCGAGGGGACGCCTGGTATCTGTCACAGTTTAACGATCAGATGCGCGATCGGCTCATCGGTGAGAAATCGAACTCATATCTCTACACGCCTGGTGCTGCGAAACTCATTCACGATCGCATGCCTCATGTGAAACTGATCGTACAGCTTCGCAACCCGGTCGAACGTGCGTACTCACACTACTGCATGCTTTACCGCCGCGGTGAGGTCGGGCCGGATATCGCGTCCTATCTTGAGCCCGCTGTCGCGGGTGACCAAAGGCTGCTGATACTCGGTCAGTTTGCAACGCATCTCGAGGCGTATTTGGAACTCTTCGGCAGAGATCGGCTGCTGGTCCTGTTCTACGAAGGTGTGGCTGCCGATCCTGAAAATCAGATCGCTCAAGTGCGGTCTCATTTGGGTCTGCCTGCGTGGGGGCTTGCTCCGGCCGCTCGAGCGAAAGCAAAAGACAAGACCGATCCATACATTCCTCCGAAGATACGTAAACGACTCGAATGGATGAAACCGATCGTTCGGCCCTGTCGCAGAACTGCGGCATTCAAGGCCGTGCATGGCTTGATCGCCCGCGAACAGCAATATCCGCCGCTCAGCGATGATCTAAGACGCCGGCTCTTTGATTATTATGAGCCGTCCATCTTGGCGCTCGAGAAGATCAGTGGCAGATCGCTGGAACACTGGTACTTGTCGGTCGACGCGACCTCGTAGATTTGATAGCATCCGAGCCAAGAAAAATACCTTCGGGTCGTCGAATTTAATTTTCACATCTCGGACACGGCCCATCGCGGGATGAATTTCTGACGTTTTGCGCCTGCAGTCGAAGTTGCGATTTCGCCGTAATCTGAAGCACAGGGAAAGTCACTATCTTCGCGAGCTCATGCACATACCGTACCGCAAGGGCTAGCGGCCGGTTGCTCTACTCCTCCGGCAGTCACGGATCACCGATGCCCAGTCTTGTACCACGAAGATGGCGCGACGACGCGAGCTATGCCGATGCGCGTTCGCTCGACGCGATTTCGGTATTATACTGACGCATGACGTCCAGCGGGCGTTTCTGCGAATAGGCAACCATCGCGTCAGGATCAGGATATCCGACTGCCATGAAGAATATCGGTCGCTCATAGGGTTGGAGTCCCAAAACCTTTTGCGCGCGCGCCTCGTGTGCTTCGATGTCCGGCCAATTGCAGATACACGAGCTGAGGCCCAAAGTTTCAAGTGCGTATGAAAACGACATCGATGCAAGCGAACCGTCGATATATATGACATGACGATCTTTCTCGCTGTAGAATGCATCCAGCGAGCCCAGAACAACGACCATCGCCGGGATGTTGTGTTTCCAGCCGATCGTGCCGCCGGGCAGTGACGCAACCTCCTGAACCATTTCAGGATCATCGAAGACGAGGAACCGGAAAGGCTGACGGTTGCACGCACTCGGCGACAGGTTGGCGATGTGAAACGCCTTGTCCAGCAGATCGCGGGGGACGGGCTTCTGCTCGAACCATCTTACGGAGCGGCGCTTAAGAGACAGCTGCTCGAGCTGCTCATATGTGACCGGCTGTTCCTCCAGCGCGCGTTGGTATGGAATTCGCTTTACGTTTGACCCGGCACCCGGTGCAGGAGGACATTTTTCGAATACGTCGCGGGCATGATCGATCACGGGGTCAGCTGCGGTGACAGCGAAATATTCGCTCAGAACGTCGTACCCCCACCGGAGCGACTCGGCGGAACTTTCCTGAGAGCGCGCCGGTTCTGAAACGATCTTGCGATAGACGTTGACGGTCTCGAGTATGTAGTCCTTTGCAAAGACTGGCCGACGGGGCCGCATAAGCAGACCCTTTTCGAGCCGATGCACATTCCGGCGCATCAAGAAGACATTGGCATCATCGTCCTGAAGCTCCGCATGGTATTTCGCGAGGCCGGCCAGGACGGCCCGCTCCTCGCGTCGGAATTGCCCTGACAGGAGTGAATAATAGACAGACGCGAATGACTTCGTCAGAGAGGCAAACCGCAGAGCGCCCGTCTGCGCAGAGGTCACAATCCTGGCAGCCTTCGACTCTCTCAGAAGCAGGCGCGCATCCCGAAGACGATCGACCTGCGTATCCGGTAAGAAGGTCTTAGCGAGAGTTTTCATTCTGAGATATCCTTCGTGGAAGTACTTGTCGGTTAGGGGCCCCCAGGCCCTTCGGGCTTGCAGATGCCTTGTTTGTCCGTTGGCCGATCAAGGACCCGCGCCGAGAGGGATCAGACGCGGCTCAGGCGGATAGAAATGAGCCTGTTCGCGTGTGAGTACCTCCCGGTGGCCAAAAGTAAGAGCAACTGCAACTGACAGGTAGGCGTTCAAATGGGTCAGTAGAGTTTCACACGTCAATAATTTATTCCCAAATATGTCGCGCTATGAAATAATTCGGTGAGCTGTTGTGAGACGCAATCGAACTTCTGGTAATGGGCTGGCCTTGGTGGGTGTGGTACTACCTCCTTTGGTCAGAAATGTATCATTTGGCTGATTGGACCGGTTGGGTGTGCCTAAATCAGCCATAAGGCAGCCGGAATGCTCACTATCCTTATGCAAGAACGTAGTTTTTAAAACTTCTGAAGTAGTAAATTGACGAATGTATACCTTTTACATAAGGATTTTATCAGATAACTCGTTTTTACAATGATACCTTTATCGAAAATTTGCGCGCCTTGCGTGTCACGTACTGCCTCATTTCCAGCTAGCGGATTGGAGGCCTGTTTCAATGTACTAGAAGCTGTTGTTGGGCACAACTTCCAGGTAATTCGTGGGTAGCACGTATCAATCCAGCATGATCGAAAATACTTATTTCCGAACACATTGGGGCAGCGGTCTCTCTATCCGTTGATGATCGACTATGAAAAAATTCATCGTGACTGGGGTTCAGATGAAGAACAAGGGGTCTCAGGCCATGTTCTTCACGCTCAGGCATCATTTGAAATTGATTTATGGAGATTGCGAGGTACTAGGTTTCGCAAATAAATATGATTGTCCGGAAGTATACAGCTTCACCCTTCTCCCGCATGACGACTTCACACGGCCCGCGCTGAAGCTCGGCTTGCAGAAGGTTCCGGTTCTGGCATCAACCGCAACGCTTCTGGCTTCCAGAATCCGAAAGAAAGACAAATGGAACGGGAAGCTTGTCGAGATGGACGAGGCCCTTCGCGAAGCGGATGCGATTTTTGACGCGAGCGGGTACACTCTTGGTTCCGGTTGGCCCAAGGGCGGGGGGCGGCGGCTGCTGGAGACCGTGCGGTTGGCCAAGACGTACAAAAAGAAGATCATATTGATGCCCCAGAGCTTCGGTCCTTTTGATTGGGGCGAGAGCGATGACGCTGCGTTCCTCGACGAAGTCAAGAAAGAGCTGAGTTATTGCACCAAGATATATGCTCGAGAGAAGGAAGGCTATGAATGCCTTACATCTCTCGGGCTGACAAACGTCGAGTTATCCGCTGATATGGTTATTCGGGAAAAGGCCTTCCCAAAGGCGAATGATATCTATGCCACGCCCCGAGCCGATGAAATCGAGTATCCGGAGCGAAACTCCGTCGGCCTCATTATCAATGAAAATGTGCTTCGGATAGGTGACTCCCAATCATCATTGGATCTGTACAGAAATATACTGGAGCGACTTGTTAAGAATGGGGAAAAGGTCTACATTCTCAACACGTCCGGGGCGGACACACATCTGGTTGAGAGTGTTCTTCGCGGTGTTCCCGGAAAAGAAAGTATCAAGATTATTTCGGGCGAGTATTCAAGCCCGGAATTGATCGACATAATATCTCGTTTCAAGTTTATCGTCGCATCTCGCTACCACTCCATTATCTTCGGGTATCGCAGCAGTGTTCCCGCGGTCATTCTTGGCTGGGCTACAAAATATATAGATCTTGCGGAACATTTTGGGCAGGAAGAATATGTCTTCGATATTCGAGAAGTGGATGCTGATCAAATTCTCAAGAAGATCGACAAGATGAGCGCTAATTGCGGAGCGGAGTCTCGGCGCATCGGCGAGCGGTTGGACAAGGTTCAGGGCAGTTCGGTCATCCTGGAAGCGACGCAAGCCCTTTAGGCTCTCACAAATTTGGCAACAGGGCATTTGCTTCGCTCGCCGGGGTGACGACGGATCTACGCACCAATTTCCCGAGTTGCGGTAAGCGGCCGCCGATGTGCTGAAAATCAGCGTTCCCGATACATGCCGAAGCATGAGCGATCAGGGCGTACCGCTTCCGATATACGCGACTCTACGCTTTCCGTCACCGGTCGGTCTGACAAGCGACCGGTAGACTGAAGAGACCTTCGAGACATGCGCCTCGACCGTCAGGGCGCGGGCGAACCCCTTCGCCGCCGATGTGATCCGGCGACGTGTTTTTGGTTCGTCCAAAATAGTGCGGATCGCCGGCACGAAGGCCGCGGGCTCAGTCGGATCAACCAGAAATCCGGTTTGCCCATCCTGGATCGCTTCGATATTTCCGCCGTGTTGCGTCGCGACCACCGGCGTTCCGACATGCATCGCTTCGATCAAGGTCCGGCCGAAGGGCTCATCCAGGGCGGTGACCGCCAGCACGTCCACACCCGCGATCAGCGGATCGACCGGTGTCCTATGTCCCATCAGATGCAGACATCCGGTCATCCCTAGCGTGTCGACGAGCTTTCGGCACTCAGCCTCGATCCCGAGCCCTTCGACCTGATCTTTCCCGAATATGAGGCCGTGCACTGGCCGATCCGAGATCATCTTCCGCACTGCGTCCACGACGCGAACGAAATGTTCGGGTCGCTTGCGCGAGATCAACGACCCGAAATATCCGATCAGACAGGCATTCTCTTCCGCGCCAATCTCTTGCAGGAGCGTTTGGCGCGCAGCCTGGCGATCAGGCACGTCTGATGACAACGTGAACGGGCTGCGGACCACTTCGAAGCGCTTCGAGATATCAAGAACTGGCTTTGAAGGTCGTGAGAACTCCGAGACAGAAAAGATATGATCTGCGAAAAGTGGCGCGACGAGATTCACGCCCCTGGCGTCCGGGGCCTGGCGATGGTGCCAGATGAAACGCGCTCCGGCGAGTTTTGCAGGTAGCGCCCAGCTCGCGTGCATCCCGCCATCATTGGTATGAACGATGTCGATCCGTTCTTTCCGCAGTAGCCGCACCAACGCGGGCAACGAGCGTCTCAGATAGCCTTGCAATGACGCATTGTCTGCGTTCCGCATCAGGCGACCGGCCATGACAGGCGGCCGTTCCATGCGAAGGATTGGCAAGTCCATCTCGGCCACCATGTCGCCCAGCACTCCCGGGGCCCCATGCAGAAGCACGAGCGGCGAAAACTCTCGGCGGTCGAGCCCGGCTGCGAGAGTAAGCGAAGACGTATGGCTGCCCCCGATCGCATCACCATCCTGATAGGGAAACAGCACACGGATGCAGTTTTGCTGATCCATTATCGACTCCTTTGTCGCTTGTCCAAAGACGCGGCTGCCAATGCGAGCGCCAAAATGAGGGGAACGGCCCAGAAGCGCGCGTAGAAGTGCGTAAAGGTGTTCAGGGTGAACGCGTAGATCAGCGTGATCGTCAATGCGATCAAGCCTTGCGTCCGCGCATTCGCGGTAAAAACTGCCAGCCATGCGACACTGACTCCCGTCAGGAGCAACAGGAGCAATCCGATAAGAGCGAGTAATCCTCCCTCTGTGAGAAGCAACAGATAGGAGTTGTGAACCGGGGTGCTGTGAGCGCTTACCGTTCGATACTGATCCGCACCGAGCCCGACCACCAGTGTGTCGCGGGCGACGTGAAGGGCCTCTCGGATCAGGTAGTATCGATCTTCGAATGTGCCGGCCTGATTTACGTCGCCGGAAGTGAGTGCATTCAGGACGCGCTCGCGGAACACATCGGGCAGAATGATGTCGCCTGCACAGATGGTCGTGACCACGACCGCCGCGACCGCCGCGGCTGCTCCGAAAAGAAATTTTGCCGAGCCACTGAATACGACGGTTACGAGAATGCCGAAGGTCGTGAGGATCAGGCCGGTATTGGACCCTGTCAGTGTGATCCCGTAAAGCAGGACCGGAAGGCAAAAGGACGCGATACTCCCGCGGATTTCCCTTAGGAGCGCGAGATTGAGAACCATAACAATGCCTATCGCTCCAAGAGCCGCAGCCTCGTTCGTACGCTCGACCAGCGAACGCAAACGTCCGCTGCCGGATACGAACCGCGGGTCCGGATTGGGGACGAAATGCACGACGTATGCGCCGAAGACCATGATCACCGTGATAGAGAGGACCAGCACCTTCATCAGTGCGACGGTTTCGGGATAGGGTCGGCCAGCCAAAATGTAGACCAGAACGACGAGCGTGAAGACGTATTGCGACAGGATCACCATCAGCGAACTCATGTCGCCGTTGATGATCGAGCCAAACGTCAGCCCGGCCGCCAACGCCAGGACGCCCGCCAGCCAGAGCGAAGTGACAATGCCAAAAGGTGCCCTAGGCAGGCGCCCTCGCAACAGCATCACGAAGAGCGTTGCGCAGGCGGCAAGGTCCGCGAGCGTCAGATACACCTGATCGAGCCGGAAGTAGTTCATTGGCGACAAGAAAACTGCCAACGCCGCCAGCTTTGCATCGAGGCTCCGCAGAGCGTCGATCGTCCGAGTGCGTCCCGGGCTGCGATTGGCGCTATGCACGGGAATAGACACGCCGGTCATCAGGCTCCACCATGTTTCTGGGACGTCGGTACGGACGCATCAGCGTCGCGGAGCGACAATGCCGCCATCCTCCGAGAGATCCGCGCGGGCGGAATCTTCCGGCTAAGCCTTGTCTGGCAAAGTCTTCCCATAAGCAGAACTTCCGAGATAGCCGCCGGTGTGGTAACGAAGCTGCTTGCGTGGATCCACGTCATTCAGGATGGTGCCGAAGACATGGGCGCCGCTCCTGTTCAGCCTGGCATGCGTTTCACGCAATTCGTCGGATTTCGTGCGGCCCCAGCGAACCACGACCAGAACTGCGTCGGCCAGGGAGCCGAACCGGCATGCATCGTTTAGGACCAGGACGGGCGGCGTGTCTATGACGATCAAATCGTACTGCGTCCGCAAATGCGGAAAGAGCTTGGCTTTCACCTCCATGAGAAGATGAGGATTTAGGCGGCCCTGAGCGCCGACAGTGACAAGATCGAGACCCTCCGCCAACCGTCGAGGCTGTTCATCGGCGCCGACCTCCGAGTGCTCCTCAGAGGCGTGCCTCATGATAGGCGGTTCTCCAAGCTCGGGCGGGTCCTCCTCTTTGTCGATATTGTCGATTTTATCGACCATCCACTGAAGCGACATCGACGCTCGTTTATCACCGGCAAGCTCCGTGACGCCTTGGTCGTGAACGTCTAGGTCCAAGACAAGAACGCGCAAGCCATCCCGCGCCGCAGATCCCGCCAATGAAAGTGCAACGGTGGATTTGCCTTCATTGGGAAGGCTCGACGTGACCATGATTACTTTCGAGCGGCTTGTGCGATAGACGTTCAGCCACAATGTCAAAATTCCGCGCAGACCTTCGTTAAAGACCGACCGTGGATCGGTCGACAGGAACTGCAACGGCGTCGGTTTGCGCCGCATGATGCCTCGGCGCGGGATGCGCGCAACCGAGCCGACATTCGTCAGGCCAGTAAGCCGCTTGATGTCCATTTCGGACCAGACACGCCGATTCAAAGCCTCGAAGAGCAGCGATGCCACGAAGGCAAGGATAACCGCCGCTAGGAAGCTCAGTGCCAACGCAACCTTCGTATTTGGCCAGTCTGCTTCAACGGGAACGCGAGCCTCGGTCACGTGCCGCGCCGAGCGCGGCACGAAGTCGAGTTGGGTTTCGAGCTCGTAAAGACGGGAGATCGCTTGCTGATAGCGGGTTTGCTCGAGCTCCAGAGCGCGCTCCATACCGCCGAGAGACAAGCTTGCAGATGTATGCCTCCGCAGGCGGTCCTCGGCCTCGACCAAATCGGCTTCGCTACGCCGAACTTCCGCGGATCGGCCCGGGTCGCCTGCAATTGTCGTAAGCAGTGTCTGCAACCGCATCTGTTCTGCGACGAGCCGATTCAGGCGGGTCGGGTCATCGAGATTGTTTTCACGCACAAAGTCGGCAATCTTCATCTCCATCGCACCGACATCGGCGGACATCTCTTCGACGCGGGCCTCAAGAAACGTGACGGACCGCTGGATCTCGGATCGCCGTTCCGACGTCGTGCGCTGGATGTATGTTTCCGCGACGCCATTGGCGATGGCGGCCGTAAGCTCGGGGTCCGCAGTCTCTGCGACAATCTCGATAGCCAGACTTTCACCCGAGCGGGACACCGAATAGCTTGCCAGAAGCTTGTCGATCAGCTCGGCCTGCCGCTCCGCCTCTGAGATCGGTGGAGCATCGGCAGCCCGTGCGAAAGCCGGCTCGTCATCGAGCGACAGACGCTCTGCGAGACTTGCTGCGAATTCGCGAGATCTCAGAACATCCAATTCTGTCTCGACGATCGAGCGCGACAAGTCGAATGATTCAAGCTGTGCCAAGGCTCGGTCTATGCGCGTTTCCTGCTGCGTCAGCACGAGCATGGCGCGAGTGACAAAGCGTTCCTCCACCGTGCTCAGATAATAAAGTGCGGCAGACATGACGGCCAAAACAATGAACACGGCGATCTTTGCTTGACGCCGAAGGATGACCAACAACTCCGCAACGCCTATCCGTTCATCGGACGATTGCGACGACTCGATCATCATGGGTGTGAAGCTTTCCTGCGCGGTCATCCGCAGATCTCCAGTCCGATGGTCAAACATCTGCTACGGTCGGCCGCCCAGGACCGCTGACGGGATCGGGTCGCCGGCCACCTCGTCAATCGCGTGGCGCCTGCATCTCGACCGCCGGGTTCGGCGGCCGGCACGGCAAAATGAAAAGCTGCATTCAAAACCCGAACGGCCTTGGCACAGCGAATGCACGGGAATGAACGATCGAACGGGCGAGAACACGGAAGGTCAACGCTCGCCACAAAGGTGTCGATGCGTTGCATGAATCCAGGAAAAGCTCCTTTGATTTGTAGCATAACCACGGAAAACATTTGGATAAAATCGGCAGACAATATCTGAACCCAAAGCACGATAGCCCGAAAGCAGAAGACCTGAGAACCGACCTTTCGGATAGCCTCCCCCTTCATCAGGGCTAGACGCTCGTGCCGGGCGGGCGGGAATTTGTATCTTTCGGGTGGATGACCTCGAGGGGCATCTAGGATCGAGCGGTCGTCGTGATCGCAGGAATGGCTTTGTCGCGGGGCAGGTACCGACCCGGCTGTTTCCGGTGACAGGCCGGTGGCGAGCCCGGACAAGACCCCATTCACCCGCCTCATGCCGCGGCCCGTTCTTTCCGGGCTTGCCGGAAGAAGAGCCACATGCAGCCGCAAAACCAGAACACGCTGAAGAGCACATGACAGCCCATCGCGCCAAGCGCACCGGCGAGCAAAACTGCCGGGGCGAAAGCCGCGGCAAAGCCGATGGTCACGAGAATGGCGAGTATCATCAGTTCGCGGTCCAGGCCCATGCTCAGAAGGGCAGGGAGGAAGGAAACGCCGGCGAGGTTTATCACGATTGCCACCAGTTGCAGCTGCACAATGGGCACGGCATCCAGAAACTCGACGCCGAACAAGGTCCGAACGATGAAGGGAATGAGCAAAGCAAGCGGTACAAACACGATCGCGACGATCGCCAGCGTCGTCCGTGTGATGAACCAGATCAGTTTGTCGAACTGGGCGCGTTCCCCGCGTACCCACATCCTGGCGAGTTCGGGGAACAGCACCTGCGTCAAGGTCCGGCCAAAACGCTGCACCGCTTTCCCGGAGCGCTTCGCGACCTGATAGAAGCCGACGATGGTCGGACTGACGAACAGGCCCAGGGCGAGGACGTCGAAGCGGGTCACCGCTTGACGCAGGACTTGGCTGGCATTGGTGTTGAACAGGAAGCCGATGAACCGCGGATTCTCCGCCAGGGCCTGCCGCACCGATCCGGAGCGGAGCCGCGGGTATCCGCGTCGACGCATCTCTCGAAGGGATAGAAAAAAGACCACCAGCCCATCCGCCACGCCCTGCAGGAACAGAAGTGTGACGAACGCCCAGATGCCGAGATCGAGGGCCAGCGCGACAAGCGCCACGACAAGCCGTCCGATCGCGATGCCGGTATCGCTTATCGCAAGGAGGTCGAACCTGTCGAACATCCGCAATATGGCGATGCCAGTCGGCCGGAACGAGAAGAACAGCGATGCTGCGGCCAGAAGGATATAGCGATAGCCGTCACCGCCAAGATCGAACCATGTGGAGGCCCAGTATCCCAACAGGATGGCGATAACACCTGACAGACAACCGCCGACAAGGTCGATGACGATGGATAATTTCACGAGGCGCGAAAAGGCTTCACGATCGTCGGCTTCGAGCATCCGCGCTGCGTATTTGATGACGGCTTGTGTCGGCGGCCATCTGACGATCAGATCCACCGAACGAATATAGGCCTCCACCAACGCGAGGATTCCCACCCCGGCGGGACCAAGCGCGCGTGCCGTGACCGCCAGGGTGATGACCCCCAGAACCCCGATCGTCGTGGAACTGACCACAAGGATGCCGGTGTTGCGCATGATGCGGGAGATCACGTCGTCGAATTGGACCAATCGCCGGACGCTTCTTGCGATACCGCTCATCTCAGGCGACCTTCGTGGCACGCGGCGCCCGGTTTCGATGAACCCGCGAAAGACCCATCTCGGCGATCAGGTGCGCGTTCACCGCGTGTATGTCGAAGGCCTGCTCCGCCCGCTTCCGCGCCTGCCTGCCCATTGACGCGACGCTCTCGGGAGCGTCCAGAAAACGCCGCATCCGGTCCGTCAGCGCATCCGTATCGCGCGGTGGCACAAAATAGCCCGACACACCGTCTTCGATGGTATCTCCACAGCCCGGCAAATTCGTGGTGATCACTGGCCGGCCCTTTGACATCGCCTCGAGGATCGAGCGGGGAACGCCCTCGCGGTAATAGGAAGGAAGGACAAAGACCGACGCCGCGTCGAGGAAAGGGCGAACATCGCTGGTCTCGCCGCAATACTCGACCGCGCCCGATTGCCGCCAAGTTGCGACTTCTTCGGGCCCGATACCGTCCGGATTGGGATCCAGCGGTCCCACGATCCGAAATCGCGCCTCAGGCCAGTCCTCCCTCAGCCGTCTCGCTGCCTCAACGTATTCCCGGACCCCCTTGGCGGCCAACAGCCGTGCGATCAGCAGGAAACGGGGCGCACCCTCGGGCAGGGGGCTCTGAGCGAACCGATCTAGGTTCACGCCTGTCCCCGCCACCCGGATCAGCGGTGTGTGCCGATCGATCATCCGAAGTTGGCGGATCTCGGCCTCGTCCGCGCCGTTGTAGACAAAGACACGGTTCACGCCCCTGAGCCCGCGACGATAGAGCCAGGTGGACAAGCCGCGCAGGATCCTGGCCTTGCCGCGCGGTTCGGGGTCGGCGAAGACGTGGCCGAGGCCCGTCATGAGCGCGTACCGTTCCGGGATACGCAGCAAACGTGCGGCGATGCCGCCGTAGATGACGGGTTTCATCGTGTAGCTGATGACGACATCCGGACGCAGCTGACGCAATTTGGTGAACAAACGAATGAGAAGTGACACGTCGGCAAATGGATTGGTGCCCGTCCGTGCCATCTCGACAACTTCGAAGGCGCATCCTTCGCGTGCGAGGATCCGCCGGACCTGGTCGTCGTCTTCAGGTGCAAAGGCCGTAACGGAATGTCCTTCGGCGATCATCGCCCGGATGAGGTCGAGCCGGAAACGCACCAGGCTCTGCGCGTAGCTGCTGATCAGAGCGATGGACTTGGCTCGGGACGTAACCGACCTCATCGTGCCGACATCTTCTTTGCAGGACTCGGACCGGGCATGGGCGAGACGACGTTTGTCTCGTCCAATGTTTGCTGAACGGGCATGCGCCGTGGCGTGCAAGCTCCAACTTCAGACTGATAAGCCGAAATTTGCGAGAGGCTCGCTGCAGTTCTCGGTTGGAAGTGCGCGCGCACGGTCCGGGACAGATCGACAAGAACAAGGTTATGCGTCACGCGGTTCTTCCTTGGTATCGCCTTGATACTGGCCGCACGATGGCCCTGCGTAAGTCCCGGCACGGGCCAGACGCGGGCCAGACGCTCACAAGTATGGCGAAAGTCCGGTGTAGCGCGCTCTAAATCAATTCAACTTCCGACACGGGTTTAACCGATGAGTATCGGGCTTTACTCCCTTCGGGTGAGGATTGCCCTCAAAGCGTGGCCCGAGCCGACCCGACCAATCCACTTTTGCGCGCCACCTCTGCCAGGTTGACTGCCTGTTTTCGCGTCGTTTCGATGTCGAGCCGCCGGACCGCGATGATCGCTCCATCCCGGAGCGTGCTTCGTTTGGCACCGATCCGGACCGAAAGGGCTAGTCTTCTACCGAGACGGCCAATTGTTCCATTCGGCACCGCCGGTAGCTTCGGATCGACCGCATGCGGAGATCCGATGCCGAGATTGCTTGAGATATTTCTGACACTTGCCTTGTCGGTCGTGGCTCTGCCTCTCGGCTGCCTCGTCGCTTTGCTTGTCTGGGCGGGGCTCGGCCGCCCGATCTTTTTCCGGCAGGTCCGATCGGGACAAGGCGGTCGCCGGATCGTCATCTCGAAATTCCGCTCGATGAACGAGGACCGCGACGAAAGCGACGCCCTCTTGCCGGACGAGGCGCGTACCAACGCCATCGGCCGTATGCTCCGCCGGTTCCGGCTCGACGAGATCCCGCAGCTGCTGGCGATCCTGCGCGGCGATCTCGCCCTCGTGGGGCCGCGGCCATTACTGCCCGAAACGTTGCGCGCTTTCGGTAACGACGCCGTTCTCCGAGGACGTGTCCGCCCGGGCATGACTGGCTGGGCGCAGGTCAGTGGCAACAGCCGCCTGACGGATGCCGAGAAGGTCGCGCTCGATCTGTGGTACGTGGATCATCGCAGCGCCGCTTTGGATATGTCCATCCTGGGGCTGACGGTCGTCACTCTTTTGCGCGGAGAGGCCAGGGCCGAGGCCCGGATCCGTGCCGCCGCCGACGTTCTGCGCAGACGCGCTGTCGAGGCGCCACCTTCCAGCCTATCGCCGGGCCGGCCATGATCTTCGAGACTGCCCAAACTGGCCCGGTCCTGGTGATCGCTCCGCATCCTGACGATGAGGTTCTGGGCGTCGGCGGCACGATTGCGCGGCTGACTGAAAAAGGGCGCGAAGTCCACGTGTGCATCGCGACGCGCGGCCGCGCCAAGCGGTTCGGTCGGGATCAGGTCGAGACCGTCAAGGCAGAGGCTGCGGCCGCCCACGACATCCTTGGCATTCATCAGACGCACTGGCTGGACCACGCGGCGGCAGAACTGGATACGGAGCCGCACGGTGCGCTCAATCGCAGCCTTGCGGACCTTGTCTGCCGCATCGGCGCGCAGGTTCTGTTCTTGCCGCACCCAGGCGACATCCATCTCGACCATCAGCTGGTGTTCCTGTCCGCCATGGTCGCCTCCAGACCGGCGCAGCAGGAATATCCTGCGGCCATCTACGTCTATGAAACCTTGTCTGAAACCAATTGGAACGCGCCTTATCTGACGCCGCCCTTCACGCCGAACACGTTCGTCGATATCGGCGATACCCTTCAGACCAAGCTCGATGCTTTCGCGGCCTTCGCCAGCCAGGTCCGTGCGAGCCCCGCGGAACGCTCCATCGACGCGCTGCGCGCGCTGGCGACCTTGCGCGGCGCCACCGTCCACCGGAAGGCCGCGGAAGGCTTCGTGGCAGTCCGGCAATGCTATTGAACGTATTTTGAGAACCTAACAAAGGATTGGACTTATGCGTATCGCGATGATTGGAACCGGATATGTGGGCCTCGTCTCCGGCGTCTGCCTGTCGGATTTCGGGCATACAGTGACATGCGTCGATACCGACGCGGCAAAGATTGACCGGTTGCGCGCTGGGCAGGTGCCCATCTACGAGCCCGGGCTCGACCAACTCATGGTCCGCAACGCCGAGGCGGGCCGGCTGCGCTTCACAACGGACCTGGCCGAAGCGCTGGAAGGCGCAGATGCGGCGTTCATCGCGGTCGGCACGCCGTCCCGCCGCGGAGACGGGCAGGCCGATCTGTCCTACGTGATGGCCGCGGCGCGGGATGTGGCGCGTCTTGCTCACGACGGTCTGGTCATCGTCGTCAAATCCACGGTCCCCGTCGGAACCAATGCGCGCGTCGCCGCAGAAATCGCGGCCACCGCCCCGGATCTGTCGTTCGACATCGTGTCGAACCCGGAGTTTCTGCGCGAGGGGGCAGCCATCGAGGACTTCATGAAACCGGATCGGGTCGTTTTCGGCTGCAAGTCCGAGCGCGCGGCAGGTGTCATGCGGGACATCTATCGCCCGCTTTTCCTGAGATCCTTTCCCATCGTCGAGACCGATCTCGAGTCTGCGGAGATGATCAAGTACGCGGCCAATGCGTTTCTCGCGACGAAGATCACCTTCATCAACGAGATCGCGGCCCTGTGCGAACGGATCGGCGCCGACGTGCGCGAAGTCTCCCGAGGGATCGGCCTGGACGGACGCATCGGTCCGAAATTCCTCCATGCCGGACCGGGCTATGGCGGATCGTGCTTCCCAAAGGATACGCGCGCCCTGGCTCGCACCGCGCAGGAAGTCGGAATACCGCTGCAGATCGTGGAAGCTGTCATCGGCTCCAACGAGACGGCAAAGCGGCGCGCGGTCGAGAAGATCTTCGAGCTGTGCGACGACAGCGTGGCGAACAAGACCATCGCGGTCTTGGGCGTGACCTTCAAGCCAGGCACGGACGATATGCGTGAGGCCCCCGCCCTGACAATCGTTCCCGCGCTGATCGGGGCGGGAGCGCATGTCCGCGTCGTCGATCCCAAGGGACGCGTCGAAGGCGCCGCGCTGCTGCCGTCCGTCACATGGGAGGACGATGCCTATGCTGCCGCAGCGGATGCGGATGCCGTTGTGCTACTGACCGAATGGAACGCTTTCCGCGCGCTGGATCTGGCAAGGCTGGCTGCAGGCATGCGCACGCGTCGCTTTGCCGATCTGCGCAACGTCTACCCAATCGACGCCCTGCGCGCCGCCGGCTTTGATCGGATCGTCGGCGTCGGGCGTCCAGGCTATGGCCAACGCGATGACGCGATTGTTCTGGCCGCGGAATGACAACCTTGAACGCGCAGAGCGTCACAGAGCGTGACTTTCGGAGGATCGCGTTGTTGCGCCTGAAGACCGGCGGCCAGCATGCCGGCACATTGCAGGCCCTCAGACATCGAATGGATTGAATGTGTCTTTCCACATCATAACGGATTTCTCGAGGATGGAAGGCGCTCAGGTGATGCTTGCGCGCCTCTTGCGGCAAGGCTTGGATCCCGATCCTGTCGTCGTGTCGCTCAGGGGGGTCTCCGACGACGCCAGAAAAAGGGCCGGCGGTCACGATATCCGCTACTATTCGCTCGGGATGACGGGACTTTCCCGTGTGCCGAACGGGCTGTGGACGCTTGCCCGCATCCTGCGGCGCGAGCGTCCCGAAGCGATCCTTTGCTGGATGTATCATGCCGCTTTGCTGGGTCTGCTCGCAGGGTTCCTTTTCGGCCCTCGGCCCCGCGTCTACTGGACGATCCGGCAATCGCTCGACGATCCGCAGGCGTTCGGACGAACGCTCCGTCTTACTGTCCGAGCGGCGTCGGTCTTCTCGCGGTTCTGCGATGGGATCATCTACAATTCCCGGCGCGCACTGGTCCAGCATGGAAAGGCCGGCTTTCACAACGACATTGCGGTCGTGATCCCGAATGGCATCGAGATGCCCGCGCACCCCAATCACAAGGCCCGCGTGCCGCGCGTGTTCGGAATCGCTGCGCGCCACCATGCGCAAAAGGATCACCCGACGTTCTTGCGGGCGGCAGCGCGCCTGCTTGGTCGCGTGCCGGATGCGAAATTCGTGGCAGCCGGGCACGGCATGACTTCCGAAAACCAAGAACTCGCGCAGCAAATACGAGCTGCCGATCTGGATCCTCAGAGCATCGAGCTGCTTGGGCCGCTGACCGATATGGACCCGTTTTACAGAGCGATCGATGTCTTGGTTCTGTCCTCGCGGACCGAGGGCTTTCCCAACGTCGTCGCGGAGGCCATGTCCTACGGAATACCTGTGGTGACAACGAATGTCGGAGACGCGGCGACCATCGTAGGGAATACGGGCGAAGCGGTGCCCCCCGGGGATGACCGGGCCGTCGCCGAGGCAATGGCAAGGATGTGCGGCCTCGAGCCCGCAGCTTATGCCGAACTCTCGCGGCGCGCAGCACGGCAAATCCGCGAAAACTACGAGCTGGCCGCAATCGCCGCGCGTTATCAATCCGTTCTGGATGCAGACAGGCTTGAAACGCCGGTCTGGCATCGGTGCTAGGGAGCCGGTTCAATGTGCGGGATAGCCGGTTTCATCACTTCAGCGCCCAATGAGTCGTCCAACGCCAAGGCGATCCTTGCGCGCATGACCGAAACCCTGAGCCATCGCGGCCCCGACGCCGATGGTCACTTCGTCGATCCCGGCGGCCGCGTGGCGCTCGGCCACCGCAGGTTGGCGATCATCGATTTGTCCGAAGCCGGCGCGCAGCCGATGCGCTCGGCCAGCGGCCGCTTCGAGATGGTCTATAACGGAGAGGTCTACGGCTTCGGCGGCATGCGCGACGCGCTGGCGGCGGAAGACGTGATCTTTCGGGGGAGCTCCGATACCGAGGTTCTTCTGAACGGTATCGAGAGATGGGGTATCGAACCGACGCTGCAGCGCGCGACCGGGATGTTTGCCTTCGCGGTTTTCGATCGCGCGACGAATTCGATAATTTTTGCGCGGGACAGGCTCGGCAAGAAGCCACTCTACATCGGATGCCGAGGCCGAACGACCGCCTTTGCCTCGGAGCTTAAGGCGATACGCGCGCACCCCGATTTTTCCGACCTTACGCCCGACCGCCGATCGGTCGCTCTCTATCTCCGCTACGGCTATGTGCCGGCACCTCGCTCGATCTACGAAGGCGTCGTGAAATTTCCAGCGGGTCATTGGGCGGCCATCCCCGTGGAGGCTTCCGTTTCCGATCCAGCCGACATTTTATCTTGCGCCCGCCCGTACTGGTCTCTCGAAGAGGTCATCGCGAAGGGGAGGGCCGATCCCTGCACAGATGCAGCGCAAGCCATTGAGCGTGTCGATGAGGTTCTGTCGCAAGCAACCGCGGAACGCCTCGTGTCGGATGTTCCGGTGGGTGCGTTCCTTTCGGGCGGAATTGACTCCAGCCTGATCGTGGCGCTGATGCAGGAACAGGCAAGCCATCGCGTGTCGACCTACACCGTCCGCTTCGACGACGACGCGATCAACGAGGCCGATGCGGCCGCCCATATCGCCAAGCATCTGGGAACCGCGCATCATGAACTGACCGCCTCGGCGGCAGACGCATTGGCGCTGGTATCGGACATGCCGGCGGTTTTCGATGAACCGTTTGCGGACCCGTCACAGCTTCCTACGCTGCTGATCTCGCGACTGATCCGCTCGGATGTCACGGTTGCCCTGTCGGGTGACGGTGGAGACGAGTCGTTCGGTGGGTATCAGCGGTACTGGGCCGCCGATACCTTCGAGCGGTATTCGCGTTTTCTGCCCAGAGCGTTTTTCCAAGCGGCCAACGGTGTGCCCTCGGCGCGTCTCGATACTGCCATTTCGATGGCCCGCGGAGTGTTGCCTGCCCGCGTCGGAAAACAGATCAGCACGGACAGGCTGAAGAAGCTGACACGTATTGCCGCTGAACCCTCGTTCCGGGCGCGCTATGGTCAGTCCTTCACGATGTGGTCGGACCACGATCTGGTCCCCGAGGCACGATTGGGACCGACGGGTCCATTTGAAGCCTGCAACACCACGGAGATGGATGACAGGGTGGCCGAGATGATGGCGCTCGATACGTCCATCTACCTGCCCGATGACGTCCTTGTGAAAGTCGATCGCGCGTCGATGGCCGCGTCTTTGGAGGTCCGGTCTCCGCTTCTCGACCACAGGGTGGTCGAATTGGCATGGTCCCTACCGAACAACCTGCGATTTGATGGCCGCGTCGGAAAGCTGGTTCTGCGGAGGCTGCTGGAACGACGCGTGCCTCTGGCCTTGTTCGACCGTCCCAAGCAAGGGTTCGGCATACCCATCGAAGACTGGATCCGCGGTCCGCTGCGCGATCTGGCGGCCGACGCGGTTTCACCCGAGAGATTGTCAGTGCTCAGTGTCGTCGATCCTGACCGCGCCGCAGCCAAGTTCGATGAACATGTGTCGGGGCGCCGCAATTGGGGACGACATCTCTGGACCCTGATCATGCTCGACGCCTGGCAGGATACCTGGCTCGGCACGCAAGACAGCAATCGTCACCAAAGACGGGAAGCGGTGTGTTGATCCCGCGTTTCCTGGCCTCTCGCCACCTCCACTCAGCCAATCCGACCTAGTTGCTCGTGGAATCGGCTGCCCGTCGCTGAACGCGCAAGATGTCGCCCGGTCCGATAGGGGTATCGCCGGTGACCTGCACTTCGGCCCCATCAGTTGTACCGCGCGTGATGAAGAACTCCGTAGAGAACTGCCTTTCGGACTGGGGAACGCCGACGCTGAAAAGGTCCAGCATGGAAACGAGCAGTTTTGAACGCTGCGCCCTGTCTTCCAGCTCCGCATTGACGCGCTGAAGTTCGGCGGTCACCTGGGTTAGAAGCTGGGTCTGGATTGAGACAATGTCCCGCTCAGCCTCCTTGATCCCTTGTTGCGCGCGAAAGATGCCGTTCTCCAGGTCGATATCCTGGCTCTCGAGCTCGAATATCGCGCGTTGCGCGTCGCGCAACTGGTCTGCACGTGCGAGACCACGGTCGCCGAGCTCGGCGAGGTTGTCGCTGACCTCCCGCGCCGTGAGGATCTGATCCGCCAGCCTTAAACGTTTTGTCTCAAGCTGGGAAATCTCTGTCGCCAGAAGGATTTTGAGCTCTTCAAGGCTCTGCCTTTCCAGAGCACGTGCTTCTTTCCGTGTCGCGAAAATCTCCGTCTCGTCCGAGATCAGGCGATCGAGCGCTTCGGACCCGTCCGGGTGGCGGAGCTCCACGTCGATCTCGAACGTATCCGCGCCGCGCAGCTCGGCGTTCAGGCGGTGTGCGAGAACCTGCAGGCGCACTTCCTCCCTGCGGATGCGCGAAAGGTCACCGGCATCCCGCATCACGCCGCGCAGATCATTGGATTCAGCTTCGCGCAGATATGGCGCACCGCCCGCCAGAGCGTAGGCTTGCATGACGCCCAGACCAGGGGTCGCTTCGAAGGCTCCGGGCCGTTCCACATCGCCGATCACGTAAAACGGACGGTAAGTCTCGATCTCGATCACGACAGAGGGCGTCTCGATCAATTGTACGCTTTCGTTCAGCTTGGCGGAAACTTCCTGGGACAGCTCATCGAGATCTTTGTCCAAGGTCGAGAAAGTCCCTGCCAGCGGAATGCTCAGCGTGCCGTTGCTCGAGATGGAGAAACTGCCGCTGACCGCATCCCATTCCACGAAGTCGAGCTCCTGATTGTCCCATCTGACGACGCGGACAGATAACCTGTCGCCCGGGCCCAACTGATAGGTTTCATCCTGCTCGGCTTGCGCCGGCGTCTGGATTGTCGCCAGAAGAAGAATTGAAACTGATATGACGAGCAGGCGCGCCACGCTTATTCTGAGCGCGCGCATTGAACTCTTCCAGAGCTCTGGGGTCATAGAAGCACCGGTCACGTGGTCCATGTCGCCGTCTCGTGTCATCATCGGTGTCACTCGCGTGGCTTGCCCGCCTTCGGCCAAGCTTCGTACGGAGCCACCCGGCTTGGCAAGTCAGTTCCGCGTCATTGCTCCCGTCTGATTTCGCGGCATTTTCCTGTCCGAAAGTGGAGCAAAAAGCTGAATTGGGTACAATCGCCGACGGCCGGAAAGACAGCTTAAGAAAATCCACGAGACACGCTGGTCCGGCGACAAGATAGGTACGGGCTAAAGAGGAAAATGCAGGCTTCTGTTGCCAGGTGCCTGCGAACCCCGCCAGCCCTGGCTAGAGGACTGGACTTAAGATTTCGGTCTTTCGCGCAGCATTAGGCTGCGAGAGCGACCGGAGCACGATTGTCGTTGGCAATTATGCTTAACGGACCGATTACGGTGGTACCTCACCGGGACAAAGCTACCCCTTTACACGTTCGTCGATCCTGTTTCGGCCCCAAATTCCCCCCAACGACGGGATGATTGGTGGAGCCGCCGGGTACCGCCCCCGGGTCCGATCCGCTTATTACGAGCGCGTTTATGCCCATAGTCCCGTTGCCGAGACAGGCGAAAGATAGGCGTTTCTGGCGCGCTTGCAAAGAGGCGCAGGCGAAATCTTCTCGAAGATTTTGCCGGTTTTCCGCACGCGGAAAACATGGCCTCTGTGACGGCGATGGTCTCTGGACACGAAATCCGCGTCGGATTTCAGTCCCGGTTTTGCGTGCGAAACCGGCCTAGACCAGCACGCGGACAGGCTCGTTGTTGCAAAATATGATGACTTGCCCGCCATTCTCTATCGCCCGGTAGCCACGCCGGCCAACTTCGGACAGAAGCCGCTCAAGGCCGGCGTAGCGGTCCACGTCGCGCCGCGCGCGGCGGATGACCTGACCGCGCATGGCGGATTTGCTCGAGAACACGCCTTCGATCCAAGCTTCGGGCGAGAGGGGGCCATAAAGTCCGGTCATGTCGTCACAAGACACGAGACCGATTAAGGTCAGGTAAATCTCAGAGCAGATTCACGATCACCAGCCATGCGCCGAACCCCGCTTCGCAGGCGAAGAAGATCCAGGCTTTTGGCTGCGGCGGCTTGTCGGCGAGGATCGAGACGATCCGCCCGGTGCCCGCGCCCAGATACGCGACGCCGGTCATGCCGTATGCCCAGGGGGCGCCGGACAAAAGCGCCACAAGGCCCAGCGCAACGAAAAGCCCGCCCGCCGAGGCGCGCAATTCGCTCATGCCCATCGTGCTGCCGCGAAAATCGAGATCGAGCACATCGGCCGTGTAGCGCGGCGCGAGAAGGCCGAATGCACCGAGCGCGATCGTCGCCAGCGCCAGGATGATGTTAATCGCGTCGACCATACCAGGGCTCCTTTCACTACCACTGCGTGAGCTAGTCTGGCCGCGCCCCGGGAAAAGCGCTCCGGCTTGCCAGTCACGCAGAAGGATGCTCGACTGCTCTCAATGGTGACGGAGGGACCGCCATGATCGACGCAAGTTTCACTGTCCAGATGGCGCGCTACAACGCCTGGCAAAACCGCCAGCTCAAGGCGATCTTCAAAGAGCGTGGCGAGGCGTGGCTGCGCGAGACGGGGCAGGGCTTCTTCGGCTCGATCTTTGCGACCGCCAACCACCTGTTATGGGCGGATACGATCTGGATGGCGCGCTTCACGCAGAGCCCCGCTCCGAAGGGCGGCATCGCGGAGAGCATCGCGTTCACCGATACGCTGCCCGATTGGGACATCGCGCGGTTCCGCATGGATGCGCGCATCCTCGACTGGGCGGAGAACCTGCGCTCGACCGAGCTTTTCGGTGATCTCGCATGGTATTCGGGCGCTCAGGGACGCGAGGTGTCGCGGCCGCGCGCGCTTTGCGTGGCCCACATGTTCAACCATCAGACCCATCACCGCGGCCAGATCCACGCAATGCTGACCGCGGCCGGTGCAACGGCACCGGTCTCGGACCTGGCCTTCATGCCCGAGGACGGGCCCGTGCTGTAACGCTGCGGGTTGCGCGCTAGCTCGCATAGCCGACACTTGTTGAGGAAGAGAGGACACACATGTTCAATGCATTGCTCGTCGAGAAGGACGAAGAGAGCGGCAAGACAAGCGCCGCCGTCAAACAGATCTCGGACGACGATCTGCCCGAGGGCGAGGTGACGGTCGCGGTCGAGTATTCGACGCTCAACTACAAGGACGGGCTCTGCATCGGGCCGGGCGGCGGGCTTGTCCGCAATTACCCGCATGTGCCCGGCATCGACTTTGCCGGAACGGTCGAGAGCTCGAGCGACGATCGATACAGCGCCGGCGACAAGGTCGTCCTAACAGGCTGGCGCGTCGGGGAGGCGCATTGGGGCGGCTATGCCGAGAAGGCGCGCGTGAAGGCCGATTGGCTGGTGCCGCTGCCCGAGGGCCTCGACACTCGGCAGGCGATGGCCGTCGGCACGGCGGGCTTCACGGCCATGCTCGCGGTGATGGCGCTCGAGGATCACGGGATCAAGGATGGCCCCGTTCTCGTCACAGGTGCGTCCGGCGGCGTCGGCTCGGTTGCCACGGCGATCCTCGCCGCGCTCGGTCACGAGGTCGCTGGCGTGACGGGCCGCCCGGACAGCGCCGATTACCTCAAGGCGCTCGGTGCGACCGAAATCGTGGCGCGCGAGGATCTTGCCGAGACCACGAAGCGCCCGCTCGAAACCGAGCGCTGGGGCGGCTGTGTCGACGTCGTCGGCGGCGCGATGCTGGCGCGGGTGCTGGGCCAGCTCAAATACGGAGCCTCTGCCGCGGCGGTCGGATTGGCGGGCGGAGCCGACCTTCCGGCCAAGGTTGTCCCCTTCCTTTTGCGCGGCGTGAACCTTCTCGGCATCGACAGCGTCATGCAGCCCTACGACAACCGGCTGCGCGCCTGGGAGCGGATTGCGAAAGATCTGCCGATGGAGAAGCTCGACGCGATGGTGCAGCCGGCAACGCTCTCCGATCTGCCGAAACTCGGGGCGGATATCCTGAACGGGCAGGTGCGCGGCCGCGTCGTGGTGGACGTCCGCGGCTGATTGTCATACCCTTCAGTTCGCATTTGTCTCCACGGCTTGTCGGCACGACCGCTCGCGGTGGGCAAATCATCGCAAAGCGGCGCAAGATCGCAAGTCGCGGAATGCAAAATACAAGTAGGGAGCCCCTCGCATGTCAAACGAGGACATCACGGCCGAAGGCATACCAACGCCAGAAGGCCATACGAACCTCATCGAAAC
The DNA here is from genome assembly GCF_009363575.1 of Roseivivax sp. THAF30. Lineage (NCBI taxonomy): Bacteria > Pseudomonadati > Pseudomonadota > Alphaproteobacteria > Rhodobacterales > Roseobacteraceae > Roseivivax > Roseivivax sp. THAF30. The sequence continues at coordinate 2,483,424 of NZ_CP045389.1, read as the reverse complement.
CGATTACGATGTCGGCCAGGACAATATAGACGGCAAACTCGGGCCATTCGGTTTCGACATTCACAACCCGGTTTTTGTCATTTCCGGCGCCTCCGTGATCCTGTTCGTCGTCTATGCCCTGATCTTCCGCGAGCAGGCATCGACCTTCTTCGGCGAACTCAGGCCTTACCTGACATCGACCTTCGACTGGTTCTTCCTGTCGGCGGCCAACTTCTTCGTTCTTTTCTCTTTGTTCCTGATCGTGAGCCCCTGGGGCGGCGTCCGTCTCGGCGGGACGGAAGCCACGCCCGACTTCACCTATGCGGGCTGGTTCGCGATGCTCTTTGCGGCGGGCATGGGCATCGGTCTGATGTTCTTCGGCGTGCTCGAGCCGGTCTATCACATGGCTGTCTCGTCACCGCTCGGCGTGCCGTCTCCATTCGCCGAGGACGGCACCGTGATCGAGGCGAATGTCGCCGCGGCGCGCGAGATCGGCCTGGCGGGCACGATCTTCCACTGGGGCCTGCACCCTTGGGCGATCTACGCGATCGTGGCGCTGAGCCTTGCGCTCTTCAGCTACAACAAGGGTCTGCCTCTGACGATCCGGTCGGCCTTCTATCCGATCTTCGGCGATCGCGTCTGGGGTTGGACCGGGCACATCATCGACACGTTGGCGGTCTTCGCGACGCTCTTCGGCCTTGCGACCTCGCTCGGCTTCGGCGCGCAGCAGGCGGTCGCCGGTCTCGAATTCGTCTATGGTCTGCCCAACACGATCACGAGCCAGGTGGTGTTGATCGTGGCGATCACGCTTGTCGCGCTGGTGTCGGTCCTGCGTGGCCTTGATGGGGGGGTGAAAGTCCTCTCCGAGGTCAACATGGTCGTGGCGGCGCTGCTGTTGCTTTTCGTGCTGCTGGCAGGCCCGACTGTGATGCTGCTGACGGGCTTCGGCGAGGGGCTTCTTGCCTATGGCCGCGAGCTCTTGCCGCTGTCCAACCCGGTCGGGCGCGAGGATGACAGCTATCGTCACGGGTGGACCGCGTTCTACTGGGCCTGGTGGATCTCCTGGTCACCGTTCGTGGGCATGTTCATCGCCCGCGTCAGCCGCGGCCGCACGGTGCGCGAGTTCATCACCTGCGTGATCCTGATCCCGAGCCTTGTCTGCGTCCTCTGGATGGCGGTGTTCGGCGGTGCGGCGATCGACCAGGTTCTGAACAACCCCGACAGCCTCGTGAAGGCGAACGTGATCGACAGCTACAGCCCCGAGCTTTCGCTCTTCGGGATGCTGTCGGAATTGCCGATGGCGGCGATCACATCGACCATCGCGGTGATCCTCGTCATCGTGTTCTTCGTGACCTCGTCCGACTCCGGCAGCCTTGTGATCGACACGATCACAGCGGGCGGCAAGGTCGATGCGCCGGTCCCGCAGCGGGTGTTCTGGTGCATCTTCGAAGGCGCGGTCGCCATCGTGCTCCTGATCGGCGGCGGACTCGGAGCGCTCCAGGCGATGGTGATCTCCACGGGCCTGCCGTTCACGATCGTGCTTTTGCTGATGTGCTGGGCTATCATCGCTGGCCTCAGGAGCGAAAAGCGCGGCTGATCGCGTCACATGATGCGGCCGCAACGACCCGGCCGTAAACCACGCCAGACACGCCCCGGACCCCTTGGTCCGGGGCGTTTTCATGTCTGAAGGACGGAAGATTGCGCGCGTGAAAGGCTGCGTAATCTCGGGTTTGCGGAATAGGATGGCAAGGTCAGTTGTGGAAAAGGTTGCCCCTATCTCAGCGGCTTAGGTCCCGCATGAGAGAATTATGGTCCAGAAATACCGTGTTACGGGTTGTCGCAGGTCCGTGGGCTCTACTTGAGATGTTGAGCAAGAAAACGCCAACAACGGAGGTGCCATATGACCGACGCTTCATCGGAGTCGGAAGGCTTGGACATTCCCAGTCCCGACGGCGACGTCAACACGATCCATACGACCTACAAGGTCGGCCAGGATAATGTGGAAAAGAAGATCGGCCCGCTCGTCTTCGACATTCACAACCCGGTCTTCCTGATCTCGTCTCTGACAGTCCTCGTCTTCGTCCTTGTCACCCTGATCTTCCAGGAATCCGCGTCGGCCGTCTTCAACTGGCTCTTCACCTTTGTAACCACGACGTTCGATTGGGCCTTCCTCTCGGCGGCGAACATCTTCGTGCTGTTCTGCCTCTATCTGGTGGTCAGCCCGCTCGGGAAGGTGAGACTCGGCGGCACGGATGCGACGCCGGATTTCGGGTATCTGTCCTGGTTCGCGATGCTCTTCGCCGCCGGCATGGGCATTGGCCTCATGTTCTTCGGCGTGCTCGAGCCCGTCTATCACATGCAGGTGTCGAACCCGCTCGGTCTCGAAGGACCGATCAACACCGAAACCGGTGAGATCGACCAGGCGCAACTTGCCGATGCGCGCGGACACGGGCTGGCGGCCACAATCTTCCACTTCGGCCTGCACCCGTGGGCGGCCTACGCGGTGGTGGCGCTCGCGCTGTCTTTGTTCACCTACAACAAGCAGCTTCCGCTCTCCATCCGGTCGGCGTTCTACCCGTTGATGGGGGACAAAGTCTGGGGCTGGCCGGGCCATATCATCGACATCATCGCCGTCTTCGCGACGCTCTTCGGCCTGACGACGTCGCTCGGCCTTGGCGCGCAGCAGGCGACATCCGGGCTGAGCTACGTGTTCGACGTGCCGGACTCGCTCAACACCCAGATTATCGTGATCGCAGGCGTGACCGCAGTTGCGCTGTTCTCGGTGATCCGGGGCATCGACGGCGGCGTGAAGGTTCTGTCGAACCTGAACATGTGTTTTGCCGTTCTTCTCGTGCTCTTCGTGTTCTTCGCGGGACCGACGATGCAGATCCTCCGGGACGTCTGGAACGGTCTGTCGACCTACGTGATGGATGTCGTGCCGCTGTCGAACCCGATCGGCCGCGACGATGACAGCTTCCGCGAGAGCTGGACTTCGTTCTACTGGGCCTGGTGGATCTCTTGGTCACCGTTCGTGGGCATGTTCATCGCCCGCGTCAGCCGTGGCCGCACGGTGCGCGAGTTCATCACATGCGTGATGCTGATACCGACCCTCGTGGGCGTCTTCTGGATGGCGACCTTCGGCGGCACCGCGATCACTCAGGTCGCGGAGATGGGCACCGAAAGCGGCGTCTACCAGAACGTCATCGCCAACTATAACGACTCGCTCGCGATGTTCGCGATGTTCGGGGACATGCCCCTCACGACGATCACCTCTTCGCTGGCGATCATCCTGGTGCTGGTCTTCTTCATCACCTCGTCGGATTCGGGAAGCCTCGTGATCGACACGATCACCGCGGGCGGCAAGACCGAAGCGCCGACGGCGCAGCGGGTCTTCTGGGCCACGATCGAGGGCGTCGTTGCGATCACGCTCCTGATCGGCGGCGGTTTGACGGCGCTTCAGGCGATGGTGAATGCCACGGGCATCATCTTCACGGTGGTTCTCTTGTTCCTCTGTTGGGCCATCTACCGGGGCCTGCGGACAGAGCCGCGGTAAAGACAATCACACCGGGCGGGACCGAACCCGCCCGGTGATCCCATCCTTCCGGTCATCGCTGTTATGCACTGCGCGCAGATGGGCCATGTCAGGCGCACTGCGCGAAATGCCATATACAGAGGGCGCATTTTGCGCTATGAGGCGCAATCTCCGCCCCCCATTGGCGGACTGCGAGCCTCTCGCGGCACTTCTCAAGATCGGTTTCCCAGAATGATCCAGACCCTTTCCGATGCGCTCGAAGAGCGTGGCTACACCACTTTGACGCCCGTTCAGGACGCGGTGACGGATCCGGGTCTCGATGACGCGGACCTTCTCGTTTCCGCGCAGACCGGCTCGGGGAAGACCGTGGGGTTCGGCCTCGCGATTGGTCCGACGATCCTTGAAGAGGGCCGGGTGCCGGTGCCGGCCTCCGCGCCGCTTGCGCTCATTGTCGCGCCCACGCGGGAACTGGCCTTCCAGGTCAGCCGCGAGCTGACATGGCTCTATGCGAAGACCGGCGCGTCGGTTGCGACCTGCGTCGGCGGCATGGACATGCGCGACGAGCGACGGGCGCTTGAGCGCGGAGCGCATATCGTTGTCGGCACGCCGGGCCGACTGCGCGACCATATCCAGCGCGGCTCCCTCGATCTGTCGTCGATCCGTGCGGTCGTGCTCGACGAGGCGGACGAGATGCTGGATCTGGGATTCCGCGAGGATCTCGAATTCATGCTGGGCGAAGCGCCTGAAGATCGCCGGACGCTGATGTTCTCGGCCACCGTGCCGCCGATGATCGAAAAGCTCGCCTCCGAATACCAGCAGGATGCGCGGCGCGTCGTGACAAGCTCCGGCTCGAGCCAGCACACCGATATCGAATACCAGGCACTGCGCGTCGCTGAGCGCGATGCCGAGAACGCCATCATCAACGTCCTGCGCTTCCACGATGCGGAAAACGCGATCGTCTTTGCAAACACGCGGGCGACCGTGAACCGTCTGACGGCGCGGTTTGCAAATCGCGGCTTCGCGGTCGTGTGCCTGTCGGGCGAGCTCAGCCAATCCGAACGCAGTCATGCGCTTCAGGCGATGCGCGACGGGCGCGCGCGGGTCTGCGTTGCGACCGATGTCGCCGCGCGCGGGATCGACCTGCCGAACCTCGAACTCGTCGTGCATGCCGAGCTTCCCAAGACCTCCGAAGGTCTGCTGCACCGCTCTGGCCGGACCGGCCGGGCAGGGCGCAAGGGCATCTCCACGCTGATCGTGCCGCCGAAAGCCGTCAAGAAAGCCGAGCGTCTGCTGAAGACCGCGCGCGTCACCGCCGACTGGACCACAGCGCCCGGCGCGGAAGACATCCTTGCGCGCGACGAGGAGCGGCTATTGGCCGATCCTGACTGGGCGAGCGAGATCACCGAGGAACAGGCGTCCTTCGCCGCGAAACTGCTCGCGCAACAAAGCCCCGAAGCCGTGGCCGCCGCCTATCTGCGCCTCTACCGCACCCGTCATTCCGCGCCCGAGGAGCTGTCAGCTCCCGAAGAGCGCGCAGCCCCGAAAGACCGCCCCGTGAAAGAGCGCGCGCCTTTCGGGCCGAGCGTCTGGATTTCCCTCTCGGTGGGCCGCAAAGACCGCGCCGAGCCGCGCTGGCTCCTGCCGCTGCTGTTGCGGACCGGCGGGCTCGACAAGGACGCGGTCGGCGCGATCCGCGTGCAGGATGCCGAAACCTACGTGGAATTGGCCGCACCCAGCGCCGAGGGCTTTCTTGCAAGCCTCGGTGAGGGCGGCGAACTCGAACAGGGCGTGATCGCGCAGAAGCTCGACGGCGTGCCGGACATGAGCCGCCCCGCACCTGCGCCGAGGCGCGCGCCGGGCAAGCCCGAGCGTCCGCGCGGCGACAAGCCAGACTGGAAGGCGAACAAGTCCGACCGCCCTCAAGGCGACAAGCCTGACTGGAAGAAAGACAAGCCCGCGCGGGCGTCGGCCCCGCGTGAGGAGAAAAGCCGCGAGCCAGGCGATAAACCCGCTTGGAAGAAAGACCGGCCTGCGCCTGCGGCGAAGCCCCGCGAAGAGCGCGCGGCGCCCGAGGCCCGCAAGCCCGCCAAGCCCGACTGGAAGAAGACGACTTCCGCCGGCGAGAGCGCATCCAAACCCGCGGGCAAGAAGCCGTTCGACCAGAAATCCGATGCGAAAGCCGGACGCCCGAAAAAGCCGAAGGACAAGCCCGAGGCGGCAACCGCGCCCGCGAAACCCCGCAGCAAGGCATCCGACACCTCCCAGCGCTTCACCCCGCCGCATCGTGCGGGCAAGGGGCCGGGCAAGCCGGGACAGGCGCGGGGCACCGCGCGCCGTCAAGGCGGAGGTCAGCCGCCGCGCCGCTCCAGGGTCTGAGGCCGGGTCATGACGCGCGGGGTCTGTTGACCCTCGCGCGCCCACGCTAGCTTTCCCGGAACATGCGCCGCAATTCCGGGAGAGACCTTTGGCCGACACGCGACCCACGATCCTTTGGCATCGCCGCGATCTGCGGCTCTCGGACCATCCGGCGCTCGACGCCGCGGCCAGTCGTGGCGGTCCGGTGATCCCGGTCTTCATTCGCGACAACCTGGTCGACAAGCTTGGCACCGCGCCGGTCTGGCGGCTGGGCCTCGGCCTCGGCGCGCTGGGCGAGAGCTATGCGGAGAAGGGCAGCCGGTTGATCCTGCGCGCAGGCCCGCCGCTCGAAGTCTTGCGAAAGCTGGTGGAGGAAACCGGGGCGGGGGCGGTCTACTGGATGCGCGCCTACGACGCGGACAGCGTCGAGCGCGACGAGCGCGTGAAGTCGGGGCTCAAGGATGACGGGCTCGAGGCCAAAAGCTTTGCCGGACACCTGATGTTCGAACCCTGGAGCGTCGAAACCAAACAGGGCGAGTTCTACAAGGTCTATACGCCGTTCTGGCGCGCGGTGAAGGATCGCGAGGTGCCCGAGCCGATCGCGACGCCTGGCAAGATCCCCGCGCCAGCTGACTGGCCTGCGAGCGATGCGCTGGACGAGTGGAGCTTCGGGGCGGGCATGGATCGCGGCGCGGACGTGGTGCGCCCCTATGTGCAGCTCGGCGAGAGCGCGGCGCAAGCGCGGCTCGGCGCGTTCGTGTCCTCGAAGATCGGGGCATACAAGGCGAACCGTGACATCCCGGCAGTGGACGGCACGTCGAACCTGTCTGAGAACCTCGCGCTCGGAGAGATCACGCCGCATCAATGCTGGGCGGCGGGCATGCGCGCCCTGAACGATGGCAAGGACGACGCGCAGACCTTCCTGCAGGAGCTCGTCTGGCGCGAGTTCGCCTACCACCTTCTCTGGCACACGCCGCAGCTCGAGACCGGCAATTGGCGCGAGGAATGGGATGCCTTTCCCTGGAACGAGGACGAGCGCAAATCCGAGGTCATCGCGTGGAAACGCGCCCGGACGGGCATGGCGTTCGTCGATGCGGCGCTGCGCGAGATGTACGTTACGGGCCGGATGCACAATCGCGGCCGAATGATCGTCGCCTCCTACCTCTGCAAACACCTCATGTGTCATTGGAAGATCGGCAAGGAATGGTTCGAGGATTGCCTGATTGACTGGGATCCGGCCTCGAACGCGATGGGCTGGCAATGGTCGGCGGGCTCCGGCCCCGACGCGACCCCCTATTTCCGCGTCTTCAATCCCGAAACGCAGGTGGACCGGTTCGACAAGGACCGCACATTCATCAATCGCTGGATCGCGGAAGGGCAGAACACCCCGCCCGAGACGGCTCTGTCCTATTTCGAGGCCATTCCGCGCAGCTGGAAAATCTCGCCGGATGACGACTACCCCGAGCCGATCGTGGGTGCGAAAGAAGGTCGGCAGCGCGCGCTTGACGCCTATGAGAACCGTGACTTCTGAACGCATGTCCCGGCGTCAACTTGCGGGGTGCGGCCTCCGCGCTATAGCTTGCCGTGAAACGGGACACACCCGGCGCCCGTGTCTGGAGCGTCGGATGAAATGGGGAACTCGATGGTATTGACCTCGACGCAGGGCCAGGACGGCCTGCCGCGGTATTTTGCGCAAGTCTTCGACATGTCGCAAAAGATGAACAATGGACGCATCGACTTCGTGATGCCGGACGGGCGCGTTTTCCGCGCAGAGGGGCGCAATCCCGGACCGGTCGCCGAGCTACATCTGCACAATCCAGATCTCTTTGCGCGCCTCATCCGTGAGGGCGATCTGGGGTTCTGCGACGGCTATCTCGACGGTTGGTGGTCGACGCCGGACCTGCAGGCCTTCATGGATCTCGTCCATGCGGACAACGAGGACATCTACGACGGATTTCCCGGCATGGGGCTCCTGCGCGCCTACGAGCGGCTGCGGTTCTGGTTGAAATCCAATTCCAAGACCCAGGCGCGTCGCAACATCGCGCAGCACTACGACCTCGGCAACGAGTTCTACCAGCTCTGGCTCGATGACACGATGACCTATTCCTCGGCCAAGTTCGATACCGGCCAGGAGAGCCTCGAGAAAGCGCAGATCGCCAAATACGCCTCGATGGTGGACCAGATGGGCGCGCAGCCCGGTGACCACGTGCTCGAGATCGGCTGCGGCTGGGGCGGCTTTGCCGAATATGCCGCGAAGGAGCGCGGCCTGCGGGTGACGGGTCTCACCATCAGCCAGGCGCAATACGATTACGCCAAGGAGCGCATTCGGCGCGCGGGGCTCGAGGACCGGGTCGAGTTCAAGTTGCAGGATTACCGCGACGAGCGCGGGCTTTATGACGGCATCGCCTCCATCGAGATGTTCGAGGCGGTCGGGGAGCGCTACTGGCCGGTCTATTTCAACACCGTCAAGGACCGGCTCAAGCCAGGCGCGACGGCCACGCTGCAGGTCATCACCGTCGATCACCGCCGCTGGGACGTCTATAAGCGCGGGCCCGATTTCATCCAGAAATACATCTTCCCCGGCGGCATGCTGCCTTCGCCGGTGGTGCTGCGCGACGAGATCAAGCGCGCCGGGCTCGAGGTTCTACGCAGCATCGAGTTCGGCGACAGCTACGACCAGACGCTCCGTCGCTGGCACGACACGTTCAACCGCAAATGGGACGAGGTGGCGCAGTTAGGATTTGACGACCGCTTCCGCCGCATGTGGAATTTCTACCTGACGTCCTGCGCCGCGACCTTCGCGACGGGGAATTGCGACGTCACGCAGATCACGTTGTCTCGTCCGGGTTGAGAACACATGCCCACGGCACCGAAACTTGTCGCGGGCTTGTTGCTCGCAGCGCTGGCCTTCGTCGTCACCGAAATGGTGAAGGCGGGCCTGCCTAGCTCGATCACGGTCGGGGCGGTGTCGGAGGTCAACGCGCTCATCGCTTTCTTCGGCGGCTGGAAGTTCATCGGTGCGCGGGTCGGCAAGGGCACGTCCGCTGCGATCACCAACGGGATCACGGGCACCTTTGCGACCACCGTGGTCTGCCTCTTCGTGCACGCGGTCGAGCAGATGGTCGCGGATTCGATGGACCGCAAGTACCGAACCGTTTTCGAGGCGATCGACGGCGCAATCACGTATTTCCTCGAATACGGTTCTTTTCTGCTGACGTTCAATGTCCTGGGATTGATGGCGATCGGCGCGATCATCGTGGCCGTTGCGGCCGAAGTCGCGAGCCACTACTGGCGCTGACATGACTAGGTATTTTCTTTACGGCACGCTCCGCCATCCGGAGCTGTTTGAGCGCGTCGCGGGCACGCCCGCCACGGCGGAGCGCGCGTCGCTGGCCGGGCACGCGGTCCACTGGGTTGCCGGACAGGCCTATCCGGTTCTGATCGCGAAGGACGGCGCGGAGGCGGACGGCGTACTGGTCGATGTCTCCGCCGAAGCGGCGGCGCGGCTCGACTTCTTCGAGGAAGGGTTCGGCTACCGCCCAGAGACCGTCACTGTCGAGACCGAGACGGGGCCGCGCGAGGCGAGGGTCTACCTGTCGGATACGCGGCCGGAACTGGGCGCGCTCTTCGATATCGAGGATTGGGCGTCTCGCTGGGCGACGGTGATGGTCTCCGCGGCCGAGGAGGTGATGGCGCGGTACGGCAAGACCGACGCGGACGCGGCGCACGCGCTGTGGTCCGTTTTCTGCGCCCGCGGCTGGGCCCGCGCGATGGCAGCGGAGGGCGCGCCGCACGCGCTTCGAACCGATATGGGGCGGGGGGACTTGCCGCGCCTCGAAATCGCGGAAGGCGGGCATGACGGGTTCTTCCGGCTGCGGCGCTTTACAGTCAGCTACCCGCAATATCGCGGCGGCTATTCGGAGGCGGTGACGCGCGAGGCGTTCTGCGCCTTCGATGCGGCGCTCGTTCTGCCGTATGATCCGGTGACGGACCAGGTGCTTCTGATCGAGCAGTTCCGCTACGGCCCGCTCATGCGCGGCGATCCGGGGCCTTGGGTGCTGGAACCCATCGCGGGGCTTGTCGATGCGGGCGAGGATCCGATGGAGACCGCGCGGCGCGAGGCGGTCGAGGAGGCACGGCTCGAGCTTTCGGAGCTGCGCCCCATGCTCAAGGTCTATGCCTCCCCCGGTTATTCGACCGAGTATTTCCATTGCTTCCTAGGGCTGGCCGATCTGGCCGGACGCGGCACGGTCTATGCCGGGCTCGACGAGGAAAACGAGGATATCCGCAGCCACGTCATTTCCTTCGACGCGGCGATGGGGCTCGTCGAGACGGGCGAAGTCAATGCCGGGCCGCTCGCGATGATGCTGCTCTGGCTTGCGCGGGAAAGGCCCGCCTTGCGCACGGGCGCTTGAGTTCGCCCGACCTGCGCCCTACACCCAAGGGCAACCGAGCGGGACAAGCAAAGGAGACCGCCCATGCGTATCGCAAAGGACATGGCTGACGCGATTGGCCGCACGCCGCTCATCCGCCTTCGCAAGGCGAGCGAGGAGACCGGCTGCGAGATCCTCGGCAAGGCGGAATTCATGAATCCCGGCCAGTCGGTGAAGGATCGCGCGGCGCTGTTCATCATCCGTGACGCGGTGGAGAAGGGCCTGCTCGAGCCCGGCGGCACAATCGTCGAGGGCACGGCGGGCAATACCGGGATCGGCCTCGCGCTCGTTGGCGCGTCGATGGGCTTCAAGACGGTCATCGTCATTCCCGAGACCCAGAGCCAGGAAAAGAAAGACATGCTGCGGCTTGCGGGTGCGGAACTCGTGGAGGTGCCGGCCGCGCCCTACAAGAACCCCAACAACTACGTGCGCTATTCGGGCCGGCTGGCGGAAGAGCTTGCCAAGACCGAACCGCATGGCGCGATCTGGGCGAACCAGTTCGACAATGTTGCCAACCGCCAGGCCCACATCGAGACGACCGGACCCGAGATCTGGGAGCAGACAGGCGGCAAGGTCGACGGTTTCATCTGTGCCGCCGGATCGGGCGGGACGGTCGCCGGTGTCGCGGCGGCGCTGCAGCCAAAGGGCGTGAAAGTCGGTCTTGCCGACCCCGAGGGCGCGGGCCTGCTCAAGCTGATGACCGGCGAGGAAAACCCTGGCGATTCCATCACCGAAGGCATCGGGCAGGGGCGGATCACCGCCAATCTTGACGGTTACACGCCCGATTTCGCGTGCCGCGTGCCCGACGCCGAAGCGCTGCCCATCGTCTTCGACCTATTGCAGCATGAAGGGCTCGTGATGGGCGGCTCGACCGGGGTCAACGTCGCGGGCGCGATGCACATGGCTCGCGAGATGGGGCCGGGGCATACGATCGTCACGATCCTCTGCGATTACGGCAACCGCTACCAGTCCAAGCTCTTCAACCGCGAGTTTCTCGAGGCCAAGGGCCTTCCGACACCGCCGTGGCTCGACAAAGCGCCTGCCTCCATTCCGGGCGTATTCGAGGACACATGAGACGCATCGCGGCGATCCGCCGGCTCGCCGCAGCGCTCGTCCTGTGTCTGGCATGGCTGCCGGTCGCGGGCACCGCACAGGAGCAATCCGCACCCGCCGAGGCGGCCACCGAGGGCGTTGAGGCACTGGGCGAAGCGCTCACCGGGCCCGACCCATCCGACGAATTGTCCGACATCGCGCCGCCTGACGACGCGCTCGATGTCGATTTCTCCGCCTGGAGCGATACAGCGGAGCGGATCGAGAGAACGCTCGCGGATGGCGAGCCGCCAACCGGCCTTCTTGAGCGGATCCGGGGCGACCTCGTGGGGTATCGTGACCGTTTCAGCATCCTTCAGAATCAGCAGAACGCGCGCATCCAGACGCTTGAAGCGCAGCTGAACGCGCTGGGGCCCGCACCTGAGGAAGGCGAAGAAGAGGCGCAGGATGTGGCTGATCGCCGGGCCGCGCTGAACGCGCAGCTCGAGGAGGCGCGCGCGCCTATCGTGACCGCCGAGGAGGCCTTCACCCGCGCCGACGGTCTCATCCGCGAGATCGACGCGCGCATCCGGGCGCGTGCGGCCGAGCGGCTCTTCTCGCAAGGTCCGACGCCGCTCAATCCCGCGCTCTGGCCCGGCGCCCTCGAGGAACTTGCGCGCTCGATCCGGGCCTTCTGGGACGAGGCGGAAGGCGAGATCTTCACCGGTGACGACGAGCTTGACCGGGAGCGGCTGCCGGTCGCACTGGGCATGGGGCTCTTCGGAATCCTGCTCCTGGCGCGCGGACGGGCCTGGGCGGAATCGGGCGTGCACTGGCTCCGCAACCGCATCTCGCGCCGCGCTTCGGGCGTGTGGCGCTTCATCGCCTCGCTCGGCATGATCATCCTGCCGCTGACCGGCATCATCCTGATCGCGCTCGGTCTGGAATATACCGAACTGATCGGGGAGCGCGGCGAGGTGATCCTCCGCCGACTGCCGATCTGGGTCGGCGTCTTCGTCTATATCCGCTGGCTGGCACAACAGACCTTCTCGCCGGACGATGACGAGGCGACTATGCCGCTCGATTCCGCGCGGCGGACGGAGGCGCGCTTCTATTTCAGTGCGCTCGCGATCCTGGTCGTGCTGAGCGGTGTGCGCTCCGTTTTCACCGAGGTTGACGACTATTCCTCGGAAGTTGCGGCGGTCCTCGCCTTCCCGATCATCGTGATCGCCAGCGCTGTGATGTTCCGCATCGGGACGATCTTCAGCCGCGCGGTGCTCGATACCGAGATCGACGATCCGGACTCTCCTGATCCGATGGCGTTCCGTATGCGGATCGGCCGCGTCTTCGGGCGGCTCGTGGTGCTGACGGCCGTCGCGGCACCTGTTTTTGCGGCTGCCGGATACCTGCAGGTCGCGCAAGCGCTGACCTTCCCGATGATCGCGACGTTGGTGCTCGCGGGTACGGTTCTGGTGCTTTTGCGGTTCGTGTCGGATCTCTATCTGCTGGTGGCGGGCAAGACCGTGCAGGAGGCCAACAGCCTCGTGCCCGTCTTCGCAGGTTTCCTTCTTTTGCTGACCGCGCTGCCCGCGCTGGCGCTTATATGGGGCGCGCGGGTCTCGGACCTGACCGAGCTCTGGGCGACCTTTACCGCCGGTTATCAGGTGGGCGACAGCCGCATCCGCCCGGCTGATTTCCTCTATTTCATCGCCGTTTTCCTGATCGGCTACGCACTGACGCGGGGCCTACAGGGCGGGCTTCGCTCCAGCGTCCTGCCGAAGACCAAGATCGATATCGGCGGGCGCAACGCCATTGTCGCAGGTGTGGGCTATGTGGGCGTCTTTACCGCCGCGCTGATCGCCTTCGCGGCGGCGGGGATCGATCTGTCCTCCATCGCGCTTGTCGCCGGTGCCTTGTCCGTCGGCATCGGCTTTGGCCTGCAGAACATCGTGTCGAACTTCGTCTCGGGGATCATCCTTCTGATCGAGCGGCCCATCGGGGAGGGCGACTGGATCGCGGTCGGCGACAACATGGGCTTCGTGAAGGACATCTCGGTGCGGTCCACCCGGATCGAGACCTTCGACCGGTTCGATGTGATCGTGCCGAATTCGGACCTCGTGACCGGCACGGTGACAAACTACACGCGCGGCAACACGTTCGGCCGCCTGATCGTGCCGGTGCGCGTGGCCTACGGCTCTGACACGCGCAAGGTCGAGCGGATCCTCTTGTCCATCGCGCGCGCGCATCCGCTCGTGTTCATGAACCCCGCCCCCTATGTCTGGTTCAAGGGATTCGCCGATAGCGGGATCGAATTCGAGATCCGCGTGATCCTGACCGACATTCTCGAGATCTTCGACGTGCAGACCGAGATGAATCACCAGATTGCCGAGCGCTTCGCGGAGGAGGGGATTCAGATCCCGTTCCCGCAGCGCGATTTGTGGCTTCGCAACGCCGAAGAGCTCACCGGGCGCGGCAGCGCGGATCATCGCGGGTTTGCAGGGCAGGACCAGACACCACAAAGCATGGACGAGCGCGCCGCGATGCCGGCTGCGATGAAACGCAGCACGGGCGGCGGCGATCCCGACGGAGAGTGACGAGAGATGACGGACTTGCTGTTTCGGACCGATCCTTATCAGCGCGAGGCCAGCGCCCGCGTAAAAGGGCTGACCGAGGAGGGCGGGATCGTGCTAGACCGCACGCTGTTCTACCCCACGGGTGGTGGACAGCCGGGTGACAGCGGCACGCTTCTTTGGGCGGATGGAGAGATTGCGATCGCGACGGCGGTAAAGGGGCAGGGTGACGCGGTGGTGCTGGTGCCCTCCGAGCCCGTCTCCCTGCCGCCCGTGGGCGCAGAGGTGACCCAGCGGCTCGATTGGGACCGGCGCTTCGCGCATATGCGGATGCACACCGCGCTGCACCTTCTCTCCGTCGCGATCCCGTTTCCGGTGACGGGCGGCCAGATCGGCGCGGGAAAAGGCCGGCTCGATTTTCTCATGCCCGAGCCGCCCGAGGACCGCGATGCGCTGGAGGCGGAGCTCAACGCGCTGATCGCCCGCGATCTGCCGGTGAGCGAAGACTGGATCGACGAGGCGGATCTCGACGCCAATCCGGGCCTTGTGAAGACGATGTCCGTCCAGCCGCCGCGCGGCGCGGGCCGGATCCGGCTGGTCCGCAGCGGCGAAGGCGATAGCCAGGTCGATCTGCAGCCTTGCGGCGGCACGCATGTTGCCCGAACCGGCGAAATCGGCCCCGCACAGCTTGGCAAGATCGAGAACAAGGGCAAGCAGAACCGCCGCGTGACCCTCCACCTTGGCGGCTGAGCCGGCTCACGCGGCGTCGCCACGTCCGAGGAAATTTATCGCGCCGAGGCCCTTGCACCTGCCTAGAGACTTCCGCTAGACCGCGCGGCGGAGAGGTGGCCGAGTGGTCGAAGGCGCACGCCTGGAAAGTGTGTAGGCGGGAAACCGTCTCGAGGGTTCGAATCCCTTCCTCTCCGCCATTTCCCTTGCAGCGCTATCGCGAATTCGCCTCAGCCGGAATTACTGCACATGTTCTGGCGCTTGGCCGCTTGGCGCAAGCGCCCGGCCCATTCCTGCACTTCGACCATCATTCCTTCGAACGACTATATCGTCCCAAGAGATCAAAGACCTGCGCCGCGGCTGGGGACAGCGCCTCTTCCGTGCGGGTGACGATGCCGTAATCGCCCACCGCCATGTCGGAGGCGACAGGCAGGATCGAAAGGCGGCTTCCGAGGCCGCCGCGCTCGATGAAGAAGCTTGCGACTGCGCGGGCGAGGGGGGCGATGGCGTTCGTCTCGTTCACATGGGCCAGCGTGAAGAGGATTGAGGTCGTGCCGAGAACGCGCCTTGGAAGCGGCCTGCCGCGCTCCAGAAGATAGGCTTCCGCCGTGCGGCGCAGAAGGCCGCCCGGAGGCTGCATCACCCAATCGAAGGGCAGGCAATCGTCGATCGTTAGACCCGAGCGTCCGCTCAAAGGATGGTCCAGGCGGACCACGAGGCTGATGGGTTCGGGGCCGATCGTCTTGATTGCGAAAGGGCGCGCATCGGCCTGGTCCGGGATCCGGCCTATATAGAGATCGAGCTCATCGGCGATCAGCCCCTCCGCCAGCCGGTCCGACGTGTCGATGTTCACGCTCGTCTGGATGTCGGGATAGGCGACCCGGATCTCGCGCAGGACGGGCAGAAGAAGGTCGAGCGAGGGGCCGGTCACAGATCCGATCCGCACATGGCCGCGCGTGCCGCTCGCGATCTGGCCGATCTGCTGATGCGTCCGGTCGAGATCGCGCAAGGTGGCGATGGCCTGGTCCGCTAGCGTCCGCCCCGCTTCGGTCAGAACGACACCTTGCGCGTGGCGCACGTAAAGCGGCGTTCCGAGCATCGTCTCAAGCTGCGCCAGAAGCCGCGAGGCCGCAGGTTGGGTCATGCCCGCATGTTGCGCCGCAGCGCCGATTTTCCCGGTTTCGCGGAGCGCCGCGAGGATTCGGAGATGCGAGAATTTCAGCCCGCTTCGAATGAGTTCAGTCATCGGTCTGCCTCTGGTCTCCCACGGAAATGACATATCAGAAATGGTATATCTATCTGCCGCTTAATCATTTGACTGATATATATCCGTAGCGCAAGTGTGGGCGCGAGCCGCTCGCTTGCAGCCCGTGAGGAGACACGGATGGCACGAGGGCGGCGGATGTGGGGCAGTCCGCTCCGCCTGTCTGGGAGGATAACATGACATTCACGAGACGCGCCCTCGGCGCGACCGCTTTGGCTACCCTGATCGCGATGCCCGCCTTCGCGCAGGATTCGGGAACGATCGGCATTTCGATGCCCACGAAATCTTCGGCGCGCTGGATCTCCGATGGAGAGAGCATGGTCGCCCAGTTCGAGGAAGCCGGCTACGAGACAAACCTTCAATATGCCGAGGACGACATTCCCAACCAGCTCGCGCAGATCGAGAACATGATCACCACGGGCGTCGACGCGCTGGTGATCGCGGCGATCGACGGCACGACGCTGACGAACGCGCTGGCCAACGCCGCTGCGATGGACATTCCGGTCGTGGCCTATGACCGTCTCATCCGCGATTCCGGCGATGTCGACTACTACGCCACCTTCGACAATTTCCAGGTTGGTGTGCAGCAGGCGACCAACCTCGTGAACGGCCTCGAAGAGAGGTTCCCGGATGCCGAGCAATGGAACGTCGAGCTATTCGGGGGCAGCCCCGACGACAACAACGCCTATTTCTTCTACGATGGCGCGATGAGCGTTTTGCAGCCGTTGATCGATGACGGCTCGATCCAGATCGTGTCCGGCCAGATGGGCATGGACACGGTGGGCACCCTGCGCTGGGATGGCTCGGTGGCGCAGGCGCGCATGGATAACCTTCTCTCCGCGAACTACACCGATGCGCGCGTCCACGGCGTTCTGTCACCTTATGACGGGCTCTCGATCGGCATCATCTCGTCGCTGCGCGGTGTCGGCTATGGCTCAGGCGACATGCCGATGCCCATCGTCACCGGGCAGGATGCCGAGATCCCGTCGATCAAGGCGATCCAGCGTGGCGAGCAGTATTCGACCATCTTCAAGGACACCCGCGAACTTGCGCGCGTGACCGTTGGCATGGTGGATGCGCTCCTGCAGGGCGGCGAGCCCGAGATCAACGACACCGAGACCTATGACAACGGCGTCAAGGTCGTCCCCTCCTACCTCCTGGAGCCGGTGCCGGTGACCGAGGAAAACATCACCGAAGTGCTGATCGACTCGGGCTATTACGAGGCCTCCGAGCTCGAGTGATCCTCCCTGTGGCCGCGCTTCGGCGTCGGTCACGAAAGCCCCCCGGCCCAGAGCCGGGGGACGATCAAACACAGGACATTGCGATATGTCGACGATCCTCGAGATGCGGGACATCACGAAGGAATTCCCGGGCGTGAAGGCGCTCGACCGAGTGAACCTGAGCGTCAAGACGGGTGAAATCCACGCGCTGGTCGGAGAGAACGGCGCGGGCAAGTCCACGCTGATGAAGGTGCTTTCGGGCGTCTATCCGCATGGAACCTATGACGGCGAGATCGTCTTCGACGGCGAGGTGCAGTCCTTTCGCACGATCCGCGACAGCGAGGCGGTCGGCATTGCCATCATCCACCAGGAACTGGCGCTGGTGCCGCTTCTGTCGGTGGCGGAGAACATCTTTCTCGGCAACGAGCGCGCCGCGGGCGGCATCATCGATTGGCGGCAGACCGAACAGCGCGCAGCCGAGCTGCTCGAAAGGGTCGGGCTGAAGGAAAGCCCCAAGACGCCGGTCGGTGATCTTGGCCTCGGCAAGCAGCAGCTCGTGGAAATCGCCAAGGCGCTGTCGAAGGATGTGCGGCTCTTGATCCTGGACGAGCCGACCTCGTCTCTCAACGAACAGGACAGCGAGAAGCTGCTCTCGCTTCTGGCCGAATTCCGCCAGCAGGGCGTGACCTCGATCCTGATCAGTCACAAGCTCAATGAAATCAGCCAGGTGGCAGATACGATCACCGTTCTGCGGGACGGATCGACGGTTTCCCGGCTCGATTGCGCCGATGGCATCAGCGAGGACGACATCATCCGCGACATGGTGGGACGCGCGCTCGACGACCGCTTCCCGCCGCGCGAGCCGACCTTCACCGAAGAGGTCGCGCTGGAGGTCGAGAACTGGACCGTGCATCACCCAATCGACGCTGACCGTATCGTCGTGCGCGACGTGTCCTTCCATGTCCGGAAAGGCGAGGTCCTGGGGATTGCCGGTCTAATGGGCGCGGGCCGGACTGAACTGGCCATGAGCCTTTTCGGCCGGTCCTACGGGCGCGACATCTCGGGCAGCGCGAAGATCAACGGCCAGCCGGTCGACCTGTCGAGCGTGCGACGCGCGATCAATGCCGGGCTGGCCTATGCCACCGAGGATCGCAAGACCTATGGGCTGGTGCTCGAGGATACGATCCGGCGCAACATCTCGATGGCCAAGCTTGATGCCGTGGCAGACGGGATGGTGCTGAACCGCGCCCGCGAGACTGAGGTCGCCGAGCGATACCGCGAGCGGCTCAACATCAAGTCGAG
The DNA here is from genome assembly GCF_009363575.1 of Roseivivax sp. THAF30. Lineage (NCBI taxonomy): Bacteria > Pseudomonadati > Pseudomonadota > Alphaproteobacteria > Rhodobacterales > Roseobacteraceae > Roseivivax > Roseivivax sp. THAF30. The sequence continues at coordinate 2,465,011 of NZ_CP045389.1, read as the reverse complement.
CTCGATCGAGCAGGAAACGGTGAACCTCTCGGGCGGCAACCAGCAGAAGGTTGTCCTGTCGAAATGGCTCTTCGCAGATCCGGATATCCTGATCCTCGATGAGCCGACGCGCGGCATCGATGTCGGCGCGAAATTCGAGATCTACACGGTCATTCGGGATCTCGCCAAACAGGGCAAGGCGATCGTCGTGATCTCCTCCGAGATGCCCGAGCTTCTTGGCATCACGGATCGTCTTTACGTCATGAACGAGGGCCGCTTCGTCGGCGAGATGCCCACCCACGAAGCCAGCCAGGAAAAGATCATGGCCCGTATCATCAAGACAGGGGAGCGCGCGATATGAGCGAGACCGTAGACCGTGGAGAAGAGGCTCCCGCGGCGAAACAGGCCCGCGCGAGCTGGCGGTTTCTCAAGACCCACCTGCGCGAATACGGGATCCTGTTCGCGCTGATCGCGATCATGGCCTTCTTCCAGATCGCCACCGGGGGCATCCTCTTGCGTCCGGTGAACCTCACCAACCTGATCTTGCAGAATTCCTACATCATCATCATGGCCGTGGGCATGCTGCTCGTGATCGTCGCGGGGCATATCGATCTGTCTGTCGGATCGGTGCTGGGCTTCATCGGGGCGCTTGCGGCGGTGATGATCGTCAACTGGGACATGCATTACCTTCTCGCAGGCATCCTGTGCCTCGCCGCGGGCGCGCTTATCGGGGCAGCGCAGGGTTTCTGGGTCGCCTATTTCCGCATTCCGTCCTTCATCGTGACGCTTGCGGGCATGCTCGTTTTCAAAGGGCTGACGCTGTGGCTTCTGGCCGGGCAGTCGGTCGGTCCCTTCCCTCGCGAGTTTCAACTGATCTCCTCGGGCTTTATCGGCGATCCGTTCGGAATGGACGGGTTCAACCTGCTCTCTCTCCTGATCGGCCTCGGGGTTGCCGCTGTCCTGACATGGCTTGCGATCCGCAACCGGCAGGCCGAGGCGCGCACCGGCGTTCCGGCCGAGCCCTTCGCCTTTTTCGCCGCGAAGACCGCGCTCATCTTCTTCGGTATCGTCTGGATGAGCTGGCTCATGGCCGATTTCCGCGGCCTGCCGAATGTCTTCATCGTCATGGCGTTCCTGATCGCGGTCTATTCGTTCATCACGAGCCGCACGACGATCGGCCGGCGGATCTACGCCATCGGCGGCAACGAGAAGGCGGCGTCGCTCTCGGGCATAAACTCGCAGCGGCTGACCTTTCTGACCTTCGCCAATATGGGCATGCTGGCCGCCCTTGCGGGTCTCGTCTTCGCCGCGCGGCTCAACACCGCCACGCCGAAAGCGGGCGCGACGTTCGAGCTCGACGTGATCGCGGCGGTCTTCATCGGTGGCGCGTCGATGGCCGGCGGCGTGGGCACGGTGATCGGCGCCTTCATCATGGGTGTCATGAACAATGGCATGTCCATCCTCGGGATCGGCATCGATTACCAGCAGGTCATCAAGGGCCTGGTGCTGCTCGCTGCGGTCATCTTCGACGTCATGAACAAAAAGAAGGGCTGAGCCGATGCATCTGTCCCAATACCGCACATCCTCGGGAAGCATTCAGGTCGTCGCGCGCGACGGGTCCGAAGCCTACGAGGTGAAAAGCGAGCTGTCGCTTTACGACCTTGCCATGCGCGCTCTCGAAGAGGGCTTGGGCCTGCGCGACCTTGTCTTGTCGCTTGGTCTCAATGGCGCGGTCAATCTCGAGGTTCTGGCTGCCGAAGGACGTCTTCTGCCGCCCGTGACCCATGCCGACCCGGCGCATCTGCACCTCACCGGAACGGGGCTGACGCATCTGGGGTCGGCCTCAACGCGGGCGTCGATGCATGCCAAGAAACCCGAGGACGAAACCGACTCGATGAAGATGTTCCGCATGGGCGTCGAGGGCGGTAAGCCCGGCAACGGCGCGGCGGGCGTGCAGCCCGAATGGTTCTACAAGGGCACCGGCGCGGCGCTCGTCGCGCCCGGCGCGCCGCTCGTAAGCCCGCCGTTCGCGCTCGATGGCGGCGAAGAGCCCGAGATCGCAGGGATCTACGTGATCGCGCCGGACGGCGCGCCCGTGCGCCTGGGCTTTGCCCTCGCCAATGAATTCTCGGATCACGTCACCGAGCGGCAGAACTACCTCTACCTCGCCCATTCCAAGCTGCGCCCTTGCGCCATCGGGCCGGAACTCCTCGTCGGCGAGCTGCCGCAGAGCGTCGAGGGCACGAGCCGGATCCGGCGCGGGGAGGAGGTGATCTTCGAGAAGCCCTTCCTTTCGGGAGAGGCCAACATGTCCCACACGATCGCCAATCTCGAACACCACCATTTCAAGTATGACATCTTCCGCCAACCGGGCGACGTGCATGTCCATATGTTCGGCACGGCGACGCTGTCCTTTGCCGACGGGGTGCAGCCGAGAGATGGCGACGTCTTCGAGATCGAGGCCGCGGCCTTCGGTCTTCCCCTCAGAAACCCGCTCTCCTTTGATCCCCTGGGCAAGGCGGAGCCGATGACGGAGGTGCGCCCGCTGTGACGTTCAAACCTGCAGAATGGCCGAGAAAGCTGCGCAGCCAGGAATGGTATGGCGGCACCAGCCGGGACACGATCTACCACCGGGGATGGCTGAAGAACCAGGGGCACCCGCATGATGTGTTCGACGGGCGGCCGGTCATCGGCATTCTCAACACCTGGTCAGAGCTGACGCCCTGCAACGGCCATCTGCGCGAGCTTGCCGAGAAGGTGAAGGCCGGGATCTGGGAAGCGGGAGGCTTTCCGCTCGAAGTGCCCGTCTTCTCGGCTTCCGAGAACACGTTTCGCCCGACGGCGATGATGTACCGCAACCTCGCGGCGATGGCCGTCGAGGAAGTGATGCGGGCCCAACCGATCGACGGCGCGGTGCTGATGGTCGGTTGCGACAAGACCACGCCTTCGCTCATCATGGGTGCATCCTCGACCGATATTCCATCGATCGTCGTCACCGGCGGGCCGATGCTGAATGGCTGGTTCCGGGGCGAGCGTGTGGGGTCGGGCACGGCGCTCTGGCAGATGTCGGAGGATATCAAGGCCGGCAAGATGACCCAGGAGGACTTCCTCGAGGCCGAGCAGGCGATGTCGCGCTCTACCGGCACCTGCAACACGATGGGCACGGCGAGCACGATGGCGAGCATGGCCGAGGCACTGGGCATGGCGCTTTCGGGCAATGCGGCGATCCCGGCTGTCGACGCGCGGCGCCGCGTGATGGCGCAGATGTCCGGCCGGCGCATCGTCGAGATGGTCAAGGACGATCTCAAGCCGTCGGACGTGATGACCAAGGCGGCGTTCGAGAACGCGATCCGCACCAATGGCGCGATCGGCGGCTCGACGAACGCGGTCGTGCATCTTCTGGCGATGGCGGGGCGCGTCGGCGTCGATGTGACGCTCGACGATTGGGACAGGCTCGGCCGCGACGTGCCGACGATCGTCAACCTCATGCCCTCGGGCAAGTACCTGATGGAGGAGTTCTTCTATGCCGGAGGCCTGCCGGTCGTGCTGAAAAGGCTGGGTGAGGCGGGCATGCTCAACAGGGACGCGCTCACCGTTTCGGGCGGGCCGATCTGGGACGAGGTGAAGGACGCGGTGAACTGGAACGAGGACGTGATCAGGCCCGCCGACAAGGCACTCTCGGCAAGCGGCGGCATCGCGGTTCTGCGCGGCAACCTCGCGCCGGGCGGTGCGGTCATCAAGCCCTCGGCCGCCTCCGAGCACCTGATGGTCCATCGCGGCCGCGCTGTCGTCTTCGAGGATATCGACGATTACAAGGCGCGCATCGGCGACGATGCGCTCGAGATCGACGAGACCTGCATCATGGTGCTGAAATATTGCGGACCCAAAGGATATCCCGGCATGTCCGAGGTGGGAAATATGGGGCTGCCGCCGAAGCTGCTGAGGAAAGGCATCACCGATATGGTGCGGATCTCCGATGCGCGCATGTCGGGCACGGCTTATGGCACGGTCATCCTGCATACCGCCCCGGAGGCGGCGGTCGGCGGCCCGCTGGCGGTGGTCCGTACCGGCGACATGATCGAGGTGAACGTGCCCGACCGGCGCTTGCATCTCGATATCTCCGAAGAGGAGCTGGAACAGCGCATCGCTGCGTGGCAATCCCGCATCGAGCCGCCCGCGAGCGGTTATGCCAAGCTGTTCCACGATCATGTGGAAGGAGCCGATACCGGGGTCGATTTCGACTTCCTCAAAGGCTGCCGAGGAAGGGAGGTGCCGCGTGACAGTCACTGACATCGCCCTCGTCGGCATCGGCAAGATCGCCCGCGACCAGCATATCCCGTCCATTGCGGCCGATCCGGCTTTCTATCTCGCAGCCACGGTTAGCGGCTCTGGCGGCGTAGAGGGCGTCGAGAACCATGCAGAGATCGGCGCGATGCTCGCGGCGCGGCCCGATATCCCGGCTGTCTCGTTGACCATGCCGCCGGTGCCGCGTTTCGCTGCGGCGAGCGCCGCCTTGGCCGCAGGTCGCCACGTCATGCTGGAGAAGCCGCCCGGCGCCTCGATCGCCGAGGTTCTGAAGCTTGAGCGTCAGGCGCGCGCGGCGGGCAAGACGCTCTTTGCCACGTGGCACAGCCGCCATGCGGAGGCCGCCGACGCAGCGCGGGACTGGCTTGCAGGCAAGGGGATCCGGGCGGTGCGCGTCGATTGGAAGGAAGACGTGCGGAAATGGCATCCGGGCCAGGACTGGATCTGGCAACCGGGCGGGCTCGGCGTGTTCGATCCCGGGATCAACGCGCTCTCGCTCTTGTCGAAGATCCTGCCCGTCTCGTTGCATCTGACCGGTGCCACGCTGTCCTTCCCCGAGAACCGTGCGGCCCCGATCGCCGCCGATCTGACCTTCGTCGGCCCGGACGGGCTTCGCGCCGAGGCTGTCTTCGACTGGCGGCAGGAGGGCGGCGAGATCTGGCAGATCGAGATCGAGACCGACAGCGGCACCTTGAAGCTGACCGAGGGTGGCGCCCGGCTTCATATCGACGGCGCGGAACAGAGTGTCGAGGCGCCGGGCGAATACCCCAGTCTCTACCGGCGTTTCGCCGAACTGATCGAAACCGGCCAGAGCGATGTGGACGTCGAGCCGCTCGTTCATGTCGCCGATGCATTCATGCTCGGACGTCACATCGCCGTTGCAGCTTTTCACGACGACCCACAGGAGATTTCATGACCGACCTGACAGGACAGCATTACATCGACGGAAACTGGGTCTCGGCAGGCCAGACCTTCGAGTCCGACCCGGTGTCCGGTACGCCCCTGCATGTCCATACCGGCGGCAAGGCCGAGATCGACGCGGCGATGAAGGCCGCCGAGGCCGCCTTCGAAACCTATGGCTGGACGTCCCGTGAGGATCGGGCGCTGTTTCTCGACGCCATCGCCGAGGAGATCGAAGCGCGGGTCGATGCGATCACGGAGATTGGCATGGCCGAGACCGGCCTGCCGGAGCCGCGCCTGCGTAGCGTCGAGCTGCCCCGCACCGCCAACCAGCTGCGCCTCTTCGCGACCCATATCCGCGACGGCGCTTATCTCGACCGGCGGCACGACGAGGCCCTGCCAGACCGCCAACCGATGCCGCGCCCCGATCTTCGGATGATCCAGCGGCCGCTCGGGCCCGTTGCGGTCTTCGGAGCGTCGAACTTCCCGCTGGCCTTCTCGACGGCAGGCGGCGACACCGCCGCTGCACTCGCGGCGGGCTGCCCGGTGGTCTACAAGGGCCATCCGGCGCATCCCGGTTGCGGCGAGCTTGTCGCGCGCGCCATCGCTGCGGCGAGCGAGAAGACGGGAATGCCGGCCGGGGTATTCGGCTTCATCCAGTCGAACACGAACGAGGCAGGAGAAGCGCTGGTCACGCATTCCATCACACGCGCTGTCGGCTTCACCGGCTCGTTCCGCGGGGGCAAGGCGCTGTTCGACCTCGCGATGGCGCGGCCCGAGCCGATCCCCTTCTTCGGAGAGCTGGGCGCGATCAATCCCGTCTTCGTGCTTCCGGCGGCGCAAGCCGCGCGGGGCGGAGAGATCGGGGCGGCCTGGGCCGGCTCACTTACGATGGGCGTCGGCCAGTTCTGTACCAATCCCGGGGTCGTTATCCTGACCGAGGGCGAGGGGGCCGAAGCGTTCCTCACGCAGGCTGCCGAGGCGCTTGGAAAAGTTCCGGCGCAGCCGATGCTGACTGCGGGCGTGGCGAAGGCCTATCGCGGCGGGGTCGAGGCCGTCTCCGGCACGGACGGGGTCGAACGGATCACCGCGGCCAGCTGCGAGGGGCGGCAAGGCGCGCCGGCGGTTTTCGCGGTATCGGGCGATGACTGGCAGGCCCACCCGGTGCTGGCCCACGAGATCTTCGGACCCGCGGGCATCGTGGTGCGTGCGAAGGATGCCGGTCAGCGCCGCGCCATCGCGGCGGATCTTGCCGGGCAGCTCACCACGACCTTGCAGATGGACGACGGCGATACGGACGACGCGAAGGCGCTCATGCCGATCCTCGAACGCAAGGCGGGCAGGGTGCTCGTGAACGGTTTTCCGACCGGGGTCGAAGTCGCCCACGCAATGGTGCATGGCGGACCTTTCCCGGCATCGACGAATTTCGGCGCGACGAGTGTCGGAACACTGGCAATCCGCCGTTTCCTGCGGCCGGTCTGCTACCAGAACATGCCTCAGGCGCTCTTGCCCGAGGATCTGAGGGACTGAGGAGCCCTCTTACAAGATGGCCGGACCCGGGCGGTCTCCCGGACCCGGCCAGACAAAGGGGCTTGCACCGAAACGGCGGTCCCGTTCATCAAAGGGAGTGAGATAATGAAACGTATTCTTCTGACAAGTGCCGCGCTGCTCGCGGGCACCGCGGCGAGCGCGCAGACCGTCGGTTTCTCGCAGATCGGCTCGGAATCGGGCTGGCGGGCGGCGGAAACGACGCTGACGCGCCAGGAAGCCGAAGCGCGCGGGATCGATCTGCGCTTCTCGGACGCGCAGCAGCGCCAGGAAAACCAGATCGCGGCCATCCGGTCTTTCGTGGCGCAAGGCGTCGACGCCATCCTGCTCGCACCGGTTGTCGCGACCGGCTGGGACAGCGTGCTCGAGGAAGCCGCGGAGGCGGACATCCCGGTCGTGCTGCTCGACCGCCGGGTGGACAGCTCCGAAGACCTGTACCTGACGGCGGTGGGCTCGGATCTTGTGCATGAAGGCGAGGTCGCCGGGCAATGGCTCGTCGACAACAAGCCCGAGGGCGAGTGCCGCGTCGTCGAGCTGCAAGGCACGACCGGCTCGTCGCCGGCGATCGACCGCGCGACCGGCTTCCGCAACGCCATCGACGGGGCGGAGGGCATCGAGATCGTCCGCAGCCAGACCGGCGATTTCACCCGCTCGGGCGGCAAGGAAGTCATGGAAAGCTTCCTGCAGGCCGAAAGCGGCAACGACATCTGCGCGCTTTACGCCCATAACGACGACATGGCGCTCGGTGCGATCCAGGCGATCAACGAAGCGGGGATGAACCCCGGCGAAGATATCCTGATCGTCTCCATCGACGCGGTGCCGGACATTTTCCAGGCGATGGCCAATGGCGACGCGAACGCGACCGTCGAGCTGACGCCGAACATGGCGGGGCCGGCGTTCGATGCGCTCGAGGCATACTGGGCGGATGGCACCGAGCCCGAGAAGTTCATCCAGACGGAATCGCGGCTCTATACGCAGGACGATGATCCGATGGCGGAATACGAGGCCCGCAAGGATCTGGGTTACTGAGCGAACGAGCCGGGGCGCATCGCCGCCCCGGCCCTGACACGGGACAGACGTCATGCTTCTGACCATCCGCGACCTCAGCAAGTCGTTTCCGGGCACGAAGGCCCTCGACAGCGTCGATTTCGATCTTGCAGCGGGCGAGGTTCACGCGCTTCTGGGCGAGAACGGCGCGGGCAAGTCCACGCTCATCAAGTGCCTGACCGGCGCGTATCGGCGCGACGACGGAGATATCCGTCTCGATGGCGAGCCGATCTCGCCAGGCAGCACGGCCGAGGCGCAGTCGCTCGGCATCGGGACTGTCTACCAGGAGGTGAACCTTCTGGATAACCTCACGGTCGCGAAGAACCTGACCTTCGGACGCGAGCCGCGCCGCTTTGGGTTGATCGACGGACGGGCGCAGCGCGCCGAGGCGCGGCGGATGCTTGAAGGATACGGGCTCGATATCGATGTGGGGCGCGATCTTGGCAGTTATTCCGTGGCGATCCGGCAGATCGTCGCCATCGCCCGCGCGGTTGAGTTGTCCGGCAAGATACTGATCCTCGACGAGCCGACGGCGAGCCTTGATGCGGCCGAGACGCGGATGCTTTTCGATGTGGTCCGGGGTCTGCGGGATCGCGGGCTTGGCATCGTGTTCGTCTCGCATTTCCTTGACCAGGTGTTCGAGCTGACGGATCGGGTCACGGTTCTGAGGAACGGCGCGAAGATCGTCACGGAAACGACCGCCGAACTCGACCGCGTGGCCCTGATCCGCCACATGCTGGGACGCGAGCTCGAAGAGGTTGAGGCGGAGCAAGGGGCGGATCACGCCCGCAGCGAGGCGCGCCGGACCGTGGTGGACTTCAAGAAATATGGACGCGACGGGCTTGTCGAACCCTTCGATCTGACTGTGCGCGAGGGCGAGGTGATCGGGCTCGCCGGTCTTTTGGGGTCGGGCCGCACTGAAACGGCGGAGCTGATGTTCGGCATCCGCGCCGCGCAGCGCGGAGAAGCCAAGGTCGACGGAGAGCCCGTATCGCTGACCAGCCCTCGCGAGGCCATCGCCGCCGGGTTCGGCTTCGCCCCCGAAGAGCGCAAGACCGACGGCATCGTTGCGGACCTGTCCGTGCGCGAGAACATCATACTAGCGCTGCAGGCCCGGCGTGGATGGGCCAAACCGGTGCCGCGCGCCGAACAGGCCCGAATTGCCGAGACCTATATCAAGCGGCTCGACATCCGAACCTCCGATGCGGAGAAGGCGGTGGGCGAGCTGTCCGGCGGTAACCAGCAGAAGGTCGTCCTCGCGCGCTGGCTGGCGATGAACCCGCGGTTCCTGATCCTCGACGAGCCGACACGCGGTATCGATGTCGGGGCACATGCCGAGATCCTGCGGCTGATCGGAGAAATCACCGAGGGCGGCATGTCGGTCCTCGTGATCTCGTCCGAGCTTGACGAGCTGGTCGCGGCCTCCGACCGCATCATCGTCGTTCGGGACCGCGCCCATGTCGCGGAGTTGAGCGGGGTGGAGATCACCAGCGGCGCGATCGTGACCGCCATCGCTGCGCCCGATACAGGGAAGGTCGCGTGATGACCCGTGCGCTCCGCCGTTGCCTGCCGCAGATCCTGACGCTCCTGGCGCTTGTCGCGCTCGTGTCGATCTTCTTTCCGCAATTCCTGGCGATCTCCTTCGAAAACGGACGCCTCACAGGGCCGGTCGTCGATATCGTGAAGCGTGGCGCGCCCGTGGCGCTTCTGGCGATCGGCATGACGCTGGTCATCGCGACGCGAGGCATCGACCTCAGCGTCGGCACGGTCATGGCGATTTCCGGCGCTGTGGCAGCCTGGACGCTTGCCGCCGGCTGGGGCGTGTTCCCGGCTGTCCTCCTGGCAATCGTCGCAGGGCTGACCTGCGGTCTCTGGAACGGCTGCCTCGTGGCCTATGTCGGCATCCAGCCCATCGTCGCAACGCTGATCCTGATGACCTCCGGGCGCGGGATCGCCCAGCTTATCACTGAGGGGCGAATCCTGACCTTCTCGGACCCGGCCTTCGCCTGGATCGGGTCGGGAACGGTGGCGGGCGTGCCCGTTCCGGCCGTCCTTTGGCTCGTGACGGGGATCGCGGTCGCCTTCATCATGCGGCGCACGGCGCTCGGCCTTCTGGTCGAAGCCATCGGCATCAACCGCTCGGCCTCGACCGTGGCCGGGATCAACGCGAGGGTGCTCCTGATTGCCGTTTACGCGGCCTCGGGCTTCTGCGCGGCGTTGGCCGGCATTGTCGCCACTGCCGACATCCGCGGTGCGGATGCCAACAATGCCGGCCTCTGGCTGGAGCTCGATGCCATCCTCGCGGTGGTGATCGGCGGCAATTCCCTTCTGGGCGGGCGCTTCTCCGTCGCGGCCTCGATCCTCGGCGCACTCATCATCCAGACGGTGGATACCGGCATCCTGCTCGCGGGCTTTCCGTCGGAATACAACCTCGTGATCAAAGCCGGGCTCGTGCTTGTGATCCTGCTCGTCCAATCGCCGAACCTGTCGCAGCACTGGCATTGGCTGCGAATGGAGATCCGGCGCCAGCGCGAGCCGAAACCCATTGGCAGCCGAGACACCAGATGAGACCCAATCCACGCCTCTACCCGCTGCTTGCGACAATCGCGATCTTCTTCACAGCCTACCTGCTGTGCTGGCTGCAATTTCCGTTCATGCTGTCGACCCGCGTCGTGGGCAACCTGCTGACGGACAATGCTTATCTCGGCATCGTCGCCGTCGGCATGACCGTCGTGATCCTTTCGGGCGGCATCGATCTCAGCGTCGGGTCGGTCATCGCCTTCTCGGGCGTCTTCATCGCGGTGATGCTGAGGGACACGGGCCTGCATCCGATCATCGTCTTCGCGCTGCTGCTGGTCGTAACGACCGCGTTCGGCGCCGTGATGGGCGCGATCATACACGGGCTCGCGATGCCCGCCTTCATCGTCACGCTGGCCGGCATGTTCCTGGCGCGTGGCGCGGCTTACATGCTCACCATCGATTCCGTGCCGATCGACCATGCCTTCTTCGAGGCGCTGCAGGACAGCTATTGGCGTATGCCCGGTGGCGGACGGTTCACGCTGATCGGGGCGTTGATGCTGCTCGCCATAGCGGGCGGTGCGCTCGTTGCGCATCGCACACGCTTCGGGGCGAGCGTCTTCGCGATCGGGGGCGGGCCCGACACGGCGCGCCTGATGGGCGTCGAGGTCGGACGCACGACGATTGGCATCTATGCGTTCTCTGGCTTGATGGCCGGGCTTTCGGGCATTGTCTTCGCGATCTATACCGGCTCTGGCTATCCGCTCGCAACGGTCGGAACCGAGTTGACCGCCATCGCCGCGGTCGTGATCGGGGGCACTTTGTTGACCGGCGGTGCCGGTTACGTCGTCGGCACGCTCTTCGGTGTTCTGACAATGGGGCTTATCCAGACCTACATCGTCTTTGATGGCACGCTCTCGAGCTGGTGGACGAAGATCGTGATCGGCGTGCTTCTTCTTTGCTTCATCCTCTTGCAGAAGAGCCTTCTGCGGATCGCGACGCCCGTGCGCGCCTCAAGCGAAGGCTAGGGGTCCAAGCGGTCAGGACCGCTCGGGCGTGGCGTCCGTCTCGTCGTCCTCCGAGGTTTTCACATCCGGGTCGTTGTAGGCGCTTGGGTCGAAATCATCGGGATCATATGCGTCTTCGTGATCCGCAATGCCGGTGACGTGGCTTGTGCCCGTCTCTTCGTCAAACATCAGGCCGTAGGTTGCGCGTCCTTCGGTCTTGTAGCGGCGGTATTCGTGATAACCGGCATAGATGAAGATAAGAATGAAGGGTGTCACGATGATCAGTGCGATGAGTTGCGGTGCCATAAGAGCGCTCCTTTCCTTCATATGACGAGCTAAGCCTGTAGGCTGGCGTTTCAAAATCAAAGGCGATGAAAGGATCCGTGATCGAGGCTTGCGATAGCCGGCGGGTTTCGTTGAGTGAACAGCAGCGCAAAAATCGGGATTTGACGCCCTCAAAGGGAAATTGGCGGCTTGCGCGACGCCTCAGGCATCTTCACGGTCTGGTCAGACATATCGATTTGCACGAAAGGCAACGTGTCATGGCCCGTGAGACCAAGCTCATCCTTTGTCCGGTGAACCTCAGGCACGCGGCCGTGGATTTCGCTGCCTATGACGAGGCCGTTGAAATGGCCCGCCGCCGCGGGGCGAAGCTCATCGTGACGACGATCGCCCCGGAGATGGAGCGAAATCTGAACATCCGGGATTCCGAAGCCTTCTGGAAGCAGGAATTGCAGAAATTCATCCGCAGCCATCCCGCGGAAGGGATCGAGGTCGAGCTCGTTGTCAGGAAAGGCTCGACCCATCGCCAGATCGTGAAGCTCGCAGACGAGCGCAAGGTCGACATAATCGTCATGGAATCGGCGAACCCCAAGGTGAAGGATTACTTGCTTGGAACCACCGCGAGCCATGTTGTGGCCCATGCGGACTGCTCGGTTCTCGTTGTCCGAACCTGATCGCGCCGGGTGCCGGGACGCGACTTCGACGCCGTTGGTAGGTGTCCAGATGATGGCTCGGAAGGCTCGTCGCGCGCGCATAGCGGCTTTTGCGTCAGGCGCGTGAAAAATCGCGAGCTGGCCGCTGCGTCATCTCGTCCTAGGTTTCAATGAGATACCGGTTGACGAATTCCGTTCGAGAAAGAGCGCTGCAGGGAGATTTCTTGATCGCCATTGAAACTCAGACATGCTCGGCCCTGCGGCAGGCGAATGATGCCATGTCGATAAAACCAAAACGGTTCGGAGGGCCTTTATGTCTTTAGGAGTTCTCATCAGCCTGGCGGCTTATTTCATCCTGATGCTCGGGATAGGGATTTACGCCTATCGAAATGCCACTTCGAGTTCCGAGGAATACATTCTCGGCGGACGCAACCTTCCCCCGGCCGTCGCCGCGCTGTCCGCGGGCGCGTCGGATATGTCCGGTTGGCTATTGCTCGGGCTTCCGGGGGCGCTTTATGCCTCTGGTCTCGTGGAAGCCTGGATCGGGATCGGCCTTTTCATCGGGGCACTGGTCAATTGGATCGTCGTTGCGCCGCGCTTGCGCGAGCAGACAGAACGATATGACAACGCGCTGACGATCCCGGCCTTTCTGGCCAACCGCTTCCCCTCGCAAGGCGGCACGCTGCGCATGGTCTCGGCGGTCATCATCGTGGTCTTCTTCGCAGTCTACACCGCCTCGGGTCTCGTCGCAGGCGGGAAACTCTTCCAGAGCGCATTCGACGGCAGCTACCAGTTCGGCGTCTGGCTGACCCTCGGCGTCGTTCTGGCCTACACTGTCGTCGGCGGCTTCCTCGCCGTGTCGCTCACCGATTTCTGCCAGGGTCTCATCATGATGCTGGCGCTGATCATCATGCCCGCGATCGTCCTGTATGCGGGCGAGGGCGGCGGCTTCGGTCAGGCGCAGGAGACCCTGTCGGGCGTCGACGGCTTCAGCCTCAATCTCTGGACTGCTGACATGACCTTCATCGGGTTCATCTCACTTCTCGCCTGGGGCCTCGGTTATTTCGGACAGCCGCATATCATCGTGCGCTTCATGGCCGTAAAAAGCGTCGCGGCGGTTTCGACCGCGCGCAACATCGGCATGGCCTGGATGGGCATCGCGCTTATTGGCGCGGTGGGCGTCGGCATCTTCGGTCGGGCCTATGTCGAGCGGAACGGCGTCGAGATCGGGGATAGCGAGACGATCTTCATCTATCTCGCGGAGAACCTCTTTCCGGGGCTGATTACCGGCTTCCTGTTGGCGGCGCTTCTGGCGGCGATCATGTCGACGGTGTCGAGCCAGCTTCTCGTCTCGTCCTCCTCGCTGGCGGAGGATTTCTACAAGCTCGTCCTGAACAAGAACGCCTCCGAGACCACGCTGGTAACGGTCGGACGTATCGCGGTCGTCGCGGTCGGCATCGTCGCGGCACTGATCGCAGGGGATCCCGAGAGCCAGGTTCTCGGTCTTGTCGCCAACGCCTGGGCGGGGTTCGGCGCGGCGTTCGGGCCGCTCGTCATCTTGTCGCTCACCTGGCCCCGTATGAACGGCGCCGGGGCCGTGTCGGGTCTCGTTGTGGGCGCCGTGACCGTCGGGCTCTGGATCTTCACGCCGCTCAAGGCCGCGACCGGGCTTTACGAGATGATCCCCGGCTTCGCGCTGTCCTGGCTCGCGATCTACGTGGTCAGCCTTGCCACCGAGGATAAGGGCGAGTTCCGCGCAGCGGAGGCATCGCCGGCCGAATGAGCCGGTTCGGCCGGGGCCGGAGTGCCGGCCTCTGCGACCCCGGTCTTGGTATCGCGCTTGCGCTCAGGGCCCCCAGACGACCGAGGTCTGATGGCGTTCGATCGCAGCCCGCAACGCGTCGAACTCCTTGAGAATATGCGCCACAAGATGCTCGGCCGCCGGTTGCTGCGCCTCGCGGGCGCGCAGGATGCCGAGGGATCGTGGCGGCTGCGGGATATCGAGCGGCAAAACCGTGACCTTGCGATCCTTGCGGTGCGCGAACGTCACCGAATGGGGCAGGATCGTCAGCGCGTCCGTCTCTTCAAGATAGTTCAGCACCGACAGAAGCGACCCGCCGGAATAGCGGATGGAAATCTCCTGCAGGCCGAGGTTCAGGAGCACCGTGTGCAAATCGGCCATGAGCGGCGAGCCGGGCAGGGGAGCGACCCAGGGGAAATCCGCAACGTCGGTGCGGTTCAGCTTCTTGCGCCGCAGAAGGGGATGCCCCTGACGGCAGGCGATCACGTTGCGCGCCTTGAGGATCGGGGTGAAGCGGAACTCCGGCTTGGGCTTTATCGCGCCGAGCGGACAGATCGCCAGATCGAGCCGCTTGGAGGCGATGCCGTTCTCTAGATCCTGAAGGTTGCCATACCCCTGCTCCACCAGGATGTCCGGCTCGATCCGCTGGAAGCCGCCGATCATGCCGCTGATGAAGGCGTCCATGAAGAAGGGAACGCCCGCGATCCGCACCTTGCCTGAAGATCCCGAGCGAAAGCTCGACATGGTCTCCGCCGCCTCGCGCGCCGCCTCGAGGATGACGCGGCCGTGACGACCCAGCTCCGCGCCGATCACCGTCGGGCGCAATGGTCGCCTGCCGGGTTGAAAAAGCGGCTCGCCCACCCGTTTTTCGAGCGCCGACAAGGTGCGCGAGACGGCCGGTTGCGACAGTCCCAATTGCTCCGCCGCAGCGGTGACGCCACCATATTCGATCACGGCGGCCAGATGGACCAGGTGCTTTTCCTCGAACTTCATGAGGACTTGTTATGCTGCGGATATGAAATTGCATAGTCCTGCCGTGTAGGCGCCGTATCGTTCCAAGCGTGGAGACACCTGTCCGCGCCGCTTTCCGAGCGCCGGAGCCGTGTCAGACCGAAGATCAGGGAGGAGGGCCCATGGCGCAGATCAAGGGGTATCATCATTTGACCATGAGCACCGACGGGGCTCAGGAAGACTTCGATTTCTTCACCAAGACGCTGGGGCTCCATTCCGTAAAGCGCACGGTGCTCTTCGACGGAACGATCCCCGTCTACCATCTCTACTACGGATCGAAGAACGGCGACGAATCGACGATCATCACGACCTTCCCGTTCCGCAAGCCGGGCGTTTATGGACGGCGCGGGACGAACCAATCCAAGATCGTGCAGCAATCGATCCCCGTGGGCGCGTCGGATTACTGGGTGAACCGTCTCGGCGAGCACGGCATCGAGGCCACGAAGAGCAACCGCTTCGGTATCGACCGGGTCGATTTCCGCCATCCTTGCGGCATCGAGATGCAGCTCGTGGAGAATCCGGGCGATCCGCGACCGTCCATCGTCAGTGAAGAGGCGGGCGTCACTGCTGAGCATGGCATCAAGGGTATCTATGGCGGCGTCGTCGCGGTGATGGACAAGACCGCGATGGACGAGTTCCTGACCATCGCGCTTCCTCTCAAGAAGATGGCCGACGACGATCATGGCATGGCCTACGAGGTGCCGAACGCCAATGGTCCGACCAGTGTCGTCGAAGTCATGGAGATCCGCGACGAAGCGCAGGGCTCCTGGACGCTCTCGGGCGGGACGATTCACCACTTCGCGCTCAATACCGGCGACGAAGAGAACCAGATGAACCTGCGCGCCCATATCGAGGGGCTCGGCTTCACCGATATCTCGGAGCAGAAGGACCGGATGTACTTCAAGTCCTGCTACGTCCGCAGTCCCGGCGGCGCGCTGTTCGAACTGGCATGGACGGTTCCCGAAGGCTGGGCGCGGGACGAGCCCGCCGACGCGATCGGCCAAACGCTGGTGTTCCCGCCCTGGTTCGAGGACCGGAAGGCGGAGCTCATCGAGGGGCTCGAGCCCGCCAGCTTCCAGGACGCCTGAACTCTTGTCCGACTTGGTCACACAAGGCGCAGATCCCGCGGCGGCGAAAGCCGTCGCGGTGGTGCTGCACGGGCGCGGGCAAGCGCCGGACTACATGCTCGATAACCTCGTCCGCCGTCTGTCCGTCGAGGGCGTGCGCTACGTGCTGCCCGCATCAAAGGGCGAGGGCTGGTATGACGCCAAGGCCGTCGAGACGCTGACCGAGGATACAGAAACGCAGCTTCGCGCGGCGTTAAAGGTTGTCGCCGATGCCGAGGCGGCGGCCCGCGCGGACTGCCCGGATTGTCCCCTTGTGCTGATCGGTTTCTCGCAAGGGGCGTGCCTCGTCATCGAACATCTGATGCGTGGCGGCCGCGCGGATGCGGCCGCGATGTTGACCGGATGCCGCGTCGGTGCGGCAAGTGACGATCTGCCCCGCGCGGCGCTGCCCGGCCTGCCGATCTATTGCAGCAATGGTGACGAGGATCCTTGGATTCCGACCTGGGCTTTCCAGGATGCCGTCTCGGATCTCGTGGCGTGTGGTGCGCGCGTTCGGAGCGACGTGCTGCCCGGCCGGGATCACGAGATATCGGCGCTGGAAGCGTCGGTCGTCGATGCGCTCCTCTCGGATGTCGTGCGCGGCACCACCGTCTTTGGAGGAGCGCAATGACCCCGTTCGTCTTTCCCGGCATCTCGACGCGCGTCGTCTTCGGAGAGGGCACCTTGGCGCAGACCGGGGATGAACTCCGCCGGCTCGGCGCCTCGCACGCCTTGGTGCTTACCACGCCCGAACAGGACGGGGCGGGAGAGGCACTCGCCAAGCAGCTCGGAGATCTCGCCGCGGGCACCTTTGCCGAGGCTGCAATGCACACGCCGGTCGAGGTGACCGCCCGCGCGCTCGACGCCTATGACGCGGCCGGTGCGGATTGCGTCGTCGCGCTGGGCGGCGGCTCGACCATCGGGCTCGGCAAGGCCATCGCCACGCGCAGGGGGTGCGACCAGGTTGCGATCCCGACCACCTATGCCGGCTCCGAGATGACCGATATTCTGGGCGAGACCGAGAACGGCGAGAAGACCACTCGCCGCGATCCGTCGATCCGGCCCGAGACGGTGATCTACGATGTCGCTCTGACGCTCGATCTGCCGGTCGATATGTCGGTCAAATCCGCGCTGAACGCGGCGGCCCACGCGGTCGAGGCGATCTATGCGCCCGACGCGAATCCCGTCACGACGCTGATGTCGCTGGATGCGCTTCGCGCGATCAAGGCGGCGTTGCCTGACCTGCGGAAGAGCCCTCGCGATGCCCAGATCCGCGCCCGGCTCCTTTACGGCGCATGGCTGTGTTCCACCGCGCTCGGCTATGTCGCGATGTCGCTGCATCACAAGCTGGCGCATGTGGTGGGCGGCTCTTTCGACATGCCGCACGCCGATACCCACGCGATCCTTTTGCCGCATACGGCGCACTTCAACGAGACCGGCACGGCCGCGCTCGATCCGGTCGCCGAGATCTTCGGCGGTTCTGTCGGCGGCGGGCTCTGGGATCTGGCGGAGGCGTCGGGTGCGCCGTTGCGGCTGGCCGATCTCGGCCTGTCCGAAGCCGATCTCGACCGCGCATCCGAGATCGCGATGAAAAACGAGTACGAAAATCCCCGTCCCTTCGATCAGAAGGATATACGGGATCTGCTGCAAGCGGCTTGGGAGGGCCGGCGGCCAGACGCATGATGACGCTCACACCGAGGGAGGAGAGACCACGATGCTGACCAGAAGACGCCTTTTGAAATCCGCCGCCGCGACCGGCCTTGTCACCAGTGCGGGAGCGCTCGCCGCGCCTGCGCTCGCACAGGGGGCGCGCGTCCGCATCGGCTATGTGAGCCCGCAGACGGGCCCGCTTGCCGGGTTCGCCGAAGCCGATGCCTTCACGATCGACGCCTTCAACCGCATCGCCGCGGATCAGGGGCTCGATGTCGAGGTGATCGTCAAGGACAGCCAGTCGAACCCGAACCGTGCCGCCGACGTGGCGCAGGAGCTGATCATCGACGACGAGATCCACCTGATGCTGGTGGCCTCCACGCCCGAGACGACGAACCCAGTCTCGACGGTGGCTGAAAGCGAAGGCATTCCGACCATTTCGACCATGGCGCCGTGGCAGCCCTGGTTCATCGGGCAGCAAGGCAATCCGGGTGATCCGTCGGGCTGGCGGCCCTTCGACTACACGTTCCACTATTTCTGGGGGTTGGAAGACGTCATCGCCGTGTTCACCAACATGTGGAACCAGCTCGAGACCAACAAGGTCGTCGGCGGGCTCTTTCCGAATGATGCCGACGGCAATGCCTGGGGCGATCCCAATGTCGGTGTCGCGCCCGGGTTCGCCGAGGCCGGCTACGAGACGATCGACCCGGGGCGCTACCAGAACCTGACCGACGATTTCTCGGCGCAGATCAACGCGTTCAAACAGGCCAATGCGGAGATCGTGACCGGCGTCGTGATTCCGCCGGACTTCACCACCTTCCGCAACCAGGCGAGCCAGCAGGGCTTCACTCCGAAGGCGATCACGGTGGCGAAGGCGATCCTCTTCCCGCAATCGGTCGAGACCCTCGGCGAGGCGGGGCACAACCTCTCGTCCGAGGTGTGGTGGTCGGCAAACCATCCCTTCACCTCCTCGTTGACGGGGCAGGGCTGCGCCGAGCTCGCGCAAGCCTTCACCGATGCGACCGGCCGACCCTGGACGCAGCCCATCGGCTTCATCCACTCGCTTTTCGAAACGGCCGCCGACGTCATACAGCGGGCCGGGGACCCCACCGATCTCGATCAGCTCACCGACGCCATCGCATCGACCGATCTCGACACGATCGTCGGGCGGGTGGCCTGGAACGGCGAGGGCGTGCCGGACTTCGCCGCGCAGAACGTCTGCAAGACACCGCTCGTCGGTGGGCAATGGCGGCGCAACGAGGATGGTACGTTCGATCTCGTCACGGTCGACAACACCACCGCGCCCGACATCCCGACCCAGGGCGAGATGCAGCCCCTTTCGTAAGGCACCGGCCTGCCCGGATACCCGTCCGGGCGGGCACCCTCCGAGATATGCGGTTTCCATGACGCCCATCCTGTCGTTGCAGAATGTTACGAAGAGCTTCGGTGCCCTGACGGTCGCCGACGGCGTGTCGTTCGACGTGCCGAAAGGGCAGGCGCTCGGCATCATCGGACCGAACGGTGCGGGCAAGTCGACCCTGTTCAACCTGATCACGGGCAACCTTTCGGCGAATGCAGGGCGGATCGAGTATGACGGGCGCGACGTGACGAAGGCACCGCCGATGCAGCGCTGCCTTTCGGGGATCGGACGCTCGTTCCAGATCCCGCAACCGTTCGACCGGATGACTGTCTTCGAGAACCTTCTGGTCTCGGCCACGCATGGCCGCGGCTTGCCGGAGCGGGCCGTCACCGACGATTGCGCCGAGGTGCTGGAACGGACGGAGCTTATCGAGGTTGCGAACCGTCCGGCGGGCGGGCTCACGCTCCTGCAGCGCAAGCGGCTCGAGATGGCGCGCGCGATGGCGACCCGGCCCAAACTGCTCCTGCTCGACGAGATCGCCGGAGGGCTGACCGAGGCCGAATGCGTGGCGTTGGTCGAGACGATCAAGGCCATCCATGCCGAAGGCGTCACGATCATCTGGATCGAGCACGTGCTTCATGCGCTCAACAGCGTGGTCGAGCGGCTACTCGTTCTCGATTTCGGCAAGGTGATCGGGATCGGCGCACCGGACGCGATCATGGCTTCCAAGGAGGTGCGCGAAATCTATCTGGGGATCGAGGTCTGATGGCGCTTCTGGAGACCAAAGGGCTGACGGCTTTTTACGGCGACTTCCAGGCGCTGTTCGGCGTCGACGTGTCGCTCTCCGAGGGGGAAACCGTCGCCGTGATCGGCGCGAACGGCGCGGGCAAGACGACCCTGATGCGCTCCATCTCGGGCGTGATCGCGCAGGCGCCCGGCATGGTCCGGTTCGAGGGCCGGGAGATC
This sequence comes from Roseivivax sp. THAF30, assembly GCF_009363575.1. Taxonomy (NCBI): domain Bacteria; kingdom Pseudomonadati; phylum Pseudomonadota; class Alphaproteobacteria; order Rhodobacterales; family Roseobacteraceae; genus Roseivivax; species Roseivivax sp. THAF30. Next base: position 2,444,879 of record NZ_CP045389.1, on the reverse strand, counting down.
GGCGCGACGGCGGCCGATGACATCATGGCGGCCGGAATCGCGATGGTCCCCGAGGGCCGCAAGCTTTTCCCTTCGCTCAGCGTCGAGGAAAACCTCCTGATGGGCTGCCATCGTCGCAAGGTGAACGGGCCCTGGACGCTGCAAAGCGTCTACGAGTTGTTCCCCATTCTGAAGGAACGCCGGGACCGGCCCGGAACGGCACTCTCGGGCGGGCAGCAGCAGATGGTATCGATCGGCCGGGCGCTGATGTCCAATCCGCGCGTTCTGTTGTGCGACGAGATCAGCCTCGGCCTCGCCCCGGTGGTCATCAAGGACATCTATGCCGCGTTTCCGCAGATCCGCGCGACCGGGGCCAGCATCGTGGTCGTGGAGCAGGATATCGGGCAGGCCATGAAGGTCGCCGACCGCGTCTATTGCATGATGGAAGGCCGGGTCACGTTGTCCGGAGCACCCGCCGATCTCAGCCGCGAAGAGATCCACGACGCCTATTTCGGGACTGCCGCATGATCTGGATCGATACCATCCTGCAGGGCATCCTGCTCGGCGGCCTCTACGCGCTCTTTGCGCTCGGGCTGAGCCTCGTTTTCGGGATCATGCGCCTGGTGAACCTCGCACACGGCGATCTCATCGTCTTCGCGGCATACCTGATCCTCGTTCTCGTGACGCTGCTGGGGCTCGGGCCGTTCCTCGCGGCGGCCATCGCCGCACCGATCATGTTCGCGCTCGGCTTCGCGTTGCAGCGGCTGGTGCTGAACCGTGTGCTTGGCACCGATATCCTGCCGCCGCTTCTCGTCACGTTCGGCCTCTCCGTTCTCTTGCAGAACGCGTTGCAGGAGGGCTTTTCCGCGGATAGCCGCCGCATTCCCGCTGGCTGGCTCGAGACCGCATCGGTGCCGCTTGGGCCGATCTCGCTTGGCGTCATGCCACTCATGACATTCGCCTCGGCGATCTTGGTGACGCTGGCTTTGCAATGGCTGTTCTACCGCACCTCGCTCGGCCGGGCCTTCCGGGCGACCTCGGATGATCCGGTCACGGCAAGCCTCATGGGCGTGAAGCCGGCCTCCGTCTTCGCCAAGGCCACGGGCATCGCGATGATCGTGGTGACGATCGCCGCGCTTTATCTTGGCACCCGGGCAAATTTCGATCCGACCACGGGTCCTGCGCGGCTGATCTACGCCTTCGAGGCGGTCATTATCGGGGGGCTCGGCTCACTCTGGGGCACGCTGGCGGGTGGCATCATCATCGGCGTGGCGCAGACCGTGGGCGCGCAGATCAATCCCGAATGGCAGATCCTCGCAGGCCATATCGCCTTCCTCGTCGTCTTGCTGATCCGGCCACGTGGCCTCTTTCCGAGGGCGTTCGACTGATGGCGGCGGGCAAGTATACGGTCGTGACGCGCACCGCCGCGTCGCAAGCCGCGGCTCTGGCGGCGCTGGCGCTGCTGGTGATCGCCGTGGCGCTTCCTGCCTTCGCCTCGCGCTCTCTCATCCAGGACATGTTCTTCATCCTGACGATGCTGACGCTGGCGCAGTTCTGGAACCTCCTGGCAGGATATGGCGGGCTGGTCAGCGTGGGGCAGCAGGCTTTCGTGGGACTCGGGGCCTATATGCTCTTCGGCGGAGCGATCCTGTGGGGGGTGAACCCGGTGGCGGGGCTGCTGCTGTCGGGGGTCTTCGCTCTGCTCCTCGCCATCCCGATGGCGTTCTTCGCCTTCCGCCTTCAAGGGGCCTATTTCGCCATCGGCACCTGGGTGGTGGCCGAGGTCGTGCGGCTCAGCGTCGCGCAGTGGAAGGCGGTCGGTGGCGGCACCGGGACGTCCCTGCCACGCGATGCGCGCGATGCCATGTGGGGAGTGGAGTGGATCGAGACGATTTTCGACACCCGCGCGTCCGCTGCGCGCGACATCCTCGCCTATTGGCTGGCGCTGGCACTTGTGGTCGCGACGATCGGCGGGATCTATCTGTTTCTGCGAACCAAGCGCGGCCTCGCGCTCGCCGCGCTCCGCGACAACGTGGAGGCGGCGCGATCGGTTGGTGTCGACAGCGCGCGCATGAAATGGCTGGTCTTCCTTGTCGCGGCCTTCGGCACCGGCATCGCCGGCGGGCTCATCTTCATGCAGAACGGGCGGATCAGCCCCGACAGCGCGTTCTCGATCATCGACTGGACTGCCTTCGTCATCTTCATCGTGGTGATCGGGGGAATCGGCACGATCGAGGGACCGATCGTGGGCGTCCTGGTCTTCTTTGCCCTGCAAACGCTGCTGGCCGATTTCGGGGCGTGGTATCTGATGGTGCTGGGAGGGGTCGGCATCGCCGTGATGCTGTTCTCGCCGGGCGGCCTCTGGGGCCTGGTCTCGGGACGCACGGGCATCGAGCTTTTTCCGATCCGGAGGCGTCTCAACCGCAGGGACTGAGACCGACAATTTGCAAGACGCCGCACGTGGCGAAGGGAGGAAGCAGACATGGCCGAGATTGAAACCGATGTCCTGATCGTCGGAACCGGACCCGCCGGCAGCGCGACCGCCGCGCTTTTGTCGAGCTACGGGATCGAGAACGTTGCGATCAACCGCTACCGCTGGCTCGCCAACACGCCGCGCGCTCATATCACCAACCAGCGCACGATGGAGGTGCTGCGCGATCTCGGCCGCGAGGTGGAGGACGAAGCCTATATGCACGCCACCGAAGGCGATCTCATGGGCAACAACGTCTTCTGTGAGAGCCTTGCAGGAGAAGAGCTGGGCCGGATGCTGTCCTGGGGCAATTCGCCCGAGAGCCGGGCCGAACATCTGCGCTCCTCGCCGTGCCACATGAACGATCTGCCGCAAACCTTCATGGAACCCTTGCTGTTCAAGACCGCCTGTTCGCGCGGCACGCAGGCGCGGATGCAGACGGAATATCTGAGCCACTCGGAAGACGAGGCCGGAGTCACGACCCGCTGCCGCGACAGGCTCACGGGCCGCGAGTTCGACATCCGCTCGAAATACCTTGTCGGTGCGGATGGCGGCAATTCGGGCGTCGCCGAGACCGCTGGCCTGCCGTTCGAGGGGCAGATGGGGGTCGGCGGATCGATGAACATTCTGTTCCGCGCGGATCTCTCGCGCTTTGTCGCGCACCGCCCGTCCGTTCTTTACTGGGTGATGCAGCCCGGCGCGAATGTCGGCGGGATCGGCATGGGCCTTGTGCGGATGGTTCGCCCCTGGAACGAATGGCTGATCGTCTGGGGCTATGACATCAACGAGCCTGCCCCGGAAGTGGACGAGGCGATGGCGACCGAGGTGGCGCGTCAGCTCGTCGGCGATCCAGAGCTCGAGATCGAGCTTCTCTCCGCCAATACCTGGACGGTGAACAACATGTATGCAACGCACATGCAGACGGATCGCGTCTTCATCACGGGCGACGCGGCGCACCGGCATCCGCCGTCGAACGGGCTCGGCTCGAACACGTCGATCCAGGACGGCTACAACCTTGCCTGGAAGCTCGCGCATGTACTGACGGGCAAGGCCGGGCCGGGGCTGCTGACCAGCTATTCCGAAGAACGCGCGCCGGTGGCAAAGCAGATCGTGACCCGCGCCAACCAGTCGATCGGCGAATTCGGCGCGATTTTCGAAGCGCTGGGCCTGACCGAAAGCACCGATCCCGACGTGATGCAGGCCAATATGGACAAGCGCGTCGAGACCAGCGCGGCGGCCGAAGCGCAGCGCGAAGCCCTCCGCAAAGCCATCGAGTTCAAGAAATACGAATTCGATTGCCACGGTGTCGAGATGAACCAGCGCTACGACAGCGGCGCGGTGGTCCGGGACGGACAGCCTGATCCGGGGTTCGCGCGTGATCCCGAGTTGCATTACCAGCCGACGACCTGGCCCGGCGCGCGCCTGCCGCATGCCTGGCTCTATCGCGCGGATGGCAGCCGTGTCTCGACGCTCGATCTTTGCGGCAAGGGGCGCTGGGCGATCTTCACCGGCATCGGCGGCGAGGCCTGGGCCGAGGCGGCGCGCAACGTCGCCGCAGAGACGGGACTCGCAATCGACGTGCATGTGATCGGCCCCCGCCGCGAGATCGAGGATCATCTCGGAGATTGGGCGCGGCTGCGCGAGACGTCCGACGCGGGGGCGGTGATGACCCGGCCCGACCAGCACGTCTGCTTCCGTGCCGCTCAGATGGCCGAAGATCCCGAAGGAGAGCTGCGCCGCGTCTTCTCCGCGATCCTGCAACCGGAAAGCGCCGCCGCGCGTCAGGCCGCCGAATAGGAAGAATGCTATGACCGATCCAGTCGAACAGGGCTATTTCACCGAGGAAAGCTCGGCCGATGTCGTCGTCTCGCGCAATGCGAACGCCGAGGACGCGCGTCTCAAGGAGGTGATGGAGACGATCGTCCGGCATCTGCATGCGGCCGTCAAAGAGGTCGAACCCACGCAGGATGAGTGGATGAAGGCGATCCTGTTCCTCACCGACACGGGACAGATGTGCAACGAATGGCGTCAGGAATTCATCCTTTTGTCCGACGTCCTCGGTGTGTCGATGCTCGTGGACGCGATCAACAACCGCAAACCTTCGGGTGCGTCCGAGTCGACCGTTCTCGGGCCGTTCCATGTTGCCGATGCGCCTGAACGCGCGCTCGGCGACGATATCTGCCTCGACCAGAAGGGCGACCCGATGCTGGTCAAGGGCCGCATCCTCGACATCGACGGGCAGCCGATCGCAGGGGCGAAGATCGACGTCTGGCAGGCCAATGACGAAGGCTTCTACGATGTCCAGCAGAAGGGATTGCAGCCCGATTTCAATCTGCGCGGCGTCTTCCGCTCCAATGAGAAGGGCGAATACTGGTTCAGGGGGGTGAAGCCGAAATTCTACCCGATCCCGGATGACGGACCGGTGGGCAAGATGCTTGGCGCGCTGGGACGGCACCCGTTCCGGCCAGCGCACCTGCATTACATCATCGAGGCCGAGGGGTACGATACGCTGGTCACCCACATCTTCGACCCGGATGACCCCTATATCCACTCGGACGCGGTCTTCGGTGTGAAGGAAAGCCTTATGGCCGAATTCATTTGGGTAGAAGATGCGGCCAAGCTAAGTGCCGCCGGTCAGGATGCGCCGTATTTCGAGGTCGAGCACGACTTCGTGCTGGCGCGGGGCTAGGGGCAGACTTGGCCAGGGCGGGCGACCGGGCTGGACGAAAAGTGCCGATGGATTGATCTCGACGGTCCCGTCACGCACGCGTTACGCAAGGGTATTATCGGCCGCGGCACGGAGTGTTTTGACTTGCGCCGCGCGGCTCGCCAAGCTGACGTCATCCAACCTGAGGGAGACAAGAATGAAGGCCCGTATTCTGACAACGACCTGTGCACTGGCATTGACAGCCGGCACCGCGCAGGCCTGGGACCTGACCATCCTGCACACCAACGATTTCCACGATCGCTTCGAGCCGATCAACGCATACGATTCGACTTGCGCGCCCGAGGATAACGAGGCCGGCGAGTGCTTCGGCGGTATCGCGCGGATGGTCACCGCAATCGAGGCGGCGCGCGAAGAGGCTGGCGACAATGTGCTGCTGCTCGACGCGGGCGACCAGTTCCAGGGCTCGCTTTTCTTCACCGAATATGGCGGCGAGATCTCGGCCGAGTTCATGAACCAGCTCGGCTATGATGCGATGGCGGTGGGTAACCACGAATTCGACAACGGGCCCGAAGGTCTGGCGGAGTTCCTCGATCTCGTGGACTTCCCGGTCCTCTCCGCCAACATCGATGTGAGCCAGAACAACATGCTCGCCGACAGGGTGCAGAAGTCGGTGACGCTCGATGTGAATGGCGAGCAGGTGGGCGTCATCTCGGTTCTTGCCGAGGACACCCCCGAGACCTCCTCTCCGGGCGATACGGTGATCTTCTCCTCCATCATCGACGCGGCACAGGCGCAGGTCGATGCGCTCACCGAGCAGGGCGTGAACAAGATCGTGCTCCTGACCCATGTGGGCTTTCCCGCCGATCGTCGACTCGCGGAAGAGGTCAGCGATGTCGACCTGATCATCGGCGGCCACAGCCATACGCTCTTGTCGAACGAGGATGAGGACGCAGCGGGCAGCTACCCGACCGAGGTCAACGGCGTGCCGATCGTCACCGCATACGCCTACGGCAAGTACCTTGGCGAGGTGAAGCTGACCTTCGACGATAACGGCGAGGTCACCCAGATCTCGGGCGATCCGATCCTTCTCGACGCATCGGTTGCCGAGGACGAAGAGGCGGTGGCGCGCATCGAGGAACTGGCGCAGCCGCTCGAGGAACTCCGCAACGAAGTCGTCGCCGAGACGGGAAGCGCCATCGAAGGCTCCCGCGAGGTCTGCCGCGCCGGCGAATGCCAGATGGGCAACCTCGTCACCGACGCCATGCTCGACCGCGTGTCCGACCAGGGCGTTGTGATCGCCTTCCAGAACGGCGGCGGCCTGCGTGCCTCGATCGAGGCGGGTGAGGTGACCATGGGCGACGTCTACACCGTGCTGCCGTTCCAGAACACGCTTTCCACGTTCGAAGTGACCGGTCAGGATCTGATCGACGCGCTCGAGAATGGCGTGAGCCAGATGGAAGAGGGCGCAGGGCGCTTCCCGCAGGTCTCGGGCATGTCCTTCACGGTCGATCCCTCGGCGGAGGTCGGCAGCCGGATCTCCGAGGTGATGGTCGGCGACGAAGCCATCGACCCCGAAGCGACCTACGCGGTGGTCTCCAACAATTACGTCCGCAACGGCGGCGACGGGTATTCGATGTTCGTCGATGCCGAGAATGCCTACGATTTCGGTCCGGACGTTGCCGAGGTCGTGGCGGACTACCTCGCCGACAACACGCCCTACGAGCCCTATACTGACGGGCGCATCACGGTGATGGGCAACTGAAAAACCTGACCCCCGGGTCAGCGCTGGGGGCGTCCTGCCGGGCGCCCCTTTGTTTTGCCCATGCTGGGGTGGTTCAGCTGCCTGGGCTCGGCATGCGGTCCCGCAGATCGCGCAGCTGACCGCACATGTTCCGAACGCGTTATTTCTGGGAGAACCGAACGAGCGGTGTATGGCGGAGAGAGAGGGATTCGAACCCTCGGACCCCGTGAAGGGTCAACGGTTTTCGAGACCGCCCCGTTCGACCACTCCGGCACCTCTCCGCGGGGGTCTGTGGATGGGGCATGTAACGAAGCCGCGGGGGCTGTGCAACCCGCGCAGACGCAAAATTTCACGTCTGCGTATTGTGGTTGGACATGATGCGGGCGGTGCGTATCTCTAATCGGGACAGACAAGGGATCGTTCACCATGTTTCACCGCGCTTTTGCCGCCGCATTCGCCGTCTCGCTCGCCAGTCCCGGGGTGGCCCAGACCGCCGACGACCTCCTCGATGCGCTCAAGATCGACGAGACGGTTGCGGTGATGCAGGCTGAAGGGCGCGACTACGGACGCGATCTGGCCGACAACATGCTCGGCGGCACGAGCGAGAGCTGGGAAGCCTCGGTCGCGCGGGTCTACGATGTCGAGGCGATGGAAGAAGCCGTGCGGACGGCCTTCCGCGAGGCATTGCCCGAGGATATGGCCGCTCCGCTTCTTGACTTCTTCACCTCCGATCTCGGCCAGGAGGTCGTCACGCTCGAGATCGAGGCGCGCGAGGCGATGGTCGACGAGGATGTCGAGGACGCCGCGCGGGAGCGCTACCGCGATCTCGAGGGCGGCGACGACGCCCGCCTTGGGCTCGTCGAGGATTTCGTCGAGGCCAATGATCTTGTCGAGCAGAACGTGTCGGGCGCGCTCAACGCGTCCTTTGCCTTCTACAATGGCCTCGCCGATGGCGGCGCGCTCGAGATGAGCGAAAGCGAGATGCTGTCGGAAATCTGGAGCCAGGAAGAGGACACCCGGAACGATACGACAGAATGGGTGCATGCCTACCTTCTGATGGCCTACGGCCCGCTCTCCGAGGACGAGCTGACACGCTACGTGGAGCTTTCCGAAAGCGAGGCGGGACGGGCGCTCAACCGGGCGCTGTTTGCCGGGTTCAACGCGATGTACAACGACATCTCCTACGCGATGGGATTGGCCGCCGCGTCCGAGATGGCGGCGACGGATCTTTAGCGCTCCGAAGCCCGCGACACTGCTTGACAGGACAGGGCTGCATCTGCATAAGCGCGGTTCTGACGACGGGGCTTACGGCCCCGCTTGTCATTTTTGAACGCAATGACGCCTCGCAATTCGGGGCGCGCTGTTCGAGGCGGGGGCGACCCCGGAACACCCGCGGGGCGGGGGCCGAAGAACGCGAGAGAGAACAAGGAAGACGCGCATGTTCGCGGTGATGAAGACCGGCGGCAAGCAATACAAGGTCCAGGCGGGCGACACGCTTCGGATCGAAAAGCTGGCTGCCGACGCTGGAGACAAGGTCCAGTTCAACGAGATTCTCATGCTGGGCGGCGACGACCTCACGGTTGGCGCGCCCCTCGTCGATGGTGCGGCCGTGCAGGCCGAGGTCGTCGATCAGATCAAGGGTGACAAGGTCATCCACTTCGTGAAGCGCCGCCGGAAGCATTCGTCGAAGCGCACCAAGGGCCACCGTCAGCAGCTGACGATGATCCGCGTGACCGACATCCTTTCCTCGGGTGCGGACAAGTCCGGCGTGAAAGCGGCCGTCGGCGCGGGCACGCTGCCCCGCGGGCTCGGCGAAGAGCGCTACACCGCCAACCGGGCGGAGCAGGCCGATATGAAGGCCCGCGTGAAGAACGACGAAGCCGAAGAGAAGCCGACCTCCGCGGCCGGCGTCTCCGAAGGCGCGAAGGACGATCTCAAGGAAATCAACGGGATCGGCCCTGCCGCAGAAAAGAAGCTGAACGAAGCCGGGATCACGAGTTTTTCCCAGCTTGCAGCACTCGACGCCGACAGCTTCGACGCTGTTAAGTTGAAACCCGAATGGATCGAAGAGGCGAAGGCGAAAGCCTGAGCCGCGATTGAGACAGGAGACTTAACCAATGGCACATAAAAAAGCAGGCGGTTCCTCCCGCAACGGTCGCGACTCCGCCGGCCGTCGTCTGGGCGTAAAGCTCTACGGTGGCGAGCGCGCGATCCCCGGCAACATCATCGTGCGTCAGCGCGGCACCAAGTTCTATGCAGGCAATGGCGTCGGCATGGGCAAGGATCACACGCTGTTCGCAACGGCCGAAGGCTCCGTGACCTTTTCGAAAGGTCTCAAGGGACGTACCTTCGTATCCGTTCTTCCAGTGGCCGAGGCCGCCGAGTAAGCCGACCCCGTCGGGCACGAATAACCAGGGGATCGGTGGAAACACCGGTCCCTTTTTTCGTTCTCGACATGGCCGGAAACGGCTTGGTCATTTCGGTGCAAGATAATCTGGACATCGCACGGACCGAGACCAATTTAACATGCATGCCGGCATCAGCTTTGGAGGAATGCGCGGGCATGAGTGGAGGAGAGACACAATGAGCCTCGACCAGGTCATCACGCAGCCGGTCATCGAGACGGCGCGCTTCGATCTGCGCCCGTTACGCATGTCGGATCAGGGCCTCATCGCCCATCACGCCGGCGACAAGCGCGTGGCCTGCATGACCGGCGCGATCCCGCATCCCTATCCGCCAGGCGCGGCCGAAGCCTATGTCACGCGCGCCAATGCCCCCGACCGGACCGAGGACATCTGGGCGATCGACGGTCAGAAGTCCGATCTGCCCGAGCTCATGGGCGTGATCTCTCTCAAGCGGATGGACCGCAACCAGTCCGAGATCGGCTATTGGGTCGTGCCGGCCTTGTGGAATACCGGCCTTGCCTCGGATGCGGTCGAAGCCTTGGTCGCGGCCAACCCGATGCGAAATGGCACGATGTTCGCGAGCGTCTTCCAGGACAACACCGCCTCGGCGCGTGTGCTGACGAAGCTCGGCTTTGAATATATCGGCGATGCGGAGACGTTCTGCGTCGCTCGCGAGGCCAAGGTTCCGACCTGGACCTACATCAAGAAACTCGCTTGACGCGCATGAGCAGAGGGGTCTGCGACAGGCGGTATGATCGCCGCCTGTAAGCCGATCCCTTGAGGCCGGCGCGTTTTGGACGTATCGGCGAGGGCGCGACAGGAAAGGCCCGGCTCATGAAATTCCTCGACCTCTGCAAGGTCTATATCCGCTCCGGCTCCGGCGGGTCGGGTGCTGCGAGCTTCCGGCGCGAGAAATATATCGAATACGGTGGCCCGGATGGTGGCGACGGCGGCTCGGGCGGGTCTGTCTGGGTGGAGGCCGTGGACGGGCTCAACACGCTGATCGACTTCCGCTACCAGCAGCATTTCTTCGCGCAGAACGGCCAGGCCGGCATGGGCCGTCAAAAAACGGGCCGCGACGGCGAAGACATCACCCTGCGCGTGCCCGTGGGGACCGAGATCCTTGATGAGGACCAGGAGACCGTTCTCGCGGACCTTACCGAGCTTGGCCAGAAGGTCGAGCTTGCGCGCGGCGGCAATGGCGGCTGGGGAAACGTCCACTTCAAGAGCGCCACGAACCAGGCGCCGCGCCGCTCCAACCCGGGTCAGCAAGGCGTCGAGCGGACGATCTGGCTGCGGCTCAAGCTCATCGCGGATGTGGGGCTCCTGGGGTTGCCGAACGCGGGCAAGTCCACTTTCCTTGCCGCCACCTCCAATGCGCGGCCGAAGATCGCCGATTATCCCTTTACCACGCTGCATCCCAATCTTGGGGTTGTTGGCGTCGACAACGTGGAATTCGTGGTCGCGGACATTCCGGGCCTCATCGAGGGCGCGCATGAGGGGCGCGGCCTCGGCGATCTGTTCCTGGGACATGTGGAGCGCTGCGCGGCGCTCTTGCATCTCGTGGACGGCACATCCGGCACGCTCCTTGAGGATTACAAGACGATCATCAACGAGATCGAGGAATACGGATCGGGACTCGCCGACAAGCCGCGCATCACCGTTCTGAACAAGGTCGACGCGCTCGATGATGAAGAGCGGACTTTCCTGCGCGAGGAACTGGAGGAGGTGGCCGGATCCCGCGTCTTCGTGATGTCCGGTATCTCGGGCGAGGGCGTCACCCATGTTCTGCGCGCGCTGCGCGCCGAGGTCGAGGCGACCCGTGCGCTCCGCCGCCGCGAAGAAGCGGCCGACGAGGAGGAGAGCGGCGGATGGCAGCCCTGAGCGACGCGCGCCGCGTCGTCGTCAAGATCGGCTCGGCATTACTCGTCGACAAGGAAACCGGGGCGTTCCGCGACACGTGGCTGCGCGGTATGGCCGAGGATGTGGCGCGGCTGCGCGCGCGGGGCGCTGATGTCGTTTTGGTCTCGTCAGGCTCCATCGCTCTCGGGCGCGGCGTGCTGGGTCTGCCGCGCAGCGACCTGCCGCTCGAGCAGAGCCAGGCGGCGGCGGCCGTGGGTCAGATCCGGCTGGCCCGCGCCTGGGAAGAGGGTCTCGCGCCCCATGGCATCACTACCGCGCAGGTGCTCGTCACGCTCGAGGACAGCGCCGATCGCCGCCGTTACCTCAATTCGCGCGCCACGATGGAAGCGCTGCTGGCGCATGGTGTCGTGCCTATCGTGAACGAGAACGATACCGTCGCGACCGACGAGATCCGGTATGGTGACAATGACCGGCTCGCAGCGCAGGTCGCCGTGACGGTCGGGGCGGACCAGCTGATCCTGTTGTCGGATGTCGACGGGTTCTACTCGGGAAATCCCGCGCTCGATGCCGGCGCGCGGCGCTTCGACGTGATCGAGCGCATCACGCCCGAGATCGAGGCCATGGCCGGCGATGCGGGCTCAGGTCTGTCCAAGGGCGGCATGAAAACCAAGATTCTCGCGGCCAAGACGGCGACGGCGGCCGGTTGCGCGATGGCGATCACCGAAGGATCGGGGGTGAAGCCACTCAGCGCGCTCGAAGCGGGCGCGCCTGTGACATGGTTCACGCCTCAGACCGACCCGCATACCGCCCGCAAGCGCTGGATCGCGGCTATGAAACCCCGCGGCGCCCTCGTTGTCGATGCCGGCGCGGAGACCGCGCTCACGGCGGGCCGGTCGCTTTTGCCCGCGGGCGTGGCCAATGTCGAAGGCAGTTTCGGTCGGGGCGATCCGGTCGCGATCAAGACTGTGGGCGGCGCGATGCTGGGCCATGGGCTGACACGATACACCGCGGCCGAGGCGCGCGCGATCCGGGGACACAAATCCAACGAGATCGAGGCGATCCTCGGCTATCCGGGCCGCGCCGTGCTGATCCATAGGGACGACATGGCGCTTTGAGCCATGTTAGGCTTGCGCTGCCAGAGAAGAGGGCGACAGAGATGAAAGACCACAGCGATATCGCCGCGACGATGGACGAGATCGGCGCACGCGCCAAAGCGGCGGCGGCCGAGCTGGCCTATGCCACACCTGCGGCCAAGACCCGTGCCCTGACCGAAGCCGCGGACGCCATCGACGCGCAGAAGGCCGAGATCGTCGCCGCTAACGCCCAGGATCTGGAGTTCGGCCGCGAAAAGGGTCTTTCGAATGCGATGATGGATCGGCTCATGCTTGACGATGCGCGCGTTGCGGCCATTGCGGCGGCGCTGCGCGAGGTCGCGGCGCTGACGGACCCGGTCGGATCTGTCATGGCCGAATGGGACCGTCCGACGGGGCTCCATATCTCGCGCGTCCGGACACCGCTCGGTGTGATCGGCGTGATCTATGAGAGCCGCCCGAACGTGACCGCCGATGCCGGTGCGCTCTGTCTCAAGGCGGGCAATGCGGCAATCCTGCGTGGCGGTTCGGAGAGCTTTCATTCCTCCCGCGCGATCCATGCCTGCCTTGTCCAGGGCTTGCAGGCGGCTGGTCTGCCGGAGGATGCCGTCCAGCTCGTGCCGACGCGCGACCGGGCGGCCGTGTCGCACCTTCTCGGCATGACGGAGTATGTGGACGTGATCGTGCCCCGCGGCGGCAAGGGTCTTGTCGGTCTCGTTCAGCGCGAGGCCCGGGTGCCGGTCTTCGCCCATCTCGAGGGGATTGTGCATATCTATATCGACAAGGACGCCGACCCGCAGAAAACGCTCGATGTCGTGCTGAATGCGAAAACCAGGCGCACAGGCGTGTGCGGCGCGGCGGAATGCCTTCTAATCCACCAAGACGTGGTGGAAACGATCGGGCAGGGCGTGATCCGTGCACTGATCGACAAGGGCGTCGAGGTGCGTGGCGACGAGCGTCTTCAAACCATCGACGGCGTGACCCCTGCCGATGCGGAGGATTGGGGGCGCGAATATCTCGACATGATCGTGGCCACTCGGGTCGTGCCGGACATCGACGCGGCCATCGCGCATATCGCGCGCTACAGCTCCTCGCATACCGAGTGCATCCTCACGGAAGAGCCGAGCGCGGCGGAGCGGTTCTTCGCGCGCGTCGATTCGGCGATCCTTATGCACAACGCATCGACCCAGTTCGCCGATGGCGGCGAGTTCGGGATGGGCGCTGAAATCGGGATTGCGACCGGCAAGATGCATGCGCGGGGCCCCGTGGGCGTCGAGCAGCTGACCTCGTTCAAATATATCGTTGTCGGCGACGGAACGGTGCGCGCCTGATCCTGCCGGTCAGATGAAAAGCGTGACCGCTTCGGCATCGACGTCGAGCCGGATGTCACGCCCTGCTGTCCGCGCAGCCTCTGCGAGAAGCGCGAATTGAACCGTCGCGGGCGTGACCTCTAGGGTCTGGCCGGGGTCGGTCAGCCCACCCCAGAGCGCCTTGTCGAGACGGGGGAGGGCGCCTTGGGTCAAGAGCTGCCATCGGCCGCCCTCATGACGCATCTCCACCGAGCAACGGCGCGGCAGGGCCGTATCGAGGCAGAGGTAGGCCAGAAAACCGAACCGCAGCTCTGCGCGAGACAGGGCCGTTTCGACGCGCCAGACGGGGCTTGTGCGACCATCCCTCGCAAAGTCCGCGATCAGGCGGTCGGCGTCGGCCGGGGCGATCAGCGCATCGGCGCCGGCAGGCCCGAAAGCCACGCGAAAGAAGCCGATGCGCGCGACGCAGGCGCGCTGGCTTTCCGCGACAAGTGTCATCTCGGGCGTGTGGTCGCTTGCGCCGGACAGTTCCAGAAGTTCCAGCCCGTTGCCGATAGCCCCGATCGGAGATATCAGGTCATGACAGATGCGAGCGCCGATCAGCCCGGCAAGATCGACGTCGCGCCCATCGAGAGTGGCGAGTTCAGACACGAGAGTCCCCCATGTCCGAAGACCTGAATTCGATCCTCGAGCCCGGCATGATCGTGGAGCATCCCGACAAGCCCGAATGGGGGCGCGGGCAGGTGCAATCGAATATCGGTGGGCGCATCACGGTCAACTTCCGGGAAGAAGGCAAGGTCGTCATCGACGGCAAGCGCGTGTCGCTTATGCCGATATTCGGCGAAGACTAGCCGCGGATCGTTAGCAAAGGGTTAACGGCCGAACCCTCGGACCGGCCTCGAGTTGCAATCGGGTCCCCTGCTGTCCTAAACCGACGCGAAACGACGATCAGGCAGTTCATCTCGCGATGTTCAAGACCGCTCCTCAGTTCCGCGTGGCCCTTGCCGAGAGCGAGGCCGATCTTCGTGCCGCGCAGCGCTTGCGCTACGAGGTGTTCGTCGAGGAGTTGGGCGGATCGGGCGCGATGATCGATCACGCGGCGCGGCTCGAGATGGACCGGTTCGATCCGATCTTCGACCACCTTCTGCTGTTCGACGATGCGCGTCCCGCAGATCCCGTGGTCGGCGTCTACCGTCTCTTGCCCGACACGCAGGCCCGCGAGATCGGCCAGTTCTATTCCGAGGACGAGTACGACCTCTCGCCGCTCCATGCCTCGGGGCGCCGGTTGATGGAGCTCGGGCGCTCGTGCCTGCACCGCGATTATCGCGGCGGGCCTGGGATGATGCATCTCTGGCAGGGGCTTGCCGATTATGTGGAGCGTCACGGCATCGAGATCCTTTTCGGCGTTGCCTCCTTTCATGGCACCGATACCTCGGCGCTGGCTCAGCCGCTGTCCAATCTTCACTACAATCACCTCGCACCCGAAGTGCTGCGTGTGCGCTCCCGTGCGTTCGAGCGGATGGATCTGGTTCCTCAAGACGCGCTGGACCGGCCACGGGCCGTGCGAGAGACCCCGGCGCTCATCAAGGGCTATCTGCGGCTCGGCGGTGCGGTAGGCGAGGGCGCGTTCGTGGACCGCGCATTCAATACCGTCGATGTCTGCCTCGTGATGGACACAGCGACGCTCGAGCCGATGCGGCGGGCGATTTACGCCAAGGGTCGCGCGTGAGCACCTGGCACGGTGCACCCGAGCCGCCGCAGCCGATCTTCGGACCAAGCGACTGGCTCAGGATCGCGCTGCGCGGCGCCCCGATGGGCTGCGTCGTCTTTGGCGGGCTGGCGCTGACGCTGGTTCTGCGCCTCATCGAGCGTCCGCTTTTCGGCATGCGTCGGCCGGTGACGCCCTCAATCACGCGCGGCGTGTGTCAAGCCTCGCTCGCGATCCTCGGGATCAAGGTCGTGCGCGAGGGCACGCCTTTGCAAGAGCCCGGCGCGATGGTGGCCAACCATGCGTCCTGGCTCGATATTTTCGTGCTGAACGCCGCGACAAACCTCTATTTCGTCTCGAAGGCCGAGGTTGCGGGCTGGCCGGGGATTGGTTGGCTCGCCCGGGCAACGGGCACCGTTTTCATCGAGCGCGATCGCCGTCATGCCGCAGCGCAGGCCAGGCTTTTCGAGGCGCGGCTCCGCCACGGGCATCGTCTGCTCTTCTTTCCCGAAGGCACGTCCACGGACGGGATGCGGGTGCTGCCCTTCAAGACGACACTGTTCGAAGCGTTCCGCACCGAGGGGCTGAGCGAGCGGATGCATTTGCAATCCGTCGCGGTCATCTACCACGCCCCTCAAACGGCGCGGCCTGACTTCTACGGATGGTGGGGCGAGATGAATTTCGGACCTCACCTTCTACGGATGCTCGCGGCGAAGTCGCACGGCTCCGTCACGCTTGTCTTCGCACCGCCCATCGCCGTTGGGGATTTCGCGGATCGCAAAGCGCTCGCCCGGCATCTCGAGGCCGAATTGCGCGCCCGGCACGAGGCAGCCCTGCGGCAGGAGCGCCTCTAGGCGCGGTCCGCCCGATCGATTATATCTTTGCTGACACCCTTATCTCCGAGGTGACATGGCCCTTACGTCGCTCAAGAAGAAACGCCGCATCCAGATCGTGGCCCTGACAGCCGTGGCGCTGGTGATCTCCACCGCGCTCATCGGCTATGCCATGCGCGACGGGATCAACTTCTTCCGCTCGCCGAGCCAGGTCGCCGAAGAGCCGCCCGCGCCGAACGAGGTGTTTCGCATCGGCGGGCTTGTCGAGGAGGGCAGCCTCGTGCGCGGGCAGGGGGAGACGATTTCCTTCCGCGTCACCGATGGCGGTGCCAGCGTGCCCGTCACCTATACCGGCGTGCTGCCTGACCTGTTCGAAGAGAACCAGGGCATGGTCGGCACCGGGCGCTATGTGAATGGCACCTTCGAGGCGAGCGAGATCCTTGCCAAGCACGACGAGACCTATATGCCCAAAGAGGTGGTCGACGCGCTGAAAGAGCAGGGTGTCTACCAGGAAAGCGCGCCCGAGAGCTGAGGGCCGGGCAGGAGCGGTCTCGGTAACGCCGCGGAAGGCTGGAAGCCGTCCTCTGGCTCGCGCAGTCTGGTCCCGCACGTAGCGGGAAAGGCTCAATCTGATGTTCAGGAAAATCTTTGCCGGGGTGATTGGCGTCATCGTCGTCGCGGCTGTCGGGCTCATCGGGTTCCTTTTGGTCGCGCCGCCGGACCTTCTGCGGGTCGGCACGAACTATTCCGCGAAGATCGTCTGTTCCAACGTCTTCCTCGCCGGTCGCGATGCGGGCGAGGTGCTGGCCGAAGACGTGCAGGCGCCGGGCCACCCTCTGCTGCGGCACATCTCCGTCACCGTAGATGAAGACGAGCGTGCCGTCGACGCGCGCCTGTTCCGGTTCTTCGCACCCGCGCGCTCGGAGTATCGGCCGGGGCTTGGTTGCACCAATGTTCACGGCGCGGCGCTCAGCGATGCCGAGTTCGAACCCGTAACCGCTGACGCTCAAGGGCTCTGGCCCGAAGGCAACGAGGTCGCGCCCTCGCAGGATGCCGAGATAGACGCCGTTCTGTCGGACGGGGCGCTGCTCGGCCCTGGGTACCGCGCGGTTGTCGTCGTGCGCGGCGGCCGGATCGTCGGAGAGACATATGCCGAAGGATTCGACGCCGAGACGCCGCTTCTTGGCTGGTCGATGACCAAGACCGTGACCGCCGGCTTGATCGGCACGCTGATCGCGTCGGGAGAGATGACGCGCGACGGCGATCTCACGGGCAGTTTCCCGGCCTGGTCCGAAGACGACCGGTCGGCGATCACCGTCGAAGACATGCTGGCGATGTCGAGCGGGCTCGAATGGAACGAAGGATACGGCAACGTCACCGACGTGACCTCGATGCTCTACCTGACCGATGACATGGCCGGTTACGCCTCGAACAAGCCGCTCGCGGCTGAGATCGGCGCGGAGTTCACCTATTCTTCCGGCACCTCGACGATGCTGTCGCGCCGCTGGCAGGACGTTGTGGGAGACGACAGCCTCTCTTATCCGCGCGACGCGCTTTTCGGCCCCCTCGGCATGAGTTCGGCCGTGATGGAGACCGATGCCGAAGATACCTATGTCGGCTCGAGCTACATGTACGCGACCGCGCGTGACTGGGCCCGGTTCGGCCAATTCCTTCTGCAGGATGGTTCCTGGGGCGGCGCGCGGCTTCTGCCGGAAGGGTTCACGGATTGGATGGAAGCGCCTGTCGCCGCGTCCGAGGGACGCTACGGACAGGGACATCTCTGGCTCGAAGGGGCCCGGAACGGCGCGCAGTTCGCAGACGCGTTCTGGATGCGCGGTCATGACGGGCAATCGGTCGGCATCTTCCCGTCTGAAGACATGGTGATCGTGCGGCTTGGCCTTACGCCGTCAGACCTCGGCTATTCGGCCCTGCCGCTGGCCGAGGCATTGATCGCCGCCTTCGAAGGCTGATAGGAGGCGGGCGACCACAACCGCCAGCTTCCGTGTCATGGTACGCAGCCTTCTTCCTCTGACGGCCCTCTTGATGGGGTCCGCGTTCCTCCTCTTTGCCGGTGGCCTCAACGGGTTGATCCTGCCGGTCCGGGGTGAGGCGGAAGGCTTCACAGCGGCTTCGCTCGGCCTGCTCGGCACAGGCTGGGCCATTGGATATGTCGCGGGCTGTCTCGGTACGCCGAGACTCGTGGCGCGGGTCGGCCACATCCGGTCTTTTGGCGCGATGTGCGCGATTGCCGCCATCGCGGTCTTGCTGTCGCTGCTCCTCATTACGCCTTGGGTCTGGATCCCGGTGCGGGCCTTGTCGGGCTTTTGTTTCGCGGGCGCGGCCATGATCGTCGAGAGCTGGCTGAACGAGCGCGCCGAGGCGGGCTCTCGCGGGCGGATCTTCGGCGTCTACACGATGGTGAACCTCTTCGCCTCCACCGCCGGACAGATGTCGCTGACTCTCGGCGATGCGTCCGGTTACGTCTTCTTCGTGATCGCCGCGATGGTCTATTGTCTCGCGCTTCTGCCGACCGCGATGAGCGCGACGATGACGCCGAAACCGCTGACGCAGGTCTCGCTCAATCTTCGCGCGCTCTGGCGCAATTCGCCGGTCGCGGTCTTCTCGGTCTTCATGATCGGCATCGCGAATGCCTCGTTCGGCACGCTCGCGGCGGTCTACGGCGCACGGATCGGCTTGTCGCTGTCCGATATCGCACTCTTCGCGAGCATTCCGATCCTGGCGGGCGCGGTGGCACAGGTCCCGGTCGGATACCTTTCGGACAAGTTCGAGCGGCGCAAGGTGCTGATCGGAGTGGCCCTCGTCGCGGTTCTGGCGGACGGGCTCTTCATCATGGCTGGAGAGCCGGGGCGCACCTTGGTCCTCGCGCTCGTTGCGCTCTTCGGGGCGAGTGTCTTCGCGATGTACCCGGTGATCGTCGCCCATGCCAACGACCACGCCGAGCCCGGATCGTTCATCCAGGTCAGCGGCGGGCTGCTTCTGGTGTTCGGCCTGGGGTCGATTCTTGGGCCAACCCTCGCGGGCTACGCTATGACGGCTTACGGCGCGGCGACACTCTTTGCCGTGATCGGGGTCGCGCATTTCCTGCTGATCGTCTTCGCGATCCTGCGGCTCAGAACGACGGCGGCCGTGCCGAAGGCGCAGAAGACCGATTTCCAGGCGGGTCCGCTTGCGCGGTCCCAGACCCCGGAAACCCTTGCCCTGGCGGCCGATCCAGAGACCGGCCAGCCAGAAAGCACGCCTTAGCGCTTCAGGATCGAGCGGCCGGCATAGATCGCCGTCTCGCCGAGCGCTTCCTCGATGCGGATGAGTTGGTTGTACTTAGCCAGCCGGTCCGAGCGCGCGAGGCTGCCCGTCTTGATCTGTCCGCAATTCGTCGCCACCGCGAGATCGGCGATGGTCGCGTCCTCGGTCTCGCCCGAGCGGTGGGACATCACGTTGGTATAGCGGGCGCGGTGAGCCATATCGACCGCCGCCAGCGTCTCGGTGAGCGATCCGATCTGGTTCACCTTGACCAGCATCGAGTTGGCGACGCCCCGCGAGATCCCGTCCGCAAGGCGTGTCGGGTTCGTCACGAAAAGATCGTCGCCGACGAGCTGGACGCGGTCGCCGAGCTTGTCCGTGAGGATCTTCCAGCCGTCCCAATCGTCCTCCGAGCAGCCGTCCTCGATGGAAATGATCGGATACTCGTCGCAGAGCTTGGCGAGGTAATCGACGTTCTCTTCGGGGGTGAGGGAAAGGCCTTCGCCCTTCATCTCGTACTTGCCGTCCCTGAAATATTCCGTCGAGGCGGCGTCGAGCGCGAGATACATGTCCTCGCCCGGCTTGTAGCCCGCCTTCTCGATGGATTTGAGGATGAAATCGAGCGCATCGCGCGTGCCCTTCAGCTCAGGCGCGAAGCCGCCCTCGTCGCCGAGACCCGTGGACATCCCCGCAGAAGAGAGCTCTTTCTTCAGCGTGTGGAAAACTTCGGAGCCCATGCGGACCGCCTCGCGGATCGAGGTCGCGGCGACCGGCATGATCATGAATTCCTGGATGTCGATCGGGTTGTCGGCGTGCTCGCCGCCGTTGATGATGTTCATCATCGGCACCGGCAGAACGCGCGCCGAGGTGCCGCCCACGTAGCGATAGAGCGGCTGCTCGGTGTAATCGGCTGCGGCTTTCGCGACCGCGAGAGAGACGCCGAGGATCGCGTTCGCGCCGAGCCGGCCCTTGTTGTCGGTGCCGTCGAGCTCGATCATCGTCTGATCAATGCTGACCTGTTCGGTCGCGTCCATGCCCAGAAGCTCTTCGGCAATCTCGCCGTTGACCGAGGCGACGGCGTCCATCACGCCCTTGCCCTTGTAGCGGGCGGCATCGCCGTCGCGCCGCTCTACCGCCTCGTAGGCGCCGGTCGACGCACCCGAGGGGACCGCGGCGCGGCCCATCGTGCCGTCCTCGAGCGTGACGTCGACCTCGACGGTCGGGTTGCCGCGGCTGTCGAGGATCTCTCGGGCGAAGATGTCGATGATGATGCTCATGGGTGAGCTCCTGTCCCTTGTCGCATGTCGTTGCCTTCGACCTATACCAGCCTGCCGCGCGCTGTAAACGCGGGCGCGCTCAGTGATAGCGGGCTTCGCGCCTTCGCGCCTCGATCCGGCCCAGACGGCGCTCGCGCAGGAACGTGTAGAGCCCCGAGCCGATGATGAGCGCCGCGCCGAGATAGGTGGCAAGGTCCGGCCTCTCACCGAAGATCGTGACGCCGATGAGAAGCGCGAAGAGCATGCGAGAGAAGCGGAAGGGCGTGACCACCGACACTTCGCCCGTGCGCGAGGCCGAGGTGATCGCGTAATAGGCCAGCATTCCGGTCAGGACCGCGCCTGCCAGAAGGAGCGTCAGCCGCCCGTCCGGCCAGACCGGCGCCTCGCCCGATGCGAGGATCAGGATGAGGCCCGTCGGGATGAGGCTCAGGAACCCGTACGCGGCCAGTTGAAGATGCGGGATGCCTTTCGGGACCGCCCGCGCCGCGAGGTCTCGCGCCGCGAGCCCGAACACAGCCAGCACCGCCCAGAGCGCATTGGGGTCGAAGACCTGAAGACCCGGACGGATGATGATGAGCACCCCCATGAGGCCCGCGAGGATCGCGGACCAGCGCCGCCAGCCGACTGCCTCGCCGAAGAAGATCGCCGCGCCGAGAGTCACGACGAGCGGCATCGCCTGCGCGATGGCAGAGGCGGTCGAGAGCGGGATCGTGGTGATCGCCGTGACGAACCCGATCGTGCCCGCGATTTCGGAGAGATTTCGAAGCATGACCGGGCGCGTGAGAAGATCGCCTGTCAGCAGCCGGATGCCGCGCCGCCGGGTGATCGCCCAGAAGACCGCACCGCCCACACATCCGATCACGATCAGGATCTGACCCGTTGGCATGTCCGTCGCGGCGGTTTTGATGAAGGCGTCCTCGACCGCGAACCCCGCCATGGCGAGGATCATCAGGAGCGCGCCGCGCACATTGTCCATGAGGGCTCCGCTAAGTTGCGTCCTCGGGCTAACCCGCTTTCGACGGCTTGGCCAGTAGCCTCACATCCGCGCGCGCCGCTTCGGCCGGGCGAGATAGATTGCGAGCGCGCCGACCACGATAGCCCCCCCGGTGAGCATTCGGGAGGTCGGCGCTTCGCCGGTCCCGATCCAGACCCAGAGCGGCCCGAGCACCGTCTCGAGAAGCATCAGAAGGCTCACATTGGCCGCCGCGGTGTAGCGTGACGCCAACGACAGCGAGAAGAACGAGATTGGCAGGATGAGAAGCGCGGTCAGGAGGATCGCGGGCACGTTTCCCACAGGCATCTGCGCCGGGCCGGTGACCGAGATCCCGATCATCCCGGCGCAGAGCGCGCCCAGCCCCATCGCCAGAAGGATCGGCACCTCGCCGTGAAAGCGCAGCGTCGTGAAGTTGAGCGCCAGAACGAAGGCGACCCCGACACCGCAGAGCGCGCCGAGCGCCGCACCAGGCGAGACGGCGAGATCGCCCTTGCCGGTCACGGCGATGGCGATGCCCGCGAGCACGACGCCGATGGTGATCCATGTCGCCCGGCCCGTCGTCTCTCCGTAGAGGAACCGTGACAGGAGCGCGGACCAGACCGGCGCGGTTGCCACGCCGATCAGCATGACCGCCACCGGGGCAAGCGCGATGCCGGTCGGGAAGAGCATCGCATTCAGAACCTGCGCGCCCACGATGGTCAGACCCGCGCCGGTGCCGAGCATCGCGATGTCGCGCGCGCGGTTCCCGCTGGTCAAAGCCCACGCGATCAGGAAGAGCGCGCCCATGGAGGTGCCGCGCCAGGAGACCATCTGCATCCCGTCCATGCCCGAGAGGCGCATGAAGAGTGCGTCGGGCGACAGGACCAGCGCGCCGAAGGCAGCCAGCCCGATCCCGAAGGCCGGGGGTCTGGAGGTCATGCAGGCTGGCTCAGACGTAGAGCGGCTTGTTGCCCATCTGGACATGCAGCGCGTTCACCGTGGGCTCGTCGAGCCCCAGCGCCTGCGCCAGCCGGTCTAGATATTCGGCTTCCTCATCCGTATCGACGCGGATCGTCATCAGCGAAGCGGAGTAGACCGGCATCTTCTGCGATTCAGGCGTGGCGTCGGCGAGGCCCTTGATGTCGATGGGAGCCTCGAGCTCGGCCTTGATGAAGGCGAGGTCTTCCTCGGTCGCATCGTCACCCACAAGCTCGAGGATCTTCGCCTTCTCCTCGGCATCGATATGACCGTCGGCCTTGGCCGCCTGGATCATCGCGCGCAGCATGAGGCCGGCGCTCTTTTCGAGCTCGGGCGCGGATTTCTCCATGTTGAACTGGTCGAGGAGGGCGCCCGCGCCCTTGCCGCCCATCGCCGCCGCGCCGCCGGCCGCTGCCAGCATGCCCGCGAAGCCACCGCCGCCCGTCGACGGCATCGAAGACAGAAGGCCCTTCTGCGCGCCGCCTTGCGCCGCCTGGTTTCCTTGCCCGCCCATCATCGAGGACAAATCGAAGCCCGCCGTGCGAAGGTTCGCCAAGAGCGCCTGCATCGGGGCGGCCGCCTGGGTCGCGCCCTGCTGCATCTGGTCCGTGACCTGGCTGCCCGCTTTGGTCGCGGGATGCGCGCCCTTGATCTGTGCGCCGCCGCCGATCAGTCCTTGCAGGCCCTTGCCGCCCGACATCCGGTCGACGCCCCGCGCGGCGGCATATCCCAAGGCGACTTTGGTGAGAGTTTTCATCAGGCCCATGGCTTAGCTCCTGTTCGAGGCGTTTGAGTGAGAGGGTTGCACAAAAGAGGTGGCAGCGCAGCCCATAAGGTTAGAATAGTCGGAAGGCGCGAAGGACAAGGAAGACCCCGCCTCCGAGCGCGATACTGCCGAGGGTCAGAAGCGCAAAGGCCGAGGGCGTCTCGACGCCGGGCATGCCCGCGACGTTGACGCCGAAAAGCCCGGTCAGGAACCCCATCGGCAGAAAGACCGCCGCGACGATGGAGAGGGCGTAAGAGTTCTTGGCAAGCCGCAGGTTGCGGGCCTGATCGAGATGATCGTTGAGCGCTTCGAGCCTGTCACGGGTCGATTGCACTTCCTCGACGGCGCGGTCGGCGCGGTTCGCGATCTCTTCCAGATCCTCGCGCGCCTCAGGTCCGATCAGGCTCATGTCGGGCCGTGCCAGGCGTGCAAGCGCCTGCGCCTGCGGTCCGAGAAAGCGGCTGAGACGGATGACCGTGCGGCGCATCTCGGGCAATTCCTTCGAGGACGGGTCGCGGTCGTCGAGGAAAAGGATGTCCTCCAGCGTATCGACACGGTTTTCGAGCGCGACGCCATTTTCCTCGATCCGGCTTGTGAAGTTCTCGGCCAGCGCGACGAGCAGCATGTCGGCACTGGCGGGCAGGTGACCGGCCTTGCCGCGCGCCTCGAGATCCTGCGCGGCGAAGACGCGGCGCCGGCGCACGGTCACGAACAGCGTCTTGGACGCCCAGATCCGAAGCGCGACCATGTCGTCGCGATCCTCGCCCTCGTTAAGGTTCAACCCGCGCAGCACAGCGATCACCCCACCATCATGCGCCAGTGCGCGCGGTCGGGTTTCGGGCTGGACGAGCGCTTCGGCGGCGCGCTCGGGCAGGTTGGCGAATAGCCAGTCTTCGAGCGCGGGATCGCCTAGATCGAGATGAATCCAGCGCAGCGCGCCTTCGGGCTGCGGTGTGAGCGGATCGGCGGGCTTGGTGCTGCCATCCTTCGCGATATCAAAAGCGCAGACAGGCTGAATCGTGCTTGGTGACAAGCGCATTCCCCCTCAGGTGCCGCAGAAGGTTGCCGGGACAACCTCGTCCGGCAATGGAGCGCGAGCCAGATCCTCCGCCTCGGACTGATCGTCGAACGGACGAGCAAGCACGGCGTTCATGCGGTGGAAGGGCGCATCGTCGCCCGCAACGGCCGAGGCGATCATCGCTTCGATCCGGTGGTTGCGGGGGATGAAGGCGGGATTTGTGCGGCGCATCAGGGCTTCGGGCTCGGTCTCATCCGCGATCCGCTCCTGCCAGCGCTTTGCCCAGCCGTCGAAGGCGGCGCGATCCATGAACTCGTCGCTTCCTGCGCCTCGGGAGAGCGCGCGGAAGGTGTTGGTGAAATCGGCCTGGTTCTCCTGCATGAGCGTCAGAAGCTCGGCAACCAGCATCTTGTCCTCGGCGCGCGGCTCGGCGATGCCGATCTTGGCGGCGAAGCGCGCCTCCCATTCGGCGCGGATGAGATCGGGCATGGCATGCACTTGGTCGGTGAAGCGTTTGACCGCCGCTTCCTGATCCTCGCACAGCGGCACAAGCGCCGTCGCGAGCTGCGCCATGTTCCAGACGATGATATCGGCCTGGCTCGCATAGGCGTAGCGCCCCATCCGGTCGATCGAGGAGAAGACCCGGTCCGGGTGATAATCGTCCATGAAAGCGCAGGGGCCGTAATCGATAGTCTCGCCCGAGAGCGTGCAATTGTCGGTGTTCATGACGCCGTGGATGAAGCCGACGCTCATCCATTGCGCGACAAGGGCTGCCTGTTTCGCGATCACACGATCCAGAAGATCGTGCGGATCGGCGGCGTCCGGGTAATGCCGTGCGACGGTGTAATCGTAAAGCGCGCGGAGCGCGTCGTAGTCGCGGCGGGCGGCAAAGATCTGGAACGTGCCGACGCGGATATGACTCGTCGCAACGCGCGTCAGGACCGCACCGGGAAGGGGGCCTTCGCGAAGGATGTTCTCGCCGGTGCGGACCGCCGCCAGTGCCCGCGTGGTCGGCACGCCAAGCGCATGCATCGCCTCGGAGACCACGTATTCGCGCAAAACCGGCCCGAGCCAGGCGCGTCCGTCGCCCATCCGGCTATAGGGCGTGCGGCCCGATCCCTTGAGCTGAATATCTCGGCGGATGCCGGATTTGTCGACGACCTCGCCCAGAAGCAGCGCGCGACCGTCGCCGAGCTGCGGGTTGAACGTGCCGAACTGGTGGCCCGCGTAAAGCTGCGCGAGGGGCTCTGCGCCCTCCGGGTTTTCGTTGCCGCCGAAGATGCGCGCCAGCGTCTCGTGATCGGCCTCGCCGATGCCGAGCTCGGCGGCCAATTCGCTGTTGAAGGCGACAAGCGACGGCTCGGTGACCGGCGTCGCATCGAGCCGGGTGTAGAAGCCATCGGGCAGGCGGGCGTAGGAATTATCGAAGGGGATCGCGAAGGTCATAGCAGGGATATAGGCCGGGCATTGCAGCTTCGCAAAGGGTTGGCTCTTTGGCGGGGCACGCTAGCTCCTTGAATTGACCGAGAAAGAAGGAGATCCCTCATGGCTGCGACGGACCGTGTCGGAATGGCGATCAAGGATCGTCCGGAATTCAAGAGCAAACCCAAGCCCCTGACCATGCCCGAAGGCGAAACCGTTCTCGCCGCGGTGAAGGCGATGAACGAGAAGAATTACGGCTCGGTGATGATCGTGGACGAGGGCAACAAGGTGATCGGCGTGGTGACCGAGCGCGACGTCATGCGAAAGATCGTCGGGTCCGAGAAGAACGCGGCCGAGGTCAAGCTCTCCGAGATCATGACCCGCGATCCGCGCGTGGCGAAAGAGGATGACGATCTCATCGACTGGCTTCGCATCATGTCGAACGAGCGCTTCCGCCGCCTTCCGGTCGTGGATGCCGAGGGACGGATCAAAATGGTCTTCACGCAAGGCGATTTCGTCAGCTACACGTGGCCGGATCTCATCTACCAGGCCAAGGAGCTGGCCAAGGCGAGCGTCGGCAGGAACTACCCCGTCTGGATGATCGGGGGCGGGATCATGCTCTACTCGATCCTCATGGTGATCGTCGTCGCTTCGATGAGCTGACCGCTCAACGTAAGATGCGCGACATGAACACGTAACCGTCGCGCGTCTTGAACCGGGCGCGGGAATAGAAGTTTTGCGCCTGGTCGTCCGATTGCGCCACCTCGAGATGCAGAGCGTGGACGCCCGCATCCTTCAGCGCCTTGGCGATTTCGTTGAGCGCCTCGCCGCCCATGCCGCGGCGGCGCACTGCGGGGCGCACGTAAACCTCGTCGACGATGGCGTCGAGCCCGCCGAACTCGACCGACCAGCCGAAGGTGATGACGATATAGCCCACCGGGGCCTTGCGCGGCCCCACGAGCCAGATTGCCCCGTGCGGCGAGCCGTCGAGGAGCGGCGCGATCGCCTGCGCCTGATGTTCGGCATCGGTGCCGAAGCCCATTTCGGTATGGAACGCCGCGACGAGAGGCAGAAGCTTTTCCGCGTCGCCGGGACTGGCAAGATGAAGCGATTTCATGGGGGCCCTTCCTGCGCGCCGCTTTGCGCCGTGCACTAGGCCATTCGCCCCGTCTGCGAAAGGGGGCGACCCTGTGATCGGCGAAGCCCCGCGGCTCAGGCGGGAAAGAGCGCCTCGGGCCGCGTCTCGACCGGCAGATCGCGCATCCTTGTCAGCCATGCCGCCATCGCGGCAGACGGGGTCTGCCCCGCCTTCTCGACCCACTGGACATAGCCCCAAACCGCGCAATCGGCGATACCCGGCGCGTCGCCGTGGAAGAACGGCGCATCGCCGAGCAGAAGATCGAAGCGGTCGCGATCCACAGCGAAGCGGCCCTCGAGCCACGCGACAGCGCCGGGCGGGAAGGGGGCCGCTCCGGTCCTGCGCGCTTCGATCAGCTGCGGCAGGCACATGCCGATCCGGTTGGCTTCCCAGAACAGCACCTCCCGCGCGCGGCGCATCCCCGCCGCGTTGTTTCCGCCCAGGCCGGTCAGACGCTCTCCAAGGTCGAGCAGGATCGCACCCGATTGAACATGCGGCGCACCGTCGATCATCAGACAGGGCACTTCGGCGGCAGGACTGGCGGCAAGAAACGCCGCATCCCGCGTCTCGCGTGGAGCCCAGATGTCGATGCGACTGGTCTCGTGCGCTTGGCCCGCAAGTCGCAGCGCCAGCGCGACCTTGCACGCATGGCCCGAATCCGGATGTCCATAGAGAAGAAAGCCGCTCATAGCCGACCAATCCGCCCCGTCAGCAGCGCGAAGAACCCGTCCGCATCGAGATCGCCCATGAATGTGGCGTTCGGCGGTCGGCCGGAGACGCCCCACCAATCGGCGACCGTCATGCCGAGTGTCAGCTCGGAGGTGATCTCGATCTCCACGTTGATGTGGCGTCCCGAGAAAAGTTCGGGCTTGATGAGATAGGCGGTCACACACGGATCATGCAGCGGCGCACCTTCGGAGCCGTATTTCTCCTTGTCGAACCTCTCGAAGAAATCGGTCATCTCGGCGACCGCGATCCCGGCCGGGGTGCCGAGCGCACGGAAGGCGTCGTTCCGGGGCTTGGTAACCAGCGCCTTGTGCGTGACGTCGAGCGGCATGACGGTGATCGGCGCACCGCAGCCGAAGACCTGTTTCGCCGCCTCGGGGTCCACGTAGATGTTGAATTCGGCGGCCGGGGTGATGTTGCCCACCTCGAAATAGGCCCCGCCCATGAGCACGATCTCCTTGATGCGCGGGCCGATGTCGGGCGCGCGGTCCAGTGCGGTCGCGATATTGGTCAGCGGCCCGAGCGGGCAGAGCGTGACGCTGCCTTCGGGTTCCTCGCGAAGCGTGTCGATGATGAAATCGACCGCATGCCGGTCCTGAAGCGGCATGGTCGGCTCGGGCAGGGTGGGGCCGTCGAGACCCGTCTTGCCATGCACATGCTCTGCGGTCACGAGATCGCGGCCAAGCGGGCGGTCGCACCCTGCGAAGATGCGGGTGTCCGGTTTGCCCGCGAGTTCGCAGACGATGCGCGCGTTCTTCGTGGTCAGCTCCAGCGGCACGTTGCCCGCGACCGTGGTGATACCGAGCACTTCGATCTCTTCGGGAGAGGCCAGCGCGAGCAGGATCGCGACCGCGTCGTCCTGGCCGGGATCGGTGTCGATGATGATCTTGCGCGGCGCCATGCGTATCTCCGGTCGGTATTGTCGCAATGTGGTGGCATGGCCCGTCTCGGACGGCAAGCGCGTCAAGGCATTAGACAGAGCGGCTAAGTTGGGCTAACCCGTCAGCGCGCTTGCGTTAGCGCTAACTAAATCGCGTCCTTTTCGGTCAGGGCATTGCGAATAGACGCATCTGCCGGGCAGGAAGGGCACAAGACAGGACGAATCGGAGCAACGGTCCATGGTATCCCGCGTCATCCCGGTCGACAGGTTCGACCTCGTCATCTTCGGCGGCACCGGCGATCTGGCCCGCCGCAAGATCCTGCCAGGTCTTTTCCGCCGATATTGTGCCGGACAGGTTCCGCCCGAGGCCAAGATCATCGGCGCCGCGCGCTCTGAAATGAGCGTCGAGGAATTCCGCGAGATGGTGCGCGCCTCGATCGAGGAATTCGGATCGACCCCGCACGAGCCCGGTCAGCTTTCGAGCTTTCTCGAGCGTGTTCATTACGAAGCCGTGGATGCGACAGGCGATGATGGCTGGGAGGCGCTCAAGAGCCATCTGCGCGACGACACGATCCGCGCTTTCTATTTTTCGGTCGGCCCGTCGCTGTTCGGCGCGATCGCAGAGCGGCTTCGCGACAAAGGTCTTGCCGACGCGGAAAGCCGGATCGTGGTGGAAAAGCCTTTCGGTCACGATCTGACCTCGGCCAAAAGCCTGAACGCAACGCTCGCCCAGCATTTTGACGAGACGCAGATCTACCGGATCGACCATTATCTCGGGAAGGAGACGGTGCAGAACCTCATGGCCGTCCGTTTCGGCAACATGCTGTTCGAGCCGTTGTGGAATTCCCAATACGTCGACCACATCCAGATCACCGTGGCCGAGACCGTGGGTGTCGGCGGGCGCGGATCCTATTACGACAAGTCCGGCGCGATGCGGGACATGGTGCAGAACCACCTGATGCAGCTTCTGTGCCTCATCGCGATGGAACCGCCCGCGAAATTCGACCCCGACGCGGTTCGGGACGAAAAGCTCAAGGTGATCCGCGCGCTCGATCCGGTGGAACCGCACCACATGGTGCGCGGCCAATATGCCGCCGGCGGGGACGAAGAGGGCTACCGCGTACACGTCGAGAACGAGAAGTCGCGCACGGAAAGCTTCGTCGCGATGCGTGTGAATATCTCGAACTGGCGCTGGGCAGGCACGCCCTTTTACCTGCGTACGGGCAAGCGGCTGCGCGCACGAACCTCCGAGATCGCGGTCGTTTTCAAGGATGCGCCGCATTCGATCTTCGGCGCGGATGCCGGACGGCACCGGAACGTTCTGTCGATCCGGTTGCAGCCGAACGAGGGCATGACCCTCGACGTGACGATCAAGGAACCGGGCCCCGGTGGCATGCGCCTTGTGGACGTGCCACTCGACATGACCTTTGCCGACGCGCTCGGCCCCGATACCGAGGCGGTGCCCGACGCTTACGAACGGCTCATCATGGACGTGATCCGGGGCAACCAGACGCTGTTCATGCGCGGCGACGAGGTGGAGGCCGCCTGGGCCTGGACCGATCCGATCATCGAGGGATGGGAGGCGCGCGGCGACGTGCCGAAACCCTATGATCCGGGTGGGCCGGGGCCAGAGGATAGCCTCATGCTCCTGCATCGTGACGGCCGGCGCTGGCGCGAGATCAAGGCATGACGAGGGCCGGTGCGGGCTGTTAGCCTCACCGCGACGTAGACACCGGTTCGGACGGAGAAAGGCCAATGGAGTTCATCAGCTATCCCGACCGCGAGGCGCTCGCGATCAACCTGGCCAACAAGATTGCCGGCGAGCTGCGCTCGGCGCTGTCGCAAGCCGAGCGCGTGACCTTTGCCGTGCCCGGCGGCACCTCCCCGGGGCCCGTTTTCGACGATCTCTGTTCGGTGCAGCTCGACTGGTCGCGGGTCGACGTGATGCTGACAGACGAGCGCTGGGTACCCGAGGACAGCGAGCGTTCGAACACGCGGCTTCTGCGCGAGCGATTGCTGGTGGAGAAGGCCGCCGAAGCGCGGCTCCTGCCGATGTACATGCCCTGCCAGACACCGGAAGAGCGTCTGGACGAAATCGCCGAGATCATCGCGCCCGAGTTGCCGCTGTCGGTCGTGCTTCTGGGAATGGGCGCTGACATGCACACGGCATCGCTTTTTCCCGGCGCGGACCGGCTGGAGGATGCGCTCGACAAACGCGCACCGATCCTGATGCCGATGCGGGCCGAAGGTGCGCCCGAGCCGCGCGTGACGCTGACCGCGCCCGTGCTCAATGGTGCGCTGTCGAAACACATCCTGATCTTCGGACAGGAAAAGCGCGAGGCGCTGGAACGGGCGCGCGGGCTGTCGCCCTCTGAGGCTCCGATCAAGGCCGTCCTTGGCGGCGCAACCGTGCACTGGGCGGAGTAAAGCCATGTTCGAAGACTTGCAGGCACTGGCGAGAAAGATCGAAGATCGCCGGATAGAGGGCCTTTTCGCCGAAAATCCGAACCGTGCCGAGGAGTTCAGCCTCAAGGCCGCGGGCATGCTCTTTGATTATTCCAAGACGCAGGCGGACGAGCAGATCCGCGCCGCGCTTCTGAACCTTGCAAGCGCGCGCGGCGTCGAGACGCGCCGCACGGCGATGTTCACCGGCGAGCCAATCAACGAGACCGAGGGCAGGGCGGTTCTGCACACGGCGCTACGCAATCTCTCCGGCAGCCCGGTGCACGTCGATGGCGTGGACGTCATGCCCGAGGTTCTGGCAACGCTCGAGCGGATGGAAGCGCTCGCGGAGGAGCTGCGCGGCGCATCCGTGACCGACGTCGTCAATATCGGCATCGGCGGCTCCGATCTCGGCCCGGCAATGGCCTACACGGCGCTGTCGCCCTATGCGGACGGCCCGCGCTGTCATTTCGTCTCGAACGTAGACGGCGCGGATATCGCTGATACCTTGCGCGGGCTCGACCCCGAGACGACGATGTTCATCGTCGCGTCCAAGACCTTCACCACGATTGAGACCATGACCAATGCCCGCACCGCGCGGGCCTGGCTGATGGATCGCGGCGTGGAGCCCGAGACGCGTTTCGTCGCGCTGTCCTCGAACAAGGAAAAGGCCGCCGAGTGGGGCATCCCCGAGGCGCGTGTTTTCGGTTTCGGCGACTGGGTCGGCGGGCGTTATTCGATGTGGGGGCCGATCGGGCTGTCCCTGATGATCGCCATCGGCCCCAAGGCGTTCCGCTCCTTCCTGAGCGGCGCGGAGGAGATGGACCGCCACTTCCAGTCGGCGCAACTGCACGAGAACATGCCGGTGCTCCTCGCGCTTATCGGCATCTGGCACAACCAGGTGCTCGGGCACCCGACCCGCGCCGTGCTGCCCTATGACGACCGGCTCGCCCGGCTTCCGGCCTACCTTCAGCAGCTCGAGATGGAGAGCAACGGCAAGTCCGTCGCGATGGACGGAACGCCGCTGCCCTACAACAGCGGTCCCGTCGTCTGGGGAGAGCCCGGCACCAACGGGCAGCATGCCTTCTATCAACTGATCCACCAGGGCACACGCGTGATCCCTTGCGAATTCATGGTCGCCGCGAAAGGGCACGAACCCGAGCTCGGGCACCATCACGACCTTCTGCTCGCCAATTGCCTCGCGCAGTCCGAGGCGCTCATGCGCGGGCGCAGTATCGAGGACGCGCGAGAGACCGTCGCCGGCAAATTCGAGGGCGCTGAGCTC
This sequence comes from Roseivivax sp. THAF30, assembly GCF_009363575.1. Taxonomy (NCBI): domain Bacteria; kingdom Pseudomonadati; phylum Pseudomonadota; class Alphaproteobacteria; order Rhodobacterales; family Roseobacteraceae; genus Roseivivax; species Roseivivax sp. THAF30. The sequence goes on along the minus strand of NZ_CP045389.1, from coordinate 2,412,645 downwards.
GAGCGGCAGGCGCGTCATCGCGTGTTCCCCGGGAACCGGCCGTCGACGACGCTGATCTACGGTCAGCTCACGCCCGAGACGCTCGGCAAGATTGTCGCGCTCTACGAGCACCGGGTCTTCGTCGAGGGCGTGATCCTCCGCATCAACTCCTTCGATCAGTGGGGAGTGGAGCTTGGCAAGGAGCTGGCCTCCTCGCTCGGACCTGTTGTGACCGGGGAGCGATCCGCCGAGGACAAGGATGGCTCCACCCGGCAATTGATCGAATTCGCGTCGCTTTACCGCGACTGACGCATGATCCGCGCGAACGCGTGAGGCCGCTCACTGTTCCGTGAATTTCGTGAGTATTTTTTGCTCAATAAGTGGAACGCCGCTCCCGATTTCGTGTTCTTTGCCCAGATGCACGAGATTGAAAGGAGTATCTCATGACACGTCTTATGACGTCCGCACTCGCCCTGACGATGGTTGCGGGCACCGCGTTCGCCCAGGAATCCGACGACAACTTGGACGACGCCGCTCAGAATGCCGAGCAGGCGGTCGAGAACGCGGGTGAAGCGACCGAAAACGCCGCTGAGGACGCGGCCCAAGCGACCGAGAACGCAGCTGAAGATGCCGCGCAGGCAACTGAAAACGCTGCGGAAGATGCCGCTCAGGCGACCGAGAACGCCGCTGAGAACACCGAGCAGGCGGCCGAGAACGCCGGTGACGAGATCTCCGAAGAGACAGCCGAGATGACCGGCAACGCCGAGGACGCGCAGCTCATCCGCACACGCGACATCACCGACGGGCCCGTCTACTCGGTCAACTCCGAAGAGGGCGTCGAGAACTTCGGCGCAGAGACCTATGAAGAGGTCGGCTCCGACTGGAACCAGATCGGCACCATTGAAGACGTGGTCCTGACGCGCAGCGGTGAATTTCGCGGGCTCGTGATCGAGGTCGGTGGCTTCCTCGATCTTGGCGACAAGCACATTTTCATGGAAATCGACGATGTGCAGCTCGTGCCCGTCGATGACCGCAGCTACGCGCTCGCCATCGGCCAGAGCGAAGAGCAGCTGGAAGAGATGGAAGGCGTCGATGAAGGCTTCTGGAACTAAGGTTCCACGTCTCTCACGTTATCAAGGCCGGGCCCAAGCGCCCGGCCTTTTTCATGCGCCAGGTATGTCGAACCCTTCCGGTGCCAACTCGAACCCTTCGAAGCGGAAACCGGGCGATACCGTGCAGCCGACCAGCGTCCAGTCCCCGGTGGACCGCGCCGATTGCCACGCCCCTTGCGGCACGATGATCTGCGGGCGCTGGCCGGTCTCGAAATCGGACCCCAGCGTGAACTCGGTGACCGGGCCCTGATCGGTGTCGGCGATCTTCAGCGCCGCGCCGGCATAGAAGTGCCAGATCTCGGCGGCATCGACGCGGTGCCAATGGCTCACCTCGTCTCCTTTGAGAAGGAAATAGATCGCCGTGCCCGAGGCGCGTTCCTCTCCGGGCCCTTCCCAGGTCTGCCTGTAATGTCCGCCTTCGGGATGTGGCTCCAGCCCCAGAAGCGTAATGATTTCATCCGCGTGCATGTCGCCATCCCCTGATCCGTGCCGGCTGCGAACGCCGATGGAGCCCGCTATTAACCCGTTCGCGCGAGCTTTGCCACCTCACTATCCAGAGGCAAGAGGCAAATCCGATGAGCTCATCCAAGTCCGACGTCCGGCGCATCGCCGAAGAGATCGTGGCGCGTGAAGGCGGCTACGTGAACGATCCGGACGATCCCGGCGGCGCAACGAAGTATGGCGTCACCCTTCACACGATGCGCCGGCTCGGCCGCGATCTCGATGGCGATGGCCGTGTCGGGGTGTCGGATGTGAAGGCGCTGAGCCGCGCCGAGGCGACGGAGATCTTCCTGCAGCACTATTTCCACGCCCCAGGCATCGCGAACCTGCCAGAGCCATTACAGGCAAGCGTCTTCGACATGCAGGTGAATGCCGGGTCCAATGCGATCAAGATCCTCCAGCGACTTCTCTGCGAGATGGGCTGGCGCGTGGCGGTGGATGGGGCGCTTGGCCCCGAAACCTGCGGCGCGGCGCGCGAGGCCCATGACCAGGCGGGTGCCTATTTCATCGATGCCTACGGAATCGCGCGGCGCAACTACTATTTTGCGCTGGCGGACCGCCGCCCGGCCTCGCGCAAATACGCCCGGACCCGCGCTGGCGGGAAGGGCGGCTGGATCTCGCGGGCGGAAGAGTTCATCGCGCCGCGCTATCACCTCAGCCAGCGCGACTTCGAGCGGAGGGTTGCGGCATGGGGGTGATGGAGCTGCTGTTCGGCACCGGCCGGAACGTCGTCGCGGAAACCGTCGAGGTGTTTCGCGCCAATGCCGAAGGCGAAGCGGAACGCGGGCAGGCCCTTCGCGAGGCCGCCCTCAAGCAATTCGGCGCGGAGTTTGCTTTGCCGAGGAAAGGGGTATTCGACCAGGTGATCGACGGGCTCAACCGTGTTCCGCGCCCGGCGATGGCCCTGGGCACGATCGGGCTCTTCGTCGCGGCGCTCGTGGATCCGGTCTGGTTCGGCCAACGCATGGCGGGGATTGCACTCGTGCCAGAGCCGCTCTGGTGGCTTCTGGGCGCGATCGTGAGCTTCTATTTCGGAGCGCGTCACCAGGCGAAGGGACAGGACTTCCAGCGCGACGTCGCGCTGACTATGGCGGCCGCGCCGCGCGTGATGGCGGATATGAAGGCATTGGAGACACTTCGTGCCGCTGAGCCTGAGAGGCCCGAGAAAACGCAGCCCCTGGAACCGAATGCAGCGCTTGCCGAGTGGCGGGCCCGCGCCGGCTGAGACGCGCGACAAGTTGAACCGGGGCGGGCTGCTCCCCATTGGCCCGCCCCATTTTTCGTGCCTATAACAGGGCATGATTACAGAGCTTGGCCATTTCGCCCTGATCCTCGCGTTCCTCGTGGCGCTCGTGCAAACGGTGGTGCCGCTCGTCGGCGCGCAAAAACGGTGGAGCGGCTGGATGGCCGTGGGCGAGCCAGCGGCGACGGCGCAATTCCTGCTGGTGGCCTTCTCCTTCGGCGCGCTCGTCCATGCCTTCGTGACGTCGGATTTCTCGCTCAACCTCGTCACGCAGAACTCGCATTCGGCCAAACCGATGCTCTACAAGATCTCCGGTACCTGGGGGAACCACGAGGGCTCGATGCTGCTCTGGGTGCTGATCCTGGCATTGTTCGGGGCGATGGCCGGCTGGTTCGGCGGCAACCTGCCCGAGACGCTGAAGGCTCGTGTCCTCGCGGTGCAGGCCTCGATCGGTGTGGCGTTCTATGCCTTCATCCTTTGGACCTCGAACCCCTTCGCGCGCCTTGCCGTGCCGCCTTTCGACGGACAGGATCTCAATCCGCTCTTGCAGGATCCCGGCCTCGCCTTCCATCCGCCATTTCTCTATCTCGGCTATGTCGGTCTATCGATCTGCTTCTCCTTCGCGGTTGCCGCGCTCATTGAAGGGCGCGTCGATGCCGCATGGGGCCGCTGGGTGCGACCCTGGACGCTCGCGGCCTGGATCTTCCTGACCATCGGAATCGGCATGGGCTCCTGGTGGGCCTATTACGAGCTTGGCTGGGGCGGCTTCTGGTTCTGGGATCCGGTCGAGAACGCGTCCTTCATGCCCTGGCTTTTCGCAGCGGCGCTGCTGCATTCGGCGATCGTGGTCGAAAAGCGCGAGGCGTTGAAAGCCTGGACGATCCTTCTGGCGATCCTCGCCTTCGGCTTCTCCCTGATCGGCACGTTCATCGTGCGCTCGGGCGTGCTCACCTCGGTCCACGCGTTCGCGAACGACCCCGAGCGCGGCGTCTTCATTCTGATGATCCTCATCGCCTTCACCGGCGGCGCGCTCACGCTTTTCGCAGCGCGGGCGAGCTCGATGCAGGCCAAGGGCGTCTTCGGGATGGTCAGCCGGGAATCCGCGCTGGTGGCCAACAACATCCTGCTGGCGGTCTCCTCGCTCGTCGTTTTCGTCGGCACGATCTGGCCGCTCATCGCGGAGATGGCGTTCGACCGGAAGCTTTCGGTCGGCCCGCCGTTCTTCAACGCGGCCTTCACGCCCTTCATGCTGATCCTCGGGCTGATCCTGCCCTTTGGCGCGATGATCTCCTGGAAGCGCGGCAAGCTGGGTCGCATCGGGCGAAGCCTTCTGCCGGTGCTGCTCCTGGCCTTCGCCATCGCGGGGCTGGCCTGGGCGATGCAAACCGGACGCTCGCTGCTGGGGCCGGTCGGGCTCTTCCTCGGCGCCTGGCTCGTCGGCGGCTCGGTGGTGGATCTCTGGTCGCGTACCGGACAGTCGCGCGATCTCAAACGGCTTGCCCGCCTGCCGCGCGCCGATTGGGGAAAGAGCGTCGCACATGCGGGGCTCGGCATCCTTTTCATCGGGGTCGCGGGACTGACGGCCTGGGAGTCGGAGGACATCCGCACGGCGCAGATCGGAGAGACCTTCGATGTCGGAGCCTTCACGCTGACGCTGAATGCCGTGGATCGCGTTCAGGGGCCGAACTACGTCTCCACGATGGCGAACGTGACGCTGGCCAAGGATGGGCGCGAGGTGGCTGTTCTGACGCCCGAGAAGCGCAATTACCCGGTGGCGCGGATGCCCACGACCGAGGCTGCGATCGACTACCGCTTCCTGCGCGATGTCTACGTTGTGATCGGCGACCGTCAGGATGACGGCGGCTGGGTCGTTCGGACATATATCAAGCCCCTCGCAAACTGGATCTGGGCGGGCTGCCTCATCATGTCTCTCGGCGGCGCGCTCAGCCTCACGGACCGGCGTTTCCGCGTGGCCGCCGGGGCGAAGAAGACCTCTCGGTCTGCGGTGCCGGCGGAATGAGGGTCGCACGCTCATTCACCCTTGCGGCCGTCTTCGCGGCGTCTCTGACATCGACCCTGCCGGCAGTGCAGCCCGATGAAGTGCTCGACGATCCGGCACTCGAAGCGCGGGCGAGGGAGATTTCCGAAGGTCTGCGCTGCCTGGTCTGCCGCAACGAATCCATCGACGAATCCAACGCTTCGCTCGCGCGGGATCTGCGTCTGCTCGTGCGCGAGCGGCTGGAAGCTGGCGATACCGACGAGGAAGTCGTCGACTTCATCGTGGAGCGGTACGGTGAATTCGTTCTCCTGAACCCGCAGGCCGATGGCTGGAACTGGCTGCTCTGGGGTGCGGGCCCGCTCATGGGGCTGATCGCCCTTGGTCTTGGCCTCGGCTATTTGCGCGGCCGCTCTCGCGCCGAGGCGCAGGCGGAAGCGGGACTGAGCGACGCAGAGCAAGCCCGCCTCCGTGAACTTCTGGACGGCGACAGCCGCTGATCCGCCCTCCCGTGACGCCGCGTTGCGCTTTGCCTTTCCCCGCGGGCGCGTGTTTGATGCGCGCGACAAGGAGGACAGGGCTCATGCAATACGAAACGCTTTCCTATGAGGTCGCAGACGGGGTGGCTGTCGTCACCATGAACCGTCCCGACGTGATGAACGCGCTCAACACCCAGATGCGCGCCGAGATCACCCATGCCGTCAAGCGCGGCGGAGAGGAGGCGCGCTGCGTCGTCCTGACCGGCACGGGCCGGGCCTTCTGTTCGGGTCAGGATCTTGGAGATCGGTCCAATGCCGCCAACCTCGATCTCGAACGCACGCTTCGCGACGAATACGTGCCGATGCTGCGTGCGATCGTGGACAGCCCGGTCCCGACGATCTCGGCGGTCAACGGGGCGGCAGCGGGGGCAGGGGCCAATCTTGCTCTCGTTGCCGATGTGGTCATCGCCACCGAAAGCGCCTTCTTCAGCCAGGCCTTCACGCGGATCGGGCTCATCCCCGATGCGGGCGGCACCTGGGCACTGCCGCGGCAGATGGGGCTCGCCAAGGCGATGGGCGCGGCGCTATTCGCTGAGAAGATATCCGCGCGGCAGGCTGACCAATGGGGCATGATCTGGGAAGCGGTTGCGGATGATGAGTTCGACGCCCATTGGCGCGCGCGGGCGGCGCATCTCGCCAAGGGGCCGACCGCGGCGTTTCAGAAGGTCAAACAGGCCATGCATGCGAGCTTCGAGAACGATCTCGAGGAACAACTCGCACTCGAGGCGAAGCTGCAGGGTGAATGCGGCCAGACCCGCGACTTCAAAGAGGGTGTGCTCGCCTTCCTCGAAAAGCGCCCCGCTTCCTTCGAGGGGCGCTGATCGCTCAGAACCGATAGGTGATGCCGCATCCCGCGACGGTCGCGAGCCCGTCGCGGAGCGAGGCGTCGCCCGGTCCGCGGACATCGGCCATCTCCTTGGCGACACCGGCCAGCAGCGTCACGCCGCACGCTTCCAATGGATCCAGACCGTCGGCCTGTCCGATTTCCGTGATCGCCCGTCCGGCGAGGAAATGCGCCCGCTTGTCGTCTTCGGGCAATGCCATGAGGCCGAAGGCAAGGAAAACCAGCTGTTCCATTCCGCAAACTCCACTGACTGCCCCGAGCGCGGAATAACAGAATGTAATGGTTAAGCGGATTGTAATCTTAACAATGGGTTAACGGCGCCTCTGGTTCGCCGAAACGATCGCGCCCGGAGCAGGAGCCCCGGGCGCGCTGTCTTGGGCAGGAGTTTGGATTACGCGTATTCGTACGCGTCCTCGTCCTCGCTCTCTGCCTCGGCATTGGCGTAAGGATCGGCGTCCTCGTCCTCTTCGTCCTTGAAGAGAATGTCGTATTGGTCGCCTTCGCAATCATCCTCCGGAATGTAGCAGAGATCATCCACCGCACCGGAGCCGACGAGGTTCACGTCCATGTAGCTCACGCCTTGGGTGTTGATCTCGAGCGTTTGCTGCGAGTTGTCGCGGCCCGCGGGGATTTCGAGCGAGTTCAGAACGTTACCGTCCGCGTCGAAGAGATCGATCGTGCCGCCATGCTCCTCGACATCGAGGATGCTGAGGCTCTTGACCTCGGACGGTGTGGTGAACTCGAACGAGATCGTGCCGCCGTGGGCGTTGTCGTCCGGATCATGCGCGTCGCCATCTTCGGAGATGATGATCGCATTGCCCTGATCGGCAAAGCCAAGGTCGTAGTCCCAACCGGTCGGGTTCTCGGTGTCGAAGATCATCGCATCGTCGGCCTGCGTCGCGCCAGCCTTGGTCGCGGTGATCTTGAGGTTCTCGAACGCATCGAAGGGATCGTCGCCGGCCTGCAGACCGCTGAAATCCTCGCAGATTTCCTCGCCGTCCTTGCCTTCGTCGTCGTCGCACTCCGCTTCCTCGGTGAAGGCGAGGTTGTCGATGTGGACTTGCTCGTTGGATGCCGAGAAATCCGCATCAAGCACGAGCTGCATGGTCTTCGCGCCTTCGAGCTCACCGCCCGAATAACTGATCGTCTGGCTGTCGGAGGTGATCGTCTGTCCGGTCTTGTCGCCGACCAGGGCCGTGCCCTCATCGTTCACCTGGAACGTGTCGAGCAGAACCCATTCGTGGCCGTCCTTGAGAACCCAGACCTCGAGGCTGTCTTCCATCCAGCCGTTATTCTCGAAGTAATGCGCGTTCGGCGTAGAGGCGTCGAAGGAGATCGTGGTGTCGTTCGGCGTCTCGACCGTATCGAACCAGAGATTGCCGTCCTTGCAGCCATCGGCGACGAGCTTGCCGTCTTCGGCATACCATTTACCGGCATGTTGTACGCTTTCGGCGTGGCTGACGTAACGGATGCCGTCGAAATCGTCTTCCGCGATCACGACGTCTTCGTCGTCGCAATCATCGCCGTCACCGTCGATGATAACCTCGTTCTTCGCGACGATCTCGACATTGTCGATCCCGACATATTCGTTGCTCGCCGTGAAGTCGGAGACGAGACGAAGCTGTGCGCTTTCGCTGACGCCGTCGACCTCGTAGGTCAGGGTGTTGCCATGGTTGCCGAAGGTCTGACCCGTCTCGGAGCCGACCATCGCCGTGCCCTTGTCGTTCACGGTGAAGACATCGAGCGTTTGCCAGGAGCCGTCATCGAGCTTGACCTGAACCTCGAACGTGTCCTTCGAATGGCCTGAATTCTCGAAGCAGGCCGCATTCCAGGTCATGGCGTCGAAGGAAATGGTAACGCCGGAATTCGCCGCGACTTCCTCAAAAACGAGCTTGCCGTCCCGGCAGCCGTCGGTCCACGCCTTGTTGTCCCAGATGTACCAGCCATCGTTGCCCACGATGTCGTCGCTGTCTTCGGGGCGGTGGATGTGGTTGAAGTCCTCGGAGACCGCCACTTCCTCGACGATTTCCGTGGTGGTGGCGCCATCGTCGAAATCGCCGGAGGGATTGCCGACAAGCGCTTGGCCGTTGCCCGTATCGCTGTTCACGACGACGGTGACGTTCGTCAGGTCGAGATCCGCGAGCGTGATCGCGTCGATGCCTGAGCCGAACTTGGGCTCGATCGTGAACATCACGGGCGCTTCGGTGTAGCCGGCGGTGCTGTCGGGCGCATTGCCGAACTGGATGCCGACATCGTAGTCGCCCTGGACGGTCGCGCCGTTGTCGAGATGGTCGACACTGTTGGCCTGAGTGTCGAAGCCGGTGATCGGTACCGAGTTTTCACGCGGCCATATATCGATCTGATCCGCGAGCGCGTCGTTCTGAAGGTTCAGGAACAGCCCGTCGATATCGACATCGGCTGACGGATTGATGAGACGCACGACGAGCTTGTTGCCGTCCTCGACCACTTCGAGGTCAATGGTCGGATCGCATCCGAGCGTCACGATAACAGTTTCACCAGTTGCCATATTCGTTACTCCGGCGGTTGAGGAAAGCCTCGCCAGACATGGCCTCAAGCTTGCGATATGTGGCAAGAAAAAGGTGGTGAAACGCCAGATTAACGCCTTTTTTCAGGGGTTTGGCTGCTCCATTGTCTTTGGCTTAGTGACAATGTTTGAGGAAGTCTCGGGATTGTCGCAGTCGGGCTCACCAAGTCCACGGGACGGGCGAATCGAAACGGCCGCCCGGTTTTCCGGACGGCCGCGCGATGTCGTGTGCGACACGGTTCAGCGGTTTTCGATGTCCACGTAGTCGCGCTGGGTGTTGCCGAGATAGAGCTGGCGCGGACGGCCGATCTTGTTCTGCGGATCGTTCAGCATCTCTTTCCACTGGCTGACCCAGCCAACCGTGCGCGAGAGCGCGAAGATCGGCGTGAACATCGAGGTGGGGAAGCCCATCGCCTCGAGAATGATGCCCGAATAGAAGTCCACGTTCGGGAAGAGCTTCTTCTCGGTGAAGTAGGGATCGGCAAGCGCCTGCTTCTCGAGCTCTTTCGCGGTGGCGAGGATCGGGTTGTTCTCGACGCCAAGGAGATCGAGCACCTCGTCGGCCGATTGTTTCATCACCGTCGCGCGGGGGTCGAAGTTCTTGTAGACGCGATGACCGAAGCCCATGAGGCGGAACGGATCGTTCTTGTCCTTCGCGCGCGCGATATATTCTGGGATCTGGTCCGGGGTGCCGATCTCTTTCAGCATCTCGAGGCAGGCCTGGTTCGCGCCGCCATGCGCCGGACCCCACAGGCAGGCGATCCCCGCCGCGACGCAGGCGAAGGGGTTCGCGCCCGAGGAGGAGGCGAGCCGCACCGTCGACGTGGATGCGTTCTGCTCGTGATCCGCATGCAGCGTGAAGATGCGGTCCATCGCACGGGCGAGAATCGGATCGACCACGTATTCCTCTGCCGGCACGGCAAAGCACATGTGCAGGAAGTTCGCCGCGTAGGACAGATCGTTGCGCGGATAGACGAAGGGCTGTCCCACGGAATACTTGTAGGCCCAGGCCGCGATCGTCGGCATCTTGGCGATCAGGCGGTGCGAGGCGACCTCGCGCTGGTAGGGATCCGAGATGTCGGTGCTGTCATGATAGAAGGCCGACATCGCGCCGACGACACCGACCATGACTGCCATCGGATGCGCGTCCCGGCGGAAGCCACGGAAGAAGTTGACCATCTGCTCGTGCAGCATCGTGTGCCGGGTGATCGTGCTCTCGAAGATCTCGAGTTGCTCTGCGGAGGGGAGCTCTCCGTAGAGAAGCAGGTAGCAAACCTCAAGATAGTGCGATTTGCCGGCGAGCTGATCGATCGGGTAGCCGCGGTGCAGCAGCTCGCCCTTGGCCCCGTCGATGAACGTGATCGTCGAGTCGCAGCTCGCCGTCGAAGTGAAGCCCGGATCGTATGTGAAGACACCGGCATCCGAATAGAGCTTGCGGATGTCGATCACGTCAGGTCCGGCCGTGGGCGAATAGATCGGCAGATCCCACGATTTTCCGTCGATGGAGAGCGTTGCGTTTTTCGTGCTTTCAGCCATGGCGTCGTCCCTTCAAGCTATCCCTGTCACGCCGCGGGCGCGGCGCGCGAATGTCGTTTGGCCGGGACGAGGTCGGTCTGGCGACCGTGTCTCAGTCCGTTCGGCCTGCTGCGTCGTCCAGCCGCGCGATAGTTTCATCGCGTCCCAGAACGAGCATCATGTCGAACACACTTGGCGTGACGGCGCGCCCTGCGAGTGCGGCGCGGAGCGGTCCCGCAAGTTTGCCGAATTTAATTCCGTGCGCTTCCGCCGAGGCGTTGAGAACAACCTCCAGATTGTCGCGCGACCAATTAGCATTTCGCAGCTGCGGCGTCAATTCTGACAGTATACCTTGGGATACATCGTCCAGTGCCTTCGCCGCTTTCTCCTCCGGGACAATCGGGCGTTCCGCGAAAATAAATCGCCCCTTTTCAAGGAGTTCAGGGAGCGTCTTGGCGCGATCTTTCAGGCAGTACATGCCCTCCGACAAGAGCACGCGCTGCCCTTCGGTCAGGGCGGGGCGCCCGGCGGCATCCAGAAAAGCATCGATTTCTTGCAGCAGTGCAGCATCCTCCATCCGGGCGATGTGATGACCGCAAATGCTTTCCAATTTCTTGAAATCGAGCCGCGCCGGCGATTTTCCGATTCCGGTGATGTCGAACCATTCGAGCGCCTCGGCATCGGAGAAGACCTCGTCGTCTCCGTGGCTCCATCCGAGCCGGGCGAGGTAATTCCGCATGCCCTGCGCGGGGTAGCCCATCACCTGGTATTCCTCGAGCCCGACCGCGCCGTGCCGTTTCGACAATTTCTTGCCGTCCGGCCCGTGGATGAGCGGGATATGCGCGTAGACGGGCACATCCCAGCCCATTGCGGTGTAGATCCCCATCTGCCGCGCGGCATTGTTCAGATGATCGTCGCCCCGGATCACGTGGGTCACGCCCATATCGTGATCGTCCACGACCACGGCCAGCATGTAGACGGGCGAGCCGTCCGAGCGCAGCAGGATCATGTCGTCGAGCTGATCGTTTCCGATCCGGACATCGCCCTGCACCTCGTCCCGGATCACCGTTTCACCGTCGAGCGAGGTCTTGAGACGGATCACGTAAGGCGCGTCTTCGGGATGCGTGGACGGATCGGCATCGCGCCAGGGTGAGACGAAGAGCGTCGAGCGGCCCTCGGCGCGGGCAGCCTCGCGGAACGCCTCGATTTCCTCCTGCGAGGAAAAACACTTGTAGGCCGCGCCCTTGCTCAAGAGATCGCGCGCCACCTCGGCATGACGATCCGCGCGGGCGGCCTGGCTGACGACGTCGCCATCGTGGTCGAGCCCCAGCCAGGAAAGACCCTTGAGGATCGCGTCGGTCGCCGCCTCGGTGGAGCGGGCCCGGTCGGTGTCCTCGATCCGCAGCAGGAATTGGCCACCTCTGCCCCGCGCGTAAAGCCAGTTGAAGAGCGCCGTGCGTGCCCCCCCGATATGCAGAAACCCCGTGGGAGACGGGGCGAAACGGGTGACGATCTTCTCTGCCATCGGCGTGTATTAACCCTTCGATAATGATCCGCGCGCATTCTTGAGCGGAGGCTTAACGGTGCAGCGATCAGAGGACAAGCATGGCCCGTATCGAGGCGCGGCTGGAGGCCTGGCTCGGGCGACAGACTGGCGCGCTTTTTCCTTGGGCTGTGGTGGCTTTCGCCTCAGGGATCGGGCTCTACTTCGCCTTACGTGTCGAACCGCCGATCCCGGTTCTGGTCGCGGCGGCCTGTCTCGGGGCCTTGGGCCTCGTCACCGCCTCACGTGTCCCGCCGGTCCTCGCCGTCTTGGCGCTGGCGATGTCCTTACCGCTCTTCGGCCTCTCGGTCGCCGGTGCGCGCGCGCATCTCGTCGCGGGGCCGCTGATCGAAGGGCGGTATTACGGTCCGGTGGAAGGCCGGGTCGTCGGGATCGACCGCTCCGCCTCCGACAAGATGCGTCTTACGCTCGACCGCGTGGCCTTGCCCTGGATGCCGCGAGAGGCCGTGCCGCGACGTGTGCGGATCTCTCTTCACGGCGATCAACGCTGGATCGACCCAAAGCCCGGTAGTCTTGTTATCCTCACGGGGCACCTCTCCGCACCGAACGGGCCCGTCGAGCCGGGTGGATTCGATTTCCGTCGGCACGCCTGGTTTCTGGGAATTGGCGGTGTCGGCTACACCCGTAGCCCGGCGCTCACGCTCGCCCCGGCGGAGCCCGGCAGCTTCCGCATCGCTCGCCTGCGCCACGCGATTTCCAACCGCGTTCGGGCCGCCATGCCCGAGACCTCGGGTGCGGTGGCAGCGGCGCTCCTGTCAGGCGACCGAAGCGCGATCGAAGCAGGCACCACGGAGGCGCTGCGCGCGTCCAACCTCGCGCATCTCCTGGCGATCTCCGGTCTACATATGGGGCTGGTGACCGGCATCGTCTTCGCCGCTCTGCGACTTGCGCTCGTTCTCTTGCCGGGTTTGGGGCTGGTCTGGCCCGTGAAGAAGATCGCCGCCGGGGGCGCGCTTCTGGCGGGGGCGGGATATCTTGCGCTGTCGGGCGGGAATGTCGCGACGGAGCGGGCGTTCGTCATGGTCGCGGTGATGCTGCTCGCCGTTCTTGCGGACCGGCGCGCGCTGTCCCTGCGCTCGGTCGCGCTTGCGGGGCTGGTGGTGCTCCTCCTGCGGCCCGAAGCGCTGCTATCGCCCGGTTTCCAGATGTCCTTCGCAGCCACCACGGCACTGGTCGCGGCGTTCGCTCTCTGGCGCGATACCGGGATGGAGCGGCGCTTGCCGCCTTTGCTGCGCGGCGCGGCGGCGGTTGTGATCTCCTCCGCTGTCGCGGGAGCGGCCACAGCTCCCTTCGCGATGGCGCATTTCAATCAGGTTGCTCACTACGGATTGCTGGCCAACCTTCTTGCCGTGCCGCTCATGGGCGCGCTGGTCATGCCCGCCGGCTTGACCGCACTAGCGCTCATGCCGTTCGGCCTCGAGGCTTTGCCGCTCTGGGTGATGCGCCTCGGTCTCGACTGGATCCTCGGGGTCGCGGACTGGGCGGCCGCGCTGCCGGGCGCGGTGGGAAAGGTCGTCGCGCCGTCGGGCGCGGTTCTGCCCCTCGTCGCTCTGGCCGGTCTCATCGCGGTCCTTGTCGCGGGGCGCGGGCGCCTCGTCGCGCTCGGACCAGCCGTCCTTGCGGGGCTCCTGTGGTGGCAGACGGAGCGGCCTTGGCTCTTGATCGATGCAAACGGCGCTCTTGTCGGCGAGATGACGGTACTGGGGCGGGCGCTGTCGCGAGAGCGCGGGGCGGGTTTCGCGGCAGGCCTCTGGCTCGAGAACGATGGCGATCCGGCGGATCAGGTGCAGGCCGCCACGCGCTGGCCGCAAGAGACCGCCGTGATCCACATCGCCGACAAGAAAGGGGAGGCCGCGTTCGGCGGGTGCAGCGACCAAGAGATCGTCGTCAGCCGCTACACGCTACCTCCGGACTTGCCTTGCCTGGCCTTCGGCCCGGAGGAACTCGCCGCTACCGGTGCTGTCGCGGTGGCCCGCCGCGGGCAGGGCTTCCTGATCCGAACCGTCGCGGACCAGACCGGCCGCCGGATATGGGCGGACCGGATCGGGCCGGATCGCCCGTCCGGTCACGCTGCCCGTCAATAGGTGCGGATCAGCCCGACCAGCCGTCCTTGCACGCTGACCGATCCTTTCGGCAGTACGCGCGGCTCGTAGGCGGGGTTCGCGGCTTCGAGGATGATCATGTCATCCTTGCGCTTGAAGCGCTTCAGCGTCGCCTCGTAGCCTTCGACCTGAGCGACCACGATATCGCCGTTCTGTGCATCGCTCGTCTCGCGGATCACCACGACGTCGCCATCGTTGATCCCCGCCTCGATCATCGAGTCGCCCTTGACCTCGAGCGCGTAATGCTTGCCCGACCCAGACAACATCTGACCCGGCACCGCGATTCCCGGAGGCGCATCGTTGATCGCCTCGATGGGCTGACCTGCGGCGATCCGGCCCATGAGCGGCAGCTCGGTCGCGTGTGCCGTTTCGATGGGTTGTGCGGCCAGCGGCTTGCTGTCGGGGCGGTCGCCATCGATCACCTTTGGCTGGAAGCCGCTGGCGAGACCGCCAAGGCTCTCGGGCAGCTTCACGATCTCGATCGCGCGGGCCCGGTGGGCCAGCCGCCGGATGAAGCCACGCTCCTCCAGCGCCGTGATCAGGCGGTGAATGCCGGACTTCGACCGCAGGTCGAGCGCCTCCTTCATTTCGTCGAAACTCGGGGGTACGCCATCGCGCTGCACGCGGCGGTTGATGAAGTCGAGAAGATCGAGTTGTTTCTTGGTCAACATGAGATGATTTCCTTCACCCGTTCCGCTTTGTTCTACGTGCGTTCGCGTTTTGTGTCAACGCCCAAGCGAATCAGCGATCCGATCCACGAGGCTTTCGATGTGGTCAGAACATGCGCCGGTCATCGGTATAGACGGCGGCGGCACAAGATGCCGGCTCGCGCTGCTCGAGGCTGGTGAGCGTATCGAGCTTGAGGTCGGACCATGCAATCTTTCGAGCGATTTTAGACGCGGTATCAATGTATTGTGGGGTGGTCTTGACCTTCTGTCAGGCAAGGCCGGACGCGCGCTGACAGACGTTCCGACCTATTGCGGACTCGCCGGCGTCGTCTCGGATGCGCTCGCACGTGAGGCTGAAGCCGCGCTGCCGCTGACGCATGTGAAGGTCGCAGAAGACCGGTTTTGCGCGGTTGAAGGTGCGCTCGGTCCGGGGAATGGCTGCGTCCTTCATTCCGGCACGGGCTCTTTCGTCGCCGTACGCGATAACGGCACTCTTCGCTTCGCCGGCGGATGGGGCGCGCGCCTTGGCGATGACGGGTCCGCCTTCGAGGTCGGACGCGCGGCGCTCCGGCACACGATGGCGGTCTTCGAGTGCCGTGCAGCCGAGGGGTGGTTGAGTCGCGCGATCCGAGAGCGGATCGGTGATCGCGCGGCGGTTATTCACTTTGCAGCCGGTGCGTCGACCGAAGAGGTCGCCGCTCTGGCGCGGCTCGTGACGGAAGCTGCGGCCAATGATCCTGCTGCTGACGGAATTCTCATCAATTCCGCAGAGCAACTATATGATGTGGCAAAGGAAATTGGCTTGTCTCAAGACGCCCCGATATGCCTGACGGGCGGGCTCGGCCCGTATCTCGCATCGCGGCTACCGGAGCGTGCGCGCCACCGCGTCATCGAGCCTGTGGGCACGCCCCTCGACGGAGCGCTCTCTCTCGCACAGCGTTGGATCTCGGGGGTGACATGGAACGCGTAACCTATCATGGCGGCCGGGTCTTCGATGGTCATGTCCTGCATGAGAATTGGCCGATAACTATCGAAGATTATTTTATAATCGAAGGCGCTGAGGGGCATCCGATAGATCTCGCCGGCGATATCCTCGCCCCGGCATTCGTCGATCTGCAGGTCAATGGCGGCGGCGGTGTGCTCTTCAACGATGATCCGAGCGTGGAGACCCTTCAGCGCATCGCAGAGGCCCATATCGCGCTCGGCACAGGGTCGCTGCTGCCCACGCTCATCACCGACAGGCCTGAGATTACCGCAGCCGCCATCGACGCTGTCGCCGAGGCCCGAACCCGCGCTATGACCGGCATCGAGGGTCTTCATCTCGAAGGCCCCCACCTTTCCGCCGCGAAGCACGGCGCGCATGCGCCCGAGCTGATCCGGCCGATGGAGACTGCGGATCTCGCTGCTCTCATCGAGGCGAAAGCGCGGGTCGGCTGCCTCAAGGTCACTGTCGCGCCCGAGACCGTGACGCCCGATCAGATCGCGCGGCTCGCCGAGGCCGGGATCTATGTCTCGCTCGGCCACAGCGCGTGCGATGCCGGGACCGGTGAGCATGCATTTGCTGCCGGTGCGCGTGGCGTCACGCATTTGTTCAACGCCATGAGCCAGATGCAGTCGCGCGCACCGGGTCTTGTCGGCGCAGCGCTCGCGTCCCAAGCATGGGCGGGGCTGATCGCGGATAGCGTTCACGTCGCGCCCGATGTGATGCGCGTTGCGCTGGCTGCGTCCCCAAAGATCTTTCTCGTAACGGATGCGATGGCGGTGGCCGGCACCACACTGGACCACTTCACGCTCAATGGCCGGAAAATTCTGCGCCGGGACGGAGAACTGCGTCTTGAGGATGGCAC
This sequence comes from Roseivivax sp. THAF30, assembly GCF_009363575.1. NCBI lineage: Bacteria > Pseudomonadati > Pseudomonadota > Alphaproteobacteria > Rhodobacterales > Roseobacteraceae > Roseivivax > Roseivivax sp. THAF30. The sequence goes on along the minus strand of NZ_CP045389.1, from coordinate 2,396,190 downwards.
GCTCGCGGGTGCCGACCTCGATATGGCGCGGGCTGTCACCGTGCTTGTGCGGCAGTGCGATGTGCCGCTGTCCCGCGCGCTTGCCATGGCGACACGACTTCCCGCCGAGGCAGCCGGGCTCGCGCCGCATATCGGCTGTCTGAAGGCCAGGACGCCGTGTCGCGCCATCCGCCTCAGGGAAACGGCGGATGGCTTTCGCGTGGTGCCACTCGACGCTTAGCGGAGCGTGTTGAGCAGGGCCTGCGACGGCTCTCCTGTCACGGCAAGGCCGGCGCTCGCCTGGTAAGCCTCGATCGCCTCGATCGTATTGGGACCGATCACGCCATCGGTTCCGCCTGTATCGAATCCGCGCGCCGTCAAACGCTCTTGCAGCAGTCGGCGGTCCTCGACCGTCAGACCGTACCTGTCGGGACCAAACGACGCCGAGAGCGGCGGTCCGCCCGCGATCCGCGAGGCGAGGTATCCCACGCCGAGCGCGTAATTCTCCGAGTTGTTGTAGCGCAGGATCACCTCGAAATTCCGCGATACGAGGAAGGCCGGGCCTGTGCTGCCATCGGGCCGCAGAAGCGCTGCGTCGCCGAGCGCGGGCAGGCTGCCCCCGCGCGCAGGCGTGACCCCCGAGGAGGCCCAGCTCGAGACCGACCGGCGCGTGCCGCGCCCGACTGGCAGACCGCTTGGTGCGTTGACCTCAAGACCCCAGGGCACGCCGCGCCGCCAGCCGCTGTCCGACAGGTAGGCCGCCGCCGAGGCCAGCGCGTCGGTCGGATCTTCCGACCAGATGTCGCGCCGCCCGTCGCCACGGAAATCGACCGCATGGGCTTGGTAAGTCGTGGGAATGAACTGCGTATGCCCCATCGCGCCTGCCCAGGACCCCTGTAGCTGGCTCGCGCTCGTATCGCCGCGCTCGAGAATCCGCAGGGCCGCCAGAAGCTGCGCTTCGAAGAAATCGCCCCGCCGGCCATCATAGGCGAGGGTGGAGGTGGCCGAGATGACCGAGATATCGCCGCGCCGCGCGCCGAAGCGGCTCTCGACGCCCCAGATGGCGCAGGTGATCTCGGGCGGCACGCCGTAGCGGTTCGCGATCTCGGACAAGATGCCGCCGAACTGGCGAAACTTCTCCCGGCCCGTGGTGACGCGTGCTTCGCCCGCGACGATGTTGAGGTAATCCTCGAAGCTTCGTTTGAACTCGGTCTGGTTGCGATCGCGCTCCACCACGCCGGGCAGGAAGCCCGCGCTGCGGAAGGCAGTGTCGAGCGTGGTGTTCGAAATCCCGCGCGACGCCGCGCGGCTCCGGAACGCCGCGACCCACTGATCGTAGCCCGCATTCGGAACCGGACGGAGGCTCGGATCCGGGGCGGGGGCTGGCCCCGATCCGCCGCCGGCAGGCACGCCGCCGCATGCCGATAGGGCCGCCATCGCGGCGAGGGATGTGAAACCGCGTCGTGTCAGTCGTGTCATTCTGCTCTGCCTCCTGCTTCGAAGCTTTTGCCGAAGCATGACCGCGCGGCCTCATATCGGCAAGAGCGCGCTGAGCCGGAGGCGGAGAGGCGCCGAGCTATTCTGCGCGCCCGATCAAAACCCCTGAGCCGCCGCCACTGCGCGTTGCCAGGCGGCGTATTTCTCTTCCCGCCGCGTCTTGTCCATCGCTGGTTCGAATTTCCGGTCGAGCTGCCACATATCCGCAAAGCCTTGCTGGTCCGGGTAGATCCCGGCCTGCATTCCTGCAAGCCACGCAGCGCCCATCGCCGTCGTCTCGAGCACATCCGGGCGGTCCACATTCGCGCCGATGATGTCGGCGAGGAACTGCATCGCCCAGTCGGACGCGCTCATTCCGCCATCGACGCGCAGGGTGTCGGCGGCGTTCTCCCCCTGCCAGTCCGCGCGCATCGCATCGAGAAGATCGCGGGTCTGGTAGCCAACGCTCTCGAGCGCGGCACGCGCGAATTCCTCGGGGCCCGAATTTCGCGTCAGGCCGAAGATCGCGCCACGGCATTCGGCGTTCCAGTAGGGTGCGCCGAGGCCCGTGAAAGCGGGGACGAGCACGACGTTCTGCGCGTCGTCCGCGCGTTCGGCCAAAGGCTGGGTCTCTTTTGCCTCGCGGATGATCTTGAGCCCGTCACGCAGCCATTGAACCACGGCGCCCGCGATGAAGATCGATCCTTCGAGCGCGTAGGTCGGCTTGCCGTTCAGCTGGTAGGCCACTGTCGTCAGAAGCCGGTTTTCCGACCGGACCGGCGTATCGCCCGTGTTCAACAGTGCGAAACACCCCGTCCCATAGGTCGATTTCAGCATGCCGGGCTTGAAACAGGCCTGACCGATCGTCGCTGCCTGCTGATCCCCCGCCACGCCGAGGATCGGGATCTCGCGCCCGAAGAGATCCGACCGTGTCACGCCGAAATCGCCGGCGCTGTCTCGGACCTCGGGTAGCATCTCCATCGGGATATCGAGAAGCTCGCAGATCGAGGAGGACCAGCGGCCCTTGAACGTATCATACAGCATCGTCCGGCAGGCATTGGTCGCATCCGTCGCGTGGACCTTGCCGCCCGTGAGCTTCCAGATGAGGAACGTGTCGACTGTTCCGAACAGGAGTTTGCCCGCCCGCGCCTTCGAGCGGTCCGGATCGACCTCATCCAGGATCACCTTCAGCTTGGTCGACGAGAAATAGGGATCGAGCAGCAGTCCCGTGCGGTCCGTGACCATCTCCTCGTGGCCCGCGGCCTTCAATTCCTGGCAGAGCGCGGAGGTGCGGCGGTCCTGCCAGACGATGGCGCGGTGGACCGCGTGGCCTGTCTCGGCGTCCCAGACCACGGTCGTCTCGCGCTGGTTGGTGATCCCGATCGCGGCAATATCGCCCGCGCCGATCTCCGCTTTCTCGATCACGCCCCGGCACGTTGCGGCGGTCGTCGTCCAAAGGTCGGAGGCCTCGTGCTCGACCCAGCCGCTCGCGGGGTAATGCTGGTCGAACTCCTCCTGCGCGATGGCCGTGATCTTAAGCGTCTCGTCGAACAGGATCGCCCGGCTCGAGGTCGTGCCCTGGTCGATGGCGAGAATATGGGTCATGCGGCGCCTCCCGTGTCTGCCGATGTGCCTGTTGGCACAAGACAACCGCATGACGCGCCGGGGTGCAATGGGCTGGAGCGATGCGCGCCTTGCCCATGATCTGGCCGAAAATACTCCGGGGGTCCGGGGGCAGCGCCCCCGGCGTTCCCCGTCAGGCGAATGTCACGGATCTGTTGAACGGCATCTCCCGGAGGCGCGTGCCGGTCGCGGCGAAGATCGCGCCGGCAAGCGCCGGGGCGGCCGGCGGCACCGGCGGCTCGCCGATGCCCCGGACCGCATCGCCGTTCTCGAGCCCCCGAACCTCGATCTCGGGGGCCTGCCAGATCCGCATCCCCGCATGGTCGTGGAAATTGTCGGGCTGCGCGACGCCGCCCGAATAGGTGATCTCGGAGTTCATCGCGTGCCCGAGGCCCCAGATCACGCCGCCCTGGACGAGATTCTCGAAGTTCACCGGATCGACGATGCGGCCGACTTCCGCGGCCACCCACACCCGTGCAATACGGAGCCCCGCTTCGGTATCCCGGACCTCGACCACCTGCGCGCAATGCACGCCGAAGGACCGGGTGAGTGCGATGCCGCGGCCGAGCCCCGCCTCGGGCGTCGGCCCCGACCAGCCCGACATCTCGCCCACGGCCTCGAGCGCCGCGCGCGCCAGCGGATCCGAAACGAGCCGCAGCCGCTCCTCCAGGGGATCGGCCGCGGCAGCATGGATGAGCTCGTCGAGCGCGCAATTGTAGAAGAACCCGTTCGACGACGCGCCGACCGACCGCCAGGAGGACACCGGCGCAAGGCCCGTCGCCCGGTAACCCGTCACGCGCTGATGGGGCAGGGCGAAGGGCTGCTCGAACGCGCCCGCAACGATCTGGCTGTCCGGCCCCGGTGCCGAGAGCCCCTGTCGTCCCATCTGCGAGGACATCACCGAAGGCTGCGCGATCGACAGGTCCAGCGCCTCGACGCGGCCCTCCGACACGCGCCCGCGCATCCGGCCCATCGCGATGGCGCGGGGATAGTCGTGGATCATGTCCTCCTCGCGCGAATAGGTAAGCTTGACCGGCACGCCGGGCATCTGCACCGCGATCTCGGCCGCGTGCTTCACCACCTCGTCTTCGAGCCGGTGGCCGAAGGAGCCCCCCATCATCTGCGCGTGGACGATCACGTTCTCCGCGTCGATACCGGCGATCCGCGCCACGTTGTTCTGCAGGAAGCGGGGGATCTGCGTGCCGGTCCAGACCTCGGCGCTGTCGGCGTTCACGCGCACGATGGCCGAGAGCGGCTCAAGCGGCGCATGCGCGAGGTAAGGCGCGCGGTATTCGGCTTCGATGACCTCGCCTTCGGCCAGCGCGGCCTCGACATCGCCATCATCGCGCTTGCGGCTGTCGCGGGCCTCTTCGGTGAAGGCAGCCTCGAGCGCGGCCCAGTGGCCCTCTTGCTCCGCCGGAAAGTCTGGTGCGCCCCATTCGGCGGAAATCGCCCGCGCCGCCTTGAAAGCGCGCCAGGTGTTGTCCGCCACGATGCCGAGCCCGCCGGTGATCGGCACGATGTCGGTGACGCCGCGCATGGTCAGCGCCTCGGCCGCGTCCCAGTCCCCCAGATCGCCGCCTTGGGCGGGATTGAGAAGCACCGTCGCGTGGACCATGCCCTCGACCTCGACATCGATCCCGTAAGTCTGCGTACCGGTCGATTTCGCGACGATATCGAGCCGCTGCATGGGCTTGCCGATATAGCGCCAATCCTCCGGTGCACGCAGCGGCACGTCCTGCACGACCGGGGTCTCGGCCAGCTCGGGCGCGAGATCCTTGTAGGCGATGCGGCTGCCATCGGGCAGGATCACGTGTCCGCTTTCGGTCTCGAGCAGCGTCACATCCACGCCCGACCGCGCGGCGGCTGCCGATTTCAGCGTCTCCCGGGCGGAGGCGCCTGCGGCGCGCAGCTTGTCGAACCCGTCCGGCACCGAGGTCGAGCCGCCGGTGATCTGCATCCCCATCAGCTTCATCGCGGCGGTCACGACCCCTTCGGTCGCGTTGTGCATCGCCCCTTGCGCGGGCACCATGAATTCGGCGGCCTCCGCGCCAAGCGCGGTGTTCCAATAGGCGGGCGCGGGCGGGCCGGGATCGATGGCGATCGCGTCCAGATCGACGTCGAGCTCTTCGGCGATGAGCGCGGCCTGCACGTGGTAGACCCCCTGACCGCTATCGGCGCGCGGCGTGATGAGCGTGACCCCGTCGCCATCGATCCGAACATACGGCGTAATCGCGGCTTCGCCCTCGCCGGTCTGTAGCGGGTTGGGGTGGGGCTTTCGCGCGGCATAGACGCCGAAGGCCGCCCCGCCGACGACGGCAACGCTGCCCACGAGGAAGGTGCGGCGGGCGATGGTTCCGATACGGCTCATCTCAGACCTCCTTCATCGCCTGCGCGGCGCTGCGAATGGCGGCGCGGATGCGTGGATAGGTGCCGCAGCGACAGAGATTGCCGCCCATCGCGTCGTCGATGTCCTGATCCGTCGGATCCGCCACCTGCGAGAGAAGATCGGCGGCCTGCATGATCTGGCCCGACTGGCAGTAGCCGCATTGCGCGACCTGGTGCTCGATCCAGGCGGCCTGAAGCGCGTGAAGGGCATCCGGCTGGCCGAGCCCTTCGATGGTCAGAACCTCCGCGCCCTCCGCCGAGCCCGCCGGGATCTGGCAGGACCGCGTCGCGACACCATCGAGATGCACCGTGCAGGCGCCGCATTGCGCAATGCCGCAGCCGTATTTGACGCCCTTGTAGCCGAGCTCGTCCCGCAGAACCCAGAGAAGCGGCATGTCTTCCTCGACATCCACCTCGTGCGACGTGCCGTTCACGGTGAGTTTCATGCGATGCACCTCTCCTCATCACTTGGCGGAAGGATAACATCCCGTCCCATAAACGCCATGACGGCGCGCTCACCTTCGCGCGCGCGGAACGCAAGGTCACGGCAAGGTGCGCGTTCAGACGGGGAACCGGGCGGCCGGTTTGCGCGCTTTTCCCGCATCAAAGACAAACGATTTTCATAGGATACGCCATGCCGAGACCCGAGATCGACACCGATACCCCCATTCTCGTGACCGGCGCGACCGGCTATGTGGCAGGCTGGATCGTGAAGCGCCTTCTCGATGCGGGCGCGACCGTGCATGCCCCGATCCGCAACGCCAGGAACCCCGACAAGACCCGCCATCTCGACGCAATCGCTGAGGACGCGCCGGGCACGATCCGCTATTTCGAGGCCGATCTTCTGGAAGAGGGCTCTTATGCCGAGGCGATGGCAGGATGCGGCGTCGTCTTTCACACCGCCTCGCCCTTCACCTCGGACTACGACGATCCGCAGAAGGATCTGGTCGACCCGGCGCTGAACGGCACGCGCAACGTTCTCAGCGAGGCCAGCAAGACCGAAACCGTGCGTCGGGTCGTCGTCACATCCTCCTGTGCCGCGATCTACAGCGACAACACCGAATGCCAGGATGCGCCGGGCGGCCGGCTGACCGAGGATGTCTGGAACGAGACTGCCTCGCTCGACTACCAGCCCTACAATTACTCCAAGACCGTCGCGGAGCGCGAGGCATGGCGCATCGCCAACAATCAGGGCCAGTGGCGGCTCGTGACGATCAATCCGAGCCTCGTGGTCGGTCCCGCGATCGGCGGCAAGCCGAGTTCCGAGAGCTTCTCCATCGTCGCGCGGATCGGGAACGGCGAATTCAAGCAAGGCGCGCCGCGTCTCGGCATCGGTGTCGTCGATGTGCGCGACGTGGCCGAGGCGCATATCGCCGCCGGCTTCCTGCCGGACGCTCAGGGGCGTCACATCACGAGCGGGCACGACACCGATCTCTTCTCGGTGTCGCAGGAACTGGTGCCGAGCTACGGCGAGAGTTACCCGATACCGACGCGCGCCGCGCCGAAATGGCTCGTCTGGCTGATCGCGCCCAAGGCGGGGCTCGAACGCGGCTACGTCAAGCGCAATGTCGACGTGCCGTTCCGTGCGGACAATTCCAAGAGCCGCGAGAAGCTCGGGCTCGAATACCGCCCGCTCGGGCTCTCCATGATGCAGATGTTCGACTACATGATCCGGCACGATTACTTCCCGCGCGCCTGAGCCGGAGCCAGCGCGCGGGTAGGGAGTTACGACGCTTTCCGCATGCCGTCCTCGGCCGCCTCGGTCGGCACGAGGGCGGTGACGACGTCGCGCATGGTCAAAATGCCGGTCTGCTTGCCGTCCTGCATGACGCGGTAGGACAGGTCCGCATTGCCGCGCGATTTGGCGATGACGCTTTCAAGCGTGTCGTTGCCGTCCACTTCGCCGGAGGTGTCGCCCGGGTTCTCCGAGGTTTTCTTCATCACCGTCCGGGCGCGCAGAACGCGGGCGCGGTTGATGTCGGAGATGAAGTCCACGATGTAGGGATCGTTCGGGTTCATCAGGATATGCTGCGGCTCGCCCTGTTGGACGACCTCGCCATCCTTGAGGATCACCAAGTGATCGGCGAGCTTCAGCGCCTCGTCGAGATCGTGGGTGATGAAGACCACGGTCTTCTGCAACTCGCGCTGCAGCTCGATCAAGAGATCCTGCATGTCGGTGCGGATGAGCGGATCGAGCGCCGAGAAGGCTTCGTCCATCAGCATGATGTCCGAATTAGAGGTCAGCGCCCGGGCGATGCCCACCCGCTGCTGCATACCGCCCGACAGCTGGTGGGGATATTGCGGCCCCTGTCCCTCGAGCCCGACGCGGTCGAGCCAGCGGGTCGCCTCCTTTTCCCAGTCGGCGCGCTTGGCCCCGTCGACAATCATCGGGGTTGCCGCGTTCTCGAGCACCGTGCGGTGGGGCAGGAGGGCGAACTTCTGGAACACCATCGACATCTTCTTGCGCCGCATCTCGCGCAGCCGCGCATCCGAATAGGTCATGATGTTCGAATCCTCGACCCAGACCTCGCCGTCCGTGGGGTCGATCAGCCGGTTGAGATGCCGGATCAGCGTCGACTTGCCCGAGCCCGAAAGGCCCATGATGACGGTGATCTCGCCCGCCTGCATATCGACGTTGATGTCGCGCAGACCGAGGACATGCCGGTGCTGCTCCAACAGCTCGGTCTTGTGCATGCCTTCCTTCGCGTGCTTCAGCGCCATCTGCGAGTCGCTGCCGAAGATCTTGTAGAGATTGCGGATGGAAATCTTTGGATCGGCCATGTCGCGCCCTCCTTAATGCTTCTGCGCGGCGTTGACGCGCGCCAGCGCCGCCTTGGTGGAGCGGTCGAGGATGACCGCGAGCAGCACGATGCCGAGACCCGAGATCAGCCCGACGCCAAGCTCGAGATTGCGGATGCCGCGGAGGACAAGAACGCCGAGGCCCGGGGCCGAGACGAGCGAGGCGATCACCACCATCGCGAGGCTCATCATGATGGTCTGGTTCACGCCGGCCATGATGTTCGGCAGCGCGAGCGGGATCTGCACGCCGTAGAGTTTCTGACGCTTGGTCATGCCGAAGGCGTCCGCGGCCTCGATCACCTCCTTGTCTACGAGCCGGATGCCGAGATTGGTCAGGCGGATCACCGGCACGATGGCATAGAGAATGATCGCGATGCCGTAGAGCTTGGGTTCGGTCACCGAGAAGAGGAAGATCAGCGGGATCAGATACACGAAGGGCGGCAGCGTCTGCAGCATGTCCAAGACCGGGATCATCGCTTGCTGGAGCTTGTCGGATCGCGACATGGCGATGCCGATGGGCACGCCGAGGGCGACGCAGATCAGCGCGCAGACGAAGATCACCGCCAGCGTCTGCATCGTGTAATCGTAATAATCGATGAAGGCGAGCGCCGCGAAGGAGCCCGCGACGAAGGCCGCGAGGCCCCAGGAGCGGCTGACGACCTTGATGAGAAGCGCCAGGAGCGGGATCATGATCCACCACGGCACACCCTGGAACGCCCAGAGCGCGTATTCGAGCGCCCAGCTCAGGGGCTGGGTGATCGGGTCGAGCACCGTCGAGAGCGCGTCCTTGACGTCGAGAAAGCCCCGCTCGAGCCCCTTGGTCACCTCGCGCGATTGCGGAAAGGCATCGCAGGCATCGTTCAGCGCGTCCATCGAGGGAAAGGGCGTCTCCCAGACCGAGACGTCCGGCTGCTCTCCCGAAGCCTGGTTCATCAGGTCCGACATCGACATCGGGGCTCCGCTCCCGGAGCCGTCCCCGTCACACCAGCCCCGAAGTCCGAGACCGTCGAATATCCAATCATAGGTCGCCATGGCGATCCTTTCCCCTGTCTTTTCTTTGCCGGGTCCTTGTGACCGGACCCATCGCGTGATCGCAAGATCGGCAGGCGCAACGTCGCGGCCCGCCACTTCCTTTCATTTGACCCCGATCGCCGGACGCATTGCAAGGCTCCGGCACGGGGCGGGGCAGGCGCGCCCTGAGACACGCCCGCCGCTTTGCCTCATTGCGAGGCGAGGACCGATTGCAGGTTCTCGCGTGCGCCGTCGCTCAGCCAGCCGGTCCAGTTGTCCTGGAAGCTCGTCAGGAAGTAGACCGCGCCTTCCTCGGAGGAGGCCGCGTTCTCTTCCATCCAGGCCAGAACCTCGTTCATCTGCGCGTTGGTGAAGCTCATCTTGGACAGGAACTCGGAGGCGGCCGGCTCGCGCTCCACGAAATCGGCGGTGACGGCGGTCAGCACCTCGGAGGAGGGATAGTTCGACAGCTGCGGGTCGGCGCAATCTTCCTGCGCGTTGCACTCATGCGCCTCCATATCGGTGCCGCCCATGTCGATCATCGTCATCGGATACTGGCCCAGTACCGAGGTCGGCGACCAGTAATAGCCGAGCCAGGGGTCTTGGCTCTCATAAGCCGAGGCGATGGACGTCGCGAGCGTCTCGCCCGAGCCATGCACGAAGATCTCGAAACCGGCCTCCTCAAGGCCCGCCGCCTCGGCGAGGCTCGCATTGACGGATTTGCAGGCCCAGCCATCAGGGCACTGGTGCAGACGTCCGCCCAGAAGCTCCGGGTTCGCCAGCACGCCCTCGATCGTGGCGAGTTCGGGGTTCTCTTCCACGAGGTAGTTCGGAACCCACCAGCCCTCGACACCGCCATCGGAGAGGACGTCCGCGAGCTTTACGAGCTTGCCTTCGTCGCGGAGCCGCGCATAGGCGGGTGCGGAATTGGTCCAGAGCTCGGTCAGAACATCAGGCTCGCCGGTCTCGGCGACGGAGGTCAGCGCCGGGTTGGTCGAGGAGGGGATGACCGACACGTCGCAGCCATAGCCTTGCGTCAAGATGAAGTTCGCGACTTGCGTGACGACCGAGGCCGACGCCCAGTTCATTTCGGTGATGGAAATCTCGCCGCATTCCTCCTGCGCGAGGGCGGGGGCTGCGAAAAGCGTTGCGGCGGCAGAGGCCGCCAAGGCGATGGTGCGGTTCATTCGGATTTATCCCTGTTAACGGTTGTGGATCATGCACCCTCTTGAGCGGGGCTTTTGATTGACCAGTCAATTATAGACACGGTCGGGCCATGATTGCGAGTCCTAGCTTCCCGCGGGGTGCCGGGGCGGCCTCGAACCTGCGAAGCGAAGGCAGGGCGATCCATTTAGGATCGCCCCTGACGGCCTTACTGGCGGGCCAGAACCGATTGCAGGTTCTCGGTCGCGCTGTCGTTCAGCCAGTCCGTCCAGACATCCTGGTAATTGGTGAGGAAGAATACCGCGCCCTCCTCTGCCGAGGCCGAGTTCTCGTCCATCCAGGCAACGATCTCGCTCATGGTGGCGGTCGGGAAGGTCATGTTCGACAGAAAGTCGGTCACTTCGGGATTGTTCTCGGCGAAGTCTGACACGACGGCGGTTTTCACCGGCGCCGCGGGGTATGACGTGCGTCCCACATCCTCGGCGTCCTGCTGCGTGGCCTTGGCATGCTCTTCGGCGTTGAACTCGCCCATGTCGACGCTGACCATGTCGTAAGAGCCCAGAAGTGAGGTCGGGGCCCAGTAATAGCCAAACCAGGGCTCTTCTGCCTCGAAGGCGGAGGCCATCGACGTTGCGAGCGTCTCGCCGGAGCCGTGGTTGAAGATCTCGAAACCGGCTTCCTCGACGCCGAAGGCGGGAAGAAGGTTGTCGTTGGTGATCCGGCACCCCCAGCCTTCGGGGCAGTTGTGGAAACGCCCGCCAACAAGCTCGGGGTTCTCCAGCACGCCTTCGATCGTGGCCAGCTCGGGATGCTCCTCGACCAGGTAGGAGGGCACCCACCAGCCTTCGATGCCGCCGGGATCGAGGATGTCTCCCAGTTCCTGCACGCGGCCTTCCTCAACAAGGCGCGTATAGGCTTCGCCCGTCGAGTTGGTCCAAAGCTCGGTCACGATGTCGGGCTCGCCGTTCTCCACGAGCGAGGTGATCGCGGGCACGGTGTCCGACGGCACGACGCTGACAGTGCATCCGTAGCCCTGGGTCAGGATGAAGTTCGCGACATTGGTCACGACGGAGGCCGAGGCCCAGTTCATTTCGGTGATCGAGACATCGCCGCAGCTCTCTTGCGCGAAGGCAGGTGCTGCGAGAAGCGCGGTGACGGCGCCAGCGGTCAGTTGAAGTTTCATGATGTTTCTCCCTGTGCTTGGGAACCGGCCATGCGGTCGGCCAAAAAGCGAAGAGCGGCCCCGAGAGGCCGCTCTTGAATTCAGCCCTGCTGGTTCAGGACGGATTGAAGGCGCTGTGTCGCCCCTTCGTCGAGCCAGGCGCCCCAGACGTCCTGGTAATTCGTCAGGAAATAGACCGCGCCCTCCTCGGCGGAGGCGGAGTTTTCATCCATCCAGGCGACGATCTCGCTCATGGTCGAGGTTGGGTAGGTCATCTTCGACAGGAAATCAGCGATTGCAGGATGTGCCTCTGCAAAGTCCGCGATCACGGCTGTTTTCACAGGCGATGCGGGGAAGGAGGACCGTCCCACATTCTCGGAATCGGGCTGGGTCGCCTTGCGGAATTCCTCTTCGTTGTAGGGGCCCATATCGACGCTGACCATGTCGTAGGAGCCCAGAAGCGCGGTCGGGGACCAGTAATAGCCGAACCAGGGCTCTTCGGCCTCGTAGGCGGAGGCCAGCGAGGTTGCGAGCGTCTCGCCCGAGCCGTGGTTGAAGATCTCGATGCCCGCTTCCGCGACGCCGAAGGCTTCGGTCAGGTTGTCGTTCGAGATCCGGCAGCCCCAGCCTTCGGGGCAGTTGTGGAAGCGCCCGCCGACAAGGTCGGGATTGGCAAGCACGCCTTCGACGTCGGCGAGTTCGGGATGCTCTTCGACGAGATAGGCAGGCACCCACCAGCCTTCGATGCCGCCGGGATCGAGAATCGTGCCGATTTCCTGTACGCGGCCCTCTTCGACGAGGCGGGCATAGGCGTCACCGGTGGAATTGGTCCAGAGCTCGGTCACGATGTCGGGCTCGCCGTTCTCCACGAGCGAGGTGATTGCGGGCACGGTGTCGGACGGCACCACGCTGACGTCGCATCCATAGCCCTGCGTCAGGATGAAATTCGCGACATTGGTCACGATCGAGGCCGATGCCCAATTCATCTCCGTGATGGAGACTTCGCCGCAATCTTCCTGCGCCAATGCAGGTGCGGCGGCGAAAAGCGCTATGGCTGCCGCGCTGTAAGCGAGTGTCTTCATGATCTTCCCTATCTGTGCTTTGTCATTTTTGGTGGCGTGGGCACCTTCGGCACCACACGCGATGCAGCTTAAGCTATCTGTCACGACACGACGGTAAAGGGATGAATCGCCCGGATGCGACATTATATGTCGCTTTCAGGCAACGGACGGTAGCCTCTCCTGCGGTTTGAACCTCCCGAACACCGCGCCCTTGCCCCCGCCTGCGCCCGGCGATAGCCATTATCTTCGCAATCGGGAGGATGCGGGAATGTCTCAACTCAGGTTTGCCGCCTCGCTCTCGCGGCTGGGCACGGAATCCGCCTTTACAGTGCTCGCGCGGGCCAACGCGCTCGCCGCCGAGGGACACGACATCGTCAATCTCGGTATCGGCCAGCCGGATTTTCCGACACCGCCCCATATCGTCGAGGCCGGAATTGCGGCGCTGAGGGATGGCCATCACGGCTACACACCGGCGAACGGCATTCCGGCGCTGCGCGAAGCCGTGGCCGCGGACCTTGCCCGCCGCCACGGGGCCGAGGTCGATCCGGGCCACGTCGTCGCGGTGCCGGGCGGCAAGCCCACGATGTTCTTCGCCATGCTGATGTTCGGCGAGCCGGGGGCGGAGATTCTCTACCCCGATCCCGGCTTTCCCATCTACGGCTCTGCCATCGCTTATTCCGGCGCGACAGCCGTGCCCTATCCCTTGTCCGAAACGTTGGGACACGCGCCCGAGGCCGAGGCGATCCTGTCCCGGATCACGGATCGAACGCGCCTGATCGTGGTGAACTCGCCCGGCAATCCCACCGGCGGGGTGATGCCGAAAGCCGAGATCGATGCGCTCGTCGCGGGCCTCGCAAAGCATCCACACGTGGCGATCCTGTCGGACGAGATCTATTCGCAAATGCTCTATGGCGGGCGCGAGCATGTCTCGTTCCTGCGCTATCCCGAGATCCGCGACCGGCTGATCCTGCTCGATGGGTGGTCCAAGACCTACGCGATGACGGGCTGGCGGCTCGGCTACGCGGTCTGGCCGGAAGCGGCGGTCGATCACGTCACGCGGCTTTGCATCAACGACCATTCCTGCGTGAACGCCTCGGCGCAATATGCGGGGCTCGCGGCGCTGACCGGCCCGCAGGACGCTGTGGCCGAGATGGTCGCCGCCTTCGATCGCCGCCGCATCGTGACGGTGGAGGCGCTGAACGCGCTGCCGGGGGTCTCCTGCGCCGATCCGGGCGGGGCGTTCTACGCTTTTGCCGATATTCGTGGGACGGGCCTGACCTCGATGGACACGCAGACGCTGTTTCTCGAGGAAGCGGGCGTCGCGACCGTCGCGGGCACGTCGTTCGGCGCAAATGGCGAGGGGTTCCTGCGAATTTCCTACGCCAATTCAGAGGCGAACATTTCCAAGGCGATGGAGCGGATCGGCGCGGTCCTCGCCGCGCGCTAGGCGCGCACGAGCGTTCCGGCCCCGGAAAGCCGGGTGGAGACATGGCTCGCGATGGCCGTGTCCTGCGCGCCGGTGCCCGTCAGATCGCAGATCGTGACCTGTGTGGCATCGGTGCGGCCGGGATGGGTGCCCGCCACGATCTCTCCAAGCTCTGGGGGCGTTCTGTCCTTCAGAAGCCCCGCCGCGTGCGCTGCTTCAAGCTCGCCCGAGACCTCGCATTGGCTGACCCTGTCGCAGACGTAAAGATCGGCTGCGGCGAGCGCTTCGGGAGCAATCTCGTTCTTGCCGGCCTGGTCCGAGCCCATCGCGGTGATGTGCAGTCCCGGATGCAGCCAGTCGGCGTGAACCACAGGGTCGCGCGCGGGCGTGGTCGTCACCACGAACTGGCTTTCTCGCACACAGGTTTCCGCATCCACCGCGTCTGCTTCGATGCCAAGCTCTGCGGCCAGTTCCTCGGCGCAGGCGCGCGCTTTCGCGGCGTCGCGGCCATGCACCAAGAGCCTCGAGAACGGGCGAACGAGATGCGCCGCCTTCATCTGAAGCCGCGCCTGCACGCCTGTTCCAATCACGCCCGCGGTTTCGATCTCTGACGGCGCGAGATGCCGCGCGGCCACCGCGCCCGCGGCGGCGGTGCGGATGTCGGTCAGGTAGCCGTTGTCGAGGAAGACAGTCTCCACGAGGCCTGTCTTGGCGGAAAAGAGGATCATCAAGCCGTTGAGGCTCGGCAGGCCAAGCGCGGGATTGTCGAAAAAGCCCGGCGAGACCTTGATCGCGAAGCCGTCGAATCCTGGAATATAGGCGGTCTTCACGTCGACCTCGCCATTGGCTTCCGCCAGCTCCATCGACAGGATCGGCGGCATCACCACGCGGCCCGAGGCAAGCGCCGCAAAGGCCGCCTCGATCACGTCGACCGTCTCCAGATCGAGCGCGACGACTGCGCGCAGTTCGGCCTCCGTGACCACACGAACGTCATGCGCCATAGGGTTTGCCTTTCACGGTCACGTCGCCGAGCTGCACATCTCGCCCGGCCATGATGTCATGGAACATGGTCATGTCGAGGTTCCGCCCGGTGATGATCGTGCCGACGGGCCCCTCGGCTGCGGGCACTTTGCCCGCCAGCGTTGCCGCAAGGCCGACCACACAGGCTCCCTCGGCGACGATCCGGTCTTCGTAGAAAAGAACCTGCATGGCTTGATAGATCTCGTCCTCCGTCACCAGAACGGTGTCGTCCAGAAGGTCGCGGCAGAGTGGGAAGGACAGCCGGTTCTGCATCCCGACCCCGCCGCCGAGGCTGTCGGCGAGGCTCGCGACTTCCTCCACCTCGACGGGATGCCCCGCCGCGATGGAGAGGTGCATCGCCGCGCCGCGATCCATCGAGACGCCGATGACGCGGATGTCCGGATTGATCGACTTGGCGGCAAGCGCGACACCCGCCGCCAGCCCGCCGCCCGAAAGAGGCACGAGGATCGTGTGCAGATCGGGCCGCGCCTCCAGCATCTCGAGGCCGATCGTGCCTTGTCCCGCGATGACATGTGGATCATCGAAGGGCGAGATCTCCACCAGTCCGTCTTCCTTGACGAGCCTGAGGCTTTCGGCCAGCGCCTCGTCCTGGCTGCGCCCCTTGATCCGCACCTCAGCGCCGAGCGCCCGGATGCCGTCGACCTTAGCCTGGGGCACCAGCTCGGACATGCAGATCACCGCGCGAATGCCGCGCAGGCCGGCCGCATAGGCAACGCCCCGCCCGTGATTGCCGGTGGAGCAGCAGGTGACGCCCGCCGTGCCCTCTGACAACGCCATCACCGCGTTCATCGCGCCGCGCAGTTTGAAGGCCCCGATCGGCTGCATGTTCTCGAGCTTGAGCAGGAAGTCCTGCCCGGCAGCCTTCGTCATGAACGGCGACGGCACGAAGGGGGTCGCATCGGCGACGCCCCGCAAGGTGCGCCGGGCCGAGAGGATATGGGCGAGAGAAAGCGTCATGCGAGGCCTTTCGACGGGCGGTGAGGTTTTGAGCCTAGACCACAGGTCCGCTGCTTTGAACCCATGCCCCGGTGGCGATACAGGCAAAACTGATCCGGCATGGGCGACGTTGCGTAAACCTAACCAGCGCCGGGCGAGACGGCGCAGCACCCAGATTGGAAAAAACCGAGGAAGGACGTCCCATGAAACGCCGTTTTGCCATCAAGACCTTCGCCGCGCTCAGCGTCGCAGCCTTGGCCGCCGCCTGCGCTCCGGCGATGGATGACGGAGACGACATCGTCGATATCGCTGCGGCAAACGACGACTTTTCGACACTCGTGGCCGCTGTGGAGGCCGCCGGGCTTGTCGACACGCTCAAGAGCGACGGGCCTTTCACCGTCTTCGCGCCGACCAACGCGGCCTTCGCCAAGCTGCCTGCAGGCACGGTTGAAAGCCTTCTGCTCCCCGAGAACAAGGACCAGCTCACCTCGATCCTGACTTATCACGTGGTGCCGGGTGCGGTGACCTCCGACCAGCTTGCCGGTCAGCGCATGTCGGTGACGACGGTTCAGGGCTCGGACGTGCATATCGACGGCCGCAACGGCGTGCATGTGGACAATGCCCGCGTCACCACGGCCGACATCATGGCAACGAACGGCGTGATCCACGTCATTGATACCGTTCTGATGCCCTGAGGTTTCAAGGGACAGGGCAGGGGCCTCAGAACGAAAAACGCGCGCCCCTCGGGGCGCGCGTTTCATTTGCAGAGGGAGCTGGGCTCACTTCACGTCGAAGCGATCCGCATCCATCACCTTGACCCAGGCCTTCACGAAATCGGCGACGAACTTCTCTTCGTGACCGTTCTCGGCATAGACCTCGGAGATCGCGCGAAGCTGCGAATTCGAGCCGAAGACCAGATCGACGCGGGTCGCATCCCACTTCTTCTCGCCGCTGGCACGGTCCACACCTTCGAATTCCTGCCCGTTCTCGTCGACCGGCTTCCACTCGGTATCCATCGACAGGATATTGAGGAAGAAGTCATTGGTCAGCGCGCCGGGACGGTCGGTGAACACGCCGTGCTTGCGCTCGCCCTGGTTGAGACCCATCGCGCGCATCCCGCCGACCAGCACCGTCATCTCGGGCGCGGTCAGCGTCAGAAGATGCGCGCGGTCGATCAAGAGCTCCTCGGTCGGCACGGTATAGCCGGTCTTGAGGTAGTTGCGGAAGCCGTCCGCGCCGGGCTCGAGCACGTCGAAGCTGTCGACGTCGGTCTGCTCTTCGGTGGCATCCATCCGGCCCGGCGTGAAGGGCACCTCGACCTCGTGGCCGGCCTTGCGTGCGGCTTCTTCAACGGCCGCGTTGCCGCCGAGAACGATCATGTCGGCGAGCGAGATACGCTTGTTACCGCTCTGACCGTCATTGAACGCCTTTTGCAGACCTTCGAGGACCTCGAGCACCTTGGAGAGCTGCTCGGGCTCGTTGACCTCCCAGCTCTTCTGCGGCGCGAGACGGATGCGCGCGCCATTGGCGCCGCCGCGCTTGTCCGATCCGCGATAGGTCGCCGCCGAGGACCAGGCGGTATAGGCCAGCTCACGCACGGACAGGCCGCTTTCGAGGATCGAGGCTTTCAGCGCGTCGATATCCTTCGCATCGACCAGCTCGTGATCGCGCTCGGGGATCGGATCCTGCCAGATGAGATCTTCGGCGGGGACTTCCTTGCCGAGGTAACGGACCTTCGGACCCATGTCGCGGTGGGTCAGCTTGAACCAGG
The DNA here is from genome assembly GCF_009363575.1 of Roseivivax sp. THAF30. Taxonomy (NCBI): domain Bacteria; kingdom Pseudomonadati; phylum Pseudomonadota; class Alphaproteobacteria; order Rhodobacterales; family Roseobacteraceae; genus Roseivivax; species Roseivivax sp. THAF30. The sequence continues at coordinate 2,378,353 of NZ_CP045389.1, read as the reverse complement.
CGCGGGCGAAGGCATCGGCGAACTCGTCCGGGTTGGCGTGGAAGCGGCGCGAGATCTTCTCGTAAGCCGGGTCCATCTTCATCGCCATGTCGGCGGTGGACATCATCGGCACGACCTTCTCGTCCGAGCCGTCGACCTGCGGGGCCTTGTCCTCGTCCTTGATGTTCTTCGGCGTCCACTGATGCGCGCCGGCCGGGGACTTGGTCAGCTCCCACTCGTAGCCGAAGAGCATGTCGAAATAGGACATGTCCCACTGCGTCGGCGTCGGCGTCCACGGGCCTTCGAGACCCGAGGTGATCGCGTGCTTGCCCTTGCCGCTCTCGAAGGTCGAGAGCCAGCCGAAGCCCATCGCCGTGATATCGCCACCCTCTGGCTCGACGCCTACATTCGCCGCGTCACCCGCACCGTGGGTCTTGCCGAAGGTGTGGCCGCCCGCGGTGAGCGCGACGGTTTCCTCGTCGTTCATCGCCATGCGTGCGAAGGTCTCGCGGATATCCTGCGCCGAGGCCAGCGGGTCGGGGTTGCCGTCCGGGCCCTCTGGGTTGACATAGATGAGGCCCATCTGCACCGCCGCCAGCGGGTTTTCGAGCGCGCGGCCCTCGGCGTAGCGGCTGTTCGGCTCATCGGAGGTGGCGAGCCACTTTTCTTCGGAGCCCCAATAAATGTCTTCCTCGGGCTCCCAGATGTCCTCGCGGCCACCGGCGAAGCCGAAAGTCTTGAAGCCCATATCCTCGAGAGCGACATTGCCCGTCAGAATGAACAGGTCCGCCCAGCTGAGCGACCGGCCGTATTTCTGCTTCACGGGCCAGAGCAGGCGGCGGGCCTTGTCGAGGTTGCCGTTATCGGGCCAGGAGTTGAGCGGTGCGAAACGCTGGCTCGCCGAGCCCGAGCCGCCGCGACCATCGCCGGTGCGATAGGTGCCGGCGGAATGCCAGGCCATGCGGATCATGAAGGGGCCGTAGTGGCCGTAATCGGCGGGCCACCAATCTTTGCTGTCCTTCAGGACATGCGCGATATCCGTCTTGACCGCATCGAGATCGAGGGCCTTGAACGCCTCTGCATAATCGAAATCGCCGCCCATCGGGTTACCGGCAGGCTGGTTCTGATGCAGGATCTTCAGGTTCAGCTGATTGGGCCACCAGTCCCGGTTGCCGCGACCGCCGAAGCGCGATTGCGTGGCAGTGCCGTGAATGACCGGGCAGCCGCCAAGATCGTTGCCGTCCATCATCTTGTCTCTCCTCTCGGGTTGTCGTGCAGCCGGAACGATTCCCCCGGCGCAGTGATCTGTGCCTGTGTTTAGCATCCTCCAGCTATGAAGAAAATTTGCTTTTGGGAATGGTTTTGATAACTCTTTCTTTTGAGCGAATTCAGCCTGAGACAGCTTCGTTATCTCGACGCGCTTGCGCGTCACGGACATTTCGGCCGCGCGGCAGAGGCGTCGTCGATCTCACAGCCTGCTTTGTCGGTGCAGATCCGCGAGCTTGAGGCATCGCTTGGCCTCAAACTGGTGGAGCGCGGTGCGCGCGCCGCGCGGCTGACGGCGTTCGGAGAGGAGTTCACCGCCCGTGCCCGCGAGGTGCTGCGCGCGGTGGACGAGCTCTCCGATATGGCGCGCGCAGCCGGGGAGGGCCTTTCGGGGCGCCTTCGCCTCGGGGTCATTCCGACGATCGCGCCGTATCTTCTGCCGAGGGTCATCGCGCGGCTCGGCGAGCGGTTTCCAGAGGTCGACATCCATATTCGCGAGACCGTCACACAACGCCTCATCGAGGAGCTGCGTGATGGACGGCTCGATGCGGCCATCGTGGCGCTGCCGGTCTCGGAGCCGGGCCTGTCGGAGACAGCGCTTTTCGACGAGGATTTCGTGCTGATCCGGCCCGAAGCCGATGCCGACCTGCCGGTGCCCGACGGAGAGGCACTGGCGCGGATGCGGCTTCTCCTCCTCGAAGAGGGGCACTGCTTTCGCGACCAGGCCCTGTCGTTCTGCAAGATGACGTCGAACCTGCCGCGCGAAGGGCTCGAGGGATCCTCGCTCGCGACGCTCGTTCAGATGGTCGGCGCGGGGATCGGCGTAACGCTCATTCCCGAGATGGCCGTGCCGGTCGAGACGCGCTCGGCCCGCGTGTCGGTCGCGCGTTTCGCCGATCCGCGTCCGAAGCGCAGCGTCGGCATGATCTGGCGCGCCTCGAACCCGCTGGCCGAACGGCTGACGGACGTGGCCGAGGAGGTCGGCTCAGCCGGCCGCGCTCCAACGGTGACAGGATAGGCGTTCGGAGATCGGAACCGCCGGGAGGAGCAGCCGATTGACGTGACGCGCCGCCCTTCGCGGGATATTGCGGATCAGGCGCTGGCTTCGGACAGGATCGCGGCAAGCCTCTCGCGCGGCAACGGGACCGGGTTGGCTTTCATCGAGGAGGCGTCCGCCGCCGCCTCGGCCCAGCTGCCCAACACTGTCTCACTGTTTTCAGGCCGCGGAATATAGGGCAGGCCCTGGTCGTCAATCCAGTCCTGGAAGGCGTCGAATGCCCCCATCTTCGGCACCCCGAACTGGTCCGCAAGGATGCGCGCGACGAAATCGATCCGCGCGGTGTCCCGGTCCACCGCCAGCGCCTCCTCGTTGGCCCTGAGGACTGGCACGAGGAGCCGTCCGCAGATCGCACCGTGCGCGAGCCCCGTCTGACCGCCGACCACGCCCGCAAGCCCGTGAACGGCACCAAGCCCCGCATTGGTGAGGGCGATACCGCCGATCAGGCTGACATAGGCCATCGTGTCCCGCGCCTCGGCGCTCTCTTCGGCCATCAGCCAGTGCAATGCATCGATTCCGCGGCTGATCGCGTCGCGGCAGAGCGCATCCGTCACGAGGTTCGCCCGCGCGGAGAGATACGGCTCGATCACTTGCGTGATCGCATCGAGCCCCGACGCTAGCGTCACGTTGCGCGGGCTTTCATCGGTGAGGGCGGGATCGACGAAAGCGCGGGCCGGGATCATCCCCGCATCGCGCAAGGACACTTTTCGACCCGCCTCCGGCACGCCGATCACCGAGTTCTTTGTCGCCTCGGCTCCCGTGCCCGCCGTGGTGGGCACGGCGATCACAGGCAGTGGCGGCGCGTCGAGCGGACGCCCGGCCCCCACGATTTCGAGATGATCTTCGGCCGGACCCGGCTGCGGCAGCAAAGCCGCCAGCGCTTTTCCCATGTCGATCACCGATCCGCCGCCAATCGCGAGGATCACGTCAGGCGGGGCCTTCCGCCAGCGGTCGAGCGCGGCGCGGAGCGCGTGGATCGTCGGCTCGCCGCGATGGTCTTCCGCGACCAGCTCCGCGCCTTTTTCCTCCAGCGCGCGGCCGATCCGGCCCGCAGCGGAAACGGACGGACTTCGGAGCATCAGAACGCGCTGCCCCAATACGAGACAAGCGTCCGGCGCAGCGTCCGAACAAGTCCTGCCAAATGCGATGCGGGGCGGCAGAGCGAGCGAAAAATGCGTCATGGACCGGACAGATAGCGGTCTCGGCCCTCACGGAAAGGTGCGACCTGCGGCAATGGCCTTTCAGGATTGCTCGAAAAATCGGCAGGGCGCCGAAAAAATGGTCGAGTGCAGGCATCGGCTGTGGTTCACTGGCCTGCGCCGCGCAAGGGTAGCGGCCAAGCCATCAGACGTCCCGATAAAGATGGCCCGTCAACAGGGAGACGTACATGCTGAAAACCTCTTTCGCCGCCGCCGCGTTCGGGCTGATCGCCAGCGCCGGGCTCGCGCAGACCTCGATGCCCTTCGCACTCGACTGGAAGTTCGAAGGTCCCGCCGCGCCATACACCCTTGCGATCGACCAGGGCATCTTTTCAGACAAGGGCCTCGAGGTGACGATCACCGAAGGTCAGGGCTCGCTCGACGCGATCCCGAAAGTCGCCACGGGTGCCTTCCCGGTCGGCTTTGCCGATATCAATTCGGTCATTCGCTTTCTCGACCAGAACCCCGGCGCGCCCGTCGTTCCGGTGATGATGGTCTACGACAAGCCGCCCTTCGCCGTCGTCGGCCGGATCAGCCAGGGCATCGAAGCGCCCGGCGATCTCGAAGGCGCAACGCTCGGCGCGCCGCCGCCGGACGGCGCCTGGGCGCAGTTCCCGATCTTCGCCGCCGAGAACGATCTCGACATGGATGCGATTACCGTGGAGCCCGTGGGCTTTCCGACCCGCGAGCCTATGCTGGCCTCGGGCGAGGTGGACGCCGTCACCGGCTTTTCCTTCTCCTCGACGCTGAACCTCATCCGGCTCGGCGTCCCAGAGGACGACATCTCGGTGCTTCTGATGGCCGATTACGGCGTCGATCTCTATGGCAACGCGATTATCGTGAACACCGACTTCGCCTCCGAGAACCCAGAAGCCGTGACAGGTTTCCTGACCGGCATCGCCGAAGGCTGGCAGGCGGCGATCTCCGACCCCGAGGCGGCCATCGCCTCGCTCCTCGAGCGTAACCCGGCGGCCGATGCCGATCTCGAACAGCGCCGTCTGCAATTGTCGATCGAGGCCAACGTCCTGACCGATTACGTCGCCGAGAACGGTATGGGCGGAATCGACCCCGAGCGGTTTGCTGCCGCCATCGAACAGACGCGCACGGTCTACGAGTTCCAGAACGAGCCGGACATCGCGGCGCTTTTCGACGACAGCTACCTGCCCGAGGCAGAGGCGCGGATGCTGTCCGAATAAAACGACCGGACCGGGGGCCATGCGCCTCCGGTCCGCAAGGCAAAGGGGCAGGGGACATGGACAATCTCATCGACATCAAGGGCGTGCGCCATGCCTACCGCACAAAGGCCGGCCCGCTGCCCGTGCTCGACGGGCTCGACATCCAGGTGGCGGAATCGGAATTCTGCGCGGTGGTCGGTCCCTCGGGTTGCGGCAAGTCCACGCTGACGCGCCTTGTCGCGGGCCTCATGCGTCCCGACGAGGGCGAGGTCTGGCTGCACGGCAAGCGCGTGACGAGCCCGCGCAAGACCGTCGGCATGGCCTTCCAGAATCCCGTCCTTCTCGAATGGCGCAACATCCTCGACAACGTGATCCTGCCGCTCGAGATCGTCGCTCCCTCGATGCCGCGCCGCGACCGCGTGGCCCGCGCCGAGGCGCTGCTCGAGATGGTGGGGCTGTCGGGCTTCGAGGGCAAACGTCCCTCCGAGCTCTCGGGCGGGATGCGTCAGCGCGCCTCGCTCTGCCGCGCCATCGTGCACAAACCGGACGTGCTGATCATGGACGAGCCCTTCGGCGCGCTCGACAATTTCACGCGGGAGGATCTCTGGCAGACCATGCGCGATCTGCGCGCCAAGGAGCCTTTCACCGCAGTCCTCATCACCCATGATCTGCGCGAGAGCGTCTTTCTCGGCGACCAGGTGATCGTCCTGTCGGGCCGACCCGCGCGCACTCAATACGTGCTCGACGTGACCCTTCCGGATGACCGGACCATCGACATTCTCTACGAGCGCGAGGCGGGCGAGATGCTGCATATCCTGCGCGACCAGATCAAGATCGCCCAAGGGCGCGGCGCGGCGGAGGCGCAGTGATGGAAAGCCTTCAGAAAATCGGCGTGCCAATCGCCGCCATCCTTGTCTTTCTCGTTCTCTGGGAGGCACTCGTTCGCCTCAACGGCTGGCCCGACTACGTCATGGCCTCTCCCTCCGATCTGCCGCAGGCCTATGCGCGGTTCTGGGAGTTGTTCCTCGTCGGCGCCTGGCAAACGCTCTGGCGGACGGTCGCGGGTCTTCTGCTGGCGGTGATCGTCGGCGTTCTGATCGGCATGGTCATGGGCTTTTCGCGCATCATGCGCGATGCGCTCTATCCGCTGCTCGTGGGGTTCAACGCGATCCCGAAGGCGACGCTGGTGCCGGTGCTGGCGCTCCTCTTCATCGGCCAGCACGATTTCAACACGGTGATGATGGCGTTCCTCATCTCCTTCTTCCCCATCGCCGTCTCGGTCGGGATCGGCCTCTCGACGCTCGAACCCGAATATCGGGACATCCTGCGCTCGCTCGGCGCGAGCCGGGTGACGATCTTCCGCAAGATCGCGCTGCCGAAGACGCTGCCCGAATTCTTCGGCGCGCTGAAAGTCTCGGTCACGCTTGCCTTCATCGGCACCAATCTCGTGGAGATCGTCTCGCCGCACGGGCGCGGCCTCGGCGCGCTGTTCCTCTCGGGCCAGACGAACTCGAACTATCCCCTGATGTTCGCGGTGCTGATCGCGCTCGCAGTGCTCGGCATCGCGCTTTACTACGCGGTGGTCTTTCTCGAGCGCGTCTTCGCCGGCTGGGCAGAGCGCGAGACGACCTGACGGGCGCGCCGCGCCCCCTCTTTGGATTGGTGAAAATACCTCGGGGAGCGCGAGGGGCTGGCCCCTCGCTCCCGCCCGCGCAACGGGCGAAAGGCTCTTGACGACTCGCGTCATATTTCACTATTTCCCGAAATATGGAATCGTATCACGCAGATCAGCTCGCCGTCCTCGGCCATCCGCAGCGCCTCGCGCTCTTTCGGCTCCTTGTGCGCCGCTATCCCGATGCCGTTCCGGCGGGCGAGCTGGCCGACGCGATCGGCGCGCGCGCCAATACCGCCTCCACCTACCTGTCATCCCTGCGTCGCGTCGGTCTGATTACTCAGTCCCGTGAGGGTCGCTCGCTGCTTTACCGGCTCGATGCGACGAGATCGCGGGGATTGATGGATTTCCTGTTCGCGGAGTGCTGCCGGGGCCGCCCGGATCTCTGCGGGCCATCCGCATTCCACCCGCCAGAAGGAAACGCGATCATGCCCAGCCGCAAATACAACGTTCTCTTTATCTGTACGGGCAATTCCGCCCGCTCGATCTTCGCTGAATCGATCCTGCGCCGGGAGGGTGGAGATCGCTTCAACGTCTATTCGGCGGGCACCAGGCCCTATTCGGAGCTGAACCCCTTCGCGGTGGAGACGCTTCGCAAGAAAGGCTACGATATCGACGCGTTGCGCGCCAAGAATGTCGAGGAATTCCAGGGCCCGGACGCGCCGCAATTCGATTTCGTCTTTACCGTCTGCGACCGCGCGGCAAACGAGGATTGCCCGGCCTGGGCAGGCCAGCCTGTCAGCGCGCATTGGGGTATGCCCGACCCGGTGAAGACGGTCGGCACCGATGCCGAGAAGAGCCTCGCCTTCCAGCACGCCTATGGCGCCCTTCGCAATCGTATTCAGGCCTTCGTCGTGCTGCCCATCGGCACGCTCGACCGGATTTCGCTGCAACGCGCCGTCGATGACATCGGCCAGACCAATGCCGGGGAGCCCGCATGACCACCTACGCGCTGAACGGCCTTGGCCGTATCGGAAAACTTGCGCTGAAACCCTTGATCGACCAAGGCACACAGATCGCCTGGATCAACGACGCGGTCGGCGATCCCGAGATGCACGCGCATCTTCTGGAATTCGATTCCGTGCATGGCCGCTGGGACGCCGAGTTCGCCCATGATGCAGGCAGCATCACGGTGAACGGCACGCGCCTGCCGGTCCATTCCGAACGCCGGATCGAGGATCTGCCGCTGGATGGCGTCGATGTGGTCATCGACTGCACCGGCGTCTTCAAGACCGAAGCCAAGCTTGCCCCGTATTTCGAGGCTGGTGTGAAGAAGGTCGTGGTCTCCGCGCCCGTGAAGGACGGCAATGCGGCGAATGTCGTCTACGGCGTCAACCACGACATCTACGACCCTGCGGAGCACCGGATCGTGACGGCGGCCTCCTGCACGACGAACTGCCTCGCACCGATCGTGAAGGTCGTGCACGAGGCGATCGGCATCCGGCACGGCTCGATCACAACGATCCACGATGTCACCAACACGCAGACCATCGTGGACCGGCCCGCCAAGGATCTCCGCCGTGCGCGCTCCGCGCTGACCTCGCTCATTCCGACGACCACGGGGTCTGCCACGGCGATCACATTGATCTATCCCGAGCTCAAGGGACGTCTCAACGGGCACGCCGTCCGTGTGCCGCTCCTAAACGCCTCGATCACCGATTGCGTCTTCGAGATGGAGCGCGAGACCACCACGGAGGAGCTGAACGCGCTCTTCAAGGAGGCCGCAGAGGGCCCACTGAAGGGCATTCTCGGCTACGAGGAGCGCCCGCTCGTCTCGGCCGATTACACCAATGACACCCGCTCGGGCATCGTGGATGCGCTTTCGACGATGGTGGTGAACGGCACGCAGGCCAAGATCTATGCGTGGTACGACAACGAGATGGGGTATGCTTACCGCCTCGTCGACGTGGCGCGCATGGTGGGCGCGTCCCTATGAGCGCGGCGCGGCAGGACGGGCTTTCCGCCTATATCGCGGTGACGGCGGCCTATTGGGCCTTCATGCTCACCGATGGCGCGCTGAGGATGCTGGTGCTCTTGCACTTCCACACGCTCGGCTTCTCGCCCGTGCAGCTGGCCTACCTTTTCATCCTTTACGAGATTGCCGGGATCATCACCAATCTCTGCGCGGGCTGGATCGCGGCGCGGTTCGGGATGACCTCGACGCTTTATGCCGGGCTCGGCCTTCAGGTCGTGGCGCTGCTGGCGCTCGCCGCGCTCGATCCGGGATGGGCGCTCTGGGCGTCGGTCGCCTATGTCATGGCGGTGCAAGGCGCATCGGGCGTCGCCAAGGATCTTGCCAAGACCTCGGCCAAGAGTGCCGTGAAGACGCTCGCGCCCAAGGCGCAAGGCGGGCTCTTCCGATGGGTCGCGGTTCTGACGGGGTCCAAGAACGCGGTGAAGGGCGTGGGCTTCCTTTTGGGCGCTGGCCTGCTGGCGCTGCTTGGCTTCACCGCTTCGGTTCTGGCGATGGCGGCAGTGCTGTCGGTGATCCTCGCCGCGATCGCGCTCAAAATGCCGTCCGGGCTGCCGGTCGGGCGCAAGGATGCGAAGTTCTCCGAGGTGATCTCCAAGGACCAGAACATCAACCGGCTCTCGGTCGCGCGGGTCTTCCTCTTCGGTGCGCGCGATGTCTGGTTCGTGGTCGGCATCCCGATCTACTTCTACGCGGTGCTGTCCGACGGCACCGAAGAGGGCAACCGCGCGGCGTTCTTCATGATCGGCAGTTTCATGGCCGTCTGGACGATTCTTTACGGCGCGGTGCAGGCATCCGCCCCGAAGCTCCTGCGCGCCGCAGACCGCCCCGAGGCGGAGCTGGTGCCCGAGGCGCAGGCATGGACCGGCCGGCTCTTCGCGCTGCCTGCCGCGCTGGCGCTTCTCGTCTGGATCGCGGGAGAGCCTGCGACCTGGCTTACCGTCACCATCGTCGTCGTCCTTCTGGTCTTCGGCGCGATCTTCGCCGTCAACTCGGCGCTGCATTCCTACCTGATCCTCAATTTCGCGGGGTCGGAGCGGGTGACGATGGATGTGGGCTTCTACTACATGGCCAACGCCGCGGGTCGCCTTCTTGGCACGCTGATGTCCGGGCTCAGCTACCAGATCGGGGGGCTGCCCCTGTGCCTTGCGACGGCGGCCGTCTTCGTGGCGCTCAGTTGGCTGGCTGCGCGCACTCTCAAGCCCGAGGCAGAGCCCGCACCCGCATGAGAGGCGGCCATTGTATCCGCCGCTGGGCAGGGTAGTCTCCGTCCCGAGATTGCCGGGGAGGAGATGAAATATGGCCGATGTCGCGGGGAAGCCCTGTATTCTATGCGTTGCGATTACCGGATCGTTGCCGACCAAGGCGAACAATCCGGCAGTGCCGATCACGGTGGCTGAACAGGTCGAGTCGACGCATGAAGCCTTCGAGGCGGGGGCCGCCATCGCCCATTGCCACGTGCGCAACGACGACGAGACGCCATCCTCCGACCCTGAGAAATTCGCGCGGCTTAAGGAAGGCATCGAGGCGCATTGCCCCGGCATGATCGTGCAGTTCTCGACTGGCGGACGGTCGGGCGCCGGGCAGGCGCGGGGCGGGATGCTGCCATTGCGGCCGGACATGGCCTCGCTCTCGGTCGGCTCGAACAACTTTCCGACGCGCGTCTACGAAAATCCGCCCGATCTCGTCGATTGGCTCGCCTCCGAGATGCGGACCTACGAGGTCACGCCCGAGGTCGAAGCCTTCGATCTCAGCCATATCATCCAGGCGATCCGCCGCCATGAGGCTGGGGATCTTTACGGCAAGCTTTACGTGCAGTTCGTGATGGGCGTGAAGAACGCCATGCCCGCTGACCGCGCCGTGTTCGACTTCTACGTTGAGACGATGCGCTCCCGTGCGCCCGAGGCGAACTGGTGCGCCGCCGGGATCGGCGCCAGCCAGCTCGTCGTCAACGAATGGGCAATCGCGGCGGGCGGACATACGCGGGCGGGGCTCGAGGACAACGTGCGCCTCGACCGCGACAGGCTCGCACCATCCAACGCGGCGCTCATCGCCCGCGCCGCGGAGCTCTGCGCGAAATACGAGCGCCCCGTCGCCAGCCCGGTCGAGGCGCGCGAGATCCTCGGCCTGCGAGCAGCCTAGCCCGGTCAGCCGCCAAGCGTCAGGCTTGTTTCGGCTCTTTTCTGAAGGACACGCAGCCCGTTCGGCAGATCGTTCTCTTCGGCGCGGGCCAGCGCGGCCGCCTCGCTCAGTCCGTGGTCGCGCCAGCGCTCGACGAGGCGGGTGCGAAGGACGTCATCCGGCACGTCGAGAAAAACGCTGAACTGCCACAGTTCGGCGAGCGCGCACCAAGGATCTTCCGTGAAGCAGAGGTAATTGCCTTCAACGACCGCGATGCGCGTCTCGGGGCCGATGGCGATCCGGCCTGCAACGGCGATATCGCGGGCGCGGTCGAAGGCCGGCAGGATCACCTCCTCCTCGTTCGCAAGCCGCTGCATCGTGTGAATGAAACCCTGCGCGTCGAAGGTCTCGGGCGCGCCTTTCCGGTGAAGAAGCCCGCGCGGCTCGATCACTGAATTGTCTAGATGAAAGCCGTCCATCGGCACGTGCCGCGCCTCATGCCCGCCTTCGCACAGCATCTCGGCCAGGCGTTCGGCCAGCGTCGTCTTGCCCGATGCGGGCGGTCCGGCCACGGCCACCAGAAGGCGCGGCGTTCGCGCGGGCAGGGCGGCGACCCGATCGGCCAGTTTCCGGGCAGTTTCGTCGAGGGAAGGAGCGTCCGTCATTTCAGACCTCAAGCGTTTCCGGGCGGAAGCCTTCTCCTAGCCCGGCACGGTCGCCATTCCAAGGCGGCCCGCGACCGGCGGGAAAGGAAGAGCTGACTGCAACGACACGCATCAAGCGGGGCATGAACGGGCGCGCGCGCCCCGTGATGTGGAGCATCGCCAGGCTCCGAAGGCTGCCTCGGCGGAGTTTGCCGTTTTAGAACATCATGCAATCGGCGCCGGGCGGCAGCGGCTCCGATCCGGGCGGTAGGGTCGGGACGTAGTCGAAGCTCGCGATCCGTGCGCCCATGTCGAACGCGACGAAAAGCTGGCCCGAACCCGGACGGATCGCGATGCCTTCGGGATCCGTGCCAAACGGCACCAGCGATTGCGTGGCGATCAACGTGCCCTCTGCGTCGAATTCGTAAAGGCTGTTGGTGCCTTCCCAATCGTCCACGATCAACAGATGCCCCGTGCGCGGATCGCGGGCGATGCCTTGCGCCTCCGACAAGGGCGGGTCGAGTTGCATCGTGTCGATCCGGCGCAGCACGTCGCCGTCCGGCGACAGCCATGAGAGATATTCGGGATCATCCTCGACGGTGATGAGGCTGCCATCCTCGTCGATCGCGATTCCTTCGGTATCGGCCCAGCCGCTCGAGATGCGGAACGGCGCTGCGAGGGGCTCGCCATCCTTGGTCAGGCGCTGAAAGAGCCCCAATCCGTCCGCGACGATGAGACTGTCTCCTTCGATCGAGATCGCCTTTATCCTGCTCAGATCCGACCCGATCCGCCGAAGCTCGTCGCCCTGGAGCGTGACCAGAATGGCTTCGGGGCCTTCATTGGCGATCCAGAGGCCGCAGAATGTCGGGTCGTAGTCGAGGCTCGACGGTCGGTCGAGCGCGTAGCTGCCGGTCATCGTCAGTTCCAGCGCTGCGGCCGAACTCGAAAGGCAGGCGATGCTGAGGGCGAGGGCGGTCCGCACGCAAGAGCTCCTGTCGGGATGCGTCAAAGCGTGGCGACATGAGCGAAAAAGTCAAATCACGCCCGCGTCGGGCCAGCCCGTGACGGGCCGGCCCCGCGCAGTGGTTCAGTGCGTCCGTTCCGTTTCCAGCTCTTCGGCCGCGGCGACGGTCGCGCGGATCTGCTTGCCGAAGGACCATGTCTCGCGGGCAGCCTCGTCGGCGCAGTAGATCGCGTAGCGGATCCGGGTCATCCGATCCTGGCGGTGGACCGTGTTGGACGGGCCCGCGGTCGCGACCACGATCTCCGGGATGACAGCCTCCGCGGGCACGGTCTCGAGCAGCGCCGCCTGCAAAGAGGAGCCGAGCGCGCTGGCCGAGGTTTGGTGCAGGCCGCGCACGACCGCAACGATCGTGCCTGCGCCCGCATATGCCATCATGAAGTCGGTGCCTTTAAGACGGGTCGCGACGCTACGGCCCACCCGCATGATCGCCTGAGAGAGCTCGTCCCGCGAGAGCGAACCACGCAGCGCATCGAAATTGGCGATCTTGATCGCGCTGAACTTCAGCAGCGTCTCTTCGGGAATGAAGGTGATGCTGGATTTCATCGTCTCGAACGAGAGCGCGGCGGGCAGCTCGATGAACTCGGCGCATTCGCGATCCGCGCGCGAAACGGGATCGGTCAGCGGGATCGGCCCCTGTGCCGGGATCTGGTCGGCGTCGCGAGCCCGGCGCAGCGCGGCAAGCTCGATGCGGGTGACGACCTCAGTGCCGTCGAAGGGCTTCACGACATAGTCGGAGGCGCCCATGCGGATCGCCTTCTCGAGGTAGCTGCGGTGATCGAGGCGGGTGATCATGATGATCGGAACCGTCTCGTATTCGGGATATTCCCGAACCCTGCGGCACAGCTCGATGCCGTCGATGCCGGGCATGTTGATGTCGAGAAGGATACATTCGAAGGATTCCTCGGTCTCGTCGATGAGATCGAGCGCTTCCTCCGCAGAGGTCGCACGGGTCAGATCGTCAAGCGAAGCTCCCGTCAGCGCAACCTCGAGAAGATCCAGAACGATGGGGTCGTCGTCTACTGCCAGAATTCGCATGGGCACGACTTTCATTTAAAGTTGCGTAAACTGTTTCCAAAGAGCCAGCGTTTTGAGGCCGAATTGTGATATATTCCCGGCCAAATGATGCCGTAGCGGATTCTCGCCTGCCCAAACATCAATGGTGGGTCTTCCCGTTTTTGGCGACCGCTGCGACATGCATCACGGCGGCCTGCGTGTTCTCCCCGTCGATGTTCATCTTGGGTCCGAGCGGCAGTGCTCCGATCCCGAGGCGTGCCACCCAGCGCTGATAAAGGGCCGGCACCAGCCCGATGACATGCGTCGCGCCCGCCTCAACGGCGGTTTCGGCCATGGCGAGCATCAGGCGCGTCTGCACGCCGACCCGTCTTTCAGCCGAGATGTCCTGCGAGACGAAGAGCCGCGTGCCTTCCCAGATATGATCTGCGACAGGTGCTTTTTCGTAGAGGATATAATCCGGAATGTCCGGCAGAAGTCCGCGCTGTGCGTCCCGGATCATGTAGGTGTAACACGCGCAGCGTGCAGTCGTCGGCAAAAGGCGCAATCCGCCGAGCACCTCGCCGAATTCGTGGATTATGACGCAACGGCTCTGTGGCGTATCGTATTGATCGAATTCGAGATCCTTCTCGAAGGGCAGGTCCCATTTCTTCTGTTCGATGAATACGCGCTTTCGAGCGCGGAGAAACTCGAGATAGAGCTCTCCGTGAAGATGTTGGTTATGGACCGAGATAACACTGGTTTTGAGGCGTGGATGCTGCGCGAGCAGAACTTTTGATCCGACATTCCTTAAAAATGCCGGATTTCTGGTTTTTCTCTCTGACGGCAGTTCCGGCTCGAGTTCCGGAAATGCAATGTCGGCTTTGCGCTCTTGAAATGACAATCGGGAGCCTCAGGCGTAGGTGATTGAGTTTTCCACACCACACACGTTTTTTCCCTAATCTGGACACAATTGCAGATAGGTTCAATGGTATTATGAACTATCTGAGGGCGAGTTCTCGGTTTGTATTGCCGAAATGACCACAACCGGAGAGATCCTGGTGAAATTACCGGCACTTCTGGCCCGTGAGGACGAAATCTGGTCCAACCGGAGACGGTTGCGCGACTACGCGCGCGTGGGCCAGCGCCTCTTTGGGCAGCGGCTGATCATCTATGTGACGATGCTCGTTCTGACGTCATCGTACTATAGCTGGCAGCTCGGCGCGATCTTCTTCTGCGTGACGCTGGTCTCCGAGACGATCGACGCCTTCGTGGTCCGCAGTATCCTCACCGTACGGTGCTGGGACGTCCACAAAGTGCGGCGCGCGGTTGCGATGCTGTATATCAGCACTGCTATCAGTGCTATGGCGATCTCCTACTTCGCGATCTCACTGGCAGAACTGCAGGGCGCCGAAAGCGGGCACTTCCTGCCGATGATCGTCCTGTTCTCGGCCGCGATTTTCGCGGCGATCAACAATCACCAGTTTCTGCCGATCCTGGCGCTGCGTCTCATCATCTACGTGCTTGCGATCCTGTTCATTCCGCTGCGCGATATATTGGTGACCGGCGACGGCATCGGTTCGGAGACCTGGCTGCACTTCTTCACGGCGATCTACGTGACGATGTTCCTTCTGGAATGCGCTCGCAGCTTCCTGACGAGCTATACAGCGCATCTGAAAAGTCGAAAGGCGCTCGAGGAGGAGCATGAGCGCACAAAGGCGGCGTACCGCGCGAAGACGCAATTTCTCGCAACCGTGAGCCACGAACTGCGGACGCCGCTGACATCCATCAAGGGTGCATTGGACGTGCTGAACTCCGGCGCGCTCGGCCCGGTGCCGGACCGCATGAAAGGTCCACTCGACGTCGCCGGGCGCAACTCCCATCGTCTTGCCACTCTGGTCAGCGATCTTCTTCTTCTGCAGCGCGCGGAATCGGGCAAGATCGAGATCAATCCCGAGGCCGCCGACCTTGGCGCCATGCTGCGCGATATCGTCGACCGCTTCGGTCCCTTCGCCGAAAGCATGAAGGCCGAGATCTATCTCGATCTGCCCTCGGAGCCTCTTTGGTCGCGTATCGACCCGAGCCGCTTCGATCAGGTGATCTCGAACCTTCTGTCGAACGCCGCCAAGTTCTCGAAAGAAGGCGCGGGGCATGTCCGCGTGTCGCTCAAAGCCAGCGGCGACAAGGCGCGGATCGCGATCTCCGACAACGGGGAGGGCATCCCCGAGGAATTCCATGACAAGGTTTTCCAAGAATTCCAGCAGGCCGCGCAATACGAAACGCGCCGCCACGAGGGCAGCGGCCTCGGCCTCAGCATCGCCAAGCGTATCGTCGACGCGCACGGGGGCCGGATCTGGTTCACCGCCGAGCCGGGCCGCGGCACGACCTTCACGATCGAGCTCGATCGAGATCAGGAGCCGTTGGGCCTTGTCGGGGAGCAGGCGGCCTGACGTCAGGCGACCTGACGCCCCCGGCTCCAGACTGACCGGACCACTGGCACTTCGCCCAAAGCATGCACCCGCACGAGATCCGCGAGTTTTCCGGTCTCCAGCGTTCCGCGATCCTCGAGCCCCGTCACCTCGGCCGGCCGCGCGGTGACCGTGGCGATGGCGCGCGGCAGATCCTTCCACGTCTCGGCCAGCTGGAATGCGGCATAGAGCAGCGCCGAGGGCACGTAATCGGAAGACAGGATATCCAGAAGGCCCGCCGCCGCGAGGTCATGCGCGGCGACGTTGCCGGAATGCGAGCCGCCCCGGATCACGTTCGGCGCGCCCATCATGACGGCGATCCCGGCCTCGCGGCAGGCCTCCGCCGCTTCGAGCGTGGTTGGGAACTCGGCGAACCGCACGCCATGCGCGCGCGACGTCTTCACGTGATCGGCGGTCGTGTCGTCGTGGCTCGCCAGGACCGCGCCGATACGGCCGGCCTCCGCCACCGCGCCCGCTTCGTGCTTTGCGCCATAGGTTTCCTGAAGCCGTTTGAGATTGGCGACATGCGCCTCGAACTCCGCATCGTCGAGGCCACGTTTCTTGGCGATGTAGGTTTTCAGCTGCGTGGTGTCGCGGAACTGCCGTTGGCCGGGCGTGTGATCCATGAGGCTCAGGATGCCGACCCGGTCCTCGGGTCCGAAATCGGCAAGCTCCTCGAGCAGCGTCTCTGAACAGATCTCCGCCCGCAGGTGCAGGAAGTGGCTGATCCGCAGGACGTTCTCGGAGCGGAGCGCGAGAAGCTCGTCGGCAAGACGGCGCGCATAGGGATCGTAGCGCGCCTTGCCGCCGTGGATGGAGCCGACACGCAGCGCATCGAACACCGTGGTGATGCCCGTGGAAGCAAGCTCGCCGTCATGGGCGAGTATCGCGGGAAGGTGCGGCCAGTCGACCGAAGGACGCGGCTCGATATGCCGCTCGAGATTATCCGTGTGCAGCTCGACAAGCCCCGGGATCACGTAATCGCCGCCGCAATCGACCGCGCCGCGCGGCACGCCAGTGCCTTGGCGGATCTCGGCGACGCGCCCGGCTTCGACGGTCAACGCGCCGCTCACGACCTCGTCGCGGAGCACAAGCCGGGCATTGGCAAGGCAAAGCGTCTCCGTGAGGGCGGGCGTTTCAGTGCCCGCGACGTGTTTGGGTGAATTCATCAAAACCTGCACTTTCCGGTCCCGTGACCATTCCATGTTCGAGCGCGCGTTGCCATCGTTCAGACCTTAACCGGGCCAAGCGCGGCAAGAGCCTGCGCGACGCTGTTCTCGAGCGGGCCGTCATTGGCGATCTCGACAGCGTGGAGACCATCCGGCAGCGGCCGGGCCGCCTGTGCGAGCCGCTGATCTATATCCGCCGCGTCCTCACGGCCCCGTGTTGCAAGCCGCTGGGCCAGAACGTCCCGCCGGGCGGTGACGTTGAGAACCAGAAGCGCGGGAAAGACCCGGTCGGCCTCAGCCAGAACCCCGCGCGACAGGTTGACGATCCTCTCGGCACCGCCGTTAACATCCCGCAAAACGTCGCGCGGGATGCCGTAGGCCAGCCCATGCGCGCGCCAGGCAAGGCAGAACGCGCCTTCGGCTTCTAGGGTCTCGAAATCTGCGTCGCTCACCGCGTCGTAATCTTCTCCGGGAAGTCCCGCAGCGCGTGTTATGGTCCGGCGCACGGGCCTTACGTCGGGCCGCGCGGCGACGATCCCGGCGATGAGGCTGTCCTTGCCAACACCCGAGGGGCCGACAACCGCGATGAGGCGTCCGCTCATGCCGCGCGCCTCGGGGTGAAGGCGGTGACGTCCACGTTGCGATCGGCGACGCGCTCGCGCGCCTCGCTGTCGTGGAAGATGCCGACGATGGCCGCACCGCGCGCCTTGGCAGCCTCGATCAGCCCGAGCACGACCTCGCGGTTCATCGCATCGAGGCTCGCGGTCGGCTCGTCCAGCAGAAGCGCGGGGTAGGGGTGAGCGAAACCTCGGGCGATGTTGACCCGTTGCTGTTCGCCGCCCGAGAAGGTGGTCGGCGAAAGTTGCCAGAGCGTTTCGGGAATGTTGAGCTGGCTCAGCAGGTCTGCTGCGCGGCTCCGCGCTTCGTCCACTCCCGTGCCGGTGGCGCGCAAAGGCTCCGCCACAACGTCGAGCGTCGGCACGCGCGGCACGACCCGGAGGAACTGGCTGACATAGCCCAGCGTCTCCCGGCGGAGCGTGATGATCTCGCGCGGATCGGCGCGGGCGACGTCGAGCCCGCCGACCATGATCCGTCCGCTCTCGGCCAGGTAATTGCCATAGATCATCCGCATCAGCGTCGACTTGCCGGCACCCGACGCGCCGATGAGCGCGACGCATTCACCGGGTCGCACCGACAGCGCCGCGCCGGTCATCACCTCGATGGACGCGCCGCCCTGGTTGTGCAGCGTGAAGCGTTTGGAGACGTTTTCGATCGCGATCATGGCTCAGACCTGCAGGACGCTGGAGACAAGAAGCTGGGTATAGGCATGCTGGGGATCGTCGAGCACCTGGTCGGTGAGGCCGGTCTCGACGACGCGCCCCGATTTCATCACCATCAGCCGGTCGGCCAGAAGGCGGACCACGGCAAGGTCGTGGGTCACGATGATGACCGAAAGCCCCATGTCGCGGACAAGCCCTCGAAGAAGGTCGAGAAGCCGCGCCTGAACGCTCACGTCGAGCCCGCCTGTCGGCTCGTCCATGAAGACGAGGCGCGGGCCGGTAACGAGGTTGCGCGCGATCTGAAGGCGCTGCTGCATCCCGCCCGAGAAGGTGGAGGGGCGGTCGTCGATGCGGCTCTTGTCGATCTCGACCCGGCCGAGCCAATCGCTCGCGCTTTCGCGGATCTCGCCGTAATGCCGCGCGCCCACGGCCATCAGCCGCTCGCCGACATTGCCGCCCGCCGAGACGCCCATCCGAAGCCCGTCGCGGGCATGCTGGTGCACGAAGGCCCAATCGGTGCGCGAGAGCATCCGCCGCTCGGGCTCGGACATGGTAATCGTGTCGCGCGGACCGTCAGTGCGGGTGTCGAAGATCACCTCGCCGCGATCCGGGGCCAGGTGTCCGGCAAGGCAACTCAGCAGCGTCGACTTGCCCGATCCGCTCTCGCCAACGATGCCAAGCACCTCGCCGGGCCAGAGATCGAAGCTGACCCCGGTGCAGCCGATATGCTCGCCGTAGCGCTTCTCGATGTCGCGGACGGAGAGAAGAGGGCTCATGCCGCGCGCTCCTTCTGGCGGGTTTCGCAGTAATCGGTGTCCGAGCAGACGAACATCCGGCCCCCGGCATCGTCGGTGATCACCTCGTCGAGATAGGTATCGTCCGCCCCGCAAAGCGCGCAGGGATGCTCGGCCTTCGACGCCTCGAACGGGTAATCCTCGAAATCGAGGCTGGCCGCCCGGGTATAGGGCGGCAGCGCGTAGATCCGCTGCTCGCGTCCCGCTCCGAAAAGCTGGATCGCCGGGCAATCGGAGAGTTTCGGGTTGTCGAATTTCGGGATCGGCGAGGGGTCCATCACGTAGCGGCCCTCGACCCTGATGGGGTACGCGTAGGCGGTCGCGATATGCCCGTGCCGCGAGATGTCCTCATAGAGCTTCACATGCATGAGCCCGTATTCTTCGAGCGCGTGCATCTTGCGCGTCTCGCTCTCGCGCGGTTCGAGGAAGCGCAGGGGCTCCGGGATCGGTACCTGGTAGACAAGGATCTGACCTTCGGCGAGCGCCGCCTCGGGGATGCGGTGGCGCGTCTGGATGAGGCTCGCCTCCTCCGTGCGGGTCGTCGTGGCGACGCCCGCCGTGCGCTCGAAGAACTTGCGGATCGAGACGGCGTTGGTCGTGTCATCCGCCCCCTGGTCGATCACCTTGAAGCGATCCTCGGGGGTCATCACCGCCGCGGAAACCTGCACGCCGCCGGTGCCCCAGCCATAGGGCATCGGCATCTCGCGGCTCGCGAAGGGCACCTGATAGCCGGGGATCGCGAGCCCTTTGAGGATCGCGCGGCGGATCATGCGCTTCGTCTCCTCGTCGAGATAGGCGAAATTATAAGCGGTCTCGGTCATGAAATGGCCCCGTTCGCGAAGCATGGTCTTGGCGAGTTCACAGCGAAGGACGCGTGATGTCCGAAGATATGATCCTGGCGCTTGTGGTCGGCTGCGCCGCGCTGTTTTTCGGCGGCCGTCTTGTCATCGGTATGGCCTTTCCCGAGACGCATTGGCTGAACTGCCTGCTCGATGGCGACTGGTCCGGCGCGGAAGAAGACGGGGATGCCTGCGGCGGGGATGGCGGCGGCGACTAGGCTCATAAGAGACCTCTTTCGACGAGCGCCGCCTCGAGCGCACCCGCATCCGTGAAGTGGATGGCATCCATCCCGGCAGCCCGCGCGCCGATGCAATTATGCAATCCGTCATCGATGAACACGCAGCGTTCCGGCGCCACCGCGGCGCCGGAACACAGAATCCGGTAGATCTGGGTGCTGGGCTTGATGATCCCGACTTCCCCGGAGACGACGATCGTGCCGAAGATTTCGGCAAGCTCGGGATGCGCCTTCAGCCCTTCCGGCCAGGTCTCCGCCGACCAATTCGTGATGGCGTGAAGCGGCGTGCCGCGCGCCTTCAGGGCGTAGAGCAAATCCCACGTCCCGGCGATCTTGTCGGGAACCGTGCGGGTGTAGCGCGCGACATAAGCGGCAAGCCGGGCCGCGTCTTCTTTATCCGCCAGCCCAGCCGCCGCATCTTCGAACCGCGCGCCAGCATCGCAGGCCAGGTTGATCTTCTCGAACCCGATCCGGGTCAGGAAGGCGCGAGCCGCGTCCTCGCCCATCTCGCCGGACCAGGCGAGATGCGGCTGCCAGTCAACCAGAACGCCGCCAATATCGAAGACGACCGTATCGATGCTCATTCCGCGGCCTCCCGATGGCCGTCCGCGTCAGCGTGGGCCTCGCGGCGCAGCTTTCGCACCAGTTCCAGCTCTGACTGGAAGTCGACGTAATGGGGCAGCTTGATGTGCTCGAGAAAGCCCGTCGCCTGGATGTTGTCCGCATGGTAGAGAACGAACTCGGCATCCTGTGCGGGCGCGCCGACGTCGTCCTCGCCAAGCTCCTCCCAGCGCAGCGCCCGGTCGACGAGCGCCATCGAAATTGCCTTCCGCTCCGTCTGTCCGAAGACCAGCCCGTACCCACGGGTGAATTGGGCGGGCTCGGTTTTCGAGCCGGTGAACTGATTGACCGTCTCGCATTCGGTCAGCGCGATCTCTCCGATCTCGACGGCAAAGCCCAGCTCGGGCACGTCCATCTCGACCGCGACCGTGCCGATGCGGAGCTCGCCCACGAAAGGGTGGTTGCGCGCATAGCCCCGCTGGGTCGAGTAGGCGAGACTGAGGATAAACCCCTCATCTGCGCGCGACAGGACCTGCAGTCGCAGCGCCCGGTCCGCCGGCATCGCCAAGGGCTCGCGCGTGACATCGGGTGGCACGTCGTCGGAGGGCCGCGCGTCTTCGATCAGGCCCTCGCGGTTGAGAAAGTCCATCACGCGTGGCATCGCCGCATCGTCCGCCTCGCGTTCGGGCGTTTGCGGAGCCTCGCCTTCAGCGGCGAGCGCGAAATCCAGAAGTCGGTGCGTATAGTCGAAGGTCGGCCCCAGAACCTGTCCGCCAGGCAAATCCTTGAACGTCGCCGAGATGCGCCGGTCGCAGGCCATCGCGCCGGTATCGACCGGATGCGACGTGCCGAACCGGGGCAGGGTGGTGCGGTAGGCGCGGATCAGGAAAACCGCTTCGATCAGATCGCCGCGTGACTGCTTGATCGCGAGCGCGGCAAGATCCGGATCGTAAAGCGAGCCCTCGGCCATCACCCGGTTCACCGAGAGGGCGAGCTGTTCGCGGATCTGCGCGACACTCAGCTCCGCGACGGACGCATCGCCGCGCCGTTCCTCGGCGAGCCAGGCATGGGCGTTGTCGATGGCGCGCTCGCCACCCTTGACCGCAACATACATCAGCCGACCTCCGTCGAACGTGGCAGGGCGGCGACCTGCGCGCCGCAGGTGAAGATGAAATCCAGCCCCAGCGGGGCACGCGCATGGTTCTCTGCGAAGGCGCGCGTCTCGGGCAAGGAAAGCTCCGCCGTCTCGCGGATACCCGGCCCGCACAGCGTCGCGCCTTCGGGTGCGAGGCGATCCACCTCCACGATCAGCGTCGCGGAGCGATCAGGGTAGTCCGGCGTGCCGACGGGATAGCTCGAAAGCGGCAGCAGCGCGGCCCATGTCCCGACCGCGAAGGCGCAGGTCTCGGCGCCCGTCACCGGCGCGCCGGTATGGAAGGCAAGCCAGCGGCGCACGGGCTCGCAATCGGCCTCTCCCGCCAGGTGAACCGGCGTCGTGCCGTCCGCCAGCGTCAGCAGCGCCGCGCCAGCCGCGACCGACAGAGGCGCCGGCGGGGCCGCGCCGACAAGATCGTGGATCGTGCCGGGCCGCGCCATCGCCTCCATGATCGCGCGGAAGGCGCGCGCGGCATCGGGCGCGGGATCGGCAAATCCGCCTTCGAGAGCGTCGGCACGCATCAATCTTCCCCCCGGACCATCGTGAAGAAATCGACCTTGGTGGCCGCGGCCTTGCGGGCGCGGGTGGCGCGCGCGGCATCGGCCTCCGTCTGCAAGGGCTCGATCACCGCGCCGCGGATTCGTGCCGCGTCCTCGGTCTGCATGAGCGCGTCGCAGAGCGCCGCCACTTCCGCGTCGGCCTTGCGGCGGCCTTGGATGTAAGCGTGGCCGACCGTGCCGTCCGCGAGTTTCAGCGCGCAGCGCGTGACCGTCGTCTCGCCGAGGTTGAACGGCGCGCCGGTGCCGCCCGCGCGGCCCCGCACCATGACGGTGCCGATCTCGGGCGCGCGCAGCCAGGTGAAACCGGGACGGGCTATCGCAGCGTCGAGGCACGCTGCGGCGCGGCCCTCGGGCGCGCGGGCGAGTATGCCCATCCAGCTCCGTCTGTCTTCGGTGCCGCCGTGATCTTTCATCTCGACAAATCCGTCAATTACTATACAACTAGACAAATATTGACATATTGCCGCCACGGCGGCCAGTGGAGTTTTGTGAATTTTGAGTGACATGGCCCGCGCCTCCTCCCGCCGCACGCCGCTTTGGCAGGCGATCGCCTCCGCGCTCCGGGACGACATCTCCGAAGGGCGATACGCGCCGGGCGACAAGCTGCCGACCGAGGCGCAGCTCAGCGAGCGGTTCGGCGTCAATCGCCACACGGTTCGGCACGCGCTGGCACGGCTCGGCGAGGACGGACTCGTCCATACAAGGCGCGGGGCAGGGGCGTTCGTTTCGGCGCGGCCCACCGATTACCCTATCGGGCGGCGCGTGCGTTTCCACGAGAACCTGCACGCCGCGGGGCGCCGGCCGGAAAAGCGCATTCTGAGCATCGAGACCCGCGCTGCGACACCCGGTGAGGCGCATGCGCTCGCCATCGAGGAAGGCGCGGGCGTCGTTGCCTATCACGGGCTCTCGCTCGCAGACGGGCAGGCCATCGCGATATTCGAGAGCGTCTTTCCCGAAGCGCGCTTGCCCGGCATCGCCGCAGCATTGTCAGAGGAAACCGGGGTCAGCGCAGCGCTCGCGCGGTGCGGCGTGCCCGACTTCATCCGCGCTTCGACCCGGATGACGGCCGTCGCGGCGGATGCGACGCGCGCGCTGCATCTGCGTCTGCGCGAGGGTGATCCGCTGTTACGGACGACCGGGGTGAACGTGGACGGCGCGGGCGTGCCCGTCGAATACGGCCGGACCTGGTTCGCGGGGGACCGGGTCACGCTGACGCTCGGGGAAGACTCAGCCGGCTGACATGAGCGCTCAGCCGCCGTACGTGTCGAGGAAGGCCTCGGCAGAGAGTGACCGGAAATCCTGGAGCGCCCCGCGCAAAGCCTCGTGCGGCCAATCCCACCAAGCGAGCGCGATCAGGCGTTCGGCGATCCGCTCCGGCTGGCGCTGGCGCAACACGCGCGCCGGGTTGCCCGCCACGATCGTGTAGGGAGCCACATCCCTGGTCACGATGGCCCCGGCCGCGACCACCGCTCCGTGCCCGAGCGCCACCTCGGGTTTCACCATCGCTCCCGCGCCGATCCAGGTGTCGTGCCCGATAGAGGCGCGGCGCGACTGACGATGCGCGAAAAAGTCGGCATCTGCCTCCGCATCGTCCCAGTAATCGTCAGATCGGTAGAGGAAATGATGGCAGGCCGCCGTGTCCAGCGGATGATCCGTCGCGCCGATCCGCGCGAAGGCGGCGATGTTCGCGAACTTGCCGATCTCGGCATTGGCGATATCCGCGAAGCGATCGCAATAGGAATAATCGCCCATGACCACATGCGACAGCCGCGAGCCCGCGCCGATCTCGGTATAGGCACCGAACTGGACCTCGCTGATCTGGCAACCGTCATGGATGATCGGCCCGTCCGCCTTGAGGCGTGCCATCTCAGTGCGACCGTTTGATCAGCCGCGCGCGCAGCTTGCCCGAGACCCAGTCCATCAGCATCACCATCAGCACGATGAGGATGATGTAATAGGCGACCTCTTCCCAGTCCTTCTGCGTCTGGATCGCCTGCGTGAGCATCAGACCGATCCCGCCGCCGGTGATCGCGCCGATGATCGTGGCGGAGCGCGTGTTCGACTCGAGGAAGTAGAGGATCTGGCTCAGGAGCACGGGCACGACCTGCGGGATCACGCCGAAGCGGTAGCGTTGAAGAGGTTTCGCGCCAGTCGATTGCACGCCCTCGATCTGTTTTTCCTCCACGTTCTCAAGCGCTTCGGAGAAGATCTTGCCGAACGTGCCGGTATCGGTGACGAGGATGGCAAGCGCGCCGGTCATCGGGCCGGGCCCGAAGGCGCGGGCGAGGACCACGGTCCAGATCAGCGCGTCGACGCCGCGCACGAAGTCGAAGATGCGCCTTATGCCGAAGCGTGCCGCCTGAACGGGCGCGAACCGCTTCGCGCCGAGGAAGGCCAGCGGCAGCGCGATAATGGCCGCGCCGAACGTGCCGAGGAAGGCCATCAGGATCGTCTCGCCGATGGCCCAGACCACGTCCTTGTGCCGCCACATGGCGTTGTTCCAGAAATCCTGCACGGCACCGACGATGTTGGCGCGCTCTGGGTCGATGCGGTCGCCGAAGAGGATGCGGGTCGCAGGCTGACCGTGATAGGGGCTCTCGAAGGTGAAGAAGAAGAGCTCCCAGCCGGGGAAGTAGTTGAAGACCTCGGTCTTCGAGCCGGTGATGGTGATCCGGCCCTCGGGCGTCGTGATCCCGACGCGGCGATCCGAGACGCTGATCCACTCGGGCACGGCCTCGGGCAGATTGGTCAGAACGGTGCGGCCTTCGGTGCGGGCCTCGACGAGGCCAAAGCCGGGAATCTCGATCTCCGTCGCGGTGCCGTCCAGAAAGCGCACGACGTGATCGCCGCCGAGATCGACGGTGACGATGTCCTCGCCCGAGACCCAGGCCGGGCGCTGGCCATCGGGGTAGTTGCCCTTCCGCTCGCCCTCGACCGAGTATTCCATCTCGCCCGAGGAATTGTCACGGGTCACGTGCACCTTGTGCGACCAGCTGTCCGAGGCAAGCGTCACGGCATTGTCCCAATCGGCGCGCTGGGCAAGGCCGGGGATGTCGAAGGCGAAGAAGATGTAGACGAAATAGGCCAGGATTACCGAAGGGACCGCGAAGGCGGTCAGCCGCTTGCGCCGGAAAAGCGCCGAGATATCGGTCTTGGCGGTATCGAGTGTCATCGCCTCGCTCATGTCCGGTCTCCCTCGGTCAGACGGTTGCGGTAGCGGCTCGAAAGTTGGTCAAAGAAGACGATCGTGCCGAAGAGCAGCAGGAAAATGGCGGCGGCCTCGTCGAAGCGGCCCGGCCCCCATGCCATCGAGTTGCGCAGCTCATAGCCAAGCCCGCCCGCACCGACGAAACCGAGGATCGCGGAGGCGCGGATATTGATCTCGAAGCGCAGAAGCCCGTAGCTGAGATAATTGGGGGCGACCTGCGGGATCACGCCCAGCCACATTCGCTGGCCCCATGTCGCACCTGTGGAGGCAAGGCCCTCGACCGGCTTGAGATCGGCGTTCTCGGCCACTTCGGAAAAGAGCTTGCCGAGCGCACCGGCGGTGTGGATCGCGATGGCGATCATCGCCGGGACGGGCCCGCCGCCCAGAACGAAGATCAGGACGAGCGCGATCACGATCTCGGGGACGGCTCGCATGATGTCCATGATCCGGCGGAAGAGACCGATGAGGCGCGGCCAGCGCGCCAGACCCCGTGTCGACAAAAGCGAGAGCACAAGGCCCGCCGCTGCCCCGATCAGGGTGGAGACCGCCGCGATGTTGATCGTCTCGATGAGCGCGGGGAAGTATTTCACGAGAAGGCCGGGCAGGTCCGCCCGCTTCTCCCAGGCTTCCGAGAGAACCTCGGCGGGGTAGTCGCCGACCTGCGAGAGCCCTTCCCAGAAGCCGCCCGCGTTCCGGTCGTCGGCGATCATGAAGCCCGACACCATGAGAAGGACGAAGATCAATAGCGTCAATCCACCGTAAAGGCGGCGGCGCTGGACTTCGGCCATGTAGCTCGACTGGATCGTCGCCACGTGGGACGGATCGTGGGACGGATCGGCCCGGCTCAGGGTCGTGTCGCTCATCTTTGCCTCGGGATGCCTGCGAAAAGGGTGGTCCGGGCCAAAGGGCCCGGACCGTTCGGGTCGAAAACCCGGTGTCTTAGTTGCCGATCACGGCTTTGCGGGCGTCGATGACCGACTGGTAGGTGTCGTGATCGACCGGCTGGAAGCCGAGCGTCTCGCCAGCGGCGACGTTGTAGGCGCAGGTTTCATCGCGCTCATGCAGACCGTCGACCAGCTCGGTCATGGTGGCCTTCACGTCCTCGGGCAGGGCCTTGCGCAGCACGATGGGGCCTTCGGGGATGACCTTGGACTGCCAGATCTGCACGAGCTCGTTCATGTCGACGAGCCCCGCATCGACGGCCTTGCGCAGTGCGCCCGAATTGTAGCCGTCTTCCCAGTTGCCTTGGGCGTCGGCCCAAGTCACGCCGCCGTCGATATCGCCGTTGGCGACCGCAACGATGGTCTGCTCGTGGCCGCCGGTGAAGACGACGTCGCCGAAGTACGCGCCGGGCTCCATCGTGATCTCCTCACCCGCCTGCGGGATTTCGATCGAGGGGATGAGGTAGCCCGATGTCGAGTTCGGATCGCCGAAGCCGAAGACCTTGCCTTCCATCTCCTCGAGCGAGGTGATGCCGCTATCGACGCGCGCGAAGCCGATGGAGTGGTAGCCGATCGTGCCGTCGAGGTTCACTTTCACCAGAACCGGATCGACCGCCTCGGGGTCCTGCAGATAGGTCGCGGCATAGGCGGATGCGCCGAGCCACGCCATGTCGATGGTGCCGCCGAGGAGGCCCTGGATCACGCCGTTGTAGTCAGCGGGGGCGAAGAGCTTGGTCTCAACACCGAGCGCTTCGGTGGTGTATTCCTGAAGGCAGGCATAGGAGTTCAGGCGGTCCTGGGCGTTCTCGCCGCCAAGGATGCCGATGCGGAACTCTTCGATCTCCTGGGCCTGCGCGGTGCCGACCAGGGCGGTGGTTGCGAGTGCAAGTGCGATGGTGGTCTTCATCATCATTCTCTCCATTGAGGATAGGCCCGCTGGCAGGCGGGCAGGGTACTGGCTCAGACGAAGGCTTTGGCCGTGGCCGCAGCGTCCGGTTGTCTGTCCAGGGTTTCGAGATCGGTGGAGGTGGCGCTTTCGGAGAAATCCGCCCCCGCACCGTAGATGTCGCGTGCGACACCGACCGTGAGCTGGTCGGGCCTTCCGTCGAAGACGACGCGGCCGTGACGCATCCCGATCACGCGGTCGCAATAGCGCCGCGCGGTGTCGAGCGTGTGCAGGTTGGCGATCACCATGCGCCCGTCTTCTTCGTGAATGCGGCGCAGGCTATCCATGACGATCTGCGCGTTCATCGGATCGAGCGAGGCTATGGGCTCGTCGGCAAGGATCATCGCGGGATCCTGCATCAGCGCGCGGGCGATCGCGACACGCTGCTGTTGTCCGCCAGACAGCGCCTCGGCGCGCTTCGGCGCCTGCTCGGCAATCCCGAGACGGTCGAGAATCTCGATCGCGCGGTGAATGTCGGCCTCGGGATAGACGTTGAACATCGTGGCCAGCGTCGAGCGGCGATTGAGCGTGCCGTGCAGCACGTTCGAGACGACGTCCATCCGGGGCACGAGATTGAACTGCTGGAAGATCATCGCGCAGCGCGATTGCCATCCGCGCCGTGCCTTGCCCTTGAGCGCCGTCACGTCTGTGCCTTCGAAGATGATGCGGCCCTCGGTGGCATCCGTCAGCCGGTTCACCATTCGCAGGAATGTCGATTTACCCGCGCCCGATGCACCGATGATGCCGATCATCGCAGGCTTGTCGAATGTAAGGCTCACCGCATCCACGGCGGTGTTCGGGCCGAACCTTTTGGTCAGCGCGTCGATTTCCAGCATGCCTGTCCCCCTAAGCTGGGAGCGAGCTACAGGCGCGATGAGAAAGTTCCGCGACACTTCGGAAAAAGTTTCGCGACAGAAACGTATCGATTGCGTGACGGTCCGGCGGGCTATCGCACGGGCGATAACGGAAAATTCGGGTCTTTTGTTATAAAAGTGTTACATACTGGACTGGTCAGCCCTTAGAGCCCTGAACATGAAGCGATTTGCCATTCCCGTTCTCGCGTGCCTCGCCGCATCGCCCGCCGCGGCGCAGGTGGCGGATGTTCTGTGCGATGCCGAGGATCGGCTCGAACGGAAGCTGACGCTCAGCTACGGGGCTGAACTCACCGGGCGCGGCCTGCGCGCGCCGGACGTGGTTCTCGAGATCTGGACCGGGCCGGAGACAGGCAAGTGGACGCTCGTGCAGAGCTATGCCAATGGGCAATCCTGCATCGTCGCGATGGGAGAGGCTTGGGAAGGGCTGACCCTGTCGGGTGCCGACGGGGCGTCGAAAGATCTCTGACCGCCGGTCGTGGCCACGATCACACCCCGATCAGTCGGCGCGCGGTTTCCTCGTCGAGGGCGTCCATCCGCCCGGACCAGACTGACCGCCCACGCTCCAGAATGACCGCGCGGCTTGCGATCCGGGCCATCTCGCGCAGCGCCTTGTCGATGACGAGGATCGCCATGCCCGAGGAGTGCCCGAGCTCGGCGATGGCCTGCCAGATTTCCTGCCGGACGAGAGGGGCGAGACCCTCGGTCGCTTCGTCGAGGATCAGAAGGCGCGGATTGGTCATCAGCGCGCGCCCGATGGCGAGCATCTGCTGCTCGCCGCCTGAAAGCGATGCCGCCCGCTGATCGCGGCGCTGGCCGAGCTTGGGCAGAAGTTCCTCGACGCGCGCCTGCGTCCACTCTCCGGGCCGCGCCGTCGCGACGAGGTTCTCCGACACCGTCAGATCGCGAAAGCAGCGCCGCCCCTCGGGCACGAGCCCGATCCCGAGCCGTGCGGCGCGATGGCTCGGCAACCGGTGCAGATCCGTCCCGCCGAGCCGCAGCGTGCCCTCCGATGCGATGATCCGGCAGATCGCCTTGACGGTTGTCGTCTTGCCCATGCCGTTCCGGCCCATCAGCGCGACGATCTCGCCCGCATCGATACTGAGATCGACGCCGTGCAGCGCCTGCGTGACGCCGTAGCTTGCGGTCAGGTCTCGAATTTCGAGAAGGCTCATGCATCCTCCCCGAGATAGGCATCACGAACCTCGCGGCTGGCGCGGATCTCCGCGGCGGTGCCGGTGGCGATCACCCGTCCGTAAACGAGAACGCTGATCCGGTCGGCGAGCGCGAAGACCGCGTCCATGTCGTGCTCGACCAGAAGGATGGGCGCTTCGCTGCGAAGGCTGTCGAGAAAGCCCGTGAGAAGCCGTGAGCCCTCGGCCCCGAGGCCCGCCATCGGCTCGTCCATGATGAAGGCGTGCGGGGAGAGTGTCAGGGCGACGGCCACCTCGAGCTGGCGGCGCTGCCCGTGGCTGAGCTCGGCGCAACGCTTGCCGGCATCATCTGCAAGCCCGACGCGCCTCAGCGCTTCCTCGGCCCGCATCCGCAAGTCCGCATCCGAGAGCGCGGGGCGCCAGAAACGCCACGGCTTGCCGCTCGCGCCCATCGCGCCGAGGACCGCGTTCTGAAGGACAGTGTCCTCCATCGCGAGCGCGGAGATCTGGAAGGTGCGGCCAAGCCCCGCCCGTGCCCGTGCCGCCGTGCCCGCATGGGTCACGTCTTGACCCAGCAGCGTGACACTGCCCGCATCGGGCTGGGTGCGCCCCGAGATGAGATCGATCAGCGTCGACTTTCCCGCGCCGTTCGGGCCGATGATGGCGTGGATCTCACCTTGCCTCAGATCAAGGGAAACGCTGTCCGTCGCCTTCAGCGCGCCGAAGCTCTTTTGCAGGTTCGTCGTGGTGAGGATCGGATCAGGCATCGGGCCGTGCCTTTCCGCAAAAGAGCCCGACCACGCCGCCGCGCGCGAAGAGCACGATCATCAACAGGATCGCGCCGAGGATCACGTGCCAGAAATCGGTGATGTCGCCGAGAACATGTTCGAGCGTCACGAACAGACCCGCGCCGATGAGCGGGCCCATCAGCCGCCCGACACCGCCGAGGATGACAAGCACGATCAGCTCGCCCGAGAACTGCCAGGAGAACATTGTCGGGCTCACGAACCGGTTGAGATCGGCGAAGAGCGCGCCCGCGAGGCCGGTCATCATGCCCGAGAGAACGAAGGCCACGAGCTTGAGCCGCACCGGATCGAGCCCGACCGTCTCGACCCTCTGGGGCACCTGCCGCGCGGCCCCGAGCGCAAGGCCGAAGGGCGAACGGGCGAGCCGCCAGAAGACCAGAAGCGCAAGACAGAGGAGCGTCGCGCAGAGGCCGAAGAACTGGATCGGGTCAAGCGTGTTCAGGCCGGGAAAGTCGTTTCGAACATAGATCGACAACCCGTCCTCGCCGCCATAGGCGCGCCAGGAGATCGCGAAGTAGTAGAACATCTGTCCGAAGGCGAGCGTGATCATGATGAAATAAACACCGCTCGTTCTGAGCGACAAAAGCCCGACCAAGACCGCCGCAAGGCCAGATGCGACCAGCGCCACCAGCCAGATCACCGGCATGGACTTCGTGCCCGCGATCTCGAAGCCACCAAGCTGCATCGGCGTATAGGTTTGCGCGTGGAAAGCCAGGACACCCATCGCGTAGCCGCCGATCCCGAAGAAGATCGCATGGCCGAGGCTGACGAGACCGCCCAGCCCGAGCGCGATATTGAGGCCGGTAGCCGCGAGCGCGAGGATTGCGGCGCGCGTCGCGAGCGTGATCGTGAAGGGCTCGTCCATGATCAGCGCCCAGGCGGGCACCGCGAAGAACATCACCAGCACCGCGATGTTGAGGTGGCGTTCGGGGATCATGCGGCCCGCCCAAACAACCCGGTGGGCCGCCAGATCAGAACGAGGCTCATCAGGATGTAGATCGCCATGGAGGCGAGGGCCGACCCGGCCTGCGTCGCCGTCGAGGCGTCGGTGAACAGCTTGAAGATCTCGGGCAGGAAAATGCCGCCCAGCGTGTCCGTGAGCCCGACCAGTAGCGCGCCGATGAACGCGCCCTTGATAGAGCCGATCCCGCCGATCACGATGACCACGAAGGCGAGGATCAGCACCGGCTCACCCATACCGACCTGCACCGACTGGATCGCGCCGACGAGCGCCCCGGCAAGCCCGGCCAAAAGCGCGCCAAGCGCGAAGATGCCCGTGTAAAGCCGTGAGATATCGACGCCCAGCGCCGCGATCATCTCCCTGTCGTCGCGGCCCGCGCGGATCTGCATTCCGATTCTCGTGCGCTCGATCAGTGCCCAGAGCGCGAGGCCCACGGTGAGCCCGATCCCGATGAGCACAAGCCGATAGAGCGGGTAGGCGATGCCGCCCGGCAGCGTCACCGTGCCCGACAGGGCCTCCGGAATGTCGAGGTAGAGCGGAAAGGAACCGAAGACCCAGCGCGTCCCCTCCGAGAAGATCAGGATCAGCGCGAAGGTTGCGAGCACCTGGTCGAGGTGATCGGCGGCGTAAAGCCTGCGGATGACGACCATCTCCACGAGCGCGCCGGCAAGCGCTGCGGCGGCCATCGCGGCGACGAGCGCCAGCAGGAACGATCCGGTCAGCCCTGCGACCCAGGCCGCCGCGAAGGCCCCGATCATGTAGAGCGAGCCATGCGCGAGGTTGATGAGGCCCATCACGCCGAAGATCAGCGTGAGGCCCGCCGCCATGAGAAACAGCATGACGCCGAATTGCAGGCCGTTGATGACCTGTTCGATGACGAGGATCGTGGACATGGAAAGCGGGCTCGGCAGGCGGGTTGGACGGCGGGGTCAGATCGGACAGGCAGGGGCGCGAGGCCCCCGCCCGAGCCGGCTCACATCTGGCACTCGGCGGCGTAGGCGTCCGCGTGATCTTCGAGCGCGGTGCCGATGATGCGGTTGGTGAAGACGTCGTTCTCCTGGATAACCTCGCGCGCATAGATGTCCTGCACCGGGTGGTGGTTCGGCCCGAATGCGAAGTCGCCGCGCGTGCTGTCGAAATTCGCCGCGCGCAGCGCCTCGCGGAAGGCGTCCGCGTCTTCGGACGAATCCGCCACTTCGAGCGCCGAGATCAAAAGGTTCGCTGTATCGAACCCCTGGCTCGCATAGAGCGACGGCAGGCGGCCGTATTCCGCCTCGAAGCTTTCGACGAAGGCGGCATTGGTCTCGTTCTCGATGTCCTTGGACCATTGCGAGGTGTTCACGACGCCGAGCGCGGCGTCGCCTACCGCCTGCAGGATTCCCTGGTCGAAGGAGAAGGCGGGCCCGATCACCGGCAGCTCGACGCCGCTATCGGCATATTGCTTCAGGAACGAGATCCCCATGCCGCCAGGCAGGAAAAAGAAGACGCTGTCGGCACCCGACGCCCGGATCTGGGCAATTTCGGCGGCATAGTCGGTCTGGCCGAGATCGGTGTAGATCTCGCCCGCGAGGTCGCCCTCGTACATCCGCTTGTAGCCGGTCAGCGCATCCTGTCCTGCCGGATAGTTCGGCGCGAGGATGAAGCTGTTGGAGTAGCCCGTCTCGTTCGCCCATGCGCCCGCGGCTTCGTGCAGGTTGTCGTTCTGCCAGGCGACATTGAAGTAGTTCTCGTGGCAGCCTTGCCCTGCGAGCTGCGAGGGCCCGGCATTGGGCGAGAGATAGAAGACGCCTTGCGCGACCGCGCCCGGCACGACCGCCATCGCGAGGTTCGACCAGATGATTCCGGTCATGATGTCCACGCGCTCGGACTGGATCATCCGGTCTGCGATCCGCACGGCGGCATCCGGCGCGCGCTCGTCATCCTCGATGACCATCTCGATGTCGTCACGACCGGCTTGCTCGAGTGCGAGCAGGAAGCCGTCGCGCACATCGATCCCGAGGCCTGCGCCGCCGCCCGACAGAGTCGTGATCATGCCGACCTTCACATCGGCCGCCGCCATCGAGGAGATCGCGCAGAGCGCAGCTCCCAGCATCCATTTCTTCATCTCGTCCCTCCCTGTTTTCGGTGTTGCGGACGATTGTTAGTCGGATGCCGGGCAGGGCGCTACCCCCAGGGATGCGGGCGCATTGACGATTGGTGATGGAAAAACGGGCAATTCGAGCGTCTCGAGGAGCGGCGCAGGCCGGAAAAATGCCCCTGAGAAAATTTACCGTTTGATAAAAAAAATTTCCGTGGCAGGCTTCCTGCAAGAATAAACAGGAGGGAACCAATGGCCGACCCGCTCACGCCGGGCATCGTGCCCGGGCGAATGCCCGGCGACGAGATTGCCGAGAACTTCGCCGATCTGCACAAGCCGCTCGATCCGCACGAGGCGGCCGTCGCCGCCGATCGCTGCTATTTCTGCTATGACGCGCCCTGCGTCACAGCCTGCCCGACCGAGATCGACATTCCGCTTTTCATCCGGCAGATCGCGACCGGACAGGCCGAGGCAGCGGGGCGGACGATATTTGACCAGAATATCCTCGGCGGCATGTGCGCGCGCGTCTGCCCGACAGAGGATCTGTGCGAAGGCGCCTGCGTGCGTGAGATCGCCGAAGGCAAGCCCGTGGAGATCGGCCGCCTCCAGCGCCATGCAACCGACGCGCTGATGGCCCGGCAGAGCCATCCCTATTCCCGCGCGCCCGAGACCGGCAAGCGTGTCGCGGTCGTCGGGGCAGGGCCCGCGGGTCTTGCCTGCGCGCATCGCCTCGCGATGAAGGGTCACTCCGTGACGATCTTCGAGGCCAAGGAAAAGCCGGGCGGGCTCAATGAATTCGGTATCGCCGCCTACAAGTCGACAGATGATTTCGCGCAGAAGGAAGTGGCCTGGCTGGTCCAGATCGGCGGGATTTCGATGGAATATGGCAAGGCGCTCGGTCGCGATCTGTCGCTCGACGGGCTCGCCGCGGAGCATGACGCGGTCTTTCTCGGTGTCGGTCTCGCCGACGTGAACGCATTGGATGTCGACGGCGCGGATCGTGGCGGCGTCGACGCCGCCGTCGATTTCATCGCCGAGCTGCGCCAGTCTCCGGATCTCTCCTCCCTGCCGGTGGGGCGCAACGTGGTGGTGATCGGCGGCGGCATGACGGCCATCGACGCGGGCGTACAGGCCAAGCTCCTCGGGGCGGAGAACGTCACGATCGCCTATCGCCGGGGTAAGGACCGGATGGGTGCGTCGCGCTACGAGCAGGATCTCGCGACGTCCAAGGGCGTGCGGATTGTCTGCAACGCCCAGCCCAAGGCCATTCACGGCAACGGTACCGCCGCCGAGATCGAGCTCGAATACACCGCCGATGACGGGTCGGGACTGAAGGGCACGGGCGAGACCTTGCGCCTGCCGGCGGATCAGGTCTTCCGCGCCATCGGCCAGACGCTGGTTCCGGTAGATGGGCTCGAGATGGATGGCCGCAAGATCAGGGTCTCCGCGACGGGCCGCACGTCGAAAGCCGGGATCTGGGCGGGCGGCGATTGCACGCCGGGCGAGGATCTCACCGTGGTCGCCGTCGCCGAAGGACGCGATGCGGCCGAGGATATTCACGCCGAGCTGATGGGTGTGGCCGCCACTGCGACCGGCGCGCGTCTCGGCGAGGCCGCGCGGGGTGCGGCGGCGGAATGATTGCCGCCCCATCGCTCTGGCACAGAATAACAGATCCCAGGAGGGAACACGGATATGGCTGATCTGACGACCGATTTCGTGGGCATCAAGAGCCCCAACCCGTTCTGGCTGGCCTCCGCGCCGCCGACTGACAAGGAATACAACGTGCGCCGCGCCTTCGAGGCGGGCTGGGGCGGCGTCGTCTGGAAGACGCTCGGCGCCGAGGGACCGCCCGTCGTCAACGTGAACGGCCCGCGTTACGGCGCGATCTACGGTGCGGACCGGCGGCTTCTGGGTCTCAACAATATCGAGCTCATCACCGATCGTCCGCTCGAGGTGAACCTCGAGGAGATGGCGCGGGTGAAGGCGGATTATCCCGACCGCGCCCTCATCGCCTCGATCATGGTGCCCTGCGAGGAAGCCGCCTGGAAAGCGATCCTGCCGCGCGTCGCCGAAACCGGTGCGGACGGGATCGAGCTGAATTTCGGCTGCCCGCACGGGATGAGCGAGCGGGGCATGGGCTCGGCTGTCGGTCAGGTGCCGGAATACATCGAGATGGTCACGCGCTGGTGCAAGGAATATTACGACAGGCCGGTGATCGTGAAACTCACGCCGAATATCACCGACATCCGCAAGCCGGCCGAGGCGGCGCGGAACGGCGGGGCGGATGCCGTCTCCCTCATCAACACGATCAACTCGATCACCTCGGTCGATCTCGATCAGATGTGCCCGCAGCCGACCATCGATGGCAAGGGAAGCCACGGCGGCTATTGCGGCCCGGCGGTCAAGCCGATCGCGCTGTCGATGGTGTCGGAGATCGCGCGCGCCGAGGCGACGCGCGGCATGCCTATCTCGGGTATCGGCGGCGTGACGACCTGGCGCGATGCGGCGGAGTTCATGGCGCTTGGCTGCGGCAACGTGCAGGTCTGCACCGCTGCGATGACCTACGGGTTCCGCATCGTGGAGGAGATGACACGCGGTTTGTCCGCCTGGATGGATGAGAAAGGTTATACCAGCACCGCAGAGATCGTCGGCCGCGCCGTGCCAAATGTCACCGACTGGCAATATCTCAATCTTAACTACGTCACGAAGGCGCGCATCGACCAGGATGCCTGCATCCAGTGCGGCCGGTGCTACGCGGCGTGCGAGGACACCTCGCACCAGGCGATCGCGATGAAGCCCGGTCGCGTGTTCGAGGTGGTCGACGAAGAATGCGTTGCCTGCAATCTCTGTGTGGACGTCTGTCCCGTCGAGGACTGCATCACGATGGTCGAACTGGAGCCAGGGGCCACCGATCCGCGGACGGGCCGCGTGGTCGAGCCCGAATATGCCAATTGGACGACCCATCCGAACAACCCCGCGGCACAGGCGGCGGAGTGACATCGCTCCCGTCCTGGTCGTGCGCAAGACGCGCAGTCGGGACGGGAGTGGCGTCAGCGGCGTCATGGGAAGCGGTAGATGATGCTGTCGCACGGGCAGAAAGTTGCCCAAGATTGATAAAATTAGATAATTTTATCAATACGATCTTAGATAAGATCGTCATTAACGGGTCATACATGAACGACCATTCGGCCCGAATTGCAGATCACGATGAATTGCCCCCCGCATTCCAGCAGGTGAAATCCACGCAACTGCACTTCGCGCTTGAACGGCTCCCGTCCGATCATCCGATCCACGTCCCGCACCGATCGCCGCACCACGCCGCCTTTGTGGACGGCCTGGGCCCCGAAAAGCTGAGCCAGCCATTGGTCCCGGGTCTGGCTGGAGGTGACGCGCGTCATCTGCATGGGTCGACCCTACCGCGCGCTACCTGAAGATTTCGTTAATCGGCGCCAGGCTCGAGCATTGGCGCAAAGACCGCATCGACATGCCGCCGTGCGCGCGCCCAATGCGCGTCACGCGGGACAAGCGTGTCGATCTGCGCTTCGAAATCCGCGTAATGCTGCGTCACCGCCCAGATCGTCATCAGGAAGTGCTCCGCGTCTATCGGTGCGATCCGTCGCGTGCTCACCCAGTCTCGAATGAGCGCGCATTTCTCGTCGAAAAGCGGTTTCAGCTCGCTCTCGAGGTGAGGACCCATCCGGGGCGCCCCTTGCAGGATTTCGTTGGCGAAGAGGCGACTTTCTCGCGGCATCGTCCGGCTCATCTCGAGCTTGGCATGGATGTAATCCATGAGCGCGGCTTTCGGCTCCGCGGTCTGGCCGAGTGCGCGCAGAGGGGCGATCCAAGTTTCCATCAGTGCGCCCAGCAGCGCAACGTGGATCGCCTCCTTGCCGTCGAAATAATACAGGATGTTCGGCTTCGACATGCCCGCCCGCTCGGCAATCTGGTCGAGTGTCGCGCCGCGGAAGCCATGCGCCGAGAACACGTCGAGCGCCGCATCGAGGATGCGCGTTCTGTTCCGCTCCTGAATGCGGCTGCGGCCTTTGGCCGGAAGCGGAGTGCCGTCTGCGGCCATAGGGTTATTCCGATGATGACATGTTGTGCAAAGGCGATAAGCTTTAATCAGTCAATCCGGTCTTTCCGTCCCGGGTGAACTTGACAGGACCGGGGGGCATTGCAATCGTGCCTTGACCAAATGGTAAAAAACAGATGCCGCCCCGGTCAAGCAGGGCGCCGGCACGAGACAACAGGGATGTGACATGGCAGCACCGGGCGAGAACCTCAGGATCGATGGCGACCGTCTCTGGGACAGCATCATGGAGATGGCGAAGATCGGCCCGGGTGTCGCAGGCGGCAACAACCGCCAGACGCTGACCGATGACGACGCGAAGGGCCGCGCGCTGTTCCAGTCCTGGTGCGAGGCG
The DNA here is from genome assembly GCF_009363575.1 of Roseivivax sp. THAF30. NCBI lineage: Bacteria > Pseudomonadati > Pseudomonadota > Alphaproteobacteria > Rhodobacterales > Roseobacteraceae > Roseivivax > Roseivivax sp. THAF30. Next base: position 2,340,802 of record NZ_CP045389.1, on the reverse strand, counting down.
GCGGGCTGCACGATGGGCCTTGATACGATGGGCAACATGTTCGCCCGGCGCGAGGGCACCGATCCCGACGCGCTGCCGGTTTATGTGGGCTCGCATCTCGACACGCAGCCGACGGGCGGGAAATACGATGGCGTGCTCGGCGTGCTGGGCGGTCTCGAAGTCGTGCGGACGCTCAACGATCTCGGAATCAAGACCAAGCACCCGATCGTCGTGACGAACTGGACGAACGAGGAAGGCACGCGCTTCGCTCCGGCCATGCTGGCCTCCGGCGTCTTCGCCGGGGCGCATCAACAGGACTGGGCCGAAGACCGGCAAGACGCCGAGGGGAAGCGGTTCGGCGACGAGCTCGACCGCATCGGCTGGCGTGGCGAGGAACCGGTGGGCTCGCGCAAGATGCATGCCTTCTTCGAGCTGCATATCGAACAGGGTCCGATCCTCGAAGCCGAAGGCAAGGATATCGGCGTTGTCACGCATGGGCAGGGGCTTTGGTGGCTGCAGGTCACCCTCACTGGCAAGGACGCGCATACCGGCTCCACGCCGATGGAAATGCGGGTCAATGCCGGGCTCGGCATGGCGCGGATCACCGAGGCGGTGCACCAGATCGCGATGGATCATCTTCCGAATGCCGTGGGCGCAGTGGGGCAGGCAAATGTCTATCCCAACTCGCGCAACGTCATCCCCGGAAAGGCGGTCTTCACCATCGATTTCCGCTCGCCCGACCTCGAGAAGCTGACATCGATGCGCGAGCGCCTCGAACGCGAAGCCGCCGGGATCGCCGAAGATCTCGGTCTCGGCCTCGAGATCGAGCCCGTGGGCCATTTCGACCCTGTGACGTTCGACGAAGGCTGCGTCTCGGCGGTCAGGGATGCGGCGGAACGTCTTGGCTACTCGCATCGAGACATCGTCTCTGGCGCGGGTCACGACGCCTGCTGGATCAACCAGGTCGCGCCGACGGCGATGGTCATGTGTCCTTGCGTCGACGGTCTGTCGCATAACGAGGCCGAGGAGATCACCAAGGACTGGGCGAGCGCCGGTGCGGATGTTCTGATGCACGCGGTCGTCGAAACCGCGGAGATCGTGGAATGAAAATCGTCCTCGGCGTCGCGCTCTGCCTCGTCGCGGCAGGCTGCGGCCGGTTCGGCGGAGGCGGGGGTGGCGATGGACCACTGCGGATCCTGGCCGACGGCACCGCGATCCTGAGCGACACGTCCGAGGCGCAGCTCATCGTCGATGCGCGCGGCTGCCAGTCGGTCGTGCCGGCGAATGGCGGCCCTGCCGAGCCTGTCACCGATGCGGACGGCAACCAGGTCTGCATCGATGCCGGCGCATAGCGCGCGCAACCTGACTTCTCCGCATGCCCCGGCGCATGCGCGGCAACCAAAAGGGAGAGCCCCATGACCAAGGTCATCAAGAACGGCACAATCGTCACCGCCGACCGCACCTGGAAGGCGGACATCCTCATCGAGGGCGAGACGATCAAGCAGATCGGCGAAGACCTCAAGGGCGATGAATATATCGACGCCGAAGGGGCTTACGTGATCCCCGGCGGGATCGACCCGCATACCCATCTCGAGATGCCCTTCATGGGCACCACCGCCGCCGAGACCTTCGAGACAGGCACCTGGGCGGCGGCCTGCGGCGGCACGACGATGCTCGTCGACTTCTGCCTGCCGGGCGCGGATGGCTCGATCAAGAACGCGATCAACGAGTGGCACCGCAAGTCGGCGCCGCAGATCTGCTCGGATATCGGCTACCACATGGCGGTGACGGGCTGGAACGAGACGATCTTCGATGAGATGAAGGACGCCGTCGACATGGGCGTCAACTCGTTCAAGCATTTCATGGCCTACAAGGGCGCGCTGATGATCGAGGACGACGAGATGTTCGCCTCGTTCAAGCGCTGCAAGGAGCTCGGCGCGCTGCCGATGGTCCATGCCGAAAACGGCGATCTTGTCGCGGACATGCAGCAGCAGATGCTCGAGCAGGGCATCACCGGCCCCGAAGGTCATGCCTATTCGCGCCCTCCCGAATTCGAGGGCGAGGCCGCGAACCGCGCGATCACCATCGCCGATGCGGCGGGCGTGCCGCTCTACATCGTGCACGTCTCCTGCGAGCAGGCGCATGAAGCGATCCGCCGTGCACGCCAGAAGGGGATGCGCGTCTACGGCGAGCCGCTCGCGCAGTTCCTGACGCTCGACGAGAGCGAGTATTTCAACAAGGATTGGGACCATGCCGCGCGCCGCGTGATGTCGCCGCCGTTCCGCAACAAGGAACATCAGGACAGCCTCTGGGCCGGTTTGCAGGCGGGCTCGCTGCAAGTGGTCGCAACCGACCATGCAGCCTTCTCGACCGAGCAGAAGCGCATGGGCGTCGGCGATTTCACCAAGATCCCGAACGGCTCCAACGGCCTCGAAGAGCGTCTCGGCGTCCTGTGGACCGAAGGTGTCGAGACGGGCCGCCTGACGATGAACGAATTCGTCGCGGTCACGTCCTCGAACGTTGCCAAGATCCTGAACATCTACCCCAAGAAAGGCGCCATCGTGGAAGGTGCGGATGCCGATATCGTGGTCTGGGATCCCTCCATCACCAAGACGATCAGCGCCTCCAATCACCATTCTATCCTCGATTACAATGTCTTCGAGGGCTTCGAGGTGAAAGCGCAGCCGCGCTACACGATCAGCAGGGGCGAGGTCATCTGGGCCTGGGGTCAGAATTCCCAGCCGCAGCCCGGTCGCGGCCGCTTCGTGCCGCGTCCGGCCTTCCCCTCGGCGCATACGGCGCTGTCGAAGTGGAAAGCGCTGACCGCGCCCAAGCAGATCCACCGCGACCCGATGAACATTCCGGCGGGGATCTGATGCCCGACCACTGGATCGTCCATCTCGCCGATGCGCGCGGTCGGCTTTCCCCGAAGGAAGCCGAGATCCGCGACGCCATCGACCGGGCCGAGGCGCGAGTCCTCGAAGCTGGAGGGATGTCCGATATCGACATCATCGTGGAGGACATCCCGGGCGGCGTCATCGAAGAGATGGGCCTTGCGGGCTTCTCGCCCTCGGGCTGGACGATCCGGCTGATATGCGATCCCGGCAATCCAAATTTTGAAGGCAATCTCGGCGAACCTTTGGAGCGTATGATCGCGCACGAGGCGAACCATACGATCCGCTGGCGCACGCAGGGATATGGCCGCACGCTCGGCGAGGCATTGGTCACCGAGGGGCTGGCTGGCCGCTACGTGCACGCGATCTTCGACAGCGCGCCCGAGATATTCGAAGCGCCGCGCGACGGTGATCTCAATGCGCTCGGCGATGCGCTGGAGCAATGGGCCGCGCCTTTCGATCACGCCGAATGGTTTTTCGGCACGAAAGATCGCCCGATGTGGCTTGGATACAGACTCGGGTATCGGATCGTGGCGCAGCACATCGAGGCGACCGGGACCCCGGTGCGTGACTTGACCGATGCGCCCGCCGCCGAGTTCAAGGACAGCGCAAGGAGACTTGCCGCATGACTGCCCAACCCGTGATCCGTGCCAAGGATCTCAACCTCACGTTCCAGACAAATGACGGCCCGGTTCATGCGCTGAAGGATGTCGACCTAGACGTGTCCAAAGGCGAGTTCGTCTCCTTCATCGGCCCGTCGGGCTGCGGCAAGACCACGTTCCTGCGCTGCGTCGCGGGGCTCGAGACGCCGACGGGCGGTAGCCTGACCGTGGACGGAATGACGCCCGATGAGGCCCGCAAGGCGCGCGCTTACGGCTATGTCTTTCAGGCGGCGGGGCTTTATCCCTGGCGCACCATCGGCGGCAATATCCGCCTGCCGCTCGAGATCATGGGCTATTCGTCCTCCGAGAAGGCGCGGCGGGTGAAGGAAACGCTGGAACTCGTCGATCTGGCAGGATTCGAGAAGAAATATCCCTGGCAGCTTTCGGGCGGGATGCAGCAGCGCGCCTCGATTGCCCGCGCGCTCAGTTTCGACGCGCCGATCCTTTTGATGGACGAGCCCTTCGGTGCGCTCGACGAGATCGTGCGCGACAGGCTGAACGAGGAGCTTCTGAAGCTCTGGGACCGGACCCAGAAGACCATGCTCTTCGTGACGCATTCGATCCCCGAGGCGGTGTATCTGTCGACCAAGATCGTTGTGATGAGCCCGCGTCCGGGCCGCATCTCGGACGTGATCGATAGCCCGCTGCCGAAAGAGCGCCCGCTCGATATCCGCGACAGCCGCGAATTCATCGAGGTCGCGCATCGCGTCCGCGAGGGCCTGCGCGCCGGTATGGAGGTGGCATGATCGTGCGGCCCGTCACCCAGGAGGATGTGCCCGCCTGCGCCGCCATCGTCCGGCGCTGGCTCGACAGCATCGACTGGATGCCGGCCTCGCCCAGCGAAGCAGAGCTGCGCGGCTATCTTGCCGAAGGGTTTCCGAACCGCGAGGTCTGGGTCTACGGCACACCGGCCGAGGGGTATCTCTCGCTCGATCCCGAGCGCTGCCACATCAGCGGCTTTTACGTAGCAGAGCCGGGCCGGGGCCGGGGGCGCGCGCTGCTCGACCGGGCCAAGTCGGGCCGCACGCGGCTCAGCCTCAACAGCCACGAGGCGAACGAGCAGGCGCATCGCTTCTATGCCCGTGAAGGGTTTGTCGAAGTGGCCCGCGGGCTCGAGGGCAATGACGGTATTCCCGAGATCCGGATGGAGTGGCGCGCATGAGCAATACCGCCCCACTTGCAGCGCAGGGCGCAGGTGTCGGCCGGTCGGGGCGGGTCGCGCTCTGGGCGCGCGGTTTCTCGCGCGGGCTCGCGCCGGTTCTGACCGTCGTCGCGGCGATCCTCGCGCTCTGGTATCTCGCCTGCATTCCGATGAACGCGCCGCAATCGGTGCTGACGGCCTCGCGTGCCGATATCGCGGTCGACCCTGAAAGCCCGTCCGACCGGCGGGGCATGTCGGGCACTGCGCTCGCGCTTCGCAATCCCGGCGTCGCCTTGAGCTATGCCTATGTGCAGGACCGCCCCAAACTGCCCGCGCCGCACCAGGTGGCGGTGGAACTCTGGAACTCGACCGCCGTTCTCGCGCCGACCTCGCCGCGCAGCCTGATCTACCACGCCTGGGTGACGCTCTCGGCCACCGCGCTCGGCTTTGCCATCGGCACGGGGCTGGGCATCCTTCTGGCGGTCGGGATCGTGCATAGCCGGGTCATGGACATGAGCGTGATGCCCTGGGCGATCATCAGCCAGACGATCCCGATCATCGCCATCGCGCCGATGATTATCGTCGTTCTCTATTCCGTAGGAATACAGGGCCTGATCCCGAAGGCGGTGATCTCGGCCTATCTGTCCTTCTTCCCGGTGATCGTCGGCATGGTGAAGGGCCTCAGAAGCCCCGATTCCATGCAGCTCGACCTTCTCCGGACCTATGGTGCGAAAAAATCCGAGATGTTCTGGAAGCTGCGGCTGCCTTCGTCGATGCCCTATCTCTTCGCCTCGCTGAAGATCGGTTTCGCGGCCTCGCTCGTGGGCGCGATCGTGGGGGAATTGCCCACGGGCGCGAGCGCGGGGCTCGGCGCACGGCTGCTCGCGGGCAGCTATTACGGGCAGACGATCCAGATCTGGTCCGCGCTCTTCGCCGCGGCGATCCTCGCGGCCCTGTCGGTCGGGCTGATCGGCGCGCTCGAGCGCGTGCTTCTGCGGCGCATGGGGATGCAGGAATGAGCGGCGGTATGATCCTCATCGTCTTCGCGCTCATCCTCTGGGCGGCGGGCTGGGCGCTCAACGCGCGGCTCGCGCATGGGCCTGTCTCTCAGACCCGCGCAGCGCAGATCGCGGTGCCGGTGATCTTCGGGCTCACGCTCATCGCCATGTGGGAGCTGATCGTGCGCGGGCTCGCCGTGCCGGGCGTGATCCTGCCCGCGCCAAGCGCGATCGCGGCGACCTTCGTGGCGCAGGCGGGCACGCTTTGGGAGGATTTCGTCCAGACCTTCGTGAAAGGCGCGCTTTCGGGCTTCGTGATCGGCTGTCTTGCCGCGTTTGCCTTCGCGATCCTCGCCGACCGGACGGAATTTCTGCGCCGGGGCATCCTGCCTGTCGGGAATTTCATGGCGGCGCTGCCTATCGTCGGCACCGCGCCGATCCTGGTGATGTGGTTCGGTTTCGACTGGCACTCCAAGGCGGCGGTGGTGGTCGTGATGGTGTTCTTCCCGATGCTGGTGAACACGGTCGCGGGCCTTGCCGATACGAGCGCGATGCAGCGCGACCTGATGCGAACCTACGGCGCGGGCTACGTCCAGACGCTGGTGAAGCTGCGGCTTCCCGCGGCGATGCCCTTCATCTTCAACGGGCTCAAGATCTCGACCACGCTGGCGCTGATCGGGGCCATCGTTGCCGAATTTTTCGGCTCTCCGATCCGCGGTGTCGGCTTCCGCATCTCCACCTCGGTGGGACAGCTTGCGCTCGACATGGTCTGGGCGGAGATTGTGGTCGCCGCGTTGGCGGGCACGCTCTTTTACGGCGCGGTCGCCGCGCTCGAGAAACGGGTCACGTTCTGGCACCCGTCGCACCGGCACTAGAGATGCCGGGCGGAAGACAGGACCGACAAGGAGGTAAGACATGAAAAGAACATTGATCGGAGGGGCCGCCGCGTTCAGCCTGCTCGCGCCACTCGCGCATGCCCAGGACATGGACGAGGTCACGCTGCAGCTGAAATGGGTCACGCAGGCCCAGTTCGCAGGCTATTACGTGGCCGAGGATCAGGGCTTCTACGAGGAAGAGAATCTCGACGTGGAGATCAAGCCCGGCGGGCCCGACATTGCGCCCGAACAGGTGATCGCGGGCGGCGGGGCCGACGTGATCGTGACCTGGATGGCAGCGGCGCTGGCCGCGCGCGAACGCGGCGTGCCGCTGGTCAACATCGCACAGCCCTTCGCCACCGGCGGGCTGCAGCTGACATGCCTCAAGGAAACCGGCGTCGAGACGCCCGAGGATTTCCCGGGCCGCACGCTTGGCGTCTGGTTCTTCGGCAACGAATACCCCTTCTACGCCTGGATGGCGCAGCTCGGCGTCGGCACCGATGGCGCGGACGAGGACGGCGTGACCGTTCTGAAGCAGGCCTTCAACGTCGATCCGCTTCTGCAGGGGCAGGCCGATTGCATCTCCACGATGACCTATAACGAATACGGTCAGGTCCTCGATGCAGGCTATACCGCCGAGGATCTCGTGAACTTCAACTATCTCGAGGAAGGCGTCGGGATGCTCGAGGACGGCCTTTATGTCCTGGAGGAAGATCTCGAAGATCCCGAGTTTTCCGACAAGATGGTGCGCTTCGTGCGTGCTTCGATGAAGGGCTGGAAATGGGCCGAAGAGAACCCCGAAGAAGCCGCGCAGATCGTCGTCGACAATGACATGACCGGCGCGCAGACCCTCGAGCACCAGACCTACATGATGGGCGAGGTTGCCAAGCTGACCGCGGGCTCCGACGGTGGGCTCGATCCCGAGGATTACCAGCAGACCGTGGACACGCTTCTGTCGGCGATCTCCGAGGAAAACCCGGCGATCACAGAGGAGCCGGGCGAAGGCGCCTGGACCCATGACATCACCGACCAGGCGCTGAACTGATTGGGTGACCTGCAACGCGCCGCCGCCGGAGAGATCCGGCGGCGGTTTCGCTTTGCCACGTTTCGGTGAGGCCGCGTGACCCGGCTTGCCTTTCGCGCCCCGCTTCCGTCTTGTTCGGCCAGATGCGAAAGGCCCTGACATGACCAAAACGCGCGCCGCCGATATCCTTGCTCGACGCCTCTACGATGCGGGCTGCCGGCACGTCTTCGGCATGCCCGGCGGCGAGGTGCTGACGCTGCTCGACGCCTTCGAGGCGGCGGGCCTCGGCTTCACCCTTGTTCGGCACGAAAATGCGGGCGGTTTCATCGCGGAAGGCGTGCATCACGTGGACGGCGCGCCCGCCATTCTGTTGGCGACGGTCGGACCGGGTGCGCTCAACGCCATCAATGTCGTGGAGAATGCCCGGCAGGACCGCGTGCCGATGATCGTCGTCACCGGCGCGATCGATGCCGACGAGGCCGAACGCTACACCCACCAGGTGCTCGACCAGCGCGCCGTTTTCGGAGCGGTCTGCAAGGCGAGCTTCACCTTCAGCGCCGGTGCGGCGGAAGTCATCGCGGACAAGGCGGTCAGGATTGCGACCGACGCGCGGCCGGGCCCGGTGCATATCGACGTGCCGGTCTCCGTTGCCGACGCGCCCGCCGAGTCACGTCCTGCCTTGCGCCGCCGCCCTGCGCTGCCCGTGGCCCCTGCGCCGAGCACGGAGTTCGAGGCCGCGCGGCAAGCCGTCGCCGAGGCGAAGCGCCCGCTGATCGTCGCAGGCGTCGATGCGGTGAACGAAGGCGCGGGCGATGCCATCCTTCGCGCGGTGGAGGCGCTCGGCGCGCCGCTCGTCACGAGCTACAAGGGAAAGGGCCTAATCCCGGAGGCGCATGAGCTCTCACTCGGCGGCGCAGGCCTCTCACCCAAGGCGGACAAGCACCTTCTGCCGCTTGTCGCGGGGGCGGACGTGGTCATCCTCGCGGGCTACGATCCGATCGAGATGCGGACCGGCTGGCAGGATGCGGTGGATCCGGGCAGCCAGAGCGTGATCGACATCTCCGCCGCTCCAAACCTGCATTACATGCACCAGGGCAGCGTGAACGTGGTCGGCGGGGTCGGCCCGAGCCTCGATGCGCTGACCGAAGGCGCAGGCCGCGCCTCCGGCTGGGGCGATCGGATCGCCGAAACGAAGGCGGCGCTGTCGCAGGCTTTCGCGCCGGAGCCGGACTGGGGCCCTGGCGTCGTGATCGAGACGTGCCGCCAGGTTCTGCCCGAGACCACCCGCGCCACCGCGGATAGCGGCGCGCATCGCATACTTCTCAGCCAGATGTGGACGACCTACGCCCCGCGCGGTCTCGTGCAATCTTCCGGGCTATGCACGATGGGCTGCGCCGTGCCGCTCGCTATCGGCCTGTCGCTGGCAGCGCCCGACGTGCCGGTCGTCTCCTTCTCGGGCGATGCGGGCTTCCTCATGGTCGCGGGAGAGCTTGCCACCGCGGCGGACCTTCGCGTGCGGCCGATCTTCGTCGTGTTCGTCGACCGCTCGCTTGCGCTGATCGAGATGAAGCAGCGCCAGCGCCAGCTGCCCAATGCCGGTGTCGATTTCGCGGGCACGAACTTCCCCGGCCTCGCGCGGGCCATGGGCGGGCAGGGCGTGCAGGTCTCGTCGCGCGACGGGCTGGAAGCCGCGCTCGCCGAAGCGCTGAAGGCCGATACCTTTACCCTTATCGCCGCGGAGATTGACCGGAGAGTCTATGACGGACGCATCTGAGCCCAAGGGTCCGCTCGCCGGTCTCGTTATCTGCGATCTCTCGCGCATCCTTGCCGGGCCGACCGCGACGCAGCTCATGGGGGATCTCGGCGCGACGGTCATCAAGATTGAAAACCCCAAATCCGGCGGTGACGATACCCGCGCCTGGGGGCCGCCCTATGCCGAGACGACGGACGAAGAGAGTGATCTTTCCGCCTATTTCATGGCCGCGAACCGCAACAAGTTCTCCGTCACCGCGGATATTTCGACAACGGAGGGCGTGGCGCTCGTGCGCGAGATCGCGGCGGCCGCGGACGTGGTCATCGAGAATTTCAAACCCGGCGGTCTCGCGAAATACGGCCTCGATCACGAGACGATGCTGGCGGCGCATCCGGGCCTTGTCTATTGCTCGATCTCGGGGTTCGGGCAGACCGGTCCCAACGCGCATCTCGCGGGCTACGATCTGATGGCGCAAGGCTATGGCGGGATCATGTCGCTCACCGGTGCGCCGGATGGCCCCCCGATGAAGGTGGGCGTCGGCATCGCGGACGTGATGTGCGGGATGTATGCCGCGATCGGCATCCTGTCGGCGCTGAGGCATCGCGACGCGACAGGCGAGGGACAGCATATCGACCTTGCGCTCGTCGATGCACAGATGGCCTGGCTCATCAACGAGGGTACGAATTACCTCACCTCCGGGAAGGATCCGGTCCGGCGCGGCAATGCTCACCCGAATATCTGCCCCTATGATGTGTTCGAGACAGCCGACGGGCATGTCATCCTCGCTGTCGGAAATGACGCGCAGTTCCGCCGCTTCTGCGAGGCGCTGGATGCCGCTGAGACGGCTGCTGACGAGCGGTTCGCAACGAATTCCTCGCGTCTCTCCCATCGCGACGCGCTGACGCCGATTATTTCAGAACTGCTCATTAAGCGGGATACGCGCGACATTCTTGAGCGGCTGTCCAATGTCGGTGTTCCAGCGGGTCCGATCCATACGGTGCGGCAAGCGCTGAGTTCGGATCAAGCCGGTGCGCGCGGGGCGGTGATCACCATGCAGCGGGACGACAGCGTGAAGGGCAATGTGCAACTTCTTGGAAATCCGTTGAAATTCTCTCGCACGCCGGTCTCCTACAGGCAGGCGCCGCCCCGTCTCGGAGAGCATGACGCGGCGCTGAGCGACATTCTGCGACGTGCTATCGGCGCGCGTGGCGCGCGCTGAAACATCCCTGACGGCTGTTCACAAACGCGCGCAAAAGCGCCGGTGCGACATTTTATGACGCCGTTCTATGTCACCACTAAGAGGAGTTCCGCACTCCAATCTCAGGGGTTTCCCCATGACGTTCGATATATGCTGCTCCGAAATCGCGATCCGGGATGCCACGGCGCTCGATGCCTGGAACGCGATGATCCGCGCGTTCCTCGCGCATGGCGCGGCGGCACCCGATCATCTCGCGCGAGTCCTGGAGGGCGCGCCGGATGCCGCCTTGCCCCACGCGGCCAAAGGGCTCTTCTGTATGCTCATGGGCAGGTCCGAGATGACGGAGGCGGCGCGGGACGCGGCGCTGCGGGCGCGGGCGGCTGTCGAGGGCGGAGACGACACGCAGCGCGCGGCCGCCTGGCTCGCCGCGCTCGAGGCCTGGCTTTCGGGGCATCCCTCGGGGGCGGTGTTTCACCTCGAGACAGTTCTGGCCCGCAATCCCGCAGACACGCTGACCATGAAGGTCTGTCACGCGATCCGCTTCGTTCTCGGGGATGCGCGCGGCATGCGCCTGTCCGTTGAACATACCCTCGCAGCGCATGGCGCGGATCACCCGCTCCGAGGCTACACGCTCGGCTGTCATGCCTTCGCGCTCGAGGAGACCGGCGACTACGATGCCGCAGAAGGCGCCGGGCGGGCGGCGCTTGAGGTCGCGCCCGACGATGCCTGGGGCCTGCACGCCGTCGCGCATGTCTATGATATGACTCATCGCAGCGATGCCGGGATCGCACTTCTCGATGCGAACGAGGCGGCCTGGGACCACTGCAACAACTTCCGCTTCCATGTCTGGTGGCACAAGGCGCTCCTGCATCTCGACCGGGGCGAGACGGATACGGTGCTCGCGCTCTACGACGGCAAGATCCGCGAAGAGAAGACGGACGATTACCGCGACATCTCGAACGCGACCTCGCTCTTGATGCGGCTCGAGCTCGAGGGCGTGGCCTGCGGCGACCGCTGGGACGAGCTGGCCGAACTCTCCGAGACGCGGCTGACCGATGGCTGCCTCGTCTTTGCGGATCTGCACTACATGCTTGCGCTCGCGAGCAACGGTCGGCGGGATAGCGCAAATCGCCTCACCGCGCGGATCGCGTCTTCGGGCAGGGCGCGCACCGAGCCCGGCCGTATCGCGGCCCATCCCGGCGAAGCGGCGGCACGCGGGCTCGAAGCCTTCGGCGAGGGCCGGTACGAGGTCGCCTTCGAGATGCTGAGCCATGCCCGCGCACACATGCAGACGATCGGGGGCAGCCACGCGCAGCGCGACATCTTCGAACGGATCTGTATCGACGCCGGTTTGCGCGCTGGCGAACTTGCCCGGACGGAAGCCATTCTGACAGAGCGGACCGCCCTTCGCGCCGAGCATCGCGACCGGTTCGCCGATACGCGGTTTTCCGCCATCGCCGAGGCTCGCCGCAACGCAGCACTTTACGCCGCCCAGTGATCGGCAGAGAGATCACGCGGTTATGACCGATGCCGAGATGCCCGTGACGGCCCAGACGACCGAACCGCCCCGCACCACCACCGCGCTTGGCGCGCGGACAGTAACAAGCCGCGATCCTCGCCTCGACTTCTTCCGAGGCATCGCGATGTTCATCATCCTCATCGCCCATGTCCCCGGAAATGCTTGGGGTCTCTGGATACCCGCGCGGTTCGGGTTTTCCGACGCGACCGAGATCTTCGTCTTCTGCTCGGGCATGGCCTCGGCCATTGCCTTCGGAAAAGTATTCCGGGACCAGAGCTGGCTCATGGGCGCGGCGCGCGTCGCGTTTCGGTGCTGGCAGGTCTACTGGGCTCATATCGGGCTCTTCTTCGCCATCGCGGTGACGATGGCCGCGCTCAATGCCTCGGGCCTTTTCGAGCGCGACTATGTCGGCCAGCTCAATCTCCACCCGTTCTTCAAGGACACCGAGACAAACCTCGTCGGCCTGATGACGCTGACCTATGTGCCGAACTATTTCGACATCCTGCCGATGTACCTCGTGATCCTTGCGATGATGCCCGTCGTCGTCGCACTGGCGACCGTGCATCGCGGGCTCGCCGCGCTCTTCATCCTCACGCTCTGGCTTCTGGCGCAGGCAAACGTCTTGGCCTTCCCGGCGGAGCCGTGGTCGGACCGCGAGTGGTTCTTCAATCCCTTCGGCTGGCAGCTCATCTTCTTCACGGGCTTTGCCTTCATGTCGGGCTGGCTGCCCGCGCCGCCGGTCGACCGACGCCTCGTGATCCTGGCGGCGGTGATCGTGCTGACCATCGTGCCCTTCGCCTGGTTCCGGATCATCGGCGAAGTGCCGTTCATTCGCGAGTGGCGCTCTGATTACGCCCTCTTGATCGCGAAGACCGATTTCGGCTTTCTGCGTTACGTGCATTTCCTCTCGCTCGCCTATCTTGCCTGGGTTGCGGCGGGTGCGCGCGGCGCACGGTTGCAGCCCTCGGGCCGCCCCGGTATCGGGCCCGAGATCTGGCGGCGGGTTCTCGCCGTTATCATGAAGGTCGGTCAGCAATCGCTCGCCGTTTTCATCACGTCGATGTTCCTCGCTCGCCTCATGGGGGTCGCCCTCGACCTTGTATCGCGCGATGCGGTCTCCATGTTCGCGATCAACGCGGCCGGTATCGCCATCCTGGCGGCAACGGCCTACGGCGTCGGCTGGTTCAAGGCCGAGCCCTGGCGGCGCAAGAAGTGAGATGACAATGCTGAGACGAGACGTACTTGCAGGATTGATGGGGCTTTTGGCGACGCGCGCCGTGGCTCAGGACGGGGAAGGGGCGGCACCCGCGCCGGAGGCCAGTGAACCCGGCCTTCAACTTGGCGATCCCGCGCCCTTCTCCGAAAGCGAAGTTCGCACTCTGGCCGCCGATCTTGCCGCGCAGCCCTATTCCGAGCCGCAGCGCATCCCCGATGCCTGGACCGACCTCAGCTACGATCAATACCGGTCGATCTGGTTCGATCCTCGCAACGCGCTGTGGGAAAATGTCGAGGATACGCCGGTCCGCGTGGATGTCTTCGCGCCCGGCCTCTATTTCCCGACACCGATCCGCATCGACGTGATCGAGGGCCAGGAAGCGCGCCCGGTTCTGTTCTCGCTCGATGTCTTCGACAAGACCGATCAATTCCCCGACCTGCCGGTCGACGAGACGCTCGGCTATTCGGGCTTTCGCCTGCGCGCCGAGCTCGAACAGCAGGGCATCTTCACAGAATTCGCGGTTTTCCAGGGCGCGAGCTATTTCCGCGGCATCGGCGCGGGGCAGATCTACGGAATATCCGCGCGCGGCCTTGCCATCGACACCGCAGAGCCGTCGGGAGAGGAATTCCCCGAGTTCCGGCGCTTCTGGCTCGAACGCCCCGCGGCCGGATCGGACGAAATCATCATCCATGCGCTGCTCGACAGCCCGTCGGCGACCGGCGCCTACAAGTTCACCATCCAGCCCGGAGATGCGCTCGAGATGCGGGTCGAGGCCGAGATCTTCGCCCGCGACCGCCTGACGCATTTCGGCATCGGCGCGCTCACCAGCATGTTCCAGTTCGACGAGACGAACCGGCACCGGTTCTCGGATTTCCGCTCCGCGGTCCACGATTCCGACGGGCTCTTGATGTTGAGTGGCGGCGGCGAGACGATCTGGCGGCCGCTCGCGAACCCCAGAACGCTTCAGGTCAGCGGTTTCCAGGATGAGAACCCGCGCGGTTTCGGCCTCATGCAGCGGGCCCGGAACTTCGAAGATTTCGCGGATCTCCAGGCGCTCTACCACCGTCGCCCTTCGCTTTGGATCAAACCCGGCGAGGGGTGGGGCGTGGGCGAGGTGACGCTTGTCGAGATCCCGACCGATGACGAAATCTATGACAATATCGTCGCCTATTGGCGACCGCGCACCCCGCTCGAGTCCGGCCAGTCGCGCGCTTTTTCCTACAACATGACGTGGAGTTCGCGGGCCGAATACGGCAAGGGTCTGCGCGTTTTGAACACGCGAGCGGGTGACGATCGTGGCGGCGGTTTGCGCTTCACCATCGATTTTGCGCCTGAAAATGGTGCACTTACCGACCCGGACAGCATTATTCCGCTGGTCAGGGCCTCCCAGGGGGAGATCGTCGCCCCGATCGTGGAACGAAACCCCGAGACAGGCGGTTTGAGGCTTGGTTTCAAGTTTCAACCGGGTGATGCGGAGGTGAGCGAGATGCGTGCGCAGCTCAGAACTCCCAATGCTCCCCTCTCTGAGGTCTGGCTCTACCGATGGACGGAATGAACAGCGACTACGCGTCAATGATGCCTCCGCGCACGCCTTTGGCGATGCGAAAGCAGAGCTTCGGGACTTGCCCGACGCCGGAGCGTCATCCCGGACGCTGGACGATGCGCGATATCGCGTGGCGTGTCGGGGCGTTCGGTCCGGCGCTCCTGATCACGCTGTCTCTGGTCGTCGGGATCGTGAACTGGTTCGGTCTGACCGGGTTCACGTTCCAGGAAGGGCTTGTCACCCTCCTGATCGGTCTCACCTTCGTATGGGTGTCGCTGTCGGTGTCGGCGGTGCTGCTCGCTGTCCTGCGGCTCATCCTCGGCAAGCGGGCCGAGCGGCGGGCACGCGGTGCGGCTCAGCGCATCGCGCTTCTGGTCCCTGTCTATAACGAGAATCCCTCCGACGTGATGGGCAACGTCGCGGCCATGCGGCGGGAACTCGAGCAAGGGCGCCGGTCCGACGATTACGCCTTCTTCATTCTTTCGGACACGCAGGATCCTCAGATCGCCGAGGACGAAGCGCGCGCCATCCGTCACCTGCGCGCCGAAATCGGCCGTGAGATTCCCGTCTTCTACCGCCGCCGCGAAGTTAACACCGACAAGAAGGTCGGCAATATCAACGGGTGGATCACCGAATACGGAGCCGCGTGGGATGCGATGATCGTCCTTGACGCGGACAGCCTGATGACAGGCGCGGGCATCCGTCAGCTTTCGGACGCCTTGTCGCGCGATCCAAGCGCCGGCCTCATTCAATCCTTCCCGGTCCTTATCTCCGCCGAGACGCTTTTCGGCCGGATGCAGCAATTCGCAACCTCGGTCTATGGTTGGCTCCTGGCCGAAGGACTTGCCCTCTGGTCGCAGAGCGAAGGCAATTACTGGGGGCACAATGCCATTATTCGCACCCGTGCCTTCGCAGACAGCGCGCAGCTTCCACATCTGAAAGGGCGCGGCGGTCAGGATCAGCTCATCCTGAGCCACGATTTCGTCGAAGCCGGGATGTTGCGCCGCGCGGGCTGGGCCGTCCGCTTCCTGCCGCGGCTGGGCGGCTCGTTCGAGGAGACGCCGTCTTCTCTAATCGATTACGTCATCCGGGACCGGCGCTGGTGTCAGGGCAACCTGCAG
The DNA here is from genome assembly GCF_009363575.1 of Roseivivax sp. THAF30. Taxonomy (NCBI): domain Bacteria; kingdom Pseudomonadati; phylum Pseudomonadota; class Alphaproteobacteria; order Rhodobacterales; family Roseobacteraceae; genus Roseivivax; species Roseivivax sp. THAF30. The sequence continues at coordinate 2,324,879 of NZ_CP045389.1, read as the reverse complement.
CATCTGCGTATCCTGGGTGCGCGCGGTTTCCACCCGATCTCGCGCTTTCACCTCTTGCAGGGGGCGTTCGCCTATCTTCTTTCGCCCGCCTGGTTCGTGCTTCTCGTCGTCTGGTCGGCGTTCCTGCCGCTGACGAAGGATCCGGTGAGCTACTTCTCGCCCTCGAACCCCTTCCACCCCGTCTGGCCGCAGGTCAGCCAGATTGACGGTGTGTGGTTCCTTGTCTTCATCTACACGATGCTGCTTCTGCCGAAGATCGTCGCCGCCGGACTTCTGGCAGCCTCGCGGGGCGTGGTGAAGCTCTATGGCGGCACCGGACGCTTCGTGGCGACGACCGCCGTCGAAATCGGGCTCGCGATCCTCTATGCGCCGATCCTCATGGTGCAGCAGACGCAAGCCGTCATGCGCGCGCTTCTGGGCAAACCGAACGCCTGGACGCCGCAATCGCGCGGCACAACGCATTACGACTGGTCGACGGTGCTGCGCTTCCACTGGCTAGAGACGGTGCTCGGTGCGGGCATGGTCTACGGGATGGCCGCGGGGCTTTTGTCGCTCTGGCTTCTGCCGGTGGCGACCAGCCTCGCTCTTGCGCCGGTTCTGTCCTGGGCGTCCTCGCTCAAGGTCGACGAGCTTGGCGTTGCGGCGCTGCGACTTGAGACGCCGCTCTCGCTCCGCGAGCCGCGCGTGCAGACCCGTGCCCGTGCGGAGCGCGCCCGTCTGAAATCTGCGCTCGCCGAAGAAGAGCCCGTATTGATCGCCGCCGAGTAAAAAAGGCCCTTTCCTGTAACAATCGCAGGGCGCCGCGCACGTATCCTCACGAAGCGCGGAGGCGGGCTGACGCAGCGGCTGCTTCGGGTGCACCATCGGATCATCGACCCAACAGGAAAGATGATTTGATGCGTACGACATCCTTAGCCTTGACCTTTGCGGCCCTCCTGCCGGCGACCGCGTTCGCCGGTGAGCAATATGTCGACGAGACCGGCTTTGCCGTCTCCGGTTACGACGTCGTGGCCTATTTCGACCTGCCGCAGAGCGCTGTGGGCGAGGCGCAGCCCGACCCGGTTCCCGGACGCGCGAGCCTCACCGCCGAGCATAACGGAGCGACCTTTGCCTTCTCGTCAGAGGAGAACCGCGAGAGGTTCCTTGCCGACCCCGAAGCCTTTGTGCCGCAATATGACGGGCATTGTGCCTACGGCGTTGCGAAGGGCGGCAAGGTGCCGGGAAATCCGTATCTGTGGCGGATCGTGGACGACGAGCTTTACCTCAACATCACCGAGAATGTGGTGAGCTTCTGGGAAGAGGACATTCCCGGAAACATCGATCTCGCCGAGGGCAACTGGCCGGGCATCGAGCCCGATGGCGCGTCGGGCAACACGATCCCGCAATTCGCCTCCGCTGCGCCGCTGTCTGAGTAAAGGCGCCGCTCTACCTTCCCCTGCAGCCGGAATGTTTCGGCTGCCGGACCTGATCGGGGACTCGTCATGCTGCGCTCTTTCGCGATCCTCGCCGCCTGCCTGCTTCCTGCAAGCCTCCATGCCGCTTGCGGCACCGAGGAGGGGCCCTGCGAGACCGAAGGCGGCACCTATCACATCGAACTGCCCGAAGAAGCCGCCGGCGCGCCTGCGCTCGTCTTCCTGCATGGCTGGGGATCGAGCGGCGAAGGCACGCTAACCATGCGCGGCATCATCGAGGAGGCGACCTCGCGGGGCTACGCGGTGATCGCACCCGATGGTGTGCCGCGAGAGGGGCGGAACGGGCGCACCTGGGGTTTCCAGCCCGAACGGCCCGGTCCCCGCGACGAGGTCGCCTTCCTCGCCGAGGTGCGGGACGACGCGGCGGCGCGGTTCGACCTCGATGCGGATGCGATGCTGCTGGCGGGCTTTTCCATCGGCGGCTCGATGGTCTCGTATCTTGCCTGCGCCACGCCAGGGGCGTTCGCGGCCTATGCGCCCGTCGCGGGCAGTTTCTGGCGGCCGCACCCGGCGGAATGCGCAGGGCCGGTGGCGCTCTTTCACACGCATGGCTGGCGCGATGGGACAGTGCCGCTCGAAGGACGGCTTCTCAGGGGCGACAGCCCACAGGCCGACGGCGCGGTCGTGCAGGGCGATGTCTGGGACGCGATGCGGATCTGGCGCGAGACCAATGGCTGCCGTCTTCAGGCGAACGATTTCTCGGCCGACGAGACCTTCTGGCGCAAAAGCTGGACGGACTGCGAAGCCGGGCGGCTCGACTTCGCGCTCTACGATGGCGGGCACGGCATTCCGCCGGGCTGGGCGCCGATGGCGCTCGACTGGTTCGAGGGGCTCGCCCGCTAGCGCAGTCGCGCCTCGGTCTCGCCATCGAAGAACATCGCGTCGACTGGATCGAAGACCAGCCGCACCTCGGTGCCTTCGGGGATTTCCTCGTCCGCGCGGGTCTCCACTACGATCCGGGCGTCCTTGCCGCCCACGAGGTAGTCATAGGCGACCCCGCCCAGGCGCTCTCGGATATCGAGCTTGAGCGGCGAGGGTCCTTCCTCCACCGACAGAACCTGCGGACGAAGCCCCACCAGCACGCGGGAGCCTTCGGAGGGCAGGGCGACATGGGCGTCCATTGCCGTCTCGCCCAAGAGCGGGCAATGAACCTTTCCGCCGCTCACGGTGCCTTCGAGAAAGTTCATCGAGGGCGAGCCGATGAACCCCGCGACGAAGCGGTTGTCGGGGTCGTTGTAAAGATGCATCGGATTGCCGACCTGCTCGATATGCCCTGCGCGCAGCACCACGATCTTGTCGGCGAGCGTCATCGCCTCGACCTGGTCGTGCGTGACATAGATCATCGTCGCGCCGATCTCCTTGTGCAGGCGCGCGATCTCCACCCGCATATCGACGCGCAGCTCCGCATCGAGGTTGGAGAGCGGCTCGTCGAAAAGGAATACCTCGGGACCGCGCACGATGGCGCGGCCGATGGCGACGCGCTGGCGCTGCCCGCCCGAAAGCGCCTTTGGCTTACGCTTGAGGTAATCCTCGAGCTTGAGGATACGCGCGGCCTCGCTCACTTTTTCACGGATCTCGGCCTTGGGATGACCGGTCATCCGCAGCCCGAAGCCCATGTTTTCCTCGACGGTCATGTGCGGATAGAGCGCGTAGGTCTGGAACACCATCGCGACACCCCGGTCCGAGGGATCGACGCGGGTCACGTCCCGCGCGCCGATATGGATCTTGCCGCCGCTCGTCTCCTCAAGCCCGGCGATCATCCGCAACAGCGTTGACTTGCCGCAGCCCGAGGGGCCGACGAAGACGCAGAACTCGCCCTCCGCGATTTCGAGGTCCAGCCCGTGAATGACCTGCACTTCGCCGTATTTCTTGACGGCCTTTTCAAGCGTGACGCCGCTCATGGCGGTCTCCTTTCCTGTCAGGTCTCGGTCCGGTCGGGGAATTGCCAGGCCGAGGCGGCCTCGGCGATTCGCGCGGCGGTCGCGATTATGCGGGGTTTCAGCGTCGCCAGATCCTCGAGGCTGCGCCGGTCGGTGGAGGTGGTTATCGAAAGCGCGCCCATGACACGGCCGCCGGGGGACAGGATCGGGGCGGCGATGCAGATGATGCCGGGCTCGTGCTCTTCGCGGTCGAAGGCGATACCGGCGGCGCGAATTTCCGCGAGCTCGGCCTCGAGCGCCTCGGCGCTGGTGATCGTGTGGCCTGTATGGGCGTGGAAGGCCTGGAGGGGCAGGGCGGCCGCGCGCTCCTCATCGGGCAGATGGGCCAGCATCGCCTTGCCGACGCCGGTGCAATATCCCGGCCCGACCTTGCCCGCGCCCGAGAACATCTCGATCGGCTGGCGCGCATTGCGCTTGTCCACATAGAGCACCTGGCCCTGGTCGAGCTGCGCGAGGTGGATCGTCTCGCAGACATCCTTGGAGAGCTCGTCGAGAAAGGGCCGCGCGATGGGTGCGAGCGACGACCGGGCCCAGGCCATGTGCGCCAGCCGCACGAGCCTCAGCCCCGGCGAATAGGCGCCGGTCTCGGCGTCGAGACGCAGCATGCCCTGGTTCACAAGCGTTTGCAGCAGACGGTAGAGCGTGGCCTTGGGCAGGGGCGATGCCGCCAGCACTTCGGCGAACCGCATCGGGCGACCATGTCCCGCGACTTGGTCCAGCACGTCAAGCGCCTTTCCCACAGTGCCATCGCCGCTGCGCGTGCCCATGTCGTTCATCTTGCAGGGCCTCCTCCCCGGCGTCCCGTCGCGGGACGTGTTGACATTCTTACGAGGCTTCCCGCATAGTTTCAATAGTTGGACTAAAGTTTCAAATAATGGAACCCAGTCCCTGAAGCTCAAGGGAGGACTTCATGCTCAGGACGACACTCACCGCGGCGGCCGCGCTGTCGCTGGCCGCAGGCGCGGTCCATGCCCAGGACAGCGAGCTGTCGGGCACGCTCACCATTTTCTCGGATATGTCGAACCCTGCTCCGCGCGCCGTGATGGAGGACATGGCGGCGCGGTTCGGTGAGATGCATCCCGATCTCGAGATCGAACTCACGATCATCGACCGCGAAGCCTACAAGACCCAGATCCGCAACTTCCTGACCGCGAACCCGCCGGATGTCGCCAACTGGTACGCTGCGAACCGCATGGCGCCCTATGTCGATGCGGGGCTGTTCGAGGACGTCTCCGATCTTTGGGCCGAGCCCGAGATCGCCGACAATCTCGCCTCCACGAAGGGCGCGCTGACCTTGGACGGCAAGCAATGGGGCGTGCCCTACACCTACTATCAGTGGGGCGTCTATTACCGCGAGGACATCTACGAAGAGCTCGGCCTCGAAGAGCCGCAGGACTGGGAAACCTTCAAGTCGAACTGCCAGACGATGCTCGATTCAGGCATGAAGTGCTTCACCATCGGAACCAAGTTCCTTTGGACCGCTGCCGGCTGGTTCGACTATCTCAACATGCGGACCAATGGCTACGACTTCCATATGCAGCTCACGCAAGGTGAGGTGGAATGGACCGACGAGCGCGTGCGCCAGACCTTTGCCAACTGGCGCGAACTGATCGACATGGGCGCGTTCATCGACAATCACCAATCCTATAGCTGGCAGGAGGCGCTGCCCTTCATGGTGAACGGTGAGGCCGCAGCCTACCTCATGGGCAACTTCGCTGTCGCGCCGATGCGCGAGGCGGGCCTTTCGGACGACCAGCTCGACTTCTACCAGTTCCCTGCGATCAACCCGGACGTGGAGCTGGCCGAAGACGCGCCGACCGACACGTTCCACATCCCGTCCGGGGCCGAGAACAAGGAAGCGGCGCGCGAATTCCTGCGCTTCGTGGTCTCCGCCGAGAACCAGACGCAGATCAACTCGGGCGACGGGCTGGGTCAGCTTCCGGTCAATTCGCAAAGCTCGGTCGACGATGACGAGATGCTGAACCAGGGGTTCGAGATGCTGTCCTCGAACGCGCCGGGCGGCATCGCACAGTTCTTCGACCGTGACGCGCCGGCCGAGATGGCCTCGGTCGCGATGGAGGGGTTCCAGGAATTCATGGTGTTCCCGGACAACCTCGAGGATATCCTCGGCCGCCTCGAGCAGGCGCGCCAGCGGATCTACTGATCCTTCGGGGGTGCGCGGGCTACCCGCGCGCCCTGCCCAAAGGCTGACCCCCCGTGAGGAGAGGCGGATGACCACCGCAACGCTGCCAGACACGCATGCCGACGAGGGCGGGCCGGGCTGGATCCGGCGCAACCGGATGACGCTCGCGCCGCTTCTGTTCCTTCTGCCCGGCGCGATCTTCTTCATCGCCTACGTGATCCTGCCGATCCTGCAGAGCTTCCAGATCAGTTTCTTCCGCTGGGACGGTCTGGGCGAGCCGGAATTCGTCGGCCTTGCCAATTACCAGGAGCTTTCGACCGACCGCGCCTTCGAGGTCTCGCTCTGGAACAACCTCAAATGGCTGGTCCTCTACCTTCTGGCCATTCCGGGCGGGCTGTTCATCGCGCTCTTTCTCAACCAGACGGTCGCGGGTATCCGCATCTACAAATCGCTCTTCTTCTTTCCCTTCGTGATCTCCCAGGTGGTCGTGGGCCTCGTCTTCACCTGGTTCTACGATCCGACCTTCGGGCTTCTGAACACGCTTCTCGAAGGCATCGGTCTCTCGCCGATCAACGTGCTCGGTGATCCGACGCTCGCCACCTACGGCATCATCATCGCGGGCCTCTGGCCGCAGATCGCCTATTGCATGATCCTCTATCTCACTGGCCTCAACGCCGTGGACCCCGAACAGATCGAGGCCGCGCGTCTCGACGGAGCCAAGGGCTTGCGGATGCTCTGGCATGTGATCCTGCCGCAGCTGCGCCCCGCGACCTTCATCGCCTTCGTGGTCACGATCATCGGCGCGTTGCGCTCCTTCGATCTCATCTCGATCATGACCAATGGCGGACCCTTCGGCTCCACCCGCGTTCTGTCCTTCTACATGTTCGAGAAGGCGCTTTCGGAATACGGCTTCCGCATGGGCTACGGCGCGGCGATCGCGGTCGTTCTGTTCCTCATCATGCTGGTCTTCATCGCCTACTTCCTGTGGTCGATGTGGCGGCAGGAACGGGGGCACTGAGCGATGTTTCCAAGACCCATCGAAACCCAGCCGCGCGCCGCGCAGATCACCTACCAGTCGCTCATTCCGGTGGCGCTTCTTCTGTGGCTTGCGCCGCTGATCGCGGTCGCGATCTTCTCGATCAAACCGGACACGGATTTCACCAGCGGCAATTACTGGGGCTGGCCCGCGGAGTTCGAAGGCTTCGCCAATTACGGCAAGGTCTTCTTCGAGAGCGATATGCCGCGCTACCTGATGAATTCGGTCCTCATCACCGTGCCCACGGTGATCGGGGCGGTGGCGCTCTCGGCGATGACGGGCTTTGCCCTTGGCGTCTACAAGTTCCGCGGCAATCTCTGGATCTTTTTCATGTTCGTCGCTGGCAACTTCGTGCCGTTCCAGATCCTGATGGTGCCGGTCCGTGACCTGACGCTGGATCTGGACCTCTACAACACCAAGACGGGGCTCGTTCTCTTTCACATCGCCTTCCAGACGGGGTTCTGCACGCTGTTCATGCGGAACTTCATCCGCGCGTTGCCCTTCGAGTTGATCGAGGCCGCACGGGTCGAGGGCGTCGCCGAATGGCGGATCTTCTGGTTCATCGTCCTGCCCCTGATGAAGCCTGCCATCGCGGCGCTGTCGGTGCTCGTCTTCACCTTCATCTGGAACGACTACTTCTGGGCGGTGGTCCTGACGCAAGGCGCGGAAAGCCAGCCCGTCACCGCCGGCATCACCTCGTTCAACGCGCAATATCGTGCCGCCTACCACCTGATGAGCGCGGGCAGCATCGTCGCGGCACTGCCGCCTGTGGCGATGTTCTTCCTCATGCAGCGCCACTTCATCGCCGGGCTGACGCTCGGAGCCGTGAAATAAGGACTACCCATGACGCGCATTGCCTTTATCGGCGCCGGTTCGACCATCTTCATGAAGAACATCATCGGGGATTGCCTGCATTTCCCCGCGCTCGACGGGGTGACCTTCGCACTGATGGATATCGACGCGCACCGTCTCGAGGAATCGGCGCTCGTTGCGAGAAAGCTCATCGCCGCATCGGGCCGGAGCGCACATGTGGAGACGACGCTCGACCGCCGCGAAGCGCTCGATGGCGCGGATTTCGTCGTCACCGCCTTCCAGATCGGCGGTTACGAGCCCTCGACCGTCATCGATTTCGACATCCCAAAACGCTACGGGCTGCGCCAGACCATCGCCGACACCCTCGGCGTTGGCGGGATAATGCGGGGCCTTCGCACGGTGCCGCATCTCTGGGCGGTGGCCGCCGACATGGCCGAGCTGTGTCCGGGTGCGCTGCTTTTGCAATACGTGAACCCGATGGCGATCAACACCTGGGCGCTGGCCGAGCGTTTTCCGAACCTCAAGCAGGTGGGATTGTGTCACTCCGTGCAGAACACGGTCGAGGAGCTGGCCCATGACCTCGATCTGCCGAAAGACGAGATCCGCTACCGTGTCGCGGGCGTGAACCATGTCGCATTCTTCCTCGAGCTCACCCACGGGGGCGAAAGTCTCTATCCGCGCCTTGGCGAGGGCTACCGCGCGGGCCGGCTGCCGAAGCCGCCGCTTCTGATGCCGCGCTGCCCGAACAAGGTGCGCTACGAGGTGATGGAGCACCTGGGCTATTTCTGCACCGAAAGCTCCGAGCATCTGGCCGAATACGTGCCGTGGTTCATCAAGTCCGGCCGGGAGGATCTGATCGAGACATTTCAGATCCCGCTCGACGAATACCCCAAGCGCTGCGTGGAGCAGATGGCCGATTGGTCCGCGCAGGCCGCCTCTTACCGAGACGCGGGGGAAATCAGCTTCGAGAAGAGCCACGAGTTTGCTGCCGAGATCATCAACGCGGTCGTGACCGATGCGCCGTTCCCGATCTATGGCAACCTGCCGAACCGGGGGCAGGCGCCGCAATTGCCGATGGGCGCGGCGGTCGAGGTGCCCTGCATGGTCGACGCGAACGGCGTGCAGCCCACGGTGGTCGACGATATCCCGCCGCAGCTCGTCGCGCTCATGCGGAGCCAGATCAACGTGCAGGAGCTTGTGGTCCGCGCCCTGAGCGAAGAGAACGCCGAACACATCTACCACGCCGCGATGTTGGATCCGCACACGGCGGCCGAGCTCGATCTGCGCCAGATCCGGGCGCTCGTGAGCGATCTTCTGGCCGCGCATGGCGACATGCTGCCGGCCTTCGCGCGGATGCCGAAAGCGGCCTGAAGGAACGACATGATGACAAAGACACGACGCTCCGCCGCCTGGTACGGCAAGCTCGACAAGGACGGGTTCATTCACCGCTCCTGGATGAAGAACCAGGGCTTTCCCGATCACGCCTTCGACGGCCGCCCCGTCATCGGCATCTGCAACACATGGTCGGAGCTGACGCCCTGCAACGCCGGTCTGCGCGATCTTGCCGAGGCGGTCAAACGCGGTGTCTGGGAGGCGGGCGGCTTCCCCGTCGAGTTCCCGGTGATGAGCCTTGGCGAGACGCAGATGAAGCCGACCGCGATGCTGTTCCGCAACCTTCTGTCGATGGATGTGGAGGAATCGATCCGGGCCTACGGGATCGACGGGGTCGTGCTTTTGGGCGGCTGCGACAAGACCACGCCGGGTCAGATCATGGGCGCGGCCTCGGTCGATCTGCCCTCCATCGTCGTCTCCTCGGGCCCGATGCTGAACGGCAAGTGGAAGGGCCGCGACATCGGCTCCGGGACCGATGTGTGGAAGTTCTCCGAAGCGGTGCGCGCGGGCGATATGACCTTGCAGGATTTCATGGCCGCCGAGTCGGGCATGTCGCGCTCGGTCGGCGTCTGCATGACGATGGGCACGGCCTCGACGATGGCCTCGCTCTGCGAGGCGATGGGCCTTAGCCTTCCGACCAACGCCGCGCTCCCCGCGGTCGATGCACGCCGCAAGGCGCTGGCGCATCTGACCGGCAAGCGCATCGTCGAGATGGTGGACGAGGATCTCAAACCCTCGGACATCCTGACCAAGGAGGCGTTCCTGAACGCGATCCGCGCCAATGCGGCGGTCGGTGGGTCGACGAACGCGGTCGTGCATCTTCTCGCCATCGCGGGCCGGGTCGGTGTCGACCTGACACTGAAAGACTTCGAAGACGGCACCGATGTGCCGCTGCTCGCCAATTGCATGCCGTCAGGCACGTATCTGATGGAGGATTTCTGCTACGCGGGCGGGATGCCGGTGATCCTGTCGGAACTCGCAGGGCAGGGGCTTCTCGCACCGGCGAAAACGGTCCTCGGCGGCGATATCTCGGTCTATGCGGACGGCGCGGAATGCCATGACCGCGATGTGATCCACGCCTTCGATGCGCCGGTAAAGCCCGCCGCCGGCTTGCGTGTCCTGCGCGGCAATCTCGCGCCGGACGGGGCCATCGTGAAACCCTCTGCCGCGTCGGACCATCTCCTGGAACACGAGGGCGAGGCCTATGTCTTCGAGAATATCGAGGAGCTGAAAGCCAATATCGACAGGGACGATCTTCCGGTCACGCCCGAGACGATCCTGGTACTCAAGGGCTGCGGGCCGAAGGGCTATCCGGGCATGGCCGAGGTCGGAAACATGCCGATCCCTGCCAAGCTCGTGAAGGAGGGGGTGCGCGACATGATCCGCGTCTCCGATGCGCGGATGTCGGGCACCGCCTTCGGGACCGTCATCCTGCATGTCAGCCCCGAGACGCAGGCAGGCGGGCCGCTTGGCCTCGTGAAAACCGGCGATCGCATCCGGGTCAGCGCCAGGGACGGCATCCTTGAGCTCTTGGTGGACGAGGTGGAACTGGCCACACGCCGAGCGGATTGGGCCCCTGAACCGCCCCGCTACACGCGTGGATACGCCAAGCTTTATATCGACCACGTTCTTCAGGCCGACCAAGGGGCCGATCTCGACTTTCTCGTCGGCAAGGACACACGGCCAGTCACACGGGAGAGCCACTGATGACCGAAAATCCCACCTATCCCGATCTCGCCGGGGCATCCGTTTTTCTCACCGGCGGCGGCTCCGGCATCGGGGCGGCGCTCACCGAAGGGCTGCTCCGTCAAGGGGCGAAGGTTGCCTTCGTCGGCCGTTCCGATGCCAGCGCCTTCGTCGACCGCATGGAAGAGGAAACCGGCAATCGCCCGCTCTTCATTCAATGCGACATCACCGACATTCCCGCCCTGCGTGCCGCGGTTGACCGGGCCGCGGACGCGCATGGCCCCATCCGCGTTCTCGTGAACAACGCCGCAAACGACCAGCGCCACCAGACCGAAGAGGTAACGGAAGACTTCTGGGACTGGGCGCAGGCGATCAATCTCAAGGCCTATTTTTTCGCCTGCCAGGCGGTGATCCCCGGCATGCGGGCCGCCGGTGGCGGGCGTATCGTGAATTTCACCTCGATCAGCTACATGATGGGCAATGCCGACTACCCCGCCTACACGACCGCGAATTCCGGCATCAACGGGATGACCCGCAGCCTTGCGCGGGAATTTGGCCCCGACAATATCGCGGTCAACGCGCTGGCGCCGGGCTGGGTGCTGACGCAGAAGCAACTCGACAAATGGGCCAAGCCCGAAGCGCTCGAGGCGCATCTCGCCAAGCAGTGCCTGAAAGAGCATCTCGGCCCGTCAGATATCGTCAACCCGATGCTGTTTCTCGCCTCGGATGCGAGCCGAATGATGACCGGGCAGGCGCTTGTGGTCGATGGCGGCGTCGTGGTGACCGGATGATGGACGGACTTGACTGGATCGCGGTCGATTGGGGCACGTCGAACCTGCGCGCCTGGCTGATGGCGGCCGATGGCACGATCCTGGACAAGCGCAGCTCGGACCGGGGCATGAACGCGCTGTCCCGCGACGGGTTCGAGCCCGCGCTTCTGGATCTCGTCGGCGATGCGATCGGACACGGGCCCGTCACGGTGATCGTCTGCGGCATGGCCGGCTCGCGGCAGGGCTGGGCCGAGGCGCCGTATCGCAGCGTTCCCTCCGCGCCGCCCCGGCTTTCCGCGGCCACGCGCGCGCTCGTGCACGATCCGCGTCTCGACGTGCGGATTCTGCCGGGTCTGAAGCAGGAACAGCCCGCCGACGTGATGCGGGGCGAGGAGACCCAGCTGCGTGGCATCTTCCTTGCCAACCCGGGCTTCGACGGCACGATCTGCCTGCCGGGCACGCATACCAAGTGGGTGCAGGTCTCGGCGCGCGAGGTGGTGAGCTTTCGCACCTTCATGACGGGCGAGCTTTACGCACTTCTCTCGGCAAATTCGGTTCTGCGTCATTCCATCGGCGAGGGCTGGGACGGGGAGGCCTTCTCCGAAGCCGTCTCGGACGCCATGTCGCGGCCGGGCAGTGTCGCGGCCCATCTCTTCGGGCTCCGGGCCGAGGGATTGCTGCGCGGTCTCGATGGCGCGCGCGCCGCCTCGCGGCTCTCCGGTCTTTTGATCGGGCTCGAACTCGCGGGCGCGCGGCCGTACTGGCTCGGCCAGCCCATCATTCTGGCCGGGGCGAGCGATCTGTCGCGCGCCTATGAAAGCGCTTTGAGCGCGCAGGGCGCGGCGGTCGAGCGTCTCGACGCCGAAGCGGTCACGCTTGCTGGCCTTGTCGCCGCGCGCGCAGACATGAAGGAGACGACCACATGAGCCGCGATATCATCGCCATCCTGCGCGGTATCAGCCCCGAAGATGCCGTTCCGGTCGCTCGCGCGCTTCTGGAGGCAGGGATCGACCGGATCGAAGTGCCGCTCAATTCGCCCGAGCCCTTCGACAGCATCGCGCGCATGGTGGACGCGCTGGGCAGCGAGGCGACGATCGGCGCGGGCACGGTCCTCGATCCTGCCGACGTGGATCGTCTGGCGGCGATCGGCGCGCGCATGGTCGTCTCGCCCGATTGCAATCCCGAGGTCATCGCGGCCACCAAGGATGCCGGCATGCTGTCCTATCCCGGCGTATTCACCGCGAGCGAATGCTTCGCCGCGATCCGTGCCGGGGCGGACGGGCTCAAGATCTTTCCCGCCTTCAAGCTCGGCACGGACGGGCTGAAGGCGCTGTCGGCCGTCCTGCCACGCGAGGTGCCGACCTTCGCGGTCGGCGGCGTCGGTCCGGACGACTTTTCCGCCTGGCGCAGCGCGGGCGTCACCGGCTTCGGCATCGGCACCGGCATCTATACGCCCGGCGCTTCGGCCGAGGATGTCGCCACCCGTGCGGCCGGCATCGTCTCCGCGTGGGACGCGCTTCCCGCCTGACATCCAAACCGCTTTGAGAGGCTCCATGCGTCGCACGCTCGGCACTTGCTACTACCCCGAACATTGGCCGCGCGAGATCTGGGAGGAGGACGCCCGCCGCATGGCGGAGGCGGGCCTGACCTGGGTGCGGATCGGCGAGTTCGCCTGGAAACGGATCGAGCCGCAGCCGGGCCAGTTCGACTGGCAGTGGCTCGACGAGGCGCTCGACATCTTGGGCGCGGTAGGCCTCAAGGTCGTTCTCGGCACACCCACCGCGACGCCGCCGCGCTGGATGCTCTCGAAGCATCCCGACATGCTCGCCGTCGATGCAGAGGGACGTCCAAGGCGCTTTGGATCTCGCCGCCATTACTGCTTTTCGCACCAAGGCTACCTCGAGGAATGCCGCCGCATCGTGACGCGTATGGCAGAGCGCTATGGCCGAAACCCGCATGTTGCCGCTTGGCAGACCGACAACGAATATGGCTGCCACGATACGGTGATCTCCTACTCGGACGCGGCGCGGCAGGCATTTCGAGACTGGCTCGCGCAGCGCTATCAATCGCCGAGCGCGCTGAACCGTGCCTGGGGCAACGTCTTCTGGTCGATGGAGTATGACGCATTCGACGAGATCGATCTGCCGAACCTGACCGTGACCGAACCGAACCCGGCCCATGCGCTCGCGTTCCGGCGGTTCTCGTCCGATCAGGTGGTGGCCTTCAACCGCGCGCAAACCGAAATCATCCGTACCTATTCGGAGGCGCCCATCGCGCATAATTACATGGGCCGCGAGATCGCCTTCGACCATTTCGCCGTCGGCGCGGACCTCGATATCTCAAGCTGGGATTCCTATCCGTTGGGGTTTCTCGAAGACCGTGCGGGCGCTTCGCCAGAGATCCAGCGCCGTTACATGCGCCAGGGCGATCCGGACTTCCAGGCCTTCCACCACGACCTATACCGTGCGGTCGGGCGCGGGCGCTGGTGGGTGATGGAGCAGCAACCGGGCCCGGTGAACTGGGCGCCTTACAACCCCGCGCCCTTACCGGGCATGGTGCGCCTCTGGACCTGGGAGGCTTTCGCGCACGGGGCGGAGGCGGTGTGTTATTTCCGCTGGCGGCAGGCGCCCTTCGCGCAAGAACAGATGCATAGCGGTCTTTTGCGGCCCGACAGCGCCGATGCGCCAGCAATGGGCGAGGCGTGCGAGGTGGCGAAAGAGCTGGCCGAGCGACCTGACGTCGCGCCGCGCCAGGCAGAGGTTGCCCTTCTTTTCGACTACGACGCGGCTTGGGCCTGGGACGTGCAACCGCACGGGGCAGGGCTTTCGTATTTCGGGCTGGTCCTCGATCATTACCGGGCGCTGCGCCGGGCGGGGCTATCGGTCGATATCGTCGCTCCTCAAAGCGCTTTGGACGGCTACCGCCTGATCCTCGCTCCGGGCCTCATGCACATGCCCGAGGATCTCAAAGCGCGGCTTGAGGCAAGCGGCGCCGAGATCCTGATCGGTCCCCGCAGCGCCGCGCGCGATGGCGAATTCTCCATCCCCATTCCCCTGCCGCCCGATTTTCCCGGTCTCGATGTAACGGTCAGCCGGGTAGAGAGCCTGCGGCCCGACATGCCGGTCTTGTTGAACGGTGGCGGTCGGATCGTCGGGTATCTCGAAGAGCTCGAAGGCAGTGCCGAACCGGTTCTTCAGACCGAGAATGGCCAGATCGTCGCGCAGCGCGCAGGTTCCGTCACGTATATGGGCGGCTTGGGCGATGATGCCGCGCTCGACCGGCTCATTGCGGATCTCGCCCTGCGCGCCGGGATCGACACGCGCGTTTTGCCCGAAGGCGTCCGTATCCGTGAGACGGGGGCGGAGAGATTCTGGTTCAACCACAATGCCACCGATGTCGCGACCGAGATCGGCACGCTGCCTCCTGCGGGCGTCCATATAGAAGCGCTTCGAGGCATGCCCAAATCGCTTTGAGATGCCTTGCGTCCGGCGCCCGTGCTGTCACACTCCGTCCCGAACTCGAGAAGGAGCAGGACATGCGTCAGACAGATCGCGCCGTTATTGTCACAGGGGCCGCGCAAGGCCTCGGCCTTGCCTGCGCCGAGCGCTTCATCGCCGATGGCGACCGGGTCATGCTGGTCGATATCAAGGAAGAGGCCTTGCTTGCAGCGGCGGACCGGCTCGGCGATCGGGCCGTCGCACATGTGGTCGATCTTGCCAGCCTGAACGCCGATAGCGCGGCGGCTATCGTTGCCAGCTGCGTCGAGGCGTTCGGGCGCTGCGATGTGCTCATCAACAACGCGGGCATGATCGTTCAAGCCGATTTCGTCGACTTCCCGGAAGATGGTTTCGACAAAACGCTTGCGGTGAACCTCAAGGCGCCCTTCCTGCTGGGTCAGGCCGTCGCGCGGCAGATGATCGACCAGGGCGAGGGCGGGGCCATCGTCAACATGTCCTCGGTCAATGCCGAGCTCGCGATCCCGAACACCGTCGCCTATGCCTGCTCCAAGGGCGGGATGAAGCAGCTGACCGCGGTCATGGCCGTAGGCCTCATTCCACACGGCATCCGCGTCAATGCGATCGGTCCCGGCACGATCCTGACAGACATGGTGCGCCAGTCGGTCATGCAATCGGACGCGGCGCGGCAGACCATCCTGTCGCGCACGCCCGCGGGCCGCTGCGGGGAGCCCTCCGAGGTCGCCTCGGTCGCCGCGTTCCTTTGCGGGCCGGATGCGTCCTACGTCGTCGGGCAGACGATCTACCCGGATGGTGGGCGCATGGTACTGAATTATACGGTGCCTGTCCCGGAATGACCTTGGCCGGCCCCATATCCAAAGCGCTTTGATGTCCGAGCGTGTGGTCATCCTGGGCGGGGCGGCCATGGGCAGCATGGTCGCCCGGTTTCTCGTGGAGCAGGGCTTTCCCGGCGAGATCACGGTGGTCGAACGCGATCCGAGCTATGAGCGGGCCTCTACGGCGCTGTCCGCCGCCGGTATCCGCACGCAGTTCGACACGCCGCTCCTCGTCGAGATGTCGCTTTTCGGCGCGGACTACCTGCGCGGTATAGGACCAAAGATGGCCTTGCGCGAGGAGGGATATCTCGTTCTGTCGGATGCGGCAGGGATGGAGACGCGCACGCGGCTGGCGGACATGCAGAACGCGTCTGGCGCGAATGTCGCGGTGCTGGACCGCTCGGACCTCTCAAAGCGCTTTGGATGGCTGAACGCCGACGATCTCGCCGGCGGTACGATCGGGCTGAGCGGTGAAGGATGGTTCGACCCCTGGGCCATGTTGAGCGAGGCGCGGGCCCGTGCGCGGGAGGGCGGCGTGTCCTACCTGCGCGGCGAGGCGCGGAGCATCGAGGGGCGGGACGGAGCGGTCACGGGTGTTGCCTTGGCTGACGGCACGCGGCTGCCCTGCGATTGGTGCGTTCTGGCTGCGGGTGCCCTATCCGCGCCCCTGGTTGCCGATCTCGGGGTCGCGCTGCCCGTCGCTCACAAGAAGCGCACGGGCTTTGCGTTCCGCGCTCCTCTGAGGAACGAGGGGATGCCGCTCGTCTTCGATATCTCGGGTTTCTGGCTCCGTCCCGAAGGCCAAGGGTTCATCGCGGGTATCCAGCCGCCGCCCGAGCGGGACACTCATGCGCCGGACGATTTCGAACCGGACCACGATCTCTTTCTCGAAGCGCTTTGGCCGCATATCGCCCACCGCATTCCGGCGATGGAAGAGCTGCGGCTCGACCGGGCCTGGGCGGGGCATTACGAGATGAACACGCTCGATCAGAACGCGATCATCGGCCCGCATGACGTGTTCCCGAACCTTCTGTTCTGCACGGGGTTTTCGGGTCACGGCGTTCAACACGCACCGGCCGCCGGGCGCGGGATCGCCGAATGGATCCAGTGCGGCGGCTACCGCAGTCTCGACCTTGCGCCGCTTGGATGGGAGCGGATACGCGAGAACCGGCCGCTGCATGAAGGCATGGTGTACTAGAGGATCAATCGGCGACCCTGGCGGGCGGCGCGTAGCGGCCCGCGGTCAGCGCGTCGGGCCAGCCGATCCACCGCTCCACCGAATAGAGTGCGAAGCAGGCGGCGAGAATGCCCAGCATGATCTTGACCTGCGCCGCGCTCTTCGGCCTCTGCGCCCAGAGGCGCATCCGCATCAGGAATCGCACGGGCCTAGCCTTCGACGAACCGCACCTTGCCGATATGGCCGAGGTTGCGGTCGCGTTGCGCGTAGTCGATGCCGTAGCCGACCACGAATTCGTCCGGAATCTCGAAACCGATCCAATCGGCCTTGACCTCGACTTCGCGCCGCGAGGGTTTGTCGAGAAGCGCGATCGTGCGGAGCTTGCGCGGATTGCGGCTTTCGAGAAGCTTGATGACGTGGCTGAGCGTGTAGCCGGTGTCGACGATGTCCTCCACGACCAGCACGTCGCGACCCTCAATTCCGGTCCGCAAGTCCTTGAGAATGCGAACTTCCCGACTACTCTCCATCGAATTTCCGTAAGACGAGACCTCAAGGAAGTCGACCTCGACGGGAAGGGATAGCTCGCGCGCGAGATCCGCGATGAACACGAAGGAGCCGCGTAAGAGGCCCACCACCACGAGCTTGTCGGTGCCCGCGAAATCGCGCTCGATCTCGTGGGCGAGCGCTTCGATCCGCGCAGCAATCGCTTTCGCGGAGATCATTTCGTCGATGACGTATGAGGTCTGGGACATCTCATTCCCTTGATTTTGCCGGGCCTCTATACGACATGAGAGGCCATTGTCACTACCGGAGCGAGGCGCATGCCAAAGCATTCCGAAACCAAGACGTTGCCATACGGCGCGGACGAGATGTATGCGCTCGTGGCCGATGTCGAGTCCTATCCTGAATTCCTGCCGTGGTGTGCTGCCGCGCGCATTCGCTCGACCGAGGAGCAGGGCGACAAGACGGTGATGCTGGCCGACCTCGTCATCAGCTTCAAAGTGTTTCGCGAGCGCTTCGGTAGCCGCGTCACGCTTTGGCCGGATGAGAAGAAGATCGACACCGAATATCTCGACGGCCCGTTCCGCTACATGGAAAGTCGCTGGGAATTCAAGGATGTGGACGGCGGATGTGAAGTCAGCTTCTTCGTAGATTTCGAATTCAAGAACCGAATCCTGCAAGGGGCTGCCGGAATGTTCTTCTACGAGGCGATGCAGCGGATCGTGCGCGCCTTCGAGCGACGGGCCGCGGCCCTCTACGGCTAGCGGTCAAGCGCCGCGATCAGGAGGGCCAGCGCGTGCTCCGCGCTCGCCCGGCGCACCTGTTCGCGACCAAGCGCGCCGAACTCGACGGTTTCCGTGGCAACTCCGCGGTCGCTTGCTAGACCGAAACAGACACGCCCCTCCGGTTTCGTTTCCGATCCTCCGGGCCCTGCGATCCCTGTGACCGACACGGCCAGTGTCACACCGGCACGACCCAAAGCGCCTTGGGCCATCTCCCGCGCCACCTCTTCGGAGACAGCTCCATGCGCGACAAGCGTGGCGTCCGACACGCCCAGCATCTGTGTTTTTGCAGCGTTGGAGTAGGTAACGAAGCCTCGGTCGAACACCGCGGAGGATCCGGCGATGTCCGTCAGCGCTGCCGCGATCATGCCGCCAGTGCAGCTTTCCGCCGTGGCGATGGTCGCACCTTGCGCCTTCGCCAGGCGCAACACTTCCTGTGCTGCAGGCCTCATAGGAACACCGCATGCCAGAGCGCGCCGAGCGCGAAGGTCGAGATCGCCGCAAAGGCCCCCGCGACGCAATCGTCGAGCATGACGCCCGTCGGCGTTTCCATCCGGTCGGCGCGGCCCACGAACCACGGCTTCCAGATGTCGAAGAGCCGGAAGAAGAGGAAGGCCGCGATCCAGCCGGGCCAGAGTGCCAACACGTCCGAGCCTGTGAAGTACGCCCCGTAACCCACTGGAAGAAGGGCGATCCATTGCCCGGCCACTTCGTCGATGACGATCTCGGACGGGTCGTGCTGGCCGCGTTTCACCGTCTCGCGCCCGATCGCCCAGATCCCCAGGACCGCGACCATCGCGATCGCGACGAGCGTCAGGGCAAAGCCGCCCATCTGGTAGAGGAGCCAGTAAAGCGGCAGCGCCGCGAGCGAGCCCCAGGTGCCGGGCGCCGGACGCAGATACCCGACGCCGAACAGGGTGACGATCATCCCGGTCATGCCGACACCAGCGCTGCGGTGGCGATGGCCGCGATGCCTTCTTCACGACCGGTGAAGCCCAGCCGTTCGGAGGTCGTGGCCTTGATCGAGATGCGGGATGCGTCAAGGGTCATGAGTTCGGACATTCTTTCTTTCATTTCAGAAGCATGCGGCCCGATCTTGGGGCGCTCGCAGATCAGCGTCAAATCGATGTTCGAGATCTCGAACCCGCGTGATCGAACCAGTTTTACCGCGTGGTCCAGAAATATCTCGCTGGCCGCGCCCTTCCATTGCGGATCGGAGGGCGGGAAATGTTGCCCGATATCCCCCTCGGCCAAGGCACCATACAGCGCATCCGTTACCGCATGCATCCCGACATCGGCATCGGAGTGGCCATCAAGCGCCTGAGAATGCGGTATTTTCACGCCGCAGAGGATGACATGGTCGCCGTCCCGAAAGCGGTGCACGTCGAAGCCGTTACCGAGGCGGATGTCCATTCTGTCTCTCCAATATGGCGCGGGCGCGGTCGAAATCCTCCGGCCCGGTGATTTTCAGATTGTCTTCCGAACCCGCGACGATGGCGACATTCATGCCGGCGCGGCGCGCGACCTCCACATCGTCCGCGGCCTCGGTATCGTGGGCGCGGTGCGCGGCGAGGATCGCCTTGAGGCGGAAGCCCTGCGGCGTCTGTGCCCGGAACAGCCCGTCGCGCGTCGTGGTTCCCGTGACGGTTCCGTCGGCACCGGTCCAGAGCGCATCGGTGACAGCGAGCGCCGGAGCGGCAGCTTCGGAGTTTTCAAGCGCAGCCAAGACGTTGCCGATCACATCTAATGTCACGCAGGGCCGTGCGACGTCGTGGATAAGCACGTCTCTGACGCCGCTCTCCGCCGCCGCTTCCAGCCCGGCCTTGACCGATGCCGCTCGGTTCTCTCCACCGGTCACGAGCTGCACGTCGATGCCTTGGGTGGCGTCAGACGCAACCTGTCGGTCCGTGTCGTTAATCACGAGGATCACCAAATGGGCATCGGCAAACCGCTCCAGCGTCCATCGCGCGACCGGCTTGCCAGCGATCTCGCGCCATTGCTTCGGCACACCGCCCCCGGCGCGGGTGCCGCGACCGGCGGCGACGATGATTGCGGCGTAGGACATCCGGCGTTTCTCCCTGCGCGATATCCTTATGAGAGCGTCCAGTCTTCCGCAACTCGCCAGAGGGTGCCTAAAAAACAGGCGGTCGCCCGGTTTTTCGGCGCGGACGCAGCAAGGGCCGTTGAATGACACGCGATGCGAGAGTAGCCCAAACCTGTAGATGACCAGCGGGCGAATATTTTGCGACTCGGCGACAGAGACCTCGACACTCCGGTTTTGCTGGCCCCCTTGGCCGGGATCACGGACCTGCCGTTCCGAAATCTCGTCTCGGGGTTCGGCGCGGGCCTCGTCGTGAGTGAAATGATCGCGAGCCAGGAACTCGTGCAGGGCAAATGGGCCACGCGCGAGAAGGCGGAGCTAGGCTTCGGGCTCGCGAATACGTCGGTTCAGCTTGCGGGCCGGGATCCGTACTGGATGGCGGAGGCAGCGCGTTTCGTCGAGGCGTCAGGCGCGCAGATCGTCGACATCAACATGGGCTGCCCGGCCAAGAAGGTCGTCGGCGGCTATTCGGGGTCCGCGCTTCTGCGCGATCTCGATCACGCGATGCGTCTGATCGAGGCGGTGGCGGGGGCCGTCTCGATCCCGGTCACGCTGAAGACGCGGCTCGGCTGGGACGCGCGCAGCTTGAACGCCGCCGATCTGGCGCGCCGTGCCGAAGGTGCGGGCATTCGCATGATCGTCATCCACGGCCGCACGCGCTGCCAGTTCTACAAGGGCGCAGCCGATTGGTCCGCGATCCGCGCCGTGAAGGAGGCCGTCTCCATTCCCGTCATCGCCAATGGCGACATCACCGGGACGGCGCCCGCGCGTCGGGCGCTCGCGGCTTCGGGCGGCGACGGCGTGATGATCGGACGCGGCGCGCAGGGCCGTCCCTGGCTTCTGGCCGAGGTGGCGGCGAGTCTTGCCGGCCGCCCGCTCCCGGACGTGCCGAGTGGGCGCGCGTTTTCCGACATGGTGTCAGGGCATTACGAGGCGATGCTCGACTTCTATGGCAGCGATCTGGGACTGCGCGTCGCGCGCAAGCATCTGGGATGGTATATGGATGTCGCGGGCACGCCGGGTCCGCTCCGCCGCGAGATCCTGACCGCGCAATCGCCCGCCGCCGTTCTTTCGCAGTTTCCTGCGGCCCTGTCCGAGACCGAGGAGAGCCGCGCCGCATGAACACCGCGCTCGCCCTCTCGATCTGGTCTTCGCTGCCGGTGCCGGCGCTCCTGATCGATGCGTCGGACAATATCGCCGACATGAATCCCGCCGCCGAAGGCTTCATGAACAATTCGGCGAAATGGATCGTCGGGCAGCCGATCTGGGACAGGCTCGCTGTGGATGCCCCGATAGAGGAGAGCTTCCTGCGGGCCCGGGAAAACGGCACGCCGCTCTTCGTCAACGATGTCGATGTCGGGACGGGTTCGCGTCCGCCGCTTGTCTGCTCGCTGCATATCGCGCCGCTTGCGGGAACGCCCGGATGGATGATCGTTCTGATCTCGCCGCGCGAACTGGCCGGACGGATCACGCAAAGCCATTCGGTGAAATCCGCCGCGAAATCCGCGATCGGCATGGCCGAGATGCTGGCGCACGAGATCAAGAACCCGCTCGCGGGCATCGCGGGGGCGGCGCAGCTTTTGTCGATGGGCCTCGAGAAGGACGATCTCGAGCTCACGGACCTCATCGTCAGCGAGACCCGCCGCATCGTGAAGCTGCTCGAGCAGGTGGAGCAATTCGGCAACCTCTCGCGGCCTGAAAAGCGCGCGGTCAATGTCCATGACGTGCTCGACCGGGCGCGGCGGTCGGCGCTTCTCGGTTTCGGCGGCCACATGAACATGATCGAGGATTACGATCCGTCGCTGCCGCTGGCCTGGGGCGATCCCGACCAGCTTCTGCAAGTGGTCCTCAACCTTCTCAAGAACGCCTCCGAAGCGGCCGATCCCAAGGAAGGCGGGCGCATTCGCCTTCGCACCTTCTACGAGCACAGCTTCCGGTTGCGCCGCGCGGACGGCTCGGGGCAGCTGCTGCCGCTCCAGATCGAGATCGTGGATGACGGGCCGGGCCTGCCGGACGACATCAAGGGCGACATTTTCGATCCCTTCGTCTCGGGCAAGGAAAACGGCACGGGGCTCGGTCTCGCGCTCGTCTCGAAGATCATTTCCGACCATGACGGCTGGATTTCCGTGGAAAGCGTGCCGGGGCGCACGCTCTTCCGCATCTCGTTGCCGCTGGCACCAAAAGACGCGAAGGAGGGTGAGTGATGGATGGAACGGTCCTGGTCGCCGATGACGACCGCACGATCCGCACGGTTCTGACCCAGGCGCTGACGCGCGCGGGCTGCAAGGTTCATGCGACCTCGTCGCTGACGACCCTCATGCGCTGGGTCGGCGAGGGCAAGGGCGACGTGGTGATCTCGGACGTGGTCATGCCGGACGGCAACGGCCTCGAGATGCTGCCCAAGATCAGCCAGGACCGGCCAGACCTGCCAGTCATCGTGATCTCGGCGCAGAACACGATCATGACGGCGATCCAGGCAGCGGAGGCCGAAGCCTACGACTACCTGCCCAAACCCTTCGATCTGCCGGATCTCATGAAGCGCACGGCCAAGGCGCTCGAGAACCGCAACCGCGCACCGCGCCGCGATGAGGCCATAGAGCATGCGGACGGGCCCGATGAGCTGCCGCTCGTCGGCAAGACCGCCGCGATGCAGGCGCTCTATCGGCTCGTGGCGAAGGTGATGAACACCGATCTGCCGGTCCTGATCTCGGGCGAGAGCGGCACCGGCAAGAGCCTGATCGCGCGGGCGATTCACGACTTCTCCGACCGCCGCACGCTGCCCTTTGTCTCGGTCACCGGCGCGGATTTGTCCGATCTCGAAGGTCCGGCGCGGGTGCTGGCGCGGGTCCGGGGCGGCACGCTCCTGATCGACGAGGTCGGCGATCTCGATGCCGAGGTGCAGGCGCGCCTCGTGCGGATGATGGATGCGCCGGGCGATCACGCGCCGCGCTTCATGGCCACCAGCCAGAACGATCTCGGGCAGGATGTGGAGGAGGGCACGATGCGCCGCGATCTCTTCTACCGGCTGTCGGGCGCGACGATCCACGTGCCTTCCTTGCGTGAACGCGTCGACGATATCGGCCTTCTCGCGGAGCATTTCCTTGCCCGGATCGAGCGCGAGGGCGGCCCGCATCGTTGGCTGTCGACCGAGGCGGCGGAGCTCTTCCGCAGCTATTCCTGGCCGGGCAATGTGCGCCAGCTTGAAAATACCGCGCGGCGTCTGAGCCTGACGTCGAGGGCCGAGGAAATCACCCGCGCCGAGGTCGAGGCGGTGCTCGGCAACCAGCCCGAGACCGGTCCGATCATGCGGGGCGGGGAGGGCGAGAAGCTCGGCACCTCCGTCCATAGGCACCTGCGGCGCTATTTCGACCTGCATGGCAACATGCTGCCCCCGCCGGGGCTTTATACCCGCATCATCCGCGAGGTCGAAGCCCCGCTTCTCGAAATCGCGCTCGAAGCGACGGGCGGCAATCAGGCGAAATGCGCCGACCTTCTGGGAATCAACAGAAATACGCTTCGGAAAAAGATTACGGATCTCGATATTCGCGTGACACGACGCCGCAAATTGATGTAAAACCGCAACAGAACCGTGGCGGCGATGCCTTAGGCACCGCATAGACCACAATATATGGCGGTCGGCCGCGCAAAGCGGCCTCATATCACGAGGGGCGGCTGTGGCCACTCGGGCACGTAACTGGAGCTGGGCGCGCATCGCACAGATGCGGCGTCTGAGGCGCGTACAGAATGCGGCGACGCTGGGGCTCGTGGCGCTTGGCCCGGTCCTGGCGCTTTGCACCTATCTCGTTCTCGGCCCGATGCAGGGCGACGGCTCCGACCTGTCGCTGCGCCTCGTCCTGCTGGCCGATCTTGTCTACGTTCTCCTGATCGCCGCGCTGGTCCTGAGCCGGGTTGCGGGCCTCGTGGCCGCGCGGCGCGCGAAATCCGCAGGCAGCCGGCTGCACCTGCGCCTGACCGGCGTCTTCGCGCTTATGGCGCTCCTGCCGACGATCACCGTTGCCGTCTTCGCGGTGCTCACCATCAATATCGGCCTCGAAACGTGGTTCTCGACGCGCGTGCAGAACGTCGTCGGTGCCTCGCTCTCCGCCGCCGAGGCCTACGAGGAGGAGCATCGCGGCGATCTCATCGAGGACGCGCAGGCACTCGGGCGGTTTCTCGATGCCAACCGCCGCGCGCAGCCTTTCATGGACGAGGGCGAGTTGCGGCAGCTCCTGGGCTCGGGCCAGGCGCAGATCCAGCGCGGGCTTCGCGAGGCCTACGTGATCGACGGGCAGGGCGAGATACGGGCCCGCGGCGAACGCTCTTACCTTTTCGACTACGAGGAGCCGGACGCCGCCGATCTCAGCAAGGCACGCAACAGCGGCGTCGCGGTGATCGCCGATTGGGACAATAACGAGTTTCGCGCTCTTGTGCCGCTTGCCGCCTTCGTCGACCGCTTTCTCTATGTCAGCCGCGAGGTGGATGGCGGCATCCTGAACCTTCTCGATGACACGCAGGAAACCGCGCGCTTCTATCAGCAGCAGGAAAGCGAGCGGGGCAGGCGGGTCTTCGACTTCGCGCTGCTCTATCTCGGCTTCGCGCTCCTTCTGATCCTCGCCGCGACATGGGCGGGGCTGTGGTTCGCCGAACGCCTGTCGCGGCCCGTGGGCCAGCTCGCCGGGGCGGCGCAACGCGTCGGGGCGGGCGATCTCGACGTGCAGGTTCGCGAAGAGGAGGCCGATGACGAGATCGCCATGCTCGGCCGCTACTTCAACCAGATGACCCGGCAGCTCAAAGGTCAGCGCGAGCGGCTCCTGGAGAATACCCGCCAGATCGAGCGCCGGCAGCGGCTCTTCGACTCCGTTCTCTCGAATGTGACCTCGGGCGTTGCGGGCCTCGATGCCGAGGGGCGGATGACCTTCGTGAACCGCTCGGCCGAGCGTCTTCTGGGCTTCGAGCATGACCGCGCGCGCCATCCCATCCATGTCGCCGTGCCCGAATTCGGCCCGCTCTTCGACCGGCTGATCGAGACGGGCAACGAGGTGGTGCAGGAAGAGGTCAAGGTCAGCCGCGACGGGCGGCTCGAGCATCTGCTCGTGCGGATGTCCACGCGACGCCGCGAGGATGGCAGCCTCGAGGGCTACGTGGTGGCCTTCGACGACGTCACCGACCTCGTCTCGGCGCAGCGGATGGCCGCCTGGGGCGACGTGGCCCGGCGGATCGCGCACGAGATCAAGAACCCGCTGACACCGATCCAGCTTTCCGCTGAGCGCATCAAGCGCAAGTTCTCCCGCGGCCTGCCGCCCGAGGAGGCCGAGCGGCTGAACCAGATGACCGATGTCATCACGCGCCAGACCTCGGACCTGCGGCGCATCGTCGACGAGTTCTCCAAGTTCGCCCGGATGCCCGAGCCCGAGCGCAAGCCCGAGGATCTGACCGATCTTTTGCGTGGCGCGGTCCTGTTGCAGGAAGCCGGCCAGCCCGACGTGCGCTTCACGCTCGATCTGCCCGCGCGCCCGCTCGCCGCCGAACTTGACGCGACGATGATCAGCCAGGCGCTGACGAACCTGATAAAGAATGCAGGAGAGGCGATCGAAAGCCGCCGCGAGGCGGGCCTCATGCCGGACGGCGAGGCCGCCGAGATCCGCGTGGCGCTCCGCATGGCCGAGGAGGAGCGCGCCGAGATCACCATCGCCGATAACGGGATCGGCCTGCCGGAGGACCGCGCGCGGCTCTTCGAGCCTTACGTGACGACCCGCGAGAAGGGCACCGGCCTCGGCCTGCCCATCGTGAAAAAGATCATCGAGGAGCACGGCGGCACGCTGTCTCTCGACGACGCGCCGGCCTTTGGAGCCGAAGCGCACAGGGGGGCGATGGCGGTGATCCGCCTTCCCGCCTCCGAGGTGCCACAGGCCGAAGGGCCGGGCGAGCGAGCAGAAGAAACGGTATGATAAAAGGGTATGACTGAGATGGGCGATATTCTGATCGTGGACGACGAGCGCGATATTCGCGAGCTGATCGGAGACATCCTGGAGGACGAGGGCTTCTCGATCCGTCTTGCGGGCAATTCGAGCGAAGCCATGGCCGAGATCAACGGCGAGCCTCCCTCGCTCATCATCCTCGACATCTGGCTGAAAGACAGCAAGATGGACGGGATCGACATCCTCAAGACCGTCAAACGCGACAATCCCGACATCCCCGTCGTCATCATCTCGGGCCACGGCAATATCGAGATCGCCGTCGCGGCGATCAAGCAGGGCGCCTACGACTTCATCGAGAAGCCCTTCAATATCGATCAGCTTCTCGTGGTCATCCGCCGCGGCATGGAAACCGCGCGCCTGCGCCGCGAGAACCACAAGCTCAAGCGCCGTGAGACCGAGGTCGCCGAGATGATCGGCGAAAGCGCCGCCTTCAAGGGGCTCGTCGGTCAGCTCGACAAGGTGACGAAATCGAACGGGCGCGTGATGCTCACCGGGCCCGCAGGCTGCGGCAAGGAAGTGGCCGCGCGCTACATTCACGCCCATTCGGGCCGCGCCCAGGGCCCGTTCGTGACCGTGAACTGCGCCGGCGTGACGCCCGAGACGATGGAAGAGGTGCTGTTCGGCCGCGAGACGCCGGACCGGGGCGTCGAGCCGGGGCTTCTCGAACAGGGCCATGGCGGCATCGTCTATTTCGACGAGGTGGCGGACATGCCCCTCGGCACCCAGTCCAAGATCCTGCGCGTCCTGGTGGATGAGCAATTCACCCGCGTCGGCGGTCAGGACAAGGTGCGCGTCGATCTGCGCGTGATCTCCTCGACCAACCGCGACCTCGAGGCGGAGATCGCCGCAGGCCGGTTCCGTCAGGAGCTGTATCACCGCCTGAACGTGGTGCCGATCGCAGTGCCCTCGCTCGAGGACCGCCGGGAGGACATTCCGGACCTTGCCCACCACTTCATCGCGCAATGCAACACGACGCAGGGCCTGCCGCGCCGCGATCTTGCCGGCGATGCGGTCGCGCTTCTGCAGACGATGGTCTGGCCGGGCAATGTGCGTCAGCTCAAGAACCTGATCGAACGCGTCCTGATCCTCGGCGATGGCAGCGGCCCGATCGAAGCGCATGAGCTGCCGCAGGAAAGCGCGCCGGGCGGCGATGCCGAGGGCCGCGTCGTCCTCGCCGGCACGCTGGCGACGATGCCGCTCCGCGAGGCGCGCGAAGCTTTCGAGCGCGAATACCTGCTGACCCAGATCAACCGCTTCGGCGGCAACATCTCCCGCACCGCGAATTTCGTCGGGATGGAACGCTCGGCGCTGCACCGCAAGCTCAAGTCGCTCGGCGTCGTGACCTCGGCCAAGGGCGGCGCGCGCATCGCCCATATGGACGAGGACGAGGCAGAGCCGGAACCCGCCCGCCAGACCGCGTGACGCATGAATGTTATGCGGTGCCCCTGTCTTTGGGTTGGCAAAAATACCGGCGGGGGTGAATTCGGGGCGGCACGCCCCGAAGAGGGGGCAGCAAGCCCCCTGCGACGCGTCACTTCTCGACGCCGCCGGGCTCGATTGACCGGCCCGCGCCCCCGTGTCAGACCGGGGGCCAAGCGCAGTTTCTTTCAGGATGCCCCATGAAGGTCATCATATGCGGCGCCGGCCAGGTCGGCTGGCAGATCGCCCGCCACCTCTCGGGTGAGCGCAACGACGTCACCGTCGTCGACAACAACCCCGACCTGGTGCGCCGCGCCACCGATACGCTCGATGTGCAGGGCATTGCGGGTTTCGCCTCCTATCCGGACGTGCTCGACCGGGCCGGGGCGCGGGATGCGGAGATGATCATCGCCGCGACCTACTCGGACGAGGTGAACATGGTCACCTGCCAGGTGGCCCATTCGATCTTCTCGATCCCGCGCAAGATCGCGCGTCTCCGGGCGCAAAGCTATCTCGACGCGATCTATTCCGACCTTTACCGCCGCGACCATCTGCCCATCGACGTGGTGATCTCGCCTGAGCGCGAGGTTGCGGATGCCGCGCTTCAGCGTCTCGGCGCGCCCTCGGCCTTCGACACCGAGACCTTCCTCGACGAGCGGGCGCGGCTGTTCGGTCTGACGATCGAAGAGGATTGCGCGGTGGTGAACACGCCGCTGCGCCAGCTGACGGATCTCTTTTCGACGCTGCGCGCGGTCGTCGTCGGCGTGCGGCGGGACGGCACGCTCTTCGCGCCCGAGCCCGAGGACCAGATCTTCATCGGCGACAGCGTCTACGTGATGGTCCACCGCGACGACGTCACGCGCACGCTCGAGGTCTTTGGCAAATCCCAGCGCAAGCAGGAGCGGGTCGTCCTGATCGGCGGCGGCAATGTCGGCCTCATGGTCGCCCGTGCCCTCGAAGAGCGCACCGACCGCATCCGCGCCAAGGTCATCGAAAAGGACCGCCGCGCTGCCGAACGCGCCGCCGAAGAGCTCGAGAAGACCATCGTCCTTTATGGCGACGGGCTCGACACCTCGCTGCTCTCGGAGGCCAATATCGACCGGGCCGATGCGGTCCTGTGCGTCACCGACGATGACAAGACGAACATGCTCGCGGCCGTGCGCGCCAAGGCCGAGGGCTGTCCGATGGCCATCGCGCTCATCAACGACCCGACGCTGACCGCGATGATGGAGCCGCTCGGCATCGACGCCTATATCAACCCGCGCGCGACGACCGTCTCCTCGATCCTGCGGCATATCCGGCATGGACGGGTGCGCGCGGTCTATTCCATCGGCGATGCGGAGGCCGAGGTGATCGAGGCCGAAGTGCTTTCGACCTCGCCGATCGCGGGCAGCCGCATCCGGGACATCGATTTCCCTGAAGGCGTGCTCGTCGCCGCGCTGCGCAAGGGCGATGACGTGGTCAAGCTGCGCGGCAGCACCCGCGTCGAGGAAGGCGACCAGATCGTGATCTTCGCACTGTCGAAGGACGTGCCCGCGGTGGAGACACTGCTGCAGGTCTCCATCGACTTTTTCTGACGGGCGGCATGGCGCGGCTTCTCTCTCTTCCGCTGTTTCTCTTGATCGCGGCTGTCGGTGCGGTCGCGATGTTCGCACCTGCGGCTCTGGCCTTGCTGGAAGGCGATTTTCACGACGCGCGCGCGTTCTTCTATGCCGGGCTCATGTCGCTTATCGTGATAACGCTGATCGCGGTCGCGCAATCGTCCCGCGAGCATAATCGCAGCGCCTTGCGCCAGCTTCTGTCGCTGCTTCTAGTTTTCACGGTCCTGCCCGCGCTTCTCGCGGTGCCGTTCCACGAGGCGGTGCGGACGACGAGTTTCATCAATGCCTACGTGGAGATGGTCTCGGCGCTGACCACGACCGGGCTCTCGCTTTTCGCGCCGGAGCGTCTGTCCTCGGCCGAGCATCTCTGGCGGGCCGAGGTCGGCTGGCTGGGCGGGCTGCTGATGTGGATCGCCGCCGCCGCGATCCTCGCGCCCCTCACCCTGGGCGGCTTCGAGGTGACCGCCGTGTCGGAGCCGGGCCAGTCGACCGCGCCGGGCGCCGCGCATCGGGATCGCGCCGATCCGCGGCAGCGCCTGGCGCGCGCGATCCACGCGCTGGTGCCAACCTATGTCGGTCTTACGCTGGCCCTGTGGCTGGGATTGCTGGCGGCAGGCGATCCGCCGCTCGTTGCCATCTCCCATGCCATGTCGACGCTCGCGACCTCCGCGATCTCTCCGGTGGGCGGGCTGTCCGGCGCATCGTCGGGCCATGCGGGCGAGGCCCTGATCTTCCTGTTTCTCTTGTTCGCACTCTCGCGCCTGACCTTCTCCAACGACACCTCGGCAGCCCGGCGGCAGGGCCTCTGGTACGATCCCGAGTTCCGCATGGGGATCCTGATCGTCGCCGCGGTGCCGACGATCCTGTTCTTCCGTCACTGGGCCGCGTCCTTCGATACGGGCGCGGAAGAGAATATCCCGATGGCGCTCGCCGCGCTTTGGGGCGCGACCTTCACGACCCTGTCTTTCCTGACGACGACTGGGTTCGAGAGTATGGACTGGGCCCGCTCGCAGGGCTGGTCGGGGCTGGAGACGCCGGGGCTGATCCTCATGGGGTTGGCGCTGATCGGCGGCGGCGTGGCGACGACCGCGGGCGGGGTGAAGCTGTTGCGCGTCTTCATCCTCTACCTCAACGGCCGGCGCGAGCTGGAGCGCCTCATCCACCCGCATTCGGTGGGCCGCTCTGGCCTGCTGTCGCGCCGGGTCCGCCGGGAAGGGGCGCTCATCGCATGGGTGTTCTTCATGATCTTCGCGCTGACCATTGCCGCGATGGTGATGGTCTTCTCCGCGCTCGGGCTGCGTTTCGAGGGGGCCTACGTGCTGACGCTCGCCGCGCTCACCAATACCGGGCCGATCGTGTCTCTGGCGACCGAAATGCCGATCCAGCTCGCGCAATACGGGGCAGGGATCAAGGCGGCGCTCGCCGCTGCGATGATCCTCGGCCGGCTCGAAGTTCTCGCGATCATTGTTCTTGTGACCCCCGATCTCTGGCGCGATTGACCGCGCCCGACCGCCGTGTTCTCAGATTCCCTCTGGAAAGTCGCAGACCAGCATACCATACTCTTGTGAAACGAGGGCGTGCCGGGCCCCGGCACTGACAAGAACAAAGGCTTTTGAATGGCTTCCGATAAGCAGAATCTTCAGGACGCATTTCTCAATCACGTCCGCAAGACCAAGGTCCCGGTGACCGTTTTTCTCATCAATGGCGTCAAATTGCAGGGCGTGATTACCTGGTTCGACAATTTCTGCGTGCTTTTGCGCCGCGACGGACAGTCGCAGCTTGTCTACAAGCATGCGATCTCCACGATCATGCCGGCCCAGCCGATCAACCTCTATGACGGGGACGGCTCGGAATCTTGACGCCCGACCAGACCCGCACCACCCGCGCCTGGGTGCTGCACCCCGACATCAAGTCCGACCGCGACCGCCGCGATGCGGAAATCGCGCTCGATGAGGCGGTCGCGCTCGCCGAGGCGCTGCCGGGCCTCGTCGTGGCTGGCGCGACCGTGGTGCCACTGCGCGAGCCGCAGCCCGGAGAGCTGTTCGGCAAGGGCAAGATCGCCGAGATCGCCGAGAGCCTCGAAGGCAGCGATATCGAGCTTGTGCTGATCGATGGCCCGCTGACCCCCGTGCAGCAGCGCAATCTCGAGAAGGCGTGGAAGGTCAAGATCCTCGACCGGACCGGCATCATCCTCGAGATCTTCTCGGACCGCGCCGCGACCCGCGAGGGCGTCTTGCAGGTCGAGATGGCGCATCTGTCCTACCAGCGCACGCGCCTGGTCCGGGCCTGGACCCACCTCGAACGTCAGCGGGGCGGGCTCGGCTTCGTCGGCGGCCCCGGCGAGACCCAGATCGAGGCCGACCGCCGCGCCATCGACGAGCAGCTCGTGCGCCTGCGCCGGCAGCTCGAAAAGGTCGTGAAGACCCGCACGCTGCACCGCGCCGCGCGCGCAAAGGTGCCATATCCCATCGTCGCGCTCGTGGGCTACACGAACGCGGGCAAGTCGACGCTGTTCAACCGGCTCACCGGGGCCGAGGTGATGGCCAAGGACATGCTCTTCGCCACGCTCGACCCGACAATGCGCGGCGTGAAGCTTGCCAACGGGCTCGACGTGATCCTGTCGGATACGGTGGGCTTCATCTCAGATCTGCCGACAGAACTGGTCGCCGCCTTCCGTGCCACGCTCGAAGAGGTGTTGGAAGCCGATCTCATCCTGCATGTCCGCGACATCGCGCATCCCAATTCCGAGGAGCAGGCCGCCGACGTGCGCGCGATCATGGCCTCGCTCGGCGTGGACGAGACCGTCCCGCAGCTAGAGCTGTGGAACAAGGTCGACCAGCTCGATGACGAGGCCCGCGCCGGTTTCGCCGAACGTGCCGCACGCGAGCCTGACATCTTCACCCTGTCCGCCTGGACCGGCGAGGGGATGGAGCCGATACTCGACGCGATCGCGGACCGGCTCGAAGGCGAGATGCGGATCGAGGAGCTGCGCCTGCCCTTCGCCGAAGGCCGCAAGCGCGCCTGGCTTTTCGAAAAAGGGCTGGTCGAGGCCGAGGTGCAGGACGCGGACGGCTATCTCCTGACCGTCCGCTGGTCCGCTCGCGACGCGGCACGCTTCGAAAAGGTGTAGGGGCGCGCCGCCGCGCCCCGTCACTCCGTCGGAACAAGCTCCGTGATCCCGACCGCCGCTGCCCGCGCAAGTTCAGGGTCGAGCGACATCGGGATATATTCGCCCCGCCGCCAGAGTTGGCCGAGATCGTCGTAATGGCGCGACAGGAAATGCCCTGACTGACCCGTGGCGATGATGAAGACCGACGAGTCGGGATCGGCGAAATCGTAGACGCCGCGATAGCCTGCCGCGTGGACATTCTGGAACGGGTTGGCCTCGTCGCCGCTTGTCGCGCCGCGCTGCAGTGTGAAGTCCCCGCCGCTGGTCGATTGGCGGATGTTCACGAAATAGCGCAGCACCGGCACCTCGCCGAGCACGGAATGCTCGTGCACCGCCTCATGGGCCGTGCCCCAGCGCAGGGAGGCGAGGGTGGTCCCGTAGGTCTCCTCGATCCAAATGAGCGCATCGTCGAGGGCGAGCCGCGCAATGTCGGTGCAGCTCTCCTCGGCGGCGGAGCGGACGATGTCGCACCAGGCCGACGCGCCGTCGACGTCGCGGAAGACTCGTTCGATGAAGAGAGGCTCGACCCGGTCGTAAGTGTCGGCAAGCGGGCCGAGGTCGTCCCGGATCAACCGGTCCTGCAACGCGCGCAGCCAGGCGGCATAGATCACCGGCTCCGGCAGGTGCTCGTTCATCTCCCCGTTCCACTCGGACAGAAGGTCGAGCGCGACGCGGCGTCGGCGCTCGGGCGTGCCCTCGGGCGCGGCCTCGCCGGTGAACCACAGATCCGCGCCGATGAGCGGCAGAAGCGTGCGCGCCGCCTCGGAGACGGTGTCGAGCTGAAACTCGATGAAGCTGTCGCGGGTATGGACCTCGCGGCCCTGCATGAGCGCGCGCCAGCGCCTGACCCTCTGGCTGTCGCCCCATTCGAAGCTGACATGATCGGGGAAGGGGCGGTCGATGACCTTGTTGTTGGTGTTCCCGACGATGCCCCCCGCAGGCTCGGTGAATTCGGGGTTGTCCGTGTAGGGCAGGGTGCCCTGCCAGCGATTGGCCTCGATCCAGCCCGGTGCGGGCAGGCGGCCCTGGCTCTGATGGTTCGCATCGCGTGCGGGCATTCGGCCCAGAAGCTTCATCGCGACGCCGTCTTCATCGGCGAGCGTCAGCATCTGCGACGGGGCGACGTAACTCTCTCCGGCCTCGAGCGCCTCGTCGATGTCGCCCGCATGCATGATGCCCATCGCCGCGCTCATCGTCGTGTCCTCAGGCGAGAGCGCGGTCCAGGACAACGACATCACGTGGCCCGGCGGCGTGATCGTACCGAGATCGAACTGCGTGCCGGGCAGGACGGGGCCGTTCTCCGTCCAGCGCAGGGTGACGGTGACGGGAGGCGCGTCCTTGATCTCGATGATCGAGCGGCGCGTCTCGAAGCGCCGCCATCCGTCGACGCCCCGATATTGCTCGGAATTGTCGGGATTCAGCTCTTCGAGATGCAGGTCCTGATCGTCGAGATAGGAGGAGGTCAGCCCCCAGCCCAGCGTCTCGGACCGGCCGACCATGATCGCGGGAATACCCGGGATCGTCCCGCCGATCACACCGCCCGAGGACAGCTCCATCCGCGCGAGATACCAGATCGACGGAGCGGTCAGCCCAAGATGCGGATCGTTCGCCAGAAGCGTGCCTTCGGAGGCCGCGCGTGTCGCATCCGCCGCCCAGGCGTTCGAGGCGCCCGCAAGGCCACGCTTGGGTGCCGGCCAGAGCGCGCCCTCCGATTGCGGCTGCGCCTCGGCAAAGCGCGGCAGACCGGGGGCGAGGCTGGCATATTCCGGCAAAGCCGCAACGCCGCTGCCGGGAATATCGGGCAGAATATCGGCAAGCCGCTCCTCGTCGTCGAGCGCGAGCGAGGTCCGCGCGCGCAGCACCTCTTCCTGCAGATGCCCGGCCAGTTGCAGTGCCAACACCTTGACCAGCGCCACGGAATCCGCCGGCTGCCACGGCGCGAGTTCGGCGCCGAAGACGAAGAATTCCGGCGCGCCGCGCCCGAGACTGCCCTGGTTGATCTCGTCGATGCGCGCGTTCACCCCCGCCGAATAGGCCCTGAGCGCCGCTTGCGTGCGTGTGTCCTGCGCGGCGACACTCTGCCGTGCGAGGTTATAAAGATCGAGCCGACGCAAGAGCTTGTCCGTCTCCACCGTGCGCGTGCCGAACATCTCGGACAGGCGGCCCTGCGCGGTTCGGCGGAGCAGCGTCATCTGCCAGAGCCGGTCCTGCGCATGGGCATAGCCGAGGCCGAAGAACGCGTCTTCGTCGGTCTCGGCCATGATGTGCGGAATGCTGGAATTGTCGCGCACGATCTCGAACGGCTGGCTCAGCCCCGCGACCTCGACGCGCTTGTCGTAATCGGGCAGGGACCGGGAGCCGAGGTAATAGACCACGACCACGGCCAGGACGCCCGCCAGAATGGCGAAGCTCACCAGCCGGACAAGCCAACGGAACAGCAGTCGCATCACACCTCCAGAGACAGCGCGCAGGGGCTGGCGCGCGTGGCTTTCGGGACTAAACCCAATGTCACCGGTTGCCAAGTGCGACCCCGGGGCGTCACTACTGAACCCCGGATAATGTGAAGAAAGGGACGGATCATGGCGAAATGCGCGTTTCTGGGGCTTGGCGTGATGGGCTACCCGATGGCGGGGCACCTTCAGGTGAAAGGGCATGACGTCACGGTCTACAACCGCACCTTCTCGAAGGCCGAGGCCTGGGCGTCCGAACATGGCGGCGCGGCCCGCAAGACGCCGCGCGAGGCCGCCGAGGGGGCGGAGTTCGTGATGGCCTGCGTCGGAAATGACGACGATCTGCGAAGCGTGTGCCTTGGCGAGGATGGCGCATTCGCGGGCATGGCGAAGGGCGCGATCTTCGTCGATCACACCACGGTGTCGGCCGAGGTGACCGCCGAGCTTTACGCCGCCGCGAAGGATGCCGGCATTTCCTTCGTCGACGCGCCGATCTCGGGCGGGCAGGCGGGTGCCGAGAATGGCCAGCTGTCGATCATGTGCGGCGGCGACGAGGACGCCTATGCCAAGGCCGAGCCGGTGATGGAAATCTACGCCAAGCTCTGCCGCCGCATCGGAGAGAGCGGCGCGGGGCAAATGACCAAGATGTGCAACCAGATCGCCATCGCGGGCCTCGTGCAGGGCCTGTCCGAGGCGCTGCACTTCGCCGACAAGGCCGGGCTGGACGGACGTGCCGTGGTCGAGGTCATCAGCCAGGGCGCGGCGGGCTCGTGGCAGATGGCGAACCGCTACGAGACGATGCTCGACGATCAGTTCGATCATGGCTTCGCCGTCGACTGGATGCGAAAGGATCTCGGCATCTGCCTCAAGACCGCGAACGAGAACGGCGCATCCTTGCCGGTCACGGCGCTTGTGGACCAATTCTACAAGGACGTGCAGAAGATGGGGGGCGGTCGCTGGGATACGTCCAGCCTTTTCAAGCGCTTGAAGGCGTCCGGCTAAAGACCGGGCATCGCCGCCCGGCACGCCGCCGAGCGCGACATTGCCCATTGTGTTTCCCCGAACTCCCGGCGTAAGGTGACCAGACCGCCGGAGCAGTATCGCTCCGGCCCCGAATTCGCTGAACGGGCAGGTGCTCTCCGGGGGAAGACCCGCGGATCACCGCCCCGACAGACCGATCCGGCCCAAGGGCCATCCCACCCCGTCCGACCGTCGAGGCACCGGACATTCGTTGACGCGGAACGCGCGGATCAGGGCCGAGGCCCGCCCCGCCGCAGCCGCGTTGGAGACCAAATGCGATGACGCGCGCAGGATTGCACAGGCAGACGGAAGAGGACCGCAAGGTCTCCGCCGCTGGCCGGCATCCTCGTGTCTCGCACAGCATAGAAACACGGGACCACACCGCCAGCCCAGAGAGGGCGCGGCGGCTCGACCCGTGCAAACGGACAATATGGCAAAGAAGATGCTCATCGACGCCACCCACGCGGAAGAGACCCGTGTCGTGGTGGTGGACGGAAACAAGGTCGAGGAATTCGACTTCGAATCCGAGAACAAGCGGCAGCTCGCCGGCAATATCTACCTCGCAAAGGTAACGCGGGTCGAGCCGTCCCTGCAGGCGGCCTTCGTCGATTACGGCGGCAACCGTCACGGCTTCCTGGCCTTTTCGGAAATCCACCCGGATTATTACCAGATCCCCATCGCCGACCGTCAGGCGCTGATGGAAGAAGAAGAGGCCCAGGCCCGCGCCGAGGCCGAGGAAGAAAACAAGCCCAAGTCGCGCCGCTCCTCGCGCTCGCGCAGCCGCAAGAAGGCCGCTCCCGAGAACGCCGAGACCGGCGATCAGGTCGCGACGAAGGAGTCCGGCGATGTCGCGGGGATGGAGACCATCGATCTCGGCGAAGGCGAGACCGACGGCGACACGCCCGAGGACGGCGAAGGCCTCTCCCCGATGGAGACCGTGGCCGAAACGCCGGTCGAGGAACCTTCCGAAGATGCGAATTCGTCCGACGATGACAATGGGTCCGACGAGGACAACGGGTCCGACGAGACCGACAAGCGGCACGACGATTCCATCGAATCCGTCGCCGATGACGACACCGAGGAAGACATCCGGCCCGTGCGGAAACCGCGCCAGCGCCGCTACAAGATCCAGGAAGTCATCAAGGTCCGCCAGATCCTGCTGGTGCAGGTCGTCAAGGAAGAGCGCGGAAACAAGGGCGCGGCTCTGACCACCTACCTGTCGCTCGCGGGTCGCTATTGCGTTCTGATGCCGAACACCGCGCGCGGCGGCGGCATCTCCCGCAAGATCACCAACGCGCAGGACCGCTCCAAGCTCAAGGAGATCGCGGGCGAGATCGACGTGCCGAAAGGCGCGGGCCTCATCATCCGCACCGCGGGCGCCAAGCGCACCCGCACCGAGATCAAGCGCGATTACGAATATCTCCAGCGTCTCTGGGAGCAGATCCGCGAGCTGACGCTGCAGAGCATCGCGCCCGCGAAGATCTACGAGGAAGGCGACCTCATCAAACGCTCGATCCGCGATCTATACAATCGCGACATCGACGAGGTGCATGTGGAAGGCGAGCGCGGCTACCGCATCGCCAAGGACTTCATGAAGATGATCATGCCGTCCCACGCCAAGAACGTGAAACACTATGTCGACCCGATGCCGCTGTTCGCGCGCTACCAGGTCGAGAGCTACCTGTCGTCGATGTTCAACCCGACGGTCCAGCTCAAGTCGGGCGGCTACATCGTCATCGGCGTCACCGAGGCGCTCGTCGCCATCGATGTGAACTCCGGCCGGGCCACCAAGGAAGGCTCGATCGAGGAGACCGCGCTCAAGACCAACCTCGAGGCCGCCGAAGAGGTGGCCCGCCAGCTTCGTCTGCGCGATCTCGCGGGTCTCATCGTCATCGACTTCATCGACATGGACGAGCGCAAGAACAATTCCGCCGTCGAGAAGAAGCTGAAGGACAAGCTGAAGACCGACCGTGCGCGCATCCAGGTGGGCCGCATCTCGGGCTTCGGCCTTCTGGAAATGAGCCGCCAGCGTCTGCGCCCCGGCATGATCGAGGCGACGACCGCGCCTTGTCCGTCCTGCCACGGCACCGGCCTGATCCGCTCGGACGACAACATGGCGCTGCAGATCCTGCGCCAGATCGAGGAAGAGGGCACGCGCCGTCGCTCCCGCGAGGTGCGCGTCAAATGCCCCGTGGGAATCGCCAATTACCTCATCAACCAGAAGCGCGAGCATGTCGCCGGGATCGAGCTGCGTTACGGCATGGCCGTGATGATCGAGGGCGATCCGTCGCTTGTCTCGCCGGATTTCTCGATGGAGAAATTCAAGACCGCCTCCCGCACCGTGCCCGAGCCGACGTCGCCCGTGATCTCGGCGGATACCTCGATCATGGCGGCCATCGATGCCGACAGCGAGGCCGAGGACGACGAGGATATACCCGACGAGATCGATCCGTCCGAGGCTCCGCCCGCACCGGGGGCCTCTGCCGAAGACGAGGGTGAGCAGAAGCCCAAGAAGCGCCGCCGCCGTCGCCGCCGCTCGAAGAAGTCCAGCAAGGGCGAGAACGGCCAGGACAGCTCCGATCAGAACGGGGATGACCAGGACGACGCGCAATCGAAGGACAACGGCAACGAGGCCGAGACCGCTCCCGAGGCGGAGCCGGTGAGCGCCGAGGCCAGCGAGACGCCCGAGGCCGCAGCCGACAGTGCCGAAGACGCGCCGAAGCCCAAGAAAACCACGCGCAGCCGCGCGTCCTCGCCTTCGCGTTCTCGCAAGCCGTCGACCAAGAAGCCCGCGCCCGAGGCAGAGACCGCGGAGGCCGCGGACAAGACCCCGGTCGCGGACGAGCCCGCGCAGACGGCAGATCCCGCCCCCGAGGCCGAGGAGAAGCCCAAGCGCAAGCGCGCGCCGCGCAAGAAGAAGGTAGAGCCCGAACTCACCGAGGAACGCGCCGACGAGGCCGCCACCGAGGAAGTCGCGGCGGAGCCCGAGGCCGCGCCGGTCGACGAGAAGATCGAGGAGGCGCCCGCCGCCCCCGAACCGGCGGCGGTCGAGACCGGAGCGGCGACGCCCGAACCGGCCCCCGAAGAGGCGGCCACGGTCGAGCCGACCCCGGCGGAGCCTACCGAGGAGCCCCGCCCGCTCGAACCGGCCGAGACGGCAGAGAGCGAGGGCGCGCCCGACGAGGCGAAGCCCAAGAAACGTGGTTGGTGGAACCTGGGCCGCTGACCGCACTCGTGCGCCGCAGGTTCCGGTACGGGATCTGCGGCGTCACGTCTTGCCCGTGATCTCGGGAACAGGCGCGCGCTAGCGCTTCTCGATCAGCCAATACATGATCCCGCTTTCCTCGCGGCTGTCGATCAGCCCGTGACCGCTCTCGGCGCAGAAATGCGGCATGTCCACGACCGCGGCGGGATCGTCCGTCATCACGTGGATGCGCGTGCCGGGCTCGAGAGCCGACAGGCGTTTGCGGGTTTTCAGAACGGGCAGGGGGCACAGGAGCCCCCGGGCATCTAGCTCGTGATCCATACGCCTCGAAATATTGGGCGGTGCTGCCGCTGTCCAGCCGACATTGTTTCACATCCGCCACGCGCATGTGACGCTTGGCCCCGTGACGCCGCCCGGCCGATACCCTAAGGCTGGGCGCATGTTCGGAATCGAGATCATCGACGCTAGCCTCCTGCCGGCCATGACGGTCGCGCTCCTCGCGGGCGGGCTGTCGTTCCTGAGCCCCTGTGTTCTGCCCATCGTGCCGCCGTATCTCGCCTTCATGTCCGGCGTTTCCGTGAACGAGATGCAGGGCGGTGGCTCGGCGAGGGCGCGCGCCGGCCTTGCCGCTTTGTTCTTCGTTCTGGGCCTCTCGACCGTCTTCATCCTCCTTGGCTTCACTGCGTCCTGGCTTGGCACGCTGTTCCTGCAGAACCAGGTGCTTCTGGCGCGGATCTCGGGCGTCGTCGTGATCGTCTTCGGCCTGCACTTCCTGGGGCTCTTCCGCATTCCCTTCCTCGACCGCGAGGCGCGGATCGAGGTGGGCGACAGCGGCGGCTCGGCGTTCGGCGCGTATATCCTCGGCCTGGCCTTCGCCTTCGGCTGGACCCCCTGTATCGGCCCGCAACTGGGCGCGATCCTGTCGCTCGCGGCCTCCGAGGCCAATGCCGGGCGCGGCGCGCTGCTTCTGGGCGTCTACGCGGCGGGCCTTGGCATACCATTCCTGCTCGCGGCGCTGTTCCTGACCCGTGCGATGGGCCTCATGAACCGGATCAAGCGGCACATGGCGCTGATCGAAAAGGTCATGGGCGGGCTTCTGGTCGCGGTCGGCCTCGCGCTGGTGACGGGTGCGTTCACCGCCTTCTCATTCTGGCTCCTCGAGACCTTCCCCGCGCTCGCGACCCTCGGGTGATCGCGCAACATTCCTGCCGGCCCGGTCCGAGCCGTTCAGAAAATCGCCTTAAACCTGCCCCGAAGGCAGAGTAGCCTGTTCCTGTCAGAGCGAGGGATGGGCATATGCCACAATCGGGTCAGGAGGTGCGCCGGAGGCGGGTGATCTACATTCCCGGCTACGATCCCATCCATCCGCGCCGATACCGCGAGCTCTACCGCAAGGAAGCCGCGGCGCAGGCCGCGATTTCGGGATACGAGATCGCGCTCAAGCCGAAGACCACGAAAGGCCCCTATGGTTGGCACGTTGAAAGCGTGATCGACGGGCAGGTCGCGGATGCCGATATCGAGGTGCTGGTCTGGTCCGACATCGTGCGGGACAGCATGTCCGACTCCATCCCCGCCACCTATCTCAGCCTCGTTCGGACCGCCTGGGCCTATATCGGCAGCGGCGCGCTCTGGCGGCTGATGCGCCTGAGAAAAGGTCCGGTGATCGCGGCGCTCTACCCGATCGGGATGCTGCTCTTGCAGGCGCTGATCGCTCTTCTGGCCGCCTGGGGGCTGGCGCGCGGAGTGCAGCTCCTCGCTCCGGGGCCGGAGCTCCTCGCCTCGGTGCTGGGCTGGATCGCGGGCGGGGCGGTCGGTATCTGGCTCCTGCGCTGGTTCAAGGCCAAGGACGGCAAGTTCTTCGCCTATTACCTCATGCACGATTACTCCTATTCCGCGCGCCATCGCGGCGCGAACCCGCCCGAGCTCGAAGCGCGGATGGCCGCGTTCGGCGACACGATCGCCGAAGCGCTCCGATCGGATGTCGACGAGGTGCTCGTCGTCGGCCATTCCTCGGGCGCACATCTGGGTGTTTCGATCCTGGCCGACCTCATCCGCGCAAAGCGCGTCCCCGCAAACGGCCCGCATCTTGCGTTTCTGTCACTGGGGCAGGTGGTGCCGATGGTCTCCTTCCTTCCCGATGCCCATCGCCTCCGGGCGGATCTGCACTTCCTGTCCGCCCGCGACGAGCTCACCTGGATCGACGTGACCGCGCCCGGGGACGGCTGCGCTTTCGCGCTCTGCGATCCGGTCTCGGTCTCGGGTGTCGCGCCTGCGAACAAGCGCTGGCCGCTGGTCTTCTCGGCGCAATTCACCCGCTCGCTCAGCCCCGAACGCTGGAAAGAGCTGCGCTGGCGCTTCTTCCGGCTGCATTTCCAGTATCTCTGCGCCTTCGATGCGCCGCTCGACTACGATTACTTCCAGATCACCGCAGGCCCTGTGAGCCTGGCCACGCGCTACGAAGACCGCCCGGCCTCGGCGAGCCGCATCGACGCGGCGGTCTCCAAGTTCACCTCAATGGCCGCATGATCCCACCGAAACCGCCCTCCCGGCCGGATCGCGTCTCGCTCTGGCGGTATGCGAAACTCTTCCGTCAGGACATCCTGTCGGCCCAGCCAGCGCGGCTCTACCGCGCCTGGATGGCGGAGTTCCGCACGCCCTTCTTCCGCTCCTACCTCTTGAACCAGCCCCACCTCGTGAAGACCGTGCTGAAGGACCGCCCCCGCGATTTCCCGAAATCGGACCGGATCGGCGCGGGCTTGCGTCCGCTTCTCGGCGAGAGCGTCTTTCTGACCAACGGCGCCACTTGGGAGCGGCAGCGTCGCATCATCGATCCGGCCTTCGAGGGCGGACGTTTGGGCGATACCTGGGCGCCGATGTGGGCGGCGGGGCAGGAGGCCGTGGCGCGGCTCAGGATGCGTACCGGCACGCCCGTCGAGATCGAGGCCGAGACCAGCCACGCCGCCGCCGATGTCATCTTCCGCACGCTCTTCTCCATCCCGATCGAGGACGAGATGGCCCAGGCGGTTTTCCACGAGTTCCGCGCCTACCAGCGCAGCCAGCCAATCCTGAACCTCGCCGCCTTCCTGCCGAAACTGTCACTTCTGCCGCGGTTCTTCCGGCGCGACACGAAGGCGTCGGCGGCGCGGATCCGCGCTCTCATCACCGAGATGACCGCGCGGCGTCAGGCGGAGATCGCGGCTGGCACCGCGCCTGACGATCTTGCGACGAAGATCATGACGACGCCCGACCCGGAGACCGGCGAGACCTTCTCGGCGTCCGAGATGGTCGACCAGGTGGCGATCTTCTTTCTTGCAGGCCACGAGACCTCCGCCTCGGCGCTGGCCTGGGCGCTCTATCTCCTCGCCACGCATCCCGACTGGCAGATGCGCGTCGCGGACGAGGCGCGGGCGCTGACCGGCGCGGCCTCGGATATGGGGCGGCTGAAGGTCAGCCGGGACGTCTTCCGCGAGGCGCTGCGACTCTATCCGCCAGTGCCGATGATGGTGCGCGAGGCAAGCTGCCCCGAGCGCTTCCGAGACCGCGACGTGCCAAAGGGCGCGCAGCTTGTCCTGAGCCCCTGGCACCTCCATCGGCACGAGCGGCTTTGGAATAACCCGGACGGGTTCGACCCCGCACGATGGGGCACGGAGAACGGCAAGACCTGCGCGCGGGAGGCGTTCATCCCCTTCTCGGCCGGCAGGCGTGTCTGTACGGGGGCAGGCTTTGCGATGGTTGAAGGGCCGCTTCTTCTTTCGTTGATCGTTCGGGCCTTCGAGATCACACCGGCAGGCGGCCCGCCGCCCGTGCCCGTGGCGCATCTGACGGTGCGCTCCCGCGACGGGATCCACCTCGTCCTCAAGTCGCGCGATCAAGGAAAATCAGAGGTTTAGCGCTAACCGCGCTCCTGCGCGGCTATCCTTCGTTCAATCCTTGCGGTAAATCTCTGTCCGACGAATTCAGGAACGAGGGCCGCATCATGGCACGGGACAACGACACTTTCGAGCAGCAGAAGAGCCGCATGGCCAAGGAGGCGGGCTTCATTGCCGCGCTCGATCAGTCGGGCGGCTCCACGCCCAAGGCGCTTCGGCTCTACGGGGTCGAGGAAAGCGAATATTCTGGCGATGACGAGATGTTCGCCGAGATCCACAAGATGCGGACACGGATCATCACCTCCCCGCATTTCGCCTCCGAGAAGGTGCTGGGCGCGATCCTGTTCGAGAAGACCATGCGCGGCGAGGTCGAAGGCCGCCCGACTGCCGAAGCGCTCTGGGGCGCGAAGGGCGTGGTGCCCTTCCTGAAAATCGACAAGGGCCTCGAGGACGAAGCGCAGGGCGTGCAGCTGATGAAGCCGATCCCGGGGCTCAACGATCTGCTGAAAGAGGCCGTCGCGCATGGTATCTTCGGCACCAAGGAGCGCTCGGTCATCAAACACGCCGATCGCGACGGCATCGAAGCGATCGTGACGCAGCAATTCGAGCTCGGCCTGCAGGTCGTGGATGCGGGCCTCGTGCCGATCCTCGAGCCGGAAGTGGACATCCATTCGGAGACCAAGGCCGAGGCAGAGGCGATGCTGCGCGATGCGATCCTGTCGCATCTGGACACGCTTGAGGAGGGTCAGGACGTCATGCTCAAGCTGACCATCCCGACCGCGCCGGGCCTGTACGATGCGCTTGCGGACCACCCGCGGGTGGTGCGCGTCGTCGCCCTGTCTGGCGGCTATTCCACCGACGAGGCCTGCGAGCGCCTGTCCGCGAACCCCAAGATGATCGCGAGCTTCTCCCGCGCGCTGACCGAAGGTCTGTCGAAGGGCCAGACGGATTCGGAATTCAACGCGGCGCTCGGCGAGAATATCGACAAGATCTACGCCGCATCGGCCTGATCCGAAGGAGCGCGAGGCGAAACGCCTCGCGCGCTTGATATGTCACGGGCGGCGTAGCCGCCCGCTCCGGTTTGCCTCCGGCGGCGGTATTTTCGCCAACCCAAAAGAGCGGGGTGGCGCTCTTGCCCGAAGACATG
This sequence comes from Roseivivax sp. THAF30, assembly GCF_009363575.1. Lineage (NCBI taxonomy): Bacteria > Pseudomonadati > Pseudomonadota > Alphaproteobacteria > Rhodobacterales > Roseobacteraceae > Roseivivax > Roseivivax sp. THAF30. The sequence goes on along the minus strand of NZ_CP045389.1, from coordinate 2,280,917 downwards.
AAAAAGGGCCGGCGGGATATGCCGACCCTTCCTTGTGAGCGGAGAGAGGCTCAGCCCTCGTAACGCTCCATATTTTGCAGCTCGTCGCGCGTCATGTCGGTGTAGAGACGCAGATCGTCGCCGTCTTCGGCTTGCATCGCGGTCAGCTCACCGGTGTCGATGGCGACATCGCGCTCGCCGATCCCGAGGAAGCCGCCGACGCCGACGATGACCTGGTCGATCGTCTCGCCGCTTTCGGCGACGACGTTCTTGATCGCGCCGATGCGCTCGCCATTGGTGTTGTAGAGCACGCCGTTCGAGACGGCATCGCGGCCGAGATCAGTCATCGCCACCGCTTCATAGCCATCGACCTGCATGTCCGAGCCGGTTGCCGCGTCGCTTTCGGCGGTGTCCGTCGTTTCCTCGGATTGGCTCTCGCCGGACGTGGCGTCGGCGGATTGGCTGTCGCCTTCCGCGCTGTCGTCGGACTGGCTGTCGCTGGCGGTGTCCGTCTGCGTGTCGCTTTCGCCCGATTGCGTGTTCGAGCTTTGCTCCTCGGCGGTCTCGCCGGAGCTGTTCGCCTCGTCGGCGTCGGCAGATTGCATGGTGATCTGCGGCTCGCCCGATTGCGTGAGCTCGATATTGGGCTCACCCTGCATCGTCACTTCGACATTCGGCTCCGAGGATTCGTAGGTCACATTCGGCTGACCGGCGCTCTCATAAGTGATGTTCGCGGAGCTGGCTTCCGCGTCGCCGCCCGATTGCTCAGCAGACGCGCTGTCGTCGTCACCGTTCTCCGAAGATCCCGCGCCGTCCTGATAGGTCACGACGGGGTCCGCTTGCGTCAGGTTGACCTGCGCGTTCTCGATCGGCTGCAGGTCTTGTGCCTCACCCTGCGAATAGGTGGAGCCGGACTGCTCGTCCTCGACCTGAACGCCGTCACCCGTGGCATCGGCATTGTCGACCACGCGGAGATCAAGGTTCACCTGCGGCGGTGCCTGCTGCACCGTGACGCTCGGCTCGGACTGCCGCACTTCGACCTGAGGTTCCGCGTTCGCCACGTTCACATCCGGGTCGGGCATCGTGATGATGATTTCGGGGGCCGGCTGGTCGATGGTGACGGTGGGCTGCGCCATCTCGAATGTCACATTGGCCTGCGGCTGGCGGACCGTGATCTCGGGCTGCTGCTGGGAGACGGTGACGTCAGGACGGTTATTTTCTACCGTGACCTCGGTCTCGCCTTGGTCCACGTCGACCTGCGGGGTCTCGCGGCTGAGACGTACGACGCCCTCGACCACGCGTTCCTCGTCGATCTGGACGGTCGTGGTCTCACGCTCGGCGACGCTGGCGTCTGCCTCTGCTTCAGCACTCGCGCTATCGCTGTCACTCGCGCTGTCCTGCGCCTGATCGCCGCCGGAGCTGTCGCTTTCGGCTTGCTCGATCATGGTGAGCTGCGTCTCGCAGGCATCGGCATTGCCTTCCTCCACGATGCGCTGCAGCTCGTCTTCACTCATCGAGACGGACTCGGGTGCCCCGTCCTCGATCATCGCGGAGAGTTCGTCGCAGGGCGCGTCGCTGTCTTGCGCGAAGGCTGTGCCGGCCATGGCGGGAAGCGTCAGGGCCGAAGTCAGAAGTAGGCGTCTTAGGGTCATGTGATCCGTTCCTCCGTTTGGACTGTTCACGGTTTCGAGAACAAATCGGAGTCGCAGATGTTCCTTTTAGCAAGGGAAAAATACGCCAAAAAACAATGACTTTCGGGCGTTTCTCGCAGTTGTGCCCATTGATTTTCAGGGTATGACAAAAATACGCATCTCAAAAAAATAATTTATATCAACAAGAAGGGCGGCCTGTGACGACCGCCCCGAAAGTTCCATGGATTTTTTTGTCCCTCCGGCGGAAACCGGCCGCCAAACGGCCCTCGGATCCGCTCAGGCCGAGGCCTTGGCCAGTGCCTGGTCGAGGTCGCGGATGAGGTCGTCGGCATCCTCGATCCCGATGGAGATCCGCACCACGTTCGGTGCCGCGCCGGCGGCGATCTGCTGTTCTTCGCTGAGCTGGCGGTGCGTCGTGGAGGCCGAATGGATCACGAGGCTTCGGGTGTCGCCAAGATTGGCGACGTGGCTGAAGAGCTCGAGCGAATCCACGAATTTCACGCAGGCCTCATAACCGCCCTTGAGCGCGACGGTGAAGAGCCCGCCCGCGCCCTTGGGGCAGATCTGCGCGACGCGCGAGTGATACGGCGAGGAGGGCAGGCCGGCATAGGTCACGCCTTCGACGGCCGCGTGCCCTTCGAGCCAGCCGGCCACTTTTTCCGCGTTCTCCACGTGCTTCTTCATGCGGAGCGACAGCGTCTCGATCCCCATCAGCGTGTAATGCGCGGCTTGCGGGTTCAGCGTCATGCCGAGATCGCGCAGGCCAACCGCGATGCCGTGGAAGGTGAAGGCAAGGGGGCCGAACGTCTCGTGGAACTTGAGACCGTGATAGGCCGGCTCCGGCTCGGAGAGCGACGGGAACTTGCCCGAGGCGGACCAGTCGAAGGTGCCGCTGTCGACGACGACGCCGCCCGTGACCGTGCCGTTGCCGGTCAGGAACTTCGTCATGGAATGGACGACCAGGGTCGCGCCATGCTCGATCGGACGGCAGAGATAGGGGGTGGCGGAGGTGTTGTCGACGATGAGCGGCAGGCCCGCGTCGCTCGCGACCTTGGCGGCCGCGTCGAGATCGGTGATGTAGCCGCCGGGATTGGCGATGCTCTCGCAGAAGACCGCGCGGGTGTCGTCGTCGATTGCCGCGGCAACCGCGTCCATGTCGTCGAAATCGACGAATTTCGCGGACCAGCCGAAGCGATGGATCGTCTGGCTGAACTGGGTGATCGAGCCGCCGTAAAGACGCGTCGAGACGACGATGTTCTTGCCCGGACCCATCAGCGGGAACAGCGCCATGATCTGCGCCGCGTGACCCGATGAGCAGCAGACCGCGCCCTGGCCGCCTTCCAGCATCGCCATCTTTTCCTGCAGGACGGCCACGGTCGGGTTCGTCAGGCGGGAATAGATGAAGCCCACTTCCTGCAGGTTGAAGAGCGCCGCGGCATGGTCGGCATCGCGGAACACGTAGGCGGTCGTCTGGTAGATGGGCGTCTGCCGCGCGCCGGTCGCCGGATCGGGCCGCGCCCCGGCATGGATGAGTAGCGTGTCGAAACCGTATTCGCTCATGGAATATCCCTCCCTTTCGTTGCGCCAGACGCTAGGCGATCTCGGCGCGGCCCGAAAGAGGGATCAGTCCTTCGGCAGGTCTCCGGTCCGGTCGAGCCAGAGCAGCATGCCGAAGATCGCGCCGAGCGCGATCACCGCCGCGGCAAGACCGAGGAGGAGAAACCCCGACACGGTCTCGAGCTCGATCACGATGAGCTTTCGGACGACGGCGAGGATGCCGATGACGAGGACGATCCGCACCTGCGCGTAACCGCGGTGGCCCTCGACCATGAGCTTCACGGAATGGGCGAGCTCCAGCGCGATCACCGCGCCGAGGAGGAGGTCGAAGAGCTGCTGGAGCGTTGTATAAGACACCTGCCAGCTGTCCTGGATCGCGACTTCCGCGGTCAGCCGCAGGAAGCTTGCCGTCGCGATGACGATCACAGCCGCAACACCGACGAGAAGCGCGAGGGCGACCAGCGTCGCGAAGTGTTCGAAAAGCTTGCCGATTTTCTCCGTCATGGACGCCGAATTAGGGCGCGAGGCGCCGAAGTCCCGTCTCAGCGCATCCAGAACCCGTTCTTCTTGATACGGTTGCGGATCGCCTGCTCCTTGCGCGGCAGGTCGTCTTGGTCAAAGAGCGCGCGCACTTTTGCACCGCGCCCCTGGTAGACCATCCGCTTGATCGGCTCGGAGCCCTTGAGCACCTTCTTGACCTTGTTGGGCGCGGTGATCTCTTCGAGAAGCTGCACCACGGCATCGTCTTCGCGCGCATAGAGAAGCGGCAGGAGCCGGTAGTGACAGCTTGTCGACCCGTCGAGCCATCCGGGCTCCAGCGCGTCGCGCCCGCCGCCGAGGGAATGGATCACGAGGGGCAGTGCAACCTGGTCGAGCCAGGGGTCGAGGCTCTGGCAGACGAGCTCGGACGGCGGATCGTCACGGATCGCCAGCGCGTAGCCCAGGAACCGTTCGGCAAAGGCGCGGGCCTCTTTGTAGTAGAAGAAGCCCGCGTTGAAATAGAGGTAGCGCTGCCAGTACTCGTCGGGCTGCGTCAGGTCCAGCGAGCTGTCGAAGTCGAGCCCGAACTTGTCGTAGAGGCTTTTCCAGATCGCCGCGTAGCCCGGCCCGTAGAGCTCTATCTCGGGCCATGTGGCTTCACGCCGCAGCGAGGCGGAGGGCCGTGCGAAATCGAACGGCACCTTGTCGAGATCCCCGGTGATGAGCGTATCGGTGTCGAAGAAGATGAAGGGCTCATCGGGCGGCAGCGCGAAGAGGGCCTCGATCTTGTTGCCATAGGGATAGGCCGCGCCGAAATGCCGGCTCTGGAAGGGAAGGAAGGTCGCGCCCTGATCTTCCAGAAGTGCGCGCAGATCGGCATCCTGGATGCGCGGATCACCGGGCCAGAGCGGGCCGGGCTCGGGTTCCGCAATAAAGAGGCGGAACCTGGTGCCCGTCATGCGCGCGTTCAGCGACAGCGCAAAGAGCGCCGCCTCGTAACCGAGACGCCCGTCTTGCCCGACGATGACAATGTTCACCCTGCGCGGCGGCGCTGTCTTCTTGGCCATTCTGCCGACTGCTCTTGCCCTGTGGCGCGGAGCCTAGCCCATCGCTGCGCGCTTTGGAATGGCGCGTTCACTCCACGCTGTAAGGCAGAACGCCCCGCTGGTCGGGATCGATCGAGAGCCGACGCTCCAGGGGCGGCACGGAGCGTTGATGGCAGTTCCGCCGCTCGCAGATCCGGCAGGAAATGCCGATCGGCTCGAAGGCGTCCGAGCGGCTGAGATCGAGATCGTCTGCATAGGTGAGCGCGCCCGCATGGGCGACCTCGCAGCCAAGCGCGATGGCATAGCGCCGGGTCGGCGCGCCGAACCTTCCTCCCGGCTTGGAGACGTCGCGCGCAAGGCTGATATAGCGCATCCCGTCCGGCGTCTCGGCGAGCTGGCGCAGGAAACGGCCCGGGGTCTCGAAGGCGCGGTGCACGTTCCACAAGGGACAGGCCCCGCCGAACCGCGCGAATTGCAGACGGGTCGCCGAATGGCGCTTGGTGATCGTGCCGGCCTGGTCAACGCGGACGAAGAAGAAGGGGATGCCCTTTGCGCCCGGACGCTGAAGCGTGGAGAGCCGGTGCGCCACCTGCTCGATCGAGGCGTGAAAGCGCGCGGCCAGCAGCTCGAGATCGTGGCGCACTTCGTGGGCGGCCTCGAGGAAGGTGGTGTAGGGCATGAGCGCCGCGCCCGCGAAGTAATTGGCAAGCCCGATCTTGGCGATGGCGCGCGCCTCGTCCGATTGGAAACGCGCAAGGTCGAGCGTCGCCTCCAGGAGCTTTTCCTGCTCGAGAAGCGCGATTTGCAGCAGGAGCTGGAAGAGCTGGGTCTCGAACGGCACCAGCGACGAGATCATCAAGAGCTTCAATTCGGGGTCGTAGAAGCGCAGCCGCGCATCGCGAATGAACCGAGTCTCGATCCCCCGCGCGGCAAGATGGACGACGAGCGCGCGGCGCGGATCGTCTCCGGTCTCGGTCTCGCGGGCGAAGCGCTCCGCCGCGCGGTCCACCGCATCGATGTAGTTGTCGCAATAATGGAAGAAGTCGCGGACTTCCTCCCAGGGCGATGGGGCAAGGCGCGCATCCTCGCGCCCGAGCGCCTCGTCGAGAGAGGCGAGGCGGTCATGGCTTTGCCGGTAGGCGCGGTGGAGTTCGAGGAAGGCGCGAGCGAGGGCCGGGGCGTTCGAGGCGGTGAGCCGCAGGTCGGCCAGGGGCGGTGCGTCGGCAAAGACCGGATCGGCAAGCGCCTCGCGCATATCGGTGATGAGCCGCTCCGCGTCGCCCTGGCTGAGCTCGGTCACGTCGAACCCGAACTCCTGCGCCAGCGCCAGCACGACCGTGGTGGAGACCGGGCGGTTATTGTTCTCCATCTGGTTCAGATAGGGCAGCGACACGCCGAGCTTGGCCGCGAAATCGCGCTGCGTGAGGCTCAGCCGCTGTCGCAGGTCGCGCAGCTTCGCGCCCGCGTAGAGTTTCTGGAGCGCCATGCCCGGCACCTTTTTGCAAACCGCTTTGCACCAGTTTGCAAAATGTTCAGGCGGGGTCCAGCCGGGAAATCTGCCGCTCGCGCCGGATCACGACGAGGATCGAGAAGACGCCGAGGATCGCGGTGCCGAGTTGCAGCCAAAGAAGCGGCCATGCCCCGGTGCCTGGTTGCAGAAGCGCGCCCGCCGCAGCCGAAAGCGCAGCGCCGAAGCCGATCATGATCGCGCCCGCGAGCCCCGAGGCGGTGCCTGCGAGGTGCGGGCGCACCGATAGGGCCCCGGCGGTCGCATTGGGGATGGTCATGCCGTTGCCGAGGCCGACGAAACACATGAACCCGAAGAAGGACAGCGCCGAGCCTGCGCCGATCAGGAAGACGACCATCGAGGCCGCGATGCCCGCACCGTTGATGATGGTGCCGACAAGCACCATGCGGTTCACGCCGAAATCCGTCGAGAACCGGCCCGAAGCGTAATTCCCCAGGAAGTAGCCCACTGCCGGCGCTCCGAAGAAAATGCCGAGAAGCGCAGGCGAGAGGCCGAAAACCTCCGAGCCGACGAAAGGCGCGCCGCCGAGATAGGCGAAAAAGGCGCCCGAGGACATGCCCGCCGCCATTGCGTAGCCCCAGAACCGCGGGGAGCGCAGAAGCTCGGGATATTCGCGGAATTGCTGCGAGAGGGTGAGGCCCGAGGGGCGCGCCGTCTCGCCGAGATCGCGCCATGTGAGCCAGAAGAGCGCGAGCCCGCAGAGAAGAAGAAGCCAGAAATTCGACTGCCAGCCGAAGACCTGGTCGAGGACGCCGCCGATGGCCGGGCCGATCATCGGCACGACCGCCATGCCCATCGTCACGTAGCCGATCATCGAGGCGGCCTTGTCCTGCGGGACCATGTCGCGGACCACGGCGCGGCTCAGGACCATCGCGGTCACGATCGCGGCCTGGATCATGCGGAAGACGAGGAAGACGTAGATATCGGTGGCGAAGATGCAGCCCACCGTCGCCACGCAGAAGATCCCGATTCCGCCCAGGATCACCGGACGCCGGCCGAACTTGTCAGAGACCGGGCCGACGAAGATTTGCAGAACCGCGTTCACACCGAGATAGATCGCGACCGAAAGCTGCACGAGCCGATATTCGGTGTCGAAATATTCGACCATCCGGGGCAGGCTCGGCAGGAAGATGTTCATGGTCAGCGCCGAGACGCCCGACAACAGGATCAGCGTGGCGATGTGCGGCGGGGTGCTGCGGTCGAGAAACCGCGTATCGGGAGCGCTCATGCCTCCGGTTTAGGGCGCGCGGCGGGGAAGGGCAATCGGTCCGCTGCGGCCTGCGTGGTTCGCATATTTGCAATTAGCAAAGCAAGATTTTTCCAAAATTTGCAAATTTGCCGAATTTTTCTTGTCCGGCGGCCACGGATTTGGCACTTGCAGCATAAGCAACCAGGGAGCGGGCGATGAAGGACATTCTGCGCGAACTCGAGGAGCGGCGCGAAGAAGCGCGGCTCGGCGGCGGGCAAAAGCGCATCGACGCGCAGCACGGCAAGGGCAAGCTCACTGCGCGCGAGCGGATCGATCTCTTGCTCGACGAAGGCTCCTTCGAGGAGTTCGACATGTTCGTCGCCCATCGCTGCACCGATTTCGGAATGGAAGAGCAGCGTCCCTATGGCGACGGCGTCGTGACCGGTTGGGGCACGATCAACGGCCGCATGGTCTATGTCTTCAGCCAGGATTTCACGGTCTTCGGCGGCTCTCTCTCGGAAACCCATGCCCAGAAGATATGCAAGATCATGGACATGGCGATGCAGAACGGCGCACCGGTGATCGGTCTGAACGACTCGGGCGGCGCGCGTATCCAGGAAGGCGTGGCGAGCCTTGCGGGGTATGCCGAGGTCTTCCAGCGCAATATCATGGCCTCGGGCGTGATCCCGCAGATCTCCGTCATCATGGGGCCCTGCGCGGGCGGGGCGGTCTACAGCCCGGCGATGACCGACTTCATCTTCATGGTGAAAGACAGCTCCTACATGTTCGTGACCGGCCCTGACGTGGTGAAGACTGTCACCAACGAGGTCGTCACCGCCGAGGAACTGGGCGGGGCCTCGACCCACACCAAGAAATCCTCGGTCGCCGATGGCGCGTTCGAGAATGACGTGGAAGCCTTGGCCGAAGTGCGGCGGCTCGTGGATTTTCTGCCGCTCAACAACCGCGCCGCGGTGCCCGAACGTCCGTTCTTCGACGAGCCGGGGCGGCAGGAAAGCTCTCTCGACACGCTCGTGCCCGAGAACGCCAACACGCCCTACGACATGAAGGAGCTGATCCTGAAGGTCGCGGACGAGGCGGATTTCTACGAGATCCAGGAAGACTTCGCCAAGAACATCATCACCGGCTTCATCCGCCTCGAAGGGCGCACGGTGGGCGTTGTCGCGAACCAGCCGATGGTGCTTGCGGGCTGCCTCGACATCGACAGCAGCCGCAAGGCCGCGCGTTTCGTGCGGTTCTGCGATGCCTTCGAAATCCCGATCCTGACCTTCGTCGACGTGCCCGGATTCCTGCCGGGGACGGGCCAGGAATATGGCGGCGTCATCAAGCATGGCGCGAAACTTCTCTTCGCTTATGGCGAGGCGACGGTGCCGAAAGTCACGGTCATCACCCGCAAGGCCTATGGCGGGGCTTACGACGTGATGGCCTCCAAGCACCTGCGCGGCGATTTCAACTACGCCTGGCCGACGGCAGAGATCGCGGTGATGGGCGCGAAGGGGGCGACCGAGATCCTCTATCGCTCCGAGCTGGGCGATGCCGAGAAGATCGCGGCGCGAACGGCCGAGTACGAGGATCGGTTCGCCAACCCGTTCGTCGCTGCCGAGAAGGGGTTCATCGACGAGGTGATCCAGCCGCGCTCCACCCGGAGGCGGGTGAGCCGGGCCTTCGCGTCGCTGCGGGGCAAGAAACTGCAAAATCCGTGGAAGAAGCACGACAACATTCCCCTCTGAGCGAATCAAGTCGACCCGGGGGAGGCGCCCAATCCATTGGCGGAATGCGAAAAAATTATGCTTGCTAAAAACCCCTTCACACGCCAAGGTTCCCGGCAACGCCAAGAAGAGGCGATGTTTTTTCAACGTTTCCCAAGTGTTCGTCGTCTCTTCATGCAGCGGTCTCAAGCTGCACTCTTGGCACAGGATGCGGGACTGTCCCGCCCATCAGCAGCCCCGGCGGGAGGAGCCCTGAAAAGGGGTCGGGGCTGCACCACCTTCCTGGCATCCGCTTTGATCGCGCTCGCCGGACCGGCCGTCGCGCTGGAAGATCCCATCGAATTGCCGTCCGGCCGCGTCGTCGAGTTTCAGGAATTGCGCTTCGAGGTCAGCGAGAGCGACGATGCGCTGCTCCGCTTCCGGTTCGTCTCGGACGAGCTGGCGGAGACCGAGCTGGATCTTGAGCGCCTTTCCGCCGACATGGACCATCTTTGCTCGGAAATCGCACTGCCGTCGGTGCCGGGCGAATACCCCGATCCGAACCGGATCGTGATCTCCATCGGCTCGGAGGCAACCGAATTTGGAGTGTCCCGGCCCGATATCGTGCAGGTCTTCGAGGCCTACAGCATCGAAGATGACCGCTGCATCTGGGAGGCCTTCTGATGCTTCCACCAGATTTTGTGCATTCTGATGGAACCTATCACGGTTCTGCGGCTTTCGCACCACAGGACGCACCGTTTGAAGGGCACAGATGTATTCGCGCCGGGCTTTCAGTTATGGTGGAGAGCGATTGTCACAGAGCAATCGCAACCTCGACTGGACAAGGCGCGACGACTGAGGCAGCGTCCGGCTATCCATCACGGAACAACAGGAGACAGAAATGTCCAAGAGCATCAAGCTTCTTTCCCTCTTCGCCGTTGTCGGCACCGTCGCAGCATGCGGCCAGCAGGCAGCTGAAGAGGAATTTGTGGTCGTCGAACCCGCGCCGATCACGCAAGAGCCGGTCTACACCGGCAAGTACAAGTAATTCGGCAACGGGGCGGCTTCGCGCCGCCCCGCTCCACGGCCCCGCGCGGCACCTCTTCGCAGGGGTGGGCCGATGATCAAGCACCGCGGGTTTCCGGGACGACTGCCCGGAACGGATTTCCAGTTTACAATTCGCCGGGCCAATCCCAAGGGTGCCACCCCGATCACGAAGCGTGAGCGCTTTGCGGATCGCCGCGCCCCCGACCGGCGCGCGGATCTGTGGTTCATGGCCGCGCTCTGGGAGCAGTTCGGCGCAGAGCCCTTCGAGCGCGGCAATCTCGATGCCGGGCGCCTGTCCTGGCTCTTCGGCCGCGAAGTTCTGCCCTATGACGATCCGTTCGATCCCACCGATTACGACGCCCGTCTCATCATCGACGAGCGCGCCGCCCGCGCTTCCTTTCCCGACGCGTTTGACGGGGATTTATGGGCATGATCCTGCCGAGCGCCCCTTCCGATGCGCGGGTTGAAGCCGATGCGAGCGCTTGCCTCAAAGTAAGGTTTGCGCGTCGCCAAATCGGTGTCAGCGTTGATATGTCCCCGATGGGGTCGCACTTGGTGAGGCGCTCCCCAGCGCCGCTCACTCACCGTTACCCTTCCCCTTCCGGGCGGACTGGTCCATCCCCGAACTGGCCGCCCGGATTTTTTCCCGGGCTCACAGCATCCTTTAAGCCGGTTTTCGCCAATTCTCGCGAAAATCGTCGAATTCGCTGGAACTCTACGTCTTTTTCGCCAGTTATGGCATTATCTGAATGTAAAAGCGCTTCCAGGGAGCAGTTATCATGCGTCACATCGCAAAAATTTCCGCAGTTTTCGCCCTTCTCGGTCTCGCCGCTTGTGGCGACACGCTCGGTGAGCAAGCCCTCATCGGCGGCGCAGCAGGCGCAGGCACCGCGGCCGCGACAGGCGGCGACGCAACGACCGGTGCGGTCGTCGGCGCAGCCGGTAACGTCGCCTACTGCCGGACCTACCCGAGCCGCTGCTGATCGCGGCCGGGCCGCGTCGCGCGGCCTGACAAACAGACTTTCCAAGGCCACCCCGGCACGCGCCGCGGGTGGCCTTTTTCGTGCGCAGACCGCATCCGGGGAGGCACAAGCTCCGGCGGTCCATCAAGAGGGACGCTCATGTTCAAGAAGATCCTGATCGCCAACCGGGGCGAGATCGCCTGCCGGGTCATCAAGACTGCCCGCGAGATGGGCATCAAGACCGTCGCGGTCTATTCCGACGCGGATAAGAACGCGCTGCACGTCGAGATGGCGGACGAGGCTGTTCATATCGGCCCGCCGGCGGCGAACCAGTCCTATATCGTGATCGACAAGATCATGGACGCGATCCGCCAGACCGGCGCGGAGGCCGTGCATCCCGGCTATGGCTTCCTGTCGGAGAACCCCAAATTCGCCGAAGCGCTCGAGGCCGAGGGCGTCGCCTTCATCGGCCCGCCCAAGGGCGCGATCGAGGCGATGGGCGACAAGATCACCTCCAAGAAGCTCGCCCAGGAGGCCGGGGTCTCGACCGTGCCGGGCTATATGGGGCTGATCGAAGATGCCGAGGAGGCGGTGAAGATCTCCTCCGAGATCGGCTATCCGGTGATGATCAAAGCCTCCGCAGGTGGCGGCGGCAAGGGGATGCGGATTGCGTGGAACGACGAGGAAGCCCGCGAAGGGTTCCAGTCCTCCAAGAACGAGGCGGCCAGCAGCTTTGGCGATGACCGCATCTTCATCGAGAAATTCGTCACCCAGCCGCGGCATATCGAGATCCAGGTTCTGGCCGACAGCCACGGCAATTGCATCTATCTCAACGAGCGCGAATGCTCGATCCAGCGGCGGAACCAGAAGGTCATCGAGGAGGCGCCATCGCCGTTTCTCGACGAAGCGACGCGCCGCAAAATGGGAGAGCAGGCCTGCGCGCTGGCCGAAGCCGTCGGCTACACCAGTGCCGGGACGGTCGAATTCATCGTCGACGGCAACAAGAACTTCTACTTCCTCGAGATGAACACGCGCTTGCAGGTCGAGCATCCGGTGACCGAGCTCATCACCGGGATCGACCTTGTCGAGCAGATGATCCGCGTCGCCAATGGCGAGAAGCTGGCGCTCGCTCAGAAGGACGTGACGATCAACGGCTGGGCCATCGAAAGCCGTCTCTACGCCGAGGATCCCTATCGCAACTTCCTGCCCTCCATTGGCCGGCTGACCCGCTACCGCCCGCCCGAGGAGGGCCCGCTCGGCGAGGGGATCGTGCGGAACGATACCGGCGTCTTCGAAGGCGGCGAGATCTCGATGTATTACGATCCGATGATCGCCAAGCTCTGCACCTGGGGGCGCACGCGCGGCGAAGCGATCGAGACCATGCGTACGGCGCTCGACGCGTTCGAGGTCGAAGGGATCGGGCACAACCTGCCGTTCCTGTCGGCGGTGATGGACCATCCCAAATTCGCCAGCGGCGACATGACGACGGCCTTCATCGCGGAGGAATATCCCGAGGGGTTCGAGGGCGTGACGCTTTCAGACGACGCCTTGCGGCGCATCGCGGCCGCGACGGCGGCCATGAACCGAGTGGCGGAAATTCGGCGCGCGCGGGTCTCGGGGCGGCTCGACAATCATGAGCGGCATGTCGGCTCGGAGTGGAACGTCGCGCTTCAGGGCAATGATTACGACCTGACCATCGAAGCGGATCGCGAGGGCGCGACGATCCGGTTCGCGGACGGAAAGGAGCACCGCGTCACCGGCGACTGGACGCCGGGAGATCAGCTTGCCCGGATGCAGATCGACGGACAGGCGCTCGTGATGAAGATCGGCAAGATCTCGGGCGGGTTCCGCGTACGCTCCCGCGGGGCGGATCTGCGGGTGCATGTCCGCACACCCCGTCAGGCCGAGCTTGCGCGGCTCATGCCCGAAAAGGAGCCGCCCGACACCTCCAAGATGCTGCTCTGCCCGATGCCGGGCCTCATCGTGAAGATCAACGTGGAGCCGGGCGACGAGGTTCAGGAAGGCCAGGCGCTCTGTACCGTCGAGGCGATGAAGATGGAGAACATCCTGCGCGCCGAGAAGAAAGCCGTGGTCTCCAAGATCAATGCCGGGCCGGGCGACAGCCTTGCCGTGGACGACGTGATCATGGAATTCGAGTGAGGCGATGACGCGCCCGGCGCCACACCCGCGACCTGCGAGGCTTTCGGCTCAGTCCCGCAAGGTGCCTTGCCGGTCGCGGATTTCCTGCTGGCGCACGGGCAGCTTGTCGATGGAGCGCGAAAGCTCGCGCACGCTCCAGGGGAAAGGCTTTCGCAGTACGCGCGTACCATCCTTGGCGATGAGCACCAGCATGAAGCCGCGCGGCCTGAGCTCGCGCCGGATCTCGGTGGAAAGCGCCGGGTCGGTGTCGGTCAGCACGACGACGTCACGATCGATCAGCGCGTCCGTCCGATCGGTGATGTACTGCATCTGCTCGACATATCGCGGGTCGGCGGGATTGTCCGCGAAGACGATGAGCGGGCGCTTGAGCCACTCGAACTCGGATAGCGAGCGGCCTTCGGCGCTTTGGATCAATTCATCTGTATCGGAACCGGCTTCTGCCGCCAGGAGGGGCGAGGCGAGGAGCGACAGGGCGAGGGCGGTTGCTGTAGCGATGCGCGTCATGGTGGGGAATATATGCGCGGATCCTCGCCTTTCGAAGCCCAACATGCCCCCAGACCACGAAAACTTTAACGTTAAGGCGACGCTCACATTGAAGCGGGCAGTCTCGGCCGTGTCCACGGGACCGGGCGGAGGCTGCGTTCATGAAGATCGTCCTGCATCTGGGCGCGCATCGCAGCGCCTCCACGACCTTCCAGCGCTATGCGCGGGCAGAGGCTTCGGCGTTGCAAGGCCGGAACATCGGTTTCTGGGGGCCGTGCCGAACGCGCAAGGGGCTCTTTCACGGGATTGCCGAGGGCGGGCGCGACAGGGATCGCGGCCGGGTGCGGCTCGCGGCGGAGCGGGTGGCATCGTGCGGCATAGAGACCTTGCTGATCTCGGACGAGAACATGGTCGGCACGATGCGGCGGAACATCCGCACGGCGGAGCTTTATCCCGATATCGGTCAGCGTCTCGCGCGGTTCGGGGCGGCTTTCGGCCCGGTGACGCGCGCGGTGCTGCAAGTGCGGTCGCTCGAGATGTACTGGGCTTCGGCGATGGCGGTCTCCGTCTCGCGCGGCATGGGGCTGCCTTATCCCGAGACGCTGATCGACCTGTCGGTCAGGGCGCGTGGCTGGCGCGGCGTGATCGAGGATGCCGCTGCGGCGCTGCCGGAGACGGAACTGGTGGTGACCACCTTCGAGAATTTCGCGGCCCGGCCGGATCGGCTGATGGCGCTGGCAACGGATTGGTCGGACGCGCCGCGCGACCGGGCGAGGCTCTGGATCAACCGCTCCCCGTTGCGGTCCGAGCTTGCCGAGACGCTCGCGGCGCGCGGCGTGCCGGCCTGTGCGCTCGGGCCGGGGCAGGGGCGGTGGACGCCCTTCACCCACGGGCAAGCGATGGCGCTGCGCGAGACCTACCAGGACGACCTCTTCTGGCTCAGGGCCGGAGCAGGCGGGCTTGCACGATACGAGGAAGATCCGAACGGGCGAGAACCGGCAATCGGCCGTCCGTCCGCGTCAGAGAAGAGAGGACGATACGATGACGGCCAAGATCGAAGATTGGCGGGCTCTGGCTGAAAAAGAGCTCAAGGGCAAATCCCCCGACAGCCTCGTCTGGAAGACGCTGGAGGGCCTCGATATCAAGCCGCTCTATACCGAGGCGGATGTCGAGGGGCTGGAGCACCTGGGCTCGCTTCCGGGCTTCGAGCCGTTCACGCGCGGCGTGAAGGCGACGATGTACGCGGGTCGTCCCTGGACGATCCGGCAATATGCGGGCTTCTCCACTGCGGAAGAATCGAACCGGTTCTACCGCCGCGCGCTCGATGCGGGTCAGCAGGGCGTCTCCGTGGCTTTCGACCTTGCGACGCACAGGGGCTATGACAGCGATCATCCGCGTGTCGTTGGCGATGTCGGCAAGGCAGGCGTCGCGATCGATTCCGTCGAGGATATGAAGGTGCTGTTCGACGGTATTCCGCTCGATCAGGTGTCGGTTTCCATGACGATGAACGGTGCGGTGATCCCGGTGCTGGCAAGCTTCATCGTGGCAGGGCAGGAGCAAGGCCACGACACCAAGGTGCTGTCGGGCACGATCCAGAACGACATTCTCAAGGAGTTCATGGTCCGCAACACCTACATCTATCCGCCGGAGCCCTCGATGCGGATCATCGCGGACATCATCGAATACACCGCCAACGAGATGCCGCGCTTCAACTCGATCTCGATCTCCGGCTACCACATGCAGGAGGCCGGCGCGAACCTCGTGCAGGAGCTGGCCTATACGCTGGCGGACGGCAAGGAATATGTCGAGGCGGCCATCGCGCGCGGCATGGATGTGGACCGCTTCGCCGGGCGGCTCTCGTTCTTTTTCGCCATCGGCAAGAACTTCTTCATGGAGGCCGCGAAGCTGCGCGCGGCGCGGATGCTCTGGCACCGGATCATGACCGATCTCGGGGCGAAGGAGGCGCGCTCCAAGATGCTGCGGACCCATTGCCAGACGAGCGGCGTCAGCCTGGCCGAGCAGGATCCCTACAACAACGTCATCCGCACCGCCTACGAGGCGATGAGCGCGGTGCTTGGCGGCACGCAGTCGCTGCATACCAACGCGCTCGACGAGGCGATGGCGCTGCCGACGGACTTCTCCGCCCGGATCGCGCGCAACACCCAGCTCATCCTGCAGGAGGAGACGGGGGTCACGAATGTCGTCGATCCGCTTGCGGGCTCCTATTACGTCGAGCGGCTGACCCATGACCTGGCCGAAAAGGCCTGGGCGATGATCGAAGAGATCGACGAGATGGGCGGCATGACCAAGGCGGTCGAAAGCGGGATGCCCAAGCTCCGCATCGAAGAGACCGCCGCCCAGCGTCAGGCCAAGATCGACCGCGGCGAGGACGTGATCGTCGGCGTGAACAAGTACCGGCTCAAGAAGGAAGAGGATCTCGACATCCTCGACATCGACAACGCCAAGGTGCGCCAGTCCCAGGTCGAGGCGCTTGAGCGGATCCGCGCCAGCCGCGATCAGGACGCATGTGACGCGGCCCTGGCGGAGGTCGAACGGGTCGCGAAAGAGGGTGGCAACCTTCTCGAGGCGGCGGTCGAGGCCGCGCGCGCACGGGCCAGCGTAGGAGAGATTTCGATGGCGATGGAAAAGGTGTTTGGCCGCCACCGGGCCGAAGTGAAGACGCTCGCCGGTGTCTACGGCGCGGCCTATGAGGGCGACGAAGGCTTCGCGGCGATCCAGAAATCGGTGGAGGATTTCGCAGAGGCCGAAGGGCGCCGGCCGCGCATGCTGGTCGTCAAGATGGGCCAGGACGGGCATGACCGGGGTGCCAAGGTGATCGCCACGGCCTTTGCCGATATCGGGTTCGACGTGGATGTCGGCCCCTTGTTCCAGACGCCCGCCGAGGCCGCGCAGGATGCCATCGACAACGACGTGCACGTGATCGGCATCTCGAGCCAGGCGGCCGGGCACAAGACGCTGGCGCCGCAGCTCATAGAGGCGCTGAAAGCGGAAGGGGCCGAGGACATTCTCGTGATCTGCGGCGGGGTGATCCCGCAGCAGGATTACGACTTCCTGAAAAAGGCCGGGGTGAAGGCGATCTTCGGGCCGGGCACGAATATTCCCGAGGCGGCGCAGGACATCCTGAAGCTGATCCGGGAGGCGCGGGGGATCTGAGCCTTTCAGCCCTTTGAACGGCGTGTCCGGGCGCGGAACAAGGCCGCAGGCCGCCGCGCCATCGCCGGGCCGCCCCGGAGGCCCGGCGATTTGGATGGGCCAGCGCTTCGTTGCGATCTTGACCTGACTTTGCTGGGATAAAGCGAGAGGCTCGACGGTCAGGATCGCCGGACCGCGGCCCGCCCGTGGCGCGGCGGCGCGTTACTCCGCCGCCTTCGCCTTCTCGGCCTTTTTCGCGTCGCGCACCTTCTCTGCAAGGTCGCGGGCGATGGCGAAGGCCCCTTGGATCTTGTCCTTCTCCTTCGCCCAGTCGCGACGCACGACGATCTTGTTGTCCTTGACCTTCGCAAGCCCGTTCTGCGCCTTGATATACTCCACGAGGCCTTCGGGGGAGGCGAACTTGTCGTTGTGGAACTGGATCGTCGCGCCTTTCGGCCCGCCATCGAGCTTGGAGATCCCGGCGCGTTTGCACATCGCCTTGATCCGCACCACGAGAAGGAGCGTGTTCACCTCGCGCGGCAGCTTGCCGAACCGGTCGATGAGCTCGGCCGCGAAGCCTTCGAGCTCGACCTTCGTTGTGAGCGACGAAAGCCGCCTGTAGAGGCCGAGCCGCACGTCGAGATCGGGCACGTAATCCTCGGGGATCATGACCGTCACGCCGAGATTGATCTGCGGCGACCATTGCTCGTCGATCTCGGACAGGCCCTCGACCTCGCCCGAACGGATCTTGGAAATCGCCTCTTCCAGCATCGACTGGTAAAGCTCGTATCCCACGTCGCGCATCTGGCCGGACTGCTCTTCGCCCAGAAGATTGCCTGCGCCGCGAATGTCGAGATCCTGACTTGCCAGCGTGAAGCCCGCGCCGAGCGTGTCGAGCGAGGACAGGACGCGCAGGCGTTTCTCGGCGGTGGCGGTCAGGCGCTTGCGCGGCTCGGTTGTCAGATACGCGTAAGCACGCGCTTTCGAACGGCCCACACGGCCCCGGATCTGGTAAAGCTGCGCGAGACCGAACATGTCCGCGCGGTGCACGACCATCGTGTTGGCGGTGGGAATGTCGAGGCCCGACTCCACGATCGTCGTCGCCAGAAGCACATCGTACTTGCCGTCGTAGAAGGCATTCATCTTGTCGTCGAGTTCTCCGGCCGCCATCTGGCCATGCGCGACCACGTAGGACAATTCGGGCAGCTGCTCCTTCAGGAACTCCTCGATCTCGGCGAGGTCGCTGATCCGGGGGCAGACATAGAAGCTCTGGCCGCCGCGGTAATGCTCGCGCAGAAGCGCCTCGCGGATCGTGACCGCGTCGAACTCGCTGACATAGGTCCGGATCGCCAGACGATCGACGGGGGGCGTGCCGATGATCGACAGATCGCGCACGCCCGAGAGCGAGAGCTGCAGCGTGCGCGGGATGGGCGTCGCGGTCAGTGTCAGGACATGGACGTCCGTCCGCAGCGCTTTCAGCCGCTCCTTGTGCGAGACGCCGAAATGCTGCTCCTCGTCGACGACCAGAAGCCCCAGATTCTGGAACTTCACGTTCTTCGACAGAAGCGCATGGGTGCCGACGACGATATCGACTGTGCCTTTCGTGAGCCCTTCGCGGGTCTTCGAGGCCTCCGTCGAGGAGACGAAGCGCGACAGCGCTCGCACCTCAAGGGGGAAGCCCCGGAAGCGTTCTGCGAAACTCTGGAAATGCTGGCGGGCAAGCAGCGTCGTCGGCGCGATGACCGCGACCTGGGTGCCCGACATCGCCGCGATGAACGCCGCGCGCAAAGCCACCTCGGTCTTGCCGAAACCCACATCGCCGCAGATGAGCCGGTCCATCGGGTGGCCCGAGGTCATGTCGGTAGCGACATCTTCGATCGCGCGCAGCTGGTCGTCGGTCTCGGGGTAGGGGAAGCGCGCGAGGAACGCATCCCACGCGCCTGTCGGTGGCTCGAGCACCGGCGCTTTCCGAAGCGCGCGTTCGGCGGCGATACGGATGAGACGATCCGCCATCTCCTTGATGCGTTCCTTGAGGCGCGCTTTCTTGGCCTGCCACGCGCCGCCGCCGAGCTTGTCTAGGAGGCCCTCCTCGTGCCCGTAGCGGGACAGAAGCTCGATATTCTCGACCGGCATGTAGAGCCGCGCGCCTTCGGCATATTCGAGAAGCAGGCATTCATGCGCGGCTCCAGCGGCGGTGATGACCTCCATCCCCTGGAAACGGCCGATGCCATGATCGACATGCACAACAAGATCGCCCGGAGACAGCGATTGCGCCTCGGTCAGGAAGTTCTCTGCCCGGCGCTTCTTTCGGGGCGCGCGGATGAGCCGGTCGCCCAGCACGTCCTGCTCGGAAATGAAGGTGATATGGCCCTTCTTGTCGCCCCACGGCCCTTCGAAGCCATGCTCGAGCGCCCAGACCGCAAGGTGAAGGCCGCGCTTGCCGATCCGCGTGCCGTTGGCGATCTCGATCGCTTCGCCGAGACCTTCGTCCTCGATGAGCCCGGAGAGGCGCTCGCGTGCGCCCTCGGAATAGGAGGCGATGACGACGGGGCCGTCCTCGAGTTTCTTCTTCACATGATCGGCGAGGCTGCCGAAAAGGCTGATGCTCTCCTGCTGGCGTTCCGGTGCGAAGTTGCGGCCGAGCCGCCCGCCCGCATCGGCGGTGTTCGGCCCCGAGGCCTGCGGCAACGGAGAGAGCTGCACGCGGCGGCGGCCCGCAACGGCCGTCTCCCAAGCCTCGTCATCGAGATAGAGAAGCTCGGGCGGGGCCGGCTTGTAGACGCTGTCGATGCGGCTTTTTTCCTGCATCGCGATCTTGCGCGTCTCGTATTGGTCGGCGATCTGCTCCCACCGTGCGATGCGCGCGGGCGTCGCCTGTTCGTCGAGAAGAAGCGGCGCGTCCGGCAGGTAGTCGAAGAGGGTCTCGAGCCGTTCGTGGAAGAACGGCAGCCAGTGCTCGATCCCCTGGTGCTTGCGTCCCGCGCTCACCGCCTCGTAGAGCGGATCGTCCGTGCCTGCTGCGCCGAACTCGATGCGGTAGTTCTGGCGGAACCGGGTGATGGCGGCCTCGTCGAGGATCACCTCGGAGACGGGCGCGAACTCCACGACCGACAGTTTCTCGGTCGTGCGCTGCGAGACCGGATCGAACCGGCGCGCCCCGTCGAGGACATCGCCGAAGAGATCGAGCCGCACAGGCCCGCCTTCGCCGGGCGGGAAGACGTCGATGATGCCGCCACGGATCGCGTAATCTCCGGGTTCGGTGACGGTCGGGGCCTGGCTGAAGCCCATGCGGACGAGGAAGGCGCGCAGGGCCTCTTCGTCGATGCGCCCGCCGACCTCGGCGGTGAAGGCCGCCTCGCGCAAGATCTCACGGGCCGGGATGCGCTGGGTCGCGGCGTTGAGCGTTGTCAGCAGCACGAAGCGGGTCGGCGCCCCATGCACGAGCGCGGCGAGCGTCGCCATCCGCGCGGCCGAGATGTCGGCATTCGGCGAGACCCGGTCATAGGGCAGGCAATCCCAGGCGGGAAAGGACAGGACCGGCATCGAGGGATCGAAGAAGGCCAGCGCCTCCGCCATGCGCGCCAGACGCTTGTCGTCGCGCGCAACGAACATCACCGGGCCGTCGCGCGTTGCCACCTCGCGCAAGAGAAGGGTCGCGTCGAAGCCTTCCGGCGCGCCGCCCATGAGAATTTGCGTGTCACCTGCCATAGCGCGCCAAATGGCCCGCGCGCGGGCGCGCGTCAACCGCCGAAGGGGCCGACCACCATGTTCTGATACATGCCCCAGAGCGCGGTGATGAAGATCGCCACCATGCCGATCGCCTGCACGCCGATCCGGTGCCATGTCAGCCGGCGCCTGAGGTCAGGGCCGGACAGGCTCCGCGCCCGTATCACATGCGCCGAGCGCAAGGACAGAAGACCGACAAGCGACATCGGAAAGCCGAGAAGGAACAGGGCCTGCGCGAACTCGACGCCGAACCAGAAGCCCGCGACACAAAGCGCAGCGAGCATGAAGGTGCCGATTGCCGTGATCCACAGGCCCGCCTCTGCCGCGATGTAGAGGAGGCGATTGACGTTGATGCGGACCATGTCCTCGAGGTCGGCCTCCGACTCGCCTCCCATGCGCGCCGCGCGGCCCACCATGTCGTAGGGCACGCCCAGCACCCAATGGCTGGCGGTCGACCACATGACGGCAAGCGCGATCCAGAACCAGAGGTTCGAGAACGACCGCAAGTCGATCACTTCCATGACTGTGAGATGCCAGTCCAAACCTGCCCCACGCGCTCGTCTTTGTGCCCGGACCGTTATTCCTCGTGTGGAAGACCACTGCAATGGGCCGCGACGCCAATGGCGCGATTGACCGGCGGGGCGGGGTTCCGCGCCACAGGGCGGGCTCGGGCTGGACTTCCGGGGCAGGGCTGTGCATCCCCTATGTCCCAAGACAATCTTTCCGAAGGTGCCCTCCGATGCAGCCGCTTCACGCTCCGTTTCCCGCCACGCGGTTCCGCCGCCCTCGAAAGAGTGCCGCGCTGCGCGCACTTGTCCAGGAGACGCAGCTCGCGCCGTCCGATTTCATCTGGCCGGTCTTCGTGCGCGATGGCGAGGGCGTGGCGGAGCCCATCGCCTCGATGCCCGGCGTGAGCCGTCTGTCGGTGGACAAGGTGGTGGAGGCCGCCCGCGAGGCGCATGCGCTGGGCATCCCGGCGATCTGCCTCTTTCCCTACACCGATCCGAGCCTGAAGACGAAGGATTGCGCCGAAGCCTGGAACCCCGAGAACCTCTCGAACCGGGCGACCCGCTCCATCAAGGAAGCGGTGCCCGAGATCGCCGTGATGACCGATGTCGCACTCGATCCCTACAATGTCGACGGGCATGACGGGTTCGTGGAAGACGGGGTGATCGTCAACGACCGCACGGTCGAGGCGCTGGTGAAGCAGGCGCTCTCGCAGGCGGAGGCCGGGGCCGACATCATCGGCCCGTCGGACATGATGGACGGGCGGATCGGCGCAATCCGCGCCGCGCTGGAGGCTGAAGGACACCGCGATGTCTGCCTTCTGAGCTATGCCGCGAAATACGCCTCGGCCTTCTACGGCCCGTTCCGCGATGCGGTCGGTGCATCGGGCGCGCTCAAGGGGGACAAGAAGACCTACCAGATGAACCCCGCCAACCGCGACGAGGCGCTGCGGCTCGTCGCGCGCGATCTCGAGGAAGGCGCGGACATGGTCATGGTCAAGCCCGGCATGGCCTATCTCGACATATGCGCGGCGGTGAAGCAGGCCTTCGGCGCGCCGACCTTCGCCTACCAGGTGTCGGGCGAATACGCGATGCTGGCCGGCGCGGCCGATAACGGCTGGCTCGATCGCGACCGGGTGACGCTCGAAAGCCTGATGGCGTTCAAGCGGGCCGGCTGCGACGGGATCCTGACCTATTTCGCTCCGGCCGCCGCAAAACTCCTCAACGGCTAGCGGTTTCATGCCGAAAAAGCCCAATATCGGGTGACAGCGCGCCGTATTCGGCGTAGTTTCGCCGTGACCCGGCATCAGATCGGGGGGCTTTCGCCCGCACGACGAGGCTTCAGATAAAAAGAGCAGATGACATGACCAATTTTTCCCGGCGCGGCTTTACCCTCGGTCTCGGTGCTACGGGCCTTGTGGCCGCTTGCGACAACGGGGTCGGATCGACCGGCCCGGCGCGGATCGACGCGCGGGTCGATGCGACGCTGAACACGCTTTACTCCCAATATCCCGGCACGACCCAGCTTCGCGAGAAATCCTCGGGTATCCTCGTGATGCCGCTTGTGACCGAAGCGGGGCTCGGCATCGGCGGGGCTTATGGCACCGGCGCGCTGCGCGTCGGCGGGGTGACGGTGGATTACTACTCGGTCGCGAAAGCCTCGGGTGGCTTGCAGATCGGCGCGCAGCAATACGCGCATGTGCTGTTCTTCATGACGCAGGAAGCGCTGTCGAATTTCCGCCGCTCGCCGGGTTGGTCGGCAGGCGCCAACGTGGAATACGCGATCCCCGAAGGCGGCGAGACGCTTTCGGCCGAGACATTGACCTCCACCTCACCCGTTATCGCGGTGATCTTCGGTCAGGCGGGCCTTCGGCTCGGCGCGACCCTTGAGGGATCGAAATACACGCGGATCATTCCGTAAGGCGGACAATCAAGCCGAAACGGAAAGGCCGGGTCGCTGACCCGGCCTTTTTGTTGCCTACGCGCGGCGGCGGCGGCGTCCACCGGCCCGGCCGCCTTCGGCGGCGGCGCCCGGCGCGCGGTTGAACTGGATCCAGGCCGCGCCGGAGGGGTCGTTGTCGGTGAGGAAGTTGGCGGCGCGGATCGCTTCCATTTCCTTGCCCGCTTTCGGCAGCGTCGAGCCGAGGCCGAACATCTGGCAGAACGCCTCGTCGTCCATGTCTGCGGGCAGGGCGATTCCGGCCGCTTCGACTTCGGCGCGCTTCTCGGCGATCTTGGAGGCGGGAACGGGCAGGGCGATCGGGTTCATGATCGCGGAAGTCATGCCCGAGGCGATCGCCATCGGCAGGAAGGCGTTGTTGATGCCGTGGCGGTTGGGCAGCCCGAAGGAGATGTTGGAGGCCCCGCAGGTCGTGTTCACGCCAAGCTCGTCGCGAAGGCGGCGGACCAGCGTGAAGACCTGAAGGCCGGCTGTCGCCATCGCGCCCACGGGCATGACCAGCGGATCGACGACGATATCATGCGCGGGAATGCCGAAATCGGCGGCGCGCTCGACGATCTTCTTGGCAACCGCGAAGCGCACGTCGGGATCTTCGGAGATGCCGGTATCGTCGTTGGAGATCGCCACGACCGGGACGTTATACTTCTTCACCAGGGGCAGGATCTCTTCGAGCCGTTCTTCCTCGCCGGTCACGGAGTTGACGAGCGGGCGGCCATTGGCGGTCTCGAGCCCAGCCTCCAGAGCGCCCGGCACGGAGCTGTCGATGCAGAGCGGGATATCCACGAGGCCCTGCACGAGCTCGATCATCTTCCGCATGAGCGGCGGCTCGGTCTCGTTTGGGTTCGGGTTGGAATTGTAGACAACGCCCGCGTTCACATCGAGCACCGTCGCCCCGGCGGCGGCTTGCGCCAGCGCGTCCTTCTCAACGGTCGAGAAATCGCCCGCTTCGAGCTCGGCGGCGAGCTTCTTGCGGCCGGTCGGGTTGATCCGCTCGCCGATCACGCAGAACGGCTGGTCGAATCCGATGATCGCGGTCTTCGTCTTCGACTCGAGAATGGTGCGGGTCATGGCGTCAGGGCTCCTGTTGGTCTCATGAGGCGGTCGAGCGCGGGCTCGAGCGCGGGATCGTTGAAATCTTCTATGGTCACATGCGCGCCCGCCTGGCGGAGCGCCCTGTCATCAAGGCTCGACCGGATGCCGATCGTGTAGGCCCCCGATCCGCGGGCGGCGCGCGCCCCCGAAGGGCTGTCTTCGAAGGCGAGCGCCAGGGTCGGGCTCACGTCGAGGCGGCGCAGGGCCTCCTGGTAGGGGTAGGGATCCGGTTTCGATTTCGGGCATTCATCGCCGATCACGAGCGTATCGACAAGCTCTGCGAGGCCGAGTGCGCCCAGCATCGCGTCCGCGTTGGCCCGCGGGGCGTTCGTGACGACGCCCACCGCCCAGCCCGCATCCCGCGCCCGGCGCATCAGCGCCTCGCCGCCTGGCATCGCCGGCACATCGCCGTCTGCTAGGCGGGCGCGAAACCGCGCTTCCTTTTCCTTGCCGAGCGCATGCGGGTCTTCATCCGGGAATGCGTCCGAGAAGATCGCCACATTCGAGCGGCCATGCACCCGCGCGAGGTAATCCTCGTGCGTGAAGTCCTGCCCGCGCTCACGGTGAATCTCGGCGAAGACCTCCACGTGGAGCGGGTCCGAGTGGATGAGGGTTCCGTCGAGATCGAAGAGAAGCGCGGGCATGAGGTCCTTCGTTCAGAGGCTGGCTTGCGCGGGGGCGTCGGCCATGACGCCTTGCACCCATTCCGCGCTCTGCTTGATGCCGCCGAGCGGGAAGATATGCGCCGCTTCGATCAGGCTGCCCGGGTTCGCCGCCTTGTGTTGCGCAAGCTCCAGCGCCACTTCGTCGGGCGTGTAGGGCAGGACGAGCTTGGTGACGTCCATCGCGCGCTTCTGCAATACGCGCAGCGAGGGGCCGACACCGCAGGCGATGGCGAACTTGATGAGCGTCTGCAGCTTCGCGGGGCCGGCGAGGCCGACATGGACGGGCAGGGTCACGCCGTTCTCACGCAGGCGATCGGTCCAGTCGATGATCGGCTGGGCCTCGAAGGCGAATTGCGTGGCCATCGCCATCTTCGCATCGGTTCGCTCGGTGAAGGCCTGTTTCCAGCGGGCGGCCTCCATGACCGAGCGCTCGCTGCCATCGGCGTCGATATCGCGGTTGCCCTCGGGGTGACCGGCGACGTGCAGGCGGTCGAAGCCGGCCTTGTCGAATAGCCCGGTCTCGAGAAGCTGCATCGAGGAATGGAAGTCGCCATGCGGCTCGGTCACGCCGCCTGCGAGAATGAGGCCCTGATGCACGCCCGCCTCGCCCTGGTACCGGGCGATCCAGTCTGCGAGGGTTGCCTCGTCCTTGATGATGCGCGCGGGGAAGTGCGGCATCACGGTAAATCCGTCATTGGCGAGCCGCCTGGCAGTCGCGACCATGTCCTCGATCGGCGTGCCGTCGATATGGGCGATGTAGATGCGGGTCTCGGGGGCGAATAGGGCGCGGAAATCCTCGACCTTCTCGGCGGTGCGCGGCATCACCTCCACCGAGTGACCGGTGAGGAAAGAGGCCAGATGATCGCCACCGCGCCGTGCGGCGGACCTGGATTTCGTGCGGAAGGGGAGAAGCGCCATGAGGACCTCCGTCGCGCGCCGGACCGGGTTTCTAGTTCCGGCCATGGTTGTCGATCAGGGCCTTGAGGCGGGTCTGATCGTAATCCGCTTCGATCCGCGCAGCCTCGGCGGCGGCGGCATCGGCGGGGCTGCCATCCACGGCATAAGGTGTGCCCTTGCGCCATTCGGCGAGGTAGGCATCGGTCTCCGCTGCGCCCGATTTCATCGCCGCACGGTCGATCGCCTGCTCGAAACGCTCGGGCAGCTGGACCTTCTCGGCGCGGCGCCCCTTGCCCACGATGACCTGGGCAGGGATGTCGCGCCAATAAACGATGGTGACGTCGGGCATGGAGCGGAGTTCCTTTGACGTGATGCGGCTTCTCTATCGCGCGCGCTCCGTGGCCAAGGGTCGGATTTCGACACTCAAGACCCCGCAGGCGACGTCGGCTATCATACGTGGTTGAACCGCGGGGGCCACAGCCGGGGATCGGAAAACGGCTCAGCCTTTCGATGAGCGCGGCTCATGTTCCCAGAAACGTGACGCCGGGTATCTTCGCGATCCGGTTGAGATCGCGAGTATAGCGGTCGCGGAGTGCGGCCCGGTCGCGGTCGGAGAATTCGGCGATGGGCGGGCCGCTGCGGTCGTCGGCATGAGCGTGAATGATCGCCCGGATCTCGCGGGGGGAAAGCTTGGGGGGCTTCTCGAACGCTGCCTGCATCGCGCGGCAGGCGGCATCCGTGGCTGAGACGTTGAAGCGTCGCTCGAGCGGAGCGAAGCGCATTTGCGCGGTTTCGGGCAGGAGTGCATGCAGCAGCGCCTCGTGGGTCGGTCGGTCCTCGTAGCGCGCGACCAGGATCTCGCCAGGTGAGAACGCGGCGGCGATGTCTTCGACGAGATCCGCCCAGCCGCGCGTCGCCTCCATGAAGCGGGGCGCGTAATCGGAGAACGGCGCGATTTTGCGGAATTCGCACCGTTTGCGATACGCGGATGGAAAGAAGGTCTCGTAAGAGCGCGTGACGAACAGGATGCGGCGCACGGGGCGCGACAGGGCAGACGCAAGGAAGGCCATGCGCTCGCGCGCGGCGCGGTAGGGCGCATCGGCGAAGATCGCGTTGAAACTGCCTGGGATGTTCTCTTCGGAGATGACGCTGCGGGCCCGCAAGTTTACACGCGCCTCGGTGAGCGCCTCGTCCCGGAGAGCCGCGCGCTCTTCCAGCAGTCCCTTGCGAAAGTGCCGTGCGTCGGGAAGGCGCAGGCGCAGCGTTGACGGTGCCTGCCCGTCGCGGTTCGCCACGGCGAGGTTCACGCCGAGATCGGCGAAGGCATCGGCATTGGACGAAAGGAACTCCTGGAAAGAGCCGGTCCCGGTGCGATGCGCGCCGAGATGCAGGAAAAGGCCCTCGTCGGGCAGGGTGATCGGCATGGCTCGCTTCCGTCGGCTCGTGTCGCGGCCATGATCGCGGGACCGGAGCGGGGCGGCAAGGGCCCGCGCCGCCTGCGCGCACCCGGCCATTCGCATGTTGCCGAAACGACGCCGAAGGCGTATCGTTATCCCCAAGTTGACATACGGAAAGGCGCATGAACATGGCGCCAGAGCGTCCCAAAGGTGCGGGCGCTTTCCTGACACCGGTTGAGAGCCCCGCGCCAGAAGGTCCGGATCCGGGCGAGCTTTATGCCGCCCTCGATCTGGGCACGAATAGTTGCCGCATGCTGATCGCCCAGCCCAAGGGCAGTCAGTTCCATGTGGTCGATAGCTTCTCCCGCTCCGTGCAGCTCGGCTACGGGCTCGAGCGCACGGGCAGGTTGTCGCGCAGCTCGATGGGCCGGACCATCGCGGCTTTGAAGGTGTGCCAGCAGAAGATCGCCCGCCACAAGGTCAAGCGGATGCGGCTTGTCGCGACCGAGGCCTGCCGGCGCGCGGCCAATTCGCGAGAGTTCATCCGCAGGGTGAAGCGCGAGGCCGGCCTCGAGCTCGAGATCATCCAGCCCGAGGAGGAGGCACGGCTTGCCGTGATCTCCTGCGCGCCGCTCGTCTCCACCCGGACCGAACAGCTTCTGGTGGTCGATATCGGGGGCGGCTCGACCGAGCTTGTCTGGATCGACCTCTCTTCGGTGCCCAAACGAGACCGGCCGCGCGCGATCATGCGGCTGCATGCGGGCTTTCACACACCCGACAGCCCGTTCCCGGCCGCGAAGGTCGTGGACTGGATCTCGGTGCCGCTGGGGGTCGCGACGTTGCGGGACCAATTCTCGGACGTGGAGGATGACGCGGCGCGGTATGCGCTGATGTCCTGGTATTTCGAGGAGAACCTCGCCGAGTTTGCCCCCTACAAGGACGAGCAGACCCGCGAGGGCTTCCAGATCGTCGGCACGAGCGGCACCGTCACGACGGTCGCGGCCTCGCATCTCGGGCTCAAGCGCTACGACCGCACCAAGGTCGATGGTCTCAGGATGAGTTCGGACCAGATCGAAGCGGTGATCCGGGGCTATCTGTCGATGGGACCCGAAGGCCGGCGACGCGATCCGAGGATCGGGCAGGACCGGCACGTCCTCATCATGTCGGGTGCGGCGATCCTGCAGGCGCTCTTGCGCTGCTGGCCGACCGACCGCCTTTCCGTCGCGGACAGGGGCTTGCGGGAGGGGCTGCTCTACGCGCAGATGTCGGCGGACGGGGTGCTCGAGGATGCACCGTACTGACCGCGGGACACGTCCCGACAAGATTTGAGAGAAGAAGCAGAAGTCATGGCACGCAAACCAGGCGAACGGAAAAGCTCGGGCCGCGGACAACGTGACCTCAAGACCAAGGTCAAGACGGCGCGGGGGCGGCGCGCGTCCTCGACGCGCTGGCTGCAGCGGCAGCTCAATGATCCTTATGTGAAGCGCGCCAAGGCCGAGGGCTATCGCGGCCGCGCGGCCTTCAAGATCCTCGAGCTTGACGACAAATACCGCTTCCTCGTGCCGGGTGCGCGGGTCGTTGACCTTGGATGCGCGCCGGGCGGCTGGTGTCAGGTCGCGGTGACGCGGGTGAACGCGCTCGGCGAGAAATCGGGCAAGGCGCAAGGCACGGTCCTTGGCGTCGACTTGCAGGAGGTCGAACCCATCGCCGGGGCGGAGCTGCACCAGCTCGACTTTCTCGAGGATGGCGCGGACGACAAGGTCAAAGCCTGGCTCGGCGGCTCTGCCGACGTGGTGATGTCGGACATGGCCGCGTCGTCGTCGGGGCACAAGCAAACGGATCACCTGCGGATCGTCGCACTTTGCGAAGCGGCCGCGGAGTTCGCGTTCGACGTTCTGGAAGAGGGCGGAACCTTCGTTGCGAAGGTGCTTGCGGGAGGTGCGGAGGCCGAGCTTCAGGGGCTGCTGAAGCGGCGGTTCGACAAGGTCGCCAACGTGAAGCCGCCCGCCTCGCGCAGCGATTCCTCGGAGAAGTTCGTCGTGGCGACAGGCTATCGCCCTCTCACGCCAGCCGAGGGCGACTGAGACTGCCTGTCGCGCGGGACTGAAGCCGCGCAAGGTCGGCAGGGGTCAGCGGTGTCTCGAAGGCGTTGTCGGACAGGCCCGATTGCCGCCATGCCTGGCACTGGATCGCGAAGAGCCGGCGCAGTTTCAGCGTCTTGAGCGGTGCGGGGTCGAACTGGACGTGTCGCATGGGCGGTGCCTTCCATCGCTGCGGCGGCACCTTGGCGCGACATTCGGGCCAGGATTTGGCCGAGGCGCGGTCATTGCTGGGTCATTTCGCGGAGAGCTCGATATCGAGCGCGGCCATCACCTGCGCGATGGCGGGGGCGGAATCGACGCTGGTGCGATCCAGCGCGAAGCGCAGGTAAAGCCCGTCGACGAGGCCCGCGATCCGTTCCGCCGCCGCCTCCGCCCGCGCGCCGGCAAGAGGGCGTAGATCGTGCAGCAGCGTCGAATTGAACCGGCGGTGATAGATCGTCAGGAGCCGCTGCGCCTCGGCCGAAGTCTGCGCGAGCACGTAGAAATTGAGCCAGGCCGCAACCGCGCCTTCCTCGAAATGACTCTTCGCGAAGGATACCTGAAGGACCGCCTCGATCCGTGCGCGCGAGCCTGACGCGCCCTTGAGCGCCTCCACCACCTCGCGCCGGAACCCTGTCAGGATCGAGCGCATCGCGGCGAGGAAGAGCTTCTCCTTGTCGCCGAAATAGTGAAATGCGAGCCCCGGAGAGACGCCGGCGCGCTTGGCAATCTGGCCGACCGTCACATTGAGCGTGCCTTTCGCGCCGATTTCGCGCAGAGTGGCGGCGATCAGGTCGCTTTTACGCTGGATTTCCTTGCCCATACGGCCCCTTGCCCCGCTTTTCCGAAACTTCGGTTGCAATTCGAGGATAGGCCGTGGTTAATTGACTCGTCAATCAACAATTCGACGGCAACGAGGACCGGACCCGAGATGCTCGACTGGCTGACCGATTACAAGATTCCCGTGGGCGACACCGCCGAGGCGGTGTTCGACTGGATACGCAGCAATCTGGGTTTCCTGCTCGACGGGCTCTCCTGGGTGATGGAGCACATGATCGACGGCATCCTCTGGGTGCTCGAGACACCGCATCCCTTCATCGTCATCGCAGCTTTCGTTGCGATTACCTGGGCGCTGCAGCGCAACTGGAAGATCTGCCTTTTCGTTGCGCTCGGCTTTCTCTTCGTGCTCAACCAGGATTACTGGGACGAGACGCTGGAGAGCCTGACGCTGATCCTGTCGGCCTGCGTCGTCTGCATGGGGGTGGGCGTGCCCATCGGTATCGCGGCGGCGCATCGCCCCAAGCTCTATACCGCGCTCCGGCCTGTGCTGGACCTGATGCAGACGCTGCCCACCTTCGTCTACCTGATCCCGGCCATCGTCTTTTTCGGGATCGGCATGGTGCCGGGCCTGATCGCGACGGTGATCTTCGTGGTGCCCGCGCCCATCCGCCTTACCTATCTCGGGATCGTCTCGACGCCGACCGCGCTGAAGGAAGCCGCGACCGCCTTCGGCGCGACGCCGCGCCAGCTTTTATGGAAGGTGGAAATGCCCTCGGCCTTTCCGCAGATCATGGCCGGGCTCAACCAGACGATCATGCTGTCGCTTTCGATGGTGGTGATCGCGGCGCTCGTGGGCGCGGATGGCCTCGGCGTGCCGGTGGTGCGCGCGCTCAACCAGGTGAACACCTCGCTCGGCTTCGAGAGCGGCTTCGTGATCGTCGTCGTCGCCATCATGCTGGACCGCATTCTCAACGTGGGAGACCGCAAATGAGCCATGCCGTGAAGATCGACAACGTCTCCATCGTCTTCGGCGACGAGCCGGAACGCGCATTGCCGATGATGGACCAGGGCAGATCCCGCCCCGACATCCAACGCGAGACGGGGCAGGTGCTCGGCGTGCACAATTGCTCCATCGACGTGGAAGAGGGCGAGATCCTCGTTCTGATGGGGCTTTCGGGCTCCGGCAAATCGACGCTCCTTCGGGCCGTGAACGGGCTCAATCCGGTGGTGCGCGGCAAGGTCGAAGTCAGCGACGGCGGCGCGATGGTCAACGTCACCGATGCCAGCGAGGCGGAGCTGCGCCGGATGCGGCTCAAGCGCGTGGCGATGGTGTTCCAGCAATTCGGTCTCCTGCCGTGGCGCACGGTGCGCGACAACGTGGCGCTGGGGCTCGAGCTTGGCGGATTGTCCAAGGCGGAGCGGGCCGAGCGTGCGGACAAGCAGCTCGGGCTCGTCGGGCTCGACGGTTGGGGCGACCGCAAGGTCGGTGATCTGTCGGGGGGCATGCAGCAGCGCGTGGGCCTCGCGCGGGCTTTCGCAACGGATGCGCCAATCCTTCTGATGGACGAGCCGTTCTCGGCGCTCGATCCGCT
This sequence comes from Roseivivax sp. THAF30, assembly GCF_009363575.1. Classification (NCBI taxonomy): domain Bacteria; kingdom Pseudomonadati; phylum Pseudomonadota; class Alphaproteobacteria; order Rhodobacterales; family Roseobacteraceae; genus Roseivivax; species Roseivivax sp. THAF30. Next base: position 2,249,279 of record NZ_CP045389.1, on the reverse strand, counting down.
CATCCGCAACAAATTGCAGGACGAGCTTCTGGATCTGCAACGCGAGATGAAGAAAACGATCATCTTCGTGAGCCACGATCTCGACGAGGCTTTCAAGATCGGCAACCGGATCGCGATCATGGAAGGCGGCCGGATCGTGCAATGTGGTCGCCCGCAGGACATCTACTCAAAGCCCGCAAACGACTACGTGGCGGAGTTCGTGGCCCACATGAACCCGTTAGGGGTTCTGACCGCGCGCGACGTGATGGAGCCCGCGAACGGAGCGCCCGAGATCCGGGTGCCCGCGGGCATGCGCGTCGAGGAGGTCATGCGGCGCTGCGCCGATGCCGATGCGCCGGTCGGCGTCGAGGAGAATGGCGCGCTGATCGGGCAGGTCAGCGAGACCGGATTGCTGCGCCGCCTGCTCGATCCGCGCGGGCAGGGCTGACGGGGCGCGCCGCGGACGCTAGAGTGCCGCCGACGCGACCCGCAAGAGGCCTCGAGCAGACATGCAGACGACCGCCGCCGCGCTGACAATGGTCAGGGACGACGCCTTCTTCCTGGACAAATGGCTCGCCTATTATGGCGAGATGTTCGGCCGCGAGAACTGCTACGTCATCAATCACGGTCGCGGCGAGACGGTTGCGCGGATGGCGGAAGGGTGCAACGTCATCGGTCTGCCGGGCGATCCTGATCCCAATTTCGAGCGCAAGCGCTGGCGGCTTCTCAATCGCATGGTCGAAGGGCTTCTGGGGTATTACGCGCATGTGGTCGTGGGGGATGTCGACGAGATCGTCGTGATGGACCCCGAGACCGGGCACACGCTACTGAGCTGGCTGAAGGGCAAGGCGCGGCGGCGCGTCTATACGCCCGTTGGGCTCGACGTATTCCATCGGATCGACCGCGAGGATGCTCCGGTCGGGGATCACGTCATCGGTCCGCGCCGGCACGTGAAGCTCCTGCCGTATCACTCGAAGCCCTGTGTGCTGGGCCGGCCCGCGCAGCTGTCTCGCGGGGGGCATTACGCCAAGGCCGAAAACCTCAATGCCCCAGAGGGCATGTACCTGCTGCACCTCAAGTTCTGCGATTTCGCGCAATACGTGGCGGCGATGGATCGCCGCAACCGCGTCATCGAAGAGATCGGTGTCGGCGTGAAGGAGACCTCGATAGGGCGGCACTGGTTCGCCGAGGCGCGCGGCGAGGATCGGGCGGTGTTCGAGGCGTTCGCGCAGCTCGAGGAGCGGGAGGGCTTCGACCTCGCATGGCTCCGGCGCGACATGGCGAAAAGTTGGAAGCCACGCGGAGAGACGGGGTTCTGGCAGTTCGACCGCCCCGATTACGGCGTGCAATATCGCCTGCCGGAGCGGTTCGACGGGATCGTGTGACACGGCTTAGATCGGGGTGAGCCCTGTCAGGAAGTCCATCAGCACTGCGGCCGTCGCGTCCGGGGCCTGATCGGGGAAGAAATGTCCGCCGGGCATCGCCTTGGCGCGCATGTCAGCAAGTCGTGGCGCCCAGGTCTCGGGGACATCCATGAGGCGCGCCATCGCGCCGTCCGCGCCGTAAAGGACGAGGGCGGGGCAAGTGACAGAGCGGTCGAGATCGTGCGCGTCGTCCGAGACATCCACCTCGATCGCGGCGCGGTAATCGTCGCACATCGCGCGGATCGCAGCCGGATCCCGCCAGGCCGCGCGGTATTCCGCCAGAAGCTCGGGCGAGAAATCGGAGAGCGCAGCCTTGCCGAAACCCAGAAGGCAGCGCTCGAAATAGGCGTCGGGATCGTGACCGATGAGGGTTTCGGGGAAGGGCGCGGGCTGGGCGAGGAAGAACCAGTGGTAATAGGCCGAGGCCACCTCCATCGTCAGATCGCGCAAGAGGTGATGCGTCGGCACGATATCCATCAATGTCAGCGAGGAGATGCGGTCCGGCGCGTCGAGCGCCATCCGGTGCGCGACCCGCGCGCCGCGGTCGTGACCAGCAAGTTGGTAGCGCTCATGCCCGAGGGCGGACATCAGGCCATTCATGTCGCGGCCCATCGCGCGGAAGGACATGGCTTTAACGCCCTCTGGCTTGTCGCTCGCGCCATAGCCGCGCAGGTCCGCAGCGATCACGTCGAAGCGCTGCGCCAGTGTCTTCGCGATGGGGCGCCACATGGCACGGGTCTGCGGAAAACCATGCAACAAGAGGAGCGGCGGGCCGCTGCCCTGCCGCTCATACGCGATGCACGTGCCGTCGATATCCGCGAATTCCGTCATGTCGACTCCTGCCCTGAACGAGCAGGTTAGGCCGGCTGACGGGACGCGCCAAGATCAGTCGGTGATCGACCGTGAGACGAAGGCGATGGTGGAGGTGTCGACGCCGATCGTCTTCTCGGCTGTATCCGTGGCCGCGAGCAGGATGGCCTGCGTTCCGGCGCCGAGAATCTCTACCCCGCCATGCAGGGCATCCGCCGGTATCTGGGTCACAACGATCGCGCCAAGGGCACCGACAAGCAGGCTGCCCGAGACGCCGCGCTGTTCGCGGCCACGGAGCAGGCAGCGCATGGCGTGAAAACCGAGCTTGATCGCCGAGACAACGACCAGCGCCGCCAGCGCATAGAGGATCCAATCCCGGTGCTGCGCGGAGAGCGCGCCTTGCGCGAGGCTTTCCTCGAGATAGGCGCGGTTCTCGGCAATCGAGATCACGAAGCCGATCCAGGCGAACCCAATGATCGACCAGAGGACCGGCCGCTCGCAGCGATTGCTCACGATCGGCTTTGAAAATCCGTGGCGCGCATAGAAGCTGTCGACGCGACCGATGCGCGCCTTGAACTCCTGTAGCCCCTGTTTCTTGAACGTCTTTCCCATGTGCCCAAAGAGCTTAAGGATTGTGACCCAAAAAAGGTGAGGCGCGGGCACAATTCGGGATAGGCGCTTAATCGACCATCTGGAGAGGTTGTATTTGCATAAATGCAACGCTTCCGGCTCGGGCCTTCGTTCAGATCACGGCGCCGCCTGTCCAAGCGCATCGAGAATACGGGCCCATGACCGGATGCCCTTATGGAAGCTCTCCACGTCGTATTTCTCGTTCGGGGAGTGGATTGCGTCGTCATCCTTTGCAAACCCGATCAGCATCGGCTCCATGCCGAGAATCGTTTTGAAATACCCCGCGATCGGGATTGATCCGCCCATGCCCGCGAAGACGGCCTCGCGGCTCCATTCGTCGCTGAGCGCGCCGCGGGCGAGCTCGAATTCCGGGCGCGATGTATCCATCACCGAGGCGGGTGCGCCGTCGAGGCTGCCATGCCAGACGACCTCCGTATCGACCGGCAGGCGCGCTTCGATATGGGCGCGAAGGGCGTCGCGAACCTGCGCGGGGTCCTGATCGCCGACAAGGCGGCAGGTGAGCTTGCAATGCGCCTCGGCGGGAATGACCGTCTTGGTCCCCGCGCCGGTATAGCCGCCCCACATGCCGTTGACCTCGAGCGTCGGGCGTGCCCAGACCTGCTCCATCGCCGAAAAAGCCTCCTCGCCATGCGCGCGGCTCATGCCGATGCGGCCCAGAAACGTCGTCTCGTCGAAACCGGCATCGGCCCATTGGCGGCGCAGCTCGTCGGACAGCTCCGGCACGCCCTCGTAGAAGCCGTCGACCGCGACGCGCCCCGTCTCGTCATGGAAGCTCGCGATGAGCTTTGATATCTCACGGAGCGGGTTGAGCGCGGGGCCGCCATAGAGGCCCGAATGCAGGTCCATTCTCGGACCCTTGAGGGTGAATTCCTCCTTGAGCATCCCGCGCAGCTGCGTGGCGATGGACGGAAGGCCCGGCGCGGCCATCGTCGTGTCGCAGATCAGTGCGACGTCCGCCGTCAGCTCCGCCGCGTTTTCCTTCATGAAGGGCACGAGCGAGGGCGAGCCCGATTCCTCCTCTCCCTCGAAGAAGAAGGTCACTTTGCAGGGCAGTTTGCCATGTTCGGCCATGTAGGCGCGGCACGCCTCCACGAAGGTCATGAGCTGGCCCTTGTCGTCGGACGCGCCGCGCGCCCGGATCACCTTCTGTCCGTCCACCTCTTCGATAGCCGGATCGAAGGGGTCGCGGTGCCAAAGCTCCAGCGGGTCGACGGGCTGCACATCATAATGGCCGTAGAACAGAAGATGCGGACCATCGCCGTCCACATGCGCCACGACCATCGGATGGCCCGGTGTTTCGCGCCGCTCGGCCGCGATGCCCATCGCGTTCAGATCCTTGACCAGCCATTCCGCCGCGCGGTCGCAATCGGCCTGGTATTCGGGATCGGTGGAGATCGACGGGATCCGAAGGAGGTCGAACAGACGCTCCAGCGCGGGGTCGAGATCTGCATCGATACGGGAGAGAACGGCGTCGAGGGACATGGGAACGTGACCTTTCGAGAGAAGCTGAACCATAGGTATCAGGGCGTCTCGCCGTGTCCAGTGCCCGGCGAGGGGGCAGGAAAACCAGCCAATTCGTCGCGGTTTCGAAGGGAATGCGACATCGGATATTCAGAATTTGGGCGCTAGTCCTATATCGCCCACAATGGCGGGGATCGATGCCGAGATGAGCGCCGGGCGCTTAACGTCGGGAAAGGTTGCGGCCCAGTTGATCGAGATCAAAGCTGCGACCCTCGGTCCCGGCCTATGCGGTTGTCTTGCGAAGGCGGCAGCGATACTCACCTTGCGACGGGCGCCGCTTTCCTCGCGGCACTCACGACGACGGAGGACGAAGCGTGGATTACGACGCACAACTGGACCAGGCGATCGAGCGTCTGCACGAGGAAGGCCGCTACCGGACCTTCATCGATATCGAGCGCCGTCAGGGACAGTTCCCCCACGCCACCTGGACGCGCGCCGATGGCAGCGAGACCCCGATCACAGTCTGGTGCGGCAACGATTACCTCGGCATGGGTCAGCATCCGGTCGTCCTCGAGGCGATGCACGAGGCGATCGACGCGACCGGGGCAGGCTCCGGCGGCACGCGCAACATCTCGGGCACGACCGTTTATCACAAGCGGCTCGAGGCGGAGCTGGCGGATCTGCACGGTAAGGAAGCGGCGCTTCTCTTTACCTCCGCCTATATCGCCAACGATGCCACGCTCTCGACGCTGCCAAAGCTCTTTCCGGGTCTCATCATCTATTCCGACGCGCTGAACCACGCCTCCATGATCGAAGGCGTGCGCCGCAATGGCGGGGCCAAGCGCATCTTCCGGCACAACGACGTCGACCATCTGCGCGAGCTGATGGAAGCGGACGATCCCGATGCGCCCAAGCTGATCGCGTTTGAATCGGTCTATTCGATGGATGGCGATTTCGGTCCGATCGAAGCGATCTGCGATCTCGCCGACGAGTTCGGCGCGCTGACCTATATCGACGAAGTGCACGCGGTCGGCATGTATGGCCCGCGCGGCGCAGGCGTCGCGGAGCGCGACCGCCTGATGCACCGGCTCGACATCATCAACGGCACGCTCGCCAAGGCGTTCGGCGTGATGGGCGGCTATATCGCGGCCTCTGCCAAGATGTGCGACGCGATCCGATCCTACGCGCCGGGCTTCATCTTCACGACCTCGCTGCCGCCCGCCGTGGCGGCCGGGGCGGCCGCATCCGTGGCGCATCTCAAGCGTGACCAGGCGCGGCGCGACCTGCACCAGACGCAGGCGAAGATCCTCAAGACCCGCCTCAAGGCGATGGGCCTGCCGATCATCGATCACGGCAGCCATATCGTGCCGGTCATCGTCGGCGATCCGGTTCACACCAAGCAATTGTCCGACATGCTGCTCGAGGGCTACGGTATCTACGTGCAGCCGATCAACTTCCCCACGGTCCCGCGGGGCACGGAGCGTTTGCGCTTCACGCCGTCGCCGGTACACGGGCCGAAAGAAATCGACACGCTCGTGCGCGCGATGGATGAGCTGTGGTCGCATTGTGCGCTGAATCGTGCCGAATTGTCTGCCTAGGCCTTAAAACGCTTAGAATTTCGTTGCCATGTGCTATCGTTAGCGGAAATAAGCTCACGCACGAATCGTGGGACACGCGGCTTCATGGACGGTTGGCGCGTTTTTTCTAAGAGTGGGGCAGACGTCATGATCGGGCGAAAATCCCGAAAATCAGTCGAAGACGACATCGTCGCACCGCAAGGTTACGACGACTTCGAAGTGCGGCTCGGCGACGTGATGCGCGGCGAGCGCGCCACGATGGGCAAGTCCCTCCTCGACGTTGAGCGCGAGCTTCGGATCAAGGCGAATTACATCGCCGCGATTGAAAACACCGACCCCACCGCTTTCGACACGCCCGGCTTCATCGCGGGCTATGTCCGGTCCTATTCGCGCTATCTCGGGCTCGATCCCGATGAGGCCTTCTCGCAGTTCTGCGCCGAAAGCGGTTTCTCTACCGCGCATGGCATGTCTGACGAGGCATCCTCGGTAAAGCGCAAGGAGCCGATCGTCGCTCCGCGACCGGATCGCGATCCTCTCGCAGAGCCGCGCATCTCTTTCGCTCCCGCCGGCGAATCCTTTCTCAGCCGGGTAGAGCCGAGCGCGATTGGATCGACGTTGGTTCTGTTCCTGCTCGTTGCCGGTATCGGCTATGGCGGCTGGACGGTCCTGCAGGAGGTGCAGCGCGTGCGCCTCGCGCCAGTTGATCAGACGCCAGTCGTGCTGTCGGACCTCGACCCGGTCGACGTCGCCAGTGCAACCACCGAGGACGACACGACTGCCGACGGATCGGGCGTGTTCAATCCGCCGTCTTCCGAGGCGCTCGACCGACTTTACCGCCCGCAGGCGCTGGATGTGCCTGTGCTCGTCGCGCGTGATGCGCCTATCTCCACGCTCGATCCGGCCAGCGTCGGCGCTTTCGCGGATGCCGACCGGCGGTCCTTGCCGCATCGCGAGGGGCCGCAGGATGCAGAGGCCCAGTTCGCAGCCGTGAACGGGCAAAGCTCCACCGCGGCGGTCTCGGGCGTCGAGGGCGCACTTGCCGAGGCGCTTGGCCAGGCCAACGAAGTGGCCAGCGGCCCGCAGGTTCTCGAAACCACCGGGCCGGGCGTGACCATGATCGCCGTGCGTCCGGCCTGGGTGCGCGTGCGCGCCGCCGACGGCACCGTGATCTACGAGGCGATCATGAATGCGGGCGACACGTTCGACGTGCCGCGCACAGAAGAGGCTCCGACCTTGCGGATCGGCGAGTCGGGCGCGGTCTATTTCGCCATGAACGGTCAGACCTACGGACCGGTCGGCCCGCGCGGCTCGGTCACGTCGAACCTGGCCCTGTCGGTGGACAACCTGTCGCAGACCTACGAGGTCGCGCAGATCGAGGCGGATGCGGATCTCGCGCGCGTCGTGGCAGAGCTCAACGTCTCCGGAACACCGGATCTCCCCACCTCCGAGTGATCCTGTGCGGCTTGCAAGGCGCGCGCCCTCCGACTAGCTAGGAGGGTGAGACGCGCCGCCCCTTTTCCTGTGCGGCGCAGGGCTGAAAGGAGCAGGCGATGAGCCTCAACCACGTCCGTCCCTGGCGCAACATCTATCGCCGCACCTCGCGCAAGATCATGGTCGGCGATGTAGCGGTCGGGGGCGATGCGCCGATTTCCGTGCAGACGATGACGAACACCGCGACGACTGACGTCAAAGGCACTCTGGCGCAGGTCATGGCCGCTGCCGAAGCGGGGGCCGACATCGTCCGCGTCTCCGTGCCGGACGAGGCCTCCGCGAAAGCGCTGAAAGAGATCACGCGCGAAAGCCCGGTGCCGATCGTCGCCGATATCCACTTCCACTACCGCCGCGGGATCGAGGCCGCCGAGAACGGCGCGGCCTGCCTCAGGATCAATCCGGGCAATATCGGCTCCAAGGATCGCGTGCGAGAGGTGATCCAGGCGGCCCGCGATCACGGCTGTTCGATGCGGATCGGCGTCAATGCCGGATCGCTCGAGAAGCACTTGCTCGAAAAATACGGCGAGCCGTGCCCGGACGCGATGGTGGAATCCGGGCTCGAACATATCAAGGTGCTGGAAGACAACGACTTTCACGAGTTCAAGATCTCCTGCAAGGCGTCCGACGTGTTCATGGCCGCCGCCGCGTATCAGCAGCTCGCAGAAGCGACCGACAAGCCCATCCATCTCGGGATCACCGAGGCGGGCGGACTCATGTCCGGCACGATCAAGAGCGCGATCGGCCTCGGCAATCTTCTGTGGATGGGCATCGGCGACACGATCCGCGTCTCCCTTTCGGCCGATCCGGTCGAGGAAGTGAAGGTCGGCTACGAGATCCTGAAGTCGCTGGGGCTGCGCCACCGCGGCGTGAACATCATTTCCTGTCCGTCCTGTGCGCGGCAAGGTTTCGACGTCATCAAGACGGTCGAGACGCTTGAAGACCGGCTCGCCCATATCAAGACGCCGATGTCGCTTTCGATCATCGGCTGCGTGGTGAACGGGCCGGGCGAAGCGCTGATGACCGACGTCGGTTTCACCGGCGGCGGTGCGGGATCGGGCATGGTCTATCTCGCGGGCAAAGCCAGCCACAAGATGTCCAACGACCAGATGATCGACCACATCGTCGAGGAGGTCGAGAAGCGCGCCGAAGCCATCGAGGCCGGCGAGGCCGAGCGCCCCGAAGAGGCTGAGCCCGCCGAATAGGGCTCAGACTTCCGTCACCATCACGTTCTGACGCATGAGCGTCGCACGGCCGTAACTTGTCAGGAACGCGACGTCGGTGGCATCGCGGCCGACGCAGATGCGGGCAACGTCGCGCGGGCCGCACATCCCCGACGGGTCCATGATGTGCCACGCGCCGTCGAGCCAGAGTTCCGCGACGAGGTGGAAATCCTGAGGCACGACGCCCAGCCCGTAAACGCTCGCCACCCTCGCGGGGATCGTGCCGGCGCGGGCCAGCGTCACCAGCATATGCGCGAAATCCCGGCAGACGCCCTGACGCGTGACGAAGGTTTCGAGCGCCGAGGTCTCGGGGCCGGAGGCCCCCGGAACATAGGTGAAGTTGCGTCGCACGAACTCCTCCAGCTCGATGGCGAGCGCGCCGCCGGTAAGCCCCGGAAAGGCGGTCGAGAGGTAGGTCATGAACTTGTCGGACGGGCAAAAGCGCGAAGGAAGAAGGTATTTCACGACGTCGCGCGGCAGATCGGCGGGGCTGTCCATCGATAATGCGCCTATATCGCGCACCTCGCGGTCGATCCGGACCTCGGTCGTGTATTCCAGCGTCAGCGCCTCGGCCTCGTGAAACCACAGCCTCAGGCCGATCTCGTCCTCGGCCGGGTTGATCCGCGCCTCCGCGCCATGCGCGTTCAGCGTCTCGTTGCGGATGGCCTGGTCGGGCAGGGCGGCCGCGTTGATCTGCACGAGGCAGTCCGTGGGCGCATCAAGGGCGTAATCGAGCAGAACGTCGATCTTCAGGGGCATCAGGCCTCCGGGGCGCTAGGGATGTGTGGGCGGATGATGCGGCGCGGTCACGGAGAGATGTAGCGCTCGAGCACGAACGGGGGAATCTGTCCCCGCACCATCATGTCCGGCAGCACGTAGGACGGCAGCGTGTCGAGCGTCAAGCGGTCCATCGCCTGGGCGACGTCCGGGTCGGAGGCATCGAGGCGCGTCGCCGCGAGGCCAAGCCGCTCCATGAGCGCCGCAAGCTCGGCCTCCGCCGCGGCGCAGTCCGCACAATCGGGGCCAGTCAGGAAGGCCAAGGCAACGGGCGCGCCGTCAGGTCCGATGCGCGGACGCGTCTCGGCAAAAAGCGCGGCCCGTTCGGCTTCGAGACGGCCAAGATCCTCATCGCGCGCATCGGCGTAGATGTCGGAGGGGGCCGGGACGGGCGGGTTCAGCGCGCGGCCCACGAGTTCGGGTTCGTCGAGGATCAGCTCCCGGATCTCCGCGCCGAAGGCAGCGCGCGCGGTCTCTGTCTCGAAGGGGCCCGCGCCCAAGGGCGTGGCGGCCAGCGTGAGACCGGCCGCCACAAGATAGCGTGCCGGCATCAGCCCTCCTGGCGTTCGGCGGCGACGATCTCCTGCATTTCCTCGAGGCTGACATAGCCGCGCACCAGCTCGTCGCCCATCACGAAGGTCGGGGTGCCCCGGATCGCCAGCTCTTCGGCGAGCGCACGGGTCTCGGCAATCTGGGAATTCACGGCATCGGAGCCCATCTCGGCGATGATCGCGTCGGCGTCGAGCGACAGCTCTTCCGCGACGCCGCGCAGCGCGTCTTCCGTGGGATCGGCGGTCAGCTCCATCATCGCGTCGTGGACCTGCTTATAGGCCTCGTCGCCCGCGACGTTCTTGGCCGCGATGGCGAAGCGCGACATGGTCAGCGAAGCTTCACCGAGAATCGGGAATTCCTTGAGGACGAAGCGGATATTGCCGTCGGAGGCGACCAGCTCCTCGACCTCTGCCTTGGCCCGGCGGCAATAGCCGCAGCGGTAATCCATGAACTCGACGACGGTGATGTCGCCATCGGGGTTGCCGCCGACCCAGGAGACGCCGTCATTGAAGATCGCGTCGGTATTGTCGCCGACCGCGGCTTCGGCGGCCTGCGCCTCGGCCTGGGCCTGCCGCGCCTCGAGCGCGTTGACCGCCTCGATGATGACCTCGGGGTTCTCCATCAGGTAGGAGCGCACCTCGGCGCGGAACGCGTCGCGCTCTGCATCGCTCATGTCGGTGACGTCGATATTCTGCGCCAGCGCGGTCGTGCCGGTCAGAAGGGCGAGGGCGGTCAGGGTCGGTTTCAGCATGGGGACTCCTTTGGTGTCTCGTCTGTCAGCGCCGGGCGGCGGTGCGGGCGGCGACGGCCACGTCCTCGGCGCGCCGCCAGGCCGGTGAGCCGCGCGGCAGAAGCTGCAGCGCGCGCTCGGCATGGATGGCCGCATCCTTCAGGCGGCCCTGTATCGCGTAGCGTTCGGCGGTCGCCGCAGAGGCGAGGCCGTTCTGTCCGGTCTGTGCATAGGCCACCGAGAGGTCGCGTAAAAGACGTGGATCCTGGGAATCGCGCGCATAGGCGCGTTCGAGCGTGGCAAGCGCCGCCCCCGTGTCGCCAGAGGCCAGCTGCGCCCGGCCGAGACCGCCGAGGATCAGCGCCGATTTCGGGGCAAAGCGCGCCGCCTGGGCATAGGCCGCAACGGCCTGGGGCGCGCGGCGGCTTTCGAGCAGGATCTGGCCCTTGAGATCGAGGAGGAACGGATCATTCGGGCGCTGTGCCAGCGCGGCGTCGATCGACTGGATGGCCCGGCCCAGATCGGCGCGGCGGTGATGGGCGACCGCCTCGCGCATATGGCGGATATCGGGTGTTGCGCTCTCGCCCGCGCGCTTCAGCGTCCATCCGGGGTTGCGCTCGAACGCGGTCAGTTTGCCCTTGGCGCGCTGGAACCAGTATTCCGCCGTGGGATCCTTGGGAATGTCGCGGCCATACGCGTTGGCGAGCCCTTCGAGCGTGCGAAGCCGGTCGCGCGACAAGGGATGCGTGAGCATGTAGGGGTCCTGCCGGGAGATCGTCAGCGCCTCCTGGCCGCGAAAGATCTGCATCACCTCGACGGCGCCCATCGGGTCTATCCCGGCGCGGATCATGTAGCGCACGGCGCTCTGGTCGGCGGCGGCCTCCTCGGCGCGGGTATGGGCGAGGAAGTTCCGCAGGACCGAGGATTGCGTGCCGACCGCCAAGCCAAGCCCCGCCTCGGCGCTTTGCGTCGCCGCGAGACCCGACAGGATGAGGCCGAGCCCCGCTGCCGTACGCGCGGAGCGCATGTTCGCGGCGCGGCGCGAGATATGGCCATTGGCGATATGCGCGGCTTCATGCGCCAGAACCGCCTGGACCGAGCGCGCGGTCTCGAGCTTCATCAGAAGGCCCGAATGGATGAGGATATGCGCATTGTCCGCTACGAAGGCGTTGAGGCTGGTATCGTCGACCAGAAGCACCTTGGTGTTCGTGGGGCTCAGCCCAGCGGCCGCGAAGATCGGACGGGCGAGCTCGGACAGCGCATATTCGATATCGGCATCGCGCAGCAGCGTCAGCGCGCGGGCAGGGGTGCCGGCGACGAGCGCCAAGCAAAGGCTCAGGATGATGACCCGCATGGTCCGCATTGACTGTCCGCCCCGTCCCTTTCAGACATGGGGCGGACTTTAGGAGGCGCGCGATGCGGAACTCAAGACGGGGTGATGTCGATCCCTTCATTGTGATGGATGTGATGGAGGCCGCGCGCGCCGCCGAGGACGCGGGCCGCCACATCATCCATATGGAAGTCGGCCAGCCCGGCACGGCCGCGCCGGAAGCTGCGCGGCGGGCCCTGGCCGAGACGATGGAGGCTGATGCGCTCGGCTATACGGTGGCGCTCGGGATGCCTGCGCTCCGGGCGCGGATCGCGCGGCTCTACAAGGATTGGTACGGCGTCGACCTGGACCCCGCGCGGGTTGTCGTCACGCCCGGCTCCTCGGGCGCGTTCATCCTCGCCTTCACGGCGCTCTTCGATGCGGGCGACAAGGTGGCGCTCGGGCGGCCGGGATACCCGTCCTACCGGCAGATCCTGCGCGCGCTCGATCTCGAACCCTTGGAGGTCGAAGCCTCGGACGCGAACCGCCTGCAGCCCGTTCCCGCGGATCTCGAGGCGCTGGACTGGCAAGGGCTGATGGTGGCCTCGCCCGCGAACCCGACAGGCACGATGCTCGGGCGGGAGGCGCTCGGCGCGCTGATATCCTGCGCGCAAGATCGCGGCGCGGCGTTCATCTCGGACGAAATTTACCACGGCATCGAATACGAGGATCGCGCGGTTTCCGCGCTCGAGATCTCGGACGATGTCTGCGTCATCAATTCCTTCTCGAAATACTTCTCAATGACCGGCTGGCGTGTTGGCTGGATGGTCGTGCCCGAGGCGCAGCTGAGGCAAGTGGAGCGGCTGGCCCAGAACCTCTTCATCTGCGCGCCCCATGCTGCGCAGGTTGCGGCCCTCGCCGCGATGGATGCGAACGACGAGCTGGAAGCGAACATGGCGGTCTATCGCCGCAATCGCCAGCTGATGCTCGACGGGCTGCCGAAAGCGGGCTTTGATCGGATCGCGCCGCCCGACGGGGCCTTCTACGTCTATGCCGATGTCTCCCACCTGACCGAGGACAGTCGCGCGCTGGCGGCAGACATCCTTGAGCACGCAGGCGTCGCGGTGACGCCGGGGCTCGATTTCGATCCCGAGCGCGGGGCCAGGACGCTCCGGTTTTCCTATGCGCGCAGCACCGCCGATATCGAGGAAGGTCTCGCGCGGCTCAAAGCCTACATGGAGCCGCGCGGGGCGTAACCGGGTCACGGAAATGTCGCGCATCGAGGGGCAGACAATACCCTCGTTTCTGCGGTATGTTCGCTGCAAATAAGACGAGCAGAGAATGACCCGGCGGTTTCTATCGATCATCGCATGTCTGGCGGCATTGGCAGCCAGCCCCCTGACAGCGCAGGAGCGCGCCTTGGGCGGTCTTGCGCGGCTCGACGCCGAGAACAGCGCGATCACCGACCGGGCCTGGGGGCGCGGAACAGAGGTGACGCTTGCGCTAAGCCAGGGCGTGCCGTGGCGCGTCTTCACGCTGAGCGATCCGGCGCGGCTCGTGCTCGACTTCCGCGAAGTGGATTGGGGCGGTGTCGATCCCGCGACGCTCGATCGATCCGAGGCGATCTCCGAGGTGCATACCGGCGCGTATCGCGAGGGCTGGTCGCGCCTGGTCGCGCTTCTCGAGACGCCGATGGCCGTGGAACAGGCGGGCCTGTCTCTCGACCCCGAGACCGGGGCGGCCAAGCTGCGCCTGCGCCTTGCCGAGACCGATGCCGAGACCTTCGCCGCACGTGCCGGGGCGCCGCGCGATCCCCGCTGGGACTTGCCCGACCCCGCGCCTGTGCGCGCCGCCGCGCGGGGCGGTGTCGAGGGACTGCCCCTGCGTGTGATGCTGGACCCCGGTCACGGCGGCATCGATCCGGGTGCGGTCTATGGCGGCGAAACCGAGGCCAACCTCATGCTGATCTTCGCGCGCGAGCTTAAGGAGGTGCTTCTGCGCGCGGGCGGATTCGAAGTGTCGATGACGCGCGATGACGACGTTTTCGTCTCGCTCGAAGGGCGGATCGAGGCAGCCCATGATGCGAACGCCGACGTCTTCCTGTCGCTGCACGCCGACGCATTGGCCGAGGGCATCGCGCGCGGCGCGACGGTCTATACCCTGGCCGAAGAGGCTTCGGACGCGGCATCGGCGGCACTGGCCGAACGGCATGACCGCGACGACATCCTTGCCGGGCTCGATCTTGCGCGTACCGACGATCGGGTCGCGGGCGTGCTGATGGATCTTGCGCGGCTCGACACGGCGCCGCGCAGCACCGGGCTGGCCCGGGCGCTCGTGGGCGGGATCGAGAACGCGACGGGCAACGTGCACAAGCGGCCCTTGCGGTCGGCGGGCTTCTCTGTGCTGAAAAGCGCCGATATTCCGTCCGTGCTGATCGAGGTCGGATACCTGTCGACGCCGCAAGAGCTGAGGAACCTGCGTGATCCGGCCTGGCGCGCGGGCATGGCGGCCGGCATCCGCGACGGGCTTCAGACCTGGCTTGTCGAAGATGCCGCACTGGATGGCCTGCGCCGCCAGTGATATGCGGGCGGCGCAACGCCGCCGCCCCATATAATCGTGTTTTGACCCATCCGCGCCTTTCCGTATAAGGCGTGGCACTTCCTCATCGGGGATTACTGCCATGACGCGCTTCATTCTGTCCTTCTTCGGAACGATCTTCTCGCTCCTGACGCTCGGCATCTTTGCCGTGGCGATTTCGATCGGTGCGATCTTCTGGATCTACGGGCGCGACCTGCCAAGCCATGAGAGCCTCGCGCAGTATTCGCCGCCGACGATCAGCCGGATCTACTCGACCGAGGGGCGCATCATCGACGAGTTCGCGCAGGAGCGGCGGCTTTTTACCCCGGCGCAGGAGATCCCGGACCTCGTGAAGCAGGCCTTCATCTCGGCCGAGGACAAGAATTTCTACGTCCATGAGGGCTACGATCCGCGCGGTATCGCGGCGGCTGTTGTCGATGCCGTGCGCTCGCGCGGTCAGGACGTGCGCGGCGCCTCGACGATCACCCAGCAGGTGATGAAGAACTTCCTTCTGGGTGGGGATCGCCGGGCCGAGCGCAAGATCAAGGAGATCATTCTCGCAACGCGGCTCGAAAGCACTCTGTCCAAGGAGAAGATCCTCGAGCTGTATCTGAACGAGATCTTCCTCGGTCAGAACAGCTACGGCGTGACCGCCGCGGCGCAGACCTATTTTAACAAGACGCTCTCGCAGCTTGCCCCCCATGAGGCGGCCTTCCTGGCCTCGATGCCGAAAGCGCCATCGGATTTCCATCCGGTCCGCAATGCCGACCGGCTCCTCGCCCGGCGCGATTACGTGCTGCGCGAGATGCAAGAGAACGGCTATATCGACAAGGCGACCTACGAGGCCGAGCTCGCGGAGCCTCTGCGCTCCGTTCAGGCGGGCGATTTCGAGCCGTTCCAGAAACAGCTGCCGCCGCGCGATTATTTCACCGACGAGATCCGCCGCCAGCTCAGCCGCGATTTCGGCGAGGGCGAGTTCTTCTCGGGCGGCTTCTCGGTGCGCGCGACGATCGACCCCGAGATGCAGACCGAGGCCGCCAGCGCGCTGCGCGGCGCGCTCGAGCAGTATGACCGCAATCGCGGTGTCTGGCGCGGCACGGGCGAGACCATCGCCGAGGAGGAACTCGCCGATTGGGAGGGCGCGCTCGCGAACGCGTCGGTCGCCAGAGACATCGACCTCGAGAACGAATGGTATCCCGCGGTCGTCCTGAACGTTGCGGAGAACACGCTGACGCTCGGCATCGAAGGGCAGGGCGAAGGCGAAGTGCCGCGCGAGGATATACAGTGGATGCGCGGCACGTTCCTCGACACGTTCGAGCGCGGCGACGTCGTGCATGTGCGCCGCATGACCGCCGACAGCGATGGCAGCTTCATCCGCTGGACGCTGCGCCAGGTGCCCGAGGTCGAAGGCGCATTCATGGCGATGGACGTCAATACCGGCCGGGTCATCGCCATGCAGGGCGGCTTTTCCTACCAGCATTCGGTCTTCAACCGCGCAACGCAGGCCAAGCGCCAGCCGGGCTCGTCCTTCAAGCCCTTCGTCTACGCGGCAGCACTCGATTCAGGATACAGCCCGGCGACGATCGTCGTGGACGCCCCGATCGAGATCAACACGCCGCAAGGTGTATGGCGGCCGAAGAACGCCTCGAACCAGTTCTACGGCCCGACGCCGCTGCGCACCGGGATCGAGCGGTCGCGGAACCTCATGACCGTGCGTCTCGCCCAGGAGATCGGCATGGACACGGTCGCGCGCTACGCCGAGCGGTTCGGCGTCTACGACGACATGCAGCGGGTTCTGGCGAACGCGCTCGGCTCCGAGGAGACGACGCTGTTCCAGATGGTCGCGGCCTACGCCATGTTCGCCAATGGCGGCGAGCGGGTGGAGCCGACGCTCGTCGACCGGGTGCAGAACCGCTACGGCGAGACCGTCTATAATCACGAAAAGGAGCGCGGGAACGAGCGCGTCTGCGTCAACTGCACCGATCCGAACCTTGCGCCCGGCACCGCGCCGCGGATCGCCAATAACCGCGAGCGGGTGATGGATCCGGTCACCGCCTACCAGTTGACGTCGATGATGCGCGGCGTCGTCGAGCGCGGCACGGCCTCGGGCGCGGTGAGCTTGCCGGTGCCGACAGCGGGCAAGACCGGCACGACCAACGACGCCAAGGACGTGTGGTTCGTGGGCTTCACCTCGAACATCGTCGCGGGCTGCTATATCGGCCACGACCAGCCCCGCAGCCTCGGCAGCGGTGCGTCAGGCGGCGGGATCTGCGGCCCGGTCTTCCAGCAATTCATGACCGAGGCGGTCTCGAAATTCGGCGGCGGGAACTTCACCGTTCCCGAAGAATGCATGTTCATCAATATCGACCGCTTCACAGGCGCGCGTCTTGGCGATGGCGCGAGTGGCGAGAACGTCGTCTCGGAATGCTTCCGCGAAGGCATGGAGCCGATGTTCGGCATCCAGTTCGACGGCGGCTGGGCGATGGGCTCCGGCTTCGACATCATCCAGCCTGGCGGTCAGGCCCGGGAGGTCACGACCTCGACCGGCAAGAAAGCCGTGGTCGGCCCCAAGGCAAGCTTCGGCACGTTGTCGTCGGGCGGTCTCTACTGAGAGTTACGGCCAAGGATTTTATCTAAAATCCTTGGCCCCCAAAATCTTATATAAGATTTTGGTGGCCTCGCCCCTGTCTTGTGGGGCCGCGCGGCTTGCGGTATCACGCCCTCCAATCCAGACCAGCCCGAAAGACGGAGTTTCCATGCGCGCCGAGGCCGAACAGAATGTCGAGCGGATCGAGAAATCCCTGGCGCTTCTCGCGCAGCGGCTCGACTGGGAGACTGCCGAGCACCGGCTCGAGGAATTCAACGCGCGGGTCGAGGATCCCGATCTCTGGAACGATCCCGAAGCGGCGCAGAAACTCATGCGCGACCGCCAGCTTCTCGTGGATGCGATGGACACCTATCGCAGCCTGAAGCAGGAGAAGGAGGACCAGGTCGAACTCATCGAGATGGGCGAGGCCGAGGGCGACGAGGAGATCATCTCCGAGGCCGAGACTGCGCTCCGAACCATCGCCAAGACCGCGGCGGCCAAGGAACTCGAGGCGCTCCTTGACGGAGAAGCGGACGGCAACGACACGTTCCTGGAGATCAATGCGGGCGCCGGTGGCACGGAAGCCTGCGACTGGGCGCAGATGCTGCAGCGCATGTATGTCCGCTGGGCGGAGAGCAAGGGCTACGACGTCGAGTTGCAATCCGAAGAGCCGGGTTCGGAGGCCGGGATCAAATCGGTGGCCTACAAGATCTCCGGGCACAATGCCTATGGCTGGCTCAAGACGGAATCGGGCGTGCACCGGCTCGTCCGCATCTCGCCCTTCGGCAAGGGCACGCGCGAGACGTCCTTCGCAAGCGTCTGGGTCTATCCGGTGGTCGACGACAATATCGATGTCGAGGTCAATCCGGCCGATATCCGCGTCGATACCTATCGCTCCTCGGGTGCCGGCGGTCAGCACGTCAACACTACCGACTCCGCAGTCCGGATCACGCACCACCCGACCGGCATCGTCGTGACGTCGTCCGAGAAATCGCAGCACCAGAACCGCGATATCGCGATGAAAGCGCTGAAGTCGCGTCTCTACCAGATGGAGCTCGAGCGCCGCCACGCGGAGATCAACGCCCAGCACGAGGCCAAGGGCGAAGCGGGATGGGGCAACCAGATCCGCTCCTACGTTCTGCAGCCTTACCAGATGGTGAAGGATCTCAGGACGAACGTGGAGACGTCGGACACGCAAGGCGTGCTCGACGGTCATCTCGATCCGTTCATGGCCGCGACGCTTGCGCTCAAGGTCTCCGGGAAAAGCCGCTCCGACGCTCAGGATTGAGGCTGCGGGTCAGCCCATCGGCGCGCCGATCCTGAGAAGTTCCCGGTGGTATTCCGGTAGGCCTTCCGCGTCGTGCAGGCCCGTCTTTCGCGCGACCCTCAAGGCATCCGAGATCCGGGTGCCCAGATGCTCGAAGACGACCCGTTCCATGATCCGTCCCGCCTCGGCCTCCGATACGGAGCGGTTGGAAAACCCGACCCAGTAATTGTTGGCAAAGCTCGGCACGCGGGTGAGGAAGTTGAAGCTGAGGTTCTGCGCGTTGCGTCGGCTGACCAATGCGACGATCCCGTTCGCCTGCGGAAAGATCGTGCCACGGAATTCTCGCGTGAAGCGGCTGAGCGACAGGCCTTGGCTCTTCATCATGCGCCGATCCTCGTAGCCGCGGATGAAGGCCTGGCCGTATTCCCGGTAAACCAAGACGAGGCCGGTCACGAAACGGGTGTCGGAGACGAAACTCCGGCGTGAATACCGGAAGAACCCGTTCGGGAACTCGGTCTCCGAGGGACTGATCGCGGCGATCCCGCCAATGAATTGCGACAGTTCCGCTCCCGCGACGCGGCGCTTGCGCGCGTCCTCGACCTCTTCGAGGGGCTCCAGCACGATCCGGGCATCGAGATCGAAGTAGCTGCAGATACGGTGCAGCACATCGGGTCGCGGAAAGCTCTCGCCGTTCAGATACCGGTTGTACTGGGTGCGGTTTATCCCAAGCTCGCGGCACAGACCAGAGATGGACTCGGCCTTGGCGCTCAGCTTGCGCAGGTTCTGCCCGAACTGCAGGCGCAGTTCGGAAGGCTTTGTTTTCGATCGGTTTTTCCCGGTGGAAGGAGAAGAGTCCGTCATTGCATCCAAGGCTATCATTCTTCCGGTTTTGTCGTGTCTGAAATCTGCGGGAGGCTGACCTGACGCTAATTCGCGTCATTTATAGCATGAACTGACACTAATTCGAGTCGCCGGTTACGAACTAGAGTCTTTTCTCGCTCCTGCAGACACTTACGCTGATTTCCAAGGACAATAAGGAGACGAGGCGTGAAGGCTTTGAATATGCAGGGTGTCGTTATGTGGGCTGATAGCAGCAAAGGCACCGCAGTGATCTGGTGCGACGACCAGGGCGAGCTCGCTAATGTCGAACCCGGTCAGGATGAAGAGACCAGGTCGCTCCTTGTCGTGGGCGCTGCGGTCTCGTTCGACCTTGATTCCGCGTCGGATGTGCGCAGGGCGCGCAACTTGCGTGGCAGCGAAGGCGGCAGCCGGTCCGCACTTGCGTCCATCCTCGCGCATCGTCTCGCGGGAGACGCCAAGGCGCGCGATCCCGCGACCGACACGCTCACTTGCGTCGCCTGAAAGCTCGCGCGGTCAGGAGCCGCGCGAGAGGGCCGCGACACCCGTTCGGGCGATTTCCGCAAGACCCAGGGGGCGCATGAGATCGGCGAAGGCGTCGACCTTTTCGGGCGTTCCGGTAATCTGGAAGACGAAGCTTTCCAGCGTCGAGTCGACGACCTGGGCCCGGAAGATATCCGCAAGCCTGAGAGCCTCGACCCGCTTGTCGCCGGACCCTGCGACCTTCAGAAGCGCGAGTTCGCGTTCGACGGACATGCCCTCGACGGTGAGGTCGTGCACCTCGTGCACGGGCACGATCCGGCCGAGCTGCGCCTTGATCTGTTCGATCACCTGCGGTGTGCCGGTGGTGACGATGGTGATGCGCGACTGGTGGCCTTCGTGATCGACCTCCGCCACGGTCAGGCTGTCGATGTTGTAGCCTCGACCTGAGAACAGCCCGATCACCCGTGCCAGCACGCCCGGCTCATTGTCCACGATTACCGCGAGCGTGTGAGTTTCGATCGTCTCCGAGAAGGAGGGGCGCAGGTTGTAGGCCGAGTGCTTGGTCGAGCCTTTCTTGATCTTCAGCGCGGACATGGATCTTCCCTTTCAAATGGGGCGCGCGCGGCGCGCCCCTTGCTTACCGATGTGACGACGAAAGGCAGGCTCAGACGAGCACCGCGCCCGAAGTGCTGATCGCGTCCTTGGTGGAGGCTTCGCCCAGCAGCATCTTGTTGTGCGGCTCGCCCGACGGGATCATCGGGAAGCAATTTTCGTGCTTCTCCACCACGCAGTCGAAGATGACCGGCCCGTCATAGGCGAGCATCTCGCGGATCGCCTCGTCGAGATCGGCGGGGTCGTCGCAATAAATGCCCTTGGCCCCGAAGGCCTCGGCGAGCTTGACGAAATCGGGCAGGGCTTCGGACCAGCTATGCGAGTAGCGCTCGCCGTGCAGAAGTTCCTGCCACTGGCGCACCATGCCGAGCCGTTCGTTGTTGAGGATGAACTGCTTCACCGGCAAGCGGAACTGCACCGCCGTGCCCATCTCCTGCATGTTCATCAGCCAGGACGCCTCGCCGGCGACGTTGATGACCAGCGCGTCGGGATGGGCCATCTGCACGCCGATGGAGGCCGGGAAGCCGTAGCCCATCGTGCCGAGTCCGCCGCTCGTCATCCAGCGGTTGGGATCCTCGAAGCCCATGTATTGCGCCG
This sequence comes from Roseivivax sp. THAF30, assembly GCF_009363575.1. Classification (NCBI taxonomy): domain Bacteria; kingdom Pseudomonadati; phylum Pseudomonadota; class Alphaproteobacteria; order Rhodobacterales; family Roseobacteraceae; genus Roseivivax; species Roseivivax sp. THAF30. The sequence continues at coordinate 2,228,317 of NZ_CP045389.1, read as the reverse complement.
CCCACATCTGGTGCTGACCGACCTCGGTGCAGACATAGCGGTCCTTGTCCTTGGTCAGCGCCTCGAGCCGTTCCAGCGCGTATTGCGGCTTGATCGTCTTCTGGGAGGCTTTGTAGGTCAGGCATTTGACCTTCTTCCACTCCTCGATCTCGGCCCACCAGCGCTGCAGGCCTTCGCGGTTGACCTTCCGGCCACGCGATTTCCAGACCTTCAGCACATCCTCGAGGACGTGCGCCACGTCGCCGATGATCGGCATGTCCGTCTGCACGACCTTGTTGATCGACGAGGGGTCGATATCGATATGGGCTTTGCGCGAATTGGGCGAGAAGGCATCGATCCGGCCGGTGATCCGGTCGTCGAAACGCGCGCCGACATTGATCATCAGATCGCAGCCATGCATGGCGAGGTTCGCCTCGTAGAGCCCGTGCATTCCCAGCATGCCGAGCCAGTGACGGCCCGAGGCGGGATAGGCGCCGAGGCCCATCAAGGTGGAAGTGATCGGAAAACCCGTCGCCTCGACAAGCTCGCGCAGAAGCTGGCTCGCTGCCGGCCCCGAATTGATGACGCCGCCGCCGGTATAGAAGACCGGGCGCTCGGCGGTCTCGATGGCCTCGACGAGCTGCGTGATGATGTCCATGTCGCCCTTCACGCGCGGTTGGTAGCGCTGCGTGTTGGCTTGGGCCTTGGGCTGATATTCGGCGCTCGCGAACTGAACGTCCTTGGGGATGTCGATGAGGACGGGGCCGGGGCGGCCCGAGGTCGCGACGTGGAAGGCCTCATGGATCGTCGCCGACAGCTTGGTCGTGTCCTTCACGAGCCAGTTGTGCTTCGTGCAGGGACGGGTGATGCCGACCGTGTCCGCCTCCTGAAAGGCGTCCGAGCCGATCATGAAGGTCGGCACCTGGCCTGAGAGGACGATGATCGGGATCGAGTCCATCAGCGCATCGGTGAGCCCGGTCACCGCATTGGTCGCGCCGGGCCCCGAGGTGACGAGCGCCACGCCGGGCTTGCCGGTCGCGCGCGCATAGCCTTCGGCGGCGTGGACCGCGCCCTGTTCGTGACGCACGAGAATGTGGCGAATGTCGTTCTGCTGAAAGACCTCGTCGTAGATCGGTAGCACCGCACCGCCAGGATAGCCGAATACCGTGTCCACACCCTGATCCCGCAGGGCTTGAACCACCATTTTCGCTCCGGTCATCGCCTTGGTCATCGATCTACTCCATCTCAGGCGTCGTCATTCGTGCTGCGCATAAAAAAGCCCTCGGGGGGATCCGAGGGCGCATGGGGTACCGTTCAGGGTGTCCGTTACCGGCCCATGCGCCATGTCCCTACGATGTCTACGAGGATGAGGGTCATCCCGTGGCTCCTTTCGCGCGTGCGGATCACGTTTAGGCGGGCGCTCCAGCGGGGTCAACCGCAAAAGCGACGAAAATATTACCGTAGGCGCGTTCGCTTCTTTCGCAATATTGCGCTGGTGGGCGTTCCGGCGACGTTTTCGCGATTTTGGCCGTGCAACACGCGACAGTGAGGGGCTTGCGGCTTGGTGCCGGGCCCCGCGCGGCTAGATCGCACTCGCAAGAGCCATCGCGGAGACGACATGCACAGACGTGGATTCATGATGACGGGGGCGGCCGCGCTGACCGCGCCGATGCTGCGCGCGCAGAGCGCGGGCTACGCCGAGACGGCTGGCGGGCTGGACCAGCTTCACGCTCTCATCGTTCGGCAAGGCGGCGAGGAGGTCTTTGCCGAGGCGTTTCGAGGGCCGGGCCTCGACAGCATCGCCAACATTAAATCCGTCTCGAAAACGCTGGTCGCGCTCCTGACCGGAATCGTGATCGACGAGGGTGCGATCGAGGGGCCGGAGGCGCGCGTGCTGCCGCTTCTGGGTTTGCCGGACCGCGACGACGCGATCAACGCGCTCACGGTCGGCGATCTTCTGTCGATGCGCACCGGGCTCGAAAGCACCTCGGGCGGCAATTACGGCGCGTGGATCGCGAGCGACAACTGGGTCCGCGCCGCGCTCGCGCAGGATGTGGTGGCGGAGCCCGGCGGGCGGTTCATCTATTCGACCGGCGGCTGGCACGTCTTGGGCGCGGTCCTGTCCGAGGTCACTGGGCGCAGCCTTCGCGATCTGGCGCAGGACAGGCTCGGCGGACCACTCGGTATCTCCTTCCCACCCTGGGCGCGGGATCCGCAAGGCCGGTTCCTCGGCGGCAACGAGATGGCGGTGACGCCGCGCGGCCTGTCGCGGATCGGGCAAATGGTTCTCGATGGCGGGCAATGGGACGGGGACGAGGTGGTGCCGGAGCGCTGGATCGAAACCTCGTGGGAACGGCGCGCCCGCTCACCGTTCTCCGGCGACGGATATGGATATGGCTGGTTCCTGACACGTATCGAAAGCACGCCGGTGCGTTACGGGCGCGGGTATGGCGGGCAGATCCTCGCCGTTGCGCCTGAGCGGGAGATCGTGATCGCGATCACGTCGGACCCGACGCTTCCGGCGCGATCGGGGGGCTATTTCGGCGCGCTGAAATCGTTGATGGCTGAGGTTATGCGCGAGGTCTGAGGCGCGATCTTCAAAAGAAGATCGCATGGAAAGCGTACGCGCTTTCCAAGCCTGCCCCAATTCGCGTCCTGATGTGCCGCGGACAATCAGCCCCGGCGGCGCCGGCGGCCCGCGGGTCGATCCGAGCTTGCACCAAAGCCCGTCTCCGGCAGGTCAACGACCGCGCGCAGCTCGGGGAAGGGATCGGTCTTGTGCGGTATCGCGTTCGCAGCCACGAAATGCTCTTGGAACCGCGGCTCGATGGCGGTTTCGACCTTGGTGATCTCGCGCACGACGCGCTCGATCTCGGCGCGTGCGCTGATATTGCACAGCGCGATTCGCGCGCCCGTTCCGGCCGCGTTGCCCGCGCTTGTCACCTTGTCGAGCGGAACATCCGGGATCATCCCGAGAACCATCGCGTGTTTCGGCGAGATATGCGCGCCGAACGCGCCCGCGAGCACGACCCGGTCGACCTTGTCGACGCCCCGCTCGTCCATCAGAAGCCGCGCGCCGGCATAGAGCGCCGATTTCGCGAGCTGGATCGCGCGCACGTCGCCCTGCGTCACGGAAATGCGGGGCCCGCCGGTCTCGGAAGCGTCCCAGATCATGTATTGCCAGGTTCGACCGTCCGCGACGGAGCGGGACGTTCCGGTCTGCTCGGGCGAGCCAATGAGACCTGACGGATCCATGAGCCCCGCGATACGAAGCTCGGCCACCGCCTCGATGATGCCGGAGCCGCAGATGCCGGTGATGCCGTTCTCGCCGACCGCGTCGTGAAAGCCCGGCTCGTCCGACCAGAGATCGCAGCCGATCACGCGGAAGCGGGGCTCCTTGGTCTCGGGGTCGATGCGGATCGCCTCGATCGCGCCGGCCGCCGCGCGCTGACCCGAGGAGATCTGCGCGCCCTCGAAGGCGGGGCCCGTCGGAGAGGAGCAGGCCAGAACGCGGCTGCGGTCGCCCAGAAGGATCTCGGCATTGGTGCCCACGTCGACGACGAGAACGAGGTCGTCGGACTTGCCGGGCTCTTCGGACAACGCGACTGCCGCCGCATCCGCGCCGACATGGCCGGCGATGCAAGGCAGGACGTAGATCTGCGCGGTGGGCCGCAGCGCGTCGAGACCGAGTTCCCGCGCGGTCAGATGCATGGCATCGGAGGTGGCGAGCGCGAAGGGGGCCTGCCCGAGCTCGACGGGGTCGATCCCGAGCAGCAGGTGGTGCATGACCGGATTGCAGACGAAGACCGTCTCGACGATCAGCTCCGCTTCGATCCCGGCCTCCTTCGCGATCTCGAGCGCGAGCGTGTCGATGGCTTCACGCACGGCGCGGGTCATCTCGTCCGCGCCGCCTTCGTTCATCATCGAATAGGAGACCCGGCTCATCAGGTCTTCGCCGAAGCGGATCTGCGGGTTCATGATGCCCGAGGAGGCGACGACCTCACCGGTATCGAGATTGGTCAGATGCGCCGCGATCGTCGTGGAGCCGAGATCGATGGCGAGCCCGTAGATGCCGGTCTCGTGCAGCCCGGGGAAAAGCGCGGTCAGCCTGTGCGCGCCGCCGCCGTGATCGCGGTGCAGCGCGGCCGTGACCTGCCACTTGCCCTTTCGCAGGATGGGTTGCAGCCTGGCCATCACCGAGAGGTCGGCCTCGAGCCGTTCGATCCCCCATTCGCGCTTCAGCGCGGCGGCGAGCCGTTCGAAATCGCCTGACGGCTCGTGCATGTCAGGCTCCTGGACCTCGACGAAGTAGAGCCGGGTCGCGGGGTCCATCTCGATCACGCGGGCGCTCGCGGCCTTGCGGACGATCTGGCGGTGCACCTGGCTTTCGGCGGGTACGTCGATCACCACGTCGCCGCGGATCTCGGCCTGGCAACCGAGACGGCGGCCGGGTTTCAGCCCGCGTTTCTCGTCATAGCGCGCCTCGACCTTGTTCCAGTCCGACAGCGCGTCCTCGCGTGAGCTGACCCCGTGCTTGGAGAATTCGCCGAAGGCCGGGGCCACCTGGCACTTGGAACAGATGCCGCGCCCGCCGCAGACCGAATCGAGATCCACGCCCAGTTTGCGCGCGGCGCTCAGAACCGGGGTTCCGGTCGGAAAACGTCCGCGTTTGCCCGACGGGGTGAAGACGACAAGGTGATCGGTGCTCATGGATGCTCCTGCGCGCATGTCCTCGCCGGCGCAACATATGCATATTTAGAGCAGGGGAAAGCCGCGGAGCGACATGCTTTCGTTACTCTCCGTCGAGCCAGCGCAGAATCTCGCCCCTGTTGCCGTCGAGATCGGGGGCGGGCCCGCGCGAGGAGCGATCCTCGACGCCGCTTATCTTGATCGGATTGCCCGCGGCGACGAAAGCTTTGCGTCCGTTCCGGTCGAGGACATCCACCACCATGTTGCGCGCGAGGATCTGCGGGTCATGCATCACCTGGTCGATATTCTGGATAGGCGCGTTCGGGATGCCCGCGGCGGTCAGCTTCTGGATCCAGTAGCTGCGCGTGTTTTCCAGCGTGACCGCCTCGATGAGCCGTTTCAGAAGTCGGGCGTTCTCGCAGCGGGCAGCATTTGTTGCAAAGCGCGGATCGTCGGCGATGGGCAGCATCAGCGCGAGACAGAGCTTCTCGAACAGCTTGTCGTTGCCCGCCGCGATGACGAAGAGTCCGTCGGAGGCATGGAAGGTCTCGAACGGCGCGATGGACGGATGCCGTGCGCCGGTGGGTCCGGGCGGCTTGCCCGTGACGGAGGTGATCGCCACGGCGTGCTCGAGGATGGCGAGCTGACTGTCGAGCATGGAGATGTCGATCTTGCGGCCGCGCCCGGTCCTCTCGCGGTCATAGAGCGCCGCGAGCACGCCTTGGGCGAGATACATCCCCGCCACGATGTCGCCGATGGAGGCACCGACGCGCACCGGCTCGCGACCGGCCTCGCCGGTGATGGACATGACGCCGCCTCGCGCCTGCACGACCATATCGTAAGCCGGGCGTTTCGCATCCGGCCCGGTATGACCGAAACCCGAGACCGCGCCGTAGATGAGCCGGGGAAAACGGGACGAAAGATCGTCCCAGCCATAGCCCAGCTTTTCCATCACGCCGGGGCGGTAATTCTCGAGGATGATATCGGCGCGCGCGACGAGCCGTTCGAATGTCGCGCGGTCGTTCTCGGCCTTGAGGTCGAGCGCGATGGAGGCCTTGCCGTGGTTGATCGCGGCGAAATAAGCGCTCTTGCCGCTCTTGAAGGGCGGAAAGGTGCGGGTGTCGTCGCCGGTGCCCGGACGCTCGACCTTGATGACCCGTGCGCCGAGATCGGCAAGCGTCATCGAGGCGAAGGGACCGGCGAGGACATGGGTGAGATCGAGGACGACAAGTCCTGCGAGGGGCTGCGGCATGGTAAGCGACTTTGTGCTGAGAGCTTCGTTGGCGTCAGTTGAAACGCCTATCGCCGAAGTGTGACAAGTCCTCAAATGCCGATCGGCGAGAAGTCGCGGTCAGCCGCCGGCGGCGCGTGCGTGGAAGATGAATCCGAGGGCGTTCATGAGGATCTGTGCGGCCAGGATCGAGGTGACGCCGGCTGGATCGTAGGCGGGCGCGACCTCGACGAGATCGAAGCCGACGACCTCGTGGTGGCGTGCGACCTCCTGCAAAAGCTCCAGCACCTCGTAATAGAGAAATCCGCCATGCGACGGCGTGCCCGTGCCTGGCGCGATCGAGGGGCAGAACGCGTCGATGTCGAGCGTGATGTAGACCCGCGCGCCCGGCGGGATTCGCGCGGCGGTCGCGCGCGGACCGATGGCGCGGCACTGCCGCACCGACAGGATATCGGCCCCCATCGCGCGGGCATCGTCGTAGCCTTCCTTCGCCGTGGAGGAGACATTGCGGATCCCGACCTGTGTCAGACCCGAGATGAACGGCCGCTCGGCCGCGCGCCGCATCGGGTTGCCGTGGCCGTGCCGGACGCCGTGTCGCTCGTCCACGAAATCGAGATGCGCGTCGATCTGGAGGATATGGATGTCGCCCTGATCGTCGAAAGCGCGGATGATGGGGATATTGACCGAGTGATCGCCGCCGATCACCACCGGCAGGGCCGCCGCGCCGAGGGCCGCGCGCACGCCTGCCTCGATATTGGCGTGGCTTTGCGTCGTGTCCGTGTGGATGATGTCGGCATCGCCCATATCCACGATCTGTACGTCGGGACCAAGATAGGTGACGTCGTCTTCGTGGTCATAAGCGCCTGAATGACCGAAGGAAAACAGCGTCGAGGCCTCGCGCACCCCGCGCGGGCCGAAGCGCGCGCCCGCGCGCCATTGAGTGCCCGCATCGAAGGGTGCCCCAAGGATCGCCGCATCGGCGTCGAGCCGCGACCAATCGGGCTCGTAGGGCTTTCTTGCGAAGGTGCAGATGCCGGTGAAGGGCAGGTCGAGCCTGCCGGTCGCGTAGCCATGTGTCATGTCGATGAGTTTCAGGCGGCAAGATGATTTCGGCAAGTGAAATGACCGGGGCGGGGTGGCCATGCCCGTCTTTTGGTCCATCTGTCAGTCAAGAGTTCACCAGCCGGAGGAGGGGCCCCTATGCGTCGCCTGCCCAAATGGCTCGCTCCGAGCCTCATCGCCGCGCTCCTTGGAGGTGCCGCCATGGCCCAGTCCGACCTGTTCCGTACCATGCCCGATCCTGCGGAGCTCTCGAACTGGCGATGGGAAAACAGGCTCCTCTTCGTCATCGGCGGCGGGCAGGACGATGCCGCCTTCGATGACCAGATAGAGAGGCTCAGGGCCGATCCGTCCGGGTTGAGGGATCGCGATCTGATCGTCTTCACTGATCCCGAGGGGCGCTCGGCTCTCTCGCGGGAGTTCGACGCGGAGGGGTTCGCCGTGGTCCTTGTCGGCAAGGATGGCGGCGTGAAACGGCGCGAGACTGCGCCGCTTGCGCTTGATTCACTCTATTCCACCATCGACGCGATGCCGATGCGTCGGCGCGAGATGCGCGAGGACGATTAAGCGAAGGTCTTGGCGAACTTCCCGCGATAGATCGCGCGCAGCTCCGCAAGCGGAGCGGACTGGCCGCCGATCTTCACCGTGTCGCCCTGGAACTTGCCGACGCTTCTGATCTCGACATCGGCCGTATTGGCACGGGTCATCAGTTCCTCGGCCTGGTCGAAGTTGCAGGCAACGAGATAGCGCGCCTGGTCCTCACCGAAGAGAAAGGGCGTGCTGTCATCGTCGAGGATGAGCCCGACATCGCCCGCCTCGGCCATCGTGAACGCCGCGAGCGCCAGCCCGCCATCCGAGATATCGGTGCAGGCCCGGACAAGGTCGCGGTTGTCGAGGATGAACGCGCCGTTCTTCGCTTCTTCGTCTAGATCAACGTGGGGCGCGTCGCCATCGGTCCGGTTGAACACTTCGGCAAGCAGCGCCGACTGACCGAGATGAGAGCCGGCAGCGCCGACCATCAGGAGGACATGCCCGTCGCGCGGACGACCGAGGATCGGCTCCTCACCGGCGGCGATCAACCCGACCGCGCCGATGGTCGGCGTCGGCAGGATGCCGGTGCCGTCGGTTTCGTTGTAAAGGGACACGTTGCCCGAGACGATCGGCATGTCGAGCGCCGAGCAGGCCTGCCCGATGCCTTTTATCGCGCCGACGAACTGGCCCATGATCGCCGGCTTCTCGGGATTGCCGAAATTCATGTTGTCGGTGGTGGCGAGCGGTTTCGCTCCGACCGCGACGAGATTGCGGAAGGCTTCGGCCACGGCCTGCTTGCCGCCCTCTTCGGGGTTCGCCTTCACGTAGCGGGGCGTGACGTCGGAGGTGAAGGCGAGGTGCTTGTCCGTGCCGTGAACGCGGATCACGCCCGCGCCATAGCCCGGCCCTTCGATCGTGTCGGCCATGACCTGGCTGTCATACTGCTCGAAGAGCCAGTTCTTCGCGGCGTAGTTCGGGCAGGCAATCAGCGCTTTCAGACCGTCGATCGGATTTATCCCCGGCACGTCCGACAGCGGCTCTGCCGCCGGTGTGGTCTCCCACGGACGGTCGTATTCGGGCGCGTTGCCGGACAGCGCGCGCAAGGGAAGATCGGCCTTCACCTCGCCCCCGTGCAGGATCAGGAAACGGTCCTCCGGGATGGTCTCGCCGACGATGGCGAAATCGAGATCCCATTTCTCGAAGACCGCGCGGGCTTCGGCTTCTTTCGCGGGGTCGAGCACCATGAGCATCCGCTCCTGGCTCTCGGAGAGCATCATCTCGTAGGCGCTCATGCCCGGCTCGCGGCAGGGCACGCGGTCGAGGTCGAGCTTGACGCCGAGCTCGCCCTTGTCGCCCATCTCGACGGCCGAGCAGGTGAGGCCCGCGGCGCCCATGTCCTGGATCGAGACGACCGCGCCCGTTTGCATCAGCTCGAGACAGGCTTCCATGAGGCGCTTCTCGGTAAAGGGATCACCGACCTGAACGGTAGGGCGCTTCTCCTCGATGGTCTCATCGAATTCCGCCGAAGCCATCGTCGCGCCGCCAACGCCGTCGCGCCCGGTCTTCGCGCCGAGATAGACGACGGGGCGGCCGACGCCCGATGCGGCGGAGTAGAAGATCTTGTCGGCATCCGCGAGGCCCGCGGCGAAGGCGTTGACGAGGCAATTGCCGTTATAGGCCGGATCGAACCGGGTCTCGCCGCCGACGGTCGGCACGCCGAAGGCATTGCCATAGCCGCCGATACCTTCGACGACACCGTGCACGAGTTGCCTTGTCTTGGGATGGGAGGGCTCGCCGAAGGAGAGCGCGTTCATCGCCGCGACGGGCCGGGCCCCCATCGTGAAGACGTCCCGCAGGATGCCGCCGACGCCCGTCGCCGCGCCCTGATAGGGCTCGATATAGGAGGGGTGGTTGTGGCTCTCCATCTTGAAGACGACGGCCTGCCCGTCGCCGATATCGACGACGCCCGCATTCTCGCCCGGCCCGCAGATCACCTGTGGACCGGCGGTCGGCAGGGTTCGCAGCCATTTCTTCGACGACTTGTAAGAGCAATGCTCGTTCCACATCGCCGAGAAGATGCCGAGCTCGGTGAAGGTTGGCTCGCGCCCGATGATCTCGAGGATGCGCTCGTATTCGTCGGGCTTGATACCGTGCGCGGCGATCAGATCGGACGTAATGGCCGGCTCTTGCATGGGCTCTCTCGCTCCCCTCGGGTCTGGCTTGCCGGGTCTTTAGGCCATGACTTGAGCGGAGTGAAGGGGCGCTTTGACGGTTATGACCAGCCTGCGGCCCGACGCTTCGCGCGATCGAGGATCTCGGGCGTCCGGATCGGCGCGCCATTGGCGAAGAACGGGGTCTTCGTGTCGCCGGACAGCCTGGCCGCGAGCCCGCGTCCGATCACACCCCAGCCGACCTTGGCCATGCCGCGTTCGCGCACACGCCCTGTGGCCGACTTCGTGTTCACATGGTTTCGGCAGGGGCCGAGGCGCGTCTCATCCCACGGCAGAACGAGGCCCGCGAAGGGCAGGGCGGGCGTGCCGATAGTGTTCGCGACCGGCGTGCCGCAACAGGACGCATACCACCTCAGAGCGCCGCGCGAGGTCATTCGCAGGCAGGCGAGGCTCTCCGCGCCGGCTAGGAAGGATACATTCCGCGGCAGCGTCTGGTACAATCGGGTTCCGGCCTCCGGGCCGAGATAGGTCTCGGATCGATCCAGGTGCCGGATGTAGCTTTGGCAACCCATGCAATAGCAGGCAAGCTGGGTGCCGGACGCGTCCGCAGCGATCTGCCAGCGGGTCTTGCCGCAGCTGCAGGACAAGGAAATTGGATCGGACATCGGTGTCTCCGGTCTGCGATTCCGACGATGCCATGATCGGCATGGCTTGCCCAGCGATACTGCGAAAAAAAGGGCCGCCCGAAGGCGGCCCAGGGGAAGAGGTCCGGCCCCTCAGGGATATGCAAAAGGCCGGGCCGAGGCAGGGCTCAGCCTTGCCAGAAGGGGCGGGCGGCCTCGCGGCGCGCCGCGCGCGTGTCAATCCCGATGTCGCGAAGAAGATGAGGGTCGAGCCGCGAGAGGTGCTTTCGCGTGCGCGCGCGCTCGGTCCACACGGTCAGCACCACCGCCACCTTGAGCGCGACAACCGCCGGCAGCGCAAGACGCGGCGCTTCGGCTAGGATGGCGAGAGAGGCGGAGTGAGGTGCTGCGGCGGACATGGGATATCTCCTTCGAAAATGCGTCGTCCGATTGTGTTGATACAATATGGCGCTATTGCTATGTATTAAGTGGTACAATAGGGTCTGGGTATGGTCGAGGGAAACATTGTCATGGATACAATATTGTCCGCCTATGCCGGGATCGGAGATGGAGGGCCGAAATACCGCCGCCTCGCAGATGCCGTTCGCTCTGCGATCGAGGCGGGCCGTCTGGCGCCGGGCGACAAGCTGCCGCCGGTCCGCGATCTCGCCTACGATCTCGGCATCACGCCCGGCACGGTCGCGCGGGCCTACACGATCCTGACCGATAGCGGCGCGGCGCGGGCCGAGGCGGGGCGGGGCACGTTCGTGAACGGGGCGCGGCCCGTTCGGCCCAAGCTCATGCCCGATCCGCCTTGGCCTGCGACCGAAGAAACCGAGCCGGAAAGCGCCTTCGTCAGCTTCGTGTCGCCGAAGCTGCCCGATTGCGGTCAGGTCGACATGATCCGCGCGGCCTTCGCGCGGCTTGGCGATCAGCCCGCGCTGCGGCTTTTGAATTATCCGTCCCGCGCGGCCTTCCGGCCTGCGCGCGAGGCGATCCTCGAGCATATCTCGGACACGCCGCTCGGACCCGTCTCGGAGGATGACCTGGTCTTTTCCCATGGCGGGCAGAATGGGATCGGCATTGTCATGCAGACCGTCCTGCGCGGCGCGAAGCCGGTCGTGCTGGTCGAGGAGCTCTCCTATCCCGGCTTCCGGCGTGCCGCCGAACTTCTGCGTGCCGAGGTCATCGCGGTGCCGATGGACGGCGAGGGGATCAGTCCCGAGGCGCTCGACGACCTGGCGCGGCGACATTCGGCGCAGCTTCTTTGCACCTCGCCCGAGATCCATAACCCGACGGGGATACGCACGCCCGACCATCGCCGCGAAGCCATCGCGGAGGTCGCAAGGCGGCGCGGTCTGCACGTGCTCGAGGATGATTGCTACCGGCTCGCGCCGCGCTCCGGTCCAAGCTATCGGGGTCTTTTGCCGGATCTCGGCTGGTATGTCGGGTCGATCTCGAAATCGGTGACGCCGGCATTGCGGATCGGTTTTTGCGTCGCGCCGCAAACCTGGCGCGCGGAGATGCGGCGCGTGGCCGATCACGGCTTTTTCAGCCTGTCCCTGTCGCTGGCAGATCTTCTGACGGATCTTCTCGCGCAGCCGGAGATGCCGGGCGTGCTCGATGCGGTGCGGGCCGAATACAACCGCTACATCCGGGCAGCGGCCAATATCCTCGGCCGGTTCGATCTGACCTGGCGCGACGACGTGCCGTTTTTGTGGCTGCATCTACCGTCCGGCTGGCGCGCGGCGGCCTTCGCGCAAGCGGCCGAGAAAGAGGGGGTGCAATTGCGCGCGGCGGACGAGTTCGCGCTTCGGGACGGCTTTGCCCCTCACGCGATCCGAATCGCGATCAACGCTCAGGTGTCCCTGGCTGCCTTCGAGGCGGCGATGGAGCGGGTGCGCCGGCTTCTGGAAAACCCGCCCGAGGGCATAGCCGTCTGAGCTTTGTGTGGGGTATATTGATACCTATTTTTCAAGCCTCTGATATTACTCAGTTAATTCGATAAGGCGCGTGTTGACTGTATCTTCCCGATCCTTATAACCCGCCCATCGGATCGCGCCGGACCGGGCTTTGCCTGCCTCCGGCATCGAAGACAGCAAACATTGGGGTGACCCGCATGAAAACCTTCTCGGCAAAACCGGCCGACATCGAGAAGAAGTGGATCGTGATCGACGCCGAGGGCGTCGTTCTCGGCCGCCTCGCCTCGATCATCGCGCAGCGCCTGCGCGGCAAGCACAAGCCGTCCTTCACGCCGCACATGGATATGGGCGACAACGTGATCATCGTGAACGCGGACAAGGTCCAGCTCACCGGCAAGAAGCGCCAGGAAAACTTCTACTGGCACACCGGCTATCCGGGCGGCATCAAGTCCCGCACGAAAGAGCAGATCCTTGAGGGCGCGCATCCCGAGCGCGTGGTTTTCCAGGCCGTCAAGCGCATGGTCCCGGCGAACCGCCTTGGCCGCAAGCAGCTCGCCAACCTGCGCGTCTATGCGGGCGCGGAGCATCCCCACGAGGCGCAATCGCCTGAAGTGATCGACGTCAAGTCGCGCAACTCCAAGAACACCCGGGTGGCGAAGTAATGGCTGAGCAAATCAATTCCCTCGAAGAACTGGGCAACGCGGTCACCGAAGATATCGGCGCCGTTCAGGGCACCGAGACCGAAATCAACCGCGAGCCTGTCCGTGACGAATTCGGTCGGGCCTATGCCACCGGACGCCGGAAGGACGCCACGGCGCGCGTCTGGATCAAGCCGGGCTCCGGCAAGGTCACCGTCAACGGCAAAGAGCTGAACGCCTACTTCGCGCGTCCGGTTCTGCAGATGATCCTGCGTCAGCCCTTCACTGTCGCCGGTGTCGAGGATCAGTTCGACGTCATGGCCACGGTCAAGGGCGGCGGCCTTTCGGGTCAGGCCGGTGCGGTCAAGCACGGCGTCTCCCGCGCGCTGCAGCTCTACGATCCCAGCCTGCGTCCCGCGCTGAAAGCGGCAGGCTTCCTGACCCGCGACAGCCGCGTCGTCGAGCGCAAGAAGTACGGCCGCCGCAAGGCCCGCCGCAGCTTCCAGTTCTCCAAGCGCTGAGGCGTTTGCTGGTACGAATGTCGGAAAAGGCCGTCCCTCGGGGCGGCCTTTTTCATGGCGGTGCAATGGGTTAGGAAGCGACATGCAGCTTAGTCTCGACGATCTCTGGTCCGAAGTGCGGCGCGTGAAAGGCGCGCCTGTACCGGGCGTGCCGAAGCTCTTCGCGATCATGCGCGACGAGATGGCCTTGCTGCCAGCTTTCCTGCAACATTACCGCACGCTTGGGTTCGAGCAGTTTCTGATCTTCGATGATGGATCTATCGACGGATCATCGGAACTGCTGGAAGCGCAGCCGGATGTTGTTCTGTATCGCAGCGAGCGACGATATTCGACGCCTCTCACCATCGCTTACCCGGATGGAGAGTTACGAAAGGACAGGTTCGGTATCTGGCTGAAGGCCGCCCTGCCACATGTGGAAGCACCCGGCGAGGTCGTGGCGTATTTCGATGCTGACGAGTTTCTGATCCCGCCCGACAACATGAAGAATGTCGGTCAAATCATTGAAGACATGTCTGAAAGCAGCCAATCCGTGATTTGTGCTTCGGTTGTCGAGTTCTTTCCCGAGACTGTCTCTGATCTCGAAAAGCCGATGCCGGGAACGCCTGCCGGTCTGTTCGACGCGTATCCTTATTTCGAGCCCGAAGCGCTCGTGCGGCTTAAGCAGGGGGAACAGCCTGACCCGTTCGGTATCTCGAAAACGAACCGGCTTTTCGAGATTCACGAGATCGGACGAGAGAAAGCATCCCTTTGGCGCCGCCTGCGGGGACGCGGGCCCAAGAAACGGTTCAATCGCTCGCCGCGCCACAAGCTACCCTTCATTCGGCGCGATGCGGAGACATGGCAGGTCGGATCACACTACGCGAGCGTTGCGCCTGCGCCGGACAAGCTGCTGACGATCGCGCATTTCGTCTTCACCGCGGAGTTCGCGGCCAAGATCGACCGCGCGCGCGAATGGCGGGCTCACACGGAAAGTGCCAGCAAATACGACCATTACGCGGAGCTTCTTGACGTGATGCGTGAGCGCGACGGAAGTTTTCTGAGTGAGCGCTCGGTGCGCTATGAAGGGCCGTGGCAGCTTCGCGACGCCGGGCTCATGGTGTGGTGAGAACGAATTTCGCGCTTGGCCAGAGCGTGCGGATCTGCGGTAGCCTTTCGGCAGCGGCGCGGTAGACGGCTTCGTAATGCGCCGCAATCTCGGCCGAGAGAGCGTCCGAGACCGGCGCGCCGCCAGCGCGCGCATTGACCTTCCGGGCTCCCGCTGCCGGCTCGACGGGCACGCCTGCAAAGCGCGAGAGGGATTCGATTCCCGCGTCGGTGAAGAGCTCTTCGAAGAGGCAGACATACCGCGCCTCGGGAGGAAACGCGGTCTCCATCGCGGCGAGGGTCAGGTCGTAGCGGCTGCGCGCTTCTGCCTCGTCGCTGACGTAGAACGCGCGCAACGCATCTTCAGCGTCCCGGCCGGGCGCGAGCCGGCCCTTGTCGACTTCCATCCGCATCAGCGAATGAAGCCGCGCGACCGGATCGCGCATGACGAAAATGGCGCGCGTCTCGATCCCGCGCCTGGCGAATTCGTCGCGGATTTGCGCCAGTCTGTCGGCGGGCAACGCAGCGTAGGACGGCGTGACATCACCGGTGCGCGCGATGCCGGGCTGGTTCAGAAGTCCTTGAAAGTAATCAAAATACGCGTTGGGGTCCGATTGCAGACGCCAGCGGAGGTGCTGTGCAGGCTCGTCGGCGCCGATCGTTATTTTCGCGCGGGCGCGCAGACGCTCCGCCAAGGGGGGACGCGGCACCGCGTAGCGCGCGAAGACGCCGCCGAGCGCATGTTCCCAAACCTGGTATTCGCCGAGCCGTCCGAAATCGCTGCCGGGCGCGCGGTCGAGATAGGCCTGCACCCAGCTCGAGCCGCATTTCTGCCCGCCGAGCCCGAGAAAGAAGACCGGATCTGCCAAGCCTATTCCGTATCCGTGCCGCGCAGCGCGAGGATCGCGGCGATGCCGATGGCCGCGAGGCCCGCGACGGCGATGTTGAATGGCTGCGCGTTCGAGAGGATCACCGCGACCAGCGCCCAGATCACCGTCAGCCCGTATTCAGGCGCACGGTGGAGACGGTATTGAACCGTGAGCGCCACGGCCAACGCGATGACGAGCGCGACGAGGGCCGCGGGCGTCTCTGGCAGCAGGCCATAGCCACCAAGAACCAGGCCGATGGACACCGAAGATGCCGCTGTCAGCCAGCCCGCATAGATCGCCACGGGCGAGAGCTGCCAGATGCGGTCCTCGTCGCCGACACGAAAGAGCGCCATCAGCGCGGTGCCGAGCATCGCCCAGATCATCACGGTCGCCAAAGGAACAGAGACATTCGCAGCGGGAATCCAGGCCGCGCCGATCAAGAGACTCAATGTCAGCCAGGGGCGGGCGGGTGCCCAATCTTCTTCATCGCGCCGGCGCCAAAGGCCGAAGGCAGTGCCCGCGATGAGCCAGAGATAGATCAAACCCCAGATCGAGAAGGCATAGCCCGCCGGCTGTACCGCCGGATCGTCCTGCGGGACGGGAAACTGGCCCGGCTCGAAGCCGTTGAATCCGTTCGAGAGAAACGGCGAGGCCGCGAAGGCGAGAGCGGCGATCAAGGCCGCCATTGCCCAGAGGGTCTGGCGTGTCTCGGCGCTCATGCCAAAGTGCCTTCGGCTGTCAGCCGCGTCTTGCCGCCGAGATAGCGATGCAGCACCTCGGGCAGCGTGACCGAACCGTCTTCCTCTTGGCCGTTCTCGAGAACGGCGATCAGCGCGCGCCCGACGGCAAGGCCCGATCCGTTCAGCGTGTGAAGGAACTCGGGCTTGCCGCCACCGGCGGGCTTGAACCGCGCGTTCATGCGCCGGGCCTGGAAGGCGCCGCAGGTCGAGACCGAAGAGATCTCGCGATAGGTGTTCTGCCCCGGCAGCCAGACCTCGATATCGAAGGTACGCCGCGCGCCGAAGCCGATATCCCCGGTGCAGAGCGACACGGTGCGGTAGGGCAGGCCCAGCTTTTCGAGTATGCCTTCCGCGCAAGCTGTCATTCGGCGATGCTCCGCGTCGCTCGTCTCGGGATGGCTCACCGTGACCATCTCCACCTTCTCGAACTGGTGCTGGCGAAGCATGCCCGACGTATCGCGCCCGGCGCTGCCGGCCTCGGAGCGGAAACACTGGGTATGCGCGACGTAGCGGCGAGGCAGGTAGCCCTCATCCACGGTCAAGCCGTTCACGATATTGGTAAGCGTCACCTCGGCGGTGGGCACGAGCCACCAGCCGTTCGTGGTCTGGTAGCTGTCCTCGCCGAATTTCGGCAATTGACCGGTGCCGAACATCATCTCGTCGCGCACGAGAACGGGCGTCCAGGTCTCGGACAGGGCGTTCTCATCCACATGCGTGTCGATCATGAATTGCGCCAGCGCCCGGTGCAGCCGTGCGACCGCGCCGGACAGAACGACGAAGCGCGACCCCGAGAGCTTGGCCGCCGTCTCGAAATCCATGCCGTCCTGTACGGCGGGCAGGTCGTAATGCTCGCGCGGGAGGAAATCGAAGGCGCGGGGCTCGCCCCAGCGCTTGATCTCGACATTGTCCTCTTCGTCCTCGCCGTCGGGCACGTCGTCATGGACGAGGTTCGGCAATCCCATCAGGAGGTTCGTGAGCTCGGCATCAAGATCGCGGGCGCGGGCCTGCATGGCGGCGACCTCGTCCTTCTTCTCGCCAACGAGGGCTCGAAGCCGCTCGAACTCCACTTCGTTGCCTTGCGCCTTGGCCTGACCGACCTCCTTCGAGGCACGTTTCTGCTCGGCCTGCGCGGTCTCCGCGGCGTGGATCGCGGCCCGGCGTTCCTCGTCGAGCTTCAGGATCGGGGCCGAGGCCTCGGAGATCCCGCGCCGCGCCATGGCGGCATCGAAGGCCTCCGGGGTCTCGCGAATGAAGCGAATGTCGTGCATCGCCCTGATCTCCTTGCGGTTATGCGGGCGGGCGGCGGCCGCCCGAGTCGCGATGCTTATGCCTCAAAGCGCTCAGGGTGTGTAGGGGCGCGCGAGTTCCTGAAGGACCCAGGTATCGACCTCGGCGGCGACCGCGTCCTCGCCAGAGATCGCGGAGATCACGCCGGCGATCCGGCGCGACGCGTTTTCACCGGCGATGACCGGCCCGCCCGACATCCCGCGCTCTACCGGGCAGGAGAGATACCAGCGCCGCCCGCGCCGCTCGCCGTCGCAGCTCTGCTGGGCGCGCTGAAGGTCAGGGTCGGCGCGGCCATAGCCGATGAGGGTGAAGCTGCCGGACACGCCCGCCGGGCTCGCCGGGATAGGCTCCATCGGCAAGGCTCGGTCGAGGCGCAGCACGGCGATGTCGCGATGCACGACGATGCCGTCTGCATCGACCGCATCGGGGTGGAGGGCGATCTCCACCACGCTTGCCGCGCCCGCATGGCGCCCGTCTTCCCAGCCCGCGACGAAGCCGAGGCCCCGCGTGCCGCGCACCCGCCCGTCCGAGAAGGTCACGCAATGCGCTGCCGTCAGGACGGTCGCCGGGGCAACCAGCGTGCCCGAACAGATCCTGAGCGCCGAGAATCCGCCGCCGAAAAGTCGCCCGACGGCTGGTTCGATGGCGAGGGCCGGAGCCGCGAGGAGGGTGAGGGCCAGAATAAGGATCGCGCGCATGCCGCGCAAGCTAGCGGAGACGCCGTCGCGGTCTAGAGCCTGATCCGTCTGACGGGTGCAGGAACCTTGTCGGCAGAGCGCGCGCCTCCAGTCGCGGCATCCCACTTGCAGGTTCAAACCCCCGCCAAGTCCGCTTGCATCGCCTGCGGGCCTTCCATAGGTTCCGCGCAACTTTGCAGACCCGACGGCGATACATGCGCCGGACCCCGAGAAAAGGAGCCCCTCATGGACGGAAACGCGCTGGCGCAGTTCGTGCCTCTCATCCTCATCTTCGCGATCATGTATTTCCTGCTGATCCGCCCCCAGCAGAAGAAGATGAAAGAGCATCAGAAGATGGTCGAAAACCTGCGCCGCGGCGACCAGGTCGTCACCCAGGGCGGCATCATCGGTAAGGTGGTGAAGGTCAAGGAAGGCAACGAGCTCGAGGTCGAGGTCGCCGACGGGGTGAAGGTTCGCGTCGTGCAGAACACGATCACGCAGGTTCTCTCCAAGACCGAGCCCGCCAACAGCTGACCTCCGGACGCATCGCGTCCGTAGCCCCGAAAAGGCCCTCTACATGCTGCAGATCGACACCTGGAAGCGCGTCCTCATCTGGCTCGTCGTGGCCTTCGGGATCGTCTTCGCCGCGCCGAACCTCTTCTATGATCGGGTGGAGCGGCACAACGACGCGGCCACCGCCATCGAGCGGGAGGGCGAGACCGAAGAGCGCACCGCCGCGCTCGGGGCGTGGCCGAGCTGGCTGCCTTCGACGATCATCAATCTCGGGCTCGACCTGAGAGGCGGCGCGCATCTTCTTGCCGAGGTCCAGGTCGAGGACGTGTATGACGCGCGGCTCGAGGCGCTCTGGCCCGAGGTCCGCGACACGCTGCGGCCTCTGCGGGATAGCGTCGGCACGATCCGCCTGCAGGATGGCACGCCGGGCGAATTGCGCGTTACGCTCGGCAACCCGGACGGCATGGGACAAGCGCTCTCGGCGGTGCGGGAGCTTGCACAGCCGGTGGCCTCGGTCGCATCGGCAGGTGCATCGGACATCGAGGTCTCGGGCGAGGGCGATACGCTTGTCGTGCGTCTCTCGGAGGCCGAGCAGCGCGCCACGGATGATCGCACCGTGCGCCAGGCGCTCGAGATCATTCGTCGACGGATCGACGAGGTGGGCACGCGCGAGCCCACGATCCAGCGGCAGGGCGAAGACCGCATCCTGATCCAGGTGCCGGGCATCGGCTCCGCCGCGGAGCTTAAGGACATCATCGGCACAACCGCGCAACTGACCTTCCAGCCGGTCGTCGGCCGCGGCGTGGCCGAAAGCACAGATCCCGGCATCGGCAACGAGGTCGTACCCGCGCTCGACGACGAGGGCGTCTTCTACGAGCTCGAACGGGCGCCTGTCGTGACCGGCGAAGAGCTTGTGGATGCTCAGCCCGCCTTCGACCAGAACGGCAACCCGGCGGTCAATTTCCGCTTCAACGCGCAAGGCGCGCGGGCCTTCGGCGAATACACCGCAGAGAATATCGGCAATCCCTTCGCCATCGTTCTCGACAACGAGGTGATCTCGGCGCCGGTGATCCAGAGCCACATCCCCGGGGGCTCGGGCATCATCACAGGGCAGTTCACCGTTGAGGAATCGACGCAGCTTGCGGTCCTGTTGCGCGCGGGCGCTCTACCGGCGGGGCTGACCTTCCTGGAAGAGCGCACCATCGGGCCCGAGCTCGGCCAGGACTCGATCGAGGCCGGGCAGGTCGCCACGATGGTGGCCTTCGCGCTGGTCCTCGTCTTCATGTTCGCCTGCTACGGGCTCTTCGGCCTCTTCGCGAATATCGCGCTTATCATCAACGTGGCGCTCCTTTTCGGCATCCTGTCGGTGATCGGGGCAACGCTGACCCTGCCGGGTATTGCCGGGATCGTGCTGACAGTCGGTATGGCGGTCGATGCGAACGTTCTGATCTTCGAGCGGATCCGCGAGGAGCTGAAGACCGCGCGTGGGCCGGCCCGCGCCATCGAACGGGGCTATGAGAAGGCACTCTCGGCCATCGTCGACGCCAATATCACGACGATCATCACCGCGATCATCCTCTTCGCGATGGGCTCCGGGCCCGTGCGGGGCTTCGCGCTGACGCTCGGTTTCGGCATCATCACCTCGGTTTTCACGGCGATCTTCGTGACCCGGCTCTTCGTCACCATGTGGTTCGAGCGCACGCGCCCGAAGACCATCACAGTCTGAGAGGTTCCGCCCGATGCGATTGAAACTCGTTCCCGAAGAGACCTCCGTCGACTTCTTCTCGCGCTCCAAGCTGTGGCTCGGGATCTCGGGGCTGATGATGGTCATCGCCTTCGTGTCCTTCGCCCTGCAGGGCCTCAATTTCGGCATCGACTTCCGCGGCGGCACGACGATCCGCACCGAGAGCGCGGAGCCGATCGACGTTGCGGCTTACCGCGCGGCGATGCAGGAGCTTGAGCTCGGCGATATCGTTATCTCTGAAGTGTTCGATCCGAGCTTCGGGCCGGACGAGAATGTCGCGATGGTGCGGATCGCGCCGCAGGGTGATGCAGAATCGGTGACGCCCGAGACGATCCAGGCGGTCGAGAGCGCGCTCCAGAGCGTGGCACCCGACATCAACTTTACCTCCGTCGAGAGCGTCGGGCCGAAGGTCTCGGGAGAACTCATCCAGACCGCGATCATCGCGGTGCTGCTCGCGATCGGGGCGGTGCTGATCTATATCTGGCTGAGGTTCGAATGGCAGTTCGCCCTTGGCGCGGTGGCGGCGCTCGTCCATGACGTGCTGCTGACCATCGGCATCTTCTCGGAGCTGCGGATCCAGTTCGACCTCGCGATCATCGCCGCGCTTCTCACCATCGTCGGCTATTCGCTGAACGACACGGTCGTGGTCTTTGACCGCGTGCGAGAGAATCTCGTCAAGTACAAGAAGCGGCCGCTGAAGGAGGTGCTCAACATCTCGATCAACGAGACGCTGAGCCGGACCTTGATGACCTCGGTCACGACGCTTCTTGCGCTGATCGCGCTCTTCATCCTGGGCGGTGACGTGATCCGGGGCTTCGTTTTCGCGATGATCTGGGGCGTGCTGGTCGGCACCTATTCGTCGATCTTCGTCGCGACCGCGCTCCTGCACCGACTCGGCGTGAAACGCGACTGGGAGAAACCCACCGACGGCGGTGCGGGCACGCAATTTGCCAATGTGGATGCCTGAGACGCGAGATGCCGCAGGGGCCCCGGCTTGCCGGAACGCCCTGCCGGGTCATATTGTAGATCGGTGACACGAGGGGGATACGTGCCATGCGCCTGAACGAGGTAACCTTCACGGACGCCCAGCCGGTGGACGGCTACGGGCCGGGCTTCTTCCGGATCGGCGGAGAGGCGATAGAAGGCGCACTTTGTCTCAGCCCCAAGGGCACTGAGGCCTGGGGCGGTTTCGAGGATCGCGCACAACTCCTGGCGCTGGCAGACGACATCGACGTTCTCTTCGTCGGCACGGGCCCCGAGACGGCGCATATCCCGAAAGACCTGCGACACGCCCTCGAGGAAGCCGGTATGGGCGTCGAGGTGATGGCGTCACCGTCCGCGTGCCGGACATACAATGTCCTTCTCTCCGAAGGCCGGCGCGTGGCGCTGGCGGTGCTTCCGGTCTGAGCCTTGCGCGATGTGGCGCGGGCGAGGGGGCCCTTTGCCCCCTCGCGCTCCCCCGCCGGTATTTATGCCAACCCAAAGTGAGGGCCGCGCGCGAGAGCGGTTCCGTTCCCGCGCGGGGCAGGCTAGGTCTTGGGCCATGTTGACAGTGTCCGATCTTTCCGTTGCGCGTGGGGGCCTGCCGGTTCTGAGCGGCGTGAGCTTTGCTCTGCAGGCGGGTGAGGCACTCATTCTGCGCGGGCCGAACGGCTCGGGAAAGACGACGCTCCTGCGCTCGGTCGCGGGGCTTCAGCCGCCGCTGTCGGGGACAATCGAGGGCACCGACCGCATCGCCTATGCCGGGCATCAGGACGGGATCAAGACCGCGCTCAGCGTGGAGGAAAATCTCGGCTTCTGGGCGTCGGTCTTCGGGACGGTCAAGATCGAGGCCGCGCTCGAGGGCTTCGATCTCTTGGGTCTCAAATCGCGGCTGGCCGGGAACCTGTCGGCGGGTCAGAAGCGGCGGCTCGGCCTGGCCCGGCTTCTCGTCACTGGACGGCCGGTCTGGGTGCTGGACGAGCCGACCGTGTCGCTCGATGCAGCCTCGGTCGCGTTGTTCGCGGGGGCGGTGAAGGCGCATCTTGCCGGCGGCGGCGCGGCTCTCATGGCGACGCATATCGATCTGGGTTTGCCGGAGGCGCGCAGCCTCGACGTGACGCCGTTCAAGGCGCGGCCCGAGGAGCTTGGCGCAGACGAGGCGTTCCTGTGAGGGCGCTGATCGCACGCGATCTGGCGCTGGCCGTCAGGGCCGGAGGCGGGTTCGGTCTCGGCCTTGCCTTCTTCCTCATCGTCGTGACGCTGATACCGTTCGGCGTTGGGCCGGAGACGACGCTTCTGACCGAGATCGCGCCGGGCATTCTCTGGATCGGTGCGCTTCTGGCCTGTCTTCTGTCGCTGGACCGGGTCTTCGCACTCGATTGGGAGGACGGATCGCTCGACCTTCTGGCGACGGCGCCGCTTCCGATGGAAGGCATCGTCACGATCAAGGCGCTGGCCCATTGGCTGACGACCGGTCTGCCGCTGGTGCTGGCCGCGCCAGCGCTGGGGCTCCTCCTGAGCCTGCCCGCGCCGGGATATCTGTGGCTGTTCCTGTCGCTTCTGATCGGCACGCCCGCCTTGTCGGTGATCGGCACGTTCGGCGCAGCCTTGACCGTCGGCCTGAAGCGCGGCGGGCTTCTCTTGTCGCTCCTGGTGCTGCCGCTCTACGTGCCGACGCTCATTTTCGGGGCCGAGGTCGCGCGGCGCGGAGCCGACGGACTCGCGGTGGAAACGCCGCTCCTGATGCTGGCGGGGCTGTCCTTCGGCACGCTGGCGCTCTTGCCCTTCGCCTCGGCGGCCGTCCTTCGGGTGAATCTGCGATAGCGCTTGCGCGCGCCCGCGAGCACATGTGAATTGTCCCTGCCTGTCCGAGGCCTTAAGGAACGCTCATGTCGCTTTGGGAATATGCCAATCCGGTCAAGTTCATCCGCACGACGGACCGCGTCCTGCCGTGGCTGGCATGGCTTTCGGCGGTCTGTCTTGCGGTCGGTCTGATCTGGGGATTCTTTTTCACGCCTGACGATTTCCGGCAGGGCTCCACCGTGAAAATCATCTATCTGCACGTGCCCTCGGCGCTGATGGCGATCAATGGCTGGCTGATGATGCTGGTGGCGTCGCTGATCTGGATCGTGCGGCGGCACCACGTCTCCGCGCTGGCCGCTCGTGCCGCGGCCCCGGTCGGCGCGACGATGACGGTGATTGCCCTGGCCACGGGCGCGATCTGGGGGCAGCCCATGTGGGGCACCTACTGGGCGTGGGATCCGCGCCTGACCTCCTTCCTGATCCTGTTCCTGTTCTACCTCGGCTACATGGCGCTCTGGGCGGCGATCGAGAATGACGACACGGCGGCGGATCTCACCTCGATTCTCTGTCTCGTCGGATCGGTCTTCGCGCTTCTGTCGCGCTACGCGGTGAACTTCTGGAACCAGGGACTGCACCAGGGCGCGTCGCTGTCCCTCGACAAGGAAAAGAACGTGGCGGATGTGTTCTACTTCCCGCTGCTTGTTTCCATCGCGGGGTTTGTCCTTCTTTTTATCGCCCTTGTCTTCCTGCGGACCCAGACCGAGATCCGGGCGCGACGGATGCGGGCGCTTCTGGCGCGGGAGCGGATGGCGTGATGCCGGATCTTGGAAAATATGCAGATGCGGTCCTGTCGGCCTACGCGGTCTCCCTCGTTTTGATCGTGGCATTGGTCGCGTTCAGCGTCATGCGTGCCCGCAAGGTGCGGCGCGAGCTTTCGGATGTGGAGGGACGCCGTGGCTAGGATCTCGCCTTTGATGATCCTGCCGCCCGTCATTTTCGCGGCGTTCGCGGGTCTCGCCTATGTCGGCATGCAACGGGTCGATCCCGATTCTCTTCCCTCGACGCGCCTCGGCCAAGAGGCGCCGGCCATCACCGAGACTACGCTGGGCGAGCTGCCGGGCGTCACGCCGGAGATGCTGCGGTCGGGCGAGGTGACGCTTGTGAACTTCTGGGCCAGCTGGTGCCCGCCCTGCCGGGTGGAGCATCCAATGCTCCTCGAGATGCAGGACGAGGGGATGCCGATCATCGGCGTCAACATGAAGGATCAGGCCAATTCGGCACTGACCTACCTCGCCGACGAGGAGAATCCGTTCGCGGCGGTCGCCTACGATCCTCAAGGGCGCACCGCGATCGACTGGGGCGTCACCGCGCCGCCCGAGACCTTCATCCTCAGCGGAGAGGGCGAGGTGCTCTTCCGCTTCACTGGCCCTCTTGTCGGATCGGATTACGAGCAGCGGTTCGTGCCGGAACTCGAGGCGGCGCTGGCCGAGGAATAGTCCGGTCCTTTGTCCCGGTCTGTCGCGGTTTCAGGTGTCGGAGGGGCGCGCGCAGCGCCCCTCCGTGTCCTGCAGGCATGTCGTGTCCGAAGCCGCTGCGTGTCCGTCGCTCGCCGCGTAGGCCCCGAGGACCGTCAGTGCCACCAGCACTGCGGCCTGTATCATCGTGACGACCGTTCTGCCTGTCCGTCCTGCCTTCATCGTCTGATCCCTTCTGATGCGGGGTTACGATGCGGAAGGTGTAAGCCCATGCGGGGGGATTTGGCGCCTCACGAGACCGCGACGGGCGGAAAGCCGCCAGCGACCCGACCTCACGGGCGGCGTCGCGGTTGAGCGACGAAAAAAGCCCTGCAAATGCAGGGCTTTCTCCAGGTTACAGGCAGATGGACGACGTTAGGCCGCCTTGGCGAGGTTCCGCAGCACATAGTGCAGGACGCCGCCGTGACGGACATACTCGACCTCGATGGCTGTATCGATCCGGCACTTCAGGGTGATCTCCTTCTCGGAGCCGTCTTCCATCGTGATCTTGCAGGGCAGCTCGGCGCCAGGCGTCACGTCCTCGAGCCCGTGGATCGAGACCGTTTCCTTGCCGGTCAGGCCCAGCGAGCTGCGGGTGTCGCCGCCGGTGAACTCGAAAGGCACCACGCCGAAGCCGACGAGGTTGGAGCGGTGAATCCGCTCGAAGCTTTCCGCGATCACGGCTTTCACACCGAGAAGCGCCGTGCCCTTGGCCGCCCAGTCGCGCGACGAGCCCGCACCGTATTGCTCACCGCCGAAGATCACGAGCGGCGTGCCCTGATCCTGATAGGCCATCGCGGCGTCGAAGATCGAGGTCTGGTTGCCGTCGGGATCGAGCGTGTAGCCGCCCTCGACGCCGTCCAGCATCTCGTTCTTGATGCGGATATTGGCGAAGGTGCCGCGCATCATGACTTCGTGGTTGCCGCGGCGCGAGCCGTAGGAGTTGAACTCCCGCGGCGGGACCTGACGATCCACGAGGTATTGCCCAGCCGGGGTCGTTTCCTTGAACGAGCCCGCAGGCGAGATGTGGTCGGTGGTGATCATGTCGCCGAGGATCGCGAGAACGCGCGCCCCTTCGACATTGTGGATCTCGCCCGGCTCTTTCGACATGCCCTGGAAATAGGGCGGGTTCTGCACGTAAGTCGACGTGGACGGCCAGTCGTAGGTCTCCGCGTCGGTGGTCTCGACCGAGCGCCACTTCTCGTCGCCTTTGAACACGTCCGCGTACTTCTCCTGGAAGCTCTCACGCGTGACGGTCTCTTCCACGAGCTTGGCGATCTCCGCCTGGCTCGGCCAGATGTCCTTGAGGTAGACGTCGTTGCCGTCCTTGTCCTGGCCGATCGGGCTGTTCGCCACGTCGATATTCATGTCGCCTGCGATCGCGTAGGCGACGACGAGCGGCGGCGAGGCCAGGTAGTTGGCGCGCACGTCCGGGCTGATCCGGCCCTCGAAGTTCCGGTTGCCCGACAGAACGCTGGTCGCGATCAGGTCGTTATCGGCGATGCACTTGGAAATTTCCGGTGCAAGCGGCCCGGAGTTCCCGATGCAGGTCGTGCAGCCGTAGCCGACGAGGTTGAAGCCGATTGCATCGAGATGCTCCTGCAGGCCCGATGCCTCGAGATAGGCGGACACGACCTGGCTGCCCGGCGCCAGCGAGGTCTTCACCCAGGGCTTGCGGTCGAGGCCGAGTTCGCGCGCCTTCTTGGCGACCAGACCGGCGCCGATCATGACGTAGGGGTTCGACGTGTTGGTGCAGGACGTGATCGAAGCAATGACGACAGAGCCGTCATGGAGCTGGAATTCCACCTCCTCGCCGTCGATATCCTTCATCTTCACGAAGCCGCGCTTGTGGCTGCCTGTATCGCCCGGAATCTCGGACGGTTCGGGCATGCCGCCTTCGCCTTCCCAGCGAACTTCTTCCTGCGGGCTCGCATCCTTGCCGTTCCGCTGACCGGCGATGTAGTCGTGGAAGGTCTTTGCCGCCTCGTCGAGATTGACGTGATCCTGCGGACGCTTCGGGCCCGAGATCGCCGGCTTGACGGTGGTCATGTCGAGTTCGAGCGTATCGGTGAAGATCGGCTCGGAGCCAGCCTCGCGCCACATGCCCTGCTGCTTGGCATAGGCTTCGACGAGCGCGATGCGATCCTCATCCCGGCCGGTCTGGCGCAGGTAGCGCAGGGTCTCGTCGTCGATCGGGAAGAAGGCGCAGGTCGCCCCGAATTCGGGGGACATGTTGCCGATGGTCGCCCGGTCGGCAAGCGTCACGTTGTCGAGCCCGTCGCCGTAGAATTCGACGAATTTGCCGACGACGCCCTTCTCGCGGAGCATCTGGCAGACCTTGAGCACGAGGTCGGTCGCGGTCGTGCCTTCGACCATCGCGCCGGTGAGCTTGAAGCCCACGACTTCGGGGATCAGCATGGAGATCGGCTGCCCGAGCATCGCGGCCTCGGCCTCGATGCCGCCGACGCCCCAGCCAAGGACGGCCGCGCCGTTTACCATCGTTGTGTGGCTGTCGGTGCCGACAAGCGTGTCGGGATAAGCCACGTCCTCGCCGTTCTGGTCCGCATCGGTCCAGATTGTCTGCGCGAGGTATTCGAGGTTCACCTGGTGACAGATGCCGGTGCCCGGCGGCACGACGCGGAAGTTCGCGAAGGCGCCTTGGCCCCACTTGAGAAACTCGTAGCGCTCGATGTTGCGCTCGTATTCGCGGTCGACGTTCATCTGGAAGGCGCGGGGATTGCCGAACTCGTCGATCATCACCGAGTGGTCGATCACGAGATCGACCGGGTTCAGCGGATTGATCTTCTGCGGATCGCCGCCGAGCGCCTTGATCCCGTCGCGCATCGCCGCAAGGTCCACGACCGCCGGAACGCCGGTAAAGTCCTGCATCAGAACGCGCGCCGGGCGGTAGGCGAGCTCGCGCTTGGACTTGCCGCCGGCTTCGGCCCAGGCCGAGAATGCCTTGATATCGTCGGTATCGACGGTGACGCCATCCTCGTAGCGCAGCATGTTTTCCAGGACGACCCGGAGAGACTTCGGCAGCTTGGAAAAGTCGCCGAGGCCCGCCTTCTCGGCGGCAGCGATCGAATAATAGGCAATGGTGCGGTCGCCAACCTTGAGGGTCTGGCGGGTCTTGTTGCTGTCTTGGCCGACGGTAATGGGCATGAAAAGCCTCCATGACGTGACGTGAAAGAAGAGGGCTTGGGTGGTATCTGCATCAACACGCCGAGCCGATCAAGAGTGTCACACGGTTTTATGTATACAATGGTGCACAAATTTCCGCCGTGACATCGGTGACGCGCTCTCGCAGCCTCTCGCAATTCGTTGATTGTTCATTTCAGGGGCGGGCGGCTACATCTTTCGAGGTTTGGACAAGCGGGGTTCCATGGCTGTTTCAGGTCTCATTCGGGCGTCTGCACTTGCCGGAGCGTGCCTCTGGGCCGGAGCGGCTCACGCGGAGGATGCTCCCGTGGTGATAGAACTCTATACCTCGCAGGGCTGTTCCTCCTGTCCGCCGGCGGATGCGCTGTTGAACAAGCTGGCGCTGGATGAGAACGTCATCGCGCTCGCGCTGCATGTCGATTACTGGGATTACATCGGCTGGAAGGACAGCTTCGCCAATCCCGCCTTCACCGCGCGCCAGAAGGGATACGCCGAGGCCGCCGGGCGCCGATCGATCTACACGCCGCAGATGATCATCGACGGCACGCACGACGTGGTCGGCAATCGCGCCAAGGACGTGACCGCCATCGTGGCGCGCGAGGCGGGGATCGAGACGCCGGTCTCGATCCGCCTCGCTCGGAACGGCGACGCACTCAGCATCGCGCTCTCCTCGGACGCGCCGGTCGGGCCGGTCGATATCCATGTCGTGCGCTACCGCGCCGGCGACACGGTTTCGGTCGAGCGCGGTGAGAATGCCGGGCGTGATCTCGACTATTCGCACATCGTGACCGATTGGGACGTGGTTGCACGGTGGGACGGCGATTCACCCCTGACGACCGAGGTTCCGGTGTCGGGCGATCTGCCGATCGTTGTCCTCGCCCAAGAGCCCGATTACGGTCCGATCTTGTCAGCGGCGCGCCTGAAATAGACGTCCGTGGCGGCGCGGCTCACTCGGCTTTCTGAGCCGCCTCGCGAGCGCGCTTTCGGGCCTTCTTCTCCTGACGTCTTGGCTTCCAGCGGCGATGGATCCAGAACCATTGCGCCGGATCCTTCTCGATCCGCGCCTCGAGGCGGCGCGTCATCTCGCGCGTCATCTCAACCGGATCGCCGTGCGGAATAGACGGCTCGAAGATGCAATCGAAGCTGACGCCGTCGTTGCGGCGAATGCCGAAGAACGGCATGAGCAGCGCATTGGTCCGAAGCGCGATTTCCGCCGCCGATGTCAGGGTCGGCGCGGGCTTTCCCAGGAAATCGATCTTCGCGCCGGAGCTGTCGTAGACATCGAAGAGCAGGACGCCCATGCCGCCTTGGCGGATGTGCTTCACAAGGCCCATCGTGCCACGCCGGCCCTGTTCGAAGACCGGCCCCGATAGCGCATGCATGTTTTGTGCGTAGTGCGCGTTGAAGAACGGATTCGACATCGGACGATAGAGCCCGCCGATCTGGTAGCCCCGCGCGACAAGCGCGGCCCGCGGGGCTTCGAAATTGCCGAAGTGGCCGGTGACGAACAGGACCGGTCGGCCCTCTTGGCGGGCCGCCTCCAATTCCGTGACGCCCTCACCCAGAAGCGGGCTGCCGGCCATCCTGTCGCGAAGGCCGAGAACGTCGTAATTCTCGATCATCGTGCGCCCGGCATTGTCCGAGACCGCGCGGGCTATGGCGCGGCGTCGATCCTCGGTCATGTCGGGCCATATATAGGCAAGATTGGCCTCGGCGCGGGCTCGGTATCCGGCCAAAGGCGCGACCACGCGAGAGATAAGTCCGCCCATGATCGACAGACGCATCCGTAGCGGAAGCGTCAATGCGAGGCGGATCAGCGCGCGCAGGACGATATCGGTCACCCAGTCGATCCGGCTTCCCGCAAGCT
This sequence comes from Roseivivax sp. THAF30, assembly GCF_009363575.1. Classification (NCBI taxonomy): domain Bacteria; kingdom Pseudomonadati; phylum Pseudomonadota; class Alphaproteobacteria; order Rhodobacterales; family Roseobacteraceae; genus Roseivivax; species Roseivivax sp. THAF30. The sequence continues at coordinate 2,198,713 of NZ_CP045389.1, read as the reverse complement.
CCTCGGCTTCGGCCTCGGTCGCGTTTGGCTCTTCTTTGCGCGTCATCCATCCGCCTGTCTGCCTCTCGCGCCCGTCTTAGGGGCGCGGGGGCGGCGCGGCAAGGTCAGCCCGGACCGGGTGCGCGAAGCCGGATCTCGCCCGACGCCTCCATTTCCCGGATGGCGGCGACCACGGCGTTCTGGGCGGCCTCGACCTCGTTGCGGGGCGTGGAGGCAACCTCGGCCGCTTCCTCGCGCAGCGTGGCGGCCATGCGCGTCGAGAGGTTCGCGAGCACGAAATCCACCGTCCGGTTCTCCGCCTCGCCCATCGCGCCGCCGAAAGCGCGCGCAAGCACATCGTTCTCGACATCGCGGGTAATCTTGGGGGCATCCTCCGGGGCGAGACGTTCAGCGATGTTCTCGAACGTGAAGATCTTGCGGCGTACCTGTTCGGCAAAGTCCTGGTCCGCCTCCTCGAGATTTGTCAGCACTTCGTTGCGGGTTTCGGCGCGCGAGAAGTTCAGGATGCTGCCCAGCCGCTCCTCGGGTTTGCGGTCGAAGGCGCGCGGCGGGCGGGCGTCGAGTTGCGCGGCGAGGCTGAGGCCGATCCGATCCACCGTGTCGGGCGTCACGCCCGCTGTCTTGGACACCGCATGTGTGATTCGGCGGGCGCGGGCACCCGGAATGAGCGCTAGCACCTCCGCGGCGCGGGCGACCTCGATCCGGCTGAGCATCACTGCCGCCACCTCGATGCTTTCGGTTTCGACGAGTTCAACGAGCGTCTCGGCTTTTTCCGCGCTGATGATCTCCCACGGATCACCGGTACGGCGCACGCCGCTTTCCTTGCGTAAGCGCGCGGCGGTCCGGGACGAAATGCGGCCGTCGAGAGCGGTCAGCGCACGGCTCATGTTTCCCGGAAAGGACATGCCGACCGCGTCCAGCTCGTCCGCGAATTCGGCGATGACCGAATCGAGCGTGGTTCGATCGATGTAGCGCATCGCGCCGAGTTGCAGCGTGAGTTCCGATTGCAGCGTTTCGGGCAGCGAGGAGAGCGGAATGTCCGTCCCTTCGTTTAGGATGAACTGCACGATGATCGCGGCCTTGGCCTTCTGGCTGAGCCGCGCCGGCATCCGCGCGGCACCGGGATCGGGAGCGTCGAAAGCAGATTGAGGCGTGAAGGGCGCGATCTGGGACATCGGGGCAGGCGGATCCTTTGCGGATATCGGTGCCACCCTCACTATCGCGCGCTCGGTTAAGGAAGGCTGACCAACACCCGGACCCGAATAGAAAAAGGCGGCCCCTGACGGGCCGCCCCCATATGTCTATCGTTGGATCAGGATCAGCCTGTCACGACCTGACAGCTGCCCGTCTCGGAGTCGTAGATCATCCCGTCAGCGCAGGTCATGCGGGCGTCGCTATAGCCGCAGGACGCGAAAGCGGAAAGCGTCGACGCAACCGTGAGAAACGCGGCGGCAAGAGCAGTCTTGATCATCGTCAAACCTCCTTTTGGATGAAGGAAGGCTAGCACGGCTTTACCTTGCGTCAAAGTCACAGGCGCGCGGGGTCAGGCCTCGCCGAAGACGCGGGTGAAGATCGTGTCGACATGCTTGGTATGATAGCCAAGGTCGAATTTCTCTTCGATCTCGGCCTCGCTCAGCGCCGCCCGCACCTCGTCGTCCTTGAGGAGTTCCTCTTTGAAATCAGCGCCTTCTTCCCATACCTTCATGGCATTGCGCTGCACGAGGCGATAGGAATCCTCGCGGCTGACGCCGGCTTGGGTCAAGGCCAGAAGCACCCGCTGGGACATGACGAGCCCTTTGAACTTGTGCAGGTTCCTGAGCATCGTTTCTGGGTAGACGACCAAATTTTCAACAACCGAGGTCAGACGGGCCAGCGCGAAATCAAGCGTGACGGTCGTATCGGGGCCGATATTCCGCTCCACCGAGGAATGCGAAATGTCGCGCTCGTGCCAGAGCGCAACGTTCTCCATCGCAGGGATCACAGCCATCCGCACCAGCCGCGCGAGGCCGGTGAGGTTCTCGGTCAGGACCGGGTTGCGCTTGTGCGGCATCGCCGAGGAGCCTTTCTGCCCCTTCGAGAAGAATTCTTCGGCCTCCAGCACCTCGGTGCGCTGCATGTGGCGGATTTCGGTCGCGACGTTCTCGATGGAGCTGGCCACAACGCCCATCGCCGCGAAGAAGGCGGCGTGGCGGTCGCGCGGGATGACCTGCGTCGAGATCGGCTCGGGCTTGAGGCCCAGTTTCTCGCAGACATGCACCTCGACCGCGGGATCGATATTGGCGAACGTGCCGACCGCGCCCGAGATCGCGCCCGTGGCGACCTCTTCGCGAGCGGTCTTCATGCGGGCAAGGTTGCGGTCCATCTCGGCGTAGAACCGTGCGAAGGTAAGGCCCATCGTGGTCGGCTCCGCATGGATGCCGTGGGAGCGGCCGATGCGGACGGTGTCCTTGTGCTCGAAGGCGCGTGTCTTGAGCGCGGTGAGCAGCTTCTCGAGATCCGCAATGAGGATGTCTGCGGCTCGAACCAGCTGAATGTTGAACGTGGTATCCAGCACGTCCGAGGAGGTCATGCCCTGGTGCACGAAGCGTGCCTCGTCGGCGCCGACGATCTCCGACAGGTGCGTCAGGAACGCGATGACGTCATGCTTGGTGACCGCTTCGATCTCGTCGATCCGGGCGACGTCGAACGCCACGCCATCCGCCTTCCAGACGGCCTCGGCATTGGCCTTGGGGATCACACCGAGCTCCGCCTGCGCATCGCAGGCATGGGCCTCGATCTCGTACCAGATGCGGAATTTCGTCTCGGGTGCCCAAATCGCGACCATGTCGGGGCGGGAATAGCGAGGGATCATGGGAGGTCAGCCTTTCCTGACTTGTAACGGGCTCGCGAGCGGTCATAGACTGCAGGTGCAGCATCGACAAGGGAAGGGAGCCCGTTTGCGCGCCAACCCGTCGCCTCGGCCTTCGGCCGGGCCGCCTCGGCACCTCTTCGATTTCGAGGGATGCTGGCGGTTCCGCCGCAAGATCCTCGACCGCACGCTGGGACAGCTTTCCCAAGGGCAGGGCAGCGTCAACCTCGTGCGAGACGGCGAGCGACTGATCTATGACGAGGAAATCACGCTGTCTTTGCCAGGTCAGAAGCCGATCACGGGCACACGGCGCTATCTCTGGACCGCGCATCCGCGCGGGGTTGAGATTTTCTTCGACGACGGCCGTCCGTTTCACCTGATGGACCTGTCCGAGCCGCAGCCGTCGGATCTGCACGATTGCGCGCCCGATCGTTACCAAGTGATCTACGACCTTGCCGATTGGCCCGTTTGGGGCGCGGTCTGGGAGGTGCGGGGACCGCGCAAGGATTACCGTATGGACACGCTCTTCGTGCGAGCGAAAGGCAGCGAGTGACGCTAAGCCCTTGCACGCAAGCGGCGCAGACGGCATGAAGTTTTCAAAGATACGCTGGACAAGGGAGATCCCCGATGAATGAGACGCTGAGCCGCAATGTGCTGGTCGAGACGTTCGGAGCCACCGAGGGCGCAGCGCTGCGCGTCAAGCAGGCGGCACTTGTCGTTGTCGGCATCCTCGCCTTCGCCATCCTCGCCAAGGTCAAGGTGCCCGTGCCAGGATCGCCGGTCGCGATCAACATGGGCACGTTCGCGGTTCTCTCGATCGCTGCCGCCTACGGCCCGCGTCTCGGGCTGACGACCATCATGGGCTACATGCTGATCGGCGCGCTCGGTTTCGACGTGTTCCAGAGCTCGACGGCCGAACTCAACGGGCTTGCCTACATGACCGGCAGCACCGGCGGCTATCTGGTCGGCTACGTTCTGGCGACGCTTCTCCTGGGCGCCGCAGCCCGCGCCGGGTGGGACCGCACCGCGCCCAAGATGGCCGGAGCGATGTTGCTCGGCAACGTCATCATCTACGTCCCCGGCCTGCTCTGGCTCGGCGTGCTCTATGGCTGGAACGAGCCGATCCTCGCATGGGGTCTCTGGCCGTTCCTCCTCGGCGATGGCCTGAAGCTGGCACTGGCGGCCGTGGTCCTTCCGCTCGCGTGGAAAGCGGTCGGCCGCGCGCGCGGGTGAGCGAGACACCGATGAACGACGGCGCGGCGCGCGGGGAGACCCGTGCGCCGTTTTTCATTGAGGAGGATGGCCCGATCCTTCAGCGCAGGCTGCCCTACGATCCCGGGGCAGGGCACCGACTGCCGGGCACAAGGCCCCTCGGCGATGCGCCCTGGCTCATCGCGGACGAGGCTTACGGCGCGCAGATGGCCCTTCGCGACCGGCTTGCCTCCGAATGGCGCGATACGGTCATCGCGATGGATGAGACCGCGCGCCCTGCCGCCGAAGAGCTGCTGAACACGGTCCTCGCTGAATTGCCGGAGGGGTTCGACGTCGCCGAGGACGTGGTGACGCGCCCCGATGGCGTGGCCGTCCGAGTGGAGGCGCACGATCCGATGGGCACGCTTTGCCGGCTTGTGCAGGAAGACCTCTGTATCCTTGAGAAATCGGGAGAGGAGCATGTGCTGTCGGCTGCGAGCCTCTGTTTCCCGGCGCGCTGGCGGCTGGCCGACAAGTTCCTCCGTCCGCTCATCGCGATCCATGAGCCTGTGCCTGAATACGACGGCGACGTTGCGCGCCGGGTGCAGCGCCTCTTCGACGGATTGCAGGTCGAGCGGCCCATCTGGCGTTTCAACACGCTCTGGCACCATGATCCGCGGCTGCACCAGCCATTCGTGCCCGACAGTCGTCCCAAATGGGAGGCCGAGGGTGCGCCTTACTTTCGGACCGAGAGGCAGGTCATGCGGCGCTTGCCCGAGACACGTGCGGTCATCTTCTCGATCCACACCTACGTTCTGAGCGAGGCCGACGTGCCGCGCGGTGCCTAGCTGCCGACGATCCTCAGGATCGGATCGAACAGGCCGTGCTTCCAGAAGACCAGCGCGACGCCCCCCAAGGCGATGACATGTGCAGTGGTCCGGCGCGGCATCAACGCGCGGACGAGGCGGCCCAAACCAGCTTGCCGGGACGGCGGTTCGGTCGCGGCGTCCGGCTCTTGCCCGGCGGTCTCCGTGCGCGATGCCGTGCCTGTATCCTCGTCGTCGTTCTGCCAGTCGGCGTAAGCCTTCGGCACTCGGGCGGCGAGCGTCTTCTGCGCCTCTGCGCGGGCCCTGGCGACCCGCTCGGCCCGCTCTTTTCCGTGGCCCGGCTCGTCCACAGGGGGGATGTCGTTGAACATCTTGGCCAGGCTCTCTTCGATCGCCTCGACCGAGCGTTCGGTGATCGGCGCTTCCACCATCTCGCGGCGAGCACGTTTGGGCGAGACGTAGGAGCAGGAGACCTGGAATTCCTCGGGCGAGAGCTTGGTGCGCTCGTCCAGCCATTCGACGTGACGCGCATCGACCCGCTGCAGCGCGCGCATGACGATGTCGGACAGCACCTCGATGTTCCGATCGAGCGACATCTTCTTGGTGTTCGGCCGCGGCGCGATCCGGAAGACGACCCGCGTGCCTTCCTTGGGCGTCACGTCGGTCGTCACCTTCACGATAATCGTCTCGCCCGCCACCGCGCCGTGCTTGATCGACGCGCGCGGCTTGGCGCCGCCATCGGCATCGAACCGGCTGAGGCTCTGGGCCACGACGCGCAGGAACCGCTCGACCTCGAGCGAATTCGTGCGGGCAAGGGCCAGGGCGGCGTAGGGACGAACGGGGAGGCTCATTCTCGGACCAGCTTCGTGTTTCTGAATGTCCCGAAGGATACGAAGCCAGTTGGGTCAAACTAGGGCGAGACCCGTGCAGTTTTGGGCTTTTTTGGAGCAGGGTGGCCGCGCCAGCGCCCACCCTCGTGCCTTGCGGTTTAGTTCACACGCTCGGAAGCATAGGCGATGGCGCGCTGGTAATTGCCGCTGTCGTTCCAGGCCGAGAGGACGCTGAAATTGCGCGTGCCCTGACCAAAGGGCTGGCCTGGCTGCCAGCCATTCTGGCGCAGCATGTTCGCCGCGGAGGCCAGCGCGTCGGTCGCGTTGTAGGGATCCGCGCGACCGTCGCCATTGGCATCGACGCCGTAGCGCATCCAGTTTCCGGCCAGGAATTGCATATGGCCGAGTTCGCCCGACGGGCCGCCTTGCGTGCCGGAGGTGATGACGCCGCGATCAACGAGTTGAAGCGCCGCGATGGCATCGTCCTCGAAGCGGGGATGGCGTCGGCAATAGGAGGCGAGGGTCACCGCGCCGTCGACGATCGAGGTTCCGCCGAGATAGCCGCCGAAGCTCGTCTCGAGACCCCAGATCGTCGCGAGAACGCTGCCAGGCACGCCGTAGCTGCGCTCGATCGAGGCAAAAAGGTTGGCATTGCGCGCAACGCGGTTCTGGACGCTGTTGATGAATGCCTGCGCGGAGCTTCCCGAGCGCTTGGCGAGAAATTCCGCTGGATCGCCGTAAGAGACGCCGCTCTGGCTGCTGGGATTGGACTCGAAGCGCCATGTGATGCCCGAGAGCTGCGCCGATTGCAGCGCCTGCATGCCGCGTTGCCCAACGCCCTGCGCCGACGCTTGTTGGCCGAGGCCCTGCTTGTACGCGCCGAACTGGCCCTGGCTGGTGATGCAGCTTGCAGCCGAACCAGCCGTTGCAGTCAGGCCCAGCGACAAGGCCAGTATGTAAGTTGAAAGTCGTCGCGGCATCAGAACCCCCGTGCTCGAAATGATTTGGTCATAAGCGCGACGGTAGCGGGAAAAGGGCGGGGGGCAAAGTTACCTTTTGACGGCATTACAGGTTGGTCACGATCTCCGTCATCGTGCCGGTCGTATCGAGGGCGACAAAGAAACCGGCCAGACCCATCGCAAGGGAGGCCGTGCGGAAATCTTCTCCGCGGACGACATTACTGACGATAAGCGGCGCCGCGACCGGCAGTGATACCGTGGCAACGGCGAGGGACATGGCCCAGGTCGACACGCGCATTCCGGTGGAGCCGGCACGGCGCGCGATGCGGAGTTCTTCCATCTCCTCCTTCGTGGGATCGGCGCGCAGATGCGCCCGCAGATGTGCCTCGTATGCGTGCACATGCGCGTCGAGGCGCGTGACGCCGGGTGCGTCCACCGCGTTGCAAGCGCTTGGGCGGGGCCGCGTCGCGAGGCGCCGCGCCGCCACGCGTCGAGGTGCGAATTCTGACGGGGCTGGGGTTGCAGGCGCAACGGCGTCGAGAAACGCATCGCAGGGCAGCCGCAGCTCCGTATCGAGCCAGATGACGGCGTCGGCGTGCGTGTTGTGCAACAGGATTGCGGTCAGTGCCGCAAGACGCTTCTGGACGGGTCTGGCCGCCTTGGTGCCCCGCTCGGCGCTCAGCGCCACAAGCGTCTCGTTTGCGGTCCGCAGAACCTTCACGGAGAGTGTGTAATTCCCCGCCTGGCAGGTCAGTCCACCGGAGTCGCGCTCGACCCCCGTCATCGCAAGCCCCTGTTGTGCTGCGAATATCGACAAAACGGTTTCGAGCGTCTCGAGCGATGGCGCGGCGGAAGGAGCGTAGACGATTTTGGACCGGGACAGCATGGCTTAACTCCGAGGTGGGCTTTTTTCTTTCCTCAAAAGCCACGGGCCAATCGCGGTCCAAATCTGGTTCTTATCGGGTCTTTTCAAGGCACGTTCGGCGATTTGCGGCAAGCCTGCAGCAGACGCGCCAAGATCGCGTCACAGTCGATCATCCTGCCACAATCCGGTCTGAAATACGGACCGACAGGGTGTTCTCACGGCCATGCTTACTTTCAGATTGCGGTGATCCTGAGGCGGCGGGCGACTCGCGATCCAAAAGAAAAGGGGCGCCGTGAAGGCGCCCCTTTCGCAATCGTTCGGCTGTGCCGGATCAGCAGCTGTAGTAGAGCTGGAATTCGACCGGGTGCGGGGTGTGCTCGTAAAGTTCGAGCTCTTCCATCTTCAGGTCGATATAGCCTTCGATCTGGTCCTTGGTGAACACGTCGCCTGCGAGCAGGAACTCGTGATCGGCCTTCAGGCAGTCGAGCGCCTCGCGGAGGCTGCCGCAGACAGTCGGGATGCCCTCGAGCTCCTCGGCCGGCAGATCGTAGAGGTTCTTGTCCATCGCCTCGCCCGGATCGATCTTGTTCTTGATGCCGTCGAGACCGGCCATCAGGAGTGCGGCAAAGCACAGGTAGGGGTTTGCCGACGGATCGGGGAAGCGGGCCTCGACGCGCTTGGCCTTGGGGCTTTCCGTCCACGGGATCCGCACGCAGCCCGAACGGTTGCGGGCCGAATAGGCGCGCAGGACCGGGGCTTCGAAGCCGGGGATCAGGCGCTTGTAGGAGTTCGTGGACGGGTTGGTGAAGGCGTTCAGCGTCTTGGCGTGCTTCAGGATGCCGCCGATGAACCAGAGCGCTTCCTGCGACAGGTCCGCATATTTGTCGCCTGCGAAGAGCGGCTTGCCGTCCTTCCAGATCGACATGTTGCAGTGCATGCCCGTGCCGTTGTCGCCATAGATCGGCTTCGGCATGAAGGTCGCCGACTTGCCATACGCGTCCGCCACGTTGTGGATGACGTACTTGTATTTCTGCAGGTGGTCGGCCTGCTCGGTGAGCGTGCCGAAGATGAGGCCGAGCTCGTGCTGACAGGACGCCACTTCGTGGTGGTGCTTGTCGACCTTCATGCCCATGCGCTTCATGGTCGAGAGCATCTCGGAGCGGATGTCCTGGCCATGGTCGATCGGGTTCACGGGGAAGTAGCCGCCCTTGACGCCGGGGCGGTGGCCCATGTTGCCCATCTCGTATTCGCTGTCGGTGTTCCAGGACGCGTCGAGCGCGTCGACCTCGTAGGACACCTTGTTGATCGAGTTGGAGTAGCGGACGTTGTCGAAGATGAAGAATTCAGCCTCGGGGCCCCAGTAGGAGACATCGCCGATGCCGGAAGACTTCAGGTAGGCTTCGGCCTTCTCGGCGGTGCCGCGCGGATCGCGGTCGTAAGGTTCGCCGGTGTCGGGCTCGACCACGGTGCAGTGCATGCACAGGGTCTTTTCGGCGTAGAACGGATCGATATAGGCCGATGCGGTATCGGGCATCAGTTTCATGTCGGACGCTTCGATCGACTTCCAGCCGGCGATGGACGAGCCGTCGAACATGAAGCCTTCCTCGAGGAAGTCCTCATCGACCTGGTCGGCCATGATTGTGACGTGCTGCAGCTTGCCGCGCGGATCGGTGAAGCGGATATCGACGTACTCGACATCCTCATCCTTCATCGTCTTGAGAACGCTGTCTTTGCTCATTCCCGAATGTCCCTTTCTGATCTGGGTCTGGTCTTGACTGTTACGGATTACAGCGCGTCAGCGCCGGTCTCTCCGGTCCGGATACGGATGGCCTGCTCGACGGGGCTGACGAAGATCTTGCCGTCGCCGATCTTGTCGGTCTTGGCCGCTGCGACGATCGCCTCGATCGCGCCGTCGACCTGGTCGTCGTCGAGCACAACTTCGATTTTTACCTTCGGCAGGAAGTCGACGACATATTCAGCGCCGCGATAGAGTTCCGTATGGCCCTTCTGGCGTCCGAAACCCTTCACCTCGACAACCGAAAGGCCCTGCACGCCAGCTTCCTGGAGCGCTTCCTTCACCTCGTCGAGCTTGAAAGGCTTAATGATCGCTTCGATCTTTTTCATGCCTTGCCTCCTCACATGTCGTTTGGAACGCTGCAGACCACGTCCCCCGAAGAGGGACAATTGCAAGTGCCGAGAAAAGCGGCAAGCCGGAAAGGCTGCAGTGAGGAGTGATTAATTATTGTGCATCACGCCACAGAAATCAGCGAAACTGAATCGGGGCTGGCGATGGAGCTTCTGACCGCCGCCCAGATGCGTGCCGCCGAGGAGGCCGCGATGTCCGCCGGAAAGGTCAGCGGACTGCAATTGATGGAGCGTGCAGGGCGCGGATCGGTCGACGCAGCCTTGTCGCATTGGCCCGATCTTGCCGAGGGGCCGCACCACGCGGTCGTTCTTTGCGGGCCGGGCAATAATGGCGGGGACGGCTACGTCGTCGCGCGGCGTCTTTTGGATGCGGGCTGGCGGGTCGAGGTCTTCGGGTTGGGCGATCCTGCCAAGGCGTCGCCCGACGCGCGGCGAATGCGGGCGCTTTGGGAAGAGGCCGGACCCGTTCAGGATCTTCGGCAGGCAGGGCGGTGCGACCGACCGGATCTGCTGGTGGATGCTCTCTTTGGAACGGGGCTTTCTCGTTCAATCCCGCAGGAGGCCGTGACGGCATGGCATGCGGTCCGAGCGCGGGCAGGTGTGACCGGACAGGTGCGATGCCTCGCGCTCGACTGCGTCTCGGGCCTCGATTGCGATAATGGGCAGATGCTCGTGCCGGAGGGTGCGGATGCGCTCTCGGCCGACTTGACCGTCACCTATCATGCCGCGAAGCGCGGGCATTTCCTCAAGACGCCGCCAAGCGCGGCGCTCAAGGTGGTGGATATCGGTCTTGAGGCGCATCCCGCCTCGCTGACCGCGATGCCGAGACCGGGGTATTTGCGGCTCCTGGACCCAGGGCGTGTCGAAGCGCGGCGCTGGCTTAAAGACATTTTGCCCGTCGCCCCTGGTCACCATAAATACGATCGCGGCCACACGCTCGTTCTCGGCGGCGGGCCGGGCAAGGGTGGGGCGGCGCGCATGGCGGCGCGGGCGGCCCTCCGGATCGGCGCGGGCCTCGTGACGCTCGGTGTGCCGCCCGCAGCTTTGCAGGAGAACGCGGCGCGGCTCGACGCGATCATGCTGAAGCCGCTGCGCGGGGCGGAGGGCCTCGCCGACATGCTCGAAGACGGGCGCCTCTCCGCGATTGTCCTCGGTCCGGGCCTTGGCTTGGGCGAAGAGACGCGGCAGCTCGTGCGCGCCGCGCTTGGCGCAAACCGGCGCATCGTCCTCGACGCAGACGCCCTGTCGTCGTTCCAAGACGATCCCGACGCGCTTTCGGCGACGCTGCATGATCGGGCTGTGCTGACCCCGCACGAAGGCGAATTCGCGCGGCTCTTTCCCGATCTCGCGCACGGCAAACGGGACGTCTCGAAGGTCGAGGCGGCTGCGCTCGCGGCAGAACGGGCGGGCGCGACGATACTCCTTAAGGGGCCGGATACGGTGATCGCGAGCCCGGGAGGTGCCGTGTCGCTCAACGCCGCGCTTTATGAGCGCGCCGCGCCCTGGCTGGGGACAGCGGGGGCGGGCGACGTGCTGGCCGGGATGATCGGCGGGCTCTTGGCGTCGGGTCGCATCGCGCCGCATCTCGCGGCGGAAGCGGCGGCTTGGCTGCATGTGGAAGCCGCGCGCAGTTTCGGCCCCGGACTTATCGCCGAGGACCTGCCCGAAGAATTGCCGAAGCTTTTTCGTGAGATCGGCCTCTAGCCGACCCGCGCCGGGTCGCGCACAGCCGAGGCGAGTTCCAGCCCGTCCGCATAGATCACGTGCGGCTCTTCGAAGATCAGCGCGGCGAGCGTCACCTCGCGCGCGCCCAGATCGCGGACGAATTCCCCGTCGACGAGCCGTTCCGCCGCGACCATTGCCTGAGGACGCCCGTAGAGCGCTGCGGCCCGCCAGTCGCGGATCAGCACTTCTTGCGTTGCCGGGAGAAGAATGTCCGTGTCGGGGCGTAAATGCCCCAGCGTGCCGGCGCGGACCGACACGAGGCGCGCCTCGCCGCGAAAAATACGCAGATCGTCGAGAACGACCAAACCGCGATCCCGCGTGATGATCCGGTCGCCGGGAGAGAGCATCTCCACCGGCAAATCGCCGTCGAGCGTCAGCACGCTGGTGCCGGCCACGAGCGCATTGTGGCCCAGATTATGGATGGAATTGGGGCGCGGAGGGGCAAAGCCCCCGTCTGCGCGCCGGACCGTTTTCGGTTCCATAGGCGCTATCCTGCTGTTCACTGCCTCTTATTGTTCGGAAGATTACGGCAAGAAGACGTTAATGTCGCGCATTTTCTGGACGGATTTTTCCTCTCGCATCCGTTTTGCGCCTTTGCTAGAGGATCGCGCGACCAGGGGCCTGCGCTTGCTCGGCCCCGATGTTCGTATTGCGGGTGTGGCGAAATTGGTAGACGCACCAGATTTAGGTTCTGGCGCCGCAAGGCGTGGGGGTTCAAGTCCCTCCACCCGCACCAGAGGATGAGGAAAAGGACACCGAAATGCAGGTCACCGAGACCCTGAACGAAGGCCTGAAGCGCGAATACGCGATTACCGTGACGGCTGACGAGCTCGACGCTAAGGTCAATGAGAAGCTCTCCGAGGCGCAGCCCGAGATCGAGATGAAGGGCTTCCGCAAGGGCAAGGTCCCGATGGCGCTGCTGAAGAAGCAGTTCGGCCAGCGGATCCTGGGCGAGTCGATGCAGGAAGCCATCGACGGCGCGATGAACCAGCATTTCGAGGAGACCGGCGACCGTCCCGCGATGCAGCCCGAGGTCAAGATGACCAACGAGGACTGGAAAGAGGGCGACGACGTCCAGGTCGAGATGAAATACGAGAAGCTGCCCGACATCCCCGAGGCGGACCTGTCGGACATCAAGATCGAGAAGCTGGTGGCGAAGGCCTCTGACGCGGATGTGGACGAGGCGCTGAGCAACCTCGCCGAGAACGCGCAGAACTTCGAGGACCGCAAGAAGGGCACCAAGGCCAAAGACGGCGATCAGGTCGTGATCGACTTCGTCGGCAAGGTCGACGGCGAAGCCTTCGACGGTGGTTCTGCGGAGGATTACCCGCTGGTGCTCGGCTCGAACTCCTTCATCCCCGGCTTCGAAGAGCAGCTCGTCGGCGTGAAGGAAGGTGAAGAGAAGGCCGTCGAGGTCTCCTTCCCCGAGGAATACGGCGCAGAGAACCTCGCCGGTAAGGCCGCCGTCTTCGACGTGACCGTCAAGGCCGTCAAGAAGCCCGTGCCCGCCGAGATCAACGACGAGCTGGCGCAGAAATACGGTGCCGAGGATCTCGAGGCTCTGAAAGGCCAGATCCGTGAGCGGCTCGAGGCCGAGTATCAGGGGGCGGCGCGTCAGGTCATGAAGCGCCAAGTGCTCGACGCGCTCGACGAGAAGGTCAAGTTCGACCTGCCGCCGAGCCTGGTCGACGCCGAGGCCAAGCAGATCGCCCACCAGATCTGGCACGAAGAGAATCCCGAGGTTCAGGGCCACGACCACGAAGAGATCGAGCCGACCGACGAGCAGATGAAGCTCGCAGAGCGCCGCGTGCGCCTTGGGCTCCTACTTGCCGAGATCGGCCAGAAGGCCGAAGTGACCGTGACCGATGCGGAGATGACGCAGGCGATCATGAACCAGGCGCGGCAATATCCCGGTCAGGAGCGCGCCTTCTTCGACTTCGTGCGTCAGAACCAGCAGATGCAGCAGCAGATGCGCGCGCCGATCTTCGAGGACAAGGTCATCGATCACATCGCCGAGCAGGCCGACGTGACCGAGAAGGAGATCTCCAAGGAGGAGCTCCAGAAGGAAGTCGAGAAGCTCGACGAGGAGTAATCCCACCTTCGATCTGAATTCAGATGCCGCGTGCCCCTGGGTGCGCGGCATTTTTCGTGCAGATTGGCGGATCTTGGCCAATCGTGATGATGGCGGCGCATCGTCACCCTGTCGTCATCGCTCTCTGTTTGTCATGCTTCTTGAAAGACACAGAACAGACAGGGAGTCCTTCCATGCTTTCGCGCCTTGCCCTCAGCCGCCGCGCTTTCCTTGCGACCGGCACGTCCGCCGCCGCGCTGACCCTCCTGCATCCCTATTCCGCGCGCGCTCAGGCCGGACAGGTGCATCTGCGGCTGATGGAGACGACAGACCTGCACGTTCATGTCTACCCCTACGATTATTACGGTGATCGGGAGGTCGATACTGTGGGCCTTGCCCGCACGGCCGCGCACGTGCAGGCGATCCGGGCCGAGGCGACCAACAGCCTTCTTCTCGATAACGGCGATTTCCTGCAGGGCAATCCGATGGGGGATTACATCGCCTATGAGCGCGGCATGAAGGAGGGCGATGCCCATCCGGTCATCACCGCGATGAACACGCTCAATTTCGATGCCTCGACGCTCGGCAATCACGAATTCAACTACGGGCTCGACTTCCTGATGAAGTCGCTTGCCGGGGCGGATTTCCCCGTGGTTTCGGCGAATGTGGTCAAGGAGATGGGCGGAAGTCCCACTGCCGACACGACGCTCGTGCAGCCCTACGTGATCCTCGACCGCGAGGTAACGGACGGCGCCGGGGAAACGCACCCGATCCGCGTCGGTATTATCGGCTTCGTGCCGCCGCAGATCATGAACTGGGACCGCCAGCACCTCGAGGGCAACGTCCAGACGCGCGACATCGTCGAGGCGGCGGAGGCCTACGTGCCGCAGATGCGCGAGGAGGGGGCCGATATCGTCATCGCGCTCAGCCATTCCGGGATCGGCGCACAGGAGCATGACGAGGGCATGGAGAATGCCTCGGTGCCACTGGCGCGCGTCGGCGGCGTCGACGGGCTGATGACCGGGCATTCGCACCTCGTCTTCCCATCGCCCGATTACGAAGGGTTCGCGGGCACCGACATCTCCGCGGGCACGATCGAAGGAAAACCGGCGGTCATGGGTGGCTTCTGGGGCAGCCATCTCGGCGTGATCGACCTCATGCTCGAGCGTGACGGGTCGAACTGGCGCGTCGTCTCCACCGAAAGCACGACCCGTCCGATCTACGAGCGCGGCGAGGACCGCTCGGTGACGCCAACGGTCGAGAGCGTCGATGCGGTTCTCGAAAGCGTGGCCGAAGAACACGAGGCGACGCTTGCCTACGTGCGACGCGCGGTCGGCCAGACCGAAGCGCCGCTCTATTCCTATTTCGCGCTCGTGGCCGACGATCCCTCGGTGCAGATCGTTTCCAACGCGCAGCGCTGGTATATCGAGCAGATGTTGGCCGGGACGGCGCATGAGGGCCTGCCGATCCTGTCCGCAGCCGCCCCGTTCAAAGCGGGCGGTCGCGGCGGGCCGGACTATTACACCGACGTGCCTGCAGGCGATATCGCGATCAAGAATGTCGCGGATCTCTATCTCTATCCCAACACGGTTCGCGCGGTGAGGGTGACCGGGGCGCAGGTGAAGGACTGGCTCGAACGCTCCGCGGGCATGTTCAACCAGATCGAGCCGGGGGCGACCGATGCGACTCTGCTGAACCCCGACTTCCCGTCCTACAACTTCGACGTGATCGACGGGGTGACCTATCGGATCGACCTTTCGCAGCCTCCCAGATTCGACAATGACGGGAACGTGGTAAACGCGGATGCAAACCGGATCGTGGATCTCGAGTTCGAGGGCGCGCCGATCGACCCCGCGCAAGAATTCATCGTCGCGACAAACAATTACCGCGCGGGCGGGGGCGGCAACTTCCCTGGCGCAACCCCCGAGACAACCGTCTTCGAGGCGCCCGACACCAACCGCGACGTGATCGTGCGCTACATCGTCGACCAGGGCACGATTTCGCCTGCGGCCGACGCCAACTGGACTTTCGCGCCGATGGAAAACACGACCGTTCTTTTCGACACGGGCCCGAACGCCGCGCAATACGTCGCGGATGTGAAAGGCGTCGACATCGAGGAGACGAGCGACATGATCGACGGCTTCCAGCGGTTCCGCATCTCGCTTTGAAGGGACTTAGCGTAAAAAGGCCGCGGGATCTCTCCCGCGGCCTTCGATCTTCGAGGGTCGAAGCAACTTACTTGTCGTCGTCCTCGAGTTTTTCGTCGAGCTCTTCCTTTTCCTGAACGGCAGGCTCGTCGGAAGCTTGCTCGTCCCGGGTTTCCAGCTCGTCGAGCTCGGCCGCGCCGAGGTCTTCGAAAAGCTCGGAAATCTCGAACTCGGCCTGGGCCTCTTCTTCGGCCGCGGCATCCTGGATGGTCTTGCCGGAGGCCTGAAGCTCGGCCTCTTCAGGCGAGCGTGCGACGTTCAGCGTGATCGTCGTGATAACCTCGGGGTGCAGGTGCAGTTCGACCTCGTGCAGACCAAGCTCCTTGATCGGCTCGCGGATGATGACCTGCTTGCGGTCGACGTCGAAGCCGGCGTCCTTGCAGACCTCTGCGGCGTCACGGGTGGTGACGGAGCCGTAGAGGTTGCCGCCGTCCGATGCCTGACGAATCACGACGAACTGCTCGCCGCCGAGTTTCTCGGCAACGGCTTCGGCCTCTTTCTTGGTCTCGAGGTTCTTGGCTTCGAGATGCTGCTTCTCGGATTCGAAGCGGGCGATGTTCTCCTGGCTTGCGGTCAGGGCCTTGCCCTGAAGCAGGAGGTAGTTGCGCGCGAAGCCCGGCTTGACGTCGACGACGTCGCCCATCTGGCCCAGCTTGGCCACGCGTTCCAGCAGAATGACTTGCATGGGGTGCTCTCCTTACTTCACGGCGTAGGGCAGAAGCGCGAGGAAGCGCGCGCGCTTGATGGCGCGGGCCAGTTCACGCTGCTTCTTCGCGCTGACGGCGGTGATCCGCGACGGCACGATCTTGCCACGCTCGGACACGTAGCGCTGCAGCAGCTTGGTGTCCTTGTAATCGATCTTGGGCGCGTTCTCACCGGAGAACGGGCAGACCTTGCGGCGGCGGAAAAACGGTTTTGCTGCCATGGTTTATGCTCCTCTTCTCAGGCGATCAGTTGCGGCGCTCGCGACGGCGGTCGTCGCGTTCGTCTTTTTTCTGCATCTGGATGGACGGGCCGTCCTCGTGCGCGTCGACCTTGATGGTCATCACGCGCATGACGTCGTCATGCAGGCGCATCAGGCGTTCCATTTCCTGCACGGCGGTCGCGGGCGCGTCCGTCTTTAGGAAGGCGTAGTGGCCCTTGCGGTTCTTGTTGATCTTGTAGGCCATCGTCTTCACACCCCAGTACTCGCTTTCGACAAGGCTGCCGCCATTGTCGCCGAGGACGGTCGAGAAGTGTTCGATGAGGCCTTCGGCCTGCGCGTTGGACAGATCCTGACGCGCGATGAAAACATGCTCGTAAAGCGGCATGCGATCTCCGTTCTTTTTTCGGGCGCATTTCATAGGACGGGGCTCAATCCTTCCGCCCCCATCCACGAGAGGCTGCGCCGGTTTCACGATCCAGCGGAAGGAAGCGCCCGTATACACGGATCGCTCTGTGACGCAAGGCCCGCAGACTGGTGGAGCTTGTATCTTCGCAATTCCGAATTTGCGACAAAATCACGCCCAACTTCCAGGATTAACCTATATTCGTGAACAGTCACGGATGCCCGACCATGAGCCTTGCCACCGAACTTCCGAACTCTTCCTCATCGCTCCCGGACGGCGCGCTCATCTTGCTGCGCTGGCCGCTGAAATGCCTGGGCTTCGGTGCCTTCGGTGCGATCTTTTTCCTCTGGATCGGCGGGGCGGGCGCGGATCTGCCCGAGACCACCCTGTTCAAACTGGGTCTTACGACCTTCCTTGGATTGATCGGCTGCTGGTCAATCGGCGCGGCGCGTAGCCTCAAAAGACGACCTGTTGAATTCTGAACAGACGCTGTGAGGCCGCGAAGGTTTTTCTCCGCTGCAATCCCTCCATCTTGCCCCGCGTGACTATGCCAGTCCGGCAGAGAGATGGAGACGAACTTATGAAGACCCTGACATTCGCAACCGCCCTCGCGGCGCTTCCCCTCGCAGCATTCGCGGCCCCGGAGGAATGGACCTTCGATCCGAGCCACAGCCAGGTCGTGTTCAACTACAACCACCTCGGCTTTTCGACCACCTACGGCATGTTCTCGGGCTTCGACGGCACGATCATGTTCGATGAAGAGGATCCGGCGAACTCTTCCGTGGAAGTGTCTTTCCCCGTGCGGTCGATGCTGACCGGCTGGGAAGCCCGTTTCGAGCATTTCATGTCTGACGACTTCTTCGGCGCCGAAGAGGGCGACATGGTGACATTCACCTCGACCGGAATCGAAGTGACCGGCGAGAACACCGCGAATATCACCGGCGATCTGTCGATGAACGGCGTGACGAAGGAAGTCGTGCTCGACACCACGCTGACGCAGCAGATGGAACACCCGATGGAGGGCGAGCCGTGGGTCGGCTTCAACGCGACGACGACGCTGCTGCGCTCTGACTTTAACGTCGGCATGTTCGCGCCCTACGTCTCCGATGAGGTCGAGGTCTTCATCTCGCTCGAGGCGTCCAAGGCCGGCGAGGACGCAGCAGCCGCCGAATAAGGCGCTGATCCCGAGTTTCCGACGAAGGCCGGTCGATGTTTCGACCGGCCTTTTTCGTTGCCGCGCCCCCGACCTTGGCATGTTACGCTACGCAGGTCATTCAAAGGATGCCGCATGCCGCCCCTCGGTCGCCTCGTGATCTACACGCGTAAAGAAGAGGCGATGATCGACTTCTATACCCGTCTGTTCGGGTTTTCCGTGCACCGTTCCGACGGCGATCGGATCGTCGAGCTCAGACCCGGAGAGGACGGGGCCGCCCTGCTACTCCATCCATTGTCCAAAGGGCAGAAGGAGGGGCAGGCGTTGGTCAAGCTGGTCTTCGATGTGGCGGATGTGGCGGCCTTCTGCGCGACGGCGAAGGAGGCAGGGTACACGTTTGGCACCCTCCATCAGGCAGACGGCTACATCTTCGCCAACATCAAGGATCCGTCCGGCAATTCCGTCTCGGTGTCCAGCAGGGCGTTTGCCGGCCCGTGAGCGGCTATTCCGCCTCTTGGCTGCGCCGCGCGGTCAGCTGAACGCGGACCTCGACGTCGAAGGCAAGCTGGCTTTCGTCCTGCATGTTCTCACCCACGCCGTAATTCCGCCGGTCGAGCGTCAGACGCCCGCTCATATCCGCGACATCGTCCTCGATCCGCAAGGAAAAGGGCATAGTCACCGGTACCGTCTGGTCCTTGATCGTCAGAGTGCCTTGCGCCTCGTATTCGTCGGAGACCTTGACGAGATCGGCCTCGAAGACCGCGCGCGGATGCTCTTCGGCAGCAAGGAAGTCCGATCCTTTCGCCTGGCTCGTGACCGATCCGAGCGTCAGGGAGCCGACGGCAATCTCGACGCGCACATCGCCCCAAATGCCCGGCTCATCCTGCTGCTCGAAGGTGATGTCGGCGGTCCAGTCGGCGAACTGCCCTTCGACCTCGGAGCCGTTCTGCACGACGACGATCGCAAGCGTGCCGTCTTCCACGGTCCAGTCCGATGCGACCTCCTCAAGCTCGGTGCCGCCCGCTTCGGCCTCGGGCGCGAACCAGCCTGCCGCGCCTGCACCGCCGAGAACGACGGCCCAGACAGCGAGCGCCGCGAAGGCGGGTGCGACGTGGCCGTGACCTTCCCCCTCAGCCGCCGCTTCGGTCCTGCCGGGCAACATGCGGGCGAGCGTCGCGTCGCGGTCGAGGAAATGGTGCTTGAGCGCGCCGAGGATGTGCAGCGCCAGCGTCACCCAGAGCACGATATTGAAGAGGTAATGCAATGTTCCGAAGATGCGTGCGACCTCTGGCGAGTTCGGGATGAAGGGCAGATCCTGTCCGAACGGCCACCAGATCGGCGCGAAGCCTTCCGTCGCCGCGTGATAGCCCCAGCCGGTGAGCGGGATGAGGATGATCGAGCCATAGAGCAGCCAATGCGCGGCATCGGCGGCAAAGGTCTCGGCCCGCCATTCGGGATGGAGGGGCGCGGGCTTCGGCTGCGTCAGCGCCCAGATCACCCGCAGAATCGCTACCGCAAACACCGTCAGCCCCAGCGTCTTGTGGATCGAGAAGATCGTCGACTTGAGCGCGATCTCGGCCTCGGTCGATTGCGGCAACCGCTCACCCCAGAGACCGAGCGCGATATTCGCGATCATGCCGAGGGCGACGATCCAGTGAAACGACTTGGCGACGGAGCCATAGCGGGCGACGGTATTTGTGGCGGGCATTGTCTCGGATCCTGTTCCTGTCGAACGCAGAGCTAGCGGAAGTTTCGCGAACAGCAATCGCGCCTCCACGCACATCAGATGCGCACGACGTTGCGCCCGCTGTCTCGTCCAGCTACACCGCCGCGACACTTTATCCCGGCCCTGAGGAGCGGCCGGTGGGCAATCAGGGGAGGCCGCAGCGCATGAGCCGAGCATTCATCTTTCCAGGGCAGGGCAGCCAGGCCATCGGCATGGGTCGCGAGCTGGCGGAGGCCTATCCCGCCGCCCGCGCTGTGTTCGACGAGGTCGATGACGCGCTCGGGGCGAAGCTTTCCGCCCTCATCTGGGAAGGCGATGCGGAGACGCTCACGCTGACCGAGAACGCCCAACCCGCGCTGATGGCGACGTCGCTGGCGGCGATGCGTGTGCTCGAGGCAGAGGGCGCGTCGGTGACAGACGCCGCTTTCGTCGCCGGTCACTCGCTTGGGGAATATTCCGCGCTCGCGGCGGCAGGGGCGCTCGGGATCGCCGATTGCGCGCGGCTCCTGCGGATCCGGGGCCGCGCCATGCAGGACGCCGTGCCGGTCGGGCAGGGCGCAATGGCCGCCATCCTCGGGCTCGACATCGAGGCGGTGCAGGCGCTCGCGGCGGAGGCGGCAGAAGGTGCGGTCTGCCAGGCCGCAAATGACAACGATCCCGCGCAGGTGGTGATCTCGGGCGAGAAAGCCGCGGTGGAGCGCGCGGCGGCCCTGGCCAAGGAAAAGGGCGCGAAACGCGCGCTGATGCTGCCGGTCTCCGCGCCGTTCCATTCGGCGCTGATGCAGCCCGCGGCTCAGGTCATGCGGGACGCGCTCGCCGAAGTGCCGATGCAGGCACCCGCCGTGCCGCTCGTCGCCAATGTGCGCGCCGAGGCCGTCAGCGATCCTGACGAGATCCGCGCGCTTCTCGTGGAGCAGGTCACCGGCGCGGTCCGCTGGCGCGAAAGCGTCGCCTTCATGGCCGATAAGGGCGTGACCCAATTCTGGGAGATCGGCGCGGGCAAGGCGCTCTCCGGTATGGTTCGGCGCATTGCCAAGGAGGCCGAGACCCGCAATATCGGCGTGCCCGGCGACGTCGCCGCCGCGCTCGGCTGAGACGAGACATCATCAAGGAAAGGCGAGACATGTTCGACCTGACAGGAAAAACCGCCCTCATCACCGGCGCGTCCGGCGGCATCGGCGGAGAGATCGCGCGCGCGCTCTACAATGCGGGTGCGAGTGTGGGTCTGTCCGGCACCCGCGAAGAGCCGCTTCAGCGCCTCGCCGAGGAATTGGGCGAGCGCGCGCATGTGCTGCCCTGCAACCTTTCGGATGCCGAGGCCGTGACAGCGCTGCCGAAGCAGGCCGCCGAAGCGATGGGCGGGGTCGATATCCTCGTGAACAATGCCGGCATCACCCGCGACAACATCTTCATGCGGATGTCGGACGAGGAATGGCAAAACGTGCTCGACGTGAACCTGACCGCCACGTTCCGCCTTTGCAAAGGCGTGATGCGGGGCATGATGAAGGCGCGTTGGGGCCGGATCGTGAACATCTCCTCGATCGTCGGCGCGACCGGCAATCCGGGGCAGGCGAACTATGCCGCCGCGAAAGCGGGTATGGTCGGCATGTCCAAAAGCCTCGCCTACGAGGTCGCAACCCGCGGGATCACCGTCAACGCCATCGCGCCGGGCTTCATCGAGACGGCGATGACGGGCAAGCTGAACGACGATCAGAAGGCGCAGATCATGGGCCAGATCCCGATGGGCCGCATGGGCACGCCCGAGGAGATCGCCGCGGCTGTCCTGTACCTGGCGAGCCCCGAGGCTGGATACGTGACCGGCACGACGCTGCACGTGAATGGCGGCATGGCCATGCTCTAGCCAAGGCTTGACGCGCCGGGCCGAAAGCGTTTGCCATGCCGGTATGCTGTGCTATAGGCGCACGCAGTTTGGAACCGGGGCAGGCTCTAGGGCCGAACGACCCGCAGAACCGCCCGTGACAAGGGGCAATCATCGCGCGGAACACCGCGCGAGCTTATTGGGCCAAGTCGCCCGGAAAACGATGAGGAAGTGACAATGAGCGACATCGAAGATCGCGTGCGCAAGATTGTGGTCGAGCATCTTGGCGTCGAGGAAGAGAAAGTGACCGAGAACGCCTCGTTCATCGACGATCTGGGCGCAGACAGCCTCGACACGGTCGAGCTGGTCATGGCCTTCGAAGAAGAATTCGGCATCGAGATTCCGGACGACGCCGCCGAAACGATCCAGACCTTCGGCGATGCGGTCAAGTTCATCAAGGAAGCTGCCTGACGGCGCGATCCTTGCCAGAATTTCGGGAAACGGCGTCTCATCGAGGCGCCGTTTTTCTTTGTGCGCTCAGAGCTTCTTGGTGAAGAACACCCGGTCGAACCCGTCCATCTTCGCGCGGTGCGTCTCTTCGAAGCCGAGGCGCGGGTAATACGTGAGGTTCCGTGTCATCGCGGCGTTGGTGTAGAGCTTGAGCTCCCGCGCGCCGTTCTGCCTCGCCCAATCCTCGGCGGCGGCGACAAGCCGGGTGCCGGTGCCGCTGCCTTGCACGCCGGGCAGGACCGCCAGCGTGTCGAGCCAGATCTCGCGGCCCCGTATTTCGAGGACGGCAACGCCGGTGATCTCTGCCTTCTCGGCGAGGATGACGCGTCCCGCACGGATCGCGGTAGCATATTCCGCATCCATAGGCGCGGGTCGCTTGCCGATGATCTCCGTGTAGGGCGCGAAGGCCGCGCGCACGACCTCCTCGAGCCTGTCCAGATCTTTGATCCGAGCGCTCCGCAGACGCGCCACGGCGCTATTCTCCGAGGTCGACCGTGGCGCTGTAGCGCTCGGGGTAGCGGTCGGCCTTGGCGGCACCGCGTTGCCCTTCGGGTCGATCCTTGCCAGCCGTGGAATCTCGGCGGGTCTGGAATTCAAGCTCGGCGTTCACCTCCGCGCCGAGAAGGATGATGAAGGCCGAAAGCCACATCCATGTCAGCAGGATGATGACGCCGCCCAACGCCCCATAGGTTTCGTTGTAGGTTGCGAAGTTCTGCGCGTAGACCGAGAAGCCCATCGTTCCCAGCATCCAGAGCAGCGTTGCCAGCACCGAGCCGGGAAGGATCCACCGCCATTTCGCCGCGCGCCGAGAGGGCGCATACCGGTAGAGAAACGACAGCCCGCCAACCGACATGATGGCGAGGAGGATGAACTGCGCGGCCAGGACGAGAAATTCGACGTTCTGCGAGACGCCGACGAACGCCAGCGCCGCAGGCGTGCCGATCATCATCGCGAGCGAGACGAGCACGCCGAAGATCAGAACGGCGGTCAGAACGTAGGCGGTGAGGTTGAGACGCACGAAACCGCGCCGTTCCTTCTCTCCGTAGGCGACGTTGATCCCGGCCATCAGGGTCTTCACACCGCGCGTGGCGCCATAGATCGCGAGAAGAAGCGACAGGATCGACAAAAGCCCCGTCGTGCCATCCGAGCCGCCCGTAACCTGCACGACCTGGTCCTGAATGATCGTCGCCGCGTTTTCGGGCAGGAGCGCGGCGAGCTCATCGAGCTCTGCTGCGACATCTTCCGGGTTGAGGGCATACCCGGCGATAAGGATCAGCGCCGTGACCGCAGGAAAGATCGCGAGCAGACCGAAGAACGCGACGCCCGCCGCGATCACGAGAACATTGTCGTCGATCACGTCGGTATAGACGCGCTTTAGCATGTGCCAGATCCCGCCCATCGGGATCTGAATCGGGGTCTCGGCATCCTTGCCGGGATGATGCGCCATAGTCCAACCTCTTGTCTTTGCTTGGACAGTATAGCCCCGATGCCACGCTGTGCCAGTTTCCGCCGATAGAATGAAAAAGGCCCCGGCGTCACGTCTCGCCGGGGCCCAGGGATCGACGAGTCGGAGGGAACCGAAGACGCCGAATGAAAATCCTCGTGGCCGAAGCCACGTGGAGATTGATGTCCGACTATTTTTGTCGGGTCAATCTGTTTTCTCATCGGGTGCCGATTTTTCCGCAACCTTCGCCGCGTTCCAGAGCGCGTCCATCTCCGCAAGGTCGCTGTCCTCGGGCCGTTTGCCGCGCGCCTCGAGACCTGCCTCGATAAAGCCGAAGCGCCGCTCGAACTTCGCGTTCGCCGCTCTGAGCGCCTCTTCGGGGTCGATCTGAAGGTGCCGGGCAAGATTGGCGACAACGAAAAGAAGGTCGCCGAATTCCTCTGCCCGGTGCGCGGGATCGGTCGCCTCGCGAAGCTCCTGCGCCTCCTCCACGACCTTGTCGATAACCTCGTCCGTCGCCGGCCAGTCGAACCCCACGCGCGCGGCGCGGTTCTGAAGCTTCACCGCGCGGGTGAGCGCGGGCAGACCCTTGGCGACGCCGCCGAGAACGCCGGTCTCGGCCGTCTTGGCGCGTTCTGCCGCTTTCACCGCTTCCCAGTCCTGCACCTGTTGCTCCGCGCTCTTGGCGTTCGATTCGGAGCCGAAGACGTGGGGATGACGCGCGAGCATCTTGTCGGCGATGGCGTTGGCGACGTCGTCGAAGTCGAACAACCCCCGCTCCGAGGCGATCTGCGCGTGAAAGACCGACTGGAAGAGCAGATCGCCCAGCTCGCCGCGCAGCTCGTCCCAGGCTTCGCGTTCGATGGCGTCGGCCACTTCGTAGGCTTCCTCGATCGTGTAAGGCGCGATCGTCGCGAAGGTCTGCTCCACGTCCCAGGGGCAGCCATGTTCGGGGTCGCGCAGCGCGCGCATGATCGCCAGAAGGCGGGGCATTCCGCCGTGCGGATCGCGGATCAGTGGGTCGTCCATTGCTCTCGGCCTCGCGATGGGGTTCTGTCCTTTGGATGGCGGAAGCCCGCAAAGGAGTCCAGCAATGCCCCCCGTGAACCGTATCGCCGAATTTGCCCCCGACATGGCCGCGTGGAGGCAGCACCTGCATGCGTATCCCGAACTGTCCTTCGACTGCTTCGAGACCGCCGCTTTCGTCGCCGCGCGCCTGCGCGAATTCGGCGTCGACGAGATCCATGAGGGCATCGCGAAAACGGGCGTCGTCGCCGTGATCGAAGGGACGGGGCCGGGGCCGGTCACGGGGCTGCGGGCCGATATGGACGCGCTGCCCATGACCGAAGAGACCGGGGCCGCCCATGCCTCGACCGTGCCGGGCAAGATGCATGCCTGCGGCCATGACGGGCACACGGCGATGCTTCTCGGAGCGGCTCGGTATCTGGCCGAAACACGCAATTTCGCGGGCCGTGTCGTCCTGCTCTTCCAGCCCGCCGAGGAGGGCGGCGGTGGCGGCGGCGTCATGGTCGAGGAAGGCGTCATGGACCGCTTCGGCATCGAGGAGGTCTACGCGATCCATACCGATCCCTCGAGCGCGGAGGGTCGTTTCTCGACCCGGACCGGCCCGATCATGGCGGCTGTCGACGATTTCACGATCACCCTGACCGGCAAGGGCGGACACGCCGCGCGGCCGCACGGCACGCTCGATCCGATCCCGGCGGCGATGGGGCTCGGTCTGCAGATGCAGACGATCGCGTCGCGCAACACCGATCCGATGGCTCAGATCGTCGTTTCGATCACGCAGATCCATGCGGGTTCGGCGATGAACGTGATCCCCGAGAAGGCGGTGATCTGCGGCACTGTCCGCACCTTCGACAGCGCCGTGCGCGACATGGCCGAGCGGCGCATCCGCACCCTTGCCGAAGCGGCGGCGATGGGATCGGAGCTCTCGCTCGAGATCGATTACGACCGGTCCTATCCGCCGACGGTCAATCATGCCGACCAGGTCGCCTTCGCGGTGAACGTGGCACGCGAGATCGCCGGCGGGGCGGGTGTCGACGACAATACCGCGCCGGTGATGAGCGCAGAGGATTTTTCCTACATGCTGGAGGCGCGGCCGGGGGCTTATGTGAAGCTCGGGCAGGGGATCGGTCATGGGGTGCATCACCCGAAATTCGATTTCAACGATGCGGTCGCGCCGCTGGGCGCATCCTTCTTCGTGCGCCTCGTTGAAGCCCGTCACGGCCGCGCGGCCTGACGCAGGACGAGACGCCCAAAGAGGAGAACGGCATGGCCCTTGAAGACGCAAAGACACAGATCGACCACGCGGTGACGCGGACGGACCCGCGCGGGCTGACCTACGAGAATGCCTTCGGCGGCGCGCCCTCGTTCCTGCGACGGCTCTACTCCAAGGATCTGACGGGCTTCGACATCGCGGTGACTGGCATCCCCTTCGACCAGGCGGTGACCAACCGGCCGGGCTGCCGCTTCGGTCCGCGCGCGATCCGGGAGGCCTCGAGCCTGCAGCCCTTCGATCCGCCCTATGGCTGGGACGGGTTCGATCCGCTGACGGAGTTCGCCATTGCCGACTACGGAGACATGCCGTTCGACTATGCCAAGACGCAGGACGTGCCCGCCGCGATCGAGGCGCATATCGGCGCCATCCTTGGCGAAGGCGTCGCGGCGATCACTCTGGGCGGCGATCATTTCGTGACGCTGCCGATCCTGCGCGCCCATGCGGCGCGGCACGGGCCGGTCTCTCTCATCCAGTTCGACGCGCATTCGGACAGCTGGGTCGATGATGATCCCGATCGCATCGATCACGGCACTTTCGTCTACAAGGCGGTCAAGGAAGGTCTGATCGATCCGGGCCATTCCGTCGCCGTGGGCATCCGCACCACCAATCCCGACACGATGGGCGTCAACATCCTCGATGCGCGCTTCGTCCATGAGAACGGGCCCGCAGTGACCGCTGCCCGGATCCGCGAAATGGTCGGCGACCGCCCCGCTTACGTGACCTTCGACATCGATTGCCTCGATCCGGCTTTTGCGCCCGGCACCGGGACGCCTGTCTGGGGCGGTCTCAGCTCCGGGCAGGCCGCGATCTGCCTGCGGGATCTTGCCGGTTTGAACGTCATCGGCGGCGATGTGGTTGAGGTCTCGCCACCCTACGATACGTCTGGATCAACCGCGGTCGCGGGCGCGCATGTCGCGATGGAGCTCATTTGCCTCTGGGGGTGGACCCGCAGGGGCGTATAGCGCGTTCCCCGGCCAGACACAGACGGAGTGGCCTTTCGTGCTGAAATATATCTTGATCCTTCTCATCCTCGCCGCAATCGGCGGGGCCGTGTTCATCCGGTTCGCACCGTCCGACCCCGAGGTCTGGCACGTTGATCCGCAAGTGAGCGCAGATCAGGACCTGGCGCAGGGCGTGCGCCGGCGTATCCCGGGCGGCGAAGAGCGCATGGCCGAGCTTGACAGGATCATCCTGTCGACGCCCCGGACCGAGCTTCTGGCCGGCAGCGTCGAGGAGGGTCGGATCACCTATATCACGCGGTCCAAGTGGATGGGCTTCCCCGATTACACCACGATCCAGCAAGACGGTGACGTGATCGAGCTCTATGCGCGGCTGCGTTTCGGCCAGTCAGATATGGGGGTCAACAAGGCGCGCGTCGAAGGCTGGCTGAACGAACTCGGGCCGCAGGGATAACCCGCTCGACAGGCACCCTTCGCGGATCTCGCGCCACATTGGATTGTTGAGCGACATCTGGCACTGCGCGAGGAAGTCGCGTCCGTCCACGCTGAGGCAGATCACCTCGCCCAGCTCCACCCGGTCGCCTTCGCTGTCCGTGCAGTAGCAGGGGATCGTGCGCCCGGAAGGTCCGGTCACATCGGCCAGAGCCGGGCCGCCGAGGGCGGCCAGAAAAAGCGCCGCGCGGATCATTTCAACAGGATGCGGCGCTTCGGCCATTCGATCAAGATTTATTGCCTCTCGGCAGGGCACACGCCTCTGCCCTCAGCGCAGGCGGGCTTGACCCTGCCGAGCCGATACGCAAACACGCAAAGCATGATCCCCGAAGACCGCCTCAGACAGATCACCGACCGGTTCGAATATCTCGAGGCGCGCATGGCCGAGGGAGGTGGCGACATCGCCGCGCTGGGGCGTGAATATGCCGAGCTGAAGCCTGTGGTCGATGCCATCGCTCAATGGCGGGCGCTCGAGGCGGGGATCGCCGAAGCCCACGCTATGCTCGACGATGCCGAGATGGCTGAACTTGCCGAGGCAGAGCTGACCGAGCTCGAGGCGCGCAGGCCTGCCGTTGAGGAGGCCTTGCAGATCGCGCTTCTGCCCAAGGACGCCGCCGATGCGCGGCCCGCCATCCTCGAGATCCGGCCCGGCACCGGAGGCGAGGAGGCGGCACTCTTCGCCGGTGATCTCTTGCGGATGTATCAGCGCTACGCCGAGGCGCGCGGCTGGCGGTTCGAATCCATCGAGGAGCAATTGACCGAGCTTGGCGGCGTGAAGGAAGTCGTCGCCCGGATCGAAGGACAGGATGTCTTCGCGCGGCTCAAATTCGAATCCGGCGTGCATCGCGTGCAGCGCGTGCCGGCGACCGAGAGCGGCGGGCGGATCCATACCTCCGCCGCCACGGTCGCGGTTCTGCCCGAGGCGGCTGACGTGGATATTGCCATCGATCCGAACGAGATCCGGATCGACACGATGCGCGCATCCGGGGCAGGGGGGCAGCACGTCAACACCACCGACAGCGCCGTCAGGATCACGCATATCCCGACCGGGATCGTGGTGACCTCGTCCGAGAAATCCCAGCACCGCAACCGCGAGATCGCCATGCAGGTCCTTCGCACGCGGCTCTTCGATGCCGAGCGGCAGAAGGCGGCGTCGGAACGCTCCGACTTGCGGCGCGCGCAGGTGGGCTCGGGCGATCGGTCCGAACGCATTCGCACCTACAATTTCCCGCAAGGACGGCTGACCGACCACCGGATCAACCTCACGCTCTACAAGCTCGATCAGGTCATGGCCGGAGATCTAGACGAGGTGACGGATGCGCTCATCCAGGACGCGCAGGCGACGCTTCTGGCGGAGATGGGCGCATGACCGGGGCGGAGCTTCTGGCAGAGGCGACGCGCGCGCTCAGTGCTGCGGAGATTCCCGATCCCGGCCGCGATGCGCGGCGGCTTCTGGCGCATGTTCTGAAGGTGCCGCCCGTCCGGCTGACGCTGTTTCTGCCTGAACCGGTCGATCCCGAACTGACGGTCATCTACAGGGTCATGGTGGAGCGGCGCTGCGAAAACGTTCCGATCTCGCAACTGACCGGACGGCGGATGTTCTACGGGCGGGAATTCCTTGTCACGCGCGATGTGCTCGACCCGCGCCCCGAAACGGAAATCCTCGTGGAGGCAGCGCTTGGCGGGCCGGTCACGCGCTTTCTCGACCTCGGCACGGGCTCGGGCTGCATTGCGCTGAGCCTTGCCGCCGAGGTGCCCGAGGCGACGGGAATCGCCACGGACCTCTCGCGCGATGCGATCGAGGTGGCGTTCTGGAACCGCAACGCCTTGGGGCTGACGGATCGGGTCGCTTTTCTGGAAGGCTCCTGGTTCGCGCCGCTCGCAGCAGATCAGCGCTTCGATCTCATCGTGTCCAACCCGCCTTACATCTCCGCGGCCGAGATGGCGGGGCTCGCGCCGGATGTGCGGGATCACGAGCCGCGCATGGCGCTCAGCGATGACGGCGACGGGCTCACGGCTTACCGCGCGATTGCAAGCGGCGCGGCGCGGCATCTTGTGCCGGGCGGTCGGCTTCTTCTGGAAATCGGCTGGTCGCAGGGCGATGCCGTGCGCGCGCTTCTGCACGACGCCGGCCTCTCGGGCATAGAGGTTTTGCCCGATCTCGATGGGCGCGACCGGGTCGTCGCCGCGCGCCTTTGACGGCGGGAAACTGCGTTTTCCACAAGGGAATGTGGCTGAAAGGCGCTTTTTCGGGTGAGAACCGGCATTTTTTGGCAATCTCCCCTTGTTAAAGCGCAGGTCACATGTTTACTCATTCATCAGTCGGGCATCGGCTTTGACGGATTTTCCGTCGCGCCCGACGATTAAGCCAGACAAAAAGGTGATCCAGCCAGGCAGGCGTCCAAGACGCCGGAGGATCACGAACCACAGTCGGATACAGGACTGACCTGAGTTATGAGATCATCGAAATCACGGTCCCGGTCGAAGAACAATCGCAACCGGAACTCGATGGGGAACGTCGTCAACCGCGTCTTTGACTCGAGCGGTCCGGACGGCAAGGTGCGTGGCACCCCCCAGCAGATCATCGACAAGTACACCCAGCTTGCGCGCGACGCGCAGCTCGGCAATGACCGCGTCGCCTTCGAGAACTTCCAGCAGCACGCTGAGCATTACCAGCGAATGCTGAGCGAGGCGCAGCGCGAGCAGGAGCAAAAGCGCGAGCAGCAGGAACGCGAGAACCGCGAACGCCAGTCCCAGCGGGACCGCGAGCGGAACGAGCGTGATGGCGACGACCAGAATTCGGGTCAGGACGGCGGCGATCAGCAGGACGGCGATCAGCGCGGCAAGAGCGAAGACGGGGCGCAGGACAATCAGTCCGGCCAGAACGATCAGCCCCGCAATGACCCGCCCCGCAAGAAGCGCGGCAAGCCTCAGAACCAGAAAACCGATCAGGGCCAGGACAGCCAGGCTCCGCAATCGAGCGACAGCGACGGGTTCTCCGAAGCCGTGGATTTCGGCGGAGGAAATGACGATTCGCACCTCGTAGAGACGCCGGAAAGCGCGGAGAAGCCCAAGGCGCGCCGCGCCTCCAAGCCGCGCAAGAAAGCGGCTGAAGCCGATACTGTCAGCGCCGAAGAGCAACCTGCATCGGACACTGCCGACAACGGGTAAGCCCGGCGGATGGTTTGACAGGAGGACCGGGCTCGGAAGGCCCGGTCTTTTTTATTGTCGAGCCGCCTGAACGCTGCGGGCGAGAGCGCAGAACGCTTCGAGCGAAATCTGCTCGGCCCGGTCGGTCGGGGCGATTCCAGCCTCTTCGAGGAGCGTCTCGATATCAGGATGCAGTCCCTTGAGGCTCGCCCGCAGCATCTTGCGCCGTTGGTTGAAGGCCCGCGCGACCACCTCTTCGAGGATCTTTGGATCGGCTGGAAAGCGCGGCTCGGGCAGGGCGGTCAGGTGCACCACGGCGGAAGAGACTTTCGGCGGCGGTGTGAACGCTCCCGGCGGCAAGGTCATCACGATCCGCGCCTCGGCGCGCCACTGCGCCAGGATCGCCAGCCGCCCGTAGGTCTTGGAGCCGGGCGCGGCGACGATCCGCTCGGCCACTTCCTTCTGGAACATCAGCGTGAGGCTTTGCCAGAAGGGCGGCCAGGCTTGCGGCGTCAGCCAGCGAACCAGAAGCTCGGTGCCTACATTGTAGGGCAGATTCGCAGCAACCGCGACGGGCGGGGTCAGATGCTCCAGCGGATCGACCTCCAGTGCATCGCCCTCGATGACGCTCAGGCGGCCGGGATAGGCGGCGGCGACCTCCTCCAGAGCCGGAATGCAGCGCCGATCCTTCTCGATGGCGAGTACCCGGCGCGCGCCTTCTGCCAGAAGACCGCGCGTCAGACCGCCGGGGCCGGGTCCGATCTCTAGGATGTCCATCTCCGGCAGCGGGCCGGCCGCCCGCGCGATCCGGGCGGTCAGGTTGAGATCCAGCAGAAAGTTCTGACCAAGCGATTTGCGTGCGCGCAGATCGTGCGCCGCGATCACGTCCCGCAAGGGTGGCAGATCGTCGATGCCGCTCATCCCCGCGCCTGCGCCATGCGCCAGGCAAGCCGCAGCGCTTCGATCGTCGAGCTGGGATTGGCGACGCCTTTTCCGGCGATGTCGAGCGCGGTGCCGTGATCGGGTGATGTGCGGACGAAGGGCAGGCCAAGGGTGACGTTCACGCCCCGGTCGAAATCCAGCGTCTTGATCGGGATGAGCGCCTGGTCGTGATACATCGCGATCGCGGCGTCGTAGCGCGCGCGCGCAGCGGCGTGGAACATCGTGTCGGCTGAAAGCGGCCCCGCGATATCCAGTCCTTCGGCGCGCAAACGGTCCAGAACCGGGGCGATTACCTCGATCTCCTCCCGTCCCATCTTGCCGCCTTCGCCCGCATGCGGGTTGAGACCCGCGACGGCGAGGCGCGGCGCGGAAATGCCGAAATCGCGGACAAGGCCGGCATGTGTGATGCGGATACGCGTGTCGAGCAGCTCTGGCGTCAGAGCCGCCGGCACCTCCGCCAGGGGAATGTGGATCGTCGCCGGGACGACGCGCAGCTGGTCCGAGGCGAGCATCATCACGACCTCGGGGCTGTCCGAGAGATGGCCCAGAAACTCCGTGTGACCGGGAAAGGCGAAGCCTGCGCCATCCGACAAAGCCTGTTTGTGGATCGGCAGCGTGCAAAGCGCGGAGGCCTTGCCGCTGGCAACGAGCGAGACGCCGCGTTCGATGGCGGCGACCACACCCTTGGCCTGTGCCGCTTGCGGCGTGCCCGGCACGCGCGGCCCGTCCATGTCGAGTGGCAGGACCGGCAGACCCGTCCGCGCCGCCTCGGCCGCATCCCGCGGCTGCGCGATTTCGACGAAGGGCGTGCCCTCGGGAAGGTGGTGCGGGGCGCCGATCAGGAAGAACGGCACGTCGCTGCCCAGGACTTCCCAGGCTGCGACGGCAAGTTCGGGGCCGATTCCCGCGGGCTCGCCGCAGGTCAGCGCAATCGGGGGCAGGCTCATTGCTGGACGATGTAGGCGTCGGCCCTGAGCTGCGCGAGATAGCCTTCGGCCAGCGCGTTGAGGCGGCGGTTGCGAAGGCCGAGCACGAGCTGCTCGCGGTCGCTATCCTCGTTCACCGCGCGGGTGCGCCCGCAGAGCATCAGCACCATGAGGTTGCCTGAGCGCGTCAGCGCGGTCGACACTTCGCCCCGGTCGAGCTTGGAAAGTTCGAAGGCGATATCGGTCGGCAGCTCGGAGGGCGGCAGGCTCTCGCGCTGGAGCCGCGAGGCGGGCTGTCCCTTGGCGATACCGTAGAGATCGTCACAGCGATCGGTCTCCGCGTCGATCACCCGCGCGCGGGCCAGGTTCTCTGGCGTCCGGCCGCCGGGCAGGTAATAGGCTGCATATTCAACGGCGGCATAGTCCGGTGCGGTATAGCCCGTCTCCTCGATACCGCGCAGCTGGAAGAGCGCGATGGCGTTGGGGATGGGCAGCGGGTCCGACACCTCGCCGGGCGCGAGACCGAGCACGATGGAGCGCAGCTGCGGCGGCAGCTCCGAGAGGTTCTGCCAGGGCAGGCGGCCGCCGTTCTGGCGCGTGGGCGTGGCGGAAAACTGCCGCGCGAACGAGGAGAATTCGCCTTCGGATTGCGACTGCGCGATGCGCGCTGCGCGCGCACGGACGGCCTGTTCCTGTCCCGGCGGTGCGGGAATGATGATCTCCGACAGGAGCACACGCACGTTTGATCCGTCCGCGCCGCTTGATGAGGCGCGGTCAAGATCGTCCTCGGACACGTTGGACTGCCCGGCAAAGCGCTGCTGCACGAGGGTCCGCCAGGACAGCCCCGCACGGACGAAGTCGCGGAAAGTCTCTTCCTCGACACCGGCCTGGGCGAGGGCCTGGATGAATTCCTCGCGGCTGAGATTGGCGCGACCGGCAAATTCGGACATGCCTTCGAGCACGTCCTCCTCTGAGGGGGTGACACCGGCACGAGCAGCGGCCTGCAGGCGCAGGCGGTCGTCGATCAGGGCCTCGCGCGCCTGTTCCTCGGTGTTGCCGGGGGCGTTCAGAACCTCCAGCATCCGGGCGCGTTGCTGGATCTCGTAATTGGTGATGACCGCGTCGTTCACCCGGATCGCCGGGGCAAAGAGGTTCTGCGCCGCCGCCGGGGCCGCCGAGAAGGCGACCGTCGCGGCCAGAAGGGTGGCCCCCAGCATGGGTTTCAGGGCGGACTTCAGAAGGTCGAGCATGTGCGACGGTACTCCTTGGCGCTGCCGCCAGTGCTGAAACCCTTCAGCGAGACGACAAGGCCGAAATCTGTGGACGGTTCAAGGTTAGTGGATGAAGCGAAGCGGCGCGAGACCGAAAGCTCCGCCGAGACGCATTCGTTCTGCCAGGTGACGCCAAGACCCGCGCGATCCGACCGGTTGTCGCTGAGATCGTAGCGCCAGTAGCCATCTGCGGACCAGGCGCGCGTGAAATCGTAGGCCGCATCGAGGGTCCATTCGGACTGGGGGTCGTCCCGGTTCTCGGCGGCATCGGCTTTGAGCAGGAGATAGGACGCCCCAAGCTCGAGCCGACGCGTCTCCCAGTCGATCCGCGCCTCGGCTTTGGAGAAATCCGCGGCATCGAAATCGAGAAGCCCGCGCCCCGAGATACGAAAGCCGCCCGCCGTCGCGAAATGCGTCGCGATCAAGAGATCGGATTCCGCCTCGCTCAGGCCAGAGGACTTTGTGAAGGCCGGATCGGCGTCATCGCGCCAGACCTGGCCGAGCGTGAGGCCCGCATCCCAGCCGATGGGATCTTGATGATGCCAGCGCACACCGAGCGCGGTGACGCGGCCCCGCTCGCGCCGGTCCGTCGAGGGAAAGCGCGAGATCGACAGAAGGTTGCCCTCGTCGAATTCCTGCCGTGTGCTTTCATCGGCTGCGGTCGTCGGACGCTCGCCGCCGGACCAGGCAATTTGCGCGAGAGGTTCGATCAGGGTTCGGGCGCCGCCCCGGCCACGCCGGATGAAGGGCCAGCGCAACTCGAGCGCGGCAGCGGGTGTCAGGACGTCAGCCTGCGGCTCCGAGGTCGCGTCCTGCGCGATCCGGATCGCATCGCCGGAGACCTGACCCAGAAGGCCGGCCCGTATGCCGCCGGGAAGGGTATAGCGATCGCGCCAGGACGCGGTCACCGAGAACTGGGCGACATCGCGTCCGTCCACGACGTTGTCCTCGTCAGGCCCATCGATGTCGAGATCAGAGGGCCGGTAATGACCGTGAGCATCGGCGTTGAGCCGGAACTCGCCCGGCACGCGGGGCAGGAAGATGCGCTGCTCGTAGGTCATGTCGAGGATCGTCGAGGGGCGCGTCTCGGTCGTGTCTTCGTCCCGCAGCGTCTCGTAGACGCTGGTCGAGGCGGAGAACGCCGTGTTCCGGTCATATCGGCTGATCTCGGCGAAGTTCTTGAGACGGTCTGCGGAGGAATAGCCGTAGACGTCGAGATAGGCATCGTCGCTCACGCTCTGGAGGCCGAAGTCGAGCTTGAAATTGCGCGGCAGGTCGAACGAGCCTTCGACAAACACATAGCTGCGTAGATCGTCGATCAGGCTGTCCCGGCTGACGGCTGTATTCACCACGATATCGCCATAGGTGAAGGCCCGCCGATAGCGCAGCTCGAGCGTGCGGCTCTCGGTCGTCAGGTACGGCGAGACGGTGACGTCCTGATGGGCTCCGATGGGAATGAAATACGGCAGTTTCGCCCCGAACCCCAGAAGCGAGGACGTGCGGACCTCGGGCGGCAGGAAGCCGCGCGCGCGGTCGAGCGTCGGATCGGGGATGCGAAGGCGCGGGAAGTAGAAGACCGGCACGTCGAGCACGCGGAACACCGCGTTGTCGAAATAGATTTGCCGCTCCTCCTCGTCATGGACAACGCGGTCCGCGCGGATGGACCAGAGCGGCGCCTGGTTGCGCCCGCAGATCTGGCACGAGGTCACCGCGACGCGGCTCAGCTGGGTATAGCGTCCGCCCAGCCTGCGTGCCTCCACGGCGGCCAGCTGAAGCTGTTCGTCTAGCACGATCCGCGCCCCTGCGAGGATGCCGTTCTCGAAGCCTTCATCCAGCGTTGCCGACGTCGCGGTCAGGACATCGCCATTGGGCTCGGTGATCCGAATCGGTCCTTCGATAGACAGCGTGCCATTGGCGTCGTCATAGACGACGCGGGAGGCGTTCAGACGGCGCCCGTCATAGATTGCCTCGACATTGCCTTGCGCGACGAGCACGTCTTCGCTTTCGACATAGACCATGTCCGCGACAAGGAGCGCCGGGTCGACGCCCTGCGCTGTCGCAGAGACGGGCCAGAGCAAGGCCAGCATGCCTATCAGCCAGCGCATCATCCGTCCTCCCGCTGCAACAAGAGCCCCATCGCCAATATGAGCGATGCGGCTGGTGGCACCCATGCCGCGACCAGCGGAGAAAGCTGACCGCTCTCTCCGAGGATTTGCGCGAAATTACGGATGTAGAAGAGGCCGAAACCGATCAGGACCGCCGACATCACCGCGATACCTGTCCGCGCGAGCCGCGCATGTTCCATCGTGAAAGCCGCACCCACGAGAACGAGGGCGACAAGGAAGAGGGGGCGGGCGAGCTCCATCTGCAGCCAGACGACATGCCGGCGCGCCGAGAACCCGGCGCGGTCAAGGTCGGAGATAAAGGCCGGCAGCGCCCAGATGGAGATCGCCGAGGGTTGGCCGAACCGGTCGCGGATGCGCTCGCGGGTGAGGCTCGACGAGATTTCCAGCTCCGACAGCATTTCGGAATTGGCTTCGGAATTGATCTCGCGGCCAAGCGGCCATGCCTTGATATCGCGTAGATGCCATGCGCCGTCGGTCAGTTCGGCCTCCTGCGCGAGCAGTCGGCGCGTCGGGCCGACCTCGTTCTGATAGCGCAGGAAGGAGACGTCATAGAGAACGGTCGCATCGGCGTTGGATCGTGCCGCGCGGATGACAGTCTGGCCACGGGCGTCGCCCTGCCTGAGCCAGAGCCCCTCGGCGCCGATCGAGATCACGTTCTGCTGGCCGTCCTCGTAGAGTTCGCGCAACTCGCTGAAGCGCTGGGACGTCGCCGCGACGATCGGATTGAGGACGGCGACCGAGATGAGCCCCACCACGAGAGCAACGAGGATCGGCCCGGCAAGCGCAACGAGCCCCGAACGCCCCGATGCGCGCGTCACAACGAGTTCCGAGGATCGGGCGAGCGCCAGGAACAGCGCCACCGAGGAGAGGATCATCACAAGCGGCAGCATTTCGTAGAGCGAGGCTGGCGCGTTCAGGAGGGTCAGATGCGCGAGCCCTCCGAAAGAGACATCCTCGTCGTCGAAGCGGCGGATCTGCTCGACGAAATCGAGCACGTATACAAAGGCCGCGACACCGCCGAGGATCGACAGGAAGGTGACGAGAAAGCGCCGCGCGAAATAGACATGCAGCTTCATGCCGGGGCCTCCGCGCGCCTGTGCCTCGGTTTTCGTGTGCGCGAGGCTTTGTGCAAAAGGTATGCGATCATCCCGAAGCCGACGAGGCTCGGCACGAAGATCGTCGTCGCAGCGCCGACGCTCGCCTCGGCGCCTCCGGCGACCGCGCTTTCGAAGAAATAGACGACGACCACCAGCCCGACCGCCAGGAACATCTGCCGCGCGACCCCGAAGCGCGAGAATTCGCCGGTCAGGAGCGCTGAGAAGCCGAGCAGTGCGCCGACCATCGCGAGAAGCGGTTGCTGGACGCGCTGGTAGAGCGCAACGAGAACTTCGGCGGGCCGTTCGCCAGTGCGCTCCATGACGCCTGAGAAATTGCTGAGCATCGCCCAGGACGATGTGGATTCGAGCCGCTGCCGGCCGAGCCCCGATTCCTCGATGAGACTGGAGACGGAATAGGTCAGATCGGCGAAGGTCGTGGTAGAAAGCGTGTCGGTATCGAGATCGAGCGTCTGGGCAAGGCCGCTCACCATGACGAGATTGGCCGGCTCATTGCCATTTCCGATCACGAAGGCACGATCGGCGGTGTAGGTGACTTCGCGGCCGGCTTGGCGGCGGTCGGACAGGAACACATCGCGCAGCTCTCCGTCCGCGGTGATCTCCCGGATATAGAACGTCACGCCCGAGGCGGGGCTCAGGAACACGCCCTCCCGCAAGAGCCGCGCCGAGGCCGCGTTGGAAATCTCCGCTTCGCGGAGGCGCAGCTGCTCGAGGCTTTGCG
This sequence comes from Roseivivax sp. THAF30, assembly GCF_009363575.1. NCBI lineage: Bacteria > Pseudomonadati > Pseudomonadota > Alphaproteobacteria > Rhodobacterales > Roseobacteraceae > Roseivivax > Roseivivax sp. THAF30. The sequence continues at coordinate 2,161,064 of NZ_CP045389.1, read as the reverse complement.
GCACGAGGACATGGGTGAGGATCAACATCATGAAGGCGACGAGGCAGCCGAAGACGGCGACCGGCCTGGCCAGCCGCCATGGCGAATAGCCCATCGACTGCACGACGGTCATCTCCGAGTCCGAGATCAGGCGCTGTGTGAGGTAGAGTGCTGCGACGAAGGCGGCGAGCGGCAGAACGCGCACAATCGTCGATGGCAGGGAGAGGGCGGTGAATTCGAGAACGACGTTGGCGCTATGGCCCTCGGAAACGAGTTGCTCGAACAGGATGACCGCCTGGTTGACCCAATAGACCGAAACCAGGACCAGCGCGAAAAAGCCGAACAGTACCATCAATCGAGACAGGATGTATCTGTCGAATCTCGCCACCGATCCCCCCAGACCGTCTCTTGGTTTCGCGCGACCCTAGCCGATTGGTTCGGGGCGGGAAAGGTGCCTCTGGTCAAGTCGGGCCCCGCTCGCTACCTCTGGGCGAAAGCTGAAAGACAGGAGCCGAGCATGACCGATCTGCGCGCGATCACCGTACGCGATACCGACCTTGAGGCACTGAAGGAGGCGGAGGGGCGCATCGCGGTTTTCGTGACCCCCGAGGGCAAGATGAGCCAGGGCGCGCGGCGTCTCAATCGCCTGACCAAGGGAGCGATCGCGCGGGCCGTCGAGAGCGCGGCGTTCGAAAAGGTCAAGGTGTCGGGCCTGATGACGCTTGCCTGGCCGGCGGGCCTCACGGCCGAGGCCGTCGACATCGTCAAGCTGGCCCGCAAGCCCACCATCGAGGAAGCGCGCAAGGCAGGCGCTGGGCTTGCCAAGGCGGGCCGGACCGCGATGCTCCTTCTGGCGGAAGGCACCGCCCGTGCGGAAGACGTCGCGCTTGGCGTGGCGTTACGCTCCTATGCCTTCACCGACCACAAATCCGACAAAGGCGACGCGTTCGGCGACGTGACCGTGATGGTCTCCAAACCGGATGAGGTGCGCCCGCGCCTCGAGACCGCGCGCGCCGTGGCCGAGGGCGTCGTCTTCACCCGCGATCTGGTCTCCGAGCCCGCCAACGTGCTGACGACAACGGAATTCGCCGCGCGGCTCGAGGCGCTGCGCGATCTCGGGCTCGAGGTGGAGGTCATCGAGGAAGATCGCATGCACGAGCTTGGCATGGGCGCATATCTGTCCGTGAGCCAGGGCTCCGAAAGCCCCGCCAAGCTCGTTGTCATGCGCTGGAAAGGCGGCGCCGAGGGTGACGCCCCGCTCGCCCTCGTCGGCAAGGGCGTGGTCTTTGATACGGGCGGCATTTCCCTCAAGCCGGCCGCGGGCATGGAAGAGATGACGATGGACATGGGCGGCGCCGGTGTCGTCGCGGGCGTGATGAAGGCGCTCGCGCTACGGAAGGCCAAGGCGAATGTCACAGGGCTCGTCGGAATTGTCGAGAACATGCCCGACGGTCGCGCATCGCGCCCCGGTGACATCGTGAAGTCGATGAAGGGCGACACGATAGAGATCATCAATACCGATGCGGAAGGCCGGCTCGTGCTGGCGGATGTGCTCTGGTACGCGCAGGAGCACGAAAACCCCGCGGCGATGGTGGATCTCGCCACGCTGACCGGGGCCTGCATCATCGCGCTCGGCCATGAGAACGCGGCATATTTCTCGACCGACGATGCGTTCGGCGCGGATTTCGCGAAGGCAGCGAAGACGGAAGGAGAGGGTGTCTGGCCGCTACCCTTCGGCGCAGGGTATGCCAAGCAGATCGAGACGCCCCTTGCGGATATCAAGAATACCGGCGGGCGGCCCGCAGGCACGATCACCGCGGCGGAGTTCCTCAAGGTGTTCGTCAAGGACGAAATGCCCTGGATCCATATCGATATCGCGGGCGTCGCGCGCGTGTCGTCCGAGACGACGCTGGCACCGAAAGGTGCCACCGGTTGGGGCGTGATGGCGCTCAACCGGCTTGTCGCGGACCGCTACGAGAGCTGAGAGCGTTGGGCGCGGCCTATTTCTATCACCTGACCCGGCGACCGCTGGAGGAGACCTTGCCGATGCTGATCGGCAAGGCGCGTCAGGCGGGCTGGCGCGTGGCCGTGCGCGGCCGGGACAGCGCACGCCTGGACTGGCTCGATCAGAAATTGTGGCTGGGCCCCGAGGATGGGTTTCTGCCGCATGGGCGGGCAGGGGGCGCACATGATGCGCGCCAGCCCGTTCTTCTCACGACCGGGCAGCAGGCGGCGAACGATCCGGCCTGCGTGATGACGATCGACGGTGCGGAGGTGTCGGCGGAGGAAGTTGCCGCGCTGGAGCGGACGTGTGTCCTTTTCGACGGTAACGATCCCGCGGCGGTGCAGACGGCACGGGTGCAGTGGAAAGCGCTCACTGACAAGGGCTGTGCGGCGCAGTACTGGTCCGAGGAATCGGGCCGCTGGGAAAAGAAGGCCGAGCGGTAGAATGCCGAGAATTTTAACTATTATTATTTCTGGAATCCACATTCTTAATTAAGAATGTGGATCTAGACCTACCTTTCGAGCACCAACTCATCACCGGCAATCTCGATCCGGCCGAAGCGCTGAAGGTAGCTCATGCCCAATAACGACTGGTTAAGCGCCCCCTCGTTCACATAAGCCCGAACGCCGCGATCCTCGAATGGGCCCAATGCCACGCGGTCCAGCGTCACCGGCGCCGTACGTACCGTGCCATTCGCGGTCTCCGCACTCTGCGTGAATTGCAGATCGGCCGCCTCCAGGCCCACGCGTTCCGCATCGCGCTGGCTCAGAACCGTGCCGGTCGCTCCGGTATCCACGAGGAAGGACACCGGCACGCCATTCACGTCGAGCCGAGCGTGGTAATGGCCGTCCGCCTGCCGTGGCAGGACGATCCGCCCGCTCTCGGACATGACCTGCTGTTGAGGCGCGACCGTGCCGCGAATGTCGTCCCAAAGGCCCACCACGGCGATGACGCCCAGGAAAATGAAAACCCAGGCCGCGAGCGCCTTCACTTTCTGGCCGAGATTCGCGCGGTCCTGCACGAAAAACCAGAAGACGAGCACCGCGCCGAGAAGCGCCAGATAGGCGAATTGTCCGTAATCCATCGAGTCCATGAGGCTGAGATAGGCGTTCGCCCGGCTTGCGAAAAGATCAGACCGGCGGTGTTCCGAACCCGAAGGCCAGCAAACCGTCCGCGACGAATTGGACGGAGAGCGCGGCAAGGAGCAGGCCAAGAAGCCGCGTCACCACGGTGATGCCGATCTTGCCGAGCGCCCGCTCGATCACGCCCGACAACAACAGCAGAACAAGCGCGATGGCAAGAACCCCGAACATCACGCCAAGCACCGTGACGAGCTCGGTCGTATCGCCCGCCCGGCTGACCAGCAGAATGACCGAGGTGATCGCGCCGGGACCGGCCAGCAGCGGGATCGCCATCGGGAAGACCGAGGGATCGGGCACATCGTCCTCGGCTTCCTCGGCGGTAGCGTCGCGGCGTTTGGTGCGGCGTTCGAACAGCATGTCGAGGGCGGTCAGGAACAGCAGCAGCCCGCCCGCGATGCGGAAGGCGGGCATGGTGATGCCGACAAAGCTCAGAACAGCCTCGCCCGCGAAGGCGAAGAGACACAAGATCGACGCGGCGATCAGGCAGGATCGAATGGCGACCGCGCGGCGAGTCTTCCGGCTCATACCGCGCGTGACGGCGATGAAGACGGGGGTCGTTCCGATCGGGTCGATGACGACGAACAGCGTCGTGAAGGCTGAGAGGGCGAGCGCGAGATCCATGCTCGCCGCATAAGCCTGCAACGCCTGTCAGGCAAGGCCGCGCCGTCAGACGTTTTGCGCGCTGTCGAGCTTTTCCTGTGCCGCGACCCACAGCGCTTCGGCGCGGCTCAAGCCATCCATCACCTCGGCGTATTTGCGATTCCACGTCGCGAGTTCGCCCGCGCGGGCACTCTCGTAGAGATCGGGATCGGCGAGTTTCGCGGCGAGTTTCTCGCGCATCTCCTCGATCTTCTCGACGCGCGCCTCGCATTTTCGCACTTCGGAGCGGAGCGCCAGGATCTCGTCGCGCGAAGGTTTGGCAGCCACGGGCTTTGCCTTGGCCGCCGTCTTCTCGGCCGGCTTGTCCTGCCCAAGAAGCATCTTGCGATAGCTCTCGAGATCGCCGTCATAAGGTTTCACGGTGCCGCCTCCGACGAGCCAGAGCCGATCCGCGACCAGACCCAGGAGGTGCATGTCGTGGCTCACGAGGATCACTGCGCCGGTATAAGCGTTGAGCGCCTCGATCAGCGCTTCACGGCTCTCGATGTCGAGGTGGTTCGTCGGCTCGTCGAGGATCAGCATATGCGGTGCATCGAGCGTCGCCAGCAAGAGAGAAAGCCGTGCTTTCTGCCCGCCTGACAGCCGTCCGACCTCGGTGTCGGCCTGCGCCGCCTGCAGACCGAAGCCCGCGAGGCGCGCGCGCAGCTTGGCCGGGGCCTCGGCGGGTCTCTCGCGCGCCAGATGCGCCAGCGGCGTCTCATCGAGGTGCAGCTCGTCGACCTGATGCTGCGCGAAATAGCCGACCCGCAGCTTCGAGGCGCGGGTCATCTTGCCGCTGAAAAGCGGCAGGCGATCCGACAGAAGTTTCGACAGGGTCGATTTGCCTTCGCCGTTCCGCCCCAGAAGCGCGATCCGGTCGTCCTGGTCGATCCTGAGATCGAGCCGGGACAGGATCGTCGTCTCGCCATAGCCGGTCGAGCCGCCTTCCATGTTGATGATCGGCGGGGAAAGCTCCTCGGGCTCGGGGAAGGAAAAGACGCGCCGCTCGGCATCCTCGGGAAGGCTGATCGATTCCATTTTCTCGATCATCTTGATGCGCGACTGCGCCTGCCGCGCCTTGTCGGCCTTGTAGCGGAAACGGTCCACGTAGGATTGCAGATGCGCGCGCCGCGCCTCCTGCTTTTTCGCGGCAGCGGCAAGATGCGCGCGTTTCTCGGCGCGCTGGCGCGCGAACTGGTCATAGGGCCCCTGGTAGAAGGTGAGCGTCTTCTCTGACAGATGCAGGATGCTCCCGACCGCGCGGTTCAAGAGCCCCCGGTCGTGGCTGATGATGATGACCGTGTGCGGATAGCGCGCAAGGTAGCTTTCGAGCCAGAGCGCGCCCTCGAGGTCTAGATAGTTCGTCGGCTCGTCGAGAAGCAGAAGATCGGGCGCGGAAAACAGAACTCCCGCGAGCGCCACGCGCATCCTCCAGCCGCCCGAGAAAGCCCGGCACGGCATCGCCTGCGCCTCTTCGTCGAAGCCGAGCCCCTTGAGGATCGTCGCGGCCCGCGCCTCGGCGGACCAGGCGTCGATATCGGCAAGGCGCGTCTGCACCTCGGCGATGCGCGTCCCGTCGGTTGCCGTCTCGGCCTCTGCCATCAGCGAGGCGCGTTCGGCATCGGCGGCAAGGACGGTCTCGATGAGCGAGGCCTCGCTCGCAGGCGCTTCCTGCGCGACGCCGCCGATCCGGGCACCGCGCGGCAGTTCGATCTCGCCGCCATCGAGCGCGAGTTCGCCGCGGATGAGCCGGAACAGGGTCGTCTTGCCGGTACCGTTCGCACCGACCAGGCCCACCTTGTGCCCGGCGGGGATCGTCGCGGTCGCGCCTTCGAATAGCGGGCGGCCTTCCATCGAGAAGGAGAGGTTCGAGATCGTCAACATGAGCTGCGCTCTAGCAGAGGGGGCGCGGCACCGAAAGACGGCTTCGCGCGAGTGAGGTTTGCAACCACTTCCCTGCATGGTATGCGCAGCGCGACCACAGAATCCCGGAAGGCATGCGGCCCTCCGGACAGAACCAAGAGAGGCCAAGATGGCAACCGAACGCACCCTGTCGATCATCAAACCCGACGCGACCAAGCGGAACCTTACCGGCAAGATCAATGCCAAGTTCGAGGAAGCGGGCCTGCGCATCGTCGCGCAGAAGCGTATCCAGCTTTCCAAGGCGCAGGCCGGTGCCTTCTATGCCGTCCACAAGGAGCGCCCCTTCTACGACGAGCTGTGCGAATTCATGGCCTCCGCGCCGGTCGTGGTGCAGGTGCTCGAAGGCGATAATGCCATCGCGAAGAACCGCGAAGTGATGGGTGCGACCAACCCGGCCGACGCCGATGCCGGCACGATCCGCGCAGAATTCGCAGAGAGCGTCGGTGAAAACTCCGTCCACGGCTCGGACGCGCCCGATACGGCGAAAGAAGAAATCAGCTTCTTCTTCTCGGGTCTCGAGATCGTCGGCTGAACAAGCTTCCGAGGGACAGGAAGTGGGAAAGGGGCGCCTTGCGGGGCGCCCCTTTCTCTTTGTCGTGGCTGCGCCGGTCAGTTGACCGTTTTCATGCCTGCAGGTCCGTGCCGCTCTTCGAGATGGGCGCGCAAAAGCCGTGCATTGCGGGTGTTGGACTTGTAGCCGACGTCGAGGATGTCACCTGCCAGCGGCACAAGCCCGACAAGCCAGTCGACGCCGACATTCGCGCCCATGCGCACGAGTAGGTGCGATGGCGCACCGACACGGTGTGCAGTCGAGATAATGTACGCGGCAGGCGCGACCGCTGCTGTGTCGCCGAGACCCGGGATCAGACCGACGATCGAATCCCAGCCGAACCTGATGCGCGTGCCGGGAAGGCGGAAGGCTCGGTCCATTCGGTTGGCCCAACGTTCCACCTTCTCCAGCGCGCGGAAGTCACTCTCTCGGCTCATACGGAGCGGGGGCCCGTCCGTGCGATGATCCAGACGGCGTGCACGATGCCGGGGATGTAGCCCAGAAGCGTCAAAAGAATATTGATCCAGAAGTGTTTGCCGATGCCCACCTGCAGGAAGACGCCGAGCGGCGGGAGGATGATTGCGAGAATGATGCGGACAAGGTCCATGTCGAACTCCGGATAATGGCTACGTTTGGGATTTAACGTCGCTTGCACAGCGCCAGTTCCGCGCTACCGCTGCGTTCGCGTGGGCCGCACACCGATCCGGTCGAGCGCCTCTGCCAGCGCGTCGGGCAGTCCCGAGCCGCTGCCGCGCCGCTCGGCCTTGAGCCTGTTGAACTCTATCCGAAGCGCCTCTTTCTCCGCCCCTTTGCAATCATTCCAGGGCCGTCCCTGCAGCGCCATAACGAGCACGTAGTATCCGATGAAATGCGGGCGAATCCCGGCCTCGATCATCCGGCCGTAAGCTTCATGCGCCCCGATTGCCCGCAAGGATTCCGCATCATGGATGCCCGCGCGGGCGCAGTCCCGCTCGACGGCGGGGCCGAGATTGCGGATGGAGGAAATGGTGGTCATGGCGCAGCTGCCCTCGCGTGTCGTCCAATGATCTTGCCCCGGCGCAGTGCCCGCGACAATTCCCTTGCCTCACTCCTTCGCGAGCGCTAAGCCCGCCCCATGAACACGGCGCGCATCACCATCATCTGTTGCATTATCCGCTGATCCACCGGCGGGCCGTCTTTCGTTCGACTTCCAAAACGAAGCTGCTAGAGCCCGCCTCCGAGAGGACGCCCGAGGTTTGAGGCTCGCATGGACCTGACATTTCACAACACCAAGACGCGCCGGAAAGAGCGGTTCGAGCCGATCGACCCCGAGAACGTGCGAATGTATGTCTGCGGGCCGACGGTTTACGACCGTGCCCATTTGGGCAATGCGCGCCCCGTCGTGGTGTTCGACGTGCTCTACCGGCTCTTGCGGCATGTCTACGGGGAAGAGCACGTGACCTACGTGCGAAATTTCACCGATGTCGACGACAAGATCAACGCGCGGGCCGCCGCGACCGGCCGCGAGATCGGGGAGATCACCGAAGAGACGATCGGCTGGTTCCTCGAGGATATGGGCGCACTCGGCGCGCTCGAGCCGACCCACGCGCCGCGCGCGACACGCTATATCGGCGAGATGATCGCGATGATCGAGGATCTGATCGCGAAAGGTCATGCCTACGCCGCCGAGGGGCACGTGCTGTTCAAGGTGGAAAGCTACGAGGCTTACGGAAAGCTCTCGGGCCGCAGCATCGACGACATGATCGCGGGCGCGCGGGTCGAGGTGGCGCCCTACAAAGAGAACCCGATGGATTTTGTCCTCTGGAAGCCCGCTGAAGAGGGCACGCCCGGATGGGAGAGCCCTTGGGGTCGGGGCCGGCCAGGCTGGCATATCGAGTGCTCCGCGATGGCCGATGCGCTCCTTGGAAAAAGCTTCGACATTCACGGCGGCGGCAACGATCTGATGTTCCCCCACCACGAGAACGAGATCGCGCAAAGCTCCTGCGCGCATCCCGAGGGCCATTTTGCGAATTTCTGGCTGCACAACGAGATGCTGCAGGTCGAGGGCAAGAAGATGTCCAAGTCCTTGGGCAATTTCTTCACGGTGCGGGATCTGCTCGATCAGGGCGTGCCGGGCGAGGTGATCCGCTTCGTGTTCCTCTCGACGCATTATCGCAAGCCGATGGATTGGACGGCGGAGAAGCGGCGCGAGGCGGAGGCGACGCTTCGGAAGTGGCGTTCGATCGTCGCTGATGTGGAGGCTGACGGCGTGCCTGAGGCGGTCGTGGCCGCGTTGGCCGATGATCTCAATTCGGCTGGAGCGCTCACCGTTTTGCACGGCCTGGCAAACGACAAGAACGCAGCTGCTTTGAAAGCCGGTGCGCAAATGCTTGGATTGCTGTCCGACGAGCTTGGTGGTTGGGACGCAATCGATGCCGACTTATCAGCTCTTGAGACCGCATTGTTCGAAGCGCGCGCCTCTGCGATGCAGAGCAAGGACTTCACCGAGGTCGACCGCCTGAAAGCGATGCTCATCGACGCCGGCCTCGAGGTCCGCATGTCGAAAGAAGGCGTTGAACTCGTGCCCGGCCCGGACTTCGACCCGGCCAAGCTGGAGGCTCTCCAATGACCGAACGCCTCTCCCTCTTCGACACCACGCTCCGCGACGGGCAGCAGACGCAAGGGGTGCAATTCTCCACCCCCGAAAAGCTCAAGATCGCCGCCGCGCTCGACGGGCTGGGGCTCGACTATATCGAAGGCGGCTGGCCCGGTGCGAACCCCACGGACAGCGCCTTCTTCGAGACGGCGCGCACCGAGCGCGCCACCATGACCGCTTTCGGGATGACCAAGCGGGCCGGGCGGTCGGCGGCGAATGACGACGTGCTCGCCGCTGTCCTGAACGCGCGCACGCCCGCCGTCTGCCTTGTCGGCAAGTCGCATCCCTACCATGTCGAGGCCGCGCTCGGGATCACCCGCGAGGAAAACCTCGAGAATATTCGCGCCTCCATCGCCCATTGCGTGGCCGAGGGGCGCGAGGCGCTGTTCGACGCGGAGCATTTCTTCGACGGATATGCCGCCGATCCCGGTTATGCGCGGGCCTGCCTAGAGGCGGCGCTCGAAGGCGGAGCGCGTTGGGTTGTTCTATGCGACACCAATGGCGGCACGCTGCCGGTGCGGATCGGGGAGGTCGTCTCCGATCTCGTCGCGACCGGTCTTCCGGGGGATCGTCTCGGCATCCACACCCACAACGACACCGAGATGGCGGTCGCGGGATCGCTCGCCGCCATTGATGCAGGCGCGCGGCAGATCCAAGGGACGCTCAACGGGCTCGGGGAGCGCTGCGGCAATGCCAATCTCGTCTCGCTTCTGCCGACGCTGCTGTTGAAAGAACCTTATGCCAGCCGTTTCGAGACCGGTGTCACCCGCGAGGCGCTCGCGGGGCTGACGCGGGTGAGCCGGATGCTCGACGACGTGCTGAACCGCGTGCCGATGAAACAGCTTCCTTACGTCGGGGCCTCTGCCTTCGCGCACAAGGCGGGGCTGCATGCATCCGCCGTCGTGAAGGCACCCGACCTTTACGAACACGTCCCGCCCGAAAGCGTCGGCAATGCCCGCGTCGTGCCGATGTCGAACCAGGCGGGGCGGTCGAACCTCAAGCGGCGGTTGGCCGAGGCGGGGATCGCGGTCTCCGAGGACGATCCGGCGCTTGGCCGCATCCTCGAGACGGTCAAGGCGCGCGAGGACGAGGGCTATGCCTATGACACGGCGCAAGCCTCCTTCGAGATGCTGGCGCGCGAAGAGCTGGGCCTCGTGCCGGACTTCTTCGAGGTCAAGCGTTACCGTGTCTCGGTCGAGCGGCGGAAGAACAAGTACAACAAGATGGTCTCGCTTTCGGAGGCCGTGGTCGTCGTGAAGATCGACGGCGAGAAGAAACTTTCGGTCAGCGAGTCGATGGACGAGACCGGCGGCGATCGCGGGCCGGTGAACGCGCTCGCCAAGGCGCTGGCCAAGGATCTGGGCCCGTATCAGGAGATGATCGAGGATATGCGCCTCGTCGACTTCAAGGTGCGGATCACTCAAGGCGGCACCGAGGCCGTGACCCGCGTCATCATCGACAGCGAGGACGGTGCGGGGCGGCGCTGGTCGACCGTGGGCGTCTCGGCCAATATCGTGGACGCCTCGTTTTCGGCGCTGATCGACGCGGTGAACTGGAAGCTCTGCCGCGATGTCGTTGACGCGCCTTCCCAGAGCGCCGTGCGGGCCTAGCTGAGCCCTCATGGACTTCGATGACGATCTGACATCCTGCGCCGCCGCGGTGGAGCGTGGCGATCCCGGCCGTTTCCGCGCGGTCATGGCCGCGCCGGTCGCCGCCCGGGCCGTGCTGTTCCCGATCTATGCCTTCAACCTCGAGGTCGCGCGCGCGCCCTGGGTCACCTCCGAGGCGATGATCGGCGAAATGCGCCTGCAATGGTGGCGCGATGCGCTGGCCGAGATTGCCGAGGGCGGCATGGTCCGGCGGCACGACGTCGTCACGCCGCTGGCACTGTCGCTCGCCCCGGGTATGGCGGTGCGTCTCGATCGCCTCGTCGGTGCCCGGCGCTGGGATCTCTACCCGGAGCCCTTCGAGGACGACGCTCATTTCCATCGCTATATCGAGGAGACGGGTGGGCTCCTCCTGCTGGCTGCCGCGTCGAGTCTCGGGCCGGTGGACGAGGCCGCTGCCCTCGATGCGGGTTATGCGGCGGGCCTCGCGGCCTTCTTCCGTGCAATCCCCGAGCTCGAATCGAAGGGGCGCCAACCGATGGTGGACGGCCGCCCCGAAGCCGTCGCGGCCCTGGCCAGAGGCGGGCTGGAGCGGTTGCGCCAGGCACGGCATGGCCGCATCTCGAAAGAGGCGCGGCCTGCCTTTCTCGCGACATGGGAGGCAGAGCCCGTCTTGAAAGCCGCGGCCCGTGCGCCGGAGCGCGTCAAGGACGGCACGCTCACGCCCGGCCCTGCGAAAAGCGCGGCGCGGCTCGCGCTGATGAAGGCAACGGGACGGTTCTAGCCTATTCGGCGGGCTGGCGGCGCGGACGGAGCGCGAGCCAGATGAGCGCCGCACCGGCCAGCGTCAGAAGCGGCAGCATCGCGATATTGACCGCTGCCCATCCGGCCTCTGCCGTGCCGCCCGAACAATTCATCAAGCCGCCCGAGGCGAGAGACGCCACCGTTACGCCGCCGAAGACCACGACGTCGTTGAGGCCCTGCACGCGGCCGCGCTCTTCGGGGCGATGCGCGCCCGAGAGCATCGTCGTTGCGCCGATGAAGCCGAAATTCCAGCCGATCCCAAGCAGGATCAGCGCTACGTAGAAATTCGCAAGCTCGACGCCCGAGAGCGCCACGACGCCCGCCGCCGCGAGGATTGCAAGGCCGAGGCCCATGACCTTCTCGACACCGAGCCGCGCGATGACATGACCGGTGAAGAAGGACGGCACGTACATGGCCAGCACGTGTGCCGAGACGATGTTCGCGGCATCCGCCTGCGCGAAGCCGCACCCCACGACCGCAAGCGGGGTCGACGTCATCACGAGGTTCATCAGCGCGTAAGACACCATCGCGCAGATCATCGCAACCGCGATGCGGGGGCTTTGCACCAGCTCGCGCCGCGTCCGGCCGACCGGTGCATCCTCGGCGGGTTTCGCGGGTTTCGGGATATCGAGAAAGAAGAACAATCCCGAGCCCAGCACGTTCACCGCGATCACCGCCGCATAGGTGCCGAGGAACGGGATGACATAGGCTTCGGAGGTCAGTTTCACGATCTGAGGGCCGATCAGAGCCGAGATCAGACCGCCTGCGAGCACGTAGGAGATTGCCTTGGGCCGGAACGCCTCGGAGGCCGTGTCGGCGGCGGCGAAGCGATAGAAGTTATGCGCCGCGAAATAGACGCCCGTCAGGAAGGAGCCCGCGAGGAAGATCGGAAAGGAGGCAAGCCAGAGGCCGAGCGCTCCGATCGCGCCGCCAAGCGCGCCGCCTGCGGCGCCGACGAAAAAGCCTGCGCGGCGGCCGAAGACCTGCATGAAGCTTGCCAGGGGCGAGGCCGAGACCATCGAGCCCACGATGATGAGAGAAATCGGCAGCGTCGCGAAACAGACATTCGAGGCGAGCGACTGGCCCGCCAGGCCGCCGACGATGAAGATCATCGGCATCTGCGCCCCGAGGATCGCCTGTGCAGCGACGAGGACAGCGACGTTTCTCTTGGCGCGGGTTTCACTCATGGCCCTGTTGCTAGACCTCCGTGCGAGCGGCGGCAAGTCATGGCGTTCCGATCCGTGCCGCGATAGATCTGCGGCATGAACGATCCTGCCGCGATCATTGTCGGAAGTGCCGAGGGAAAGGCGCTGCTGCGCCTTTGCCCGGACGCGGTACGGCTTTATCCCGAGGAGGCCGTGCCGCAGGGTATCCGCGCGCTTGTCGATGCCCGCCATCCGATGGACCGTGCCGGGCACTGGCGGAGTTGGCGGGCGGCGAACGCGCGCGGGCTGCCCTGTGTGCGCCTCGAACGGCCCGGCTACGCGCCACGGCCCGGAGATCGGTGGATCCGCCTGCACCATCTGCGTGCGGCGTCGGCATTGGTTCCGCGCGGCGCGCGCGTCTTGGCGACGACCGGTGGCGAGGATTACGCCGCGCTCAGCCGCTTCGCCCATGCGCGGCTCTTCATTCGTCGGCGCAGCGGACGCGCCCGCCCTCCGGTGCAAGGCGCGGTGATGCTGCCCGGGGAAGGGCCGTTCACCATAGGCTCCGAGATGGCGCTGATGCGGCGGCTCGGGATCGATCTGCTCATCACCCGCGATGCTGGTGGTGAAGGGTCGTATCCAAAGCTCGCAGCCGCGCGCCGCCTCAACATTCCCGTCATCCTGATTTCGCGCGCTCCGGCACCGCCGGGAAGGCGCGTGCGAACAGTCCAGGAGGCCGCCTCATGGCTCGTATCGGCCGGATCATAGAAACCGACGCCTGCGTCGCGGAAGGCGCGGACTGGCTTGCCGCGAACGAGCCACGCTTCGCCGAGGCGCTCGAGGCGACGGGTCCGTTGCCGCTTCGCCGCAACCCGGACGGGTTCGACCAGCTCTTGAACGCGATCATCAGTCAGCAGGTCTCTGTCGCGTCCGCACGCGCGATCCGGGGCCGGGTCGAGGAGGCGGGCTTCGCAGATGAGGCCCGGATCCGCGCTGCAAGCGAGGACGACCTGCGCGCGATTGGTCTGTCGCGGCAGAAGGCGCGCTACGCCAAGGCGCTGGCCGATGCGCGGATCGACTACGCCTCCCTCCGCACGGCGCCCGACGACGAGGTGGTCGCGACGCTGACCGAAGTGAAAGGGATCGGCGTCTGGACCGCCGAGATCTACGCGATGTTTTCGCTCGGGCGCGCGGATGTCTTTGCGCCCGGTGATCTTGCGCTTCAGGAAGCCGCGCGCGTTCTATTCGGGCTCGAGACCCGGCCGCGCGAGAAGGACTTGCGGCAGATGGCCGAGGCCTGGTCGCCCTGGCGATCGGTTGCGGCCCGCGCGCTCTGGGCCTACTACCATGTTGCAAAGGATAGAGAGGGCATCGCATGACACGGGTTCTGCAAGCCGGACGGAAAGAGCCAGCCTCTGGGGAAACACGGTCGGTCGTCGTGTTCCTGCATGGCTATGGCGCAAATGGTGCGGACCTGCTGGGTTTGGCCGATCCCCTGGCCGAGCATCTGCCGGACACGCTGTTCCTTGCGCCCGATGCACCCGAAGCCTGCGCCGGCGCGCCGTTCGGCTTCCAGTGGTTCCCGATCCCGTGGATCGATGGATCGAGCCAGGAAGACAGCGAGGCCGGTATGCGCGCCGCGGCTGCAGACCTCGATGCGTTCCTCGATTCCCTGATGGTCGACGAGGACGTGATGCCCGAACAGGTCGCGCTCTTCGGCTTCAGCCAGGGCACGATGATGGCGCTTCAGGTCGCGCCGCGCCGAGAAGACGCGGTCGCCGGGATCGTCGGCTTCTCGGGCCGTCTGCTCGAGCCCGATCTTCTGGCCGACGAAGCCGTCTCGTGCCCGCCGGTCCTGCTCGTCCACGGCGATCAGGACGATGTCGTGCCGCCGCAATCCATGCCCGAAGCCGCCGAGGCGCTGCAAAGCGCAGGCTGGAGCGAGGTCTACGGTCACGTCATGAAGGGCACCGCGCATGGCATCGACCCCGAAGGCCTCGGCGTCGCGCTGGCCTTCCTGCGGGACAAGTGCAACTTCTGAACAGCGCGCGCGGTCCTTGCCTGTTACAGAGGCGTTACGGAATCGCCTTAGTTCTCCGCAGTAACACTGTATCTAGCGAGGCTTGCCAGAGGCGACCCGCGATATATAGTGATGATGTGGCTGGGGCGGGGCTCCCCGCTCTGGTGCTTGAGACGAGCAGACAGGGCGAAGGACGAGTCCTCCGATGGATGGCGATTTCAGAACACATTTCGTGCGCGAGCCGGGTAGCCTCAGGCAGCATCCCGCGCTTGTGCTGAACGCGGATTACAGGCCGCTTTCCTATTATCCGCTGAGCCTCTGGCCCTGGCAGGAGGCGGTGAAGGCAGCCTTCCTCGACAGGGTCGATATCATCGCGGAATATGACGAGGTGGTGCGAAGCCCCTCGATGAGTCTCAGGATACCGAGCGTCGTGGTCCTGAAAGATTTCGTCAAACCTCAGAAGCGCGTGGCCTTCACGCGCTTCAATCTTTTTCTGAGGGATGAATTCCGCTGCCAGTATTGCGGATCGAAGGGCGAGCTGACCTTCGATCACGTCGTGCCGCGCGCCTCGGGCGGTATCACGAGCTGGGAGAACGTGGTCGCCGCCTGCGCGCCCTGCAACCTGCGGAAGGGCTCCAAAAGCCTGCACCGTTCGGGCCTGTCGTTGCAGAAGCCGCCCCGCCAGCCGGGCGCGGAGGAGCTGCGGAACATGGGTCGGAGGAAGTTTCCGCCGAACCATCTGCATGACAGCTGGCTCGATTTCCTCTACTGGGACGCGGAGCTCGAGGCCTGATCTTCCAGCCCGAACCAGGCGACGACGGCGCTGGCGAGCGCAAGGAGCGCCGCCGAGCCCGCGACCGCCTGAAAGCCGGCATTCGATGCGGCGACATGGGCTGGATCGCCGGCCTCTGACGCTTCCGCGAAGCTGAACGCGCCGCCTGTGCCCTTGTAAACCGTGGCCGCGACCGCGCCGGAGAGCGCCACTGCGACGAGGCCCGCGACGCGTGTCACGGCGTTGTTGATCCCAGAGGCCGTACCTGTCTGATCTCCCGGAACCGCCCCCATCACTGCCGTCGACAGGGGCGCGACGACGCAAGCCATTCCGAGACCGGCGAGCGCCATCGCCGGGATCACCGCCGACCAGAATGCCTGGAGCGGTGCTGTGAGGGCGAGGCCGCCATAGGCCAGCGCGACAAGTGCCGAGCCTATCGCAATGGGCCACCTGGGGCCGATCTGACCCGCAAGTCGGCCCATGTACGGCGACAAGGTCGAGATGAAGATCGATAGGGGCACGAAGGCGAGCGCGGCCAATACTTCGGTGACGCCCCAAACGCCGATCATCACCATCGGCAGGAAGAAGAGCATCGCCGTCAGTGAGAAGTAGAGAAAAAAGGACAGAAGGTTCGCCGCCGCGAAGATCCGATTGTGAAAGAGGCCGAGCGGCACCATCGGCTGTCGAATGACCCGTTGGGACAGAATGAAACCTGCAAACACGAGAAGTCCGAGACCCGCGAGAGGCCAGCGGATCGTGCCGCCGGTCTGTTCTTCTGCGCCAGAAAGTCCCCAGGCCAGAAGGAATAGCCCCGACGTCGCGAGACCCGCGCCGAGCCAGTCGATCCGTTTGCCTTCTTCCGTCCGGCCTTCGCTCGCATGACGCCACAAAAGCCAAAGCGCGACGCCGCCGAGCGGCAGGTTCACCGCGAAGATCAGCCTCCATGCGGTCTCGCCGAACGCGCTCAACACCGCGCCGCCGATCGCCGGCCCAAGTGCCGTTGTCAGCGCCGAGGCCGCCGCCCAGATGCCGATGGCGCGGCCCCGGTCCTCGGCGGGGTAGGCCGCGGAAATTAGCGCGAGCGAGCCCGGCACCATAAGGGCCGCGCCTATCCCTTGAACCGCCCGCGCGCCGATCAGCGCGGCAGGGCTCGGCGCAAGAGCGCAGACGATCGAGGCCAGCACGAAGAGCGCGATGCCGCCGCCGAAGATTCGCGCGATACCGAAGCGGTCGCCAAGCGCCCCACCGACGAGGATCAGCGAAGACAGCGTCAGAAGATATGCGTTCGCCATCCATTGCGCCTGGCTCAGCGAGGCGGACAGGGTCTCGCGCATGGCAGGCAGGGCGATGGTCACGACCGACCCGTCGATGAAGCCGAGCGCCGAGGCAAGGATCGCTGCAACAAGCAGGTATTTGCGGGAGCGTGCGGTACAGAGGGTGGAATCGAAAACGGCCCCTTCGGGCTGCGAAGGGGCCGTTTGATCGGTCATGTCGATTGGCTCAGCTGGGCTGCTGCTCTGCCTTCGAGGCGGCGGCGGGCTGCTGAGGTGCGGATTGCGCAGGCGCGGCACCTGCGCCGCCCGACTTGCCCTTGGTCGAGAGCGGGTCGTCCTGGCGCTGGACCGAGCCTTCGAAATGGGCGCCGGATTCGATCGCGATCGTCTTGTGGATGATGTCGCCCTCGACGCGCGCGGTGGCGGTCAGGCGGACCTTGAGGCCGCGCACACGGCCCACGATGCGGCCGTTGATGACCACGTCGTCGGCGATGACCTCACCCTTGATCGTGGCGCTCTCGCCGATGGTCAGAAGATGCGCACGGATGTCGCCCTCGACCGTCCCCTCGACCTGGATGTCGCCAGAGGTCTTGAGGTTGCCCTGGACGTGCAGATCCGAGGACAGGACCGATGCGGGCGGCTTCGCCTTGGGCGTGGTGGAGGGTTTGAAGTCCGACTTGTAGTCGGGCGCGGCGGGTTTCGGTGTCTCGGCCTGCGCGGGCGACCGCTGGTCGTCCGACTTCGGTGCCGGGTCGTTGATCTTGCTCTTAGAAAACATCGTTCGCAGCCTTGATGTAGGTCATGGGGTTCACGGGGGTTCCGCCAACGCGCACTTCGTAGTGCAGGTGGGTACCGGTCGACCGTCCAGTGTTCCCCATAGCAGCAATCTTCTGCCCGCGCGAGACCCTTTGGCCTTCGGACACGAACAGTTTCGAGTTGTGGGCGTAGCGCGTCTCGATGCCGAACTCGTGCTTGATCTTCACCAGTTGGCCATAGCCGGACTGCCAGCCAGCGTGGATGACGACGCCGTCGGCGGTGGCGTAGATCGCGGTTCCGTGCGGTGCGGCGAAATCCGTGCCGGCATGGAGGCGTCCCCAACGGCGGCCGAAACCGGACGTAAAGCGGAACGGATCCTTGAGCGGCGAGGCGAAGGGGGCTTTCTGGGCCGCGATCCGGTAGAGGTTCAGCCGGTCCATCTGGTTGAGGATGCGGTTTGCGCGCTCTGCGTCCGCGCCGAGGTCATCGCCACGGGTCGAGAAGGAGAGCGGCGTCAGCGGGCCGCCTTGGCCGGAATATCCTCGGCGGACCTGCCCGATGATCGTGTCGGGGTCCATGCCGGCCGCTTCGAACATCTTGTCGAGCGGCTTCACGGATACCGACATCGCCTCTTCGAGCTGGCGGAAGATCATGTCGTTCTTTTCTTCCATGAGGCGGATTTCGGTCGCCATCTCGTCGGCGCGCACGAGCGCGTCCTCGGCATCGGCGACGACCTGATCGCGCTCGGCGGCGGTGCGGGACAGAGCGTCGGTCAGAAGCGCGACGGTCTCGTTCTCGCCCGAGCCGCCGCCTGTGGCGACGCCATCGTCGTCGAGATCGCTTTTCAGAGCGGCATATTGTTGGCGTGCGGCTTCGCGCTCTTTCATCGTCTTGCCGAGCGTTGCCTGCACGATATCGAGCCCGGTTTCGAGCTCGCGGACCCGGTTCTGGGCCTCCAGCAGGTCCGATTGCATGATAGAGACCTGTTCAAGCGCGGCATTGAAGCGCTCTTGTGCCGCAACGGCCTCGGCGGCGCGGGCGTCGCGCTCGTCGGAGAGAGCATTGAGGCGCTGCTGGTAGGTAACCTGATCGCGGAGGGCCTGGTCACGGAAACTTCCGGCGCCGATTGAGTCCATCAGAAGAACTGCGGTGGCGATGATCGTCCAGGCGACGATGGCGGTGCCTCCAAGCGCGGCAATGGCCTGCGTCTCGGGGCGTAACCGGATGAAACGCGTATCCGTTTCTGATTTCAGGAAGAGCCGACGCTCCGGCAAATGACGCTCCAGAAGTGAGTGGAGCTTGATCGCGAGCTTCGTTCGCACGTGTCCGTGTCCTTATCCCGTCCCAATCGCAGTGCTCGTTTCCCCAAACTCGGCACCTTGGAAAAGGGGGTTACCCACACATTCCCGACGGCGCAACTTTTTCGGGCGCTCGCCGCCCCAGAACGGGCGGAAATGCGCCATAATGGCAAAAATCCGCCGATTCCTCCGAGGCTTGGCCTAAGACTTAGGTCGAAAAGCGCTGCCGAATTACTGCGCAAGCGGCCAGTAGAAGTCGGGGGCCAGGCCCGCTTCAGCGCGCTTTTCCTCGTTGAATGGAGGCTTCAGCGCGCCTTTGAAGTAGCGCCGCACAAGGCTGTGGAATTGAGGCGTCGGATCGAGTTCCTGCCGTCCGCAGAGATAGTGAAACCACTTCGAGCCGTAGGCGACATGGCTGACTTCCTCGGCGTAGATCGTCTCGAGCGCGGAAACAGCATCCTGCGCGCCAGCTTTCCGAAAGATCTCGATCATGCCCGGCGTGACGTCGAGTCCGCGCGCCTCCAGCACCATCGGAACGACCGCGAGACGACCGAAGAGATCCTCCGCCGTATCCTCGGCTGCGCGCCACATCCCCGCGTGAGCGGGCAGGGCGCCATAATGGCTCCCCTCGGCTTCGAGGCAATCGCACATCAGCTTGAAATGCTTTGATTCCTCGTCCGCAGCCTTGACCCAGTCATCGTAGAAGCCCGGCGGCATAACGGTGCCTGCGAAGCGCGGAATGATGTCCCAATGCAGATCGACCGCGTTCAGCTCGATATGCGCCACCGCATGCAGAAGCGCGATCCGACCCGCGGGGCTGCCAGGCTTGCGCTTGGGCACATCGCGCGGATCGAGAAGTTCCGGCCGGGACGGACGCGAGGGGCGCAGAGGCGGATCGGCCGTGCCGACGGGAATCTCCGCCCCCTCGGCACGGGCCGTGAACCATCTGGCTGCGTAACTACGAGATTTCGCGGTCTTCTCGCGTCCGTCTGCGGTGGTCAGAACATCCACCGCCATTTCAGAAAGCGTCAGCGCCATGTGATCGGTCCCCTTGTCGTGCCGGGCGCGCGCCTATCAGAGCGTCTGGATGCGCTCCAGCACCGCTTCGGCATGGCCGGGCACCTTCACCTTGGGCCAGATCTCGGCGATGCGGCCTTCGGCATCGATGAGGAAGGTCGACCGTTCGATCCCCATGAAGGTCTTGCCGTACATCTTCTTTTCCTTCCAGACATCATAGCTTTCGCAGACATCCGAATTCTCGTCCGACAGAAGCGGGACGCCGAGCGATTTCTTCTCCATGAACTTGTCGTGGCTCGCGATACTGTCCTTCGATATGCCGAAGACCTTGACGCCCGCCGCCTCGAATTCGGGCATCAGGCGCGTGAAGTCCTCGTTCTCCTTGGTGCAGCCCGACGTGTCGTCGCGTGGGTAGAAAAACAATACCACCGGCGCGCCCTTGAGATCCGAGAGCGTCGTCTCTCCGCCGCCGGTGACGGGGAGCGTGAAGTCGGGGGCCGTGTCGCCGATCTCTGGCATTTTATCTACTCCTGTAACTTGTGATCGCCATGCCCCGTTTCCAAACGGGGCCGACGGGCTCTATCCTGACAGGTGAGGCAGAATAAGGCGCCGGGGCAACCCTTCCAGTGAGCGAGACGCAAAATCCTCCCAGATCCCGCGCGATCCTGTCGCGTGCACGCCGTGTCGGCGGATGGACGCTCGGGCTGTTGATGTCTTTCGCCGCGATGCTTTTGCTGATCGGCTGGATGCTTCTGGGCAAGCCGATCGATGCGCCGGGCTGGCTGCGCGAAGAGATAGAGACGCGCGCCGAAGCGGCGCTGCCGGGCATCGACCTCGACTTCAGCGATCTGCGCCTGCAGGTGCTGAGCGACGGGCTGTTGCGGGTGGGCCTCATAAATGCGCGTCTCAGCGACCCGGGAACGGGGCAGGAAATCGCCAGCCTCGGATCGCTTCGGGCGGGCCTCTCGGTTCCGGATCTTCTGCAGCGGCGGCTGGCGCTGCGCGAGGCGGATGCCTCGGGGCTTCTTCTGACGCTCGAGCGGGATACGGGCGGGGCGTTCTCGCTCGGCTTCGGGATCACGCCGGGGGAAGAGCGTCCGGACCTGCCCACCGTGATCGGCCGGATCGACGAGGCGCTCGGCACGCCGCTACTTTCCGGGCTGGACCGGGTCGAGATCGATGCGATCACGTTGTCTTACAGCGATGCGCGCGCCGGACGGACCTGGACCGCCGATGGCGGCGCGCTGGTCGCCGAGCGCAGCCTGGGAACCCTTCGGATTGACGGCGACGTGACGCTTCTTGGCGGTGAGACCGGCCTCGGGCAGGTCGAGATCAGCGCCGAAAGCGGCATCGGCGACCGCGATCTGAGCTTCGGCCTGGCGCTCGACAACCTCGCCTCGGGCGATATCGCGACGCAAAGTCCCGCGCTCGCGTGGCTCGATGCGATCCGCGCGCCGATCACCGGCGATCTGCGCGGCTACCTGACCGAGACCGGAGCGCTCGGTGGTCTCGACGTCGCGCTGGCAATGGGTGAGGGCGCGCTCCAGCCGACACCCGGCGCCAAGCCCGTCCGCTTCTCCGGCGCGCGGACGGCCTTCGGATATATCCCGCAGACCCGCAGCCTGCGTTTTACCGAGATCGCCGTCGATAGCGCCTTCGGCAGGGCCGAGGCGGAGGGCCGCGTCACCATTGCAGAGGAAGGCGACTTCGTCGGACAGTTCGAACTGAGCGATCTTGTCACCAACCCCGACGGCGTGTTCGAGGCGCCCCTCGAGGTCGGGCGCGCGGAAGCGGACCTGCGGCTGTCCGTCGATCCGTTCCGGCTTGACCTTGGGCGTTTGCGTGTCTTCGACGAGGACATGCCGCTGCGAGCGTCGGGGCGCGCCAGCGCCGGCGGCAACGGCTGGGAGGTTGCGCTCGATGCCCAGCTCGACAATGCGCGGCCAGACAAGATCATTACCTATTGGCCCGGACGGATCGCGCCGGGCACACGGAACTGGGTGTCGCAGAACGTCGAGGACGGGGTGTTGCGCGACGCCAGGGTGGCGCTGCGCTTCACACCCGGCATGGACGCACCGATGCGGTATTTCGATCTGCGTTTCGAAGAGGCGCGGGTGCGGTTTGCCGACACGCTGCCGCCGGTGGAAGACGCGACCGGACAACTCGTGATCCATGACGACCGTCTCGCGGTCAGCGTGGTGAAGGGCGTCGCCAATCCCGAACAGGGCGGGCGGATCGACCTTGCCGGGACCGAATTCGTGATTGCCGACGCGTCGCAGAAGCCCGCGACCGGGGAAGTCCGCTTGAACGCATCCTCATCCGTAACCGCTCTTCTCTCTTTTCTCGATGCCAACCCCTTGCGCGTCATGCAACGTGCGAACCGTCCCGTCGCGCTCGTTGAAGGGGACATGACAGCCTCGGGCACCCTGCGCCTGCCGCTCCGGGATGGCATCCGGCTGCCCGATATGGACATCGATCTTGCAGGCAGCGTCGCCAATGCCGAGAGCGGACTTGTCGTGCCGAACCGGATACTGGCGTCGGAGCGCCTCGACGTCGCGGTGACGGAGACGGGGCTCACCGTGTCTGGGCAGGCGACGCTGTCGGGCGTGCCGCTTTCAGGGACGTTCCGCCTGCCGTTTGGCGCGGAGGCCGGTCAGCCCGCCACCGTGACTGCGGATCTGCGCTTGTCGGACAGTGCAGCGCGCGCGTTCGGCGTGACCTTGCCAGAGGGATTTCTGCAAGGCGAAGGACCGGGCCGGTTCGAGCTGACGCTGTCGGACGGCGTGGCCCCGTCCTTCGACTTGACCTCGAACCTCGCGGGCGTGGGCTTGTCCATCCCGGCAATCGGCTGGTCGCTCGGGACAGGTCAGCAAGGACGGTTTGCGCTGTCTGGGCGTCTTGGCGACCAGATCAGCATCGACCGGGTGGCGCTTTCGGGGGCGGGGCTCTCTGCAGAAGGTGCCGTCGCGCTTGCACCGTCTGGCGGTTTCGAGCGGCTCGATCTGCCACAGGTTTCGGTCGGAGGATGGTTCTCGGGCAATGTCGCGGTGACCAATCGCGGGGCCGGACGGCCGCCTGCGATCGCAATAAGGGGCGGCTCGCTCGATCTGCGCCGCGCGACCTTCGGCGGCGCTGGCGGCGGCGGAGGAGGCGCGGGGGTTCCGCTTTCGGTGGCGCTCGATCGGCTGACCGTGACCGAGGGAATCGTCCTCAGCGATCTGCGCGGCGAGTTTCAAGCGGCGGGCGGGCTCAACGGCTCCTTCACCTCGGGACTTGTCGGCGATGGCGTACGGCTCTCTGGCGCGGCGGTGCCCCGGAACGGCGGCACGGCGATCCGCCTGCAATCGGACAATGCAGGGGCCGTTCTCGAGGCGACGGGCCTCTTCGGACAGATCGACGATGGCGCGCTCGACCTGACGCTGGTGCCGGTGCGCGGGGCCGCGGGCACATACGACGGACGGTTGAGCGTGACCGATGCGCGCCTGAGGAACGCGCCCGCCCTCGGCGCGCTTCTCGACGCGGTGTCCATAGTCGGGATTCTCGACCAGCTCGAAGGGCCCGGGATCTATTTCTCGGACATTTCCTCGGCATTTCGCCTCACACCCTCGCAGGTTGTGGTTGAGCGCGCGTCGGCTGTCGGCCCCTCCATGGGAATCTCGGTCGACGGCTATATCGGGCTTGCGAACCGGCGGCTCGATCTGCAGGGCGTGTTCTCGCCGATCTACTTCCTGAACGGCGTTGGAGAAGTGCTGACGCGCCGGGGCGAGGGGCTCTTCGGGTTCAACTTCAACGTCACGGGCAGCGCGGCGCAGCCTCGGGTTGCGGTCAATCCGCTTTCGGTGTTCACACCCGGCATGTTCCGCGAGATCTTCCGGCGCCCGCCGCCGAACGCCTCCGCGGGCAATTGATCTTCGCCGGGATGCGACCGCCGCAATGAAACTGTCCGATTTCGATTTCGACCTGCCCGAAGACCGGATCGCGACGCGGCCGGCGCGCCCGCGCTCGTCGGCAAAGCTTCTTGTGGCCGAGGGCGACCGGATCAGCGATTCCGTCGTTTCGGACCTGCCGGACTGGCTTCGGCCCGGCGATCGGCTTGTGCTGAACGATACCAAGGTTATCCCGGCGCGCCTGTCGGGGGAGCGGCGGCGCATGGGCGCGGAGGGCGAGAGCAGCGCGCGGATCGAGGCGACGCTCCTCGAGCCGCAAGCGGACGGGACGTGGTCGGCGCTCGTCAAGCCGCTGAAGAAGCTGCGCGAAGGCGAAACGGTCGTCTTCTCGTCCGATCTTTCGGCCGTTCTCGAAGCGAAAGCGGACGGACAGGGGCGGCTGAGGTTCAATCTCGCGGGCGAGGCGTTCGACGCAGCGCTTATCGAGGCGGGCGCGATGCCGCTGCCACCCTACATCGCCGCGCGCCGCGCCGCCGATACGCAGGACAAGGACGATTACCAGACGATCTGGGCCGCGCGATCGGGCGCGGTCGCGGCCCCTACGGCCTCGCTGCATTTCGATGCGCCACTTCTCGAGGCGCTCAGAGCGCGGGGCGTCACGTTCACCCATGTCACCTTGCATGTCGGGGCGGGCACTTTCCTTCCCGTGAAAGTCGAGGATGTGACCACGCACCGGATGCACGCCGAATGGGGAGAGGTCAGTGCCGAGGCCGCCGCAGAGATCGCAGCGACCAAAGCGGCGGGCGGCCGTATCATCCCTGTCGGCACCACGGCCTTGCGGCTGATCGAAACCGCCGCGCAGGGCGGAGCGATCGCGCCGTTCACAGGGGATACCGACATCTTCATCTACCCCGGCTTCGAGTTCTGCGTCACCGACGCTTTGATGACGAATTTCCACCTGCCGAAATCGACGCTGATGATGCTGGTCGCGGCGCTTATGGGACGCGAGCGGATCCTGCGGATCTACGATCACGCCATCGCGGAGGGGTATCGATTCTTTTCCTACGGAGACGCGTCGCTGCTCATTCCCGACATGCAGGGTCGCAATGCGACCACGGATGGACGCCTATCGCGTTGAGCCGCCCGGCAGAATCACGGTAAGGCGCGGCATAACTCCGATACTGGGATGATCGCGATGATCCAGGTTCTGAATTCGTCCTGGGCGCTTCTTCTGGGCATGACGCTCGTGATGGTCGGCAACGGCCTTCAGGGCTCGCTTCTGGGTGTGCGCGGCGCGGCCGAAGGGTTCTCGCCCTTCATGATGTCGATCATCATGGCGGCCTATTTCCTCGGCTTCATCATCGCCTCGCAAACCGCGCCGCGCATGATCCAAAGGGTGGGTCATGTGCGGGTCTTCGCCGCGCTCGGCTCGATCATCTCCGCGGTGCTGATCCTGTTCCCGGCGCTGCCCTATGCGCCGTTCTGGATCGCGGGCCGGATCGTGCTCGGTTTCGCGTTCTGCAGCCTCTACGTGACGGCGGAGAGCTGGCTCAACAATTCAGCGACGAACGAGACGCGGGGGCAGGCGCTCTCGCTTTACATGATCGTGCAGATGGCCGGGATCATCGCCGCGCAGGCGATTCTGAACCTGCCCGATGCGACCGGGTTCCTGCTTTTCGTGATCCCCTCGGTGCTGGTTTCGCTCGCCTTCGCTCCGATCCTTCTGACGGTCTCGCCGACACCTGCTTTCGAGACGACCAAGCGGATGACTTTGAAGACGCTTTTCAAGTCATCGCCCCTCGGCTGCGTGGGCATGGCGCTCATGGGCACGGTCTACGCCGCGCAATACGGCATGGCGGCGGTCTTCGCGGTGGAGGCGGGGCTGACGCTGGCGCAGACGTCGATCTTCGTTGCGGCCTTCTACGTAGGCGCAGTGCTTTTCCAGTATCCACTCGGCTGGATCTCGGACCGTATGGACCGCCGGCTCCTGATCTCGCTCGTGGCGGCGATGGGCGGCGGCGCGGCGGTGCTGGCCGCCGTGATGAGCGACAATTTCACGATCCTCACGATCTCCGCCGTGCTGATCGGCGGGGCGGCCAACCCGCTGTATTCCCTGCTCATCGCCCACACGAACGACTTTCTCGACTATGACGACATGGCCGCGGCCTCGGCGGGGCTGCAGTTCCTCAACGGCATCTTCGCGGTCGCGGGCCCGATCCTGACGGGCTACCTGATGACCGAGGTCGGGGCCTATGCGTTCTTCGTGCTGATCGCGATTCCGATGCTGCTGCTGACGGCTTACGCACTCTATCGCTCGACGCGACGGCCGGCCTCGGACGACACCTACGATTACATTCCGGTCATGCCCAACGCTTCCGTTGTCGCGGTCGGCGCGGCTCAGGACTGGGCGATCGAGACCGCGGAAGCGGACAATGCCCAGGAGGAGGAGGCGCGTGAGAACGAAAGCGCTTTGTCACCTTCCTGACATAAAAGGTGATTTTTCGTGCGAAAAGCCGCATGTTTACCCTGAACTCGGGTGAGTGGATTGGTCTGAAGGGAGTGAGGCCGTGCTGAAGACACCGGAAGAGATCCTGAGCTTTTGGCTCGACGAGGTTGGTGCCGAAGGCTGGTACAAACAGGACGAGGCGCTCGACGCGGACATCCGCGAGCGGTTCCTGCCGACCTACGAGGCCGCAATGGATGGGCAGTTCGCGCTGTGGCTCACCTATCCCTCGGGCGTTCTGGCCTACGTGATCCTTCTCGACCAATTCTCGCGGAACATGTTCCGGGGAGAGGCGAAGGCGTTCGCCTCCGACAAGGTGGCGCTTGCCGCGGCCAAACAGGCCGTCCATCGCGGGTGGGACCAGAAGATCGACGCCCCGGCGCGACAGTTTTTCTACCTGCCGATGATGCATGCGGAGAACCTGTGCGACCAGGAGCAATGCGTGCGGCTGATGAAGGAGCGTCTGCCGGGCGGGCAAGACAATCTCCTGCATGCCCGCGTGCATCGCGAGGTCATCCGCCGCTTCGGACGGTTTCCCTATCGCAACGAGGCGCTTGGCCGTCGGTCGACGGACCAGGAGCGGGAATTTGCGGATAACGGCGGTTACGGTGCGATCCTGCGCGACTTCCAGGAGGCGTCGAAGGCGGCCTGACAGGCCGCCCTCCGGATCAGCTGTCGGGTGTCTGCCGGGCCGCTTGTGCGGGATCGGTCGCCATGGCACCGGTCTTCATCTTCAGGAATTCGCGGGCGCGCCGTTCGGCGAGGCGCACGCGGATACAGGTCAGATATTCTTCCTCGAGCGTGGTCGAGGCTGCGGCCAAAACCGCCGCGACCTCGACATAGAGACGATCCTCGCCGCTCGCATCCATGACCTCCATCGTGTCTTGCGCGAGGCGGTCAGCGATGTCGGTTGCGAACCCGGCCATGATCAGCGCGTCGTCTCGGTGAGGCGGCGCTTCACGTAATCGGTGACGGTGCCGATCATCGTGTCCATGTGCGGCTCCTCGAAGAAGTGCCCGGCGCCCTCGATCTCTTCGTGGGTGATGGTGATGCCCTTCTGGTCCTTCAGCTTGCCCACCAGCGAACGCGTGTCCGCAGGCGGTGCCACCCGGTCGGCGGTGCCGTTGATGACGAGGCCCGAGGAAGGGCAGGGCGCGAGGAAGGAAAAGTCGTACATGTTCGCCGGCGGCGATGCCGAGATGAAGCCGGTGATTTCCGGTCGCCGCATCAGCAGCTGCATCCCGATCCACGCGCCGAACGAGAAGCCCGCGACCCAGCAATGCTTGGAATTGGAATTCAGCGATTGCAGGTAGTCGAGGGCCGAGGCCGCATCGGACAATTCGCCGACGCCCTGGTCGTATTCGCCCTGGCTCCGGCCGACGCCGCGGAAGTTGAACCGCATCACGGTGAAGCCCATGTTGTAGAAGGCATAATGCAGGTTGTAGACGACCTTGTTGTTCATGGTCCCGCCGAATTGCGGGTGCGGATGCAAGACGATCGCGATCGGCGCGTCGCGATCCTTCTGCGGATGATAGCGGCCTTCGAGGCGGCCTTCGGGTCCGGGGAAAATCACCTCGGGCATGGGGCGACAGGGCTCCTTAACGGGTGGCGGAAAATCTTGACGACTTTCCTCAAGCAATTTAGAACTATTCTAATCAGCGAGAACGGTCCTATCGGGCTTGGTCGCAAATATGCAAAGCCTGAGACGAGGTCAATCGCCACAGGCTCGGATGACGCCGGGAGGACGCGATGAAACTCAGCACGAAAGGCCGCTACGCCATGGTTGCGCTTGTGGATCTCGCGATGCAGCCCGACGGCGACCTGGTCACCTTGGCCGGGATCTCCAAGCGGCAGGATATATCCTTGGCGTATCTCGAGCAGCTTTTCGTGAAGCTGCGGCGGGCGGATCTCGTGGCGTCCGTGCGGGGGCCGGGCGGCGGATACAAGCTGGCGCGGCCGGCCACGGAAATTCGCGTGGTCGATGTGCTCTCAGCCGTCGATGAGACCGTGTCGGCCATGCATACCGGAGCCGGGGCCTCGGGCGGATTGTCCGGATCCAAGGCGCAATCGATGACCAACCGGCTCTGGCAGGGCCTCTCGGCGCATGTCTATGTCTTCCTGCACCAGACGCGGCTGTCGGATGTGGCCGGCAACGGGCTTGTCCCGTGCCCGGCCGTCCCGTCGCTCTTCGACGTGGTCGACGACGCGTCATGAGGCCAGGAATGCACTCCACGCGGCGCGCAAGCGGATGCCGGCCGGGGGCGCTGCCCCCGGACCCCCGCGGTATTTTCGCCAACCCAAAAAGCGGGCGCGGGCGCGCATGAGACGGGTATATCTCGATCATAACGCGACGGCGCCGCTGAGGGCCGAGGCGCGCGAGGCCATGATCGCCGCGATGGATGTCGCGGGCAATCCGTCCTCGGTGCATGGCGAGGGGCGCACGGCCAAGGGGCTCGTCGAGAAGGCGCGGCGGCAAGTGGCCACCGCCCTTGGCGCCAATGGCGCGGACGTGGTTTTCGTCTCCGGCGCGACCGAGGCGGCAGCTTTGGCGCTTGCGGGGCGGGGCCTGCGCGGCGGCGACATAGAGCATGACGCGGTTGCGGCCTGGATCGATGCGGATCTGCCGGTGGACCGCGATGGCAAGGTCGCGGTGGATGTGCCGGGCGAGAGCGTCCTGCAGGCGGCCAATAGCGAGACGGGGATCGTGCAGGATCTGCCGCAAGGCCTTGCACTGACCGATGCGACGCAGGTGTTCGGCAAGCTGCCCTTCGCCTTCAACTGGAGCGGTGCGGAGATGGCGATCGTCTCGGCGCACAAGCTTGGCGGGCCCAAGGGGGTCGGCGCGCTGGTGATGCGGCGCGGCACGGACCTTGCCGCGCAGATCCGCGGCGGCGGGCAGGAAATGGGCCGCCGCTCGGGCACGGAGAACGTGATCGGCATCGCGGGCTTCGGCGCCGCGGCAGAGGCTGCGATGCGCGATCTCGATGCCGGGCTCTGGAACGGGGTGGAAAAACTTAGAAACGTTCTAGAGAATGCCGTTGCACAGGCCGCGCCAGAGACTAAATTCATGGGCAAGGCCGTGCGGCGGCTGCCGAACACGTCGTGTTTCGCTGTGCCGGGCTGGAAAGGCGAGACGCAGGTCATGCAGATGGACCTTGCCGGTTTTGCGATCAGCGCAGGCTCGGCCTGTTCATCGGGCAAGGTCCGCGAGAGCCGCGTCTTGCGCGCCATGGGCGAGACGGGCGAGGTGGCCTCGGGCGCGATCCGGGTGAGCCTTGGTCTCGAGACGACGGAAGACGATGTGATGCGCTTTGCCGAAACGTGGCTGCGCCATCTTGAACGACACCGCGCGAAGGCCGCCTGAGGCTGAACCCGCGCGAGGATGCAGACAGGACAAGGAAAGGTCGGACAATGACAGCTCTCGACACTCCCGAAGTGAAGGACGGCGTCGACCAGGAAACGGTGGACAAGGTCCGCAATCTCGGTGGCACCTACAAGTACGGCTGGGAAACCGACATCGAGATGGAATACGCGCCGAAGGGCCTGACGCCCGATATCGTGCGTCTCATCTCCGAGAAGAACGAAGAGCCCGAATGGATGACCGAGTGGCGGATGAAGGCGTATGATCGCTGGGTTGGCCTCGAGGAGCCGAACTGGGCGATGGTCGAGTATCCCAATATCGACTTCCAGCAGCAGTATTACTACGCCCGACCCAAGAGCATGGCCGAGAAGCCGAAATCGCTCGACGAGGTCGATCCCAAGCTCCTTGAGACCTATGAGAAGCTGGGTATTCCGCTGAAAGAGCAGATGATCCTCGCCGGTGTCGAAGGCGCGGACGAAGCGCCTGCAGAGGGCCGCGTCGGCGGCGGGGAAGAACGGCGCGTCGCGGTCGACGCGGTGTTCGATTCCGTCTCGGTCGGCACCACATTCCAGGCGGAGCTGAAGAAGGCCGGCGTTATCTTCTGTTCCATCTCCGAGGCGATCCGCGAGCATCCCGAGCTTGTGCAGAAATATCTGGGTTCGGTCGTGCCGATCTCCGATAATTTCTATTCGACGTTGAACTCGGCGGTCTTCTCGGACGGCTCGTTTGTCTACGTGCCGCCGGGCGTGCGCTGCCCGATGGAACTCTCGACCTATTTCCGCATCAACGCCGAGAATACCGGCCAGTTCGAGCGGACGCTGATCATCGCCGACAAGGGCTCTTATGTAAGCTACCTCGAAGGCTGCACCGCGCCCCAGCGCGACCAGGCGCAGCTCCACGCGGCTGTCGTGGAAATCATCGCCGAGGAAGATGCCGAGGTGAAGTATTCCACCGTCCAGAACTGGTTCCCGGGCGACGAGAACGGCAAGGGCGGCATCTACAACTTCGTCACCAAGCGCGCCGATTGCCGGGGCGACCGCTCCAAGGTGATGTGGACGCAGGTCGAGACTGGCTCTGCGGTGACGTGGAAGTATCCGTCCTGCATCCTGCGCGGCAATGAAAGCCAGGGCGAGTTCTACTCGATCGCGATCACCAATAATCACCAGCAGGCCGATACCGGCACGAAGATGGTGCATCTGGGCAAGAACACCCGGAGCCGAATCGTCTCCAAGGGGATCTCGGCCGGGCAGGCGCAGAACACCTATCGCGGCCTCGTCTCGATGCATCCCAAGGCGACCAACTCGCGCAACTACACCCAGTGCGACAGCCTTCTGATCGGCGACAAGTGCGGCGCTCACACGGTTCCGTATATCGAGGTGAAGAACAATTCGAGCCGGGTGGAGCACGAGGCGACGACGTCCAAGGTCGATGACGACCAGATGTTCTATTGCCGCCAGCGCGGCATGGACGAGGAAGAGGCGGTCGCGCTCATCGTGAACGGGTTTGCCAAGGAAGTGCTGCAGGCGCTGCCGATGGAATTCGCGATGGAAGCGCAACAGCTCGTGGCGATCTCGCTCGAAGGCTCGGTAGGCTAACGGGCGACTAAGACGGAGCGCGCGCGTCATGATCAAGCTGGCCCTATTCCCGGCGGTTCTGACGGGCGCGTTCCGTGGTCTCTTCTCCGTTGTGGTCAGTGCTGTCGCGCGCGCTCGGGACATGATCGTCTTTCCAGGCGTCTCTTTCGCCTCGGGAGTTTCGGGAAACCTTTTCGCGCAGGCAGTGACGGGCAGGGGCCGGCGATGAGCGCAGAGCTTTTGGCATTTCTATTGGTGAAAAGCGCAGGGGCCGGCATCGGTGTCGCGATCGGGGCCTTCATCGGTCTCGTGGTGCGGGCGCGGAACGGCAACACCCAAGGGCTGATCCGCGGGTCGGTGACGCTGACCTCGATGATCGTCGGCGGCGTCGCGCTCTTGGCCATGATGGTCTTCAACTATGTGAGGCTTGTCGCATGATCGTCTCGACCACGAACACGCTCGAGGGCCACCGGATCACCGAATACCGGGGCATCGTCGTCGGCGAGGCGATCATGGGTGCGAATGTCTTTCGGGACTTCTTTGCCCAGATCACCGACATCGTCGGTGGCCGCTCGGGGGCTTACGAGACCAAGCTCGCAGATGCGCGGGAGACCGCGATGCGCGAGCTCGAGGCGCGGGCGCGACAGCTCGGCGGCAACGCGGTGGTCGGTGTGGATATCGACTACGAAGTCGTGGGCGAGTCGATGTTGATGGTGTCGGTGTCTGGAACAGCGGTGGTGATCGAGTGATGGCGAAGGACGAACAGGGCGCTGACCTCGACCCCGCGCTGCTTCGGCTGCGCGAGCTTCTGGAGCCTGCGCGCCTCACGGAAATCGTGGATGTCGGCGCGAATCCAACCGAGGCGCCGGTGTATCAGCCGCTGCTGGACGCGAAGGTTGCTCGGGTCACCGGGTTCGAGCCGCAGCCTTCAGCCTTCGAAGCGCTTTCGAATCGCGATGCCGCGCACGAGCGCTATTTGCCCTATGGTGTCGGCGATGGGACGACTGGAACGCTGAACATCTGCTTCTCCGGTGGCTTCACGTCACTTTACAAACCGGATCCGGTGGCGCGGAGCTACCTTTTCAAACCGCGCTGGCAGCGAATGACAAAGATCGTCGACGAGATCCCACTCGACACCAAGCGTCTCGACGACATGACGGAAATCGAAGCACTCGATTTGCTCAAGATCGATATCCAGGGCGGCGAGCTTGCCGTTTTTCAGAACGGGCGGAACAAGCTCTCCGAGGCGCTGGTGGTGATCTCGGAAGTCGCCTTCATGCCGATCTACGAAGACCAGCCTCTCGCCGAGGATCAGATCCGCGAGCTCAGGGATCAAGGGTTCTTGCTGCACAGCTTCCAAACGCTTGTCGGAGCCACGCTTCGGGAGGCTGGCGAGCTGCCGCTGAATCGACGGGTGATGACGCAGCAACTCATCGATGGCGATGCCGTCTTCCTGCGCGATCCACGGCGGATGGACGGCTTCTCCGACGAAGCACTTAAGCATTACGCGCTGATTGCGTCCGGAGCGCTTCGCCTGCCGGATCTGGTCGCGCGCTGCCTGAAGGAACTGATCCGCCGCGACGTGCTGCCGGAAAGCGCGTTCGCCGCCTATTGCGAGACGCTAGGAGCGCGCGCCACGTGAGGGATGGCACCGTCATATCGCGTCCGGAGCTGACGCTCCCCGAAGCCGAGGCGGCGCTGGTGCGTGCGGAATACGCGCGCGCGTCCGTGATCCTCGAATATGGCTCGGGCGGTTCGACCGTGATGGCGTCCGAGATGCCGGGCAAGCAGGTCTTCTCGGTCGAATCCGACAAGGACTGGGCGGAGATGATGCGGGGATGGCTCGCGGCAAATCCGCCCGCGAAATCCACCGAGGTCGACGTGATCTGGTCCGATATCGGCCCGACGAAAGAGTGGGGCCATCCGACAGATGACAGTGAATGGAAACGCTATCCCCGCTACCCGCTCGAGGTCTGGGGCCTCAGCGAGTTTCGCCAGCCCGACGTGGTGCTGGTCGATGGTCGCTTCCGCCAAGGCTGCGCGCTTGCGGCGAAATACCTCTCCAAGGGGCCTGTCACACTGCTCTTTGATGATTACGTGCAGCGTGAGCATTACCACAAGGTCGAGGACTACCTCGGCCGTCCCGAAATCACCGGGCGCATGGCCCGGTTCGACATCACGCCGGAGCCGATCCCGCCGGATCGCCTGCTTCGGATCATGCAATTCATGATGCGTCCCTGAACGCATCGAGACGAGACAGGAAAGGATGACAACATGCTGAAAATCGAAAACCTTCAGGTGAAGCTCGAGGAAGAGGACAAGCAGATCCTCAAGGGTGTCGACCTCGAGGTCGAGGCCGGCAAGGTGCATGCGATCATGGGGCCGAACGGGTCGGGCAAATCGACCCTGTCCTACGTGCTGTCGGGCCGCGACGGCTACGAGGTTACCGGTGGCTCGGCGCATCTTCTGGGGGAGGACATCCTCGATATGGAGCCCGAAGAGCGTGCCGCGGCCGGCATGTTCCTGGCGTTCCAGTACCCGGTCGAGATCCCGGGCGTCGGCAACATGACCTTCCTTCGTACCGCCGTGAACGCGCAGCGCGTCGCACGCGGGGAGGAGGAGATGTCTTCTACCGATTTCCTGAAAGAGATCCGCGCCAAGGCGAAGGAACTCGACATCGACGCCGAGATGCTGAAGCGTCCGGTCAATGTCGGTTTCTCGGGCGGTGAGAAGAAGCGCAACGAGATCCTGCAGATGGCGATGCTCGAGCCTAAGCTCTGCATCCTCGACGAGACGGATTCCGGCCTCGACGTGGACGCGATGAAGCTCGTGGCGGACGGCGTGAACAAGCTGCGCGCGCCCGATCGCGGCTTCCTCGTCATCACGCACTATCAGCGTCTTCTGAACCACATCCAGCCCGATGTCGTGCACATCATGTCCGACGGCCGGATCGTGAAGACCGGCGGCCCCGAGCTGGCGCTCGAGGTCGAAGAGAACGGCTACGGCGACATTCTGGCGGAGAACGCGTAATGGCTGCACCGCAGATCAAGTTTGACGCAACCGAAGAGCGGCTGGCGACGCTCAGCCTGCCCGAGGGCGGCTGGTCCGCCTCCGCGCGCCGCGACGCGCTTGCGCGGGTCCGGGCGATGGGCCTGCCGCATGCACGCGACGAGTACTGGAAATACACGCGGCCTGAGAGCCTGGTTCAGCCCGAGCCACCCAAAGCGGCGCTGTTCGATGCGGGTGAGACGCCGATTTTCGAAGATGTCGACCGCTTGAAGGTCGTCTTCGTCGACGGTGTCTTCGATGCAGACGCCTCGGACGATCTTGCCCTCGAAGGGATCGAGATCGAACGGCTGTCCGAAAGCAGTGCCGACATCCATTGGGCCAAGGACATCTACGGCCAGCTTGAGATTGCAGGGCAGACCCCCGTGGAGCGGCCTCTCGCGGCGCTCAACACGGCGTTCGCGACCGACGGTGTCCTGATCCGTGTCACCGGCAAGGCCTCGAAGCCTGTGAGCCTGATTTATCATCATAAATCAGAGGCATCCGATGTGATGCTCCATCACTGCGTCAAGGTGGAGAAGGGCGCGGAGCTGACCGTGCTCGAAAACGGGCCGGCGGCTGCGCGGTTCAATAAGGTTATGGAGGTGGATGTCGCCGATGGTGCGACCTTCCATCATATCCGTATGCAAGGGCGCGATCACGAACGTCGCGCGGCGACGCATATCTTTGCGCGGCTTGGCGAGGAATCGGTCTTCAAGTCCTTCACCCTGACCGCGAACGGGATGCTGACCCGCAACGAGGTCATCGTGGAGCTGACCGGCGACAACGCCGTCGCGCATGTGGCCGGGGCCTGTATGGGCGACGGCGATTTCCACCACGACGATACGGTGTTCGTGACGCATGACGCGGTGAATTGCGAAAGCAGGCAAGTCTTCAAGAAGGTTCTGCGGAACGGTGCGCGCGGTGTCTTCCAGGGTAAGATCCTGGTGAAGAAAGGCGCGCAGAAGACCGACGGCTACCAGATCAGCCAGTCGCTCCTTCTGGACGGCAGCAGCGAGTTCGACGCCAAACCGGAGCTTGAGATCTACGCCGATGACGTGGCCTGTTCGCACGGCTCCACCTCGGGCGCGATCGACGAGGAGGCGCTCTTTTACCTGCGTTCGCGCGGGGTGCCGCAGGGCCATGCCGAAGACCTTCTGACGCTCGCCTTCCTTGCCGAGGCAGTGCTCGAAGTCGAAGATCAGGCGCTTCAAGACGAGATCAACAGCCGGATCGAAGCCTGGCTGATGAGACGCCGGACCGCCTGAACTCGTGGCGGTTTCGACGGACATCCTGGCGAGCTATCGCGGACCGGGGGCGGTGATCCGCCGCCTCCTGTCTGCGGGCCGCCGTGAAGATCGCGCGTTGGCGATGCTGATGGGCGCGTGCGTGTTGTTTTTCGTCTCGCGTCTGCCGGCCCTCGCACGGCAGTCGCACCTGCAGGACGAACCGCTCGACCAGTTGATGGCCGGTGCGCTGTTCGGCTGGATTTTCGTCGCGCCGCTGTTTTTTTACGCGCTTGCCGGTCTCAGCCACATCGTTCTGAAGGCGCTCGGCGGAAAAGGGGACTGGTACGGCGCGCGGCTTGCGCTCTTCTGGGCGCTGCTCGCTTCCAGCCCTCTCTTGCTGCTGAACGGGCTTGTCGCGGGCTTCATTGGGGCGGGGATCGAGTTGACGATCGTCGGCGCGGCCTGGTTCGCGGCTTTTACCTGGTTCTGGATCTCCGGCCTCAAGGTCGCCGAATACGAGGCCGTTCGATGACCCCAGCCGCTTTCCTGAGCCTCGCCTGGCAGAGCGTGACGGCCCCCAGGGAGGTCGCTCGCCTTCTTTTGTCCTTGGGGCTCGGGCGCGAGGCGCTGCTCCTCTCGGCGGCACTTGTGCTTGTGTTGAACACCGCGTTCGTGCGCGCCTCGGCCATTCTCACGCCGCCGGATCCGAGCATCGCGCCATTCGTCGAGCAGCCGGTCCTCTTCTTCGCCGGTCTTGCCGGAACGCTGGTCCTTGCGGCCTTCGTTCTGACCTGGTCGGGACGTGCGGTCGGCGGAACGGGCCGGCTCGAGGATATCGCGCTCACGCTGATCTGGCTGCAGGCCCTGCGGGCGCTGGTGCAGGCCGCGATGCTGCTGATCACGCCGATCGCACCGGCATTGGCCTTGCTATTGTCATTCGGAGCCTCGCTTGTCGGGCTCTGGATCCTCATTAACTTCCTCGCGGAAGCCCATGATTTTCCATCTCTCGGCAAGGCGGCCTTCGTGCTGCTTCTGGCTTTGGCAGGGATGGCGGTGGGGCTTTCCTTCTTTCTCACGCTCATCGGAGCGACAGCATCCGGGATGAACGCGAATGTATGACGTCACAGAAGTCCGGAAGGACTTTCCAATTCTCAGTCGTGAAGTGAACGGCAAGCCGCTGGTCTATCTCGATAACGGCGCCTCGGCGCAAAAGCCGCAGGCCGTGATCGACGCGGTCACGCGTGGCTACGCCGAGGAATATGCCAACGTTCACCGTGGCTTGCACTACTTGTCTAATCTCGCGACCGAGAAGTACGAAGGCGTGCGTGGGATTATCGCGCGGTTTCTCGGCGTCGCCGACGAGGAACAGATCGTGCTGAATTCCGGCACGACCGAGGGCATCAACACCGTCGCCTATGGCTGGGCCATGCCGCGTATGGAGGCTGGCGACGAGATCGTGCTGTCGGTGATGGAGCATCACGCCAATATCGTCCCTTGGCATTTCCTGCGCGAGCGGCAGGGTGTGCAACTGAAATGGGTGGATATCGACAGTCGCGGCGCACTCGATCCGCAAGCGGTCATCGACGCCATCGGACCGAAGACCAAGCTTGTCGCAATCACGCATCTTTCCAATGTTTTGGGAACTGTCGTTGACGTAAAGACGATCATCGACGCGGCACATGAAAAAGGGGTGGCCGTCCTCGTTGACGGCTCGCAATCGGCGGTGCACATGCCGGTCAACCTCGACGCGCTTGGCGCGGATTTCTACGCCATCACCGGGCACAAGCTTTACGGCCCGAGCGGCTCTGGCGCGATCTTCATCAAGAAGGATCGGTTGGCCGAGATGCGACCGTTCATCGGCGGCGGCGACATGATCCGCGAGGTTCACAAGGACGAGGTGACCTATGCCGACCCGCCGATGAAGTTCGAGGCGGGCACGCCGGGCATCGTGCAGACGATCGGGCTCGGCGTCGCGCTCGAATACCTCATGGATCTCGGCATGGAGAATGTCGCGGCGCACGAGGCGCGGCTGCGCGACTACGCCCGCGAGCGGCTCGACGGGCTCAATTGGCTGAGCGTGCAGGGCACGACCGAGGACAAGGCCGCGATCTTCTCGTTCACGATGAACTCCGCGGCGCATGCCCATGATATTTCTACCATTCTTGACAAGAAGGGTGTCGCGGTCCGGGCCGGTCACCATTGCGCGGGCCCGCTCATGGATTTCCTGGGCGTCACCGGCACCTGTCGCGCCTCTTTCGGGCTCTACAACACCGAGGCCGAAGTCGATACGCTGATCGATGCGCTCGAGCTCGCCCACGACCTTTTCGGCTAGCCGGTTGCGCCTCGGGGGGGAGGCCGTAGGATGGGTGCCACTCCGCAACCAACCGAGGACACCTCATGCCGACACCCGAGCCGTTGAAAGATGCCGACCAGATCTCAGACATCGCGTTCGGCTTCATGGGCTCGAAAGCGCTGTTCGTGGCGCTTGATTTGGGGGTGTTCTCGACCCTTCAAGGTGGCGCGAAGACCGCTGAGGAGATCGGGCAGGCGGCAGGTGTCCATGGCGACCGTGCAGCGACCCTGCTGACGGCGCTTGCGGGACTTGGCCTCGTGACGGTCGAGGAGGGGCGTTTTTCGAATTCGCCCGCGGCGGAAGCTTTCCTCGTGAAAGGCGCAAAGTACGATTTCGGTGATTACCTGCGGCTGCAGGTCGGCAAGCAGATGTACCGCTTGCTCGACCAGCTCGGCCCCGCACTGACGGGCGAATTGCCGCCTGGCGCCACCGACAGTTACGAGACTTGGTTCAGCGATGCTGAGGAGGCGCGGCTTTATTCCGAAAGCCAGCATGCCGGATCGTCCGGACCGGCGCGGCAATTGGCCAAGAAGGTCGACCTCGCCGATGCGCGGCACGTGCTGGATGTCGGCGGCGGCACCGGCGCTTTCGCCATTGGGCTTTGCAAAGCCTATCCCGAGCTTAAGGTCACGATCCTCGATTTCCCGAACGTCGCAACGCTTGGGCGGTCTTACGTGGAGGAGGCGGGACTCTCGGACCGCATCACTTATGCCGAGGGCAATGCCATCGAGGCGGACTGGCCGGACGGCGTCGATGCTGTGCTGATGTCTTATCTCTTCTCAGGCGTGCCGGGTGACGCGCAGCCGGGACTTCTGGAAAAAGCGATGCATGTGCTGCGCCCCGGCGGCTGCGTCATGATCCACGACTTCATCGTGAGCGACAGCCGCGATGGCCCGCGCCTCGCGGCGCTCTGGCAATTGCAGCACACGGCCTTCACGCCCGAGGCACGGTCCAACGATACGACGAGCCTCGCGGCGCTTTTGGCAGAAGCCGGGTTCGCCGATACCGAGATCGACACGATGATCCCCGAGATGACGATGCTCGCGACTGCGCGGAAACCGGAGCGATAGGATTTTGCCGGGAGGCTTTCGAGCCTGCTTGCGTCCGAGAGGCGGAGCGGTTAGCAACGCGATCAGGCACCCGTAGCTCAGCTGGATAGAGCGCTGCCCTCCGAAGGCAGAGGCCAAAGGTTCGAATCCTTTCGGGTGCGCCACTCTCCAAAACATGGCGCCCATGGGGCGGGACGGCGCGAACGCCGCCCCGGATCTTCGATCAGTTCTTGGCGCGGTCGACCATCTTGCCGGCCGAGATCCACGGCATCATGCCTCGCAGCTTCTCGCCGACTTCCTCGATCTGGTGCGCGTCGTTGAGGCGGCGCGTGCCCTTGAAGAACGGCTGACCGACCTGGTTCTCGGACATGAAGTCGCGCACGAAGGCACCCGACTGGATGTCGTTCAGAACCGCCTTCATTCGCGCCTTGGTCTCGTCGTAGGGCAGGATGCGGGGGCCGGAGACGTACTCGCCGTATTCGGCGGTGTTCGAGATCGAGTAGTTCATGTTGGCGATGCCGCCTTCGTAGATCAGGTCCACGATCAGCTTCACCTCGTGCAGGCACTCGAAATAGGCCATCTCGGGCGCGTATCCCGCTTCGACCAGCGTCTCGAAGCCCATGCGGATCAGTTCGACGAGGCCGCCACAGAGAACCGCCTGCTCACCGAAGAGGTCGGTTTCGCATTCTTCGCGGAAGTTCGTCTCGATGATGCCCGAGCGGCCGCCGCCGATCGCCGCGCAGTAGGAAAGGCCCAGCTCAAGGGCCTTGCCGGTCGCGTCGTTGTCGACCGCGACGAGGCAGGGCACGCCGCCGCCCTTGGTGTATTCGCCGCGCACCGTGTGGCCGGGGCCCTTGGGGGCCATCATGATGACGTCGACACCGGGCTTCGGCTCGATCAGGCCGAAATGCACGTTGAGGCCGTGGGCGAAGGCGATGGCCGCGCCTTCCTTGAGGTTGTCATGCACGTATTTCTTGTAGGTCTCTGCCTGCAGCTCGTCGGGCATGGTGAACATGATCAGGTCGCACCACGCGGCGGCCTCGGCGATCTCCATGACCTTCAGGCCTTCGCCTTCGGCTTTTTTCGCCGATGCGGAGCCCTCGCGCAGCGCAACGACCACGTTCTTGGCACCGGAGTCGCGCAGGTTGAGCGCATGGGCATGGCCCTGGCTGCCATAGCCCAGGATGGCCACCTTCTTGTCCTTGATAAGATTGATGTCGCAATCGCGGTCATAATACACGCGCATGGATGCCTCCTTCGGCTGGTTCTTGTTCCGACGGGCAAGATAGGCGCGACAGGGATGAATGTTGTTGCGATATTCGGGCGTTCTGTGCAAAGAGCGAAATTCTAATTCGACTATATGCGATTTGTCGGAGAATTCATGCTCGACGATACGGACCGACGCATCCTTCGCCAGTTTCAGGCCGCACCCGATCTTTCGGGTCAGGAACTGGCCGAGCGAGCAGGCGTCACCGCGACGACGTTGACGCGGCGGCTCGGGAAGATGCGAAGCGCGGGCATCCTGCGCGGTGCCCGCGCCATTATCGATTGGGCAGCGCTCGGCTATGCGGTCGAGGTCTCCCTGCGCGTGACGCTCGACAAGTCGCAAAGCAACGCATTTGAAGAATTCGCGGCAGAGGCGCGGCGCGTGCCCGAAGTGATCGAGATCCAGACCTTCCTTGGTCAGGTCGATGTGCGGCTTTCCGTCATCGCGCGCGATCTGGCGCATTATCAGACCCTCTACCGGGAAAAGCTGCTGGCTCTGCCGCATATTACCGATCTCGAGGCGCTCATGCATATCGCCCGGGTCAAACATGACGAGACTCTACCGCTATGATCGAGACCGACGAGACCGATCGCGCGATCCTGAGGGCGCTCGTGGACAATGCGGATGCCTCGGCAGGCGAGATCGGCCGCGCGCTCGGGCTCTCGCAGCCGGCCGCGTGGCGGCGGATCAGGCGGCTTCGCGAGGCGGGCGTCATTCGCGGCACGCGGCTCGATCTCGACGCGGAAAAGCTCGGCTTCGGCGTGACCGTCTTTCTTGGCGTGAAGCTCGGCACCAAGGGGCAGGCGAGCCTTGGAGATTTCGAGCGGGCCGTTTCGGCGATACCCGAGGTGCAGACGGTCGAGCATATTCTCGGGATGTACGATTACCGCCTGCGAGTCGTGGCGCGCGATCTGCCCGATTTCGAGCGCGTGCTTCGGCGGAGGATCATGACGCTACCGGGCGTGGCGAGCCTCGATGCCAATGTGCTTCTGTCCGAGGAGCGGCGGCCGGGCCCGATCGGGTGAGCCCCGGTATGCCGAGATAGGCTTTGCCAGCCGCGCCGGGACGGCGTAGCACATCGACAGGTGACGGGAAGGAGACCGCAGAATGGCACTCAATCAGGATATCGACGCCGGCGGGCTCGAGGAATTCTCGGTCGTCTTCACCGACCGCTCGCTCAATCACATGAGCCAGAACTTCCAAGACGTGATGCGGGACATCTCGGAGATGCTGTGCGAGGTCTACAAGGCCCATGCGGTCGCCATCGTTCCCGGCGGCGGCACCTTCGCGATGGAGGCGGTCGCGCGGCAATTCGGTCAGGAGGCCGAGGCAGTGATTGTCCGCAACGGCTGGTTC
The DNA here is from genome assembly GCF_009363575.1 of Roseivivax sp. THAF30. Classification (NCBI taxonomy): domain Bacteria; kingdom Pseudomonadati; phylum Pseudomonadota; class Alphaproteobacteria; order Rhodobacterales; family Roseobacteraceae; genus Roseivivax; species Roseivivax sp. THAF30. Next base: position 2,119,874 of record NZ_CP045389.1, on the reverse strand, counting down.
TCCTATCGCTGGAGTCAGATCTTCGAAGCGGGCGGCTTCGGCGGAGAGGCTCATGTCGTGAAAGCGCGCCGCAATGGCAACGAGATCGACGCGCCCTTCGCACCTGCGCCGATCGAGGAGGTTCAGGCCAAGATCCGTGAGACACGGCCCGACATCGTCTTCGCCCCGCATGTGGAGACCTCGGCGGGACTCATCCTTCCCGATGACTACCTCGAGGGGCTGAGCGAGGCTGCCCACGAGGTCGGCGCGCTCATGGTCCTCGATTGTATCGCGTCGGGCTGCGCCTGGGTCGATATGGAGGCGACTGGCGTCGACGTGCTGATCTCCGCTCCGCAGAAGGGCTGGTCTGCGACCCCTTCAGCGGGGCTCGTGATGCTGTCCGAGCGCGCGGCGCAGCGGATGGAAGAGACGACGTCGGACAGTTTTGCCGCCGATCTCAAGAAATGGCGCGCGATCATGGCGGCCTACGAGAATGGCGGTCATGCCTATCACGCGACGATGCCGACGGACGCGCTGCGCGCGTTCCGCGATGCGATGCGCGAGACGCAGAGCGAGGGGTTCGACGCGATGCGCGCGGCGCAGTTCGAGCTGGGCGCGCGGGTGCGGGAGAGCCTCGCCGCGCGAGGCATCCGGTCCGTCGCCGCGGAAGGCTATGGCGCGCCGGGCGTCGTCGTGAGTTACACGAGCGATCCCGAGGTCCAGTCCGGCCGGGCTTTCGCGAAAAACGGCGTGCAGATCGCGGCAGGCGTGCCTCTGGCCTGCGACGAGCCCGAGGGGTTTTCGACCTTTCGGCTGGGTCTTTTCGGGCTCGACAAGCTCAAGGACGTGGACGCAACCGTTGCCCGTCTCGACGCGGCGCTCGACCGGGCTTTGTGACGTGCGGGTTCAGCCCTTCCGGCGGACCAACCCGCGCGCCGGATCGTAGCCCCAGAGGGCAAGGCCCCAGAAGGCCGCGAAGGCCAGCCCGGTCCAGCCGAGCGCGGGCAGGTTCGCCTCGACGTAAAGCGCGAAGCGGATCAGTTCGACCGCATGGGTGAAGGGGTTCGCCGCGCAGATGTCGCGCAACAGCGTGGAACTCTCGGCCATCTTCCAGAGCGGATAAAGCGCGGTCGACAGGAAGAACATCGGGAAGATCACGAAGTTCATCACGCCCGCGAAATTCTCCAGCTGCTTGATGAGCGAGGAGAGCGCGAGCCCCAGCGCGCCGAGCATCAGCCCTGCGATCAACAGCGCGGGCAGGACGGCAAGATAGCCCGCCGGCGGCATCGTGATGTCGAAAGCCCAGGAAATGGCGAGGAAGGCGTAAACCTGCAAAATGCCGACCAGCGTCGCGCCGAGAAGTTTGCAGAACAAGAGCCACGAGCGGGGCAGGGGCGCGGTCAGCAGAAGCCGCATGGAGCCGGTCTCGCGGTCATAGACGAGGCTGAGCGAGCTTTGCATCCCGTTGAACAGCAGGATCATGCCGCAGAGGCCGGGCACGATATACGTCTCATAGGTGATGTAGGTCTGGTAGGGCGGGATGATCGAGAGGCCAAGCGCCGCCCGGAAGCCCGCCGCAAAGACCAGAAGCCAGACGAGCGGGCGCACCAGGGCGGCGAGGAACCGCTCGCGCTGATGGACGAAGCGCAGCGCCTCGCGCAGGACGATGGCGCGCAGGGCCGTCCAGTAGCCGCTCATGCGCTGGCCTCGTCGGCGCCGGTCATCTTTAGAAAGCAGGTTCTCAGATCCTGCGCGCCCCGGATCTCGCGCGCTTCGCCATCGGCATGGATGCGCCCTTCATGCAGGACGATGAGCCGGTCGGTATCGGCAACCTCGTCGGTCAGGTGCGTCGCCCAGAGAACGGTCAGACCCTCGTCAGCGCAGAGGCGGTGCACATGGTCGGTGATCCCCGCCCGCGCGGCGGCATCGAGGCCGACGGTCGGCTCGTCGAGCAGCAGCACCTCGGGATCGTGGATGAGGGCGCGGGCGATTTCCGTCCGCCGCCTGTGTCCGCCATTGAGACCGCGCGCTCTCTCTCCTGCACGATCGGCAATGGCCAGCCTCTCCAGCGCGGCGTCGATCCGGGCTTCGGCCGCGCGGCCAGAAAGCCCGTGCAGCGCCGCGAAATAGCGCAGGTTCTGGCGGATCGTCAGGTCGAGATCGAGCGTCGTCGACTGGAAGACCACACCCATCCGCGCCAGCGCCGCGCGGGGCGTTTTGCGCATGTCTTGCCCGGCGATCTCGATCCGGCCTTCGGGCGTGGTGAACAGACGGGTGAGCAGGCCGAAGAGCGTCGACTTGCCCGCGCCGTTCGGACCCAGAAGCGCGGCGAAGCGTCCGCGCTCCACGGAGAAGCCGACATCGTTCAGCACCTCTTTACGTCCGTAGCGAAAGCTTACACCCTCTGTTGCGATACCGGCTCGCATTCCGCGGCTCCCCTTCCGATCCTGGAAAACCTAGCCGGGGCGGGGCGGCGGCGAAAGGCCGGCAGCGACCGGGCCACTCGGCAAAAGGTCTAATACCCCGGCGAAAGGTTGATCCCTAACCTCGCCGCAAAAGGAGAGGACATTCCATGCAGATGAGCGATTCCCGCGAAGTGGCCGCCCCCCGAGAGGTGGTCTGGGCGGCGATCCTGAATCCCGACGTTCTGAAGGAATGCGTGCCAGGTTGTACCGAGATGACCGGCAACGCCGAAGACGGGTTCGAGGCCACGGTCGTTCAGAAGGTCGGCCCGGTGAAGGCGACGTTCAAGGGACAGGTCAACGTATCGGAGCGCGACGAGCCCAATTCGCTGAAGCTTTCGGGCGAGGGCAAGGGCGGCGCCGCGGGCTTCGCCAAGGGCAGCGCCACGGTGCACCTCGAGGAGAACGGCGAAGGCACGCTTCTGAAATACGACGTGGACGCCAATGTCGGCGGCAAGCTCGCGCAGCTTGGCAGCCGCGTGATCGACGGGTTCGCCAAGAAGATGGCGGACCAGTTCTTCACCCGCCTGCAAGAGGCGATCGAAGGCCCGGCCGATCCCGAGGAGGCCCCAGAGGCCGAAGAGACGCCGGGCGACAAGAAAAAAGGTTGGTTCAAGCGTCTCGTCTCCTGACCGGGGCGGGACAGACCGGTCGCGGAAGGGCGCGACCGGACAAGGCACAAGAGACAAAGATCCAAGGGAGGATTTTATGACCAAGGTTTCGATGACGGTGAACGGCAAGTCCGTTTCCGGTGAGGTCGAGGGGCGCACGCTCCTCGTCAATTTTCTGCGCAATGATCTGCGCCTGACCGGCACCCATGTCGGCTGCGACACGTCGCAATGCGGTGCCTGCGTCGTGCATGTGAACGGCGAGGCGGTGAAGGCATGCACGATGTTCGCCGCCGAGGCGGACGGGGCCGAGGTGTCGACCATCGAGGGCGCGGCCAATCCCGACGGCTCGCTCAACGCGATCCAGCAGGCATTCCAGGACCATCACGGCCTCCAATGCGGCTTCTGCACGCCGGGCATGGTGATGTCGGCGGCGGCGCTGTTGAAGGAAAACCCCAAGCCCAGCGAGCACGAGATCCGCTCCTACCTGCAAGGCAATATCTGCCGCTGCACGGGCTACCACAACATCATCAAGGCGATCATGGCGGCATCCGGACAGGACGTCGAACAGATCGCGGCCGAATGATCTGAACGGGCGGTGTGCCTTCGGGCGCACCCTGTGAGCATTCCAGATGCGGCATGACCCGCATCGACCCAAGGGAGGATAAGACATGCCGAAGGACACAGGCATCGGAGCCAGCACCAAGCGGCGCGAGGACGTCCGCTTTCTGACTGGCGTCGGAAACTATACCGACGACGTGAACATCTATGGTCAGGCCTATGTGCATTTCCTGCGCTCGGATGTGGCGCATGGCCGGATCAAGAACATCGACACCAGCGCCGCATCCGGTATGCCGGGCGTCGTCCGCATCTTCACCGGCGCTGATTTCGAAGGCGTCGGCGGCATTCCCTGCGGCTGGCAGGTCACGGACCGGCACGGCAACCCGATGCAGGAGCCCGCGCATCCTGTCCTCGCGCAAGGCAAGGTCCGCCATGTGGGCGATCCGATCGCGGCCATCGTCGCCGAGACGCTCGAAGAGGCGCGCGACGCCGCCGAGGCGATCGAGCTCGACATCGAGGAACTGCCCGCGGTCGTGGACATGAAGGCCGCCGTCGCGGACGGGGCCACGAAGGTGCACGACGATCTCGACAACAACCTCTGCTACGACTGGGGCTTCGTCGAGGAGAACCGCGAGGCGGTCGACAAGGCGATCAAGGAAGCGGCGCATGTCACCACGCTCGAGCTGGTGAACAACCGTCTCGTCGCCAACCCGATGGAGCCGCGCGTTGCCGTCGGCGATTACAACCGCGCCGACGATATGTCGACGCTCTACACCACCTCTCAGAACCCCCACGTGATCCGGCTTCTGATGGGCGCCTTCGTTCTCGGCATCCCCGAGCACAAGCTGCGTGTCGTCGCGCCCGATGTGGGCGGCGGCTTCGGCACGAAGATCTTCCATTATGCCGAAGAGGCGTTCTGCACCTTTGCCGCGCGCCAGCTGAAGCGGGCCGTGAAGTGGACCTCCTCGCGCTCCGAAGCCTTCATGTCGGACGCACATGGCCGGGACCACGTCACCAAGATCGAGCTCGCGCTCGACAAGGACAACAACTTCACGGCGATCCGGACCGAGACTTACGCCAACATGGGCGCGTATCTGTCCACTTTCGCACCCTCCGTGCCGACCTGGCTGCACGGCACGCTGATGGCGGGCAATTACAAGACGCCGCTCATCTACGTGAACGTGAAGGCGGTCTTCACCAACACCGTCCCGGTCGATGCCTATCGCGGGGCGGGTCGTCCCGAGGCGACGTTCCAGCTCGAGCGGGTCGTGGACAAGGCGGCGCGCGAGCTTGGCGTCGATCCGGTCGCATTGCGCCGGCAGAACTTCATCACCGAGTTCCCCTATGCAACTCCGGTTGCCGTAGAATACGACACGGGCGATTACGATGCGACGATGGACAAGCTGCAGGAGATCGCTGATTTCGCGGGCTTCGAGGCACGTCGCAAGGAAAGCGAGAAGCGCGGCAAGCTGCGCGGGCTCGGCATCAACTGCTATATCGAGGCCTGCGGCATCGCGCCGTCGAACCTTGTCGGACAGCTTGGTGCACGTGCGGGTCTTTATGAAAGCGCGACGGTGCGTGTGAACGCCACGGGCGGCATCACGGTGATGACCGGCAGCCACAGCCACGGGCAGGGGCACGAGACCTCCTTCCCGCAGGTTGTGGCCGAGATGCTGGGCATCGATGCCTCGATGGTCGAGATCGTCCATGGCGACACTGCAAACACGCCGATGGGCATGGGCACCTACGGCTCGCGCTCCATTGCGGTGGGCGGCTCGGCCATGGTCCGGGCGACCGAAAAGATCATCAACAAGGCCAAGAAGATCGCCTCACACCTTCTCGAAGCCTCCGAGGCCGATATCGAGCTGAAGGACGGCCAGTTCACCGTCGCGGGCACTGACAAGTCGGTCGCCTGGGGAGATGTGACGCTGGCAGCTTACGTGCCGCACAACTATCCGCTCGAGGATATCGAGCCGGGGCTCGAGGAGACGGCCTTCTACGATCCGGCGAACTTCACCTATCCCTCTGGCGCTTATGCCTGCGAGGTCGAGGTGGACCCCGAGACCGGCAAGGTCACGGTGGAGCGGTTCGCGGCCGCCGATGATTTCGGCAACATCATCAATCCGATGATCGTCTCCGGCCAGGTTCATGGCGGGATCGCCCAAGGTGTCGGCCAAGCGCTTCTGGAAAATTGCGCCTATGACGAGAACGGCCAGCTTCTGAGCGCGTCCTACATGGATTACGCCATGCCGCGCGCCGATGATGTGCCGTTCTACCAGGTGGACCATTCCTGCCAGACGCCCTGCACCCACAACCCGCTCGGGGTGAAGGGCTGCGGGGAGGCCGGAGCCATCGGTTCGCCGCCCGCGGTCATCAACGCCGTGATCGATGCGCTGCATTCGGGTGGCCACACCCATGTCGAGCACATCAACATGCCCGCGACACCGGCGCGCGTCTGGGCTGCGATGCAGAAGTGAGGCCAGTCCGGGGGGCGCGGCCTCCCGGACCCACCCATCTATTTTCGGCCGGATCGTGAGGGCAGAGCCCCAGACGCGGCCAGAAGGAGGACAAGATGTACAATTTCGATCTGGTGCGGCCCACATCCATCGACGAGGCGGTCAAAGCCCTCGGCGAGGAGGACGCGCAGCCGCTCGCAGGCGGTCAGACTCTCATTCCGACGCTGAAGCAGCGCCTTGCCATGCCGACAAAGCTCGTGAGCCTCACGGGCATCGCGGAAATCAAGGGTGTCTGCAAGACCGATGACGGCCAGCTCGCCATCGGCGGCGGTACGACGCATGGCACGGTCGCGAAAGAGGCGATGGCGGATTTCCCGGGCCTCGCCAACCTCGCCGCCAATGTCGGTGATCCCGCGGTGCGTAACCGTGGCACCATCGGCGGCAGCCTGGCCAACAACGACCCCTCGGCCTGCTACCCGGCCGCAGCGCTCGGCACGGGCGCGACGATCAAGACCAACAAGCGCGAGATCGCCGCGGACGATTACTTCCAGGGCATGTTCGCAACCGCGCTCGAAGAGGCGGAGATCATCACCGAGGTCCGCTTCCCGATCCCGGAGAAATCGAACTACCAGAAGTTCGAGCAGCAGGCCTCGCGCTTCGCGCTTGTCGGTGTCTTCGTGGCGAAATACGCCGATGGTGTCCGCGTGGCGGTCACCGGCGCTTCGAACGAAGGCGTGTTCCGCTGGAGCGAGGCCGAGAGCGCGCTCTCGTCGAACTTCTCGGCTGATGCGATCGAGAGCCTGTCGGCTCCGGATGGCTCGAACATGATCTCGGACCTTCACGGCTCCGGCGATTACCGCGCGCATATCGTGAAGGTGATGACCAAACGGGCCGTCGCAGCGGCGAGCTGATAGCCCACCTGTGTGCAAGTGACCCCCGGTGCCGCAAGGCGCCGGGGTTTCTCTTTGCGGGGCCGCGTGGCAATGTCGCGAAAAATCAATCTGAGGCGCCTCATGTCCTACATTTTCGACCCCGAACGCCAACCGAGCCTCGAGATCCACGGGGAGGCGGCGCGCTTTCCGCTGCGCCGGATCTTCTGCGTCGGACGAAATTACGCTGCCCACGCCGCCGAGATGGGCAACGAGGTCGACCGCGAAGCGCCGTTCTATTTCACCAAGTCCCCGCATCACGCCGTGGGGTCTGGCAGCCATCCGATGCCGCCACGCACGGAGGATTATCACCACGAGGTCGAATTCGTGGTTGCGCTTCACGGGCCGGTCGATGCGGCAGATCCGATGAGCGCGGTCTTCGGCTATGCGGTCGGGCTCGACATGACGCGGCGCGATCTGCAAGCGGCCTCGAAAGCGAAAGGCCGGCCGTGGTCGACCGCCAAGGACGTCGAGGCGAGCGCCGTCATCGGCCCTCTGACAGCGGCTTCCGAATTCGGCGGGATCGGCGCACAGGTGCTCTCGCTTACGGTCAACGACACGCTCCGGCAGGAGGGTGCGCTTGCGGACATGGTCTGGTCGGTGCCCGAAATTCTGAACGACCTCAACACGCTCTACGCGCTCGGAGCCGGGGATATCGTGATGACCGGCACGCCCTCTGGCGTCGGGGCTGTCGCGCGCGGTGACGTTCTTGTTGGCACTTGCGAAGGGCTGGAGCCGGTTCGGCTGACGCTGACCTGATCCGCCGGCAGGCCCGGTATGAGAAGAAAGCCGGGCGTGAGCACGGCCACGACCCTCCTTTCGCAGGCCAGGAAAGTCCCTTGAGATTGGTCGGGATGGTGGACTGGTCCAGCATGCCAGGCGTGGTCAAACGGCTTCCGGGATTATCGAATGAAAATGATGAACCGGACCGTGACCGGAGCCGACAGCGAGCTCGTCTGCCTGCGCGATCGCAGCGGCGGTGTAGGACTTCGCTCGCGCCACCGCCTCCGGCAAAGCGAGGCCGTGGCCAAGATGCGCGGCGAGCGCCGAAGACAGCGTGCAGCCCGTTCCATGGGTGTTGCGCGTGACATGACGAATGCCTTCGAGCCAGAGGCTCTCATCCCGAGTTCGCAGAAGGTCGGGGCTCTGGTCTCCGGAGAGGTGTCCACCCTTCATCAGGATCGCTGATGGCCCGAGGGCCAGCAAGGCCTTTGCCTGTGCCTCCATGCCGGGCCGGTTCGTTGCCGCGTCCTCGCCCAAGAGGTCAGCGGCCTCGGGCAGGTTCGGCGTGATAACCGTGGCAATCGGCAGGAGCCGGTCGCGAAGAGCGCTCACGGCCTCTTCCGCCAACAAGCGGTCGCCGCCCTTGGCCACCATGACCGGGTCCAGCACCACAGGCGCGGCAAGGTCCGAAAGCGCGGCGGCCACGGCCTCGATGATAGCCGCGCTGCCCAGCATGCCGATCTTCACGGCATCGATGCGGATATCCTCGCGGATGGCTGCGATCTGCTCGGTGACCATGCCCGGTTCGGTCAGCAGCACCGCACGCACGGCATGTGTGTTCTGTGCTGTCAGCGCCGTGATCACGGCCATGCCATAGCCGCCATTGGCCGAGATCGCCTTGAGGTCTGCCTGGATGCCGGCGCCTCCCGACGGGTCTGATCCGGCGATAGAGAGGATGTTCGGTATCATACCTGTCTCCAAGTATCGACGAGGGCGCGGGTTGCCCCTTCGGGGTCCGCGGCGCGTGTGACGGCCGAAACGACGGCCATTCCGGACGCCCCCGCGTGTTTCAGGGTGGGGATGTCCCGCGCGGTCAGCCCGCCGATCGCGATGGTCGGCACCGGCGCGGCTCGGACGATGCGGGCCAGCCCTTCGCTCCCGATGGGCTCTGCCGCGTCGGGCTTGGTCGGTGTGGCGCGAAAGGGACCGGCGCCGATATAGTCGACGCCCGATGGAATGCGCCTGCATTGCGCTATCGTCTCGATCGACAGGCCGAGCAGAGCGCCTGGCGCGATCCGCGCGCGGGCGCGCTCCGGCTCGCCATCGCCCTGGCCGATATGGAGGTCGGCGCCCGTGCTGCGTGCCACCTCGATCCGGTCATTGACGAAGACGCGTACGTCCATCGGGGCGAGCGCCTCCATCAGTGCTTCGGTCAGGCGTGCAAGGTCCGTGTCGGGCATGGTCTTGTCGCGGATCTGCACCGCCCAGGCCCCGCCGCGGGCGGCGGCCATCGCCTGATCGGCCACTGGGATAGGTGCGCCCGGGTCCGTCACGACGTAGACCGGCCCGATCATGTCGCGAGCTCGATCTGCGCGGCGGCGTTCAGTGCCTCGGGTGTGAGGGCATGGAGCGCATCGAGAAACGCCACCTGGAAGCTGCCCGGTCCCTGCGCCGCCGCGCCCGCCATTTCGCCGGCGGCACCATAGGCCGCAAGCGCCGCGACAGTCGCATCGAACGTCGGATGATCGGCACAAAAAGCCGCGATCACCCCGTTGAGCGAGCAGCCCATGACCGTGATCCGCGCCATCATCGGGTGACCGTTGGAGACGCGCGCGACGCGGGCACCGTCCGTGATGTAGTCGACCGGGCCGGAAACGGCGACCACACCGCCGGTTCGTTGGGCCAGGGCGCGCGCCGCATCCTCGGCCGAGGCGACGCTGTCACCGGCATCCACGCCGCGTGCAGAGCCGCCAAGACCCGCCAAGGTGAGGATCTCGGAGGCATTGCCGCGCACCACTGTCGGTTTCAAATCGAGTAGCCGATCGGACAGGTCCTGCCTAAACCGCGTGGCGGCCACGCCGACCGGATCGAAGACCCAGGGGCGGTTGGCCTCGGACATGACGGCCGCGGCCTCCTGCATCGCGGTGCCCCATGCGGGATCCGCCGTGCCGATATTCACGGTGAGTGCCTGTGCCAATCCGGCGAATTCCGCCGCTTCCTCGCGCGCATGGACCATCGCGGGCGACGCGCCTATGGCCAGAAGGACATTCGCCATGACGTTCATGGCGACGAAATTGGTTATGTTGTGAACGAGAGGAGCCGAGGCGCGCATGGCGCTCAGGGTTGTTCCGGGGGTGTGCATGGTGCCTCCTTGTCGGGCGGAGGCACGGCAGACGGCATTCACCTTTCGGGGCCATCTCCGCAACTTCCTCCGCCGGCATGATCCGGTTCAGGTTCGAAGGGTGCTTCTCAGCCCGCGCATGGCGGACGCCCCTGTTGCGAGATTGAGGCTGTCACAGCAATCAAAGAAGCACAAGAGTCGCGGACGTGTCCTGCCTGACAGGCTCTGACTGGCCGGGTCCGGTCGCACCCCTCGGGGGTGCAAGCACCGGGTGGCCTTCAACTCGGGACGGTCACGACCATCGCACCGCGTCTCGTCGCGATCACGGTGTGTTCGTACTGCACGACTGGCGCTCTCGGTTCGCAGTACAATGTCCAGCCGTCCTTCCCGTCCGTCGCCATCATGCCGCCGGTGGAAAGAAACGGCTCAATCGTGAAGACGAGCCCTGTCGTCATTCGGCGGCGCTCCCGGCGGTCCGGCCAAGTGGCGATCTCGCCCGGATATTCGTGAAGGGACCGACCGACGCCGTGGCTCGCGAGGTTCCGAATGAGCGTGTAGCCCCGTGCCGATGCGAACCGCCCGATTGCCTGGCCGATCCCGGCGAGGGGCTTGCCGGCGCCGACCTTTGCGATCCCGATCTCCATGGCGCGTCGACCGTCGCGGCAGAGACGCGCTTTCGCGGGATCGGGCGGGGGCACGATGCAGGTCGCGCCGGTATCCGCGAAATACCCGTTCTTCGACGCCGAGACGTCGATATTCACGAGATCCCCGCGCGCGATCACGCGTTCGCCCGGTATCCCGTGAGCGATTTCCTCGTTCACGCTGATGCAGGTCGTGCCGGGGAAACGGTAGGTCGCTTTGGGTGCGGAAACTGCGCCTTCCTGCGCTAGGAGATCTCGCCCGATCTCGTCTAGCTCCCGAGTGGTCATGCCGGGCTCCATCGCTGCCGCCATGTCGCGCAAGGTATTCGCGACGATCCGCCCGATAGCCTTCATGCCGTCCAATTCGGCCTGGTTCGTGATCGTCATGATCGTCCCTTTTTGCCATCGAGGCGACGTTATCCACGCAAGACGGGGTTGTAACGCTCTGCCGGCCTGCGGTTCTCCGATGATGGCGCCTGCCGGTCAACGGATGCCCTCAATCTGTATGGGGCAGTCAAAGCGCCGGTCATTCTTTGCCTGGCGCTGAGTTCTGACGAAGCGAGCTGGCGGATTGATTGAACAACACCCTGTTGTTGTCGGCCCTGTGCCGTCCGCGGTTCTGGTCCGACTTGTGCAGGTCGATTGCACGCTGCACGGCCGGGCGTTCCTTGATCCGGCGGCGCCACTCGGCCACGCGCGGGAAGTCTTCGAGCGAAGCGCCAAGAGGCTTGGCGATGAAGGCCCAAGGGAATGCCAGCATATCCGCTATGGAATACGCCCCGAGAAGGTAGTCGCGCCCATCGAGACGGTTCTCGAGAACGCCGAGGTTCCGGTCGTATTCGCCAAGATACCGCTTGAAGCCATAGGCGCGGTCGTCTTCGGGCGCGTAATTGCGAAAATGACTGAGCTGGCCGCCCATTGGTCCCTGGTTGCCAACCTGCCAAAACAGCCATTCCATCAGTTCCTTGCGCGCGCGCAGATCTTCCGGCGGCGGTGCGAACACGCCCGTCTTGTCCGCGAGATAAAGGAGGATCGCGCCCGACTCGAAAACGGAAACCGGACTTTCGCCCCAAGCCGAAGCAGGGGCGTGATCGACGATGGCGGGCATCTTCGCGTTGGGACTGATCTTGAGGAACTCGGGCGCAAACTGGTCGCCCTCGGCGAGGCGCATGAGATTGAGACGATAGTCGAGCCCCGTCTCCTCGAGCATGATGGCCGCCTTCCATCCATTGGGTGTTGGCGCGAAGTAGAGATCGATCACGGATTGCTCTCCTGTTTTTCCGTCGCGATGCCGCTCGCAATCATCTCGTCGATCGTAGCCGGATCGTAGCCGGCGTCTTCGAGCACTGAGCGCGTGTCCTGCCCAAGCAGATGCGCCGGCGCCGGGTCTCCGGGCGGAGTGCCTGAGAACCGGGCCGGGCTCCTGGCTTGTCGTATACGGCCCGCCTGCGGGTGATCCTGTTCGAGGATCGCGCCGTTCGCTTCCACCTGCGGATGCGACCAAACCTCGGCGCGGGTGAGCACCGGCGCGCAGGGCGCATCATGCTCGGTCAGGCGGCGCATCCAGTTCTCCGTCGTGTCCTCGAGCAAGGCCTCTTGTGTCAGCTCGAGCCGGGCAGGCTTGTTTTCCTCTCGGGCGGCGACGCTGGCAAATCGCGGATCTTCGAGCCAGTCAGGTCGGCCGACGGCGGCGGACAGCCCCTTCCACGTGCTGTCGGTATGCGCCGAGACCGCCATCCATCCATCCGCCGTCCGGTAGATGAGTTCCACGAAAGTCTGGGCATCCGCGTCCGCCGCAGGCTCCAGCTCGTCCCCGACGAAGGTGTAGCCTGACATGTCCGAGCTCCAGAGAAACGCCAACACCGTGTCGAGCATGGAAATCTGGACGTGGCTGCCCTTGCCGGTGCGGCTACGCGCCAGGAGCGCGGCAGTGATGGCCTGCGCCGTCTGGATCGCGGTCAGCTTGTCGGGGAGAATCGTGCGGACGAGCCTGGGCCGCGCGGCATCGGCGCCGCCTTGCACGCTCGCCAGCCCTGAAAGGGCCTGGATGAGCGGGTCATAGACAGGACGGCGCGCCCAGTCTCCGGTGAAGCCGAAACCGGCGATGGAGGTGTAGATCACATCGGGCCGCACGGCGCGTACCGCCTCTTCCCCGAGCCCGATGCGATCGATCACGCCTGGTCTGAAGTTCTGCACGACGACATCGGCGGTCTCGCAAAGCTTCAGCGCAGCCTCGATCCCGCGCGGGTCCTTGAGGTTCAACGTGACCGATTTCTTGCCCCGGTTGTTGTTGAGGAAGGATGCAGACATCCCACCGCGCCGGCCGGTCACCTGCCGGCTGTGATCACCTCCGTTCGGGTGCTCGATCTTGATGACCTCCGCGCCTTGGTCGGCGAGCGTCATCGTGGCGAGGGGGCCCGAGATCATCGTGGTCAGATCGATGATCCGAAATCCCTCAAGCGGTCCGGGCATGGCGGGCCTCCAGTTTGGAACAGTTTGCGCAACGAGCGCATCGGACCGAGACGTAGAGCGCGCCGAACGTTTCGCCTCAATTTCGCATCGGGAGCCTGCGTTGCTCGCGAAACCCTCAACCGCGATGGCAGCGACGTTTGCCTGTCGCGGATCATCAAGGTCAGCTACGGCGCGTAAGCCTTCGTCCGTCACAAAATCAACGAATTCCTTCGGTTGGCTATGGGATGAGCTATGCCCAACGGTTGCAGGTCTTCTGGTCAGGCCGGTATCGCAACCGAAAACGAGGGCAGGGCGCCAAGAGCCGGACCTGAAACGCGAAGGAACACGACGTCATGTACTTCCCGCAACTGGGATCGCTTGGATCGGCATTCATGCAGATGATGCTGGTCGTGGGGCTCGGCCTCGTCTTGAGCGCGTTTGTCGACCGAAAGAACGTGTGGCATCGCAGCTTTCTGTTCGGCATCGCGTTCTTGCTGGCCCTGCGATACGCGTGGTGGAGGGCGACCGAGACGCTGGCGCCGGTCGGGCTGACGCTGGATTTCGCCGCCAGCAGCGCGCTCTTGGCGCTCGAGCTGAGCGCACTCGTCGGCTCGCTTTCCGCCTTCGTCATCCTGTCGCGGTATCGCGACCGCAGCACCGAGGCCGATCAGCACGCGGGATGGTGGGGAAACGAAGCGCCGCGGGTCGCGATCCTTATCGCGACCTATAACGAGGAACTCGAGGTGCTGGAACGCACCATCGTCGGCGCGAAATCGCTGCGCTACCAGAACAAGGAAATCCTTGTCCTCGATGACGGTCGCCGCGACTGGTTGCAGGAGTATTGCGCGGGCCAAGGTGTGCGCTACATGCGCCGACCGGACAATAAGGGTTCCAAGGCCGGCAATATCAACCATGCGCTCGACCGGCTCGCCGAGGATGCCGAGCCGCCCGAATTCGTAGCCGTCCTCGACGCCGATTTCGTGCCGCACCGGGGCTTTGTCTCGCGCTCGCTGGCATTGTTCCACGATCCGGATGTGGGCGTTGTGCAGACGCCGCAGCATTTCTTCAATGCCGATCCGATCCAGCACAATCTCAACATCTCGCGGTCCTATCCCGACGAGCAGCGTTTCTTCTTCGACTACATGCAATCCTCGCGCGATGCGTGGGGCATCACGATCTGCTGCGGCACCTCGTCGATCGCGCGCTACGACGCCTTGATGAAGATCGGCAAGATGCCGACCGAAAGCGTGACCGAGGACTTTCTCCTGTCGCTCAAGATGCAGGAGAAAGGTTACAAGACGGTCTACCTGAACGAGCCGTTGACCGAAGGACTCGCGCCGGAAGGGCTCAAGGAATACGTCACCCAGCGGGCAAGGTGGTGCCTGGGGCTCATGCAGATCGCCCGATCCTCGGTCGGTCCTTTCGCAAAGAACAACCTGCGTCTGCGCGACCGGTGGAGCGTGATCGACTCGGTCTTCTACTGGTTGCCGAGCTTCGTCTTCCGCATCGCCGCGATCACCTTTCCGCTGCTCTATTGGTATTTCAACATCATCGTCGTCGATGCCCGCCTTGAGGATGTCCTCATCTACTTCGGCGTTTTCTACATCTGGGTGCAGTTCGCGATGAACCTCCTGGCACCGAGGATGGTGTTGCCGCTGCTTCATGATGTGAGCCAGCTGATCGCCGCGATCCCGATCAGCCGAGCCGCGATCGTGGGTCTGTTGAAACCCAAAGGGCATCCGTTTTCCGTCACGGCCAAGGGCGGGGATCGGTCGCGCATCGTGATCCAGTGGCGGATCATGGCGCCTTTCGCGATCCTGCTTGCACTGACCTTTATCGGGCTTTGCCTCGGCATTTTCTTCGACGGCTACGCCTATAACGACGCCGGTGACGGCAAATGGGTGGTTCTGTTCTGGACGGTCTACAACCTTGTCGTTCTCAGCATCACCTGCCTTGCTTGCGTGGAGCTGCCGCGCCGGGAGCGGCACGTCGCCGATGCGCCGGAACGCGCAGTCTTCCAGAGCGGGGCGGCGGCACACAGCGTCTGGCTCGTCTCCCTGACGAGCGACACCGCGCGGATCCGCGGGCATGCCTTCGCTCCTGACGACCGAGGCATGCTGCGGATCGAAGGGGTCGGTGATGTCGAGAGCTACGTGATCGCGCCCACACGCGACGGTGCACGCGTGCAATTGTCCCCGACGCCTGAGCAACGCGAAGCTCTTTTTCTGCGTTTTTATGCCGATGGCACGGCACCGGGTGTGTCGAACGTGCGGATCACCGCGATACTCGGAGACGTGGCCCGCCGCTTGCAATTCAGAAGCTGAGGAACATCGCCCCATGCCCGTGAATCGCCGCAGTTTCGTGGCTGGAGCGCTTGCCTGCCTCGCCTCCCGGCCGGTGCGGGCCGCGGGCGCGTTTGCGGGGCGCTGGGATGCCTGGAAATCCCGGTTCCTGAGGGACGATGGGCGAGTGAGTGATCCGGAGCAGGGTGGCATCTCCCACTCCGAAGGGCAGGGATATGGTTTGCTCCTCGCGCAGGCCGCCGGCGATCGCGTCGCGTTCGAGAGCATCGAGCGGTGGACAATCCGGCATTTGCTGGTGCGGCAGGATCCGCTCATGGCATGGCGTTGGACGCCGGATGCGGGCATTGCCGGCGAAGACTGGATCACGGCCACCGATGGCGATCTGTTTCGCGCCTGGGCCTTGCTGCGGGCGTCCCGCGACTCAGGATGGCCGATCGACGCGGGATCCTGGCAAGAGATCTGCGGAGCGATTGAGGATCTCTGCCTCGCCAATGATCCGCGTGCCCCGAGTGAGCCGCTGCTGAAACCGTCGGCGGAATCGCGCGTCACGGACCGCAGGGTTCTGTTCAACCCGTCCTATATCATGCCCCGCGCATTGCGCGAACTGGGCGAGGCCGCGTCCCGGCCGCGTTTGATTCAGGCAGCCGATCATGGGCAAACCTGTCTTGCGGAACTTGCGATCCGCGGTTTCGTGCCGGATTGGATCGACGTCACATCGCAGGGGTATGCCGTTCCTGCGGATCGCGTAACTGCCGCGAGCTATGATGCCATGCGGGCGGGCCTGTTCCTGCGGTGGTCCGGCGTCTCGGACCATCCGGCCCTGTCGCGTATGCAGGACTTTTTCGGACCGCCCGAGACGGGCCGCGTGATCGTGGCGCGAGACGAGAATGGCAGGCCGATTCAGACCAGCGACCTGCCGGGATATCTCGCGATGGCCCGTTTGACGCAGTGCGTTGCCGAACCACGCAATCCTGCACATGCGCTCTCCGAGGCATATTTCCCGAGCACGCTTCACATGTTTGTTGATCTTGCTAAGCGGGAAGGTGAGGCGTGCTCACCGCCATAAGGTTGCCAAGTTTCTTCGATTTGCGTGGGGTGATCTTGGTAAACGCCGCGCCTTTGTCTCTGGGCGTGGATGAAGAAGAGAGGGCAGACCTTGAGGTATTTGCGTCTTGTTATCGGCGGTTTGATCGTTGTTGCCGCGTTGTGGGTCATCATTGGCGAGCAGATGTCGGGCGCGAGCGCGAACGCGGTCGTGAATGCGGAAGTCGTCACGCTGCGTGCGCCGGTGGCAGGCGATCTCACCGTTGAAGACCGTGTTCTCGGCGCGCGTGTCGAACAAGGTGAAGTGCTGGCGCGGGTTGAGGATCGCCTCGTCGACAACGTCCGGCTGTCCGATTTGCAGATGGAGCAATCTTTCGCCGAGACCGAACTGACCCATGCCACCGAGCGCCTGGAGGCCGCGAAACAGGCTCGCGACCGTCTTGCTGAACGGAGTGCATCCTACCAGGACAGGCGAGTGGAGGAGCTTGCCACCCGCCTCGAATTCGCCCGCGAGCGCGTCGAGCGTCTCGAAGCGGGGAACGTGACGGTCGAAGCGGATACAGAAACCGGCGGATCACCGGCGGAGGACGGATCTGATACGCAAAGCGCGGACGAAGGAGGCTTGACGCTCACCTCGGCACGGGAACGGGTGGCCGTTCTGGAGATCGAACTCGCGGCGGCGCGTGCCGGTGTGTATCTCGGAGATGGCTACAACGATGCGCCGGTCTCGGAGCAGCTGTCGATGCAGCTCGAAACGGACATCGCCGCGCTCGAAGCCGATCTGGTGCGGGCACAGGAGCGCTTGGACGCTGTGTCAGCTCGCGTCGATCAATCGCGCGTGCGTGCCACACTGGCAGGCGGGGGGCAGCTCTCTTCCCCGGTCTCGGGCCTTTTCTGGGAGGTGCTTCAGGCCGACGGCGTCAACGTCCAGCGCGGCGATCCGCTGTTGCGGATCCTCGATTGCGAGTCCTTGATCGTGACGCTGTCGGTAACCGAGCGGATTTACAACGACCTCACACTCGGACAATCCGCCGAATTCAGGATGTCGGGACAGTCCGACATCTACGATGCGACGGTGACCCGTCTTGCGGGAAGTGGCGCCGAGAGGATTTACGGCAATCTCGCCGTCGCGCCGTCCCAGCAACACCTCGAGCGGTTCGATGTCACGCTGCGCGTCCCGGCCTTGAACCAGGATTCGGAATTGGGCTGCGTGGTAGGGCGAACGGGCCGTGCTTTTTTCGAGCGCCGTCCACTCGATTGGGTGCGAAGCGTCTTTGGCTAACGCCAAGCTGCGCTTGGAAGACCTGCTCCACGGCGACCGCGTGCGATCAAAGCGCGGCGAGAGAGAGCCATGCCGACATCTCGAGGTCGCATTGGTTAACCCACGGGTGCAGGGCTCGTCCAGCGGTCACCCGATGTCCTGATTTTCCAAGACGTTTCAATATTTTGCGGTGTGGTAAGCAGATAATATACTCGTGATGCCCGCATGTCGCTCGGGCCCAAGTTCAGCCGGATTGCGGCTCCAAAATGAGGCTGTCCAACGGTCACAAAGCGTGACGCCTGAAACAAGATTGTTTGAGAAGCTGAAAATGAAAGACATGACTGCACCAAGGCTCGCGGTCGTCGTGATCGGCGGGAATATCCTTTTCGCGATCCTGATTTTCGCCTGTTCCATCCTGTGGCTGTTTCTCCAGACGCAGGAAGTGAAAACCGATGCACAAAGAGCGAGTGCCCTGCGTGGGGCTGAAGCGATGCGCACCACGTTCACAGAGGCGATCGAGCGGGAATGGAACAGCCTCGGGGCTGTCGTCCGCAACGTCGACATCTCGCAAGCCGACACGCGCGATCAATTCGTCAACGCCGCGGCCGATGCAAGCTACGCGGTCACCTGGGCCGGTATCGCGGATCCGGGAGGCACGATCATCGCGGGCTCGAGAGACTGGCGCGTCGGGGAGGATGTCTCCAACGCTGAGTGGTTCCGCGATGGATTGCGCGGGAAAAGCGTCGGTGATGTCTTCGCATCGGACCAGAGCGACGAACTCGACCAGACGTTCCTGAATTTCTCGCGACCCGTTCTGGGGCCGGACGGGCTGCCGCAAGCGGTGGTCGTCTACAGGGTGAGCCTCGGATGGGTGCGCGGCTACGTTCAAAACGTTGCCGACACGTTCGGGCTCGACGCCTTCATTGTCGATCGCAACGGCCGCGTCGTTGCCAGCGACACGAACCTGTTCGGCAATGAATTGCTGGAGGAGGAGCGGAACCAGGCAACCGGACCGCGCCATCCCGCCAGTGTGCTCACCGATACCTCGTCGACAGAGTTCGTCTCCGCTTTCGCGAGCAATGTCGGCGGTCTCGTCGTGCCCGACCTCGGCTGGAACCTTATCGTGCGCGTGCCTGCCAGCGACCCAGATACCCCGGGCTTCCTCGACGAGCTGCGTTCGACCTGGGGTATGGGGCTTCTGATCGCGGCACTCTCCCTTGTCTATGCGCTCATCAGCGGGCTCGTGCTGCGCCCCATTGCAGAGCTTGTCCGGGTGGCCGAAGGCATTGCGAACGGCGAGGAAGTCTATCCGCGCGAGAATGCTTCCTCAGCCGAAGCTGCGAGCTTGTCGTCGACATTGGCTAAGCTGCAGACGCGTCTGCAATCTGCCGGCTACTTCTCGCGTGACTAGGCGATCAATTCTGCGACGCCCTGCGCCCGCAATTCCAATGCAATAACGAGGATCGCAATGCGTATAAACGGAGCTATCGCGACCGGAGCCCTTTTGGCGACAATCGTGGCCCCAGCCGCCAAAGCGGACGGCACCTTCCTGCAAGCGGATTTCTCGACCGAGACGGCGGTGGCGGTGGGGTCAGTGACGCGGGATCGGCTGACCTTCGGCTCAGTTCTCTCGTCTTCCGGCGACGAGGCGCAGCTTGCCGTTTCGACTGGCTACACCCTGTACTCGGCCGACGGCACAAGCCTCAAGATCGGACCGTCTGCCAAGATCGAACACGAGGCAGGGGATGGGTTCGACAACGGCGAGATTGGGCTCAAGCTTGTCGCGGATCACTACAGGGCCACGGGTTTCGGCGGGCTCTACGGGCAGGTTGAATATGACACGATCGACTCGGCGTGGTTCGTGCTGGCGCAGGCCAACATCTCCTCCGCCGGGCTCGCGATCGAGGTCAGCCGGGGGGGAAGCGACACATATGACGACGCCGCCTTGGCCGTTTCGAAACGTATTCCGGACACGCGCCTGAGCTTGAGGGCAGGGTGTCGGTTCCTGTCAGAAGATGTCTTCGTGGGCGTGTCATTCAATACGTTCTGAGCATCAAAACCGGATGCGTCGGAAGAGGGTTCCAATGCGGAACCGGTCAGGATGTCCTCGCAGGCATTGGATGACGATCTCTCAGGCACGGGAGGGCGCGCATAGCCAAACGTCGCGCTTGTCCGGCGCTCTTCGCCTGGCGTGACCGATCCTCATTCTCTCATCGTGCTGTCCCGCGGCATCAGTGCGTAGCCGAGGTCGCGCACGTTCTCGTCCACGTCTTTGCCTTCGATACGCGCCATCAGCATATCAATGGCCAGCCGGCCCATCTCGCGCCGGAAAGTCCGCACGCTGGTGATGGACGGATGTGCGGCTTCCATGACCTCGATGTCGTTGAACCCGCAGAGGCCAAGTTCAGGACCGATAGCGATGCCCCTGCGATGGGCGGCGAACTGCACGCCGAGGGCAAGGTCGTCGTTGTTGCAAAGGATCGCATCGGTCTCGGGCGCTTGCGCCAGAAGCTCAGCCAGCAGGGTCTCGCCGAGCGTGACGCTCGACGGGGTAGGCGTGGTCACGACGCGATCCCCCTCTGCAATATCTGCGGCCGCGATGGCGTCGCGGAAGCCTTGCAATCGTCGCTCCGACCGAGGGTCCATGCGGGCCCCGATAAAGGCGGGGAATTTGTAGCCGCGTTCTATCAGATGGTCCGTTGCCGTTCGTGCGGCATCCCTGTGCGAGAAGCCGACCATCATGTCGGTGGGCGTCTCGCCGAGTTCCATGATTTGCACGACGGGGCAATCCGCGGCAGCGAGCAGGGCGCGAGAGACGGGCGACTGGTCAATTCCCGTCACGACGAGCCCTGCGGGCCGCTGGCTGAGGAAGACGCGGATAAGCTCGTCCTCGGTCTCGGGCGCATAGCGCGTGTTGCCGAGCTGGGCGTTGAACGGCTTGCCCGCGATCGTGTCGTAGAGCCCCGACAGAACCTCCGCGAAGACGGAATTGGTGACGGACGGGATCAGAACACCGATGACGTTCGAGCGGCGCGAGGCAAGCGCGCTCGCCGCGGGATCGGGAACGTAACCGAGTTCGGTCACCGCTTTCGCGATTCGCTCGCGCAGCTTCTCCGACACCATTCCGGGGCGGCGTAATGCCCGGCTGACGGTGATCGTCGAGGTCTGCGCGCGGCGTGCCACATCCTCCAAGGTCACGCGTGGCGGGCTTTTTCTTGGCGCTTGCGTCATTCTTTGCTCCTTGCTGAGTCTATCCTTGACCAATGACAGCGCTGTCAACTAATGATAGCGCTGTCATTCGGCGGGAAGCTGCATTTTGGGAGGAATTTGCGTGACACACGTGCTGGTCATGGGGGTGTGCGGAACGGGCAAGTCGTCCGTCGCCAGCAGGCTGGCCGACCGTCTTGGCACGCAGTTCATCGAGGCCGACAGCTACCATTCGGAATCGGCAGTCGCCCGGATGAGCCGTGGCGATCCGCTGACTGACGAGGATCGCTGGAGCTGGCTTGACCGGATCGCAGAGGCGGCGCTGAACTCGGGGAAGGACACCGTCATCGCGTGTTCCGCCTTGAAGCGCTCCTATCGGGACCGGCTGGCATCGGCGCTCAGCGACCTGCGGATCGTGCACCTGTCGGGGTCACGGTCTCTCGTCGCCGAACGTATGGCCGGGCGTAGCGACCACTTCATGCCCGCCAGCCTGATCGACAGCCAGTTCGCGCTTCTCGAAGCGCCGGACGGGCCGGACGTTCTGACCATCGATATCGTTCGGCCTGTCACCGACATCGTGGATGCCGCAGAGGCCTTCGCGAGCCACGTCAGGCCCACAGCCTGACCCGGCATTGATTTCACCAAGGGAAGAGGACCCAAATCATGAAACATCTGACCATAGCAGCCCTCATGGCCAGCGTTGCTGGCCCGGCCTTCGCGCAGGACATGACCCTGCGCTTCCAGTCGTCCGATCCGGCGGGCAACCCGAATTTCCAGCTTCAGCAGCAATGGGCCGAGAGCGTCTCCGAGATGAGCGACGGCGCGATCGAGATCGAGCTTCTGCCGGTCGAGTCCATCGTCGCCCATAACGAGACACAGGACGCCATCGCGGCGGGCATTCTCGACGGTCACGTGACCGATACCTCGTATTTCGCGGGCAAGGATCCGGCCTTCGGCCTGATCGCGAACCCCGTTGGCGCTTATGGCGACCCGCAGGAAATGCTCGACTTCATGTATCAAGGCGGCGGCAAGGAGCTGATGAACGAGCTCGTGAACCCCTATGGCCTGCAATTCATCGGCGCGACCACGCCGGGCCTCGAGGCGTTCGTCTCCAAGGTGCCGCTTGAAGGTGTCGACGATCTGGAGGGCCTGAAGGTGCGCGCGCCCGAAGGCCTCGTGCAGCAGGTCTTCGCGGCGGCCGGTGCGGCTCCTGTGAACCTGCCCGGCTCCGAGGTCTTCACCTCGCTCGACAAGGGCGTGATCGACGCGGCGGATTACACCGTCTTCTCGACAAACCAGGCGCAGGGCATGCACGACGTCGCCCCGCACCCGGTCTATCCCGGTTTCCACTCCATGCCGCTCGTCGAGATCTCGATGAACAAGTCCAAGTGGGACAGCTTGAGCGAAGAGCAGCAGACCATGCTCGAAACGTCTGTCCAGGACTTCGCGCAGATGCAGATCGAAACGCTGAACGAGGCCGACCAGGAGGCCGTCGAAGAGGCGAAAGCCTCGGGCGAGGTGACCGTGCATGACTGGTCCGACGAGGAGCGCGCCAAGTTCCGCCAGATCGCCCAAGGCGAATGGGAAAAGGTCGCCGAGCGTTCGGACAATGCGCAGAAGGTCTACGATGCGCTGACCGCGTATCTCAACGAGCAGGGCCTGATGTAAGGATCTCTCGAAGGTAAGTGGGGCCGGCCTTGTCACGAGGCCGGCCCCGGTCTTGAGGAGGGCAGCCGATGACCACGGCACGGGACGATATCCAGCACGGCAGCAGCGAAGAGCCGCCAAGAGACGAGGGCGGGCCGATCCCCGAGGCCGGACTGCTCGGGCGGCTCATCTCCCGAGGCGGGATCGTCTTCGCCATCGGTATCGTCTTGGCGATGCTGATCCTCATCCAGGAAGTGGTCCTGCGCTACTTCTTCAACAATCCCACCACCTGGGCGCACGAGACCACGATCTTCCTGTCCGGCATCGCCTTCGTCTATGGCGGGCTCTATTGCGTGGCGCGCAACAGCCATATCCGCGTCGTATTGATCTATGATGCGGTGTCGCCAAAGGTGCGGCGCGTCTTCGACGTGGTCATCTCGGCGGTTTGCGCGCTCTCGTCGGCGATGTTCACCTATGCCGCCTGGATCATGGTCGGCCGTGCCGCCTTCACGCCGTCGGGCGAATTCCGGCTGGAACGCTCGGGCAGCGCCTGGGATCCGGTCTATCCCGGCCTCATGAAAGTCTTCCTTCTGGCGGTCCTGACCGTCATGGCGGTGCAGTTCCTTGTGCTCACCGTGAATTACGCACGCGGGAAACGGTAACGATGGAACTTTTCGGATCGCTTCAGGGGCTCGGCGTCGAGACCGCCACCTACATGATGTTCAGCATGCTCCTGCTGCTGCTCGTCACCGGCATTCCGCTGGCCTTCGTGACGCTGCTCGTCGCGCTGATCTTCGCTCTGGGC
Organism: Roseivivax sp. THAF30; assembly: GCF_009363575.1. NCBI lineage: Bacteria > Pseudomonadati > Pseudomonadota > Alphaproteobacteria > Rhodobacterales > Roseobacteraceae > Roseivivax > Roseivivax sp. THAF30. Next base: position 2,096,456 of record NZ_CP045389.1, on the reverse strand, counting down.
TGGTTCGGACCGATGGCGGTGCCGCTTATCACGAGCCGGGTCTATTCCTTCGTCACGAGCTTCGTCTTCGTGTCCGTGCCGATGTTCGTCCTGATGGCCGCCATCCTCGACCGCTCCGGCATCGCGCGCGATCTTTTCGACGCGATGAAGCTCGTGGGCGGACGGCTGCGCGGCGGCGTCGCCATCCAGACGATCATCGTCGCGGTGATCCTCGCGGCGATGTCCGGCATCATCGGCGGCGAGATCGTGCTCCTGGGTCTCATCGCGCTGCCGCAGATGCTGCGCCTCGGCTACGACCGTGGTCTTGCCATCGGCGTCGTATGCGCGGGCGGGGCGCTCGGCACGATGGTCCCGCCGTCTATCGTCCTTATCATCTACGGGCTGACCGCGAACGTCTCCATCGGGGATCTCTTCACCGCATCCTTCCTGCCGGGGCTGATGCTGGCCGGTTTTTACGTCACCTACGTGCTGATCCGCGCCTACATGAACCCAGCCATCGCTCCCGCAATGCCACCTGACGACGAGACGCCGCTTTCGGAAAAGCTCAAGCTTCTGCGGGGCCTGATCCTGCCTATTCTCGTGGTGATCGGCGTTCTGGGCTCGATCTACGGCGGGATCGCCAGCGTGACCGAAGCCTCCGCGGTTGGCGTTCTGGGCGTCATGATCTCGACCATGCTGCGCGGCGAATTCACGCTCACGCTGATGAAAGGCGCGGCGCTGCAAACGCTTCAGACCGTTGGCATGATTGTCTGGATCGGGATCGGCGCCTCGGCGCTCGTGGGTGTCTTCAACCTGATGGGCGGGCTTGAATTCATCCAATCGCTGGTTGCCAATATCTCGGACAACCGGCTGGTCGTGCTCTTGTTCATGATGGGGATCCTGTTCCTTCTGGGCATGTTCCTAGACTGGGTGGGCATCGCGCTGCTGGCGATGCCGGTCTTCGTGCCGATCATCACAGATCTTGGATATGACCCTGTGTGGTTCGGGGTTCTGTTCTGCATGAACATGCAGGTGAGCTTCCTCTCGCCGCCCTTCGGTCCGGCCGCGTTCTACCTGAAATCCGTGGCCCCGCCAGATATCAGCCTCGGTGAGATCTTCCGGTCGCTGCTGCCCTTCATCGCGTTGCAGATCCTCGCGCTTGCCGTCCTCATCGCCTTCCCGGGGATAACCGGGCGCTGACGGGCAGGGCCGCCGGCCGGGTCGGCCTGACGTGCTCGCCCTATGTGGTAGCGCCTGCTTTCCCCAAGCGCTCGGCGGTCGGTCCGCTTGGCCTGTCGGCAAGTCCCGGCTTCGGTGGCGTTGCGGCGCGCCGCAGGGGCAGGACACCCGTTCGACGGTCGAGCCGCGCCTTGCGCCTTTCGGCAGGCGCGCGCTGTTTCCGCGCGTCATCGCGCTCGGAGCGCGCAAGACGGTTTGCCGGCCGAGATCATGCGCCTGACCGCAAGGTCGCCGCACCAAGTTGAATTCCGAACGCCACAGATGATACCGGCTGATCGAATCCGAGGAATGCCGATGTTCAACACGATATGGTCCCAGTTCATCCAGCCGATCCTGAGGCGCCCGTCGCGGTATCAGGTCGCTGCGCTGTGCTTTCGGCGGGACCGGGACAAGCTTGAAATCCTGCTCGTGACCTCGCTCGAGACGCGCCGCTGGATCCTGCCCAAGGGCTGGCCCAAGACCGGCTTCGATGCGGGAGGCGTCGCGCTGGAGGAAGCATGGGAAGAGGCTGGCGTGAAGCCGCGCAGCGGAAAACCGGGCTGGATCGGACAATATCGCTACGACAAGCGCCTTCGGGGCGGTATTCCGGTTCCGACCAATGTCGACGTCTATTCGATCGAAACCGAGTTGCTCTACGACGTGTATCCGGAAGCCGGAAAACGCGAGCGCCGCTGGATGACTCCGTGCGATGCTGCGGACGCGGTCGAGGAACCAGAGCTGAAAAGGCTCCTGTCCGATGCCGAGGCCCTGCTGTCCGGTCCTTCGCGATAAGCCTTGCCCCCTGAGAGAGAAAACACATGAGCGAGCAGGACGGCTCCTATAGCTGGCAAACCCTCGACCGCGACCTCAACCGTCTGTCGCGGCTCGAGGCCGCGACCATGTATGCGTCGCGGCCGCTTATCGGAGCGGGGTTGTCGCTGCTGTTCGTCGGTGTCGCCGCGATCGCCGCCGGCCTGATCGTCGGGCAGACGCCGGGCGCGATCTTCGTCGTGGTGGCGGCAGCGTTCGGTGCCTACATGGCGCTCAACATCGGCGCGAATGACGTTGCCAACAACATGGGTCCGGCGGTCGGGGCGCGGGCGCTGTCCATGGCTGGCGCCATCGCGATTGCGGCCATTTGCGAGAGCGCGGGTGCGCTGCTGGCGGGCGGTGACGTCGTGGACACGATTTCCAAGGGGATCGTCGCGCCTGAAAGCCTCGCCGATAGCCGGGTGTTCGTCACCGCTATGATGGCAGCGCTGCTGTCAGCCGCGCTCTGGGTGAACCTTGCGACCTTCATCGGCGCACCGGTCTCGACCACCCATTCGGTCGTCGGCGGCGTCATGGGAGCGGGTATCGCGGCGGCCGGGCTCGGCGCGGTCAGTTGGACCACGATGAGCGCGATCGCGGCCAGCTGGGTCATCTCGCCTGCGCTCGGCGGCATCATCGCGGCAGCCATGCTCGCCTTCATCAAGTGGAAGGTGATCTATGTCGAGGACAAGATCGCCGCGGCCCGCATCTGGGTGCCGGTCCTGATCGGACTGATGGCGGCAGCGTTCGCCAGCTATCTTGCGCTGAAGGGCCTGAAGCACGTCATGTCGATCGACATGCCGACGGCCCTGATGATCGGAGCCGCCATCGGCACGCTCTGCGCCAGCGCGTCCGTGCCCCTGATCCGCCACCAGTCGAACGGGCTCGAGAACCGGAACCGCTCTCTCAAGGTGCTGTTCCGGATGCCGTTGATCATATCGGCCGCTCTTCTGTCTTTCGCGCATGGCGCAAACGACGTCGCGAATGCGGTCGGCCCGCTCGCTGCCATCGTCTACGCGCAGGAGACAGGTGGAGCGGCCGCCGAGGTTGCGATCCCCGTCTGGGTCATGCTGATCGGGGCAATCGGCATCTCGTTCGGACTGATGCTGTTCGGCCCGAAGCTGATCCAGATGGTCGGTAACCAGATCACCAAGCTGAACCCGATGCGCGCCTATTGCGTGGCGCTGTCGGCGGCCGTCACGGTGATCGCGGCCTCATGGCTTGGCCTTCCCGTCAGCTCGACGCATATCGCGGTCGGCGGGGTTTTCGGTGTCGGGTTCTTCCGCGAATGGCATGCCGAGCGCCGCGCCCGCATGATCCAGGACACGCGCCCGGCGGCGCGACGCGTTCCCAGCGAGGAGCGTCGGCGTCGCAAGCTGGTGCGGCGCTCGCATTTCCTGACGATTGCCGCAGCCTGGGTCATCACCGTCCCTGCAGCTGCCGGGCTGTCTGCGATTTGCTTCCTGGCCCTATCCTTCGTGTCGATCTGACACGCCCGTCGTCACGTTCGAACCGAACAGTGAGGCCGCTGTCCGACGATCCGGCTCTCGCGGCGGCATCAGGGCTTCCGAGATGTTTCGCTCGGAAACTTGTGGCGGCGAGACTGATCCGCGCAGAAGATGGGCCAATCCAGCCCAGAACGCCCATGAAAGCTGGTAGGCCCGGGAGGCGTACCTGAGAGCCCAATAAATGGAATGAAAACAATAAGAATGTGGACCACGCTCTTTTGAAGCCAAAACCGTCGGATGGGACGCTCAGAGAATATTCAGCGATGGCCCTGCAAGAGTGTGTCATCTCTTACTTGGAAGTCGGAGCTCGATAGCGTCTGTTAGTTTCTGGGACCTCGCATGCCGCACCGGCAACACCATAAGCAGCCGCTCAGCTTGTAGCTGACATCTGCGAACCGCTGTCGGTGAGAGAGGGCAGATTGCGGGCTTACGCGGCACGCGCTCAACGACCGTAAGCGCATCATACGAGCGGACATCCAAGCGGGTTCAAGGACCAAACCTAAAGCGATGGACGCTCGGGCACCGTCGTTCGCATTATATACGAGGTGCTTAGCGCCAATCGAGCGCATAGCTGTTGCCACAAACCTACCGTTTGACGCCAAAACGTTGGTTTGAATGAGTTTCGCGACGATCATGTGGTCGCTTATGGTTTCTGAGGAAGTCTAACTAACCCCTGCATTAAGCCATGCGAGCGCCTGTGTTTCGGTTTCAAAATACTCCAACTCCTCAACTTTCTGACGCTCACCTCGAAGTTCGCTGTATTCCTCGCCTTTATAATGCGATGTTTCTGTGCCATCGGATTCTTTGCAGCGTTTTACCCAAACCTCGCGAGAACCCTGTCGTTGAAGCAATTCCCAATTTCCAGTTGTCATAGTGTGCCTCTCAATCCGCTGGTGGCACTCTTGAGTGATTGCGTGCCTAAGTCAGATTAAATCCACGGTCTTAAAATCCCAACTTGCGGGCAGTTCATCGTATCAGTGTCTGAAAGGCCAATTCGATGTCGGGGCTATTTGAAGAACATCAATCCACGCTTGAAGCGTCATGCCGTAAAGACGACGGTCTCGGACCCTTCGGAGACAACCCGCTCAATTTAATAAGGCCGGACTGGTGTCCGGCCTTCTGAATGATTTCTCTCGTGCTCAGGTGTCGAGCTCGAAAGTCACTTGCATGTTGACCCTGTACTCGGTCACCCGACCGTCCGCGACACTTACCTTGCTTTCCTTGACCCATGCGCCTTGAATGTTGCGCAGAGTTTTACTGGCGCGAGCTATGCCCTGTTGCACAGCATCGTCAAAGCTATCGCTGGAAGTTGCAGAAATTTCCGTCACTGTTGCGACTGACATTTTGGCCTCCTTTTTCGGTTGCCTGACAGTTCAACGTTCTCATGATCGACGTCGTTCCAAGGGTCTGTCGGACGCCTCATGCGCCCCGACAAGAGACGGGAGCAATACCATGTATCCCCCAAAACTCATGTTCGGACCGGACCGGTTTCAGCGATTAGGAGCATGTCAGCGCAAGGAACCGGGGAACCACAGAGTGCGTTGAGTGGATAGCCGTAATTTGGAGGTGTTTGCCATGCGCAACATGATTGTCTCCGCCGCGGCGCTGTTTGGCTTCGGATATATTCTCGGCCGGAAGAAAAGGCGCGCGGAGCCTTATGGACGCACCGCATTCCGCCGGTTCGATGATGGCGGGCCGATTGGTCAGGCACAGCCGATCCGCGATGCCGATGTCGCGGCGATGCGCGATGAGCAAAATGCATGGAGCCGTCGTGACGATGAACTCGACCAGACGTTTCCTGCAAGCGATGCGACCGCAAAATACTGAAGCTTGTCGCAGCGCCGACCTTGATGGGTTCCGTTTCGCCACGATCAAACGCTCCCGCATTCCGGGCGCGGGGCGAGCGATAGAATATTCACCAACGCGATGTCGGAAACTACGCTTCCGAATACGCCTGCATCATTCCCGTTGGCAGAACGCCAACGTGTTTATTCGCAAAGGATCGTGCCATGAGCCGCTTTCGTCAAAACGTTATCACCAAGCCGATACACCGCTGGGCACGCGGCGCGATGCCGAAGCTTTCGGCAACGGAAGCCGAAGCGCTGAGCGCAGGAGAGGTCTGGTGGGACGCGGAACTGTTCTCCGGTAACCCGGACTGGTCGAAGCTATCCGCTGTCGCTGCGTCCGACCTGTCGGACGAAGAGCAGGCGTTCCTCGAGGGCCCATGCACCCAGCTTTGCGAGATGATCGACGATTGGTCGATCAACCACGAGCGAGCGGACCTGTCCGAAGAGGTCTGGCAATTCCTGCGCGACAAGGGCTTTTTCGGGATGATCATTCCCAAGAGCCATGGTGGCCTCGGGTTTTCCGCTTTCGCGCATTCCGAGGTCGTTCGCTATATCTCGACGCGCTCGGTCGCGGCCGCCGTGACCGTCATGGTTCCGAACTCGCTCGGACCGGGCGAGCTTTTGATGCAGTTCGGCACGGAGGAGCAAAAGCGACACTGGTTGCCGCGCCTCGCCGATGGTCGCGAACTGCCCGCCTTTGCCTTGACGAGCGCGGAGGCCGGCTCGGACGCCTCTGCCATGACCGACACGGGTGTCGTCTGCCGGGGCACATGGAACGGTGAGGAGGTGCTCGGCATCCGGCTCAACTGGGCAAAGCGCTACATCACGCTGTCGCCGGTCTGCACAGTTCTGGGACTCGCGTTCAAACTGCGCGACCCTGACGGTTTGCTGGGTGACGAGGAGGATGTCGGCATCACCTGCGCGCTCGTGCCGACGCATCTGCCGGGGGTGGAAACCGGCCGCCGACACATCCCGGCATCGACGATGTTCCAGAACGGGCCGACCCAAGGTCACGACGTGTTCATCCCGCTCGATCACGTCATCGGCGGTGAGGAGTATGCCGGGCGGGGTTGGATGATGCTGATGAGCGCCCTTGCCGCCGGTCGCGGCATCTCGCTGCCGTCCCTATCCGCAGCGGCCGTCGCGCTGTCGGCCCATAGCTCGGGTGCATATGCACGGGTGCGGGAACAGTTCGGCCTTCCGATCGGCAAGTTCGAAGGCATTCAGGCCCCGCTCGGGAGTCTCGCAGCCGGAGCATACGAACTCGATGCAGCGCGGCGCCTCACCTGCGCCGGTCTCGACGAGGGGCGGTCCCTGGCCGTGATCTCGGCGATCATGAAGCTGCACGGCACGACACGGATGCGCGAGGCGTTGAACCATGCGATGGACATCCATTCCGGGAAGGCGGTCATCGACGGGCCGTCGAATTACCTCGCACCTCTCTACAAGGCTGTGCCGATCGGCATTACGGTGGAAGGTGCGAATATCGTGACCCGTAATCTGATCGTGTTTGGTCAGGGGGCCGTGCGTGCGCATCCTCACCTTCTGGACGAAATGCAGGCGCTGGAGAAGGAAGGCGACGCCGCCTCGCTCGAAGCGTTCGACACGCATTTCTGGAAACATGTAGGCCACTCGGTACGGACATTCTTCCGAGCGCTCGGCCGCGCCTGGACCGGGGGCAGGGCCGCGCCCACGCCCGCGGCGGGGGACGCAACCTGGATCTATGGACAAGTGTCGCGCTGGTCGGCGGCCTATGCATTGACGGCCGACATGGCGTTCCTCACGCTCGGCGGAAATCTGAAGCGCAAGGAAATGATCTCGGCCCGCATGGGGGATGTGCTCTCCGATCTCTACATCCTGACCGCAGCGTTGAAGCGGTGGCAGGACGACGGACGCCAGAAGGCGGATCTTCCGCTTCTCGAGCATGCCGCTCACAGCGCGCTAGCTCGTATCCGCCGGACAATGGACGAAGTCCTTGCAAACTTCCCTGTTCGCTGGGCGGCGATGCTCTTGCGGGTGGTGACACTGACCGGAGGCACGGCGCGAGGGCCCGACGATCGCCTGACGCGGGCTTGCGCGCAGCTTCTGATGACGCCGTCCGAGACGCGCGAGAGGATCATCGGACGCATGTTCGGTGGGTGCGAACGAGACGGCTTGCGCCAGCTCGACGACGCCTTTGAACGTGTCATCGCCGCTGAGCCAATCCGAAAGCGCGTGCGCGATGCGGATACAACACCGGAAACAGCGCTGGAGGACGGGCTCATCACCGCCGAGGAGAAGGCCGAGCTCGAGGCGATGCAGGCGGCCGTTGCGCGGGTCATCGCGGTCGATGATTTCGTGCCCAAAGACCTTGCCGGCTATTTTCCCGACTACGAGCGCCGGAGCCACCGGACACCCGAGGCCGCGGAATGACTGGACGTTGCGTCTATCTTGTCGATGGTGCCCGCACGCCGTTCCTCAAGGCACGCGGCCAACCGGGTCCGTTCACGCCCGTGGATCTCGCGGTACAGTGCGGCCGGCCACTGCTCGCGCGGCAACCAATCCCGGAGACAGCGATCGACCTCGTCGTCCTCGGCTGCGTGAACGTCGTCGCGGACGAGATGAATCCCGCGCGCGTGGCTGCGCTTCGCCTCGGGATGCCGGTCGATACCGTGGCCTTCACCATGCAGATCAATTGCGGGTCGGGGATGCAGTCCATCGACACCGCCTATCGCTATATCCGGGACGGATCACACGATATGATCCTCGCAGGCGGCACGGAGTCGCTCAGCCATTCGCCGCTCGTGCTGCGCGAGACGGCAGTCGAATGGTATGCAGGGCTCTCGAATGCAAAGGGCCCTGTGGAGATCGCGAAGCATATGAAAGGGCTACGCGCTGATTTCTTCAAACCGGTCATCGGACTCGAACGCGGTCTGACCGATCCGATCACCGAACTCGACATGGGGCAGACCGCCGAGGTTCTGGCGCATCGCTTCGAGATCACGCGCGAGGAGGCCGACGCCTACGCGGTCGAAAGCCATCACCGCCTTGCACGCGCGCAGAGGGAGGGCCTTTTGCGCGGTGAGGTCGAGCCGGCGTTCGACCGTGACGGGGGAGTTCATGAAAGCGATGACGGTGTGCGCCCGGAGAGCGACGCCGCCTCACTCGCAAAGCTGAAACCGGTGTTCGAAAAGCCCTACGGCAAGGTGACGGCGGGCAACGCCTCGCAGATCACCGACGGCGCGTCCTGGACCTTGCTCGCCTCTGAGGAGGCGGTCGAGGAACATGGTCTGACGCCCATTGCGCGGATCGCCGACAGCGACTGGGCCGCGCTCGATCCCTCGGTTATGGGCCTCGGACCCGTTCTGTCGGCAACCCCGATCGCGCGACGCAACGGGCTCGGCGCTGCCGACATCGATCTTTGGGAGATCAACGAGGCCTTCGCGGCGCAAGTTCTGTCGTGTCTGTCCGCCTGGGACGACGAGGCGTTCTGCCGCGAGATCCTCGGAATGGATGAGGCCTTCGGCCGGATCGACCGGGACTGCCTCAATATCGATGGCGGCGCTATCTCGCTCGGACATCCGGTCGGGACAAGCGGCAACCGCATCGTGCTGCACCTCGCGAACGCCATGAAAAGGCAAGGCGCGCGCCGCGGCATCGCCACCGAATGTATCGGCGGCGGGCAAGGCGGCGCCATGCTGTTGGAGGCCGCATGACGGGACCTGTTCTGACACATCTCGGAGAGACGAAACTCGAGCTTGGCGCGGCCAATGATGTCGCCGCCCATCGAAATTGGCGCGCGGGCGCGGACAAGGACGGCGTCGCCTGGCTGGTGCTGGACGTCGCCGACAGCGGGACCAACACGATCTCGGAGGCGGTGATCCGGGAGCTGTCCGATCTCATTCAGTGGCTCGAGCGCGAGCGCCCTAAGGCCGTCGTAATCCGCTCCGGCAAGCTCTCCGGTTTCGCGGCAGGGGCCGACATTTCCGGCTTTTCAGATATGGCCGAGAGCGGGGCGGCTGATCTCATCCGGCAGGGACATGACGTGCTCGACCGGCTCGCGCGGCTCGAGTGCCCGACTGTCGCGGTGGTGCACGGCGCGGCGCTTGGTGCGGGCTTCGAGCTGGCGCTGGCCTGCGACCACCGGATCCTGATCGACGGGGGCTCTTTCGGTTTTCCCGAGGTACAGCTCGGCTTGCATCCGGGGCTTGGGGGGACATTCCGTTTGCCTGCGCTTATCGATCCGGACGAGGCGATGACGCTCATGCTCACCGGCAAGACCGTGCATACGCGTAAGGCTCGGAAACTCGGGATCGCAGATACTGTCACGCAGGAGCGACACGTCGCGGCCGCTGTGCAGGCCTTCGCCGCAGGCGACGCGCAGGACAGGCAACCCGGCGTGAAAGCTCGCGCCTTTGGGCTGAAGCCTGCGCGCCAGATCGCCGCGCGAAAGATGCGCACGGAAACTGCCAAGAAAGCGGCGCAGGATCACTACCCAGCGCCATACGCGCTGATCGACATCTGGGAGGCGTATGGCGGCGACTCCGCAGCCATGCAGAAAGCCGAGATCGAAAGCTTCGCGCGTCTTCTCGAGACCGATACTGCCAAGAGCCTGATGCGCGCGTTCTTCCTGCGCCAATCGCTGCGAGAGAGTGGGCGCGGAGAAAGCGGCATTGCCCGCGTGCACGTCATCGGCGCTGGCGCGATGGGCGCGGACATCGCCGCCTGGGCCGCGTTGAAGGGCAAGATGGTGACGCTTGGCGACATTGACGCTGCGCCGCTCGGTGCCGCGGTGCGACGTGCAAAAGAGATCTGCGAAGCCGCGCATCTCTCCTCGGCCGAGACGCGTGATGCGCTTGACCGGCTCATGCCTGACCCCAATGGCTATGGGCTCGCGAAAGCGGATCTGGTTGTCGAAGCAGGCCCGGAAGACTTTGAGGCGAAAGCGAACATCTATTCCGATCTCGGCACGCGGATGAAAGACGATGCTATTCTTGCCACCAACACGTCGAGCCTGCGTCTCGCGGCGTTGGCCGAGGTCGCGCCTGATGCGAGCCGGTTCGGGGGGCTGCACTTCTTCAACCCCGTTGCCAAGATGCAGCTCGTCGAGGTTGTCGCGCACAAAACCACCGTGCAAGACACGACCGACAGGCTGGCCGCCTTATGCGGGGAACTCGGACGCTTGCCGGCGCGCGTTGCGGACGCGCCCGGGTTTCTCGTGAACCGAGCCCTGACGCCCTACCTTCTCGAAGCGATGGCGCTGATTGACGAAGGCACGGCGAAAGAGGATGTAGACCGCGCTGCCATGCGCTTCGGCATGCCGATGGGGCCGGTGACGCTCGCGGATCAGGTCGGCCTTGATATCTGCCTGCACGTGGCAGACAGCCTTGCCTCTGAACTCGACAAGCCGATGGCCCCCGTTCCCGATTGGCTGCGCGAGAAGGTGCAGCGAGGCGAGACCGGCAAGAAGGCGGGCAAGGGCTTCTATCATTGGCCGGACGGTGGGCCGGAGAGCGGCGAAGACCACACTGACACAATGATCTCAGATCGCCTGATCCTGCCCATGCTCGACGCCTGTGTCGAATGCCTGAGAAAGGGCGTTGCCCAGGACGAGGCTCAGATCGACGGCGCCATGATCTTCGCGACCGGCTTCGCGCCTTTCCGGGGCGGGCCGATGCATTACGCCAGTGCGCGTGGTCCAAACGAAATCCGGGACCAGCTTGATGCGATGGCAGAGGATCATGGTCCGCGCTTCGCTCCAGACGAGGGTTGGTCCAGGTTTGCGTAGTCCGACTCATTTCGACGATGTGGAGGCGGCTGCCCGCGAAATCGTGGCGCGGCTCGGCAATGAAATCCGCGTCGGGCTGCCGCTCGGGCTCGGCAAACCGGTGACGCTGATCAATGCGCTGACACGGATCGCAAAAGACGATCCCAGTATCCGTCTTTCGATCTTCACCGCGCTCACGCTCGAGAGGCCGAACCCCTCTTCGGACATGGAGCGTCGTTTTCTCGAACCGGCGATGGACAGGCTCTTCGGCCGCTATCCGGGGCTCGACTACGCAGCCATGCTCCGCGACGGAACGCTGCCGGACAACATCAACGTGCGCGAGTTCTTTTTTCCCGCCGGTCGCTGGCTCGGGGTCGCTCCCGCGCAGCAGGACTATGTCTCCGTGAATTACAGCGATGCACGCGACGTATTGTTGGCGCAGAAGCCGAACCTGATCCTGCATCTCGTCGCATGGAGTGAGGATCGTCTGAGCGTCTCCTGCAATCCTGACATTACCGCTGACCTGATGGAGTTGCGCCGCGACGGCCGTCTCGACGCTCTTTTCGCCGGAGAGACCAATCCCGAACTTCCCTTCATGGAGGGAGCTGCGGCGTTCCCGATCTCGGAAGCGGATATCCTCTTTGAGCCGAAGGTGCCATTCGAGCTGTTCTCGGCGGTCAAGCAGCCGGTCGATGATGCGGCGAAGGCTATCGGCCTGCATGTCTCGCGGCTTATCGTCGACGGAGGCACTCTGCAGATCGGCATCGGAGCGATCGGAGATGCGGTGGCCCAGGCGCTCATCTTGCGCGATGCCGGCAAGATCTCTGCGATACATGCGGCGCGGCCCTTCCCCGGGGACGGCTTCGCCGAAGAGACGCCGTTCGAAACCGGGCTCTACGCGGTGACAGAAATGCTCGTCGACGGTCTCCTTCAGCTTTTCAAGGCTGGGATCATCCGTCGCGAAGTGGATGGGGCGGCCATTCATGCCGGGTTCTTTGTCGAAAGCCGGGATTTTTATTCTCAGCTTCGCAACATGAATCCGAAAATGCGTTCGAAAATCGCGATGTCGCCGATCAGCTACACAAATACCCTATTCGGGGACGAGCCCGGAAAACGCGCGGCGCGCACCGAAGCGCGGTTCGTCAACTCGGCAATGAAGGTCACCTTGCTTGGTGCCGCGATATCCGACACGAGGCCCGACGGCCAGGTGGTGAGCGGCGTCGGCGGACAGCATGACTTCGCCGCACAGGCCCATGCGCTTTTGGACGGTCGTTCGATCATCACGCTGCCCTCAACGCGGCAGGGCAGCTCAGGGATCGAAAGCAATATCGTCTGGTCTCAAGCGAACGAGACGATCCCTCGCCACATGCGAGACATCGTCGTGACCGAGTATGGCATCGCCGATCTTTGGGGCAAATCCGACGCAGAAGCGATCGCGTCGCTTATCGAGATTGCTGACAGCCGTTTCCAGTCAAGGCTGCTTAAGGAGGCGAAGGCCGCCGGAAAGGTACCCGCGTCGCACGAGGTGGATCCTGACCGGCGCAATAATACGCCTCAAGCCATCTCGGGCTGGCTGAATGCTTTCCGCGAGGAGGATTTTCCGGACTTTCCCTTCGGTAGCGACTTTGACGAGATCGAGCGGGAGATCCTGCCGGCACTCCGCAGGCTCAAGGCGGCCGCTTCCTCTCGTCGTGCTCTCTTTCGGCTTGCGATGAGAGGGTGGGCTAGGCGCGCAGATCATGCGTCGATACTCGACCGAATGGGCTTGTCTGACCCGCGTAGTCCCCAGTCCTTATTTAAAGCGGCGATACTGGTCGGAGCCTTAGAACCAGGCGATCCGCACAACGCTTCGAACATGCGCAAACGATAACCGAGGCGACAAGCTTGGCTGCCGTCAAGCCTCGATCATCGCTTTTGCTCTCAAATGCCTTGTGGTCACCAGCCTACCAAGTGACCGATCCACACGACGTTCGGGTTGGCAGCGACCTCTACATCGGCACAGCCCCGTAAGCGCCGTAATGGGAAACTACGAGGTCAGCCGCACTACGCTCAAGCTCTTGAAGGTCCGACAGCTCAGGTGCCGTTTCGACTGTCTCTTTGGTGACATCGACCAATATTCGCTGGTCGTCCCATCGGATTTCGTTGATCCATTCAGGCTTTATCGCGACCTGTCGTCCTGGGAGCCAATTACCTGTGTCGGCAACCACATATCGAACCTGCCATGTATCCGGGTTCAAGATGAAGTCAGAAATGGCACCGATGTTGTCGTCGCGTGCTGCAAGTGAATACCCGGAGATCTCGTCCATACTTCGTAGGTGCGGATCTGATGTCGTATGCGTGACATCATCGTCGATCCGATCCTCTCCATCCTCTCCAAAAAGCTCTCGCTCTGCGAGAGCGGGTGTGTAGGCAACACCAGGAAGTCCTATAGCTACTGGCGGTATAGCCTCGGCTTGAAGCTTTGCGACCGCGCGTTCGTGTTGAGTACTTACCGGTGGGTCTTCTTCTGGATTTGCTGCGTCCTCGATCTGCTCTTTGGTGAGGGTAAGCGTTAGCTTATTCTCCTTGAGATCAGGTGTCCGGAGGTGGGCAGTTGTAATCAGGCTTTCGCTCGTATTGAACAGGAAGCCTGACTTGACGACCAGATATCGGATCTCCCAGGTCTTGTCATCGAAGTAAAAATCCCTGACGCGACCTTTTGAGCCGTTACTCGCTTCAATTTCAAAGTTTTTGATATCTTTATATAAAATAAACATTTTCTCCTCCTTGGGTTGGTCATGTCGGAAAAATCTGGAATGAGCGGAAGTCTTCGTGCCAAGTCACTTTTCAAGAAGTTTTCTTGTAAAAGCTTCTCGCTTCATTCCGATACAGGCGTGCGGGAGTTTGGGGTCAGATCGACAATTATTGTTTATTAAAACGTCGCTTCCAGTCTCTGAACCCCACGCGATTGAGGGGCACGAAACCTGCTATTCGCGGTTCATGCGATTTGGCTCGAATTCGGCCTGATCCGTTGTATCCTCGACAAGAACGGGAATGTCATATGTGCGATCACCAGGTTGCCACCAGGCTTGTTCCCCGCGATTTTGCGTATCTTCATATCTATAGGCATAGATCGAAGGTCCGTGGGCGGCTGTGGTATTGACCACAGTTGCCTTTATTCGCTGCTCATCGATCAGAATATCCCTGACGAAGCCAAAATTTGCCCAAGTTTCACCATCGCTGCGTACGCGCGCATAGGTATCCACGACTTCTGACGCTCGCCAGTACTCACCTCCGAGTTCTGCGGCGTCGGTGCCCGGTGCAACTTCGGTTTCGACCTCTGTCCCGGATAATCCTGCCGAAGTGAACAAGTCATAGTTTTCGACGTTTTCTTCAGTAAGAGGTACGGCAACTGGGCCCGAAGCCTCGAACTCAACCTCCTCCCATGGGATGCTCACGTGAGTGTCTCCCAAGTCCCAGAAGCCGCCGACTTCAGCAATCAGAGCGATGAGGTTGCCTTGCGTCGATAAGACAAAGTCTTCAACCGTTCCGACAATTTCACCATTTGCTCCTTCGACTTCGAGACCGTAGGCATTCTGTACGCTCCACGCGCTGCCGTCGTAGAGCTCGGTGATCTCGTTCTCGTTGAACTGTACCTCTCCAGCTTCGAGAACGTCTTGCGCCATCGCAATATTTGCGGAGACTGCGCATCCGGCGGTTATGACTGTGATTGCTCGCATTTTCATGGTCTGCTCCTCGTGGGCTCAGGACCGCCGTGGAGCACCGGTGATCACCACGGGTGCGGCAATCCTAGTTACAAAACTCATAAGATCGATCAGCTGTTTCAGAAACTGAGCAGCCCATCTGATAAATATCTGCACATCCTGAATAGTTTGCCTGAAGACAAAGCAAGGCGAAGCGCGTTGGAGGTAAGTTTTTCTGCAATCTTTTCTTTGATACAGTTCCGCTATTCAATTAAGGTTCGCGGAAGGAGGAATAAGATGATTAAGATGACTTTACGCGCCGCTTTTGCTTCATGCTTCGTTGCCGGCATTGCCTATGCCTCGGACGGCACAGTTGAAGAAGATGTCGGCGTGGCCGACTTTGCCGCCGGTGAAGATGCCTATCAAAGCGTATGCAAAAATTGCCATGGACCCAATGCACAGGGCGTGGCGAGCTATCCGGGGCTTGCCGATAAAGATAAGGAATACCTTGTCGAGCGTTTGGAGGTGTACCGATCTGGCGAGAAGGTCGGGCCAAATTCTCTATTGATGATCCCGCATGCAAAAGACCTGTCCGACGACGATATTCTGAATATTTCGACCTATATCACGACCTTGTCGGATTGAGAGATCTGGACGATTAGGCCGGCAAAAGGAACTGGGTTTGACTGACAGTTCTGTAATGTTACGTCTTCAGAAATGGAGAGGTCACTTTCCAATAGACGTCTCCAATGGAAGCAATGCTTTGGGAGGAGATCATGCTTAAATCTACCAACTTCAGTACGCGCGCCGCGGCGGCACTGCCGCTCGCGCTGACGACGGTGTTCGGAGCTTCGGCGACGCTCGCACAAACCGGGATGAATACCACCGCGCTGCAGCACGAGGTCGTGCTGTCGGATCTTGATGGCCCTTGGGATATGGCTTTCCTCGATGACGGCACGATGTTGTTCACCGAGAAATGCGAAGGGCTTTCGGTGCGCATGCCAGACGGGACGGTCAACGCGCTTTACGGCGTGGGAGATACAGAAGGTTATCCCGCAAATGGCAGCGATCTGTTCTGCGAAGGTCAAGGCGGGATGATGGGAGTGGCGTTCGATCCCGACTTTGGTGAGAACCGGCGGATCTATGTCTATTCAACGTCCGACATGTCCGAACCTCATACCAACCGGCTCATGCGGTTCGAGGTGTCAGAAGACTTCACATCAGTCTCCAATCGCACAGACATCGTGGACGATGTTCCCTACAAGATGGAGGCGTCCGACCACCCGTTCGGCGGTCCTGGAGCACACAACGGAGGGCGGGTTCGCTTCGGTCCCGACGGGGCCCTGTGGCTGACTACGGGCGACAATCACAATCCGGAAATCCCTCAGAGTCCGACGGTGATGGGGTCGAAGGTTTTGCGGATGGATATGGACGGTAACGCACATCCCGACAACAATCCGCCGGAAGGCTTTGACCCGCGGACCTACACCTATGGCCACCGCAATGTCCAAGGGATCGCTTTTCATCCGGAAACCGGTGCGGCGATCACGGCGGAACACGGGCCCTGGCATTCAGACGAGATCACAATCCTCGAAAATGGCGGCAATGCCGGCTGGGATCCTCGCGACAACATGGCCGGACGCGGAGACTGTCCGGATGGGTATTGTGGGTACATGCCGAACCAGGGCGAGGGCATGAACCGCTACGAGCGCGCCGCCTTCATGCCGATGACAGACTTCGAAACCTATCCGGATGCGATGCCCCCGATCTGGACCAATAATGGTTGGTCGCAAGGAACGTCTTCGGCTGCTTTCCTTGAAGGTGAGCAGTGGGGCAGCTGGGACGGCGCAATGGTTGTCGGCATCATGGGCATCGGCTTTGGCGGAACGCCCATCGGTCAGCGCATCGACGTGATCGAGTTCAATGATGAAGGTACGGAAGTGGAGGATGTCACTGAGATGACCCTTCCGATGGACTCGGCACGCTTCCGGTCCGTCGTGCTTGGCCCCGACGGCAGCCTCTACACGGCGGTTGACGAGGGCTCGATCCATAAGCTCACGCCCGGTCAGTAAGATTACGTCGTGAAAAGCTTGTCGCGTCGCCTGCGGGCGGCGCGATTTTTTATTTTGGATCTACAGTATGAAGCGCAACTCGTGCGGTGTGGGCGCACATCCTCAAAAGTTTTCCCCTTATCCAAGAGAGAAAGCAGGAGGCTCGCCAAATCCGCGTTCGAAAGCTTCGCGGACGTTCATGCCGTTCGTCGCCTGTGCTCGGGTCTAACCGCGCGCGCGAAGGTCTTCGGGAGACAGGGCGGGAGCGGAAGTTCGCTGCAGCATGCATGGATGTCTCCTTGGTGGAAGAAACCCATCCATCAAACGGCAGTTTTGGTCACAAATGACTTTTTTTGCAGTAAAGACCTCAAGAGCCTTCAAACCCATCATTTCCGAGAAACTTACTTCGGCAAACTTGAGGTGATCGAGCGCGCAAGCTTGTTCAGCGCACTACGTCTTCTGGCACCGGTTCGGGTCAGCACGGCTTCACAGTGGCGCCGGGCGGTATTGACGCTGATCGTCATGCGGGCTGCGGCCTCCTTCGTTGATAGGCCATCAAGCAAACAGCGCGCCATGTCTTCCTGACGTTTTGTCAGGCCGAACGTGTCCGCAAGCCGCTTTGCCAGGCTCGCTGCATCTGGCGGCGATATACTGATATATCCCGCATCCGGATCCGGAAGAGGCAGGTTGAGAAATGCTCGGCTCGCCTCTGAGGGTCCGGGTTCGCTATCATTGAGGCGAACATCCATGTCGCTCTCGGCAATAGCGCGTTGAAGTCGCTCCTGGGTGCGCGCCTGCTGGTCAAGGGACGCAAAAGCACTCGCGAAGGCTGGCAGCAGCAGGTTAAGTACGATTTCAGTCTTTTCCCCGGTAACCGCCAGCGCTTTGTCGCTGGAATAGCCCATGGCAAACACCGCCTCGCCGACGGCGAGGCGTTTTGTCATGCCGACCACGTAGTTCATGCCCGCAGGATAAAACGCCTCGCGGTGAAAGGCGGCATGTTCGATGATCTCGCGGCTGGCAAACGCGCTTTCACGATAAACACCGCTTCCAATTTGGCGTCTTGTCAGATTGATGTTGTCCAGATCGGGGTCAGTCGACCGGATGTTTCCGTCCCGGTCCACTCCGGCAAATGTCCGAAAGAAGTATTCCTCGATCTGCGGGCCGGTATTCCATGTGGTCAATAACGGCGTGCCCTCGTTCAGCCAGGCGGCCATAGCCGCATCCGCCTCAACCAGACTTGCCGTGTCCTGCAGAATGCCCTCGACAACGTCTGGCTGCAGTTCGAGCTCGAGCAAGCGCTTTTGAATGTCAGCGACCTTTAGCGCGGTGTGCAGGTCAATCTCCATGATCTGCACTTATCACCTTCGCAAGATAGGGCAAATGCCCCATGCCTGTCCGATTTCATGCTGTCACCGTTACCGAAAAAGGACTCGGGAGGGAGACATTTTGAAAATTCGTATGATGACGGGACTGATCGGCCTCGTCGCCATGGCAGGCGCCGCTGCAGCGCAGGATGAGGGCGGCACGATGATCGTTCTCGATGGATCCGGCAGCATGTGGGGACAAATCGGCGGGACCGCCAAGATTGAAATTGCTCGCGATGCCATTGGTCGTTTGACGGCAGACTGGCCCCAGGACCGGCCATTGGGCGTGATGGCGTACGGCCACCGGCGCGAGGGCGATTGCGGCGATATCGAAACGCTTCTGACGCCAGGCCCGCTCGACCGAAGCGCCGTCAAGGCCGCGCTCGACGGCGTCACGCCGCGCGGCAAGACGCCTGTGGGCGCCTCGGTGCGCGCCGCTGCCGAAGCAGTTGGACAGGACGGATCGGTTATTGTTGTCACCGACGGTCTGGAGAATTGCGGTGCCGATCTCTGCGCGCTCGGGGACGAATTGGAAGCCTCCGACGCAGGCTTTACCGCCCATCTGATCGGCTTTGACGTTGCGGATGCGGGTGGTCAGCTGGCCTGCCTCGCCGAGGCCACAGGCGGGCAGTATATCCCCGCCGCAGACGCGGACTCGCTGATCGGCGCGCTCCAGCAGGTAAGCACGACCGAGCCTGAGCCGGAACCAACCGGGCCGCTTTTCGTCGACGAGTTCGAGCGCGCCGAGCTTGGCCCGGACTGGACCGTGGACAACCCTGATCCGTCCGGCTTCATCCTCGACGACGGGACACTGATCACGATGACCGTGGAGCCGGGCTATATGGGCGATGCGCCCGATCAGGCCAACATCTTTCGCTGGACGGCGGCCGAATTCCCGGACGGCGATTGGGATCTGAGCGCTGATTTCACCGCGCGCCTGGGTGAGGTTCAGAGCCTGGGCGGGCGCCGGGCAATCGTCCAGGTCGGGCGCTACGCAGATGTCGACAACACGATCTCCGCCTATGTTTATCGACAGGGCAATTCCAACGACGACCTGTGGCTGCGACTTCGTGCCATGTCCGGGGGCACGGAAACCCGCGCGGAGGTGGAAATCGCGGGCGACGTCAGAGGCTACGACCTGGCGCAGATCCTGCGGGATTTCGAGGAAAAGGGCGCCCGCCTGACCATCTCGAAGCGGGGCCGCGACTATGTCGGCCGGCTGAGCATGAACGGCTGGTCCATGGAGGAGGGCGGCCCGGAGGTCATCGAGACCGATCCGATTCAGATACTTCGCACGACCGGCGATCCGGCGCTTTTCGCTGGGACGCTCGGCTCGGAGCAGACCGTGGCGGAGTTCGACCGCATCGAGATCACGGAGGTGAAGTGATGCCGATCCGGACCTCCTACACCGCTCTGGGATGTGCGGGGGCGGCGTTGTTCGCCCTCGCCACAGGCGCTGAAGCCCAGCCCTGCGGGACGTCCACTCAGAGCGACGCACCGCCGCTCTACCCGCTTCCGCAGGACGGCTCATGGGGCTTCGTTGGGAGCGACGGCGAGTGGCGTCTCGCGCCGCAATGGCGGCAGGTACGACCCTTCTCCGAAGGCGTCGCAGCCGCCGAAACCGATGCAGGATGGGGCCTCATAGACAGCGACGGCACATTTATCGTCGATCCGGGCGCGCAGGACGCCGACCGTGTGATCATCGCCGGAGAGACCTTTGCGCTCTCGCCGTTCAAGCCGATGTCGGACGGATGCAGCGCCGCTACTCCGATGGATGGGACGCCATACTATGTCACCTCGGACGGGGACACGTGGACACCGCCCGCATTTGCGGATCGCGATGTGCAGGATATCGGCAGCTTCTCCGAAGGCCTTGCCTGGGTGCGCTTTGCAGAGGGTCGAGTGGGCTGGATCGACACAGCTGGTGAACTGGCAATCGCGCCTGACTTCATCGACGGAGGCGACTTCGTGAACGGCCGCGCGCCGGCTGCCGTCAATACCGAGAACCGCGGCTATATCGACACGTCCGGGGAGCTGGTCTTTCCCCGTAAGTTCATCCTGCAAGAGGCCGGGCGCTATGCGGATGGCCTTGCCCCGGTGCGCCTGAACGACGAAGCCGGCTACATGGGCCGCGATGACTGGGCCATACGAGAGATCGAACATCCCGATGGCGACATGCGTGAGATCGACATCGCCACCCCGTTCTCGGATGGCCGCGCAGCCGTTAGACCCGCCGGGATGGCCGCGGGCCCCGTCTGGATAAATACGCAAGGAAAAGTAGCCGTCGACCCGCAGGAGGGGGCTCGCCTGACAATCTGCAGCGACACGCGCTTGCCTGCCTATACAGGTGGTCTGCTGCCTCTCGTCGTGGGACATGGCACGAATATCTGCGGAAACACACCCGATATCCGGTATGAAGGCCCAGGCGATCCGCGATCTGGCCCGGAGACGATGCTATGGCATCTGCCATGGGGCCGCGACAAACTTGTCTGGCTGGACAAAACTGGCGCCAAGGTGATCGATCAAGCAGCCTGCCGTCGCGCGCCGGGGGTCGCGGCCCTCAAAGCCGCAACAGACACCGGGGACCTTGCGCCGGGCGCCTATCGCATGACGCTTTCAGGCACAGCGACCGGCGACGTTGCGCCACGCCGTGCGGACGCGCCGTGCAACCGTTCGGAGTTTACGATGGACGGCAACGAGGCCACGAATGCCGCCGGGCCGTGGGTGCTGTCGCTTGCGGGCGATGCGGAATGGCAGGGGAAGCCCGTGGCCGCGATGCTCAGCCTGGGCCTGCCCGAGGGGATCGAGGAAGGCACGAAGGAGATCGGTGCCACCAGCGAGGAAAACCTTCCCTCGGCCTACCTGTGGATGAGCCGCCGCGATGCCGGGCCGAACGCGCCGCGCCCGGCAACCTATACCTCCCAAAGCGGCACGCTGACCCTGTCCCAACGCAACCAGACGGCAATCACCGGCACGGTCGAGATCACGTTTGCGTCCCGGGACGCACCTTCGGATGAAATCATCCTTTCGGCCCGGTTCAACGAAATCCCTTATGAGGCCGGGCCGGAAGTCTCCGTGGTCGAGACGACCGGCGCGGTGACCGCGCTTGACGAGTCCATGCCAGACGATCCGCTGATCAATTTCTTCACTCCGGCCAAAGCTGTAGAGAGCGAGGACAGACTTGTGCTGTCGCTGGGCGAGTATGGCCCCAAGCTGGAGTTGGACTTGCCCGCTGAATATGATGGAGCCTTCACGGCAGGGCCAGACGCCGATGTGTCGATCACCTTCGCAGGCATGCCGGTCACAGCGGAAGGTCAGCTTGAGCGGTCTGACGGTCGCCTGTCCGGCGATGTGACCGCAAAGCTCGGCGCACATGAGCAGGTCGACGGCGCGGGCAGCGTCACGGTGCGATTTGCCGAAATCCCGGTGGAGAGTGACGAATGATCCGCCAGGCTCTTGCGGTGCTCGTCATTCCAGGTGCGGCAGCCGCCCAACAGATCGACAGCGTCTATACGACCTACAATTGGGACACTGACTGCCGGACGCTGGAAGATAACCTACCTGCCGATGAGGCGGCGATGAGCTTTCGGATGGTGTGTCCCGGCCCGGACGGCTTTTACCTGATGCTGGCCGAGGGCGATGCACGGATTTCAACGGATTACGCCACCACGCAACGCTTCGGTCCTTGGGAAAGCTTCACGCCGTTCAACACCGTACACGACACGGTCGAATGGCGGCGTCAGAGGCTCAATGAGAAGATGCAAGCCTTCGCCACCATTCACCGCTGGGATGTTGGACCCAGCCATGATGACCGCGAGATACTGGTCATCAGTACAGTCGCCACCGCGCCCGATACGGAAAGCTGCATGGTCGGAGTCATCGACACCACCAAGACGCCCGACGCCAATGAATTGGCGCGTGCGGTAGCCGACCGCTTTGCTCCGGGCTTTGTCTGCGGCAACGCGCAGCCGCGCGCCTTTGGTTATGTCGGCCTTGAAACGCCTCTGCCACGGCGCGTCCCTCCACATCACGAGACAGCCAAAGGAGATCACCCATGATCCACCCCTTCATCAACGGCATGCTGACAGCGCTCATCACCGCAACGCCGCTTCTCGCCGACGGCCGTGTCACATTCACGGCCGATGCCGGCGATGCGGGCCAGATGACCATGACCGAACGCTGGACCGGCAACGCGCTTCGGACTGATATCGAAGGGATGGATGCCTACATGCTTTTGCGAGACGACAGCGTTTATTCCATCATTTCGATGGCTGGTCAGATCACGGTTATGGACCTCGGCCAGTTGAAGGACATGCCCGGAGCTTCGGCCTCTCGGTCACCGTCACAGAGTGAGGCGGGCGTCGTCTTTCCCGACGAGATCGCATCTCTGAATGCTCTCGGTGAAACACGTGAAATTGCCGGCGTGGAGGGGGAAGTCCACGACATCGAATGGCGCGACGCCGCAGGCGACGTCCGGACCGATACTGCCGTGCTGACCGACGATCCGCGCCTGTTGGAGCATCAATCCCTCAAGATGCAGCTGATCGAGGCCATCAGCGGCGAGGCACCGAACCCGCTTCTGGTCGAACTTGACGATCGCGGTCTTGCCGCCCTGAGCTTCGGGGATCGCTTCAAGGTGACCGAGGTCGGCGGCGACGCGGGCCCGGCGGGCGATTTCGAGTTGCCGGCGGACCCGATGGACCTTGGCGGTATAACGAACATGGGCAACCAATGAACCGCTTTGCCGGTCTTGCTGCAATCCTGTGTCTTGTGGCTTTGCCGCTGCGCGCGCAAGACACCTGCGACCCAAAGGATGCGCCGCCAGTGCCGCTCTGCTCCGTCGGCGGCATGCTTGAAGCCGTAAACCCGCCACAGGCTTTCGATCTGCTGGGCAATCTCAATCCGTCCGCATTCGCGGGCGGCGCGAATGCCGATTTGATGCCCGGTCAGGCCAGTCTGTCGATTGCCGGCGGGGTAAGTGCTGGCGGTGCGGCCTGCGCGCGTCATCTCTCGGCGAAACGCATTGGCGGGACCGAGGGCGTACCCGGACTGGACCAAGGCACGATCGACTTCGTCGAGGACATGTCGGGAGAGACACTCGACGTGCCGACAGCCAGCGGGGGCACCCGTCGTGCGGTGTTCGAGGTCTTCAGCCCGAACCTCTTTTCGTTTCAGGGCGGCAGCCTGGGCAGACCCTTGGGATTCAAACATGGCGGCTTGGGCGGCTGGCCCATCAACAGCGGCGCGCACCTTGTCATTGCGCTGACGGATGCCGGACCTGGCGATTTGCGCGCGGGTCAGAGCTATCCCGCGCGCGCCGTGAGCAGTGGCGGCGATGGTGACCCGTCCACAGTCTTTTCGTCTTGGACCGGTGAAATCCGTCCGCGCCCCTACCTGCCGCCGAAGACGGAAAACCAAAGGCGCGAACAGGAATTCGCGAAGCGCATGTGCCGCGCCGTCCGGCAAGGCGCGCTCAAGACGCTCGAGCTGTCGACGATCCCGCAGGATGCCACGATCGGCCGACAAGTCAGGGATTTGAACTGCGACATGGATGGGGTCAGCCAGGCCGGCACCCGCACGCTCGTTCCGACTGGCAGTCTTTCGGGCAGGGTGCATATCGAGCGGATCACCGACACCAAGGTGATCGGTCGTTTTGAGCTGTCCGGTACCGCAAGGGTCGAGCGGGAGCGTCGCACTTGGAACCCCCGCGCGCGCAATCACGTCTTGATCGACAGCGACGAGGGCGAAAAGCCGCTTCAGGTCTCGGGTCGCTTCGCCGCGCCGAACATGCGCAACATGGGCTATGCGATGGGACCGCTGGAGGTCGCGCAGGCACCCACCGATGGCAGCGCGCCCACCGACGAGCTGCTCCTGATCGCGCATCGGCCCGCGCGCGACGCAAAAAACCTGCCATGGGATGACCCGGGCATCCGCCTCATCTTCGACCGTCCGCTCGACCCTGCGTCGGTCACGCCAGCGGCCATTAGGCTGGAATTCGGCTTGGCCAACGGCACGGGCGGCACCGTCATGGCCCCGATCAAGACCCGCCCGCGCCTGTCGGGCAGCGATACCGTTATCGTCACACCGCAAGACCCGATGCGAGACGGAGTGCGCTACCGCCTGACGGTTCGCGCAGGTGCAACCGGCATTCGCGGCGCCGGAGGCGAAGAGATGGCCGTCGATCAGGTCTGGGGATTCGACACGATGGTCGATTTGAGTGACGACGAGTTCATGCAGGCCGGGCTCGCACAACATCTCGCCTGGCGCGAGGGTGTGGAGAGCGACACTATACAAGTGGTGACGAACGCGCCGTTGGTTCGCGGCAAACCGGCCGCGATCCGTGTCTACCCCAAGTGGCGCGCAGATCCGCAGATCGCTCCGGGCTGGCAGGTGACCGATTTCAAGGCAGATATCCGCGCTCGTCCGGCCTTCGATCCAGAGGCCCCCCTGCTGGTTCCCGAACGAGAAGGCGTACAGATCCGCCGCCCGGATCTCTTCTCTGATGAGGAACGCCGCAAAGGAGAGAACAGCGTGATGCTCTTCGGCTGGACACCCGAGTTCGAGGAGATCACCGCACTGCGTACGGAGATAGAACCGGTGCGCGAGTGCCAGGAGTCTCCCCGGGTCTTCTCCGGGGTGGAGCCGCTGGAATGGGATCCGCTCGAGCGGGATCTCGAAATCGGCTATGTCTTCGCACGCGTCGGGCCGTGGTACGATTTCGTGCCGCAGGATGTTCTATACGAGGCCGCACTGACGGTGCGGCGCTCGGAGACATATATCGAGCAGCTTTTCCCGGTGCAGTCTGTGCGATTTTCCGAAGCGCCAGCGCCGCCGCCCGATCCTGATCTCAACGAAACGCTCGTCTCCGCCATCGAAAAGATCTACCAGTTCGAACTGCTGGCCGAGACGTTTTCCGACGACACGATGGACACGTTGCGTGCCTTCAACGAATACCTTGCGACGCCCCCCGCATTGGCCGAAAAACTGAGCAAACGCGCGAACGTCCGTTCGCATCTCTTGAATGCGGTCCAGGACCATCTCATCGCCAACAACAGCTACGACCGGTACGATCTGGTTGTGATCTTCATGCCCTATGAATGGATCCAGCTTCTCGGCGTCACGCATAGTCCGGCAGCGGACCAAATGGATAATCCCACCAAGACGGCCGTTCAGCCCTTTATCGGCATGAGTCTGACAAAGAGCCTCACAGGCGTGAAGCGCATCGCGAATAACGGCGCCATCACGCACGAAGTGGGGCACGCTTTCGGGCTCAACCATGTGCCAAGCGTGCCGCCTCAAATCTCGAAAAAGACCATAGCGGATCGACATGAAGGCACGCGTTTTCCAGGGATCGAAGGCATTCGGATCGCGCCCGACGGTCGCTCGGGGAAAATCAAGTCTTTCGAAGACGGAAATGCCGAAACGAAGGAGGAACTGCTGACCTTGATGTACCCAAGAACGCAGCCAAAAGAGAACCAGTTCATTACACGGGATCACTACCTTCTTCTGCTGAAAAATCTGAAAAAGGAGTTTGGGGCGCTCTCGCCATAGGCTTGCCTGCGCGGGATCGAGGGCATGCACCTGTCGTACGATGGCATGGCGGTGCGGGACATGTCGTTTCACGGTGAAAACCGCAGCCTCCGAAAGAACTTGTCCCGCTCCTTCACCCGTGAGGGCGCCGACAGGCTCGCCAATTCATCACGCAGAGCCATTATCAATCGCTGATCGAAGCGTTTGAATTGATTGAACTGTCGCTCTGAAGGCGGGAAATTCTCCGTCAGCCAAGTCAGGGTATGGACTGAGTAGGCTCAAAGCGGATGTCGGACGTTCAGCCACCGAAGATCGGCTTTGGGCCGTTCATGTGCCCTTACGCACGATGCGTAGTGAGCCGCGCCGTTCTTGCCAAAGTAGCCACTTTTCCTTGCTGCGCAGAGTCTCAGGTTCACTGAACTTAAGAGCAAACCAAAAAAGTCTTCTGGGCTCTTGATTGCCCATGAAAGCTGGTAGGCCCGGCAGGACTTGAACCCGCAACCAAAGCGTTATGAGCGCTCTGCTCTAACCAATTGAGCTACAGGCCCCCAGCAAGGTCTCGCTTAGCAGACGCGCCGCGCCGGTCAAGCGGATCGTTGCAGGGGCCGGGGTGATCGGCTATCGCCTGCGGCAAGAGCGCGAAGCGAGAGGCAAGGCGGGACATGAGCCAAGGCAAGAACAGCATCACCTATGCCGATGCGGGTGTCGACATCGACGCGGGCAACGCACTCGTCGAGCGGATCAAGCCGGCAGCCAAGCGCACGGACCGGCCCGGCACGATGGCAGGGCTCGGCGGCTTCGGCGCGCTCTTCGACCTGAAGGCTGCAGGGTACGAGGATCCGGTTCTCGTCGCGGCAACGGATGGGGTCGGCACCAAGCTGCGGATCGCGATCGACACGGGCTTTTATGGTGGTGTCGGGATCGACCTGGTGGCGATGTGCGTGAACGACCTGGTGTGCCAGGGCGCGGAGCCATTGTTCTTCCTTGATTATTTCGCCACCGGCAAGCTCGAGCTCGATGCCGCGGCAGAAGTGATCGAAGGCATCGCGGAGGGCTGCGAAGCGGCCAATACCGCGCTCATCGGCGGCGAGACGGCCGAGATGCCGGGCATGTATCCGCCGGGCGATTTCGACCTTGCGGGCTTCGCCGTCGGCGCGATGGAGCGGGGCGCGGCTTTACCTGATGGCGTCGGCGCTGGCGACGTTCTTCTCGGGTTGGCCTCGAATGGCGTGCATTCCAACGGCTACAGCCTTGTGCGCCGGATCGTCGAGATGTCGGGCCTCGGCTGGTCAGACGCCTGTCCCTGGGGCGAGGGGACGCTCGGTGCACAGCTACTGGCGCCGACGCGGCTTTACGTGACACCCGCGCTTCAGGCGATCCGCGCCGGCGGCGTGCACGCGCTGGCCCATATCACCGGGGGCGGTCTCACCGAGAACCTGCCGCGCGTTCTGCCCGAGACACTCGGCGCAGAGATCGACCTGACCGCCTGGTCGCTGCCGCAGGTCTTCGGATGGCTGCGCGAGGAGGGCGGTATGGATGCCGCCGAGATGCTCAAGACGTTCAATTGCGGGATCGGCATGGTCCTCGTTGTCGATGCGGCCGAGGCAGAAGCATTGACCGCGATGCTGGAGAGCGCAGGTGAACGCGTCCATGAGATCGGCCGGGTCAGCGAGGGGCAGGGCATCCGCTACAGCGGCACGCTGGCCTGATGCGCGTTGCGATCCTGATCTCGGGCGGCGGATCGAACATGGTCGCGCTCGCGCGCAGCATGACCGGCGATCACCCTGGGCGGGCCGTTCTGGTTCTGTCGAACACTGACGATGCCGGTGGGCTTGCCCGCGCCGAAGACATGGGGATCGAGACCGCGGTGGTCGATCACCGTCCCTACAAAGGCGACCGCGCCGCCTTCGAGGACGCGCTGCACGACAGGATCGTGGCATCTGCGCCGGATCTCATCTGCCTGGCCGGTTTCATGCGGGTTTTGACTGAGGGCTTCGTGTCACGCTGGCAGGGCCGCATGCTGAACATCCACCCCTCGCTTCTGCCGAAGTATCGCGGGCTCCACACGCACGCTCGCGCCATCGAAGCCGGCGAGAGCGAGCATGGATGCACGGTCCATGAGGTAACGCCCGCACTCGATGACGGGCCGATCCTTGGGCAGGCGCGGGTGCCGGTCCTGCCGGGCGATACGCCGGGCACATTGGCCGCCCGCGTGCTTGAGCAGGAGCACCGCCTTTACCCGGCCGTGCTTCGGCGCGTCGCGTCGGGCGACAAGACGCGGATCGACCTCTGAGCATGCCTCATTGCGCCCGCGCACGGTTCGGTTAGGGTCGCGTCACGGACTCGTCAGAAAGGTCAGAATGAAAACGATCACCCGGACCGAAGATCTCGCGGCATTCTGCGCGCGGGCGCATGAGGCTCCCTATGTCACCGTCGATACGGAATTTCTGCGGGAGCGCACCTTCTATTCCAAGCTCTGCCTCGTGCAACTCGCCCTGCCCGGCGAGGGAGACGAGGACGCGGTTCTGGTCGACCCGCTCGAGGGCGATCTGTCGCTCGAGCCGCTGGTCGAGCTGTTCCGCGACACCTCGGTCGTGAAGGTCTTTCACGCTGCGCGCCAGGATCTCGAGATCTTCTATGTGGATTACGGCGTGATTCCCGAGCCGCTGTTCGACACGCAGGTCGCGGCAATGGTCTGCGGCTTCGGTGAGCAGGTGGGCTACGAGACGCTGGTCAAACGGATCGCGCGGGCAAATCTCGACAAGTCCTCGCGGTTTACCGACTGGTCGCGTCGTCCGCTGACAGACGCCCAGAAGACCTATGCGCTCGCCGATGTCACGCATCTGCGGAAGATCTACGAGTTTCTCGAGAAGAAGCTGCGAGATACCGGGCGGCACCGCTGGGTGGAGGAAGAGCTCGCGCAGCTCGCCGATCCGGAGACCTATATCTCGCGGCCCGAGGATGCGTGGAAGCGCGTCAAGACGCGCAACACCTCGCCCCGTTTCCTGGGCATCGTGCGGGAACTCGCACGCTTCCGCGAAGCCTATGCCCAGGAAAAGAACGTGCCGCGCAGCCGGGTCTTCAAGGACGATGCGCTGGTGGAACTTGCATCGACAAAGCCCAAGAGCCACGCGGATCTCGGCCGGTCGCGGCTTCTCTTGCGCGAGGGGCGCAAGGGCGACGTGGCCGACGGCATTCTTGCAGCCGTGGCCGCTGGCGAGGCGCTCGACAAGGACGAGCTGCCCCGCGTCGAAGATCCGCGCGATAAAGGCCAGGTGAACCCGGCGCTGGCGGATCTCTTGCGCGTCCTGCTCAAGGCGCGAACGGAAAGCTCAGGCGTTGCGGCCAAGCTCGTCGCACCCTCGGCGGATCTCGACGCGATCGCCAGCGGTGCCCGCGACGTCGCGGCGCTTTCGGGATGGCGGCGCGAGGTCTTCGGTGAGGATGCCTTGCGCCTTTGCGACGGGCGGATTGCCCTGGCCGCGAAAGGCAACAAGATCGACGTGATCGAGCTTAGCGGCGAGTGACGAGCGCGTTCTCTGCGCCGCGCACCTCGATCTGGCTGATCGTGGAGAGTTCCTGATCCGTCAGGAATGTCGCCACGGTCACGCGGCGCGCGTCGGCCCCGGTATTGGGCGCGCTGCGGAAGAGCCGCACATCGAGAGAGTAGACGAGCCGCCCGCCGGTGCTTTCAAGCTCTACAGGTGTCAGCCGCGCCTCGTAGCGTCCCGGCACGCGGGCCAGGCCGGTTGCCTTGATAATGCCGCCGCCGGGGCGCCGCTCGATCACGAGGCTTTCGACCTGGCGAATGGGCTGGCCGCGATAAACCTCTTCGTCGTTGGAACGCAGGATCGAGACGCGGCGCGCGGGGATCAGGGGGTTGGCTGCGGTGCTTTCGCTGACGGGCACGGATCGGGACTGGCCGAACCACGTGAACGGATTGAGGCGGCTGCCACAGGCCGAAAGCGTGAGGCCCGCGACGAGGCAGATGAGCACCGGAGTTCTGAAACGCATGATCGGTCCCTCGATCCCTTTCCTTCGTGGACTAGCCTATCGGCGCGCCGGTGAAAAGCCGGAAGGCGGGGCTGGACGAGACCTGCGGCTGAGCATAGGTCTCCGGTGCAACAAGGGAATTCAAAGAGATCGGGGCGCGCATGGCACAACAGGCCTTCGAAAACGTGGTCGAGGATTTCGAGTTCCTCGAGGATTGGGAAGATCGCTACCGCTTGGTGATCGAGATGGGCCGCGACATGGACCCGCTCGACGATGCGCTGAAAGTGCCCGCCACCAAGGTCGACGGCTGCGCGAGCCAGGTCTGGCTGCACAGCCGGATCGAGGATGGGTCGTTTCATTTCGACGGCGACAGCGACGCGATGATCGTACGCGGTCTGATCGCCGTGCTGCACCGTCTCTATAACGGGCTGCCGGTCACCGAGGTGCCGGGTGTCGACGCAAAGGCGGAACTCGGGCGTCTGGGCCTCAACGATCACCTTTCGGCACAGCGCTCGAATGGATTGCGGGCAATGATCGAACGCATCAGAACCGAGGCGGCCGCGGCGTCCTGATCCCTAGCGGTTGCCGTCGCCGGTGAACCGCGCGGCATCGGCCGCGGCCCGGCGGATCGCATTCGATTTGTGCACGGTTTCCTGGTATTCGGCCTCTGGGTCGCTGTCATATACGACGCCGCCACCCGCCTGGATGTAGAGCTTCTGATCCTTGATGACCGCCGTGCGAAGCGCGATGCACATGTCCATGTCGCCGCCTGCGGAGAAGTATCCCACACCGCCGCCGTAAACGCCGCGTTTTTCAGGCTCGAGCTCGTCGATGATTTCCATCGCGCGCACCTTGGGCGCGCCCGAGACCGTGCCCGCCGGCAGACCGGCAAGCAGTGCCGAAAGCGCGTCATGCTGCGGATCAAGCTCGCCCACGACGTTCGAGACGATATGCATGACGTGGCTGTAACGCTCGATCACGAATTGCTCGGTCGGGCGGACCGTGCCGATCTTGGAGACGCGGCCTGTGTCGTTGCGCCCGAGATCGAGCAGCATGAGATGCTCTGCGAGCTCCTTCTGATCGGCCAGAAGATCAGCCTCCAGCGCCTGGTCCTCGGCTGGCGTCGCTCCGCGAGGGCGCGTGCCGGCGATGGGACGAATCGTAACCTCGCGGCCGAAGACCCGCACCAGGATCTCCGGGCTGGCGCCGATGACCTGGAAACCTCCGAAGTTGAAATAGAACATGAAGGGCGAGGGGTTCGTGCGCCGCAGCGATCGATAGAGGGCAAATGGCGGCAGCGGGAAGTCCTGCGTCCAGCGCTGCGACGGTACGACCTGGAAGATGTCGCCCGCCCGGATGTATTCCTTGGCCCGCTCCACTGCGGCCTTGTAGCCGTCATGGCTGAAGTTCGAGACCGGCTCTCCGAGATCCGCCGCGTCGCCCAGATCGCGCGCATCGCGGGGCAGGGCGCGTTCGAGATCGCGCACCGCGTCCATCACCCGCTCGGCGGCCTGTGCATAGGCCGCGCGCGCCGACTGGCCCGAGGAGACCCAGGCAGGCGAGACGATGATCACGTCGCCTTTCACGCCGTCGAGCACGGCGATGACGGAAGGGCGGATCAGCGTCGCGTCCGGCAGGCCGACCGGATCGGGGTTCACGTCGGGCAGGTTCTCGACGAGCCGGATCATGTCGTAGCCCAGATAGCCGAATAGGCCCGCGGAGGATTGCGGCAGGCCGTCCGGCAGGTCGATCCGGCTCTCCTCGAGCACGCTCCTGAGGGCGGTCAGCGGGTCGTCCTGCATCGGCTCGAACGCATCCGCATCGAACCGCGCCTGCCGATTGATCTCGGATTGGCTGCCGTTGCAGCGCCAGACGAGGTCGGGCTTCATACCGATGATCGAGTAACGACCGCGCACTTCGCCGCCCGTCACCGATTCCAGCATGAAGGCATCGCGCGCGGCGCCCGTGAGCTTCAGCATCAGCGAAACGGGCGTGTCGAGATCGGCGGCGAGCCGGGCATAGACGACCTGGTTCCGGCCCTCGGAATAGGCGGCCTCGAAACTCTCGAAGGCGGGCGTAAGCTCTGCCATCTTGGCTCTACTGAAGCTGCGAATTGACCGCGTTCAGCGTCTCGCTGTTCACGGTCACACCGGCACGCGACTGGATGTCGGCGGCCAGTGCGCGGAAGAGGTCTTCGGACAGCGCGCCCTCGGCTTGCTGGCGCAGTCGCTGCCGGAGCTGCTCTGCGTCATCGCCTGCCATATCGGCCGGGATCACGTTGTCTGTCCGCAGGATGGCGACGCGGCCCGGCTCGGAGGCTGTGGTCGCCGCGCCTTCGGCGACGTCGAAAGCCTCGGCGATCGCACCGCGCGGCAGAACGTCCCGGCTTGCCGTGCGCTGAACACCTTCGAGCGTGGCGGGTGAGAGGCCACGTTCCTCGAAACTCGCCCCGCCCGAGATCGCCT
Organism: Roseivivax sp. THAF30; assembly: GCF_009363575.1. Taxonomy (NCBI): domain Bacteria; kingdom Pseudomonadati; phylum Pseudomonadota; class Alphaproteobacteria; order Rhodobacterales; family Roseobacteraceae; genus Roseivivax; species Roseivivax sp. THAF30. The sequence continues at coordinate 2,064,259 of NZ_CP045389.1, read as the reverse complement.
CTGCATGGGCGGTGGCCTGTTCCTGCAGCGCCTCGGTCACCTCTTGCTGTTCCCAGCCGGTCTCCACGGCGTTTCGGACCTCTTCGAAGGGGATGGGGGCGGGCTCGTCAATGCCGTCGACGCGCAGCGCGAAGACACCGCCGTCGCCCAGCTCCAGGATCTCGGGATAATCGCCGGGCTCCGCCGTGCGGGCGATCTCGTTGAAGGCAGGATAGGCGGCGATGTCTTCATCCGACGATCCGGTCCAGGCGATCTCGCCAAGCTCCATGTCGGTCGAGCTTGTCAGATCTTCAAGCGTCGCACCGCCTGCCAATTCGTTGTCATAGCTTTCTGCCTGCGCCTCGATCGTGCGCCGCGCCCGATCGAGAACGAGCGTGTCGCGCAGCATCGGCACGGCTTCCTCGAAGGGCGTCTCGACCGCGGCCAGTTCCGCGTTCACGCGGTAGAGCGCGGGGCCGAGATTCGAAGGAGCGGGGCCGATGACATTCCCCGTCTCGGCATCGAACACGGCATCCGCGGCGCCGCCAAGATCGGAGCGGGTCACTTCGCCCATATCCGTATCGGCGAGCCGCAAGCCGCGCTCTTCGACAAGGGTCTTGAAATCCGCCTCGCCAGCGGCGACGCGATCCGCCGCTGCCTGCGCTGCCTCTTCGGTAGGGTAAACCAGCCGCTCGACCAGTCGGCGCTCGGGCATGTTGAAGCGGTCGGACTGCTCCTCATACGCTTCGCGCAGGTTTTCCTCGGGCACCTCGACGCTGTCGAGAAGCATCTCGGGCGTAACCCAAGCATAGGTGATGCGCTTGGTCTCCGGGCGCGTATAATCCACGATGTTCTCGTCGTAGAAGGCGCGCAATTCCTCTTCGGTCGGCTCGGTGATGCCGGTCTCGAGGTCGGAGGCGCTGAGCACCGCGTAGGTCAGATCGCGCCGCTCTCCGGCGAAGGAAATGATCGTGTCCGCATAAGTGTCCGGCATGTTGAGGCCGGCGAAGACGCCCGCCTGCAAAACGGTGCGCGCGATCTCGTTCCGCAGGTCCTCCTCGAACTCACCTTCCGAAAGGCCGATATTGTCGAGCGCGAAGCTGTAGGCCTGCCGGTCGAAATTGCCGTCCGGGCCCTGGAAGCTCGAGACCTGCGACAACTCGTTCGCGACGAGATCGTCGTTGACCGAGATCCCGACGCGGTCCGCTTCCCAGTCGAGGGCCCGCGCGATGACCAGCTGCGAAAGCACCTGCGTGTCGAGCCCTGCCTGGCGCGCCTCGGCGAAGCTCACCGCTTCGCCGCGTTCGGCCTGAAGCGCGCGCAACTCTTGCTGAACGGCACGGGAATAGGCGTTCACGGTGATGTCCTTGTCGCCGACGGAGGCGACCGTGCGGGCAGTGCCCGACAGGTTGGTCGCACCGAACCCGGCAAGGCCGATCAGCAACAGGCCCATCAGGATCCACAGAAACACTTTAGACAGGCGGCCGGCCTTGAGTGCCATCGGGCCCTCCGGTTGGTCGTTTCAACAGATGTCGCGGATGTCTAGGCGAGGGGCCGCGGCCCCGCAAGGGGCGCAGGGCGTCAGTCGTCCGTGCCGTGATAGGGTTTGACGTATTGCAGCGCCATATCCCACGGGAAGAAGATCCAGGTGTCCTGGCTGACCTCGGTGATGAAGGTGTCGACCATCGGCCGGCCCTTCGGCTTGGCGTAGACGGTTGCCACATGCGCCTTCGGCATCGCGGCGCGCACCACTTCGAGCGTGCGGCCGGTATCGACCAGATCATCGACGATCAGGACGCCGGTGCCGTCGCCGACCACATCCGCGTCGGGATGCTTGATGATCACGGGCTCGGCCTGCGTCTGGTGGTTGTAGCTTTTCACGCTGATCGTATCGACGGTGCGGATGTCGAGCTCGCGGCTCACGATCATCGCGGGTGCCATTCCGCCGCGAGTGATCGCCACGACCGCGCGCCAGCCACCTTCCGGGCCGTGGCCCTGCAGACGCCAGGCCAGGGCCCGCGCGTCGCGATGCAGCTGGTCCCAGCTGACGTGGAAGCCTTTTTCGTGCGGCAGGCGGTCGCTCATGGCGTGTCTCCTAGGTGTGAGGGGCAGGCGGGCGCGCTCAGGTCTTGTCGATATCGGGCGCGTCCTCGGCCTTCATGCCGACGATGTGATAGCCCGCATCGACGTGGTGCGTCTCGCCGGTCACGCCGCTTCCGAGATCGGACAGAAGATACAGGGCGGAATTGCCGACATCCTGAATGGTCACGTTCCGGCGCAGAGGCGAATTCAGCTCGTTCCACTTCATGATGTAGCGGAAGTCCCCGATTCCCGACGCGGCGAGCGTCCGGATCGGGCCGGCCGAGAGCGCGTTGACGCGGATGCCATCCTTGCCGAGATCCTCGGCGAGGTAGCGCACGGAGGCTTCCAGCGCGGCCTTCGCGACCCCCATCACATTGTAATGGGGCATGATCCGCTCGGCACCGTAATAGGTGAGCGTCACGGCAGAGCCGCCGTTTTTCATCATCTTTTCCGCGCGCTGCATGACTGAGGTGAAGGAATATACCGAGATGTCCATCGTCATGGCGAAATTGGTGCGCGTGGTGTCGAGGTAGCGGCCGCGCAGCTGGGTCTTGTCGGAATAACCGATCGCGTGAACGATGAAATCGAGCTGGTCCCACTTCTCGGCAAGACCGGTGAAGAGCGCGTCGATCGATTCCTCGTCACCGACGTCGCAGGGCAGAACGATGTCCGAGCCGAGGCTTTCGGCCAGAGGTCCGACCCGCTTCAGCAGCGCGTCGCCCTGGTAGGAAAAGGCAAGCTCCGCGCCGGCATCGGCACAGGCCTTGGCAATGCCCCAGGCGATGGATTTGTCATTGGCGAGCCCCATGATGAGGCCGCGTTTTCCTGCCATCAGTCCGTTTGACATTACCCGTCTCCAACCCGACATCTGTTTCGCTGTCCTTTAGGTGAAGGGGCAGGCGCCATCAAGAGCGGCGCGCTCCGCGAACCCTTTCGCGTGGCGTGTTCGCTTCAGAGCCGGGAGAATTCATGATGACCGAGCGGACCGGGATATTCGCAGGCGAGGATCCTTTCGAGATCGCGCGCAACTGGCTTGCCGAAGCGAGCGAGACCGAGATCAACGATCCCAACGCGATCGCGTTGTCCACCGTGGATGCGGACGGGATGCCGAATGCGCGGATGGTCCTTCTGAAGGAGATCGAGGCATCGGCCTTCGTCTTCTATACGAATTACGAAAGCCAGAAGGGCCGCGAGATCGAGGCTCAAGGAAAGGCCGCGTTCGTGATGCACTGGAAATCGCTGCGTCGGCAGATCCGCGTGCGCGGCGTGACCGAGCGCGAGGACGGCCCGCAAGCGGATGCCTATTTCGAGTCGCGCTCTCTCAAGAGCCGGCTTGGCGCGTGGGCCTCGGAACAGTCCCGGCCTCTTTCCAGCCGCGCGGCTCTGATGGCGCAGGTCGCGAAGGTGACGACCCGTTTCGGCAACAATCCGCCGCGTCCGCCGCATTGGGGCGGTTTCAGGATACAGCCCTTGGAGATCGAATTTTGGGCGGACGGTGCATTCCGTCTTCACGATCGCTTTGTATGGCAACGAAAAACTCTTGATGCGTCTTGGGATGTTACCCGCCTGTCACCTTGAGGCATGCGCAATTCACGTTACGTGAAAGATTGTGGTGCGTTAGAAGTTCGATTAGCGGGGGCATTATATCAGTAGTGAGGGGCGCTACAGCGCCCGCGTCATATAGAGAGACAGAATGTCGACGGAAGAGACGGATCGAAGGGTCCGAGGCAAGGTCAAGTGGTTTGATCCCGGTAAGGGGTTCGGCTTTGTCGTGGTTGAATGTGAAGAGCGCGACATCCTGCTCCATGCAAACGTGCTGCGGAATTACGGTCAGAGCTCGGTCGCCGATGGCGCGACGGTCGATATTTCGATCCAGAAGACGCCGCGCGGGTATCAGGCCGTCACGGTCCACGCGATCGAGCCTCCCAAGGATACCTCTGCCGTGCCCCTTGCCGATATCGAAGAGATGGATCCCGAGGTTTTGCATGCCGCAGAACTTGAGCCCGGGCGTGTGAAGTGGTTCGATAAGAACAAGGGCTTCGGGTTCGCGAACGTGTTCGGCCGTGCAGAGGATGTGTTCATCCACATCGAAGTGCTGCGCCGCTCCGGTCTGGCCGATCTGCAGCCCGGTGAAGCAATCGGTCTGCGGGTTGTCGACGGCAAGCGCGGACGCATGGCAGCGGAGATCGTCGCGTGGGAAAGTGCCGTTTCGTCCTGAGTTTTGTCGCCGCGTCGATGCTGGCGGGCACGGCTTTCGCGCAGGAATGCAGAGAAGACAGGATCTCTCTTCGGGGCGAGTTCGGCTCCGCCAGTTTCCGGATCGAGGTCGCCGATGATGCCCAGGAACGCGCCCAGGGTCTGATGAATGTCGCCGAGATGGATCGCTTCGAGGGCATGCTCTTCGTCTACGAGCGCCCGCAGCAGGTCGCGTTCTGGATGCGGAACACGCTTATCCCGCTCGACATGATCTTTGCCGATGCCCAAGGCGTCGTCCGCAAGGTGCACAGCAACGCGATCCCCCATGACGAGACGCCGATTCCAGGGGCGCCGGACACGAAATACGTGCTCGAGATCAACGGCGGTCTCGCCGAGACGCTCGGCATTGCGCCCGGTACCGAGATGCGGCATCCCGCCATCGCAGAGGCGGCCTGGGCCTGTCGCGGCGCATAATCGGTCTTTTCAAATCTCGTGCCTGCCGCTAAGGCGGCACGTGTCGGGGCGTAGCGCAGCCTGGTAGCGCGTCTGTTTTGGGTACAGAAGGTCGTGAGTTCGAATCTCGCCGCCCCGACCATTCCTCACATCCCCTGGCATTTTGACGTCGTGCCTGTTTCGCTTGGCTTGCCATCGGCGATTGTGGCTTTGGCGCACACATGCGCCGTGCTCGGTTGCATGCCTCAGTTTCCACCAGATGTGGTGGATAAACTCGGGATAACGCATGTCCGCCTTGTAATTCTTGCGCTTGGTATTGTGGATGAATCGCGAAGGGCGGCCACAGGATGTGGTGGTTCGCTCTGGTCAACACAAAATATAGCGCCATCTTGGTGAAAAAGTCGTTGACGGAATCGGCCTCCCGCATGAGTGTAGCTTTCACCGGAACGCGACCCACAATATTTAGTGGTCGGGCCGAGAGGGACACAGTCTTACATCCAGGCGGAACACAGTTTCGCAGAGCGCGCGGCACAGGCAGCGCGACCGGATGACGTGCCTCTCCGCGCCCGCGCGGGCCGGACGAGACAGGGGCGCAAAGCGAGACGAGGCAGGAAATGAAGATCGAACGCCGTTACACCACAGCCGGAAAAGATGCCTATGCGGGTATCGACTTTGTCACCACGGCATCGGAAATCCGCAATCCCGACGGCAAGATCGTCTTCCGCCTCGACGAGGTCGAAGTGCCGGCTTCCTGGAGCCAGGTCGCCTCGGACGTGATCGCTCAGAAATACTTCCGCAAGGCTGGTGTGCCGCTCGAGCTGAAGCGCGTCGAAGAGGAGGGCGTGCCCGAGTTCCTGTGGCGCTCCGAGCCTGCGAGCAAAACAACCGCGAAGACCGGCGAGACCTCCTCGAAGCAGGTCTTCGACCGTCTCGCGGGTGCCTGGGCGTACTGGGGCTGGAAGGGTGGCTATTTCACCACCGAAGAGGATGCGCGCGCCTATTATGACGAGATGCGCCACATGCTCGCGACCCAGACCGCCGCACCCAATTCGCCGCAATGGTTCAACACTGGCCTGCACTGGGCCTACGGCATCGACGGGCCGAGCCAGGGCCATTTCTACGTGGACTACAAGACCGGCAAGCTCACCAAGTCGAAGACCGCCTACGAGCATCCGCAGCCCCATGCCTGCTTCATCCAGTCCGTCTCGGACGACCTCGTGAACGAAGGTGGCATCATGGACCTCTGGGTCCGCGAGGCGCGGCTTTTCAAGTACGGCTCGGGCACCGGCACCAACTTCTCCAGCCTCCGGGCTGAAGGCGAACCCCTGTCGGGCGGGGGCAAGTCGTCGGGTCTGATGGGCTTCCTGAAGATCGGCGACCGTGCGGCGGGCGCAATCAAGTCGGGCGGAACGACCCGGCGCGCCGCCAAGATGGTGATCTGCGACGCGGATCACCCCGATATCGAAGAGTTCATCAATTGGAAGGTGAAGGAGGAGCAGAAAGTCGCCTCCATCGTTGCCGGCTCCAAGATGCACGAGCAGATGCTGAACGGCATCTTCGCGGCGATCCGCGCCTTCGACGGCTCCGAAGAAGGCGCCTACGATCCCAAGGTGAACGAAGGGCTGAAGGCGGCCGTCCGCGCCGCCAAGCGCGCGCAGATCCCCGAGACCTATGTGAAGCGTGTCCTCGACTACGCCAAGCAAGGTTACAGCTCGATCGAGTTCCCGACCTACGACACCGATTGGGACAGCGAGGCCTACGCGTCCGTGTCGGGCCAGAACTCCAACAACTCGATCCGCGTGACCGATGCCTTCCTCGAGGCGGTGCGTGAGGACAAGCCCTGGGAGCTTCTGAGCCGCACGGACGGCTCCGTCGCCAAGACCATCTCCGCGCGCGAGCTGTGGGAGCAGGTGGGTCACGCAGCCTGGGCCTGTGCCGATCCGGGCATCCAGTTCCACGACACGGTCAATGCCTGGCACACGTGCCCGGAGGACGGCCAGATCCGCGGCTCGAACCCCTGCTCGGAGTACATGTTCCTCGACGATACCGCCTGCAACCTTGCGTCGATGAACCTTCTGACCTTCCTGCATGACGGCAAGTTCGCCGCGGAAGATTACATGCACGCCACGCGTCTCTGGACTCTGACGCTCGAGATCTCCGTCACGATGGCGCAGTTCCCCTCCAAGGAAATCGCGCAGCTGTCCTACGATTTCCGGACGCTCGGCCTGGGCTATGCCAATATCGGCGGGCTCCTGATGACGATGGGCTACTCCTATGACAGCGACGAGGGCCGGGCGCTCTGCGGCGCGCTGACCGCGATCATGACCGGTGTCGCCTATGCGACCTCGGCGGAGATCGCCGGTGAGCTCGGCGCGTTCTCGGGCTTTGAGCGCAATCGTGAGCACATGCTCCGCGTCATCCGCAACCACCGCAACGCCGCATACGGGGCAACCACCGGGTACGAGGACCTCGCTGTGAAGCCGGTCCCGCTCGATCAGACCAATTGCCCCGACGCGATGCTCGTCGATCTTGCGATGTCCACCTGGGACGAAGCGCTGCGCCTCGGTGAGAAGCACGGCTACCGCAACGCACAGGCCACCGTGATCGCGCCCACCGGCACGATCGGCCTCGTGATGGATTGCGACACAACGGGGATCGAGCCGGATTTCGCGCTGGTGAAGTTCAAGAAGCTCGCAGGCGGCGGCTACTTCAAGATCATCAACCGCTCGGTTCCGGGTGCGCTCGAACGGCTCGGCTACAGCTCCTCGCAGATCGAGGAGATCGTCTCCTACGCGGTGGGCCACGGCTCCATCGGCAACGCGCCCGCGATCAACCACACCTCGCTCATCGGCCACGGCTTCGGCCCGGCGCAGCTTGAAAAAGTGGATGGCGCGCTCGCTTCTGCCTTCGATATTCGCTTCGTGTTCAATCAGTGGACGCTTGGCGAGGAATTCTGCCGCGAAGTGCTGGGCATTCCCGCCGAGAAGCTGAACGATCCGAGCTTCGATCTTCTGCGCCATCTCGGGTTCTCGAAGGCCGATATCGACGCCGCGAACGATCACGTCTGCGGGACGATGACGCTGGAAGGCGCGCCGCACCTGAAGGCCGAGCATTACTCGATCTTCGACTGCGCCAATCCTTGCGGCAAGAAGGGCAAGCGCTTCCTCGGTGTCGACAGCCACATCAAGATGATGGCCGCCGCGCAAAGCTTCATCTCGGGCGCGATCTCGAAGACGATCAATATGCCAAACGATGCGACGATCGAGGATTGCCAGCGCGCCTACGAGCTGTCCTGGTCGCTTGGCGTGAAGGCCAACGCGCTGTATCGCGACGGCTCCAAGCTCAGCCAGCCGCTCGCATCCGCGCTGGTCGAGGATGACGACGAGGCTGCAGAGATCCTCGAGACCGGCTCCATGCAGGAGAAGGCCGCGGTCCTCGCCGAGAAGGTGGTCGAGAAGATCGTCATCAAGGAGGTCGAGAAGGCCACGGCGCGCGAGAAGATGCCCGAGCGACGCAAGGGCTACACCCAGAAAGCCATCGTCGGCGGTCACAAGGTCTACCTGCGGACGGGCGAATATTCCGACGGCAGCCTTGGCGAGATCTTCATCGACATGCACAAGGAGGGCGCGGGCTTCCGGGCGATGATGAACAACTTCGCCATCGCGGTTTCCGTCGGTCTGCAATACGGCGTGCCGCTCGAGGAATTCGTCGATGCCTTCACCTTCACCAAGTTCGAGCCCGCGGGCATGGTGCAGGGCAACGACTCGATCAAGAACGCGACCTCGATCCTCGACTACATCTTCCGCGAACTGGCGGTGTCCTATCTCGACCGCACGGACCTCGCGCATGTGAAGCCGGAAGGCGCGACCTTCGACGATATCGGCCGCGGCGAGGAAGAGGGCGTCTCCAACGTCAAGGAGATCTCCGAGAGCGCTGCGTCGAAATCGCTCGAAGTGCTCAAGCAGATCAGCTCCTCGGGCTATCTGCGAAAGCGGGTTCCGCAGGAACTGGTGGTGCTGCAGGGCGGGCAGGCGATGGGCTTTGCAAGGCCATCTGATCCCTCCGCGGCGCTGGCCACGCTTGTGCCCGAGGCTGCAAGCCCGGTTGCGACACGCTCCGAGACCTCTTCGGTGGCGATGACCGCGTCGACCAAGGCGAAGATGCAGGGCTTCGAGGGCGAGGCCTGCGGCGAATGCGGCAACTACACGCTGGTGCGGAACGGCACCTGCATGAAGTGCAACACCTGCGGCGGCACGTCCGGCTGTAGCTGAGAGATCTCGGGTCACGAGGCGGGTGCGCTCGCCTCGGTGCCGGTCTGGCCGCAGGCAGAACACAACGGGCGGTAAACGATGAGCCGGATCGGCAAGACTAAGGGTCCCTTCGGGGGCCCTTTTCTCGCGTGGCCCCGGCTCCGGCGCGCGGCCCGATAAAGTTTTAGCAATCTGCCGGCGGGCGAGGGGCAGGCGTTCAGCGGATCTTAAATGTCGATGTCCAGAACATGGGCTGTTCTTGCCGGAAGGGACCGGCGCAGCATTCTGAGGACCGACGATGTTCAGGACTCTCTCGCAACTTGTGCCCTTGGGCCTTGCTTCTGCCTTCTCGATTTTCGCGGCGCCCGTCGCTGCAAACGATGTCTTCAACGGCAACATGGCGGCCTACGTCGCCCATTTGCAGAGCGTGCTGGCCGACGAGCCGGAGATTTGGCGCGCGCTGCGCCTCTCCAGCGCGGCGCATGCAGGCTTGTCCGAGGACGAGATCCTCGCGCTCGATGAGACGTGGCGCCAAGAGGTGGCCCTGTCCGATCGCCCACTCATCTCGGGCATCTACGATCACGCCGCCTCGCAGGTGGTGCGCGACATGCTCGAGACTGCGAAAGGCCGCGTGACGGAGATCATCGTCACGGATGCGGTCGGTCTCAACGTTGCGATCAGCGCCGTGACTTCGGATTTCTGGCAAGGCGATGAAGCCAAGCATGCACAGACCTTCGGTCGTCCGTCTGGCGCGCTTCATATCGGTGAGGTGGCATTCGACGACTCGACACAGAGATTTCAAATCCAAGTCTCTGCCCCGCTGAACGAGCCGGCAACCGATACACCCGTCGGCGCGGTCACCTTCGGTCTCAACGCGGACATGTTCTGAACCCTTGCTGCAAGGAGCCGATGATGGCGTTCCGACCTTCTTTGAATATCCACTCGGTCTTCCTCAAACTCATCGCCGTGATCGTCGCGGCGCTGATCGGGGTTGTCCTCGTCTTCGAGATTTTGACAACGCGCGGTTTCGAGACCGTGATCAGCCAATCGGTCTTCGACAGTGCCAGGTCAGAAACGGAACTCTTCGCGGATGCGATCGCTGGCTCGGTGCGGTTCGAGGATGCCGAGCTGATGACACGCCAGATCGAGGATTTCACCGAAGGCACGAACGGGGCCCTCGTCTCTCTCGAGGTCTTCGGCTCGGGCCTGTCGAGCTTTTCCCAATGGGGCGCAAGCATGCCCGCCGCAACCCGCGCACTTGTCGAAGAAGCGCTGGATACCGGCCGGGTGGTCCTCGATCCGGACGCCTTGATGGTCGCCATCCCGCTTCGTTTCGGGCAGGACCGCGCCATTGTCGGCTCGCTCGTTACGCAATGGTCGACTGCCCATCTGCAGGCGCTGACGCAGGAGACTGTCACCCAAGCCCGCATGGCTGCCGCGATCCTTTGTCTTTTCTCCGTCGCACTCGCCTATATCGCAATCTCCCGGCTTGCCCGCAGACCGCTTCAAGCCGCGCAAGCGGATATTGCACGCCTTGAGGCGAAGGACTTCGAGACGCCTCCTTCAGGGACGTCGCGCCGCGACGAATACGGACACCTGGCACGGGCAACCGATGCCTTGCGCCATGAGCTCATGGCAAGCGAACGGAGCCACCGCGAGAGTTATATCAAGAGCGCGGCGCTCGATAACTCGTCCGCTGCGGTGATGCTGCTCGATGAAGATCTGAAGATCACGCAAGTCAGCCGGAATCTCACGGCGTTCTTCGAGATCTACAAAGATGGCCTGCGCAAGATGCGCATGAATTTCGACCCGGCACGCGTTGTCGGAATGAGCATCGCGGACTTCCATCCGACCGGAAATATCGCTGACCAGCTTCGTACGCTCGGCGACGGCGTGATCGAAGGCATTATCCGGATGAACAGCAAGCGGCTCTCCATCGCGACCCGGACGATCTATTCCGAAAACCGGAAAATCCTCGGCTATATCGTCGAGTGGCGGGACGTGACCCCGATGTGGCGCAACGAAGCGCTGCTGGCCGCAATCGACGCGATCCAGATGAAGGCCGAGTTCGATATGGACGGTATCTGCGTCGACGCGAATGAGCGTTTTGCCGTCTCGATCTGCTCTGGCCGCACGGACCGGCCGTCCCTTCAGACGCTGATCGGACGGATCGCTGCCGAGGCGGACAAGACGACAGAGGCAGTCATCCACGGCCTGAAGAACGGATCTCCGATTATCGGCCAGCTCAAGCTTTCCGGCGCCGACGGAGACCGCATCGTGGATGGCTCGCTCTCCTGCATCCGGGACAAGGATGGCCACGGCCTGAGCTACCTTCTCCTTGGTACGGATATCACTGAAAAAGAGCACAAGCTGCGGATCGCAGATCAGGAGCGCGAAGCCTCTGAAGCCGAAAAAACCGAAGTCGTTCAGGCCTTGGGTGTCGGCCTCAGGGCGCTCGCTGACGGGGATCTGACCGCCAAGATCGCGCAAGTCTTCCCGGGCCGCTACGAGCAACTGCGAACCGATTTCAACGGCGCGTCGGAGAAGCTCGCATCCGCGCTGCGGGAAATCTCGGAAAACGCGGAGAATATCCGCAACGAGACCAGCGACATCACGACTACCGCCGACGCGCTGTCGCGCCGAACCGAAAGCACCGCTGCAACCCTGGAGCAAACCGCAGCAGCGCTCGACGAGCTCACTTCGGCCTTGAAAGCCGCGGCGGACGGCGCCTCCCGCGCCAACGACGTTGTCGGCGAGGCGCATCGCAGCGCCGAGGCGTCCGGTGCCGTCGTGGTCGAAACCGTCTCCGCGATGGACGAGATCTCCCGGTCCTCCGAACAGATCACCTCGATCATTCGCGTGATTGACGACATCGCCTTTCAGACGAACCTTCTGGCCCTCAATGCCGGCGTCGAGGCCGCGCGCGCCGGAGAAGCCGGGCGGGGATTCGCCGTTGTCGCTTCTGAAGTGCGCGCATTGGCGCAACGCTCTTCCGACGCGGCCCGAGAGATCAACAGTCTGATCGCGGATTCGGCGGGGCAGGTGAAGAAGGGCGTCGATCTGGTCGGCCAGACGGGCGGTGCCTTGCGGCAGATTGCGTTCTCCGTGACTGAAATCGCGGGTCTCGTCTCCGAAATCGCCGAATCTTCCCGTACGCAGAGCCTGAGCCTGGAGGAGATCAACGCCTCGGTGACCCAACTTGATCAATCCACCCAGCAGAACGCAGCGCGGCTCGAGGAGACGACAGCCGCCAGCGAGGCTCTGCGCAATGATGCGGTTACGCTGGTAGAGACGGTGTCCCGGTTCAAAACCGGCGCGTCTGTCCGAATACCGTCGGCGGAGGCTTCGCCCGCGCCACCTGCGAGAGCCGTTGTCAACGCGCCTGCTCGCGAGTTCGTCAGCGAGGAGGGCGCGAAATGGCTGGATTTCTGAGCTCAGGCGTTGACGAGGTGTCAAATCGCCATGCGCGGCGGTCTCAATGAACAGCGCTCTTACCCCAGTCATGCGACCCGGACACACGACGCCTGTCATCCAGGGCGAGCACCGTGTCTCTGCCGACCCCGATTGCGTCCTTTCAACATTGCTCGGCTCTTGCGTCACGACCTGCCTGCACGACCCTGTCGCGAAGATTGGAGGCATGAACCATTTCCTCGTGGCGACGGGCGCGGCGGAAGAGAGCCGCAACCAACGCTACGGACTTTACGCGATGGAGGTATTGATCAACGCGCTCCTCAAGCTCGGTGGGTCGAAAAACAGGTTGCAGGCCAAACTGTTCGGCGGAGCGATGATGTCCGGCAAAATGGCGCGGATCGGTCAGGCCAATAGCGAGTTCGCGCTCGGATTCCTACGGACGGAAGGCATCAACGTTATCTCGAGCAGCCTTGGTGGAAGCCGGGCGCGGCGCGTCAAGTTCGTGCCGACAACTGGTCAGGCCAGCCTTCTCTTCGTGGAAGACATGGTCGAGACGCCGAAGCCGCTGCTCCCGGTCGATGCTCTCAGAAACGATGTGACGCTTTTTTGAGGTGTGCATGAGACAACCCATCATATTGCCCGAGAAACTTGACACTGCCGCGGCATCCGGGCTCCGCGAAGTGTTGATGAAGACGCCGGCCGGTCCGCTGTCGCTCGATGGCCGACGGGTCAAGATGCTCGGGGCGCTTGGCCTTCAACTCCTTCTTGCCGCGCAATTCCGTGTGCGCGCTGAGGGCCACGCCTTCACATTGCAAGCATCCAAGGAGCTGGCTCTCGACATCGAAACGATGGGCGCGAGCGGTCTTTTGGATGCGTCACTTACGACCGTTCCGGGAGAACGCGCATGACAATCAAGGTACTCGCGATCGACGATTCCCGCACCATCCGGGAGATGCTGCGGTTCAGCCTGACCCAAAACGGTTTCGATGTGGCAGTGGCCGAAGACGGACGCATCGGCGTCGACAGTCTTGCCGAGATCGCACCGGATGTCGTGATCACCGATATCAACATGCCGCGGCTCGACGGCTTCGGAGTGATCTCCGAGATCCGGAATGGCGAGGTGCACCCAAGTGTGCCGATTTTGGTGCTGACGACGGAAAGCGCTGCAGAGCTGAAGGATCGGGCTCGCAAGTCGGGAGCGACCGGCTGGATCGTTAAGCCGTTCGACGACGAAAAACTCGTCTCGGCCATTCGGCGCATTGCCAGCGTGAGGCGGAGATGAGCGGGCTTGACGCGCTGCGCCAGACCTTCTTCCTGGAATGCAGCGAATTGCTCGAGGCGCTCGACGATGGTTTTGACATCCTTGCTGACGCCGACCCTGACGCCGGGATCGATATCGAGGTGGTCAATGCGGTGTTCCGGTCCGTTCATTCGATCAAGGGCGGGGCGGCATCCTTCGCTCTCGATACGCTCGTTCATTTCGCGCACGGGTTCGAGACTGCCCTTGATGAGATGCGCGCGGGGCGTTTCGTGCCGCAGCAATCTGATTGGGTCGTCCTGCGCCGCGCAGGGGATCACCTGACCGACCTGGTAAGCGCGGCTCGCGAGGGCAGGGAGGTCGACGAGGGGCGCAGCCACGACATACTTGCGGAAATTGACAAGATCACGGGCGGCGCTGGCAGAGAGCTGGAACGTGTCATGCCGCCCGCGATGCCGTCTCGGGAAACACTGGCGACACCGCAGCCAAACGCGTTCGCGCCCATGACGCTCGATTTTGAGCTTGGCGGCCTCAATGAAACTCGCTTCGAGATCGGATTTCGCCCAAGGTACGCGCTTTTCGAGAACGGGCATGACCCCGTGCATCTTTTCCGCGAACTCGAAACGCTTGGCGACATGTCCGTTTCTGTGGACATCTCCGGCCTGCCGGGCCTGACCGAGCTGGATGCCCACGCACCGTATCTGGCCTGGACCCTGACCCTGAGAGGCACAGCCCAACGCGCTGAAATAGAGGATATCTTCGAGTTCGTGGCGCATCTTGCCGAACTGTCGATCAAGGAGCTCGACGACGATGGTCTGGTGCCCGCAGCCAGTCCGGCCCCGGCCGAGCAGGCGCCCCAGGACGGGTCTGGGTCGAAGGAACCCGATCTGCATGTCATCCCGACATCCTCGTCCCCCGAGCCGCGCATCGCGAAAAGCGTGTCGCCGTCGAAAGCGACGGTGCGGGTCGATCTCGATCTCGTGGACGACTTGATCAATGTCGTGGGCGAGCTGGTCATAAACCAGTCCTTTCTCAGCCAAAGCATCTCCGATGCAGGTTTGGCTCACGAGACGCAGATCACTGCCGGGCTCGACGAATTCAAGACACTCGCAGGCCAGATCCAGGAAGGCGTCATGTCGATCCGCGCGCAACCGGTGAAGCCGCTCTTTCAGCGTATGGCGCGGATCGTTCGGGTAGCGGCAGCCGTCTCCGGCAAGATCGTTCGCTTCGAGACGAGCGGCGAGACGACCGAGGTCGACACTACGGTGATCGAACGCCTGATCGATCCGCTCACTCATATTCTGCGGAACGCGGTCGACCATGGACTCGAGCCGACCGCCGCGCGTCTCGGTGCTGGGAAGCCCGCCGAAGGCATCGTGCGCCTGTCTGCGGAGCATCGTTCGGGCCGTGTTCTGATCGAGATTTCGGATGACGGTGCCGGGATCAATCGACCGAAAGTGCTCCAGATCGCCAAGGCAAAGGGCCTTGTTCCCGATGATGCTCAACCGGCCGCGTCCGACGTCGATCGGCTGCTGTTCCTGCCCGGGTTCTCGACCGCGGAGCAGGTCACCGATTTGTCGGGGCGGGGGGTCGGAATGGATGTGGTCCGCAGCGCCATTCAGAAGCTTGGGGGGCGGATCAACATCCAGTCTGTGCCTGGCAAAGGCACGACCTTCTCCATATCGCTGCCCCTGACGCTCGCGGTGCTCGAGGGCATGATCGTGACCGTTGCAGGTCATACCATGGTCGTGCCCATTACCGCCATCATCGAGACGCTGAAGCCTGTCGGGGTGGAGATCGAATCCGTATCGCCCGGGTGCGACGTGGTCCGCGTTCGCGAGGAGCTGATACCCATTGTCGATGTCGGGCGCGTACTTGGCTACCGAAGTCCGCATGAGAAGCGGGCGGAGCACGTGCTGCTCTTGATCGAGACCGAGCAGGAAAAACGCTGGGCCTTGGCCGTCGATGAGATCCGCGATCAACGCCAGGTGGTAATCAAGAGCCTCGAGCAGAATTACGGCCGCGTCATCGGTATTGCCGCGGCGACAATCCTCGGGGACGGCAAGATCGCGTTGATCGTGGATCCCGAAGACATCGTTCGCAGTGCCGCGGACACGATACTGCCCGGCGCGTCGAACGCTGCCGGAACAGCCCGACCCATTCATCACCTCCTTGGAGTTTGACCGATGAGAGCAGCCCACGAGGACCGCGGCCCGGTGGTCCGGAAAGACAGCCGCGAAATGGTGACATTCTGTATCGGCGAGCAGGATTTCTGCATGGACATCATGACTGTGCGCGAAATTCGCGGCTGGACTGAAGCGACGGTACTGCCGCGTGCACCGGATTACGTTCTGGGCGTGATCAATTTGCGCGGCGCTGTCGTTCCCATCATCGATCTGTCCTCGCGTCTCGGGCTCGCACCGCTCGAGCCAGGCCCGCGCCACGTGATCGTGATCGTCCTGATCGAGCAGTGCCTTTCGGGTCTCCTGGTCTCTTCCGTATCCGACATTTTGAACGTCACGGAGGACGAGGTTCAGCCGGTGCCCAATATCGGCGAAGCCAGCGCGTCCTGTTTGGCCGGGGTGATCTCCAAGGGTCCGCGACTGCTCCGCATCCTTGATGTCAGCGCAGCGCTGCCCAACACGCGGGCCGAGGAGGACGAGCTTTGTCCAGCGTGATCATCGCGCGCGACGAGGCGACGCTGGAGCCGGCCGAGTTCGCGACGATCGCGTCGGTTCTTCACGAATGCTCGGGAATCCGCCTCAACGAAGGGAATGGTCGGCTTGTGGTCTCTCGCCTGTCCCGGCGGCTCAGAGAACTGGGGCTGAATGGCTTCGCGGAATATGTCCGGCTCGTCACCGACCCCGGCCAGCGCGAGGAGCGTTACAGGATGGTGCTTGCCTTGACGACCAATACAACTCGCTTTTTCCGCGAGCCGGAGCATTTCGAAATCCTTGCGGCGGAGCTTTTGCCTGTCCTCGCGGTGCGGGCGGCCTCGGGGCATCAAGCCCGGCTTTGGTCTGCTGGGTGTTCGTCCGGGGAAGAAGCATGGAGCCTGGCGGCAGTGGTTCTCGAGGGGTTTTCGAACGCGGCCAAGTGCGGTCTCAGGATACTCGCGACCGATATCGACCGCGAGGTACTGGAACGCGCCGAGACGGGGATCTACCCGGAAGACGCGGCCTCGATGATTCCGCCTGCGCGCCGCTCGGTCATGTTCGAGCCTGCGCCGGATCGACCCGGATTCTTGTCTATACGGCCAGCTTTGCGCGCGCTCGTGACATTTCGCTACATGAACTTCGTGGAGCCCTGGCCCGTACAGGGCCCCTTCGACGCGATCCTCTGCCGTAACGTCGCGATCTACATGGACGAGGCAACGCAGCGCGCGCTCTGGTGCGGTCTCGAACGAGTATTGGGCGAGGGCGGCTACCTCTTTCTCGGACATTCGGAGCGGCTCGGGCCCGGCTTCGAACACGCGCTCGAGCTTTGCGGCAAAACCTCCTTTCGTCGCCCGGCAAACCGGCGCGGCGGCACCCTGCAAGGAAGCTGAACATGGCATTGAGAGACAAGCTGAGCGTCCTGGTTGTCGACGATATGAGCACAAGTCGCGGTCTCATCCTGATGGCGCTTGACGAGATCGGGATCAAACAGGTCGATTTCTGTGCCGATGGGCGGACGGCACTCGAAAAGCTCAATGCGCACCCGCGCCACATCGTCATTTCCGACTACAACATGCCCGAAGTGAACGGCCTTCAGCTTTTGCAGGCGCTTCGACAGAATGCCCGAACGCAGAAAATCGGCTTCGTGCTGATCAGTGGGCGGCTCGATGATCAGATCGTGACGACGGGCAAGCAGCTCGGTCTGAACAACGTGCTTCAAAAACCGTTCGATACGGCGCAGATGAAGGCTTGCCTTCAGGCCGTCGTCGGGCCGCTGTGATCACAGAGCAGCCCCCGCCGCGCGCCGTGCCCAGCAACGAGGTTGCGTTGGCAGAACTCTTCGCTCGGCTCTCGCGCGAGATGGGCGCCCTCGAGACGGAAAGCCTACGGGTCGAGAGCGTTTTGGCCGGGTTTCTCGATGGGCAGAGACCGGACGGCGATCGAGCGGCGCAGGAAAGTGCGTCGATCCAGACGCTCGACCGGTTGGTGCAGACCTTGAGCGAGTTGCGTTGTTTCCTGGATCATCTGGCTGGCACCGCGCCCGCGATAAGCCTTGATCTGCACGACGCAACCTCCGGGATCCGGCTTGGCCGGCTGTCGGATATGCTCGCCGGCCGAGAAACGGATGTTCCCGCTGCGGACGGCGCGGTCGATTTCTTTTGAGCGCGGCGTTTCGTGCGGTCGAAAGAAGAGATCAGCTGGCGAGGCTGAAGCGCCCGTCCGAACTCTCGAGCTCGGGGTCGAGCCGGGCCGCCAAAAGGCGCGCATAGGCCATCTCGTTGATCGCCAGCCGGTCGCCCGACAGCGTGCCGATTTCCGGAAGATCGGCGAGGGCCGCTTCGGCGCGGTCGCGAAGCGCCTGTGCGCGCAGACCGTGACGCTCGGCCATACGGGCGAAATCGATACGCCCGTCGCACATGAGCCGCTCGATCGCGTCTGCGACCATGATGTCCTCACGGCTCAGCGTGAAACCGCGCGAGGTCGCGAAAAGGCCGGTTTCGACTGCCCGCGTCCAGTCGCGCGTCGCCGAGGCGTTCTGGCTGTAGCCGCCCTCGAACCGCGAGATGGCGGAGGGGCCCATGGAAATCAGCGCAGACGCGGTGTCGGTCGTATAGCCCTGGAAGTTCCGCCGCAGCGTTCCGGCCTCGGCGGATCGGGCCATGCTGTCCTTGGGCAGCGCATAATGATCGATGCCGATGGGAACGTAGCCCGCCGCCACGAGTGTTGCCTGGGCGAGCTCGGCCAGCTCGCGCCGCGCGGAGGGATCGGGCAGGGCCTCCTCGGGGATCAGCTTCTGGCGCTTGGCGACCCATGGAACATGCGCGTAGCCGTAAAGCGCGAGACGATCGGGCTTGTGATCCAGTACCTTGGCCAGTGTCGCGGAAAGACGCTCTGGCGTCTGGTAGGGAAGCCCGTAGAGCAGATCGAAATTTACCGATTTGACACCGCGGACGCGCAGCCCGGTCACAGCCTCGGCGGTGATCTCAGCGCTCTGTAGACGGCCGATCGCCTCCTGCACCTTTGGATCGAAGTCCTGCACTCCGATGGAGGCGCGGTTGAGGCCGAAGTCCACGAGCGCGTCGAGCCGCGTCTCGTCGAGTTCGGTCGGATCGATCTCGACCGAGATTTCCGGATCCTGCGAAAGATCGAAATGGGCCCGGAACGCGTCTGACAGCGCCTTGATCTGGAAAGCTTCCATCAGCGTCGGCGTGCCTCCGCCCAGATGGAGCGCGGAGACCGTCTGCCGCCTGCCGATGGCCGTCTCGACAAGCCGCATCTCGGCGTTCAACGTCTGGAGGAACCGCGTGAGCGGCGCCGCGTTCGATGTGCCTTGCGTCCGGCACGCGCAGAACCAGCAGAGCCTGCGGCAAAATGGGATATGGGCGTATAGCGAGACCGGTTCTGTCGCGGGCAGGGTGGAAAGCCACGCGGCATGTTGATCCGCACCGACCGCCTGGGAGAAGCGGGTGGCGGGCGGATAGGAGGTATATCTCGGAACGCGCGCTTCGAGGAGCGCCTTGCGAAGGATGGACTGTGTCATGGCGCAGGATTTGCCGCGTTTCGCGCGGTCGCACATTGATGCAAATCAACCTTCTTGCTAAAAACCTGACATGGAATTGAAACCCGTGAATGCCTGTCATGATTGTCCGATCCGGCACAGTGCCGTCTGCGCCGAGTGCGATGCGGACGAGTTGAAGGTTTTGGAACGCATTAAGTCTTACAAGACGGTTCCCGCGGGCGCGCATCTGGCCGAGGCCGGGCGCGAGATGGAGTTCCTGTCCTCGATCATTTCGGGCTGCGCGACCATGTCCCGTACGCTCGAGGATGGGCGGCGTCAGACGGTAGGCCTTCTCTTGCCGTCGAACTTCATCGGCCGGCCCGGGCGTGCATCGTCTCCCTATGACGTTGAGGCGATCAGCGAGGTCACGCTCTGCCGGTTCGAGCGCAAGGCCTTCGAAGATCTCGTCCGCAGCACACCTCATATCGCAACGCGCCTGATGACGATGGCGCTGGATGAGCTTGATTCGGCCCGCGAATGGGCCGTTGTCTTGGGCCGGATGTCTGCGCGCGAGAAAGTCCTGTCTTTTCTTGTGCGGCTGGCACGGCGCAACGCCGCGCAAATGGGGCAGGATGCGCCCGAAGATGCGCTGACCCTGCACCTGCCGCTCTCGCGCGAGGAACTGGCCGATTATCTTGGCCTCACCATCGAGACGACGAGCCGCCAGTTCACCGCGCTTCGAAAGGATGGGCTGATCGAGCTTCCTTCGAACCGCGACGTGCATATCCCCGATTTCGACCGGCTCGCGATCGAGGCTGGCGAGGACGAGGATGGCGGCCTGATCGCCTGAGCCGAGACGCATCGCACATCCCGCAGCGCGCGACACGAGACTGCGCGCGGGCCTTTCCGAATGAAAATTCAGCCTGATCCGCCCTCGTTGATCCATGTCAAAGCGAGGTCGGCGCCGCCCGTGGCACTTCCCCCGGCATAAGGCCCTTCGAGCGATTCCGCGCGGAGGGTGATAAAGCCAAGGGAACGATGACATGGTTTATGCAAGGCTAGCCCTTCTGGGCCTTGTGGCACTCTTTGCGGCGATTGCCGCGAATTGGGGCCGCGACCTCGCCTATTCCGTCCACGCTGCGATCATCATGGTCGTCGCGGGCGGACTTTTTCTGTGGGAACTGCGCCGCGTGGAAGAGCCGCGCGCGGTGGTCGACCACGCCTCGTACATGGATGGGCCGATCCGTGCGGGCGTTGTCGCAACTGCCTTCTGGGGCATCGCGGGCTTCCTCGTCGGCGTCTTCATCGCCGCGCAGCTCGCCTGGCCTGCGCTGAACTTCGACTGGTCCGAGGGCTATGCGAATTTCGGACGGCTGCGGCCCCTGCACACATCGGCGGTGATCTTCGCTTTCGGCGGCAACGCGCTGATCGCGACCTCCTTCTACGTCGTCCAGCGGACCTCCGCGGCGCGGCTCTGGGGCGGCAATCTCGCGTGGTTCGTCTTCTGGGGATATCAGCTTTTCATCGTTCTGGCGGCGACCGGCTACATTCTCGGCTCGACCCAGTCCAAGGAATATGCAGAGCCCGAATGGTACGTCGATATCTGGCTGACGCTTGTCTGGCTGGGCTACCTTGCGGTTTTCCTCGGCACGATCATGAAGCGCCGTGAGCCGCATATTTACGTGGCCAACTGGTTCTTCCTCGCCTTCATCGTGACAGTCGCGATGCTGCACGTCGTGAACAACCTCTCGATCCCGGTCTCGATCTGGGGGTCCAAATCGGTGCAGGTCTTCGCCGGCGTCCAGGATGCGATGACCCAATGGTGGTACGGCCATAACGCGGTGGGCTTTTTCCTGACCGCAGGCTTCCTCGGCATGATGTACTACTTCGTGCCGAAGCAGGCCGGCCGCCCGGTCTACAGCTACAAGCTGTCGATCATCCACTTCTGGGCGTTGATCTTCCTCTACATCTGGGCCGGTCCGCACCACCTGCATTATACCGCGCTTCCCGACTGGGCCTCGACGCTCGGCATGGTGTTCTCGATCATCCTCTGGATGCCGAGCTGGGGCGGCATGATCAACGGCCTGATGACGCTGGAAGGCGCCTGGGACAAGATCCGCACGGACCCGATCATCCGGATGTTCGTCGCCTCTCTCGCCTTCTACGGCATGTCGACCTTCGAGGGTCCGATGATGTCGATCCGCGCGGTCAACTCGCTGAGCCACTACACCGACTGGACCATCGGCCACGTGCATTCGGGTGCACTCGGCTGGAACGGGCTCATCACCTTCGGCTGCCTTTACTACCTGACGCCGAAGCTCTGGAACCGGGCGAGCCTCTACTCGCTGCGCGCCGTCAACTGGCACTTCTGGCTCGCGACGATCGGCATCGTTCTCTACGCCGCCTCGATGTGGGTGACGGGGATCATGGAAGGACTGATGTGGCGCGAAGTCGACGCGCAGGGCTTCCTCGTGAATTCCTTCGCGGACACCGTCTCGGCCAAGTTCCCGATGTACGTGGTGCGGATGACCGGCGGTCTTCTCTACCTCTCCGGTGCGCTTCTGATGTGCTGGAACCTCATCATGACCGTGAGACGCGCACCGCAAAGCGCATCCCAGACCCAAGCCATTCCCGCGGAGTGACGTGACATGACCAAGGATAACGAAAAGATCACGAACCCCAAGGACGACCCCAAGGTCGTCCAGCCGGGCGACGGCGGCATCCCGAACGAGCTTCCGCATCATTCGAAGTTCATCGACAAGCACGCCATCCTTGAAAAGAACGCGACCCTGCTTCTGGTCTCGTCCTTCCTGGTGGTGACGATCGGGGGCATCGTCGAGATCGCACCGCTCTTCTGGCTGGAAAACACGATCGAGGAAGTGGAGGGCGTGCGCCCCTATTCCCCGCTCGAGCTGACGGGCCGCGATATCTACGTGCGTGAAGGCTGCTACGTCTGCCACAGCCAGATGATCCGCCCGATGCGCGACGAGGTCGAACGCTACGGCCACTACAGCCTTGCCGCGGAATCGATGTACGACCATCCGTTCCAGTGGGGCTCCAAGCGCACGGGGCCGGACCTTGCGCGTGTGGGCGGTCGCTACTCGGACGCGTGGCATGTCGATCACTTCGCCAATCCGCAGGCGGTCGTGCCGGAATCGGTCATGCCGAAATACGACTACCTCGCCCGCGCCGAGATCGAGCCGGATCATATTCGCGACCTCATGGTGACGCACAAGCTTGTAGGCGTGCCCTATACGGACGAGATGATCGACGCCGCCGTCACCGATTTCCGGGTCCAGGTGGATCCGTTCGGCGACTACGACGGTCTCCTCGAACGCTATCCTGGCGCGCAGGTGCGTAATTTCGACGGGCAGGAGGCGCTGACCGAGATGGATGCGCTGATCGCTTATCTGCAAATGCTTGGCACGCTGGTCGATTTCTCGACCTTCTCGGCCGATGCAAGCCGATAGGAGGGGCCGATGGATACCTATTCCTTCCTGAGACAACTGGCAGACAGCTGGGTGCTGCTCATGCTGTTTCTCTTCTTCCTCGGCGTGATCGGCTGGGCGTTCCGGCCCGGCTCCCGCCCGCTGCATGACGACGCGGCGCAGTCGATCTTCGGGTCCGAAGACGCGCCCCGTGCCTGCCACGGTAGCTGCGCGACATGCGCCTGCGCTGCCGCTGACGACAAGATCGGAGACGCAAGATGAGCGTTAAGAAAAAGGACGACGTGACCGGCACGGAAACGACCGGACATGACTGGGACGGGATCACCGAGCTCAACACGCCGCTGCCGCGCTGGTGGCTCTGGACCTTCTACGCGACGATCGTGTGGGGCGTGATCTACACGATCCTCTATCCCGCATGGCCGCTCGTCTCGACGGCCTCCGCCGGGGTTCTGGGATGGTCCACTCGGGCCGAAGTGGCTGAACAGATCGCCGAGGCCGAGGCGGCCAATGCGGACATCCGCGCAGAGCTCATATCGACCGAGCTTGCCGCGATCTCCGAGGATGACGCGCTGCAGAACTACGCGATCAATGCCGGCGCGGCCGTCTTCCGCACCAATTGCTCGCAATGTCACGGGCAGGGTGCCCAGGGTGCAAAGGGCTACCCCAACCTTCTGGACGATGCCTGGCTCTGGGGCGGCACGATCGAGGACATCGCCTACACGGTGCGCCACGGCATCCGTAACGAGGACGACCCGGACGCGCGCTATTCGCAGATGCCGGCCTTCGGCGACATCTTGGCCGAGGAAGAGATCGCCACGCTCGTCGCCCATGTCCAGACACTGGACGAAGGCGCCGATCCACTGGCGGGTGAGGGCGGTCAGCTTTACGCCGAAAATTGTGCATCCTGCCACGGCGAGGACGCCAAGGGCATGCGTGAACTCGGCGCGCCGAACCTTACGGACGCGATCTGGCTCTACGGCGACAGCGATGCGGATCTGACGACGACCATCGCCAATGCCCGCTTCGGGGTGATGCCCGCCTGGGGCCCGCCGCGTCTCAGCGAAGACGAAGTGAAGGCCGTTGCCGCCTATGTCCACCAGCTGGGCGGCGGCGAGGCATCGGCTCCGGCCGAATAGGATACCCCCTTCGCGGTCTGGAAGGGAGATCGCGGAGCGAGGGTCCGGTCCTGCTGACCGAAAGGTGGCAGGCCGGGATCGGGGCAGTCCTGGCCGGGGCTGCCCCTTTTTGCATGGTGGCGCGTTTTCGCGCCCGCCGCTTCCTCACGCATCGGTGAGCAAAAACTCACGCTCCATGCGGTTTGATCTGCGTCAAGGAAGGCACCGGGCCCGGCATGCGAGGACACCGTTAAACCGGCCAAGGACATCCTTCCATGTCGACCAACGATTCGATGAACACCTCGCTTTATGCCGCGCGGGAGCCGATCTTCCCGCGGCGGGTCTCGGGCACGTTCCGCAGGCTCAAATGGTGGATCATGGGCGTCACGCTCGCGATCTACTACCTCACGCCCTGGATCCGTTGGGATCGCGGCCCGAACCTGCCCGACCAGGCGGTGCTCGTGGATCTTGCGAACCGGCGCTTCTACTTCTTCTGGATCGAGATCTGGCCGCACGAATTTTACTTCGTCGCGGGGCTTCTCGTGATGGCGGGGCTGGGGCTCTTTCTCTTTACCGCCGCCTTGGGCCGCGTCTGGTGTGGCTATGCCTGCCCGCAGACGGTCTGGACCGACCTCTTCCTCCTGGTCGAACGCTGGGTGGAAGGCGACCGCAATGCGCGCCTGCGTCTGCACAAACAGCCGTGGTCGGCGATGAAGGCGCGCTTGCGCCTGACGAAATGGACGCTCTGGGTCCTCATCGGCATCGCTACGGGCGGGGCGTGGGTTTTCTACTTCGCCGACGCGCCCACGCTCGCGCGCGATCTCGCGACGTTCGCGGCTCCGCCGGTGGCCTATTTCTCGATCGCGATCCTGACCTTCACGACCGTGGTCTTCGGCGGCTTCATGCGCGAGCAGGTCTGCATCTACATGTGTCCCTGGCCGCGCATCCAGGGCGCCATGATGGACGAGGACACGCTCACCGTCGCCTATCGCGAATGGCGGGGCGAGCCGCGCGGCAAGGGCCTGCGCCGGCGCAAGGAAGCGGCCAGCGCGACCTCCGAGACAACGGTGACCCGTGCGGCCGGTCCGCAGATCGGCGGTCGCTCGCCCGCGCTGAAGATGCCGGGCATTCCGGACACGGCTGGCGGCACGCTGCCCCTGGATGGCCCGGGCGACTGCATCGATTGCAATGCCTGCGTCAACGTGTGCCCGATGGGGATCGACATCCGCGACGGCCAGCAGATGGCCTGCATCACCTGTGCGCTCTGCATAGATGCTTGCGACGAAGTGATGGAGAAAGTCGGCAAGGATCGCGGGCTGATCGATTATATCGCCCTGTCCGATGCGCCGCGCGAACGCGGCGGTGAGAAGCCACGCTCGCTCTGGGTCCATATCCTGCGCGCCCGGAACATCCTTTATACGGTGCTTTGGGCCGGGATCGGGTTCGGCCTCGTCTTCCTTCTCTTCATCCGGCCCGAAATCGAACTGACCGTCGCGCCCGTGCGCAATCCGACCTTCGTGACGATGTCCGACGGTACGGTCCGCAATGCCTACGACGTGCGCATCCTCAACAAGCACGGAGAGGAGCGCGTCTTCCTGGTCGCGCCCGGCTTCGGCCAGGATCTGGCGCTCGAAATCGAAGGCCGAAGCGGCAACACCGTTTCCGTGCCCGCCGACACCCAGGCCCTGACACGCGTCTATGTCATGGCCGGGCCGGAGAACGAGATCGCCGAGGGCGACCGCACCGAGATCCGCCTCTGGGTAGAGGATCTCATGTCAGGCGAACGCGCCTATTCCGAAACCACATTCACCGGGAGGGGATCGCAATGACCGCCGCCACCACGCATACGATGTCCGGCCGCAAGGTCTTCGCCATGTTCGCTGCGGGCTTCTCCATCATCATCAGCGTCAATATCGCGCTGGCCGTGAACGCCGTGCGGACCTTCCCTGGGCTCGAAGTCGACAATTCCTACGTCGCGAGCCAGGCCT
Source organism: Roseivivax sp. THAF30 (assembly GCF_009363575.1). NCBI lineage: Bacteria > Pseudomonadati > Pseudomonadota > Alphaproteobacteria > Rhodobacterales > Roseobacteraceae > Roseivivax > Roseivivax sp. THAF30. The sequence goes on along the minus strand of NZ_CP045389.1, from coordinate 2,038,423 downwards.
TCGACGAAAAACGCGCGGCGCAAGAGGCGCTCGGCTGGACCATCGAGGCGCGCTATGACGGCACCGCACTCCGGATCGACATGACCGACATGGCCGGCAACCCGCTCGCGCCAGAAGATCTGGCCGTGCGGGTCGGACGGCCGACGATGGAAGCGCAGGATCTCGATGGCCGCGCCGCCGTCGGTCACGCCATGCCCGTTCACCTTGAGCCCGGCCGCTGGCGCATCGACGTGAGCGCGACCGCGCCGGACGGCACGCCCGTGGAGAAGCGCATTCTTCTATGGGTGCGCGCATGAACGCCGCGTGCCCTGCCTGCGTCGCGCTGCCCGAGCCTGCCCGAGGCGGGCGGGTCGCAGCCGACCTCGTGTTGCATCTGCCCGACATCCACTGCGCGGCCTGTATCGCAGGTGTTGAAGAGACGCTGAACGCGTTGCCAGGCGTGCGCGAGGCGCGCGTCAACCTGACGCTCAAGCGCGCCTTCGTCTCGAGTGGCGGCATCGACGCCGATGTCATGATCGACGCTCTCGCACGCGCCGGGCACCGCGCGCAGCGTTTCGACCCGGCGCTTCTGGGTGGTCAGGATTCCTCGGATCGTGACCTGCTGCTCAGGATCGGCGTGTCGGGCTTCGCGATGATGAACGTGATGCTTCTGTCCGTTGCGGTCTGGTCCGGCGCGGCAGCGACAACTGCGCATCTGTTTCACCTGATCGCGGCGATGATAGCGGTTCCGGCCGTCGCGTATTCCGGGCGGCCTTTCTTCGCCTCGGCGCTTGGCGCGCTGTCGGCTCGGCGGCTCAACATGGATGTGCCGATTTCGCTGGCCATCGTCCTGGCGCTTGGCGTGTCCGTGGCCGGCGCGTTCCTCGGACATGATCGTGCGGGATGGTTTGATGCCGCACTGGCGTTGACCTTTTTCCTTCTGATCGGCCGATATCTCGATCATCGCGGACGCACCTCCGCGCGCTCCGCCGCGGCGGAGCTGGCCGCGCTCGAGGCGCCGCAAGCTCTCAGGGTGGAGGAGGGCGGCGATGTCATCGTGCGCGCCGCCGACCTTTTGCCGGGCGACATCATTCGTGTCCGGCCCGGCGACAGACTGCCCGTCGATGGCATCATCCTCGAAGGGGCGACCGATCTCGATCGCTCTGCCCTCACGGGTGAGAGCCAGCCCGAAGCCGCCTCCGCCGGGGATACCGTCGCGGCGGGCGAGGTGACGCTGACCGGCCCGCTGCTCATCCGCACCATCCGCGCGGGCGCCGATACCAGCCTGCGCCGCCTTGCTGAGCTCGTCGCGGCAGCGGAGACGCAGAAAAGCCGTTATGCCGGGCTCGCCGATCGCGCGGCGAAAATCTATGCGCCGGTTGTTCACATTCTGGGCGCCGCGGCCTTCGTCCTCTGGATGTACCTGACGGCGGGGGATGGCTGGCGGTCGCTCGACGTGGCGATCTCCGTGCTTGTCATCACGTGCCCCTGCGCGCTTGGTCTTGCCGTGCCCGCCGTCTCGACGGTCACGACATCGCGGCTTTTCCGCAAGGGGCTGTTGGTGAAATCAAGCACCGCGCTGGAGCGTCTCGCCGAGGTGGACATGGTCGTCTTCGACAAGACCGGGACGCTGACCACCGGGCGGATGCGTCTTGAAACGGAGCTGGGAGACACGGATCTCGCCTTGGCGGCGGGGCTTGCGACGGGCTCGGCTCATCCGGTCTCGCGGGCGATCTGCGATGCTGCGGCGGCTCGGGGCATTGCGCCGCTTGAGCTTTCGGATATCCGCGAAATCCCCGGCAAGGGCGTTTGTGCAAACCAGGGCGGGCGCGAGATCCGTCTTGGCCGTGCCGACTGGATCGGCGCGACCGGCGCAACGGCCCTTCAGCGCGCGGATGGAAGTCATGTCGCGATCACGCTCGGCGAAGACTTGCGCTCGGATGCGGAAGACATGGTTGCGCGCCTGCGTGCCGCGGGTTTGCCGGTCGTTCTTTTGTCGGGCGACGCGCCCGAGGCGGTCGCGCGGCTCGCCGAGACGCTCGGTATCGAGGACGCCCATGCGCGGATGAGCCCCGAAGAGAAGGCGCGCTGGATCGAGGAGGCGACAGCGAGGGGCGCACGCCCGCTCATGGTGGGCGACGGTCTCAATGACACGGGAAGCCTTGCGCTGGCACATGCCTCCATCGCGCCGTCTTCGGCTCTCGACGCGGCGCGAAATGCGGCGGATCTCGTGCTTCTGTCGGACAAGCTCGGGCCGGTTGCGGATGCGATCGCGGCGGCGCGGCAGGCGAAGACACGCATGAAAGAGAATATCGGCCTCGCGGTGCTTTATAACCTCGTCTCGATCCCGATCGCATTCGCGGGTCTGGCAACGCCCTTCATCGCGGCCATTGCGATGTCCACATCGTCTGTCACTGTCTCGCTCAATGCAGCAAGGGGGCGCGAATGAACGTTCTGGTCTTTCTCATCCCGGTATCGGTGGGCCTTGGCCTTCTCGGTCTCGGTGCCTTCGTCTGGACCATCGCGCGGGGGCAATATGACGACCCCGAGGGCGCGCGTCAGCGGCCGCTCGACGGGCGATACGACGATGCGCCGAAGCGCTAGGAGCGCGCGATATACCGGTCGCGGCGGTGGTTGATCGTGATGATGAGATTGAGGATCACCGCGCCCAAGAGCGACCATAGCACGCGGTCCCAGGGAAACAGGAAGAGCGCGATGGCGAAGACACACAGATCGAAGGCGAGCTGCGTATTGCCCGCCTTGATGCCGCGCGTGTCCTGAAGCCAAAGCGCCACGATCCCGACACCGCCCAGGGTGGCCCCATGCCGGAACAGACCCAAAAGACCCATTCCCGCGCATAGACCGAAAAGCGCCGCCCCGACAGCCGGGTGCAGCGGTTGCACTTCGAGAACGAAGGGCATGAGGTCCGCCATGATCGACATGGTGGTAACAGCGACGAAGTTTTTCACGGTAAAGCGCCAGCCCATCTGCCGGATCGCCAGCCAGTAAAACGGCAGGTTCAAAACAAAGAAGATCGCGCCGAAGCTCCAACCGGTCGGGTAGGCGACGACGAGCGCGAGACCCGCGATCTGGCCTGTGATGAGTTCCGAGGCGCGCAGGAACTGGATCGACAGTGCAACGAGGGTGCAGCCGATCAGCATCCCTTGAAAATCTTCGGCCAGCGTATGCCGGTCGGCGGGCGGGTTCTCGAGCAGGATCATGCTTGGCTTTCATGGGCTGCGCGGCGGGAATGACAAGGGGCGCGACCGGATCGCGCCCCTCAAACAGGTATATCTCGCAAAGGAGTGCCCAAAAAGCGGGCAGCGCGCCTTCAGAGACTGAGCGCTTTGTTCAGGTTCTCGTCGATCTTCTCGAGAAAGCCCATCGTCGTCAGCCAGCTTTGATCCGGGCCCACGAGAAGCGCGAGATCCTTGGTCATGTATCCGGATTCTACCGTCTCGACGACAACGCGCTCGAGCGTTTCAGCGAAGGTCTTGAGCGCGGCATTGTCGTCGAGCTTGGCGCGGTGCTTGAGCCCGCCGGTCCACGCATAGATCGACGCGACCGAATTCGTCGAGGTTGCCTCACCCTTCTGGTGCTGCCGGAAGTGGCGCGTCACGGTGCCGTGCGCGGCCTCGGCCTCGACGATCTTGCCATCGGGCGTCATCAACTGCGAGGTCATCAGGCCGAGCGAGCCGAAGCCCTGTGCGACCGTATCCGACTGCACGTCGCCGTCGTAGTTCTTCGTCGCCCAGACGAAACCGCCGTTCCACTTCATCGCACAGGCGACCATGTCGTCGATCAGGCGGTGCTGGTACTCGATGCCCTTAGCCTCGAATGCCTCGCGGAATTCCTCGTCGTAGACCTTCTGGAAGATCTCCATGAACCGGCCGTCATAGGCTTTGAGAATCGTGTTCTTGGTCGACAGGTAGACCGGCCAGCCGAGGTTCAGACCGTAATTGAGCGAGGCGCGGGCGAAATCATGGATCGAGTCGTCAAGGTTGTACATGCCCATGTAGACACCCGAGGACGGCGCGTCATAAACCTCTTTCTCGATCACTGTGCCGTCCTCGCCAACGAACTTCATCGACAGCTTGCCCTTGCCGGGGAAGCGGAAGTCCGTGGCGCGGTACTGATCGCCGAAGGCGTGACGTCCGATGACGATGGGCTTCGTCCATCCCGGGACGAGACGCGGCACGTTCTTGCAGATGATCGGCGCGCGGAAGACGACGCCGCCAAGGATGTTGCGGATCGTTCCGTTTGGGCTACGCCACATTTTCTTGAGGCCGAATTCCTCGACCCGGCCCTCGTCGGGCGTGATGGTCGCGCATTTGACCGCGACGCCCACGTCCTTGGTCTTCTCGGCTGCGTCGATCGTGATCTGGTCTTCTGTGCGGTCACGCTCCTCGATGCCGAGATCGTAATATAGAAGGTCGAGATCGAGATAGGGCAGGATCAGTTTCTGCTTGATGAAATCCCACATGATGCGGGTCATCTCGTCGCCATCCATCTCGACGATGGGGTTTTCCACCTTGATCTTGGACATCGGGGCACTCTCCGTCAGGTATGACTCTTCTCTCGCCTCCTCTTACGCCCGTGATGTGACAGGCGAAAGATCGTATGCGATTGCATACCGAATATTCCTGAAGAATTCCTAACCGTCCTCGTCGAGTGCACCCGATTTGATCTCTTCGATCACTTTTTTCCATAGGTCGGGCGGCTGGGCACCCGGCACCGCGTGGCGGCCTGCAACGATGAAGGTCGGCACCGAGGTCAGCCCCATCTCGCGCGCCGCCGCATCCCGGTTTGCGATTTCTTCGCGGTCGGCCTCGGAGGCGAGCAGGCGGTGGATCACGCTCGCATCGAGCTCGATCCGATCGGCAATGTCCGCCAAGACGTCATGATCGCCGATATCCCGGCCTTCCTTGAAATAGGCGCGGAACAGCGCCGAGACCGCGGCGGTCTGTCGTCCCTCGATCCCGGCCCAATGGATCAGGCGATGAGCATCGAGCGTGTTGGGTGTGCGCTCGATCCCCTCGAAGTCGATCTCGAGCCCGGCATCCTTGGCCTGCTGGAGAACCGGCATATAGGCCTGAACCGCGCCGTCCTTGCCGCCGAACTTGCCTTCGAGATACGCGCGCCGGTCCATGCCGTCCGCCGGCATGTCCGGGTTGAGCTGGAAGGGGTGCCAGGCGATCTCGAAGGGGTGATCGGGATGCGCCTCGAGCGCGCGGTCGAGATAGGCTTTGCCGATATAGCACCAGGGGCAAATCGGGTCCGAGAAGATATCGAGTTTGGCCACGGGGCCTCCTTTCGCTCGCTGTCACGCGATTTCAGAGGGAAATCTGCGCTTTCAGCTCCTTCCGTACAAGTTTTCCATTCGCGTTCTTGGGCAGCGCTTCGAGTCGTTGGAAGTGACGCGGCTGCTTGTAGCGGGCAAGCCGCGTTTCGCACCAGGCGGCAAGATCCGTGTCGGACAGCGCTTCGGGGCCTGCCCAGAAAGCCGCGATGATGCTCACGCCAGGCTTGATGTCCACGTCGGTGACGCCGGCTTCGTCGATACCGGGATGCGCCAGAAGCGCTGCTTCCACTTCGATGGGCGAGACGCGGTAGCCGCCGGCGTTCATCATGTCGTCGGCGCGGCCGAGGTAGAAGACCTGGAACTCGGCGTCCATACGGCCCTTGTCGCCGGTCACGAACCAATCGCCGCGAAAGCGCGCGGCGGTCTCTTGCTCTGCGCCAAGATAGCCGAGCATGAGACCGGGATCGGAGCGGTCTATGGCAATTTCACCCTCTTCTCCGATGCCTACCGGCCTATTTTCACCCAGTATGGCAACACGCCGACCGGGTTGCGGACGGCCAAGCGCATCGCGATCGGCAGGACTGTCCGGCGCGCTCGAAATAAAGGTCGAGCATTCGGACATGCCGAACGCCTCGTAGACCTCGGTGCCTGTCGCCTGGCGCCAAGCCTCGCGGATCGGCCCGGCGAGCTTCTCGCCGGCGGCAAGCCCGTGGCGGAGCCGAGGCAGATCGAGCTTGTCGTGATGCTTGAGGATGCTGCGGTAAACCCCTGGTGCTGCAGCGAAAAGACTCGCTTCATGGCGACGCAGCAGCAACGGGATTTGCGCATGTTCGACCCCCGCCGCCGGTATCAATGCGGTTGCGCCAACGCTCCAGGGATCGAGTAGACCCGTGCCGAGCGTGAAGGTCCAATTGAACGCGCCTGCATGGAGAAGCCGGTCATCCGGGCCGAGACCATACCAGCCGGTCACCATCATCCGCCGCGCCCAGATCGCGCGATGGGCATGCGCGACCGCGCGGGGCGTCCCTGACGTGCCCGAGGTATAGACGATGTAGGCAAGCCGGTTCGGATCGCCGCGATGCCAGTCGACCGGCGGCAATGCATACCAGCCGCGCATGGTCTGGGTCTCGATTACGGAACATGCGGCATCGGCGCACGGCACGTCCGGCGCGTGCAGGATCGCCGCCGGTGCGAGATCGGCGATCATCGCGACGACCTCGCTTTCGGTCAGTTGCGGCGATGTCGGAACGGGCACGAGCCCCGCCGCAATCGCCCCGAGATAGGCGATCGGAAATTCGGGCTGATTGCCGATCCGCATAAGGACGATATCGCCCGGAACAAATCCCTGCTCCAGAAGCCCGGTGCCGACGCCGCGCACCGCGGCCATCAGGCGCGCGTAAGACCAGCGCTCCGCCCGCGAGGGACCGACCACCGCGAGCGCGATCTTGTCCTCGGGCGCATGGCCGTGACCCAGCACGTGCTCGGCGAGGTTGAACGGCGCGGGGCAGGGCTCGGCCGGACCCATGTCGAAAATCGCTTCCATAGCGGTCGCCTATGGCAGATTGCGCCGCGCTTGCAAGCCTGAGGGCTGCGCCATAGATACTCCGTCATGTCCGACAATGACCCGCGAAACCTCATCCGGATCGCCCGCGAGACCGGCGAAGACGCCTTCGGCGAGCCCTTGAACCTCGGCGAGCGCGTGCGCGATCTTCGCAAGGCGCGGAACTGGACGCTGGAACAGGCGGCGCGGCAAGCGGGGCTGGCGCGGTCGACCCTCTCCAAGATCGAGAACGGGCAGATGTCGCCCACCTATGATGCGCTGAAGAAGCTGGCGACCGGGCTCGAGATATCCGTCCCGCAGCTTTTCACTCCGCCCAAGCGCGGCCAGGTGAACGGACGGCTCGCGATAACGAAGGCCGGGCAGGGCGCGCCTCAGGCAACCGTAACCTACGAGCATGAGCTTCTGGCCGAGACACTGACCAAGAAGGCGATGCTGCCCTATCGTGCACGCATCCGGGCGCGGCGAATGGAGGAATTTGACGGCTGGGTGCGCCACGACGGAGAGGAATTCCTCTACGTGCTCACGGGCGTCGTTCGGCTTTATACCGAGTTCTACGAACCCATCGAGATGCGTCGCGGCGACAGCGCCTATTACGACGCGACGATGGGGCACAATGTCGTCTCGGTCAGCGAGGACGATGCCACGATCCTTTGGGTAACGTCGCTGGTGTGAGACCCCGGAAAGGGCCGCTGAGCCGCTTGGGGGCAGTGTCGCCCTGTAAGCGCCCGGGCATTCAGGCCAACCCAATGAGGGATGGCCCGTGCCGCTTCACTCCGCCTCTTCCCACCACCAGACGTCTGTCTGCCAGGTGAACCAGTCGCCGTAGATCGGGATCGTCTCGGGATAGGTCAGTTCCTTGGCATGGGCGATACGGCTCACGTTCCACTGGTAGACCGGGATCACGTAGCGGCCGGAGGTCAGAACCCGGTCGAGCGCACGGGTCGCGGCGGTGAAATCCTCGGTGCTGCCGGCGTTCAGCATAGCGTCGATGAGCCCGTCCACTGCCGTGCTTTTCACGCCCATGAGGTTGCGCGAGCCAGGCTGGTCGGCGGCCTCCGCGCCGAAATAGAGCTTCTGCTCGTTGCCGGGCGAGAGCGACAGACCGCGCTGGTAATAGGCCATGTCGAAGTCGAAATTGTTGATCCGCTCGGTATGCTGGGCAGGGTCGATCACCGTGACCTGCGCCGCGATGCCCAGCCGCTCCAGCGCCTGCGTGTACAGGTCGATGATCGCCTGGTTTTCCTGACTGCCTTGGGCGAGCAGGATCTCGAAGGTGAAAGGCTCACCGTCCGGGGCGGTCATGACACCGTCTTCGATCGTGTAGCCGGCCTCTTCCAGAAGCGAGATGGCGCGGCGCACGTTGCCGCGGTTCCGCGCCGAGCCGTCGCCGGCGGGCAGCTCGTAGCCTTCCATCGCGCCGGGCAGAAGCTCGTCCTTGTAAGGCTCGAGATATTCGGCGACGCGACCCGAGGCGGGGCCCGGCTGCATTCCGAGGACGGAATTGGAGAAGTAGGAGGTGATCCGCTCCTGTTGGCCGCCGGTCATTGCGTCGTTGATGAACTCGAAGTTGAAGGCGTGAATCATGGCATCGCGCACCCGCCAATCCGCAAAGGCGTCGCGGCGGGTGTTCATCACGAAGCCGATCATGCCCGAGGGGCGCTGGTGCGGGATCACGGACTTCACGATATCGCCGCGCTCAACTGCGGGGAAATCGTATTGTGTCTCCCACTTGTCGGCATTCGTCTCGCGGTGAGAGTTGATGATGCCGCCCTTCAGCGCCTCAAACATCGCCTGGGCATCGCCGAAGAACTCCATCCGGATCTCGTCGAGGTTCGCCTGGCCCTGCATGAAGGGCAGATCGCGGCCCCAATAATCCGGATTTCGACGGAGCGAGACGTAGCGGCCGGCCTCGAAATCCTCGACCACGTAGGGCGCTGTGCCGATCGGGATTGTGTCGAGGCCCGATTCGGTGAAGTCCTCGTCTTCCCATTGCGCCTTCTTCAGGATCGGACGCAGACCGAGGATCAGCGGCAATTCGCGATCCTCGACATTGAAGTCGAAGCGGACGGAGCGGGGCCCGGTCTGTTCCATGCTCGCGACCTTGTCCCAGCCTCCGCGGTAGCGCGGATGGCCCTCGGTGCCGAGGGTCTCGTAGGACCACATCACATCCTCGATCGTCACCGGAGTGCCATCGGAGAACTCCGCCTCCTCGCGCAGGGTGAACTCGACCCAGGAGCGGTCCTCCGGCACCTCGATTGATTCGGCGAGAAGCCCGTAAAGCGTGAAGGGCTCGTCCCAATTGCGGCCCATGAGGCTCTCATAGGCCGTAAAGCGCAGCGCCCATGGGCTGGAGCCTTTGAGAATATGGGGGTTGAGGCTGTCGAAGCTGCCGACCTCAGCGGTCACGATACGGCCGCCTTTCGGGGCGTCCGGGTTGGTGTAGGGCAGGGCCACAAAATCCGGTGGAAGTGCCGGTTCACCATACATAGCGATGCCATGCTGCGGCTCGGCCAGCGTGGCAGTGCCAAGCCCGATCGCGCCGATCATGCTGGAGATGGCGGTAATTCTTCGGAAAAAATGCGTGCCCATATCGGGGACAATCCCTGTCTGCCCTTGTTCTGTTGGCGTCAAAAGTAACGGGGGATTCAGGGGTTATCAAACTTTTAGCTTGGCAGTCGGGGTAATCTCGCTTATCAAAGGGGCACTGCTCGATAGGTTTCTTGCCTGTATGAAACCTGCCTCAATAACTGAACGCCGGCCTTGTGCCGGCGTTTTTTTTATCTTGAGCCTCTCTGCGATCTGGAACCCCGGCTTCTCGCGCGCGATAGTTTTGCAGTTGCAGCATGTCCGCGCCGAAGCGCGGGCCGTCACGATACCGGGAGCATTTCGCCATGAGCCTTTCTGGCAAGACCGCCATCATCACTGGATCCAATTCGGGCATCGGCCTCGGCGTCGCGCGGGCGCTCGCGGGGGCCGGGGCGAATGTCATTCTCAATTCCTTCACCGACACTGACGAGGATCACGCGCTGGCCGACGAGATCGCCAAGGCGCACAACGTCACCGCGCGCTACATCAAGGCGGACATGTCGAAAGGCGAGGAATGCCGCAAGCTCATCGAGGAGGCAGGCGCCTGCGACATCCTCGTGAACAATGCCGGCATCCAGCATGTCGCACCGATTGACGAGTTTCCGGCCGACAAGTGGGACGCCATCATCGCGATCAACATGTCGTCGGCGTTCCATTGCACCGCCGCCGCGCTGCCGATGATGCGCAAGGCCGGCTGGGGCCGCGTCGTGAACATCGCCTCGGCGCACGGGCTGACCGCATCACCCTACAAGTCGGCCTACGTGACGGCGAAGCATGGCGTTGTCGGCATGACCAAGACCGTCGCGCTCGAGACCGCAAAAGAGGACATCACCGTTAACGCGATCTGTCCGGGTTACGTGAAGACCCCGCTCGTCGAGGCCCAGATCCCCGATACGGCCAAGAAGTACGACATGAGCGAGGAGGAGGTGATCGAGAAGGTCATTCTCGAACGCCAGCCCTCCAAGGAATTCGCGACGGTGGAGCAGATCGGCGGCACGGCGGTGTTCCTGTGCTCGGCGGAGGCCGCGCAGATCACCGGCACGACGATCTCGATCGACGGCGGCTGGACCGCGCTTTGACCCGACGAAGCGCCGCGCGCAGATAGCTGTGCGCGGCAGCTTCCAAAGAGGCCGTTATTCCCCCTTCTGGCGCTCTTCGGGCGATAGCCCGCCCCAGCAATCGGCGTAGGACGAGTTCTTCGGGTGTTTGCCGCCCTCATCCGGTGCGCCATCGTTCCACCAAACCGGTCCGCGTTCACCAAGTTCGCGCTTTGCCGTGTCCACCGCGTCGCGTGCAGCTCTCTCCTCGGCCTCGGTGTCGGCTTGGCCCACGGCGCGGCGTGCCTGCATGAGCCGTTTGACGGTCGCGCGGCGCGCGCTGTCGGACAGCGACGGGTCCGTCTTTCGCCAAAGTCGCGCCTTGGCGACGAAATACCGCCCGTCCGGTGTTTCGGGATAGTCGTTCCGTGCCATCAGGCGGCGTCATCCTCGGCCTGCTGGCGGGCCCAGAGCTGCGCGTAGCGGCCCGCGCGCTCCAGAAGGGCGGCATGGGTGCCTTCCTCGATCACGCGCCCTTCCTGCAGAACGACAATCCGGTCCGCATCGGCGATGGTCGAGAGCCGGTGCGCGATGGTCAGCACGGTGCGGCCTTCACCGGCACGCGCGAGTGCATCCTGAATACCGGCCTCGGTATCGGTGTCGAGCGCCGATGTCGCCTCGTCCAGAAGTAGGATCGCGGGGTTCTTCAGCAGTGTCCGGGCGATGCCGACGCGCTGCTTTTCGCCGCCCGACAGTTTCAGGCCGCGTTCTCCGACCTGGGTCTCGTAGCCGTCGGGCAGGGACAGCACGAAGTCATGGATCTGCGCGGCGCGGGCGGCCTCTTCGATCTCGGCCTGGCTCGCATTCTCGCGGCCATAAGCGATGTTGTATCGGATCGTGTCGTTGAAGAGCACGGTGTCCTGCGGCACGACGCCGATGGCCGAATGAAGGCTCTCAAGTGTCACATCGCGGATGTCCTGCCCGTCGATTCGGATCGCACCGCCGGTGACGTCGTAGAAGCGGAAGAGAAGCCGTCCGATTGTGGACTTGCCGGACCCGGACGGGCCGACGAGTGCCACGCTCTCGCCGGGACCGATCTCGATGGAAACGCGCTTGAGGATGTCGCGATCGGCATCGTAGGAGAAGCGTACATCGTCGAACGAGACGCGTCCGCCCGAGATCTCGAGCGGCGCGGCGTCCGGCTTTTCCTTCACATCCGCCGGTTGCTCGAGCAGGTCGAACATCTCGCCCATATCGACGAGCGCCTGACGAATCTCCCGGTAGACCGTGCCGAGGAAATTGAGCGGCGTGATGATCTGGATCATGTAGGCGTTGACCATGACGAAATCGCCTACGGTCATCGTGCCCGCCGCCACGCCGCGCGCGGCCATGACCATGACCAGGACAAGACCGGTGGTGATGATGAGCGCCTGGCCGAAATTGAGGAAGGCGAGCGAGGTCGCGGTCTTCACCGCCGCGCGCTCATAGCCTTCCATCGCGCTGTCATAGCGGCGTGCCTCGCGGTCCTCGGCACCGAAATACTTCACCGTCTCGTAGTTCAGGAGCGAGTCGATGGCCTTCTGGTTGGCGTCGGTGTCCTGATCGTTCATTCGCCGGCGCAGCTTCACGCGCCATTCGGTGACCTTGAAGGTGAACCAGACATAGCCGCCGATCGTTGCGGCGACGACGACAAGGTACCAGACATCGAAAAGGAACAGCAGCACGAGCCCGACCAGCGTCAGCTCGAGAATGAGCGGCCCGATAGAGAAGACGAGAAAGCGCAGGAGGAAGTCGACGCCCTTCACGCCCCGCTCGATGATCCGGCTAAGTCCGCCCGTGCGCCGCGTGAGATGATAGCGGAGCGACAGCGCGTGGATGTGGCGAAACGTGTCGAGCGCCAGCTTTCGGAGCGCGTTCTGGCCGACCTTGGCGAAGACCGCGTCGCGGAGTTGCTGGAAGCCCGTATTCATCAGGCGCGACATGCCATAGGCCACCGTCAGTGCCACGGCGCCAGCACCGAGCGCCCATTCCGGCGTCGGCGTGTCGCCCGAGAGCGCGTCCACGGCCGCCTTGTAGAAGAAGGGCGTGATGACGGCGATGATCTTGGCGACGACAAGCAGGGACAGGGCGATCACGACGCGGCGCTTCACCCAGGGCTTGTCGTCGGGCCAGAGATGCGGCGCGGCCTTGCGGATCGTGCGGAGGCCGGAGCGGCGCTCCTCGCGGGCGATATCGGCCGCGTCGCGGCTGTGTGCGCCGGGCGTGTCGGGTGGCATTCTCTCTCCTGATTGTCGCTCGTCGGCCCTCCTACCGCGCCGGGACGGAGAGGGCCAGCGGCTCTACTCGGCGGCGCGCAGCGGCAGATCGCGGGGGGCGTCGCCAACCTGGTCCGGGGCCTCTTCCCAGAGGATCGTCGGCGACTTGACGCGCCGCGCCTCGCGGTTGAGCGCCCAGTCCCGCGCCGCCTGGCTCGACCGCCCCATCGACAGCCGTGCGAGAAGCCGAGCGATCCAGCGCGCATAGGTCGTGACCCATACCCGGAGCGCCAGCATCGAGGGCGTGAAGAGCAACGTCAGGAAGGTCGCAATGCCAAGCCCGAAGACGACAGCCGTGGCGAGCTGCTTCCACCACAGCGCGGTCGGGCTGTCGATGGAATAGCCGCCCGCAAAAAAGTCGAGACTGAGCCCGAACATCATCGGCGCAAGGCCCGCCATCGTGGTGATCGTGGTGAGCAGCACCGGGCGGATGCGGTCTTCCGCGGTGCGGATGATCGCCTGGATGCGCGGCATGTACCGCTCGTATTCCTGGTAGGTGTCGATCAGAACGATGTTGTTGTTCACCACGATCCCGGCGAGTGCGACGATCCCGGTGCCGGTCATGATGATCGAGAAGGTCTGGTCCATCACCAGCATCCCGATCAGGACGCCAGTGGTCGACAGAACGACCGCCAGGAGCACGAGCACTGCGTTATAGAAGGAATTGAACTGAGCCAGCAGGATGATGAACATCAGCCCGAGGGCGGCAAGGAAGGCCTGGCCGAGGAAGGCCTGGCTCTCCGCCTGGTCCTCCTGGTCGCCGGTCCATTCCCAGTCGAGCCCCTGACCGAGCGGATTCGCCTCGAGCCACTCGGTAAGGGCAGCGATGCGTTCGTTTGGCGTGATCGGCACCAGCGTCAGCGATGCGCCTTGCAGCCCGCTCTCGACCTCCGAGGCTTCCACTCCGTCGCCAAGCGCGACAATCTCGAAGTCGGCGCCGTTCGCTCCGGTAATACGCGTGCCGCCATCTGGGCTGCCTTCCTCAAGCCCCCTCAGGGTCGCCAGCGTTTCCGGGTCGTCCCCGGTTGTGACCGCCTTGAAGAGGTTCGGCGCGACATCCGCCTTCACATCGAAATAGCGCTTCTGATCGACGCGGCTGATTTCGGCGAGCTTGGCGACGGGCTCGCGGGTGATGAAATTCGACAGCGGCACGAGCCCGTCCGCCGTGCGGACCTTGAGCGTGTCGAGCGTGGAAAGGACGCGGTTCTCCTCGGGCAGGCGCACACGGATGTCGATTTCCTCGTCGGAGCTGTCCACGCGCATCGTGTCGAGCAGAAGTCCGCGCGTCACGAGCTGCACCATTGCGCCGACGGTCGCGACATCCGCGCCGTAGCGGCCGGCCTTTTCAACGTCGACATCGATCTGCCAGTCGATGCCGGGCAGGGGGCGGCTGTCCTCGATGAGGGTCAAGCCCGGCGTGCGGTCGAATTCCTCGCGGGCACGGGTCGTGGCATCGAGGAGTGCGGACCAGTCGTCGCCCTTGATCCGGAGATGCACCGGCTTTGCCGAGGCCGGGCCCATCGCGAGGTTCATCACCTCGGTCTGAATGCCGGGGATCGCGGCGAGCTGTTCGGAGAGTTCCTCGATCACGCGGTCGCCGTCGAGCGCCGGGTCGTCCTTGCGGTCTTCCCAGGGAATCGTTTCGAACTGGACCTGGCCGATCGTGTCTTTCGGCGCTTCCGCTCCGCCCGTGTTGGACGAGAGCCCGCCATCGCCCGCGAATGCGAAGGCGTTGCGCGTGCCGGGATGCGCCATCACGATTTCCTCGGCGCGGGCCACGAGGGCATCCTTCTCCGCGAGGCTGAGATTGCCGCGCGCCCGCACATAGAGGAGCGCCTGCTCCGGCTCGCTTTCCACGAAGAACTCGACGCCGTTATTGTTCTCGCCGAAATAGCTGAAGGTCGTCACGACGAAGGCTCCGACCGCGACGATGGAGACAATGGGGCCGACCGGGTTCGCGACGATCGCGGTGATGAACCAGCCAAAGGGCGAGCGGCGATAGCCCGCGCGAATCCGCTTTTCCTGACGGCGGATCGCGGCGGCGTCCATCACGATCGAGGCGAGAACCGAGAAGATAAGGAACAGCACGACGCCCGGCATCCGGCCCGCCCAGCCCTCTGCCACCGGCGGAAACAGGTAGGCGGGGTTCAGCACCATCATTGCGCCGACGAACAGGCCGAACAGAACGACCGGGACGAGAAGCGCGCGCACGATCCAGGGCAGGGTGCGGCGCAGGGCTTCGGTGGCATTGTTCAGCGTCCGCGAGAAGCGGCCCGTCACGCCGCCCATGACCGGCAGGTAAACGAGCGCGACAACGAGGCTCGCCGACAGAACGAAGATCAGCGTGACCGGCAGCATGCCCATGAACTCGCCCGGCACGCCGGGCCAGAACAGCATGGGCAGGAAGGCGCAGAGCGTGGTCGCGGTAGAGGAGACGACGGGCCAGAACATGCGCTTGGCCGCCTCGACATAGGCGCTCATTGGACCGGAGCCTTCCGAGATGCGCTTGTCGGCATATTCGACGACCACGATCGCGCCATCGACCAGCATCCCGACGGCGAGGATCAGTCCGAACATGACGATGTTGGAGACCGCGACGCCCATGATCGCGAGGAGCACGAAGCAAAGCAGGAACGAAGTCGGGATCGCGAAACCGACAAGGAAGGCGGGCCGCGTGCCGAGCGCCGCGAGAACCACGATCATCACCAGCGCGATCGCGGTCAGGACCGAGCCCTCGAGCTGGCTGACCATCGAGGCGACCTGCCGCGACTGGTCGTTCGAGATGCCCATATCGACGGACGCGCTGAGTTCGGCAGGCCAGTTGGCGCGGGCCTCGGCAATGGTCGCCTCTACCTCGTCCACCGTGTCGATGATGTTGAAACCCTTGCGTTTGACGACTTGCAGAGCCACCGAATTCTCGCCGTCGAACCGGGCAGTCGAGGTGCGGTCCTCGAAGGTCAGGTTGATCCGCGCGATATCGCCGAGCGTCACGACCCGGTCGCCATTCGTCTTGACCGGCAGATCGTAGACATCCCGGGCATCGGAGAAGCTCGACGGGATCTTGACGGAGAACGCGCCGTTCTCGGTCTCGACCTCGCCTGCGGCGATAAGCTGGTTGTTGTTCTGGACCGCGTTGATGAGATCGCTCGCGGTGACGTTGTAGCTTTCGAGCCGGAGCGGATCGATCACGACTTCCAGCATCTCGTCGCGGTCCCCGGCGATGGCCGCCTCTAGGATCGGGTCGAGCCCTTCGAGCCGATCCTGCAGATCGCGCGCGACCTGCACGATGGTGCGCTCTGGCACCTGGCCTGTCAGGTTGACGATGACGATGGGAAATTCGGAGAAATTGATCTCGTTGATCGAATATTGCTCCGCGCCGCTCGGGAACTGGGCTTCGGCGTTCGACATCGCATCGCGGACATCGGCCATGATCTTCGTCTTGTCCCAGCCGAACTCGAATTCGAGCGCGACGCCCGCATAGCCTTCGGCGGCGGTCGAGGACATCCGGTCGAGCCCGTCCAGATCGACAAGCTCCGTCTCCATCGGCTTGACGAGCAGCGTCTCGCTGTCCTCCGCCGAGATGCCGGGGAAGGGCACCGACACGAAGAGAGCCGGAATCTCGATATCGGGCTCGCCTTCTTTCGGCAGGGTGACGTAGGCGAAGGCCCCGGCGATCAGCGACAGCGCGATGAAGGCCAGGACCATCCGCGCTCGGGACGCGGCCCAGTCGACGATGCCGGTCACTGGATGATCTCCTCGTAGGAGGGCGCGACGGCGACGCCGTCGGTCACGTATTCCTGGCCGAGGAGGATCACGTCCACCGTCTCGGGCAGGCCGCCCACATAGATGCCGCGCGCGGTGTCGCGTAGGATCTCGACCGGCATGAAGAGGGCCGTGTCCTCCTCCGAGACGGTACGCACGCCGATCTGGCCGTCATCGTTCAGCGTCATCGCCGATTGCGGCAACAGATGCGCGAGCTCGCCCTCGGCCTCGATCACGATCTCGGCGGTCTGTCCGGCGGAAATGCCGAGCCCTTCATTGGGCGCGGTCACCTCGACACGGAACGTGCGGGTCAGCGGATCGGCGGAGCGCGAGACGAAGGTCACGCGCCCCTCGATATCGCCGCCCTCGGTGAGCCGGGCACCGGCGCGGGCGCCGACCTCTATCCGTCCGACTTCGGTCTCGGGCACGAAGCCGACGAGCTTGATCGGGTCGAGCTGCAGGATCGTGGCGCAGGGTGCGCCTCCCATACCGCCCGATTGCATGAGCGCGCCAAGCTCCGCGGTGTCGCTTTCCAGCAGCCCCGCGAAGGGGGCCTTTATCGTGGTTTTCTCAAGCTCGTCCTCGGCGCGGGCCACCGCGGCCTCGGCGCTTTCGATGGAGGCCTTGCTGCTTTCAAGACCGGAGCGGGCCGCCTCGAGCCCGGCGCGGGCGCTCGATAGGGCCGCTTCGGCCGACCGGACGCCTGCCGTGGTCGAGGCCACGCGGGTCTCCGATGCGAAGCCGCTCTCGGACAGCCTGTTCGCCGCGTTGGCGTTGATATTGGCCTCGTTGAGTGCCGCTTCGGCTTCGGCGACGCGCGCCTCGGCTTCGGGAATGCGGGATTCGGCCTCGGGGACGCGCGCCCTGGCGTCGGCAAGCGCCGCTTCGGCTTCGGCAAGACTGACTTCGCGCGTGCCTGGATCGAGACGGCAAAGCACTTCGCCCTCTTCGACGAAAGCCCCCTTCCGCAAGGGTTCCGAAACGACACGGCCCGTCGTCTCGGACATCACGTCGACCATGCGCGCGGCTTCGGTCTCACCGCGGACGAGCACCTGCGCGTCGATTTCCTGCGCCTGGCTGGTGCGCGCCATAACCTTGATCGCGCCATCGGGTGCCTCATTGGCCGGCACGTCAACTTCTGTCGCCGCCTCTTCTGTGTCCACGGCGCCGGCGGTGGGTGCCTCTTCGGCACCCGGTGCGGCCTGCCGCGCGAATTCCAAAAGCCGGTCGCGTTCGATGACCACGCCGTAAAGAATGGCAGCGACCACCAGCGCGGTCAGGATGGGAAGAAGTCGCATGAGTATCGTCGTCCTGAAAGTGGCAGCGGCCCTATCGGGCGTAAATCATCAAAGTCGCTCTTGCGCAAATACGCTGAACTGATGAGTTTAGATTAGTGGCGCCGCAACCTTGCTTCAAGATCCGGGTCTGTTTTCACGCGTGCGTGAGGCGAAAAGGACCGCGATTGCTCTCATTTGTCGCAAGAAAACCACGCCCGGACGGCGTGCTTGTGAGGTTCGGGCGCGGCGTGTATGCACGCACCGCAAATGCCACAGAGAGCAGGGAGGCCGCAGGCCGTGAGCAATAACGACAGCTTCATCGATGAAGTGACCGAAGAGGTCCGGCGCGAACGGCTCTACTCCTACATGCGCCGTTATGGCTGGATCGCGATCCTTGTCGTTGTGCTGATCGTCGGCGGCGCGGCTTGGCGCGAATGGTCGGGCGCGCAAAGGCAGGCGCAGGCGCAGGCCTTCGGCTCGTCGATCCTGCGGGCGCTCGAGACAGAGAATGCCGAAGAGCGAGCGGCAGCACTGGCAGAGATCGAGGCGCCGAATGCCGGCGCAGAGGCGATGCTCAACATGATCGAGGCCGGGCAAAGCGCCGAGGCAGGCCAGACCGAAGCCGCCATCGAGGCCCTCGAGGCGGTCGCGACCAACAGCGATGCCGCCGAGATCTACCGCAATATCGCGAGCTTCAAGGCCCTGACCGAAGGCGCCGCGACAATGGATGCGGCCGAGCGCCGCCAAGGCTTCGAGGCCTTGGCCCAGGGGGGCAATCCCTTGCGCCTTCTGGCTGCCGAGCAATTGGCGCTGATCGAGATCGAGACGGGTAACCGCGAGGCGGCGCTCGAGCGGTTGAACGCGATCCTCACCGATTCCGAGGTGACGCAGGGCTTGCGCCAGCGGGCGTCTCAGTTGATTGTTGCGCTCGGGGGCGAGCTCGGCACCGGCTAGGATCCCGTCTCGCGGGAACGAACAAGACGACGAACGAGGGCTGAGGCGTGCGGAAAACGACGATACTTGCGGGGCTTGCGGGCCTGACATTCCTTGCGGCCTGCACCGAGCGGGAAGCGATCCTTCCCGGCGAACGCCTGGGCTTGCGCGAGGTGCTGACGACGGGCGCTGCGGATCCTTACCGTTACGAGCCACCGGCCAATTCGAGCCGGGCCGCGAGCCTGCCTGCCGCACAAGTGAATGCCGCCTGGTCGCAAAGCGCCGTATCGCCTGCGTTCCGCACCACGCATGCACAGCTCTCCCTGCCGCTCTCGCCGGTCTGGTCGAATAATATCGGCGCAGGCGACGGCCGGAAGGTGCGGCTCAACGTCGATCCGGTCACGGATGGTGCGCGCATCTACACGATGTCCTCCGATTTCACCGTGATGGCGACGGCAAATAACGGAGCGACGGTCTGGTCCCGCTCCCTGGTGCCGCCACGCGACCGGGAAAGCCAGGCGCAGGGCGGCGGTCTCGCCGTTGCAAACGGCGTCCTTTACGTCTCCACGGGCTTTGGCACCCTGACTGCGCTCGATGCGGGCTCGGGTGGACAGATCTGGGAGCAGGACCTGAACGCGACCGCGACGGGCGCGCCGACTGTGTCGAACGGGCTTGTCTACGTCACCTCGGGCGACAACAACGCCTGGGCGATCGAGGCGGATGATGGCCGCGTCCGCTGGGAATTCGAAGGTCTTTCGGGCGACATCAACAACGTTGCCGGCGCACCGGCCCCGGCGCTCGGCGGGGATCGCGTCGTCTTCTCCTTCGGGTCGGGCACGATGCAATCGACCTTCCAGCAGGGCGGTCTGTCGCTTTGGTCCGCCGATCTGGCCGGACGGCGCACCGGGCGGGCGATCTCCTCGGTCGACGATATCTCGGGCGATCCGCTGATTGCGGGCGACACGGTCTATGCCGGCAGCCATTCGGGGCGGTTCGCGGCCTTCGATCTCTTCTCGGGCGAGCGTCGCTGGACCATCCAGGAAGGCGCTCTGGACATGCCTTGGGCAGCCGGGGACTCCGTCTACTTCGTCTCGGATCTCAACGAGCTTGTCCGCGTGGATGCGGCGACCGGCGAACGGGTCTGGGCAGTCGATCTGCCGGGTTGGGTGCCGACCCGACGCCCCATGAGCCGGCGCGACAAGTCTTACGCCAATCACGGACCGATCCTCGTCGGTGGTCATCTCGCCGTTGCCTCATCGGACGGTCTGATCCGGTACTTCCGGCCGTCGGACGGCGCGCTTGCGGGATCGACCGAAATCCCCGGCGGTGCCACCACGCGGCCTATCGTGGCGGGCGGCACGATGTATGTCGTCTCGCGCAAGGGTACGCTGCACGCCTTCCGCTGACCCCTTTCCCCGCGCGCTGAAATGGATTAGGTCGCGCATCTCCTGACGCGACCTTTTCGAGGCTGCCCGCCCATGTCCTTCAAACTCGCCATCGTTGGCCGCCCCAATGTGGGCAAATCCACGCTGTTCAACCGGCTTGTGGGCAAGCGCCTTGCGCTGGTGGACGACCAGCCCGGTGTGACGCGCGATCTGCGCGAAGGCGAAGCGCGGCTGGGTGACATCAACTTCATCGCGGTCGATACTGCGGGGCTTGAAGATGCGACCGACGACTCGCTCGAAGGCCGGATGCGGCGGCTGACCGAACGCGCGGTCGAGGATGCCGATGTGTGCCTCTTCATGATCGATGCGCGCACCGGCATCACGCCCGTCGACGAGATCTTCGCGGACATCCTGCGTAAACGTGCGGATCAGGTCATTCTCGTGGCGAACAAGGCCGAAGGGCGCGCCGCCGAGGCGGGTGTGCTCGAGGCCTGGAACCTCGGTCTTGGCGAGCCGCTGGCGATTTCAAGCGAGCACGGGGAGGGGATGCCGGATCTCTATTCCGCGCTCCTGCCGATCTCTGAGCGTTTCGAGACCGCGCTGAGCGCCGCAGAGGCCGCCGAGCCGGAGGTGAGCCTGCCGGTCTCCGAAGAGGCCGACGAAGCCGTGCCGGTCCCGACGGATGAAAAGCCGTTGCAGGTCGCGGTGGTAGGCCGGCCCAATGCGGGCAAGTCGACCCTTATCAACAAGCTCTTGGGCGAGGACCGCCTTCTGACCGGCCCCGAAGCGGGGATCACCCGCGATGCCATCTCTCTGCAGCTCGACTGGCAGGGCACGCCGACGCGGATCTTCGATACGGCGGGGATGCGCAAGAAGGCCAAGGTGCAGGACAAGCTCGAGAAGCTCTCGGTCTCGGATGGTCTGCGCGCGGTAAAGTTCGCCGAGGTCGTGATCGTCGTTCTCGATGCCGCGATCCCGTTCGAGCAGCAGGATCTTCGGATTGCGGACCTCGCCGAGCGAGAAGGCCGCGCGGTCGTTGTCGCGGTCAACAAGTGGGATCTCGAGGACGAAAAGAACGAGAAGCTCGCCGCGATGAAGGAAGCCTTCGAACGGCTTCTGCCACAGCTGCGCGGCGCGCCGCTCGTCACGGTGTCGGCCAAGACGGGGCGCGGGCTCGACCGGCTGCATGCAGCGGTGATGAAGGCGCATGACGTCTGGAACCGGCGTATCTCCACGGCGCGGCTGAACCGCTGGCTCGGTGCGATGGTCGAGGCGCATCCGCCCCCGGCACCGCAGGGCCGCAGGATCAAGCTGCGCTACATGACGCAAGCGAAGACGCGCCCGCCGCATTTCGTGGTGATGTGCTCTCACCCGGACAAGATCCCGGACAGCTATTCACGCTATCTCGTCAACGGGTTACGCATCGACTTTGACATGCCGGGCACACCCATTCGACTTGTCATGCGCGGTCAGGGTGACCGGAACCCCTATAAAGGGCGCAAGGTGAAGAACGCTGGCGCACTCAAGAAGCACCTGGGAAAGAACAAGGGGTGAGCCAAGATATTATTGGATAATAATATCTTGGCGTATGCGGCTCATGTTTCGCATCAATTGTCGGGCGGAATGAGCCCGAGGCCGCGCAGATAAACCCCGATCCCGGTTTCCAGAAGCTGGTCCGCGGGAAACGGCGACTTGTTGCCCGGAGAGTTTCGCGCGAACAGCTCCACCACCCCGTGGCACATGGCCCAGATATGCGCCGAGAACATCTGGGCCGGAGGACGCCTGTCTGCAGGAATGTGCTGCGAAAGATCCGCAGCGGCGCGTTCGAGCACGCCCCAGGCGCGATTGGCAACCTGCGCGAGCGCGGGAGACTGGTTCACGGAGACGCCGGATTCGAACATCGCGATGTAGTGGCCTGGATAGCGCCGCGCGAAAGCGAGATACGCCTCGCCGGTGGCTTCGAAAGCGGCCAGCGCCGAGGGTTGGCGGGAATTGTAGGCGTATTCCATCACGTCCACGAAGATCTCGTAGCCTTGCCGGGCCGCTTCCGCGATCAGCGCCTCGCGCCCATCGAAATGGCGGTACACCGCGGCTGGCGTGACACCCGCGCGCTTTGCCGCCTCGCTGAGGGTGAAGCCGGTCGGTCCGCGCTCCTCGATGAGCCCGAGTGCCGCTTCGACAAGCGCCTGTTTGAGATTGCCATGATGATAGCCGCGCTTAGTCATTCCAGATGTCACGCCCACCGCAGATCTTGGCATCGACGACGCCAAGGGCCTTTTCGTCCTTCTGATCGTAGTCGAGGCCCGACAGAACGTGCCGGATCGCGTTGATCCGCGCACGGCGCTTGTCGTCTGTGCGGATCACCGTCCAAGGCGCGTGAGGCGTGTCCGTGCGCTCCAGCGTTTCGCGGATCGCGTCGCTGTAGGCGTCCCATTTTTTCAGCCCTTCGACATCGATCCAGGAGAGTTTCCAGTGTTTTAGCGGATCATTCTCACGTTCGAGAAAGCGGCGGAGCTGTTCGCCGCGTCCGACATTGAGCCAAAGCTTGGTAAGACGAATCCCGTCATTGACGAGCATCCGTTCGAAATCGGGGACTTGCCGGAAGAAAAGCTCGCGCTCCTCGGGCGTGCAGAACCCGAAGACATGCTCCACGACGCCGCGGTTATACCAGGAGCGGTCGAAGAACACGATCTCTCCGGCGGCGGGCAGGTGCTCTACGTAGCGCTGGAAGTACCACTGGCTCGCCTCGGTATCGGATGGCTTGGACAGCGCCACGATACGCGCGCCACGCGGATTAAGGTTCTCGCGGAAGCGCTTGATCGTGCCGCCTTTTCCGGCAGCATCCCGTCCTTCGAAGACGATGGCGATGCGCTGGCCGGTCGCCTTGACCCAGGCCTGCATTTTCACAAGCTCGATCTGCAGTGCCTCGAGCGCCTCCTCGTACGCGTCCTTATCCATCCGCTCGTCATAGGGATAAGAGGGATCGAGCATGTCGTCCTTCTTGGCTCCATCGAGGGCGCGGCGCAGATCATCGGGCGCGTCCTGTTCGTGAAACGCGCTGATCGCACCGTCGAAGGGTGTGGACATGTGTGGCCTCCGCAAGTCGCTCGGGTCTGGCGACTATGGAATGTGAAAAGGTTTAACGCAAACGTCTAGCGCAGACCTGCGCGCGCCGCTACGCGGTCGATGGCCGCTTCCACCGCTTCGGGGGCCCAGTGATGCGGCATGTGTCCGATCCCCTCGAGAAGCGTGAGATTACTGTTTGGAAGGAGGTTGTGCAGCGGCTCCGCATGAACCTGGGGCGGCACCACCTCATCGGCAGCACCATGCACGATCTCAACCGGCACGGTGACCGTCTCGTAGCGGGGGGCCATCTCGCTGACCTGTTCGTGCAGGTTATTGACCTGACGCGCATTGGCGCGGATCGCGGTCTGTTTCAGCGTAAGGCCTGGCCCCACATAGTCGAGATACCCCTCGGGCACGGGCTGCGGCTCGAAAATCGCCTCGGTGACAGTGTCGATGCGGCTCCGCGTCGCGAAGGCGGTGGCGATCGGCGCGATGATCGCGCCGCCGAGCGACGATCCGAGAAGCCTGTATTGCGCGCCAAGCCCGCCCGACCAGGGGATCGTCGCGCCGGAGACGACCACCAGCGCGGCGGGCTCGTATTCGAGACCCCAGGCCATCGCCACCGCGCCGCCATAGGAATGACCGAGCACGATGGGCCGCTCAACACCCAGTTTCTCGGCCGCTTGCTTGAGCATCAGCGCCTGTTCGTAGGGCGTTTCTGCATCGCTGTTGAACGCCCCCTCGACGCGCGCATTGGCGCGGTCCGTATAGCCGAGACCGGGGCGGTCGAAGACGGTGACGCGGTAGCGATCCTTCACGCGGTCGGCGAATGAGAAGGTAAAGTCCCGCACATTGCCGCTCGCACCGTGGATCAGCACGAGATCCGGGCCGGAACCTGTCTGGAAGGCGTGAACGCGGCGGCCATTCTCAAGCGTGACGAACTCTCCGATGGGCGGCCATGTCTCGGTTGTCTCGTCGTTGCGCGAGGATGCCGTTGTGCCGACCGCGGCGCAGGCCGCGAGCGTCATCAGCGCGGCCCCGGTGAGGAACTTGGAAAACAAAGACAATGGGTTACGCCTACTTTCTCAGGTCGGTGACGGAGCTGCCGATCTCGGACATGTCGTATGGAGTGGTCAGGTAAATCTCGGAAATCCAGTTTCCATAAAGAAGATGCGCGTGACTGCGCCAGCGGTTTTGCGGCGTCCTGGTCGGATCGTCGCCCGGATAGTAATTCGCCGGGACATTGATCGCTTTGCCCTGGCTCACGTCGCGGTCGTACTCCTCCTTGAGCGTGCCGGAATCGTATTCGAGATGATTGAAGATATAGAGCGCGTGATGCTCCAGGTCTTCCACCAGGCAGGGGCCGGTCTCCTCACTGTCGATCAGAATATCGAGACCGGCGGCCGCGATATCCTCGCGGCGGATTTCGGTCCAGCGTGAGACAGGCATCACCATATCGTCCGAGAAACCGCGCAGATAGGGCGAAGCCGGGGCCTTGTTGGAATGGCGGATACAGCCGAAGGCCTTGGCCTCGAGCATGTGCTTCGGCACGCCGTGGAAATGATTGATCATCGCCATCCCGCCCCAGCAGACACCCATCGTCGCGTGCACGTTGGTCTGCGTCCAGTCGAAGACGCGGGTGAGCTCCTCCCAATAGGTGACGTCGCCGTAATCGAGATGCTCGATCGGTGCGCCGGTGATGATGAGCCCGTCAAATTTCTCGTCCGTTGCGGCGACCTCTTCGAAGGGCCGGTAGAAGCTTTCCATGTGATCGGCGGCGGTGTTGCGCGTCTCGTGGCTCGTCATGCGGATGAGTGACAGCTCGATCTGAAGCGGCGTCGCACCGATCAGGCGGGCGAATTGCGTCTCCGTCTGGATCTTCTTGGGCATGAGGTTCAGAAGCCCGATCCGCAAAGGCCGGATGTCCTGCTGGTCCGCTGCATCCTCGCCCATGACCATGACACCCTCGCGGCCGAGAACGTCATAGGCGGGCAGGGTGCGGGGCAGCTTGATGGGCATGGGAACCTCGGGGTCTGTGGAGAGACCGGAGTTAAGCGCCTTTCGCCCGATCCTCAAGAGCGCGGGCGATGACGTCGACAAACCCCGCCTCCGAGCGCACCTCGGCCATGTCTTCCGCCCGGACCGTCACGCCCCAGTTTCGTGCCATCTCGGCATAGAGCGGCTGCCGATGAGCCAGGGCCTGCGCGTAGGTCCAGCGAATGAAGGCGTCCGGATCGACCTTGTCGGATGCAACCTGCATCTGCATCAGGTAATCGGACCAGGCCCGTTCAAGAAACTCCGGCTGATAGGCCATCGGCTTCGGCGCGCGGTCGAAACGGCGGATGAGCTCTTCAGTATGGGCATCAGAGCCTTCGATCCAAACGATCAGACAGCGTTTGGAAAGCTCCGACAGGATCGGATCCCTGGGATCGGCCGGATCGACCCACTCGCAGATCGACCCGCCGGTATCGCAGACGAAATGCGGATACCCATACAGATCCCGCGCCCGATCGATGAAATAGCCGGTATCGAGCAGCGCTTGCATCTCTGCGCGGCGGAACTGCTCCTGCCGGAGGCGGTAGGTGTCGATATCCATGCCCCCGAGCGCCGGATCGCCAGGCTTGCCGAGATAGGTGGAGACGGGCGCGAGATTGTCGAAGGTGATGTTGGAGCCGATATAGATCGAATCCGAGAGCAGAAGTTCTTTCAGGAACGGGTTCTTCATCGCCTCGCGCTTGGCATTGTCGGCGATGTATTCGCCCATGTAGCGGGTGCCGATGCGGTAATCGATCGAGTAATGAAACCAGTCGCCTTCGCCGCGCAGGATGTTGGCGACATGCGTCTTGCCGAGCCCGGACATCGCGAAAAGGAGGACGTGCTTTTCGGCCGCTCCGCGCCAATCATCCGCAGTCTCGTAGAGTAGCGCCATTTCGCGGTGCCTCGTGTCGTGCTCATCGTTCGGCGATGGGTAAAGAGCGGCGCGTGAGGCGTCAAATCTTTCCCGCATGGCGTGCTCGCAGCCACCGCGCTGCGCGACCGTCGAGCACCAGGAGCCCCAGGCCAAGAAGCGCGAAGCCAGAGAAGGCGGTCGGCTCCAGCCGTTCGTCGCGCACCCAGGCGCCGAGCGTGATGGCAACCGGCGGGATCAGCAGCGTGACGAGCATCAGGTTGGAGGCACCGGCCATTTTCAGGATGCGGTAATAGAGCAAGTACGCAAAGGCCGTCGCGACGAGCGCGTAATACAGCACCGACACGATGGTTCTCGGGGCCATCGCGAGCTGCGGCACGCCTTCGGTCGAGAGCATCAGCGGTGTCATGACCGCGCTCGCCCCCGTGAGCATCAGCGCCGCGGCCACCTCGGGCGACACGCCGCTCAGGTGCCGACGTCCCCAGACACTGGCAAGCGCGTAAGACAGCGTGCCCGCTACCACGGCGATCTGGCCAAGATCGGCGACGGAGATCCCGTCGAGCACATCAGGGCCGATGGCCAGGATAACGCCCGCAAAGCCGAGGCTCACGCCAGCGATCTTGCGCGGTGTCAGGCGTTCGTCGGCAAAGACCAGCGCCGCGATCAGCGCCCCCCAGACGGCGGTCGTGGCATTCAGGATCGAGGTCAGCCCGGTGGGGATATGGAGTTGCCCCCAGGCCATGAGCGAGAAAGGCAGCACGTTGTTGAGCAGCCCCATGACCAGCCCCGCCCGCCAGAGCGCTGCGCCGCGCGGCAGCGCCAGCCCGCGCGCCCAGATCCAGACCCAGAGCGCAAGCGCGGCAAGGCTCACACGGAAGAAGACCGAGGTCAGCGGCCCGATTTCGTCGAGCGCGGTGCGGATCGCAAGGAACGAGCCGCCCCAGATCAGCGCGAGAAGAAGAAGCTCGGCCCAGGCGCGCGCGGATATGTCGGTCTGCGGTGTCATGAGGCATGTCTAGGCGCGGTGCGAGGCTGCCGCGATCCGAAACCTGCGCAAAGAAAAACGCCCGGCCGTGTCTGGCCGGGCGTCAAGTCTCTCAAGCGAGCCGCGCTTAGAAGGTCACTTCTGCGCGCAGGCCGATGCCGACGGCGTGGTTGTCTTCGAAGCTCGCAACAGCGTTGCCGCCCACTTCCGCGTCCGCATCGCCGACCCAGGAGTAGTTCAGACCGCCGGAGATGTTCATGTTGCCGTTGGTGTAGCGTCCACCGACGGAGAGCCCCCAAAGACCGTTCGTCGGCCCGAGCGGCGAGACGAGATCGTCGCCCTTCGGCTCATAGATGATCGTCGCCGAGCCCGAGAGCTCTTCGGAGAAGGCGCGGCCAAGGCCGAGCGTGTAGCGGTGACCATCTTCGAGGTTCACGAGGTCGCGGCCGAGTTCTTCTGGAACCAAGTCAACTTCGGAAAACTGAGTCCAACGATAGCTTCCGAGGAGAAGCGTGCCCGGTGCGATACCGGTTTGGAACTCCAAATTGAATGATGCCGGCGTGACATAGTCAATATCGCTGTCGAAGCTTGCGCCGAAAACCTCTTCGGTAATATCAGCCTCATGCTCGATTTCGAAATGATATGTGCCGGCAATACGCAGGGCGATATCCGGACGTTCATAGGCGGCACCGATCAGGTAGCCGGGCTGCGTGTCCTGATCCATGCGGAATTTGTAGCCGTCATTGATCGCGAAGTTGGCGGACTGGGTGCTAACTTGCGCCCCGAGCGCTTGCACCGTTGTGAGACCACCGAGCTCTGCCACCGATGCCGGGTCGCCCTGGAGCGCTGCGCCGAGCGTTTCAGACGAAACGCCGGCACCTTCAGCAACCGCCGCCACTGAAAGCGCATTTCGATAAGCAATACCGTTCAGATCGACGTCAGCCTCAACCCGCTGCGCCTTGATACCTGCGAACACACTGAAGTTCTCGTTAAACCGATACCGACCGACAAACGTGACCGCGTTGCTGTCGAGATCGGCGGCGGTCCCGCCGAGGTTCGACGCAGTCGGATCAGCGCCGTAATCGATATCGACGCCGTAAGGCTGATCGAGAATGACCGAGTAGTTGAAGGCCGAGTTCACCGCATTGGTATAGCTCAAACCGATTACCGAATAGTTCTCGCCGACGCTGTCATCATAATCGCCGGGGCCACCGATATCTTCACCCGTCAGGCTCGGCATCACGTAGCCGAAGCTCAGGCTGGCCGTGTTGTCAGTTGCAAAAATCGGTGCGATCGACTGACCCGAGCGGTCGAGCCCCGCGGCATGTGCCGACGCTGCCGAAATGGCCAGCGCGGACGCGCTCAAAAGTGCATATTTCATGGTGTTCCTCATCCCTTCGGAGACTCCTCCTGTGCTCACGCTACAACCCGGGAGGGAATCGCGGCAAATCTGACCCCGCGTCAGGCTGACGCAGAGCGCCGTAACGTCACTATTCTGTCACAGGGCGGGAACGGGCTTTCGGCGGGTCTCGGACCAGATGTTGTAGTAATTCGCCGCGAAGATCACGGCGGCACCCGCGAGCACGAACGGATCGAGGACTTCGGAGTAAAGAAGCCAGCCCACCAGCGCGATGAGCGGCAGGCGCGTGAAGTCGATCGGCATGACGACGGTGGCCGGGGCGAGGCTCAGCGCGGTCGTCAGGCAGTAATGCGCAACGAGGCCCGCCATCGCGATCAGCGCCACCCAGGGCCAGCTTTCCGCAGAGGGTAGGGCGATGTCACCATCGAAACCGGCGCAGAGAACGCCAAGGGCTGCCTGCATGACCGTCAGCCAGAAAAGGATCGACACGATACTCTCGGTGCGCGTCAGGCGACGCGTGAAAACAGCGGAGCCTGCGAATCCGGCTGCCGCGCCCGCCGCGGCCACAAGCCCCCAATCGAAGGTTTCTGGAGAGGGACGCGTGACGATCAGGACGCCGAGGAAACCCGCCAGAGCCGCGATGCCGCGGGTTTTCGTCAACTTCTCTCCGAGCACAAGCGGCGAGAGCAACATCACCCAGATCGGCGAGGTGAATTCCAGCGCGAAGACCTGGGCGAGCGGGATCACCGTGATCGCATAGAACCACAGGTTTTGGCCCGTGAAGTGACTGATATTGCGGATAAGATGCAGCCCCATCCGTTGCGCGCGGATCTCGCGGCGGCGCCCGGTCAGCGACGACAGCGCCAAGACGATGCCGATCCCGATCAGCGACCGGAAGAGCATGATTTCGAACGTGTCGAGTTCGAAGCTGACTTCCCGTCCGGCAATCGCCATCGAGATGAACGAGGCGATCGCGCCCGTCATCCAGAGCGTGGCGCGGAGGGTGTCGTTCATCATGGGTGCGGCGGGCGCATTCTCAGCCATGCCGGAACCTCCGTTCGGCGCGATCCCAGTCCAGCCCGGAGGTCTCCGCCATTTCCCGAAACGCCCGGTCGAGCCGGCGATTGTTCAACCGCCGGTTCCACGTCTTGAGCGGAATGATCGAGCGGTCGCCGAAGCCGTCGACGAGGACGTAGCGTCCGTCCTCGGCATTCCAGACAATGTTTTTTGGCCCGAGATCGTGAGCAACGACGTGCCAATCGTAGATACGCGCGGCAAACTCGTTGAGAGCGTCGATCTGCGCAGGGAACAAGGGGCCCGCCTGAAGCTGTCCGTAAAGACTGGGCGCGACTTTGCCCTCGGCGTCCCGGATCGTCTCGACGACCTGACCCAGGCCTTTCTCGGTCAGGATATATCCCCGAAAGGACAGAACCGGCGGCATATCCTCTCGGATCGCGGCGCGCAGCATCACGTCACTCAACGCTTTCTGTTCCCGGCGAAACAGCGCGTAGGCGCGGCGGATCTTGAGCCATCCGAAGAAGGACCGGTCGTCGACCATGCGGATTTTCCGCAGGTATTTCGACCGCATGACCTTCACCAGAACCCGGCCGCTGTCGTCGAGCGCAAATACGTGACGCTCCGATCCCTTGGCAAGGAAATCGGTCTCTTTCAGTTGGCGCAACGGGGAGTTCGGCATGGCGGCCTCACTCCCACTCGATGGTTCCGGGCGGTTTCGAGGTCACATCGTAGGTGACCCGGTTGATACCCTTGACCTCGTTGATGATGCGCGTGGCGGTCTCGCCCAGGAAGTCGTGACTGAACGGATAATAATCCGCCGTCATGCCGTCGACGCTCGTCACGGCGCGGAGCGCGCAGGCATAATCGTAGGTTCGCCCGTCGCCCATGACGCCCACCGTGCGGACAGGCAGGATCGCGACGAAGGCTTGCCAGATCTCGTCGTAGAGCGCGTGCTTGCGGATCTGGTCGATATAGACCGCATCAGCCTTGCGCAGGATCTCGAGCTTGTCGGCGGTGATCTCGCCGGGGCAGCGGATCGCGAGACCGGGGCCGGGGAAGGGATGACGGCCGATGAAGCTGTCGGGCAAGCCGAGCTCGCGGCCAAGGGCACGTACCTCGTCCTTGAAGAGCTCGCGCAGCGGCTCGACCAGTTTCAGACCCATTTTTTCGGGCAAACCGCCGACATTGTGGTGCGATTTGATCGTGACCGAGGGGCCGCCCGAGAAACTCACGCTCTCGATCACATCGGGGTAGAGCGTGCCCTGGGCCAGGAACTCGGCGCCCTCGATGTCGTTGGCGTGCTTCTGGAAGACGTCGATGAAGAGACGCCCGATGATCTTGCGCTTCTGCTCGGGGTCGGAGACGCCCTCGAGTTCTCCGAGGAAGAGATCCTGCTCCTGCGCGTGGATCACCTGGAGGTTCATGTGGTCGCGGAACATGCCGACGACTTCCTCGGCCTCGTTGAGACGCAGGAGGCCGTGATCTACGAAGACGCAGGTGAGCTGGTCGCCGATGGCCTCGTGCAGGAGGGCCGCGGCGACGGAGCTGTCGACGCCGCCCGAAAGCGCGCAGATCACCTTGCGGTCGCCGACCTGGTCGCGAATCTTCTGAACCGCTTCCTCGCGATAGGCACCCATCGTCCAGTCGCCCGCAAACCCGGCGTCACGTACGAAGTTCGCGTAGAGCGTTTTGCCATTGGGGGTGTGGTGCACCTCTGGGTGGAACTGCACCGCGTAGAACCGGCGTTCGAGGTCGGCGGTGATCGCGAATGGCGCGCCGGGCGAGGTGCCGTAGACGGCGAACCCCGGGGCCAGCTCGGCGACATGATCGCCGTGGCTCATCCAGACTTGCTCGCGGCCCGCACCGTCCATGAACCAGCCCTTGAGCAGGTCGATGCGGTCCGGCGCGGGCTCGACCCAGGCGCGACCGAATTCCGAGGTGCCTTCGCCGCCGACGACACGTCCGCCGAGATCCTGCATCATAACCTGCTGTCCGTAGCAGATGCCGAGGATCGGCACGCCGAGATCGTAGACCTTGCGCGGCGGGCGCGGCGAGCCTTCGCGCGTCACCGAATCCGGGCCGCCCGAAAAGATCACCGCTTTCGGCGAAAACTCGTCGAGGAAAGCGTCCGTGACGTTCTGATATGGGTGGATTTCACAGTAAACGCTCAGCTCGCGCAGGCGACGCGCGATAAGCTGCGTAACCTGGCTGCCGAAATCTATGATGAGCAGGCGCTCGTGGTGGCGGGCATGTTCTTCCATTTGGACCGATTAAGCCGCGTCTCATGTCTCCGCAAGGGCCGAGAGCCTGGCCGAAGCTGCGCATTCAGCTCCGAACATGTCGCTTTCGGGTGTGTAGCGGCGGAAACGGGACAGGGCGCAGGGGGCTGGCTGCGGTAGTGAGCCAGAACACGAGGAACGCGGCCCGAGGGCCGCACCGGCATCAGATCGGAGAAAAGGGATATGAGCGAAGCAGCGACCCGCAGGCGTGGACGGACCGGAGGCGGTGGTGCCGCGCGGCGCGCGGAGCGATCGACCGTGAGCATCGAGACGGCGCGCTTCATCGAACGCAACATCCCCAATCTCGAGATCCTGAACGCCGAGGCGCTCGACATTATCGAGACCAATGCCGAGACGGTTCTCGAGGAAATCGGCGTCAACTTCGTGAACAACGAGGCCGCCCTCCAGCGCTGGCGCGACGCCGGTGCGGACGTGCAGGGCGAGCGCGTTCGCATTCCACGCGGCCTTGCGCGCGAACTCATCAAGACCGCGCCGTCGCAATTCACCCAGCATGCACGCAATCCCGACAAGAGCGTTGAAATCGGCGGGAAGAACCTCGTTCTGGCCCCGGTCTACGGCCCGCCCTTCGTGCATGACATGGAAAAGGGGCGCCGCTACGCGACAATGGACGACTTTCGCAATTTCGTGAAGCTCGGCCATATGTCCAAATGGCTGCACCATTCGGGCGGCACGGTTTGCGAGCCGACCGACATCCCGGTGAATAAGCGTCACCTCGACATGCTCCAGGCGCATATGACGCTGACCGACAAGCCGTTCATGGGGTCGGTCACCGATCCGTCGCGCGCTGTCGACTCGGTCGAGATGTGCAAGCTACTCTTCGGTGCGGATTTTGTCGATCAGAACACGGTGATGACCTCGCTCATCAACATCAACTCGCCGCTCACCTTCGACGACGTGATGATGGGCGCTCTGGAGGTCTACGCGGCCAACAATCAAGCGGCGATCATCTCGCCGTTCATCGTGGGCGGTGCGATGGCTCCGGTTTCGGTTGCCGGCACGCTGACGCAGGTGCTGGCCGAGGTTCTGGCGGGCGTTGCCTATTCCCAGCTCGTCCGCAAAGGCGCGCCGGTGATCTTCGGGGCCTTCGTGACCTCGATCGACATGAACTCGGGTGCACCGACCTTCGGTACACCGGAAGCGTCGCAAATCACCTATGGCGCGGGGCAGCTCGCGCGGCGTCTCGGGTTGCCCTACCGCTCGGCCGGCTCGTTCTGCGGCTCGAAACTGCCCGACGCGCAGGCGGCCTACGAGACGGCGAACTCGCTCAATATGGGCCTTCTGTCCGGCGTGAACTTCATGCTGCATTCCTGCGGCTGGCTCGAAGGCGGGCTGGTGTCTTCTTACGAGAAATTCGTGCTCGACGCGGATCAGCTCGGGGCGCTGCATCAGCTTGCGCGCGGAGTGTCCATCGACGCCGAGCACCAGGCGATGGACGCGATCCGCGAAGTTGGGCCGGGTGGGCATTATCTCGGCTGCGGACATACCCAGCGGAACTTCAAGACGTCGTTCTGGCGCTCTGAAGTGCTCGACTACAAGCCGTTCGAGACATGGTATGAAGAGGGCGCGCGTGACAGTGCGACGCTCGCATCGGAGAAAGTCCGCCGGAAACTCGACAGCTACGTGCCGCCTGCGATGGATGTTGCTGTGTCCGAGGCGATCAATGAGTTCGTGTGCAAGCGCAAGAGCGAGATGTCCGACGCCTTTTCCTGAGGTAACCTACCTTCGGGCGCATTCACGCCCGTGATCGAGCCAACATCGATATGAGAGCGCCGCGCGGGACCGAGATCCCGCGCGGCGCTTTCTCGTCCGAGCTTTCGACGGACGCGGTGATTCGTCCGCGCTTCATTAAATCTCGCGTACATACACAACCCTAGCGGGTGTTGCGCTGAGGCATGGAGTACCGCGCGATCCGTTTCCGATTGTTTACAAATAAGAAACAAAAATCAGTCCGGTGACTACAATGTTAACGTTTCGTTAACATGCTCGCACGGGTTGCATCGCCAGCCGTCGAGCTCAGCAGATCGGGGAACACGATATGGGTGCAAGTGCGACGGACTCCAATTACCGCTTTCCGGGAGGGGTGCCACAGGCCGCCCTGCATTATCTGGACCATACCGAGGGCGGCATTTCGCTTCGGGCGCTGGCGCGCAGGGCGGGCGTGCATCCATCGACGGTCCTGCGCCAGGTCCGGGGCGTCGAGACGCGACGGGACGATCCTCTGGTCGATGCCGCGCTGCGCCGTCTCGGGGCCATGCCGGATCTCGAAACGAAGAGCGCGACCGACAGGTCAGGCCCGACCTCCGAAGAGCGCATGATCGAGATCCTTTCTCGACTTGGTGAGACCGGCGCTGTGCTCGCGGTCGCAGAGGACATGGAGAAGGCGGTTGTCGTCCGGGAGACGCCGGACGGGGGCAGTGCGCGCACGGCGATTGTCGATGCGGTGATGGCCGAGGCGATGGCGCTGCGAAACTGGATTTCCTGCAATGCGCCGGGGCGCGTGTCGCGTTATCGGATCACCAGCACCGGACGGCAGGTTCTGGCGCAGGCCGCCGGCTCGGCGCGGGAGCGGTTCGCGTCGACCGCCGCCTCGCCCTTCGTCGCCGATGCATCCGGGCAACGCCGCCGCTTTTCCTCCTCGGAAAGTCCGCTCACGCTTTTGGCCCGGCGGCGGATGCCGGATGGCAGCTTTTTCCTGTCGCCGGACCAGGTGCGCGCAGGCATATGGATGCGTGAGGATTTTGAACTGTCGGGGCTTTCGCCACGCGCGGCGCTCCGAGTTCTGGAAGAGGACGAAGAGACCGCAGCGCCGGAGCTCGGTCGGGCAGGGCATGCGGCAGCCCGGCGACGGCTCGTCTCGTCGTTGCATTACCTCGGTCCGGGGCTCGGCGATGCGGCGCTCAGGTGCTGCTGCCTGCTGGAAGGGATCGAAACGATCGAGAAACATCTCGGTTGGTCGGCGCGGTCGGGCAAGGTCGTCCTGCGAATTGCACTGGCACGGCTCCACAGCTTTTACTCAACGGGCGAGGGGCGGGATGCAAAGATCATCGGCTGACGGGCTGCGGGCCGAACTTGTTACGCAACTGGTGCGCCGCATGGCCGCTATGTGGCACGGGGTACTGGCAAAACGGCCCGCCAAGGCATAGTTTGCCCTCAAATCTTTAAGAAATTGTGGGGCATCCCCGATGCGCGATCTGAAAATTCCTGGCGAGCGTCACCCCGAGAAGGCTCATCGGCCAGACAATCCGCAGCCGAAGAAACCCGACTGGATCCGCGTCCGCGCGCCCGGTGGGCAAGGCTACGCGGAGACCCGCCGGATCATGCGCGACAACAACCTGACCACCGTCTGCGAAGAAGCCGGCTGCCCGAATGTAGGCGAGTGCTGGTCGGCGGGGCACGCGACCATGATGATCATGGGCGAGGTGTGCACGCGCGGATGCACCTTCTGCAACGTCGCGACGGGCCGCCCCGATGCGCTCGACGTGTTCGAGCCGGGCCGCGTCGCCGACGCGGTGCAGAAGCTCGGTCTAAATCACGTGGTCATTACCTCCGTCGACCGTGACGATCTCGACGATGGCGGCGCGGAACATTTCGCCCAGACGATCCGTGCGCTGCGTCACCGCGCGCCGGACACGACGATCGAGATACTCACGCCCGACTTCCTGAAATGCGGTCCCGAAGCGCTGGAAACGGTGGTTGCGGCGAAACCCGATGTCTTCAACCACAATCTCGAGACGGTGCCGGCGCTTTATCCCTCGGTCCGTCCCGGCGCGCGCTACTTCCATTCGCTGCGGCTCCTGCAGCGGGTAAAGGAGATCGACCCGTCGATCTTTACCAAGTCTGGCATCATGGTCGGACTCGGCGAGGGCCGCGCGGAGGTCCACCAGGTCATGGACGACATGCGCTCGGCCAATATCGATTTCCTCACGATTGGCCAGTATCTCCAGCCGACGCCGAAGCACCATGCGGTCGACCGCTTCGTGACGCCCGATGAGTTCAAAAGCTACGAGAAGGCGGCCTGGGGCAAGGGTTTCCTGATGGTCTCTGCGACGCCGCTCACCCGGTCGTCCTACCATGCGGGCGAGGATTTCGCGCGGCTGCGTGACGCGCGCGAGAAGAGCCTGGCGCGCGCTTGAGGCCAAAAGCGAGGGGCTTGTCGCCCCTCGCGCGTTCTTTCAGGAATTCGGGCCAACGCGAAGAGACAAGGTCAGTTTGCAGGCAGCGCCTTGAGATAGGCCGCTACGGCCTGACGATCGCTTTCCGGCAGTTGAGCAAAATTGTTCACCACGGGCACCATGTGTCCGCCGACGCTGTCGTAATCTGGAGTGAACCCGGTCTCGAGATAATAGGCGATATCGGTTTCCGACCAGTCGAGCTCCGAAGGTGAGATGCCGGGGATCTGTCCGTCGCCCGACGGATTGGGCGCACCGGAGAGCCAGCGTGACGTATCGAGACCGCCCAGCGCATCCCGCGGCGTGTGGCATTCACCGCAATGGGCCAGCGCTTCGACGAGTTCACGTCCGCGTTCGAGCGTCTCGTCCTCCGGGTCTTGCATCACCCAGTCATCGTTGAGGTAGAGCGCTTTCCAGCCACCGAGGCTGGCGCGGATCGAGTAGGGAAACCTCAGATCGTGGGGCTCCGACGCGGCGTCGCTGGCGGGTAGCGTCTGCATGTGCGTCCAAAGATCGGCCACGTCCTGCGGGGCCAGTCGCGTATAGGCCGTGTATGGAAAAGCGGGATAGTAATGGCTCCCGTCTGGCGCGGTGCCGAGCGTTACAGCGCTTGCGAACTCCGTCAGGGTCCAGTCACCGATGCCAGCTTCCGGTGAGGGCGAGATGTTGGGCGCGCGGAAGGTCCCGAACTCGGTCTCGAAGGACTGACCGCCCGAGAGGATCAGGCGCGCCTCGTCTTCTGCGCCCGGCGCATAGTGGCACGACGCGCAGCCGGCGGCGATGAATACGGTTTCGCCCCGCTCGGGATCACCGGTCAGATCGTCGTACTCGGCAGCATCGACCGTGGCGGGCTGTGTGAGCCAGAGCGCTCCGCCCGCGATCAGAAGAAGGATCGCGAGCGGAGCAAGAGCTTTGCGGAGCATGTCCGAGATCAGTTCGCCGAGGCGCGATATTCATCGTGGCAAGCCGAGCAGGCATTGCCGAGCTGGCCAAGCGCGGGTCCGAGTGCCTCTTGCCCCGTTGCCGCGACTTCCTGCAGGTTCGTCGCTGGCGCGGCGAGATCACTCCATTTCGAGGCGAAATCGTCGAAGTTCTCCCAGATTTCGACCTTGGCGCGGGTGCCGTCGAGGTCGGCTTCGCTGGAGCCTTCGGGCCAGAGCGGTCCCTGGTTGATCATCGAGACCGCGTGAATCGAGTCGGCCGAGGCTTGAGCCGCTTCCGCGTCGTATTCGGTCTCTCCCTTGGCCATGTCGCCGAGAATGCCAAGATTGATCGCGAGAATTCGGAACTGGCCCTGGCGGGCTTTCAACTGGCCGTCGAACTCCTGGGCGACGGCCGGAACCGCGAGGGCGGCAATGGCTGCGGCAACTACAAAGGTCTTCATCGGAAACTCCTGAACTGAACGAGGCATTCCGTCGAGCGTATGAAGCACCAATGTGTCAGGGAAGAAAAGCTTTCGTGATGACGCGGGGTCAGCTTCCGCGGCCGCGTCCGGAAAAGCGAGGCAGCATGGCGGAGAAATCGCGCCCGGCGCCGTCTTCCTCCTCCACGAATGCCGCGTAGAGCGCCATCGCGGCAGCGCCGAGCGGGGTGTCCGCATCCGCTGTCTCTGCCGCGGCCTGGGAGAGGCGCAGATCCTTCAGCATGAGATCGGCCGCGAAGCCGGGCTTGTAGTCATTGTCCGCGGGGGATTTGGGGCCGACACCGGGGGCGGGGCAATAGGTGTTCATCGACCAGCTGGAACCGGACGAGGTCGAGACCACGTCGAACATCGCCTGACGGTCGAGCCCGAGCTTGTCGGCCAGAGCGAAGGCCTCGCACGTACCGATCATGGTGATCCCTAGGATCATGTTGTTGCAGATCTTTGCCGCCTGGCCGTTGCCGGACGCACCGCAATGGACCGCCTTCTGACCCATGATGTCGAAAAGGGGCTTGGCCTTCTCGAACCCGTCCTCGTCGCCGCCGACCATGAAGGTCAGCGTGCCGCCTTGGGCGCCGCCAACCCCGCCCGATACCGGCGCGTCGAGCGGCAAAAGTCCGGCGTCGCGCGCCATCTCCGCCACTGCGCGGGCGCTGTCCACATCGACGGTCGAGCAGTCGAGGAAGACCGCGCCTTTCTGCATCGCGGGGATGATTTCGGCAGCGACGCGGCGGAGGATGTCGCCGTTGGGCAGCATGGTGACGACGACCTCGGCACCGTCTACGGCTTCTGTCGCGCTACTGGCAGAGCCCACGCCCTGCAGCGAGATCGTCGCCGTGTCGTAGCCCGTCACGGAATGGCCGCCGCGGGCCAGGTTCTGTGCCATGGGCGCGCCCATATTGCCCAGGCCGATGAAACCGATCTTCATGACGATGTCTCCTCCTTGCGGGTCAGGTCGTGGAAGTCGAGGGCAATGCCCGGAACCGGTTGCAGCATCCGCGTCACCGCTTCGGCCGGAACGTTGCCCGGCGCATGCTGCCAGAGCGGCGTGCGATCCTTGTCGATGACCTGCGCGCGCGCACCTTCGAGAAAGTCGCCGAATTCAAGCGAGCGATGCGTCGCGCGGTATTCGAGACCCAGCGCGCGGCGAATATCGGCCGCGCCTTGCCTCTGGGTTCGCACAAGCTCCAGCGTAACCGCCAGGGAGAGCGGCGCACCGCGCATCAACACTTTGCCTGCGCTCACTGCAATCTCGCTATCACTCTCGCGCACGAGGCGCAGAATCTCAGCCAGGCTCTCGCCGGCAAAGAGCGTGTCGATGTCGACTTGAGCAGCGGCAAGCGGGCTGTCCGGGGCAGGCTGGGCAGCGCTCTTGACCGCCTCGGCGTCGCCTGTCGCGATGAGTTGTGCGGAGAGCGCGTCCCAGTTCGCCTCAGGCACGAAGTGATCCGCGAACCCGCAATAGATCGCATCGCCCGCCTTCATACGTGCGCCCGTGAGCCCGAGATATTCGCCAAGCCGGCCCGGCGCCTGCGCGAGGAGAAGCGAGCCGCCGACATCAGGGACAAGGCCAATACCGCATTCGGGCATGGCGATCTGCGTCGTCTCTCCGACGACGCGGTGCGAGACATGCGCCGAAAGCCCGACGCCGCCGCCCATCACGAAGCCTTGCGCCAGCGAGACGATCGGCTTGGGATATTCGGCGAGCATCGCGTTCAGGCGGTATTCGTCACGCCAGAACTTCTGCGCGCCCTCGTATTCACCGGCGCGGCCCTCGTGATACATGGCGGCGATGTCGCCGCCCGCGCAGAAGGCTTTCTCACCCTCCGCGTCGATCAGGACGAGCGCGACGTCGTCGTCCGAGAGCCACTCGAGAAGCGCGCGCTCGATTTCGAGGCACATCGCGTGGCTCAGCGCGTTCAGCGCTTGCGGGCGGGTCAGAGTGATCCGGCCTGCGCGGCCTTCCTTGCGGATATGGATATCGCTCATGCCCGCGCCTCGAGCATCTTGCGCGCGACGATGAGGCGCATGATCTCGTTCGTGCCTTCCAGGATCTGGTGGACCCGAAGGTCGCGCACGATCTTCTCGATCCCGTAATCGGCAAGATAGCCGTAGCCGCCATGTAGTTGCAGGCATTGATCGGCGATGCGGCTGCCCGCTTCGGTGACGAATTTCTTCGCCATCGCGCAGCGCTTGGTCGCATCGGCCTGGCCTTCATCGAGCGCCCATGCGGCCTGACGCAGGAAGGTCCGCGCCGCCTCAAGCTCGATCTCCATATCCGCGATGCGGAACTGAAGCGCCTGGAACTGGTCGATGCTTTGTCCGAACGCCTTGCGCTCGCCCATATAGGCGAGCGTCGCATTGAGCGCCGCCTGCGCGGCACCGAGTGAGCAGGCCGCGATATTGAGCCGCCCGCCGTCGAGCCCGGCCATCGCATATTTGAATCCGTGGCCCTCTTCGCCCAGAAGATTCGCCGCTGGCACGCGGCACTCGTCCATCTGCACTTGCCGCGTCGGCTGAGAGCGCCAGCCCATCTTGTCCTCGAGCCCGCCGAAGCTCAGCCCCTCGGTTCCATCCTCGACGAGGATCGCGGAGATGCCGCGCGGGCCGCCATCGCCGGTGCGCGCCATGACGATGTAAGCGTCCGAATAGCCGCCACCCGAGATGAAGGCCTTGGTACCCGTGAGCGAGAAGCCTTCATTCGTGCGATCGGCCTTGGTCTTGAGTGCGGCAGCGTCCGAGCCCGATCCGGGTTCGGTCAGGCAATAGGACAGGATCGTCTGCATGGGCAGGGCGCCGGGGAGAACGCGGTCCTTCATCTCGTCCGAGCCGAACTTGTCGATCATCGCGCAGCACATGTTGTGGATCGACAGGAACGCTGCGACGGAAGCGCAGGACTGGCTCAGCGCCTCGAAGATCAGCGTGCCGTCGAGCCGCGAGAGCCCTGCGCCGCCCGCCTCTTCGGAGACGTAGATGCCGCCGAAGCCAAGCTCTCCGACCTCCGGCCAAAGATCCCGCGGGATCGTGCCGTCCTTTTCCCATTGCGCGGCATTTGGGG
The DNA here is from genome assembly GCF_009363575.1 of Roseivivax sp. THAF30. Lineage (NCBI taxonomy): Bacteria > Pseudomonadati > Pseudomonadota > Alphaproteobacteria > Rhodobacterales > Roseobacteraceae > Roseivivax > Roseivivax sp. THAF30. The sequence goes on along the minus strand of NZ_CP045389.1, from coordinate 1,998,003 downwards.
CGATCCGGTCTGTGCCGAAGCCTTTGGCCATGTCGAAGATCGCCGATTGCTCTTCGGTGAGCGCGAAGTCCATGCCGGTCCTCCCTCCGGGAAATGAACGCCTATTCAATTACTGTGGCAGAGGCGTGCCCATGCCGCAAGAGATAGCGCGTGGGTGCCGGAGGAGCGAGGGGCCGGCCCCTCGCGCTCCCCGCGGTATTTTCACCAATCCAAAGGAGGGGGCGGCGCGCCAGGTGCCGCCCCCACGCACAAGATCAGTCCATGGCCTTGAAGTTGAACTCGCCGCCTTCCTTGATGCCCGAGAACCAGCGCGCCGTGACGGTCTTGGTCTTGGTGTAGAAGCGGAAGGCGTCGGGACCGTATTGGTTGAGATCGCCGAAGGCCGATTTCTTCCAGCCGCCGAACGTGTGGTAGCTGAGGGGCACCGGGATCGGGAAGTTGATGCCGACCATGCCCACGTTGACGCGATGCGCGAAGTCGCGCGCCGTGTCGCCATCGGCGGTGAAGATCGCCGTGCCGTTGCCGTAGGGATTGTCCATCGTGATCTTCAGCGCCTCTTCGTAAGAGCCGGCGCGAACCTGGCTCAGCACGGGGCCGAAGATCTCTTCCTTGTAGATCTCCATGTCGGGGCTGACATGGTCGAAGTAGGACGGGCCGACGAAGAAGCCGTTCTCGTAGCCCTGAAGCTGGAAGCCGCGTCCGTCGACGACAAGCTCCGCGCCCTGATCGACGCCGGAGCCGATCAGCTTCTCAATCCGCTCTTTCGACGCGGCGGTGATGACCGGGCCGTAATCGACCTCATCGCCGGATGTGTAGGGGCCGACGCGCAGCTTCTCGATGCGCGGGACCAGCTTCTCGCGCAGCGCCTCGGCGGTCTCTTCGCCCACGGGAACCGCGACCGAGATCGCCATGCACCGCTCGCCCGCCGCGCCGAAGCCCGCGCCCACAAGCGCATCGGCGGCCTTGTCGATATCCGCATCGGGCATGATGATCATGTGGTTCTTCGCGCCGCCGAAGCATTGCGCGCGCTTGCCGTTATTGGCCGCGCGGCCATAGATGTACTGCGCGATCGGCGTGGAGCCGACGAAGCCCACAGCCTGGACCGTCTCGTTGTCGAGGATCGCGTCCACCACGTCCTTGTCGCCGTTGACGACCTGGAGGACGCCATCCGGCAGGCCCGCTTCCTTCAGAAGTTCCGCGAGGCGCAGCGAGGTCGACGGACAGCGCTCGGACGGTTTGAGGATCATCGCATTGCCGCAGGCGAGCGCCGGGGCCATCTTCCAGAGCGGGATCATCGCCGGGAAGTTGAACGGCGTGATGCCTGCGACGACGCCAAGCGGCTGGCGCATGGAATAAAGGTCGATGCCCGGTCCGCCATCATCGGTGAATTCGCCCTTCAGCATCGAGGGCGCGCCCATGCAGACCTCGACGACCTCAAGCCCGCGCTGCACGTCGCCGCGCCCGTCGGGCAGGGTCTTTCCGTGTTCGCGGGAGACGAGCTCGGCCAGCTCGTCCATATGCTCGTTGATGAGCTGGCCGAACTTCATCATCACCCGCGCGCGGCGCTGCGGGTTGGTCGCGCCCCAGGCCTTCTGCGCTTCGGCGGCGCGGGCGACGGCGTCGTCGAGCTCTGCCTTGGTGGCCAGCGGCACGCGTCCCGTGACTTCGCCGGTCGCGGGGTTCAGGACGTCGGCGAAGCGGCCAGAGCCGCCCTTTACCTGCGCGCCATCGATGTAATGCGTCAGCTCTTGGGTCATTGTTCACTCTCCGGAAACTTGGCTGCTCCTACCTTAGCCTTGCAAAATTTCATCTGACAGGGGCAGATGTCCAAAAAGGTTTTGCAGGCATGAAGGGGCGTCCGAATGAAGAGTTGGGATGACATGCGGATCTTTATCGCGACGGCGCGTGGGGAGAGCCTTTCGGCAGCGGGACGTCAGCTCCGGATGGACCCGGCCACGGTGGGGCGCCGCATCGCACGTCTCGAGGAGGATTTCGGCACGCCGCTTTTCGCAAAAAGCCCGCAAGGCTACGCGCTCACCGAAGCAGGCACACGGCTCATGTCGCATGCAGAGGAAGCCGAGCAGGCGATGCAGGCGGCGTCCGAGACCGTGGCGGGGCGGACAGAAGGGCTGTCTGGCCAGATTCGGATCGGCGCGCCCGATGGCTGCGCGAATTACCTGCTGCCGCAGGTCTGCGGTCGAATCTGCGAGGCCAATCCCGACCTCGAGGTGCAGATCGTCGCGCTGCCGCGCGTCGTGAACCTCTCGAAACGCGAGGCGGACATGGCGATCACGGTTTCGCCGCCAAGCGCGGGTCGCCTGACCGTGCAGAAGATCTGCGATTATCGCCTCCATCTTGCCGCCTCGCGTCCATACCTGCGCTCGCGTCCGGGCATTTCGAGCCTTGCCGATATCGCCGGGCATCCGCTCGTCGGCTACATTCCCGACATGATCTTCGACAAGGAACTCGACTATCTCGATGCGCTTGGCGTCGAACGGGTGAAGCTTGCCTCCAACTCGGCGTCCGTGCAGGTCCGCTGGGTCGCTTCCGGCAGCGGCATCGGCATCCTGCACGACTTCGCCTTGCCGGCAGCCGGCGCCCGCATGGTGCGGCTTCTGACCGAGGAGATATCGCTCGTCCGGTCCTTCTACCTGGTGCGGCACGCGGACGACCGGAGGCTCGAACGGCTTAACCGGTTCGCCGTCGCGCTTCTGTCGGGAATGCGCGAAGAAGTGCAGCGGCTGGAAGGTCTTGCTTGACAGAAGCGGTCACGCTCTCCGACGCTTGGACATAGGCTGGGTGTCTTGAGGAGGACCATTCATGCAGGTGATGCACATCCTGAAATCGAAGTCGGACGACAGCGTCACGACGATCAGCCCGGAGGCGCGGCTCGATGAGGCCGCGAAAATCCTCTCCGAGCGCGGCATCGGTACGGTCATCGTCTCCAGCGACGGCACCAGCGCGGAGGGCATCCTGTCCGAACGCGACATCGTGCGCGTCCTCGGCAAGAGCGGCGCAGGCTCGATGGGCGGCAAGGTCGCGGATTTCATGACCACGAACCTCGTGACCTGCACCCGAGCGGACAGCGCGCGCGACGTTCTGGGCCGGATGACCGCGGGTCACTTCCGTCACATGCCCGTCGTCGAGGAGGGCAAGCTCGTCGGCGTCATCACCCTTGGCGATACGGTCAAGGCGCTCCTTTCGGAAGTGGAGATGGAGAAGGATGCGCTCGAAGGCATGATCATGGGCTACTGAAGGGGCCGCCCCGCGACCTGCTTGCAAAGCCGGGCGCAATATTGTTGCGTGCGCGGAACGAAGTCAGGCGCGAGGTGGCGACATGCCGATGCGGACAGCCCTTTATCCCGGGACATTCGACCCCGTCACCCTGGGCCATATCGATATCATTCTGCGTGCAGCGCGGCTCTGCGACAAGCTGGTCATCGGGGTCGCCATCAATTCCGGGAAGGGACCGCTTTTCGATCTCGATGAACGCGTCGCCATGATCGAGCGCGCCTGTGCGCCACTGGCCGAAGAGACGGGCACCGAAATCTGCGTTCATCCCTTCGAGAACCTGCTGATCGATTGCGCCCGTGATGTCGGCGCGCAGCTTATCGTGCGCGGGCTCAGGGCCGTCGCGGATTTCGAGTACGAGTTCCAGATGGTCGGCATGAACCGCGCCCTGGATTCGAGCGTCGAGACAGTGTTCCTGATGGCCGAGGCGCGGCACCAGGCGATCGCGTCCAAACTCGTGAAAGAGATCGCCCGGCTTGGCGGGGACGTCACGAAATTCGTCACGCCCGATGTGCGCGCGGCTCTGTTGGAGAAATACGGCTCGGCTCAGCCGTAGATCGCGGCTTTCGCGACATCGCGCTCGCGACCATTGAGGTCGAGATCGACCTTGACGTCGAAGGGCAGGGACTCGAGTTCGTGGCGCGTCCGGCGGTAGGCGGCGTGCTGGCGAAAACGGGTGTTGAGCGTGTTGAAGAAGGCCATGATGCGCTCCTTTCGGCTTGATCGTTGCTGTTGGCGCTAACCTAGTCATGCCGCGCCGCAGCACAACTTCGGGCATTCTCAAGCCGCCATGCAGGCAGTGCATGGCATGAAAAGCGTGAAATTGAGGAATTCTTCACCTTGCGCGCGGATGATCCAAAGCCGACGCAACCAGGAGAACCCTCATGAACATTCAATCGGCGGCCTTGCCCCAGAAATCGGTGAATCCGAGCAGCCCCCGCATGCCAGCGGCCAGCGCGCCCGCGCCTCAAACGCCGGCGGTTCCCTTCGCTGCACCGCCCAAAGTGACCGCGCATGCTTTGCCGGCGGCGCATTTTGGCTACGAGGCGGCCTTGGCCGCGACCCGGCCGAAATAAAAAGACCGGACCCGCGTTGTCGCAGGACCGGCCCCTTCATGCGTTTGACGCGGCGCGTCTCAGATCAGCTTGCCCATCGCGATAGCGGTGTCGACCATGCGGCTCGAGAAGCCCCATTCGTTGTCGTACCAGCTCAAGACGCGGACGAAATTGCCGTCCATCACCTTGGTCTGGTCCGTCGCGAAGATCGACGAATGCGAATCGTGGTTGAAGTCCTGGCTGACGAGCTTGTGGTCCGTCACCCCGAGGATGCCCTTGAGCGGGCCGGATCCAGCAGCCTTGGTGATGGCCGCGTTGATCTCTTCGACGCTGGTGTCCCGCGCCGCCTCGAAGGTCAGGTCCACGACCGAGACGTTCGGCGTCGGAACGCGAATCGCCACACCGTCGAGCTTGCCATTGAGATCCGGCAGGACGAGTCCGACGGCCTTGGCCGCGCCGGTTGAGGTCGGGATCATGTTGAGCGCCGCGGCGCGGGCCCGGTAGAGATCCTTGTGCATCGTATCGAGCGTCGGCTGATCGCCCGTATAGGAGTGGATCGTCGTCATGAAACCGCGCGTGATGCCGATCTCCTCGTGCAGCACCTTGGCAACGGGCGAGAGGCAGTTCGTCGTGCAGGACGCGTTCGACACGACAAGATCGTCCGCTGTCAGCGAAGCGTGGTTCACGCCATAGACGATGGTCTTGTGCGCCTCCGAGCAGGGGGCGGAGACGAGAACGCGGCTCGCGCCGTTCTCGAGGTGTTGCGCGGCTTTCTCACGGCTCGTGAAGATGCCCGTGCATTCAAGCACGACGTCGACATCCGACCAGGGCAGCTCCTTGGGGTCGCGGATCGCGGTGACCTTGATCTGGCCACGCCCCACATCGATCCAGTCATCCCCGCTTTTGACCTCGCCGGGAAACCGGCCATGCACGCTGTCGTACTGAAACAGGTGCGCGTTGGTCTCCACCGGGCCGAGATCGTTGATCGCGACGACCTCGATCTCCGTGCGGTTCTGTTCGATGATCGCGCGCAGCACGTTGCGGCCGATCCGTCCGAAGCCGTTGATCGCGACTTTGACTGCCATGGAAATCTCCTTTGCGGAACGTGTCTCTTGCGGTGCCGAGGCAAAGCGGTGCTTGCCGTTACCGCTAACAAGCAAAGCCTCTCTCGAGTGTCAAGGTGACGCACCCGGCGCAGCGGTCAAGACGGGAGGGAATTCAGCGCCAGAAGGCGACCCATTCGAGCAGTTCGAAGAACTTCTTTCCGAGGAAGATCATGTGCGTATCGCCGAACATGACGATGTCGATCGCGATCGCGGCGATCAGAAATCCGCCGAGGACGAAAGCCAGCGTATTGGTCATGTCGGCGGCGCGCTCCCGTGCGGCGATGCTCGGCTTCCTATGTGCCAGAGGGCAGCGGCGCTGTCACGCCAGCAGCCGGAGGGGCCGGCGGACCTGTTGCGCGCGAGCTTCCTGGGGCAGGGCCTCAGTGCAGCAGACGCCCCATCGCGGCGGCGACATCGGCCATACGCGCAGAGAAGCCCCATTCGTTGTCGTACCAGGCAAGAACACGGACGAGGCGCTTGCCCGTGACCTTGGTCTGGTCCGGCGCGAAGATGGAGCTTTGCGTCGTGTGGTTGAAATCGACCGAGACCTTGGGCTCGGGATCGTAGGCGAGGACGGAGCCCATGCGGCCCGACGCGGCTTCAGCCACCACTTCGTTCACATCCTCGGCGGTGACATCGCGGCTAGCCACGAAGGTCAGATCCACGGCAGAGACGTTCGGTGTCGGCACACGGATCGCGGAGCCGTCGAGGCGTCCCTTGAGGTTCGGAAGAACTTCACCAAGCGCCTTCGCCGCCCCTGTTGACGTTGGGATCATCGCCATCGCCGCGGCCCGCGCGCGGTAGAGGTCACTGTGCCGGCGGTCCAGCGTTGGCTGATCGCCAGTATAGGAATGGATCGTGGTCATGATGCCCGACTCGATGCCGATCGCCTCGTCGAGAACCTTGGCGAGCGGAGCGAGGCAATTGGTCGTGCAGGACCCGTTCGAGACCATCGTCTCGCCGGCCTCCAGCTCGCGGTGATTGACGCCGTAGACCACGGTGCGCTGCACGTTCTTCGCGGGCGCCGAGATCAACACCGATTTCGCGCCGCGGCTCATGTGAACGCCGGCCTTCTCGCCGTCATTGAACTGGCCGGTGCATTCCAGCACGACGTCGCAGCCATCCCAGTCGAGTTCCGCCGGATCGTATGTCGAGAACATCTGCATCGGTCCGCGACCGAGATCCATCGTATCGCCCGAGACGCGCACCTCTCCGGGGAAGCGGCCATGCACGCTGTCGTAGCGCAGAAGATGCGCGGAGGTCTCGATAGGGCCCGTGGCGTTGATCTTCACGACCTGCACGTCGTTCCGGGCGCTCTCCGCGATATGAGCGAGGGTGCAGCGTCCGATCCGCCCGAACCCGTTGATGCCTACCGTGACCGTCATCTTTCGCTCCTCGTCGCAATTTGGTGTCCTATAGCCACCGCTCTGCAGGCCGGGCAATGAAAAAATCGAGAATTGTGAATATGTTAGCGATAACCTGTGGCCATCTGCCACTGATTGCGCTAACCGCTGCGAGCCGTGCCGAACCTGGCGCCGGCTGCCACTTGAAAGGCCCCGACGACATGCCCGATCTTGCTCTTCTGATTGGCCGCTGCCTGATCGCGGCGCTTTTCCTTGCAGGCTTCGTTCAGAAGATCGCCGATCCCGGTGCTGCGATGATGCTTCTCGAAGAGCGCGCTTTGCCGACCGCGCTGATCTGGCCGGCGACGCTCTACAATGGCGCAGCGGCGCTCGCGCTGATCCTCGGTCTCTGGACCCGTCCGGTCGCGGCCTCGCTCGCGGTTTACTGCATCGCGACCAGCCTCTTTCACCTGAAGCCCGACGATCCCTGGCAGATGTCCATCTTCGTGAAGAACTGGGCCATCGCGGGCGGATGCCTCGCGCTCTCTGCCGCCGGTCCGGGCCGTTTCGCGCGCATGCCCTTGCGCTGAGCGGCGCGCGTCTTACTCTTTCCGAACGTTTCAAGGGGATCTTCATGAGCGGTTTGCTTGCGCTTCTCGACGACGTGGCCGGTATCGCCAAGGTCGCAGCGGCTTCGGTTGACGATATCGCGGGGCAGGCGGCCAAGGCCGGCTCCAAGGCCGCCGGCGCTGTTATCGACGATGCGGCGGTAACACCCAAGTACGTGCAAGGTTTCGAGCCGGCGCGGGAATTGCCGATCATCTGGAAGATCGCGCGGGGCTCGATCTTCAACAAGCTGGTCTTCCTGCTGCCTGCGGGCCTCGCTCTCTCGGCCTTCGCGCCCTGGATGATCCCGCCGCTTCTGATGCTGGGCGGGGCCTATCTCTGCTTCGAAGGGGCCGAGAAGATCGCGCATGTGATCCTGCCCCATGACGATCATTCGGGCGGACCGGACGGATCGCACGACATCGAAGATCCGATGCGCCTCGAGGAGAAAAAGGTCGAAGGCGCGATCAAGACCGATTTCATCCTGTCGGCCGAAATCATGACCATCGCGCTTGCCGCGATCCCGACATCGAGCTTCTGGATGGAGGCCGCGACGCTTGCGACGGTCGCCGTGATGATCACCGTCGCGGTCTATGGCTCCGTCGCGCTTATCGTGAAGATGGACGATATCGGCCTCTGGCTGAGCCAGGCCGGCCGGCTCGCCGCAACGCGCGGGTTTGGCCGTGGCATCGTAAAGGCCATGCCGTATCTGATGAAGACCCTCTCCATCGTCGGGACGGCCGCGATGCTTTGGGTCGGCGGGTCGATCATCGTCCATGGGCTGGCGCAGATGGGCTGGCACGCGCCCGAAGACATGATCCACTCGATCGCCGTGGCAGTGGCGGGCGGCTTGCCCGAAAACCTGCGCGGCGCGGGCGAATGGATCGTCACGGCGGCCTGCGACGGCGTCCTCGGCCTGGCGCTTGGTCTCGCCCTCATCCCGATCGGGACACGCTTCATCGCGCCGATCTGGCGCGCGACACTCGGCTCCGAAAAGAAAACCGCCTGACATGAAAAGGCCGGCGCCCTAAAGCGCCGGCCTTCATTCTCATTGGGCCCGTATCAGCTGGAGCCGGCCGGGGTGATCCTGATGATCTCGCCGTTCTCGAAATCGGTGATTGCCAGGATCGAGCCGTCCTCGTCGACCGTCACGTCCCGGACGCGGCCGAGATCCATCAGGATCCGTTCCTCTTCCTGAACCCGTCCATCCGATAGCGACAGGCGCGCGATGCCGCCGGGGTTCAGCGAGCCGATCAGCAGATCGCCCTGCCAGTCGCCGAACATCTCGCCGTCATAGGCGATCATGTCGCCGGGCGCGATCACCGGGTCCCAGAAGTAGACAGGTTCTTCCATGCCCTCTTGGCGCGGCTCGCCGGAGCCTACGGGCGTGCCATCGTAGTTCTGGCCGTAGCTGACGACCGGCCAGCCGTAATTCGCGCCGGCTTCGATCACGTTGAGCTCGTCACCGCCCGCGGGGCCATGTTCGATCGCCCAGAGCGTGCCGTCCATCACGAGCGCACCTTGCACGTTCCGGTGCCCGTAGGACCAGATCGAAGGGATCGCATCACCGTTATCGACGAAAGGATTGTCGTCCGGGATCGTGCCATCGAGATTGAAGCGCACCGTCTTGCCGTAGGTCTTGTCGAGGTCCTGCGCGAAGACGCGCTCGTCCTCTCCGAAGTGCTCGCCTGTGGTGACAAAGACATGCCCGTCTTCGTCGAAGACCACACGGCTGCCGAAATGCATCGGCGAATAGGATCCGGGCTCCTGGACGAAGAACTCGTTCACGTCCTCGAGCGCGCTCATGTCCTCCGACAGCGTTCCGAAGGCTGCTGCCGTGGCGTTCCGCCCACCACGCAGAGGCTTGGCATAGGTCATGTAGATGCGGCGGTTCTCTGCGAAATCGGGCGCGAGCTTCACGTCGAGAAGCCCGCCCTGGCGCTCGTTCATGACCTCTGGCACGCCGCTGATCGGCTCCGAGATCGTGCCGTCCTCGGACACGTGGCGTAGCTGGCCGGGCCGTTCGGTCACGATGTAGCCGTCCTCGCCCGGAAGGATCGCGATGCCCCAGGGGTGGACCAGGCCGCTCGCGACCGTTTCGGTGGACAGCTCGACGCCGCTGTCGACCAGCTCGGCCCGGAATTGTTCCTCGAAGGCCGGCTCGAAATCGGCGTTTCGCTCAGCGCGCTCGAAGGTCTGCGCGCAGGCGGGCACGGCGACCAGTCCGCCTAGGGCCGTGGCGATGAGTGTGCTGCGTGTCTGGTAGATCATGGAGAGCTCCTTGATAGTTCTCCCACAGGATACGCGAGATAGGCCCGAACGGTTGCATCACCCCTTCGTCAAATTCGCGTCCTTGCCGTGCCGCTGAAATGCAAAACGCCCCGCCGGATCGGGCGGGGCGCTTGCGACGTCACGATAGGGGCAACTCAGAGCAGCGATTTGACCTTTTCCGCGACAGCCTCGGCAGTGATGCCGAAATGCGCGTAGAGCTCCTCGGCAGGGGCCGATGCGCCGAAGCCCGACATGCCGACGAAACCGGCCTTCTTCTCGCGCCCGCGCTCGCCGACGAGCCAGCGATCCCAGCCGAGGCCGACCCCCGCTTCGACGGCAACGCGAACCGGCCCGCCGGGAAGGACGCGCTTGCGATAAGCTTCGTCCTGCTCGGCGAAAAGCTCCCAGGACGGCATGGAGACGACGCGCGTGCCGATCCCTTCGGCTTGCAGCGCCTCGCGGGCTGCCAGCGCGACGGACACTTCGGTGCCTGTGGCCAGAAGGATCGCCTGGCGCTTGCCCTCCGCCTCGGCGAGAACGTAGGCCCCTTGGCTGACGAGGTTCTTGGCCTTCATCTCGTGACGGACGGCAGGCACGCCTTGACGCGACAGGACCATGACCGAGGGACGCGAGGTCTGCGTCAGCGCCAGCTCCCACGCCTCCGCCGCTTCTGTCGTATCGGCAGGGCGGAAGGTGAGGGTGTTCGGAGTCGCACGGCAGATCGCGAGATGCTCGACCGGCTGGTGCGTCGGGCCATCCTCACCGAGCCCGATGGAATCGTGCGTCATCACGAAGACCGTCGGGATCTGCTGCAGCGCCGCGAGGCGCATGGCGGGCCGGGCGTAATCGGTGAAGCAGAAGAACGTCCCGCCATAGGGACGGATGCCGCCATGCAGCGCCATGCCGTTCATCGCCGCCGCCATGCCGTGTTCGCGGATGCCGTAATAGACATAGCGCCCCGCGCGATTCTCGATATCGAAGACGCCGAGATCGGACGTCTTGGTGTTGTTCGAGCCGGTAAGGTCGGCGGAACCGCCCAGCGTCTCGGGGCAGATCGGGTTCACCACCTCGAGCACCATCTCCGAGCTCTTGCGGGTCGCGACCTTGGGCTTGCTCTCGACCAGCTGCTTTTTCAGCGCCTTGATCGTGGCCGACAGCTTCTTCGGGGCCTCGCCCGAGAGCGTGCGCTCGAATTCGCGACGCTTGGCGTCGGACAGCTTCGCCGCGCGTGCTTCCCAGGCTTCGCGGTCCGGAGCGCCCCGGCGACCGGCCTCTTCCCACCAGGACTTGATCTCTTCGGGAATCTCGAAAGGCGCGCCTTCCCAGCCCCAGCCGGATTTCGCCGTCCGGTTCTGATCGTCGTCGGTCAGCGCGCCATGACCCTTGGATGTATCCTGCGCCGCGTGGCCGAGCGCGATATGCGTCTTGCACGCTATCATCGACGGACGGTCGTCCGCCTTGGCGGCTGAGATGGCCGCGTCGATGGCCTCGGGATCATGCCCGTCAATTTCCTGCACGTGCCAGCCCGAGGCGGCGAAGCGCGTCGGCTGGTCGGTCGCATCGGCGATGGAGACCTCGCCATCGATGGTAATGTTGTTGTTGTCCCAGAAAACGATGAGATTGCTGAGCTTCTGGCGACCGGCGAGCGCAATCGCCTCTTGGCTTACGCCTTCCATCAGGCAGCCGTCGCCGGCGATCACGTAGGTTTTGTGGTCGACCAGCTTCTCGCTGAAGCGGGCCCGCAGGGATTCCTCGGCGATGGCGAAACCGACCGACATCGCAAGCCCCTGGCCAAGCGGACCGGTCGTCGTCTCGATGCCGCGGGCGAGGAAGTTCTCGGGATGGCCCGCCGTGCGCGCGCCGAGCTGGCGGAAGTTGCGGATCTCCTCGAGCGTAATTTCGGGATCGCCAGCAAGATAGAGGAGGGAGTAGAGCAGCATCGAGCCATGCCCTGCGGACAGGATGAAGCGGTCCCGGTCAGCCCAGTCAGGATGCGCCGCATCGTATTTCAGATGGCGGCTCCACAGCACGGTCGCGACATCTGCCATGCCGATCGGCATGCCCGAATGGCCGGAATTGGCTTGGGCCACGGCATCCAGTGCCAGGGCTCGGATCGCCGTCGCGCGGCGCCAGTGATCGGGGTGTTTCGCCTTGAGCGCGTCGATATCCACGGGTCTGGTATCCTTGATGGCAAAGGGTCTGCGTCGCGTCTACTCAGCGCCTCGCACAAGATCAAGCACGGGAGCCAAGACCTTGACATATAAAGACGCGCACTTTCCTTTTCGTCTTGCTAACTTCCTTGCAATCCGCGCTTCGGCCACGATTCGGCGTGGCGCGGCAATGATGCAGACGGGCAGAGGGCAGATCGGATGAACGACATTGCAGAGCTGGAGCGGCGTATCGCCTCCGCACTCGACCGGATCGCCAGGGGCGTCGAAGGTCTCGGCGCGGCTGGGGATGGCGAGGTGTCAGCGGCGCCGGAAGCGGCCGCCAGCGAGGAGCTGACCGCGCTTCAGGCCGCGCTCGAGGATGAACGCATCGCAAATGCCCAGCTTGAAGAGCGGGTGCGGGCGATCCGCGAGAAGCAGGACAGCGAGGTCGCCAAGCTGCGTGCCGAGGCGGAAGAGGCCCGTGCCGCGCTGGCTGGCCTCGACAGCGATTTGCAGCGGCTGCGGCACGCCAACGACATGCTGACCGCAACCAACGAGGAGATGCGCCGCGCCCTCGAAGAGAATGTCGGAGAGCCGCATCTCATCAACAAGGCCATGCTGGCCGAGCTTGAATCCCTGCGCGCCGCGCGCGCCGCCGATGCCGCCGAAAGCCGCGCGGTTCTGGGTGCGCTCACGCCGTTGCTTGCAGAAGCCGAAGCGCGCGCCACGACAGAGCAGGAGGCCACCTGATGCCCGAACTCGACATCACCATTGGCACGCGCAACTTCGCCGTCGCCTGCCAGGAAGGCGAGGAACAATATCTCGTCACCGCGGCCGAAATGCTCGACGCCGAAGCGCAGACGCTGATCTCCCAGATCGGTCGTTTGCCGGAGAACCGGATGCTTCTGATGGCGGGGCTGATGCTGGCGGACAAGACCGCCGGGCTTGAGGACAAGCTGGCTGCGGCCGAAGCGCGCGTTGCCGAGCTTGAAGGCCGGATCAAGGCGGACGCCTCCAAGCCTGCCCCCGAGCCGGAACGCGTCGAGGTCGCGGTCATGCCCGAGGGCGTGATGGAGACGATGGCCGAGCTTGCCGCGCGTGCGGAAGCCGTCGCCGACGAGGTTGAGGAAAAGGCGCGCGCCTGAAGCGCGCGGCCACGTACGCTCTTAGCCGTTGGCTTCGCGGATTTTCGCAGCGGCGTCCTTGTCGTAGGAGACGCCGTTCTGCTCGAACAGCTGGTCGAGCTCGCCCGACAGGGTCATCTCGGTGATGATGTCGCAGCCACCCACGAACTCTCCCTTTACGTAAAGCTGCGGAATCGTCGGCCAGTCGGAATAATCCTTGATGCCCTGGCGAATGTTCTCGTCGGCGAGGACATTTACGTCGGCATATTCGACGCCCATATAATTCAGAACCCCTGCGACGCGGCTCGAGAAGCCGCATTGCGGCATGGATTTCGTGCCCTTCATGTAGAGCACGACGTCGTTCGATTTGACCGTTTCGTCGATCTGGGTCTTTGCGTCAGTCATCCTTGCTCTCCGTTTCTTCGCGGCGTTTCCGTTCAGCCTTGATGTAAGGCCTGAGCGCTCCGTAGGTGATGAGGCCGACAAGGGCGAGCGCGCCCAGGATCGGCCAGGTATTGGCAATGAAGCTTCCCGTGCCCGACACGTTCGTCAGTCGGGTGTCTTGGTCGTCAGCGCGAGTGCGTGCAACTCGCCCTGCGCGCCGTCCATCTTGCCCTTCAGCGCGGAATAGACCGCACGCTGTTGCTGGACGCGGTTCTTGCCACGAAAACTCTCGTCGATGACCTCGGCGGCATAGTGATTGCCGTCTCCGGCCAGGTCGGTGATCGTGATCTTCGCATCCGGGAATTCGGCGCGGATCAGCGCCTCGATCTCGTGGGCCTGCATTGCCATCGCGTGGGGCTCCGTCTTCGTTATGCGTTCAGATGTAAGAGGGTGCGGCGGCCCGTGCAAGCAGCCTCAGGCGGCAAGCTCGACCCAGACCGGCACATGATCGGAGGGTTTCTCGCGGTCGCGCACGTCCTTGTCGATCCCGCTGGCTTGCAACAGATCCGCACATTGCGGCGTCAAGAGGACGTGGTCGATACGGATACCGTTGTTCTTCTGCCAGGCGCCCGCCTGGTAGTCCCAGAATGAATATTGTCCCGGCGCGGGGTGCTGCGTGCGGAACGCCTCGGTGAAGCCGAGGTTCAGGATACGGCGATAGGCCGCTCGGCTTTCCGGCATGAACAGTGCATCGTCGCGCCAGCTGTCGGGTTTCGCAGCATCCTCGGCATTTGGGATGATGTTGTAATCGCCCGCCATGAGCGCGACCTCTTCGGACGCGATGAGGTCTGCGGCGCGGGCGCGCAGCCGCTCCATCCACGCAAGCTTGTAGTCGTATTTCGGGCCCGGCGCGGGATTGCCGTTCGGCAGGTAGAGCCCGCACAGCCGCACCGCGTGGCTGTCGCCGACCACGGTCGCCTCGATCCAGCGCGCCTGTTCGTCCTCGTCGTCTCCGGGCAGACCCCGCGTGACATCCTCGAGCGGCAGTTTCGAGAGGATCGCGACGCCATTGAAGCTTTTCTGGCCGTGAGTTTCCACGTTGTAGCCGAGATCTTCGAACATCTCGCGAGGGAAGGCCTCGTCCTGCGACTTGATCTCCTGCAGAAGCGCCACGTCCGGCGCTGCTTCCGAAAGCCAGTCCGAAAGCGCCGTCGCGCGCGCCTTGATGCCGTTGATGTTGAAGGTCGCGATCTTCATGGCGTCTGCCGCTCCTTGCCGCCGGAACGCCTGTCGTTCTGGGGCAGGGGCGAGGGCAATGCAAGCGGCCAGTTGGCGGGGCGGTGTGATGATTCGCCGGCCAGGTTTCGGCAAATCTTAGTCAAATCACTGCCCTAGCGACCGTTGCGCGGAACTTGTCCACAAGAAATGTGGAGTTGGGGACGAAGCCAATGAGGGCACCGAACCCGATCGCTTACCGGACGGCATGAATGTGGATAAGGCGAGTCCGCCCGGATTGCTGACCCTAGAGTTGAAGAAAAGCCTTTTCAATCAATTAAAAGCTGAAACCATGACCTCACGTTCCAACCAACGGAGGCCAATATGTCTGCACTGAAGAAGATCGAAACTCGTGAAGCAATCCGCACCGATGCCCAGTTCGATGCCATAACCGGCGAAGGCGTTGAGACCTTCATCTCCTGGTCGGGCCCGGCCGGGAACGATGCGGCGCTCGGCGATGGTGTCGAGACTTTCATCTCCTGGTCCGGCCCTGCCGGCACGGAAACGTCGCTCGGTGATGCGACCGGGGCATTCATCTCCTGGTCCGGCCCCGAGGCCAGCGAAGCGCGCGACGGCGACAGCACCGGATTGTGCATTTCCTGGTCCTGAGCACCAGCGCCCGGGGCGCGATCCGAAGCCAACCACAGGAGATTTTCATGTCGAATGTCGTTCAATTCGCCGTCGCGCCCCGTGCCAGGAGCCGGGAAGCGTGCATCCCTGCGCTTCTCGGCGCCTTTGCCCAATCGCGGCGCGCCATCGATGACGTGTTCTGGCTGAAAGAGAACGCGGAGTTGCTCAACCTTTTGGCGGTGACCGGACGCGAGGTTGCGCCGGAGGCGCTCGAACCTCTTGCCGGGTTCTATGAGAATGCGGCTGAACGGCTCGCCTTCTTTCCCCAATATTATCGGTTCATCCTCTCCATCGCCCTCGATATGGAGACGTTGGGCTGGCGCGGCAGGGTCGCGGAAGAGCTTTGCGCGATGGCCGCGCGCTCAGGCCTCGCGCAAGCGGAGCTCTCGGATCTGCAACGCGCCGAGGCGCGGCGGCTTTTGTCCCAGCGGCGCTTCGCAGACGATGTGGATGCCGGTCTCGACGACCGTCTGCGCGCCTTCATGCGCCGTCCAGAGACATTCGCCGTACCCAACAAGAAAGCCGCGTATGAGCTGACCCATATCGCCTTCTATCTCAGCGACTACGGAACCCGCGATCCGAACCTCGACGCCGCCGCCATCGACAGTCTGCATTTCGCCGGGGCGGTGGCCTATCTCGAGGGCAATTCCGACCTGCTCGCAGAAGTTTCTATCGCTTTAAGATATTCCGGTGTAGCCTGTCCGCAGCCTTGGGTTGAGTTTTTGACTGTGTCGCGTCACGAGTTCCATATTTCCGAAGGGCAGGGACGCTTTGCCCAGGACAGCTATCACGACTACCTCGTGTGCCAGTGGGAGGCCGCCTTGTCCGGCCAGGCGCTCTTTGACAGCGCGATGCCACACCTTCCGAACCGCTTCGAAAAACGCCGCTCCGGCGCGGTATCGCCGCTCCGCGAAATCTCCGAAGTGCTGTTCCTGATGGATGCAAATGCGCGCGGAACGAAGGCGTCGCGGCATCGGCGACTGACCGAGACGCTTAGCTTTCATGCGAAAGATCGGCTGGAGAAACTCGAAGCCGCCCTCCCGACGCGGTTTGGCCGATTTTTCGATCTTTTCGCACGTGGCGAGTCCGCTGGCGCATCGGTGGAGGTTTTCGCATGACACTCGCTGGACCGGCAGCAGGCGCAATCTTGATCGTCATCTACACGCTGATGATGGCGGGCGGCGACGGGATCACCAAGTTCATCGCCGGCCGATACGAGGCGCCGCAGCTCTTCGCGATCTCTGCCCTGATCGTGCTGGCCCTGTCTCTCGCCGTCGAGAAATGGCGCAAGGGCGAGATCCGCACTGCCGTGACGACCACCTGCCGGTGGGCGATGGCCCTGAGATCGCTGCTGACCGTTCTCGCCTCGGTCGCATTTTTTCAGGCCTTCCGTGTCCTGCCGATGGCCGAGATCTTCCTGTTCCTCGCAATGGTGCCCGTCATCGCGGCGGTGATGAGCGGCCCCGGCCTCGGAGAGACGGTCCGCCCCGCCGCCTGGACCGCGCTTCTGATCGGCGTTGGCGGAATGCTGTGCCTCTTCCCCGGCGGAGTATCGAGCATCACGGCAGGCCATCTCTGGGCTGCCATTGCCGTGCTGTCGGGCACCGCGTCGTTGGTCTCGGCCCGCTATATCAGCCGACGCGAGAAAAATTCGCTGGCGCAGGTGTTCTTCCCGAACGCCGTGCTCTTCGTGGCGATGGCTTGTTTCCTGCCGCTCGTCTGGGTGCCGATGCAGGCGAGCGACTTGGGCTGGATCCTGCTCTACTCGTTCCTCGCCTTCGCCGGGCGCTGGATCATCGTGCTGGCCTTCGGATTGTTGCCAGCCTACGTCGCGACGCCCCTGATGAACCTGCAATTCGTCTGGATGGTCGCCATTGGTTTCGTCGCGTTCGGCGAAGTGCCAGAGGCCGGGACGGTTATTGGCGTCCTGCTCGTCATCTGCTCGAGCCTCTGGCTCGTGCGGGACGAGATGTTGCCCGGGAAGGCCGCGACTACATAGAGAAGCTGGTGCCGCAGCCGCAGGAACTGGCAACGTTCGGATTCTCGATCACGAAACGCGCGCCGATCAGCTCGTCGGAGAAGTCTATGACGGCATCCGCCAGAAACGGCAGCGACACCTGATCGACCACGACTTTCTGGCCCTGACCTTCCAGCACGAGGTCATCGTCCTCGGGGGCATCGAGCTTGATCTCGTATTGGAACCCCGAACAGCCGCCGCCCTCGACGGCGACGCGAAGGGCCTGTCCCTGATCCGATGCACCGATTTCGGCCAGGCGGGCGAAGGCGCGCTCGGTCACTTTCGGGGGCAGCTGCATGGTTTTCCTCGCAAATCAGGGAGTTTGGCGTCTCGACGCCGTTTCAATCTTCGACATTGCCGAATATATGAGGCCTCGGGACAGACGACAAGGACAGCGCCGCCATGACTGCGCCATACGCCTCGACGCCTGACGCCTCGCGCGGACGGCTCCATCCGGAGGAGGAAAGCGCCTTCCGGTCTTGTTTCCAACGCGACCGAGACCGCATCATCCATGCCTCCGCATTCCGGCGCCTCAAGCACAAGACGCAAGTCTTCGTGGAGCATGAGGGGGATTTCTACCGCACGCGCCTGACGCACTCGATCGAGGTCGCGCAGGTTGCCCGGACCATCGCGAGCGCGCTTGGGCTGAACCTCGATCTGACCGAAGCGGTCGCGCTGGCGCATGATCTGGGCCACACGCCCTTCGGCCATACCGGGGAAGACGCGCTCGATGCACTGATGCAGCCCTATGGCGGGTTCGATCACAACGCGCAGACGCTGCGAATCGTGACCTCGCTCGAACGCCACTACGCGGAGTTCGACGGGCTGAACCTGACCTGGGATACGCTCGAGGGGATCGCCAAGCATAACGGGCCGGTAACGGGCGACATCCCGGTAGCGCTCTCGGAATACAATGCCCAGCATGATCTCGAGCTTCACACCCATGCCAGCGCCGAGGCGCAGGTCGCGGCGCTCTCGGATGACATCGCGTACAACAACCATGATCTGCATGATGGCTTGCGCGCGGGACTCTTCACCGAAGAGGAAATCACGGCGCTGCCTCTTGTGAGGCAAGCTTACGCCGAGGTGGATGCCCGCTATCCCGGTCTCGATCCCTATCGCCGCCGCCACGAGGCCTTGCGGCGGGTCTTCGGCTACATGGTCGGCGATCTTATCGATACGTCCCGCGAGCTTCTGGAGACGAGCGGCGCGCGTGGCCCGCAAGAGATCCGCGACTTGGGGTATCCGGTCATCGCCTTCTCGCCCGCGCTCTGGCGCGATCTGAAAGAGATCCGCGCCTTTCTTTTCTCGCGCATGTACCGCGCGCCATCGGTCATGGCCCAGCGCGAAAAGGTGACACGGGCGGTCAATGCGCTGT
Organism: Roseivivax sp. THAF30; assembly: GCF_009363575.1. NCBI lineage: Bacteria > Pseudomonadati > Pseudomonadota > Alphaproteobacteria > Rhodobacterales > Roseobacteraceae > Roseivivax > Roseivivax sp. THAF30. Next base: position 1,979,373 of record NZ_CP045389.1, on the reverse strand, counting down.
TCCCGATCTATCTCGGCGATCCGCAGCTTCTGCCGCGCCGTTGGCAGCGCGATATCGAGGCGGCGCGGGACGAGACCGCGCTCGCGCGGCTCGTTGCAGATTACATCGCCGGCATGACCGACCGCTTCGCGCTTCAGGAACATGCACGCCTCACGGGTGAGCATGTGCTGGAAGATTTGACCTGACACCGCAACCACTTGCCATTGCCGTGCATTTGCAGCGGTATGGTATCGAGCGGTATTTAAGAGGCGGAGTATGGCGGTTGCGGAAACGGCGGGTCTCGACCCGGTGATGGGATTTGCCCTCGTGGGGGCACTTGGCGTCGGCTCGCAATGGCTGGCATGGCGGCTGAGGATGCCCGCGATCGTGCTGATGCTTGTCGCGGGCCTTGTCGTGGGGCCTGGCCTCGGCCTTCTCGATCCATCCCGTGATTTCGGAAACCTGCTGCAGCCGATGATCGCGATCGCGGTGGCGATCATCCTCTTCGAAGGCGGCCTCACGCTTCATTTCGCCGGGCTGCGCGATGCCGCGACCGGGGTGAAGCGGCTCGTCGTGCTCGGCGCGCCGCTCGGCTGGGCCTTCTCGGCGGGGACGCTGCATTACGTGGCGGGCTTGTCCTGGGCGACCTCGGCGGTCTTTGGCGGCATCATGATCGTGACCGGCCCCACCGTGATCGCGCCCTTGCTGCGTCAGGCCCGGCTGAGGCGCCGGCCGGCGGCGCTCTTGCAATGGGAAGCGATCGTCAACGACCCGGTGGGCGCGCTGGCCGCCGTCCTCGCCTTCGAGATCGTCATCGTGGTGCAGACTGCGACCGGGGCGGGGCAGGCCGTCGCGGACCTCGTGATCGGCATCGCCGTCGCGACGCTGCTCGGTCTTGCGGCGGGATGGGGTACCGCGCGCGCCTTCGGGCGGGGCATGGTACCCGAATACATGAAAGTCCCGGTCCTTTTCGTGCTGGTCCTTGGCGTCTTCGGCGTGTCCGATTGGGTGCTGCACGAGGCGGGGCTTCTGGCGGTCACGCTGATGGGCATTCTCATCGCCAACGTGGAGCTGCCGTCCTACACCGAGCTGCGCCGCTTCAAGGAGCAGGCGACGGTGATGCTGGTCTCGGGCGTCTTCATCCTTCTGGCCGCGAACATGGATCGCGAAACGCTGATGGCGCTCGATCTCAGGGCGCTTCTCTTTGTCCTGGCCGTGATCTTCGTGGCGCGTCCGGCCGCGGTGCTGCTCTCGCTTGCGTTTTCGGGCGTGCCGCGCGCCGAGCGGATGCTGATCGCGCTCACCGGCCCGCGCGGTGTCGTCCTGGTGGCCGTCGCGGGCCTTTTCGGGGAGCGGCTTGCGGATATCGGTATCGAGGATGGCGCACAGATGGCGCCTTTGGCCTTCGCGCTTGTCGCGGCGACCGTGGTCCTGCACGGCTTCACGCTGTCGCCGCTCGCCCGCGCGCTCGGTCTGACGGCGGCCGACCGGCCCGGCGTCATGATCGTCGGCGGCTCGCCCTGGTCGGTGGCGCTGGCCCGTGCGCTCAAGGGCATCGGCTTGCCGGTCATCATCGTCGATCCGAACTACATGCATCTGCGGGCCGCTCGCGAGGCCGAGATCGAGACCTATTTCGGTGATCTTCTTTCCGAAGACGCCGAGCATCGGCTCGACCTCGTGCGCTACGAGCAGGTCATCGCGGCAACGGATAACGACGCTTACAATACGCTCGTGACGACCGATCTCGGGCCAGAATTCGGGCGGGAGAAGGTCTTCCAGCTCAAAAGATCCAAGGACAGCTCCGCGCGTCACGCTCTGCCCGCGACCCTTGGCGGACGGCCCATCGGGCCGAACGAGACCTATCTCGAGGCCAATGCCCGCATTCGCGATGGCTGGGAATTCCGCGCAACGAAACTGTCGAAGGAGTTCACCTTGAGCCAATGGCGCGAGAAGAACCCCAAGGCGTTCATCGTGGCGGATTTCGGGCCTGACGGCTCGCTGCGTTTCCTTGGTCCCGAGGCCGAGCCGCGTGATCAGAACGATGTGCAGATCCTGGTGCTGGCGCCCAAGCGGGAGGAGCGCAAGGAGGCATGATCGGGTGCGGTGACGGGCTCGCGTCAGCCCCGCCCGCATTGACGCCGCACCCGCGCATGGTAGAGGAAGCGGCGCAGCCCAGGAGCACGCCGAGATGAACCTCTTTTCCGAGATCGGAACCCTTGTCACCCAGGCCATCGCCGCGCTTCAATCCGAAGGCGCGCTGCCGGAGGATCTGAACCTTGCGCCCGTGACGGTCGAGCCGCCGCGCGATCCCGCGCATGGCGACATGGCGACGAATGCCGCGATGGTTCTCGCAAAGCCCGCGGGGAAAAAGCCGCGCGACATCGCCGAAGCGCTGGTGCCGCACCTGACCGCCGATCCGAAGATCGCCGAGGCGAGCGTCGCGGGTCCGGGCTTCATCAACATGCGTCTTGCCGACAGCGTCTGGCAGGCCATGCCGCGCACGGTTCTGAGCTCTGGAGAGCGTTTCGGCCGTTCGGGTATGGGCGCGGGCCAGAGCGTGAACGTCGAGTATGTCTCGGCAAACCCGACCGGGCCGCTCCATGTCGGCCATACGCGGGGCGCTGTGTTCGGCGATGCGCTGGCGGCGCTTCTCGATTACGCCGGCTATTCCGTGACGCGGGAATACTACATCAATGACGGCGGCGCGCAGGTCGATGTGCTCGCCCGGTCCGTCTACCTGCGCTACCTTGAGGCGCACGGGCACGAGGTGGAGTTTGCCGACGGCACCTATCCCGGCGATTACCTGATCGAGGTCGGCCAGGCGCTCAGGGACAAGGTCGGCGACGCCTATGTCGATGCCGGCGAAGAAGTCTGGCTCGACGACGTGCGCGAGTTTGCCACGGATGCCATGCTGAATCTCATCCGCGAGGATCTGAAGCGCCTCGGCATCGAGATGGATGTCTTCTATTCCGAAAAGTCGCTCTATGGCACCGGCCGGATCGAGGCTGCGATCGAGGATCTGCGCGACAAGGGCCTAATCTACAAGGGTGTTCTCGAGCCGCCGAAAGGCAAGACGCCCGAGGATTGGGAGCCGCGCGAGCAGACACTCTTCAAGTCGACCGAATATGGCGACGATGTCGACCGGCCGATCATGAAGTCGGATGGGGCCTGGACCTATTTCGCACCCGATATCGCGTATCACTACGACAAGGTGAGCCGCGGCTTCGATCAGCTCATCGACGTCTTCGGCGCCGATCACGGCGGATACGTTAAACGGATGAAAGCAGCCGTTGCGGCGCTGTCCGACGAGAAGACGCCGCTCGACATCAAGCTCACCCAGCTCGTGAAGCTCTTCAAGAATGGCGAGCCGTTCAAGATGTCCAAACGGGCAGGCACGTTCGTCACCATGCGCGACGTGATCGACGAGGTCGGCCCGGACGTGACCCGCTTCGTGATGCTGACGCGCAAGAACGATGCGCCGCTCGATTTCGATTTCGACAAGGTGCTGGAGCAATCCAAGGACAATCCGGTCTTCTACGTGCAATACGCCCATGCCCGGATCTCGTCGGTGCTGCGCAAGGCGGACGCCGCGGGGATCGACGTCTCGGATGCCGCGCTCGCCGAGGCTGATCTTTCGGGCATGACCCATCCCTCGGAACTCGCCGTTGCGAAGAAGCTCGCCGAATGGCCGCGTCTCGTCGAGATCGCGGCGCGCGGGCACGAGCCGCACCGGGTGGCGTTTTATCTGTATGAACTGGCCTCCGAGCTGCACGCGCTCTGGAACAAGGGCAACGATGTTCCCGAGCTGCGCTTCCTGCAGGAGGGCGATCCCGCAACAAGCCAGTCGAAAATCGCGCTGGCCCGTTCGGTGGCGGTTGTCTTGGCATCGGGTTTGGGTATCCTTGGGGTCGAACCGGCAGAAGAAATGCGCTGACGAAACAAGCGCCACGCCGGTCTGGCAGAGCAGTGAAACCAGCGCGACACGCCGCTGGAACGAGAGGCAGGCATGGCGGATACGTATCGCTCCGGCCCCGATGAGGGGGAGGCGTCCTTCGGGACTCTGACGAAAATCACACATCTGACAGGCGCGGCCTTGTCGCTGGCCCTTATTGTCGGTGTCGGCGTCTGGGGCACGAAGCTCGTGATGCGGGATGTCTCGGGCATCCCGGTGGTCAAGGCACAGGAGGGTCCGATGCGTATGCAGCCGGAGAATCCGGGCGGCCAGGCAGCGAGCCACCAGGGCCTCGCCGTCAACGACGTTGCAGGGCAGGGCACGGCACCGCCGCCGCCCGAGCAACTGACGCTCGCTCCGAAAGATGCCTACCTGACAGCCGAGGATGTGGCCGCGGCCCGGCTCTTCGCGGCGGAAGCGCAGAAGGCCAAGAACGCCGCGCGCGCCGCTGCCATCGCAAAGCCGAACGCCTCTGAGGATACGCCGGAAGAGCTGACGCTCGCGGCGCTTGTCGAAGAGGTGACCGCCGGGGCCGAGCCGCTTTCTGCGCCCGCGCCGCAAGAGGCCGCATCCGAAAACGAGGCGCGTGACGCGACCGAAAGCGTGTCCGAAGCCCCGGTCCCCGAGGATGGCGACGAGATGGAGAAGGCCGCAATCGACGCGACCATCGCGCTGGCTCTGTCTGGTGAGAGCGGTGTCGCGAAATCGCTGAAGCCTAAGCGTCGTCCTGACGGTCTACGGACCGCCTCGCTTTCGCCGCTCACGGCCGCCGAGGCCGATGCGGCCCGCGAGCTCGACGCCGGCGCGATCGAAGCCGGAACACGGCTTGTCCAGCTTGGCGCCTTCGACAGCGAAGAGGTCGCCCGTGCGGAATGGGGCAAGCTCGCCGCCCGGTTCGAGGATTACCTCGGCCCCAAGACACGCGTGATCCAGAAGGCTCAATCGGGCGGAAAGACCTTCTACCGCCTCCGCGCGCATGGCTTCAGCGATCTGTCTGATGCACGGCGGTTCTGTGCGGCGCTCGTCGCCGAAGGCACCGATTGCATCCCGGTCGTCGCACGATGAGCCGGTTCGGGGCGGCCATCCTTGCGCCCGGGGGCACGACCCTCGGGGCAAGCGAGCGCCGCCTCTTTGCCGAGACGAACCCGTTCGGCTTCATTCTCTTCTCTCGCAATCTCGAGAACCCCGACCAGATCAGCGCGCTGACGGCGGACTTGCGCGACGCGGTGGGCCGGGACGCTCCGATCTTCATCGATCAGGAAGGCGGACGTGTGCAGCGTCTTCGCCCGCCCCTGGCGCGAAGCTGGGATGCACCGCTCGAATTTGCGGCCCGCTACGGGGACAATGCGGCGCGGGCATTCTACCTGCGCTATCGTATCATCGCTGCCGAACTCAGAAGCTACGGCATCGATGGCAATTGCGCGCCGACCCTCGATATCGCGCGCGATGAGACACATTCGGTTTTGCACAATCGCTGCCTCGGCACATCGGTCCGGGCCGTGACCGAGCGGGGCCGCGCGGCGGCGCAGGCGCATTTCGACGGCGGCGTTCTGCCGGTGATGAAGCACATGCCGGGGCACGGGCTCGCCAAGCTCGACAGCCATCTCGCCCTGCCGCGGATCGATGCCGCGCCCGACGATCTGATGCAGGCCGATTTCGCCGTGTTCCGCGCCTTCGCGGATTTGCCGCTCGGCATGACCGCGCACCTTGTCTTCGAAGCCTTCGACCGGCAGCCCGCCACGATCTCGAACCGGATGATCGCGCTCATTCGGCAGGAACTGGGTTTCCGCGGCTTCCTGATGACCGACGATATCTCGATGGAAGCGCTGTCCGGAACCGTGCCGGAACGCGGCGCGGCAGCCATCGCGGCGGGCTGCGATTGCGTCCTGCATTGCAACGGCGAGATGGACGAGATGGCGCCGCTGATGGAGCGGGTGGGCAAGATGAGCGCCGAATCCCATGTGCGCGCGGTCGCGGCGCTGACCGCCCGGCGCGATCCGGGCGAGGTTGACATCGCGGAACTCTCCGCCAAGCTTGATGCGCTTCCATCTGAGCGCGCGGGATGACCGAAGAGACAGAGTTCGACATCCAACCGATATCCGTAGCCGATCGCCTCGAGGCGGAGGCGCTGATCGTCGATGTGGACGGGTTCGAAGGTCCGCTCGATCTGCTTCTCACATTGTCCCGAACGCAGAAGGTCGACCTGCGGCGCATTTCCGTTTTGGCGCTGGCGCGGCAATACCTCGCGTTCGTCGAGAAGGCGAAGGAGCTCAGGATCGAGCTTGCCGCGGATTACCTCGTCATGGCCGCGTGGCTCGCCTTCCTGAAATCGCGTCTGCTCCTGCCGCCCGATCCAACCGAGGAGGGCCCGTCGGGCGAGGAACTCGCCGAGCATCTGGCCTTTCAACTTGAACGACTCCAGGCGATGCGGGACGTGGCCGCCCGGCTCATGGGGCGCGATCAACTCGGCCGCGACTTCTTCAAGCGCGGCGTGCCCGAGAAGATGGAGCATGTGCGGCGCATCAAGTATACCGCGACTATTCTCGATCTCATGCAAGCCTATGCGCGCATTCGAACGCGTGACGAATTCCGCCCCTTCGTCATGGATCGAGACCGCGTCTTCACAATGGAAATGGCGCTCGAGCGGATGCGCGGGATGATCGGGTTCGCGGGGACCTGGACGGATATCTCTGCCTACATGCCCGAGGGATGGGACAGCGATCCGGTCCGGATGCGGTCGGCGACGGCCTCGACTTTCGCGGCCTCGCTGGAGCTCGTGAAGGAAGGCAAGGCCGAACTGCGTCAATCCGAACTCTTTGCCCCGATCGAGCTGCGCCGGAGGGAGGGCCGCGAATGAGCGACGAGACTGAGGCCCGTGAAGACGCGCCCGCCGAGACGCTCTTCGAAGCGCCGCCGATGGGCGAGCAGGAACGGATGGTCGAAGCGATCCTCTTTGCTTCGGCGGAACCCGTGACGGTGCGCGATCTCAACAACCGGATGCCGCACGGGGCCGATGCCGCCGAGGCGCTCGTGCACCTTGAAAAGCGCTACGAAGGCCGCGGGGTTCGCGTCGTGCGCGTGGGTGACGCCTGGGCGATCCGCACCGCGCCAGATCTCGGCTTCCTGATGCAGAAGGAAACGGTCGAGACCAAGAAGCTCAGCCGCGCGGCGATCGAGACGCTTGCGATCATTGCTTACCATCAGCCGGTCACCCGCGCCGAGATCGAGGAGATCCGCGGCGTGTCTGTCAGTCGGGGGACGGTGGATCAGCTTCTCGAGATGGAATGGATTCGCTTCGGCCGCCGCCGCATGACACCGGGCCGGCCCGTGACCTTCGTGGTGACGCAAGATTTCCTTGACCATTTCGGCCTCGAAAGCGCGCGCGATCTTCCGGGCCTGAAGGAGCTGCGCTCTGCGGGGCTTCTGGAAAGCCGGCCACCGCCCGGCACGATGCCCGGTTCTGGCGAGGGTGATCCCGATGCAGAGGAAGAGACCGATGAGGGCCAGAGCGAGTTGTTCGAGGATTGAGCGCGATCACGCATATTTTCACCTGTGGAAACGCAGCGGCCCATAAAATGGCACAATCCGATGCTAACTTGACGAAAATGCCATGAGAGCAACGAGGCTACGATGAACGCGAACGGGATCATGAACATGGTGATGCGCATGGTGATGCGTAAGCTGGTCGGCAAAGGTGTGAATGCCGGGATCGACCGCGCCTTCGGCAAGGGCAAATCGCATGACGAGATGACCCCCGAAGAGCGCCGCCGCGCCAAGGGCGCAAAGCAGCAGACGCGTCAGGCCGGAAAGGCGATGCGCGCCGCCCGGCGTATTGGCCGCTTCTGACCAAGTCTAAGAAAAGGGCCGGACGCAGATCGCGCCCGGCCTCTTTCTGTCATGCTTGGGTGTTTAGTTGGACGGGACGTAGACGATTTCCCGCGTATCCACATCGACGACCGCCACCCGTTCGTTCAGCGTGACATAGCTGTAGGACGCATCGGGCACATTGTAGAGCGTGACGTCCTGCGGCACGACCGTGCCCACAGCGACCGGCTCGGCGAACGTGACGGTCTGCACAGGATTGGCATCGGCGTAGACGATGACCGTCTCGTAAGTCGGGTCGACATCGGTTCGGACCACCGCCACGACTTCCGAGCGGTCCCAATCATATGTCATGACGGGTATCCGGTCGAAATCGACATCGAGCGCGGCTTTCTGCACCCAGCCCGCCGTGCCGGCAAGATCGACGCGGCACCAATCGACCGCTTCGAGGCACACATTCACGGAAAACTCGGTATCCGCAGGTACGGTTGCGACGATATCGCTGGTGCTGTCAGGCGTCAGCATGAGGTCGAGCGTTGCGTCTTCGGACGTGATGACCTGGGAATATGCGGGCACAGCCATCACGGCGCAAAGCGCGGATCCGGCGAAGAGTGTCTTGGTCTTGGTCAGCATTTGCTTGCTCCCATTCTGCAAATCGGCCGTGGCGGCCGCGATGGACAGACAAGCTGCAAATGCGGGTTTTCGTTCCGCAATCCCGGTGAGATCGGCGGAAAATGGGCGGTTTCAAGCCAGCGCGCTGCGCCGGTTCCCGCTCAAGCTCGGAAATGTTTCGATAGCTTGAGGCCCTGGCCCTGGTAGTTCGAAGCGATTCCCGCGCCGTAAAGCTGTGCCGGAGCCTCGTCCATCCGCTCGTAAACGAGCCGCCCGACGATCTGCCCATGCTCCAGCACGAAGGGCGCTTCGTGGCAGCGCACTTCAAGAACGCCGCGCGATCCTGTACCACCCGCGCCCGCATGGCCGAAACCGGGATCGAAGAAACCGGCATAATGCACCCGAAACTCGCCGACCATCGCAAGATAGGGCGCCATCTCGGCAGCATAGGCAGGGGGGATGTGGACCGCTTCGCGGCTCACGAGAATATAGAAGGCGTCGGGATCGAGAATGATCCGGCCCTCGCGCGTGCGGATCTCTTCCCAGTATTCCGCCGGATCGTAATGTCCGAGGCGATCCAGATCGATCACGCCGGTATGCGGCTTCGCCCGGTAACCGACGAGGTCATCGTCTTCGCCGGGGCGCAGATCGACCGAGAAGCCAAGCCCGTCGCGAATGAGGGCGGGCCCGCCATTCACGAGCGTTTCCGCTTCGTGCAACGCCCGCAATTCGTCATCGTCCAGCACAGACCGTCCGTTTCGGAAGCGGATCTGGTTCAGCCGCATGCCCGTCCGCGCGAGAACGGAAAACGAGCGCGGGCAGATCTCTGCGTAAAGCGGACCGGAATAACCCGGCGCGATGCGGTCAAACTCAATACCCTCGTCGGTGATCGTGCGGGTCAAAAGATCGAGCCGCCCGGTCGAGCTTTTGGCATTGGCGATCGCAGCAATGCCGTCCGGCAGATCGAGTCGTTCCAGAAGCGGCACGAGATAGACGCAGCCTTTTTCCAGAACGGCGCCGCCCGACAGATCGACGCGGTGCATCTCGAATTCCTCGAGGCGGCTTGCGACGCTGCGGCCCGCCCCCGCGAGAAACGAGGCGCGCACGCGGATGGCCTCATGTCCGAGACGCAGATCGAGACTGGCCGGCTGAACCTGACCTTCGGCCAAGGGCGCACCGGGCGTGATCGCACCTTTCGCGATCATCGCTTCGATCTGTTGGCTGGCCAGCACACCCGTCATCGGCTCGTCCCCTCGCGCGTTCGGTCCTGTCTAGCAATGACAGGCCGAGGAAGGGAACGCCTAAGCGGCGTTACTGCATGATTTTGTGTGAAAACTGGTCGGGCTAGCAGGACTCGAACCTGCGACCTTCCGTCCCCCAGACGGACGCGCTACCAGGCTGCGCCATAGCCCGACTTGTCGCGCTGTCATACTCTATCTGTTCGCCGTCGCAACCCCTTACGGCGCGATTTTTCTTTATCTGGCAGCGGTGCCGAGGGCGCGCAATTTCTCGACGAGCGGCGCAATGGACGCGGCCTCTGCCGCGGTCAGCGAACCCAAGGCGCCAATATAGGCGAGGGGGCCGGCTTCGGGTTCCGCGGGCTCTGTCGGTTGGTCCTCGACTGCCGGCGCATCGCTTTCGCCGCGCTCGGCCAAGGGCTTGGCAAGGAATTCCGGCGTGTCGCCGAGAAGCGTATCTTCCTCCGAGCGCTCCGCCACATGCGTGTCTGCGGGCATATCGGTCGGAGCAGGGTCGGGTGCATCGGACGTGTCGGAGAGCGTCTCCTCGGAGACGAAACCATCCCCGAGCGCTGAAGGCGTCTCGAAGAGGGGGCCGTCTGTCGGGGCCGGGTTCACCGTCTCATCCGGCACGCCGTCTTCCGTTTCTGCGGCGATCTTGTCGAGCGCCTCGGCGGTCTCCACACGGTCGGGATCGGGCAGATCGGCTTCCGGGATATCTGCAGACGCCTCCTCGGGTTCAGGCGCGGGTGCCGTGTCTTCCGGCGGCAGCGGATGTTGCGGCGGGGTCTCTGGCGCGGCATCCGCCTCGGAGGGCGTCTCTTGAAGGGAGCCCGTAAAGGGTACCACAGTTGACGCAGGCGCTTCCGCCTCGACGAACGGCGCTTCCTCGATCTGCTCCGCGCCCGTCTCTTCGGCGTCCTCGTACGCGGAGTCGTCCAGCGTCCAATCGTCTTCGCTTTCGCCGGGCAGGGTGGCCGACAAACCGGAAACAGCGCGAATGCCTTGTTCAGACAGCATTTTCTGAACGCCTTTGATCGTCATGCCATCGTCGTGCAGGAGCTTCTTGATCCCGCCGAGCAGCATCATGTCCGCTGGACGATAATAGCGCCGCCCGCCCGCGCGCTTCACGGGCTTCACCTGCGTGAACTTGCTTTCCCAGAAGCGGAGGACATGGGCGGGGGTTTCTAGCCACTCCGCCACCTCGCTGATGGTGCGAAAGGCGTCGGGGGATTTGCTCATGTCTCGCGTCAGCCCTTGTTGCCCGCGGCGACCCGCTCTTTCATCAGGTGCGAGGGGCGGAAGGTAAGAACCCGGCGGGGCTGGATCGGCACTTCCTCGCCGGTCTTGGGGTTCCGGCCGACCCGGGCCGCCTTGTCCCGCACGGAGAAGGTTCCGAAGGACGAGATCTTCACCTGCTCGCCGGCGACGAGGGAATCGGACATGTATTGCAGCACCGCTTCGACCAGATCGGCGCTTTCGTTGCGCGACAGGCCCACCTCGCGAAACACCGCTTCGCTCAGATCCATGCGGGTCAGAGTTTTCTCGCCCATGCGCATTCCCCAGGTTAACATTTTCGCGGAGTTTAGGCGCGCCTCAATTTCCGAGTCAATATCAAGGGGTTGGGCGCGGGATTTCAAGCGGCTACCAGCGCAGAACAACGGAGCCCCACGCGAGGCCGCCGCCGATGGCTTCGGTGACGATCAGATCGCCGGCTTTGAGCTGCCCACGCGCCTTGCCAACCGAAAGCGCCAGCGGGATCGAGGCGGCAGAGGTATTGCCGTGATCCTGCACGGTGACGATGACGTTTTCCATCGGCAGTCCGAGCTTTTTCGCCGTGCCGGTGATGATGCGGATATTGGCCTGGTGCGGCACGACCCAATCGACATCCGAACCCGTCAGCCCGACCTTGGCGAGCGAGGTCGTCGCGGTCTGGGCGAGCTTCTCGACAGCGTGGCGGAAGACTTCCTTGCCCTCCATCCGCAAATGGCCGGTCGTGTTGGTCGAGACGCCGCCATCGACGTACAGGATATCCTTGAAGCGGCCGTCCGAATTGAGATCGGTCGCGAGGATGCCGCGATCCTGGACGTTGCCCGTTCCTGTCTTGGCCTCGAGGATCACAGCTCCCGCGCCATCGCCAAAGAGAACGCAAGTAGAGCGATCGGACCAGTCGAGGATCTTCGAGAACGTCTCTGCGCCGATCACCATCACCCGCTCGGCCTGGCCCGAAAGGATAAGCGCATTGGCATTGGCGAGCGCATAGATGAAGCCCGCACAGACGGCCTGGACATCGAAGGCGAAGCCCCGCGTCATGCCAAGCGCCGATTGCACCATAGTGGCGGAAGAGGGGAAGGTGAGGTCTGGCGTCGAGGTCGCGACGATCAACGCATCGAGATCTTCCGGTACGAGGCCCGCATCGCTCAGCGCCGCGCGCGCTGCGTGTTCGGACATCATCGAGGTCGTCTCGCCCGCGGCTGCGAAGTGCCGCCGCTCGATGCCGGAGCGCGAGCGGATCCATTCGTCAGACGTCTCGAGAGTTTTCTCGAACTCGGAATTTTCAACAACACGTTCAGGGAGATAGTGGCCGCATCCGGCCACCACGGCGCGCAGCGTCATGTATGGGTCCCGTCCTCATCGGCAGATTGCACGGCATCCTCTGCGAGCTCCGCCGCGGATGCAACCCGCGCTTTCAAACGATCCGTGAAGCCCGATTCGGCCAGTCGGAATGCCAGTTTCACCGCCGCCGAGATGCCGGTCGCGTCAGCCGCGCCGTGAGATTTGACCACCGTGCCGTTGAGGCCGAGGAATACGCCGCCATTGACGCGGCGCGGGTCGATCCGCTTGGACAGGCGCTTGAGCGATGTAAAGGCCAGAAGCGAGGCGATGCGCGACAGGGGGGAATAGGCGAAGGCCTCGCGCAGCAGATCGCGAATGAGGCTCGCCGTGCCTTCGCCGGTCTTGAGCGCGACGTTGCCGGTGAAGCCGTCCGTCACGATCACGTCCGCGGCATTGCCCGGAATGTCGCCGCCTTCGACGAAACCCACGAAATCGAACTCGGCATCTTCGGCGGTCTGGCCGATGAGCTGATGCGCGTCGTGAAGCTCCGACCGGCCCTTGTGCTCTTCGGTGCCGACATTCAGAAGCCCGACGCGCGGCCGCTCGAGCGCGAGCCCGTTGCGCGCGTAGGACACGCCCATCAGCGCATATTGCAGAAGATCCTTGGCGTCCGCGCGGATATCCGCGCCCACGTCCAGCATGACGTTGAAGCCTTGCGGCGAGCGTGAGGGCCAGAGGATCGCGATGGCCGGACGGCTGACGCCGGGAAGTTTGCGCAGCCGCACCATCGACAGCGCCATCAGCGCGCCTGTGTTGCCGCAGGACACCGCAACCGTCGCTTCGCCGTCACGCACCGATTCCAGCGCTGACCACATCGACGTGCCCTTGCCGTGCCGCATGACCTGGCTCGGTTTGTCGTCCATCGAGACGACCCCATCCGCATGGCGGATCTCGCAGCGCCCGGCGAGGGGCTTCGATTTCGCGACAAGCTTGTCGAGCACAGCGGAATCGCCATGCAGGATAAAGCGGACCTCGGGGTTCTTCTCGGCAGACGCAGCGATACCGGCGACAACTGCCGCCGGTCCCTGATCTCCGCCCATCGCGTCGATGGAAAGCACCACCCCGGAAGTGCCCGTCATCCGCTGATCCTGCTGGGAGGTCATGGAGTGGGGCCTTTCGCCGGTTCAGATGCGCTCAGGCTGCGTCTTCGTCCAGATCGATCTCGTCAGCGACGGAGACGACTTCACGCTCTGCGTAGTGGCCGCAGGCGGGGCAGACGTGATGCGGGCGCTTGAGCTCACCGCAATTGTCGCATTCGTTCGGATTTGCCGGGTTCAGGGAATCGTGAGCGCGGCGTTTGTTGCGGCGCGACTTGGAAACCTTGTTCTGTTGGACGGCCATGTCTCAACCTCAATATTGTATGCGGGCAGATCTGTGCCCGGCGTGGTGTCGGGAATTCTGGCGGGCTGATAGTCCCTATCACCGCCCGCTGGCAACCCGGAATTCGCAAGAAGGCGCGAACATAGTCAGGAACACTGCGAACGCAAGGGAAATCTGGGCCTAATCCGCGTCGCCTTCGGAGAGTTTCCGCTTGAGATCGGCCAGACCGGCAAAGGGTTTGGTATCTTCCTCGCGGATCGGCTCAGCGCCATCGGGCCGCGCCTCGGCGCTCGCCTCGGGGGCATCCTCGATGCGCGGATAATCCGGTGCGGCGAGCGAGAGTGCCTCGATCATCACGCTGGCGGGGTCGATCACCTCTCCGAGCGGCTCGACGGTCTCGTCCTCGGGCATCTCGACTTCCGTACCGGGATCGGGCGTGTCCATCATCGTCTCGGGCCGAAAGGTCCGCTCCACATGCGTGTCGATCCGGGTCGTAACGGGAGCGAGCGTGACGACACAGGATTGCTGCACCGTCGCGCCAAGCTGACCCTCGAGCCGCCAGCCATGCTTCCCGAGCGGCTTGATCTCTCCGGTGAAGACGAGCTTCCGTAGGGCGAGAAAGCCAAGCGTCTCGGCAATGCCGGCCCGTTCCTCGGCACCCGGAGAGAGTGCGAAGGAGGTCGGCGCGCGGGTGGCGAGCGCTGCGACCCGGAATGGGCCCGGCGCGGCTTCGGGATCTGGCATGGCGTGCAAGCTCCTGATCGGATTCGTGTTGGGTTGCACCGGCTTGATTGCCGGAGCGACCTTATGTAAGCGGGATAGAAGGCGCAAAGGGGCCAAGGCAAGAGGGACGCAATGACGGGTAGCCAATCGCGGGCACGGCGCACCGCCTTCCTTTTGTGCGCAGGAGCGGCAACGTGGCTTGCGGCCTGCACCGCCGATTTCCGCAATCATGGCTATGTTCCGCCAGAAGAGGATCTTCAGGCTATCGTGCCCGGGATCGACACGCGCGCGACGGTCGAAGAGACGGTGGGCGTGCCGACTGCATCAGGCGTTCTGTCGGACAGTGCCTATTACTGGGTCGGCTCGACCATGCGCCACTTCGCCTGGCAAAAGCCCGAAGTCGTCGAGCGCGAGGTCGTCGCGATCTCCTTCACGCAGGATGGCGTCGTCTCCAACATCGAACGCTACGGCCTCGAAGCCGGCCGCGTCGTGCCGATCTCGCGGCGCGTCACCGATACGGCCGGCGGGGATATCGGCTTCATCCGCAAGCTCTTCGGCAATATCGGCTCGCTCAACCCGGCAGGGCTTATCGGAGAATAAGGCCATGTCCCGCTCGCCCGATCTCGTCGAAGGCAAGGTCGGAGCGGACGATCGGCCCATCTCTACGGCTGGAATACACCTCGAGAAGGGCCGCTACCGTGCGCGTCAGGCGGTCACCCCGGCGGATGTCGAGGCGGCGCAGCGCATGCGCCATCGCGCGTTCAAGGGCGGGACCGAAGGCATCGACGCCGATGCCTATGACGCGCGGTGCCTGCACATCCTGATCGAGACCCGAGAGACCGGCGCACTTGTCGCCTGCTTCCGGCTTCTGCCGCTGGCTCGCGGCGATCAGATCGACCGGTCCTATTCGGCGCAATTCTACGAATTGTCGGCGCTGGCAGATTTCAATGGCCCGCTCGTCGAGATGGGCCGGTTCTGCATCGCGCCCGAGGCGCGCGACCCGGACATCCAGCGCGTCGCGTGGGGGGCGCTGACGGCTTATGTGGACGAGGCGGGAATCGAGCTTCTGTTCGGCTGTGCTTCATTCGCCGGCACCGACGAGACCGCCTACCTCGACGCATTCGCGGCGCTCAAGGCACGGCATCTCGCACCGCCTCGATGGCTTCCGCGGATCAAGGCCCCGAAAATCTTTCCCTTCGCCCGCAAGCTGGCCCGCGTGCCCGACATGCGCGAGGCGATGCGCCGGATGCCGCCCCTGCTGAAAACGTATCTGGCGATGGGCGGATGGGTCAGCGACCATGCGGTGATCGACGAGGAGATGAACACGCTGCACGTCTTCACCGGCGTCGAGATCGGGCGCATCCCGCCTGCGCGCAAGCGGGCGCTGAGGGCCGCGGCAGGCTGACGTCTTCGCCCTTGCGGGGCCGCGCCGCGGCTGCCATATCGCGCCCATCATGGCACAGGCACCGCTTCTTCAGCTCTCGGGCATCTCGCTCACCTTCGGAGGTGAGCCCGTCTTCTCGGATCTCGGTCTCGTCGTGCAGCCGGGCGACCGCGTTGCGCTCGTGGGGCGGAACGGGTCCGGCAAATCGACGCTGATGAAAGTGATGGCCGGTCTCGTGGAGGCCGACGACGGCACGCGCGTCGTCCCGCCCGGCATCTCCGTCGGCTACATGGAGCAGGAACCTGATCTGACCGGCTTCGCGACGCTTGGCGATTTTGCGGTCTCCGAACTGGACGCCTCCGAGATGTACCGCGTCGAGGCCGCGTCGGAAGGGCTGAAATTCGACCCCGCGCGCCCGGTAGAGACGGCGTCGGGCGGCGAGCGCCGCCGCGCCGCGCTCGCCAAGCTCATGGCCGAGGATCCCGAGCTGCTGCTGCTCGACGAGCCCACGAACCACCTCGATATCGAGGCGATCGGCTGGCTCGAACGCGAGCTGAAATCGACGCGCAAGGCCTTCGTTCTCATCTCGCACGACCGACGTTTCCTGTCCGAGCTGACGCGCGCGACGCTCTGGATCGACCGGGGCGCGGTGCGGCGGGCCGAGCAGGGCTTCGAGCATTTCGAGGCCTGGCGCGACAAGGTTTGGGAAGAAGAAGACCAGCAGCGCCACAAGATGGACCGCAAGATCAAGGCCGAAGCCCGTTGGGCCGTCGAAGGAATCTCCGCCCGGCGCAAGCGCAATCAGGGCAGGGTCCGCGCGCTGCAGGATCTGCGCGCCGAACGTGCGGCGATGATCCGGCGGCAGGGCACGGCGGCGATGGATCTCGCCTCGGGGCCGAGCTCCGGCAAGAAGGTGATCGAGGCCGAGGGTATCGCCAAGTCCTTCGAAGACAAGACGATCCTCAAGGACTTCTCGATCCGCATCCAGCGCGGCGACCGGGTAGCCTTCGTCGGCCCCAACGGCGTCGGGAAGACGACCCTCATAAAGATGCTGACCGGGGAAGAGACGCCAGATGCCGGCGAGGTGAAACTCGGCACCAACCTCGTGCCGGCGATCTTCGATCAGTCGCGGTCGCGGCTCGATGGGGAGATGAGCCTTTGGGAGAACCTTACCGGCGATCCCGAAATGCGCGTCTCCGGCAAAGCCGATCAGATCCTCGTGCGCGGCGAGCCGAAACACGTCGTCGGCTACCTCAAGGAGTTCCTTTTCGATGAGCGGCGCGTGCGCGCGCCCGTGCGCTCTCTGTCGGGCGGCGAAAAGGCCCGGCTGCTCCTCGCCAAGATCATGGCGCGGGAATCGAACCTGCTGGTGCTCGACGAGCCGACGAACGATCTCGACATCGAGACGCTGGACCTCTTGCAGGATCTCTTGGGCGATTACGACGGCACGGTCCTTCTGGTCAGCCACGACCGCGATTTTCTTGATCGCGTCGCGACGACCACCGTCGCGATGGAAGGGGACGGGCGCGCCACGGTCTATGCGGGCGGCTGGTCGGATTACCGCAGCCAGCGCGGCGAGACCACAGCCGCGCCGGAGGCCCCGAAAGCGCAGCCTGCGAAGAAGGCAGAGCCGAAGCCGAAACCCGGCAAGTCAGGACTGAGTTTCTCCGAGAAGCACCGGCTCGAGGAATTGCCGGGCGTCATTGAACGGCTCGAAGCGGAGATCGGCAAGCTTAACCAGCTCCTGACCGATCCCGGCCTTTACGAGCGAGAGCCCGTCAAGTTCCGCAAGGCCACCGAAGCGCTGTCCGAACGGCAGGACAAGCTGTCAGCGGCGGAGGAGGAATGGCTCGTGCTTGAGGAAAAGGCTGGCGGCTAGCCGCGCGGACCCGCAAGCCCGAACCAGCGGGCAGTCAGCGCGAGCGTTCCGACCGTCATGAGAATTCGCAAAACGTGAAAGAGGCTGACGAGCGCGGGGTTTACCGCGAGCGACAGCGCGATCAGCGACATCTCCGTCACGCCGCCCGGCGCGAAGCTGAGAAGAAGCTGCATCAATTCCATGCCTGTCAGCCGCGCCAAGGCAAGCGACAAGAGCGCGCCGATGATCAACATGAAGGCCACGGACAGGGCCGACAACACGACGCCGCGCCGGATATGCGATGCGGTGATCCCGAGAAACCTCAGTCCAAGGCTCGTGCCCACGACGACCTGCGCCACGGCGATGGGCCAGAACGGCAGGTGCAACTCGATAACCCCGGCCAGACTGAAACCGGCGGTGATGAGCAAGGGCCCGATGATATGGCCCGCAGGCATGTGAATGACGCGCGCCATTGCGAGTCCTGCCGCCGCCGCAATTGCCATCAGCACGAAATCCTTCGTCTCAGGCGGAATGCCGCCATTGGGCGCGACACCTGCCGCGCTGCCGACCGGCGCGCCAATCCAGATCGACAGGGCGGTCGGCACCAGGGTCACCACGAAGATGATCCGCAGGAATTGCTGAAGCGTGAGGATGCGGACATCGGCGCCTGCCTCCTCGCCAAGCGCGATGGATTCGAGCAGCCCGCCTGGCGTGCCCGAGAAAAACGCCGTCGCCCGGTCATAGCCGCCGAGCTTGTGGAATATCAGCGTGTTGCCGCCATGCGCGACGAGAATGAAAACGAGGATACCGGCGAGGGCCACCGGCAGCGCGGCAAGATCGCGCAGAAGCTCGGGGCTGGCCTGCGTGCCGATCATCACGCCGATGAGCGCGATGAAGGTGATCCTGAGAGGATTGGGAAAGTGGTAGCCCTGAAGCGGTCCGTCCTGGAAGGCGATGACCGCCAGTGCCGAGGCCCCGAGCGCGCCCAGCATCCAGGGCATCGGCAGATGCGCCCAGGCCGCCATCGCGCCACCAAGCGCACCGAACGCGATGAGCGCGGCGGTCAGAAGCAGGGTGCGAGTGTCCGGGAAGGCGGGCATGAGCGGGGCTTAGGCGCAATTTGCGAGGCCTGCAATCCATCCCGCCCTTGGCGCTTTGCAAAGCCGGCTTAACTGCAGGGCGGCATGGGGAAGACGTATTTCATAGGATCGAACATCTATCGTGGCTCGCGCTACGGGCGGCTGCATCCTTTGTCGATCGAGCGGGTACCGGCAGTGATCGATCTCGGACGCGCCCTCGGCTGGTTGCCGGAGAGCCAGTACCGCACGAGCCCGCGCGCCAAGCCCGCCGCGCTGACGGCGTTTCACACGCCCGACTACGTCGATGCGCTGATGCGTGCGGAGGCGCGGCAGTCGGTGCCGCCAGAGGAGCGGCAAACTTACGGTCTCGGCACCCTGTCGAACCCGGTCTTTCATGAGATGTATCGCCGCCCGGCAACGGCCGCGGGCGGCGGGCTCCTGGCTGCCGAACTCGTGGCGCAGGGCGGTGTCGTGCATAATCCGGGCGGCGGCACGCATCACGGATTTCCGGGCCGCGCTGCGGGCTTTTGCTATCTCAACGAGCCGGTCCTGACGATCCGGCGGCTCCTCGCGATGGGTCTGACACGCATTCTTTACGTCGATATCGACGCGCATCACGGCGATGGCGTGGAGGCGGCGTTCGCGGGCTCGGAGATGGTTCGTATGATCTCGCTCCACGAAGAGAACCGCTGGCCGTTTACCGGCAAACTCGAAGAGGACGGGCAGGGGGCGGCGCTCAACCTGCCGCTGCCGCGCGGGGCGCATGACGGCGATTTCGAGCACGCGCTCGAAGAGCTGATCCTGCCTCTCGCGGACGCCTTCCGGCCCGAGGCGATCTTCCTGCAATGCGGCGCGGATGCGGTGCTCGAAGATCCTCTCTCGCGCCTTGCGATGTCGAACAACGCGCATTTCCGTGCTGCCGCCGCGCTGCGTCCGCTCAGCCCGCGCCTCATCGTCTCGGGCGGCGGCGGCTACAATCCCTGGACGGTCGCGCGGCTCTGGACGGGAATCTGGGCAACGCTGTCGGGCCGCGAGATCCCCGATCACCTGCCTGCCGAGGCGCGCGCGGTGCTTGAAGGGCTGTCATGGTCGCGCACGGGCAAGCCGAGCGAGGCGCTGCTGTCGACCATGCGGGACGTGCCACGCTATGGTCCCGCAAGCCAAGAGGTGCGCGAGCGCGTTGCGGCATTGCGACGTCGGATCTGAAGGGGAGGCTTGGAGCGGGTGAAGGGAATCGAACCCTCGTCGTCAGCTTGGGAAGCTGCTGCTCTACCATTGAGCTACACCCGCAACGCGAACGCCATCTAGCACCGCGTCCCGGATAGGATCAAGCGCGATCGCACGGCAGATGTGCGCCGATGTTGCAGCCAGACGAGACAACGTGACTTGCGTGAAACAGGATTGCGCGGCATCCTTTGAACTGTTCGGTTTAGTTTCGCGCGATACCTGAAAGGAGATGCGCCATGTCGATCAAGGCTACTCGCAAATCTCTCGCCTTTCCGCGGCGTGATTTCACACTCTGCAAGGCAACGCTCCTTGCCGCGCTGATCGGCCTTGGCTTCATGGCGGGCCATATAGAAGCGGCTGCCGATGGTGACGTGGCACGTATCGAGACGGCGCTCACCTGAGGCGCCTGATCGGGCCGCGCTCGACCTGCCAATCATGACCTGACGCGCACCAGGGGTGGCATCGCCCCGCGCTTTCCCCCAAGCTGCGCTCCGAGGCTAGGAGAGGAGCGCATCATGATCTTCAGCGATACCGTCTGCCAATTGGGCGAGGGGGCGCTCTGGCACCCGGAGGAGGGCGCGCTTTACTGGTTCGACATCCTCGGCAAGCGACTCTTTCGCCATGACGGGAGTCGTCAGCGCGACTGGAGGTTCGACGAGATGGTCTCGGCGGCGGGCTGGATCGACCGGGGGCGACTGCTCATCGCCTCTGAGACGAGGCTCTTCGTTTTCGATACGGCGCGCGAGGAAGAAGAGGATGTCATTGCGCTTGAGTCGGATCGCGATGCGTTCCGGTCCAATGACGGGCGCGCCGATCCTTGGGGCGGGTTCTGGTGTTCGACCATGCGCAAGAACGAGGACGGCGCGGGCGGCGCGATCTATCGTTTCTACAAGGGCGAATTGCGCGCGCTCTACGAAGATCTGTCGATCCCGAACTCGATCTCCTTCGCGCCGGGCGGGGCCTACGCCTATTTCGCGGACACCCCGACACGGAAGATTATGCGTGTAACACTCGACGAAGACGGCTGGCCGGCGGACGAGCCGGATGTCTTCGTCGACCTGAGCCAGGAGAGCCTCAACCCCGACGGGTCCGTCGTGGACCGGCAAGGTAATCTCTGGAACGCGCAATGGGGGGCAGGCCGCGTCGCCTGCTACAATCCCGACGGGCAATTCATGACGGCGATCGGCCTCGCGGCGGGACAAGTTTCGTGCCCCGCGTTCGGCGGACCCGATTTCGCGACGCTCTATGTCACCTCGGCTGCGAAGAACGCGCCGGAGGACGACCAGCTCGCGGGTGTCACCTTCGCGGTGCCGACCGGCTTCAAAGGCCAGGAGGCCCACCGGGTGGCGCTCTGAGGCCGCCCCGAGGGGCGGGCGAGAGGCGCTGCCTCTCGCGCTCTCCGGAGTATTTCCGGCCAGATCATGGGAAGAGCGCGCTCAGTCTTTACGCGTGAAGACGAGCGCCATCGAATCCTTCAAGATCAGCGGGCCCGAGATGTAATCCTTGCCGATCCCCGGAGAGGCAAGGGCAAGCTCCCAGCCGAACCCTTCTGTGCCGGGCACGCCAAGGCGCAGCGGATCGAGATCGCCGGTCTCCTTCCCTTCCATGTGGATCACCGAATAGACCTGCTCACCATCGGGGCCATGCCGGAGCGAGGTGAAAATCGTCCTCCCGTCGAGCGGCTCCAGATAGGAGAAGTGATCCTTCCGTCCGTAATTGTCACTGAGCCACGGCCGGGCGGCGCGGAACCGACGCAGATCATGCGTGAAATTGCATTGCACCGGATCGAGGCCGCCGAGCGAATGGGTGATGTTGCAGTATTCGTGCATGTCATCCATCCAGGCGCGCGCGATCTCCTTGAGGCTGTCCACGGTATACTGCGGCCCGGCGAGCTTGGGCTCGGTCGTGTTGAGAAGCCGGGCGATGTCCTCAAGGTCGTAATCGGTCACCTCGACCAGCGCGGGCAGGAAGGTCAGGAAGCGCGACAGGTCTTCGCGCGTCTCATAGCCAAGCGCTTTCAGACGGGTGAAGTTGCCGGGGATCGAGTAGGAATATTCATCGACCTGCCAGCGAAGCGAGATCGCCTCTTCGGCCACCACCTTGACGCCGTATTTGTCGTCCTGGTTGCGTACAAAGCCCCAAGAGGCCCGCGCCATCGCATTGAGGAAATCCATCGGCACGCCCGGCAGTGCGACATAGGTCAGTGTATGCGCCGCGGGGTTGTCATAGGCTTTGTCGAGGATCTCCATGCGCGTGTTGCCGAGGCGGGTGTTCACGTTGAGCTTCGGGCTCACCTGCGTGCCCCGGCGAAGCGTGTCGTGGTTCGAGCAGCCCGAGATCCAGTTCGAACCGACGTTCAGGCACTCCCGGATCCGCCAGTATTTCCCGAGCCAGAACGTGTAGAGGAACGGGGTATTGTGGGCGAAGGTCAGGGGGCCCCACTGGAAGACGTCGTCGTCGCGCTGGCTCTCGATCACCGAGCGGTAGGTCGAGGACAGCTCCCAGTCCTCTTCCGGCCAGGGCCGGCCATCCTCGAAGATGAACCACGGACGGTAGGACGTGCCCGCAACGTCCTGCACGATGTCGGCCATGCTTTGCAGGTACTCGTCGTCATGGCGCAGCACCTGCGCGGTCGCATCCCAGTATTTGAAGTCCTGCGCGCCATCGACGCGGACGCCATCGGCGCCGAAATTGACCTTGCGCCGCTGCATCTCCAGCAGGATCGCTCGCACGGCGGGGTTCTGGTAGTCGAGGTTCTGGCCGTACATGTTCGGCCCGGCGAAAAAATGTCCGCTGAGGACGCGCAGGCCCTGATTGTCCGAATGGCCGTAGACCACGTCGAAGACGAGCCGCTTCGGCCCGCCCGGGAAATTGTGCAAAACAGCGGCGAGATCGACAAGCTCATCGGGGCGTCCCGTCTCGAGCAGCACCGGGTTCACCGTCGCCATCCCCGCGATGACGTTGTCGTATCCCCAGTTGGTCGTGTTGGGCCGGAGGAGCGAGACTGTGACGCTCGTGTCATCGCCGTCGCTCTCCTCCCAGAAATCCGGGCCGGTCTCGTAGACGGTGGTCGGCTCCACGGGCAGGAGCTGCACGCCCTCATAGCCTGCAAAGAGCATATCGGAGGGCTCGAGCGGCAGGTCCGCTTCGATCCGTGCGGCCAGGCGTTCGAACTGGCGCGTGAGCGAGGCAAGCGTGCCGCCGCCTGTCGCGGTGGGCACATGGATCTGCAGGATGTTCGTCACCGGGCCGAATTTGTGCGGCGTCTCACCGGCGAGCGCCTGCCAATATTCGGCATCGCCCCGCGCGCCGAGCATCGCATCGACGTCGTAAAGCTCCGCCGGTGCCATCGCGCCAAAGGGCAAGGACATGGCGAGCGGGTCGAGGATGCGGTGCCAGCCATCCTCCGCGTCGCGCCAGCAGAGCGCGTAGAAATCGCCGATCGCGTCTCGGGTGCCGGCGCGCATGCCCCGGACCGCAACGAAGCAATGCACCTCGGTGCGGATCACTGGGATATAGATGCGCTCGAAGGTGACGTCCTGATGCGAGCGGGTGAGATCGAGCGGCTCGGTGGGGCGCAGCACTTCGAGGAAGATGTCGCCCGAGGGCACGCGCGCATCCTGCAGTTCGGGAACCCAGAAGCCGAACCGCGCGATGCGAGCCTCGTCCACATGCGCGCCGAGACTGCGGGCGACGATCTGTTCTCCGGCAAAGCGCGTCTCCGCCGTCATCAAGGCCTGATCCGCGGCAGCGGCCATCTCCTCTGACAGGGCTTCGTCGAATGTGATCTCGTCTGCAAGCGCCATGCGCGGCTCCTTTTGTCTGTCAGGTGGTCACGTCCGGGGCGTCGCGACCCGTGCGGTCCTTGATCCCGGCAACCGCCTCGGCGGCGGCGATGACCGGGGCGAGTGCCTCTTCGGGGGCGAGATCAAGCCGTTCGGGATCGGTCTCCGCCCGCTCGAGATAGACGCGCAAGGTCGCGCCCGAGGTGCCGGTGCCCGACAGGCGGAAGACGATGCGGCCCTGCTCGGCAAGCGTCAAACGAATGCCCTGACCCTCGGCAGTGCTTCCATCGACGGGGTCGTGATACGAAAACTCGTCGGCCTTCTCGATCATCAGGCCACCCGCATCGCTGTTCCGAAGCTCCGGCAGCTTGGCACGCAGATCGTTCATCAGCCCTTCGGCGGCGGCGCTATCCACGCCTTCATAGTCGTGTCGGGAATAGTAGTTGCGCCCGTATTCATACCAGTGATCGCGCATCGTCTCGGCCACCGATTTGCGCGTTGGGGCCAGGATGTTGAGCCAGAAGAGCACGGCCCAGAGCCCGTCCTTTTCGCGCACATGGTCCGAGCCCGTGCCGGCGCTTTCCTCGCCGCAGATCGTGACGCGACCATCGTCGAGGAGATTGCCGAAATATTTCCAGCCGGTCGGCGTCTCATAGCAGGTGAGATCGGTGCGGAGCGCCACCCGGTCGAGCGCGCGGGAGGTCGGCATGGAGCGGGCAACGCCCTTCAGTCCGTTCTTGTAGGCCGGGATGAGCGTGGCATTGGCTGCCAGAACTGCGACGCTGTCCGAAGGTGTGACGTAGCAATTCCGCCCGACGATCATGTTGCGGTCACCGTCACCATCGGAGGCCGCACCGAAATCCGGTGCATCGGGTCCGTGCATCTCGTCCATGAGGGCCTTGGCCCAGATCGGATTCGGATCGGGATGGCCGCCACCGAAATCGGGTTTCGGCTCTGCGTTGACGACGCTGCCGGCTGCCGCCCCGAGCGCATCTTCGAAGATCGCCTTTGCATAGGGGCCCGTCACAGCATGCATTGCGTCGAAGCGCATGGTGAAGCCGCTCTCGAAAAGCGCGCGGATCGCACCGAAATCGAAGATCCGTTCCATCATCGCGCGGTATTCTTCGACCGGATCGACCACCTCGACCACGGTCTCGTGCAGGCGCGTTTCACCCGGCGCGGAGAGGTCGATATCCTGGCTTTCGAGGATGAAGTAGCGAACGCAAGACTTTGTCGCCTCGAAAATTTTGGAAGTCACGCTTTCCGGGGCGGGGCCGCCGTTGGCAGTGTTGAACTTGACGCCGAAATCCTCTTCGGGGCCTCCGGGATTGTGGCTGGCCGACAGGATGATCCCGCCATCGGCCTGCCGCTGACGGATGAGATTGGAGGCCGCCGGGGTCGACAGAAGCGCGTCGCGCCCGACGATGACCTTCGCAGCGCCCGACGCGGCCGCCATCCGCAACACGACCTGCGCGGCGCGATCGTTGAAGTAGCGGCCATCTCCGCCGAGAACGAGCGTCTTGCCGTCGACGCCGCCGATCCCGTCCCAGATCGATTGGATGAAATTCTCGAGATAATGGCGCTCCATGAAGACGGGGGTCTTCTTGCGAAGGCCCGACGTGCCGGGCTTCTGTCCGTCGATGGGTCGCGTATCGACCGTCAGGATATCCATCTCGGCCTCCTTTATTGTTATGGCGTCCGCTGCCCCAAAGCATGTCGCGGTGGCACGGAATGGCAAGGGGCTGGACCGAAAAGGCCGGTCGTCAGAGCGATTCGAGGACGAATACCAATACTCCCGGCCCGCTCAAACGACAGGCGCCCTCCTGTGGCGCAGGTTCGGCCAAAGGCGCGCGCGTGTCGATATGGCGGACCCAGCGCCAGCCCTCTGGCGGGCCCGGCAGGGTGATCTCGGTCTCTTCTCCGGCGTGAAGGCAAAGATAGAGAGCTTCCTCCCGCTGGGCGTAGGGCGGCGTGCCCGAGGCCATACGCAATTCCGCCGACAATGTCTTGCGCTCGGGCGCCTCCCAATCCTCGGGGCTCATTTCTTCGCCATCCTCGCGCCACCAGAAAAGGTCCGGCAGACCGTCGGTCAGGCGTTCGCGCGAGTGCAAAAACCGCTTCTGACGCAAGATCGGGTGCGCCTTGCGAAAGGCGATCAGCTTTTTCGCGAAGGCGTGCAGGTCAGCATCCGCCGTGGCCCAGTTCAGCCAGCCGATCTCGTTGTCCTGCGCGTACGCGTTGTTGTTGCCGTCTTGCGAATTTCCGAACTCGTCGCCCGCCAGCAGCATCGGCGTGCCTTGGCTCAGAAAGAGCGTCGCCAGCATGTTGCGGCGGCGGAGCGCGCGGGCGGCATTGATTTCGGGATCGTCCGACGGACCCTCCGTGCCGAAATTGTCCGAGTAATTCTCCCCGTGACCATCGCGATTGTTCTCGCCATTGGCATGGTTGTGGCGCTTCACGTAAGAGGTAACATCGGCGAGCGTGTAGCCGTCATGGGCGGTCAACAGGTTGACGCTTGCGGTTGCGGGCCGGCCCGAATGATCGAACTCGTCTGCCGAGCCGAGTATACGGCCCGCGATATCCGCCGCCATGCCCGCATCCCCGCGCCAGAACCGCCGCACGCCATCGCGGTACCTGTCGTTCCATTCGGCGAAGGGCGGGGGAAACGCGCCGAGCTGGTAGCCGCCCGGGCCGATATCCCAAGGCTCCGCGATCAGTTTGACGGTCGAGAGAACCGGATCCTGGCGCACCGCATCGAAAAAGGCGGCATGAGGGTCGAATCCGGTCTCCGTCCGCCCGAGAGTCGCGCAGAGATCGAAGCGGAAGCCATCGACATGGAAGGTCTCGACCCAGTAGCGCAGGCTGTCCATCACCATCCTCATGACCATCGGATGCTCGATGTTCAGCGTATTCCCGGTGCCGGTATCGTTGATGTAGTAGCGTCGATCCTCGGCGAGCCGGTAATAGGCGGCATTGTCGAGGCCCCGGAACGCGAGGGTCGGGCCGGTGTGATCGCCTTCGCCCGAATGGTTGTAGACGACATCGAGGAAGACCTCGATTCCCGCCGCGTGAAGTCGCGCGACCGCGTGTTGCGCCTCCGCGATCCCGGTCTCGCCAAGGTAACGCGGATCCGGGGCGAAAAACCCGATACTCTGGTAGCCCCAGTAATTGGTAAGGCCCTTGTCGACGAGGAAACGGTCGTTGATGAACGCATGTACCGGCAACAGCTCGACCGCGGTGACGCCCAAATCCGTGAGGTGACCGATCATCGCATCCGAGGCGAGGGCGAGGAAGCCGCCCTTCAGCTCGGCGCCCTCAAGGGTCTGCGTCAAGCCTTTCAGGTGCGCCTCGTAGATGATCGTCTCTTCGAACGGGATCTCGGGAGATGCATCCTCGCCCCAGGCGAAACTCGGATCGGTCACGACGCATTTCGGCATGAAGGGCGCGCTGTCGCGGGTGTCGATTGAAAGATCTTCATCCGCGTGCCCGACCTCGAAACCATACACCGCGTCATCCCACTCGGGATGGCCGGTCAGGCGTTTGGCGTAAGGGTCAACAAGGAGCTTGTGGACGTTGAAGCGGTGGCCTTCTTCCGGAGCGTATGACCCGTCCGCGCGCAGCCCGTAAAGCTGGCCCGGCCGGATGCCCGGCAGGTATCCATGCCAGACATCGCCATCGCGCTCGGCCAGACGAATGCGGGCCGTCTCGGTTCTTCCGTCCTCGGAGAAGAGGCAGACATAGAGCGCGGTAGCGTTCTGGGAAAAGACGGCGAAATTGGTGCCGTCGCCGTCAAAGGTCGCCCCGAGGGGCGCGGCGCGGCCCGGAGCGGGCGGGAACGTGTCGGTCATGTTTCGGGTGTCAGGTCCTGGTAGAGCGCGGCATAGGCGCGGGCCGAGACATCCCAGCCCACATCCTGCGCCATCGCGTTCTTCATCATCTTCTGCCATTGCGCGGGCTCTGACCAGAGCGCATGAAGCCGCGCGAAGGTTCCCGCCAGGGCCGAAGCCGTCACCGGGTGGAATTGCAGCCCGGTCGCGACGCCCGATTGCAGCGCCATCGGGTTCGCGTCGATCACCGTATCATTGAGCCCGCCCGTCCGTGCGACTACCGGCAGGGTGCCGTGGGACAGCCCGTAAAGCTGGGTGAGACCGCAAGGTTCGAACCGCGAGGGCACGAGGATCGCGTCCGCTCCGACCATCATGCGGTGCGACAGCGCCTCGTCATAGCCAATCCGCACGGCGACGTTCCGGTGCTGCGCCGCTTGGCGAAACGCAGCTTCAAGCGCCGGATCGCCGGAGCCCAGAAGCGCGAGCTGCCCGCCGTGATCGATGAGCGCGGGCAGGGCATCGAGCAACACGTCCAACCCTTTCTGGTGGCTGAGCCGCGAGATCACGATGCACAAAGGCCCATCCGCCTCCGGCAGCTCAAACTCGCGCCGGAGCGCCGCGCGATGCTTGGCTTTGCCGCGCGGAGATTTGTATGGCGGGGTCCAGGCCGCGCGGTCGATCCCGTTGAGAATGCCCGAAAGATCGCTGCGCCGCGCGGTCAGAACGCCCTCCATGCCCATCCCGAACTGGGGTGTCAAAAGCTCTTCGGCATAGGTCGGGCTGACCGTGGTGATCCGGTCGGCCCAGACCAGTCCGGCCTTGAGCGCGCTGATCTGACCCCAGAACTCGTAGCCGTCCGAGGTGAACCCGGCTTCGGGCAAATCGAGGCGCGTGCGGCGGTCAGCCGGGATCATGCCTTGGAAAGCGATGTTGTGGATCGTCAGGACCGTCCCAGGGTGTCGCGTCGGCTTCCGCTCGGCGAGGTAAAGCGGCGCTAGGGCAGTCTGCCAGTCGTGGACATGCAGGATATCGGGGTGCCAGCCCTCGATGCCCTCGGCGGCGAGCCGCGCCGCAACCTGCGAAAGCGCGGCGAAGCGTTCGGGATTGTCGTCAAAATCCCGGCCCGACGCGTCGAGATAAGGTCCGCCCTCGCGGTCGAAGAGGTGCGGCGCATCGAGTGCGTAGAGCACAGCCTCCCCGAGCCGGGCCTCGAGCAGATGCGCCGATCCGCCCATCACCTCGCCGAGGTCGTGGACCTTGCCGCCCGTCAACGCCGCTTTCACCGGCCTGTAGGCAGGAATGAGGGTCCGCATCTCCACGCCTTCGGGTGCGAGCGCGGCAGGCAGGGCACCGGCCACATCCGCGAGCCCGCCCGTCTTGACGAGCGGCACGCATTCCGAGGCGGTGGAGAGAACCCGGATCATGCCTCGGCCGCCCTCCGGTCGAGCATCGCCTGGGTGATGAGCGTGACGCCGCCTTCGCTGACGCGGAACCACTTGGCATCCTCTTCGGGATCTTCGCCGACGACGAGGCCTTCGGGAATGTGCACGCCCCGATCGATCACCACCCGGCTCAGCCGGGCGTGGCGAGCGATATAGGCATAGGGCAGCACGACCGCGCGATCGAGACTCGAGAAGGAGTTCGTGTGCACCTGCGTGAAAAGGAGCGATTCCCGGATCTCCGTACCGGAAATGATGCACCCGCCCGAGACGAGGCTCGAGACCGCGCTGCCGCGGCGCTTTTCCTCGTCATGGATGAACTTCGCGGGCGGCACGCTTTCCGAATAGGTCCAGATCGGCCAGTCGGTATCCCAAAGATCGAGGTCGGGCGAGAAGTTGGTCAGGTCAAGGTTCGCTTTCCAGAACGCATCCACCGTGCCGACATCGCGCCAATAGGCGGGCTTGTCGGGGCCGGCGCGCACGCAGCTCTTCTCGAAGCGGTGCGCCTGCGCCTTGCCGTTCTTGACGATGTCCGGGATCAGATCGTTGCCGAAATCGTGGCTCGAATTGCTGTCTTCGGCATCGCGGGTCAAAAGATCGCGCAGGAAATCCCAGCGGAATACATAGATGCCCATCGAGGCCAGCGTGACATCGGGATTATCGGGCGTGCCCGGCGGATCCTTGGGCTTTTCGAGGAAGGAGGTGATGACGTCGTTCTCGTCGATCGCCATGACGCCAAAGGCTGACGCCTCCTCTCTCGGGACGGTCAAGCAGCCGATGGTGACATCCGCGCCCGCCTCGACGTGGTGACGGACCATCTTTTCGTAGTCCATCTTGTAGATGTGGTCGCCGGCGAGGATCACGACGTAGTCCACGTCGTAACTGTCCACGATGTCGATATTCTGCGTGACCGCGTCGGCCGTGCCGCGATACCACATCGCCTCGTCCATGCGCTGCGAGGCAGGCAGGATATCGAGGAACTCGTTGCGCTCGGCCCGAAAGAACGACCATCCGCGCTGACAATGCCGGATCAGCGAATGCGCTTTATATTGCGTGGCGATGGCCATCTTGCGGATGCCCGAATTCAGCGCGTTCGACAGCGCGAAATCTACGATCCGCGTCTTGCCTCCGAAATAGACAGCCGGTTTCACGCGGCGATCCGTCAGCTCTTTCAGGCGTGAGCCGCGTCCGCCTGCCAGCACGAAAGCCATTGTCCGGTTCATCAGCCGGCTATCGGAATTCGTCATGTCGTCCTCCCCTTGGGTCTTCGCGACCCTTGAACCTCAGTCTGGCAGGCGCAGCACCCGCCGGCTAGGGGTGCCGTCCGGTTTGGCGTTGAACGGCACATGCGGCACCGATGCGTTCCGGAAACGTCGGCGCTAGACGAAAAATTAAGTCATGGCATGCGAAGGGAATGTCGGAAGCCTTCAGGGGCAACGACGGAGACCGGACATGAGTAAATTCTGGCGCACCGCACAGCACGCGCCCGACGGGCACGCCGCAGAGTTCGAGGCGATCGACCGGACACATCTGATGATGCGGCTGGACGGCGAAGGCACAATCGTCTCGGCGAATGCTGCGGCCCACGCGGCGCTCGGCTATGACGACGGGTCGCTGCCGGGCCGGCCTTTCGGAGACCTGTTGCGGGCGGCAGACCGTCAGGCTCCTTGGCTTGACGAGATCATGAGCCCCATCCGTCGGGGTCAGGACGCGCATCGCGTGACGCCGCTCGTCACCTCCGGCGGAGAGGAGCGGTGGCTCTCCATCAGCTATTGCCGCGTAAGCGCCTTCGATGACGGCACGCTCCACAGCCTTCTCGTCGGTCGCGACGTGACCGAAACCCATCTGCGTTCACGCGACAACCGCGGCCATGCGCATGCCGCAAAGCGCAGCATGGCGGTGGTCGAGTTCGGCCTCGATGGCACGGTGCTGGACGCGAACGAGAATTTCTGCCGCTCGACAGGATATGCCCGCGCCGAGATCGTCGGGCGCCATCACAGGATCTTCATGCCGGCCGCCGAAGCCGATACCGATGCCTATCGCAGCTTCTGGAAGGCGCTCGCCGAGGGCGGCTCTTTCAGCGGGGAAGTCTGCCGGATCACGAAGACCGGAGAGCCGCTTTGGCTCGAGGCGACTTACGAGACGATGAGCGATGGCGACGGACGGCCGTTCAAGGTTGTGAAATACGCCTTCGATATCACCAACGCCAAGAACGCGGCGACCGATGCCCGCAGCCAGATCGACGCCATCCAGAAAGTGCAGGCTGTCATCGAGTTCGCGCCGGATGGCACCATTCAGCGTGCGAACGAGCTGTTCTGCCGTGCCGTGGGCTATTCCGAGCGCGACGTCGTCGGCCGGCATCACAGCATGTTCCTGCCCGCCGAGGAGGCCCGAAGCGCGGCCTATGCGCGTTTCTGGCGTGACCTCGCCGCCGGGAAAGAGAAGAGCGGCGATTTCACACGGGTCGGCAAAGGCGGCCGCAAAGTGCATATCCGTGCGAGCTACAACCCCATCTTCGATGCGTCGGGCCGCGTCACGAAGGTGGTGAAATTCGCCATCGAAACCACGATCTTCCAGCGAACGGCCGAAACGATGCGCGCCGGGCTGGCCGAGTTGGCCAGCGGACGGCTCAGCGTCGAGTTGACTGAAAATCTTGGCGATCTCGACGAGATCCGCGTCAACTTCAATGCCGCCGTTGAAAAGATCCGTGACGTGATCCAGCAGGTCGCGCTGCAATCGTCGGACGTCACGTCAGAGGCGGGCGCCATCACCGCCGCCACGCACCAGCTCGCCCAGCGCAGTCAGCACCAGGCGGCGACGCTCGAGGAAAGCGCGGCCGCCCTGCAGGAGCTGACGACGTCGGTCCAGAACACCGCCGATTCGGCGGTGCAGGCCCGCGAACAGGCCACCGCTTCGATCGAGGAAACGGGCCGGTCCCGCGATATCGTTGAACGTGCGATGAACGCCATGGGCGAGATTTCCGGCTCGTCCATCAAGATTTCCTCGATCACCTCGGTGATCGACGACATCGCCTTCCAGACAAACCTTCTGGCGCTCAATGCCGGGGTCGAAGCGGCGCGCGCTGGCGATGCCGGGCGCGGCTTCGCGGTGGTTGCCTCCGAAGTGCGTGCACTGGCCCAGCGATCCTCGGACGCGGCGCGAGAAATTGCGGATCTCATCACGAGATCGACCGATCAGGTGAAGTCCGGCGTCAGCCTGGTGGGCGAAACGGACAGCGCGCTCAAGAAGATCGATGCGCGCGTGAAGGAAATTCACGAGAGCATCGAAAGGATCACGTCCACGGCGCAGGATCAGTCAGGCCAGATCCGTGACATGAACGCCGCGATAGGCACGCTCGACCGCGCAACGCAGCAGAACGCCGCGATGGCCGAGGAGACATCTGCCGGGATCGAGACCCTTGCCCGGCTTGTCACGGATGTTCACCGGGAACTTGCGTATTTCGACGTCGTCGATGTGACAACTCCGAACCTGCCGCGGCGGTCGTTGCCGGGCAGGAGCGACGCTCCATTCCCGGGAATGGCCGCGCAGAGATAGAGCGAAGCGTTATGTGCATGTCGGAGGTCGGGCGCGTGGTCGCCCGCCGCCCGACAACATGCCGGGTGCGGCAGATGTTGCCTCTTTGCCTTCGTGTGCGCGGATCAGTCCTGTACGAGGTAGACCGCCGACAAGGGCGGTATCACCACTTCGGCCGATGCCGCCTGCCCGTGGCTTGGCCGAGCCTCGGCTTCGACCGATCCCATGTTTCCCCTGTCGCCGCCCCCGTAGAGCGACGCATCGGTATTGAGTGCCTCGCGCCACGTGCCGGCGAAGGGCAGGCCGATCCGGTAGGCGCGCTGCTCCTGCGGCGTGAAATTCACGAGCACCACGACCTCCTTGTCTCCTGCCTCGCCGCGCCGGAGCCAGGCCAGGACGGAATTGTCCGCATCATCCGCCTCGATCCACTGAAATCCGTCCGGGTCGCAGTCGCGCCGATAAAGCGCCGGTGTTTCCGCGTAGAGGCGGTTCAGATCCGCGACAAGTCGCTGAATTCCCTTGTGATCGGGCCGCTCGAGCGCGGACCAGTCCAGCTCCGTGTCGTGGTTCCACTCGGAGGCCTGCGCGAATTCTTGCCCCATGAACAGAAGTTTCTTGCCCGGGTGCCCCCACATGTAACCGTAGAACGCGCGCAAATTGGCGAATTTCTCGGCCCGCGAGCCGGGCATGCGGTCGAGCATCGAGCCCTTGCCGTGCACCACCTCGTCATGGCTGATCGGCAGGATGAAATTCTCGGAGAAGGCATAGGTCAGCCCGAAGGTAAGCTGCCCGTGATGATGCTTCCGGTAGAGCGGATCCTTTTTCATGTATTCGAGGCTGTCGTTCATCCAGCCCATGTTCCATTTGTAGCCGAAACCGAGGCCGCCATCATGGACCGGCCGCGACACCTTGGGATAAGAGGTCGATTCCTCGGCCACCGTCATGATCCCTTCGCATTCGCCGTAGGTCAGCTCGTTCATGGCGCGCAGGACGTCGATCGCCTCGTAATTCTCGCGGCCGCCATCCTTGTTCGGGACCCATTCGCCGTCTTTGCGCGAATAGTCGCGGTAGAGCATCGAGGCGACGGCATCTACGCGCAGCCCGTCAGCATGATATTCCTTGAGCCAGTAAAGGGCGTTCGAGGTCAGGAAATTCTTCACCTCGCGCCGCCCGTAATTGTAGATGTATGTGTTCCAGTCCTGGTGGAAGCCCTCGCGCGGATCGGCGTGTTCATAAAGCGCGGTGCCGTCGAACCGGCCGAGCCCATGCGGGTCGGTCGGGAAGTGACCGGGCACCCAATCGATGATTATGCCGACACCCGCTTTATGCGCGGCATTCACGAGGTCGCGGAATTCATGCGGCGGTCCGTGGCGCACGGTCGGCGCGAAGAGGCCGACAGGCTGATAGCCCCAGGAGCCGTCGAACGGATATTCCGAGATCGGCATCAGCTCGATATGGGTGAAGCCCATCTCGGTCACGTAATCGACCAGCTCCGTCGCGGCCTCGACGTAGGATATGCGCCGGTTGTCCGCCTTGCGCTTCCAAGAGCCGAGATGCACCTCGTAGACCGAGATCGGCGCGGTGCGCGCATTGCGCTCGGCGCGGATCCGCATCCACTCGTCATCCGACCAGCCGTATCCGTTGATGTCGCGCACGACGCTGGCATTCTTCGGCGGATGTTCCGATCCGAAACCCACCGGGTCGGCCTTCAGCGGCTGAACCTGACCGTCATGGCCCAGGATTTCGTATTTGTATGATGTGCCTTCGCCGATGCCGGGAACGAAGGTCTCCCAGACTCCGGTGCCGCCACGATAGCGCATAAGGTTGCGCCGGCCGTCCCAGTCGTTGAACGGCCCGACGACCGAGACGCGTTGTGCATTCGGTGCCCAGACGGCGAAATGCGTGCCATGGACACCGTCATGGGTCAGCGTATGTGCTCCGAGCGCGTTCCAGAGCGCGTGATGGGTGCCTTCACCCAGCAGGTATTCGTCGATCTCTCCCAGAACCGGACCGAAGCGGTAGGGATCTTCCATGTCCCAGCTTCGGTTCTTGGCATCCCAGCCACGCAGACCATAAGGCGCATCGCCCGGCACCGGACCCGAGAAGAGGCCGGGCATATCCGGAAGCGGTTCCAGCGGATACTCGGACTTGCCGATCACCGCGGCAAGTCGCGCAGCGCCGGGATCGAACGCGGTCACATGGCGGGTGCCATTCCGCTCATGCGGACCCATCACGGAGTAAGGATCTGAGCTCGTCCCGTTCAGGATGCGGGCGAGGGCGTCGCGGGGCAGGTCGGTTTCACTAGCCATACTTGCCAGTTTAGCCTCTTGCCCCGCGGCTTCAACGCGCGCGGGCCGATCAATCGGAGAGATACGACCGCGCTGCCCAGATATCTTGCATATACCCGCGGATCGTCCGGTCGGACGAGAACCAGCCTGAACGCGCCGTGTTGAGGGCGGCTTTGCGGATCCAGGTCGCCGGATCGCGGAAGGCAGCGTCCGCCTCGC
This sequence comes from Roseivivax sp. THAF30, assembly GCF_009363575.1. Classification (NCBI taxonomy): domain Bacteria; kingdom Pseudomonadati; phylum Pseudomonadota; class Alphaproteobacteria; order Rhodobacterales; family Roseobacteraceae; genus Roseivivax; species Roseivivax sp. THAF30. The sequence goes on along the minus strand of NZ_CP045389.1, from coordinate 1,944,471 downwards.
GGCTTGCGCGCCAGTATTCGGTGAAGTCCGACGCAACGAGGAAGTAATCGGCACCCGCGATGTTGTCTGCCACATGCGTGTAGCGGTCCACCTCGTCGGGAGAGAAGGCGCCCCCACGCACGGCCTGCAGGGCTCGGGCGAGCCGCGGGTCTGCCTCGATCGCCTTTGCCGCATGGGACTCGATCTTTCGGCGCTCCGTGACGTCCGAGGCGGTCATGCCGAAAAGAAAGAAGTTCTCGGCCCCCACATGCTCTCGGATTTCAACGTTCGCGCCGTCGAGCGTGCCGATGGTCATCGCCCCGTTCAGCGCGAACTTCATGTTGCCCGTGCCCGAGGCTTCCTTGCCCGCGGTCGAAATCTGTTCGGAGAGGTCGGCCGCCGGAATGAGCCGCTCGGCCAGCGTGACGTTGTAATTGGGCAGGAAGAGGACTTGCAGTTTGCCGCCGGTCTCGGGATCCGCGTTAAGAACGGCGGCCACATCATTGATAAGGCGGATAATATCCTTCGCAAATGCGTAGCCTGGCGCGGCCTTGCCGGCAAAGAGAACGACACGCGGGGTCCAGTCGGCGTTCGGGGCGTCCTTCATCTCCTGCCACAGAGCGATGGTCTCGAGAATGTTAAGATGCTGGCGCTTGTACTCGTGCATCCGCTTGATCTGCACGTCGAACATCGCGTCGGGGTTGACGCTGACGCCCTGCGCTTCGGCCATCCAGTTCGACAGGTCCACCTTGTTCGCGCGCTTCGCCGCGTCGAAGCGCTCGCGCCAAGCGGCATCCTCGATGGCGGGCTCCAGCTCGCGCAGGCGTTCGAGATCAGCCACCCAGCCATCGCCGATCGTCTCGGTGATGAGTTCCGAAAGACGCGGGTTGCAGGCCAGAAGCCAGCGGCGCGGAGTGACACCGTTCGTCTGGTTGACGATGCGCTCTGGATGCAGGCGGTGCAGCTCCGAGAAGACGGTTTCCTTCATCAGCTCGGTATGCAGCGCCGAGACGCCGTTCACCTTGTGCGCCATCACGAAGGAGAGCTGTCCCATCTTCACCTGGTGATCGGCCCGCATGGATTGCGTGCGCGACGGGTTCGCCTCGTAATGGGCGTTGTCGATGAGATCCGCGATCTGCAGATGACGCGGCAAGAGGCGGCCGAAGAGGTCTTCGCCCCAGCTTTCGAGCGCTTCGGGCAGGAGCGTGTGGTTCGTATAAGACAGGCAGCCACGCGCGATCTCCATCGCCTCTTCGAAGGGCAAGCTGCGCTCGTCGTGCAGGATTCGCACGAGCTCTGGCCCGGCGACGGCCGGGTGGGTGTCGTTAAGCTGGATCGCAACCTTTTCCGGCAGCTTCCTGATGTCCGAATGTTCCTTGTCGAACCGCGCGAGGATGTCGCGCAAGGCGGCTGCCACAAGGAAGAATTCCTGCTTGAGGCGCAGCTCGCGACCTTGCTCGGTCGTATCGTCGGGGTAGAGAACCCGGCTGATCGTGCGGGCAAGCGCCTCGGGCTGCGCGGCAGCCGCGAAATCGCCGCGGTTGAAGGCCGGAAGGTCGAACGGGTCGGACGCCTTGGCCGACCAGAGCCGCAGAGTGTTGGCCCATTTGCCCTGCCAGCCGACGATCGGCGTGTCATACGCCTCGGCATCGACGTGTTCGGCAGGATGCCAGAGGACCTTGCCACCCGTTTCCTCGATTTCGCCACCGAAGCCGATACGGAAAAGCGCTTCGGGACGCTCGAATTCCCAGGCATGGCGTTGCAAGAGCCAGGTCTCCGGCGCTTCGATCTGGCGCCCGCCCTGGAAGCTTTGCCGGAAGAGGCCATGTTCGTAACGGATGCCGTAGCCATAGGCCGGGCAGCCGAGTGTCGAGAGGCTTTCGAGGAAACAGGCCGCGAGCCGCCCGAGACCCCCATTGCCGAGCGCGGCGTCGGGCTCGTCCGCAAGAACGGTGTCGTAATCCTGCCCGAGCGCGGCGAGCGCCTCACGGGCCTGGTCCACCAGACCGAGATTGACGATGCCGTCTTCGAGCAGTCGCCCGATCAGAAATTCCATCGAAAGGTAATAGACCCGTTTCGCGCCTTCCCGGCGGGCAGTCCCGGCGGCACGGAACCAGCTATCCGCGATGTGGTCGCGGATCGCGTAGGACAGCGCCATGCGCCAATCCTCGAGCCCCGCGAAATCGGGCTCGCGTCCGAAGGAATAACAAAGATGCCGCACGATCGCGTCGCGCAAGGTGTTGGTGCTCACCTGGGGCGGGGTCGCAATGTTCATCGCTCAGAGCCTTTTTGTCACCGCTCACACGGTCGGAAGAAGCGCCTTCGGGGTGGATTGGCAAGTCCCCCGACGCGAAATTTCACAACGCGTCGACAGATTGCAAAAAATCGCGCCGCTCAATGACCGAGCTTGGAGATCTCCGCAAGATGGCAGGCGCAGCCCGTCAGCGCGGCGTAGTCGTCTGTCACGATATGCACCGGGAATTGCCGCATGAACTCCGAGAAGCGCCCCTTGTCGCAGAATGCTCCGGCGAAGTCGGGCCCGGCGAGATGTCGCGCGAAGTGCTGGGTGACGCCGCCGCAGAGATACACGCCGCCGAAGGGCAGGGTGATGAGAGACAGATCGCCCACATATGCGCCGAGCAAACGGCAAAAGAGGCGCACAGCGCGCTCAGCCCGCGACTCGCCCGCCTCTAGCGCGGCCATGATCTCATTGGCCGAAAGGAGCTCGCCCGCGCCATCCTCCTCACAGAGAAACGCGTAGATCCGTTCGAAGCCGCGGCCCGACAGCACGTCTTCGAAGCCCGGCATCTCATGCTTGCGCGCGACCCAGTCGCGCAGGCGCAGTTCTTCGTCATTCGTGCCGCGCAGCGTGACGTGGCCGGTCTCGGAAGGCGGAACCAGCGTTTGCGCGCCGAGCCTGTAGACCGGCGCCGCATTGAGACCGGTGCCGACGCCGACCACGAGTTTCGCGGCGAGGCGGCTTGCTGCCTGACCGGGCATGATCGGCGTGAGCTTGTCCGGACCAAGCGCGTCGAGCGCATGACCCTGCGCCTGCAAATCGTTCAGGACCGCCACGGTGGCCGCGCCCGTCGCCGCGCCCACGGACGCCTTGTCGATTGCCCAGTCGAGATTCGTGAGTTTGCCGATCCCGTCCCGCACCGGCCCCGCCATCGCGACGCAGGCGGCGGCGGGACGGGCCTCCGCCTGCCCGAGATAATGCGTCAGGACTTCGGTCAGATCAGCCACCTCGGCATTGCGATAGCGGCGGATAGAGCCGTCCCGCACCCGGCCGCCTTCGGCCAGCGCGACGCGCGTATTGGTGCCGCCGATATCCGCGACGACGGCCAGTTCGGATGCGGATACGGACATGGGACCTCAGCTCAAAGCGCGTTTCAGCGCGTGGTAAGAGGCTTTCGGCGTGCGTTCAAGACTGTCGAAATCGACGTGGACAAGACCGAAGCGCTTCTCGTAGCCGAGCGCCCATTCGTAATTGTCCATGAGCGACCAGACGAAGTAGCCGTTGAGCGGAACGCCGTCCTCCATCGCCCGGCGCGCGGCGGCGAAATGCTGGTTGAGGTAATCGATGCGCGGCTGGTCATCGACCTTGCCGCCCTCGATCACGTCGGGAGAGGCGAGACCGTTCTCGGTCACATAAAGCGGCATGTCGCCGGCATATTCGTGCAGCCGTTTTAGCGAGTAATAGAGACCGTCTGGATAGATCTCCCATCCCATCAGGGTCTTGGGCAGGGGCCCCTCGACCTCGGTCTGGTGCGGCCAGGGGCCATCCGTCGGCGCGCAGAGCTTGCGGGTGTAGTAATTGAGCCCGCACCAATCGAGCTTCTGCGTGATCAGGGGGAAATCATCCTGATACCCTTCGGGCAGGTGCGGCGCGAAGCCTTCGAGAACCGTCTCGGGATAGCGGCCGCGGAAGACGCCCTCCACGAAGAAGCGGTTGAGATAGCCGTCGAAAGTTTCGGCCGCGCGCTGCGCCTCGGGGCTATCGTCGGCGGGCTCAGCCCATTCGAAATTGAAAACCGCCCCGAGCTTGTCCTGGCCGAGGCTCCGCATCACCTCGATGGATCGGCCGTGTGCCAGCAGGACATGGTGCATCGCGCGGGCTGTGGCGCGGATGTCGCGCAAGCCCGGCGCGTGAAGGCCGAGGAAATGGCCCATCCACCCGACGCACCAGGGCTCGTTGATCGGCGCGACAGACCAGAGCCGGTCGCCGAGGCGGCGCGAGACGATCTCGGTGAACTCCGCGAACCAGGACGCCACATCGCGATTGGTCCATCCGCCCTTGTCGGCCAGCGCCGAGGGCATCTCCCAGTGATAGAGCGTCGCTGCGGGTTTCAGATCCCGCTCCAGCATGGCGTCGACCAGCCGGTCGTAGAAATCGAGACCCTCTTCGTTCGGCTGGCCGATGCCGTCGGGCATGACCCGCGCCCAGGAGGTCGAGAAGCGATAGACGTCGAAGCCTGCATCCGCCACCAGGTCGAGATCGGCCTCGAAGCGGTGGTAGTGATCGCAGGCAATGCCCCCATGCTCGGCCCTCACGACGTTGCCGGGCGTGGCCGCGAAGGTATCCCAATGGGTCGGACCCGCGCCGCCGAAATCGTGCCCTTCGATCTGATAGCTCGATGTCGATGCCCCGAAGAGAAAGCCTTCGGGGTAATCCTTGCGGGTGAAATCCATCAGATGTCCTTTCTCGGGGCCGGTCCCGTCGACCGGCCGATGATGAGGTCTGCCTCGAGCAGTTCCTGCGGTGGCGGAGCGTGCGGGTTGGCGATGCTGGCGAGCAGCAATTCGGCGCAGCGCCGTCCGGCCTCCCTGACCGAGGAACGCGTCGCGGTAAAGAGCGGCTCGTCGCTGCCGTTCGGCAGGTAGCTCAGCGCATCGTCATGGGTAATGATCGACAGATCCCGCCCGATGGCGAGACCGCGCCTGAAGCCAGCCCGCTCGACGCCGAGCGCGATGACGATGGAGGAGGTCAGGAACGCCGTGGGCGCTTCCGGCCGGTCCAGCATCTCGCCGGCAACTTGCAAGCCGAGGCTCTCGGTCATCTCGCCGCTGACGATGAGCGACGGATCGATGCGGATGCCGGCCTCGCGCAATGCATCTTCGTATCCGGCGCGGCGACGCGCGGCGAAATCCATGCTCTCGTCGCCATTGAGAAGCGCGATGCGGCGATGTCCCAGCTCGATCAGGTGCCGCGTCGCGCGCGCGAAGGCGCGACGGTTGTTCATGTCGAGATAGGGATAGGTCTCCTCGATCCCCGAGGAACGGCCATGCACGAGAAAGGGCAGGCCGATCTCGCGCAGAAGCGCGATGCGGGAATCGCTGACGAGAGGGCCGTGCAGGATGATCCCGTCGACATTCCCCTTTGCCCCGAGATTGCGGTAATGCTCCGCCTGCACGTCGTCCGGCACGAGGCTCAGCACGAGGTCGTAGCCTGTTGCGACATAAGCTTCGGACGCGCCGGTGATGAAATCGCCGAAGACGGGATTGAGGATCTCGTGCTTGCGAGAGAGGGGAATCACGTGGCCGATGGACATCGCGCGTCCCGTCGCGAGCCCCTTGGCGCGCGTATTGGGCGTGTAATTGTACCGGCGCGCCGCTTCCATGACGCGTCGCCGCGTGGCTTCGCGCACCTCGGGATACCCGTTCAGCGCCCGGCTTACCGTGGTCTGAGACAGGTTCAGAATGTCGGACAACTGCTTGAGGTTCATGTCAGGCGGGTCTCAAAGCGCTTTGAATATCCTGGGTAGAATAGCCAGCACGATGAGGGATTGAAAAGACCGTGCAAACGCAGAATTAACGCTGCGCCGCAGCGCAAACCAATGTAAATATAACGGTTTCTTTCGGACCGCAGCATTGACAGGTCGGAAGCGCTGCGCGAGTTTGATCGAGCCAAAGCGCTTTGAAAACTTTTTTCTTGCGCGACAGACCATGAGCCTGCTCACTCACCCTAGGGAGGAACCAAGACATGAGAACTTCGCTTTACGCCAGCGCCGCGGTGTTAGCGCTCGCTGCCGCCAGCGCGCAGGCCCAGGATTTGCCATTCGCCATCGGCGAGGGCGATTTCGCCTGGGACAGCTACAACGATTTCGCGGACCAGTATGACCTGTCGGGCGAGACCGTGGAGATTACCGGCCCCTGGACCGGCAACGAGAAAGAGAAGGTCGACGCGGTCTTTGCCTATTTCGCCGAAGCCACGGGTGCGTCCGTGAACTATTCCGGCTCGGACAGCTTCGAGCAGGACATCGTGATCTCGACGCGCGCTGGCACGGCACCGAACCTCGCGGTCTTCCCGCAGCCCGGCCTTGCCGCCGACATGGCGAGCCAGGGTCTTCTGACGCCGCTCGCCGATGGCACCAGCGAGTGGGTCGCCGAGAATTTTGCCGCAGGGGAAAGCTGGGTTGACCTTGGCACCTATGCCGGGCCGGACGGCGAGGAGGACCTTTACGGGCTGTTCTACCGCGTCGATGTGAAATCGCTGGTCTGGTACAACCCGATCGCCTTCGACGAGGCGGGGTACGACATTCCCGAAACGATGGAAGAGCTGAAAGAGCTCACCGAGGAAATCGTCGACGACGGCGGCACGCCGTGGTGCATCGGTCTCGGCTCCGGCGCTGCGACGGGCTGGCCGGCGACCGATTGGGTCGAAGACCTCATGCTCCGCACGCAAGACCCCTCGGTCTACGATCAGTGGGTCACGAACGAGATCCCCTTCGACGATCCGGCCGTGGTCGGTGCGATCGAGGAATTCGGCTGGTTCGCGCGCAACGACGATTACGTCGAGGGCGGTACCGAGGCGGTCGCGACGACCGACTTCCGCGACAGCCCCGCCGGTCTCTTCTCGATCCCGCCGGAATGCTACATGCATCGTCAGGCCTCCTTCATCCCGGCCTTCTTCCCGGATGACGCGGAGCAGGGCGAGAACGTCGATTTCTTCTACTTCCCGGCTATCGAAGAGAACGATCTCGGCACGCCGGTGCTTGGCGCAGGCACGCTCTTCGCGATCACCAACGATTCCGAAGGCGCGCAGGCGATGATCGAATTCCTCAAGCTGCCCGTGGCGCACGAGCTGTGGATGGCGCAGGGCGGGTTCCTGACCGCGCATGGCGGCGTGAACCTCGATCTTTATTCCGATGACAGCCTGCGGGCCCAAGGCGAGATCCTGCGCGATGCAACCACGTTCCGCTTCGACGCGTCCGACCTGATGCCGTCGGAGATCGGTGCGGGTGCGTTCTGGACGGGCATGGTCGATTACGTGACCGGCGCGGATGCCGAAGCGGTCGCGGCCGACATCCAGTCGCGCTGGGACAGCATCCAGTAAGCTCTGAGACCACAAGGCGCGGCGCCCCGGCCGTTCGGGGCGCCGCGCCATCTTCGCGCCAAACCCGGTCCACCGGCACGGCGAACGTAGCCTTGGGAGGAGAAGACGATGTCACCGGTCGTTCAGGGTATCATCACCATCATTCTCGGTGTCGGAGGGTGCGCGGCCTATTTCTACGCCTCGAACCTCGTCCTCGATAAGGTCATCTTCCCTCCGCGCAATGACGATCACGGACGCAACATCAACCGCGCCAATATCGTCCGGCCCTGGCTTTTCGTGGCCCCGGCCATTTTCTTTCTGGGACTCTACCTCGTCTATCCGGTGGTGGGCTCGTTCTTCCGCTCGCTCTATAACCGGTCGGGCAACACGTTCATCGGGCTCGGCAATTACACGCAGATGTTCTCCGAGGAGGGCTTCCGGGTCGCGCTCTTCAACAACATCCTCTGGGTGATTTTCGTGCCGGCGAGCGCCACGTTCCTAGGGCTTCTGGTGGCGCAGCTCACCGACCGGTTGAAATGGGGCAACATCGCGAAATCGCTGATCTTCATGCCGATGGCGATCTCCTTCGTCGGTGCCTCGCTGATCTGGAAATTCGTTTACGCCAACAATCCCGATATCGGCATCATCAATGCGGTGCGCGACTTCTTCGGGCTGAACCCGATCGATGTGCTTCAGATCCCGTTCTGGAACAACTTCTTCATCATGTTCATCCTCGTCTGGATCCAGACGGGCTTTGCGATGGTGATCCTCTCGGCGGCGCTGCGCGGCATTCCCGAAGAGACGATCGAGGCGGCGATCATCGACGGCGCGAACCCGTTCCAGATCTTCTTCAAGATCAAGATCCCGCAGATCGCGCCAACCATCGTCGTGGTCTGGACGACGATCACGATCCTGGTGCTGAAGGTCTTCGACATCGTCTACGCGATGACGGGAGGCAATTTCGATACAGAGATCCTGCCGTCCTACATGATGGATTACATGTTCCGCGATGACGGGCGCGCGACGGCGGTCGCCTTCGTCATCATGATCATCGTCACGCCGGTCATGGTCTGGAATATCGTCCAGGCCCGCCGGGAAATGCGCTGAGGAGGGCGGATAGAATGGACAATATCGCAGGACAGAAATCCGGCCTTTCCATCGCGACCAATCTCAGCGTCATCGCCCTGGTGCTGATCTGGCTCATCCCGACTATCGGGCTTGCCGTCTCGTCCTTCCGGGAACGGGCGCAAATCTCGGAAACCGGCTGGTGGCGCGCGCCGTTCTCGGTCGAGCAGGCCTATCGCATCTCGCCAGATCCGGAAGGCGCCTACCAGGACGGCGACCAATGGGTGCTCGAGGGCAATCTCTTCGACAGCTCAGAAGACGCGTCGGGGCAGGGCACCGTCTCAGGGTTCGGCATCACCTCACGTGCGCCAGGCGCAGCCGAGCCGGGCATGATCTATGCCCGCTACGAGGTGCAGGTGATCGAGCCCGATGGTGAGCAGGATGACACGAATATCGAGATCGCTTACGCGGAGGGAGAGGAGCCCGTCTTCCCGGACGTGGACGAGGACGGCAACACCGTCGTCCAGGACATCCCACCGATCTTCGATCGATCCTTGCAGGTGATGCAAAATGGCGATTTCGTCTACCGCGACGCCGATGAGATCGACCGCGGCCCGTCTGTCTACATCACCGCGGCGCAGCCACCCGAATTCACGCTCGACAATTACGACCAGATCCTGACCTCGGACGGGATGGACAGGGCCTTCATCAACACGCTGACGGTCTCGATCCCGGCGACGGTCATCCCCATCGTGGTGGCGGCCTTCGCGGCCTATGCGCTGGCCTGGATGGATTTCGGCGCGCGCGGCTTCCTGATCGCGATGGTCGTGGGCCTCTTGGTCGTGCCATTGCAGATCGCGCTTGTCCCACTTTTGACGCTGCACCAGGAAATCGGGATCGGACAGAGCTTCCTGGGGGTGTGGCTCGCCCATACGGCCTTCGGGATGCCACTCGCGATCTATCTCTTACGGAACTACATGATCGGGTTGCCAAGGGACATCATCGAAAGTGCGAAAGTCGACGGAGCGACCGATTTCCAGGTCTTCACCAAGATCGTGCTGCCGTTGTCCTTCCCGGCCTTGGCGAGTTTCGCGATCTTCCAGTTCCTGTGGACATGGAACGATCTTCTCGTGGCCAAAGTCTTCCTGCCGTCCAATGCCGATAGCTGGGTGATGACGGTGAAGATCGCCGACGACCTTCTTGGCTCCCGCGGGGGCGATTGGGGAATTCTCGCGGCGGCAGCCTTCGTCTCTATCGCGGTGCCCCTCTTTGTGTTCTTCGCGATGCAGAAATATCTCGTGCGCGGCCTTCTGGCCGGCTCGGTCAAGTAAACAGAGGTAATATGAACAAACCGGCGGACCTCAGCGAAATGCGGATGAAGACAGATACCGATTGGTGGCGCGGCGCCGTGATCTACCAGGTCTATCCGCGCAGCTTCCAGGACACGAATGGAGACGGGATCGGCGATCTTCTGGGGATCGCCCAGAGGATGCCGCATATCGCCTCGCTCGGGGTCGACGCGGTCTGGATCTCCCCGTTTTTCACCTCGCCGATGAAGGATTTCGGCTACGATGTGAGCGATTACTGCGACGTCGACCCGATGTTCGGCAGCCTCGCGGATTTCGATGTGCTGATCGCCTCGGCGCACCGGCTGGGGATCAAGGTCCTGATCGACCTCGTCTTGAGTCATACCTCGGAAGAGCATTCCTGGTTCAAGGAAAGCCGCGCCTCGCGGGATAACCGCCGGGCGAACTGGTATGTCTGGGCGGATGCCAAGCCCGATGGCACGCCGCCCAACAACTGGTTGTCGATCTTCGGCGGCTCGGCCTGGCAATGGGACTCGACGCGCTGCCAGTATTACCTGCACAATTTCCTCCAGGAACAGCCGGACCTGAACTTCCACGAGCCGGACGTGCAGACCGCGCTCCTCGAGGTGGCGCAGTTCTGGCTTGACCGGGGCGTCGACGGCTTCCGCCTCGACACGATCAACTTCTACGTTCACGACAAGCAACTGCGCGATAACCCGCCTCTGCCCGAGGAAGAGCGCAACCCGATCACCGCGCCGGCGGTGAACCCCTATACCTGGCAGAACCATCTCTACGACAAGACGCAGCCCGAGAACCTCGATTTCCTGCGAAAGCTCCGCACGCTGATGAACGACTACAACGCCGCGGCCGTTGGAGAGGTCGGCGACGACCAGCGCGGGCTCGAGATCCTTGGGCAATACACGGGCGGCGACGACCTCATCCATATGAGCTATGCCTTCGAGCTTCTCTCGGGGCATATGCCGACCGCTTCCTACATCGCGGATGTCTTCGAAAAGGTGGAGGCCGTGGCCGCCCAGGGCTGGGCCTGCTGGGCATTCTCCAACCACGATGTGCCGCGTCATGCCTCGCGCTGGCAGCTTTCCGATGCGGGCACGCGCTGCTTTGCGACGCTGATGCAATGCCTGCGCGGCTCGACCTGCCTCTACCAGGGCGAAGAGCTTGGCCTGCCCGAGGCGGATGTCGCCTTCGAGGATCTGCAGGATCCTTACGGCAAGCGCTTCTGGCCGGCCTTCAAGGGACGCGACGGATGCCGGACGCCGATGGTCTGGGAGCCGTCCAACCAGAATGGCGGGTTCTCGTCCGGTAGCCCTTGGCTGCCCGTGAGCCATGAACACCTCAACCGGGCGGTCACCAACCAGGAACAGGATCCCGCGGCGATCCTGCACCATTACCGCCGGGCGATTGCCTTCCGCCACTCGCACGAAGCGCTTCGCAAAGGCGCACAGACCGACATGAGCGCGGATGGCACCGTGCTACGCTTCCAGCGCGCGAACGAGGAGGAGACATTGTTCTGCGCGTTCAATCTCAGCTTCGAGCCCGCCGTCACGGATCTGCCCGAGGGCAAGTGGCGGCAGATCGGGATCGAACTGGGCTCCGCGGGGCCGGCACCAGACGGGCGTCTGCATCTCGGCCCCTGGCAACCGGCGCTTCTGATGCGTGTCGAGGATAACGAATAAGGGAGGGCGACATGGCCAATCTGAAGCTGACCGATGTCGAGAAGACCTATGGCGGCACCGTGCAGGTGCTGCGAGACATCAACCTCGACATCAAGAAGGGCGAGCTGATCGTCTTCGTCGGGCCGTCCGGCTGCGGCAAGTCCACGCTTCTGCGGATGATCGCGGGGCTCGAGAAGATCACTGGCGGCACGCTCGAGATCGACGGGCAGATGGTCAACGACGTGCCACCCGCGCAGCGCGGCATCGCGATGGTGTTCCAGAGCTACGCGCTCTATCCGCACATGACCGTGCGGGACAACATGTCCTTCGCGCTCAAGATCGCGAAGAAGTCCAAGCAAGAGATCGAGGACTCGGTAAACCGCGCAGCGAAGATGCTGCAACTCGAACCCTATCTCGACCGTCTGCCCAAGGCGCTTTCTGGCGGTCAGCGGCAGCGGGTGGCGATCGGGCGCTCAATCGTGCGCGACCCCAAGGTCTACCTCTTCGATGAGCCGCTCTCGAACCTCGATGCCGCCCTGCGCGTTGCGACCCGGATCGAGATCGCGCAGCTCAAGGAGTCGATGCCCGACTCGACAATGATCTACGTGACCCACGACCAGGTCGAAGCGATGACGCTGGCGACCCGGATCGTGGTGCTCGCCAACAAGGGCATCGCACAGGTCGGCTCGCCGCTCGAGCTCTACGAGACGCCGAACAGCGAGTTCGTCGCGCAGTTCATCGGCTCGCCCTCGATGAACCTCCTGCCCGGTGAGATCGTCGAGACGGGCGAGACGACGGTGGTGAAGATGGATGGCGGCGGCACGGCGCGAGCCAACATCGCGACCAGGCCCGAGGACAAAGGGATCAAGGTGAATGTCGGCGTGCGGCCCGAGGATTTCGTCGAGAGCGATGGCGACTATATCTACGAAGGCACGGTGGACATCACCGAGGCGCTTGGCGAGGTGACATTGCTCTACTTCGAGGCGCATGACGGCGATCCGGTGATCGGCAAGCTGCAAGGCATCCACCAGGGCTTGCGGGGCAACAAGGTCAAGATGACCGCCGATCCGGGCCGGGTGCATCTGTTCCATGACGGGACATCGCTGCTGTATCGGTGATCTGGGCGGCCTGCGGCCTTGTTCCGCGACTTTTGGGACAGCGCAGCACCGTTTCCCGGCATTTTGGCGAGCTCTTGAACGCGCTTAGCCCAAGTTCCCATTTCGTTCTCATTTTCCCGTTGGCGAAACAGATGGGATCTCCTATCTGTTGAGGATCTGTTAACGGGGGGCACATGCCTGAGCTCAAGCACATCGAGGTGCGCGGCGCGCGCGAGCACAATCTCAAGGGGATCGACGTCGATATTCCCCGCGACCAGCTCGTGGTGATCACCGGCCTTTCGGGGTCGGGCAAGTCCTCGCTCGCTTTCGATACGATCTATGCCGAAGGGCAGCGCCGTTACGTCGAAAGCCTTTCGGCCTATGCGCGGCAATTCCTCGACATGATGGAAAAGCCGGACGTGGATCATATCGCGGGCCTCAGCCCCGCGATCTCGATCGAGCAGAAGACCACGTCGAAGAACCCGCGCTCGACCGTGGGTACCGTGACCGAGATCTACGATTATCTGCGTCTGCTCTTTGCCCGTGCGGGCACCCCCTACAGCCCGGCGACCGGTCTGCCCATCGAGGCGCAGCAAGTGCAGGACATGGTCGATGCGGTCATGAAGATGGAGGAGGGCACGCGCGGCTATCTTCTCGCGCCCATCGTGCGTGACCGCAAAGGCGAGTACCGCAAGGAGTTTCTCGAACTTCGCAAGCAGGGCTTCCAGCGCGTGAAGGTGGACGGAACCTTTTATGAGCTCGACGAGCCGCCGACGCTCGACAAGAAATTCCGCCATGACATCGATGTCGTTGTCGACCGGATCGTCGTGCGCGAAGGCATGGAGACGCGGCTTGCGGATTCCTTCCGCACGGCGCTTGATCTTGCGGACGGGATCGCGGTTCTCGAGACCGCACCGCGCGAGGATGAGGGCGAGCCCGAGCGCATCACGTTTTCCGAGAACTTTGCCTGTCCCGTCTCCGGCTTCACGATCCCCGAGATCGAGCCGAGGCTCTTCTCGTTCAACGCACCGTTCGGGGCCTGCCCGGAATGCGACGGCCTCGGGGTTGAGCTGTTCTTCGACGAGCGGCTCATGGTGCCGGACCAGAATCTGACGCTCTACGACGGCGCGATCGCGCCCTGGCGCAAGGGGAAGTCTCCGTATTTTCTCCAGACAATCCAGGCCATTGCAAAGCATTATGAATTCGATGCCTCAACCAAGTGGAAGGACCTTCCCGCGCATGTGCAGCAGGTGATCCTGTTCGGCTCGGGCGAGGAGGAAATTCCGTTTCGCTACGATGAGGGCGGCCGCGTCTACAACGTGACCCGCACTTTCGAAGGCGTCATCCCGAACATGGAACGCCGCTACCGCGAGACGGATTCCAGCTGGATTCGCGAGGAATTCGAGCGCTACCAGAACAACAAGCCTTGTTCGGCCTGCAACGGCTATCGCCTCCGCGAAGAGGCGCTGGCGGTCAAGATCGCCGGGCAGCATGTGGGCGAGGTGGTCCAGAAGTCTATCCGCGAGGCGCATGAGTGGATCGAGACGGCACCGGAGAGCCTCTCGAACCAGAAGAACGAGATTGCGCGCGCGATTCTTAAGGAGATCCGCGAACGCCTTGGATTCCTGAACAATGTCGGACTGGAATACCTCACGCTCAGCCGCGCGGCGGGCACGCTGTCAGGCGGCGAAAGCCAGCGCATCCGGCTCGCGAGCCAGATCGGCTCCGGGCTGACGGGCGTATTGTATGTCCTGGACGAGCCGTCCATCGGGCTGCACCAGCGCGACAACGACCGTCTGCTGGGGACGCTGAAGAACCTGCGCGACCAGGGCAATACCGTGATTGTCGTGGAGCACGACGAGGAGGCGATCCGCGAGGCCGATTTCGTGCTGGATATCGGTCCCGGTGCAGGCGTGCATGGTGGCTCCATCGTCAGTCAGGGCACTCCTGCAGAGATCGCCGCCGACCAGAATTCCGTGACGGGTCAGTATCTTGCAGGGACGCGTGAAATCCCGGTTCCGGCAACGCGCCGCAAAGGCAACAAGAAGTCGCTGACCGTGGTCAAGGCCAATGGCAACAACCTTCAGGATGTCACCGCCGACTTCCCTCTGGGCAAGTTCGTCTGCGTCACCGGCGTCTCTGGGGGTGGCAAGTCGACACTCACGATCGAGACGCTGTTCAAGGCCGCCTCGATGCGGCTCAACGGTGCACGGCAGACGCCGGCACCTTGCGAGACGATCAAGGGTCTGCATCATCTCGACAAGGTCATCGACATCGACCAGCGCCCCATCGGACGCACACCGCGTTCGAATCCAGCCACTTACACGGGAGCCTTCACTCCGATCCGCGACTGGTTCGCAGGACTGCCGGAAGCCAAGGCACGTGGTTACAAGCCCGGACGCTTCAGCTTCAACGTGAAGGGCGGGCGCTGCGAGGCCTGCCAGGGTGACGGTGTCATCAAGATCGAGATGCACTTCCTGCCGGATGTCTATGTGACCTGCGAGACCTGCAACGGCGCGCGCTACAACCGTGAGACGCTGGAGATCAAGTTCAAGGGCAAGAGCATCGCGGATGTCCTTGATATGACTGTAGAAGATGCACAGGACTTCTTCGCCGCCGTGCCCTCGATCCGCGAGAAGATGGATGCGCTCGTGCAGGTCGGACTGGGGTACATCAAGGTCGGTCAGCAGGCGACGACGCTTTCGGGCGGCGAAGCGCAGCGGGTCAAGCTGTCCAAGGAACTGGCGAAACGCTCCACCGGCAAGACGCTCTACATCCTGGATGAGCCGACAACCGGCCTGCATTTCGAGGACGTGAAGAAGCTCCTGGAAGTGCTTCATTCGCTTGTGGAAGTTGGCAACACGGTCATCGTCATCGAGCATAACCTCGACGTCATCAAGACAGCCGATCACCTGATCGACATCGGCCCCGAAGGTGGCGATGGCGGCGGACGGATCGTGGCAACCGGCACGCCCGAGGAGGTCGCCGAAGTCGCAGAAAGCCATACGGGCCGGTATCTCAAGCACATGCTGAAGCCGCGCAAGGTCGCGGCGGAGTGAGCCGGTCCTAGTTCATGTCCTCGATCAGACGCCCGTGCTTGCGCGTTTCGGCCAGGAGCGCGCCGAACGTGTCGATTCCGCGCCCTTCGAGCATCGGCAGCATCCGGCAGAGCGCCTCAGCCGTGGCATGTGCATCGCCGAGCGCCGTGTGACGCAGATGCGGCGCGATCTCGATGCCGAGCCGCTGACAGACCGCATCGAGCGTATGCGTCTCGGTCGTGCCGAAGAGGATCGCCGACACGAGCACGGTATCAACCACGGGATGCGTCCAGTTTAGCTCAGTCTCGGCGCGCTTGGCGCGGAGAAACGCAAGATCGAACGGTGCGTTATGCGCGACCAGCGCCGATCCTGTCGCAAAGTCATAAAAGCGCGGGGCGGCCGAACTGATGGATGGATGCCCGCGCACCATGGCATCGGTGATGTGGTGAACGCGGCTTGAGGCGTCAGGGATCGGCCGGCCTGGATCCACCAATGTCTCGAACGCCTCTCCGGGAACGATACGTCCTCCGATCACCCGGACGGCACCGATCTGGATGATTTCGTCCCGGTGAGGCAAGAGACCGGTGGTCTCCAGATCGAAGACGCAGAAGGTCAGGTCCGACAGGCGCCTGTCCTCCAAAGCGGCGTCGCGGCGCTGGCCGAGCAGTGCGAAATCGTAGACGAGAGGCCGGTCCGCGTCGGGCGCGATCCGACTTATCTCGCTGTCGATGATCATCAGTGTGCCACCTTCCGCCATTGGTTTGAGCGTGGCGGTGAAGGTTACGGCGCCGCGCCGTCCTTGCAGCGTCGCGGTCGTGCCAAGGCCTGTCTTGTGGATTCGGTCGAGCGCTGCACGAAGGCTCTCCTCGTCAAAATATTCCGACAAAGCGGCGTGAAGCCTCGGGGTTCCGATCTGCGCGAGAACTTCTGCGGCCTGTCCGTCATAAAGCACGATCAGGCCGTCACGATTGAGCAGGATCGTCGCGACCGGGATTTCCGACAGAAGCGCGGTCAGGCGCACGCGCTCCTCGTCAAGGTGCCGCGTCGCCGCGCTCACCGCCTCGTCACGGGCTGTGCGCGCTGCCTCGAGGGCGGAGAGAACGGAAGCGGCTGCAGGGCCGAGATCTCCGAGGTGTTCAGCGCCGCGTGACGGCACGAACGCTGGCACGCCGGTCTCTGCATGGGCTCGGATGCGTAACTCTGAGGCGATCTTGTCCACGGGCCGTGCCAGCGCCTGATCGAGGTAGAACCAGAAACCGGCGAAGATCCCCAAGAACAGGAATCCGCCCGTTGCCATCGCCGCGCCGGGGTCTGACCGCGCCATGCCGAGAGCGAAGAAGCCCACGCTCAGGCTCGCAAGCAGCGCCAGGAGCGACGCGGCGATCAGACGTATCCTGAGCGAGCCGCGCATCCGGTCAGACCCGCTGGCAGATCGTGCTGACGACCGGATCGTTCGGTCCGGCGTCGCGCCAGACCGGCTCGCTGCCATCGCCGAGGGCAGGATCGGCGCGGCGGCCGTTTTCGCAATCAACCATGATTTCCACCGATTGCACCGGCTGCCAGCGGCCGAAGAAATACAGGTCCGCGAGGTAGATCGAAGGACGATCCTGATTGCGCTGCACCTTGTCGATATCGACCGCGACGAAGCGCGCGCGCATGGGAAGCGCATAGGTCCAGGGACGCCAGAACGTCGCCTCGGAGATACTGTCGGCGACGACCAGACCATCAGGAAGGCCGTCGACGGTGCGGTCGTACCAGCTGTATTCCGAGGATATTGCCGTCGCGAGCATCGCGACGCCCGCTCCGATCGGCACCAACCAGCGCGGAAGGCTCGGCAGCACCTTCGTGAGCGCCAGCATCACGCCCGCGCCGGCGAACCCGGCCACGAAAACCGCGATCAGCTCGAAGAACATCTTCTCTCACTCCCTCCCTCGGCTGCGCCTTTTCAGCCCAGCATACCCCGTCCGTGCCCCAGAGCCGATTGCAGCGCCTTGACCACAACGAACGCGTCCCGCAGATGTGAGCGTTCGAAATCGGACAGCGTCGCGGGGCTCAGATAATTGTCCGGCGGCTCACCCTCGCGAATGCGTCTGCACTGGTGCTCGAGCCGCGTCAACGCGATGAGATCGTAGGCATCGAGCAGATCCTGCCCGCCGCTTTTGGACAGGATGCCCTCGCGCCGCGCCTCGACGATGCGGGCGCGCGTGTTCACCGGGCCGAGCTGCCCGCGCAAGGCATAGACCCGCGCAAGATCGGTCACCGGCACCACGCCCGAGTGCTTCAGGTCGAGCGCGTCCTTGTGCTCTCCCTTGCGGATTGTCGCGAAGCCCCGGATGAGGCCGAGCGGCGGCTGATGCTTCAGCGAATTGGCGATCATGTGCGCCACGAAAATGGAGTTCTTCGCGGCGGCTTCGAGCGTGCGCTCCTGCAGATCCGCAAAGAGCGCCACGTCTCCGCCGATAGGGCGCAGGTCGAACATCACCGAGGCGAGCATCTGGGCTTCGGGAACCGGCTTGGCGATCCAGCTTTCGAAATAGCGGCGCCAGGTCGCGAGGGGCTGCCGCCACTTGGGGTTCGTCGCCATCATGTCGCCGGGACAATAGACGTAGCCGCATTCGTGCAAACCATCGGAGACGAAGCGCGCAAGCGTCTCGAAATACGCGTCGTGCTCCGGCGCGGCATCGTCCGACAGGATCAGGCAATTGTCCTGGTCGGAGACGCCGGTCTGTTCCTGCCGTCCCTGGCTTCCGCAGGCGAGCCACAAATAGGGCACCGGCGGCGGGCCCAGCTTGTCTTCCGCAAGACGCAAGAGCCGCCGCGTGACCGCATCCGCAATATCGGTGATGAGCCGCGTGACCACCTCGTGGGGGTGATGCGCCGAGACGAGTTGCGTCAGCAGGCGCGGAATCCGTGCCGTGGCCTCCGCCATCTCTGCGACGGTGGATGCGGTTGCGATACCCGAGACAAGCTCTGCCGAGGAGATGGCCTGGAACCGTGTCAGATCGGTCTGCGTGACAATCCCGACGAGCCGCGCGCCGATGGTGATCGGGATATGCCCGATCCGTCGCTCGAGCATGGTGTGCAAGACGTCCGAGCCCAAAGCCTCCGGCGCCAGGGTGACCGGGTCGCGGGTCATGATCTCGGACAGGGGCGTATCGTGCGGCGCGGCTTCGGCCACGATGCGCGCCGAGAGATCCCGGATCGTGACGATGCCGACCAGCCGTTCTTCCTCGCAGACGCACAGCGAGGAGACCCGCGCCTCCCGCATCTGGCGGGCGGCATCTCGTGCGGAGGTGTCGGGAGTGGCGACCAGCGGCTGGGTCGCCATAAGGTTCGAGACCTGGCTCGTTGCAAGATCGCTGAGCGGTGCGCGGGCAGGGCGCGCCGCCGCGCTCCGGTCGAAGAACCGTGCAATGGCAGGGTGAGCCTTGCGGGCGGAATGAAAGTCCGCGGCAGGCAAAATCAGAAGGTCGGTGGGGGATCGCGCGAAGGCGGTCGTCACGGCGCGGCCATCCCTTGCAAGACCGCGCTCACCGAACGTGTTGCGCGGCCCCAGAAGCGAGACGGTCTCGTCGTGGCTGTCCCTCACCTCGATATCGCCGCGCCGGACGATGAACAGCCCTTCGAGCGGATCGCCGAGGCGATAGATCGTCTCACCGGCCGCGAAGCGCCGCGTCTCCATCCGCGCGGCCAGAGCCGCCCGGTCCTCGGGCAGAAGGTCGCAGTAAGGGTGCAGCCGGTCGAGAAAAGCGTCGATATTGTCGGGCATGGCTGACTTGGTCGGGTTCGTTCTTTGGCAAACGCTAGGCGCTTGTCGGGACAAGCGAAAGGCGGAAATGAAAAACCCGGGCCGATGATCCGGCCCGGGTTCGTGTCAGTCTAGTTGCACGAGGATCAGTGATCCTGCGCGGCGCTCGCGCCACGCGGCACGCGCACGCTCTCGACCAGCTCCTTGATGTCTTCCGGAACCGGCTTCGTCATGGAGGCCACGATGTAGGCCGTGACGAAGTTCACCAGAGCCCCGACCGCACCGAACGAGGTCGACTTGATCGTGCCGAGCAGGGGATCTGCGTCGGTAAAGCTGTTGGTGCCCGGGATGAAGAACCAGCCCTTGTGCAGGAAGATATAGACCAGCGTCACGATAAGACCGGCGAGCATGCCCGCCACCGCACCGCGATTGTTGATCTTGGTCGAGAAGATACCCATCATCAGCGCCGGAAAGATCGACGCCGCCGCCAGGCCGAAGGCCAGCGCCACGGTCTGTGCCGCGAAGCCCGGCGGGTTCAGACCCAGCCAGGTGGCGACGACGATGGACACCGCCATCGCGATCCGGGCTGACAAAAGCTCGCCCTTCTCCGAGATGTTCGGCGCGAACCGCCCCTTGATGAGATCGTGCGACACCGCCGACGAGATCGCGAGCAACAGACCCGCAGCCGTCGACAGCGCGGCCGCCAGACCGCCCGCCGCGACAAGGCCGATGACCCAGCCGGGAAGGTTCGCGATCTCGGGGTTGGCGAGCACGAGGATGTCGTTGTTGAAGTTGGTCAGCTCGTTGCCGTCCCAACCGTCTTCCTCGGCCCGCGCCTGCATGTCGGGATCGCTATCGTTGTAGTACTGGATGCGGCCATCGCCGTTCTTGTCCTCCCAGCCCAGGAGGCCGGTCTGCTGCCAGGTCGCCATCCAATCGTAGGCAGGGTCGGTCTCGATCTGTTCGACCGTCACCGCCTGCGCGTCCGTGCCTTCCGGCCAGAAGAGCTCGGTGATGTTGAGCCGCGCCATCGCGCCGACCGCCGGGGCGGTGAGGTAGAGAAGCGCGATGAAGACCAGCGCCCAGCCCGCCGACCAGCGTGCATCTGCGACGCGGGGGACGGTGAAGAAGCGCATGATAACGTGCGGCAGACCCGCCGTGCCGATCATCAGCGACAGCGTGAACAAGAGCATGTTGAACGTATCGCCGTTATGCGCGGTGTACTCGTTGAAGCCAAGCTCGGTCACGATCTGGTCGAGACGCTCGAGAAGCGGCTGTCCCGAGGCCTGGTGCTCGCCAAAGAGGCCG
The DNA here is from genome assembly GCF_009363575.1 of Roseivivax sp. THAF30. Taxonomy (NCBI): domain Bacteria; kingdom Pseudomonadati; phylum Pseudomonadota; class Alphaproteobacteria; order Rhodobacterales; family Roseobacteraceae; genus Roseivivax; species Roseivivax sp. THAF30. The sequence goes on along the minus strand of NZ_CP045389.1, from coordinate 1,923,938 downwards.
AGCGCGGGAACCGGGTTGCCGGTCAGCTGCAGCGAGATGAAGATGGCCGGGATCGTATAGGCCATGATCAGCACGCAATATTGCGCCACCTGCGTGTAGGTCACGCCCTTCATGCCGCCAAATACTGCGTAGGCGAAGACGACGACCGCGCCGATCAGAAGGCCGGTCGTATTGTCGACCTCGAGGAAGCGGCCGAAGGCCACGCCGACGCCGGTCATCTGGCCGATCACGTAGGTCACCGAGGCGACGATCAGGCAGATCACCGCGACAAGCCGCGCGGTCGGGCTGTAGAACCGGTCGCCGATGAACTCGGAGACGGTGAACTTGCCGAACTTGCGCAGGTACGGCGCGAGCAGAAGCGCGAGCAGCACGTAGCCGCCGGTCCAGCCCATGAGGTAGGTCGAGTTGTCGTAACCGGTGAAGGCGATGAGGCCCGCCATCGAGATGAAGGAGGCTGCCGACATCCAGTCCGCCGCCGTCGCCATGCCGTTCGTCACCGGGTGTACACCGCGGCCTGCGGCATAGAAATCCGACGTGGAACCTGCGCGCGCCCAGATGGCGATGCCGATATAAAGCGCGAAGGATGCGCCCACGAAGATGATATTGATCGTTGTCTGATCCATGACGCTTACTCCTCGTCCACGCCGAACTGACGGTCGAGCTTGTTCATCCGCCAGGCATAGAAAAAGATCAGCACCAGGAAGACGAGGATCGAGCCTTGCTGGGCGAACCAGAAGCCAAGATCCGTGCCGCCCACGGAAATGCCGGAAAGCGCCGGGCGCAGCAGGATGCCGAAGCCGAAGCTCACCAATGCCCAGATGATCAGGCTGATGAAGATGAGACGGATATTGGCCTTCCAGTAGGCCTTTCCGTCCGATGTGACCTGAGAGGTCGTTCGTGTGTCCGCCATGGTTGCGGGTCCTCCTCCTTGAAAACGAAGCGCGCGGGGTTCAGCCGCGCGTCCGGGTTACGATCGCACCGAGATCTCGGGCGATATCGTCGATTGCGCCCATTGCCGGCACGCGGGTCAGCGCGCCCTGGGCGTCGTAATGCGCGATGAGGGGCGCGGTCTGGGCGTGATACGCCTCGAGCCGCGCACCGACCGTCTCCGCGGAATCGTCGGCGCGCCGGGTCATCTCCGTGCCGCCGCAATTGTCGCAGACACCGTCCATCTCGGGGGTCTTGAAGCTGTCATGATAGCCCTCGCCGCAGGCGGCGCAGGTGTAGCGCCCGGAGATGCGCGTCACCATCTCGACGTCGTCCACCTCGAGGCTGATCGCGGCGTTGATCCGCTGCCCGCGCTCCCTGAGAAGCGCATCGAGCGCTTCGGCCTGCGCCGCGGTGCGGGGGAAGCCGTCGAGGATCACGCCGCGCGCCGTGTCGGGCTCGGCGAGCCGGTCGGCGAGGATACGCGTGACGATCTCGTCCGAGACAAGATCGCCCGCTTCCATCACGGCCTTCGCCTGCCGGCCGGCGTCGGTGCCTGATTTCACGGCCGCGCGCAGCATGTCTCCGGTCGAGAGCTGCACCAGTCCGAACGCGCTTTCGAGCCGCCGTGCCTGCGTGCCTTTCCCGGCGCCCGGAGGGCCGAGAAGGATGAAGACCGGGGCCGCTTGCGAGGCATCCTGACCGTCCATCATTCAGCTCCCCGATTCATCCTGTTCTCGATGAGGTCGTCGACGACTTCGGGTTCGGCGAGGGTGGAGGTGTCGCCGAGGGATCCGTAGTCGTTCTCTGCGATCTTGCGCAGGATGCGGCGCATGATCTTGCCCGAGCGGGTCTTGGGCAGGCCGGGGGCCCATTGGATGAGGTCCGGCGAGGCGATGGGGCCGATCTCCTGGCGGACCCAGTTCCTGAGCTCCTTCTTGAGATCGTCCGAGGGCTCCTGGCCCTTCATCAGCGTCACGTAGCAGTAGATGCCCTGGCCCTTGACGTCGTGGGGGTAGCCGACGACCGCGGCCTCGGCGACCTTCTCGTGCGCGACGAGCGCCGACTCGACCTCTGCCGTGCCCATCCGGTGACCGGAGACGTTGATCACGTCGTCGACCCGGCCGGTGATCCAGTAATCGCCGTCCGCGTCGCGCCGGCAGCCGTCGCCCGAGAAGTAATAGCCCTTGTATTGCTGGAAATAGGTATTCTCGAAGCGCTCGTGATCGCCCCAGACCGTGCGCATCTGGCCGGGCCAGCTATCCGCGATGGCCAGAACTCCCTCGGCGGGGCTGTCCTCGATCACCTTGCCCGATTCGGTCTCGAGCACGACGGGCTTCACGCCGAAGAACGGCTTCATCGCCGCGCCGGGCTTGGTCGCATGGGCGCCGGGCAGGGGGGTCATCAGGTGGCCGCCCGTCTCGGTCTGCCACCAGGTGTCGACGATCGGGCAGCGCTCCTGGCCGACGACGCGGTGATACCAGTCCCAGGCCTCGGGGTTGATCGGCTCGCCGACCGTGCCGAGGATGCGCAGGGACGACAGGTCCGAGCCCGTCACGTGCTCCTCGCCCTGGCCCATCAGCGCGCGGATCGCCGTCGGCGCGGTGTAGAACTGGTTCACCCCGTGCTTCTCGCAGACCTGCCAGAAGCGGCCCGCATCGGGATAGGTCGGCACGCCCTCGAACATCAGCGTCGTCGCGCCGTTGGCGAGGGGCCCGTAGACGATGTAGCTGTGCCCCGTCACCCAGCCGACATCGGCGGTGCACCAGTAGATGTCGCCGTCATGGTAGTCGAAGGTGACCTCGTGGGTGAGGCTGGCGAAGACGAGATAGCCGCCGGTGGTGTGCACGACGCCCTTGGGCTGGCCGGTCGAGCCGCTCGTGTAGAGGATGAAGAGCGGATCCTCGGCCCCCATCTCTTCGGCCGGGCAGTCGGTGCCCGCCTCGGCCATCGCCGCGCTGAGGTCGACATCGCGCCCCTCGGTCCAGGTGGTCTGCCCGCCGGTGCGCTTCACGACGAGGCATTTGACGCTGTCCTTGCAATGCAGAAGCGCCTTGTCCGCGTTCGACTTGAGCGCGGTCTTGCGTCCGCCGCGCGGGGCCTCGTCGGCGGTGATCACCACCTTGGCATCGCAGCCATTGACCCGCTGGCCGAGCGCATCGGGCGAGAAGCCCGCGAAGACCACCGAATGGATCGCGCCGATCCGCGCGCAGGCGAGCATCGCGTAGGCCGCCTCGGGGATCATCGGCAGGTAGAGCACCACCCGGTCGCCGCGCCCGACGCCCTGGTCCTTGAGCACGTTCGCCATGCGGCAGACCTGCTCGTGGAGCTGGCGGTAGGTGATGTGCTGGGCGTCCTCGCCGGGCTCGTCCGGCTCCCAGATGATCGCGGTCCGGTCGCCGCGGGTCTCCAGATGCCGGTCGATGCAGTTCTCGGCGACGTTCAGCTTGCCGTCCTCGTACCACTTGATCGAGACCGAGCCGTAGTCGAAATTCACATCCTTGATCTTCGTCGGCGCCTTGGCCCAGTCGAGCCGCTTTGCCTGCTCGCCCCAGAACCCCTCGGGATCCTCGATCGAGCGCGCATACATCTCCCGGTACCGCGCCGCATCCACATGCGCCTTCGACACCATCTCGTCGCTCGGCGCGTAGATCTTCACATCACTCATATCGCCTCCTCCTGAACATCGCATGGCCATGCGACTCCCCCGTCGCGACCATGGAATTTGCGCCTGACGATACGGCAGCTGTGAAAACAAGGAAACAAGTACCTCAAAACGCGAAAGGTTTTTGTAAATATATTTTCCAAGAGCGAATGTAGTTGTAAACATAGTTCACTCTTTGCGTATAAATACCGCAAGCGCAGCGATGTTAGCGGCTGTCAGATTGGCGCAGGAGATACACGCTGTCCGGCCACAACGCGCCTGCAACGCAGTGGCCCGTCGAGGCAGCGGACCATCACGTCATCGCAAGACTTGTCTTCTCTCCACGTGCGGAGCCGTCTTCTTCAGGTTGACGTGTCCGATCTAACGCAAGGGAACCGAGTGCCATTTACAGGCGTTTCAGATGCACCATATCCGGCGCTTCCGGCCGGTGCATTTGTCCCGGGAGAAACCCGGGGGAAAGGACGATCATGCTTGGTTGGGCACTTACGTTTCTCGTCATAGCGATCATCGCCGCGGTTTTCGGCTTTGGCGGTATCGCATCGGCATCCGCCGGGATCGCGCAGATCCTGTTTTTCATCTTCCTCGTGCTGTTCATCGCCGCCATCGTCATGCGAGTGGTTCGCAAGGTATAGCGCGCACGAAAAAGCGCCGGGACAGCGATGTCCCGGCGCTTCCTAAAACAGATGGCGTCACATCAGGCCCGCAGCGTCTCCGTCGAGGAGAAGAACATGGCTTGGCTGATCGCGGAGCGGACTTGCTCTTCGGAATAGGGCTTGGAGATCAGAAACGCCGGCTCCGGTTTGTCGCCCGTCAGGAGCCGCTCTGGGAAGGCCGTGATGAAGATCACCGGCCGCTCGCCAAGATCCTTCAAGAGATCGTTCACCGCATCGACGCCGGAGGAATTGTCGGCAAGCTGGATGTCGGCGAGGATGAGATCCGGCGTTTCCTTCGAGCCGAGCTGACGCGCGCCGTCCCGGGTGCGGGCGACGCCGGTCACGCGGTGGCCGAGATCGGCGACGATGCTTTCGAGATCCATCGCGATGATCGCCTCGTCCTCGATGATGAGGACCCGGCCCGACATGCCGTCTGCCATTTCCTGCCGCGCCGTTTCGATGAGCGTTTCCGCCTCTTCGGCAGAGATGTTCATGACCTCAGCCACCTGCGAGACTGGGAACTCCTCGATCGTATGCAGAAGCAGCGCCTCGCGGCTGTTGGTCGTCAGACGCGACAAATGGCCTTGCGCGGCCTTGAGCGGGCCGTCGTCCTCTTCGGTGACCGGCGCGCCTGTTGTCACCCAGATACCATGAAACATCCCGAAAAGACCGACCTTGGCCGATGACGCGTTTGCAATCATCTCGCGGTCTGCGAGAACGGCCTCAAGGGTCGCGGCGGCATATTTGTCGCCGGATGTCTGCGACCCCGTAAGAGCGCGTGCATATCGGCGCAGATAGGGAAGAGCGGTACCGATCTCGCTGCTGAGGTCTGCCTGTGGCATAAAATTCTATCCTTCGTCGTAACTTTTTCTGGAACCTAACGTCGACACTTGCTGTTTGTTCCCGAATTAAGGGCCGGAAAATGGGCGCGCAATCCAAGTGCAAGGGAAATGATGGCTCACGATCAACCTAGTACAAAGCGAGACGATGTGATCGACGAGAATCTGAAAAAAGTGTATCGGGACATGCTTGAGCAGGATGTACCCGACCGTTTTCTCGACCTTTTGTCCCAGCTGAAAGAGCAAGACGAGGCCAAGGTAAGCAATTCGGGCGAGAATGACGAATGAGTGCAGATCCCCGCGACGAGCTGGTCGAGCATCTGCCAGCACTGCGCGCCTTCGCTCTGTCGCTGACGCGTAATGGATCACTTGCCGATGACATGGTTCAGGACGCGCTTGTAAAGGCGTGGACCAAGATCCATACGTTCGAGCCCGGAACGAACATGCGCGCCTGGCTCTTTACGATCCTGCGGAACACCTATTACTCGAACCGGCGCAAGGCCGGCCGCGAGGTTGGCGATGCAGACGGCCTCTTGACGGAGACACTCTCTGAAAAGCCGGCCCATGACGGGCGCTTGCAGATGGCCGACTTCATGCGCGCCTTCCAGACGCTCAACGACGAGCAGCGTGAAGCGCTGATCCTGGTCGGAGCGTCAGGGTTTTCTTACGAGGAGGCCGCCGAGATGTGCGGCGTTGCCGTCGGCACGATCAAGAGCCGCACCAACCGGGCCCGCGCGCGTCTGACGGAGCTTCTGTCGCTGAGCGATGAAGAAGCCTTCGAGCTGACCGATCAAGCCACAATGGCAGTCGTCTCCGGCAACAAACCCGCCACAGCGAGGTAAGCATGATTGGCGCGCCAGGCCCACGTCCGATCCCGAGCGGATTGGGGGCACGGATCATTGCGTTCCTGTCGATTGCGCTGATCCCGCTTGGCCTTGTCGCGTATTTGCAAACCGCTCAGCTCGACCAGGAAACGCGCGCCCGAACGCAGCTCAGTCTCGCCGACTTGACCGAGGCGGCGATGGCACCGGAGCGGGCTCTCCTGACCCGTGCATTCGGGGCGGCCGAAGCTCTGGGAGCGATAGCGCGCGAAACCGTCGGAACCGATGAGAGCTGCGAGCTTGCGATGCGCGAGTATCAGGAGCTCAATGGCTATGTCAGCTTCGTGGGTTTTCTCGGTGTAGACGGATCGGTCTTCTGCTCGACCACCGATCAAACGATCGATCTCAGTCAGTATCCCGGCGCGATCGAGGCACTCGGTCAGCCACGACCGAAGATCCTTCGCTTTGACTTCGCTCCGGTCAGCGGCGAGTCGGTGGTATCGATATACCGGCCGGTTTTGCGCGACGGGGCACATCTGGGGCACATCATCATCTCTGTCCCGGTCCGTATCATGAGCGCCATAGAGAACCGCGAAGAGGCGGCCAATCCCGGATACATCGATGTCGTGCTCATCAACGACACAGGCGAGATCCTGAAATCGCTTGGCGAATACAATCGCCTCGGAGACCTGCTGCCCGGGGATCTCAATATCGAGACGCTGACCGAGGGGGATCAATACAGCTTCCTCGGGCGCTCTGGTTCGGGCGAGAGCTATATCTACGCAGTGGCGAGCGTCGTGCCCGACCTCGCCTATGCCCTGACCGTCTGGGATCCCGAAAGTCCGAACGCCACTGCGCTTCAGACCGGGGCTTTTGCAAAGATGCTGCCGCTCGTGATGTGGGCGGCCAGCGTGATCGTGGCCTATCTCGCGGTCAATCGTCTCGTGATCCGGCACATCCGCACCTTGCGCTACCAGATGCGGAGCTTCGCGCGCGACCGCAGGCTGCCGGCACAGTCGAGTGGATCGGACATGGCGCTCGAGCTTCGGGACATGGAGAACGACTTCCTTCAGATGTCCGACTCGATCCTCCAGGACGAAGCGCAGCTCGAGAATACGCTGCGGGAAAAAACCATCCTTCTCAAAGAGGTGCACCACAGGGTCAAAAACAACCTGCAGCTCATCTCTTCGATCATGAACATGCAAATCCGTCAGAGCGAGACGGATGAAACCAAGCGCGTCCTGCGACGGCTGCAAGACCGCATCCGAGGTCTTGCGGCAATCCACCGCCAACTTTACCGCACGGCGGATCTGGGCCATGTGGATGTGCGCGAGCTTCTCAACGAGCTTATCGATCAGGTGGCCGTCGCCGCCGAGCATGGCAATCGGAATATCAAGATCACACGCGATCTCGATCAGGTCGATGTCTATCCCGATCAGGCGATGCCGCTGTCGCTTCTGACGGCGGAAGCTTTGGCCAATGCGGAGAAATACGCACAAGCCGACAGCACCGGCTCGCAGCAGATTTCCGTCCGCCTGAAGACCACATCCGACCGGGACGTGACGCTGGAAGTCGTCAATTCCTCCGATCCCGAACATCCCCCCGAGATCGATCCGATGGGCGGGCTTGGATTGCGGCTTATTCAGGCTTTCGCGACCCAGCTCGGAGGCGAGCTTTCGCACGGCATGGAGGGCGAACGCTTCTGTGTGCGGGTCGATTTCCGGATTTCCGATTTCAAACCCGAAGTGGTGGATTATTGATGTCCGAGACGCCGAAAGCCCTGCCAGTCCCGAGGAATGCCGATGGCGCGCCCCGCAAGGTGGGCGTGGAGATCGAGTTCGGCGCGCTTGCGGAAGAGCGGGTGACCGGAATCGTCGAGGACGTGCTCGGCGGCACGCGATCTGAGCGCGGCGAGAAGGGCTACGTGATCGAAGACACCGAGATAGGCCCCGTGGAGGTCTATCTCGACACGCAATACCTCAAGCGGGCGGAGACTGCCTTGGAGCAGCGCGTCCATGATCTGGCGCGCATGGTCGTTCCGGTGGAGATCGTGACCGCTCCGATCGAGCCCGCTGACATCGCCCGGATCGACGAGTTGTGCGATGCGCTGGCCGGAGCGGGAGCCACGGGGACCGCCTCGGGGATATTCCTCGGCTTCGGCGTGCATTTCAATCCCGAGGTTGTCGACCTCTCTCTCGACAATATCCTTCCCGTGCTGCGAAGCTATGCCTTCCTTGAGGATGCGTTTCGCGATGCGATGGGCATCGACTTGGCACGGCGCATGCTGCCTTTCGTCGATCCCTATCCACGTCCGCTTCTCGATGCGCTGGCCGGAGAGGTCGAAAGCCTCGAGCATCTCATCGACATCTATCTCGACCGTGCGCCGTCGCGGAACCATGGGCTCGACATGCTGTGCCTCTTCGCCGAGATCGACCGGGACCGCGTTGCGAAGGCGATGGACCTGAACCTTGTCTCCGCGCGACCGACCTACCATTTCCGGCTGCCCGACGCCCGGATCGACGAGGACGGTTGGTCGCTCGGCCTTGAATGGAACCGCTGGGTGCGCGTCGAGGAAGTGGCGCAGGACGCGGATCTTGTCGCAGAGCTCTGCAACGCCTGGCGCGACCACCGCGGACGCCTCACCACGACGCGCGGCGATTGGACTAAACGGTCCGCCGAGATCGTCGGAGGCTTCGCATGAGCACCCGACATCCGGTGATCGGCGTGACGGTCTCGCGCCGTTCGGGCTGGCGCATCTTCCCCATCATGGCGCTCAATATCTGGCTGGCCGGCGGGCGTGCGATCCGCTGGCAAAGTGACCGGGAGATCGATCTCGACGCGGTCGATGGCGTGGTCATCGGCGGCGGTGACGATATCGCACCGACGCTTTACGGGGGAGAGTTGCGCGTAGGCGTTCGTCTCGATCCCGACCGCGACGAGCTGGAAAGCTCCGTCCTGAAGGAAGCTTTCGAGCGGAACCTTCCGATCCTCGGGATCTGCCGCGGCTCGCAGATGCTCAACGTTGTGCTGGGAGGTGACCTGCACCAGGACGCCTACGACGTCTACGATTCGCGCTACTATCGGACGATCCTGCCGAAAAAGCGCGTCGACGTGGAAGAGGGCAGCCTTCTGTCCCGCGTGACCGGGAAGGACTGCCTCAAGGTCAATGCATTGCACTCGCAAGCCGTACACAAGCTCGGGCGCGGGCTTCGGGTGGCGGCCCGCGACGAGGGCGGCATGATCCAGGCGATCGAGCGCATCCGCGATCCGATGGCGATCGGCGTTCAATGGCATCCCGAGCACATCTTCTACCGCCGCGCACATCGCCGTCTTTTCAAGGCGTTGATAGAAGCAGCGCTGGCCCGGATGGCCTCGCGGGGCCAGCTTGCCGCAGCCCATGAAGAAGCGGCTCAGGCCGAACAGCAGCGTGCCAATCTGCCGCTCTAGTGGCGATATTGTCACGAAATCTGCCGGTAATCTTACAAGACCGTGACGGTGACGGAACTTTAGGAAGTGGGGCGCAGTTTGTTTGCCAAATAAAGAGCAGAAGGACGCGCAGAAAATGACACAGACTTTCATCCTAGGTCTCGTCGCGCTCTCCTTCGTCACCGCAATCATCTACGCGCTGACGGGTAGAAAGCGCGACAGGGATTACGACCAACGCAGCCGCTGACCAAGACATCAGTTCGGTTCTCACACGAGGAAAGGGGTGGCCCGACGGCCACCCCTTTTCGCGTTCATATCGGACGTTTTCAGTAAGCGTCGAAGTCCCTGTCGACCTCGGCCATGTCGACGAAGGCCGGCGGAGTGCCTTCCTCCAGCTCGGATGCAGGCGCAGTCGCGACGCGGTAGGGAGGCGCGATGTCGGTATCGAATTCCTGCACGAGCCGCGCCGCGTCTGCCGGGCTGAAGCCCGGGGCAAGCGCTTCCTGATCGTCAAGCACGATCCCGTCCGTGACGGGGAGGGGGCGAGGAATGTCGGACATTCTGGATACCGCAGTCTACAGTTAAGACATCTTGCCAACGCGCGGGGGCGCGAATGGTTCCCGCCACGGCAGCTATATCTGCAGGGCGATTGCCTGAGCCGCGATTAGGATCACGGCAGCACCGGCACAGATCTCCAGGATTGGCCCCAGTCTTGCCAGCCGCGGATTGTCACTGAGCCCTGTCAGAATGGCCTGGCGCGAGGAGGTGGCCAGGATCGCGACGAGGATCGTAACGGCCGCCGTGCCTAAGCCCATCGCGAACGCGCCCGCGATCCCGATCCAAGGCAGGTCGATATACCAGGCGATCACCAGAAGAAACAGCGCGCCGGTGCACGGCCGGATCGCAATAGCACCGATCAGCGCGGCGATGTCTCGTGCGCCGCCAGCCCGCGCCAGGTCGTCGGGCGAGGGGGCATGTGCATGCCCGCAGCCGCAGGCCTCGTGATGCGCGTGATCGTGATGATGCGCGGCCGGCGTTTGCCGCCGCAGATGCCGCATTCCGCGGATGATCAGCCACAAACCGATCGCGCCAATTGCGCCGAAACTGATGACGGCCAGATGTCCGTCGGCCATATCCGTCAGCGCCTCGCGGGAGATGCCGAGCAGCCCGAAGCCGAGCGCCACGAGCCCGACGGCGGTCATGGCCTGCCCGAGGGACGAGGCGAGCGCGACGAGCGCAAGGGTGCGAAGCTTCACCGCGCTCCCGACCCCGTAACCGCCGATGAGAAACTTGCCGTGCCCCGGACCTGCCGCGTGGACGAACCCGTAGGCGAAACAGAGCGAGAGAACCGTCAGCGTCGCGCCTGGATCACCCGCCTGCAACGCCCGGAGCGCCCCCGCAAGCCCGTTCTGGAACTCGCGTTGCCAACTCGCCGCCCAGGCCGCGACATCGTCTGCCGTGCCGATCAGGAGCGCGGCAAGGCCCAGGGCGAGCACGAGGGCGGCGGGGATCAGCCTGTCTGCGCGCATGAGAACACAAACCTGTCAGCAAAGAGGATGCCGATATCGGGCAGATCCACCGTTTCGAAAGGATCCTCGGTCTCGTCGATCTCGGCAAGAAGCTCGCCGTACTTGTCCTGCGCTGCCTCGGTATCGGCCTCGGTGCGTTCGACGGTGCAGGACACAGGCCCCGTCGCTTCGGGCGTTGTCGGAACGTCATACGCGACGAAATAGGTCGGATCATAAGCGCGCGCGATGATTGCCTCACCTCCCGGCAAGACGGGCTCTTCAAGCGGGCGGACGTGGCGGGTCACGAGACTGCCATCCTGATAGCTCGCCTCATGCGCTTCGGCGGTTTCGAGCGCGAGAGGCGTCCCCCCGAGCTGGACATCGAAATCGCCCGGAAAGCCGCCAGCCCAATCGACATCGGTGCCGGCAAAGGCATCGAGACGCTCTTGCTCAGGCACGCCGTCCCCATCCGCATCGAGACCCGCCTCCTCGACGGTGAGCATCGAGTAGAAGGCATCGTAGCTCCATTCCACTTCGACAGCGACCAGCTGACCCTCCTCGTCAAAGCGCAGGTCGAACGTGGTGTCGATGAAGATATGCGGATGCGCCGATACCGCCGTCGCGGCGGCAGACAGGCAGAGCGCAAGAGCGGTGGCAACGCGAGGCATGGCAGGGCGGCCTTGCTGAACATTCGGTTTGCGACGTGTATCCGGTCGCGCGGGGCGTTCCAAGGGTAGGGAGCGGTCCGATTGTCGGGTTTCCGCCGAAGCCAGATCTTGTGCCTCGCATTACTGATGGCGCGGGCCATGAGGCTGCGCTAGCACTGTGCCATGAGCTTCGACTGGCTGAAACGCACCATGCCCCGCGGCCTTTACGGGCGGGCTTTTCTCATCCTGATCCTGCCGGTGGTCACGCTGCAGCTCGTGGTCTCGGTGGTCTTCATCCAGCGCCATTTCGAGGGCGTGACCCGCCAGATGACCTCGGAAATCGCGCGCTCGCTCAATGTCGCGATGCAGCCTGACGACCAGATTCGGCCGTTGTCCCTCGATTTCGAGGTAATCGGCGTCTCGGAAGACGGCATTCCGGCTGGATCGGATCGGCGCTGGTATGACTTCTCCGCGCTGGTGGTGATCGACGAGCTGATGAGTCGCGTGCGCGGCATCCGGCAGGTCGTGACCCCGAACGACGCAGATGTTTTCGTCTTTCTCGAGAGAGATGGCGAGCTCTACCGCGTGCGGTTCGGACGGAACCGTGCGTCGGCATCGAACCCGCACCAGCTTCTTGTGAACATGATCTTTTTCGGCGTCTTGATGACGACGATCGCCTATCTCTACCTGCGGAACCAGCTGCGACCTATCACGCGGCTTGCGGATGCCGCCGAAGCGTTCGGACGCGGCCGGCACGTTGCCTATACCCCGGCGGGCGCGCGCGAGGTCCGCATCGCGGGTCATGCCTTTCTCGACATGCGCGCCCGGATCGAGCGGCAGATCGAACAGCGCACGATGATGCTGTCAGGGGTGAGCCACGATCTGCGAACGCCGCTCACGCGGATGAAGCTGGAACTTTCCATGCTGAGCGAGGAGGAACGCTCCGCGCTCGAGGGCGATGTCACCGAGATGGAGCGGCTGATCGACGCTTTCCTCGATTTCGCGCGGGGCGATGCCGAGGCAGGAACGGCGGAACCGACGGACCCCGCCGCGCTGGTTCGGGCCATTGTCGACGATCAGGTCCGCGCGGGCCGCGATGTTCAGCTTGCTGAGGTCGAGGGGCAGGGCGATGTTCCGCTCCGGTCGGTGTCGATCCGCCGCGCGGTCGAGAACCTGATCGGCAACGCGGTGCGCTATGGCTCGCGCTGCGAGGTAAGCCTCAGGATCACGCCGAACGCGCTCAGGATTCGCGTGGAAGATGACGGTCCCGGCATCCGGCCCGAGGATCGCGAGGAGGCCGTGCGCCCCTTCGTCCGCCTAGATCCATCGCGCAACCAGAACCGTGGCTCTGGCGTCGGGCTCGGGCTCGCCATTGCCGCCGATATCGCGCGTGCGCATGGCGGTGTGCTTCGCCTCGGCGCGAGCGAGACACTCGGCGGGCTTCGCGCCGATATCGTGATCGGACGGTGATCCCAAAAATTCGACCGAAACTTCGCGTCCTCGCCATATTGGGGCCCCGGTCACGGCGGTGACTGGCGGCATCAGCGACTCTCAATCCACGGAACGAGGTCCGCCATGCACAAGGTCATCATCGCCGCCAGTCTTTCGCTGCTTCCGCTCACGGCACAGGCCCAAACCCGGAGCGTCGAGATCGAGATCCGGCCCGGTCCGGCACAGCCCGCACCGCAGGGGGCTGATACCGGCCAATGGTTCACCACGCCCGATGGCTGCACCTACAGCCGTGTCGGCCCGCCCGGCGCAGAGCCGCGGTGGATCATCGTGAAAAACCCGCGTCATATTGGCCGGCCGAACGCGCATCGCGGCTGCAAGGCGATGCTCTGAGCCTCAAGGCACGGCGCGCGCGGCCTCGGTCAGGAATTGTCCGAGACGCGTCCGGTCGAGCGGTTTCAGCATCCGCTCGACGCCCAGACTTTCGCACGTGCGCCGGACCTCCTCGGAGCGATCGGCGGTCAGGATCAGGGCAGGGCGCGGACCGAACCGCCGGGTGAGTTCCACCAGCAGGTCGGTGCCGCTCAACCCGGGTCCGAGCTGCTGATCGAGGATCATCGCGTCGGGCATCAGCTCAAGATCGGCGATGAGGTCGATCGCGGCTTCACCATCTCCAGCCTCGATCACGTCCGCGCCCCAGCTTTCCATCAGAAGCTGCATCGCGCGGCGGAGTTCCGGCTCGTTCTCCACCAAAAGGACGATGAGTCCCGTGCGCCCGAGGTCGATCTTTCTCGGTGCCTGGGCCGAGATGACGCGCGGCTGCGCGCGGCCCGCGAGCGGCACGCTGACCTGAAAGCAGGAGCCGCGTCCCGGCTCCGACCAGAGGCCCAGCGGATGACCGAGCCGCGCACAGGCGCGCTCCACGATGGCAAGGCCGAGGCCAAGCCCGTCGTTGCGGCTCGCCTTTGAATCGAGACGCTGGAATTCCTCGAAGATGCGGTCCTGGTCCTCTTCGGCGATGCCGGGACCGCTGTCCCAGACCTCGATCCGGGCCGAATTGCCCTGGCGCCGTACGCCGATGAGGACGCGTCCCGTCTCCGTGTAGCGGATCGCATTGGCGGCAAGGTTCTGGATGACGCGGCGCAGATAGGCGGGGTCGCTTTCCACGGTGAGGGCGCTGTCGACGATGGAAAAGCCGAGACCCTTGTCGGTGGCGAGAACTTCCATCTCGTCCCGGAGCGGCAGAAAAATCTCGCTCAGCGCGACCGGCCGGATGTCGAAACGCTGCCTGTCGCTGTCGAGCTTGGAGATGTCGAGAAGCGCGTCGATCAGGCTGACCGCGCTCTTGATCGCGGAGCCGGCTTTGGCCGCAACTTGCCGGTCCGCGTCGTTCTCGAGCCGGCCCGCGAGCGAAGAGATGAAGAGCTCGGCCGCCGACAGCGGTTGAAGCAGGTCGTGCGAGGCCGCGGCGACGAAGCGGTTCTTGGAGGCATTGGCGCGCTCCGCCGCGCCGAGGGCATCCTCAAGTTCAAGCGTGCGTTCCATGACACGCTGTTCGAGCATCTCGTTGATCTCGAAAAGCCGCTGCGCCGCTTCGCGTTCGGCGGTCACGTCCGTCACCGAAACGAGGAAGCCGCCATCGGGCAGGCCGCTGCCGAAGACATGCAAAACGTCCCGCCGTCCGTGCCGCACCTCGAACGAGATGGGCTCTCCGCGGCCCTGGCGAGACGCCCAGGCGCGGAAGGCCGCGCGGTCCACATCGCCAAGGAAATCCAGGTCACGGCCAAGCTGGTCGACCAGCGCCTCGAAGGCGATGCCGAGCTGGATCAAATGCGCGGGCACCGCGAGAAGCGTGCCGATGCGCCTGTTCCAGCCCAAAAGCAGACCGTCTTCGTCGAAGATGGCAACGCCCTGGTTGAGATGGTCGAGGGTCGCCTGGATAAGCCGGGCCTGCGCGCTCTCGAGCCGTGCACGTTCCTGGCGTTCGATGCGGATGAGGTCGGTCACGTCGGTCTGCAAAACAACGGTGCCGCCCTTGCCCGTGCGCTGCTCGGAGACCTGCAGCCAGCGGTCCTGCGTCAGCTCGACGTTGAACATCACGTTGCGGTCCTGATGCCGCTCCAGACGGCGCACGCGCCAGCCTGCGGGGGTATCCGCGTCGGGCAGGGCGAGGTAGCGGCTGGACGCGATCCGGTCGATATATTCGTTGAAACTCATCCCGGCGGTCAGTTTCGGAGCCACATCGCGGAAATCGCGGCAGAAGCGCGAGTTGAACATCACCAGCCGGTCATTTGGATCGAAGAGCGCAAAGCCTTCCTTGACGGTCTCGATCGCATCGGCAAGGTCGCGGCGGGCATCCTGTGCCTCCGCGCTGGCGCTCGCGAGACGCGCATTGGAATCCTGGAGAAGGTCGAGCGTCCGCTCGAGCTCGGAGGTGCGCTGGCGGACCTGTTTTTCCAGAAGCGCGGCTCGCTCGAATTGCGCGAAGGCCACGCCCGATTGCGATGTCTGGTTCTCGATCCGCCGCATGAGCGCGTCAGTGATCTGCAAAAGCTTTTCGTTCTGACGCTCTATCGTGTCGGACGGATTGATGAGCGAGGTCGAGGTCAATTCGTGTCGTCCTCCGGGCGGAAGAAGGCGACGCCTGTCAGGGTCTGGTTGACGTGCAGCGCGCCGATCTGCTCACCATAGGTCGAGAACCCGGTCACGTTGTGGCGGCGCAGGATCTCGGAAATGGCACGTGCCTTCTGGCTTTGCTCGGCTTCGATGCGCCGCAGGATGCAGTCGCAGGCGAGGATCTCCACGGGCGCGCCGTCCTCCTGCATCGCACCGAGCCGATCCTCGAGATGTTCGGCGATATCGGCGTGATCGGCGAGGGTCAGCACCATGCCTTCGTTGATCGCGGAGAAGAAGACAAGCTCGCCGGCGTCGTTCACGCGCTGAATCGCACGGACGTGGTGGACATCGCCCAGGCGAACGACGACGGGATGTGCCGCGAAGATGAAGGGATCGAGCTGGTGAGGATCCTTGCCAAGAAGCCGGGCATATTCGGCGGCGGCGGGCTCGGCGTTGATCTCTGTAACGATCCGTTCCTCGGGACGGGCGCCGGTCACGACCATCCGCGTCTCGGTCGGTTCGAGATGATCGAGCGTGAAGACCTTGACCGGCGCACGCGAGCGCACGAGCGCGACAACCGCCGCGTTCCGACGCGCCGCGCCGCCGAAGTGGATCTGGGTCTCGGCAAAGCGGGTTCCGTCGCCGGACGACCCTCCGAACAAGGGCATGGAACCGAGCCCGGTCGCCAGAAGCGTCGTCAGGCGTTCCTCGGCCAGCGACAAACCATCGACCATCAGAAAGGCGAATTCGGACCATGCCTCGGGCGCGCGCTCGGACAGCGTTGTCCGCGTCTGGATCACGGCGTCGATCAGAACCTGGTCCTCGATCTGCGCCAGATCCGGGATTTCCAGCGTCTCGATATAAAAATCGGCCGCGGGAAAGGCGACCGCCACGATCTCGCCGGTCTCGTAGCCGTTGCGCCCGAGTTCCCCGGCGGTCGTGCAAGCGATGAGGGGCGTATCCGGCCATGCCGATGCGACCCCTGCCAGAAGCGTATCGAAATCCGCGTCGGGCGTGACAAAGAGTGCAAGAAGCGCCATCGGTTCGGCCCCGAGCGCGTCGCGGATCTGCGAGGCGGCATCCGGATCGCGTCCGTTGACCTGGGCTGTTCGCAAGATACGCCCTGCCGCGCGCGCGGTGCGGGCCGGGCTGTCGAGTGCTCCGTCCACTGGCGTGATGTCCTCCCGGCGGGAGGTTATTGGGCTTCCTCGCCGGTTGGCAAGACCTGACTGAAGCTGGCTTTCTGCGCGATCAGAACCGCTTGGGTTCGGCTATGGACACCGAGCTTTCGCATGATGGCGGTCACATGCGCTTTCACCGTCGTCTCGGCGATGGAGAGTTCATAGGCGATCTGCTTGTTGAGCTTACCTTCGCAGATGAGTGACAAGATGCGCGATTGCTGATTGGTCAGCGTCGCCAGCCGCTCGACCGCATCGAGCGGTCCGGCATCGGATGGGCCGCCTTCGGGATCGATATAGCCTTCGGGCAGGAATGTCTCGCCGCCAGCCATTGCGCCATAGGCGCGAGAGAAGACGGCGCGTTGAGAATGCTTCGGCACGAACCCGTTCGCGCCGGCTTTCAGCGCATGTGAGATCATCCGGTTATCCGCCATCGATGAGGCGATCAGGATTGCCGCGTCGGGCACCGCCTTACGGAGCCGCACCAGGCCGTCGAGACCATTCACATCCGGCAGGTTGAGATCGAGGACGATGAAATCGGCACCATGGGTTTCGACCCGGTCGAGGGCTTCCTGCAAGGTGCCAGCGGTGGCCACGCTGTCGAATTCGCCGATCGAGGTCAGCGTGAGGGTCAGCGCATCGCAAAACAGCGGGTGATCGTCGACCACCAGCGCTTTGGTGAACTGTGTCGGCTCGGCTTGGCGCAAGGCTGGGCTCATCGCGAATGTCTTTGCTCTAGGTGTCACTTAGAGCCTACGCCGCTGCGATTGCAGGTGTCACTTGCCTAAAGGTCTTAAAGTCATCGCTCGGGCAGAAGGCCCCTCGGCGAGAAACGCAGCACCAGGAGCAGGATCACCCCCATCGTCAGAAGGCGCATGTGCTGCACGCTGTCAATAAGGTGACGCTTCAAGCCGCCATCTTCCATGCCCGAGGTCACGATGCCCATGACCGCCTGGCCCAGGGGTTCGACCTGCACCCAGGCGAACCAGATGAAGAACCCGCCGAGCACCGCGCCGAGATTGTTGCCGGACCCGCCGACGATCACCATCACCCAGATAAGGAACGTATAGCGCAGGGGCTGGTAGGAGGTCGGCGTCAGCTGCCCGTCGAGGGTCGTCATCATCGCGCCCGCGATGCCGCAGATTGCCGAACCGAGGATGAAGACCTGCAAATGCCGGCCGGTCACGTCCTTGCCCATCGCGCGCGCGGCGGTTTCGTTGTCGCGGATCGCGCGCATCATTCGGCCCCAGGGACTCCGGAGGGCGAGTTGCGCCAGGACGAGGACGATCATGAGAACGACCGTAAAGAGCACCGAATAGCCGAGCTTGACCCAGAGCGTCGACGCGGTTGTCGGGTCGAGCCCGATGCTGCCCGCGCGCTCGACGAAACCGGGATCCGCCTGCAGGTCGACCTCGTAGGGGACCGGACGCGGCAGGCCGTTGACGTTCTTGACGCCGCGGGACATCCAATCCTCGTTCTTCAGGATCGCGATGACGATCTCTGCGATGCCGAGCGTTGCGATGGCGAGGTAGTCGGACCGAAGGCCAAGCGCCGTCTTGCCGATGATCCAGGCCGCGCCCGCAGCCAGAAGCCCGCCGACGGGCCAGGCCAGAAGGACCGGCAGACCCAGCCCGCCAAGATATCCCGATGTCGCGGCATCGACCGCCTCCACCGCTTCCACGCCGGCATCGAAGACGGTCCGGAAGGCGAAGAACCCGACGAGGAGCACCGCCGCGACGGCCCAGCCGCGAACCCGGCCCGAAGTCTTCTTCCAGACGAGGATCGCAGCGACGATTGACGCCGCCCCGAGGGCGAGACCTGCAAGGATCCGCAGTCCGCCCGTGCTCCAGGCCGCGCCCACGGGGGGCATCGAGGTCAGCACGACCGCAAGCCCGCCAAGCGCGACGAAGCCCATGACGCCCACGTTGAAGAGCCCGGCAAACCCCCATTGCAGGTTCACGCCCAAGGCCATCAGCGCCGAAACGAGACCCATGTTCAGAATGATGAGCGCCGAGTTCCAGCTTTGCACGAAGCCCGTGCCCACGATCATCAGGGCAACAAGGCCGAAGAGCAGAACGGCGCGGAGACGGTCGTTCATACCGATTTCCCCCTGAACAATCCGGTCGGCCGGAAGAGAAGAACAATGACGAGGATCACGAAGCTCACGGCGAATTTGTAATCCGTGGACAGAAGCTGCACGAGGCTGTCTGGCGCGAGGGTCTCGGGCAGGGTGTATTCCAGCACCCGTTTCCAGGCATAGGTGATCGCGACTTCTGAGAAGGCGATCACGAACCCGCCCGCGATGGCTCCGATCGGCGAGCCGAGCCCGCCGACGATGGCCGCCGCGAAGATCGGGAGGAGCAGTTGGAAATAGGTGAAGGGCTTGTAGCTCTTGTCGAGCCCATAAAGCACGCCCGCGATGGTCGCCAGCGCCGCCACGATGAGCCAGGTCACCCGAACCACACGCTCGGGGTCGATCCCCGACAGAAGCGCCAGATCCTCGTTATCCGAATAGGCCCGCATGGACTTGCCCGTGCGGGTGCGGTTCAGAAACCAGAAAAGCGCGACGACGACGATGATGGCGACACCGAGCGTGATGCCTTGCGTGGTGCGGATCGCGAGACCTTCCTCGAGGCCCGTCATGTCCTGAAAATCGCGCGCCGAGATGATGAACCGCTCGCCATCGGCGAAGCGCTGGTCGTCCGGCCCCAGGATGATCCGCGTGATACCGTTATAGATGAACATCACGCCGATGGAGACGATCACCATGATGACCGGCACCACTTTCTGGGCGCGGTAGAAGCGATAGACGACACGGTCGGTCGCCAGCACGAGCGCGGCGCACGCGGCGATGCCGACGGGGATCGCCAGAAGCGCGGTCGGCAGCGGGCCGAACGTGATACCCGCCGCTTGCAGCCCCCAGGTCGCGATGATCGTCGCCATCGTTCCGAAGGCCATCGTGTCGCCATGCGCGAAGTTCGAGAACCGCAAGATCCCGTAAACCATCGTCACGCCAAGCGCGCCGATGGCAAGCTGCGCGCCATAGGCGATCGCCGGGACAAGCACGAAGTTCGACAGAACGATGAAGGCGTTGAGAAGATCCATCGGAATCAGCCCCCCAGGAACGACCGGCGCACATCGGGATCGGCCAGAAGCTCTTTCCCGGTGCCGGTATGCGCGTTGCGGCCCTGGACGAGGACGTAGCCCTTATCCGCGATCTCGAGTGCCTGGCGCGCGTTCTGCTCGACCATCAGGATCGGAATGCCGGTGCGGGCAACCTCGATGATCCGGTCGAAAAGCTCGTCCATGACGATGGGGCTGACGCCCGCCGTCGGTTCGTCGAGCATCAGAACCTTGGGTTTCGTCATCAGCGCGCGGCCGACGGCGACCTGCTGGCGCTGCCCGCCTGACAATTCGCCCGCAGGCTGGCGCCGCTTTTCCTTCAGGATCGGGAACAGGTCGTAGACCTGCGCCATCGTTTCCGAGATGTCGTCTTCGCGGATGAACGCGCCCATTTCGAGGTTTTCCTCGACGGTCAGCGAAGTGAAGATGTTGGAGGTTTGGGGCACGAAGCCCATGCCCTTTTTCACGCGGTCCTGAGGCGACAGCTCGGTAATCTCTTCGCCATCGAGCCGGACCGCGCCCTCGCGCAGGTGCAGCATCCCGAAGACCGCTTTCATCGCGGTCGACTTGCCTGCGCCGTTGGGGCCGACGATGACGGCGATCTCGCCGCGCTCTACCGCGATGGTGCAGGAATGCAGGATGTCCGCGCCCTTGCCATAGCCGCCCGTCATCGCATCGCCGATCAGGAAGGGACCATCCGGGGCAGGGCGCGCCGCACCGCCCTTGGCGACCGGATCGCCCTGGCTGACGCCCGGCTCGCGCCCGAGCGAGCGGTCCTTGTTGCCGCGACCGGAATAGGCGTCGCTCATGACGTCGCTTCCTTGTTCTTGAGGCCGGTGCCGAGATAGGCCTCGATCACCTCTTCGTTCGACTTGATCTCGTCGATCGTGCCCTTGGCGAGAACCCGTCCCTCGGCCATGACGATGACCGGATCGCAGAGCCGGCCGATGAAATCCATGTCATGCTCGATCATGCAGAAGGTGTAGCCGCGCTCTTCGTTGAGCCGCTTGATCGCGTCCCCGATCGTATTGAGAAGCGTACGGTTCACACCGGCTCCGACCTCGTCGAGAAAGACGATTTTGGCCTCGACCATCATCGTGCGGCCAAGCTCCAGGAGCTTCTTCTGTCCGCCTGAGAGGTTGCCGGCCTTTTCGTCTTTCAGATGCGATATCGTCAAAAAATCAAGGACTTCATCCGCCTTCCTGAGAAGCGAGGCTTCTTCCTCGGCGATCCGGCCGCGGCCGAACCAGGCGTTCCAGAGCGTCTCTCCGGACTGGCTGCCCGGCACCATCATCAGGTTCTCGCGGCACGACATCGAGGAAAACTCATGCGCGATCTGGAAGGTTCGCAGAAGGCCTTTGTGAAACAGCTCGTGCGGCGGCAGGCCGGTGATATCCTCGCCGTCCATGTACACATGACCGCTTGTCGGCGGCAGCGCGCCCGCGATCACGTTGAACAATGTCGACTTGCCCGCGCCATTCGGCCCCACAAGGCCGGTGATCGACCCCGTGGCAATCTCTAGGCTGGCCCCGTCAACGGCCCGGAATCCGCCGAAATGGCGGTGGAGGGTATCGACCCGGATCACTGGAATATCCCTTCAAAGCCCCGGCTCTCGGGCCGGTTTGGCCACGTCTCTTATCGCAAACGGCCCGGGATGAAACCCCGGGCCGCAGCGTCATTTGATCTAATGTGACTCAGCGGTAGCCGACAACGCTCAGCGCGCCATCCTCGATCGTGTACTCGGCATAGGAGCCGGCGGCTTCGCCCGATCCCACGAGTTCCACGCCCGATGCGCCCTGATAGTCGATCTCCCCGCCATCGGCGAGGATCTGCAGCGCGTCGCCAAGCTGGCCCGGCAGGATCGGCTCGCCGGGCGCGTTGGCGATATCCATGATCGCGCCCGAATACTCGGTCGCATCGGTGGAGCCCGTCGCGGCCATCGCGAGCAGGAGGAGCGCCGCCGCGTCGTAGCTTTCGCCTGCATAGACCGACGTGCCGTCGATTCCGGCTTCGGACGCCATCTCGGCGAAGATCGCGCCGCCCTCGTTCTCGCTGCCCGGCGCGGTGCCGATGGAGCCGTCGAGGTCGGAGCCGAAGGCTGCGGTCAGCGCATCGCCGATCATGCCGTCACCGAAGGCGAAGGTGTCGAATGCGCCGGTGTCGAGCGCTGCCTGGATGACGCCTGCGCCGCCCTGGTCCACGTAGCCGAGCACGACGAGTGCGTCGCCGCCCGCGGAGGCCAGCGCGCCGACTTCGGCGGAATAGTCCGCCTTGCCGTCCTCATGCGCGGCAGACAGCGTGACCTCGCCGCCCATTTCCTCGAAGGCGGCCTGGAACGCGTCGGCAAAACCCTTGCCGTAATCGTTGTTGGTGTAGGTCACGGCGACCGAGCCGACGCCCTTTTCATTGAGGATGCTGGCCAGAACCTGACCCTGACGCGCATCGGAGGGCGCGGTGCGGAAGAACAGGCCATTGTCTTCGGCGCTCGACAGGGCCGGAGAGGTTGCCGCCGGCGAGATCATCGCAACGCCGTTCGGCACGGCGACGTTTGCCAGAACCGCGGTCGTCACGCCCGAGCAGTCGGCGCCCATGATGCCGACAACGCCTTCGGAGGTGATCATCCGCTCGGCTGCCGCGGTCGCAGCGGCGGCGTCCACGCAGGTCGCGTCGCCGCGCACGGGCGTTACGGCCGCGCCGCCGAGGAAATTCTCGTTCTCCGAGACTTCGGAGATCGCCATCTCGGCGCCGGAGCCCATCGCGGGCGTCAGGCTTTCGATCGGGCCGGTGAAGCTCAGAAGGATGCCGAGCGGAACGCTCTCGGCGTCTTGGGCATAGGCGGTCCCTGCGGTCAATGCGGTGGCGGCGGTCGCCATCAGCAGCTT
Source organism: Roseivivax sp. THAF30 (assembly GCF_009363575.1). Lineage (NCBI taxonomy): Bacteria > Pseudomonadati > Pseudomonadota > Alphaproteobacteria > Rhodobacterales > Roseobacteraceae > Roseivivax > Roseivivax sp. THAF30. Next base: position 1,901,204 of record NZ_CP045389.1, on the reverse strand, counting down.
TTTCATGTCTGTCTCCCTGAATTAGGATCTTGGTCCTGAACCCGACGTTAGGCGGGCGATTTTGAAAAGAAAAGGGCGAGCTTGCCTACCGCTAGGTCATCTTTTCGGCCGCTCCAGCGCGTAATAGGAGGTATCGCACCATTCCTCCCTGCCATAGAGGAAGTTCTTCTCCGCAAAGCCAGTCCGCTCGAAGCCGAGTTTCGTCAGGAGAGCTTCGGAAGCGCGGTTGCGCGGATCGATCTCGGCGGTCAGGGCAGGCAGCTTCGGATGCGCCGCGAAAGCGCGCGGGATCACCGCATTCATCGCCTCGAAGGCATAGCCTTGGCCCCAGACATCGGGATGCAGAATGAAGCCCACTTCGGGCTTGGCCCACATACCCGCCTTGCCGATGGCCCGTTCGTCCAACTCGATGATGTACTCCTCGCGGCGCTCTTGATCCGGGGTCATGAACCAGCGCAGGAAGGCGCGTGTGGTCTCGATGTCCTCGTAGGCGGGACGATCCCAGTAGCGCATGGCGCGCGGGTCCGAAAAGATCGCGTGCAAGTCCTCCAGATCGTCGTTGCGCGCCGGCCGGAGCAGCAGACGCTCCGTTCGGATCACCTCACCCGGTCCTCGCCGTGAGAGCCGCGCTCGCGGTACGGCGTCGTCTTGTAATGCGACCGGTAGCATTTGGAGAAATGCGAAGGTGAGGTGAAGCCGCAGGCCAGCGCCACGTTTATCACCGTCATGTCGGTCTGCATCAGAAGGTTGCGCGCCTTCTGCAAACGCAGCTCCATGTAGTACCGCTTGGGGCTGCGGTTGAGATAGCGCCGGAACAGCCGCTCGAGCTGCCTCGTCGACATGCCGACTTCCTTGGCGAGACGCGCGGGGCTGATCGGTTCCTCGATATTGGCCTCCATCTTCTGGATGACCTCGGCGAGCTTTGGATGACGCACGCCGATGCGCGTCGGCACAGACAGGCGCTGCACGTCCTGATCGGTTCGGATCGAGGAATAGATGAGCTGGTCGGCCACCGCGTTCGCAAGCGCCTCGCCGTGATCGCGTGCCACAAGGCGGAGCATCAGGTCGAGCGAGGCTGTGCCGCCTGCGGTGGTAAACCGGTTGCCATCGACGCAGAACACGGACTTGGTCAGTTCGACCTCGTCGAAATCCTCAAGAAAGCTGTCCTGGTTCTCCCAATGGATCGTGGCGCGCTTGCCGTCGAGAAGGCCGGCCTTCGCCAGCACATGCGCCGCGGTGCACAGGCCGCCGATCCGGTGCCCGTTGCGCGCCTCGCGGCGAAGCCAGTTGAGCAGGGTCTTGGTCGTGGTCGACTGGACGTCGATGCCGCCGCACACGACGACCGTGTCGTCCCGCCCGAGCGAGCCGAGCCCGCCGTCGAGATGGAAGGTCGTTCCGGCAGAGCAGGTCGCGGTCTCGCCATTCTCTCCCAATAGCGTCCAAGTGTAGATCGTCTGGCCCGCCATGCGGTTGGCAAGGCGCAGGGTTTCCACGGCTGACGCGAAGGAGATCAGTGTGAAATTGTCGAGCAGGACGAACACGTACCGCTGAAGCCGGGCTTCGCCTTCGAGCTCCACGACATTGTCGTCACTCAGCATTGGCACATCTCCTGGTCCGACTCAGTTCGACGGAATTGACCCAGAGTCATCAAGCGGCCCCCGGCGTCAAGAAGCGCAGGTGAAATGCTGTATGGTCACCCGGAGCTCTATGGTCTAAACCCGGCCCCCGAAACGGAGCAGACGGATCCGCGACATCGGAGAGATAGCATGAGCGAATGGCAGAAAACGAGCTGGCGGCAGAAACCCAGGGTTCAGATGCCGGAATATACCGACGAGGCGGCCCTTGGCGCTGTCGAGGCACAGCTCTCCCAGTATCCGCCGCTGGTTTTCGCCGGTGAGGCGCGTGCTCTCAAGCGTCAGCTCGGCGCCGCCGGGCGCGGCGAGGCGTTCCTCCTCCAGGGCGGCGATTGCGCCGAGGCGTTCGACCAGTTCTCGGCCGATGCGATCCGCGACACGTTCAAGGTCATGCTGCAGATGGCGATGGTGCTGACCTACGGCGCGAAGGTGCCGGTGGTGAAGGTCGGCCGCATGGCCGGGCAATTCGCCAAGCCGCGCTCGGCTCCGACCGAGACCCAGGGCGATCTGGAGCTGCCGTCCTACCGGGGCGATATCATCAACGAGCTGGCTTTCACGCCGGAAGCCCGTATTCCCAACCCGCAGAAGATGCTTCAGGCCTACACCCAGGCCGCCGCGACGCTGAACCTTTTGCGCGCGTTCTCGACGGGGGGCTATGCGGATATCCACCAGGTCCACCAATGGACGCTCGGCTTCACCGAAAGCGAGAAGGCCGCGCAATACCGCGAGATGGCGGGCCGGATTTCGGATACGCTCGATTTCATGAAGGCCGCCGGGCTCGAGAGCGCGTCGAACCACAACCTTTCGACGGTGGATTTCTACACCAGCCACGAGTCGCTTCTTCTCGAGTATGAAGAGGCGCTGTGCCGCCTCGACTCGACGTCCGGCAAGTGGCTTGCGGGCTCGGGCCACATGATCTGGATCGGCGATCGCACGCGTCAGCCGGACGGCGCGCATGTGGAATTCGCGCGCGGCGTTCTGAACCCGATCGGACTGAAATGCGGGCCGAGCACCACCGCCGAGGATCTCAAGATCCTGATGGAAAAGCTGAACCCGACGAACGAAGAGGGCAAGCTGACCCTCATCGCGCGTTTCGGTGCGGGCAAGGTGGGCGAGAACCTGCCGCGTCTCATCCAGGCGGTGCGCGAGGCCGGTGCGAATGTCACCTGGGTCTGCGATCCGATGCACGGCAACACGATCAAGTCCGCCTCCGGCTACAAGACCCGGCCGTTCGATGCGGTTCTGCGCGAGGTGCGCGACTTCTTCGCGGTGCACAAGGCGGAAGGCACCGTCCCGGGAGGGGTCCATTTCGAGATGACCGGTCAGGACGTGACCGAATGCACCGGCGGCGTCTACGCGGTCTCGGACGAGAACCTTTCGGATCGCTACCACACCGCGTGCGATCCGCGCCTCAACGCGTCGCAATCGCTGGAACTCGCGTTCCTCGTGGCCGAAGAGCTGACCTCGCATCGCGAGGCGCTCGCAGCCGCGAACGGCTGAAGACGGGCAGGGCGGACCATGTGGTCCGCCCGCTATCTGCCTGGCTCAGGCCGGGCTGTTTTCCTCGGCGAAATCCTCGGGCGACAGAAGCGCCAGCTGGTCCTGCGCCCAGCGGGCCGTGTTGTAGGTCTCGACCTTGCGCCGAAGACCTTCCATCCGGCTCCTGCGATTTTCCTCGCTCATGTTGAGTGCGGTCTCGATGGCGTGGTCCATGTTCTTGTGCGAATACGGATTGGTCAGGATCGCCGCGCCAAGCTCGATCGCCGCACCTGCGAATTCCGACAGGATCAACACGCCGTCGCAATCATCCCTCGAGGCCGCGTATTCTTTGCAGACGAGGTTCATCCCGTCTGCGAGCGGCGTAATCCAGGCGACATCCGCGACACGGTAGTATGCGACGAGCTCCTCGAAGGGAATTGCACGTGAAATCAGGGAGACAGGGGTCGATGTGAATGTGCCGAAGCGCCCATTGATCCGGCCTGCAATCTGTTCGATCTCCTGCTGGATCTCCGCGTAAACGGTCATGTTCCGGTTCGCCGGAACCGAGACGTGCAGGAGCCGCACATCACCGCGCAGATCTTCGCGCTTCTCCAGAAGCCGCTCGAAGGTCAGAAGTTGCTCCGCGCCGCCCTTGGTGTAGTCGGTCCGGCCGACCGACAGTATGAGCTTGGAGCCGCCCAGCTCCTCCTTTATCTTTTCGGCCCGCGCTTTTGTCTCTTCACGCGCCGTGACCTCCGCGATGTAGTCGGTATCGACACCCACCGGCGTCACACCGAGCTTCACGTCGCGATCCTCGGTGCGGATTTTCACGGGCTGGGTGCGATCCGAAAGCGCCGATCCTTCCGAGACGAAGTCTTCCGTGACGAGCACACGCGGCACTTCGCCCACGTCGCGCTGCGAGCGCACGACCGACACGAAATTCGATGCGTAGCGCGGGATATGGAAGCCCACGACATCGCAAGCCAGCAGCGAATCCACGATCTCGCCGCGCCAGGGCAGGACATTGAAGATGTCCGCCGCCGGGAAGGGGGTGTGATGAAAAAACGAGATCCGCAGATCGGGCCGCATCTGGCGCAAATATCCCGGAACGAGCCAAAGATTGTAGTCATGCACCCAGACGGCGGCATTCTTGGCGGCCTCGGCTGCGGCGGCCTCCGCGAAGGCCTGGTTCACCTTTCGGAACGTGCCCCAATCCACCGGGTCATAATTGTACTTTTCCTTGAAGCCGTGGAGGATCGGCCAGAAAGCTTCCTTCGACGTCACGTGGTAGAAGCTTTGCACGTCGGCGGCCGTCAGCGGCAGTCGAGAGACCGTGTAGCTGCCGAAGCTGTCCTCGATCTGGATGACCCTCTCGAAGCCCGGATCGGTGACGTCCTCCGCCTCCTTCCAGGCAACCCAAGCGGCATTCTCGACCTTGCCGAAGAAGCTTTTCAGCGTCGGGACGATCCCGTTCGGACTCTTGTTCTCGCGAAAGACGGTTTTTCCGTTTTCGACAACCTCTTCATAGGGTTGCCGGTGATAGACGATGACAAGATCGCTGCCCATTCAAACTCCTTCGGGGACGGGATGGAGGTCCATCGCGCCGACCGCTTCCAAGATACCGCCAGCGCCGATTGCGCTGGCCTTGTAGACATGCGCGAGAGGACGCACGCGTGCCAGAAGCGCTTCCTCGGACCCGCCCACGGCCACCGCCGGCAGGCCGCATTCCAGCATCGACAGATCGTTGAGCGTGTCACCCGCCGCCAGAACGCGCGGCTCCGCGAGGTCCATGTGCCGTGCGAAGCGCTTCAGGGAGGGCCCTTTGGAAACACCCTTCGGCAGAACATCGAAAAACTTGTCGTCGGAGATGAGCCAGTCGAGACCCATCTCGTCAACCTTCTCCTTGGCGGTCGGATCGAAGGCGTCCGGATCGAGATCGAAACTGACCCGGTATCGAAAATCGGTTGGCTGCAAGCTCAGACCGGGATGGTCATCAAGCGCCGCACGAACCCGAGAACCTGCGTCATCCCAAAGGCTTGCAATCTCTTCTTCAAGTTCTTCAATCGGTTTGACTTCCTCATGCTCGACCTTGGCGATCGTCGTTCCGACATCCCCGATCACGTATTCGGGCCAAGGCACGCCGCCGGCACAGAGCGACTTGATGAAGGCAGGATCGCGGCCCGTTACGAAGACGAGGCCGATGGTCTCCCGATTGGCCTCGACCCAGTCATAAAGCCGTCGCCGATCCTCTTGGCTGCCGCCTAGGAATGTGCCGTCGAGATCGGTTGCCAATACGAAGCGGCGCTCGGCGAGCGGAGTTGAGATCCGGGGAGGCTGGGTCATTTACGGTCCTGGTCAACTGCGGAAGGATGGGCGATGCGGATCGACAGGGCGCGCGGCTCGGATTCGATGGGACGCGCCCAGAGCTCCGTGAAGGTCTGCGAAAGATCGGCGCCTTCATGCAGGATCGCGTGCACCGCTTCCGAAATCGGCATGTGCACGCCAAGCCGCCTGGCCAGATCGACGACGGAGACGGCATTGACCTCTCCCTCGACGACAACGGGCTTGCCGTCGAAACACTCGTCGCGGCGCTTGCCTTCGCCGAGCTGCACGCCCAGCGACATGTTGCGCGACGTCATGGAGGAACAGGTCAGTGTCAGATCGCCCGCCCCGGAAAGGCCGGTCACAGTTTCTCTCCTGCCGCCAAGGGCTTCGGCGAGGAACTTCATCTCGTCCATGCCACGAGCGATCAATGCGGCGCGGGTGTTCTCGGCAAAGCCCGCACCCGTCATCATACCGCAGGCGATCGCGATCACGTTCTTGACCGCACCACCGATTTCCACGCCGACAAGGTCATCCGAAATGTAAGGGCGAAAGACGCTGGAGGACATGGAGACCGCCAGCCGCGCAGCCGGGCTTTCATGCGGGTCGAGCCGGTCGACATAGCGAAAGTCGAAAGCGATGGTCGCGGCGGTCGGATGGCCGAGCACGGTCTCCTTGGCGAAGGTCGGACCGGACAGCGCGCCGACTGGGTGTCCGGGCAGCTCTTCGGCGACGAGGTAGGACAAGAGATAGCCAGTGCCCTGTTCGATGCCCTTGCAACACAGTACGAGCGGCACGCCCTTCGGCAGGTGCGGTTTGAGCTCGGCGCAGACCTCTCTCAGTGTCCGCGACGGCGTGACCAGAAGCACGATCTCCGCGCCGTCCAGCGCTTCGGCAAGATCCGTGGTGGCGTGGATGCCCTCGGGAAGCTGCGCTTCGGGCAGGTATCTCGTGTTGATGCGCTTTGCATTGATGTCATCGGCCAGTTTCGGCCTGCGACCCCAGATGCGAACGTCCCGGCCCGCCGAAGCTGCGACCGCCGCCAGGGCCGTGCCCCAGCTTCCCATGCCGATCACGGCGATACGGCTATAGGGCCGCGCCGAGTGGCGCATCCGGGTGTCGGTATCTCTGCGAAGGTTCAGGATCTGTCCGTCCATGCTCTGGGCCCAAGGCCACTGACTGCTTATTTAATGACCTATAGGCTAGGCAGCGCGGGTCCAGTGTCCAGTGGTGGCCCTAGATTCACCGCATGCGGCGCTGTGGCGCTCACATCTGCTGTCCTTTTAAGCATGATCGCGCTTGCCTGCCTACTTATTCCGCAAGCCTGCGTCGGATTCCGGCCGATCTGGCCTTGAATGGGCTGGTTTTGCCGGAAAAGTCGGCAACCTCCCTGCGAACGCTGAAACGTCGAGTTCGCAGGATATCAAGGACTTATCTGGCACCTCTGAGATCCCCGAGGACACAGGCGGGAACTTCACGACCGATTTTTGACTTGGGTGGGCGAGCCCGTACTCTAACCGTCCAAACAAGCGCGACGGGGCAGGCGCAGAATCCTAAGAAACCGCAAGGAGCACGCAGATATGGACCTCAAAGCAACCGTCAGTTCCAATCCGGTCAGGACTGCGATCTTCCCGGTGGCGGGGCTCGGGACCCGGTTTCTTCCCGCCACCAAGGCGACGCCGAAGGAGCTTCTGCCGGTGCTCGACACTCCGCTGATCCAGTTTGCCATAGACGAGGCGCGAGCCGCCGGGATCGAGCGCATGGTCTTCGTGAGCCATCCCTCCAAGGACGCGATCGAACGCTATGTCCGCGAAGACGAGGAGCTCGAGACCACGCTCCGCGAACGTGGCAAGGCACGTCTTGCCGACATGTTGCACGAGAACGCGCTGTGCGAGACCGAGATGCAGGTGCGCTTCGTGATGCAGCCGGAGCCTCTCGGCCTCGGCCATGCGGTTCTTTGCGCGAAGGACGAGGTATTGCCCGGACCTGTCGCTATCATCCTGCCGGACGATTTGATCCTCGGGGAGCCAGGCTGCGTTCAAGAGATGATCGACGCCTACGGTCCGTCAAAAGCGGGGCATATGGTGGCGACGATGGAGGTCGACGAGGACGAAGTGAAATCTTACGGCGTTCTCGATGTCACTGGCACGGACGGTCCGCTGATCCTCGCCAAGGGCATGGTCGAGAAACCGGAGCCCGCCGATGCGCCGTCGCGCCATGCGGTCGTCGGGCGCTACGTGCTCGACGCATCCATTTTTGACGCGCTTGACGGTCTGCCGCCGGGAGCTGGCGGAGAGATCCAGCTGACGGACGCGATTGCCGCCGGTGCCGATAGCATCGGGCTCTGCGGCTTCCGCTTCTCGGGCACGCGCTACGATTGCGGCTCCAAACAGGGAATGCTGGCCGCGACGATGGCCTATGCGGCAGGGGATGCGAGTTACGCGTCGGTTCTGTCAGGAACGCAGCCCACACTCGCAACGGCTGCGGAATAAAGGTCTGGCGCGGGCTCGCGGGTCCGCGCTTCAATCGTTGCAGACGACAAGTCGCAGATGCGGCTGTAACCGGGCCGGCGCGAAGGGCGTTGGCGCTTCGGCAAACCCGGTGACCGGCATCTCGCGAGAGGGCGCACCGACCTTCTGCACCTTGAGTGCGCCCAACTCGAACCTTCGCGGCGTTCTTCCGATCTTGCCAATCGTGATGAGCCCGCCGATGGCGCGGTCGACCTGACCGCTTTCCGACCTGAGCGGCAGGACCGTCATCTCCGCACGCAGCTCGGGTCGGCCAAAGCCGGTTTGCGCCGACATCTCCGCGCGCAGAATGCCCCCATCGCAGAACATAGCTTCGAGCGCCTTCGCAAGTCGGGCACGGTGATCGGGCAGGATCAGCGCGGAAAGCGGGAGGCCTGCGACCTCCATCCCTGTCAGGTCGTTGAGATGCGCGCCGGCGATCCTCAGCCGCGCTTGTCCGGGCGCGATACGTTGCAGAAGAAAGGCGTATTCCAACCCGTCTTCGATCCTGCGCGGATCTACGGCGGCGCGCTCCGGTATGCCGCAAGCATCGCGCGACAGATCTTGCCAGTAGGTCTCGATCAGGCGCAAGGCGCGCCGCTGGCGTTCGCGGCTCCGCTCGCAAAGGGAGACGTAGCCGGTTCCGCCATGCCAATCGCCTGTCATCTCTCTGTCCTCTGTTCCTTCGAGGCGGCGAGCCTTTGAAAGGCTTGGGCCACTATGCTTACCGAAGTCTTAATTACGCCACTTTTGCCCAAATTGCGCCATATTTCGCGACCGCTGGTTAACATCCGCATCGCTTGCCTTGCGCCATCCCGTGCCGTAACCCGAAGGCTGAGAGGCAGGTGAGACGGGGGGCGAATGCGCCAATCGATGACAGGGTTCGCTTCTGCGGACGGCGCGGGCGAGGGGCTCTCCTGGTCGTTGGACATGCGGGGCGTGAACGGCAAGGGGCTCGATCTGCGCTTCCGCGTGCCGGACTGGATCTCGGGTCTCGAGGCAAGCCTTAGGAGCGCCGCGCAGGCACGGCTCGCGCGCGGGTCGATCTCCGTCTCCCTCAAGGTCATCGCCGAGGATACCGGCGCGCGGATGACGATCAACGAGACCGCGCTTTCTGACGTGCTTGCCGCCGTCGCCCGTATCGAAGCCGCCGCTCAGGCGGAGGGTGTCAGCCTCACAACGCCGAGCGCCGCCGAGCTTCTGTCGGTCCGCGGAATCATGGAAGAGGTGCAATCTGCACCTGACGTCGAGGCCCTTCGGGCGCGCCTGGTGCACGATTTCGACGCGCTTCTGACCACCTTCATCTCCGCCCGCGCATCGGAGGGACAGGCGCTCGGTGAGGTGATCGAGCGTCAGCTCGACGCAATCGAGGCACTTGTCGCGGAGGCGGAAACGCGCGCCGATGCAAGGCGGGAGGAGCAGGCGAGCCGTCTCCGCACGCAGCTTTCCCGCGTCATCCAGAATACCGACGGGGTCGACGAAGCGCGGATCGCGCAGGAACTCGCGCTGATCGCGGTGAAGTCCGACATCACCGAGGAAATCGACCGGCTGCGCGCGCATGTGGCCTCGGCTCGCGCAATGCTCGCCGAGACCGGGCCCATCGGGCGCAAGCTCGACTTCCTCTGCCAGGAGTTCAACCGCGAGGCCAACACGCTTTGCTCCAAGGCCGGCTCCGCGCCGCTGACGGAGGTCGGGCTCGAGTTGAAGACGCTCATCGATCAGATGCGCGAACAGGTTCAGAACGTGGAGTGAGGCACATGGAAACCGACCGCAGAGGCCTTCTCATCATCCTGTCCTCTCCCTCGGGCGCCGGGAAATCGACCTTGGCGCGCCGCTTGCGGAGCTGGGACGACCGCATCGTCTTCTCGGTCTCGGCCACCACCCGCGCGCCGCGCCCTGGAGAGGTCGACGGACAGGATTACCGCTTTCTCTCCGACACCGATTTCAAGCGGCAGGTTGGCAATGGCGAGATGCTGGAACATGCCCATGTCTTCGGGAATTTCTACGGCTCGCCCAAAGGGCCAGTGTCGAACGCCATCGACAACGGTCAGGACGTGCTTTTCGATATCGACTGGCAGGGCGCGCAGCAGATCCGCAATTCCGCGCTCGGTATGCACACGCTTTCGATCTTCCTGCTACCGCCCTCCATCCGGGAGTTGAAGCGACGGCTCGAGACGCGAGGACAGGACGGCCCGGATGTTATCGAGAAGCGTATGCAGAAAAGCTGGGACGAGATCAGCCATTGGGACGGCTATGATTTCGTCCTTATCAACAATGATCTCGACGAGACCGAGGAGCGGCTCAAATCCATCGTGACCGCGACACGGCTTCGGCGCTCGCAGCAGCCTGGCCTCACGGACCACGTTCGCAAGCTGCAATCGGAATTCGAGGAGGGAATGATATGACGCTGTTTGCTTTGGACGACGTTAAACCGACCATCGAGGAAAGCGCCTGGGTCGCGCACGATGCCAACGTGATCGGCCAGGTCATCCTCGGCGCGAAAGCTTCCGTCTGGTTCGGCGCGACGCTGCGCGGCGACAACGAGCCGATCACGGTGGGCGACGGTACAAACATCCAGGAAAATGTCGTTTGCCATACCGATCCCGGCTGTCCACTGACGATCGGGGCCGGGTGCACCATCGGTCACAAGGTCATGCTGCACGGCTGCATCATCGGGGAGAACACCTTGATCGGCATGGGTGCGACGATCCTCAACGGGGCGAAGATCGGAAAGAATTGCCTGATCGGCGCGGGGGCGCTCGTGACCGAAGACAAGGAAATCCCCGATGGCAGTCTTGTCATGGGCATGCCGGGAAAAATCGTGCGCGAGCTTGACGCGCAGGCGATCCAGATGCTTCAGGCCTCGGCCCTGAAATACCAGGAAAACGCGGCGCGCTTCCGTGACGGGCTGAAACCGGTCTGAAACAGTCGCGCAACGCTGGCATAGAGAGTGGCAGGGGCTTTCGCAGCCCGGTCCGAAGAGGAACACCATGAGCACCAAGAAGACCTTGCAACGCCCCGATGTCCTGTCGGTTGGCGCATCGAAACCGGTGGTGAACGGCATTCAGCCGTCTGTCGTCTATGCCTCGGAGACACCCGATGCGCTCGACGATCAATACGAGGGCAGGGCGCAGGGCCACACCTATGCCCGCGAAGGTCACCCCAATGCTGATCTCGTCGCCAGCGCCGTTGCGCGGATGGAGGGGATGGAAGCCGGCCTGACCATCGGCTCGGGCATGGCGGCGGTGACGGCGGTGCTTCTGGGGCTGACCAAAGCCGGGGATCACGTCCTCGGCGGCGATCAGCTCTACGGGCGGTCGCTGCGCCTGATGTCGGAGGATCTGCCGCGGCTCGGGATCGAGACCTCACTGGCCGATCCGACCGATGCCGCGGGCTTCGCCGCCGCGATCCGCCCCGAGACGAAGCTCGCGCTGATCGAGGTGGTTTCGAACCCGACGCTCAGGATGGCCGATCTCGACGGCATCGCCGAGGCGTGCCGCGAGAGGGGCGTGATACTCGTCGTCGACAACACCTTCACGACGCCCGCCGCGATCAAGCCGATAGAGCATGGCGCGGACATCGTGCTGCACTCTGTCACCAAGCTCCTGGCCGGCCATTCAGACGTGACGCTCGGCTGGGTTGGCGCGAAAGATCCCGTGCAGCGCAAGGCGATCTATGATTTCGCGGTCACGACCGGCATGACGCCGTCGCCCTTCGATTGCTGGCTGGCCGAACGGGGCATGATGACCTTCCCCTTGCGCTTTGCCCGCGCACAGGAGACGGCGGAGCGGCTCGCCGCTCATCTGGCCCGTCAGAAAGGTGTTACAAAGGTTCTCTATCCGACGCGGGACGATCACCCCGACCGCGCCCGCGCGCAGGGGCTTTTGCGGGGGCAGGGCTGCAACATGGTGAGTTTCGAGATCGAAGGCGGGCGAAAGGCGGCAAATGCCTTCACTCAAGGGGCTGCCGATATCGCCTTCGCCCCGACGCTGGGGGACGTCGGCACCACGCTGTCGCATCCGGCATCCTCCTCGCACCGCGCGCTCTCGGCGGAGCGGCGAGCGGTGCTCGGAATGTCCGAAGGCTTTTTCCGCGTCTCCGTCGGCCTCGAAGATCCCGACGCGCTGATCGCGGCCTTCGATGCCGGGCTTGTGGCTGCACGTGCATGACGCCCACGGGCTTTCTTGAGGCTCTGCCCATCGCGGCGCTTCTGATCCGCCGGGACGAGCGGATCGAGGCGGCTAACGCGCTGGCCCAGAACCTCCTGGGCAAGGGTCTCATGGGTCGGCACTTCATCACGGCCTTGCGCCAGCCCACGGTGCTCGACGCGGTCGAGTCGGTGATGCGCGACGGCAAGCCCAAGGATGCCCGCTATCTTACGAATGACGGACAGCAGGACACGACGTTCCGCGTGAGCGTCCGCGCTGTCCCTGGCAGCGGCATCCTCGTGAGCTTCGAGGACGAGACCACGCTCGAGCGGGCGATGCAGATGCGGCGGGATTTCGTCGCCAATGTCAGTCACGAGCTGAAGACACCTCTGACCGCGCTGATCTCGTTCATCGAGACATTGCGGGGCCCTGCACGCGACGATGCGGCGGCGCGGGATCGCTTTCTGAACGTGATGGGAGCTGAGGCCGAGCGGATGAACCGCCTCATCGCGGATCTTCTGTCGCTGAGCCGGGTCGAAGCAGAAGAGCGGGTGCGTCCGACCGCCCGGCTCGATCTGGCCTCGCTGGTCAAGTCGGTCGCACTTGGCCTTTCGCGCATCGCCGAGGATGCGGGGGTCGAGATCGCCACCGATACGCCGCCCGAAGTGGAGATCCGCGGCGATTCCGATCAGCTTCGCCAAGTGCTGGTCAACCTCACGGAGAACGCCATCAAGTATGCCGGGAAGGGCGCAAGGGTGACCATCACCGTCACGCATCCCGGCTACGAGGCCCCCGTGCGCGACGAGGGCGTGCGGATCGTCGTGTCGGATACCGGCGCGGGCATCGATCCCGTTCACCTGCCGCGCCTGACCGAGCGCTTCTACCGCGTCGATTCCGACCGCTCGCGCGAGAAGGGCGGAACGGGGCTCGGCCTCGCGATCGTCAAGCATATCGTCAACCGCCATCGCGGACGCATCCGCGTTGATTCGACGCCGGGCGAGGGCACGGAAGTAACCGTTATCCTTCCACGCTGAGCCTGCCGATACGCGCAATTGCGCTCTTGCGGAAAAGCAGCGTAAGCTTCGGGAGGATCAGGGGGGCAGGAAATGGAGCGTCGGCAATTTCTGACAGGGCTGGGGCTAGTCTGCCTGATGGCTTGCACCCCAAGAACGCAGTCCGTCACGCTTTCGCCGGGCACCACACTGATCGTTGTCCGCCACGGCGAGAAGGATGGCGATGCGCTCACCTCGGCGGGCGTTGCGCGGGCCGAGGCGCTGGCATCGGCTCTCGCGGACACTGACATCGACCGGATCTACTCCACAAGCTATCACAGGAACATCGCGACAGCCGAGCCGCTCGCCGAAGCTCACGGGCTCAGCATAGAGACGGTGCCAGACTTTGACGTGACGCCGAAGATCCTTGCCGGGAATGCCGGTCGCACAATCCTATGGGTCGGCAACAAGGGCAATATCGCCCCGATGTGGGACGTGCTTGGCCTCACTGGGGATGCACCGCTTGCCTACGGCGATCTGGCCTTCGTGCGCGCAGACGAGACCGGACGTATCAGCGTCGCGATGACGCGTTTCGGTTCGTAACGCCCTAGTAGAGCGTTCCCGGAGCACCGACGCGCAGCGCCGCATAGAAGCATCCCGCCGCGATGATGACGAAAGCGTGCCAGGTGGCGCGTGCATAGGGCCAGTCGTGCCGGACATAGATCGCAACGCCGCCCGTATAGACGAGCCCGCCCGCGAGCATCAGCCAGATGACAGCCATCGGCGCGACGCCGGGCAGGGCAATGATGGGCACGGCGGAAAACCACGCAAGCGCAAGATACAGCAGCGGATCGTAACGGCCCGGCGCATACCAGAAGAGAAGTTTCCGCGAGGCGCCGTAGAGCGCGAGGATCCAGACGACCGACAGCATCGAGAGCGCGAAAGGCGTTGCGATCATTGCCGCGAAGGGCGTGCCGGTCCCTGCGATCTTGATATAGATCGCCGCGTGATCGAGCCGCCGCAGAAGCGGACGCGCCTCGTGCCACGGTCCTGAGTTGTAGACGAGCGAGGCGAGGAAGCTCGCGACCATCGCCGCCGAGTAGAGCGATAGCGCGAGGATCGTCAGGACCGAGCTTCCGGCGCTGATTCCCTGCGCCAGAAGCAGTCCGGCGCCGACAAGAGCGAGAATCAGCCCTGCGATATTGACCAGCGCATCCGCCGCCCAGGCCCGGAAGCTCAGAGGTTCGCCGCCGTGAAGGGCGGCACCCCAATATGTCAGATCGCGGAACATGAAATGTATCCTAGCAAAGAAACCGGGCGGAATTCCGGGCTCCGAGGGTCAAGATTGCGGCATGTGTTCCTGAAAACACTTAACGTCTCCAGCGGGCGGCGGAAGAGGCCTGCCGGGATCGTGAGCGCGGCTTGACGCCAAGTGAGCTTCGGTTGTCATAAAACCGTTACGTAGCCGTCACAAAAGCTTTGTGCCCTGTCATTAGGCCTGCCCCCGAGTTCGCTCCTCCGGGGGCGCTCGGACGAACTGAACCCATACACTCGAATGGAGTGATCCATGACCAAGACACTTACCGTTTCCGCGCTGGCGCTTGCCGTTGCGGCTCCGGCCTTCGCACAGTCCCGTGACAACGTGCAGGTTGCCGGCTCCTCGACCGTGCTGCCCTACGCGTCGATCGTCGCCGAAGCGTTCGGCGAAAACTTCGACTTCCCGACCCCGGTCGTGGAATCGGGCGGTTCCTCTGCTGGCCTCAAGCGCTTCTGCGAAGGCGTCGGCGAGAACTCGATCGACATCGCGAACGCATCGCGCGCGATCCGTGAAGGCGAGATCGAGACCTGCGCCGCGAACGGCGTGGAAGAGATCATCGAGGTTCGCATCGGCTATGACGGCATCGTCTTCGCAAGCCAGATCGACGGTCCCGAGTTTACCGCGTTCGAACCCTCCGACTGGTACAGCGCCCTGGCCGCCGAGATCCCGCAGGACGGCGAGATGGTCGCCAACCCGAACCAGACCTGGGCTGACGTGAACGGCGATCTGCCCTCCGTCGACATCGCTGCGTTCATCCCCGGCACCAAGCACGGCACCCGTGAAGTCTTCGAAGAGAACGTCCTTCTGCAGGGCTGCGAAGACACCGGCGCAATGGAAGCCATGATGGAAATGGGCATGTCCGAGGACGACGCGGAAGCGGCGTGCATGGCAGTCCGCACCGACGGCGCATCCGTCGACATCGACGGCGACTACACCGAGACGCTCGCGCGTATCGACAGCAACCCCGACGGCATCGGCGTCTTCGGCCTGGCGTTCTACGAGAACAACACCGACACGCTCAAAGTGGCCACGATGGGCGGCGTCGAGCCTTCCACCGAGACCATCGCATCGGGTGAGTACCCGGTCTCCCGCCCGCTGTTCTTCTACATCAAGAAGGCACATATCGGCGTCATCCCCGGCCTGAAGGAATACGCATCCTTCTTCGTCTCCGACGAGATCGCAGGCCCGGGCGGCCCGCTCGCCAATTACGGCCTCGTGCCCGATCCGGAACTGGCCGCGACCCAGTCCAAGATCGAGAACGAAGAGACCATGGGCGCTGGCTCGTAAGCCGCCCTCGCCTCTGACCTGACGGAAAAGGGCGGCCGTGTTATCGCCGCCCTTTTTCTCTCCCTCCAATCCGAACGGATCCGATCATGCCCACGTCCTGGCTGGTCCTCATCGTCCTGGCACTTGCTGCGGTAGGCTACGTCCTCGGCCGGCAGCGAGCGCTTTCCGGGGCAGGGGGCGACAACCGCAAGCTTCATTCTCTGCCCTCCTATTACGGCTCCAACGTCGCGATGAAGGTGGCCGTCCCGGCGCTCATCGCGCTCGCAGCCTGGCTGATCCTTCAGCCCCTCGCGGTCGAGACGACGATCCGCGCCGATCTTGCGGAAGAGGCAGAACGCTCCGAACGTCCGATCAGCCTCGTGATGTCGGACGTGCGCCGTGTCGCGAACGGTCTCGACACCGCCATCGAGCGCGGCGTCATCACCCGCGAACGCGCCGCGAACATGCGCACCGAGTTTACCGATGTCCGCGAGCGTCTCGCGGAAGCGGGCGTTGCCCTCGGCTCGGCGGTCAATTCCAACGTTCTGGAGGCGGCGCAACGCTACCGGGGCTTCTCGGCGATCGGTGACATCGCGCGCACCAGCTTTGTTCTCTTGCTCGCTGTTGGAGGTTTCCTCTACGCCCTGCGGGAATCGACGCCGGATTTCAGGGCGCGGAACACCGTCGAGACGGGCGTCCGTTACCTGCTTATCACCGCCGCCTGCATCGCGATCCTGACGACCATCGGCATCATTCTGAGCCTCGTCTTCAACACGATTGAATTCTTCCGGGTCTATCCCGCCACCGAGTTCTTCTTCTCGACGACCTGGTCGCCCTCCTTCGGCGGCGGCTCGGAGCTCGGCATCCTCCCGCTCCTTTGGGGCACGTTCTACATCTCCCTGATCGCGCTTCTGGTCGCCGTGCCCATTGGCCTTTTCGCGGCGGTATACCTGTCGGAATACGCCTCCAAGAAGGTGCGCGGCGTTGCCAAGCCCGCGATCGAGATCCTCGCGGGTATCCCGACCATCGTTTACGGCCTCTTCGCCCTTCTGACAGTCGGCCCGCTGCTCCTCAGCGTCTTCGGCGATGGCGGGCTTGGCTGGATGCGTGCAGGTACGGCGGTCATGACCGCGGGGCTCGTGATGGGGATCATGCTTATCCCCTTCGTCTCCTCGCTGTCCGACGACATCATCAACGCGGTGCCGCAATCGATGCGTGACGGCTCCTACGGACTTGGCGCAACGAAGTCCGAGACGATCAAGCAGGTCATCCTGCCGGCGGCGCTGCCGGGCATCGTGGGCGCGATCCTGCTCGCGGCCTCGCGCGCCATCGGCGAGACGATGATCGTGGTTCTCGGGGCGGGCGCGGCCGCGCGGATCTCCGGCAACCCCTTCGAGGCCATGACCACCGTCACCGCCAAGATCGTCAGCCAGTTGACGGGCGATGCCGACTTCCAGAGCCCCGAAGCGCTGGTCGCCTTCGCCCTCGGCATGACGCTCTTCGTCATCACATTGGGGCTGAACGTCTTCGCCCTCTACATCGTCCGCAAGTACCGGGAGCAGTACGAATGAGCGACGCAGCAAATCCGGCCAGCCCCGCCGCTTCGAACAACGGCGCCCGGTCGATCCACACGGTCGATGCGCGCACCAAGAAGCGCAACGCGTCCGAGAAGCGGTTCAAGTATTACGGTATCGCCGCCATCGCGACGGGCGTCTTCTTCCTGGTCGTGCTCCTGGGCTCGATCCTCTGGAACGGCGTCAGTGCCTTCCAGCAGACCTATCTCGAAGTCCCGGTCTACCTCGATCCCGAGCGGCTTGACCGCGAGAACCCGAGCTCGGCCACGACCTTCACCTATAATCCGCTCATCGCGGAGGCCGTTTGGGAGCGCGCGCAGGAGCTCGGCTTCGGTGACGAGTTCGAAGACGAGGGGGGCATGTCGCCGCTGATCTCGGCCTCCGCCGCCGCGATCATCCGCGACCGCGTGATCGCCAATCCCGACCTCATCGGCGAGACGATCGACGTGCGTATCCTCGCCGGCAGCCGTGTGGACGGCTACCTGAAAGGACGCGTCGACCGCGACTCCGCGTCCCGCGACCGCAATATCGATGTCGCGCATCTCGAGCTCGTGGATGCGATGCAGGAAAACGGCTCGATCCGGAAGGTCTTCAACTGGGACTTCATCACCGGCACGGACGCGTCCGAAAGCCGTGCCGAGCAGGCCGGCATCGGCGTTGCGATGCTGGGCTCCTTCTTCATGATGCTGGTGGTGCTCGGTCTGTCGCTGCCCATCGGCGTTGCGACCTCGATCTACCTTGAGGAATTCGCTCCCAAGAACAAGTTCACCGACCTCATCGAGGTGAATATCTCGAACCTTGCGGCGGTGCCGTCTATCGTCTTCGGTATCCTCGGCCTTGCCGTGTTCATCCAGTTCATGCACCTGCCGCAATCGGCCCCGCTCGTGGGCGGGCTCGTGCTGACGCTGATGACGCTGCCGACGATCATCATCTCGACCCGTGCCTCGCTGCAATCGGTGCCGCCCTCGATCCGGGCGGCGGCGCTCGGCGTCGGTGCCTCGAAGATGCAGTCGGTCTTCCACCACGTGCTGCCCCTGGCCCTGCCGGGCATTCTCACGGGCACGATCATCGGCCTGGCGCAGGCGCTCGGCGAAACCGCGCCGCTGCTGCTGATCGGCATGGTCGGCTATATCGCGACGAACTATCCAGATGGCGTCGCGTCGGGCTTCCTCGACCCCAACTCGGCGATGCCCGCCCAGATCTACGAATGGGCCAAGCGCGCCGACCCGGCCTATTACGAGCGAGCCTGGGGCGGGATCATCATCCTGCTTGTCTTCCTGTTCGCGATGAACGCGATCGCCATTCTCCTGCGCCGCCGGTTTGAGCGTCGCTGGTAAGGAGGTTAGAAAAAAATGTACGATACCCCATTCCGTGCGGAGAGAGATGTGAGCGCAAAAGATACAAAGATCGCCGCCCGCGAGGTGCAGGTCTATTACGGCGACACCCATGCGATCAAAGACGTGTCGGTCGATATCCTCGACAAGACCGTGACCGCGTTCATCGGCCCGTCGGGCTGCGGCAAGTCCACGTTCCTGCGGTGTATCAACCGGATGAACGACACCATCGACATCGCACGCATCGAGGGCCTGATCGAGATCGACGGCGAAGACATCTATGACCGCCGCGTCGATCCGGTGCAGCTGCGTGCAAAGGTCGGCATGGTGTTCCAGAAGCCGAACCCGTTCCCGAAGTCGATCTACGACAATGTCGCCTACGGCCCGAAAATCCACGGACTCGCCAAGAACAAGGCCGAGCTTGACGAGATCGTCGAGAAGGCTCTGCGACGCGGCGCGATCTGGGACGAGGTGAAGGATCGCCTCGATGCGCCCGGAACGGGCCTGTCTGGCGGTCAGCAGCAGCGCCTGTGTATCGCGCGCGCGGTCGCGACCGAGCCCGAGGTTCTCCTGATGGATGAGCCGTGCTCCGCGCTCGACCCGATCGCGACGGGCCAGGTCGAGGAACTGATCGACGAGCTGCGCCAGGATTACTCGGTGGTGATCGTCACGCACTCGATGCAGCAGGCGGCCCGGGTCAGCCAGAAAACGGCATTTTTCCACCTCGGCAACCTCGTCGAGTACGGTGATACCGACAAGATTTTCACAAACCCACAGGACAGCCGGACAGAAAGCTACATTACCGGCCGGATCGGATGATATTATGAGCGACATGAACCGGCACATCCTCTCGGCCTTCGACCGCGATCTCGAAGGCATCCAGGCGATGATCATGAAAATGGGCGGTCTGGTGGAAACCCAGATCCGCGACGGCGCGAAGAGCCTTGAGACGCGCGACGAGGAGCTGGCCGAGCAGGTCCGCCAGGGCGACAAGGCGGTCGACGCGCTCGAGGACAGCCTCAACGAGGAAGCGGCCCGCGTCATCGCGCTGCGCGCCCCCGCTGCCTCCGACCTGCGCGTGGTTCTCTCGGTCATGCGGATGTCGGCGAACCTCGAACGGATCGGCGATCTGGCAAAAAACATGGCCAAGCGCACGAGCGTCTTGTCGCAGCTTCAGCCGGTGAACGGCTCGGCCTCCTCGCTGCGGCGCATGGCCCGCGACGTGGAGCTGATGCTGAAGGACTCGCTCGACGCCTATATCCAGCGCGATGCGGAGCTGGCGCGTGACGTGATCGCGCGCGACTCCGAGATCGACCGGATGTACAACACGCTCTTCCGCGAGATCCTGACCTTCATGCTCGAAGATCCGCGCAACATCACGGCCTGTATGCATCTGCATTTCATCGCCAAGAACATCGAGCGGATGGGCGACCACGTCACCTCGATCGCCGAGCAGGTGATCTTCGTGGTGACGGGCACAGCCGATGATCTGCCGCGCGAGAAGGCAGACCGCACATCCTTCGATCCGAAATACTCGGTTCAGGATTCCGAGGAGTAAGAACGGATGACCGGCGCAAGACCCACGGTGCTCGTTGTCGAGGATGAGGCCGCGCAACGCGAAGTCCTGAGCTACAATCTCGAAGCGGAAGGATTTCACGTCGCGCGCGCAGAGGACGGGGAAGAGGCGATCATGCTCTTCGAGGAAGAGCGACCCGATCTCGTGATCCTCGACTGGATGCTGCCCAAGCTTTCGGGCATCGAGGTTTGCCGCCAGATCAAGATCCGACCGGAAAGCCGGGGCGTGCCCGTCATCATGCTCTCGGCCCGCTCCGAAGAGGTGGACCGGGTGCGGGGGCTCGAGACGGGCGCGGACGACTACGTGGTGAAGCCGTATTCGGTGATCGAGCTCATGGCGCGTGTGCGCGCGCAGCTGCGGCGGACCCGGCCGGCTTCGGCGGGACAGCAGCTCGAGTTCGAGGGCATCCTGCTCGACTCCGAGACGCATCGGGTGACGCGCGAAGGCAAGCCGCTGAAGCTCGGACCGACCGAATTCCGACTGCTCTCGACCTTCATGGAAAAGCCGGGCCGCGTCTGGAGCCGCGAGCAACTGCTCGACCGGGTCTGGGGCCGCGACGTCTATGTCGACACCCGGACAGTCGATGTCCATGTGGGGCGCCTTCGGAAAGCGCTGTCGCAGCACGGTGGCACCGACGTGCTGCGGACGGTCCGCGGCGCAGGCTACGCGCTCGGCTGACGAAGGCGGGCTTGCAATGCTGCGTCGCAGCATTAGGCTCTGCACCGGACACGGTGTGACGGAGCTTTGACTTTGACCAAACGCATAAACCTGGCCCTGCAAGGCGGCGGCGCGCATGGGGCGTTCACCTGGGGTGTGGTCGACCGGCTGCTCGAGGACGAGGAGATCGAGATCGCGGCGATCTCGGGCACGTCGGCCGGGGCGCTCAACGGCGCGGCGATCAAGTCAGGCTGGCAGAAGTGCGGTCGCGAGGGCGCGCGGGCCGCGCTCGACTGGCTTTGGCACGAGGTGGCGCAGGTCAAATCTCTGGCCTTGCCGGACTGGATGAACGCATGGTTGCCGCATCCGGGCCTCACCTCGCTCGCGATGTCCTATTCGCCCGCATTCGCAATCGCGGACACGACGAGCCGCGTGGTCTCGCCCTATGCCTGGGGGCCGGTCTACCGCAATCCGCTCGAGCCGATCGTCGCCGCGCTCGATTTCGACGCGGTCTGCGGGGCAGGGGGGCCGCGTCTCTTCGTGGGGGCGACGGCGGTGAGTGACGGCAAGATCCGGGTTTTCTCTGGCGAGAACATCACCTCCGAAGCGATCATGGCCTCGGCGTGCCTTCCGACTCTCTTTCAAGCCGTCGAGGTGGACTGCCCGCTGACCGGAGACCGCGTGTCCTGCTGGGACGGCGGGTATTCCGGCAATCCGCCGCTGTTCCCGCTCTATGCCAAGGATCTGCCGGATGACGTGGTGATCGTGAACATCAATCCGCTGATCCGCGAAGAGGTGCCGCAGACCGCGCCCGAGATCCAGAACCGGATCAACGAGATCAGCTTCAATTCGGCGCTCCTGAAAGAGCTGCGCGCGATCGAGTTCGTGCAGCGTCTCATCCGGGACGGTGCCGTCACGCCTGGGCACATGAAGAACGTGCTGGTGCACATGATCGCGGATGACGATCTGATGAACGATCTCTCGGTCGCGACAAAGATGGTGCCGGTGCCGTCCATCATCGCCCAGCTCAAACAAGCCGGGCGCGACACGGCCGAGGCCTTCCTTGCCGGACACAAGGAAGACCTCAACCTGCGTCAGACGGCAGATCTCGTGTCGATGTTCAACTGATCGCGGCACAATATCCGACATAGACAACAAGCGCCGCGCCGCCGGCGATCCGCCCGATGCGTCCGGCGGCGAAGGCCACAGCCACGAGCGCGACGGTCGCCGCCAGCATCACCCAGATATCGCGGGACGCAATGCCCGGATCTATGGGCAGCGGCTTGTAGAGCGCCGTCGCGCCAAGGATACCGAAGAGGTTGAAGATGTTGGAGCCGATGACGTTGCCAAACGCGATCTCTGCCTGACCTTTGCGCGCGGCCACCACGGAGGTCACGAGTTCGGGCAGGGAGGTGCCCACCGCGACGAGCGTAAGGCCGATCACCGTCTCAGGGACGCCGAGCCCGCGCGCGATGCCCGTCGCGCCCTGAACCAGCATCACGGCGCCCGCGATGGTAAGCCCGAGCCCGAGCGCGGTATCGAAGGCGGCGCGGGGCAATTTGGCGTCGGTCTCCGGCGCCTCCTCGGGCGCTGCACCGCTGCGGAAGGACGCGATCAGGAACGCGGCAAGTCCCGCGACGAAGGCCAGCCCCAAACCGCGCCCCATCACCGGCACGAAGGCGAGGAAGAGCGCGGATAGCGTCGCCGCCATCAGCCACGCGCCGTCACGCCGGAACCCGATCCGGTCGACCGCGATCGGCGACAGGAGGGCGGCGAGGCCCAGGATCAGAAGGATATTGGCGATGTTCGAGCCAACGACATTGCCAAGGGCGATGCCCGGCACGCCCTGCTCGGCGGCGCGGAGCGAGGTCACGAGTTCGGGCAGCGAGGTGCCGAAACCGACCAGGGTGAGGCCGATCACCATCGGGGAGACATTGAACCGGCGCGCGATGGCGACCGAGCCGCCGACGAAACGATCGCCGCCGAAGAACAAGGCGGCAAGTCCTGCCGCTGCGAGAAGAAGATCCATGAAGTGTCCTTGTGACGCGCAGCCCGATGCCGCGCGTCCTGTCGTTCGTGTCAGATCGTGCGCCGCCAGATCCGCCGCAAGTGCGGCGCGAGAATTATTCCGCAGCCCGCGCTGGCTCGGCCAAAGGCTGGGACGGGTCTTTCGGGTTGGGATAGACGAGGCCCGCCGAAATCACCAGTTTCGCGGCATCCTCTAGCGACATCTCAAGCTCGATCACGTCTTCCTCGGGGAAGAACAGAAGGAAGCCCGAAGTCGGGTTCGGCGTTGTCGGCACGAAGACCGAAACGAGCCCGCCCGATGTCACCGCCTTGCGCGATACCTCGCCCTTCGTGTCGGTCGAGATGAAGCCGATCGCCCAGATGCCCTTGCGCGGGTATTCGATGAGGCAGGCTTTCTCGAAGCTGCGCTCGGACTGGACGAAAACGGTCTCAGCGATCTGCTTCACTCCGGAATAAACCGAGCGCACGATGGGCATCCTGAGAACGACACTCTCCCCCCAGCGGATGAGCGAGCGCCCGATCAGGCCCTTGGCGACCCAGCCCACGAAGACCGTGAAGAGCAAAAGGAAGATGACGCCAATGCCGCGCAGGTTGATCCCGATATATTCCTCGGGGTTGAAGCGCGACGGCACCAGCGGCAGCACGAAGGCGTCGATCCATCCGATGACTGTCCAGATCAGCCAGATCGTCAGTCCGACCGGTGCGATCACCACGATCCCGGTCAGGAACGAGGTCCGGAACGCGGAAAAAAGGCCGGGTTTCGGCGGTTTTGGATCGAAAGGTTCGCTCATGGCTGCCACGCGGTCTGTCGTGTTCAAGTGCTATGACGCGCAAGCGGCAACTACAACGGGTTTCGCCGGGTTTCTGTCCGTCAGGCGGGCAGTTCGACCAATTCCGATGCAATCCGGGCCGCGAGAACGGCATTGTTGAGAACCAGAGCGACGTTCGCCTCGAGCGACCGGCCCGCCGTCAGCTCGTAGATGCGCTGGAGAAGATAGGGCGTGACATCCTTGCCGAAAATTCCGTGGCCGGCGGCGTCCTGCATGGCGCGGCCGATGATCGGCGTCATCTCGGTGCGGGGGATCTCGGCCTCTTCAGGGATCGGGTTCGCGACGAGCTGGCCGCCATCGAGCCCCATCTGTCGGCGCATCCGGTGCGCGCGGGCCATCGCGGCGGGATCGTCCATCCGCAAGGGTGCCCGAAGGCCTGCGGAGCGCGACCAGAAGGCGGGCAGCATGTCCTGTCCGTGGGCAATGACCGGCACGCCAAGCGTCTCCAGGACTTCGAGTGTCTTCGGCAGATCGAGGATCGCCTTGGCCCCGGCCGCGACCACCGTGACGGGAGAGCGTGCGAGTTCCTGAAGGTCGGCGGAGACGTCGAAGCTCGTCTCCGCGCCGCGATGCACGCCGCCAATGCCGCCCGTCGCGAAGACCTCGATGCCGGCCATCCGCGCGGCGATCATCGTGGCGGCAACCGTGGTCGCACCGGTCCGGCCCTCGGCCATGCAGACCGCCATGTCGGCGCGCGACAGCTTGGCGACACGCTCGGCGGCGGCCAGATATTCGAGCTGCGCGTCCTCAAGCCCGACGCAGAGCACGCCCTCGATCACAGCGATCGTCGCAGGCTCCGCGCCGTTCTCGCGGATCGTTGCCTCGATGCGGCGCGCCACCTCGAGGTTCTGCGGCTGCGGCAGACCATGCGTGATGATCGTCGATTCGAGCGCGACAACGGGCCGGCATTTATCGAGGGCATCGGAAACCGCGCGGGACAGGGTCACAAGGCTCATGATGGGGTTTCTCCTGAGACGTATTGCGCCGCGGCAGCAAGCGCGCGGGTCAGTGCGTCGGCGCGCGCGGCGCCGCGGGCTTCAGTTGCGATATGGGCGGCCATGAACGTGTCGCCCGCGCCGGTTACGCGCGTGACGAGGACGCGCGGCGGATCGGCGGTGATGCACTCCTCGGAGGTTGCATCTGCGGCCATGTTCGAGCCGTCCGTGACAAGAGCGCGTGCCGCGCCGCGCTCGCAGAGCATCCGGGCCGCGTCCTCGGCCCGGTCGAACCGGGTCTGGCAAAGGATCCCAGCCTCCTCGAGATTGACGTAGAGCGTGCCGCGCCCGGCGCGAAGGAACGGCAAGAGGCGCTCAGCCTTGCCGGGAGAGGCGGGCGCGATCCGCAGATCGGCCGCGGCGAGCGACGGATCATGCGCGATCTCTTCGAGAAGCCGTTCGGTCAGGTTGCCATCGATGGCGATGGGCCCGGCATAGGGCGCATCCTTTTCCCCGAGCGCGCCGGAGCGCAGGGGGCGCAGGATCTTCGCGCCGGCGGCTTCCAGCGAATGCGCGTCGGCGATGGCCGCGATCAGCCCGTTCGCGCCTTCCACGGCCATGTAGCGGTCGGTCGGCAGATCCTCGGAGCGGTAGACATGCACCGTCTCGAGGCCGAACCCACGGCATTGCGCCAGGAGCTCCTCGCCCTCGGGGTCGCGGCCGACCGCGCTCAGAAGCGCCGGGCGCATCCCGAAGCGCGCGAGCGTCATCGCGATATTGAGCGCGACCCCGCCCGGCAAGCGGATGATCCGACCCGGCACATCTGCGCCCTTTTCCATGTGCGACGGCGCGCGGCCGATCACGTCCCATAGGACGGAGCCGATGCAGAGGATGTCGGGCGTGTCGGTCATGCGCTCCTTTTGGCGCGCAGCGCGGCCATCCGCAAGCGAGATGCCGTCAAGCGAAAGGCCACGCCCGCGACCCTTGACATTCAGGACGCCGCCCCACGTGCTGACAGAGCTTATGCCGCCGCCGAGGGATTGCTTTATGTTACGTGTCTTCCTGGTTTTCTGTTGTGTCCTCCCAGCCTCCGCGCTTCTTGCGGCGGAGCCTGAAATGGCCGTTTCCGAAGCGGCGGGAACGGGCTGGCTCAGCACGGCACTCGCCTATGTGCCGGTCGGCTTCGCGCATATCCTGCCGCTTGGCCTCGATCACATCCTGTTCGTGCTCGCGCTGTTTTTCATGACACCGAATGTCGGTCCGCTGATCCTTCAGATCACGATCTTCACGTTGGCCCATTCGGTCACGCTGGCGCTCGGCGCATTCGGGATCGTCAGCATACCCGGCAGCATCGTCGAGCCGATCATCGCCGCCTCCATCGTTTTCGTGGCTGCCGAGAACATGTTCGCGCGCCGCGTGACAGGCTGGCGGATCGGGGTCATCTTCCTGTTCGGCCTCTTGCACGGGCTCGGCTTCGCCAGCGTGCTGAACGAGTTCGGCTTGCCTGATGGACAGTTCGGTGCGGCGCTTGTCGGTTTCAATGTCGGCGTCGAGATCGGTCAGATTGCGATCATCGCCGCGATGTTTCTCGTGGTGTGGGTCGCACTTCGGGTCGACGCGCTCGATTATAGCGAGCGGACCGGGCAGGTGTTCTACGGCGTCCTGGCGCTGGCCCTGGTGGCGCTCAGTTTCCTCGCCCTCGAGGGCAACGCACTGGCGGGCTTCGAGGTCTCCGCGCCGCTGTTCCTGCTGCCACTCGCCGGATTGTCGCTGCTGTGTCTTCTGGCGGCGACGAATGTCGACAAGCTCGGCGCATACCGGACCTATGTCGCGATCCCGGCCTCTGCTGCGATCGGGCTCGTGGGAGCCTACTGGTTCTTGGAACGGGTGTTTCTCTGAAGGCGAGGATGGGCGGCGAGGGGCCAGCCCCTCTCGCTCCCCGCGGTATTTGGACCAACCCAAAGGGCAGGGGGCTTGCGCTTGGCGAGCACCCGCTCTATACGCGCGCTCACTGAAATCCCGCAGGCGGGGTCGGGCCTTTGGGGGAGACATCCCCAGACGTCCACCGGTTGGCGCAATCCGCGCCCTCACCCCCGCCAAGGCGTAAACCGGAAAGGAAAAGGCATGGCTCTTCCCGAGTTCTCCATGCGTCAGCTCCTCGAGGCTGGCGTTCACTTCGGCCACCAGACGCAGCGCTGGAACCCCCGCATGGGCGAGTTCATCTACGGCGAGCGCAACGGCATCCACATCATGGACCTGACGCAGACCGTCCCGATGCTGGACGCGGCGCTGAACGTCATTCGCGAAACCGTTGCCAAGGGCGGCTCGGTCCTCTTTGTCGGCACCAAGCGCCAGGCGCAGATGCCGATCGCGGAAGCCGCAGAGAAATGCGCGCAGTTCTACATGAACCACCGCTGGCTTGGCGGCACGCTCACCAACTGGCAGACCGTCTCCAAGTCGATCCAGCGCCTCAAGAACATCGACGAGCAGATGGATGCCGGCGCGGAAGGCCTGACCAAGAAAGAACGCCTCGGCATGGAGCGCGAACAGGAGAAGCTGACCGCGTCCCTCGGCGGCATCCGCGAGATGGGCGGCCTGCCTGACCTGCTTTTCGTCATCGACGTCAAGAAAGAACAGCTCGCCGTCGCCGAAGCCAACAAGCTGGGCATCCCGGTCGTCGCCGTTGTCGACACCAACTGCTCGCCTGACGGCGTCGACTACATCATCCCGGGCAACGACGACGCGGCCCGCGCGATCTCGCTCTATTGCGATCTCGCCTCGCGCGCCGCGCTCGACGGCATGTCCGGCCAGATGGAAGCGGCTGGTGTCGACCTCGGCGCGCTCGAGGAAACGCCGACCGAGGCCGCCGTGGCCGAGGACGCCGCCGAAGGGCAGGGCGACGCGGAAGCGGCCCAGTCCTGATTGGCCCCAGCGGGCAGCGCTGTAATGGCGCTGTCACGCGATGGTTGCATTGACCGGGCGACGCCCCATATCGGGGCGGCCCGGAGTTTGATCCGACATTGAGGAGAGCCGACATGGCGATCACTGCTGCACAGGTGAAAGAACTGCGCGAAATGACTGGCGCAGGCATGATGGATGCGAAAAAGGCGCTGACCGAGGCCGAGGGCGACATGGATGCCGCCGCCGACTGGCTGCGCACCAAGGGCCTTGCGAAAGCTGCGAAGAAATCCGGCCGGACCGCGGCCGAGGGCCTCGTGGCCGTGGCTGTCGAAGGCGGCACGGGCGTTGCCGTCGAGGTGAATGCCGAGACCGACTTCGTCGCCAAGAACGCCGAGTTCCAGGAAATGGTTGGCGATATCTCGAAAGCCGCGTTGAAAGAATCCGACGTTGCCGCGCTGGCTGAAGCCGAGATCCAGGGCAAGAAGGTCAAGGACGTCCTGACCGACAAGATCGCCAAGATCGGCGAGAACATGACCCTGCGCCGGATGCAGAAGATCGAAGGCGGCAAGGTCGTGTCCTACGTCCACAACGCGGCTGGCGACGGCATGGGCAATATCGGCGTGCTCGTTGCGATCACCGGCGATGACGAAGCGTTCGGCCGTCAGGTGGCGATGCACATCGCCGCGGCGAACCCCGCGTCGCTCAGCGAGAACGACCTCGAGCCCTCGATCGTCGAGAAAGAGCGCCAGGTCCAGATCGACATCGCGCGCCAGTCGGGCAAGCCCGAGCAGGTCATCGAGAAGATGATCGAAGGCCGCATGAAGAAGTACCTCGCCGAGATCACGCTGCTCGGTCAGGCCTTCGTCATCGACCCGGACAAGACCGTGGCGCAGGCCGCCGCTGATGCAGGCGTCGAGATCACCGGCTATGTGCGCATGCAGGTCGGCGAAGGCATCGAGAAGAAAGAAGAGGACTTCGCAGCCGAAGTCGCGAAAGCAGCACAGAGCGGCTGAACCTCTTCGGATCGGGAATGAATTAGGCCGCCTCTAGGGGCGGCCTTTTTCGTTCTAAAACAAGCTGTTGAAATCAAACCTTCATTAAATGAGACCCGGCATTGCCCCCAAGACATTTGGGGATGAGAGTTGGGGCCTGCCGGGCCTTTCGAATACACACTCCGAAAATTTGGAGTCTGCACCGATACTCGCACTCAACTATGCCGCAGAGCCCTGCAATATCAGGGGGATACGGCATCATCGACGTTCCGGGCTTCTGAAAGCCAACACGCGTGGAACGTGCTCAAGCTGACAGTTTACCTTGCGTTAGGTAAGTCCGGAATTCCTGACCGTCGCTCCGATCAGTCCCGAAAATCCAGAACGAACATCTGGTTCTGAAACGCGGCCTTCAACACCGCCTGCGCCGTGGTTTCGACATTGAGCGCGGCGCGCGCAAGCCTGAGATGCTTTTCGACCGTCGCCGCGGTCAATCCCATGAGGGCCGCGATATCGGCCGTTGTCTTGCCATCTCCGACCCATTCGAGCGCTTCGCGTTGGCGCGGTGTCAGGCTCTGGTTCTGCGGCGTATAGGGCAGGGTGAGGATCTTGAGATGCAGGATGTTGTTGAACAGCTCGATCGCAGCTCCATGCCGGTTCCAGATCTCGTCCACCTCGTCCTGTTCAAGACCCGAACGCGCCATGAGAGCGATCGCGCCCTTGGCCCGTCGCGACACGGAACGGAACGAGATCGAATATCCGGCGGTCACATCTTGCGAGCGATTGAACGCGACAACCTTGCGCTCCGCTTCAGTGAGAACGCCCGATGCCTGCATCTGGCCAAGGATCCGCCACGACACGACGCCTTCGTTCTCCAAAGACCAGCGGACCATCGGTGCGTCCCGATACATGGCGTCCCCGATGAAACGGTCGGTGTACTTCTTTTCGAGGTTCGTCAGAACGAGGAAGTCCTCGGGATCGCCAAGCGATGCACCGGACCAGAACCGTGTGAAGCCATAGAGGAGCCGCGTGAACCCGTATTCCGCCATCGTAGCGCAATGCGTGGACCAGGCTTCCTCGATCGTATCGCACAGGGTCAGCCGCAGAAGCCGGCCTTCAAGCGCCTCCGAAACGGCGTTGGTGTTCGGATCGGACGACATGGATGCGGGAACCCCAAGATACAGCGGCGGCAGATTACGAGATCGCGCTAAGCTCTGTCCATAATTACAGATCTCACCGTGACCGTTTTTAACATAATACTGATTATGCGATTATCGGACAGGCGCCATTAGGCGCCCCGGCGCTCAGGCCATCAAGTCCTTCGCCGCTGCCACGATCCCCTCCCGCGATGGCAATGTGGCTGCGTAAGCCGGTCCGGTCGCGATGAAGCAATCCTCGGCTGTCACGCGCGCGAATGGGCGGTCCGATCTTTCGGCAAGCAGCGTGCACAAGGCTTCGGATTGCGAGCCTGTGCGACGGCATTCATCGACGACCAGAACCTTCTCGCATGTACCAACGGCCTTGAGGATCGCGGCTTCATCAAGCGGTGCGAGCCAGCGCAGGTCGATCACGCGCGCCGCAATGCCAGACGCGCTTAAGTCATGCCGCGCTTGTTCCGACAGATAGACACCGTTGCCATAGGTCAGAATCGCAAGATCGGTTCCCTCGCCCAGCGTTCTGAGACTCGAGAGCGGCGCTGTCTCGCCAGGCTCGGGATAACGGCGCGTCCATAGCCCGTCGCCCGGCTCCATGAGGTCGCGCATGGGATAGAGCGCGATCGGCTCGACCATGACGACGACACGTCCTTCCTCCCGCACAAGCCGCACGGCTTCGCGGTACATCCTCACGGCCTCTGCGCCATCTGACGGACAGCCGATCACGATGCCCGGGATATCCCGCAGGACGGCCAGCGAATTGTCGTTGTGGAAATGGCCGCCGAAGCCTTTCTGATAGCCAAGCCCCGCGATCCGCACGATCATCGGGTTGGCATATTGCCTATTCGAGAAGAACGGCAGTGTCGCGGCTTCGCCCCGGATCTGGTCTTCGGCGTTGTGCAGATAGGCCAGGAACTGGATTTCCGGGATCGGAATATATCCTTGTTGTCCAAGCCCGATCGCGAGCCCGAGGATCGACTGCTCGTCCAGCAGCGTGTCCGTGACACGGGTCGCTCCGAACCGGTTCTGGAGACCCTTGGTGATACCGTAAACGCCGCCTTTACGGCCGATATCCTCGCCTGCGAGCACGATGTTGTCATAGCTCAGCATGAGGTCCGTCAGCCCCAGATTGATGAGCTTGTTCATTGCTTGCGGCTCTTTCAGCGCGCGCAGATCGGCCGGCCCGAACGCCGCCTCGCGCGCCTCGGGGTCTGGCGCATTTGGGATCGGAGCCTTGGCTTTCGGCGGCAGGATCGAGGCTGCGACCTCTGCGGCGGAGCTAAGCCGCGGGCGCGCCATCGCTTGCTCTGCGGCACGATAACATTCCGCCTCAACGCTCTCATATTGCTCGATAATATCGACTTCTTCATGTCCTGCATCAAGCAAACGGCGCGCCGTGTAGAGCAGCGGGTCGCGCGCTTCCGCCGCAGCGATCTCGGCCTCGGGACGATACGTGCTTTCAACGTCCGCGCCGGCATGGCCGTAGAGCCGGACGCAAGTGAGGTGCAGAAGTCCGGGCCGACGTGTCTTGCGGATGCGCTCTGCCATATCGCGAGCCGCGCGATAAGCCGCCACGACATCACAGCCATCGGCCTCGGCATAGTCGAGACCGGGCCGCGATTGCAGCACAGCGCGCACCCAGCCTTCGGGTGATTTCACTGAAATGCCGATACCGTTGTCCTCGCAGACGAACATCAGCGGCAGAGGCGCGCCCTGCCAGGCGGTCCATCCGGCGGTATTGAGCGCGCCTTGCGCTGTGGAATGGTTGAGCGAGGCGTCGCCAAAGGAACAGAGCGCCAGCCGCTCTTCTGTCAGACCGCGCCGCTTGTTGAGGCCAAGGGCGAAGGCGGTACCCACGGATTTCGGCAAATGGCTCGCAATCGTAGAGGTTTGCGGCGGGATGCTCAGATCCTTGGAGCCCAAAACCTTGTGTCGGCCGCCCGAGATCGGATCGTCGGACGAGGCGGCGAAGGACAGCGCGAAGTCCATGATCGGATCCTGACCGGCCTGCAGCGCCCGCGCCGCCTGAAACGCGCCGTCGCGGTAATGCAGAAAGGCCGGATCCTTGACGGAGAGCGCCAGCGCGACGCCTGCCATACCTTCATGCCCCGAGGAGCCGATCGTGTAAAAGCCCTGCCCCTGGGATTGCAGCCAGCGCCCTGCCCGGTCCATGTGCCGCGAGATGAGCTGCGCGCGCCACAGCTGCCGAAGAAGGTCCTGGTCGATCTCCAACGGATCGAGGCTCGGCAGATCGCCGGCCTTCACCCGCTCCAGAAACGTCTCGTGCACCCGTTGGCTTGCGTCCATGTCGCTCTCCCGCTCGACGGCAGGCGCGAGATCGGATGGATCCCGCGCCTTTGCGTGACCTTGGCCTTCGCGAAAAGGGGCCGCAAGAGCCCCAAGCGCCTCGTATCAGAAGAATGCCTGCAAGCCGGTCTGCGCACGCCCAAGGATCAGCGCATGAATGTCATGCGTGCCTTCATAGGTGTTCACCGTTTCGAGGTTCACCATGTGGCGGATCACCTGGAACTCCGCAGAAATGCCGTTTCCGCCATGCATGTCGCGGGACATGCGAGCGATATCAAGGGCTTTACCGCAATTGTTGCGCTTGATGAGCGAGATCATCTCGGGCGCGGCCTTGGCCTCGTCCATGAGGCGACCGACCCGCAGGCACGCCTGAAGACCCAGCGATATCTCGGTCTGCATGTCAGCGAGCTTCTTCTGGAAAAGCTGCGTCTGCGCGATCGGCTTGCCGAACTGCTTGCGGTCGAGACCGTAAGCCCGCGCGCCGTGCCAGCAGAACTCGGCCGCGCCCATGACGCCCCAGGCAATGCCGTAGCGCGCGCGGTTGAGACAGCCGAACGGACCTTTCAGGCCCTCGACATGCGGCAACAACGCATCCTCACCGACCTCGACGCCGTCCATGACGATCTCGCCTGTCACCGAGGCGCGAAGCGACAGCTTGTTGCCGACTTTCGGCGCCGACAGACCTTTCATGCCTTTCTCAAGCACGAAGCCGCGGATCTTGCCGTCATGCGCGTCGGACTTGGCCCAGACCACGAATACATCCGCGATGGGCGAGTTCGAGATCCACATCTTGGAACCCGAGATACGATAGCCGCCGTCGATTTTCTCGGCGCGCGTTTTCATGCCCGCCGGGTCGGAGCCCGCATCGGGCTCTGTCAGGCCGAAACAGCCGATCCATTCACCGGAGGCGAGCTTCGGCAGGTATTTCTTGCGCTGCTCCTCGGTGCCGTAAGCGTAGATCGGATACATAACGAGGCTCGATTGCACCGACATCATCGAGCGATAGCCGGAATCCACGCGCTCGATCTCGCGCGCGACGAGCCCGTAGGCCACGTAGGACGAGCCGAGCCCGCCATATTCTTCGGGCACGGTGACGCCAAGAAGCCCCATCTCGCCCATTTCCCGGAAAATCTCGGGCTCGACAGTTTCCTCTTCGAATGCCTGAGTCACCCGGGTCTGCAGGCTCTCTTGCGCGAAGGTGCGCGCGCTTTCGGCGATCATGCGCTCATCTTCTTCGAGCTGGTCCGTCAGGCGGAAAGCGTCTTCCCAGTCAAACGATCCCAGGTTGGGCGCGTCTTTTGCTTTCAGTACAGGCTTGTCATCGAGATCTTTCATGACGTGTCCTCCAAATTCGCTTGGCTAGAAGATAACTTGCGCCAACGTCATCGAACAGCGACAATACCGCAAGAATCCATGCAAGAAATGCAAGCATCCCCCTTATCGCGGCGCCTTCTGCCGCCCCTGCCCGCCTTGCGCGCGCTCGAGGCGCTGGATCGGCTCGGCACCGCGGCGGCGGTCGCGAGAGAGCTCGATCTCAGCCAATCCGCGATCAGCCGTCAGATCCGCACGCTCGAGGATCAGCTTGGGGTGACGCTCGCGAGCCGCGAGTCCCGCGCCCTCAGCCTCACACCCGAGGCGCGCGCCTATGCCGCCGAGGTCCGCGCCGCACTCAACCGCATCGCGCAAGCCTCGCTGAGCCTCAGGATGCCGTCGCGCGCGGGCTCCCTGTCGCTGTCGGTGCTGCCGTCCTTCGGGATGCGCTGGCTCGTGCCGCGCCTTCCGGATTTCACCCGGCGCCACCCTGAAGTGACGATCAACTTCACGACGCGCCTCAGGCCGCCCGATTTCGCGGCCGAAGCCTTCGATGCGGCCATCGAATTTGGTATGGCAGCGCGGCCCGGCACGAACCGGTTGCTCCTGCGTCCCGAACGGGTTTTGCCCGTTGCCGCACCCAGCGTGCTCAAGGATGGACCTGTCGGGCTCAAGACACTGGCGCAACTGCCGCTTCTCCACATCGACACGCGGCCCACGGCCTGGGAGGATTGGTTCGCGGCCCAGGGTCGCGAGACAGGCCCCCTGCCCGGTACATCCTTCGATCAGTTCACGACGATCCTCGAGGCCGCGCTTCACGGGCTTGGCGTGGCCTTGCTGCCTGACTACCTGACCGAAGAAGCGCTCGCACGAAAACGTCTTGTCGTCGCGCATGACGCCGAGCCGACGAGTCTTGGCGCCTATCACCTGGCCTGGCCCACCGATCGTCCGGTGACCCCGGCCCTTTCAGAATTCCGGGACTGGCTGGCTGGCGAGGCGCAGGGCGAGGACGATCCGCTGCCGCGCTGAGCCTCAATCGGGGAGCGCGAAGACCTGGCCGGGATAGATAAGGTCGGGATCGCGAATGAGGTCTTGATTGGCCTCGAACACCTTCACGTAAAGCAGCCCCTCGCCATAGCGTTCGCGCGAAATTCCCCACAGCGTATTGCCGGGCTGGACCGTGACCGCGTAGACCGGCCCGCCGGTTTCAGGCGCCGCCGCCTCGATCGCGGCGCGGCTTTCCCGGCGGAACGGGCTTTCGATCCGCGCCAGAACGCGCCCTTCGGCATCGACCCGGTCTAGGCGGAGCGTGTAGGTGCCCGGCTCCGTGCCCGGCAGGCCTGTGCGCCAGCGGCCTCCTTCGGAGACATCGGTCAGCGTCACTTCGGAATTGTCGACGTAAATGCGGACCGATCCGCCGGGAGTCGCGCGCCCGGAAAGCGAGACGTCCCCCCCGTCGTCGTAACTGATCGCGTCGAGCGCCACGAAATCGCCGTCCGGCAGATCTGCAGGCTCGGTCGCGGGCTG
The DNA here is from genome assembly GCF_009363575.1 of Roseivivax sp. THAF30. NCBI lineage: Bacteria > Pseudomonadati > Pseudomonadota > Alphaproteobacteria > Rhodobacterales > Roseobacteraceae > Roseivivax > Roseivivax sp. THAF30. Next base: position 1,866,415 of record NZ_CP045389.1, on the reverse strand, counting down.
GACGACATCGACGCCTTCGGGGCCGGACAGGAGCACAGCGGTCGGTTGCGGAGCCGCTTCCGGCGGAGCGAGGTCCGGCAGGTCCGGTACCGCGCCGCCGGTGGCAGGATCGAGCGCGGCGGTCTCACTCGGTGCGTCACTCGCGGCGGTCGGTTCGCTGAGCTCACGATTTGGCTCGATACCGGGTTCCTCTGCGTCAGGGAGTGCCGCTTTTTGGCTCGGAGCCTCGCTTGGCGGGGTTTCCGGTGCCGCGTCAGTTTCCATGGCCGCGGTTTCGGTCGGAGCGTCGCCTGCGTCGTCAGCATCGACGGGACGAGCCGCAATCTCCTCGCTATTTTCCGCAGAGGCGGTCACTTGGGCCTCGGGAGACTCTGGCGACGGGGCGAGGATGATCTCTTCCGCGCCGATCCGCTCTGCGTCCCCCATCCGCTCGGCAAGCGTGATGACGCGCGGCGAGGCGCTTGTCCCGAGCGGCTGAAGAAGGACGAAGCTGCCGCTCGCGTCGATCTCGGTTTCCGCGACCTCGGCATCGTCGAGAAGAACGCGGACCCTCGCACCCGGTGTCCCGCGCCCGGCGATCACCGCGCTACCGTCGGGCGAAACCCGAACGAGGTCGAAACTGGGCGCGGTTTCGGGCGTGGTATCTTCTTCGGTGTCAGCGTCCAACGCGTCGGGCGCGGTTGCTACGCTCTCGGCCTCGGCGCGACCGGCCTCCTCAGCGGTTTCAAGCGGCGCTGCGGGCTCTGTCGCAACCTCCGGAGCATCGGGCGTGCGGGCCGCGAGAACAGGCTCCGACCCTGTGGTCGCCGTCTCAGGCGCTGTCATATCGCGTTGCGGCTCGGGAATGGTATCCGTACTCGGCGCAGGCTGCGGCAGAGCCGCTGCGTCCTCGACAGCCTCGGGCGCGTCGTCGCCGCGGGCGAGAACATCGTCCAACTGGCCCGTGGCATAAAGCCCGGCCAATGCCGCGCCAAGCAGCGCGGTCACGCCCAGGACCGCCCCGATCGGCCCGGACATGGAGGATTTGGTCGTCATCTCTGGTTCATCCCCATAAGGCTGCGTGCGCACAGGCAGATCTTTACGCGCCGCAGCCGGTTGAGAACGTATATCAACAGCGCTAACACCGGTCAAAGCCGCGCAAGCATGGAGTTGTCGCGATGCAACAAATCTCGATCTGCGTGTATTGCGGGGCGCGCGATGGCTCCGACCCAGCCTACGCGGCGGCGGCCGAAGCGCTTGGCTGGGAAATCGGCGCGGCCGGCTGGCGGCTCGTTTACGGTGCGGGCGACGTGGGTCTGATGGGCCGCGTGGCCCGGTCTGCCCAGAACGCGGGTGCCCAGACCTTCGGCGTGATCCCGGATCACCTTGTGAAATGGGAAGTTGGGAAACGCGATCTGACGACCTTCGTCGTCACGGACACCATGCACGAGCGCAAGAAAGTCATGCTGATGAACGCCGATGCCATCGCCGTTCTTCCGGGCGGTGCGGGCTCGCTCGACGAATTCTTCGAGGTGCTGACCTGGCGGCAGCTCGGCCTGCATGACAAACCCATCGTGCTGATGAACGTCGAAGGCTACTGGGATCCGCTGATCGCGCTGATGCATCACGTCGTCGATCAAGGCTTCGCCGGAAGCGACATTGTCGAGAACGTTCAGGTCTCGCCGGATGCGCCGGGTACGATCGCGGCTTTGCGCCGCGCGCTTTCGGCCCGAAGCGTCGCCGTCGAATAGATCGCCAAAGCTGTCCAGATCAGCGCAAAGGCCACGGCCTGGACCGTGCCGAAGGGTTCGCGGAAAACCAGCGTTGCGACAAGGAATTGCAGTGTAGGGTTCAAGTACTGGATGAGCCCGATGCTTGATAGGTTGACGCGCTGGGCTGCAAAGCTGAACAAGATGAGCGGCAAAGCGGTAAGCGGGCCAGACACGATCAAGAGTGCCGACACACCTCCATCCTGACCGAAGAGTCCCGTGCCGCGGACACCGTGCAGATGCCAGAGCCAGCCGAGCGCCAATGGCGTCAGCAGCAACACCTCGCCCGTGACAGAGACCACCGGTCCGACAGAAAGTCGTTTCTTGGCAACGCCGTAAAGGCCGAAGGTCAGGCTGATGATGAGAGACACCCAAGGCGGATGACCAAGTTGCACCGACAGGATGAGAACTGCGATCGTCGCCAATCCCACGGCCACCATCTGCGCGCGCCCCAATCGTTCGCGAAAGAACAGAACGCCCAACAGAACCGCTACCAGTGGGAAGATGTAATAGCCAAGGCTGGCTTCCGTCGCTCTTTCAATCTGGATGGAAAGGATGAACAGGAACCAGTTGCAGGATATCATGATCGCGGCGAAGCCGATGGCGGCGATCCTGCGCGGCGTCGACAACGCATCTCGCAATGCACCAAGCCGGCCCTGGACCAGAAGCACCCCGGCGAAGAACAACATCGACCAGAGCGTGCGATGGGCCAGCACCTCGAGCGGCGGAACATCGGCGAGCAATTTGTAGTAAAGCGGGGACAATCCCCAGATGGAGCAAGCGCCGATCATGGCGAGAACGCCGATCCGTTGCTCCTGCATTTGCGGTCCCCCTGCCCTTGCCAACAGAGCTTTGCCAGAGCGTGAGGGCCGGCGCAATGAGGCCCGGGCACAAACCCCGGGCCTCGCTATCTTATGCCTCTGCGAGCTCGTCGCGCAGCATCTCTTCAACCTTGTCCAGCGGATGGTTGGTCAGCGTCTTGGGGATCTCGGCGATGACCTTTGAAGCCACCTCCTTGTGGATCTGCTTTCGAAGCTCACCCAGGATTTGCGGTGGCGCGACGATCACGATCCGCTCGAACTTGTGCTTATGCGCCTGCTTGTAAAGCAGGTCCGCAAGATCGTCGGCGAAACGTTCCTTCGCCAGCTCATGCCAGTCCGTATCATCCATCGCGGAGCTTTGGCCGATGCCTGTATCGCCCTTGCGGCCAGGCTTGTTGGCAGACTGGTCGTAGTCGGACGGGTTGTCCTGCTCCTCTTCGCGCACGACGTTCAGATCCGGACTGTGCTCGTCCAGATCATTGCGAAGAAACAGCGCCTTCTCACCGTCAGCGATGAGCACCCAAGTTCCGTGAGTGAGTTCGGCCATCACACCTTCTCCTTGTCGCCGCTATCGTCGGTGTCCTGCGCCTTGGGCCGTGTGTTTCCGGCGGACGTGTCGTCGACCTGCTTTTCCTCGTCGCGCTTGCCGACCTTGCGGTTCAACTCGCCGCCGGCACTGCCGGCATGGTCAGGGCTCTCGGGAAGGTTCTCGGGCTTCTCGCCGAGAACCTCTTCGGTCTCGCGATGCCCATCGTTCGATCTCTTACGCTCGGCCATAAGATGCCTCCGCTTGTTGCCTTTCACAGGACGAACGCGCTGCCCGGTCGGGCGTTCCTCAGGGCAAAGAAAAACGCCCCGACCGGATGGGTCGAGGCGTTCAATTTCAATCGCTTGGGAGGCGAAGCTTATGCCTTCGACAGGCGCTCGGCAACGTTTTCCCAATTCACAAGGTTCTCGAGGAAGTTCGACAGATAGGCCGGACGCTTGTTGCGGAAATCGATGTAGTAGGAGTGTTCCCACACATCGACGCCAAGAAGCGCGGTCTGATCGAAGCAAAGCGGATTGACGCCGTTCTCGGTCTTGGTGACCTTGAGACCGCCATCGGTGTCCTTCACGAGCCATGCCCAGCCGGAGCCGAACTGACCTGCGCCGGCCGCAGCGAACTCGTCCTTGAACTTGTCGACGGAGCCGAAGCTCTCGGTCAGCGCAGCTTCAAGCTCGCCCGGGATGCCCTTGTTTTCCGGCGTCATCATTTCCCAGAACTGGTTGTGGTTCCAGTACTGCGACGCGTTGTTGAAGATACCGGACTGCGCGACCGCGTTCGGATCGTACGTGCCCTTGATGATCTCTTCGACGGACTTGTTTTCCCACTCGGTGCCCGAGATCGCCTTGTTGCCGTTGTCGACATAGGCCTTGTGGTGAATGTCGTGGTGGAACTCGAGCGTTTCCTGCGACATGCCCTTCGAGGCGAGCGCGTCGTGGGGATACGGAAGGTCGGGAAGTTCAAATGCCATGACGGTCCTCGTTCTATTCAGAGTATAATCTGCGACATAGCGCCGTTGGTGCGCTGACAAGCCGCAAGCGTCAAGAGCGCAACGGGCGCAATCTCGAAATCAACGTCACGGAGCGGTGAGGGTTCCGCGATCCGCGAAAGAAACCGCCCCGTGACAGAGCCTTAGAAATAGCCGACTTTTGCGCTGTCCGCTGCAGCCGTCTTCAGAAGACCGAAGACGTAATCCGCACCTGATCTGAACGCGATGACATTCGCCGCGCCCTCTTCGATCCAGATGGCTCCCGCGACCTGGGCCAGCCGCGTGCGGCGCACCCGGCCCTCGGGCAGCGCATCGGGCGCGCAATCGGCCGGCGTGAGCTTTGCCAGCGCCTCGCGGACCTCGTTCTCCGGACCGGTCAGGCGGAACATCGCGCGTGCGTCCGAGACATTCGCGACAAGCGCATGAGCGCCCGACAGCGACGCAGCCAGCTTTTCGGACAGAAGCTGGGCGGCGGTATAGGCGCAGAGCACCATCACCTCGTCCGGGCCCATCCAAAGCACGGCCATCTCGCCGCTGCGCGACATGGAAAGTGGTCCGGGCACCGACAGGCCGCCAAGCTCCGTCAGGGCCGAGGCCAGTGCCGGATCATCCATCTTCGCGCGAACCGAGATCATGCCTTGCGGGCCGAGGGAGTCGACGGTCACCGACCCAGCGGCGCGTGCGCCATCGCGTGCAATGTCAGACATTCTGCTTTTCCCCCTCGGGATCGAAGAAAATGGTGCCGGTGATCTTGGCCGGGACACGGCTCCCATCGGTCATGGCGAACTCGATCACTTCACCCATCCGGTCGGGTCCGTTATGGACAAGGCCCATCGCGATCGGACGGCCAAGCGCGGCGGAATGATAGCTCGACGTCACTCGCCCTTGCGTGTTCACCTGGCCATTGGCGTTATTGCCCGGCGCGACCGCATAGGCCCCGTCGGGCAGCTTGGAGCCATCCGTCGTCTCCAGGCCAACAAGTTGCCAGCGCTCGGGATTGTCCATGAAGGACCGCTCCTGCGCGCGCTTACCAATGTAGTCTTCCTTCTTCTTCGAGATCGCCCAGTGGAGTCCGAGATCCTGCGGAATGATCGTCCCGTCGGTCTCCTCCCCGATCATGATGAAGCCCTTCTCGGCGCGCAAAACGTGCATCGCTTCAGTGCCATAGGGGGTGACGTTGAACTCCTGGCCCGCCTCGATCAGTTTGTCCCAGAGCTCCCGGCCCCGGTTTGCCGCGACCGCGATCTCGAAGGACAATTCACCCGAGAAGGAGATCCGGAAGATCCGCGCGGGGATGCCCCCGACATTGCCATCGATCCAGCGCATGAACGGCAGCTCGTCTTTGCCGATGCCCTCGGTTCCAAGCTTTTCCAGCACCGCGCGGGACTTGGGGCCGACAACGCCGATCTGGGTGTACTGCTCGGTCACGTTCAGAACCCAGACCTTCCAGTCCCACCATTCGGTCTGGAGCCATTCCTCCATATGAGCGTGGATGCGCTCCGCGCCGCCGGTGGTCGTGTGGCACAGGAACGTGTCCTCATCGATCCGCGCCACGACACCGTCATCCATGAGGAAGCCGTTTTCGGAACACATGAGCCCGTAGCGGCAGAAGCCCGGCTTCAGCGATGACATCATGTTGGTGTAGAGCATGTCCATGAAGCGCCCGGCATCAGGCCCTTTGACGAGGATCTTGCCCAACGTCGAGGCGTCGAGCAGGCCAAGGCTCTCCCGTGTTGCGACGCATTCGCGCGTCACCGCGTCATGGGTGCTCTCGCCCGGCTTCCTGTAGGCGAAGGGGCGCCGCCAATGGCCGACCGGCTCCCATTCCGCGCCGTTTTCCTCGTGCCAGGAATGCAGAGCGGTGCGGCGGATCGGCTGGAACAGCTCGCCCTTTGCCTCTCCGGCGATGGAGGCCAGCGAAATCGGTGTGTAGGGCGGGCGGAACGTCGTTGTCCCAACCTGCGGAATGCCTTCACCCAGTGCTTGAGACAGGATCGCAAGGCCGTTGATGTTGCTCAGTTTTCCCTGGTCCGTCGCCATGCCGAGCGTGGTGTAGCGCTTGGTATGTTCGACCGAGACATAGCCTTCCTGTGCGGCAAGTTGAACGTCGGTCACCTTCACATCGTTCTGGAAGTCGAGCCAGGCTTTCGCCCGGAGCGCGCGCTTGGCGCCCTGCGGCATCAGCCAGACCGGCTCCATCGGTGCTTCGTCGCGTGGGCTGGCCTCGGGCGCGGCCGCATCGACCGACAGGCCGATCCGCTTGAGCGCGGAGGTTGTGCCGCTCGTTGCGTCGCTGACGATCTCCGACAGACCCAGATGCCCGTTCGCCGCGCCAACCGCGGTCACGATGGCGGAGCCGTCATGGGTGATCGGCGCGCGCTCGGGATCGGGGCGGAAGAAGTTCTCGGTCTCGTCCCATGTCAGCTTGCCGCCGATATGCGACCAGAGATGCACGACCGGGGACCAGCCACCCGACATGGCGACGGCGTCACAGGCAATGGTTTCCTGTGTCGCGCCCTCGCCCGCCTGGGGGCAGATCTCGACACCGGTGACGCGCGCGCCGCCCTGGACCTTGGCGATGCCCTTGCCCTTGAGAACGCGGATGCCCTGCGCCTCGGCCTCGGCCATCAGCGCGCCCCCGCCATTCGCCCGCGCGTCAATCACCGCCGGGACAGAGAGACCCACCGACTTGAGCGCGAGCGCCGTGCGGTAAGCATCGTCGTTGTTGGTCACGACGACCGTCCGGTCACCCGGCGAGACCGCGTAGTTCACCGCGAAGTCTCGCGCCGCGGAGGCCAACATGACGCCCGGAATGTCGTTGCCCGCAAAAGAGAGCGGACGCTCTATCGCGCCGGTCGCGGTCACGATCTGCCCTGCCCGGATCCGCCAGAGACGATGACGCGGCGCATCGGAGCCCGGCGCGTGATCCGAGACGCGCTCATAGGCCGTGGCATAGCCGTGATCGTATAGACCCGCGCCCATCGTCCGCGTCCGCATCGTGACATTGGCCATGCCTTCGAGCTCTTTAAGCGTGGCCGAGACCCAGGCATCCGCCTCTGCTCCGTCGACAGTGCCGCCATCCACTGGCGCGCGGCCGCCCCAATGAGCGTTCTGCTCGATCAGCAGGACTTTGCCGCCCGACTGCGCCGCGACCTTGGCCGCCTGAAGTCCCGCCACTCCGCCGCCGATCACCAGAACGTCTACATGAGCGTAGAAATGCTCGTAGGTGTCGGGGTCGCGCGCCTCTTTGTCCGGCGCCTTGCCGAGACCTGCCGACTTGCGGATGAAGGGCTCGTAGACGTGTTTCCAGAACGGACGGGGATGAATAAACGTCTTGTAGTAGAAGCCTGCCGGCAGGAAGCGCGACAGCTTCGCGTTGATCGCGCCGACGTCGAACTCGAGGCTCGGCCAGTGGTTCTGCGACTGCGCTTCGAGCCCGTCGAACAGCTCGGTCACGGTGACGCGCTGGTTCGGCTCGAACGTGTTGCCTGAGCCGAGGCCGACGAGGGCATTGGGCTCTTCGGCACCGCTCGCCACGATGCCGCGCGGGCGGTGATACTTGAAGGACCGACCGACCAACATCTGGTCGCCCGCCAGCAAGGCAGAGGCCAGCGTGTCGCCCGAATAGCCCTTCATCTGGCGGCCGTTGAACGTGAAACGGTGCGTGGTGGCGCGGTCGATCAGGCGACCGCCCTTCGCAAGGCGCGTGCTCATGCCTGGCTCTCCTTCGCCCAGCCGGGACGGCGGGCCGCGATCTTCTCGATAATGTCGGACGGGGGCTCCGTGGTCTGAGCCGAATAGGTGCCGAAGACCTCGAGCGTCACGGTGCAGCGCGCGGCGTGAAACCACTTGCCGCAGCCATGCGAGTGCCGCCAGCGCTCGAAATGCACGCCCTTGGGGTTCGCGCGCATGAAGAGGTAGCTTTCGAACGCGTCATCGGACGATCCAGGCCCGAAGCGCGTCAGGTGCGCCTCGCCGCCGGGATGCAGTTCGGTCTCGTCGGCTTTGACGCCGCAATAGGGGCATTCAAGGATCAGCATGTCCCGTATCTCCTTAATGTGCCACGCCGGCGGCGACCGACTCGTCGACAAAACGGCCCTCGCGGAAGCGCTCCATGCCGAAGGCCTCGGTAAGCGGCGAATGCCCCTTGGCCATCAGTTCGGCAAACCCCCAGCCCGAGCCCGGGATCGCCTTGAATCCGCCGGTGCCCCAGCCGCAATTGATGAACACGTTCTCGACCGGCGTCTTCGACAGGATCGGCGAGCGGTCGCCGGTCATGTCCACGATGCCGCCCCATTGCCGCAGCATCTTGAGGCGCGAGATCATCGGGAAGGTCTCGCAAAGCGCGCGCACCGTCTCCTCGATATGGTGGAAAGAGCCGCGCTGGGTGTAGTTGTTGTAGCCGTCCGCGCCGCCGCCGATCACCATCTCGCCCTTGTCGGACTGGCTCATGTAGCCGTGCACGGTGTTGGCCATGACGACGACGTCCATGCAGGGCTTGATCGGCTCGGAGACGAGCGCCTGCAGCGCGACGCTCTCGATCGGCAGCCGGAAGCCGGCCATCTCGGCAAGATGCCCCGAATGACCCGCGACAACGATGCCGAGCTTGTTGCAGCCGATATCGCCTTTCGTGGTCGACACGCCCGTGACGCGACCGCCCTCGCGCTGGATGCCGGTCACCTCGCATTTCTGGATCACGTCCATGCCCATGTCGGAGCACGCCCGTGCATAGCCCCAGGCAACGGCGTCGTGACGGGCGGTCCCTGCGCGCTCCTGCCAGAGCGCGCCGAGGACGGGATAGCGCGGGCCCTTGAGTTCGATGATCGGCACCAGCTCCTTGACCTTCTTTGGGCTGATGAAGGTGGTGTCGACGCCTTGCAGCGCATTGGCATGTGCCGTGCGCCGGTAGCCGCGCACCTCGTGCTCCGTCTGCGCCAGCATCATCACGCCGCGCGGCGAATACATGATGTTGTAGTTGAGATCCTGGCTCAGCGTCTCGTAAAGCGAGCGGGACTTCTCGTATATCGCGGCAGAGGGATCCTGCAGGTAGTTCGAGCGGATGATCGTCGTGTTCCGACCCGTGTTCCCGCCGCCGAGCCAGCCCTTCTCGATGATCGCGACGTTGCGGATGCCGTGGTTCTTGCCGAGGTAATACGCGGTTGCAAGACCATGCCCTCCGGCACCGACGATGATCGCATCGTAATGCTTTTTCGGCTGGGCATCGCGCCAGGCACGCTCCCACCCCTGGTGGTTGCGAAATGCTTCCCTAGCGAGTGCGAAGGCGGAGTAGCGTTTCATATCGGCGGCGATTCCCGAATAAGCGTCCCTGTCCGGCCCTCGTCGCACGGGCGGGCATCGCCCGCCATGCCGAGACCCGTCACATTACCGCGCAGTTGCGACATGCTCGCGCCACCGGGTTTTTTGCCTTTTTGTCAGGGGCCGGGATGGATATGTCTGCACGGGATGAATGGATGGGAGACGGCATGATCGCCTTCTGGATCTTGAGTGCCGCGATGGCGTTGCTGGTCGGCGCGGTGATCGTCTTGGCGCTGCTGCGCGGGCGGCGCTCGGCGCAGGACGCGGTGGCTTCCGATATCGGTGTCTATCGCGACCAGCTGCGCGAGATCGACCGCGATGAAGAGCGTGGCACGGTCGGCCCCGAAGAAGCCCAGCGGCTGCGGACCGAGGTGTCGCGCCGTCTACTGGCGGCCGATGCCAAGGACGCGTCCGAAACCGCCGCCGGATCGGAGCCGAAGCCGGTCTCGCGCGTCGCGGCGCTTCTCATCGCGCTCTTCCTCGTGTCGGGGTCGATCTACCTTTATGCAAGCCTTGGTGCGCCGGGCTACGGCGATCTCGGCCTGTCCGACCGCATCGCGCGGGCCGAGGAGGCCCGGCAGAACCGCCCCGCGCAAAGCGAGGCCGAAAGCGATGCGGCTTCTGCCCCGGCCGAGGCTCCGAACCCCGAATACCAAGCGCTGGTCGAGCGTCTGCGCGCCACCGTCGCAGAGCGGCAGAACGATGTGCAAGGCTTCCAGCTTCTTGCGCGCTCCGAGGCAGCGCTGGGCAATTATCGCGCCGCCTATCGTGCCCAGGAACGGATCATCGAGCTCAAGGGCGAGGAGGCGACGGCGGAGGATTACGCCGATCTCGCCGACATGATGGTGCTCGCCGCAGGCGGATACGTCTCGCCCGAAGCCGAGGCCGCAGTCGAGAGAGCGCTGAACCGCGATCCCGAGAACGGTGTCGCCTCCTATTATGCCGGGCTGAGCATGGCACAAACGGGCCGGCCGGATCGCGCCTTCCGCATCTGGGACAATCTTCTGCGCCGCTCGACAGCGGAGGATGCCTGGGTCGCGCCGATCATGAGTCAGATCGAGGACATGGCCTGGCGCGCCGGCGTCAATGATTACAGCCCGCCCGTACCGCAGACCGCCCTGCCCGGCCCGACCGCGGACGAGCTCGAGGCTGCGGGCGAGCTTAGCGAAGAAGACCGTCAAGGCATGATCGAAGGCATGGTCGCGCGGCTTTCTGACCGGCTCGCGACGCAAGGCGGCAGCCCCGAGGAATGGGCGCGGCTGATCTCGGCCTATGGCGTTCTGGGAAATCTCGACCAGGCCCGCGCGATCCTGCAGAACGCCGAAGAGGTTTTTCTCGGCGACGAGGCGGCGCTGACAACGGTGCGCGAGGCGGCTCGATCCGCCGGGGTTGAGGAATGATCCACGAAACTCTCGACGAGGCGCTGCCGGCCCTGCCCCCGATGAGAGCCATTGCGGGGCTCGATCTTGGCGACAAGACGATCGGTGTGGCGGTGTCCGACAGGCTGTTGTCCGTTGCGACGCCGCTCGAGACGATCCGGCGCAAGAAGTTCACGCAGGATGCCGCGCGTCTGATCGAGATCCTGAACGGGCGCGAGATCGGCGGCGTCGTACTCGGCCTGCCGCGCAACATGGATGGCAGCGAAGGCGCACGCTGCCAATCGACGAGGGCCTTCGCCCGCAATTTCTCACGGCTTTGGGACGGGGCGATCACCTTCTGGGACGAGCGGCTGTCCACCGTGGCCGCGGAACGTGCGCTACTCGAAGCCGATACATCGCGCATGCGGCGCGCGGAGCGCATCGACAACGTCGCTGCATCCTACATCTTGCAGGGTGCTCTCGACCGGATTAGGCATATTCGCCAAGGGTAAGGCCAAGAGGCAAACGAGCAGCATGGCGGACAAGTCAGGACAGCAACGCGCACGGAGCGCGGGGATCGAAAGCCCCTGCGTGCAGCTATGCGTCGTGCATCCCGAAGAACGCATCTGCGTCGGCTGCTACCGCTCCATCGACGAGATCACGCGCTGGTCCCGCATGACATCCGAGGAACGCGCAGAGATCATGGAGACCCTTCCCGAACGCGCACCGCGCCTCAAGAAGAGGCGCGGCGGCAGGGCCAGCAAGTTGGCCGCAAAAAGCTAGTGTCGATCAAGCCGCGACGGGCGGCTCCATCGTATCCGGCGAGCCATCATCGCCCGCGACCGTTACCACGTTCTCGAGGCTGAACCCGTTCAGGGCACCGTCGATGATCCGCGCCAGCGTGACCGCATCCTCACCCTCTCCGAGCGTCAGAAGCGCATCGTCCCCGTCCTCGGTGACACCGACAGCAAGGCCATCATCCTGATCGTCGAGCATCAGGAGAAGCACATCCTCCTCCTCGCCCTCGACCGCGAAATCGGTGATCGTTGCCGACATCGCCGGAATGTCTTCGCCGTCTTCGCGCGTCAGGTCGATGGTGAAGCTGTCAGCGCCTGCGCCGCCGGTCAGCACGTTCATGCCCGGACCGCCGTTCAGACTGTCCTCGCCCTCGCCACCGTCCAGCGTGTCGTTGCCGTCGAGTCCGAGAAGCGTGTCGTCGCCGTCATTGCCGAGCACCTGGTCATCATTGGCACCGCCCTCGACGTAATCGTCGCCGTCGCCGCCGCGCAGGGAATCTTCGCCAAGGCCGCCGAGCAAGGTGTCGTTCCCGTCATTGCCACGGATCGTGTCGTTGCCGTCATTGCCCTTGGCAAAGTCGTCGCCGTCGCCGCCTTCTATGGAATCGTCGCCCGTGCCCCCAATCGCGGTGTCCTGACCGCCCTGACCGACCAGCGTGTCATCGCCGGGCCCGCCCTCGAGCGAGTCGTCACCCGAGCTGCCTTCCAGGAAATCGTCGCCCCCGAGCCCACGCAGTGTGTCGTTGCCAGTGGAGCCGTCGAACCGGTCATCCCCTTCGGTAAGCGTTATGTCTTCGTCTTCGCCGGAACTGAGCGGCGGCTCTTCGCCGTCATCGCCGTCGTCCCCGTCATCACCCTTGTCGCCGCTATCCGATCCATCCGTCGGCGCGGTGTCGTTGTCGTCATCATCGTCGTCGTCATCACCAAAGTCGACAAAGGCCGACAGGGCCAGGAAAGGCAGCAGCGTCAGGAGCCAGATCATCACAATCCCCCAGGCAGAAACACAGAAATCCCCGGCATGAAGGTTTGCCGATATTCGGTCGAATAGGAAGGAATTTCAGCGATTGCTGCAGGATGGGAAACAATGACGCCCGAGCCACCCGATTGCGCCATGTTTGCGCCTTATTTGCGATCCCTCAGGCGGCGCGCTGTGCTGCATCCATCTCGTCGAGCGCATGCAGGATCAGCGACGAATCCGCGCCGCTCTTGGTGGCGTTCTCGGACAAGACGCGCCGCCAGACCCGCGCACCGGGACGCCCCGCGAAAAGCCCCAGCATGTGGCGCGTGACCTGGTGCAGCCTTCCGCCCGCCGCGATATGACCGTCGATGTAGGGGATCATCTCGAGCGCGATGTCGCGCGCCTCGGGCGCCGGGCGCCCGGTCGCGAAGATCAAGCGATCCGCATCGGCCAGCACGTCCCAAGGCGCGTGATAGGCTGCCCGTCCGATCATGACCCCGTCGAGCCCGGCATCGAGAAACTTCCGCGCGGTTTCGAGATCAGCAATGCCGCCATTCACCGAGACATGCATCTGCGGAAACCGCGTCTTCATGCGGTGCACCAGCCCGTAATCGAGCGGCGGGACATCCCGGTTTTCCTTCGGGCTCAGCCCCTGCAGCCAGGCCTTCCGCGCGTGGATGATGACACGCTCGCAGCCGGCGCCGGCAACAGCCTCGATGAATGCGGGAAGCACCTCTTCGGGCTCCTGTTCGTCGACACCGAGACGGCACTTCACCGTGACCTCCACATCGACTTCCGCCCGCATGGCAGCCACGGCGCGGGCGACGAGCGCGGGATCCTTCATCAGGACCGCGCCGAACGTGCCCGACTGCACGCGATCCGACGGACAGCCGACATTGAGATTGATCTCGTCGTACCCGGCCGCCTGCCCCAGCCGTGCCGCCTCGGCAAGCTCGTCCGGATCGCTTCCGCCGAGCTGCAGGGCGACAGGATGCTCTTCGGGCGCATGATCCAGAAGATGCAAAGCCCCGCCGCGCACCAAGGCCGGCGCCGTCACCATCTCGGTATAGAGCAGCGCCTGCCGGGACAGCAGCCGATGGAAATACCGGCAATGCCGATCGGTCCAGTCCATCATAGGGGCCGTAGACAATCTAGCGTGTTGATTTATTAGCATTTTTTGTGTATCTTCAAACTGTTGGCGGCGGATGCTGCTACGCTGGAATACGCCCCAATATCCCCGAATTTGCCCCTCTACGACGACTCATTGCACACACAGCGCACACGAAAATGGCCTCCATCACCAAGCTCCCCTCCGGTGCATACCGGGTCCAGATCAGACGAAAGGGCCGCTACGCGAGCGAGACGTTCCTCCGCCGCGACGACGCCCATCGTTGGGCCCGCCAAGCGGAGACCCGGGTCGATCAGGGGCTGGCGCCGAACAAGTCGTCCGTTTCCCGCCTCCAGACCTTTGGCGACCTCATCGATCTTCATATAACCGATATGTGCGAGGTAGGGAAACCGCCGCGTCGCAGCAAGGCCGCCACGCTCACGACGCTCAAGCGCGATCTGGGCAAAGAGAAGATCGGGCACCTCGACCGGCAGAAGCTGATCGACTACGGCAAGATGCGGGCGGAGCAAGGTGCGGGCCCGGTGACGCTCGGGATCGATATCGGGGTGATCAAGATGATCATCACCCACGCGGCAGCCGTGCACGGGCTCGACATTTCTCCGGAACCCGTTGATCTGGCGCGCGTAGCGCTCAAGCGTCTCGGGCTGATCGGCAAAGGCACAGAGCGGGATCGTCGCCCTACCATCGATGAGTTGAACCGCCTCTTCCGTTGCTTCGATGACAACGAACGCCTGACCCTGCCGATGACGCGGATCGTCAAGTTCGCGGTGGCCACGGCCATGCGGCTCGACGAGATCTGCCGCGTCGCATGGACCGATCTCGACGTCGACCGCCGGATGCTCATGATCCGCGATAGGAAGGACCCGCGCAACAAGACCGGGAACGACCAGCGGATCCCACTCTTCGCCGCCACGGGGTTCGATGCCTGGGCATTGGTCACCGAACAGGCCAAGGAACTCGGGCACGCAAGGGGCCGGATCTTTCCCTACAACTCGAAATCGGTCGGAACGGCCTTCCGGCGCGCCTGCGTCGAGGTCAGCGTGAAGGACCTGCATTTCCACGATCTACGCCATGAGGGCACAAGCCGCCTGTTCGAGGCCGGCTTCGCCATTGAACAGGTCTCGCTGGTCACTGGCCACAAGGATTGGAAAATGCTGCGCCGATACACGCATATCCGCCCGGAAACGCTGCACCGGCTTGCCGCGTCGCGCGCCACTTCCACGCTCGAGACCCGCGCAGCCGAGTGACCGGAGAGTCAGAGGGGTGCCGTCCCGGCCCGTGACGGGTTTGGAGGTCGAGAGAGAGGCTTTCGGCCGCCCGTCGCGGGAGAAAACCCATGAGTACCGAAATCATCGATGCCGGGCGTGACATGAGCGGCGGCTACAAGGTGGATGTGTCGCGCGGTTCGAACGTGGACCGCGTGTCGTCCGAGTGGTTCTCGCGGCCGGATGACGAGCGGTATCTGTCGCTCGACGATCTGTTCGCCTCGGTCAAGGGCCGGGCGGAGCGGAGCCGGACGCAGACGGTCGAGCGCGCCGCGATCCGGGTCGAGGCGCATCGGGACGACCCGGAAAAGCTGGGGCTGGTCCTGCCCGGTGCGGATGAACCCATCGCACCGACGCATTGGTCCTTTGGCCAGCTCTCGAGCCTCGTCGGTGCGCCCGCCGCCTATCTGCGCCAACTGCCCGCACCGCTGGCGGGGATCAACCTGCAATACGGGCTGACCAATCACCGGGCCGAGCAGATCAAGACCATGGAGGTCGCGAATGGCCGTACCGAACTGCGCGCCGTGACGGGCCCCGACTACGGCCGCATCTACGACCATGAACTGGTCTCCGCCGTGCAGCGCATCGCAGGGAACGGCACGGGCGACACGCGCTGGAAGGTGCCGGGCGTGCTCGACTGGTCGACCGGCATCTACAACCCGCGCGTGGACATCACGAAGGAGACGACGACGCTCTACGCCTCCGACCGCGACGTGTTCCTGTTCCTCGTCGATGACCTCAACCCGATCGAGGCGGGGCTGCTGCCCGATGGCTCACCCGACCTCTACTTCCGGGGGTTTTATTGCTGGAATTCGGAGGTTGGCGCCAAGACGCTTGGCATCGCCAGTTTCTACCTCCGCGCCGTGTGCCAGAACCGCAACCTCTGGGGCGTCGAGGACTTCCAGGAGATCACGATCCGGCACTCAAAATACGCCGCCTCCCGCTTCGCCCACGAGGCCGCGCCTGCGCTCAGCCGCTTCGCCGAGTCCTCGCCCGCGCCTTTCATCGACGGTATCCGGGCGGCGCGGGAGAAGATCGTCGCGCGGTCGGACGAGGACCGGCAGGACTTCCTGCGCAAGCGCGGGTTCTCGAAGGCGGAGACGGGGCGGATCGTCGAGACCGTTCTGGCCGAGGAAGGCCGCCCGCCCGAGAGCGTCTTCGACTTCGTGCAGGGCATCACCGCAGTCGCCCGGTCGAAGCCGCAGCAGGATGCGCGGTTGGTGATGGAGGGAAAGGCGAAGGCGTTGTTGGAGAAGGCCTGACAGATGGGATTTTTTTCAGCACCTTAGCACCAAGATCTGAAGTGTCGCATGAGGATATCGAGGGGCGTTACAGCCCCTCGATCGTAAATTCCGGCGCGCCTTGCCAGACAAGCTTCCAGCTCGCGCCCGGACGGACATTCTGGATGATACCGGGATCGAAGGCGACGAAGCACCGCCCGCCCGGGTCGCGCACGGATGGGTAGATCAGTCCACGATGCCCCTCTGATCTCAGATCCCCTGCAAGGCGCTGCCCGGCCGCGTAGCCCCGCTCGGGGACCGGATCGAGCGCCGGATGCTCCTCCCCGTGCAGATCCGGGAAATCCCCGATGAAATCCGCCAGCAGTTCCACGTAGCGGGCCTCGTCCTCGTAGCGGCCGATGAAGCCCAATTCACGGGTCCGGTGAAACCCAACCTCCTGCGCGCTCGTCAGCATGTCCCAGGCGCAATACCACGCGCCGCGCTCACCGGTGTTGAACCGGTTGCCCGAGGGTCGCGTGTAGGTGAAGGCCGCATTGATATGGCTCTGACCGTAAAGAGTCAGGTCATGAGACCGCCGCGCGAAGGCCAGTTCGCGACGGTCGAGTGCGGGGCTGCCCTGCGCTTCCGCGATCAGGCGGGCACTGGTCTCGCCTTCGATCTCGGCGAGAACCGCGGCCTCCTCGTCGCTGTCGACCAGCCCCCGCAGCACTGGGGGCTTGTGATGGGTCTCGGAGATCAGCCTGACAAGAGCACGGTCATTGACCGACGTGATCCTCAAACCCCGCCCCGCAGCGCATCGACATAGCCCCGCACGCGCAGGATCTTGGGCAACCCGCCCGCGATCATCGCGTCCACGGGCCGCGCGCCGTCGAACTCCGGACCCCGGTTCGGCAGCTTCGCCCAGTTCCGCGAGATCGGCTCGTTGAAATAGAGTTCGAGCGACTTGTAGAGACCGATCAGCGCGCTCAATCGCAGCATCTGGTCCCGCGTCAAATCCCCCGCAAA
Organism: Roseivivax sp. THAF30; assembly: GCF_009363575.1. Classification (NCBI taxonomy): domain Bacteria; kingdom Pseudomonadati; phylum Pseudomonadota; class Alphaproteobacteria; order Rhodobacterales; family Roseobacteraceae; genus Roseivivax; species Roseivivax sp. THAF30. The sequence continues at coordinate 1,849,245 of NZ_CP045389.1, read as the reverse complement.
ATCGGGCTTCTTCGCCCGCTTCCAGGTCGACTCCGACATGTCCGCCAGTGCCGCAGCTTCCCGCAGGGTGAGCGACCAGGCGTCCGCGATCCGAGCGAAGGCCTTGAGAGCAACACCCTGCCGGTCCGGTGCAGGTCGCTCCAGAACTACGTTTTCCATTTGTTCGCGCTCCTTCCTAGCTTGACTGACAACATACGTCCATATGGATTGCGTTGCAAGTCCACATGACCCGACTGGTGCTCCAAGAGTAAGAGGGGTGCCGGGTTTTCCGTGACGGGTTTGGAGGTCGGGAGAGAGGCTCCCGGCTGGCCCGTCGCGGAGATATCCCGATGACCAAGCAACAGAAAATCACCCTCAGCGCCTCGCGCGACATTCCCTTCAACAAGCTGATGCTCAGCCAGTCGAACGTGCGCCACGTGAAGGCCGGCGTGTCGATCGAGGAACTGGCCGAGGACATCGCGCGGCGGACGCTGCTCAGCTCCATCACCGTGCGGCCCGTGCTGGATGATAGCGGCGCCGAGACCGGCATGTACACGATCCCCGCCGGCGGGAGGCGGTTTCGGGCGCTCGAGCTGCTCGTCAAACAGAAGCGCATGAACAAGACCGCGCTGGTGCCCTGCATCATCCGCACCGATGGGCTCGCCGAGGAGGACAGTCTCGCCGAAAACGTCCAACGCGCGCCGCTGCATCCGCTCGACCAGTTCCGCGCCTTCCAGGCGATGCGCGAGAAAGGCCGCACAGAGGAGGAGATCGCCGCGGCGTTCTTCGTCCCGGCCAGCGTGGTCAAGCAGCGGCTGAAGCTTGCCGCCGTGGCACCATCGCTGCACGACGCCTATGCCGAGGAGGAGATTACGCTCGACCAGCTCATGGCCTTCACGGTCAATCCCGATCATGCGCGGCAGGAGCAGGTCTGGGAGGCGCTGCAGCGACACTATTCGCGGCAGCCCTACGAGATCCGCCGCATGCTGACCGACGGTGCGGTGCGGGCGTCGGACAAGCGGGCGCAATTCGTCGGGCTTGACGACTACGTCGAGGCCGGGGGCGAGATCCTGCGCGACCTGTTCCAGCAGGACGACGGCGGCTGGCTGCAGGATGCCGCGCTGCTCGACGTCATGGTGCGCGAGAAGCTTGCCGAGGAGGCCGAGGCGGTGCGCGCCGAGGGCTGGAAATGGGTCGAGGTCGACACCGAGTTCCCCTATGGCCACACCTTCGAGATGCGCCGGGTTCATGGCGAAGCGGTGCCGATGACCGACGAGGAGGAGGCCCGCTACCAGGCGCTGAAGGCGGAATACGACGCGCTCGAGGCCGAGCATGCAGAGGCCGACGAGTTGCCCGACGATGTCGATGCCCGGTTGGGCGAGATCGAGGAGGCGATGGAGGCCCTCGAGGCGCGTCCGATCCGGTACGAGGCGGAAGACCTCGCGCTGGCAGGAGCCTTCGTCAGCATCGACAGTTCCGGCCGGCTGCGGGTCGAGCGCGGCTACGTGCGGCCCGAAGATGAGCCGGTCGAGGAGGTGGAGGACGCCGGTGAGGTCGCACCGCAAGCGGCGCCGAACGATGACATTGATGACACCGCCGTGTCTACGGCGGACGAGGAGGAAGAGGATGACGGCCTCAAACCGCTTTCCGACCGCCTCGTCATGGAACTGACGGCCCATCGCACGCTGGCGCTGCGCAATGCGCTGGCCCAGGACCCGCAGGTCGCCTTCCTCGCGGCCCTGCACGCGATGGCCTTGCGGCTCTTCTATCGCTACGCCATCGACAGCTGCGTCGAGATCGAACCGCGCAATGCGGGGTTCGGATCGCAGGTGCCGGGCCTCGGCGACACGGCCTACGCGCAGGCCATCGACCAGCGTCACGAGACCTGGGCGCGCAACCTGCCGAAGGCATCCGAGGACCTCTGGGAGGCGCTGACCGAGTTCGACAGCTGCAGCCGCGAGACGCTCTTCGCCCATTGCGTGGCGATGAGCGTGAATGCCGTCCACGATCCCTACCAGCGCCGTCCGCGCGCCATCGCGCATGCGGATGTGCTGGCCGGGACCGTCGGGCTCGACATGGCCAAGGCGGGCTGGACGGTGACAGGCGACAGCTACCTCGGCCGCGTGACCAAGGCGTGCATCCTCGAAGCCGTGCGCGAGTCGAAGGGTGAGGACGCCGCTGACCGGATCGCCGGGCTGAAGAAGGCGGAAATGGTGACCGCCGCAGAGGACCTGCTTGTGGGCACCGGCTGGCTGCCCGACCCGCTGCGCACGCCGCCGCTGCCGGAAGAGGACGCACCGGCGATCGAGTTGGTCGACGACACCGACACCGCCGATGGAGGACCTTCGGACGACGATCCCGAGACTGGCGAAGCGCAATCGGCGGAAGACGGCGGCGAACCGGCTATCGGAGATTCCGAACACTCGGGGGAAGATGATCCCGTCGCCGGTGACGCCTTCGCCCGGACAGCCGCCGAGTGACCTTCGAGCAGGTCGGAGCTCTTTCCCCCAGAGTTCCGGCAGCCGGGGTCCGCCAGAAATGGCGGGCCCCTTTTTCTATCCACGACAGGAGGCACTAACCATGCACAGCCCCGCCGCCGACATCGCCCGCCGCCTTGCCCAGGATGCCGAGGCCGTCTGCCGACAGTACCTTCCAAACGGACGCAAGCAAGGCCGCTATTGGATCGTAGGCGACGTGCAGAACACGCGAGGCCGCAGTCTCTATATTCGGCTATCGGGACCGACCTCTGGACCCGGCGCGGCTGGCAAGTGGACCGATTCTGCCACCGGGCAGCACGGGGACCTTCTGGATCTGATCGCCCTGAACATGGGTATCACCACCCTGAGGGACGCGCTGGACGAAGCGCGCAGGTTTCTCAGTTTGCCGCAGATGGACAGGCATCGCGCCACCAATTCGCCAGCCTCTCGCGGCTCACCCGAGGCCGCGCGGCGGCTCTGGGCCATGGGCCAGCCGATTTCTGGCACCTTGGCAGAACGCTATCTCGCAAGGCGCGGCCTCACCGGGCTGGGCCAACTCGATAGTCTTCGGTTTCACCCGAACTGCTTCTACTGGCGCGAGGATCACGCACTGACAGACCCGCCCGAGATCTGGCCCGCCCTGCTCGCCAAGGTGACGGACCTCGAAGGGCGGTTCACGGGCCTGCACCGCACATGGCTTGACCCCGCCACTGCGGACAAGGCCCCGGTCATTCCACCGCGCAAGGCCATGGGCAATCTCCTCGGCCATGGTGTTCGCATCGGCAAACCGGTCAGCGTGCTGGCCGCAGGCGAAGGGCTGGAGACCATGCTCTCCCTGCATCTGGCCCTGCCGGAGTTGCCTGCGGTGGCGGCTCTGTCCGCCAATCATCTCGCAGCCCTGCAGCTGCCCGCCGATCTTCGCAGCCTCTACATCGCCGTCGATGCCGACCCGGCAGGCCTGTCCGCCGCGGACCATCTGTCGCATCGGGCCAGACAGGCCGGGATCGACGCGATCCACCTCTCCCCCTGTCTCGGCGATTTCAATGACGATCTGCGGGCCAATGGCCGCGACGCGTTGCGCGCGCATCTGCGTCCGCAACTGGCGCCCGAGGATGCCGTGACCTTCCTCGACCACGCCATCGACTGATCGGGATCGGTGCAGTCGGCCAGCGCCTCCGCGATCAGAGCCACGCCTTCCGTCCTTCCGAGAGCGGTCGAGACGGAGCAGAGCCCGGCCGGTCCCGCAACGGCAAGCCGTCCTCCGCTTCGCTTCGGCCGCCGCAGGCGCGGCGGTGCAGACCCGCCCGGCCCCCGCTTTTTCGTCGCCCGGGAAGGCCGCGAGAGGCGCGGTCTTCGAAAAACGGAGACTACACTATGACCGAGACACATCTTCAAACCCGATCCTCCACCGCCGTCGTACTCGAGGAACTGCAGCTCTACGGCTGGCGCCCCTTCACCGACGAACCCGATCCCCGCCCCTTGCCGGAGCCCGACGCCATTCGCACCGCCATCGCCGACATTTTCGACGCGCTCGTCTCGACGCTGTCCGACACGCGGTTGGAGCCCGACCTCGAAGACCTGCTCTGGTCCACCACGAACATGTTTCACCGCATGGCGACGCGGACTAGCCGGGATCTCGACAGCAACGAACAGGCACAAAAACGCGCACAGCGCGAACAGGACGGATCCGAGGTCCGCTCGGTCGAACTGGAAACCCTGATCGCGGAGGGCATCACGCTCATCGAGCGGCGCAATGCGTTTGAGGCTATGCGCGATCTCGCCGCCGAGGGCTTCGAGGCGCATCTAGGCCAGACCTGGCACCCGCGCACGGGCAGCCACGTGAACCGGCGTACCTTAACTGCGTCCCTGATTGACAGCCGCGATCATCTCACTGCGAAGCGCCGGGCCGATCTGGAACCGCTGCTGCCGCAAGGCACGAAGATCGCCTTCAGCGGCGGGCTCGACTGCAACGATCACACGGCCATCTGGGCGGCCCTCGACCGCGTCCACACGAAACATGCCGACATGGTCCTGTTGCACGGCGGCGCGCCACGCGGGGCCGAACGGATTGCCGCCGCCTGGGCCGACAAACGCGGCGTGACACAGATCGTCTTCAAGCCCGACTGGACGCGGCACGGCAAATCGGCCCCCTTCAAGCGCAACGACCATTTACTCGACACCCTCCCCATCGGCCTCATCGTCTTCCCGGGCTCGGGCATCACCGAAAATCTCGCCGACAAAGCCCGCGCGATGCGCATTCCCCTCTTCGACTTCCGGCCGAAAGCCGCCACACCGGCATGACCGGATTTTCGCCGACGCCCGCCCCGGACCCTCCCGGGGTGGGCCGTTTTCTGCTATGATCTGCCCGTGCCAATGGAGGAGGTGGCGGCGCGATCCTTGTTCTCGAAAGGAGTGCCTCATGTTTTTCTCCACCCTCTTCACTCTGTTCGGCCTTGGTGCCCTCTGCTGGATCCTGTTCAACCTGGCCGTCTACGCCCTGCCCTTCGCCATCGGGCTGACGTCCGGTATGTATCTGTATGAAACGGGCCAAGGCGTTTTTCTGTCGATCATTGCGGGCCTCTTCATCGGCGGCTTCGTCGCGGCTCTGGGTGAATTCGCCTTTGACCGCATCCGTTGGGCTCCGCTCAAACTCGCCATCGGTCTGATCTACGCGGTCCCCGCCGGGATAGCCGGGTTTCACGCGGCAAAGGGTCTTGCCGAGTTTGGCAGCGCAAGCGACACCGCCATCACCTTCTTGTCTTGGCTGGGCGCGCTCATTATCGGCGGTACAGCTTGGGCGCGGGTGTCGGGCTGGTCCGAGGTCAACGCCATGTCAGACTCGCATCCGCACACGTCTTTCGGTGAACACTGAACGCCCTGTGAAGCTTGCGCCGGTGCGTGCCGTCCGCCACATCGCCAGAGTGCGCCGCAACCGATTGCTGCAACAGGTCTCGATCCTCGCCGTCACCGCAGCGTTGCGGTTGGTCAGGACAGGCTGAGCAAACCAGATCGCCGAGACCCACTTTGTGGCGCATGACCTTGGTCGCACATGCACTTGGATCGCTGGCAGACCGAATATCACGGCAGACAAACACAGACACGGCGAGAGGGAGCAATCCCTGGGTAGCGAGGCACGTCCGGGACATGCACCGTTTCCGCCTGCACGCCAAAACCTGTCTTTGCACGACGTCTGCTGCCGGGGTCTTGCGCGGTCCAGAGGTAGCCTGTCATCCCCTTTTCCATGCCATGACGCCACGCGTCCCTTGCGGGCCTCTCAACGGCTGATCTGACCGGGATCGGCTGACGCCTCGACCTCCTTAAACGCAACAGCGCGTCCGGACTTTCTTCCCCTGGCAACCCGAACAATATCGGGTCCGCCATTCCTCGCGGAACAAGAAAGACCGGCCTTGCCGTCCTCCGCTGGCGCTGCGGGCCACAGGGGCTGCGTCGGCGGATCGCCCCGGTCCTGACGATCGCCATCGAGGCCGCGAAGGGCGCGGGCTCGGACAAGCCAAAAGGAGATATGACATGGCCACCATCGGAAACTTCAAGAAGACCGGCAGCGAATACGTCGGCGAAATCGTCACCCTCAGCGTTCAGGCGAAAGCCGTCCGCATCGTCCCCGAGGACAGCACCCCGAACGACAACGCCCCCTCCCACCGCGTCTTCGTTGGTCGTGCCGAGATCGGCGCCGCCTGGTCCAAGCGCTCGGCCGAGGGCCGCGACTACCTGAGCCTCAAGCTCGACGATCCGAGCTTCACCCAACCGATCTACGCCAACCTCTTCGACGACACGGTGATCGAAGGTGGCGAAGAAACCTTCAGCCTCATCTGGTCGCGCCCCAACACCCGCCGCAACGGCGACTGACAGCAGACGATCCCGCCTGGGATCACCGGGCGGGGTGACCTCTACTCATCTTGTGCTGACCGCGAGCGACTCGCGGTTATACTTGACCGCAACGGGTCCGGTCCAAAGCGGACATTCACACTAGCATCTGTCGCTGCGACGCAGCTCGACCAATACTAAACGCAGCTCTTAAAGGAAAAACGAACCTCAGTCCCGTCAATCCTTCGAACCCAGAAGCATCGGGTTCCAAAGTCCCCTCTTCCTACGAAGAATTGTTCGATGCCAACGCCGGTCTTTTCCAGATAATCGGGATGCCGCTCGATAGCGGCTTTGAGAAACTCTTCGTCCGCTCCGGAAATCCGCTCTTCGAACTCGAAGCGGTACAAAATGCCACGCAAGTGCGCAAGAGCAGCTGATTTCTTGGGAAAATCAATGCCGCCGATATTAACTGGTTGCGCTCTGGCCATCACGCTTCCTCGATGCCTGCTGCACCTGAAGCCTCAAGGCGCTTTTGCTCAATCACTCGGCTGATCTCTCGCTTTACCAAAACTGGAAGGTCTAGCGCTTCCCACTCTCTAGGCTCAGGACTCATAGCCAATAGATGACGGTCGCGGCGAGTGCGATGGCCGAGAGGAAGACCTTCGGACACCGATCGTAACGGGTGGCGACACGTCGCCAATCTTTGATGCGTCCGAACATGATCTCGATTCGGTGGCGCCTGCGGTATCTGCGTTTGTCGTATTTGATCGGGATCGTGCGCGACTTGCGCGGTGGAATGCAGGCCCGAATTTTGCTTTCCGACAGAGAGTTACGGAACCAGTCGGCGTCGTAGCCGCGGTCGGCGAGAAGCCAGTCAGCTTGCGGAAAGCCGCTCTGGAGCGCGAGCGCGCCCTTGTAATCGCTGACTTGGCCGGCGGTCACAAAGAGGCGGACAGGTCGGCCCTCCCGGTCGGTGACGGCATGGAGCTTGGTGTTCATGCCGCCTTTGGTCCTGCCGATCAGGCGGCCACGCCCCCCTTTTGAGCCTGCAGGCTCGAGGCCGTGCGGTGCGCCTTCAGATAGGTCGCGTCGATCATGATCGTCCGGCAATCGGCCTGCTCGGCGGCGAGCCCCTCCATGATCCGGGCGAACACGCCCATGCGGCTCCATCTGATCCAGCGATTGTAGAGCGTCTTGTGCGGGCCGTATTCACGCGGCGCATCCCGCCACCTCAAGCCGTTGCGATTGATGAATATAATCCCGCTCAGAACACGCTTGTCATCGACCCGCGGCTTGCCATGCGACTTCGGAAAGTAGGGCCGCAGCCGCTCCATCTGCGCGTCGCTCAGCCAGTAAAGATCGCTCATCGTCAGCCTCCTTCTGGCGAAGGCTGAATCACGCAGCGCCGTAATGATCAATGGGTCCTGAGCCTAAGATCGTTCAGGCCGTGAACGAGCTTCAAGTCATTCAATTGTCGCTCGACTTCGGAGACGAGCGCTCGGGTTGGGGCTACGAAGACAGAACTGTTCGACTTTCCTGTCGCATGTTGCCGAAGAAGCCAATTCAGCACAGCAAAAGTTTTGCCGGCTGCAGTGGGCGCAGTCGCAGAAACCCATTGAGCCTCAGAGAGTGATGACCATAGGTCTGATTGAAACCTGTTTGCCAAGATGGACTTTGCATCGTTGAGAATAATCTCAGACCGTAGCCTTCGACGTGTCTGTAACAGGGCTTCCATCGTGCCAAGACGGTCGTCTAGTTCTGGCTTCAAGAACCCCTTTTCCTCAGCGAGTGTGACTGCTCTGTGGTTTGAGAGTGAGCTACCCCCTGAAATTCGGACACTGACATAAGCTACGATTTGCAGTCTGCTGATCTTCGACGAGAAGGAGATCAGAGATGTCGAAACGCAAGCAGCACGCGCCTGAGTTCAAGGCGAAGGTCGCGCTGGAAGCCCTGAAGGGTGAAGAGACGGCGGCCGAGCTGGCGAGCCGCTTCGGGGTGCATCCGACGATGATCCATCAATGGAAGCGAGCCCTGCTCGAAGGCGCGTCCGGCGTGTTCGAGCGCGGGAGCCGTAAGAAACCCGAGATGGACGAGGAGCAGGTGAAGGAGCTCCACGCCAAGATCGGGGAGCTGGCGGTGGCCAACTCTTTTTTGGAACGAAAGCTGAAGCCTTGGGGCGGGAAGTGAGGCGCGGCATGATCGAGCCTGACCATCCTCAGCTGTCCATCGGTCAGCAGTGCAAGCTGCTGTCGATCGCGCGCTCGTCCTATTACTACGAGCCGAAGGGAGAGACCGAACAGAACCTCGGCCTGATGCGGCAGATTGACGAGCAGTTCCTGGAGACGCCCTTCTTCGGCGTCCGGCAAATGACCTGGCACCTGCGCAATGACGGGCATCTCGTGAACGAGAAGCGGATACGCCGGCTGATGCGCCTGATGGGGTTGATGCCCATCTATCAGAAACCCAACACAAGCAGGCCGGCGAAGGGGCACAAGACCTATCCCTACCTGCTCAGAGGGCTGCGGGTAGAACGCCCAAACCAGGTCTGGTGCTCGGATATCACCTATCTGCCTATGAGGCGCGGGTTCCTATACCTCGTGGCGATCATGGACTGGCACACCCGCAAGGTCCTGTCCTGGCGGATCTCGAACACGCTGGAGGCCGACTTCTGCGTCGAGGCGCTGACCGAGGCCATCCACAAGTTCGGATCGCCCGAGATCATGAATACCGATCAAGGATCCCAGTTCACGTCCTTTGCCTGGACCGACCGGCTCCGCCGGTCCGGCGTGCGCATCTCGATGGATGGGAAAGGCCGGTTCCTCGACAACATCTTCATCGAGAGGCTGTGGCGCACCCTGAAATACGAGTGCGTCTACCTGCATGCCTGGGAGACCGGATCGGAGACGAAAGAGGCCATCCGGAAATGGATGAGCTTCTACAACCACCAGCGCCCGCATTCAGCCCTGGGCGGCCAGCCTCCGGCTCTGGCCTACTGGCAAAGAAATGATATCAACCAACCCGATCAGCAGGTGCAACGAGTAGCTTAAATCACGCCAGATCCTGTCCAAGAGATGGGGAGTAGCTCACTACTCGTACCACAAGGTGTAGACAACTTAGCAGTGAATGCCCTCTACCAGAAGCGGAATCTGCTTAGTCTGTCACTAGTGTTTTGCCTTTGCTGCTGGTCCTTTTGTAAACCCGTAGGTGCAGACTTTGCGGTGGATGGGAACGGGGAAAACAGCCGTCTGTCGCAACTAAGTGTCCGAGCGCAGCGAACTTCCGCTTCCCGCCCCTCGAAGAGTTTGTTGGTGTTCAAGCCTTTGCCTATATGGCTAAGTCATATCTCGGAGCTCAGCATGACCGTCAAGACAACCATCAGCTTCACCGACCGCCACCATCGGTTCCTGACCGACAAGGTGGGCCAAGGCGCCTTCGCCTCGCAAAGCGCGGCTGTGGCAGCGGCTCTGGAGCAGATGATGCGCGATGAAGAGGAACGCGAGCTGGCCCTTGGCGCGATGGCCGAAGAAATTCGGGCGCGGCTCGACCGGCCGCGCGCCGACTATATCTCGGCGGAAAAAGCCTTTGCCGCCGCCCGGGCCAGCCTTCAGACCGAGCGCGAGGCGTGAGCCATCGCATCCGGTTCCATCCGGCGGTTTCGGAGGATCTAGACGCGATCATTCGCTGGCTGAACGATTATGCCGGCCCACAATAGGCAGCGCGCAGGTTGGACGAGATCGAAGCAGCTATCGCTAGCCTTACCGAACTGCCCAAAAGGGCAGCCTTCGGGATGGGATTACGCTCGGGCTGCGCGGCATTCCTGCAGGCCGGAAGGCCGTGATCGCCTTCACTATCGACGATGATGCACGCGAGGTCCATATCCACGCCGTGACCTATGCCGGGCCCGACTGGATAAGGCGCAGAAAAGCACGCGGGTGAAAATGCACACCTCGGGCAGCCAACGAAACCCGAGCCTCCAAGCGGTCCAGCGCCTCCATCCAATCCGGCCTCCGAAACCAGATAGGGATTTCGTGATCCGGATACCCTAGTCGAGTTCCGAGTGTTCTTCGATTAGCTTGGCGGGCGCCACATCCAGATGCTCCGCGACCCGCTGTAATGTTTGCAAGGTCACGTTCTGCTGGCCGCGCTCCATGGCGCTGACATGGGCACGGTCGACTTCCATCGCCGCCGCCAAAGCGGCCTGCGTAAGCCCGCAAACTTGGCGGTAGTGCTTGAGATTCCTTGCAAAAACAACGCGGATGTCCATCCGCGAGTAAAGAACCTATCGCGTATTTTGGTGCGACGTATTATAATGCTCATCTGCAGTTTGAATGACCGCAATCCGACCTTGCACATGCAATCTGATGTGCTGTTATGAGCCTTAACGCCCAACGGCGAGGGGGAATCATGTCTGCCACCGGCACCACGCCGATCGCTGATCTCGCACCACAAAGCGATGAGCTGACCGATTACGACCACGCGCATATGACGCTGTACTTGCGCCTGTTTGATGCCGCTGAAAGCGGTGCCAGCCTGCATGAAGTCAGTGAGATTCTTTTCGGTATAGATGTCGCCGAAGAACCAGAGCGTGCCAAAAAGATGTACGACAGCCACCTCGCCCGCGCTCGTTGGATGACGGAGCACGGCTATCGCAAGCTGCTTGAGGGCGGTAACGGCTGAACTTCGCCTTATCCGTAAGACATCGGCGAACACCCGCGCAGGTTGCGCAGGGCAACCGTTCTTGCCGTCGTTTTGACGCGTCACCAAGCTATACTCATTGTCCATCGAAACAGCTGACGCGGAGCTTCGCCATGACCAAAGATTGGCAAGACGAAGCGGCTTACAAGCATTTCGACAGACTCGACCTGTCCGGGCTGGCCTGGGAATGCTTGCGCCGCAATTCCGACTATCGCGCCAATTACCCGCGAATGCGGGATGGATTGAAATCACCGGCTGCATGGGGGTTACGATTTCCCGGTTGATCCGGACATCGACGCACCCAAAGCACCCGTGTTCTGGACGCCTTCAATCGCCCCGGCAGCGGTCGGGTATGCTGTGCCGGTCCCCGGCGGCGACACCGCCGCGCCGCACATCGATGCAGATGATCTGACCGTCATCGGAACGCAGGACGGCTTGATATATGTGCGCCTCGCAACAGGCGCATTGCTCATGCTAGATGCCAAAAGCCTCCAATGCCCGATTGGGATTCTGGTGCCGTTGGACGAACATTGGGCGGCACGAATCAATTCTCTCGAGTCGCTTCGCGCGCAGCTGTTGTACCGCAAACGATCCCCTCCGCCCCTGACGTCGCAGCAGCGACGGCGCATCCAGCTTGCATTGCGCACGCTCGACGCGCGCCGGGATCGTGCCAGCTATCAGACAATCGCGGGGCATTTGTTCGGCGCAGAGGCTGTGTCCCGCGAACATTGGAAAACCAGCTCCCTCAAGGCCCAGATCACCCGACTGTCCGCCCATGGCACGCATCTGACCACCAAAGGCTATCGCTTTCTCCTTCTCGGCAAAGGACCCACGGGGCGCTCCAAGCCGCGCAAGTGATCACCGCGCGATCTCCGAAAATCGAACCCTCATCAGTCCCTGATCCTGTTGGCCTTTGGGGGTGACGTTTTCGCGCCACGATCTTCGTCATCCCTCCCCACCGCGCTCTTCCGTTTTGATGACCTCCGACAGCCCGCGACGCGCCGTCGCGCGGCCTAGCCACCGGAGATGCTCAAATGCCCGACCCCAACGAAGGACTACCGCCCCGCTACCTCAGAACGCCGGAAGCCGCCCGATTTCTCGGCCTATCTGGCCGCACGCTGGAAAAACACAGGACTTACGGGACCGGCCCGCGTTATTCGAAAATCGGCGGGCGTGTCGTCTACGCGGTCGACGATCTGCAAGCCTGGGTCACGAGGGGCGAGAAAACCTCGACCTCGGACGAGACCGAAGACCGCGTTCTACCCGCCAAACGCCATGCCGCCGTTTCGCCGGCCTATCTGCGGCGTGGGCGCTGAGCCGATGCAGACACTTGTCCACCTCACCTGGATCGAAGGGCGCATCGAGCGCTGGATCCGTTTCGGTCGGATGGCCGAGGAAACCATCCTGACGCGCACGGAAAAGCGCGTGGCCTTCGCCCCCGGCGCAATCTTCGCGCTCGTCCGCTGGTCGTCGAACGACCACGGCACTGTTGAAAGCCGGATCGATATTCTGCGCGCCGTCGGTGCAGGCGAGCCCTGCTCGACGGTGCCCTGTGTGACACCGGGCGGCGAGCTTTTGCTGCGCCTCTCCGGTTGGCCCAAGGTCGAGGCGGCGCTTCGGTCCATCGATATCGTGGAAAGTTATGGCATCGCGACGGAAGATGTCTGCCCCGATCATTGGCGGCACGTCCACAACCGCCTGACCGCGGCAATGGAGCCCCGTCCCTACACTCCTGCCCGGCATGCGGCTTGGCTCAAGCGTCGCATGGTGACGATATGAACGCGGCGGCCCCTCCCCTCCTCGCGGCCGGTTTGTCCCTCGGCTTGCTCGCTGCAGAACAGATCGACCGCGCACCGCGTCTGATCTGGAATGCCTCAGCAAGCGTGCCGGTCGGACTTTACATTGTTCGAGCGTCAAACCCGCCATCGCTGGGCGATCTCGTTGCCGTGCGCCTGCCGGAAGACCTGTCATCCTGGGTGGTTGAGCGCGGCTATGTCGGTGCGGATACCTTGCTGTTGAAACGCATCGCGGCCGTCTCCGGCATGACCGTCTGTCGCGATGGTCTCGATGTCGCCATCGGTGGCACCGTTGTTGCCCAGGCAGCATCGGCTGACCAACAGAGCCGCCCGCTTCCCCGTTGGACGGGATGTGCCACGCTCGCCTCGGACGAGGTTTTCTTGCTCGTCGCCGGTGTCGCAGACAGCCTCGATGGACGCTATTTCGGGCCCTTGTCAGCGGATACGGTCCTCGGGCGTGCCATCCCTCTTTGGACATTTGGAGGGGCGGAAGATGCGAGTTCTTGAACCCGGGCACAGCCGTCGGCACGCGGGCGTCACGACCGCGCTTGTACTGATCCTCTGCATGCCGATCACCGTGGCACCGTTCGCCGTGATCGCTCAGGACCGCAGTGTTCCAGCATCTGAGCAGCAACCCACCGACATCCATATCGCAGAAGCCGCCCGCAGGTTCGGCATCCCGCAGCCCTGGATCCGCGCCGTCATGGAGGTCGAGAGCGCGGGCAATCCGCGCGCGGTGAGCCACGCGGGGGCGATGGGGCTTATGCAGATCATGCCCGGCACCTGGGCCGAATTGCGCGCAGCCCACCGGCTTGGCAATGACCCTTTCGATCCACGCGACAACATCCTGGCCGGTACCGCCTATCTGCGGCAAATGTACGACCGGTTCGGGTCGCCCGGCTTACTCGCGGCCTACAATGCCGGGCCTGCGCGCTACCAAGAGCACCTTGATACCGGCCGCGCCTTGCCGCGTGAAACCCGCAATTACCTCGCCATCCTCGCGCCACTCATCGCCGATGGAACCGACGTCGCGCGGGCAGTCAGCCGCCCGCAGACGACTCTGGACTGGCGCGACGCCCCGTTGTTCGCGGCAATGGCTGAGGAGGGTCAAACCCCGGGTGATGACACTCAACGGATTGCGTCTGACGCGTCTCGAAACGGGATATTCGTGCCTCTCAGCCGGGGGAAAACGCCATGATCCGCGGAATCGCACCATGGCGAGGTCGGGAATGCCCCGTCGCAGAAATGTGCCGAAGAGGGCCGACGCGCAGGGTCTCAACAGAAAGAGCGCGAGATAAAAGAGGTGCCGCAAGCGGACCTCAAGCTGTTGTTTCTCTGCGAGGATTTGCGCCGCACATCCAAGCTGCATGCCGCAGGACTTCACCTAGAGCGCTGATTTATTGGAGTTTTTCAAGCGGCAGCTGCTCGTGGAAGCGAGTGCAGCCATGACCCGGCGCGACAATGACCTGCGCATCCGCCCCGGGCGTATCCGCGACGGCGGCAGGACCTCGAAGCAACCCACACGTTTCGTCAACGAGGTCATGCGAGCTGCGCGGAAATCCGGAAATACCGGCTATCGCATCGGCGCGGGCAGCACGCGCTCCGGCAACACCTCTTTTGGACGCGGACGGTTTGCCCGAACCACCAAAGGTCTGACCCGCACGTCCCGACGCGTCGTCGCGAAGGCCCGCGTCGTGCGCCACCAGGGCAAGCGTTTTCGCTCCGCGCCCATGGCCAAGCATCTCGGCTACCTGCAGCGCGACGGCGTCGGCCAGGATGGACGAGACGCCGACTTGTTCGGGTCGGAACGCGATGATCTCGACCGGGGCGGATTTGCGGCGCGCTGCGAAAACGACCGGCATCATTTCCGGTTCATCGTCTCGCCGGAGGACGCGGGCGATCTCGAAGATCTGCGTGCCTTCACCCGGGATCTGATGGCCCGAGCCGAACGGGATCTCGGCACGAGATTGGACTGGGTCGCCGTCGATCACTGGAACACCGACAACCCACATGTCCACATTCTGGTGCGCGGAAAGGCCGACGACGGCCGCGATCTCGTCATCTCGCGTGACTACATCTGCCGGGGGGTTCGAGCGCGCGCGGAAGACCTCGTACAACTGGAACTGGGACCCCGCAGCGAGCGGGAGATTTCTCAAGCGCTCGAAACGCAGGTCACGGCGGAGCGTTGGACCGATCTCGACCGCGGCCTGCGATCCCTGGCGGACGATCATGCCGGCATCGCCGACCTGCGGCGCGGCACGCTGGAGCCCCGCGATCCGGAGCTGCGCCGCTTGATGATCGGGCGTGCCCAGACACTGGAGAGGCTCGGACTGGCCGAACAAATCGCCCCTGCCGTCTGGGAGTTGAAACCGACTGCCGAAGACACTCTGCGCGAGCTCGGGATGCGCGGCGATATCATCAAACGGATGCACCGGGCCATAGGCGCCGACCGCAACCGCGCGGCGGGTGATTTCGCCATCGAAGGCACGCCCACCGCCCCGATCCTCGGGCGGCTGGTGGAACGCGGCTTTCATGATGACCACGCCGGCACCGGCTACGCGATCATCGACGGTGTTGACGGTCGTGTCCATCACCTGCGCTTCCGGGATCTCGATGCGACCGGCGACACGCCGCAAGGTGGCATTGTCGAAACCCGGCTCTGGACAAGGAAGACAGACGGGATACCGCAACTGTCTCTTGTCGGACGATCCGATCTGTCGATTGCCGCCCAGATCGAGGCGGATGGCGCCACCTGGCTCGACCGCCTGCATCTTGCCCGGGACCGCGCACCGCTGAGCGGTGCCGGATTTGGCGCAGAGGTTCGCCAGGCATTGGAGCGCCGCTCGGATCAACTCGTCGCCGAAGGTCTCGCCCGACGGCAAGGTCAGCGGGTGACCTTTGCCCGCGATCTGCTGGCCACCCTGCGCAACCGCGAACTGGACGCCATCGCTCAAGACCTGAGCACACAAACCGGACTTCCCCACCACAAGCCGACCGAGGGCAAACCCGTCGCAGGGACATTCCGCCAACGCCTCGATCTCGCCTCGGGCCGCTTCGCCATGATCGACGATGGTCTCGGCTTCTCGCTCGTCCCCTGGACCCCGCAACTCGAACGCCATCTCGGCCAGACCGTCACAGGCACGATGACGCCCGGCGGCGGGATCGACTGGAGCCTCGGGCGCAAGCGCGGGCTGAGCCTCTGAGCAGAAAGGACATCACCATGAGCCGTCAGGACACGTCATCGGCCACCAAGATCCTCTGGGGCCAGATCATCATCGTCAGCATCGTGGCGCTGCTCTTCGTTTGGGCGGCGACACAATGGGTCGCGTTTCGTCTGGGGTTCCAGCCCCAGCTTGGCGCGCCTCTCACCACCCTGTTCGGCCTGCCGATCTATCGCCCGTGGCAGGTCTTCACCTGGTGGTACTGGTACGACGCCTACGCGCCGCGCGTCTTCATGGAAGGGGCCGCAATCGCGGGCGCAGGCGGAATTGCCGCGATTGCCGTCGCCATCTTGCTGTCGATCCTGCGGGCGCGCGAGGCGAGCGACGTGACAACCTATGGCTCTGCCAGATGGGCAAGCCCCAAGGATATCACCGCCGCTGGGCTGTTCGCAGACGACGGGGTCGTGCTGGGCCGTCTCGACAAGCGCTACCTCCGGCATGACGGACCGGAACATGTGTTGTGCTTCGCGCCCACCCGCTCCGGCAAGGGCGTTGGCCTGGTGATCCCAAGCCTGCTGACCTGGCCCGGCTCCGCGATTGTCCACGACATCAAGGGCGAAAACTGGCAGCTGACGTCCGGATGGCGGGCGCGGTTCGGGCGTGTCCTGCTCTTCGACCCGACCAATGCAGCCAGCGCAGCCTACAATCCGCTGCTCGAGGTTCGCCGCGGGGAGCGCGAGGTGCGGGACGTGCAAAACATCGCCGACATCCTCGTCGATCCCGAAGGCCAGCTCGAGCGGCGGAACCATTGGGAGAAGACCAGCCACTCCCTTCTGGTCGGCGCGATCCTGCATGTCCTCTATGCCGAGAAGGACAAGACACTGGCAGGCGTCGCCGCCTTCCTGTCAGATCCTCGGCGTCCCATCGCCGCCACACTGACTGCAATGATGCGGACTGCCCATCTCGGAGATCGCCCGCATCCTGTTGTTGCCCAAGCCGCGCGCGAGCTGCTGAACAAGTCCGAGAACGAACGCTCCGGTGTTCTCTCCACCGCCATGTCCTTCCTCAGTCTCTACCGCGACCCCGTGATCGCCGCCGTGACCCGGCGCTGCGACTGGCGGATCGACGATCTGGTCTCAGATGCGCGGCCGCTCACCCTCTACCTCGTGGTGCCGCCATCGGACATTTCCCGCACGAAACCGCTGGTCCGGCTGATCCTCAACCAGATCGGCCGCCGCCTGACGGAAGAGTTGCACAACACCAACCGCAAGCACCGCCTTCTGTTCATGCTCGACGAGTTCCCCGCCCTCGGCCGTCTCGACTTCTTCGAATCCCAGCTCGCCTTCATGGCGGGCTACGGTCTCAAGGCCTTCCTGATCGCCCAGTCGCTGAACCAGATCGAAAAGGCCTATGGCCAGAACAACGCCATCCTGGACAACTGCCATGTCCGCGTCGCTTTCGCGACCAATGACGAGCGCACGGCGAAGCGCCTGTCCGACGCCCTCGGCACCACGACCGAACTGCGCGCGATGAAGAACTATGCCGGGCACCGCCTGTCGCCCTGGCTCGGGCATCTGATGGTCTCGCGCCAGGAAACCGCCCGGGCCTTGCTTACCCCCGGTGAGATCATGCAGCTTCCACCCGATGACGAAATCATCCTCGTATCAGGTGCATCCCCGATCCGGGCGCAGAAAGTCCGCTACTTCCGCGACGCGCAGCTGAAGGCGAGAATCCAAAAGCCGCCTATCGTAGAAGTATTTGTACCTTTCAGCCCTGCGGGATCCGATGATTGGAGCAGTCTTCAACCGATCACACCGCCTCAGGAAGCTGATACGAACAAGCCGGCTGACGAGGCGGAAGGCGGCATCCGACGAGAGCCTGAAATCCCAGAACATGAGGATGTGGCGCCCGAACTGCCGTTCCCGCGCGAGGAATTCGCGGCCCTCGAAGACGAACCTGACGACGAGACCCAACGCGCCCGCGCCATGCAAACCCGCTTCCGCTCCGTCGCGCATCAAGCGGCCCTCGATCCGGACGACGGCATCGAACTGTGAGGTGACGACATGAAGAAAGCCAAGATCACCGCCTATGTCGACGCAGCCCTCTTCGACGAAATCGACGCACTGGCGACGCGGCGGCGCGTTCCCAAAACCCAGATCATCGAGGCAGCATTGGCGTCGTTCCTGTCACCCGACAGCGCAGAACAGAACGAAGCCGCGATCGTCCGCAGGCTGGACCGCCTGACTCGTTCGCTTGAAAGGCTGGAACGCGATCAGGAGATCACGACCGAGGCGCTGGCTCTGTTCGTCCGCTTCTGGCTGACGACGACTCCACCCTTGCCGGATGACACCTACGCGGCCGCCAAGGCGAAGGGCAAGGAGCGGTATGGTGGTTTCGTTCAAACGCTCTCGCGTCGTTTGGCCAAGGGATCGACCCTGACCAAGGAGCTTTCACGCGACCTATCAGCCTCTGCGGACTAGGGGGCAACCGAGACACAAGCGATCTTTCGCGCCTCTCGACAGAGCAAAGCGGTTGTTCCTAGCGTCGGTTACCAACGTCGCTTGTGCGGACAAAGTGTGCTTTCGCTGCAAGCGCGCCAATGGCCCCATTGGGGGGGCAATTTCCAAGAATGGGTGTTATGTCCATCGTTGCGATCTTCGAGCCACCCCTACGTTCGGCTGGCGTTTGAGGAACGGCGCATCGAGACAGCATACGAAAATGGAGCTTCGTGAAGGAACGGACGTTCGCGCTGATGTGGCAATCTGGTAGGTTTGGAGCAATGTCCGCCCCCGCTGCAGGCAACATCTATCACCGTTCGATCAGCTGCGGCACATCTTCAGACCCAAGGGACATTTCAGGCAGCCAGGTGATAAGCTGAGGGAACGAGATCAGCGCTGAGATCAATACAATCTCAATGGCTGCAAGAGGGACCGCGCCGCGATAGATATCGGAAAGGTTGATACCCTTCGGTGCCGCCATCTTGGCAAAGAAAAGGGCGTAGCCGAAGGGTGGCGTCAGAAAAGACGTCTGCAGGGCCAAGGCAATAAGGCCAGCGATCCAGATTTGCGCAAAGTAGGCAGAGCCGACGTGATCCGCGAAATCGAGCTCTGAAAAGATCGGCATCAGCACGGGTACAAAGACCAGTAGCACCTCGATCCAGTCAAAGACAAACCCAAGTATGATGATCACGCCAAGGAGCATCGCTAGCAGTTCCCACCGAGTGAGATCGAAAGCGGATATCCAGTCGAAGATGACATCTGGTCCACCAACTAGGTGGAAACTCAGCGAGAATACCGATGCGCCGAGGACAATGAAGAAGACCATGGATGTCATCGTACTTGTCTGCACCGTGACAGAGTTCAATGATGAGAAAGACAAACGCTTTCGCACCAGCGCAACCAACAGCGCGCCAAACACCCCTACGCCAGCGGCCTCTGAGAGTGTCGCAAGACCCAGAATAATGCTGAGCGGAATGGATGCGATAACAGCTACAGAAGCGAACACGAACAAGAGGTCTGACCCAAGATTTGTTTTTGGTGCGTCCAATGGGATTTCGACGGTTTTTCGCAAGGTGACAGCAAAGTAAATCGCGAAGGCCATGACCATCAGAAGAACGGGCACGATGAGAGCGACGTACATCAATCCAATGCGCAGGTAGAACACGTTCGAAATGAAGAACAGCATCACGGCTGGCGGAAACACGACGCCCAGTGCGCCCGAAGCCGCGACCGCTGCACCCGCAGTTCGCGGGGCGTAGCCGGAGGCCATCATCGGCGTATAGGCCACCAGAGCCACGGTGATTACGGATGCGCCGATCACCCCGGCGGCTGGCGCGAGTACGAGGCCGATAAGCAGGGTCGCAATAGCAAAGCGGCCCGGAACCGCTGTCAGAAGGCGCCCCAGCAAGCGGAACATGGTTTCGGCAATCCCGCTGGCGTTCAAAACCAAGCCAAGAAAAATCAGCATCGGAACGCTGGTAAACTGGACGGCTTCATTGGTGAGTACGCCACGGGCCCGCAGGTAGATCAATCCAAGGTGCTGGAAATCAGTGATCCCCACCCAGACCGCAGCCACAAATCCCAAAAAGCCTGTCCCTGCGAGGACCAGAGCCACCGGAAAGCCGCTGAAGACCCCGATGGCCATCACGACTAGCATGGCGACGGTGAGGACTTCACTCGCCACTGTGCAATCCGCTCGATTGTTCCGGTGCGCCCTGCGCGCGTTTCCCTGCTAAAAAGGCGATGTTGCGCAGGGCTACGATCACCCCTGCAAGAGCCAGTAGGATAGGGCCGATGACCCCGGCAATGCGTTGTGCCCACAATTGGGTTTCCGCATATCTCGTGGTGCGCATTAAACCGTCCCACCCGTAGTAGGTTAGGATGGCGGCGAGCGGCAGAAGGACAAATAGGCCACCTATCAGTTCGATCCACGCAATGCGGCGCGGGGACCAATGCCTGCGAAGAACATCAACGCGCACGTGACCGTCGCGCAGATAGGTATACCCAAAGGTCAAGAAAATTAGGATGAACAGCAGTGACGTGGACAGGTCCGGCAAATAGCTCGACACGCCAAGTTGTAGCTTGCGATCCAGCATCTGAAGCGCGCCATAAGCAGCAATCGAAACAACTGTCAGCCACGCAGTCACGACGCCGATGCCGCGAATGCCACGGTCAATCCAATCCAAAAATCTCAAGCCGAATTCCCTCCCAAAGTTCTTTGCCTGTTAGCTGTTATCCCCCCGTGACATCTCCCTTGCGATTGTCTTGTTCCCGATTTTCCGGCCTGACTTTCGAGGTGCGAAAGCTGTCCCAGAACAGCAATGCTGCCCCACAAAAGATCGCCACGTCAGCCAAGTTGAAGGACGGCCAGTGGTATGACCCGTAATGGAAGTCGAGAAAGTCAGGGACGGCCTGATAGCGCAGACGGTCAAGGATATTGCCAAGCGCGCCTCCGATGATCAGACCGAGCGCCGCACCTGTCAGCCCGTCCGGAGCCTTCCATAGCCAGATCAGCAGCCATGCCACGACCACGGCAGCAAGTGCGACCAGACCCCACCAGGGTACGACCCCGCCGAGCATACCGAAGCTGACCCCATCGTTCAAAACCCGCACGAGGTTGAGAAAGGGCAGAACCTCGACCCCGTTCTCAAGCGCCGGGGTGTTCAGGGCAAGCGCCTTGGTGCCCTGATCGAAACCGAAAGCTGCAATCGCACAGAGCCCACCCAGAACGCGGTTGTTCATGCCGCCGCCTTCAGATCGGACCGCGCGTCGCGGATGATCGACCAGGAAGAATGCAGGAATAACCCGGCGATGCCGAAGGCGACAATGAGGTCGGGCCACGCGCTACCCAGCCAAACCACCAGACCGGCCGCGACAACGACTGCCGCATTGCCAATGGCGTCGTTGCGCGAGAACAGCCAGACGGCACGCATGTTCGCGTCCCCCTTCCGGTAATGCAGCAACGGCAGCACGGAGATGACATTGATCACAAGAGCAATCAGGCCCAGAAGCCCCATCAGCGTGGCGTCTGGGGTTGTCGGCTCGAATGCCCGCATGATGGTTGTCCCAAAGACGCCAAGACCGAGCAGGGCAAGGAAGATGCCTTGGATCAGGGCCGACCGCGCCCGCCAGAGAAGACTCCAACCGATGGCCAGCAGGCCGAGGAAGGTGATCGCGCCATCACCAATAAAATCCAGCGCGTCGGCCTTTACGGCCTGTGATCCGGCAATGAAGCCTCCAATCATTTCAAGAACGCCGTAACCCACGTTCAAGATCACGACGATCCAGAGCGCGCGGCGATAGCCCGGGTCCTGGTGAGCTGCGCTCTGCCGCATGTCTTCGTCGCTTTCAATCCGATCAAAGCCATAGCCGGTCGTTTCGACGGCTTTTTCGATCTCCGGCAAGCGCGCTTCGGGAGCCTTCAGTGTCATGATATGGGTCGCCGCCGACACTTTCACCGCGTCGGGCGCGACCCCGGCAGACTGCGCAGCCCGTTCGATCTGGGCCGCATCCTTGGCGCAATCCATGCCGGAAACCCGGTATCGAAAGGATGGGGCATCTGAGATTGCGCTTTCTGCGTTGGCCATTGTCGCGGTTCTCCTGCTAAAGTTGAACAAAGCAAAATATATCAGTGAGTAATGATATGACGCAACTCGTTGCTGACCACAAGGCCAGTACCATCGAACAACGCGCAAAACTGTTGCGCGGCTTTGCCGACCCAAGCCGCTTGGCCATTCTCGGTACTCTGTGCGAGGGGCCGCTGGTCGTTCACGAACTCGTCGAGCGCACAAAACTGTCACAACCAAACGTATCCAACCATTTGCGATGCCTCCAGGAGTGCGGTCTAGTCAACGGTGACCGTGATGGACGCTTCATCCGCTACCGTATCAGCAGTCCACGCATAAAAGCCCTTTTGAGTGATGTAGACGCACTACTCGATGTGGTCGCAGAGGGTGTTGAGGCATGCGACAATTATCACGGGACATAAGCCGTCGTTATCAGTCAGCTTAGACTGTTTTCGCCAGGGCTGAATTGCACTGCAGTGCCAAGAAGACGGGATTGGCGCTTCTCGGTGTCCGGTTTGCAGCACATGCCGACTTTTTCGGAGGCATCATCCAAAGCGTACTTTCGCTGCATGTTGCTCCCACCTGAAAGACTTGGACATATCGGACTGACGTTCAGTGCTCCCTGCCTGAAGCACACATCACTCGGGGCACCCAACCTTGTACGGTGAAGATAACCCCCCGTGTTCCCGGTTGTCGCGCCCTGATCATTCAATAGTATCCGGCCGTCTCCTTCGTCTCGTGTCAACGAACAGAGCGAGTCAGGCGGCTTCGTAGCTATTAAAAATCTCTGTGCTACCATCGCGGCGGATCAGGAAAACTTCGTAGGCCTCGCGGTTGTCTTCTGGTCCCATACCGGGTGAACCATACGGCATGCCGGGTACGGCGAGGCCAACTGCATCGGGGCGTTCAAGCAGTAGCCTTCGGATGTCGGCGGGCGGGACGTGGCCTTCGATGAAATATCCGTCAGTTTCTCCGGTGTGGCAGGAGATCATCTCTTGAGGGATGCCATTGTCAAGTTTGTGCCGGATCAGCAGCGTGCCATAGCTGGCTTCGGTCGTAACCGCAAAGCCATCGGCCTGCAGGATGCTAACCCAGGCTTCGCAGCAGCCACAGTTCCGGTCCCTCAGGACGTGGATGGCAGGGACGCCTTGGGCGAGGCCCGGAAGCGGGGTAAGGGCCGCCATGCTGGAAGCGCCCAAAAGCAGGGTGCGACGGTTGAGGTGTGGCATAGTGTTTTCTCCGATTTGATTATCCGACAGCTTTGATCCGCCCGCATAAGATGCTGCGGTCGCTAATGTCGCTTTCTCCTCATCTACGCGCAACATAGGGCCTCTAGCCATTAGAGCTTCAAGGGGTTTCAAAATCTTTCGCCCAAGCCCAATCAACCCGTTTTGTGTGGTCGTTGTCAAAAATGGTCGATATCGCCGGTGACAGACACGGTTGGGTTTTGGCGAATCCCTATCGCTGAACTTCGCTTAGTTGTCGGATAAATTTGCGCTGGCGTCCGACAGGTCATGCGTTCCCATACAGAGCCGGTGATTTCCTAGCACTTCGATCACGCGGCACTCCCCGGCATGACCCGGATCCTCCACATGGGCCATCCGCACAAGTTCTTCCCGAAGCTGCGCGAGAATGGTCATGCGCGGGTCCACCGCTGCGAGCTGCTTGCGCGCGATCTCATGGGCAGGTGCGCAGTCCTCGGATGGGGCTTCGGCCAAGGCCATCAGATCGGCGATGTCATCTAGACCGAAGCCCAGTTCCCGTGAGTGGCGCAGGAAGGCGAGCCGTTCGAGCGCCGCTTCATCGTAGCGCCTTTGTCCGCCTTCGGTGCGAGCCGGAGACGGGATCAGGCCCCGGCTCTCGTAGTAGCGGATCGTCGTCACCTTCACGCCCGTCTGGCGCGACATCTGCCCGATGGAATATTCCTTCATGCCGCCCCTTGAACCTACAGTCGCTGTAGATCGCATCTACACTGAAACGATACGAATCGAAAGGAGCCGCAGGCATGGGGCACGGCCATAATCATCACGTCGATCCCGAGGCGGGCGACCGCCGGGTCTTCGCCGCCATCGCGGTCAACATGGGTCTGACGGTCGCGCAAATTGTCGGTGGCGTCATCTCCGGCTCGCTCGCGCTGATCGCGGACGCGTTGCACAACTTTTCCGATGCGATCTCGCTCATCATCGCTTTCGGCGCGCGCAAGATCGCGCGACGGCCACGGGACGCGGAGATGACCTTCGGCTATGGGCGGGTCGAGGTCGTCGCGGCGCTCATCAACTACACCACACTAATCGTGATCGGCCTCTACTTGCTCTACGAGGCCGCGATGCGCTTTGCCGATCCGCAGCCTGTTGAGGGCTGGCTGATTGTTATCATCGCCGGTATTGCACTGATCGTGGACGCTGTGACAGCCGCGCTGACCTACGCCATGTCCAAATCCAGCGTGAACATCCGCGCTGCCTTTCTACACAACGTCGCCGATGCGCTCGGCTCTGTCGCGGTGATCATCGCGGGGACGCTAATCCTGCTCTACGACTGGCGGCTGATCGACCCGCTCGTGACGGTGCTGATCGCGGGCTACATCATTTGGCAATCGTTTCGCGAGATCGGCCCGGTGATCCGTATCCTGATGCTTGGCTCCCCACACGAGATCGAGACGGACGCCGTTCTCGAAGCAGTGCGCGGGATCGACGGTGTGACAGGCATCCACCACGCGCATTTCTGGCAAATGGACGAACACCGTGCGGCGCTGGACGCGCATGTCGTCATCGCCGAGGGCCGCTGGAATGACGCCGATGCGGTCAAGGACCGGATCAAGGCCGCACTGGCGGACCGTTTCGACATCGAGCACACCACGTTGGAGCTGGAATGCGCACGCCATGCCTGTGACGACCCGCCCGCGTTCGGCGGGCGCGGGCGTAGTGAAGAACGGAACAGATGATCGACTACTGCGTGTAGCGCTCGCGCGATGCGGGCAAAGACTTCTTGCCAGAACCTATTCGCCCAAAGTGGTCGTTTTCGGACGCCCGCGTTGCCTCACCAAATATCAATGGCTTAGTTGTTCCACAAAACCCGTGCAAAATTTGATGAGATTTGGCACGGTTTCAGCCACCCAGCAAAACCGCCGTTCGCTGCGTCGCAGAAAGCAACCAAGGGGGCTCTGTGCCGGCATTCGCCGCGATAGAACTGAACGGCCGCTATAATGCGGTTTGACGTCTCGAAGGTTGCGCCCGCACTCCCCCTGCCTTTACGCACCACACCCCTACTACGCCTTCACAGCTGTTGCCCGTAGGCCAATAACGGTCTTCTTGATCGGCCTCGTGATCCATCGCGAGGCCAACCATGACCGTTACGTCTTTCAAAACCGAGACGTCTTCCCGCGGCGCACGCATGTTGCGCACCGCCCTTGGGCCTGGCATCGCGGCCTGTCTCGAGGATGCGGGCGTCGTCGAGGTGATGCTGAACCCTGACGGGCGGCTCTGGGTTGACCGGCTGGCAGGGGGGCTGAGCGACACAGGCGCGGTGCTGTCTCCCGCCGATGGCGAGCGCATCATCCGACTTGTCGCGCATCACGTCGGGGCGGAGGTCCATCCCGCGGCCCCGCGTGTTTCGGCTGAATTGCCAGACACCGGCGAGCGCTTCGAGGGTTTGCTGCCCCCAGTGGTTTCCGCGCCCACCTTTGCCATTCGCAAGCCTGCTGTCGCGGTGTTCACCCTCGACGATTATGTTTCCGGCGGCATCCTCTCCGCCGCCGCCGCTAGTCACCTGAGCGACGCGGTCACCAGCCGGGCCAATATTCTTGTCGCGGGCGGGACCTCCACCGGCAAGACAACCCTGACCAATGCGCTCTTGGCGGAGGTCGCCAAGACCTCAGACCGCGTGGTCCTGATCGAGGACACGCGTGAGCTGCAATGCCTGACGCCGAACCTCGTGGCGCTTCGCACCAAGGACGGGGTTGCGAGCCTGTCCGATCTCGTGCGCGCATCGCTGCGGCTGCGGCCTGATCGCATCCCCATCGGCGAGGTGCGCGGGCCGGAAGCGCTCGATCTGCTCAAGGCCTGGGGCACCGGCCATCCGGGCGGGATCGGCACGATCCATGCCGGGACCGCAATCGGCGCTCTTCGGCGTCTCGAGCAGCTGATTCAGGAAGCAGTGGTCACCGTTCCCCGCGCGCTGATCGCAGAGACCATCGACCTGATTGCCGTTCTGTCCGGACGGGGCGCCGAGCGTCGCCTGTCCGAACTTGCTCGTGTCACCGGCCTGACCGCCGCGGGCGATTACGCCCTCACCCCCCTTTTCACACCAAGACAAGGAAGCCATCCATGACCCTTCTGCCATCTTTTCGCACAGCCCTTGGCGCAACCGCCCTCGGCCTCCTCGTCTTCGCCCTGCCTGAGCCGGCGCTCGCCGCCGGGTCCGGCATGCCGTGGGAAGCCCCCTTGCAATCCGTCCTTGAGTCGATCGAAGGCCCGGTCGCCAAGATCGTCGCCGTGATCATCATCATTGTCACGGGCCTGACGCTGGCTTTTGGCGACAGTTCGGGCGGGTTCCGGCGGCTGGTGCAGATCGTTTTCGGCCTTTCCATCGCTTTCGCGGCCTCGAGTTTCTTTCTTTCCTTCTTCTCCTTCGGCGGCGGAGCACTGATCTGATGGAAAACCACACCGACATCCCCGGCTATTTCGCGCCGGTACACCGCGCCCTGATCGATCCGATCCTTTTGGCCGGTGCTCCCCGCACCATCGCCATTGCCAATGGCACCCTGGCGGCCGCCATCGGGCTGGGCCTGCGGCTCTGGCTCGTAGGCCTCGCATTTTGGTTGGTTGGCCACCTCCTCGCAGTCTGGGCCGCGAAGCGAGACGCACAGATCGCTGAAGTGGCGCGGCGGCATCTCCGTTACCCCTCCTGGTTCGGGGTCTGAGCCGATGATGCGTCTGGCCGAATACCGCTCCAAATCCGCCCTACTGGCCGATTTCCTGCCCTGGGCGGCGCTGGTCGCACCCGGCGTCATCCTGAACAAAGACGGCAGCCTGCAACGCACAGCGCGGTTTCGGGGACCGGATCTGGATTCAGCCACGCCCGCCGAACTGGTCGCCACTTCGGCCCGGCTCAACAGCGCGCTGCGACGGCTGGGTTCCGGCTGGGCCGTCTTCGTGGAAGCGCAACGGAACCCCGCGCAGGACTACCCCGCCTCCAAGTTTCCCGATCCTGTCTCCGCCCTCGTCGATGCCGAACGGTGCGCGCAGTTCGAAGAAGCAGGGGCGCATTTCGAGAGCGCGTATTTCCTGACGCTGGTCTGGATGCCGCCCGCGGATGACGCGAGCCGCGCCGAAGGCTGGCTGCTGGAGAACGCCCCAGATCGCCGCACGAGACCACAGGACTTGGTCTCCAGCTTTGTCAGCCGGGCCGACCGGCTGACCGATCTGCTGGACGGTTTCATGCCGGAGATCACCTGGCTCTCCGATGAAGAGACCCTGACCTACCTGCATTCGACCGTTTCGACCCGGCGACAGCGCGTCCGCGTGCCGGAGGTGCCGATGCACCTGGACGCGGTGCTCGCCGATGATCCTCTTGTGGGTGGACTGACACCTCGACTCGGAGCCGCTCATCTCAAGACCCTGACCATCGTCGGGCTACCAAGCGCCACCTGGCCCGGACTGCTCGACGAGTTGAACGCCCAGGGTTTCGAGTATCGCTGGTGCACACGGGCAATCTGCCTCGACAAGACGGATGCCGCCCGGGTGTTCACCCGTATCCGCCGACAGTGGTTCGCTAAGCGCAAGTCGGT
The DNA here is from genome assembly GCF_009363575.1 of Roseivivax sp. THAF30. Taxonomy (NCBI): domain Bacteria; kingdom Pseudomonadati; phylum Pseudomonadota; class Alphaproteobacteria; order Rhodobacterales; family Roseobacteraceae; genus Roseivivax; species Roseivivax sp. THAF30. The sequence continues at coordinate 1,821,463 of NZ_CP045389.1, read as the reverse complement.
GGCTGCGATCCTCAAGGAGGTGATGACCAACGAAGCCTCGACCCTGCTCGACAGTGACGCGGCCAACAAGGCGGCCGACGCGGACGAGGCGCTGCAGGAACTTGGTGCCGATGTAGCGGGCGCGGCCTACGTCACCGCGACGATTACCGTCTGGGACGAAGATGCCCTTACCGCCGAAGCGAAGCTCAAGGCCGCGGAGAAGATCGTGCAGGGGCGCGATTTTACCTGCATCCCGGAAACATTGAACGCGCTCGAGGCCTGGCTCGGCTCCCTGCCCGGCCATCTCTATGCCAATGTCCGTCAGCCACCCATCTCGACGTTGAACCTCGCCCATATGATCCCGATCTCGGCGGTCTGGGCGGGGCCGGACCGGAACGACCATCTGGACGGCCCGCCACTGTTCCACGCCGAAACCGACGGCACGACTCCGTTTCGCTTCTCCACACATGTGGGCGATGTCGGCCATACCTTGATCGTCGGCCCGACCGGGGCGGGCAAATCCGTGCTGCTCGCGCTCATGGCGCTGCAGTTCCGCCGCTACCCGGGCGCGCAGGTCTTCTCCTTCGACTTCGGCGGCTCGATCCGCTGCGCCACGCTGGCCATGGGCGGCGATTGGGAAAACCTCGGCGATGCGCTGGTCGACGAGGACCCCGCCGTGCAGCTCCAACCGCTCGCCGGGATCGATGAGGCCTTGGAACGCGCCTGGGCGCAGGACTGGCTCGCCGGGATCCTCGCACGTGAAGGCGCGACGATCGAACCCGTCGCGCGCGATCACCTCTGGTCGGCTTTGACCTCGCTCGCCTCGGCCCCGCGCGGGGAACGCACGCTGACCGGTCTCTCGGTCCTGCTGCAGTCGACCGACCTCAAACGCGCGCTCAAGCCCTTCTGCCTCGGCGGGCCTTTCGGACGGCTTCTCGATGCTGAGGCCGAGGACCTGGGCAGCGCGGACGTGCTCGCGTTTGAGACCGAAGGGCTGATCGGCTCAGCAGCGGCACCCGCCGTGCTGGCCTATCTCTTCCACCGGATCGAGGCCCGGCTCGACGGGAGGCCCACGATGATCCTGATCGACGAGGGCTGGCTTGCGCTCGATGACGCCAATTTCGGCGGACAGCTGCGCGAATGGCTGAAGACGCTCAGAAAGAAGAACGCCTCAGTGATCTTCGCGACTCAGTCGCTGGCCGATATCGACGGGTCCCTCATCGCGCCTGCCATCGTCGAGAGCTGTCCTACGCGCATCTTCCTACCCAACGAACGGGCCTTTGAGCCGCAGATCTCACGGATCTACCGGAACTTCGGGCTGAACGACCGCCAGATCGACATCGTCGCCCGCGCGACGCCGAAGCAGGACTACTACTGCCAGTCGCGGCGCGGCAACCGGCTCTTCTCGCTGGGGCTCGGTGAGGTGGCGCTGGCCTTCACCGCCGCTTCCTCCAAGGCCGACCAGACCGCCATCACCGAGTTGCTCGCCATCCATGACCGGGACGGCTTTGCCGCCGGCTGGCTGCGCCATCACGGTCTTGATTGGGCCATCGACCTGCTCGGGCCCGACATCGCAACAGCCGATCCGACACCCCCTCACCCTGACCAAAAGGAGACAGAACATGACCCGCAATCCTGAGCGCCCTGCCCGGTTCCACAAACTCGCCGCCGCATTGATGGCCAGCGCCCTCGTCCTAACACCGGTTCTATCGACACCGGCCCAAGCCTTCTTTTTCGGGGGCGGCGGGCGGATCGTCTACGACCCGCGCAACCACGCCGAAAACATCCTCTCGGCCGCCCGCGCGCTGGAGCAGATCAACAACCAGATCGCGCAGCTCCAGAACCAGGCGCAGATGCTGATGAACGACGCGCTGAACCTTGCGAACCTGCCGCATTCCTCGCTGGCGCAGCTGCAGGACGCCATCGGCGAAACCCAGCGACTCCTGGCCGATGCCCAGAGCCTTGCCTTCGACGTAGCCACCATCGAACAGGCATTCGCGCAGGACTACGGTTCTGCCGCAGCGCAAGGTGATTTCGACGCGATGATCGCCGGTGCGCGCGAGCGGTGGGAGACCTCCGTCGCGGGCTTCGAGGACGCGTTGCGCGTGCAGGCCGGGGTCGTGGGCAATATCGACGGCGCGCGCACCCAGATGGACGCGCTCATTCGCGAAAGCCAAGGGGCCGTCGGCGCCCTGCAGGTGGCACAAGCCGGAAACCAACTTCTGGCGCTTCAATCCACGCAGATCGCCGATCTGACCGCTGCCATCGCCGCGCAGAACCGCGCCGAAGCGCTTGAAGCCGCCCGGATCGCCTCCGCCGAGGCGCAGGGCCGCGAGAACCTCGCCCAGTTCCTCGATTACGGCGGCGGCTACACGCCCGGCACCGTGCGCTTCTTCGAGGAGTGAGCACATGGCACTCGACACACCGCGAACTCTGCGCCTTGTCGCCTTCGGTATCGGCGGCCTTGCCGCCCTCGCCGCTGCGCTCGAACTGACACACACCGTCCTGCCCACCGACACCGGGCATGTGGTCAGGGATGACGCCTTGCGCGGCACCCTCGCGCGTTGCCGTGACCTGACGCCCGAAGACTACGCCACCAACACCGAATGCCGCGCCGCCTGGGAGGCGGCCCGGCAGCGCTTCTTCGATCTGGCTCCAGAGCCGGCCGGGACGGAGTGAGGGAATGGGCGGCGTCAGTGTCATCGACCGGTTTCTCGAGGTCTTCGCCTCCTACATCGATTCCGGCTTCGGCCTTCTGGGTGGCGACGTCGTCTTCCTCGCCACCACGCTGATCGTCATCGACATCACGCTGGCGGCCCTCTTCTGGGCCTGGGGTACGGATGACGACATCATTGCCCGGCTGGTGAAGAAGACCCTTTTTGTCGGGGTCTTCGCCTATATCATCGGCAACTGGAACGCGCTGGCCCGGATTGTGTTCGACAGTTTCGCGGGCCTTGGCCTGGTCGCCACCGGCGGCACGATCTCCGCCAGCGAGCTGCTGCAGCCCGGGCGCATCGCGCAGGTCGGGCTTGAGGCCGGGCAGCCGATCCTCGCCTCCATCGCCGACCTCTCCGGGTTCGTCGCCGTCTTCGAGAACTTCATCCAGATCGGGATCCTGTTCTTTGCATGGCTTGTGGTTCTGCTCTCGTTCTTCATCCTCGCAATCCAGCTCTTCGTCACCCTGATCGAATTCAAGCTGGCCACGCTGGCAGGCTTCATCCTCGTGCCCTTCGGCCTCTTCAACAAGACCGCCTTCATGGCCGAACGCGTGCTGGGCCTCGTCATTTCCTCCGGTGTCAAGGTGCTGGTGCTGGCCGTGATCGTCGGCATCGGCTCCACCATCTTCAGCGAATTCACCGCCGGATTCGCGGGTGAACCCACGATCAACGACGCCATGTCGGTGGTTCTTGGCGCACTGGCGCTCCTCGCTCTTGGCATCTTCGGACCGGGCATCGCCAATGGTATCGTCTCTGGCGGGCCGCAACTTGGCGCAGGCGCCGCGGTCGGCACCGGTATCGCCGTGGGCGGGGCTGCAGTCGCCGGTGTCGCAGGAACCCGGATTGCCCTTGGCACCGGTGGCGCGGCCTTGCGTGGTGCCAGTGCGGTTGGCAGCGGAACCGCCACTGCCTATCAGCTTGGCGCCGCATCGCGCAGCACGGCACTGGGCAAGTCTGTTGGCGGCGTAGCCGCTGTCGGCAAGACCGGTGCCGTCGCCGCGTTCAGCCCGCTCCGGCGCGCGATCTCGGACGGCGCTGGGACCGGCGCCCGCACCGCCTATGCAGCCACAGGCGGTCGATTTGCGGGGAGCACCATGCCCGCCCCGGCGAATGATGGCCCGCCCGACTGGGCGCGGCGGATGAAGCGCCAGCAATCGCTCCAGCACGGCCTGTCGACGGCTGCCCATGCGCTCCGCTCCGGCGATCATGGCGGTGGCGGCACGGTCGTGAGTCTCTCCGAAAGGTCCTCCTGATGTTCCGACGACCCAGCGTCCGATACGGCACCACGCCCGAGCCCGTCACCCCCTACCAGAAGGCAGCCCAGGTCTGGGACGAGCGCATCGGCTCCGCCCGCGTCCAGGCCCGCAACTGGCGCCTCATGGCAATGGGCTGCCTCGCCCTGTCCGCCGGGCTCAGCGCGGCCCTCGCCTGGCAATCGACGCGCAGCAGCGTCGTTCCTTACGTGGTCGAGGTCGACAACCTCGGTGCGGCCCAAGCTGTCGCCCCGGCGCTCGCCGAATATCGTCCGACCGATCCGCAGATCGCCTGGCATCTTGCCCGCTTCGTCGAGCATGTCCGGCAGGTCCCGGCCGATCCGATCGTGCTGCGCCAGAACTGGCTACGCGCCTACGATTTCGCCACGGATCGCGGCGCTGTCGCGCTGAATGACCATGCCCGGGTGAACGATCCCTTCGCGCAGGTCGGCGACACGCAGATTTCCATCGAGGTCTCGAGTGTCATTCGCGCCTCGGACACAAGCTTCCGCGTCGCCTGGATCGAGCGCCGCTACGAAAACGGTCAGCTCGCCACAACCGAACGCTGGACCGCCATCCTGACCGTCGTGATCCAGCCGCCGCGCGATGCGGAGCGCCTGCGGTCAAACCCGCTTGGCGTCTATGTCCATGCCATCAACTGGTCGAGGGAGAATGCCCAATGAGACGACTTCGCCCCATCCCCGTTCTTCTTCTCGCGGCCACGGCGCTGACCGCCTGCACGGGGCAGCGCCCACCCGAAATCGCCTATGACGACCAGGTTCCGGCCCTCGCTCCGCCGCCGGCACCTCCCCCGGCCGAGGGGCCGCCCCGCCCGGTTCACACGCCGCCAGCGTGGACGCCCTCCCGTGGCGGCGATCCGGAAGCGGATACGCCGGAAGCGCGCATCATCGCCGCCAATGCCGTCGCCCGGGTCGAACCCCGCCAGCAGGGCTATTACAACGCCATGCAGGTTTTTCCGTGGAGCGAAGGCGCGCTCTACCAGGTCTATGCTGCACCCGGGCAGATCACGAATATTGCGCTCGAACCTGGCGAACGCCTGACCGGCCCCGGCCCGATCGCGGCGGGCGACACCGCGCGCTGGATCATCGGCGACACCACCAGCGGCGCGGGTCGCACCGAGCGCGTCCATATCCTCGTGAAACCCACCCGCCCCGACATCTCCACCAATCTCGTCGTCAACACCGACCGGCGCACCTATCACATCGAGTTGCACGCCGACGAGGAGACTTGGATGCCCAGCGTTGCATGGGCCTATCCAGAGGTGCGATCCACGCCCCGCACCCCGACAATTCGCCGTCCGGCGATCCCGCCCGAGGGCGAGCGGCACTATCGCTATGGCCTGCAGGGCGATGCCCCACCCTGGCGGCCGGTCTCCGTCTTCGACGATGGACGGCGTGTCTATCTCGTCTTCCCCCCCGGCATCGCCCAGGGCGAAATGCCCCCGCTCTTCGTGATCGGCGCGGATGGACGCGGCCAGATCGTCAACACCCGCGTTCTCGGCAACGTGCTGATCGTGGACCGCCTGTTCGGGGCCGCGAAACTGCGTCTCGGCGAAAGACAACAGCAGGTCGTGCGGATCATACGGACAGATGGCGATCAGCGCCCGCCGCGCGCGCCCCAGCCGGAGGCGGAGCGATGACACAAGCCCCTGACATGCCGGAGCCACCACGGACCGAGGAAAACATCGCCCAGGAGCTTCGCCTCAGGCCCGATCCGCCCCGTGTCATGCGCCTGTCCCGCCGGGCCATCGCCCTTGCCACCGCAATCGGCGGACTTGGCCTTGGCGCGATCCTCATCGTGGCGCTGCAGAACAACCGGCAGGAGGGCAGCCAGACCGAGCTCTTTTCCACCGAACGCATTCAGGCGGCTGAAGGGCTGTCCACATTGCCTCGGGATTACGCCGATGTCCCGCGTCTCGGCCCACCCTTGCCCGGTGAGTTGGGCCGCGCCATCCTTGGGGCGCAAGATCGGGGCCAGCCGGTCCCGGCACCGCCCCTTTCCGGTCCATTGGCCCCCACAGTCGATCCGGAGGAACAACGCCGCCTTCAGGAACTCGACGCCGCCCGGCTGAGCGCCCTTTTTGCCGAGGCGCAAACCGTGCCGCGCGGCGGAGCACAGGCCACACCGACGCCCCCCGCGACCGGCGCGCTCTTCCCCTCCACTTTGGGCAGCCCGACGGCAAACGATCCGGTCTCAAACCGGGAGGCGTTCCTCACCCGTCCCGGAAACACAGACACCGTCAGTGCGCAGCGCATGGTTCCGCCGCCCAGCCCCTACATCCTGCAGGCCGGAACGGTGATCCCAGCCGCCCTGATCACCGGCCTGCGCTCCGATCTACCCGGTCAGATCTCGGCCCAGGTGACCTCGAATGTCTACGACAGCCCGTCCGGGCGATACCTGCTGATCCCGCAAGGCGCGCGCCTGCTGGGAGAATATGACAGCCGCATCGCCTTTGGCCAAAGCCGTATTCTTCTGGTTTGGACCCGCCTCATCCTTCCGGATGGTCGCTCCATTGTGCTGGAACGCGCGCCCGGCACTGACGGAACAGGCGCGTCCGGCCTGCAGGACCGGGTCAACTACCATTGGGGTCGCGTCTTCCTGGCCGCTGGCCTCGCCACGATCCTGAACCTCGGCCTGGAAAGTGGCGCAGAAACCGAAGACGATGTCGCCCGTGCCATCCGCGAGGCCGCGCAGGACACGATCGGACGGACCGGGGACGAGATCGTCCGCCAGCAGCTCGCCGTCCCGCCGACACTGACCATCCGCCCGGGCTTCCCCGTCCGCGTCATGGTCACCCGCGACCTGATCCTCGAGCCTCTGGGAGAAGTGCGATGACGAAGCTGAAGCTTGGTCCGATCCATGACGACAAACCGGTCAAGCTGACCGTGGAACTTCCCGCCGATGTGCACCGCGACCTTTGCGACTACGCGGCTGTCCTGGGCCACCAGACCGGCCAGGATCTTGAGCCCGCCCGCCTCGTCGCACCCATGCTCGACCGCTTCATGGCCACGGACCGCGGGTTCGCCGCAGCGCGCAAGACGGGCTCAAAGGCGAACCGCAAGAAAGCAGACCCATCGAAGCCACTGGATACTGATCAGGGCTAAGTATCTGTGAAATCGAAAGTCTCTTGGCGAACCGCATTGCACACGGATCGCACATAGGCACCCCCTACCCGCCTGAAGTTGCGACGGAGTTGAGCCCATCCTCCATCGTTAAGACAAAGTTTGAGGCTTCCAATGCATTTTTGCGAAATTTGCTGGCTTCAAGCCAATTGGATGGAAAGATAGTCTAAGCCCAAACCAAGCGGATTCGATCTTATGTCAAGTTTATTGGCTGCGGGTAATGAAGTTTATGTTGATAATTATCCACAAGGGTTAGGGCGTGCGGGTAAGATGATCTATGGCGTTTCTAGCGGCTGCGAGGAGCCGCCTACGTGGCCTCCGCAAGTGCCAGTTTTCTAATCATTGTAGGGTCCTTCCCTGGTTGAAGGGAAGATAACGGAACCCTTAATGGGCTCCGTTATCAAGTTGTCAACTGGCGTCCTTGAACTCGGCGTATTCGCCGCGCACCTGCACGGTCACGGTGACATCTGAACTATCGCGATTACGCCAGAACCAGCCGTGCTCGCCCTCGAATGCAGCAACGATCTCGCCTTCTTCGCCCGTCGATCCGCGGCCCTTTTCATAGGTCACCGACTTGCCGCCGCCATGACCGTGAAGGTCGAAATTCACCCGACCGCCTTCGACCAGCATCCGGTATTCCGCCGTTTGGCCATCTTCCATGACCAGCTTCCACTCAGCCGAGTCGCCGGGTGCCAGCGTGAAGGTGGTTTCGTCGCGCCAGACTTCGGCTTCCTGCGCGTGTGCAGCGCCGACGAAGAGCCCGAAGATATCGTTCAACAGGCTGGACTCTTCCTGCGCTTCGAGCTCCATCAGCCTGTCAGCCTCGGCTTCCTCTGCCAGCTGGGTTTTGATTTCACCCATTTCGGCAAGTCCGAGAACGCCGCCGATCCCTGTCGGGTCGATGTTGTATTCGGCGGGAAGCACGACGGTCACAAGGATCGCAACCGCACTGGCCGCAGCGATGGCGGTGGAGCGGATAAGCTGCGCGGAACTCGGCAGTTCATCGAGGCTTGGTTTTTCTGCGTTGAACATTTGGGTCTCCTAAATTCTCAGGCAGCTACGAAGTAGCCGGTGATTTGCAGGCCCATGAGGATGAACCCCATGGACATCATGACGACGTTGGCGGTGTAGGCCTGGCGGAAGAAATTGGGGGATTTCCGCCAGTAACCCATCGCGATGAGGATCACGGCGAGCGCTATCAATTGGCCCAGCTCGACGCCCAAGTTGAACGCCAGAAGATTGGCCAGCAGCCCGTCCGACGCGATCTCGTAGTCGAGGATCTTGGTGGCCAGGCCCGTGCCGTGAAAGAAGCCGAAGATCAGCGTTGCGGCCTTGGTGTTCGGCTGGACTCCGAACCAGCGCTGGTAGGCGCCGAGATTGTCGAGCGCCTTGTAGACGACCGAGAGGCCGATGATGGCGTCGATAATGTAGGCATTGATGCCCCAGCCAAACCAGACGCCCGCGAGCATTGTGGTCGAGTGACCGAGGGCGAAGAGGCTGACGTAGATGCCGACATCCTTCATCTTGTAAAGGAAGAAGACGACGCCGAGCAGGAACAGGATGTGGTCGTAGCCCGTCACCATGTGTTTGGCGCCAAGATACATGAAGGGCATGATGTTCACCCCCCAGATTTCCTGGATGTAGCCTGCGTCGCCTTCGGTAACATTGTGGGCGAGCGCATGGCCTGCACTCAGGACGAGTGCCGCCAGCGTAATTGAGGACAGGATTGCGATCCGGCGTATGCCGGGATCGGCCCAGCCCCGATGGACTGTAGTCATCGATCGAACTCCGTATGTGTATCTGATAATCGTCGCAGCGCGCCAATGGCGCGCGGTCGATCAGACGCGCGGAGGTCGTTCGATCAGATATATCCGTAAAGGGTTCGAGGTGGCTGAACTCAGGTGCCAAGCGGCTGCGTAGATGTCGAGCGGCTGCGACGACAGATCGGGACCAGGCACGACCGCCTGGCTATGATCGTGGTCAATGCTGTCGTGGCTGTGTCCATGCATAGCCCACGCCAAATCTTCTTCCAGACCATGCGAGTGCCCGTGCTCGGCGAGCATCTCCGCGTGCTCCTGAAGCACGTCAAGGATCGCAGGCGCGTGCGAGGTTGTAGGCATAACCGACCAGACAAGCACGGCCGCGCAGAGAAGCGTCGCGAACGTGGCCTTTCCGATTGTCCGTAAGGTTGTCATCAAATCTGCCTGCTCGCTCGTTTCTCGCGTGGCGCGTCGCGGCGCCATCTTGTTCTATCCCCCTGGGGAGGATAAGCCGTTATTATGACAACTCACCATGTCCATGCAAGTCATCCTGCTCTCGTCACACGGCTGAAACGCGCTGACGGCCACCTGCGCGCCGTGATCGAGATGATCGAGGCGGGCAAGCCGTGCCTTGAGATCGCACAACAGATGCAGGCGGTCGAAAAGGCGATCACGAATGCCAAGCGGGCGCTGATCCACGACCACATGGACAATTGCCTCGACGCCGAAGGCTCGGAGACAGATCGTGCCGAGCTGCGAACGATCGCGCGTTACCTCTGAGGTCCGCCATGCTCGACATCCTCTCCGACCGCACTTACCGCCATCTGTTTCTGGCGCAGGTCGTGGCGCTTCTGGGAACCGGCCTCGCGACGGTCGCACTCGGCCTGCTTGCCTTCGACCTTTCAGGGGACGGGGCGGCGCTGGTGTTGGGCACGGTATTCACCATCAAGATGGTGGCCTATGTGGGCATCGCTCCCATTGCCGGGGCCTTCGCGGACCGCCTGCCGCGCCGCGCGCTTCTGGTGACGCTCGATCTCGTGCGCGCAGGCGTTGCGCTGGCACTGCCTTTCGTGACTGAGGTCTGGCAGGTCTATGTTCTGATCTTCCTACTGCAATCGGCCTCCGCCGCCTTCACGCCGACCTTTCAGGCGACGATCCCGGACGTTCTGCCCGAAGAGGCGCGCTATACCCGTGCATTGTCGCTGTCGCGGCTGGCCTACGATCTGGAAAACATCGTCAGCCCAACGCTAGCGGCCCTTCTGCTCTCGGTGATGTCCTACAATTCGCTCTTCGTTGGCACGGTTGCGGGTTTCGCCGGCTCGGCGCTGCTCGTGGTCTCTGTCCTCCTGCCAAACCCGAAATCGTCCGAGCCGCGCGGCATCTATGATCGGACGACACGCGGTATCCGCATCTATCTGGCCACGCCCCGCCTGCGCGGGTTGCTGGCGCTGAACCTTGCGGCAGCGGCGGCCGGGGCAATGGTTCTGGTCAATACCGTCGTTTTGGTACGCGGATCGCTCGGCCTGTCGGAAAGCGCGCTGGCCTGGACGATGTTCGCCTTCGGCGCTGGCTCCATGACGGCCGCACTGCTCCTTCCGCGCGTACTGGATGCGCTGCCAGACCGGCCCGTAATGTTCGGCGGTGCTGCCCTGATGGTGGCGACATTGTTGGGGTCGGGGGGAACAGTCCTGACCGCCGGCCTTGGTTGGTTCATCCTATTGGGGGCCTGGCTGCTGGTAGGTCTGGGATATTCCGCCGTTCTCACCCCGTCTGGCCGGTTACTGCGCCGGTCCGCCCATGCCGGGGATCGCCCCGCTCTGTTTGCGGCGCAATTCGCGCTGTCGCACGCTTGCTGGCTGGCGACCTATCCACTGTCGGGCTGGCTGCTGACGGTCTACGGTGTCGTTCCTGCGCTGATCGGTCTGGCGCTTCTCGCGGCCACTGGCATGCTCGCCGCTCTGAAACTCTGGCCAGCGAGCGATCCCGTGGAGCTTGAACACACGCACGACAACCTGCCACTTGATCATCCGCACTTGAAGGGGCATCGCAGGCACAGCCATGCTCTGGTGATCGACGAAAGCCATCCTCGCTGGGCCACACATTGCTGAGCGTTAGCGATTTGACGGAGGGACTGTCTAATCAAGATGGTTCGCAAACCTGTGAAAGAGGGAAGCCGATACCAGAGCGGCCAAAACAAACCAGCCAGAAGGATCATCAATTTATGTACACACGAAGCGCACTTCTTCTCACAACCGTCTTGGCCCTTGGGGCTTGCTCGGAGTCTTTCTCGAATTCACAAAACGCGTCGTCACGCCCGCCGTTACCGGAAAATATCCTGGAACTGGCAGCACCGAACCAAGACCTCGCGACCGCCTATCTGCGGCCCGAGGACAACTGCTACTGGTACATGCACGCGAGTCCGGTTGAAACAACGCGATTGCCGCTCAGGACGATCGAGGGAAACCCGATTTGCGTCAAACGGGCCGAGTAAGCGATCTCTGGGAATGCCCGCAACCGGCTTGTCGCTTCCGTCCGCTTGGGAGGGATCGATAACGTATCATCGACCTAGTGGTGCCCACATGGCAGGCTATTTCAATGGATAGATTTTTCTCTATCAGTATGCCCGCGGCTCAGTTTGTTAGAAATGTCCTGCTGTTCAGCTTCGCTGCATTACTGCCGGTCCTGTTGTTCTACGTCTTACTGGCTCCGGGCTTTGCTCCGGCTCTTGCTGCCGGCGGACCGGCACTCATGCGCTTTCTAAGGCAGGTTGCGACCAACGGTTTGCCCGTGGTTTTTGCCGTCAACTATGTCAGTTTTTTCCTTTTCGCTATGACAAAGCAACCAAAGGCGGGCTCAAGAGACACGGCGTTTTTCGTGCTGGTCGATGTGTTGCTCAGAGCCCTTCTCTTTCCAGGTCTACACGCGCTTATATACGTTCTATCTGCCGACTGGTTCGGGTCATTCGGCGGCAATCGTTCAACCGCCTTGGCGGTTGTGTCCCCGACTCTTGCGCGCTCAGCGTTTTTCGAGAACATCTCCGGCGTTTACCTCTATGCGACCATGATAAGCGCGTTGCCGCTCTACGTTTCGGCTCTCGGGCGGTCGGAATTTCTTGGACCGATTGTTCGTCGCTTGCCCATGAACACAAGCGTGATGCTGCTTGCCCTGGCTGCGTTTGCCTTGTCGGTCGGGCTGATCACGATCGGCGCACAAGGCATCGCATCTCTTCAGGCCAGGTGATGGCAGGCTAATCACCGTGGGCGTGGGCGGGGGCGACTTGCGGTGCCACCCATTGCGACAAGTAAACGCGCTGGAAGGCGAACACAGCGATCATCCCAGCAGCCGCGTAGAGAACAATCATCGGGTCGCTTTGAAGCTTCATCACGGTGAAAGCTGCCAGTACAACTACATCGAGCGCCAGGGCAGTCAAAAGCACGATACCTGAGGCGCCGACGTCTGCTCGACGATAGTGGAACACGCCCCAATGTATGATCATGTCCATGACAAGGTAGAAGAAAGCACCGAGGGATGCGATCCGGCCAAGATCGAAAAGCACGGCCAACGTCGCGGCGATGACAACGGTATAGACCAGTGTGTGGCGTTGGATAGGGCCGGACATACCGAAATGGCTGTGCGGGATCATTTCCATGTCGGTCAGCATCGCCAGCATACGCGACACCGCGAAGACGCTGGCCAGAACGCCCGATGCGGTTGCGACAGCGGCCAGGATCACCGTCAATATGAAGCCGGTTTGTCCAAGGGCGGGCTGCGCCGCTTGTGCAAGAGAATAGTCACGCGCTGAGATGATCTCCTCGATCGTCAGACTCGAACCAACCCCGAAGGCGACCAACAGGTAGGCGACGACGCAGATCCCGATCGAGAACATGATCGCTCGGCCAACGTTGCGGTTTGGTTCGGTGATCTCGGCCCCGCTGTTGGTGATCGTCGTGAACCCTTTGAAGGCGAGGATAGCCAGCGCCGTGGATGCTATGAAACCCGTGATGCCATAGGATTGAGGCGTCTCGGAAGCCGCAGCGAACGCAAAACCACTAGACCACAAAGCAGCGATGCCGAACAGAGCTATGCCACCGATCTTGATTGCTGCCATAATCAATGAAAACAGCCCGACCGAGCGGTTTCCGGCCATGTTCACCAGAAAGGCGAAAACGATTACGGCCACGGCCAGAGCGGGGACCAATGGGCCACCTTCGATATCGAAAGGGCGCAAGACATAGGTGGCGAAGGTCCGGGCGACGAGGCTTTCCGCGATCACCATGCTGAGCGCCATCAGCAGTGCGGCCCCGCCCGCGATGGCTCCGGGGCCATAGCATTTCTGCAGGATCATGGCGATGCCACCCGAGGACGGCCATTTGTTCGACATCCTGATGTAGCTGTAGGCGCTGAAGCTTGTGACGACCGCGCCGGCGATGAATGCAAGCGGGAAAAGCGGGCCGGCGAGCTGCGCGATTTGCCCCGTCAACGCAAAGATTCCAGCGCCGATCATCACGCCTGTCCCCATCGCAACGGCTCCGCCCAGACTGATGGAATTTTCGCGGTACGTTTCTTTTTCGCTCTGCATAAATGGCCCCCTTTTAATTTTGGTTCGTCCGAACGCTGTTGCGCGCTTCTAGATACGAACGCCGCGAAGGCGCAGCGAATTGAGCACCACCGAGATTGACGACGCGCTCATGGCGAAGGCAGCAAACATCGGACTGATGAGGATGCCAAAGAAGGGAAACAGAACTCCCGCCGCGACCGGCACGCCGGAGGCGTTGTAGATCAGCGCGAAGAACAGGTTCTGGCGGATGTTGCGCATCGTGGCCCGGGCGAGCCGCCGCGCACGCACGATACCATCAAGGTTGCCCTTGACCAGCGTGACGCCCGCGCTTTCGATGGCCACATCGGCGCCGGTGCCCATGGCGATGCCGACATCGGCCTGCGCGAGCGCGGGGGCGTCGTTGACGCCATCCCCGGCCATGGCGACCTTGTGGCCCGCCTCTTGCAACTCAAGGATGATCCGCGCCTTGTCCTCCGGCAGTACGTCGGCCCGGATCTCATCGATTCCGAGCCGCGTGCCGATGGCCTTGGCCGTGCGTTCGTTGTCGCCGGTCGCCATGATGACGCGGAACCCCAGTTCATGCAGATCCTCGATGGCTTCTGGCGTGGTCTCCTTCACTGGGTCGGCGACAGCAACTAGACCGGCGATCTCGCCATCCAGCACAACGAACATGACCGTCTCGCCTTCGTCGCGGCGGGCATTGGCCTTGGCGGTCAACGCGCCCGCCTCGAGCCCCAATTCGCGGATCATCGCCAAATTGCCGAGCGCGACCGCTTTGCCGTCAACGACCCCCTTGACGCCCTTGCCAGTGACCGCCTCGAAGTCCCGTGCCTCGTCCATTTTGACATCTCGCTCCTCCGCACCCCTGACGATCGCTTCGGCCAAGGGGTGCTCCGATCCGCGCTCAAGCGATGCGGCGAGACGCAAGACCTCGGCTTCGTCGTGGCCGGGTTGCGGGAGTACGTCGACAAGCCGCGGCTTGCCTTCGGTCAACGTGCCGGTCTTGTCGACGATCAGGGTATCGACTTTCTCGAACCGCTCCAGCGCCTCGGCGTTCTTGATCAGCACCCCTGCCTGAGCGCCCCGTCCTGTCGCTGTCATGATCGACATCGGTGTCGCCAGGCCAAGCGCACAAGGACAGGCGATGATCAGAACCGCCACCGCCGAAATCAATGCGTAGGAAAGCGCAGGCGCGGGCCCCCAGATCGCCCAGGCGATGAAGGACAGGACCGCGATACCGATGACGGCCGGAACGAAATATCCCGCCACCTTGTCGGCGTATTTCTGGATCGGGGCGCGCGAGCGCTGCGCGTTCGACACCATCTCGACAATTTGAGCCAGCATCGTGTCGGACCCGACACGCGTCGCCTCCATCACCAGACTGCCGGTGCCATTGATCGTCGCGCCGGTCAGCGGGTCGCCCTCGGTCTTCTCGACCGGCACGGGTTCACCGGAGATCATGCTTTCGTCGACCGAGGACCGGCCGTCCAGAACCACGCCATCGACCGGCACCTTGTCACCGGGCCGCACGCGCAGCCGGTCCCCGACTTGCACGTCCTCCAGCGGGATTTCCTCCTCGGATCCGTCGTCCCGGATGACCCGCGCGGTCTTTGCCGCCATGTCGAGAAGCGCGCGGATCGCCTTGCCGGTCCCCTCGCGGGCGCGTAGTTCCATCACCTGGCCGAGCAGCACCAGCGTCACGATCACCGCCGCCGCCTCGAAATAGACGCCGACATGGCCTTCGGAGTCTCGGAACCCATCCGGGAATATGTCCGGTGCGAGAACGGCAACGACGCTGAAGAGCCAGGCGGCAAGAACGCCCATGCCGATCAGGGAGAACATGTTGAGGTTCAATGTGCGGAACGAAATCCATCCGCGTTCCAGAAACGGCCAGCCGCACCACAAGACCACTGGCGTTGCCAGGATTAATTCGATCCATTGTGTGGTGCTTTCGCCAAAAAAAGTCCGGACTGCGGGGAAACCGACGAATGGCCCCATCGTGAGGACAAGGAGCGGGATCGTCAGGACTGTGCCGACCCAGAACCGCCGTGTGAAATCCACCAGTTCGGGATTTGGACCTTCATCGCCCGGCACACCGGATTCCAGTTCCAATCCCATACCACAGATCGGACACGCGCCCGGATCAGGCTGCCGCACCTGAGGGTGCATCGGGCAGGTGAAAATGGGACCATCATGTCCTGTAGGAACCAGATCATATCGGCCATCGGCCGGCGTGGCACCCGCGTGGTGTTCTTGATGATCATGTGCTGAATGGACCTCGAGCTCCGATTCCGGCACGAGGTGCATCCCGCATTTCGGACATTTGCCGGGCTCAAACTGCCGCACCTCAGGGTGCATGGGGCAAACGAATACCGAGGAAGCTGCTGTGGTTTCAGAACTGTCGGGGGTGCTCATTTTGCGGTCCTTTCCGAGAATGCTTCTCTTGCTTGGGGCTTCCATCCACAGGAGGGTCAAGAGAGATCAGTACGGCGATTACATTGCGGCTCTGCGGGGTGGCGCTGTCCGGCCCCGTTCCCGCCGGGCGAACACGATCAACGCCAGCCCGACCAGCACCATTGGCATGGAGAGCAACTGGCCCATGGTCAAACCCCACTCACCAAAGTGGAGCGCATGGCCAATTGGGTTATCTTCCGTCACGAACTGCTGGTCCGGTTGCCGGAACATCTCGACGAAATTTCGGGCAAGACCATAGCCGGTCAGAAACACGCCAGCCAAGGCACCGGGCATTTTCAGCCAGCCCCGGCCCCAAGCGAGATAAATGAGCAGTATTCCAAGAATGAGCCCCTCCAATACCGCCTCGTACAGCTGGGACGGGTGTCGGGCGCAGAGGCCGCTAACCCCTGGGCAGGCCTGCGCGACTTCGCCGGGAAAGATCACCGCCCAGGGAACGTCCGTTGGACGCCCCCACAACTCATTGTTGGTGAAGTTCGCCAGCCTTCCAAGAAACAAGCCTGGTGGTGTTGCCAAAGCCAGCAAGTCGCCAGTGCTGAGCAATGACGCGTTCTGTCTAAGGCAGAACAGCAAGGCCGCGATGACAACTCCCGCGAACCCCCCGTGGAAAGACATGCCGCCTTGCCAGACCATCAGAATTTCCAAGGGATTGGCGAGATAATATGCGGGCTGGTAGAACAGTACAAAGCCCAGGCGACCACCAGCAATCACGCCGATGATGATCCACGTCAGAAGATCTTCGATCTGCGTTCGGTCAAGCGGCGGTCCAGCTGACGTCCAGAGCGCGGGACGGCTTATGGCACTCGAACAAATGCGCCAGCCAATCAGGATACCGAAGATATAGGCTAGCGCGTACCAGCGGAGTGCGAATGTGACCCCCCCGATGTCGAAGGAGAAGAGGTCGGTTCCAATATCCGGAAATGGCAATCCCGCTGGCAGCACTGGTTGAGTTCCTCATCAGGAATTTACGTGGGGATTAGATGGCATTGATCGAGCACCGCTAAAGGCGCTCGATCTGCGACAGGGCATCCAACGCCCATCCCGCCATCACGCGGTGTCGAGGGCGTCCCGAAGGAGATCGCGGACTTCGCCGGCGACCGCGTCCAGGTCTTGGTTCTGCACCGCCTGCATCGAAGCGACAGGATCGACCGCGCTGACCTCGGTGTCGCCGTCCAGTTGCCGCAGGATAACATTGCAGGGAAGCATCGCACCGATGCGAGGCTCTATCTCGATGGCTTTGTGCGCCATGCCCGGATTACAGGCCCCCAAGATGCGGTAAGGCGGCATGTCCGCATCAAGTTTCTTTTTCATCGTCGCTTTGACGTCAATCTCAGTCAGAACGCCGAAGCCCTTGTCTGCCAAAGCATCCCGAACACGCATCTCTGCGTCATCGATTTTGGTGTCTTTCAGGACGCGATCATAGGTATAGGCCATGGGAATTTTCCTTTCCGTGTCTCTATTTGTTGGCATACCGAGGCTAAACGGTTCAGGTCGCGGTTCGGTTCAATGTCCCGACCGCGAATGGTTTTGGGGTTGTGAGGACGGGTGCCGGAAAAAAACCGGCACCCATTGGCTCAGTTGTCCTGCATCATGGAGCCGTTGCCCATGCCCTGACCGTTGCCAGGCCGCGCAGGCGCATCTGCCATATTCGACCGCATCATCTGCATCCGCTCCATCCTATCGGCAGGAGCGGCCATCTCTTCCGGCGTCACCGCGCCGTCGCCATCGGCATCGAGGTGTTGGAAGCGATCCACCATCATTTCGCGGATCATCGCGCTGTGGAGAGCTTCAAATTCAGTAATCGAGAGGCTTCCATCCCCGTCGCTGTCAAACTCGGAAAGCTTGGCCTCCAGCAGCGTGCGCATTTCTTCCGGCGTCGTTGTGCCGTCTCCATCAGTGTCGAACATTTGCATCATGCCGCCAGCCATGCCTGGGCTCATCATACCACTGCCCATGCCTGCGCCCATCATGCCTGCGCCCATCATGTTTCCGTGCATGCGCTTCATCATGTCCATCATTCCGCCCATGTTCCCCATCATACCGGGACCACCGTTCTGCATCATGCCTGGTCCGCTCTGGGCGCCAAATTGTCCCCCACGCCCGTGGTTGGCGTCCGCGAATGCGGCACCGCCAAGGGCGGTTGCAGCCAGGGTCATTGCAGCGAGTAAAGTGTTGCGTTTCATTTCGATCACCTCGTGTCAGTGTTGCGATACCCAGCATATGGGGGGCACCTGCAGATGCGGAATGCCACGCGAGCCGGTGTTTTGTATCGCGAGGTCACAAAGGCGGGGTCTGTTACAAATTGCGACAAATCAATTCGGGGCGAACGCTCCTCTTCATCTGAAACATGCGATATCCAGAAAAAAATGTGTCGAGGATCCGTATACCAACCGAAACCGAACCCATGTTTCGGTAGAGGTGAAATCCGGAAGAGTTGATGTCGAGATTGCTAGAGGCCCTGAATATCCCGAAAATTCAGTCATTCAACTCATGGCAGGAGGCTGCAAGGTGCGCTTTTCCAATCGCATTTTCTCAGTTCTAACCGTGGTGATTTTGGCGGGGTGCGGTGCAGGAAACGACATGCGCCCTGATGCTTCAGCCGAAGTCATCAGTAGTGCATCCTACCGTCACGACGGACCGGCTGCGCTGACGCTGTACACCATGATCAGCAACAGATCCGGGGCGGGTGCGCATAGCAGCGTCATGATCAATGGGTCGCAGCGCGTTATCTTCGATCCGGCAGGAACGGTCCGGCTGAGCGCGGTACCGGAACGGGGAGATGTGCTTTATGGCATTACTCCACAAGTGGCCGATTTTTACGCACGGGCTCATGCACGGGAGACCTACCACGTCGTCATACAAGAGATCGATGTGTCCCCCGAAGTCGCGGAGCAGGCCTTGCGGCTTGCAATTGCCAGCGGCCCAGCCGCTTCCGGTTTTTGTAGTGCCAGTACCTCCGCGGTACTCAGACAATTACCAGGATTTGAATCCATCGGACGCACATTTTTTCCAAAGCGCCTGATGGCGGATTTTGGCAAGTTGCCGGGCGTGCGAACCACAAAGCTGTTCGAGAACGATGAGGACGACAAATCCGTAGCGATCGCACAGTTCGATAGTTCACTTGCGACACAGCCGTGAGTGTTCGTCCAACAATTCATTGGAAGATGTCCCTGCACGACGCAGTCCTCGGCGTGTGAGCCAAAGATGCAATAGGTTAGCTTCGAGCGGTAACGCTGTCTTCGGCCGAGTAAAGGAACGCCGTCGATCCGACAGCGACATTCGGATAGAGATCATTGATGTGGGCCATCACCATGCGCACGCATCCCGAACTGGCCCGGCCGCCAATGCTGCGAGGGCTCGGCGTTCCGTGAATTCGAAGGTACGTATCCCGCTCTCCGACGAATAGATACAAAGCCCTGCTGCCCAAGGCATTGTTGGGGCCGGGCTCCATACCGTCGGCAAACCGCTCGTAAGCCTCCGGATCGCGTTCGATCATTGACTGCGTTGGCGTCCAGTGCGGCCATTCGACCTTTCGGCGGATCGTGTAGGTGCCGGGCTCGTAGAGATCGCCCTTGGCAATCG
Organism: Roseivivax sp. THAF30; assembly: GCF_009363575.1. Taxonomy (NCBI): domain Bacteria; kingdom Pseudomonadati; phylum Pseudomonadota; class Alphaproteobacteria; order Rhodobacterales; family Roseobacteraceae; genus Roseivivax; species Roseivivax sp. THAF30. The sequence goes on along the minus strand of NZ_CP045389.1, from coordinate 1,801,999 downwards.
CGACCCCGTAGCGCATCGCAGTGCCACCTTCCTCGATATGGTACAGATAGCGCGCGATCGCATCGACGTGAATGTCACCCGGGCGCAAACCTTCATTCGCCAACACGCGTTGCGGCAGCAGCCTGGGATGCAGCCCCCATGGGTTGGTTGTTGCTGGGTCATAGTTGGCGGGCGTGACCTGCGCATCCCACGCCGCTTTTTCGGCTTTCGTCGGCCAGGTCTTTGCGAACACAGGGAAACTCAGAGACGCTGAAAACAGCGAACCGGAGAGTGCAAGGAAGTGTCGTCTTGTAACCATGAAGCGGAGCCTTCTGTTTTTATTGAGTGTGAGGCGATTCAAAAAACGTCCGCGACCCCACGCCATCGAACCTTAAGACTTTTTGCGATTGCGACCAACCAAAGGCAAGCAAGGACACCGCTTAGGATTGCGTTCCAACTGGCCATGGACAACGTCAGTAATTCCCAGACAACCTCATCGCACAGAACAAGAGTCGAAGCACTTGAGCTGGCAGAGGGCAGTAATTCCGATACCGACATTTGGGAGATATCGAGGCCGGATCCTGTGCAAGAAGTCGGTCCCTCCCACCAGCCGCGCTCGACACCGGTATGAAACACTCCCAACGCGGATGTGCTGAGTGCCGACAGGGCACCGATTATCAGGATTGGCAGGATCGGCAGAGCAAAGAGCAACATAGCGCCCATTCCAATGGCGATTGCGTGTGGGTAGCGTTGCCAGATGCACATTGCGCACGGCGCGTAGCCAAGAGCCTGGAAAACGAGGGCCCCAAGCAGCAAGGCAGCTGATCCTGCCGCCGCAAGCATACCCAGAGATTTTGGTGTCAGGGTCAATGAACGCTCCCATTGGCAATCGATGGACCTGTTTCTCGCTTCTCTGGCTACGTAAACGGCAGAAGGCCTGTTATCATTCAGAGATTTGTAACAGTATGTATCCGGCTCGACCCTCAGCCGACTCTGATCCACGTTGCCATACCGTCGGCTTGGTGGCTCAACATGTGGCAATGCAGCATCCACGATCCCGGATTGTCCAGGACGACGAGAATTTCCCGCGTCCCGCCGATCTCCAAATAGGTCGAGTCCCGGTATGGACCGGCTTCACCCGCCGCATCGAGTTCCCAGAAATGGTGGCCATGCAGATGCATGACGTGTGGGAACCCGGTTTCGTTGCGGATCGAAATGCGCGCGGTCGTCCCCTGCGCGGCGGATAGGAAAGGCCTTCGAGGCAGGCCGGATACGTCATTGAGCGCCCATGTCCCTGTGCCGTTGTGGGACGCGCTTCCCGCACCTCCCTGGAGCACCAGCTCCGCGGTTTGGCCGGGGTCTTTCGGGGCGGGCATTCGGTTGGCGGGCAATGCGGTGATGGGCGCTTTCGCGGGCTCACGGGAACCGGAAACAGCGATTTCGCCAAGGCTCAACGTCTGCTCTCCAAAGCTGTCGTCGAATCTAATAGGCCCGGTCGCATCACCAATCACATCGCATCTTTGCCCCGGAGCGAGAAGGATCGGTTCGAGCGTCCGAGGATGCGCCAGAGGCATGCCATCCAGTGCAACGATCTTGCCTATCAAACCATCCAGGCCGACACGGTACACCCTGTCGATAGAGGGATTTATGAGACGCAGTCGCAGACGGTCGCCTTGTCTCACATTCTTGCTGGTTCCATTGGAAACAAGCGCCGTGACCGTATTGCCGATACGGCCCTCGGTCGCGAAATGAGCCGGGTTGAACCCTTCGTCGTACTGTCCGGACTGATCCAACAAGACATCGAAGAACTGAACAACGATGTCATGGTCGACAGCCGGCGCATTTTGCTCCTCGACGATGAAGGCGCCGAAAAGACCGCGGCTGACCTGATCGTAAGACAGGTAATGCGAGTGATACCAATACGTGCCGGCATCCGGGACGCCGAATTGATAACGATACGAGTCGCCCGGAATGACCACATCCTGAGTGAGGACGTTGACACCATCCATCCGATTTGGAACCCGCAACCCATGCCAGTGAACGAGAGCGCCCTCCTCCAATCGGTTATCGAGGGTAATGCGGGCGGTTTGTCCTTGTCGCATTCTGACTTCTGGGCCCGGCAGACCACCGTTGAAGCCCAACATCGACACGTCGTACCCAGCAAGGTGCGCCTTGATCGATTGGGGCGCGAGGATCAACTCGTGTGTCGCTGCTGGCAAGCGGGTACCAGCCAGCGCAACGGTCATCCCGCCAAGGAAAGACCTCCGGCTCAAAGACAATTCCGTCACCTCATGAATGATAGACTGGCTTTCGCCAGCTGCCGCACTTGTGCCATTTCCGGAAGAGGAACTTCAAGGCGACAGAACACTCCTCACGCCGTTGTCACTTTGGGATACAGGAAGACGCGGGCGCCGATTTCAACGCGTTCGTACAGATCCTTCACATGTTCATTCGTCAACCGCGCGCATCCATTCGACACGGCAGACCCAATTGTCTCCGGGGCGTTCGTTCCATGAATGCGAAGATAGGTATCGCGTCCCTCGGCATCGTAGAGATAGAGCGCGCGGGCCCCGAGCGGGTTGTTTGGCCCGCCTTTCAGTCCATCCTTGTACTTTGCGTATTTGCGTGGCTCGCGCCGGATCATGGCGTTCGTTGGCCGCCACCATGGCCATTTGGCCTTGCGCGCTACCGTGAACTCTCCGGGTTCGTACAAACCTTTGCGCCCTACCCCGACCCCGTAGCGGATCGCCATCCCGTCCTCGAGCATGAAATAAAGGAAAAAATCGTCGGGAACGACGTGGACATCGCCTTTAACCCAGTCACCACGACGGGTGTTTACCAATTGTGGTTCGAACCGTTCGGGCAATTTGACTTTGTGGGCCCAGGCAGTTGTGGGCAGAAAGCAACCCATCGCTCCGGCACAAATCAATTCTCGTCTCGTGAAATTCTGCATGGCGCGATCTCCTCGGACCCATGAAAATTCAGTGCGCGTCAGGGGCAAAGAAAAGAAGCCGTGAACCGGGGCAAACGACGCGCCTTTGTTGCCTTGAAACTACGAAAATTCGTGCTTTTGGAACTCTCCAGCGCTGGAATGTTGTTATTTTACAGAGAACTGCAAGGAGGTGACTGGAAATGCACTACTCACGATTCTTTATGATGATCGGAACATCGACCGTGGTCATGTTCGTTCTGATGTACCTGAACACCTATCTTTGGGGCCATATCTTCTTTTCGGAGACACGCCTTTACATGGCCATCCTGATGGGGGCGACCATGGCCGTGATCATGTTGGCGTACATGTTGTCCATGTATCAGAACACCAAAGCCAACATCGCGATTTTCGTTGGCGCAATAGTCCTTTTCGCGGCGAGCCTCTGGCTGGTTCGCGGGCAATTCACGGTGCAGGACAGGTCCTACATGCGCGCCATGATCCCGCACCACTCGATCGCCATCATGACGTCGACTCGTGCCGAGATCACCGACCCGCGCGTCCGGGGGCTCGCAGACGACATTATCTATGCGCAGGACAAGGAAATCGCCGAAATGCGCTACCTTATTGCTGACATTGGAGCAAACGGCGAAGCATCGGCCACGCGAAGCGAAACGCCGGCGCAGGTTGTGGATGCGCAACAGGCGCTTCAAACGGAGGTCGTGTCGAAGGTCGATCCTGAGTTTCTGACGGAAGACGAAATCGCTGCGGTGTTCCCGAATGGCGGAAATTGCCGCTTTGCTTACACCTCGGACAGTCCGGCTGTACTGGTGACTGGTGAAACCGGCGAAGGGTCTGCAGCCGCAATGAAGATCAGCGGTGATCTGGTGCGCCTGAATGCGCAGGGCGAAAATGCATTTTCTGAAGGCCCGCTGTCGGCCGAGATCGCAGAGACGAACGGTGACCTGACCGATCTGATCGTCAGCGCGGGAACCGACTACGAAGCCGGGTTCCGTGGTCAACTTACGTGCAGCGGATAAGGAGGAAAGGACATGCCCCGCGACACAGACAGTAAATCCGCGCAGCTTTATCGCATGGTCATGCCGGGCCATGTCTGCCCCTACGGTCTGAAATCGAAAGACCTGCTGGAGCGGCAAGGCTTCGAGGTGGAAGACCATCCGCTTGACACCCGTGAAGACACCGATGCTTTCATGGAGAAGCACGGGGTCGAGACGACGCCGCAGACTTTCATCGGGGACGAACGGATCGGCGGTTACGATGATCTCAGGGTGTTTTTCGACATTGACCCACCCGAGGAAGAGCAAAGCGACACGACCTACCAGCCGGTCATCGCGATCTTTTCCGTTGCCGCGCTGTTGGCATTGGGCCTGTCTTGGCACCAGTACGGGTCGGTCCTTACCTTGCGGGGGTTCGAATGGTTCATTTCGCTGTCCATGACCATTCTCGCGATCCAGAAATTGCAGGATGTCGAAGGGTTTTCGACGATGTTCCTCAACTACGATCTGCTGGCGCGCAAATGGGTGCGATACGGCAAGGTCTACCCGTTCGGCGAAGCGTTGGCAGGTGTCCTGATGACTGCCGGCGCGCTGCTGTGGCTCTCGGCGCCTGTCGCCCTGTTTATCGGCACGGTAGGCGCTGTCAGCGTGTTCAAGGCTGTTTATGTCGACAAGAGAGAGCTGAAATGCGCCTGCGTCGGCGGTGACAGTTCCGTCCCGCTGGGGTTCATTTCGCTGACGGAAAACCTGATGATGATCTTCATGGGTATCTGGATGCCGGTCCGCGCGATCTGGTTCTGAGGTACAGCCCCTTCTTGCCTGTCACTTGGCCAACCGCTCCGGCGACAGATCCTCGATGATGGGGCAGTCGGGCCGGTGATCCCCGGCACATTTTTCCACCAGTTCGGCGAGCGTCGCGCGCATGGATTGCAGTTTCGCGATCTTTTCCTCGATCTGGCGCAGATGGTCTTCCGCAACCGCCTTCACTTGCATGCTTTCGCGGTTTTCATCCTCGTAGAGCGACAGGAGCGTCCTGCAATCTTCGATGGTGAACCCCAAGGCCCGTGCGCGACCCAGAAACGCCAGCTTGTGAACGTGGTTCTCGGTGAACGCGCGATAGCCGTTCTCGCTACGGTTCGGGCGGATCAGACCGATGTCCTCGTAGTAGCGGATCGTCTTGGCGGGCACACCCGATTGTCGGGCAACGTCTCCGATGTTCATGTCGGACCTCCGTTATTCTGCTGGAGCAGGAGTGGCGGCTGCCATCTCTGCCGGGATTGCGCGCTGCTCGTCCATCGCAGGCGCGATGCGCCGCAGCCGCAGGGCATTGGTCAGGACAAACACCGAGGACAACGCCATCGCACCCGCCGCAAGGATTGGTGACAGGAGCAACCCAAAGGCCGGATAGAGCACCCCGGCAGCGACCGGAATAAGTGCCACGTTGTAGGCAAAGGCCCAGAACAGGTTCTGCCGGATGTTGCGCATGGTCCGCCGCGATACTTCGAAGGCGTTCACCACGCCGCGCAAATCGCCCGACATCAGGACGACATCCGCAGATTCGATGGCCACATCGGTGCCGGTTCCGATGGCGATGCCCACATCGGCATGCGCCAGCGCCGGGGCGTCGTTGATCCCGTCGCCGACAAAGGCGATGCGCTTGTTCCCTTGGCGCAAACTGTCGAGCGCCGCAACCTTGCCGTCCGGCAGGACGCCGGCGATGACGTGGTCGATACCGGTTTCGCGGGCGATGGCTTCGGCGGTTTCGCGTTTGTCGCCGGTGATCATCGCAACCGCAAGACCCTTTTCGTGCAGCGCTGCGATGGCTGCGCGGCTTGCCGGTTTGACCGGATCGGCCACGCCGATCACGGCGGCGACACGCCCATCTATGGCAGCGTAAAGCGCCGTGCGACCCTTGCTTGCGATCTTCGTTTCCTCTGGAGCCAATGCCGAGACGTCAATGCCTTCGCGCGCCATGTAGCGGTCGGCCCCAACCAACACCTCCACGTCTTCGACCACGGCGCGCACGCCGTAACCTGTGACCGATTGAAAGCCTTCGGCCGCCACAAGAGGTGCGCCCTCGGCCCGCGCGGCCCGCACGATGGCGTCCGCGACAGGATGCTCGGAGAGCGACTCCACGGCAGCGATCTTCGAGAGCGTTGTTGGGCGATCGAACCCTTCCGCCAGCACAAGGTCAGTCAGTGCGGGTCGCCCCTCGGTCACCGTGCCTGTTTTGTCGAGGGCGACCACATCAACGGAATCAAGTTGCTGCAAGGCGTCACCTTTACGGAACAGGACACCCATTTCCGCAGCACGTCCCGTCCCGACCATGATCGAGGTCGGCGTCGCAAGCCCCATCGCGCAGGGGCACGCGATGATGAGCACCGACACACCGGCGACCAGCGCCATCGTCAGGGCCGGATCAGGCCCGAAAAACAGCCAGACCAGCACGGTCGCCGCCGCGATCGCCATCACGGCAGGCACGAACCACAAGGTGATCCGGTCGACCAATCCCTGGATCGGCAGTTTGGCGCCCTGGGCCTCTTCGACCATGCGAATAATCTGCGCCAGGGTCGTGTCGGCGCCGACCCGCGTGGCGAGGAACTGCAGGCTTCCGGCGCCGTTGACCGTCCCGCCGGTCACCGTATCTCCGGCACCTTTTTCAGCGGGGATCGGCTCGCCTGTCAGCATGCTTTCGTCGACGCGGCTGGTCCCCTCGATGACCTCGCCATCGACCGCGATGCGTTCACCAGGGCGCACGATGACGATGTCACCCTGAACCAGCGCATCGATCTCGATCTCGACGCTTTCTCCGTCCCGCATCACGCGTGCAGTCCGCGCCTGAAGCCCTAATAGCTTCTGGATGGCCGCGCCCGTTCTCCCCTTGGCGCGCGCTTCAAGAAACCGCCCCAGAAGGATCAGAACGACGATGACCGCTGCCGCCTCGAAATAGACGGTGCGCAGCGTGTCAGGCAGGACCGACGGTACGAATGTCGCAACCACGGAATAAAGGTAAGCCGCCCCGGTGCCGACCGCGACGAGGCTGTTCATATCGGGGGCACCCCGGAACAAGGCCGGGAAACCCTTGGTGTAAAACGTCCGGCCCGGGCCGAAGAGAACGATTGTCGTCAGCACGAACTGAAGAAGCCAACTCGTCTGCTGGCCAATCGTGGTCTCGATCAGCATATGAACGGCCGGAATGACGTGGCCACCCATTTCGATCAGGAAGACCGGCAAGGCGAGGATGGCCGCAAAGGTGACCCGTTTGGCAAGCGCCTGAGCCTCTTCCTCCTTGCGCGCAACTCTGTCGTCACCGGCCTGGGCCGTTGCCACGGTTGCTGGATACCCTGCCGCGCCGCTTGATTCGATCAGATCGGATGTCGTGACAAGACCTTCGACGTAAACGACCGTCGCCGTCTCTGAGGCGAGGTTGACGTTCACCTCGACCACCCCGGGCACCGCGGCAAGCGCCTTATCGACCCGCCCGACGCAAGAGGCACAGGACATCGCTGCAATCGTGAGTTCAGCCCTGGCCTTCCGCGCGGGGTAGCCCAGCTCGCGAAGGGATTCGATGATGTCGGGAATGCGCTTGAGCGCGTCCACGCTCATGCGAGCAGTTTCCGAGGCAAGGTTCACCGACACATCCTCTACGCCGTCGATTGCATTCAATGCGCGATCGACCCTGCCAACGCAGGACGCGCATGACATGCCTTCGATCGGCAGGCTGATCTGTTTGGGTTCGGGCATATGTGTCACCTGTTTTTCCATTCGAAGTGGAATGTGAGGCTTCCAGTTACTGGAGGGTCAATGGGAGGGCGCCAAATAAATTTCTTCACTTGACCTTCCAGCGGGGGGAAGCCCCATGTCACCGATAGAAATCAGATCAAGGAGTGGTTCCGATGAAGTTCAGCGTTCCGGACATGAGCTGTGGGCATTGCACCGCAGCAATCGAAAGCGCGGTGAAGAGCGCAGATCCGAATGCAGGCGTAGAATGTGACCTTTCTGCCCGACAGGTGCATGTCGACAGCGTGTTACCAGCCGATCAGGTCCAAGCGATCATTCGGGATGCGGGCTACAACGTGGAACCTGCGGCCGCTTGATGCAGTGCCTGGACCACCCAAGGGTGGTCCGGGCACAGAATTTCAGTCTTCGACTTTGCGGGCTTCCTCGACCAAGTCGGCAAGCTGCGCCTTTTCGACGAAGCCCGGGACCAGCGCATCCCCGATCACGAAAGACGGCGTGCCGTTAAAGCCCAGAGCTTGGGTCAGTTGCATGGAGGTCGCAATGTGCTCTTCGACCTCGGGGGCCTCCATGTCCTTGCGCAACTGCGCGATATCCAGGCCGATCTCCTCGGCCACGCGCAGCACGGAGGCCTCTTCCGCGCGGCCTTCCAGCCCCATCATTGCCCAGTGAAACTCTTCGTATTTGTCCTGCTTGCGCGCTGCCAAAGCCGCTTTCGCGGCAAACACCGATCCGTCTCCGAGAATGGGCCATTCACGATAGACGAGGCGAATGTTGGGATCGTCTTCGATCAAAGCCCGCACCTCGGGTTTGACCCGCCGACAATAGGGACAGTTGTAGTCGAAAAATTCCACAACAGTGACGTCCCCTTCCAGGTTGCCGAGAACCGGCGCATTCGGATCATTCTCGATCAGATCGCGCTGGTCATTCAGAACTTGGGCCTGACTGAGCTCCTGCGCTTGCGCCTGCCTTTGTTCAAGGATGGCGACGGCCTCCATGACAATCTCCGGGTTCTCGCGGATTGCCTCGAGCACAAGTTCCTTGACCCGCGACTCTGACAGTTCGTCCGCGAGTGCCGGTATCGGAAGCAAGGCAGCTATCGCGACCGTCGTGAAGGCTTGTCTGAAACGCATTTTAGTTCTCTCCCCGTTGTTCGTCGGCTTCTGTCCGCGCGGCTTGGACTTCGCGGATGCGGTCTGGCCAGGTGGACCGGATGAAGGCCAGGATGTTGTGAATTTGCTGGTCGGTCAGCACGTCTGCGAAACCGGGCATGCCACTGTCGAATTCGACGCCCTGACGCGCCAGAAGCGCCGCACCCCCCAGTTTTGTGTAATCGAAGAGCAGGCTGTCAGGATGATGCCAGGTGTGACCCGTCTCATCATGTGGTGGTGCTGGCAGGCGCCCATCCGCGCCGGGCGTTCGCCATTCCGGCTGGCCTTCCAGACCCGCGCCATGACAAGACGCACAGTTTTCTGCGTAAAGCAACGCGCCTTCTTCGATGTCGTAGCTCTCCGCCCTGGACGCGCTGCCGACATCCGAGGATGCACTGGTCGAGAGCCAATACGTGAAGGCGGCTGCTGCGACAGTGATCGGAAGGGACCAAACGAGATATCTCATGTGACCCGTATCCAGGTTGTCATGCCAGATGCGGCGTGGCTGAGCATGTGGCAATGGAACAGCCACTTGCCGGGATTGTCTGCCGTAAAGGCGATCTCCCGGGACTCGTTGCCGGCCAACAGGATCGTGTCCCGCATCGGCCCGAACGCGCCGTCGGGGCGCAGCTCGCGGAAATGCATCCCGTGCAGGTGCATCGCATGTGGGAAAACGGTCTGGTTCTCGATCTTCAGGCGCACCGGCTCGTTCAGGGATAGATCGGCCAGTGGCGTGTAGGTCATTTCGGCGACATCATTCAGGGCCCAGAATTTGCCCGCTTGGGCAAGCTGACGGAATCCAAGACGTTCCCCGCCAAGCAATGCGGACTGCATTCGCCCCATTGCCCCGCCGGACATGACCAGTCGCAAATCACGCGCATCGGCAAGGTCCGGGGCGTGTGCCGCGGGGTTCGGCGGCAACGGCAGTGGCTTGCCTCTTGGTACTGAACTGGCTGTGCCGTTGACCAGAAAACTCACCAACGGGGTCAGTTGATCATCATCGCCGATGCGAAGCAATTGGGCGGTGCCGCCTTCGCCTTCGGTCACATCCACAATTAAGTCGACGCGCTGTGCCGGGCCGAGGATCAACTCGCCGTCAACCGACTGGGGTTGGCCGGTTGGCATTCCATCCACGGCCACCGTCCAGCCACTGAATCCAGAGAGCCTCAGCGGGAAAATTCGAGCGCTTGCTGCGTTGATGATCCGCAAGCGAATGCGTTCGTTGCGCTTCGCGGGCAAGGTCAGGTCATAGCGCCCATTGGTCGTGATAAAGTTGCCGATGCGTCCACCGTGGCTCATCATCATAGGCTGTTCGAAATTGTCGAACAGCTGCCCGCTCTCAGGGTCGAGCAACCAGTCCTCCAGAACGATGACTTCCTCGCGGTCTATGTCCGGTCCATCGACCTCTTCGACGATCAAGGCACCGCGCAAACCACGCGCGACTTGCTCGTATGAGCGATTATGCGCGTGATACCAATAGGTGCCCGCGTCCGGTACGACGAAGTCGTAGTCAAAGGTTTCACCTGGTGCCACGGCTTTCTGGGTCAGTCCTGAAACGCCATCCATCGCGTTATCGATCCGGATTCCGTGCCAGTGAACCGAACTGGGATCGGGTACCTCGTTGCGAAACCTGCGACGCACCCGATCGCCTTGTGTGACCCTGATTTCCGGGGCCGGAACGAGGCCGTCATAGCCCCAGATCTCTGTTTCCGGGTAGGTGTCCGGAAGAAGCTGTCGACGTGCAACCTTGGCAATCAGGTCCTCGAACGGGGTCGCGGCAAAAGCCGACTGCGGGATGGCCGCCGCGCAGGCCGCCAGTGTTGCATGGCGCAAGAAATCCCGACGTGTTTGTCTCATTTCGATCCTCGAGAAAGCGGGGGCGTGTTGCCCCCGCGTGGTGTTAGTTCGACGCGGGGTTCTCCGCCTCGACCGTGTCCTTGTTCAGCAGGAAAAGCGCCATCGCTTCGCGATCGGCAGGTGTCAGAAACCGAGTTCCCTCGCGAACCACTTCCGCCATGCTGCCGCCGAAAGCATCGCCCGAAGGGGTGATGCCGGTCTGGAGCGCATAAGCGAGGTTTGAAACCGTCCAGTCATTTTTGACCAGGTCTTTTGGCCGTATCGCGGGGGCCTTGCTGCCACCGGGAAGCTGGGCGTTGCCTGCAAAGGAAGCACCGATATCGCGGCCTCCCGCAAGATTGCGCGGCGTATGGCAGGCTCCGCAATGTGCCGCACCGCGCACCAATTCCCGTCCTCGATTCCATGCGTCGCTTCGCCCTTCAATCGGTTCGGTATCCGGATCGTAGAAGAACGCCGCTCGCCAGAGCTTCAGCCCCCATCGTTGGTCGAATGGGAAGCTGACATCATTTTCTGGTGCAGGCTCGTCCACGGGCGGCACGGTTTGAAACGCCGCCCAGAGGTCAGCGATATCCTGATCAGAAAAATCCGCATAGAAGGTGTACGGGAAAGACGGATAGTACGGCGTTCCATCGGGGCCGATGCCTTGCCGCATGGCTTTTGCGAACTGTTCTGCCGTCCATTCGCCCATGCCATGTTCCGGGTCTGTCGTCAGGTTGGGCGGGTAGAACGTTCCGAACGGGGTTTCGAGCGGCGCCCCTCCGGCAAGTGGTGCGCCGCCCGCTTCAAAATTGGTATGACAGGCAATGCACCCACTGGCGCGCGCCAGATATGCGCCCCGGTCGACATTGCCCTCTATTGCAATCGGAGTCACTGCACTGCCGACAGGCCATGCAATCACGACGCCGAGGCTGGCCGCGCCCAGCACGGCGGCCCCGCTGACGAGTGTCAAGAACCGGCGCATGGTCAGTCTTCTTCCGCCCGGAAGCGTTCATGGCATGCGGAACAGACCTGGGTCGTCATCGCGAATGCTGCGTCGGCGGGCATTTCGGCAATGGCGGCCGCATCCATCATGTCGCCTCCGCCCATCATCGTGCTCCCGCCCATCATGGACCCACCGCCCATCATCGAGGTGCCACCCATGGAGGTATTGCCGCCCATGCCGCCCAATCCATTGTCGGCTGCGCGTTCCAGGCCTTCGGAATATTCTTCCAGCTGACTCGCCAATGCTGCGAAGCGGTCCCAGTCGGTCCACACCTCGTCTTTGGCTTCCGAGGGCATGCCCCCTGTGCCCTCAGGGAACAGGTTCGTCATGCTCTCACCGGCGTGCTGCTGGAACAGGCGCGCGGCATCGCGCACTGTTTCTGCGTCATAGGCCGTTTCGCCCCTCATCATCGGGGCCACGGTCTTGACCGCCTTCCCCATTGCAAGCATGGCGTCCATGCGCTCTTTCACGATGCCGGTGGCACCGCTATGCGCGAATGCCGTGACCGCAGTACCTGCAATCAACACTGCCGCTACGATAGTCGTCTTTTTCATGTCTTCGATCCTTCTTTGGGTCTGCTTTTCGAGCGATGTGAAATCAGACCCACCGTCGCGGCGGTGGAGGATCGCTGGTGGGGCGCAACTCGGTTCGTTGGGTCGCGCCGTCTTGCATGACGGCCTTCAGAAACTGAGGCTCGTAAACCACGTTTGGCTGGAGCAACACCATTGCCGTGACAGAACAATCGAGTCCCGGATGACAGTGGCCAGAGGCCTCGTTCGTTGATGACCCTACATCTTCGTGAGCGTGAAATTCTTGCGCCAAGGACGCTTCACCATGAAACGCTGGCGCCTCAGGCACTCCGAGAACCACTAGGAAAAGGCCGGAAACGATCGACAGAATCCATCGGTTTGTCTTCGACCAACGCATCAGTCAATCCCGTTGGCCCGCTGTATTTCGCGGACATAGGCGGCAACCATCTTGACGTCTCCCTGGGTCAATCCCTCGATCCGTGGCATGTTACCGAAATTCCAGTGATGCGCACGCACGCCATTTTGAGCGGCCAAAACAAAGGCCATGTCCGAATGGTGGCTTGGTTCGTAGATCTTGTGCACAAGAGGCGGCGCTACACCGTTTTGACCGGCAGCATTTTCACCGTGACACTCAGAACACTTTGCCTCGAATATGCTCTTTCCAAGCGCCGCCTGTTGCGAGAGTTGGGAAGGCAGCTGGACCTGAACGATCGGGCCGCCTTCAGCGATCTCACTTGTGTCGGGTGGCGTCATGGAGTGGCCAACCGCTGTATCTTCCGCTCCAACGAACTGCCAAACGGCAAAACCCCCGCCGATAACAAAAACGGCACCAATCAGCGCAGTCAATTTGTCCATGCCTGTATCTTCCGCCTTGCCCGTTGGGTCAGATGAGTTTGACTTGAGTGCCGACAGGTGCCCGCTCGTAGACTTCCTCGATCTGTTCGTTGAACAAACCGATGCAGCCGTTTGACGACCGGCGGCCGATCTTGCGCGTGTCCTGTGTCCCGTGAATACGGTAGTACTGCCACGACAGGTACAGTGCGCGAGTACCCAAGGGGTTGTCCGGATCACCCCCCTCGATACGTGCCGGCCATTCCGGATTGCGTTCCCGCATGGAGGGCGTCGGCGCCCAACTGGGGTTTTTGCGTTTTTCCACCACTTCGGTGTAACCGCGTTTGGTGAGTTCGTCGGTCAGCGGAACGGATGTCGGGTAAATCCGCATCTCGCCGTCCGCTGTCCAGTGCTGTAGCGCCATCGTCACGGTGTCTGAGATGATGATCCCTTTGCCGAGCGTGTCGAAATGGTCTTGCCAGTCATGAACTCGGAAAGAAGAAATGTTGCGGCGAATGGTTTCGGCTCGAACCACGCTTGGTGCAACCAAAGCGACAGCCGCATACTCCAACAGGCTTCGTCGATTGATCTTGTTGTTTCGCGATGTCGTCATGACACACTCCTAGCCTACGGTTTGTACATGTCTTTTACGGGAGACCCGGCATCAGGCAACCTGACAAGGCCGCGAGAAGTGTATCCATTTGTATCCTTGACCTTACCCTGCTGGAGGGTCGCAAATGACGCCGGGAACGAGACAAAGAGGGTGTCATGGACCACCACAGCCACAGAAAAAAGCCGATCACGGACAGGCTCATGCATTATGGTATGATGGCGTGTTGCGTCGTCATGCTGCTGCCCGTTGCGGGGTTTTTTCTTGCCGGCGGCACATTGGCGGGCATGTGGGGCAATGCAGCGGCTTTCGCCCCGCTCCTGCTGTGCGTTGGGGCGCATCTCGTGATGCACAAGTTCATGGGAAAATCGTGCCATTCCGACAAGGCAAAGGATACTATCGAGGAAACGACCGAGCCCATAACCTCCGCGATTCCAGTCGTGGTCCGCGACAGGCCGTGATGTGCGCGGGAAGGTACGCGTAGGCGCGTTGCTGTTGTCGGGTTTCATGCTTGGGGGATGTGCAGGAAGTCTTGAATACTGCTCGGATCGCGGCGCTATCGTGTCCACGAAGCAAGCGTCAGACCTTCTGCCGGATGGGTGTCGAACCCTTTCATCTTCTGCGACTGGCGTTGCGCGAATTGTCTGTGCGGACGGTCGTCAGGGTTTTGCCACAGGTGGACTTTGACGCAATTTCCGCCGTCCTGGCGAAATCTGCGGAAAATATGGGAAGGAAGCAGGTATCTTGATCGATTGCCTTTTGATCCTGCGACGGGTTTTGCTTATTCCCTTCGTGCTCCTGGCCGTTGTCTCTGGAAGTGTCGCGGCAGCAACCTCTGCTGAATACCAGAGCGCGCCACTCACCGCGCATCTCATTAGTGTACAGGACGGCGTTCCCGAGAACACACAGACTCTGTCAGCCGGGCTTCACCTTCAACTGAACGAAAACTGGAAGACCTATTGGCGGTCGGCGGGCGAGGTGGGAATACCGCCTTCGGTCGAATGGAGCGGTTCCGAAAACGTCGCAGATGTCGAATTCATGTGGCCCGCCCCGACGCGCTTCACAGCCTTCGGCATCGAAAATTTTGGTTATGCGGGTGAAGTCGTCTTTCCGCTGCGCATAACGCTCAAAGATCCCGGCGCACCTGTGACTCTTTCCGCGCAGGTCAAACTGCTGGTGTGCTCCAATGTCTGTGTCCCGGAAGAGTTTGACCTGTCACTTCGCCTCGGACGGGGCAACGTCATCGACAGCACTTCGGCTGGGCTGATCGGTACGTTTTCCGAGCGCGTCCCCGAAGGGGCCAAGACGAGCGGCGTCAGCGAGGCAAATGCCTTCATCGACGAAGACCTCACGGAGTTGATCGTCAGCCTTCGCGTCGATGAACCACTCCAGTCGCCGGATGTGTTTCCCGAACTGGGTATGGGTGTTGCGCTTGGCAAACCCGATATCCGTTTGGGAGAAGAGGATCGTTTGCTTTGGGCGCGCTTGCCGATCCTCTCGTCGAATACGGATGTGACAGTGGCTCCGTCGATTACCGTCACCGACGGCGAGAACCGGGCCTTCACGATCATCGCGGATCGCGTGGCGCAACGAATAGCACCACCCTTTGAACTGGCCGCCACGACACCGGACATGATGGAACTGATCTGGATTGCCGCGATCGCGCTGCTGGGCGGATTGATCCTGAATGTGATGCCCTGCGTGCTGCCGGTGCTGTCCATCAAGGTGTCGTCTGTGCTCAAACACACCGATCACGACACAACCCGTGTCCGGTTCGGTTTCGTCGCTGCCAGCGCCGGCATCATGACGTTCATGTGGGGTCTGGCGCTCGTCCTCTGGGCGCTCCAGACGGCAGGCCTCAGCGTCGGGTGGGGTTTGCAGTTTCAAAGCCCGCTGTTTCTTGCGGCGATGATCGCTGTCCTGCTCGTCTTTTCGGCAAATCTGTTCGGAGCGTTCGAGTTCGCCCTTCCACACGGCATGCAGACGCGGCTTGCAGGGGCCGGAGGACGCAACGGGTATTCCGCCGACTTTTTCACTGGCATGTTCGGTGCCGTCATGGCGACGCCTTGTTCGGCACCGTTCCTCGGCACCGCGGTGGCCTTTGCTTTGGCCGGGCGTGGCGTGGACATCCTCATCGTCTTTACGAGCCTCGGGCTCGGCCTCGCCCTGCCCTATCTCGTCATCGCCGCGTTCCCGCGTCTGGTCGCATTCATGCCCAAGCCTGGTCGATGGATGCTGATCATCAAAAGCGTCATGGGGGTTTTGTTGCTTGCAACCGCCGTGTGGCTGTTCTGGGTGCTCGACGGTGTCGCCGGGCTTGCGTCTGTCATCGCGGTCGCGGCGTTGTCCGGTCTCGCCGTTCTGATACTATCTCTCCCGAATGTGCAGTCCCAATTCAGGTGGTCTATTGCCATAGCCAGCCTTGTCCTGGCCATTGCCGCAGGTCCTCTCTTGCAGCAATCAGCACCTGCGCGTTCGACGCCGCAGTTGGCAATGGCTTGGATCGCATTTGATCGTTCGGAAATAGCGAAACGCGTGTCCGCAGGAGAGGTCGTTTTTGTCGATGTGACCGCTGACTGGTGTCTGACTTGCAAAGCGAACAAGACACTTATCATCGATCGGGAGCCAGTCCGGAGCGCGCTTGAAGCGCCTGGAGTCACGGCGATGCAGGCAGATTGGACACGCCCGGACACGCGCATTTCCCGCTACCTTGAGAGTTTCGGCAGATACGGCATCCCCTTCAATGCCGTCTACGGACCATCGGCACCGAACGGCATTGTGCTGTCCGAATTGCTAAAAACCGAGGACGTGATGAACGCCTTGGCGCAAGCCAGTGGTCGGGATGTTTCCGCAAAGGTTGCCGGACAGGAGTGACCTGCTCGACCGGGACACTGAGCAGTAGTCAGCCGCCGAGCCGCTCAAGCGCGGCACGGACCGCCGCACGCCGAGGATCACTGGCGGGCTGCTGCTCCAACAGCGCTTCAGCCTTGCGGTAGGCCTCAACGGCGCGATCGGGCTCCTGAAGGACGGTATAGGCATTTGCCAGCCGCATCCAACCATCCAGATCGTCCGGTTCATCCTCAAGACGCTCGGCCAGCCGCGAGACCATCGATCGGATGAACTCCGCGCGATCCGCGTCATTCATCTCCGACGCCGCCGCGACATCTGCGGCACTCGGGCCTGGTTGCGACGTCGGCCCGCTGGGTAGATTGACGACCGGAAGGTCAGCTGCCGCTGCAATCCGGTTGATCTGCGCTGCATAGGTCTCCATCCAGGGAACGTAAGCCTCTTCCTGATTCAGTCGTGAAACAAGCAGATCGTAGGCCTTACGCGTCTCTTCTTGCTGAAGGTAATACAGAGACTCGAAGTAGGTTGCCGCAGGATTGGATGGGTCAAGGTCCAAAGCGCGATCAATGGCCAATTTCGCCCGTGGAATAACAACGCCGTCATTGGCAACCGCGACAGCCTCTGCCAGCATGGAGAATGTCGCGGAGGTGGCATCCTCCCGTTCGGCAACGACTTCGAAGGCTTCGACGGCATCGGCTGCTCTGCCCGTGCGCTGATAGGTCTGGCCCAACAGCATCCACCCTTCGCTAGGGCCGCCGGTCGGATCGAATACAAGCCTTTCGCGAAGTTGTATTGCCAGCGCCGTCACTTCATCAGTCTGTGCCCGCTCCTCTGCACGGGCAGCGAAGGCCATTGAAGGAACCTCCGGCGATCCCATCGTCAGATAGTAGCCCGCGGCAATAACCGGCGCGAGGACCGCCGCGACAACGAGAGTGACTCTGCCACCATTACGGGATGATCCGGCTTTTTCTTCCGAATTGCGGGTCGTCGCGAGGATCCGTTTCTTGATCTCGAGTCTGGCTGCTTGAGCTTCCTGTTCAGAAATCAAACCGCGGTCCATGTCTCGTTGGATTTCCCGCATCTGATCGGCGAGGATCGCCGGTACCGCATCCCCTCTGGTGAGAGTGTTCGATTTGGACAGCAGCAGCGGGTAGAGGACAATTCCGATTGCGACCAGCGTCAAAAGAACGAAAATACCCCAGATCATGACGCATCCCCCGCTTCGTTTTGCCTGAGAATTTCGGACACGGTGTTCTCATCCTCCGAGCCCAAGTCTTCAAATGCCTCTTGCTTTCGCCGACTCATCAGTAGCCCGCCACCAACGAAAACCCCGATCAGAACGAAAGCGATCGGAGCGAACCAAAGCGCGTAGGTCGCAGGCTCCAGAGGCGGTTTCAGCAGCACGTAATCCCCGTACCGCGCCCGTATGTATTCGATCACCTCCGCGTCGCTGTCTCCAACGACCAGGCGCTCGCGTACGAGCAGACGCAAGTCCCGCGCCACACCCGCGTTCGAACTGTCGATGTCCTGGTTCTGACAGACGACGCATCGTAGATCCTTGGAAATCTCCCGCGCACGCTGTTCCAATACCGGGTCGGTCAGCATTTCGTCCGGTTCCACCGCATTGGCGGCAAAGGGAAGGAGCCCGATGCAAAATGCGAAAATCAACTGTCTCATGAACCTGCTCCATTTGGCAGTGCGCCTGCCTGCTTCAGGGCTTGCGTGAACCGTTCGACGGCGTCCGGACCCACGACCGGCCCGACATAGCGAAACAAAACGGTGCCATCGCTATCGACGATGAAGGTTTCCGGCACGCCCGACAGGCCCCATTCGATCCCGGTCCGGCCCGACAGGTCGGACCCGATCCGCTCGTAGGGATTGCCGAGGTCATTGAGCCACTTCACGGCATCCTCAGGTTTGTCTTTGTAGTTTATTCCGAACAACCGCATGCCGTCTCGTTCGACAAATCTTGTCAACACGGCATGTTCCGCGCGGCAGGGCACGCACCAGGACGCAAAGACATTGACCACGACCGGTCGTTCGTTGCCGACAAGATCGCTTCGGGCCAGGCCGGGTGTCTCCAACCCCGGCACGGGATCGAGGTCGAACGCCGGGGCCGGTTGCGAGATCAGGACGGAAGGGATCTCGTTGGGATCCCGGTCGGGATTGAGCCCCCAGAGAAAAAACCCACCGAATATGACCGCCGCAATAAACGGCAGCCCGGCAATGAGACGTTTCATCTTCTCTCCTACTCGGCAGGAACGGCATCGGTGGCTGGCTGTTTGGCACGGCGCGGCGCCCCGACCCTCAAACGGCGATCCGACAAGGACAAACAGCCACCGATCACCAGCAGGATCGAGCCGATCCAGATCAGGTTGACGAGCGGTTCATAGAGGATCCGAAGGGTCCATGCTCCGGCGTTGTTCACTTGATCGGAGGCTGGCGTTGCAATCGACGTATAGAGATCACCCGCCAATGTGGAGCGGATGGCCGACTCCGTCGTCTGGCTTTCCGCGACCGGGTAATACCGCCGTTCCGGGAAAAGTGTCGTGACCAATTCGCCATCCCGACGCACCACAAGGGTGCCGCGATCCGCGATGTAGTTCGGCCCTTGAACCTTTGCGGCCCCTTCGAAGGTGATGTCGAACCCGGCGATCGTGACTTCGGTCCCGGGGGCGGCAAAGACGATCTCCTCACTCTTCCATCCGGTCGAGCCGATCATCCCCATCATCAACACAGCGACGCCGGCATGGGCAAGCGTCATACCGTGAGAGGCGCGTGGCAGGTTGCGCACGCGTCTCGCGCTCTCTGCAAGGGAAACCTCGAACAGACGGATGCGTAGCGCCCATTCCCGCAGGGTCGCAAAAAGCAGCCACGCTGCGCCGAGGATGGCAAGATAGGCCATGATCGGCCCACCGTTCAGAAGATACCATGCGGCCAAGGCTGCAATGACCGCCAGCACGGCCACGAATTGGATGCGATCGAGCAAACCGGCGATATCAGCCCGCTTCCACGACAGGAATGGACCAAGACCCATGAACACGACCAGTGCCAGCATCATCGGAATGAAGGCCGCGTTGAAGAAAGGTGGACCGACCGAGATCTTGTCCCCGGTGACAGCCTCCAGGATCAGTGGATAAAGCGTCCCGAACAGAACGGTTCCCGTAGCGGCGGCCAGAATGAGGTTGTTCACGAGCAGCCCGGCTTCGCGGCTGATCGGGCGAAACAAACCACCCGGCTCCATTTCGGGCGCCCGCCAGGCGTAGAGCGCCAGCGACCCACCGATGGACACCGCGAGTAAACCCAGAATGTAAACTCCGCGCTCTGGATCGACGGCGAACGCGTGTACGGATGTAAGCAGGCCTGACCGGACGATGAACGTCCCGAGAAGTGAAAGCGAGAAAGTCAGGATGGCAAGCAGGATGGTCCAGCTTTTGAACGCATCGCGCTTTTCCGTGACGATGGCCGAATGCAACAGCGCTGTGCCCAGAAGCCAAGGCATGAAGCTTACATTCTCGACCGGATCCCAGAACCACCAGCCGCCCCAGCCCAGTTCATAATAGGCCCACCAAGACCCGAGGGCGATACCCGCCGTCAGGCTGATCCAGGCGGCCAATGTCCATGGCCGGACCCATCTGGCCCAGGCCGGATCGACGCGACCCTCTATAAGAGCCGCAACGGCGAAGGAAAACACGATGGAGAAGCCGACATACCCGAAATACAAGAGCGGCGGGTGCATGGCGAGACCCATGTCCTGAAGCAACGGGTTCAGGTCATTGCCGTCGAGCGGCGGCGGAAACACCCGCTCGAAGGGGTTCGACGTCAGCAGCAGGAAGGACAGGAAGCCGACACTGATCCACGCCTGCACCGACAAGGTGCGCGCCTTGGTCTCGGCGGGGATGTTCGATCCGAACCAGGCGACGCCCGCGCCGAACACCGCGAGGATCAGAATCCAGAGCAGCAGCGAACCCTCATGGCTGCCCCAGGTCCCGGCCACCTTGTAGAGCATCGGCTTGAGCGAATGGGAATTCTCGACGACGTTCCTGACGGTGAAGTCGCTGACGATGAAGGCCTGCATCAGCGCTGCGAAGGCTATGGCCACAAACAGCACTTGTCCTATTGCCGTCGCCTGGGCGGATTTCATCCAGACGGCGTTTCCACGCGACGCACCTGCAATCGGCAGAACGCTTTGAACAAGCGCAAGCGCAAGCGCGAGGGCCAGTGCGAAGTGACCAATTTCCGGGACCATGGCGTTCTTTCCTATCCAGTGTCGGTGGGCGTCGCGTCGGACGGCTTTGGCGTCCGCGGCGGGGTCTATTCGTCGAGCCTTGCTTTGCGGCGACGGAACTCTTCTTCGTCGATTTCCCCATTCGCAAAGCGGCGCCGGAGCGCTTCCTGCGCGTCCGAGTCCGGGGGACGGGTGCCATTGTCCCGCAGCCTGAGCACCAGAAACACGATCAATGCGATCACGGCGCCCCAGAAGGCGAGCATCATGAAGCCGCCCATAAAGCCATAGCCTCCGCCCCACATGTGACCTGTCCAGGAGCCTGGACCATCAGCTCGCGCCATGCTGGCGGGCAAGCTGGCCAGCAACGTTGGAATGAGCGTTTTCAGTTTCATCTGTTTCTCCTTCGATTAGTTCGCTTTCATCCAGTGGGATGGTGACAACAGCGCGCAAACCCGCGCTGTTATGGTTGACCAGCTGGATATCGCCGCCATGGGATTGGACGATTGTCCTCGCGATCGAGAGCCCAAGCCCATAACCGCCCGTTTCCAGAGACCTCGATTGCTCGAGGCGATAGAAGGGATCGAAGACCTTTTCCAACTGGTCGACGGGAATGCCGGGCCCATTGTCATCGATGTTGAGTACGAGGTTCGAACCGTGGGTCGCCCAGCTGACATTTGCGGCACCACCGTAGCGAACGGCGTTCTCAAGCAGGTTCCTCAGCGCCCTTCGGAACGCGTTGGGTCGAAGCCGCACGGCAACATCATCACTCGGGGCAAAGGTGCAGTGTGCCGCCATATCGCTGCACAAGCTGTCCAGAAAATTGCGCAGATCGACCACTTCGGCACCTTCGGATCCGGTAAGGCCCCGTGCAAAGGTGAGCGTCGCTTCGACCATGCTCTGCATCTCTTCGACCGATGCGATGAGGCTGTCCCGCGTCTCTTCTTCGTCAACCAGCTCCGCGCGGACACGCATAGCAGTCAACGGCGAGCGCAAATCGTGACCAAGCGCTGCGAGCATCCGTGTCCGATCGCTGACAAACCGGGTCAGCCGTCGTTGCATGCGGTTGAAGGCGACGGTCAGATCCTTGACCTCGGTCGGCCCCGCGACGGTCAATTCACCCACATCCTCGCCCCGGCCAAGATGGTCCGCGGCCTTGGAGAGGTGCCGCAAAGGACGCGTCAGGCGCGTCATGACAAACCAGAAGATCGCCACCAGGAGCAGTCCGGCGGAAATTCCAAAGGTCAGCATCGAATAGAAAGGCCATTGGATTGGCGGACGCTCGAACCGCGTTCCGACATTCAGCCAACGCGCTCCCTTGATGGCGATCGACAGGTTCATCTCAACCGCCGTCAACTCTCCGCGCATCATCGCGAGATGCATTTCCGTCATCTCGTCCGAGAGATTGGGAAGGGGCCGCAACGCGCCCTCGACCTCGTGCAGTTCAACGCGAATATCCCGGCTGTAGCTATCGCCCAGAAGCGCGCGTATGCGTCCTTCCACGATGCCGCCATCCGAATGACCGGTGTGTTCCACGCTCGGAACGTCCGACAGATCAAACCGGATCAATGGCGAATTCGCCGCGCGGAGGATCGAGTCCTGCAACTCCGGCGGGGCCTCCTCGATCAACCGCGCGACATTTGCTGCGCGACCGGCGGCCTCGAACCCCAATGCGGCACGAATCGCAAGGGTGCGCTCGTCAGCGAACAGGAACAGGCTGATCGCCTGGGCCACGACAAGTGCCGCGACCACAAGCAGGATCAACTGGCCGCTCAGAGACCTCATCGCACGGCGCATCACGGCGCATCCTCGACATCGGCAGCCAGACAGTATCCGCCGTTCCGCACCGTTTTGATGACACTGGGCCTAAGTACATCCGGCTCGATTTTGCGGCGGAGACGGCTGATCTGATTGTCGATGGTTCGATCCATCGGGGCTGCCGTCCGCCCAGCGGTCAGGTCAAGCAACTGGTCACGGCTGAGCACCATCCTAGCGC
The DNA here is from genome assembly GCF_009363575.1 of Roseivivax sp. THAF30. Lineage (NCBI taxonomy): Bacteria > Pseudomonadati > Pseudomonadota > Alphaproteobacteria > Rhodobacterales > Roseobacteraceae > Roseivivax > Roseivivax sp. THAF30. The sequence goes on along the minus strand of NZ_CP045389.1, from coordinate 1,779,308 downwards.
GTTCCAGCAGGACCGCCAGCAATTTGAACTCGGAGGTCGTCAATGGGGTCTCGGTGGTGGACTCGTCAATCAGCACCTGCCGGTCGGTATCCAGTATCCAGTGCGCAAAAGAGACTTTCCTCCCAGCGAGGCTTCCGGCCACAGGTTCGTCGCGGTTGCTTCTCCGAAGAACCGACTTGATGCGGGCGAGCAGTTCTCGTGGATTGAACGGCTTGGCGAGATAATCGTCCGCACCGATTTCCAGACCCACGATCCGATCCGTTTCCTCACCAAGCGCCGTCAGCATGATGATCGGAAGATCACCCTCTGGCGCAAGTCTGCGGCAAACCGACAAACCGTCCTCGCCCGGCATCATGACATCGAGCACGAGGAGGTCGAAGTGACCGGTGGCCAGCTTGGCATCCATCTCCACGGCATCCCTGGCGACGGTCGTGCGCATTCCGTTCTTCTCCAGGAAGCGCGCGACGCTTTCGCGTATCTGAGCGTGGTCGTCCACGATAAGGATATGAGGTGGCGGTCCCATGGCGTCCTTCCTAGATCATCGTTGCATTCTGTTTCATGGGCAGAATTGTAGCCGTTTGTATCAGGTCAGTCCCTTGCTACAGATGGATACAAATCTGTGCCTGCACCGTGTCGTGCTCCCGGGTAGCGTCGCGCGTGTGTTATGTGACCTTTGGGATCGCAACCGATCAAAGGATGAGGTTTTCGAATATGGCTCTTGATTTGAACCGGCGCCGTTTCGTTCTGGGTGCTCATATGACGGTGCTGACCGTCGCGGCGTTACCGCTGTTGGCGCAGAGCCGATCTGTCTGGTCGGCAGAGAATGCCTTTGACGCGCTTCTATCGGATACGGCGCGGATCATCGATGTCAGAACGCACAAAGAGTGGCAAGAAACCGGCGTAGGTGCTGGTGTATGGCCGATAGGCATGCACGCGTCCGGTTTTCCGGACCGATTGTTCAGGGCCAAGGAACTGAGCGGTGATCGCACTGTTGGACTGATCTGCGCCACTGGCGGACGCTCCGCATCGCTGCTTCGAGCGTTGAGACAAGCTGGTTATTCGGGCTACGCCGATATCTCGGAAGGGATGTTGGGATCAGGCGAAGGGCCTGGCTGGATCGCATCGAACTTGCCGACCGTTCCGGTGGATGTCGCCCTGAACGGGTTGCCCCCCGCGTTGGCCTGACCAGTGAAGAATCAATTGGTCCCGTTGTGCTAAAAGCCTGATGTATGGTCAAATTGACCTGTTTGAACAGGAAGACGGGTTTGGGTGTATGACCGAGTTGATGGCTATGTTTGTCGGAATATGCGCGGCGATCGTGATGGGAATTGTCCATCATTATGCGTTGTCGGGCATTCTGAAGTTTTCCCCGCAGCGGTCGGATGGCTCCGGCTTTCGGATCATCCTGACGTTTTCCGCGTTGCTGTTGCTGCACGTATTGGAACTTGTGACGCTCGCCGTGTTCAACACGATGGTGGTGGCAAGCGTTCTGCCGCAATCGTTCAGCAACAGCCCGCCGATGTTTCAGGATGTTCTCTATGTTACGGGCATCTCGTTCTCGACCCTTGGCTATTCGTCCATAGAGGTGGTCGGGCCCTTTCGACTGTTGCTGATGCTGCAATCGCTTTTGGGCTTCATGTTGCTGACCTGGTCAGCGACGTTTCTTTACTCAGCCTGCCAGCAAGTCTGGCAGAAGGCGAAAGATGACTGAAAATCGCCACGCGCGTCGGACATGAGCTTGGCGTCAGCGTCAAATACGTCCTGATATCGGTCCTTTGACCTCACCGTGGAACGGTTGAGTGAGCGCTGCGTTGCGCGCGTGGATGAATAGCCCTTGACCTTCCAGTTGCTGGAATCCCTAGGTACAAAGCCATGGCACAGATTTTCGAAAAGACAGGCGATCACGTATCGCACCATCGACACGGGGATATCTTGAAATCTCCCGTATGGGTTGGTGTGTTGTTTGTCTTGCTCACAATGCCGGCTCACCTGTTTTTGGATGAAAAGAGCTCGATAGCTCTTGCTTCGATCACGCTTGCTTTGATTGGCGGTGCCTATATCGGCTTTGGCGCCGCGGACGGCAGAGCGCGCGTGTTCTGGGCAGAGCTCGCCGTCGCCCTTTTGTTCGGCTCGGCAGCCTTTTTGGGGCTGATATGGCATTGGGCTTTCCTTCCCTTGGGCTTGGCCCTGCACGCCCTTTGGGACATGTCACACCACAATTCTTATCGTCTCGCCCGGATTCCGAACTGGTATATTCCATTCTGCGTGGCCTTTGACCTTTTGGCAGCGACGTTTTTCGTTCTGCTCTATGCCGTGTTTTGATCCATGATGATGCGCATCCTTCTTATTGCGGTGTTCCTGATGGGAGTCGTCGCATTGGCCTTCCCGGACGTCCTTGGCGTTGACATTCGCCTGCCTGATCGCGCGGAAATTGACCGCTGGATCGAGGCGGCAGGTCTTGCCGGACCAATTGTTATCGTGGCGCTTATGACAATCGCTATCGTCGCAAGCCCCCTGCCCTCGGCGCCGATCGCACTCGCCGCCGGAGCGGCTTATGGGCACACGTTCGGGACACTCTTTGTCGTTCTTGGCGCGGAACTCGGTGCGCTTGCCGCTTTTGGTCTGGCCCGCGGTCTCGGTCGTCCCTTCGTTGAGCGTCATCTCGGTCAGAAGATTAACACAGGCCTGTTCGGATCGCAGAACACTCTGACCTTCTTGGTCTTCGGCAGTCGCCTGCTGCCGTTTCTGTCCTTCGATATGATCAGTTACGCCGCAGGTCTGAGCAAGCTGCATCTTTGGAGGTTCGCGCTGGCCACGATGGCCGGGATTATTCCAGCGAGTTTTTTGCTCGCTCACATGGGCAACCAGGCGATGAACGGAGATGCCCGCACTGCCACATGGACCGCGCTTGCGCTCGGTGGCTTTACCGGCCTGTCGGTTCTCTTCGCCGCGACGCGAAAGACCGGTACACAAGGGGAGGAGAGCTGATATGGCCAGTCATTCTCACGCCGGGCACATGCCGAGTTCCGGCAAGGCCCTTGTGATTTCGGCCTGGCTCACCGGCGTCTACTTCGTGATTGAACTGGCCGTCGGGCTCTGGACTGGCTCGATTGCCGTCCTGTCGGATGCGTTTCACACCCTGTCGGCGGTTGGCGGCGTTCTCGTGGCCATCACCGCGCAGCGGATTGCGCGCCGTCCAGCGGATTCGACGCGCAGTTTCGGATGGTACCGCGCCGAAATCATCGGGGCGCTGGTGAATGGCGGCTTTCTTCTCGGCATGGCGCTTCTGGTGATCTGGATGGGCGCGATGCGGCTCGGAGACCCGATCCACCTGGCCACAGGCCCCATGCTTTGGGTCGCCTTCGGGGGCCTGGTCACGGAAGTGGTCTCTCTGGCGCTGATGTGGCAATCGAGCAAGGACGATCTGAATGCCCGTGGCGCGCTCTGGCACATCATCCAGACCTTTGTCGGCAGCCTCCTGATCATCGTCACCGCCCTTGTGATCGAGTTCACCGGCTTTCTGGCGATTGACCCGATTCTCGGCATGGCGTTCGGGGTGGTTCTCCTCTGGGCCTCTGTGGGCGTAATCAAGGAAGCGGTCCACATTCTCATGGAAGGCACGCCCGAGGGAACGGATCTCGACGCTGTAACAGCGGACCTGAACGGGCAGGACGGGGTTCTGGATGTTCACCATGTGCATGCCTGGACGCTGACCAGCGGCAAACACGCGTTTTCCGCCCATATCCGCCATCAGTCACCCGCCGAGGCCGCGGATTTGCTGAACAGGGCCTATCGGCGGCTGACGGAACAGCATGGGTTTCACATGGTCACGCTGCAGCTCGAAACAGAGTGTCTCGACGAGCGCCACGCGCGGGATCTTGATATAGTCCAGATAGCGGCTGCAAAGGCTGCGCAAGAAAAGACTGATGTGCGAGATGCGCATCCGCACCCAAGCCCTAACACAGAAGGGCCGTAGACTGTGATGGACATAATACTAGCCGCAGAGCCGGAGATTCGTCTGACGGCGTTTTTGAGTGTGCTGGCCGCCATGGCGCTTTGGGAACTCGCCGCCCCGCGTCGGCGGCGTGACATTCCGCGTGTCATCCGTTGGTCGAACAACCTGGCACTTGTCGTGATCGATACCGCGATCCTCCGGTTGTCTTTCCCAATCCTGGCCGTCGGTCTGGCGGTCCTGGCCGAGGAGCGGGGCTGGGGCCTGTTCAACATTATCGAGGCTCCTTTCGGGTTGGCTGTGATCCTGTCCATGCTGCTGCTCGATCTGGCGATCTATCTGCAACATGTCATGTTCCACGCCGTCCCGGCCCTGTGGCGCCTGCACCGGATGCACCATGCGGATCTCGACTTCGACGCAACCACTGGATTACGCTTCCATCCGATTGAGATCCTCATCTCGATGGCGATCAAGCTCGCCCTGGTGGCAGCGCTTGGTCCGCCCGCCGTCGCGGTTTTGTTGTTCGAGATCATCCTCAACGCCACTGCCCTCTTCAACCATGCCAACATCAACCTGCCGAGACCGGTCGACCGGTGGCTCAGATGGATCGTCGTCACACCCGACATGCACCGCGTGCATTATTCTGTCGATCCGCGCGAAACCAACTCAAACTACGGCTTCAACCTGCCGTGATGGGACCGCCTCATGGGTACTTACGTAGCCCAGCCCGCGAAGGGCCACGAGGGAATGACGATCGGTATCGAGCAGTTTCGCACGACGCGCGACCTCTGGGTCGACAGGATGTTGATCCAGCCCCTTCGCGGGCCAGCAAGCGGACACGCCCTGGATACATCCGCCCTCACGCCGACAAGCAGGAACAGCCTACGGACTCTCGAAAACACAGTTCTAGGGTCTCGGGTAACTCAAAAAGGAACACATGATGAAACGACGTACGTTCTTGCTGGCCGGAGCGGCTGCCACACTCCCCCTGCGAGCACTGGCCAACACGGAACCGGTCATTAAAGTCCTGAAAAGCCCCACCTGCGGATGCTGCACCGCTTGGGTCGATCATGTCCGGCAAGCGGGCTTCGCGGTCGAGGCGCAGGACGTCGATCAGGATGCGCTTTATGCGTTCAAAGATCGGCTGCAAATTGCACCGGAACTTGCTGGATGTCACACGGCGGTCGTGGGCGACTATTTTATCGAGGGCCACGTGCCTGCCGCGGACATCACGCGGCTGCTAGCAGAGCAACCGATGGCGCGCGGTTTGACTGTCCCCCGCATGCCGATGAGTTCGCCCGGCATGGGCGGTCCCGGGGCCGGTGACGCTTTTGACACCTTGCTTGTTGGCTCCGACGGCGCGACCTCGGTCTTCGCGAGCCACAGCTGATCAGGTCATGGGTGCAGGTGATAGATCCCGCGGGACGGGTTCATGACCCGTCCGTCTTGCACAAGCTTTCGCAGCGCCCTGTAGGTCGCCTCATGGCTCAATTGTAACCGAGCGGCAAACTCGACGATGGAGCCTTCGAGCAAGCCTGCGATCAACCCTGCCATCACCCGGTCCTCTGCGCGCCGAATGCCGACGATCTCCAGCATCTGTCGCTGCGCCTGTATCTGTTGAGCCGCCTGACGGCCATAGGCGCGGGCAAATGCCGGGTCGGCAAAAGCGGCCAATACGGAAGCCTTGTCGATCCGGATCAGCGCCCCGGCCTCAACAATGACTGCGTCGCAATGATAGACCTCCGAAAACACCGAAGCTTCGGCAAAGCTTGTTCCGGCTTGGGCACGGTGGATGATGAACCGCTCGCCATCTGGACCGACCCGCTCGAGATGCACGCGCCCGGTTTGCACGACATAGAGACCGTGGGTGGGGTCGCCTTGGTGAAATACGGTATCTCCAACCGCGCCGGAGATTGGGCGCAGGGCTGAGCTCGGGATATGATCATAGGGGTTTGGCAACATATGATTGAAATCATATTACGATGCATCCGCCCCTGCTAGCGTAAACATGACACCACCCCATTGAAGGACCTGTCCATGCGTCTCATTCCCTTCGTCCTTGCCATAGTGATGGCCGCACCCGTGGCCGCGCAGCACGCCAATTCCGCGGCTGGTCACGACATGGGCGGACCGCAGGAAACCGGGCAATCGGCCTTTGCCGCCTTGGCGGAAATCGTAACGATCCTGCAGGCCGATCCCGAGACGGATTGGGAGCGGGTCGATATTGACGGATTGCGCCGCCATCTGGTCGATATGGACCTTCTGACCCAAGAGGCCGTGGTCGCCCGCACCCTGCGGCCGGAAGGGGCCCGGTTCGAGATTCGGGGCACCCCCCGTGTTCTCGAGGCCATCCGCGCCATGGTGCCCGCCCATGCGCCCTTTCTCGCGGCCGAGACCGGCTGGGACGTTGTGACAGAGGACTTAGAAGATGGCGTGGCGCTCAGTGTCGATGGCGATGCCGCGCAGATTCAGGGACTTGGTTTCTTTGGTCTGATGACCATCGGGGCGCATCACCAGGAGCACCACCTCATGATGGCAAAAGGCGCGGGCCCGCACCATTAATGCGCCGACAAGGCCTGTTTGATGATCCGTAGAGAGGTGCGCTGACAAAACGTTACATCTCGCGTGTTGACCTTCCAGCGCGGGAGGCACGGACACATGCCCGATGATGGAAGCGTCAGAGAATACCGCCCGCAGGGATTTCCTGTATTACGCAACAGCCGGGGCAGGGGTCGTGGCAACAGGGGCTGCGCTCTGGCCACTGGTGAACCAGATGAACCCCTCCGCCGATGTCCGCGCCTTGGCACAGATCACTGTTGATATTTCCGATCTCGCGCCCGGAACGCAATTGACCGTCAACTGGCGCGGAAAACCTGTCTTTATCCGTCATCGAACGGAGGCAGAAATGGCTCAGGCTCGGGCACAGGCGGTCTCTGACCTGCCTGACAGCTCGGCGCGCAACCCAAATCTGCCCGACGATGCGCTGGCAAGCGATGAGAACCGGGCCATTGCGGGTCACGAGGCACATCTGGTCATGATCGGTGTCTGTACCCATCTGGGCTGTGTCCCTCTGGGGGATGGGGCGGGGGATTTCGGGGGTTGGTTCTGCCCCTGTCACGGTTCCCATTATGACGCGGCTGGGCGCATTCGCAAAGGCCCGGCACCTGAGAACCTGCATATTCCGGACTTGTCGCTCTCGGAGGAGATGGTGCTGACTTTGGGGTGATGCAATAAAGGATAATCTGTAGTCAGAGCGCTCGAAACTGGAACAGATTTCGACTGGCCGCTGGTCGGCCTAAATCGCAATACTCCACATCCGAAACCGTCCCTGCCCCGTCACTTCACGGATTAGACCCTTCGCTTCAATCCAGGCGAGATTGCGTTGAGCGGTGGCGCGGCTAGCACCGATCCACATTTCGGCCATCGGGGCGGAAACGAGGGGCCATTCGGTCAGCAGGGCGCTCAGGACCGGCGGTGTCTTGCCTGAGAGCGTTGACATCTCTGCTTTGGCCTTCGCTGACCATGATTGGATATCGTCGAGGCGCCGCATCGCCATGAGGATAGCTGTCTGCATCCCCTCGAGCCATTGTTTAAGGCGCTCTGCCGATGGCCCACTCGCGCGCAGGCCCCCTGCCCCGCCCATTGCCAACGGTGCGAAAATTGGCCCGTTTCCCTCGCTAGCCGCGATGCGCGCGGCCGTGACCGCTGCTTCCACCCGATCGCCCTGCTGCCCAAGGCCCGCAAGACTCCAGAGATGAAACCCCATGCAGGCGCGGGTGATCGGATGAAGATCGGCGGCCTGTTTCATCAAATCCAGCCAACCGCTCGCGCGATCGTCGAAGCGCTCGGCATTTTCATCGATGTTTTCAGGATCGCGGCGGTCGAGGAAGGCTGCGATATCGACTATCGGGTCAGGACCGCCTGTCAGTCGCCGAACGGCCCATCCAATTCGCGCCAAGGCATTTGGGTCATCTTGTGCGCCTGACAGGCGCATAGAAATCCATAGCGCCAGACGATCCGGGCCTACGCGATCTCCTGCAAACCAGCTCAGGTCTGCCGCCTCGATCAGTGCCAACCTATGCAGCCAGCCTTTGGGCGCGCGAGCCAATCGGTCATCGAGCGCACCCAAGCGCCCGGCCACCCTTGCCAGAAGCGCAGCCTGATCCGCTTCGGCCCTTGCCCAGTCATCAATGAGGCCCTTTTCCGGCTGTCCCGCCCGAGGTCCGGGAGGCCGGTAATCCGGTTCCTCTTCGATCGGGCCCGGCAGGTACCAGAGAACTTCTTCCGAAGCATCCTCATCCCCCTCTCCGATGTCGAGGGGTTCGTCGAAATCTTCAGGAATAATAGTCGATTGTGGCATCATATGTGCAAAATACAGAATATTTGCACATTACCCAAGCTGTTTTGTGACCGTCGACAATGCTCTTTACACATTACGTGCGCGCGACTGCCGACGGAACCTTTCAGATCGCGATCAATGCAAGGAAACCAGGGGATTGTGCATCGGCACAATGAGAAAACACTTGCTTGCATTCGTTTGTAAACGGTCCTTTATCCATGACACTTTTGAATGCGAACGATTGATTTTCATGACCCTGTTAGAGTCTTACTCCAGCGATTAATGCCTCCAGAATTTCACCGGAGATTGGCATGTAGCGGGCTATACATTGCGCTTGATTTCCGGGCGTTATGGAAGCCGGGTAAAGACCGCGGGTACCATTGATGAGATCAACGGAAAGCAGAATATCTCAAAGAAGAAGCTGCAAAAAAAATTGGCATCGGCGCGCTTTTGAGTCTTGGAGGATCGGTTTCCTGACCACCACTACCCCCAAGTCGGCCCTGATCCCACCTAAAATTTTTGCGCTGCATCTCCCAAGTACGGAGTTAGCCCATTTTGATTGTCTTCAGGCGAATGTGGGTTTTGCCCTGTCGGACGAGCCGCAATTGGATCAAATTATTTGAACCGCAGAACACCCGACAGAGCACGCCAGAAGCCGATTTTAAGTTGCACAAATATTGCACAAGACGGCTCTCAACCTACTGATTTTTATCATCAACCAGTCCAGTCCATCATGGGCGCCACGCTTAGCCGCGCAGCCCTTTGGATGTCCGACACCCCTTGTATTTCTGGCTCTGCACTCATGATCACCTGACCGATGTTCCTAGATTCATGGGCCTTTCGCCCCCGTTTTTCGAGGTGGTGCAACAAAATGTTGCAGCGGACCCGAAGTGTTGCATCGCTCTCCACCGCCTCTGGAGCCTCGCCTCGGCGCCGCGACGGAGAGGGCCGACCGGTTCGATCTCCCTACATCGGCTACAAAATCCCGAAGAGAGATCAGAGTAGATACCATCACGCAGCGCCGGAAGAAAGAAGGCGCAACGCGCTACACGGCGGCGATCCGCAAGACAGAACGCGTTTTTAAAAAAATCCGCGCTTTGGGAGCGCCACCCCGCCACGAGTTCACTGCGGCATTTTAAGCTTCGATCTGCGACTCTTGCGGAGCAAAATCCCTTTTGACCCGCGTGACGGTTGCCCTCGGCTTTCGCAGCTCGGAGCTGCTTCCGACAAGGCGATGAATGATCGCTGCTTGGCGTTCGGTGCCGGACAGATACAGAAAAAGACGTAGACTTGCTGGATGCGCGCCGCTCGCAGCGTCCGGCGTTCAGGGCCTTCGGTGAAGGAGAAGCTGAACTCCACCATCACTTCGGGCGGGAAACTGGACTGGCCCAGCCGGTGCAATGTCTCAGCGAGCAAGGGATCGAGAGTTCGCTCACCCGCAGCGCTCTCGACGCAACTGAATCGGCCTTGTCAAAAAGCTCTCGGAAAATGCTCGCCGCTTGCCAAGAAGTCTTCCCCTGCTTGCACCGGACATGCGATGAATTTCACGCCGGGACGATAGTTCAGATGTTCCCAGTTAATGTGTGGTGCGTTCAGGAGGCTCAGATGGCGATCGTCCTCGACACCGAATACGGTGGAAAATTCTACGGCAAATATGCGCTTTGGTACCGTGATCCTGCGCAGGCAGCCCGGCTGAAGGCGTACAGGGAGCTGTACGATTCAGAGGAATTGAAGCTTCTTGGGCAGCTCAGGGCGGAAGGCCGCAAGAGTTTCTGGAAGAACACGCTCGAAGTTCCCAAGCGTCGCGAGCACGTGCCGGACGCGCTGGTTCTGGAAAAAGGGACCGAGCTTCCGGATTACATTCATGATACCTGTATCGGTCGCCTGGTCAGCCAGAAACTCAAAGACATCATTGAGACCGTTGAGCCAGCCGGAAATGGCTTCTCGTTTTTCGAGGTTGCCATCTATGGAAAAGATGGCTCGCCCTTCCCTACGCCGTATTTTCACTGGAACGTCTATCGCAAGATTGACGCGATCGACGGGTCCCGAGACGGCGTGAAAACCGTGATGGGTGCCCCGACAGGGACGCATCTCTGGACCTACGCCGGTGGCGGAATCAAGCGGAGCCGCGATCACCTGGCGTTGCAGGCCAAGGAGATTGCGGGCATGGCGGCATGGACTGATTTCCGGTTCGGCGAGTCCCGAGTTTTCATTTCCGACGCGCTGCACGAGGCGATGCGTGCAGCGGGCGTTAGTGGCTACGAGGCCCAGTCGGAATGGGCAGAGACTTGACCGGCCGCTGGCGCGGCGCTCGAGGCAAGGAATGGAGATCTCAGCACAGCGTGTCGGTCCGTCATCGTTTCGCCGGAAACGGCCGTTACCTTCCGCGCGACAGGCGACGATTGTTCGGATTCACGAACCGACACGGCATTCAAAAAGGGGCAGATCCCAAATGGCATGGGCAATGAGAGAACCGGGCTCGTTCGGCGCGTTCTTCCCGAACGGTGACCTCGAAGAATGGGAAGACCGACTGAAGCGGCGGTTCGACGAGATGTCGCCGTCGGAAAAGGCACAGTATGGCGGCGACGCGCCCGGCTATCTTTACCACGTTGCCCAGAAATTCCGGTCGGGTCGCGGCATGCTCGAGGACGAAGAGAAGCCCGCGGAACTGAAAACCGATAGGACCTACAAGGATCTGGGCGATCTCATGATGGTCGTCGATGGGCTGCTGGTCGTCTCGGAGGCATTCAAGGACGTCGTGGACGCCATGGAACCGGGCGTACATCAGTTCTGGCCGATGCGGTTCGTCGCGCCCTGGGGCAAACCTTATGACGACACGCTGTTTGGCATGGTCATCGGCGCGCGGTTGAACAGCTTTTCCGAGACGGACAGCGACCCGGCCTCCTTCAGGATGACGGACGGCTATCCCCTGGCGGAATATTCGAACCCCAAGAAGGTGTCTGGCCTCGCCCTGTCGAGATCGGAGATCGGCGGTCGCCATCTCTGGCGTGAAAGCCGGCTCTATGGGCTGGACATATTCTTTTCCGAAGACCTGGTCGCAAAACTGACCGAGCGGAAAATGAAGCTGCCCAAGATGTTTCAGGTGAGAGAGGTTTGAACCGGCTGTTCCCCTATGGATGCAAGAGGCTTCATCCACGGTCATATCGGCCAAGCGATCAGGGCTTCTCAGGGATCAACAGAGGCATCCATCACGGATTCCACGCTAAAGCGGGCCGCGTCCTTTGCGATGGTCCCGGGCATTCGGCGTCCTCCTTCGAACCGGCGGTCAACAAGCGGTTCCAAGCCGTCCAAGTTATACTTTCCAAGCCTGCCCCTGCACCTCGCGCGGCAAAGACACATGGTCTGAGCTGAGAACGCCGGCGTTATGCAGCCGTATCCGACCCGGCATAGCGGCGGAGGGCGGCGCGCGTGCCCTCCTGCCAGATCAGCGTCAGCCACCTGCCGAATGCCTGCACGAACCGCGCGTCTTGGGCGAGCGCGCCGTAGATCTGGTCTTGCTCCAGCCAGGCTTCCGGCCGCTGGCGGGCGGCCTCGGCGCGGGTGATCAGCGCATCCCAGAACGGATCGTTGGGCTCGATCTGCGAGCCGTCCTCGCGCTGGCCCGCACACATCCGCGCCCAGAGCGCTTCGACCAAAGCGAGCCCGGAGATCGACGTTCCGGCGCCAAGGCCGTCCCGGAGCACGGGCAGGACGAACCCGGCATGCCGCGAGGAGCCATCGAAGGCCACGCGGCGCGTCGTGTCGCGGATTGCCGGGTTCGCAAAGCGCGCCTCGATGAGCTTGGCATAATCGGGGGCGGTCATGCCCGGAACATCCGCCACATGCGGCACAATTTCCTCCAGCTCTACCTTGCGCCAAAAGGCCGAGACGTCGGCATCGGCCATGCAATCGGCGATGGTGGCGAGGCTCAGAAGCTCTCCGGCATTGGCCAGCACTTGGTGCCCCGCGTTGAGGATGCGGATCTTCATCGTCTCGTAGCTGTGCACATCGCCCGTAAACGTCGCCCCGACGGTGTCCCATTCGGGTCGTCCGGCGCAGAACCGGTCCTCGATCACCCATTGCCGGAAGGGTTCGTGCGTCACTGGAGCCGCATCGCGAATGCCGAACGCGGCCGCCGCCGCGATCTCGGCGGAGCCGGTCGCCGGCACGATGCAATCAACCATCGAATTGGGGAAGGTGCACTCGCGCGCGATCCATTCGGCAAGCTCTGGATCGGAGAGCCGCGCGAGACCCAAGACCGTGTCGCGGGTGATGTCCCCGTTCCCGCGAAGATTGTCGCAGCTCTGCACCGCGAAGGGCCCAAGACCCGCGTCTCTGCGGATCCGCAAGGCGGCGATGATCGCGCCGAAGGCGGTGCGCGGTGCCTCGGGGGTCTCGGCGTCGAAGACGATGTCGGGATGGGCTGGATCGAAGGCGCCGGTGCCCGGGTTCACGAAATAGCCGCCTTCCGTTACGGTCAGCGAGACGATACGGATCGCTGGATCAGCCATCTGCGCGATCAGGGCCGCGTTACCTGACTCGACCGGCAGAAAATCGATCATCGAGCCGCAGATCTCCGCGCTCGTTCCGTCCGGGCGCAATTCGATCAAGGTTGTCAGATGATCCTGTGCCGCGAGCTTCTCGCGCATCACGGCATCGCCGCCCCTGACACCGGCACCGATGATGGCCCAGTCGCGCGCGCGCCCGTCGTTCATGAGCCGGTGCAGATACCAGGCCTGGTGCGCGCGGTGAAAATTGCCGACGCCGATATGCACGATACCGGGGCTCAGATCCTCGCGGGAATAGGTCGGGCGCGGGATATCCGGAGACAGTTCGGTGAGGTTTTCGCGGTTCAGCGGGACGGCATTCTTGGTCATCAGTTCATCCATTGTCCGCCGTCCACGTTGTAGGTCTGGGCCACGATGTACCGGGCCTCGTCGCTGGCGAGAAAGACGGCCATACCGGTCAGATCCTCCGGTATGCCCATGCGCCCAAACGGCACGCCAGCACCGACTTCCGCCTTCTTCTGGCCCGGAGCCTTGTTCTCGTATTTTGCAAAGAAGGCATCGACACCGTCCCAATGCGCGCCATCGACGACACCGGGCGAGATGGCATTCACATTGATGCCGTGCCGGATCAGGTTCAGTCCGGCTGATTGGGTCAGGGAAATCACCGCTGCCTTGGTCGCGCAGTAGACGGCCACCAATGGCTCTCCGCGGCGTCCGGCCTGGCTCGCCATGTTGATGATGCGGCCTTTCACACCTGCCTCGATCATGTGCCGTGCGACGGCCTGCATCGTGAAGAGCGTGCCTGCGACGTTGATCTCGAAAGTGCGGGCATACTCCTCCCGGCTGATCTCGGTGATCGGCGCGGCGGTGAACACGGCCGCGTTGTTGATGAGGATGTCGATCCGTCCGAACTTCGCCACGGTCTCGGCGACGGCAGCGTCGATGCTGTCCTGCCGGGTCACGTCCATGTCGAGCGCGATGGCCTTTGCTCCGATCTCGCGCGCCGCCTCTTCGGCCCGTGCGTAATCGATATCGCCAAGCGCAACCTTCGCGCCCTCTTCGGCGTAGGCGCGGGCAAATGCGAGGCCGATGCCGCGTGCGGCGCCCGTGATCAGCGCCGTTTTCCCTGCAAGTCGCGTCATTTGAGGCGGAGCCCGTGGCCGTCGAAGCGGTGGATCTGATCGTCGCGGGGCGCGAGGGATACCGTATCGCCGCTTCGCAGCCCGATCTCGCCGGTCGAACGCACGGTGATCGTCTCGGCAAGGCCGGTGCCATGGACATGCAGGAACGTGTCCGACCCCAGGTGCTCTGCGACGCCCACTTTCCCCTGCCAAGGTCCGCTCTCGACGACATCGATATGCTCGGGGCGGATCCCGATGGTCTGCGCGCCGTGCTGCTCGGCAGGGTTGCCTTCGATCAGGTTCATCCTGGGGCTGCCGATGAACCCGGCGACGAACAGGTTGCGCGGCGCGCGATAGAGTTCGAGCGGCGAGCCGACCTGCTCGATATTGCCTGCGCGCAGGACCACGATCTTGTCGGCCATCGTCATGGCCTCGACCTGGTCGTGCGTCACGTAGATCATCGTCGTCTGCAGCCTCTCGTGAAGCTCGCTGATCTCGAGCCGCATCCCCACGCGGAGCGCGGCATCGAGGTTCGACAACGGCTCGTCGAAAAGAAACGCCGCCGGTTCGCGAACGATCGCGCGGCCGATGGCGACACGCTGACGCTGGCCGCCCGAGAGCTGTCCGGGGCGGCGATCGAGGTAATCGGTGAGGTTCAGCGCCTTCGCGGCGGAGTCGATCCGGCGGTTCTGCTCATCCTGCGGGATACCGGCCATCCGCATCGGAAAGGCGATGTTCTTCCGCACGCTCATGTGCGGGTAAAGGGCGTAGGACTGGAACACCATCGCGAGCCCACGTTTCGCCGGAGGCGTGTTCGAGGCGTCGTTCCCGTCGATGCGGATCGTGCCGGAGGTGATGTCCTCAAGCCCCGCGATCAAGCGCAGCAGCGTGGACTTCCCGCAGCCCGAGGGCCCGACGAACACGCAGAACTCGCCGTCTTCGATGGTCAGGTCAAGGGGCGGGATGACATTCACGTCGCCGAAGCTCTTGGTGACCTGTTCAAGCGTAATCTGTCCCATGTGGGGTCTCCCTACTTCACTGCGCCGAAGGTCAGGCCGCGGACGAGTTGTTTCTGGCTGAACCAGCCGAGGATGAGGATCGGGGCGATGGCCATCGTCGAGGCCGCCGACAATTTCGCGAAGAACAGGCCCTCGGGGCTGGAATAGCTGGCGATGAAGGCGGTGAGCGGCGCGGCGTTGACCGCGGTCAGGTTCAGCGTCCAGAACGCCTCGTTCCAGGCGAGGATGAAGTTGAGAAGGATCGTCGAGGCGATGCCCGGCACGGCCATCGGCGTCAGAATATAAAGGATTTCTTCCTTGAGCGTCGCCCCGTCCATCCGCGCGGCTTCAAGGATCTCTCCGGGAATTTCGCGAAAATAGGTGTAGAGCATCCAGACGATGATCGGCAGGTTGATGAGCATCAGGATCACGACGAGCGCGAGCCGGTTGTCGAGAATCCCCAGCTCGATGCAGATCAGGTAGATCGGGTAAAGCACGCCCACCGCCGGCAGCATCTTGGTGGAGAGCATCCACAGAAGGATATCCTTCGTCCGCCGCGACGGCACGAAGGCCATTGACCACGCTGCGGGCACGGCGATCAGGATGCCGAGGATCGTGGAGCCACCAGCGATGATGACCGAGTTCCACAAGAAACGCATGTAGTCGGAGCGCTCCTGCACCACCGCGTAATTCTCCAGCGTCCAGTCGAAGCCGAGGAAGATGGGCGGGTTGGCAATCGCCTGAGCCTCGGTCTTGAACGACGTCAGGATCGTCCAGAGGATCGGGAAGAAGATCACGAGGCCGATCACCCATGCGATCGTGGTGTTGAGGGCTTTGCGTTGTGTCGTGACGGCGCGTGCCATGTCTGTTCCCTCACTTGTCCAGGTTCTTGCCGACGATACGCATCAGGAAGAGCGCAACGATGTTGGCGAGAATGATGGCGTAGACGCCGCCGGCACTGCCGAGACCCACGTTCTGGCTTTCGAGCACACGCTGGTAGATCAGGTAAGTCAGTGTCCGCGTGCCGAAGGCGCCGCCGGTGGTCACGAAGATCTCCGCGAAGATCGACAGCAGGAAGATCGTCTGGATCAGGACGACGATGGTGATCGCGCGGGAGAGATGCGGCAGGATGATCTCTGCGAACCGGCGCAGCGGCGGCGCGCCATCCATCTCGGCCGCTTCGAGTTGCTCGCTATCGAGCGATTGCACCGCCGTCAGAAGGATGAGCGTCGCGAAGGGCAACCACTGCCACGACACGATGAGAATGATCGAGAAGGTCGGCGCGTCGCTCAGCCAGACCACAGGATCGGCCCCGAAGGCGCGCCAGAGATGCGCCAGAAGGCCGTTGGTCGGATCCATGAACATATTCTTCCAGACCAGCGCAGAGACGGTCGGCATGACGAAGAACGGCGCGATCACGAGGATGCGGACGATCCCCTGCCCCCACATCGGCTGATCGAGAAGCAGGGCGAGGAGAATTCCGAAGACAACGGTGATGATGAGAATGCCGCCGACGATGACCAGCGTGGTCTGCACCGAGGGCCAGAAGGCGCTCGACGTCACGAAGCGGACGTAGTTGTCGAACCCGGCCGAGCCGAGATCGCCGCCCCGCAAGGGCAGGAATTGCCGAAACGAGAACCAGACGGTCATCGAGAGCGGCACGAGCATCCAGACGAGGAGGACGAAGACCGCAGGGGCCATCATAAGCCGTGCCGCTGACCGGGAATGCTGGGTCGCCATGGCAAAATCCTCCCTGATGCCGGCGAAGTGCCCCGGCACGAACAGTTTAGTTTTCATCGGGGCTTGTGTCGCGGAAGGCGGCCTCCGCCGCCTTCCGGCCAGGATCGAGGATCAGCGGTAGCCCGCTGCCTCCATCGCCTCGTTCGTGATCGCCTGCGCGTTCTCGAGCGCCTGCTCCACGCTCTGCTGCCCGGCATAGGCAGCGGCAAATTCCTGGCTCACTTCCGTGGCGATGCCGGCGAATTCGGGGATCGCCGCGAACTGGACGCCGGTATAGGGGACCGGATCAACCGTCGGGTTGTTCGGATCGGCCGCCAGGATCGAGTCGAGCGTTTTTTGCGCGAACGGCACATCGGCGTAGTTTGGATTCTCGTAGAGCGATGTCCGCGCGCCCGGCGGCACGTTGGCCCAGCCTTCGTTCTCGGCAACAAGCTCGATATAGTCGGCCGAGGTGGCCCATTCGATGAACTGCAGCGCCGCATCCTGCTTCTGGGTACCGGCCGGGATGGCGAGCGCCCAGGCCCAGAGCCAGTTGGCCTTCTTCTCGACCCCTTCGGCGTTCGGCGCGAGCGTGAAGCCCACGCTGTCCGCGACTTCGCTGTCATCCGGGTTCGTCACGAAGGACGCAGCCACCGTCGCGTCGATCCACATGCCGCAACGACCCTGCTGGAAGAGCGAGAGGTTCTCGTTGAAGCCGTTGGTCTCGTAACCGTCGGGACCGTAATCGTTCATCAGCTCGACGTAGAAGTTCAGGGCGTTGGCCCATTCCTCCGTATCGAACTGCGCGTTCCATTCCTCGTCGAACCAGCGGGCACCGAAGGAGTTGCCGAGAACCGTCGCGGTCGCGCCGCCCTCGCCCCAGCCCGGCTTGCCACGCAGGCAGATGCCGTTCACGCTGGTCTCTGGATCGTCCATTGCAGCGGCTGCTTCGCGGATGAATTCCCATGTCGGCTCGTCGGGCATCTCGAGACCGGCCTCTTCCATGAGATCGGTACGATACATGACCATCGAGCTTTCGCCGTAGAACGGCGCCGCGTAGAGCGTGCCGTCGTGGCTGAGACCGTTCCGCATGGCGGGCAGGATGTCATCGACATTGTATTCTTCGGAGAGATTGTCGAGGGGCACAAGCCAATCGTTGGCGCCCCAGATGGGGGTCTCGTACATGCCGATGGTCATGATGTCGAACTGACCGCCATTGGTCGTGATATCCGTCGTGACGCGCTGGCGAAGGACGTTTTCCTCCAGCGTCACCCATTCCACACCGATACCGGTCTCGGCGGTGAATTGGTCCGTATAGCCCTGCATCCGGATCATGTCGCCGTTGTTCACGGTTGCGATGGTGATCGTGGTATCTTGGGCAAAAGCAGCGGCGCTGCACAGCGTGAGCGCCGTCGAGGCGCCGAGAACGCGCTTGAGTGACATCCGATATCCTCCCTGATCTTGGATGCAGTGGAACATCGGTAGCCAACAGATTCACGCGCGTCAATCTTTTCTTTACGCGCGATAACTTTTAGGCGGACTTTCTCAGAACCAGCGTGCCGTCGAAAAAGCTTGAGATCTTTTTCTTCGGGCGCTCGCCGCTGCTGATGATCTCGAGCAGCTTTTCAAAGCTGCTGCCCGTTATCTTCTCGTAATCCTGCGACACGGTGGTGAGAGCCGGACAGGTGAACCGCGAGAACGGGTGGTCATCATGCCCCGCGACCCTGAGCGCGCACCCTGCCCCGACCCCGACGCGCAAGCCGTTCTCGTAGGCGGCGGCCAGAAAACCGATCGCCAGACGGTCGTTGCTGCAGAAGACGGTGTTGGTCGGAATGCCGCGCGCCGCGATGAGCTGGCTCGCCTCCCGGTGCGCGATCTCCTCGAAGGCCCAACCGTCGCCATCGACGCTCAGGACAATCGGTTCATGCCCCAATCGGCGCATCGCGCCCTCATATGCCGTGCGCCGCTTGTTGGCATTGGGGTTCGGCGCTCGCGCCATCTCGAAAAGCGCTGGCGGCTCTCCGGTTCGACACAGATATTCAACCATTATATCAGTGCTTTGCGAGTATTTTGAGCCAAACATCGCATCGCCGACATCTTCGACATCGCAGTCGAACAGGACGGTGGCCAGCTCATCGCACAGCTCCGACAGCGCGTCGCGATGAGAGCGCCGCCCGATCGGCGCGAGGAGCACACCGGCCGGCCGGATGCCTCGAAGGCTTTCGAGGTTCGCAACTTCCCGCTCGGGATCGCCATGCGAGCTGAGAAGGATTGGGTTGAACCCTGCATCGCTGGACAGGAGCTCAAGGTTGCGCGCCACTTCGGCAAAGAACGGGTCGGCGAGAAACGGCACGACGATGCCGATATTGCGTGTCAGTTGGCGGTTCTGATTGATGGCGTAGACATTGGGCGTGTAATCGTAGCGCTCAAGGGCCTCCTCGATCCGCGCACGGGTGGTTTTCCTGACCGATTGCGGATCGTTGAAGAACTTGGAGAGCGTGGGGCGTGAGATGCCGCTGACGGACGCCAGTTCCTCCATCGTTCTCACCTTTTCTGGCCGCATCAGGCGCCTCCAATTTATTTACGCGCGACAAGTATATAGTGTCGGCGCGCGCGGTTTGTGTCAACTTGCTAAGCCGATGTCGCACGGGATGCCAAGTCGCTTGGCGCGTTCGGCAATCCAAGCCGTTCGCGGGGCCTCTTCGATCTTGAGCCGTCACATATCCCTGGAGGCGAGGCCCGTATCCGGCATCCCGCCCCAAAAGCCACAAAACATCACAAAGATCCCGGCGATGTCAGTTTATTGACCGACCGGACGGTTTATGAAAACGTCCTCCTTGGGAGTGCCGCGGCCCGCGTGCCCGGCAAGGGAGGAGCGCATGAAGGATCTGACACCACCGAAAGACAGTCTCGATCCGATCGAGATCGCGAGCCGGGACGAGATCACCGCGCTACAGGAAGAACGGCTCGCATGGTCGTTGCGCCACGCCTACGAGAACTCGCCGTTCTTCAAGCAGAGTTTCGATGCTGCCGGCGCACATCCCGATGATTTCAAGACGATTTCGGATCTTGCGGCCTTTCCCTTCGCGGTAAAGGAAGATCTTCGCGCCACCTATCCATTCGGCATGTTCGCCGTGCCCCGTGAGCGGCTCGCGCGGGTCCACGCATCTTCCGGCACGACGGGCAAGCCCACGGTCGTCGGCTACACACGGAAGGATGTCGACGTCTGGGCCGATTGCATGGCCCGCTCGATCCGCGCGAGCGGCGGGCGGCCCGGTGATATCTGTCACGTCGCCTATGGCTACGGCCTTTTCACCGGCGGCCTCGGCGCGCATTACGGGGCCGAGCGGCTGGGCTGCACGGTGGTGCCGGTCTCGGGGGGCATGACCGAGCGGCAAGTCACCCTGATTTCAGATTTCGCGCCCGACATCATCATGGTCACGCCGTCCTACATGCTCTCGATCCTCGACGAGTTTCGCCGCACGGGTCTCGATCCTCGCGACAGCTCGCTCAAGGTCGGTATCTTCGGCGCGGAGCCCTGGACCAATTCCATGCGAGAAGAGATCGAGCGCGCCTTCGACATGCATGCGGTCGACATTTACGGGTTGTCCGAAATCATGGGGCCGGGCGTTGCCAATGAATGCGTTGAGACGAAAGACGGCCTGCATGTCTGGGAAGATCATTTCTATCCCGAGATCATCGACCCTGAGACCGGCGCGGTTCTGCCCGACGGCGAGATCGGCGAGCTTGTCTTCACCACGCTGACGAAAGAGGCGCTACCGATGATCCGGTATCGCACTCGCGATCTCTCGCGCATCCTGCCGGGCACCGCGCGCTCGATGCGGCGGATCGAGAAGATCACCGGACGCTCCGACGACATGATCATCCTGCGCGGCGTCAACGTCTTCCCCACGCAGATCGAGGAGCAGCTCATGAAATGTCTTGGCCTTGCCCCGCACTTCCAGATCGAGCTTATCCGCGACGGCCGTATGGACGAGATGATCGTGAACGTGGAGGCCACCGGCGACGCCGCCGCGCCCGAGGCCCGTGCGGCCTCTGCCGAGGAACTCGCCCATCACGTCAAGTCGGTGATCGGCATCACCGCCCGGATCGAGGTCCGTGATCCGGGTGCGGTCCCCCGCTCGGAAGGCAAGGCGAAACGCGTGGTCGACAAGCGCCCCCGCGACTGACAGAGACCAAGCCATGGCCCGCACCCGCGCACAGGATTTCGACGAGAAACGGCACGGCCTTCTGCTCGTCGCCGCGAATGTCTTCGCAACGCAAGGCATGGACAAGGCGTCCATGTCCCAGATCGCGAGCGAGGCGGGGGTCTCCAAGTCGTTGCTCTATCACTATTATCCATCCAAGGATGCGCTGATCTTCGCGATCATTCACACGCATATGGAAGCGATCGACTTGCGGCTGTCGCAAGTCCCGCGCGATGGCATCGCGCCGCGCGCCCGTCTCGAGCGGCTCATCCTCGTGGTTCTCGATGCCTATCGGGGCGCGGACGATCAGCACAAGGTGCAGCTCAACGCGGGCCCCGCGCTTTCGGACGAACAGATGGACCGCATCAAGGACGTCGAGCGCCGTGTGGTGCGCCATTTCACGGAAACGCTCCGCGAGATCCGTCCCGATCTCGACCGCCCGGGCGCGCCGCGCACCATGCCGGTGGCGCTGTCGCTCTTCGGGATGCTGAACTGGGTCTACATGTGGTTCCGCGAGGACGGGGCGATCAGCCGCGAGGACTACGGACGTCTCGCCACCTCGCTGATTTTGGGCGGCGTCGACGGGTTAGAGTGAGGCCGCCTCGGGCCAGCTCTTCGCCACCATTGTCAGCACGTCGTACATCGCCACGGCATCGCCCTTCTGATTTCGCACAACGCAGTCCCAGCGCACCTCGCCATGTTCCGAGCCTTCGCGCGGGTTGATCGCCTTGCAGGTCAGCACGACGCCGAGACTGTCACCGAAATAGACCGGCGTCAGGAACCTCAGGTTATCGATGCCGTAATTGGCAAGGACCGGCCCGGGTTCGGGCGAGACAAAAAGCCCCGCCGCAAACGAGACGATCAGGTAGCCATGCGCGACGCGACCCTCGAAGAACGGGTTCGCACGCGCCGCCGCGCTGTCCATATGCGCGTAGAAGGTGTCGCCGGTGAACGTGGCGAAATGCTCGACATCCGCCTCGGTGATCTCTCGCGTATCTGTCACGACCCGGTCGCCGAGCCGAAGCTCTGACAGCGACTTTCTGAATGGATGCGTGTCCTCGCGTACGCTTGCGCCCTCTGACCACACCCCTGTGACCGCTGACAGGAAGTCGGGCGCGCCCTGGATCGCCGTGCGCTGCATGAAGTGGGTCACGCCGCGCATGCCGCCCATCTCCTCGCCGCCGCCTGCGCGGCCCGGTCCGCCATGGACGAGCGGCGCGAGCGGGGAGCCATGGCCCGTCGACGTCTTGGCCGAGGTCCGATTGCCGATCAGGACGCGGCCATGAAACGGCGCGAGGCCCGTGACGATCTCGCCCGCAAGGCGCGTGTCGTTCGTGAAAAGCGAGGAGACAAGCGAGCCCTTGCCTTTCCGCGCCAGCGCCACCGCGTCCTCCGCGCTCTCATAGGCCATCAGCGTTGCGACCGGGCCGAATGCCTCGACCTCGTGCGGGGCACGCGCGCCCATCGGATCGCCCGCGCGCATCAGCACCGGCGAGATGAACGCGCCCCGGTCGGCATCGCCCGAGACAAGCGTGACCTCGTCAGGATCGCCCCAGAGGATCTCCGCCTCCGAGCAGATCTCTGCCACCTTGGCGCGCACGGCGTCCCGCTCATCGAGGGCGACCAGCGCCGACATGCGCGCGCGCTCGTCATCTGGCAGGCCGATGGGCGTCTGCGCCAGCCGGTCGGAGATCGCCGCGGCGACCGCGTCCTCATGCGCTTTCGGGACGAGGATGCGCCGGATCGCGGTGCATTTCTGGCCGGCCTTGACGGTCATCTCGCGGACGACCTCTTTCACGAACAGCTCGAACTCCGGGCTGCCCGGCACGGCATCTTCCCCGAGGATCGTTGCGTTCAAGCTGTCCGCTTCCATCGTGAACCGCGTCGCATTGGCGATAATCGCAGGATGCGCGCGAAGGCGTTGCCCGGTGGCGGCGGAGCCCGTGAAGGTCACGACGTCCTGCCCCGTGACATGATCCAGCATATCACCGGCAGAGCCGGAGAGAAGTTGCAAAGCGCCTTCGGGCAGAATGTCCATCTCGAGGATCCTGCGCGTGACGCGTTCGGTCAGATACGCTGTCTGCGAGGCCGGTTTCACAAGGCACGGCATTCCGGCGATGAGGGCCGGCGCGATCTTCTCAAGCATCCCCCAGACGGGAAAGTTGAACGCGTTGATATGGACCGCGATGCCGGTCAGTGGGGTCAGGATATGCTGCGCGGAAAAGGTGCTGTCGCGCGACAGTGGCTCGACATCGCCTTCAGGCAGAACGCGCGCGTTCGGCAATTCGCGGCGCGCTTTCGACGCGAAGCTGAGCATGGTGCCGATGCCGCCATCGATATCGATCCAGCCGTCCTTGCGAGTGGCGCCCGTGGCGAAGTTCTCCTCGTAGAATTCCTCCTTCATCTCCATCAGCCGAAAGCCCACGGCCTTCAGCATTAGCGCGCGTTCATGGATGGTCAGCGCGCGGAGCCGCTCCCCGCCGACCTCACGCCCCCATTGGAGCGCCGCGGCAAGGTCGAGCCCCTCCGCCCCGATCAGGGCATGAATATCGCCCGTTGCAGCATGGGCGAGCGGTTTGCCCTCCCCGGCGCCGCTCCGCCACGCGCCTTCGAGAAAGCTTTCAAGCCGGCGCGGCGCGTCACTCGTCATAGCTTAGCACCACCTTGTCCGAGAGCGGCACGCATTGGCACGACAGCACGTATCCCGCGCGAATTTCGTAATCTTCGAGCGCATGGTTCACCGCCATCTCGACCTCGCCTTCCAGCACCCGCGCCCGGCAGGTCGAACAGACGCCGGCCTTGCATGAGAAAGGTGCATCCATGTCAGCCGCGATTGCCGCATCGAGGATTCGCGTGCCGTCCTTCGGCATCACGAAACTGCGCGTCGCGCCGTCCAGCGTGACCTTCACCTCGCAGCCGGTCTTCGCGCGTGCAGCGTCGCGAGACACCGCCCGCGTCCTGGCGCGGCCGGGTTGCGCTGCGGCGAAAAGTTCGAACTTGATCTGTTCGTCGCTCAGGCCGTGGGCGCGCAGGCTGTCGGCGATCGTCAGCATCATCGGCTCGGGCCCGCAGATGAACGCCATGTCGACGCTCTCCGCATCGATCCAGAGCCGGAACAGTGTCTCCATCTTCTCCGCGTCGATCCGGCCGGTGAAGAGGTCAATCTCCTGCCCGTCGGTTTCGAGGATGTGGATCACCGAGAATCGCCGGAGATAGGTGTTTTTCAGATCCTCGAGTTCCTCGCGAAACATGATGCTGGAGACCTGCCGGTTGGCGTAGACAAGCGTGAAGCGCGCGCCGGGCTCGCGCGCGAGCGTCGTCTTGATGATCGACAGAAGCGGGGTAATGCCCGAGCCGCCTGCAAAGCCGAGATAGCTGCGATCCCTGCTTGGATCGAGCGCCGCGTGGAAGCGCCCCATCGGCGGCATCGCCTCCAGCGTGTCGCCTGGCCGCAGCTCCTCGTTCGCCCATGTCGAGAACGCACCGCCCTCGACGCGCTTGATCCCGACGCGCAGGCATCCCTCATCGAGGCCCGCGCAGATCGAATAGGATCGGCGCAGCTCGGCGCCGCCGATCTCGCGGCGAAACGTCAGATACTGGCCCTGGATGAATCCGAAGGCGTCGGCATCGCTGTCGCGCGGTTTCAGGGTGACGACGACCGCGTCGCGGGTCTCCTTGCGGACCTCGGTGACGTCGAGCGGATGGAACCGGGCCATGACGCACCCCTCCTCAGATGCACTTGAAATAATCGAAGGGTTCGAGGCAGTCGGTGCAGCGATAGGCTGCCTTGCACGGTGTGGAGCCATACTGGCTGACCTTCTCCGTACGCGCCGAGCCGCATCGCGGGCATGCGACCGAGAGGTTGGAGCTGCCCTCGAGGCGCGCAGCCCGCGCCGCCATCAGACCGCCAGAGGCCGTGCCCTCCACCGGAGGTGCAATGCCGTAGCGCCGCAGCTTGTCGCGCGCTTCGGAGGCGATCCAGTCGGTCGTCCAGGGCGGCGACAACCGCCGTTCGAGACGCAGATCCCTTATCCCTTTCTCGCGCAGCTTCGCCTCGATCTCGAGGTCGATCACCGCTGTCGCAGGACAGCCCGAATAGGTCGGCGTCACGGCGACCACCAAGGTATCGCCCTCGCGGCGCACCTCGCGCACGATACCGAGCTCGGTTACGGAGATGACGGGAATTTCCGGATCCGGCACTTCGGACAACCAGTCCCAGACTTCCTCGGTTGTTGGCGACGTCGTTATCATGCGCCTACCAGCTCGCGCCCGGATAGGCGCGCTGCAGGAACTGCATCTCGGCAAGAATGTAGCCCAGATGTTCGGTATGCCGGCCCATTTTGCCGCCCTTGTGCACGTCCGCGCGGCGCTCGGGGATGGCGAGCGTCGCCTCGTCCAGAACCTCGCGGATCACGCGGTCCCATTCGGGGCGCAGATCTTGGGGTGCGGGCGCGATCCCGGCCTCGGCCATCGCCGCGTCTACGTCGTCGCCGAGGAACATCTCGCACGTGTAGGGCCAGAACGCGTCCAGCGCTGTTTGCATGCGCGCGTGGCTGTCTTCCGTCCCGTCGCCCAGACGGACCACGAGATCGGAGGACCGCTCAAGGTGATAGGTCACCTCCTTCAGCGCCTTCGCGGCGACCTCGGCCACGCGCAGGCTTGTCGATCCCGAAAGCTTTTCCAGGAGTGCGGCGTGGAAGGCATCGAACAGGAATTGCCGCATCGTGGTACGGGCCATGTCGCCGTTCGGCAGTTCCAGAAGCTGCACGTTTCGGAACGTCATCACATCGCGCAGATAGGCCAGATCATCGGCCGAGCGGCCCTGCCCTTCGACCTCACCGGCCAGCGCCAGCCACATCTGCGTATGCCCGATGAGATCGAGCGCGGTATTGGCGAGCGCGATATCCTCTTCCAGCGCGGGTCCGTGGCCGCACCATTCCGAAAGGCGATGGGACAGGATGAGTGTGTTGTCCCCCATCCGGCAGAGCCAGTCGAAGAATGGCGCGCGCAGCGCAGCGTCCGACACATGCGGATCCTGCTCGCCTCCCGTCCCGCCGCCCAGCGTCTCGACCTTCGGCGTCGTCATGTCGGGCAAGGACGGCATCACATGTGACCCACATCGTCGGGGATGTCGAAAAAGGTCGGATGACGATAAACCTTGTCCTCCGCCGGATCGAAGAGCGGACCCTTGTCGGACGGTTTCGACGCGGTGATCTCAGACGACGGCACCACCCAGATCGAAACGCCTTCCTTGCGGCGGGTATAGACGTCGCGGGCATTGTTGATCGCCATCTCCGCATCGGGCGCGTGCAGGCTGCCGACATGGCGGTGGTTCAGCCCGTGCTGACCGCGGATGAAGACCTCCCAGAGGGGCCATTCCTTCTTCATGCCTCTCCTTCCTTTTCTGTCAGAGTCGCAACGTGCCACTGCGCCGCTCGCGCGAGGGTCACAGCCCTATTCCGCCGCGGTTTTGGCCGCCAAGCGACGGGCCGCGGCCTTGTCGGCATAGGCGTTCAGCCCGTCGCGGAACCAGGCGCCGTCCTCCCAGGCCTTCACGCGCGCACCGAGGCGTTCTTTGTTGCATGGCCCGTTGCCGCGCAGCACTTCGAAGAACTCGTCCCAGTCAGGCTGCGTGAAATCGTAATGCCCGCGATCCTCGTTCCAGGACAGATCCGGATCCGGCACGGTGAGCCCGAGATACTCAGCCTGCGGCACGGTCTCGTCGACGAACTTCTGACGCAGCTCGTCATTGGTGTTCATCTTGATCTTCCAGGCCATCGACTGCGCCGAATGCACGCTGTCCTTGTCGGAGGGGCCGAACATCATCAGCGAGGGATACCAAAAGCGGTTGAGCGCATCCTGCGCCATCTCGCGCTGGGCCTCGGTGCCGCGCGCCATCTTCATCATGATCGAATAGCCCTGCCGCTGGTGGAAGCTCTCCTCCTTGCAGATCCGCACCATCGCACGGGCGTAGGGCCCGTAGGACGTGCGCTGGAGCGGCACCTGGTTCATGATCGCGGCACCATCGACGAGCCAGCCGATCGCGCCCATATCCGCCCAGCTCAGTGTCGGGTAGTTGAAGATCGAAGAATATTTCATCTTACCCGAATGCAGCTTCTCGAAGAGCTCGTCCCGGCTCACGCCAAGCGTCTCGGCGGCGGAATAGAGGTAGAGCCCGTGCCCGGCTTCATCCTGCACCTTGGCAAGCAGAATCGCCTTGCGCTCCAGCGTCGGCGCACGAGTGATCCAGTTGCCCTCGGGCAGCTGACCCACGATTTCCGAATGGGCGTGCTGACCGATCTGCCGGATCAGCGTCTTCCGGTAGCCTTCGGGCATCCATTCCTTCGGTTCGATCTTCTCCCCCGCGTCGATCCGCGCCTGGAACGCGCGCTCTTCCGGGCTCAGCTCCGCGTCCGAAGGGCCGTCCGATTTCACCATCTGCGCGTACATGAATTGGCTCCGCTTCCAATCAAAGGGCTGTGGGCGCGTCAGCGCCCTTTTGCCAAGCCGTCTCGCCTTGCGGGTCAGGTTGCGGCTCTCCGCCATTCCCCGACCGATCGGTCAATGAATTAGCATAAGCCGACCAACCGGTCAACGATTGTCCCGCGGGCCTCACAGATCAAGGAAGACAGTCTCGCCGGCCCCCTGAAGCCGGATATCGTAGCGATAGGCTCCCGCGCTCGTCTTCTTGGCGATCAACGTCTCGACCCGCGGACGCTGCTCGATCCGAGCCAGGAGAGGATCGGCGGAATTGTCCTCGTCCTCAAAATAGATCCGCGTTTGCAGGCCGGTGTTGATCCCACGGGCGACGATCCAGAGCGCGATATGCGGGGCGAAGACCAAACCGTTTCGACCTTTCGTCGGACCCGGCTTCACGGTCCGAAGCGTGAATTCACCGCTCTCCTTGTCGGCGGCGAACCGGCAGAAGCCGGAAACGTTCGGATCCGCGCCCTCCTGCCCCGGAAAGCGCCCCGCCGCATCCGCCTGCCAGCTCTCGATCATCGCGTCGCGCAGCGCCCAGCCGGTGCCGTCATAGACCGAGCCCGTGATGCTGACGATCTCCCCCTTCGCGCCATCCGAGATCGGACTTGTCCCCAGATCCTCGGGATAGACGCCCTCGAGCCCCGCGAAGCTCGGGATACAGCCGATATGGACGTACGGACCGGCTGTCTGGCTCGGTGTCTCGGTCAAAACGTCGAGTGTCTGCGCCATCGCTTACATCCCCTCGGGCTTGTTTTCGAACATGGTCTGCCGCCGCCCGCGCAGGACGATGTCGAAGCGGTAGGCCAGGTAGTCCATCCCCCGCGAGTTCTGCATATCGAGCGGGGCGACGAGACGATCGAGCTGGCTGCGATCCCGGATCGTCGCCGCGATCGGACAGCGCTCGATGAGCGGATCGCCCTCGAAATACATCTGCGAGATCAGCCTCTGCCCGAACGCATGACCGAAGATCGAAAAATGAATGTGCATGGGCCGCCAATCGTTCGCCCGGTTCGGCCAGGGATACGCACCGGGACGGATCGTCATGAACTCGAAGCGCCCCTCCGCATCGGTGAGCGTCCGCCCGCACCCGCCGAAATTGGGATCGAGCGGCGCGAAATAGCTATCTTTCACATGACGATAGCGCCCACCCGCATTGGCCTGCCAGATCTCGACAAGCGTCTCGGGCACCGCCCGTCCCGTCTCGTCGAGAACCCGGCCATGCACGCGGATGCGCTCGCCAATCGCAAGCCCTTCGCCTGTCGCGTAGTTGCGGATGAGATCGTTGTCGAGCGCGCCGATGAGGCCGTGCCCGAAGCGTGGACCGGTCTCTTCGGACGGGGTCGCTTCCATCGACAAGAGCGGCAGTGACGGCGCGCGCGTCACGGAGGTCTTGTAGTCAGGATAATAGGCGTCGGGATGCGCCTCCCGGCGGCGGGGCATCAGCACGCCGTTATCGCTCATCGCCTGCCTCCATTTCCGCATAGGTTGCCTTGGCAAGCTTGATCGCATAATTGGCGCGCGGCACGCCCGCATAGATCGCGACATGCTGGAAGGCTTCGATCACGTCCTCTTTGCTTGCGCCGGTATGCGCGGTCGCGCGGATATGCATCGGGATCTCGTCGAAATTGCCCGTCGCCGCCAAAAGCGCCAGCGTCAGCATCGACCGCTCGCGGCGCGAGATCGCGTCCGATGCCCAGACGCGCCCCCAGGCACTTTCCGTGATGAGCTCCTGAAACTCGGCGTCGAACTCTGTCTTCGCCGCTTCGGCGCGATCGACATGGGCATCGCCCAAGACCTCACGCCGCGTTCTCATGCCTGTCTGGTAGCGGTCCGGCATCCTCGTCCTCCCTCTGGCAAGCGACCCGGCAAGAGATGCGAAAGCCGAATGCCAACTTCAGGCAGGACGGCGCTCATTCGGCCTATCCTCGCCTTTTCACAGTAGGTTAGCGGATGGGGCCCGGCGACGAAACGGCAATCTCGCCGGGCCCCGAAAGCCGGATCAGTTGCCGAGGCATTCGGCCAATGCGTCCACCATTGCAGTCATCATCTGACCGTAGAGATCCGGGCCAGGCTCGAAGGACGACCCCATCGGATCGACAACGCCTTGCCGCACCTCGCTTCCTTCCGCGACGGCAGCGACGAGACCGGGGTTGAACTGGGGCTCTGCGAGAACGCAGGCGACACCGGCATCGGCGACGCGAGAGCGGATCTCCTCGACGCGGGCCGGGCTCGGATCAGAGGCGTCACTGACCGAGATCGCGCCGGCCGCCGTGACATCGAAGGCCGTTTCGAAATACTGGTAGGCATCGTGAAACGCGATGAATTCCTGATCCCGGACGGGGTCAAGGACCGAGCCTGCATCCTCGGTCAGCGTCTCCAGACGATCCTGCGCGGCCGTCGCATTGTCCCGGTAGGTGCTTTCGTTCTCCGGGTCCGCCTCGCTCAGCGTATCCGCGATCACCGTAAGCCAGGCGTTCGCATTCTCGGGCGACAGCCAGGCATGGGGGTCGACGCCACCGTGATCATGGGAATGATCGTGCCCGGCATGCTCGTCGTCATGCTCGTGCTCTTCCGCATGATCGTGGTCGTGTTCGTCGGCGTGCTCGTGGTCATGGTCATCGTGGTCATGCCCGGCATGATCGTCGCCGTGCTCATGCTCCTCCGCGTCCCCATGCCCGTGATCATGTGCATCGAAGAGCGCGCCTTCGCGAATCGGCAGCGTCTCCGTCTCCGGAAGGTCGAGCAATTCCAGCTTGCGCGCCTCGGGACTGAGCGTGTCGATGGAATCCGCAAGCCAAGGCGTCAGCGAGGTCCCGATCCAGATAACGAGATCCGCGTCCTGCAGTGCCGAGGCTTCCGACGGCCGAAGGTTATACTCGTGCGGCGACGCGCCGGGCGCCACGATCAGGTCCGGCTCGCCCACACCCGCCATCACCTGCGCGACAAGCGAATGAACCGGCGCGATATCGACGGCGACATTCGGCACATCGGCCCGGACGGCACCGGCGGACAGGCAGGTTGCGGCGAGAAGTGCGGCGCGGGTCATGGACATTGGACAGCTCCTGTGATGTTGTAACAGACACCCCGATATACGTTATAAGATAACATGCCAAGCAGAAGCTCAGAGAAATCCAGCGATCTCGATCCCATCGGGTTCGCATCCCACGATCACCGCAAATGCATCGCCAGCGCGATGGCGTCGGCAGAGGCGCGCGCGGACGAAAAAGGGCTGCGCTTCACACCGGTGCGGCGGAAGGTGCTCGAGATCCTCGCGCAGGAGCATCGCGCGCTCGGCGCCTACGAGATCCTCGATCGTTTGCGCGAGGCGGGCTTCGGCTCGCAGCCGCCCGTGGCCTATCGCGCTCTCGACTTTCTCGTCAGTAACGGGCTCGCGCACAGGATCGAGCGGCTCAACGCCTTTGTCGCCTGCGCCCATCCCGACGACGGCCACGTCCCCGCCTTCATGATCTGCCGCGTTTGCGACACCGTCGCCGAGGCCCGCGCCACGCCGGATCGCGGCGCGCTCGACGCGGTTGCGGAGGCCGCCGGCTTCACCATCGAACGGACGGTCGTCGAAGCCGAAGGGCTTTGCCCGATCTGCGCGGACGGAGACAAGGCATGAGCCTCATATCGGCCGAAGGCGTCAGCATCCGCTACGGCGCGAAAACGGTTCTCAGCAATGTCAGCCTTGCCATCGCACCCGGCGAGATCGTCACCATCGTTGGGCCGAACGGGTCTGGCAAGACGTCGCTGCTGCGCGCGTTGATCGGGGCGACGGCGCCCTCGAAGGGCCAGGTGCGTCACCAGCCTGGGCTGCGCGTCGGATACGTTCCGCAATCGCTGCATATCGACCCCACATTGCCGATGCCGGTCGGACGATTCCTCCGCCTTCCGGGCGGGATCAGCCGCGCCGAAGCGCGTGCCGCGCTCGAGCGGGCCGGTGTCCAGGGTCTCGAGGACCAGCAGATGTCCGCTCTCTCGGGAGGGCAATTCCAGCGCGTGCTTCTGGCGCGCGCCCTGGCGAACCGGCCGCAGGTTCTCCTTCTCGACGAGGCGACGCGCGGGCTCGATCAGCCGGGCTCCGCAGCCTTCTACCGCCGGATCGAGGAGCTGCGCCGCGAGACGGGCTGCGCGGTGCTGATGATCAGCCACGAGCTGCACGTCGTCATGGCAGCCTCGGACCGGGTGATCTGCCTCAACGGCCATGTCTGCTGCGAAGGCACGCCGGACGTTGTGTCTTCCGCGCCAGAATACCGCGCGCTCTTCGGCACGGGCACAGGCGGCGCGCTGGCGCTTTACCGTCACGAGCACACACACCGGCACGACCACGATCATGACCACGGCCATGCGCATGATCACTCGGAGGCGGCGGAGTAATGCTGGACGATTTCATGGTTCGTGCCACGCTGGCCGGGATTGGCGTCGCGCTGGCGGCCGCCCCGCTTGGCAGTTTCGTCGTTTGGCGGCGCATGGCCTATTTCGGCGATGCGACCGCGCATGCGGCGATCCTCGGCGTTGCGCTGGCGCTGTCGCTGCAAATCTCGATCTTCGCCGGTGCGACCGCTGTCGCGCTGCTCATGGCGGTCACGGTGACCCGGCTCTCCGGGCGCGGTTACGCGATGGACACGCTCCTGGGGGTGCTGGCCCATAGCGCGCTGGCCTTCGGGCTCGTCGCCGTGTCCTTCCTGTCGGGCATCCGCATCGACCTCATGGCCTATCTCTTCGGTGATATCCTTTCCGTCTCCAAGGCCGATCTCGCCGTCATCTGGGGCGGTGCGGCGCTGGTGGCCGGGCTGATCGCGTGGCGCTGGTCGGCTCTGCTGACAACGACGCTGAACGACGATCTGGCCCATGCGAGCGGAATCGATCCGAAGCGTGAACAGATGGTGCTCACGCTCGCGCTTGCGGTGACGGTCGCAGTCGCCATCAAGGTCGTCGGCGTGCTCCTGATCGCGGCGATGCTGATCGTGCCCGCGGCGGCGGCGCGTCCCCTGTCGCGTACCCCCGAGGCGATGGCCCTGATCGCTGCGCTTATCGGGTCGGTCTCGGCGGTGGCGGGGCTGTCGGGCGCCTACATGCTGGACACGCCGGCAGGGCCGTCGATCGTCTGCGTTGCCGCCATCGTCTTTGCGCTTACGAGCCTTCTCAGCCCGGCGCTCGCCCGACGCTAGTCCAAATGCGCAAGATCCGCGAGGATCGGGCAATCGGGACGATCATCGCCATGGCAGGCGCGCACGAGCCGCGCCAGCGTCTCTCGCATGGCCTGCAACTGCGCGATCTTGGCGTCGATCTCGGCCAGATGACTCTCCGCGACCGCCTTGACCTGCGCGCTTTCGCGCCCGTCATCTTCGTAGAGCGCGAGAAGCGTGCGGCATTCCTCGATCGAAAAGCCAAGCGCTCGCGCCCGGCCCAGGAAGGCCAGCTTGTGCAAGTCGCTGTCAGCGAAGGCGCGATAGCCGTTTTCGCTGCGCCTCGGGCGGATGAGGCCGATCTCCTCGTAATAGCGGATGGTCTTGGCGGGCACGCCCGACCGTTTGGCGACATCTCCGATATTCATAGCGTCTCTCCCTACTCCGCCGGCAAAGGCGCGGCGGCTGCCTGCGATCCGGTCTCTGCCGCGCGATCAAGAAACGCCGGAGCGATGCGCCGGAGCCTCAGCGCATTCGTCAGCACCGAGACCGAGGAGAGCGCCATCGCACCCGCCGCGAGGATGGGCGACAGCAGCACCCCGAAGGCAGGATAAAGCACGCCCGCCGCTACCGGGATCAGCGCTGCATTATAGCCGAAGGCCCAGCCTAGATTCTGGCGGATATTCCGCATCGTCATCCGCGACAGGCGCGTCGCATTGACGACGCCAGACAGATCGCCGGACATCAGCACCACGTCCGCGCTCTCGATGGCGACATCGGTGCCGGTGCCTATGGCGATGCTCACATCCGCATGGGCGAGCGCTGGCGCGTCGTTGATCCCATCGCCGACGAAGGCGATCTTGCGCCCGGCGCCCAGCTCTTCAAGCGCCGCGACCTTGCCGTCCGGCAGAACCTCCGCGATCACCCGGTCGATGCCGATTTCCCGCGCGATGGCCTCCGCCGTGACGCGGCCGTCGCCCGTTACGAGCGCGATCTCGTAGCCTTCTGCCTTCAACGCCGCGATTGCCGCTGCGCTGGTCGGCTTGATCGGATCGGCCACGCCCACCAGCGCGGCGAGTCGGCCATCCACCGCGACGAACAGCGCAGTGCGCCCGCGTTCCGAAAGCGCTTCGGCGCGCGCGGCAAGCACCTCCGTGCCGATACCCTCGCGCGCCATGAGCCGCGCAGAGCCGATGAGCACTCGGCGTTCCCCGACCAGACCCGCTACGCCGTGGCCAGTGATCGACTCGAACTCCTCGACAGCGTCGTCCTCGACTCCCTCGGCCCGCGCGCCATCGACGAGAGCGGCGGCGACGGGATGCTCCGAATAGGCCTCGAGAGAGGCCGCGAGGTGCATCACCTCGCCCCGCTCGAACCCATCCGTCACTTCGAACTCCGTCAGGCGCGGCTTGCCTTCGGTCACCGTGCCGGTCTTGTCGAAGGCGATCACCGACACTTCGGACAGCGCCTGCAGCGCATCGCCCTTGCGAAAGAGAACACCCATCTCGGCCGCGCGCCCGGTGCCGACCATGATCGAGGTCGGCGTCGCGAGGCCCATCGCGCAGGGGCAGGCGATGATGAGCACCGACACGCCCGCGACGAGCGCATGGGTCAGCGTGGGCTCGGGCCCGAGGACCAGCCAGACGAGAACCGTCAGAGCAGCCGCTGCCATGACCGCGGGCACGAACCACATCGTCACGCGGTCGACGAGTCCCTGGATCGGAAGCTTGGCACCTTGCGCCTCCTCGACCATGCGGATGATCTGCGACAGCGTGGTATCGGCGCCGACGCGGGCCGCGCGGAACACCAGATGTCCCGCGCCATTCACCGTCCCGCCCGTGACGCCTGCCCCGGCCGCCTTGGCCACGGGAGCCGGCTCGCCCGTCAGCATGCTCTCATCGACGAAGGAGCTGCCCTCGACGACGTCCCCATCGACGGCGATGCGCTCGCCCGGGCGGACGACGACCAGATCGCCCTCCGAAAGCGCATCGATCTCGACCTCGCGCTCGGTGCCCTCCGACCGGATACGCGCGGTCTGCGGTCTCAGCCCCACCAGCGCGCGGATCGCCGCGCCCGTCCGTCCCTTCGCGCGCGCCTCGAGCCAGCGGCCCGCGAGGATCAGCACCACGATCACCGCCGCCGCCTCGAAATAGACCGCGCGGACCGCATCGGGCAAAAGCCCCGGCAGGAAGGTCGCGACGGTGGAATAGGCCCATGCCGCCCCTGCACCGAGCGCGACGAGGCTGTTCATATCGGGCGCACCCTTCGCCAAGGCCGGCACGCCACGCGCGAAGAACTGCCGTCCGGGACCTGCGAGAATAACGGTCGTCAGCAAAAACTGGACGATCCAGGATGCCTGCATACCGATCGTATTCGCGATCAGCCCATGCATGCCCGGGATCATGTGCGATCCCATCTCGAGAACGAAGACCGGCAGCGCGAGTGCCGCGGCGAGGGCGGCGCGGCGCTTTTGTGCCTCTGCTTCCTCGGTCAGGCGGGCAGAGGGATCAGAGCCGCCCTCGGCCGTTTTCATCACCGTTGCGGGGTAGCCCGCGTCACGGGCCGCGCGCGCCAGCGCCTCGGGGTCCGTCGCTCCTTCGAGGTAGTCGATCTGCGCCGTTTCCGTGGCGAGGTTCACCGAAACAGACGTCACACCCGGCACGGCGGCAAGCGCGCGATCAACGCGGCCGACACAAGAGGCGCAGGACATCTTCTCGACCTGGAAGCTGACCGAGGCGGTGCGCGCCGGATAGCCCGCTGCCTTGAGAGCGTCTGCCGCATCGGCGATGCGCGCGGGATTCTCCGGCGTGAACTGGACATTCTGCGCGGCAAGATTGACAGACACGTCGCTTATGCCTGTCTGCCCCTCAAGCGCGCGCTCCACGCGGCCCACGCAAGACGCGCAATTCATGCCTTCAACGGCAAGTCTGATCGGTTCGGTGCGAGTCATGTCCGGGTCCGTTCTCTGGCTTGTTGTCATCACATAAGGCTTCCAGTCACTGGAAGCTCAAGGGGCGCGACGCATTTTATTCGAGGCGCGGCGAATACGGATCGACAAAACTAGAAAACTAGGTATAACGAATCCATGACAACCGCATCCCCAGAAGCTCTCGCACTTGCCGCGCTCGGCCATGACGCTCGCCTGTCGATCTTTCGCCTGCTCGTGCGCGCAGGCCCGGACGGCCTCAGCGTCGGGCAGATCGGCGCGCATCTCGGCCTTGCGCCGTCCACACAGGCGCATCACCTGCGGAGCCTCGTCGAGGCCGGCCTCGTGAGCCAGGACCGGCAGGGTCGCGAGATCGTCAACCGTGTGAATTTCGACGCCGTGACCGGCCTTGTGACCTTCCTGACCGAGGAATGTTGCGCCGGCTTGCCCGCCAACACCCCGCTTCCCTCCAGTGCCAGCGGCTGATTTCGAGGACTGACATGACCGATCTGAGCACCACGCCCAAGCAAAACCCTGCCGCGCTTCTCTGGAAGAAGCACAGCGTCTGGCTTGTCTCCGGCCTGCTGCTGCTGGTGGTCGCGATTGTCTCGCCGCCGCAGGCGATCGCCTCGGCGGAATTCACGCTGGCCTCGCTGGCGAAGACCGCGCCGTACCTCTTGCTCTCCATCGGGATCGCCGCCTGGGCGGTCGCGACGGGCGCGGACAATCTCATCGCAAAAGCCTTCACCGGGGCGCCGGTCCTGATGATCCTGCTCGGCGCGCTCGCGGGCGGGCTCTCGCCATTCTGTTCCTGCGGAGTGATCCCGCTCATCGCGGCACTTCTGGCGATGGGTGTGCCCCTGTCGGCGGTGATGGCATTCTGGCTGGCTTCGCCGGTGATGGATCCGTCGATGTTCGTGCTGACGACCGGGGTGCTCGGTTTCGAGTTCGCGCTGGCCAAGACCTTCGCGGCGATCGGACTTGGACTTTTCGGCGGCCTCGTCGTTCTTGCGTTGACGACAAGTGGCGGTCTCGCCGATCCGCTCCGCCCCGATATCGGCAACGGAGGCTGCGGCGGGTCCAAGATCCGCGCGCCGAAACCGGTTGTCTGGCGCTTCTGGCAAGAGACCGAGCGGCGCGAGAAGTTCGGCCGCGAGGCTGTGAAGACGACGCTCTTCCTCGGCAAGTGGCTGACACTGGCGTTCCTCCTCGAAAGCCTGATGCTGGCTTATATCCCGGCCGAAACGATCACCTCCGTTCTTGGCGGCACCGGCATCGCGCCCATCGCGCTGGCAAGCCTCGTCGGGGTTCCGGCCTATCTCAACGGCTACGCAGCGCTGCCGCTCGTCGGAGGGCTGATCGAGCAGGGCATGACCTCGGGTGCGGGGCTCGCTTTCCTCGTCGCGGGCGGCGTCACCTCCCTGCCCGCGGCCATCGCGGTCTGGGCGCTCGTGAAACCGCGCGTGTTCGCCCTTTATATCGCGCTGTCGCTTTCGGGCGCGCTGGCGGCGGGTCTCCTGTTCCAGAGCTGGCTCATGCTCTGAGCTCTTGCGTTGCGGGCCGGTTCGCGCGAGGTTCCGCGCGCCTTGCTACCCCCGGATGAGACATGACCCGCCACTGGACCTTTCCGCGCCCGAGACGCGACAGCTCCGCCCTTCCCTTCACGGCGGTCGGATACGCCATTGCCGCGCTCGTTCTGCTGCCGATGCTTGCGGTGGTGCTCGCGGCGCTTGGCGGCAATCTCGACACGCTGTCGCATCTCTGGGCGACGGTCCTGCCGCGCTACATCACGACGACGATGATCCTCTTGGTCACGGTCGCGACGGGCACCTGCCTCATTGGCGCGGGCACCGCCTGGCTGGTGACGGCCTGCGCCTTTCCGGGACGGCGTTTCTTGGAAGTGGCGCTCGTCCTGCCCCTCGCCTTCCCGGCCTACGTTCTCGCCTATGCCTACACTGACCTGCTCGACCATCCCGGCGCGGTGCAGACGGCGCTGCGGGCGGTGATGGGCTGGGGACCGCGCGACTATTGGTTCCCCGAGATCCGGTCTACGGGCGGCGCAGCCGCGATGCTGACGCTGGTCCTTTATCCGTATGTCTATCTTCTGGCGCGGGCCGCATTTCTCAGCCAGGGCGCGCGACCTTTCAACATAGCCCGAACGCTGGGGCTAGGCCCTGTGCGGGCCTTCCTCCGCGCGGCGCTGCCGCTTGCGCGGCCGTCCATCGCGGCGGGCGTGCTTCTGGCTTGCATGGAGACGCTCGCCGATTACGGCACGGCCTCCTATTTCGGCGTTCAGACCTTCGCGACCGGTATCTACCAGAGCTGGTTCTCGATGGCCGACCGCGCCGGCGCGGCGCAGCTTGCGCTCGGGCTTCTGACCGCCGCGCTTCTTTTGGCGCTTCTCGAACGCAAGACCCGCGGCGCGGCGCGGTTCTACAGCAAGTCCGGCCCCGGCGCTCTGCCCCGGATCGAGCTGACCGGCTGGCGCGCTCTTGGCGCGAGCCTTTCCTGCCTTGTTCCGACGCTGCTCGGCGCCGTGGTCCCCGCCGTGACGCTGGCGCTGATGGCGCATGGCTCGGGCCAGTCCCTGCTGTCGGAGCGGTATCTCGGCTTCGTTTCCAACTCGATCACGCTCGCGGCCATCGCGGCGGGACTGACCGTGCTGGCAGCCATCGCACTTGGATATTTTGCGCGCCTGCGACCAGGGCGCGTGTCGCGCTCGGTCCTGCAGATCGGGCGGATCGGCTATGCTGTGCCGGGCGGCGTGATCGCGGTCGGCCTGCTCGTGCCGTTCGCGGCCTTCGACAACGCGCTCGATGCCTTCATGGAAGCCCGGTTCGACATTTCCACCGGGCTTCTGGTGACCGGCTCGATCTGGCTGATGATCGCGGCCTACATGATCCGGTTCCTCGCTGCCGCAATCGGAGCCTATGAAGGCGGACAAGCCGCGATGAACCCCAATTACGACGCCGCCTCGCGCGCTTTGGGCAAAGGCCCGTATCTGACCTTGATGCGGGTGCACCTGCCGATCATGTCGCCGAGCCTTCTGACCGCGCTTCTGATCGTGTTCGTCGACGTGATGAAGGAGCTGCCCGCGACGCTGATCCTGCGGCCCTTCAACTACGACACACTGGCCGTGCAGGCGCACCGGCTCGCGGCAGATGAACGGCTCGACGGAGCGGCGGTGCCGAGCCTCGTGATCGCGGCGATCGGGCTTCTGCCTGTGGTGCTGCTGATCCGTCGTCTGGGGCGGAATGGCTAGGTGATCCGGCGGGCCACTACCTCAGACCTCGGCGGGTGGATCGCCCTGCGCCAGAGGCTCTGGAACGACACGCCGCCCCATATCCACCGGGTGGAAGCGGAAGCGATGCTGACCCGGCAACCCGAGACGTGCCTGGTGCTTCTCCATGAGAGCGAAACCGCGCAACTTCGAGGGTTCGCGGAGGCAACGCTGCGCGGCGATCACGTCAACGGATGCGACACCTCACCGGTCGCCTTTCTCGAGGGGATCTTCGTCGACGCCGCGTTTCGCGGTGCAGGCATCGGACGCGCGCTGATCGCAGGCGTGCGCGACTGGGCGTTGGCGCATGGCTGCACGGAACTGGCGTCAGACGCGCATATCGACAATCGCGAGAGCCACGCCTTCCACATCGCATCGGGCTTCGAGGAGACCGAGCGCGTCGTCTTTTTCCGTCAGCGGATCACGACCGATCCAGACTGAAAAGCCCCTCGCGATGTCTCGCGAGGGGCTTGTTCGTCTCATCCGAAGTCAGGGATTACTCCCAGCCGACCTCGTTGAAGATCTGCTGTGCCGTCGGGAGCTGTTTCGCAACCGCCGAGAGATCTACGTCGTCAGCCGTGAATTCGCCCAGCTCGTCCACTGCTTCCGTGGTCTCGACCCCGTCGACCGCCGGGTATTCGTTATTGCCGGCAGCGAAGTATTCCTGCGCGCTGTCGGAGGCGAGGTATTCCAGGAAGGCCACCGCGTTGTCGCGGTTGGGAGCATTCGCCGCGACGCCGCCTCCCGAGAGGTTCACGTGCGCGCCATTGCTGTCCTGGTTCGGGAAGACCCAGCCGATCTGGTCGATGCTTCCCGAGACGCCATCCACGTCGCTGGCGATGGCGCGGGCGAAATAGTACGTGTTCGCGACCGCAATGGCACACTCGCCGGAGACGATGCCGCGCAGCTGGTCGGTGTCACCGCCTTGAGGATCGCGCGCCATGTTGTCGACGATGCCCTGCGCCCATTCGCGCGCGGCTTCCTCGCCCTGGTTCTCGATGATCGAGGCGAGCAGCGTCTGGTTGTAGGTGTTCGTGGAGGAACGGATGCAGACCATTCCTTCGTACTCGTCCGAGGCGAGATCCATGTAGGTCTGCGGCGGATTTTCCACGTTTTCGTTGTCGTAGAAGATGATCCGCCCCCGCAGCGAGAAGCCGAACCACTGGTTGTCGCTGTCCTGGTACTGGTCCGGAATGCGCTCTTCGAGAACGTCGCTGTCGACCGCTTGCAGAAGGCCTGCATCCTTCGCGCGCTCGAGGCGCGAGGTGTCGACCGTCAGGAAGACGTCAGCGGGGGAATTCTCGCCCTCGGCTTCCATCCGCGCGATGAGTTCGTCGGCATCGCCCTCGATGCGGTTGATGGTGATGCCGGTCTGCTCTTCGAACTCGGAATAAAGCCGCTCGTCCGTATCGTAATGGCGCGAGGAATAGAGGTTCACCTCGCCATTGTCCTGCGCGAGTGCCGGTGCGGCAACGCTGAGCGCGGCCACCGAAACGAGCGTGGAACGAAGAATCTTGCTGGTCATGATATCCTCATTTTCTGACACTTTTGATCGGGTATCACGCCCGGCTGTGGTGTCAAAGTATTTTTGTCGGGAAATGTCGTACGCCGGGAGCGAATGGCCCTGTAACCGGCTTCACGCCCCCTACCGGATCAGAGCGCGATCCAGCCGCCAATCGCGCTCAGAACTTGCACCGCGCCGAGAATGTCGCCGGTCTGACCGCCGATCTTCCGCCGCGCCACGGTCGCGACCCCGGCGCTAATCGCCGCGATGACGAGAAGGGCCAACCAGCCGTCGCACGCCATGCAAAGCACAAGCGTAGCCACGCCCCCCGGCAGCCAGGCACGCCGCCCGCCTCCGTGTGCAGAGTGTCCCAGCCCATAGCTGCGAGCGTTCGGAACGAGGTCGGACACGATCATCATCGCGAGCCGGCTGGCAACCGCGATCAGCGCGAACCCTATCCACGTGACGGCGCTCGACGCAATGATCGCCTGCCATTCGAGACCGACCGCAAAGACGAGAGCGAGCACGCCGTAGCTTCCGATCCGGCTGTCACGCATGATCTCGAGGCGGCGGGCCGGATCATGCCCGCCCCAAAGGCCGTCCGCGCTGTCGGCAAGC
The DNA here is from genome assembly GCF_009363575.1 of Roseivivax sp. THAF30. Taxonomy (NCBI): domain Bacteria; kingdom Pseudomonadati; phylum Pseudomonadota; class Alphaproteobacteria; order Rhodobacterales; family Roseobacteraceae; genus Roseivivax; species Roseivivax sp. THAF30. The sequence goes on along the minus strand of NZ_CP045389.1, from coordinate 1,738,523 downwards.
CCGTCATGGTGCATCGCACCCGTGGAGATGACCATTGCCGCCACCGCGAGGAGCGCTGACAGGGACGCGCCGATGTCTGCCGCAAGCGCCAGCGCCATCACCGCCCAGCCAATGCTGCCGGTCAGGAATCCTACCAGAGGCCATGCCCATCGGCTCGCAGGCAGATCGGGCACCGCGCCACGGATCGTCCCGACAGGCAGCCGCGTCAGCAGCATGACCGCGAGCCGCGCCTCATCCCGTCGCCGCGCGAGCTTCATCCGCCCGCGACGCCGGCCTCGGCGAAGGTTGCCATGCCGCTGTGACAGGCGACGGCCCCTTTCACGATGCCGAGCGCAAGCGCCGCGCCGGACCCTTCGCCAAGCGCCATGCCGAGATCGAGGATCGGCCGCTTGCCGAGCACAGCGCAGAGCCGCGCATGGCCGGGCTCGGCGCTGGCATGAGCGATCACGCAATGCTCCAGAAGCCGGGGCTCCGCCGCTGCAAGCGGTGCGACCGACGCGGTACAAATATAGCCATCGAGGATGACCGGGATACGCGCGGCGCGCGCTGCAAGGACCGCGCCGCAGATTGCCGCCTGTTCGCGACCGCCAAGCGCGGCAAGCCGCTCCATCGGTCCCGCGGCCTCGTGGCGGGCGAGTCCGGCCTCGATCACCCGCGCCTTCAGCGACATGCCGCCTTCGTCCGAGCCGGTGCCGCGCCCGACCCAATCCGCCGCTGGCCCACCGAAGGCGGACGCGGCGAGCGCCGCCGCGATCGTGGAATTGCCGATGCCCATCTCGCCCAGGATGAGGATGTCTGCGTGTGGATCGACCGCTTCCGCGCCTCGCGCCATTGCTGCAAGAGCCTCGTCAAAGCGCATCGCCGGACCTTCGGTGAAATCCCCGGTCGGCGTGTCGAGCTCCAGCGCGATAACCGACAGATTGGCGCCGGCGACACTGCACAGCTGATTGATGGCGGCCCCGCCCGCATCGAAATTGGCGACCATTTGCGCGGTCACCTCTTGCGGAAACGGGTTCACACCTTGAGCGCAGATGCCGTGATTGCCGGCGAAGACCAGCGCCTGCGCGCGCTCGAGACGCGGTTTCGGATCGCCACGCCAGCCCGAGACGAACAGAGCGATCTCCTCGAGACGGCCAAGCGATCCCGGCGGTTTCGTCAGCTCGGCCTGCCGCGCCCTGGCCGCTTCCGCCGCATCCTCGTCAAAGGAGGGCAGCGTCTCCGCCCAGCCGGGGATCGCGTTCAGGTCGTCAAAGATCAGCTTGGTTGTCATTTCACTCTCATCGGATAACCCGCAACGCAGAGATGCACTTCGTCCGCGGCTGCTGCGATACGCTGGTTGATCGCGCCTGCCGCATCGCGGAACCGCCGCGCCAACGCGTTTTCGGGCACGATGCCGCCGCCCACTTCATTGGTGACGATCACGACCGGCGATGTCTGGGCAGACAGCGTCGTCGCGAGCGCATCTCCCGCATCGGGCCAGTCGATCTCCGCATGCATCAGGTTCGACAGCCAAAGCGTCAGGCAATCGACGAGTCGCGGGCCCTGCCCGTCGCTTTCCTCGAGCGCGCCGACGAGGTCGAGCGGTGCGGTCACAGTGCGCCATTCCGGCCCGCGCCGGGACACGTGCGCGGCAATGCGCGCCTCCATCTCCGCATCGTGGGCCTCGGCGGTCGCGATGTAGATCGCAGGACGCCCCAGCTCGAGCGTCAGACGCTCGGCCAGCAGGCTTTTCCCCGAGCGCGCACCGCCGGTTATCAGGATCGACTTTCCCATGTCTTCGTGAGAAAGCAGGTTTTCCGAACGGAGAAAAGCCCTCATGCCGCCCATCGGTCCGTCCGAGCTCATCCTGATCCGGCATGCGCCCGCAGATCACGGCGGGCGGCTTGTCGGGCGCACGGATGTGCCCGCGATCTTGCCGGAAAAGGATGCTCTGTCCAAGCTGCGCGCTGCGCTGAGCGGCTGCGAGGCGGTGTCGAGCCCCGCACGACGGTGCCGCGAGACGGCCGCCGCGGTGTTTCCCGGGCGCGAGATCCCCGAAGATGCCTGCCTGTGGGAGCAGGATTTCGGCGCCGAGGACGGCCTGCCATTCGACGCATTGCCGGATCTCGGCCCGCTGACCCTGTCCGAACTGGCGCAGCGCCGCCCGCCCGAGGGCGAGAGCTTTTCGGATCTCTGCGAGCGGGCCGCGCCCGCGCTCGAACGTCTCGAAGCCCGCGCCCGAGAAGGTGGGTCCATCGCCGTGATCGCCCATGCGGGACTCGTTCGCGCGGCTCTCTCCCGCGCGCTCGGGCACAAGGAAGCGGGCCTCGCCTTCGAGATCGCCCCGCTGTCCTTGACGCGGCTCAGATGCCATCCGGGCGGGCTCTCCATCATCTGCGTGAACGCACCGGGTCTGTAAGTCATGGTCCGTGTCGCAGGACATTTCGGCGAATGGCTGCAAGGCAGGCTCGGTCCCGGCGGACCCGTGACGCTGGTGACGATCCCGTGCGCGGAGCTATGCGTGACAGCGAAGCGGCTCGGAGACGGCCCGCTGGACCTTGCGGGCGATGCGGGCACGGTCGGTCTCGCCGATGCTGCAATGTTCCTGGCGGGTCTCGACCTCTCCCAGGGCACGTTCCATATCTCGGCGGAGATGCCGGCGGGCGGCGGTGCCGGGGCCTCGACGGCAACGCTTGTCGCTCTGGCTCGGGCCGCTGGCTTCGAGGGTCCGGCGCCGATCCTCGCCAAGGCATGCCTGAGCACGGAAGGCGCGAGCGACCCCTTGATGTATCCGCACCCAGACCGTCTTCTCTGGGCGTCGCGCCAAGGCCGGGTGATCGCAACGATCGCGCCGCCACCCGCGGCCGAGATCGTCGGGGGGTTCCTCGGCGCGCCTCTTCGCACCGAACCATCGGATAACGCCTTTCCCGACATCGCCGATCTCGTCCTTGCCTGGCGGGAAAAACCGGACCTTGCCAGCTGCGGCGCGCTCGCGTCCCGCTCCGCGGAGCGCACGACCGAATTGCGGGGCCCGACGGACGATCCGATGCCCGAACTGGTGCGACAGACCGGCGCGCTGGGTCATGTCCGGGCCCATACAGGCTCTGCGCGCGGCCTCATCTTCGCACCGGGACAAGCGCCTGAGAATGCAGACGCGATCCTGCGCGGTGCCGGGCTCACCCGCGTCTTTCGCTTCCGCACCGGAGACGCACCATGAGTTTCGCCGCGATGATGCTGGTGGCCTGCCTGATCGACGCGGCGCTCGGCTGGCCCGACGCGCTCTATCGCCGGATCGGTCATCCCGTCACCTGGATCGGTGCGCTCATCACGAGTCTCGACCGGACATGGAACCGTGACGATGCACCCGGCACCGAACGGCGCCGCAAGGGCGCATTGACGGTCGCCGTTGTCCTCACCGCGACACTGATCCCCGCATTCGTCCTGCAGGCGCTCATCCCAGACGGCGCTCTTGGCATTTTCATCGGTGGTCTTCTCGCCTGGCCGTTCGTTGCCCTGCGGTCCATGCACGCGCATGTTCGCGCCGTCGCGGAGCCGCTTGTCAGAGGCGATATCGAGGCCGCGCGCGGAGCGGTCGCCATGATCGTCGGCCGCGATCCCGCGCAGCTCGACCGCGGCGGGATCGCCCGCGCCGCGCTCGAAAGCCTTGCCGAGAACACATCCGACGGGATCGTCGCACCGCTCTTCTGGGGCGCTCTCGCCGGTCTGCCCGGTATCGTGGCCTACAAGGCGATCAACACGATGGATTCGATGATCGGGCACCGCACGCCCCGTCACGAGGAGTTCGGTCGGGCCGCTGCGCGTCTCGACGATCTCGTCAACCTCGTGCCCGCACGGCTGACTGGCCTCCTTTTCGCTCTCACGTCGAGCCGCCCGGGCTCCGCGATCCACGTCATGCGCCACGACGCGCGCCGCCATCGCTCGCCCAATGCCGGCTGGCCCGAAGCGGCAATGGCGGGCGCCCTCGGTGTGCGGCTCTCAGGTCCGCGCCGCTACGGCAGCCGGGTCTCGGACGAGCCCTGGCTGAACGAGGGCGCGCCAGATCCCGAGCCGGGCGCGCTGAACCGGGGGCTTGCACTTTACGTCCGCGCGATGCTCTGTCTCGGCGCGGCGCTTGGCCTGATGGCGCTGATCTGAAGGGGATAGGGTGCGCGATCACGGCGGAGATCTTGGCAGGGCGCGGGCGCGCTGGGGAAAAGGCGACTGGCTCGACCTTTCCACGGGCATCAATCCGGTGCCCTATCCGATGCCGGCGCTCGAGACCGCGAGCCTGACAACCCTGCCCGGCGCGGAGGCACTCGCCGATCTCGAAGCGGCGGCACGGATCGCCTATGACACGCGCGTCCGCCCCCTGCCGCTTGCGGGGGCACAGGCCGCGATCCAGCTTGTGCCGCATCTCAAGGCGCGCGGCCGCGCGGCAATCCTCGGACCGACCTATAATGAACACGCCGCCGCGTTGCGTGCGGGCGGATGGGCCGTGAGCGAGGTTTCGGCATCCGAGCAGCTCGAGGGCGCCGACCTTGCGATCGTGGTCTCGCCCAACAACCCGGACGGGCGGCGGATCTCCGCGGACCGGCTGGAGGCCTTGTCCGAAGAGGTCGGCCTGCTGATCGTCGATGAGAGCTTCGCCGATGCCGACCCGTCTCAAAGCCTCGCGCCGCGCCTCGGTCCGACCTCCGACCGTATCGTTGTGCTGCGCTCCTTCGGGAAGTTCTATGGCCTTGCGGGATTGCGCCTCGGCTTCGCGCTGACCGGCGCACATCTCAGGGCAGATCTTGCCGAGTTGGCCGGACCCTGGGCTGTGAGCGGGCCGGCAATCGCGGCCGGGCGCGTCGCGCTGCGCGATCTCGACTGGCAACAGGGCACACGCAAAAGGCTCGCCGGCGACAGCGCGCGTCTCGATGAATTGGCGATTGCCGCCGGCTGGACGCTCGTAGGCGGCACAACGCTCTTTCGGACGTATGAAACGCCCGATGCGACGAGGGCGCAGGCGCGGCTTGCCTCTCACCGGATCTGGAGCCGCATCTTCCCCTATTCCTCGCGCTGGCTGCGTCTCGGCCTGCCGGGCGATGCCGCCGGGTGGGAACGGCTCAGGGCATCACTGAGTTAGCGCGCCGCCGCGAAGAGCGCGTCGAGATCGAGATGCGCCTCGAGATGCGCCGCAAGCGCGTCGAGCGTGTCCTCCACTCGCGCATCATAGCCCGCCTCGGACGCCACGCCGAAGCCCGCCAGATAGGCCGCGCGGAACGCATCGTCCGAGAACATGCCGTGCACGTAGCTGCCCGCGATCCTGCCATCGGCACTGACCGCGCCTTCGGGCGCAGCCTCCACACGCGCGAAAGGCCGCGCCCGGTCCGGCCCGTCGGTCTGGCCGATATGGATCTCGTAGCCGTGAAACGCGACGCCCGTCGCGACGTGAACCGCGTCGACCTCGCTCAGACGCTTGTCCGCAGACATGCGCGTCTCGACATCGAGAAGCCCGAGCCCCGCCTCGTGACCCGGCGGACCTTCCAGCCCATCGGGATCGTGAATGACCGTTCCGAGCATCTGGTAGCCGCCGCAGATGCCGAGGACGTGCCCGCCGCGCCGCAGATGCGCGACGAGATCGAGATCCCAGCCCTGCTCGCGCAGATAGGCAAGATCGCCCCGCGTCGACTTGCTGCCCGGCAGGATCACCAGGTCCGTATCACCGGGCAGAGCCTCTCCGGGCCCGAGCATCGTCAGTCGCACGCCCGGCTCCTGCGCGAGCGGATCGAGATCGTCGAAATTCGCGATCCGGCCAAGCCGCAGGCACACGATGTGCAGCGTGCCCTCGCGGGCCTGTCCCCTGAGATCGAGCGCATCCTCCGCCGGCAGCCGCCAGGCCTCCCCGAACCATGGCAGAACGCCAAAGCCGCGCCAGCCCGTATGTTGCTCGATCAGGCGGTAGCCATCGTCGAAGAGGCTCGGATCGCCGCGAAACTTGTTTACGAGAAATCCTGCGACCTGGGCCGCGTCCTCGGCTGGCAGCACGGCCTGCGTGCCGACGATCTGCGCGATCACGCCGCCGCGGTCGATATCGCCTGCCAGGATCACGGGCACGTCCGCCGCGACGGCAAAGCCCATATTGGCGATGTCGTTCGCGCGCAGGTTCACTTCCGCCGGACTGCCCGCGCCTTCGACGAGAACGAGGTCGTGCCTGGCGCGCAGCCGATCGAAGCTTTCGCGCACGGGGGAGATCAGCTCCGCTTTCAACCGCGCGTAATCGCGCGCCTTCACCGTCGCTATCCGGCGGCCCTGCACGACAACTTGCGCGCCCGTCTCGGATTCGGGTTTCAGGAGCACGGGGTTCATATCGGTATGGAGCGCAAGACCCGCCGCTCGGGCCTGCAATGCCTGCGCGCGGCCGATTTCCCCGCCATCCGCGGTCACGGCGGCATTATTGGACATGTTCTGCGGCTTGAACGGCGCAACCGACAGCCCGCGTTTCACCGCGGCGCGGCAAAGCCCGGCGACAAGAACCGATTTGCCCACGTTGGAGCCCGTGCCCTGGATCATCAGCGCCCGGCTCATATGCGCCTCCAGGCGCTCATGCCCATGCGCGCGCCCGGCCCCACGGGTGCAAAGTCGGTATTTGGGCCAACCCAAAAACAGAAGCGCCGCGCACCGGACCGCAACGCCGCGCCCGGCCCCACGTCAGACGGACAGAGCGCGGCGTCTTTGGCTTGGGCGGTCATCGGGACCGCTCCCTGTACCGCCAGCGAAGAGTGCCCGAATAAGCGTTAAGGCTTCGTGTCTTTGGGTTGGTAAAAATACCGCGGGGGGTCCGGGGGGCTGGCCCCCCGGCGCGATCCTCCTCAGCGCTTCGAGCGGACGGAGGCGCGGGCACACTCAAAACTCGACGCCTTTCTGCGCTTTCACGCCTTCGCGGAAGGGATGTTTCAGAAGCTCGAATTCTGTCACGAGGTCCGCCGCCTCGATGAGTTCGGGCTTGGCGTTACGCCCGGTGAGGCAGACATGCGTCATGTGGGGCTTTTCGGTCAGCAGGAAATCCACCACCTCGTCGATATCGAGGTAATCGTAGCGCAGCGCGATGTTGATCTCGTCGAGAAGCACGAACTCGATTTCGGGATCGAGGATCTGCTCTTTCGCGATACGCCAGCCATGCTGGGCGGCGGCGACGTCACGCTCGCGATCCTGCGTCTCCCATGTGAAGCCTTCGCCCGAAACGAAAAAGCGGCATTCCTCGGAGAAGCGCTCACGCAGGAAGGTGCGCTCCCCGGTTTCCCAATTGCCCTTGATGAACTGCACGACGGCACTCGGCATACCGTGGGCGATACAGCGCATGATCATGCCGAAGGCGGAGGAGCTTTTGCCCTTGCCTTTGCCGGTATGGACGATGACCAGACCCTTCTGCTCGGTCTTGGTCTTCATCATCTCGTCGCGGGCGGCCTTGATCCGCTTCATCTTCTCATTGTGGCGGGCAGTGATCTCGTCCATGTCCGGCTCCTGTCGCGAATGGCGCATGACTGGCACCCTGCCCTCGTGCAGTCAATCGCATCGCTTGACAGGCCGGGCGTGCAGCGCAACAAGGATGGGCGCACAAGGTGCCTTGGGGTCGACCCCGAGGTGAAAAGGGAATGCGGGCGCCCCGAGGGGTCATGCCGCAGCCGCCCCCGCGACCGTGACCCGGAGAGGTCGCCCGAACGCCACTGGCCCTCAGGGACCGGGAAGGCAGGGCGCCCGCGAGGCAAGGCCTCGGATCCGGCAGCCGGGAGACCTGCCTTGGGCGAGAGACCACGCAACCGGACGGGGTGTTCCGGTGGCTTCGGGCGCGATACCGACGCCCCTGCCACCCCTGCCCTCGTCCTCCGACCCCGAGGGACCCGCTTGTCCGACCCCGCCTCTCCCCAACCAGCCGAGCTTCTCGTCTGCATGACCTGCCGCCGCGGGCTCGACGTCGCCGAGGACGGCACACGTCCCGGCGCCGCGCTTTTCGCCGCGCTTGACGGAACGATGCCTGACGGCGTCACGCTTCGCGCGGTAGACTGCCTGCAGAACTGCGATGGCGGCTGCACTGTTGCCCTGCGCGGGCGCGGGCGCTGGACCTACATTTACGGAAATCTGCACGAAGCGTCGCATCCGGACCTTCTGCGCGAGGGCGCCGCGAAGTATCACGCGACGCAAGACGGGCTTATTCCCTGGCGGGAACGGCCCGATCATTTCAAAAAGAACTGCGTGGCCCGCGTGCCACCGATGGAGGACTGACATGGCCGATCTCGAGAAACTTCCCGTCACCATCGTCACCGGCTTCCTGGGATCGGGCAAGACGACGCTGATCTCCGAGCTGATGAAGAACCCCGGCGGCAAGCGCCTCGCGGTCGTGGTCAACGAGTTCGGCGATGTGGGCGTCGACGGCGAGATCCTGAAGGGCTGCGCCATTCCCGATTGCCCCGCCGAGAACGTGGTCGAGCTGGCGAACGGCTGCATCTGCTGTACCGTGGCGGATGATTTCATCCCGACCATCGAGGCGCTTCTGGCGCTCGACCCGCGGCCCGAGCATATCCTGATCGAGACCTCCGGCCTGGCCTTGCCGAAGCCGCTTCTGAAGGCCTTCGACTGGCCCGATATCCGGTCCAAGATCACCGTGGACGGCGTTGTCGCGCTCGCCGATGCCGAGGCGGTCGCGGCGGGCCGCTTTGCGCCGGATGTCGAGGCCGTGGACGCGCAGCGCCGTGCCGATGAGAGCATCGACCACGAAACGCCGCTCTCGGAAGTCTTCGAGGACCAGATCTCCTGCGCCGATATCGTGCTGCTGACCAAGCCGGACCTTGCCGGCAAGGATGGCGTCGAGAAGGCTCGCGCGGTGATCGCCGCCGAAGCGCCGCGCCCGCTGCCGGTGGTCGAGGTCGCTGAAGGCCACGTCGATCCGCGCATCATCCTCGGGATCGGCGCCGCCGCGGAAGACGATATCGACGCCCGCCCGTCGCATCACGACGGGGTGCCCGAGCACGATCACGAGGATTTCGAGAGCGTCGTCATCGACATCCCCGAGCTTGCCTCGCCCGCCGATCTTGCCGCGCGGATCGAGCGGCTCGCCCGCGAACAGAACATCCTGCGCGTGAAGGGCTATGCCAGCGTCGCCGGCAAGCCGATGCGGCTTCTCGTGCAGGCCGTGGGCGCGCGCGTGCGCCACCAGTTCGACCGGCCCTGGGGCCCGGACGAGGCGCGCGCGGGACGGCTCGTGGTCATCGCAGAGCATGACGATATCGACGCCGCCGCCATCACCCGCGTGCTGACCGCCGCCGAGGAGACCGCGTAAGCGCCATGCATGTCGTCTTCCGCGAAAGCCACGGGCTCGAAGAGACCGACACGCCGACGGACCTGGCCCAAAGCCCGGCCGATCTGGTGGTGCTGTCCTTCTCGGATTCGGATCTCGGGGCCTTCGCGGCGGGATGGCAGCGGGGCGGCGGACGCGAGGGACGGATTCCGTCTCTGCGCCTGGCCAATATCGCGGCACTCCGGCATCCGCTCTCGGTCGATACCTATATCGAACAGACGCTGGAGGGCGCGAAAGGCATCCTGATCCGTCTCATCGGCGGGCAATCCTACTGGCCATACGGTTTGCAACAGATCGAGGCGCTGGCGCGCGAGAAAGGCATCGCGCTCGCGGTTCTGCCCGCGGACGGGCGGCCCGATGCGCGGCTCGACGCGGTCTCGACCATACCGGTCTCCACGCTGCGACGGCTGTCGCATTTCTGCGATACCGGCGGGGCGGTCGCGGCGCAGGCGGCCTTGCAACAACTCGCACTTGCAGCGGGCCTTTATGCGGGGCCGGTAAAGGGGTCGAAGGCCTTGCCGAGCGTCGGCGGATGGACTCCCGAAGACGGCGTCGCCTGCCCGGTTCTCGCCCCTTGGCCGGAAGCGGCAAGCGCCCCGGATGCACCGCTCGCGCTGGTGGTCTTCTACCGGTCCTTCCTGGTCTCCGCCGATCTGGCACCGATCGAGGCAATGTTCGCCGGGCTGCGCGCGCGCGGCTTCCGCGTCATGGGGCTTTTCGCGCCATCGCTGAAGGCGCCCGGCGCGGCAGAATGGATGGCACGGCAAGTGAGACATCTTGCGCCTGCCGCCATCGTCAACGCGACGGCCTTTTCGGGCAAGGGCGATGGCGGGGCCTCTCCGCTCGATGCGGCCGGTGTTCCGGTCTTCCAGGTCGCGCTCGCCACCTCGGACCGCGCAGCCTGGGAAGAAGCCGAGCGCGGTCTTTCGCCGGCCGATCTGGCGATGCATGTCGTTCTGCCGGAGGTGGATGGCCGGCTGTTCGGCGGCGTTGTCTCGTTCAAGGAGCCCGAGCCGCGCGACCCGGATCTGCAATTCACGCGGCTGCGCCACCAGGCGCATGACGGACGTGTCGATGCGGTCTGCGCGCGCGTGGCGGCCTGGTATCGGCTGTCCGCGACGCCGCCAGCCGATCGCCGCGTGGCGCTCGTCCTGTCGACCTATCCGGGGCGGGACTGGAACTTGGCCCATGCGGTGGGTCTTGACGCGCTGGCCTCGGCCGAGGCGGTGCTCGGCGACCTGGCAGAGGCCGGTTACGCGACAGGGGGCGGCAACCTGGCTGCGGCGCTTGGGCACGAGACGATCGACTGGCCCGTCTCAGCCTATCGCGAGGCACTCTCCCGCCTGCCGGAATCCCTGCGCGACGATCTGCAAGCGGCTTGGGGACGACCCGAGAGCGATGCGCCGGAGGGCGTCTTCCACTTTGCGGCACTCCGGCGGGGCAACGCGCTTGTCGCGCTTCAGCCCGAACGTGGCACGCCTGAGCTGCGGGGCGATGAATACCACGACCTCGCGCGGGTGCCGCGTCACGCCTACGTGGCGTTCTACCTCTGGCTCGCCGATCAGGCCGACGCGATCGTGCATATCGGCGCGCATGGCACGCTCGAATGGCTGCCGGGCAAGGCCGTCGCCCTGTCCGAGACCTGCTGGCCCGAGGCGCTGACCGGCGCGATGCCGGTGATCTACCCCTTCATCGTCAACGATCCGGGCGAGGCCGCGCAGGCGAAACGGCGTATCGGGGCGGTGACCCTCGGCCATGTGCCGCCGCCGCTTGCGGAAAGCCGCACACCCGACCGGCTCCTGCGCCTCGAGGCGCTGCTGGACGAATTCTCGAATGCCGACGGGCTCGACCCGCGCCGCCGCGACCGATTGATGGACGATATCCGCATGGAGGCGCGCGCCGAGGGCGTGGAGGAAGATCTCGGGATCGACGGGGCGATGTGCGAGGCCGAGGCGATCACCCGGATCGACCGTTTCGTCTGCGATGTGAAGGAAAGCCGCTACGGCGACGGGCTGCATGTCTGGGGCCGCGCGGATCCCGCCGCACCGCCCGAGATGGGTGCCGCCGCCTCTGCCGAGCGGCAGGCCCTCATCGACGCACTGGACGGCAAGCGGATCGCGCCGGGCCCCTCGGGCTCGCCCTGGCGCGGGCGGCAGGATGTCCTGCCCACCGGGCGCAACCTCTACACGACCGACCCGCGCGCGGTGCCGAGCCGTGCGGCTTACGCGCAGGGGCAGAAGCTCGCGGCCGAATTCGTACGCCGGCACCTGCAGGACGAGGGCGACTGGCCGCGCAGCCTCGTTGTCGACCTTTGGGGCTCCGCGACGATGCGGACCGCCGGTGAGGAATTCGGCATGGCGCTGGCGCTTCTGGGCGTGCGTCCTGTCTGGGATGCGGGCACCGAGCGCGTCTCGGGCATCGAGGTTCTGCCCATCGCCGAACTCGACCGGCCGCGCCTCGACGTCACGCTTCGCGTCTCGGGCTTGTTCCGCGATGTCTTCCCAACTCTTTCCGCGCTGTACAACCAGGCGATCCGCGCGCTTGCCGCCCGTGATGAAGCGGCAGACTGGAACCCGTATGTGGGCCAAGCAGAGGCGCGCGTCTTCGGACCGAAGCCGGGTCAGTTCGGTCTCGCGATGGGCCCTGAGCTCACCGATTATTCCGACGAGGCGCGCGCCCGCGCAGGTGAAGCCTGGCTCGCCGCCTCCTCCTGGGCGCTCGATGGCGAGACGGCGGTCGAGGACGCAAAGGCCATCCGCGAACGGGTCGCGGCGGCGGACGCCTTCGTGCATCTGCAAGATCTGCCCGAGACCGACGTGCTCTTGGCCGAGGATTATGCAAGCCACGAGGCCGGCTTCGCCGCGGCGCAAGGCGTCACAGGCGGGGCGGCGCGGCTCTGGCATCTGGACGCGACCGATCCGGATCGGCCCCGCAGCCGTGGTCTGACCGAAGAGATCGCTCGCGTCGTGCGGGCGCGCGCCACGCATCCGGGCTGGATCGCGGGGATGCAGCGCCACGGCTTCCGGGGCGCGGCGGAAATCGCGTCGACGCTCGAGAACATGGCCGCTTTCGCGCATCTCGCCGATGCGGTGCCCGGCCACCTCTTCGATGCCTATTATTCTGCGACGCTGGGCGATGCGGCGGTGACGGAGTTCATGGAAGAGGCCAATCCCGAAGCGCTTGCCGCCATGCGCGAGCGGTTCGAAGCGCTCAGGGCTGCCGGTCTCTGGCAAACGCGACGGAATTCGTCGGCAACGGATCTGAGGGCGGCGGAATGAACACTCCGCTCGTGAAAGGCTGGTGTCCCGGCGCGCATCGTCCGATGGAAGCGGAAGACGGTCTTGTGCTTCGCATCCGCCCCCATGCGGGTCGGCTCAACCGCAGCCAGGCGATCGGACTTGCCGATTGCGCACGCCGCTACGGATCCGGCCGGATCACTTTGACGCGCCGTGCGAATTTGCAGATCCGCGGCGTGAAGGAAGACACTCTTACAGAGCTATGGGGCAATTTGGATGGTCTCGGGCTGCTCGACCGCGACGAACGGAGCGAGGCAAGGCGCAATATCGTAGTCGATCCGTTCGGCGGCGATACCGCCCGCGAACTTGCCACGGCACTGGAAACGGCGCTCGCAGAAGCGGATGATCTGGAGAGCCTGCCGTCCAAGTTCGGTTTCGTCGTGGATCCCGCTGCCCGACGGCAGCTCGCTCGCATCAGCGGCGACGTGCGGATCGAAGGCAGCGCGGACGGCTTGCTGGTCCGCGCCGATGGCTTGGAAACGGGGCGGTCGGTCTCGAGCACAAACGAGGCCGTTCAGGCTGCGCTTGAGCTTGCGCGCTGGTTTATCGCCTCGGGCGGGGTCGGCGCGGATGGACGCGGGCGGATGGCGCGGCACGTGGCCCGTGTTCCGCTGACCGCCGAACTCTCCGGAAACAAGCGACCCGCAGAGGCAGTGTCTCCACCCGCTCCCGGCGCCACAGTCCACGGCGTGCTGGCGGGTGCGGCGTTTGGTCAGCTCCGCGCGGACCAGCTCGACGCGCTGGCGCGCATCGCATCCGATATCGTCGTCACGCCTTGGCGCGCCGTGTTCCTGCCTGGCTGCGACGTCGAGGATCTCGTGGGAATTCCAGACCTCATCCTCGATCCTCGCGATCCTCTTGGCCGCATCGAAGCCTGCCCCGGCGCGCCCGGCTGCGCGCAAGCGAGCGTTGAGACCGAACCGATCGGACGCGCGCTTGCGCCATCGCTGCCGCCGGGCCTGCGCCTGCATGTGTCGGGCTGCGCCAAGGGCTGCGCTGGATCTGGCGTGGCCGATATCACCCTCACCGGCCGCAGGGGCCGCTTTGATCTTGTGCAAGGCGGGGCGGCATGGGATGAGCCGGACCGCCGCGGGCTTGCCCCGCAGGATCTTCTCGGGCTTTGGGACAGCTGACATGCCTTACACCTACGAAAAGGATGGCGCGGCGATCTATGCCGAGAGCTTCGCCACGATCCGCGCCGAAGCGGACCTCGCGGCCTTTGATGCGGATGCCGAACAGGTCGTCGTCCGCATGATCCACGCCGCCGGGATGGTCGGTCTCGAGCGCCATGTCCGGATCTCGGACGGCATGGTCAAGGCCGCGCGGGACGCGCTCGAACGCGGGGCGCCAATCTTCTGCGATGCGCGCATGGTCAGCGAAGGCGTGACCCGAAAGCGGCTGCCGCGCGATAACGAGGTCATCTGCACGCTTCAGGATCCCGCCGTGCCTGATCTTGCCGCAAAGCTCGGCACGACCCGCTCCGCCGCCGCGCTCGAGCTTTGGCGGGACAAGCTGGAGGGCGCGCTCGTCGCCATCGGCAACGCGCCGACCGCGCTTTTCCACCTTCTCGAGATGCTGGAAGATCCCGGTTGCCCGCGCCCCGCCGCGATCATCGGCTGCCCGGTGGGCTTTGTCGGTGCCCAAGAGTCGAAAGACGCGCTGTGGGATGCGCAGCCCGTTCCATCGGTGATCGTCGAAGGCCGCCTCGGCGGCAGCGCGATCACCGTCGCCGCAATCAACGCGATCGCGAGCCGCGCGGAATGAGCGCGCCCGGCACGATCTGGGGCGTCGGGCTCGGACCAGGCGATCCTGACCTCATGTCGGTGCGCGCCGACCGGCTCGTTCGCGGTGCGCGGCACGTGGCCTTCTTTCGCAAGGCCGGCCGCGCCGGTCAGTCGCGCAAGATCGTGGACGGGATGCTGCACCCACAAGCGCATGAAATCGCGATGGAATATCCCGTCACGACGGAGATCCCGCTCGAGGATCCGCGCTACAATGCCTGCCTGTCGGAGTTCTACGAAGACGTGGCCGGTCGCCTTCGGGACCTGGCGCGAGCCGGAGAGGACGTCGTCGTTCTTTGCGAAGGCGATCCGTTTTTCTACGGCTCCTTCATGCATCTTTATACGCGGCTCAAGGACGATGTGCCCGTTCGGATCGTACCTGCCATCACTGGCATGTCGGCAGCCTGGACCGCGAGCGGCGCACCGATCACCTGGGGCGACGATGTACTGAGCGTTCTCATGGGAACGCTCGACGAAGAGACGCTGACCGCACGGGCCCGCGATGCCGATGCGCTCGTCTTCATGAAGGTCGGCCGCAATCTGCCCAAGATCGCCCGTGCGCTCGACGCGGCGGGCAAGGCGGATCGCGCGGTGATCGTCGAATATGCCAGCATGGAAGGGCAGCGGATGACGCCGCTTCTCGAGCTGGGAGAGCGCACGCTGCCCTATTTCTCCATCGTGCTCGTCCACGGGCAAGGTCGGCGGCCGTGACGGGCTGGGTTCGCATCGCGGGGCTCGGCCCCGGCGACGACGCGCTGGTGACGCCCGATGTGCAGGCCGCGATCGCGGAGGCGACCGATATCGTCGGCTACATTCCCTATGTCCGACGCATCGCGCCGCGGGATGGGCTGAGGCTGCACGAAAGCGACAACCGGGTGGAGATCGACCGGGCAAAACATGCGCTCGAGATGGCAGAGGCAGGTCGCCGCGTCGTCGTGGTCAGCTCCGGCGATCCCGGCGTGTTTGCGATGGCTTCCGCGGTCTTCGAGGCGTTGGAGGCCGGTCCGAAGACATGGCGCGATCTCGATATCGCGGTCCTTCCGGGCATCACCGCGATGCTGGCCGCCGCCGCGCGCGCCGGAGCACCGCTGGGCCATGATTTCTGCGCTATCAACCTGTCGGACAATCTCAAACCCTTCGCACTCATCGAAAAGCGCCTGCGTCTTGCCGCCGAGGCCGATTTCGCGATGGCTTTCTACAATCCTCGCTCGGCCTCGCGCCCCGAAGGGTTCGCCCGAACCCTCGAGATCCTGCGCGAGTGCTGCGAGCCCGAGCGGCTGATCCTCTTCGCGCGCGCCGTTTCGACCCCGGAGGAGGCGCTCCATGTCGTCCCGCTCGCAGACGCGACGCCCGAGATGGCGGACATGCGGACCGTGGTCATCGTCGGCTCTTCGGCGACGCGGCAGATCGCGCGGAATGGTTCGCCGCTTATCTACACGCCGAGATCGGTCCCCGCATGAACCCAGGCCAGCGCTTCCTCGATGTCGTGCACCTCGCGCCGCGCGGGCAGCGCCGGGCGATCGATCATCACGACCGGCAAACCAAGCGAGCGTGCCGCGGTGATCTTGGCATAAGCGCCCGTGCCGCCCGCATTCTTGGACACGACAAGCTCGATGCCCTGCGCCTCCATGAGGGCGCGGTCGGCCTCGGCCTCGAACGGGCCTCGATCGACGATGACATGGTGATCCGGGAATGGCGGCGGCACCGCCGGGGGATCGACGAGGCGCAGCAGGTAGAAATGCTGCGGGTTGGGCGCGAACTCGGCGAGGTGCATGCGCCCAACCGCCAGCATCACGCGCGCCGCCGGACGATCAAGCGCGGCCACCGCACCGGCAATGTCCGGCACGCGCACCCAATCGTCCCCGGCCTCCGGCGTCCAGGGCGGCCGCGTCAACGCCACGAGCGGCACGCCTGCTCTCTCAGCCGCGATGACCGCGTTGCGGCTCATCTGTTCGGCGAAAGGATGGGTCGCGTCGATGAGATGCGTGACCTGGTGCTCCTCGAGGTAGGCCGCCAGACCCTCCGCGCCGCCGAACCCGCCCACGCGCTGCGGCAGCGGCTGTCGCAAGGGTCGCGCCACGCGCCCGGCGAAAGAGACCGTGCCCTCGAGTCCCAGCTCCGCCGCATGGCGGGCAAAGGCGGTGGCCTCGGTCGTTCCGGCCAGGATCAGAAGGTTCGGGGGCATGGCTGAAACTCCGTGGCTGACGATCGTAGGGCTCGGCGAAGATGGACCGGAGGGCCTGCCGCCTGCAAGCCGCCTCGCGCTGCACGAGGCCGAGATCGTCATGGGCGCGCCGCGTCATCTTGACCTGCTGCCGGATCTCGCGGCCGAGCGGATCGCGTGGCCGGTGCCGTTTGCCGACGGCTTGCCTATCCTCCATCGGCTTAAAGGTCAGCGCGTCGTGGCGCTGGCCTCTGGCGATCCCTTCTGGTTCGGCGCGGGCCGCGTGATCGCGGAGGCGCTGACCCCCGGTGAGTGGCGCGCCATGCCCGGTCCGTCGACGTTTTCTTTGGCCGCGGCCCGGATGGGCTGGGGGATCGAGCGAACGACCTGCCTTGGCCTGCACGCAGCGCCGCTTTCTTCGCTACGCCCGCATCTGGCTCCGGGTGCGAGGCTTCTCGTGCTTCTCAGGGATGGCGCTGCGGCCGGCGATCTTTGCGCCTACCTTTCCGCCACGGGGTTCGGGGAGAGCTGTGTGACGCTTCTCGAAGCGCTCGGCGGACCGCGCGAGCGCGTCTCATCGGTGATCGCCGATGCCGGGGCGGCGGACATCGCCCATCCGGCCGCCGCCGCAATCGAGGTTGCTGGCGGCGGCCCGGTGGTCACGCGCGCCGCTGGCCGCGAAGATGCGCTCTTCTCCAATGACGGACAGATCACCAAGCGCCCGGTCCGCGCGCTTACCCTCTCCGCCCTCGCCCCCCGGCCAGGTGAACGCCTCTGGGATATCGGGGGCGGCTCTGGGTCCATCGCGATCGAATGGCTTCTGTCGGATCCGTCGATGCGGGCCATCTCCATCGAGCCCCGCGCCGATCGCGCGGCTCGCATCCGCGAGAACGCGGCGGCGCTCGGCATGGGCAGGCTCGATGTCATCGAAGGCCGCGCACCCGACGTTCTCGATGATCTGGATGCGCCC
Organism: Roseivivax sp. THAF30; assembly: GCF_009363575.1. Lineage (NCBI taxonomy): Bacteria > Pseudomonadati > Pseudomonadota > Alphaproteobacteria > Rhodobacterales > Roseobacteraceae > Roseivivax > Roseivivax sp. THAF30. The sequence continues at coordinate 1,720,996 of NZ_CP045389.1, read as the reverse complement.
CACGCGGTGTTCATCGGCGGAGGCCTCAGCCGCGCACTTCTCGATACGCTGGCAGATCGGCTCACCCCAGGAACGCGGCTCGTCGCCAATGCCGTGACGCTCGAATCCGAGGCGCTTCTGGCAGATTGGCAGGCGAAGCGCGGCGGCGAGCTGTTGCGGATCGAGCTATCCGAAGCCGCGCCGCTTGGCACGAAGCGCGGCTGGCGCTCGCATTACCCGGTTGTGCAATGGCGAGGCGCGCTGTGATCGTCGCCGGTTTCGGATTTCGCGGCGCGGCGACGACCGCCAGCCTCCTGGACGCGCTCGAGCAAGCGGGCGGCGCGCAGGGCGTGTCGATGCTCGCGACCGCCGCGGACAAGGCGAACGGTCCGGCGTTCCGTGGCCTGGCCGAGACCCTCGGCCGTCCCGCGAGCGCCATTGACAGCGACACGCTCGAGCGCCAACAGACCGCCACGCATTCGCAGGCGTCAAAATCCGCGCGGGGCACCGGCAGCGTTGCCGAGGCGGCGGCTTTGGCCGCGGCAGGTCCGGGCGCAAGCTTGCTCGGCCCCAGGTCGATCTCGGCCGACCGCATGGCCACCTGCGCGCTCGCAAGGGGAGGATCGCAATGACAGTGCATTTCATCGGTGCAGGCCCTGGCGCGCCCGATCTTCTGACGCTGCGCGGGCGCGACCTGATCGCGGCCTCGCCGGTCTGCCTCTATGCTGGCTCGCTCGTGCCGGAGGCCATTCTGGATCATTGTCCGCCCGGCGCGCGGATCGTGAATACCGCGCCGCTCGATCTCGACGCGATCATGGCCGAGGTCGAGACGGCCCATGCCGCCGGCCACGATGTCGCGCGGCTGCATTCGGGCGATCTGTCGGTCTGGTCGGCGATGGGCGAGCAGCTCCGCCGCCTGCGCGAGAAAGACATCCCCTACGACGTGACCCCGGGCGTTCCGTCCTTTGCCGCCGCGAGTGCCGCGCTCGGCGCGGAACTGACGCTGCCGGGTCTTGCACAATCGGTAGTCCTCACGCGTACACCCGGCCGCGCCAGCGCGATGCCGGAGCACGAAACGCTGACGAATTTCGCCCTGACCGGCGCGACGCTGGCGATCCACCTCTCCATCACGAACTTAAGCCAGGTGGTAGCGGATCTCAGCCCGCACTACGTTGCCGACTGCCCGGTCGCGGTGGTGTGGCGCGCGAGCTGGCCGGATCAGCGGATCTTGCGCGGCACGCTCGGCGATATCGAGACGCGCATCGACGGCAGTATCACCCGCACCGCGCTCATCCTAGTCGGGCCCGCGCTCGCGCAGGCGGGTTTTGACGACAGCCGCCTTTACGCTGCCGAATACGACCGCCGCTACCGACCGCAATCGGCGGAAAGCCCTTGGGCAGACTGGCAGGCTGGCGATGACTGAGCGCACGTCCCCTCTTTGGGTTGGCGAAAATACCGCGGGGGGTCCGGGGGGCTGGCCCCCCGGCCTTCTGGTCTCCGCGCCGGCCTCCGGCACGGGCAAGACAACGGTGATGCTCGGTCTCTTGCGCGCGCTCGCCGAAGACGGGCTGGCCGTGCAGCCGTTCAAATCCGGGCCCGATTACATCGACCCGGCTTTCCACTTCGCCGCCGCAGGCCGCGAGAGCTTCAATCTTGACACATGGGCGATGGACGACGCGCTCCTGTCGGGCATCGCGGCCCATGCGTGCGGCGCGGATATCGCGATCGCCGAAGGATCGATGGGCCTCTATGACGGGGTCGCCACGCGCGGTCAGACCGGCATGGGATCGAGCGCGGAGACGGCGCAGCGCATGGGCTGGCCGGTGGTGCTCGTCATCGATGCGGGCGGACAGGCGCAATCGGCAGCGGCGACGGCGATGGGCTTTGCCGCCTACGCGCCCGATCTCCCCTTCGCAGGTGTGATCCTCAACCGCGTCGCCTCGCCCCGGCATGAACGGCTGATCCGCCTCGGGATGGAGCGCGCGGGTCTTCCTGTCCTGGGGGTTCTGCCCCGGCGCGGCGATCTTGCTTTGCCCGAACGGCATCTCGGTCTCATCCAGGCCGTGGAGCATCCCGATCTCGAGGCTGCCATCGCGGGATACGCAGCATTTCTGCGTGAGCACGTGGACCTTGCGGCGATCCGCGCCGCGGCGCGCGGCGGGCCCGCGCCCCAAGCAGGACAGCTGCCGCCCCCGCCCGCCCAGCGGATCGCTCTCGCGCGCGATGCGGCTTTCTCCTTCACATATCCGCATCTTCTGGCCGGGTGGCGCGCGGCGGGGGCAGAAATCCTGCCCCTCTCGCCGCTTGCCGACGACGCCCCGGACCCTTCTGCCGATCTCGTCTGGCTTCCCGGCGGCTATCCCGAGCTGCATGCCGGCCGCCTCGCCGCCGCGAGCAGGTTCCTCGGCGGCCTGCGCCGCCATGCGGAGACAAAACCCGTTCACGGCGAGTGCGGCGGCTACATGGCGCTCGGTCAGTCGCTCATCGACAAGGACGGGGTGCGACACGAGATGGCCGGGCTCCTGGGCCTGGTGACCTCCTACGAGAAGCGCAAGTTCCACCTCGGCTATCGCCGCGCGACCCTTCTCGAGGCCATGCCCGGCGCGAGCCCCGGCGCGGCGCTGCGCGGGCATGAGTTTCACTACTCGACAATCCTCGACGAGCCCGATGCGCCGCTCGCGAAGGTCACCGATGCGGACGGTAACCCGGTGCCCGAGACCGGATCGCGGAAGGGCCACGTAACCGGCACCTTCTTCCACCTCATCTCGGGGGAGGACGCGGCATGAGCGGTTTCGTGAGTTTCGTCGGAAGCGGCCCCGGCGATCCCGAACTTCTGACGCTGAAAGCGGTCGACCGACTGAAGCGCGCCGATGCGATCCTGTTCGACGATCTGTCCTCGGGCCCGATCCTTAGCCATGCCCGGCCGGAGGCCGATCTGGTCGGTGTCGGCAAACGCGCAGGTCGCCCCTCGCCGAAGCAGAACCACGTCTCGCAACTTCTCGTCGATTACGCGACGGGGGGCGGGCGGATCGTGCGGCTGAAATCCGGCGATGGAGGCCTGTTCGGGCGGCTCGAGGAAGAGCTTGTGGCGCTGCAGGCTGCGGGCATCCCCTACGAGATCGTGCCGGGCGTGCCCTCGGCGTTCGCAGCGGCGGCGGCGGCGGGCATTCCACTCACCCGCAGGCTCACCGCGCGGCGTGTGCAGTTCGTCACCGGGCACGACGTATCGGGCGAATTGCCGCGCGATCTCGACCTGACCGCGCTTGCCGATCCCAAGGCCTGCACGGTGATCTACATGGGCAAGCGCACCTTCCCCGCGCTTGCGGCGACACTGATGGAGCGCGGCTTGCCCGGCACGACGCCCGCGCTTCTGGCCGAGGCGGTCTCGACGCCCCAGCAACGGCTGACCCGGTCGACCGTCGCCGAGCTGGCCGCCCGGCTCGACATGGCGGCAAGTCCGCTGCCCGCGCTCATCCTCTACGGCCCGCTCGCCGACGAGGCCGGGCTGTGACCGAACTCTGGCTCATCGGCATCGGCACGGGCAATCCGGCCCATGTCACGCGCGAAGGCTGGCAGGCGATCCGTGAGGCGGGCGCAATCCTCGTTCCAGAGAAAGGCGCCGGAAAGGACGATCTCGCAGGTCTGCGCTATGCGATCATAGAAGAAGCCGAAGCGAGCGCGCAGGTTATCCCGTTCGAGATGCCCGTGCGCGATGCAAGCCTGCCCTACGACACCCGTGTCGCCCGCTGGCACGACGAGATCGCATTGCGCTGGCAGGCGGCGATGGATGGCACCGATGGGCCGATCGCGCTTCTGGTCTGGGGCGATCCCGGTCTTTATGACAGCACGCTCCGGATTGCCGAGCGGCTTTCCCCTGCGCCGCGCCTCCGCGTGATCCCCGGCATCACCGCGCTGCAGGCGCTGACCGCCGCGCATGCGATCCCGTTCAATACCGTCAACGGTCCGGTCACAGTCACGACCGGGCGCAGATTGCGAGACCACGGGTGGCCCGACGGCGCGGAGACGCTGGTCGTGATGCTCGACGGCGAATGCAGCTTCGAGCGCCTGCCGCCCGAGGATCTGACGATCTGGTGGGGCGCATATCTCGGCATGGAGAACGAAATCCTCGAGGCGGGCCCTCTTGCCGAAGCGGGCCCGCGCATCAAGGCGGCGCGCGCCGAGGCCCGCGCGGCGCATGGTTGGATCATGGATACGTATCTGTTGCGCAAATCGACCGGATAGCGACCTTCCCGCTCAACGGTCACGAGAAAAGGCCCCTTGGCGCGCGCCAGAGGGCCTTTCCTGAATTCAAGTGATCGCGGTGTTCAGCGCTTGTTCGGGCCGTCCGCGGCAAGCGTCGAATTGGGATCCTTGGGATCCGCTTTCGCGCGCTCGACTTCGAACTTGCCCTTGATGCCGAGGATGGTCACGGCAAGGAGCGTGAACAATGCGAGGATCGGAACGATAAAACCGACGTCCATTTTGCTCTCCTGACTTTGGGATACATCTTATCCCGAACGCCCGGAAACAGACTGCGTTCCGTCAGGCGGCTCAGTCTTTCAGCTGAACCACGCACCATCCCAGCAATAGCAGCAGGATGAAAACCGGCAGAATGAAGAACAGGTCCATGTCTCTCTCCTCTCGTGGTCGATGGACGGAAGACTAGCGCGATGCTACCTCGCCGAAAAGTCATGCGGACCGATACGGGGCGCAACCTACGAAAAGTGATGAGGAAAGATGCAGTCAGCCTCCCCCGCCGCACCGGATATCACGCCCTCTTCCTGGGCGATGGTGGCCTTGCTTGGCCTCGTCTGGGGGGCGACGTTCCTCATCATCGAGCTTGCCCTACCGGGAATCACGCCGGCCTGGCTCGCGGGATACCGGATCGGGTTTGCCGCGCTGCTGACGACGCTGGTCTGGCAGATTATGGGCGGGCGGCTCTTCCACGGACCAAAGTCCGCATGGCCACAGATCCTCGTGATCGGCGTCTTCAATACGGCGCTGCCATTCCTTCTGCTGAGCTGGGGTCAGCTTCGCGTCACGTCCGGCTTCGCGGGCGTCTCGATGGCCGCCATCGCGCTGATGGTTCTACCGCTCGCACATCTCTTCGTGCCCGGGGAGCGGATGACGCCGCGCCGGGTGATTGGCTTCGTGGTCGGGTTCTGCGGTGTCCTGGTGCTGATCGGCCCGGCGGCCTTCGCCTCCACGGGGGATCCGCTCGAACCTTTCGGACGGCTGGCCTGCCTTGGTGCCGCGGCCTGCTATTCGACCGCCTCGGTGATGATGCGTCGCTTGCCGGCGATAGACCCGATCGGGCTGGCGGCAGTGCCGCTGCTCGCCGGTTCCGCCGCGATCATACCGGTGGCGTGGACGCTGGAAGGCCCGCCGCCCCTGCCGGGCGGCGAGATCTTGTTCTGGCTGGCGCTTCTGGGTCTTGTGCCGACCGCAGGTGCGAACCTCTTGAGGGTTCTCGTCATTCGCAGCGCCGGGCCGGTCTTCATGACGCTGACGAACTACCAGGTGCCCGTCTGGTCGGTGATCCTCGGGATCGTGATCCTGGGTGAGCCGTACCACCCCTCGCTGTTCGTGGCGCTCGCACTCATCCTGTCGGGGGTCTTCGTCAGTCAGTGGGGCGCGCTCATGCGGCTTTTCGGCCGCGCGAGCTGATTATTCCCAGCACTCCACCAAAACGGTGATACCGCGCGCGACCTGCGTGAGATCTTCGGGCGCCATCGACATTTCGCCGCGACCCGTCTCGACAGAAACACCAGCCTCGCGGAAAAAATCGACCAGTCGTTCGGAGGCGGTGGCAAAGCTCACGTTCTCAGGCAATTGCTGGCCGGTCGAAGAAACAGGCGTCAGCATGCCCACGACCGCGCCGCCACCGTCGAAGACGGGCCCACCCGCATCGCCGGGCCGGGCCGAGACCGAGAGACGTTTGACGCCTTCCTCGCCGTTGAGGCCGCGCACATCTGCAAGCGTGCCGAAGGTCACGGTCGGCGCGCCGAGTATGCCGCCATAGGAAAAGCCCGCGACCGCGATCTCCGATTGCAGGCGCGGCGCGTCTGTGCGGAAGACCGGCACGTTGCGGGGCGCGAGGGGGGATTGCGGCTCCAAGAGAGCCAGACCACCGGCGCGCGCCACAATTTCGGCCTCGGTCAGCTCGTCGAGCGTGATCCGGCCGCATTCGGCCACGGACGCATCGGACGTCAGCACCCGTCCGCTCGAATCCGCGAAGAAGCCCGACGCGGTGACCTTGGGCTGCCGGACCTGGAGCCCCGCGACAAGGTCGATCGCCTGCCCTTCGTCGCTGAGCGTCGCAGGGTCGAGCACGACACCGTCGAGGCGTGAAAACGTCTCCTGCATCCGCGCGAGGATGCGCGTGCGGCGCTCTTCGTCACCGGCCGGCCAGATGAGTGTGAAACCCTTTATCGCGCCGTCCGAAAGAAACGCCTCGGTGTGGCTGACGATGCGGCTGTTCTCGCCGACGAGACGGAAGCTGTCGCCCTGCCGCTCGCGCGGCCCGTCCGTGGGCACGATCTCGAGCGTCTGCATGATCTCGTAAAGACCATAGAGCGTGCGGCGGTCGCCGGGCTCGGAGATAAGGAGAACCCGCGCCTCGGGCACCTCTCCGGTCGGCTCATAGCGCACGAACGGCGATTCCGCGCGATCGAATGCGACGACGCCGGTGGGAAGCTCCATCTCGATGCCGGCGCGGCGGTCTGTCACGCGGCGCAGGCCCATCCCGTCGAGCACGGCGTTATACTGACGGAAAAGCTCGGCGCGCTGCGCGGTCGTCAGAACGCCCGTCGCCTCGTAATTGTTGGCCTCTTGCCAGCCGGCCATCGCGCCGCGCGTCCCGCGTCCGAAGGCGGCATCGATGCGGCCATTGTAAAAACCGGCCCATTGCAGGGCGACCTGCAGATCCTCGCGTTCACCGCGCGTGAGAAGCTGTTCGGCGCGGCGCGCCTCTGCCGGGGTCTCTTCGGCCTGGCGCAGCTCCGGCTCGGGATCGGGCTCGTTTTGCGCCTGGGCGCCGTTATCCTGCGGCTCTTGCGGCTCGGGCGACTGGATCGCACCGGCACCGATCGGCCAGAAGCGCTGCGCGTATTGATCGGCTTCCTCGACGAAACTGTCCGAGGGGATCTGCCCTTGCCGCCGGAGCTCAAGACGGCGCTGATTGGCTTCTTCCTCGGTATAAGGGCCGAGCGCGATGCCATACCAGCCGCCGCCGATGGAAAAGCCGTTGACGTCGGGCAGCCCCGCCGCAAAGGTCCGCGCGCGATCCTCTGCCACGGTGAGCGCCGGATGGGCCTCGATCTGAACGAAATAGGCATCCTGCGCGTTGGCCGCCCCAGCGATCACCCAGAGCGCGCACCCCGCCATCAGTCCCGTCTTCTTCATTCCGCTCATTCCGCCCCGTGATATGTCAGTTTCGTGTCGCGACCATTGGTAGCAAAATGCAAGCCCGGCGCACCTCAATTATTGGTCAGGGGCGCAATTGACCCCCCGGTTGTGGCGTCCTAATCAAGCCTGAAGCGACAAGGACGGATCCGGCCATGGACAAGACCCAGAAACCGCGCAGTTTTCAGGAGATCATCCTGCGGCTTCAGACCTACTGGGCCTCGAAGGGCTGCGCCGTTCTGCAACCTTACGACATGGAAGTCGGCGCGGGCACGTTTCACCCGGCAACGACGCTGCGCGCGCTTGGTCCGAACCCTTGGGCCGCCGCCTATGTTCAGCCCTCGCGCCGTCCGACGGATGGACGCTACGGCGAAAACCCCAACCGGCTGCAGCATTATTACCAGTACCAGGTCATCATCAAACCCTCGCCACCCGATCTGCAGGCGCTCTACCTGGGCTCGCTCGAGGCGATCGGGATCGACATGGAGCTGCACGACGTGCGCTTCGTGGAGGACGATTGGGAAAGCCCGACGCTTGGAGCGTGGGGCCTTGGCTGGGAGGTCTGGTGCGACGGGATGGAAGTCTCCCAGTTCACCTACTTCCAGCAGGTTGGCGGACATGATTGCACGCCCGTCTCGGGGGAGCTGACCTACGGGCTCGAACGGCTCGCCATGTATGTGCTCGGCATCGACCACGTGATGGAGATGCCCTTCAACGATCCGCAGACGCCCATCCCGCTCTCCTACGGCGACATCTTCCGCCAGACCGAGGAAGAATACAGCCGGCACAATTTCGACCTCGCGTCGACCGAGATGCTGCTGCGCCATTTCGAAGACGCCGAGGCCGAGTGCCAGCGGCTTCTGGAGGCGCCGGAGACCGACCCCAAGATGGGTCGTCGCATCGTCATGGCGCATCCCGCCTATGACCAGTGCATCAAGGCCAGCCATCTCTTCAATCTGCTCGACGCGCGCGGTGTGATCTCGGTGACCGAGCGGCAGGCCTATATTGGCCGCGTGCGCGCGCTGGCGAAGATGTGCGCCGACGCCTTCGTTACGACACCCGCAGCGACGGGGTCCGCGGCATGAGCGGCAAGATCCTGTCCCTGATCATTCTCGTTGCCGCGGCGATCGGCGGCGCGGCGATGTATTACCTTCAGGTCTTCGCCTATTACGAGCGTCTGCCGGAGGTCTCCGAAATCACCATCGCGACGACCGACGGCGGGACCACCACTCTGCCCGTCTCGAATTTCCAGGGGATCGACGCGGACAGCTCCCCGATCCGCTACCGCGCCTGTTTCGACGTGCTCGCGGGCCCGTCGGACCTGCAGGCCGAGCCCTACCCCGCCGCCATTCCGCGCAACGCGCCGTTCTGGTTCTCGTGCTTCGACGCCGAGGCCATCGCGGATCAGATCGATGCGGGCGCTGCCGAGGTCTTCACCGTTGCCCGAAACATCGAATTCGGAATCGACCGGGTCGTCGCGCTGACGGACGACGGGCGCGGCTATGTCTGGCAGGAGGTCAACGATTGCGGCGACCGGGCCTATGACGGCACCCCGCTCGGCGACGATTGCCCGCCGCGTGATCGGTAACGGGAACCTCAAGCGGGCGTGATGCGCTGATCCGGTGAAACCTTACACTGGAGCGCATCTTCATGTCACAGAAAACCGCCCCCGCCTGGGTCGTCCCGGTCATGCGTGCGGGCTATTCCTCTCGTGCCGCGGTCTACGCGATCGTCGGCGGTCTGGCCCTCACCGCTGCCATTCGCGGGGGCCAGGCCGAGGGAACGACGAACGCGCTCGCCGATCTCAAATCGCAGCCCTTCGGCCTTTGGGCGCTCTGGCTCATTGCCATCGGTCTGTTCGCCTACGCGCTCTGGCGCTTCATCGCGGCGGGATACGATCTCGAGCGGCGCGGCGATGACGGCTCGGGTCTGTTCCAGCGCGGCGGCCTGATCGTCACGGGCATCATCCATGCCGGTCTCGGCGTCTCGGTCGCGGGCCTCGCGATGGGCGACTCCGGTGGCGGCTCTTCGGCGCAGGACTGGACGGCGCGAATCCTGCAGATGCAGAACGGCAAGTGGATCGCGGCTGCGCTCGGCGCGATCGTCGTGGGCTCGGGCATCTACTACATGCACAAGGGCTGGTCGAAGAAGTACAAGCGCCATATCCGCGTGACGCCGACAACGCAGAAGCTCGATCCAGCGTTGCAGGCTGGCTTTCTGGCGCAAGGTGCGCTCATCGCGATCATCGGTGCGCTCATCATCAGCGCCGCGATGACGACCTCGCCCGAGAATGCCGGCGGCATCGGCAAGGCGCTGGACCAGCTCCGCTCCGCCCCGTATGGCCGCGTGCTGCTGGGCGTCGTGGCGCTTGGCCTCATCGGCTTTGCCCTCGAGAACCTTGTCGAGGCGATCTACCGGATCGTGCCCGCCCGCGCCGGATCGGACGTGGAAACACTGGCCATGCGCGCCAAGGCGAAGGCCAAAAAGGAGGCGGCGAAGGCCAGCTGACCGCCTACCCGCTGGACGTTCCGGGCCCCGCCCGCTATCCCGCGCCGAAGAGACGCCACGGCCGATAGCGGAGGGGCCCGATGCCCGACCTTCTGATCGAACTCTTCTCCGAGGAAATTCCCGCGCGGATGCAAGCCCGCGCCGCGGAAGACCTGAAAACGAAGGTGACGAACGGCCTTGTCGAGGCGGGTCTCACCTACGCCCATGCCGCCGCCTTCGCAACGCCCCGGCGCCTGACGCTCGCGCTCGAGGGCGTGCTAGACCATTCCCCGACCACCCGCGAAGAGCGCAAGGGCCCCAAGGTCGATGCGCCCGAGAAGGCCATCGAAGGCTTCCTGCGCGGCGCGGGCGTCGCCCGCGAGGATCTCGAGGAGCGCGACGAGAAGAAGGGCCGCGTCTTCTACGCCATCATCGAAAAGCCGGGCCGCCCCGCGGCAGAGATCATCGCAGAGGTGCTGGAAGACACGATCCGCACCTTCCCCTGGCCGAAATCCATGCGCTGGGGCGCGGGAAGTTTGCGCTGGGTGCGCCCGCTGCACCGCATCCTCTGCATCCTGACGAATGATGCGGGAGAGGCCGACGTGGTGCCGATGGACGTCGACGGCATCCGCGCGGGTGATGTGACCGAAGGCCACCGCTTCATGGCGCCTGCCCCGTTTTCCGTCACGTCTTTCGAGGATTACGCGGCAAAGCTCAAGCGCGCGAACGTGGTGCTCGACCCCGAGGAGCGCGCGGAGACGATCTGGAACGACGCGACCAATGCCGCCTTCGCGAGCGGGATGGAGGTCGTCGAGGACAAGGGGCTTCTGGCAGAAGTCGCGGGGCTCGTTGAATGGCCCGTGGTGCTGATGGGCGAGATCGGCGCGGATTTCCTCGACCTGCCGCCCGAAGTGCTCATGACGTCGATGAAGGAGCACCAGAAGTTCTTCTCCGTCCGCAATCCCAAGACGGGCCGGATCGAGCGCTTCGTCACTGTCGCCAACCGCGAGACCGCCGATAACGGCAAGACCATCCTCGCGGGCAACCAGAAGGTTCTGACGGCGCGGCTCTCGGATGCGAAATTCTTCTGGGAGAACGACTTGCGGGTCGCTGTTGACGAGAAGATGCAGCCCTGGCTCGACCAGCTCGAGAACGTCACCTTCCACAACAAGCTCGGGAGCCAGAAAGCGCGGATCGACCGCATCGCCTCAGTCGCCCGCGAGATCGCGCCGGTCGTCGGGGCGGACCCTGATCTGGCCGAGACCGCCGCGCGGACGGTGAAGGCGGACCTGTCCTCGGAAATGGTCGGGGAATTTCCCGAACTTCAGGGGCTTATGGGTCGCTATTACAGCGATGCAGCAGGTTTGCCCGCCGAAGTCGCAGCGGCCTGCGAGGAGCATTACTCGCCGCTCGGTCCGTCCGACGCGGTGCCCGCCGCGCCGGTTTCGGTCGCCGTGGCGCTGGCGGACAAGCTCGATACGCTGACCGGGTTCTGGGCGATTGACGAGAAGCCCACCGGGTCGAAAGATCCGTTTGCGCTGCGGCGTGCGGCGCTCGGGGTTATTCGGCTTTTGGAAGACAATCAGGTACGACTGTCGCTGTCCGAGTTTCTTCCCAAACAACAACAGCGCATTGAGCTAAATGAAGATGGTATCGATGGCTCTGGAAGCGTCGAGGATTTGCCCTCCTTCTTCCACGACCGCCTCCAGGTCCACCTGCGCTCTGAGGGCGTCCGTCACGACGTGATCGACGCGTGCCTCGCCATGCCGCAGTCGGACGATCTCACTCTCCTCGTCAAACGCGCCCGCGCCCTCCAAGCCGTGCTGGAGACCGAGGATGGCGAAAATCTCGTGCAGGGCTTCAAGCGCGCCAACAACATCCTCACGCAGGCCGAGGAGAAGGACGGCGTCGAATACAGCTTCGGCGCGGACCCCAAATTCGCCGAGACGGACGCCGAACGCGCGCTCTTCGCGGCGCTGGACGCTGCGGACGCCAAGATCGTGCCCGCGATGAAGGACGAGGATTTCCCGACCGCGATGGCCGCGATGGCCGGCATCCGGCCCGAGGTCGACGCCTTCTTCGAGGCGGTGCAGGTCAACACCGACAACGAGATCCTGCGCCGCAACCGGCTCAATCTTCTGTCCCGCATCCGCAATGTCTGCCTGCAGGTCGCCGATCTGACGCGGCTCGACGGCTAGGCCAATTCGCCCCATCCCGGCCCTTGTCAGGCCGCGATTGGGGCGTATCCTGCGGGCGACAAAAGGATTGCCGCAGTGCAGAAATACCTCACCGAAGTGTCGTTCACGCTCGACCGGCACGTCACGCTCGTCACGCAGACCGCGCCCATTGCGCCCGAGACTCACGGCGGGCGCGCGAAATGCCTGCAGCGGCTGGTGCGGCTGAACCTGCCGGTGCCGCGTACGGTGGCGCTGTCCTTCGACACGGTGAAGGCGATCTCGCTAGGGCGCATTCCTGACACCGGGCAGCTCCTTTCGGTTTTCGATCCCGATGCACTTCTGTGCGTGCGGCCCTCGTCGCAGGATCCCGACTGGGGCGGGCCGACGACCATTCTGAATATCGGCATGAACGATGCGGCCTGCGCGCGGCTGTCGGCGGAGCTTGGGCCCGAGGCGGCCGAGGCGCTCTATCGCCGCTGGGTGCAAAGTTACGCGGTGCATGTCGCTCGGCTCGATCCCGATGCGTTCGAAGAGATCGACGCGGACGCGCCCGATGCGCTGGCCCGCGCTTTGCGCGCCTATGAGGACGAGGCCGAGGAGCCGTTCCCGCAGGATCCCGCCACGCAGCTCGCAGAGGTTCTGCGCTCCATGGCGCGCGCATGGGAGAGCGTCTCGGCGCGCCTTCTGCGCGAGGCCAAGGGCGCGCCTGTCGATGCCGGGCTGGGCCTTGTCGTGCAGGAAATGGCGCTCGGCTTCGGGCCGGGCGAGTCCGGCTCGGGCGTCTTGCAGCTTGTCGATCCCGATACCGGGTTGAAACAGGTCACGGGCCGCTATCTCAGCCAGAGCCAGGGGCGCGATGCGCTGAGAGCCGGCGCCCGCGCGCTGTATCTCGAGGCCGATCCGCGTGGTCCCTCGCTCGAGGAACGCGCGCCCGAGGCATTCGCGCAGCTCAAGGAGCATGCCGCGCTCATGCGCCAGCGGCTGCGGGCGGAAATGCAGGTCGAGTTCACGATCGAGAACGGCACGCTGTTCATTCTCGACGGCGTCGTGGTGCCCGCATCGGACGCCGCTGCCATCCGCATCGCCGTGCGGCTCGCCGAGGACGAGATCATCACCCCGCGCGAGGCGGTGATGCGGGTTCAGCCCCGCGCGCTGTCCTCGCTCCTGCATCCGCAGGTCGACCCGCGCGCAGACCGCGACGTGATCGGCACCGGCATCGCCGCGAGCCCAGGCGCCGCGACGGGCCGGATCGCCTTTACCGCCGCCGATGCCCAGGCGATGGCCGCGCGCGAGGAGCCCTGCATCCTGATCCGGCGCGAGACCGCACCCGAAGACGTGCGCGGCATGCACGCGGCTGTCGCGATCCTGACGGAGAAGGGCGGCATGTCCTCTCATGCGGCCGTGATCGGGCGCGGCATGGGCCGACCCTGCGTCGTCGGCGCGCGGAACCTGCGGATCAACCTCAAGCGGCGTCAGATCACCGCGGACGATGGGCGAATCTTCCGCGAAGGCGAGATCGTCACCGTGGACGGCACCAATGGCGAGGTGTTGGCCGGGGCGCCCGCGATGCTGGGCGCCATGCTTGACGATGCCTTCCGCACGCTTCTGGGCTGGGCGGACGAGGATCGCGACCTGCGGATCCGGGTGAATGCCGACACGCCCGAGGATGCCGAGAAGGCACGGCTCTTCGATGCGGGCGGAATCGGGCTCTGCCGCACGGAGCACATGTTCTTTGAGCCGGGTCGCCTTACCGTCATGCAGGAGATGATCTTCGCCGCGACGCCCGAGGATCGGCGCGCGGCGCTGGCGCAGCTCCTCCCGATCCAACGCGCGGATTTCAAGGAACTCTTCGCAATCATGTCGGGCAAGCCGGTCTGCATCCGGCTCTTCGACCCGCCGCTTCACGAATTTCTGCCGAGCGACAGGGCCGGCCTGCGCGATCTTGCCGAAGCGCTGAACCTGCCTGTCTCGGACGTGACGCGGCGCGTCGAGTCGATGGGCGAATACAATCCGATGCTTGGCCTGCGCGGTGTGCGCCTCGGCATCACGGTGCCCGAGATCTACGACATGCAGGCCCGCGCGATCTTCGAGGCGACGCTCGAAGCTTCGCGCAAGGACGAGCCCGTGGTGCCGGAGATCATGATTCCCCTCGTCTCAGCGCGGCGCGAGGTGGAGCTGGTGCGAAAGCGCGTCGATGCGGTGGCCGCCGCCGTCCGCACCGAGCGCGGGCGCGACTTCACCTACCGCCTCGGCGTGATGGTCGAGACCCCCCGCGCCTGCCTTCTGGCCGGGGACATCGCCCCGCATGTCGATTTCCTGAGTTTCGGTACGAACGACCTCACACAGATGACCTACGGGCTCAGCCGCGACGATGCGGGCCGGTTCATGTCGGATTACGTGCAGCAGCAGGTCTTCGACGAAGATCCGTTCCATCGCCTCGACACCGCAGGCGTCGGCGAGCTTCTGCGGATCGGAATCGAGCGCGCCCGCGCCGCGAAGCCCGAGATCATCGTCTCGATCTGCGGCGAACATGGCGGCAATCCCGAATCGATCAGCTTCTGTCGGAGCCTCGGGATGAACTACGCAAGCTGCTCTCCCTTCCGGGTTCCGGTGGCGCGACTGGCCGCCGCACAGGCCGCGATTCGCGACAAAATCGAGTATTCGTAGGCATTTGGGCGGGAACTTACCCGCACTTTTGAAGCGAATGGGCGAAAAACGGCCCATACCGCAAGTCCAAAACTGGACGCCTTGACCGATTTTTCCTAGAGACCCGCGGAACGAAAACGGCGGAAACCGCCACTACGCTGCTGCAAGAGGTGTCTGCGATGGGTCGCATTATGAAATTGGCGCTGGCGATGATGATCGCCGGAGCGCCCGCTTATGCTGAGCTCGAAGAGACCAACATGGAAAAGGTCATGCGCCAGGAGAGCCGCGGTCTGAACGCGGCCGCATCGGCGCATCTACAACGTCTGGTCACGCCCGCTCCGCAAAGCGGGCTGAGGGACGTGCAATACAGCCGCAATTGGCTGGACAGTCAGAACTTCCGGACCGGCGGATCCGAATGGTCTTGCCTGTCCGAGGCACTCTATTTCGAGGCGCGCGGCGAGACCGTGAAAGGTCAATTCGCGGTTGCCGAAGTCATCATGAACCGCGTCGATTCCCCGCGCTATCCGAACTCGATCTGCGGTGTCGTCGGTCAAGGCGCTACCTCGGGCGTGAAATACGCGTGCCAATTCTCGTTCAAATGCGACGGCGCGGCCGAGACGATCCACGAGACGGGCGCGTATCACCGCGTCGGCAAGGTCGCCAAGCTCATGCTGGAAGGCGCGCCGCGTCGCCTGACCGGGGGCGCCACGCATTATCACACCACAGCGGTCTCCCCGTCCTGGGCGCGCAAGTTCCCGATGACCGCAGAGATTGGCGTGCATCGCTTCTACAAGCAGCCATTGCAGCTATCGCGGAACTGAAATTGGCCGCATGTCGCATCGAGGCCCGGAATTGCCGGGTTACGGTGGCGACATGCGCGGCGCTTCTCTATTGACGGCCGCAACCACGCTGCCAGCAGGAACCGCCCATGGCCTCTGAAATCCGCCTTGCCTTCTCGCATCCCGCCGAGCGCGCAATCGCGACCGCCGGAGAAGACCCGCGCGATCGCATTTCCCTGCGCGATCATGTGCGCGAGGTCGAGATCGGCGCTTTCCAGGCAGAGCGCGGCACGACGCAGCGGATCTGTTTCAACGTCGTCGTCGAGGTCCGTCCGCTCGCGCAGCCCATCGACGACGATGTCGACCGCATCCTGTCCTATGACCGCGTGACCGAGGCCATCGCCTACGAGCTCGACGCCGAGCGGCTCAATCTTCTGGAGACGCTGGCCGAACGCATTGCCGAGCGGATCCTCTTGGAACCCCAGGCATTGCGCGTCTTCATCCGGATCGAGAAACTCGATCGTGGGCCGGGCGCACTTGGCGTCGAAATCGTTCGCTCCCGCAAGGAGCTTGGCTCGCGTCTCGACGAACGCGCGAGCGAGCAGCCGCATCCGCGCGTCGTGTTCTTCTCGAATGCCGCCATCACTGATCCGCGCCTGACCCACTGGATCGACCAGGCGCTCGAGGGCGGCGCCCCGCTCATTCTCTGCGTCGGCCCGCACGGGATGGACCTGCCGCGTGTCGATCATCCGCTCGTGCAACGCCGCATCGACCTTCTGGCGATCGAGCAGAACGGATGGTGCCTCGCCGCGCGCGATCCCCGCGCCAAAGTTGTCGCCACCCGCACGGAGCTCGACTGGGCGATGAAGAACGGCCAGGTCAGTATCTGGGCCCCCTCTAAAATCGTTCTCGACGCAACCGAGGGCCCCACCGGCAAGACGCGCGACTCGGTCGGCCTCGCGGTGTGGTTCGCAGACCAGCTCTCCGCCCGAGAACTGGTCCTCGTCGGAGCAGAGACAGCGGCCGAAGGCGAAGTCCCGGTGATCTGCAAGCCCCTGGGTGATCGGGTTTTCTGAACGCCGCCAAGGTCACTTGTCAGACCTGTCTGGCTCTGGCACTTCGCGTCGCATGGACCTCTGCTACCGCCCTCTTCTGTCAACGGACCCGGCGAGACCGACAGGCGCGATGCAGCTTGCCGGCACGTCGCTCTGGTTCACGCATGTGGAAGAACGGCGGCGCGGCGCGGAGCCGATTTTGCGCGAGGCGCGCGCACTGCCAGAGGAGTGGCTGGCCGGATTCACCCGGCCGCGCGCCCCTATCGCGGGCCTCAGCCTCGAGATGCCGCGGATCATGGGCATTCTCAATGCAACGCCCGACAGTTTCTCTGATGGCGGCCGTTTCGATGCGCGCGAACGTGCCGTGGCGCATGGCCGCGCGATGGTCGCAGCGGGGGCGGATATCGTTGATATCGGAGGCGAATCTACGCGGCCCGGCGCAACGGAAGTGCCCGCGCCCGAGGAAATCGCGCGCGTCCAGCCTGTCATCGAAACGCTCGTGGGCGATCTCGGCGCACCGATCTCCATCGACACGAGAAAGGCCGATGTTGGCGCAGCCGCGCTCAAGGCAGGCGCGGTGATGCTCAACGATGTCTCGGGGCTCGAGTTCGATGCGGGCATGGCGACGCTCGCTGCATCGGCGGGCGCGCCGATCTGCGTCATGCACAGCCAGGGACGCCCGGAGACGATGCAGGACGCGCCGCGCTACGAAGACGCAACGCTCGACGTTCTGGGCTTTCTGGCCGAGCGGGTCGCACTGCTCGAAGCGGCAGGATTGCCGCGCGAGAAAATCGTCATCGACCCCGGTATCGGCTTTGGAAAGACGCTTCCGCACAATCTCGAACTGTTGCGGAATATTGCCGTTTTTCACTCTTTGGGGTGTCCGATCTTGCTAGGCGTGTCCCGAAAGGGCTTTATCGGAAAGATTTCAGGGGAAGCCGCGGCAGATGCCCGGGCTCCGGGCTCGATCGCGGTGGCGCTGGCCGCCGCATCGCAAGGGGTTCAGATTTTTCGGGTGCATGACGTGGCAGAGACCGCGCAGGCCTTCTCGCTCTGGCGGGCAATGACGGGACAGGATTGATGGCACGCAAACTCTTCGGAACGGATGGTGTGCGAGGCACGGCGAACACGTACCCGATGACTGCCGAGCTGGCGCTGATGATCGGCGCAGCGGCGGGCCGTTATTTTCGTAACGAGCACAGCGGCGTCCACCGCGTCGTGATCGGAAAGGATACCCGCCGCTCGGGCTACATGTTCGAGAACGCGCTGACCGCTGGTCTGACCTCGACCGGTATGAACGTGCTTCTTCTGGGGCCGGTGCCGACCCCGGCGGTCGGTCTACTGACCCCTTCGATGCGCGCCGACCTCGGCATCATGATCTCCGCGAGCCACAATCCCGCCGAGGACAACGGTATCAAGTTCTTCGGTCCGGACGGCTTCAAGCTGTCGGACGAGGCAGAGCTCGAGATCGAGGCGCTGGTCGAGGCCGGTGCGAAACCTGCCCAGGCGCATAACATCGGCCGCGCGCAGCGTATCGACGACGGCCGCTTCCGGTATCAGGAACGTGTTAAATCGAGCTTCCCTCCGGGCATGCGCCTTGACGGAATGAAGGTGGTGATCGACTGCGCCAACGGAGCCGCGCACCGGGCCGCACCGGAAGTCCTTTGGGAGCTTGGCGCGGACGTGATCCCGATGGGGGTCTCGCCCAATGGCTACAACATCAACGACGGCTGCGGCTCGACCAAGCCGGAGGCCGCCGCGCGCCGCGTTCTCGAGGAAGGCGCCGACGTGGGCATCTGCCTCGACGGCGATGCGGACCGCGTGATCCTGATCGACGACAAGGGCCGCGTGGCCGATGGCGACCAGATCATGGCGCTGATGGCCGCCCGCTGGGCCGAGGAGGATCGCCTGCGTGACGGCACGCTGGTGGCCACGGTGATGTCGAACCTCGGGCTCGAACGCTACCTGACTGCGAAGGGCCTGAAGCTCATGCGTACGGGTGTCGGCGACCGCTACGTCGTGGAAGCGATGCGTCAGGGCGGCTGGAACCTCGGCGGTGAGCAATCGGGCCATATCGTCATGACTGATTACGCCACCACCGGCGACGGCCTCATGGCCGGCCTGCAATTTCTCGCGGAAATGGTGCGCTCGGGTCAGCCCGCGCATCGACTGGTCGAGACTTTCGACAAGGTGCCGCAGCTTCTCAAGAACGTGCGCTTCGCTCCCGGCGCGACGCCGCTCGACCTGCCGCAGGTGCAAAGCGCGATCGAGATGGCTGAGGCGTCGCTCGGGCAGAAGGGCCGCCTGTTGATCCGCAAGTCGGGCACCGAGCCGCTGATCCGGGTTATGGCCGAGTGCGAGGACGAAGGCCTTCTGAGCCAGGTGGTCGACGGGGTCGTCGCCGAGATCGAAAGCGCGGCCTAGGCGGCTCGCCGCCGCCAGCGTCCGAGCAACAAGCGACGCATCGCGCGACCCGATAGGCCGACCAGCGCGGTCAGCATGCCAAAACCGATCGCAGCGAAGCTCAGCCCTTCGAGGCTGAGCGGCATCGCCGGCACATAGTCGGACAGCGTCCGCCGCGCGATCTCGCGATCCATCACGGCTGGCGCCATGCGCGCGCGTTCGAACGGGCCGGCCCCTTCGAGCGCCGCGAGATCCTCCCTCAACCGATTGTAGCGCGCGAAGGTGCCGCGAAGGGTTTCCGCCCGCCGCGCGCCGAACACGCCGCCGGTCGCAAGCTGCGCCAGCGCGGTCTCCCTGTCGAGGCCGACCACGGCGGCGTCGATGTCGAATTGCACGACGATCAGTGCAAGCTCGTCCACCGCGCCGCCAAGGCGCTGGCGGTATTGCTGAGAAAACTCCGGAAATTGCGACGCCCCGGCCGCGCCGAGAAGCCCGGCAGAGATGGCGAGGGCTCGCAGGATCACGGCGCGCCGCCTGCCATCAGACCTTGCGCGCGTAGATCTGACCGATCCGTGTGACGGCCTGTTCGGGCGGCATCTCCTCGCTCTCGCCGGTGCGGCGGCAGGTCAGTTCCACCACGCCGTTCTTGAGACCGCGCGGACCGACCGTGATCCGCCAGGGCAGACCGATCAGGTCCATCGTGGCGAACTTGGCCCCTGCCCGTTCGTCGCGGTCATCATAGAGCGGCTCGAGCCCCATCGTCACCAGGCTGTCATAGAGCGCCTGACAGGCCGCGTCCGCCTCTTCGTCGCCCTGCTTGAGGTTTACGATCCCGGCATGGAAAGGCGTTACGCCTTCGGGCCAGATGATACCCTTGTCGTCGTGGCTGGCTTCGATGATCGCCCCGACGAGACGGCTGACGCCGATGCCATGGCTGCCCATGTGCACCGGCACGCGGTTGCCGTCGGGGTCCACCACATTGGCGCCCATCGCCTCGGAATACTTGGTGCCGAAATAGAAGATCTGGCCGACCTCGATGCCGCGCGCCTGCCGCTGACGGTCTTCGGGCACTTTCGCGAAAAGATCGGGATCGTGGGTCTCGTCGGTGCGGGCATAGCGCGAGGTGAATTCCTCGAGCACCGCGCGGCATTCGTCGTGGCTGTCATAGTCGATCTTCCGGTCGCCGAATTTCAGATCGGTGATCTCGCTGTCGTAGAAGACCTCCGACTCGCCCGTCTCGGCCAGGACCAGGAATTCATGCGTGTCGTCGCCGCCGATGGGCCCCGAATCCGCGCGCATGGGGATCGCCTGAAGGCCCATCCTCTCATAGGTCCGCAGGTAGCTCACGAGGTGGCGGTTATAGGCGTGCAGCGCATCCTCGCGTGTGAGGTCGAAATTGTAGCCATCCTTCATGAGGAATTCGCGGCCCCGCATCACGCCAAAGCGCGGCCTGCGCTCGTCGCGGAATTTCCACTGGATGTGATAGAGTGTCATCGGCAGATCGCGATAGCTCGAGACGTGGCTGCGGAAGATGTCGGTGATCATCTCCTCGTTGGTCGGCCCGAAGAGCATATCCCGCTCGTGGCGGTCGCGGATACGCAGCATTTCAGGCCCGTAGGCATCATAGCGACCGCTTTCACGCCAAAGGTCGGCCGATTGCAGCGTCGGCATCAGCATCGGGATATGGCCCGCCCGCGCCTGCTCTTCGTGCACGATCGCCTCGATATTCCTCAGGACCTTGTAGCCGAGCGGCAGCCAGGAATAGATCCCCGCCGAGGCCTGCTTGATCATGCCTGCGCGCAGCATCAAACGGTGCGAGACGATCTGCGCCTCGGAAGGCGTCTCTTTCAGGACGGGCAGGAAGTAGCGGGACAGGCGCATGTAAGGCTCTCCGGACGGCGTTTCGGTCTTGCCCGAGGTGTAAGCGCGCCCCGGACGAGGCACAAGGGATGAGGCATAGCGCCCTGAGGTGTGCCGCCCTCTTGAACCTGATGGGCGCGCGGGCGATGAAGAGATAACGGGTTTAGCGAGGCACAGATGGTTCTGCCGGTTCGGGAACAGTTGAAGTACTGGGGGATCGCCTTCGTGGTCCTCGCAGTGATCCTGTGGTTCCTCGGCGACGTGCTGCTGCCCTTCGTTCTGGGTGCCGCGATCGCCTATTTCCTCGATCCGATCGCTGACCGGCTGGAAGCCTTGGGTTGCTCGCGCGCCTTGGCGACGGCGATCATCACGATCTGCGCGGTTCTGATCTTCGTATTGATGGCGCTGCTGGTGATCCCGACGCTGGTGCGCCAGACCGGCCAGCTCATCGAGGTCGCACCGGAGCTGACGCGAAACCTGCAGACGGCGCTGGCGAACCGTTTCCCCGAACTTCTGTCGGAAGACAGCGTGGTGCGCGATACGCTCATGCAGGTCGGCCAGACGGTGCGCGACAAGGGCGGTCAGCTTCTGCAAACGGCGCTGACATCGGCTGCGTCGCTCCTGAACGTGGTGCTCTTGTTCGTCATCGTGCCCGTGGTCGCGGTCTACCTTCTGCTCGACTGGGACCGGATGGTCGCCCGCGTGGATGAGCTTCTGCCGCGCGAACATGCGCCGGTGATCCGGCATCTCGCGCGGGATATCGATCATGTCCTGTCCTCTTTCGTGCGCGGCATGGGCACGGTGTCGCTCATCCTCGGCGTCTATTACGCCATCGCGCTGATGCTGGTGGGGCTGCAATTCGGGCTGGTCGTCGGGGTGATCGCGGGCGTTCTGACCTTCATTCCCTATGTAGGCGCTATCGTCGGCGGCGTCCTCGCCATCGGGCTGGCGCTGTTCCAGTTCTGGGGCGACTGGATCTGGATCATCGCGGTCTGGGCGATCTTCCAGTCCGGCCAGTTCATCGAGGGCAATTTCCTGACGCCCAAGCTCGTCGGTGACAGCGTCGGCTTGCACCCGGTCTGGCTTTTGCTGGCGATGTCGGTCTTCGGCACGCTCTTCGGCTTTGTCGGCCTTCTGGTCGCCGTGCCGGTCGCCGCGGCCATCGGTGTCGTCGCCCGGTTCCTCGTGTCGCGCTACAAGTCCTCGCGGCTCTACCTCGGCTCCGCCGGACCCTCCGAGGACTGAAGATGGCCCGCCAGTTGCCCCTCCACCTGCCCGCGCGCACGGCGCTCGGGCGCGGCGATTTCTTCGTCACCGAGGCGAACGCGCTCGCCGTCGCGCAGATCGACAATTGGCGCAATTGGCCGTCGCACAAGCTTGTCCTTTCGGGACCGCCGGGATCGGGGAAGACTCACCTCGCCCATGTCTGGTCGGCCGAGAGCGGCGCGCGCCTTCTGCAGGCCCGCGCTTTGCCGCGCGAAGATCTGCCCGCGCTCGCCCAAAGCCCCCTTTGCATCGAGAATGCCGACCGTGTCGCGGGCGATGCGGAGGCGGAGGAAGCCCTTTTCCATCTGCACAACCTCGCCGCGGCAGAGCGGCAGCCGCTTCTCGTGACGGCGGCAAGCCCACCGGCCCGCTGGGGGCTCATCCTGCCCGACCTCGCCTCGCGGATGCAGGGCGCGGAGATCGCCAAGCTGAACCCGCCGGACGAGCTTCTCCTGGCTGGCGTGCTCGCCAAACTCTTTTCCGACCGGCAGATCACGCCGGGGCCGGACGTCATTCCCTATCTCATCACGCATATGCCGCGTGCCTTCGCGGCCGCAGGCGAGATCGTGGATGCGCTCGATGCGAGGGCCTTGGGCGAGAAGCGCGCGATCACGCGGCCACTCGCGCGGGCGGTCCTCGAAGAAATGTCTGGGGATGAGCGGTCCCGCGACCTACCCTCGTCACAGGACTGATACACAGCCCACATATGCGAGAGCTCATGAGCAATGCAGATTTCCTGAAGGCCGAACGGCCTGAGCCGACCGTGATCGAGGGCTTCGATCCCGAGGGCCCCGACCGCTATTTCAACCGCGAGCTTTCCTGGCTCGGCTTCAACTGGCGCGTCCTTGAAGAAGCCGAGAACGAAGCGGTGCCGCTTTTGGAGCGGGTGCGCTTCTTGTCGATCTCTGCCTCGAACCTTGATGAATTCTACACGGTGCGTGTCGCGGGTCTGCGTGAGCTGGCACAGGCGGGCAACACGACGCCCGCGGCCGACGGGCTGACCCCGGCCGAGCAACTCGTGAAGATCAACGAAGATGCCCGCAAACTCATGGCGCGCCAGCAGGAAGTGCTCTCGAGCCTGCGCGACATGATGGAAGCGGAAGGAATCGGCATCCTGTCACGAAAGGATCTCAACAAGGCCGACAAGGAGGCTCTGTCGAAGACGTTTCTCGACCAGATCTTCCCGATCCTGTCACCGCTGGCGATCGATCCCGCACATCCGTTCCCATTCATTGCCAATATGGGCTACTGCCTTGCGGTCGAGCTCGAGCGGCGCAAGGACGGCAATATTCTGAAGGCGCTTCTGCCGATCCCGTCCCAGATCGACCGTTTCGTGCGACTTCCGGCCGGCGAGCGCGACCATCGCTTCGCCTTCGTCGAGGACGTTCTGCTTCTGCATATCGACAGCCTGTTCCCAGGCTATGTGCTGAAAGACCATTTCGGCTTCCGCGTGCTGCGCGACAGCGATCTCGAGGTCGAGGAAGAGGCCGAGGATCTCGTGCGGGAATTCGAGGTCGCGCTGAAGCGCCGGCGCCGCGGCGAAGTCGTGCGCCTCACGGTCAGCGCCTCCCCGCCCAAGGGCCTGCGCGACATCGTCATGCGCGAGCTGCACGTCAAGGAAGACGAGGTGATCGAACTCGAGGGCATGATCGGTGTCGGCGACACCAAGGAGCTGGTCCTCGACCAGCGGCCCGATCTGCTCTGGCCGCAATTCACTCCGCGCGTGCCCGAGCGGGTGCAGGACCATGACGGCGACATGTTCGCGGCGATCCGCCAGAAGGACATGCTGCTGCACCACCCCTACGAGACCTTCGACATGGTGGTGCGCTTTCTCAACCAGGCGGCGCGCGACCCCGATGTGGTGGCGATCAAGAACACGCTCTACCGGACCTCCAAGAACTCGCCCATCGTCGAGGCGCTTTGCGAGGCCGCCGAAGATGGCAAGTCCGTCACCGCATTGGTGGAGCTGAAGGCCCGCTTCGACGAGGCGGCCAATATCCGCCAGTCGCGCCGGCTGGAGCGCGCGGGCGCTCACGTTGTCTACGGCTTTCTCGACTGGAAGACCCACGCCAAGATCGCGACCGTGGTGCGCCGGGAGGGCGACAAGCTCGTCACCTATTCCCATTGGGGCACCGGCAATTACCACCCGATCACCGCGAAGATCTACACGGATCTGAGTTTCTTCACCTGCGATCCCGCGCTCGGGCGCGATGCCGCGAAGGTGTTCAATTACCTCTCGGGCTACGCCAACCCCGAAGGACTTGAGAACCTCTCGATCTCGCCTCACACGCTGAAACCCAAGCTCCTCGAGATGATCGCCGCCGAAGCCGAGCACGCGCGCCGCGGCCGTCCGGCGCAGATCTGGGCCAAGATGAACTCGCTCATCGAAGCCGACATGATCGACGCGCTCTACGAGGCGAGCCAGGCGGGCGTGAAGATCGATCTCGTCATTCGCGGCATCTGCGGGCTGCGGCCCGGGGTTGCGGGTCTGTCCGAGAATATCCGCGTGAAATCCATCGTGGGCCGTTTCCTCGAACACAGCCGCATCGCTTGCTTCGGCAACGGGCACGGCCTGCCGCACGAGAAATGCCGCGTCTTCATGTCCTCGGCCGACTGGATGGGCCGCAATCTCAACCGCCGGGTCGAAACGCTGGTCGAGACGCATAATCCGACGGTGAAGGCGCAGATCGTCAGCCAGATCCTGGCGGCGAACCTTGCGGATGTGGCGCAAAGCTGGGTGATGCAGCCCGACGGGCATTTCGTGCGTGCCGCGGTCGAGGATGACGAGACTTTCCGCTTCTCCTGCCATCGATTCTTCATGGAGAACCCCTCGCTTTCGGGCCGCGGGACCGCAGGCGCGTCGGATGTTCCACAGTTGACGCACCGTTAACGTTTGACCTCGGAGCCCGGCTCGGTCAGGTTTCCGGCACTTCAGACGGCTTGGACAGGGCGCGCCATGAATGCACTGCACGACCCCGATCATCCCGATTGGGGCCCGTTCGGGAGACCGCTTTTCGCCGATCCGGATGTGCGCGCTCTCAGTCGCGTCGGCGTGGTCGATATCGGTTCGAACTCGGTCCGGCTCGTTGTCTTTGACGGTGCGGCGCGCAGCCCGGCGTATTTCTACAACGAGAAGATCATGTGTGCGCTCGGTGCCGGTCTGTCCGAAAGCGGGCGGCTCAACCCCGAGGGCCGCAAACGCGCGCTGTCGGCCCTGAGGCGGTTCCAGCTTCTGGCGCGGGGCATGGGCACCGAGCTGACGGCCGTCGCGACCGCCGCCGTGCGCTCGGCCACCGATGGCCCCGATTTCTGCGAGGAGGTCAAACGCGAGACCGGGCTCGAGATCTACGTGATCGACGGCGATGAAGAGGCCCGCCTCTCGGCGCAGGGCGTGCTTCTGGGCTGGCCGGGCTCCTATGGCCTTGTCTGCGACATCGGAGGCTCCTCGATGGAGCTTGCGGAAATTTCCGGCGGCCGTGTCGGCAAACGCGTCACCTCCGACCTCGGACCGCTCAAACTGACGGACATCAAGGGCGGCAAGAAGGGCCGAGACGCGGTCATCAAGAAGACCCTCACCGAGATGAAGGACGTGATGGGCACCCAGAAGGACCGTCTGTTCCTTGTCGGCGGCTCGTGGCGCGCCATCGCGCGGATCGACATGGAGCGGCGGAACTACCCGCTGCACGTGCTTCACGAATACCGAATGGACTCCAAGGCTGTCCGCGAGACGGTGAAGTACATCCAGAAGGCGGACCTTGAGGAGCTTCGCGGAAAATGTAGCATTTCCTCGGCGCGGATGTCGCTGGTGCCCTATGCCGCCGAAGTTCTAAAGCGTCTCGTCCAGACTTTCGCGCCGAAGGATATCGCGGTTTCGAGCTACGGGATTCGCGAGGGCATGCTTTACGAGCAGATGCCGCAGAAGCTGCGCGACCGCGATCCGTTGATTGAAAGCTGCCGCTATGCCGAGGCGAAAGACGCGCGGCTGCCGGGATACGGCAAGCGGCTTTACACCTTCGTCGAGCCATTGTTCCAGGGTGCCAAACCGGCCCGTATCCGCATCGTCAAAGCGGCCTGCCTGCTGCATGACGTCAGCTGGCGCGCGCATCCCGATTACCGCGCCGAGACCGTTTTCGACAATGCGACCCGCGCCAATCTCGGCGGGCTGAAGCACGAGGAGCGGGTGTTCCTCGGCCTGTCGCTGCTGCACCGTTACCGCAACAAGCGCGAAGGCACGCGGTTCGAGATCCTCGCGCCCATCCTCGACGAGGCCGGGATCAGGGAAGCCGAAGTTCTCGGCAAGGCGATGCGCTTCGGTGCGATGCTCTGGATGTCCGAGGACGAGACCGGCGCGCGGCTGACCTGGCAACCCCGCAAGCGCCATCTGACGCTGCACCTGACCGAGAAAGCCGCGCCTCTTTTCGGCGAGGTGGCGGTTGCGCGATTCGACAGCCTCGTGAAATCGCTCGGTGCGACTTCGGAAGTCCGAACGGGCTAAAGCTCGATCGACTCGCCTGGGTCGGCCTCGGGCATGGCGTCCAGTTCCTCAGGCGTCTTGCGGCGAATAATGATGTCGCCGTTCTCGAGGATCTCGGGCGGGTGGTAGTTCGACCAATCCTCGACCTCTTCCAGAACCTCGCGCAGCGCCGGCCCCATTTCAGCGACGAAATCGGACAGGGCAGGCTCGATCCCTTCCATGATCCGGCGCAGCTCGTCAAAGGCGGGCTCCGCCTCCTGCATAAGCCCGTCGAAGAATAGCTGCATACCCCGCTCCATGAGCGAGAAGCCTTCGCCCTCTTCAGCCTCCTGTGCGGCAAGCGGCGCGGAGGTAAGGCACAGGGCGGTGATGGCGGCGATGAACTGTTTCATGTGGCGGAATATACCTGCGACGCTGCGTATTCCCAAGATCAGAGATCGAGATCGAGCGTTACGGGGAAATGATCCGACGCAGTCAGAAGCGCCTCGCGCATCGTCAGATCGGCATAGCAATCCGGATCGTCGAACGGGTGCCAGATCCGCCATCGCCTCGCCCTGCCGCGCAAGGCGGGCGAGACGAGAATGTAGTCCAGAAGCGCCTGAAGGTAGCGATGCTCCTCGGCGATGTAGAACCGTGCGGTCGAAGGCTGCGCGCCGACCTTCTGAGACAGAGCCTCGTCCGCATGAGGGTCGAAGAGCGCATCCGCGCCCGTCCCCATGACAATTTCGACCGAGGAGCGCCCGAACAGTGCCTCGAACTCATCGAGCCCCGGCCCGTCATTGAGATCGCCCATCACGGCGATCGGCGTTCCCGCGGAGAGATGGGCCGCCACCCGCCGCCTCAGCCAGATCGCCTGCGCGAGCTGCTTGCGCCGATTGGCGATGGAGAGCCGCATGACGTCATCTCGGCTCCGCGCACCATGCGGCGCTTTCGATTTCAGATGCGCGCCGATCAGCCGCATCTCGAACGCGCCATCCACGGTGAGCGCAATTTCCAGCGGAGGCTTGGAGAAGGTCACATCGTCCGAGGTCGCATCGATATCGAGGTCGATGTGAAAGGTGCGGTCAAAGCGCGGCGCATCGTCCGCTTCGGCGGGGCTGTGCTGCGCGGTGATACGGGCCGGATCGTAGAGAAACGCGATCTCCTGCTGCGTGTCGTTCGCAAAGCCGATCATCGCCCGCCCCGCGCGAAGCCCGGCATGGTCCGCGAAATTCTGCAAAGCCGCGACGCTGTTGCGCCGACGGTTCATGTCGGGTGCCTCGATGACCATGAGTCCGTCCGCATCCAGCGCTTGGAACACCCGCGTCAGCGCGGCGATCTGATCCTTGCGCGTCACATCGCGCCGGCCCGACCAATCCTCGTCGTTCAGAAGTTGCCCGTGATCATCGAAGAGCCCGTCGAACCACTCCACATTGTAGGTGGCGAGACGAAGCACGGGGTCAGGCCGCGTGCTTGCCCGAGATTTCCTCCCAGGCGCGGTTGATGGCGACGAGGCGCTTCTCGCTCATCTTCACGGCTTCCTCGGGCAGCCCGCGCGCGACCATTCGGTCGGGATGGCTGTCGCGAACAAGCCCGCGCCACGCGCGGCGGATCTCGTCCATCGGTGTATCGGGATCGACGCCGAGAATGGAATAGGGGTCTGGGTCCTCTCCAGGCACGTAGCGCGAGCGGATCGCGCGGAAGCGGTGATCGGGCAGATCGAAAATCCGTGCCACGTCTGACAGGAACGCATCTTCCTTCGGATGATAATTGCCGTCCGCAATGGCGATATGAAACAGCCCCTCCATCAAGTCGCAGAGCACCGTCTTGTCCTCTCCGAACATATCGGCGATGCGGCTGGCATAGTCGCGATAACCTGCCACGTCCGTGCGCGCGAGGTTGAAGACCCGCGCTGCGCCCGGCTCATCCTCGGGCGCGATATGGAAGACCTCGCGGAACGCCGCGACTTCGGAGCGCGTCACCTGCCCGTCCGCCTTGGCCATCTTCGCCGACAGCGCGATGACCGCGATGGTAAACGCGACAGAGCGTTCGGGCGGCGTGCGCAGGCGCTCGAAGACGGAGGCAAGGCTTTCGCCTTTCCTGAGCGCGGCCAGAGCCTCGGATATGCGGGACCAGATCGACATGCGCATTCAACCTAGAGCAAAGGGCTCCCGCTGTCAGGCGGCGTATCGAGCATTTTCTGCATGAAGATCAGGTCAATGCATCGCCCGAACTTGAGGCCCGCATGCCGGATGCGGCCTGCCTCTTCGAAACCTATCGCACGATGAAACACCAATGCGGCATCATTCTCGGCGCTCAGACCGCCGATCAGCGAGCGATGGCCGGTCGCACGTGCCTGCGTCTCGAGGGCCTCCATGAGAGAACGGCCCAGACCCTGCCCGCGTGCATCGGGTGCCAGAAGCACCGTGTGCTCGGCGGTGCCACGATAACCCGGACCGGCGCGGAACTGGCCGAAACTCGCGAAACCCGCAAGGCCGGAGCCGGTCTCTGCCACCAGGAAAGCTTCGGCGCGCAGAGCGATCAGGTCAGCAACCTCTGCATCACTCTTCTCGTCGCTGGTGAAGGTGACTGTCGTCTCGCGGATGTAATGGTTCCAGATCACCCGGATCGCACCGGCATCGTCCCGCTCTGCCGGGCGGATCTTCACCGTAGCCACCGGACCTCCCCTGCTTTCTCAAAACGCGCAACAAGACCCGGCGCGTCAGTCTCGAACCGAACCAATGGCGAATCAAGATGCGGCGCAAGGCGCGCCTCGAGGCGCTCCGCCTCGGGATGCGCCACGACGAGCTCGCTCAGCGCCCAGCCCGAAGACGTCAGCCGCGCCCCGGCCGGGGGCTCGCTTTTCCATTCGATGAGCGCGGGAAAGAGCCCGTCCCAAGCCAGCATCCCGTCGTCGGGCACCGCCATGATCCAGGCCAGATCGCCCCGTTCGAGGGCCACGGGCCGCCCGGCCTCGGGAAGCGCCGCAAGCGCCGCATCCATGTCATCAACCCGAACCACCCATTTGTCGAGCCGCGAGGCACCGGCGAAGCGGTCGAGCCCGAACCAGCGGGGCCGCCCCGGATCGCCCGCTTCGGGATCGATTGCGATAGCCTCGAGATACAGGGCGTCTTCGAGGCCCAGGAGGCGATTATGCGTGGCAAACGCCGCATGCTGACCGCCCGGACCCAATGACGTCTCAAGCGCCGTCTCACAATGCTGCGCAGCCTCTTCCAGCGTCACGCCAAGCACCGCAATGTGATCGAGCTGCATCCTCACCGGCCTTTGAAGAGACCGCCAAGGATACCGCGGACAATGCGGCGGCCGGTCGTGCCTTTGAGTTCTTTGACAACAGCCTTGGTGAGCGCCTCGCCAATGGAATCGCTGTGCCGGGACCGGCGCGCAGGGCGCGAGGTCGACCGCTCGACCCGGCTGCCCGAATAGCGGCGGGCGGCCTTGTATTCACGCTCCGCCGCTTCCGCTTCCTCGGCGCGGCGCTCTTCCTCTTCGGCAGCCTTCGCGGCCGCCGTCGCGCGATCCCGCAGCATCTCGTAGGCCGAGGCGCGGTCCAGCGCCTTGTCGTATTTCAGACCAAGATCGCTCGCGTTCAGGATCGCGCGCCGCGCCTCGTCGGAGATCGGCCCCAGCCGCGAGGATGGCGGGCGGATGAGCGTGCGCTCGGCGACGCCCGGCACGCCCTTTTTCTCAAGCATCGAGGTCACGGCCTCACCAACGCCGACCTCGCGGATCGCATCCTCGATCTCGAAGCGCGGGTTTTCGCGGTAGGTCTCGGCAGCCATACGCAGCGCCTTGCGGTCCCGCGCGGTGAAGGCCCGAAGCGCGTGTTGGACGCGATTTCCAAGCTGGCCGAGGATGTCCTCGGGCACGTCATCGGGGTTCTGGGTGATGAAATAGACGCCGACACCCTTGGAGCGGATGAGCCGCGCGACCTGCTCGACCTTCTCGACCAGCGCTTTCGGCGCGTCCTCGAAAAGCAGATGCGCCTCGTCGAAGAAGAAGACGAGCTTGGGTTTGTCCGGATCGCCTATTTCGGGCAGTTCCTCAAACAGCTCGGACAGGAGCCACAGCAGGAAGGTCGCATAGAGGCGTGGCGCGGCCATGAGCTTGTCTGCAGCGAGGATGTTGATCTGGCCCCGCCCGGCTTCGCGCAAGCGTATAATGTCCGACAACTGGAGCGCCGGTTCACCGAAAAGTCGCGTGCCGCCCTGGTTGTCGAGCACCAGAAGCCGCCTCTGGATCGCGCCCACCGATTGCACCGCGATATTGCCATAACGCAGGGACAGCTCCTCTCGGTTCTCTCCGACCCAGACGAGCAGCGCCTGGAGATCCTTGAGGTCAAGAAGCGGCAGACCCTGCTCGTCAGCCACGCGGAAGGCGATGTTGAGGATGCCTTCCTGCGCTTCGGTCAGTTCCAGAAGCCGCGAGATGAGAAGCGGGCCCATCTCGGCCACCGTCGTGCGGATCGGGTGGCCTTGATCGCCGAAGAGATCCCAGAAGGTGACCGGGAAGGCGTCATAGTCGAAATCGTCGAATCCGATCTTGCCCGCGCGCTCGGTAAAGGCGCCGTGCAGTTTGGCTTCGGCGCTTCCGGCCTCGGCCAGGCCGGACAAATCGCCTTTCACGTCGGACAGGAAAACCGGCACGCCCGCGGCGGAAAATCCTTCGGCCAGGATCTGCAAGGTCACGGTCTTGCCTGTGCCGGTTGCACCAGCGATCAACCCATGCCTGTTGGCGTAATCAAGCTTCAACCACTGCTTGTCACCATAGCCTTCGCCGCCACCGCCGACGAATATCCCGTTCTCCATGCCCCGCCGCCTCGTCCTGTCCCCGGTACGGCGCGACCATACTTGCTTAACCTTTTGCTGTCAGTGTGAAAATTGTCCGGGCCGCATGTCCTCTCTGGCCTCGGACAGACTTCCTCCCTGTCAGGCTGGCCGCGCCTCAGGGCGCGGCATTTTTCTTCGTAAATTACAAATAGATGAAACGCCGAATAAGCGGCGTTTTGCCTGTTGACGGGTGCGCGATCTAACCGTAGCGTCCGGGGCAATGACAAAGTCGGCCAGTCCGACGGGGAGAGACGGAAAAGAGGGCCCATCGGGCTCTCTTTTCTTTTGTGCGCGCAACGCCGCCGAAACCTGCCGGAACCGCCCCGAAGCGATTTGCTGTTCCCCCCTGACACTCCCGCGCACCCGTGCTAAGCGCATCTGCGACGCATCTCGGCCAATACGATGGAGCCCAGGACATGAAGACCACGCTGACGCAACTTTCCCTTCTCGCGCTGATCGCGGCGAGCCCGGCGATCGCTCAGGACACCACGACCGAGGACACGCCGGCCGAGGCCGCGCAAGCCGAAGACGCGGCACCGGCAGAGAATGACGCATCGGCCAGCGACGAGAGCACCTCTGAAGCACCCGCTGAAGGCAGCAGCGCGACGAGCGAGCTCTTCGATACGGGCGAGCCCGTGGGCGGAGAGACGCAAGAGGACAGCGCGAGCTATGTGCGCGAGACCAATGGCGACTGGGATATCCAGTGCCTGCGCGCCCAGGAAGGCGAAGACCCCTGCCAGCTTTATCAGCTGCTCGAGGATGAGGACGGGAATTCCGTCGCCGAAGTGAGCCTCTTCAAGGTTCAGGGACAAGGCCAGGCGGTCGCGGGCGCGAATTTCATCGTGCCGCTCGAAACGCTGCTCACCCAGAAGCTCACAATTGCGGTCGATGGCGGCCAGGCCAAGCGCTATGACTTCGCGTTCTGCGCGCAGCTTGGATGCGTGGCGCGCGTCGGCTTCACCGAAGCCGACATCAACCAGTTCAAGCGCGGAGCCGTCGCCAACGTGACGATCGTGCCCGCCGCCGCACCGGATCAGGAAGTGACGGTTGGCATGTCCTTGTCGGGCTTCACCGACAGCTACGATTCCGTCGAAGCGGCGCAGTAAGCGCTGATCGCCACGTGAGATCGAGACGCCGCCGGGGATGATCCCGGCGGCGTTTTCATTCGGAGGCTCGGCCGAGACCGTCGAGCACCGCGCGGGCAGCCCGCTCACCCGGCGGCGCGCCACCCTCGCCCAGACGCTCCATCGTCAGGTCCATCGCGCGCAGCTGCGCCTGCGGCTCTTCCAGAACCCTCTGAAGCGCCGGCGCAATGCGGTCCGGCCGACAATCGCGCCCCACGAATTCCGGCACCGCGCGGGTCTCCGAGACGAGGTTCACCAACGTGACCGTGTCGGTCAGAAGCATCCGTCCGATGATCTGCCGCGACAGCCAGTTCATGTCATAGGCGACAACCATCGGCGTACGCGCATGCGCCAGCTCGAGCGAGACGGTGCCCGAGGCCGCGAGAGCCACATCGGCGGCGGCGAGCGCGGCGCGCTTGGCCTCCTCGACGCGCGGTCCCTCGCGCGGATCAAGGACAAGCGGCTGATGAGGCCATTCGGAGACGGCCTCCTGGACCGCCCCCGCGACGCTGTGCGCGGCGGGCAGCACGAAGCGAAGATCGGGCCGGGCCTTGGCGAGCCGTGCGACAACCTCTCCGAAGACGGGCGCGAGGCGCTGGATCTCGGAGCGGCGCGATCCCGGCAAAACGGCGCAGAGAGGCGCGTCGCCGATCCCGTAGGTCAGCCGAAAGGACGCCTCCTCCGCCGCGCTCGCTTTGGGATCCGTGACGACCGGGTGGCCCACGAAATCGCAGCGCATCCCGGCGGCTTCCATGTAAGGCGGCTCGAACGGCAAGAGTGCGAGCACCTGGTCCACGTGGCGCGCCATCTTCTCCGCCCGGCCGGGCCGCCACGCCCAGACGGTCGGCGCGACGTAATGCACGATGCGAATGTCGGAACGCGCCTTCACCAGCTTTGCGAGGCGCAGGTTGAATTCGGGCAGGTCGATCGTGACGACGACATCGGGCTTGGCGTCGAGGATCGCATCGGCCGTCTCGCGGATGCGGCGCTTGAGCGCGCGGTATTCCTTCAGGATCTCGCCAATGCCCATGATCGAGATCTCGTCCATTGGAAACAGGCTGGTCAGCCCTTCGGAGAGCATGCGCTCCCCGCCGACACCCGCGAAATCGACCTTCTCGCCTGCGAGGCCGCGTAGCCCCCGCATCAGCGCCGCGCCAAGCCGGTCGCCCGATGCCTCTCCTGCGATGACGAAGACCCGCATCAGCCTTTCGCCGGACGGGACCAGAGATAGAGGCCCGCCTCCTCCGCCCTTGCGAGCGTCGTCCGCTGGTCGAGGACGAGCACGCCACCCGCCTCGATCACGATCCCGGCGAGCCCGGCCGCCGCCACACCGCGCACCGTCTCGGGCCCGATCGCGGGCAGATCCGCGCGTCGGTCCTGCCCCGGCTTCGGCGCTTTGAAGAGACAGCCCTGCCCGCCCTGCGGTTTGGCCGAGAGCCAGTCAGCCGCGCCGCCCAGCACGTCGTAGGCGGTGTCCATCATGAACGACACCGGATCGCCCCCCGCATCGCCTTGCGCCAGACGCGCGAGCATCGCATCGGTGCCATCCTCGCCTTCGCGGGCCAGAACCTCGGTGCCGCGGATCGCGCAGGCCTGGCCGAGATCCGCCGCGGCCATCTCCGAGAGCACGCGCTCTCCGACCTCGGCTTCGGTCTCCGCGATGGCGGGCGGATGCGTCGTGGTCGGAACGCCGGGCGGCAGCAGGAGCGCGGGCGCGGCTTCGTGCGCGGCGAGGATCGTCATCCCCGCTTCCTCGAAAAGCGCCATCACCACGCGCAGCGCCCCATCATCGCCAAGGGCCAGCGCCTCCTTGAGACGCGGCACCAGCGGCTCTGTCGGCGCATCGATGCGGGCCGGGTCGATCTGGGGCCGGTCGATACTGCCGCAGAGGCAGACCTCGCGCACGCCGCGCGCGCTGAAGGTTTCGATCAGCGTGCCGAGCGTCTCCAGCCGGAATGTCAGATCCGGCGTCACGCTATCCGGGGCATTGCCTTCGAGCGCAGCGACGAGAGGCTTTTCCACCCGCGCCGCGGAGACCGCGCCCGGCAACGCTCCGCGCCCTGCGATGAGACCCAGCATGCCGCGTCAGCCCGGCGTCAGGAAGTGACGGTCAGTGTCGGCGAGGACGAAATCGACGATCTCGCGGACATAGGGGCTTTCCGTGTCTTCTCCGAGACGGCGCGCACGGTCCTGGAACGCGCCTTCGCCTTGCGCAAGCATCTGGAACGCGGCCCTCAGCGCCGTGATGTCCGAGCGCGCGACGCCCCGCCGCTTCAGCCCGACGAGGTTCAGCCCGTCGAGCACGCCGCGCGGGGCCTGCACCAGCCCGTAGGGAATGACGTCGTTCGTCACCATCGTCACCGCGCCGATGATCGCACCGCGTCCGATCCGAACGAATTGATGCACGCCCGAGAGGCCGCCGACGATGACATCGTCCTCGATCACGCAATGGCCTGCGAGCGCGGAATTGTTCACAAGGATCACGTTGTTCCCGATCCGCACATCATGCGCGACGTGGCATCCAGCCATGAACAGACCGTCATTGCCGACACTCGTGACGCCGCCACCGCCATCGGTGCCGGCATTCATCGTCACGTGTTCGCGGATGCGATTTCGATCACCGATGACGAGACGGGTCTTCTCGCCCTTGAATTTCTTGTCCTGCGGGATCTCCCCGATCACCGCAAAGGAATAGATCGCGTTCTCCGCGCCGATTTCGGTCTCTCCCGTGACCACGACATGCGATTTAAACACGTTGCCGGGCCCGATCCGGACATCCGGGCCGATATGGCAGAACGGTCCGATCTCGCAGCCGGGACCGATCTCGGCCCCGTCCTCGATCACGGCACTGGGATGAATGCGGCTTTCGGTCAAGAGGTGAGGTCCATCATCGCGGTGAACTCCGCCTCGGCGGCCATCTCGCCTTCAACGGTCGCTTGGCCCTTGAACTTCCAGACCTTGCCACCCGGTTTGCCGCGCACCGTCTCGAGACGCATGCGGAGCTGATCGCCCGGCACGACCTTGCGGCGGAATTTGCAGCCGTCGATGCCCATGAAGTAAATGAGCATGTTCTTGTCGGCGAGATCGAGCGCAGTACCGACCATCACCCCAGCAGTTTGAGCCATCGCCTCGACGATGGTCACACCCGGCATGATCGGAGTGCCGGGGAAATGGCCCTGGAAATGGGGCTCGTTCATCGTGACGTTCTTGATGCCCACGGCGGAGGAATAGCCGTCGATCTCTTCGACCCGGTCCACCAGAAGGAAGGGATACCGGTGCGGCAGAATGCGCTGGATCAGTTGGATATCGGCGCGTTTGAGATCGTCGGACATGCCCGCTCCCCGGAATTTGTGCTTTCCCGTTCGGTAGCAACCTCGGCCCGAACTGGCAAGCGCGTCACTCCGTGGCGTTCGGCGCGCCCTCGCCCATATCGAAAAGTGATCCGTCGTCCGCCTGCGGCTGCGGCGCCTGCTCTGTCGGCGTGCCTTCCGGTGCGCTCGAACCCAGGTCGGAGCCATCGCCGATCGTAGCGTCGACGCGCGCGATCGCGACGTCGGTAATGTCGATGGAATTCGCGCTCAGCAGGACGTTTCCGCGTTCGAGGATCAGCGCCGCACCAGCATCGCGCAGGATTTCACCGAGCACGGGCTGGGCCGCGCTGAAGAATTGCCGCCGGGCGGTCTCGTCACGATTGGCGAGCGCGCGGGCCTTCGCGTCCTGTTGCTGGCGCAGGTCCTGCACGCGGGTGTCGAAATCGTCGGCCATCTCGCGGAACGCTTCCGGCTCAACGGTTCCGCGTAGCTCGGTCAGCCGGCGTTCCTCTGCGGTAAGCTCGGCCTCAAGGCGACGATTTTCCGCGGCGAGGGCCTGCCCGTCCTCCTCGATCTGCGACAGAAGCCGCTGACCGAACGCGCTTTCGCCAAAGAACCGCTCGGACTCAATGGTCAGGATCGGCGAGCGGACGACCGCGCGCTCGCCGGAGCCCTGGTCTTGCGCCAGAACGGGCAAGGCCAATACCAGCGCGAAGATCGCGCTGCCGAGCCAGATCGCCCAGAGACGTATCATCAGAAGTCGGTCGAGATCGTCAGCTCGAAGTTCTGTTCACGATCCTCTTTTTCCTTCTGAAGGGCCTCGGAGAAGTTGAACCGCAGCGGGCCGAGCGGCGTGTCCCAGAACAGCGACACACCCGCGACCTGCCGGATCGAGGCATCGTCATAGAGCACCGATCCCGTCGCGTTGTCCTTGTTCTCGACGCCCCAGAGCGTGCCGACATCGTAGAACACGCCGCCCGAGACGCCGTATTCGTCCGGCAGGCCCAACGGGAATTCGGCCTCGAAGCGGGCGACCGCGAAGTAATCGCCGCCGAGCGCGTCATCAACGCCGGGGCCAACTTCGCGCGGGCCGATCCCGCCGGGCTCGAAGCCGCGCATGAGGCTCGAGCCAAGGAAGAAGCGGTCGGTGACGCGGCTTGAATCGCCGTCGAGATAATTGAGCGCGCCAGCTTCGAGGGTCGCGCGGAGCGTCACTTCCTCGCTGAAGGCCAAGCGCTGCGCCACGGCGCGCGCGCGGGTCTCGACGAAGGACACATCGCCGCCGACGCCCCCGAATTCCTGTCCGAACTCCAGAAGCACGCCCGCGTTCGGGTCGAGCCCGGTCCGGCGCGTGTCGTAGCTGAAGCGATAGCCGAGCGAGCTTTTGATAATCTGACCCTGCGCCGCCTCGGCACGTACAATCCCGCCGACATCCGATGCATCGGGCACGGTCAAGTCTGTGCTCTCAAGTGTATAGCTAAGTCTCAGACGACCATTTTCTGAGATTGGAAATGCTAGAGAGGGCGAAAATCGTGCTACTTCCGTGTTGTAGTCAGAGTTATCCTGTTCCGTCCGCGCATAGGACAGCCCCAAACCGAAGGCGAGATCCCGGCCCAGGAGTGCCGGCTCGACAAAGTCGAAAGAATATCGTTCTGTGTCCGCAGTTGTAGTTGCCGAAAGGCTAAGCTGTTGACCGCGGCCTAGGAAGTTCTGCTCCGCGAAGGACAAGTTCAGACCGAAACCGGTCGAGCTTGAGAAGGAGCCGCCGATACTGATGGAACCGGTGGGCTGCTCTTCGACATCGACATCGACGATCACCTGCTGCGGCGAGGAGCCTTCGCGGGCTTCCACCTGGGCGTCGGCGAAATAGCCGAGCGCCCGGATGCGTTCAGCGGCGTTGCGGATCTCGCGCGGGTTGAAGGGATCGCCTTCGACGGTTTCGAACTGGCGTCGCACGACACGGTCGAGCGTGGTGGTGTTGCCTTCGATGTCGATCCGCTCGACGAAGATGCGCGGCCCGCGCGTCAGCACGAACTCGACGTCGAGCGTCAGGTCGCGATCGTTGCGGGTCACGCGCGGTTCGACGCGGACGAAATCGAGCCCTTCTTCGACCGCCCGACGCTCGAGGCGTTCGATGTCGCGGTCGACGAGCTGCGGTGCGTAGATGTTGCCCGTGCGGACAGTGGTCGCGCTTTGGAAGGCGGGAATGTCCACTTCCGGCAGATCGGAGGTCACGCTGACCTGTCCGAAGCGGAATTGCTGGCCTTCCTCGACGTTGAAGGTCACGAAATAGCCGTCACGTTCCCGCGCGAGTTCCGCGTTCACGCCGGTGATACGGAAGTCGACATAGCCGCGCGAGGCGTAGAAATCCTCGAGAAGCTGCTGGTCGAACTGGATGCGATCCTCGATGAACGTGTCGCTCTGAATGATCGCGCGCAGGAGGCCGGCCTGCTTGGTCTCGACAACCCGGCGCAGGCGACGATCGGAATATTGCTGGTTGCCGACAAAGCCGATGCGCTCGACCTCGGCGACACCGCCCTCGAACACCTCGAAGACAAGGTCGATGCGGTTATCGGACCGGCGAATGACGCGCGGCTGAACGCGTGCGGCGATCCGGCCCTGCTGAAGATAGGCTTCGGCGATCTCGTTCGCGTCGGCCTCGGCGGTAGAGGGCGAATAGACCCGGCGCGATTGCGATTGCAGAAGCGGCGCGAGGTCCTCGTCGTCGATGCGCCGGTTGCCCTCGATCGCAATGCGGTTGATCGTCGGATACTCGACGACCCGGATCAGGAGCGTGTTGCCCTGCGGGACGATCTCGACGCTCTCGAAAAGACCCGAATTCTGGATGTTCTGGAAGGCATCGTTCAGTTGCCCGGCCGAGACAGGTTCACCACGCGCGATCCCGGCATAGCTCAGAATCGTGGACGGCTCGATCCGCTGGGTGCCTTCGATCTGCACGTTGTTGAAGACAAAGGTCTGCGCCACCACCGATTGTGGAACAGACACCAGAGCCGTCGTCGCCGTGAGTGCAAAAATCGCCAAACTTGCGCGTTTGGTCATTGCGTTCAGCGCCGCCAGACGCGGCCGCGCGTTGGTCGTGCTCGACATCCCGCCTATCCTTCAGACATCCCTCGCAGAAGTCAGTATCGGGATTGGCGAACCTTGTCAAAAGCCAGAAGGGGGAAAATAGCGCTCAGAAAGAGCCCACGAACGTGCCGAGGCACAGGGCCACAACGATGGTCAGACCGTAGAGGATGCGGTCCCAGTTCAGGTTCACGATCAACCCGAGGCTGCGGTAGCCGTCATGAATGGCCTGTTGCATGTCCTTATCCGTAAAGCTGCCGTTTCACGGATGATAGCTGCCACCCGATTGCGGCAGTTTTGCGGCAAGGGCGCGGCGCCAGAATGGCCGCAGCCCCTGTCGGGTCAGGGACAGAACAGATCGTTGGTTATGCCGAAAACCATGAGGGACAGCACGAGCGTCAGGCCGATCGACATCAGCACTTTGAGCGCGCGGTCGGAAGGCGGACGCCCCGAGACAGCCTCATAGGCGTAAAAGCATAGATGTCCCCCGTCGAGAACGGGAACCGGAAACAGATTCAGAAGCCCAACCGCGGTCGACAGGACGGCGATGAACCAGATGAAATTGGTCGTCCCCTGGCTTGCCATCGAGCCGCTCGTCTCGGCGATGCCGATGGGGCCCGAGAGATTGCAGGTGGAGATTGCGCCGGTGATCATGTGCCAGAGACCGGAGATCGACCCTTCAATGATCATGCCGGTCTGCGCCACACCCGAGGAGACGGCATCCCAGGGTCCGGGGGTTTCCGTGGCTGGCTCGAAAAAGAGACCGCCCACGATACCGATCCGGTAGACCGTGCGGAACGAATTGTCAGGTTGCGGCTCGTCGGTCCGCCGCGGCGTCAGCGTCGTTTCGATCACCTCGCCATCGCGCCAGATCTCAAGATCGAGCGGCGCGCCTTCGGACCCTTCCACCTTTTCGCGCAGCTGGTCGAAGGCGAAGACATCCGCGCCATCGATGGTGAGGATCACGTCGCCCTTCCGGAAGCCCGCATCGTCCGCGGCAGAGCGCGGCACCACCGAAGTCGCGATAGGCGGATAGACGTAAGGGCCTTCAACGACGATCTCGTCCTCGCCGCGGCGCACTGTGTAGTCGAGCACGGGCTCGGTCGGTAGGCCGTCGAGGAAGCTTTCGAAATCTGCCGCCGCCTCGAAACTCGGCGGGCTGACACCGGCGATTTCGACGATCTCGTCGCCGGGCTCCAGCTCCTGCACCGAGGGCAGCGGGCGCAGATCGCCCACTGTGATCGGCTCGGACACCACGCCGCGCGCCATGAAGACGCCCGTGAAGACGAGAATGGACAGGATGAAGTTGAAGATCGGCCCGGCGGCAACCGTCGCGGCCCGCGCCCAAAGCGGCGCGCCGTTCATCGTGCGGCGGCGCTCATTCTCCGGCAGCGCGCTCATCGCCGCTTCGTCCTTGCCGCCCGAGGGGTTCGCATCGCCGCGGAATTTGACGTATCCGCCGAGCGGGAAGAGCGCGATCTGCCAGCGCGTGCCGCGCTTGTCGTCTCGCGAATAGATCACCGGGCCGAAGCCGAGGCTGAAGACGTCGGCGTCGATACCCGACCAGCGTCCGACGATGTAATGGCCGTATTCGTGGATGGCGACGATCACCGACAGGGCGACAATAAAGGCCAGAAGCGTCCAGAGGAGACCTCCGAACTGCGGAATGAGCGTCACCAGATCCAAAACCCCTGCCCTTCTTCAGCCTATTTCTTCGTCCGCAAGCCTTCGTGCGAGATGGTCTGCTTCGAGCACCTTATCAAGCGTGATCACGTCGATATTGAGACCGCCCTTGGCCGAAACCCTGTCGAGAACGCGCTCCACAATGCGCGGCATGTCGAGGAATCCGATCCGGCCATCGATAAACGCATCGAGCGCGCGCTCCTTGGCGGCATTGAAGACCGCGCCCGAAAGACCGCCCGTTTCCATCACCTCGCGCGCGATGCGGAGAGCGGGCCATCGCGTTTCGTCGGCGGGCCGGAAAGTAAGCGTCGCGAGCTTGGCAAGGTCGATCCGCTCCACCGGCACGGGACGGCGCGCGGGATAGTTCAGCGCGAAACCGATGGCATGGCGCATATCCGGCGGACCGACATGCGCCATGAGGCCGCCATCGCAGAAGCCGACAAGCGCGTGGATCATGGATTCGGGGTGGACCACGGCCTCGATCTGGCTCGGTGCGAAGCCGAAGAATTCCTTCGTCTCGATCAGTTCCAGCGCCTTGTTGAACATCGACGCGCTGTCGATGGTGATACGCTGGCCCATGTCCCAATTGGGGTGCGTCGCGGCCTCTGCGGGCGTCGCCTCGGCCAGCTTCTCCAGCGGCCAGTCGCGGAACGCACCGCCCGATGCGGTGATGATGACACGCTCGACGCAAGCGATGTCTTCGCCGAGGAGCGCCTGGAACACGGCTGAATGCTCGCTGTCGACGGGAATGACACGGCCGCCATGCGCCTCTGCCGTCGCCATGACCAGGGGGCCCGCGCAGACCATGCTCTCCTTGTTGGCAAGCGCGAGTGATGCGCCCGTCTCAAGCGCCGCGAGCCCCGGTGCGAGACCCGCCGCCCCGACGATGGCGGACATGACCAGATCCGCCGGCCGGCGCGCGGCCTCGACAAGGGCAGCCTCGCCCGCCGCCGCCTCGATGCCGGAGCCATCAAGCGCCGCGCGCAGGTCGGGCAAGGCATCCTCGAAAGCGGTGACGGCAAGGCTCGCGCCGAAGCGCCGCGCATCCGCCGCCAGCTGCGCCGCGTTACGGCCGCCGGTCAGAGCGACAACCTCGAATCGATCCGGCTCGCGCGCGACAAGGTCGAGCGTGTTCTGTCCGATGGAGCCTGTCGCCCCGAAGATGGAGATGCGCCGTCTGTCGGTCATCCGGTCACATGCTCGGCGGCAAGCCCGGCGGGAAGCCGACGATCTGCCCCGCGATCAAGATGAAGAGCGCCGCGCCCAGCATACCGTCGAACCGGTCGAACAGACCGCCATGGCCGGGAATGAGGTTCGAGCTGTCCTTGACCCCTGCCCGGCGCTTGATCGCGCTCTCGGCGATATCGCCGAGCTGGCTCGCCATCGAGATCGCGATCGACAATGGCACCAGCCCGTAATTGGCGTTCGACAATGCCGCGAAGGCCGCGCCGAGCGCGCCTGCGGCGATCCACCCCGCCACAGTGCCCGACCAGGTCTTCTTGGGGCTGACACGCGGCCAGAATTTCGGCCCGCCGATCAGGCGGCCCGCAAAGTAGCCCGCCACATCAGTTGCCACGACGACCAGCACGAGCCAGAGCATCCAGAAAAGCCCGTAATCGTCGCGGTGGGCCATCATGCCATAGCCCGCGAGCATGATAAGGGCAGTGAAGCTGGCAAAGGTCACGCCGCCCCGGCTCATCTGCCCGATACCGAGCATCGAGGGCGCCAGTAGCAGCGGCATCGCAACCGCGGGCGAGACCTCGCCTGCCGTCAAGACCGCGATCCCCGAGGCCACACCCAGAACAAGCGGGGTCTTCGCGCGGTCGTGGTCCAGCATCGAGACCAATTCCCAGATCATCAGACCGACAATGAGCGCGATCGCGATATGGAAGGTGAAGCCACCGATCCAGACGACGGTCATGCCCACCGCCACCAGCACGATGCCCGAAATCATCCGTTCGGAGAGGTCGTTCCAGCGTGACCTGGCACTCATGCAGGCACGGCTCCGTAGCGGCGTTCCCGCCTTCCGAAGGTTTCGGTCAGCCGGGCGAATTCGGCTGCGGTGAAATCGGGCCAGAGCGTGTCGACGAATTCGTATTCGGAATAGGCGGATTGCCACAGTAGGAAGTTCGAGATCCGCGCCTCGCCGCTCGTGCGAATGACGAGATCGGGATCGGGCAGAAGACAGGTGTCGAGATAGCGCGGCAGCGTCTCCTCGCCGACATCGGCCGGATCGAGCCGGCCCGCGGCGACGTCCTCGGCAAGGCGCTTGGTTGCGCGGGCGACCTCGTCACGGCCGCCGTAATTGAGCGCGATCGTCAGGTTCGTGCCTTCGCAATGGGCCGTCATCGCCTCGAGCTGGTCCATCAGCTTCTGCAACTTGTGGTCGAGACGCACCCGATCGCCGATGAAGCGCACGCGCACGTCGTTGTCGCGCAGCGCCCGCGCCTCGCGCGTGATGTAGATCCGGAACAGGGACATGAGACCCGCAACCTCGTCCTGGGTGCGCTTCCAGTTCTCTGTCGAGAAGGCGAAGATCGTCAGGTATTCGACACCGCAATCGGGGCAGGCCTCGACGATCTCTCGCACGCGCCGCGCGCCCGCCTGGTGCCCGAAAAGGCGCGGCCGCCCCCGGCTTTGCGCCCACCGGCCATTGCCGTCCATGATGACGGCGACATGGCGCGGCGCGCCTGCGGGCTTGTCCTGTTTCGACATCGAAACGGCCTCCTGACCGGTCTTCGTGCTGCGCGGGCGGGTGCGGGGTCTCAGACCTGCATGATTTCCTGCTGCTTGGTCTCGAGCGCCTCGTCCACGCGCTTGATGTAATCGTCGGTCAGATCCTGAACCTCGGTCTCCCAGAACTTCTGATCGTCCTCGGACATGCCGTCGTTCTTGGCTTTCTTGATCTGGTCCATGCCGTCGCGGCGGACGTTCCGCACGGAGACGCGCGCATTCTCGGCGTATTGACCTGCGACCTTGGTCAGCTCGCGGCGGCGCTCCTCGTTGAGTTCGGGGATCGGCAGCATGATGATCGTGCCGTTCATCTGCGGATTGATCCCCAGACCCGACTCGCGGATCGCCTTGTCCACCTTGTTGACGAGGCTCTTGTCCCAAACGTTGATGGTGACCATGCGCGGCTCGGGCAC
The DNA here is from genome assembly GCF_009363575.1 of Roseivivax sp. THAF30. Taxonomy (NCBI): domain Bacteria; kingdom Pseudomonadati; phylum Pseudomonadota; class Alphaproteobacteria; order Rhodobacterales; family Roseobacteraceae; genus Roseivivax; species Roseivivax sp. THAF30. The sequence goes on along the minus strand of NZ_CP045389.1, from coordinate 1,677,292 downwards.
GTTCACCGTGCCGACCTGGTTGATCGGCGTCATCTGCCCGTAAGCCTCGACCTGCACGGGCTCCAGCATCGAGGCCGAGGCCCGGCCCGTCCGCAGCGAGGCGAATTCGGTTCTGAGGTTGGACATGGCGCCATCCATGCGCCGCTTCAGATCGTCGGTATCCAGTTCGAAATCGTCAGCCATGATCCTGTCTCGGTCGTCGTGATATTTTTTATGCGTCGCTGGGCGTTCTAAGGGACGCGGCAGGTCTTGTATAGACGCCCCATCCGTCAGCCCCTAGCCGTGTACCTTCGTATAGGTGCCTTTACCTGCAAGAATACCCCGGAAGCCGCCCGGCTCGTCGAGCGAGAAGACGATGATCGGCAGGTTGTTGTCCCGCGCGAGCGCGATCGCGGAGGCATCCATGACCTTGAGGTGCTTGGCCAGGCAATCGTCGTAGCTGACCTCGTCGTACCGCACCGCGTCGGGATGCTGCATCGGATCCTTGTCGTACACGCCATCGACCTTCGTTCCCTTGAAGATCGCCTCGCAGGCCATCTCGTTGGCGCGGAGCGTCGCGGCCGTATCGGTGGTGAAATACGGATTGCCCGTGCCGGCAGCGAAGATGCAGACGCGCTTTTTCTCAAGGTGGCGCACGGCGCGGCGCCGGATGTAAGGCTCGGCCACCTCGTCCATCCGGATGGCCGAGATCACCCGCGTGTAGACCCCGAGCCCTTCGAGCGCCGATTGCATCGCGAGCGCGTTCATGACGGTGGCGAGCATACCCATGTAATCGGCGGTCGTCCGTTCCATTCCCTGCGCCGATCCGGCCAGACCGCGGAAGATATTGCCGCCGCCGATGACCATGCAGATCTCGACACCCATTTCCTGGACCGACTGCACTTCGCGGGCGATCCGCTCCACCGTCGGGGGATGCAGGCCGTAACCCTGGTCGCCCATCAGCGCCTCGCCCGAAATCTTCAACAAAACCCGTTTGAAGGTGGTGGTATGCTCGTCGCCTTGGGCCATGTTGCGCTCCGTGACTGTGGCGGTCTAGGATTGCGGCCATAGATGTCGGAAATCGTGCCCGATGACAATGGCGCGGGACGAGGATGAGACCCAGCCGCCGATGATCGACCTGTCCAGCATTCACCCCGACCGTCCCGTGCTGATCGCGGGGCCGACCGCGTCGGGCAAATCGGGGCTCGCGCTCGCCATCGCCGAAGCGCAGGGCGGGGTCATCCTGAATGCCGACGCGATCCAGGTCTTCTCTGATTGGCGCGTTCTGACGGCGCGGCCCTCTCCTGTGGAAGAGGCCCGTGCGCCTCACGCGCTATACGGCCACGTGCCGGGCGATCACCCCTATTCTGTCGGCGAATGGCTGCGCGAGATCGCGCCCTGGCTCGATGGCCCCAAGCGCCCCATCATCGTCGGCGGTACGGGGCTCTATTTCAACGCGTTGACCAGAGGTCTTGCACAGATCCCGCCTGTGCCGGACGCGCTTCGCCAAGAGGCGATGGCGCGTCTAGCTGAAGGCGGGCCGGATGCGCTCCTGCCCGAGATCGACGGGGCAACCCGTGGCCGGATCGACACCGCGAACCCCATGCGCGTGCAGCGCGCCTGGGAGGTCTATCGCGCGACCGGAAAGGGACTTGCCGCTTGGCAAGCCGAGACGCCGCCGCCACTGCTGGCGCCCGGCGCGGCCGAAACCATCGTCATCGGCCCCGACAAGGACTGGTTGAATGCGCGGATCGAGACGCGATTTCGGCAGATGATCACCGAAGGTGCGCTGCAAGAGGCGAAAGAGAACGCAGCCGGGTTCACGATGGCGCGTCCCTCCGCGAAAGCGATTGGCGCGCGCGAGCTCATATCGCATGTTGAAGGAGTTATGAGTCTCGATGACGCGATCAGCAGCGCCGTGATCCAGACACGGCAATTCGCAAAGCGCCAGCGGACCTGGTTCCGCTCCAACATGGGCGCATGGCGTTGGATCGATCCTGCGCGTGCGGAGGTCTGAGATGGCATCCGGCCCGAGCTTCCTGCGAAAACCAGGCAAGATCCACGACACCGCCGCCGTGCCGCGCCGCATCCGCTGCGAGAATATCGGCAAGTTCACGCGCGGCGCGCCGTGGCGGATTTCGGACCTGCATGACCGCGACACCGATCTTCTGATCTGGATCACCAAGGGCCAAGGCCGGGTAAATATCGGCGGCGTGCTGCGCGGCTATGGCAGCCACAACGCGATTTTCCTGCCCGCTGGAACACTCTTTGGCCTGGAGCTTACGCCGCAATCGCTAGCGAGCGTGATCGAGGCACCTGCCGGCATGATGGAGCTGCCCAAACGCCAGCCCGAACACGTGCGCTGCCGCGACAGCCTCGCCCAGGCGGAGTTGACGGCGGAGATTGAGGCGATGAGCCGCGAGATCGGCCGCGACCGGCTCTACCTTACGGATTCGCTCGAGGCGCATCTGAGGCTTGCGACCGTCTGGCTGCGCCGGCAGATCGCCGAGGGTGCCGCGGATCGTCCGAAAGACACCGCGACGCAAAGGCTGGCGCGGCGCTTCTCGGATCTCGTCGTGCGCGAGTTCCGATCGGACCGGGTGATGGCGGATTATGCAGGGGCGCTCGGCGTGACGCCCACGCATCTCACGCGCGTCTGCCGGGCTGCCTCGGGCAAGACCGCCGCCGAGATCATCACCGAGCGCAAGCTTTACGAAGCTCGCGTGATGCTGGGGCAAGCGGAGCCGCCGATCTCGGGCGTGGCGGAGGCGCTCGGCTTTCATTCGGCCGCGTATTTCACCCGCTTCGTCCAGAGCCATACCGGTCAGACGCCATCGTCGCTGCGAAAGCGCGCCCTGACCACGGGACGGGCATGATGCGGCTTCACCCGTCGATCCCGGCGCTCGGGATGGAATATCGCTCAGGTCAGCTTTCGCGGCGCGAGTTCCTGACACGCGCGACGGCGCTCGGCGCATCGGCAGCCGCGCTCGGCGCGCTTGGCTTGCCGCGTCCGCTTGCCGCTCAGGATGCGCCGCGACGGGCATCCGGCGGCACGCTTCGCATCCAGCAGGATGTGCGCGCGCTCAAGGATCCACGCACGATGGACTGGCCCGAGATCGCCAATGTCACGCGCGGATGGCTCGAATACCTTGTCGAGTATCAACGCGACGGATCGGTCCGGGGCATGCTCCTTGAGAATTGGGAGGTCAACGCGGACGCGACCGAATACCTGCTCAAGGTTCGTCCCGGCGTGCGTTGGTCGGACGGCACGGAATTCAGCGCGCAGGACGTGGCGCGCATGTTCGCCTATTGGTGCGAGCCGGAGGTGCCCGGAAACGTCATGGCGGCGAGCCTGTCGTCGCTGAGCGATCCCGAGACGGGCGGCCTTCGCGACGGCGCGGTCGAGATCGTCGATCCGATGCGCGTTCGACTGCGACCGGGCAGCCCCGATGTGACGCTGATCGTGGCGCTCGCCGACTATCCCGCCGCGGTCATCCCGCCCGGCTTCACGCCCGAGACGATGCTGGAAAATCCCGTCGGAACAGGCCCCTACCGGCCAGAGCTCATCTCGACAGGAGAGCGGGCCATCCTCGTGAGGCGCGAGGATTTCGACTGGTGGGGGACCAAGGTCGAAGGGTTCGGGCCGGCAACGCTCGAGCGGATCGAGTTCATCGATCTCGGCACCGATCCGGCCTCTTGGGTTGCAGCGATCGAGGACGACCGGGTCGATATGCTCTACGAGAATGTGGGCCGTTTCATAGACGCTGCGACGGAGCTTGGCTGGGAAAGCTCGCGCACGGACACGGCCTCTACGGTGGTTTTGCGCGGCAATCAGAGTGCGGATGTGAATGGCGAGAAGCTTTATGCCGATCCGCGTATCCGTCGCGGCCTCAGCCTCGCCATCGACAACGCGATCTGCCTCGAGCTCGGCTATGGCGACCGTGGCGAGGTCGCCGCCAATCACCACGTCGCCCCGATCCAGCCCGATTACGCCGATATCGGCCCGCCGCGGTTCGCGCCCGCAGAGGGCCGTGCATTGATCGTGCAGGCGGGCAAGATCAATGTGACGCATGACGTTGTCACGCTCGATGACGGCGTGGCGCGGCGGACCGGCGAAGCGGTTGTCGCGCTGCTTCTCGATGCCGACATTCCCGCGCGCCAGACCGTCCTTCCCGGATCGCGCTTCTGGTCGGCCTGGAAGGACTTTCCGCTCTCGATCACCGAGTGGAACCACCGCCCTCTCGGCGTGCAGACGCTGTCGCTCGCCTATCGTTCGGGCGCGGTCTGGAACGAAAGCGCGTACGCCAATTCGGAGTTCGATGCAGCGCTGACCCGTGCCCGCGCGATCGCGAGCGCCGAGGAGCGGCGCGAGGTCATGGCCGAGCTGGAGCGGATGCTGGTCGAGGATGCGGTGATCGTGCAGCCTTATTGGCGCGCGCTGTTCCGGCATTTCCGACCCGGTATCCTCGGGGCGGAGATGCACCCATCCTTCGAGATCCACCTCTACGCACTCGGATGGGCCGAAGGGGCGCGAGACGAGGAGTGAGCATCAGCTCCCGAGAATGATCGCGACGTAGTTCTTGGTTTCCTTGTAGGGCGGAATGCCGCCGTACTTCTCGACCGCGCCGGGGCCGGCATTGTAGGCCGCGAGCGCCAGCCGCCACGACTTGAACCGGTTGTACTGGACGCGCAGATACCGCGCGCCGCCGTCGAGGTTCTGCTCGGGATCATGCGGGTCCACGCCCAGTCGGCTCGCCGTGCCCGGCATGAGCTGCGCGAGGCCGATCGCGCCCTTGTGCGACAACGCCTTTGGGTTCCAGCCCGATTCCTGCTGCACGAGGCGCAGGAACAGGTCTTCGGGAATGCCGTGACGCTGCGCGGCAAGGCGCGCCGATTGCAGGTAGATGCCCTTGTATTTGCCCGAGTAGCGCGGCGCGTCCTCGGTGTCCCACTTGGTGGGCGTCTTCACCCGCGTCGGCTGAAGGCGCACCGAGCTGCGGTATTGCTCGGAGGCGCGTTTATCGAGCACGCTGGTCTGGTTGGTGAAGAGTTTGCCGCGTCCTTGCGTCGATAGAACGTCGGCATGAGCGAGGCTCGCCGTCACCGCAAAAGCGGCTGCAGCGCAGATGACCTTGCGCATTTGTCCCCCGGTCCCTGTCGTCACTGTCCGGCGGGACTATACGCGGATCTGAGGAATTTGCGAGTCCTGAGCGTCTGATCTCAAGACGGCGTTTACCATTCTCGGTTTTGGTGGTGTAACGTCGCCTGAAGGATCGGGCCGCGTGGCCCGGAATCGGATGAGAAAGAGGGGATCGTCATGGCCGGATCCGTGAACAAGGTGATCATCGTCGGAAATCTCGGGCGCGACCCCGAGACGCGGACGTTCCAGAATGGCGGCAAGGTGTGCAACCTGCGTATCGCCACCTCGGAGAACTGGAAGGATCGCAACACCGGCGAGCGTCGCGAGCGCACCGAGTGGCATTCGGTCGCGATCTTCTCCGAACCGCTCGCGCGGATCGCGGAGCAATATCTCAAGAAGGGCTCCAAGGTTTACATCGAAGGCCAGCTCGAGACGCGTAAATGGCAGGACCAGTCCGGCCAGGACCGGTATTCCACTGAGGTTGTGCTGCGCCCCTATCGCGGTGAGCTGACGCTGCTCGACAGCCGGGGCGGCGGTGGCGACGGCGGCTATGGCGGCGGCGGTGGCGGCTATTCCGACGATTACGGCGGCGGTTACGGTGGCGGCGATCAGGGCGGTGGTTATGGCGGCGGCGACCAGGGCGGCGGCTATGGTGGCGGCTCCGGCGGTGGTGGCGGCTCGCGCGCCCCGTCGCGGGATATCGACGACGAGATCCCGTTCTGATCCATTCCTTCATCGAACAGCTTCAACGCCGCGCCCGACAGGACGCGGCGTTTTTCGTCATCGCGACCAGCCGTCGCCCGTGCCTTGGTCTTTGGCCGTGCGAGCCCCATGTGAGGTGCAACAAGACAGGACGCACGAGGCAGGACGCATGAGCTGGTCATTTCCCATCGGACGACTTCTGGGATCGGAAGTGCGTATTCACGCGACATTCTTCCTGCTCCTTTTGTGGGTCGGGGCCTCGGCCTGGGGCATCGGCGGAGCGGGCGCGGCATTGTCCAACATTCTTTTCGTCATGGCGCTGTTCGCATGCGTCGTTGCCCATGAATTCGGCCATGCGCTGATGGCACGCCGCTTCGGCATCCGCACGCCCGACATCACGCTTCTGCCCATCGGCGGGCTTGCGCGTCTTGAACGGATGCCCGACCGCCCGTTCCAGGAGATCGCGGTCGCGCTGGCGGGCCCGCTCGTCAATGTGGTGATCGCCGCCGCGCTCTGGCTTGCGGGCTTCGGCCCCTCGACCTCGCTCGCGCTCGAAACCTCAGCCGGTGCGTTCGCGAGCGCGCTTCTGAGCGTCAATATCCTGCTGGTTCTCTTCAACATGATCCCGGCCTTCCCGATGGATGGCGGACGGGTGCTTCGCGGCGTGCTCGCGATCTTCCTGCCGCGTCTGCGGGCGACGCTTTTCGCGGTCAGGATCGGGCAAGCCTTCGCGCTGGCCTTCGCGGCTTACGCGCTCTGGAGCGGAAACTTCCTTCTGGGTCTCGTCGCGCTGTTCGTGTTCCTTGCAGGCAATGCCGAGCTCGGCCAGATGAAGAGCCGGGCGGCCCTGTCCGATCTCAGCGTCGGCGACGCGATGCTGCGCGACTTCACGCACCTCTCGCCCGATGCGCCCGTCAGCGCGGCGGCAGAACTGGTTCGCAGCTCCGACCAGTCGATCTTCCCGGTTGTGGGCCGTGACGGCAAGCTCGCCGGGTTCGTGGAGGCCGATACGATCCTCGAAGCCGACGGCGGAGGGCGTATCGCGGACGTCATGGAGACCGATGTGATGAGCCTGCCGATGAGCCGCCCGGCGGGGCACCTCTTGGATGTCCTCGGAGAGCGGCACGCAATCGGCGTGACAGGCCCGTCGGGCCGCCTCGTGGGTTACGTCACGCAAGGGAGTGCGGCAGGGCTCCTCAGGAGGCGCGCCCCGCGCTGAGTGCGTCCTCCAGCACCGCGAGCACCGCCTCGCCCGGCACGTCGGAGGTCACGAAAGCCTCGCCGATCCGCCGCGCGAGAATGAAACGCAATCTGCCGTCGACCACCTTCTTGTCCTGCCCCATGAGCTTCAGCAGCGCCGGCCCGTCCGGCAAATCGCCGGGAATATCCGCAAGATCCGTCTTCATGCCCATCGCGGAGATGTGGGCGCGCACGCGGCTCGGCTCCTCCTGGGAACAGAGCCCCAGCCGAGAAGAAAGCTCGAAGGCTAGGCCGCAGCCAATAGCGACGCCTTCACCATGCAGAAGACGATCCGAATAGCCGGTCGCAGCTTCCAATGCATGGCAGAACGTATGCCCAAGGTTGAGAAGCGCGCGGTCGCCCTGCTCTGTCTCGTCGCGGGCCACGATCTCGGCCTTCATCTCGACCGAACGGCGCACGGCGTAGGCCCGCGCCTCGACATCGCCCGCAGCCATGTCGAGACCATGCGCCTCCAGCCAGTCGAAGAAGGCCGCGTCGCCCAGGAGCCCGTATTTCACGACCTCGCCATATCCCGCCAGAAAGTCGCGCGGAGCCAGGGTCGAGAGCGCATCGATATCGGCCAGCACGAGCGATGGCTGATGGAATGCGCCAACGAGGTTCTTGCCATGCGGCGAGTTGATCCCGGTCTTGCCGCCGACCGAGGAATCCACCTGCGCCAGAAGCGAGGTCGGGATTTGCACGAAGCGGACACCGCGCCTCAGGATGGACGCCGCGAACCCGACCAGATCGCCGATCACGCCGCCACCGAGCGCGACCACCACGTCGCGCCGTTCGATCCGCTGCGCGAGGAGCCATTCGGTCACCTCTTGCAGATGCGCCCAGCTTTTGGTGGCCTCGCCTGCAGGCAGGGTCAGCGCTTCGGAGGTAATCCCCTCGGCCTGAAGCGCGGCTTGGAGCGCGGCGAGATGCGCCTCGCCGACATGCCTGTCCGTGACGATGGCGACGCGCGGACGCGAAAGGATCGGCGCAATCTCAACTCCGGCCCGGCCGATCAGACCCGGCCCGATCCGCACGTCATACGACCGCGCGCCCAATGCGACGGAAACGATTTCTGTCATCCTGTCTCTCTCAATACGTCCGGGCGGCTTGCCAGCGCCGCGCGCACCGCGCGGGCGGTGTCCTCGATGGAAAAGCTGGGATCGGTGCGTACGGCGATATCCGCCTTTCGGTAGATCGGCACACGCGCCTCGAAGAGCTCTGACAAGGTGCGGTAGGGATCGGGCGTCTTCAGGAGCGGCCGCGTATCCTTGTGCCTCACCCGGCTCCAGAGCAGGTCGAGATCGGCATCGAGCCAGACCGACACCCCCTTTTCCGAAATCAGGGCGCGGTTGCGATTCTGCAGAAACGCCCCTCCCCCCGTAGACAGCAGCGCGGGCGGCCCGTCCAGCAGCCGCGTCAGCACCTCTGTCTCGCGGCGGCGGAAGAAAGGCTCGCCATCACGCTCGAAAATCTCGGCAATGGACATCTGCGCGGCGGCGACGATCTCCGCGTCGGAATCGCGGAACGGCACGCGCAGCATATGCGCCAGCGCCCTGCCAACCGCGGTCTTGCCTGCACCCATCATGCCGACAAGAACCACGCTCTTTGTCAAAAGTGATCTGTTTTTCGAAGCCGCCTCGGCCATCGTCCGCCCAATCACGACAATTTCGGCGTGAATGACGTGAACTTGGGTGAAATGCCAGTTATAAGTGGAAAAAAATAACGGGGCAGAAGGCGAGCGAGACGATGGGGCGGCTGATCAAATGGTTGTTTTATCTCGCGATTCTCGGGGCGATCGCGCTTATCGGCTATGCCTATGTCGGTGAGTTCTTCGGTGCCGACTTTGCCCCGCCACAATCGGAGATTCGCCAGCCGGTCGATCTTGATGCGGAATAGCGCGGCGGTTTTCTGCGCGTTCTGGCTTGCCGCGCCGGCACTGGCGCAAGATCCGCTGTCCGCGATCGACTGGCTGAACGATCCCGTCTCGCAACCCTCCAGCCCGTCGCCCGCCACGAACGAGCCGCCGGTTGCCGATGCCGTGGATGTGCCGGATGTCGCGCAGGAACCGCTCGGTACGCAATCCATCGCGGCAGTTGGACTCTTGCCGCCATCCGTGACGGGACTTCCGACAAATCTTTGGCAAAACAGTCAATCCGCCACGCTGATCCGCGCCATCGAGGACAGCGAAGCCGCCGTTCCGGCGGTCGCGTCCTTGCTGACCACGCTTCTTCTAGCCGAGGCGGAACCACCCCGCGGCGACGGTGACGGGGCCGCTTTCGTCGCGGCCCGTGTAGCCCGCCTGATGGAGATGGGCGCCATCGATCCTGCGCTCGCGCTTCTCGAACGCGCAGGGCCCGATCACCCGGACCTTTTCACGCCCTGGCTCGAAGCATCGCTCCTCGAAGGCAGGCTCGAAGCCCCGTGCGAGGCTTTGAACGCCGACCCTTGGCTGACCGAAGACATCGCGTCCGACATCTTCTGCGCGGCACGCGAGGGCGACTGGTCGAAAGCAAGCCTGACTTTCGGCACCGCCGCGGCGCTCGGCACGCTGCCTCCGCGCGACCGCGACCTTCTCGAGCGGTTTCTCGATCCCGAGATTTCAGAAGGATTGCCGCCGCTGCCTCCGCCCTCGCGCCCGACACCGCTGCAATTCGCGCTGTTCGAGGCCATCGGCGAGGCGCTTCCGACCGGGCCTTTGCCGCGCGCCTTCGCCTATACCGATCTTTCGGGCGATACTGGCTGGCGCGCACAGATTGCCGCCGCCGAGCGGCTGGCCCGAAGCGGCGCACTCCCGGAGAACCGCCTTCTCGGCATCTACACGCTGCGGAGCCCGGCGGCGTCGGGCGGCATCTGGGATCGCGTGGAGGCTATGCAGCGGTTCGACATCGCGATGACCTCGCGCAATCCGACATCCATCGCCTCTGCCCTGACCCGCGTCTGGCCGCAGATGGAGGAGGCCGAGCTGCTCGTTCCCTTCGCCGCGCTCTATGCCGATCAACTGCTGGCCTTGCCGCTATCAGGGCGCGCGCGTGATCTTGCCATCGAGGCCGGCTTTCTGTCGGAGCATTACGAGAGAGCTGCGCGCCAGGTCGGTGAGGCGACCGGCGATCATGCCTTCCTGGCGGCGATCGCGCGCGGCGAAGCGCCGGAGGCCACGAGCGCCCTACCCCATGCGGACGCGATCGCCGCGGCTTTCGGCGATGCCGAACCGACCGCGGCAATCTCGCGGCGTCTGGGAAATGACCAGCTTGGCGAGGCGATCCTGCGCGCCATCGATCTTTTCAGCACCGGGGCCGAGGGCAACAGCCCGCAGCTCTCCGAGGCTCTTGCGAGCTTCCGCGCCGTCGGTCTCGAGGACACCGCGCGCCGGGCTGCGCTGCAGCTTGCGCTCCTCGACCGGATGCGGGCCGGACGGTGACGGACGCAGCGCTGATCGGCGCCTTCCTTGAGGCACAGGCGGCAGAGCGCGGCGCCGCGGAGAATAGCCTTCAAGCCTATGCGCGCGATCTGAGCGACGTTTCGGAGTGGCTTTCGGGCAAAGGACGCAGCTTGCTGAGCGCCGACCCGTCCGACATCGAAGGCTACCTCTTGCATTGCGCCGCACAAGGGTTCGCGACCGCAACGCGGGCACGTCGGCTGTCGGCGATCAAGCAGGTCTATCGCTTCGCCTTCGAGGAGGGTCTGCGCGAGGACAACCCCGCGATCCGCATCGCCGGTCCGGGACGCGACAAGCGCTTGCCAAAGACCTTGAGCATTCCGGAGGTGGATCGCCTGCTCGATGCCGCGGACCGGCACGGACGCACCGCCTCCGACCGGAGCCGGAACCGCTGTCTTATGCAGCTTCTCTACGCGACCGGCATGCGCGTCAGCGAATTGGTGAGCCTGCCGATCTCGGCGGCACGGGGCGATCCTCGCATGTTGCTGATCCGCGGCAAGGGCGGAAAGGAAAGGATGGTCCCGCTTTCCCCGGATGCGCGCGCCGCGCTGGCCGATTGGCTGGCCCTGCGCGAGGAGGAGGATGCCGCGCTGCGCGACAAGCGCCTCAAACCCTCGGCGTACCTGTTCGCCTCGCGTGCGAAGTCAGGCCATCTCACACGTCACAGCTTCTACGCGCTCATCAAGGAGATCGCGGTCGAGGCTGGTGTGTCCCCGGCAAAGGTCACGCCGCATATCCTGCGGCACGCCTTCGCGACGCACCTTCTGGAGAACGGCGCGGATCTGCGCGCGATCCAGACCTTTCTCGGGCACGCGGATGTCGCGACGACCGAAATCTATACCCATGTCCTCGAAGAACGGTTGAGGGCGCTGGTGCTCGATCATCATCCTCTTGCGCGGGACTGACAGCGCGATCCGACTGCACCCGGCCGGTCGCAGGGCCGAGCCGACTTGAAAGACTGGCCACCTCACCACATAACCAGTGACAGATTAAAATAACGGGGACAGCTTCTTGGACGCCGCATTCTGGATCACCGCCTTTGCCATTCTGGCCTTGCTCGTTTGCTCGGGCTTTTTCTCGGGCTCCGAGACGGCGCTGACGGCCGCGTCACGCGGAAAGCTGCGTGCGGCCACCGACAAGGGCAACAAGGGGGCCGAGCGGGCGCTCAAGATCACCGAGGACAACGAGCGGCTGATCGGCTCTGTCCTGCTTGGCAACAACCTCGTCAACATCCTCGCAACCTCGCTCGCGACTGCACTTTTCACGCGGCTCTTCGGCGAGTCGGGCGTCGCGCTTGCGACGCTTATCATGACATTGCTGGTGCTGATCTTCGCGGAGGTGTTGCCCAAGACCTACGCGATCACCAATCCCGAAGCCGCCGCGAGCCGCGTCTCGCCCGTCATCCAGGTCGTGATCCTCGTTTTCGCGCCGGTCGTGAGCGCCGTGCGTGCGCTGGTGCGGGTCATCCTGGGGCTCTTCGGCGTCAAGACCGACCCCGACAGCCAGGTTCTTGCCGTGCGAGAGGAAATCGCGGGCGCGCTCAATCTCGGCCACTCCGAGGGGATCGTCGAGAAGGAGGACCGGGACCGCATTCTGGGCGCGCTCGACCTTGGCGAACGCACCGTCGAGGAAATTATGCTTCATCGCTCCTCGATCGAGATGATCGACGCGGATTCGGATCCGTCCGTCATCCTGCAACAATGCCTCGAAAGCCCGCATACGCGCCTGCCGATCTATCGCGGCGATCCCGAGAACATCATCGGCCTGATCCATGCCAAGGATCTGCTGCGCGCCATGTACAAGTTGATGGAAGGCGCCGAAGCATCGATGGCGGCGCTGCAGGATTTCAAGATCGCGGATGTGGCTATGAAGCCCTACTTCATCCCCGACACCACGTCGCTCGACGACCAGATGCGCCAGTTCCTGCGCCGCCGCACGCATTTCGCGCTTGTTGTCGATGAATACGGCGCACTGCAGGGGCTCATCACCCTCGAGGACATTCTCGAGGAAATCGTGGGCGAGATCACCGACGAGTTCGACCCCGATGCCGATCACGTCATCACCGTGGCCGAGGACGGCTATTACTGGATCGATGGCCTAATGACGATCCGCGACTTCAACCGTGCGACCGACTACCAGCTCCCCGATGACGAGGCGAACACGGTGGCCGGCCTCGTGATTCACGAGGCGCAGATGATCCCGACCGTCGGCCAGGCATTCAGCTTTCACGGATTCCGCTTCGAGGTCGTCTCTCGCGAGAACAACCGGATCACTCGGCTGAAAGTGCGGCCGCTTGATGCGGCTCTTCCGCGCCTTGAGGCTCAATGACGAGCGATAGACGGTAACCGTCGGCCCCTGCGCCCATCTCCACGCGCCCGCCGATCTGCTCGGCCGCGCTCTCCATCAAACGCATGCCGATCGAGGCGATCTCGCTTTGCTCGGACCGGATGGGCGTCGCCGCGTTACCAATGCCGTTATCCTCGCAGACCAGCTCCAGCCCTCCGCCGTCGAGGCGCGTGACGCGCAAAGATACGATCCCGCGGCGATCATCCGGGAAGGCATGCTTGGAGGCGTTGGCCGCGAATTCGCTGACGATCATCGCGATCTGGGCAGCCGTGCGGCTCTCGGTCGAGACCGGTGCGAAATCTGTCTCGATCCGGACATTCTCGGAAACCTGCGCCGACAAGAGCTCGGTGACGCGCGTCAGGTACTGATCGAGCTGGATGTCATTGAACTGGTTCGTCTGGTAGAGCTCCGCATGCAGCTGCGCGATGGCGTTGACGCGCCGCGCGATGGCGTCGAGGGCGTCTTTCGTCTCTTCGTGCTGGGCGCGCGAGGAATAGATGCGGATGAAGCTCGACACCGTCTGAAGCGAGTTCTTCACCCGGTGGTCCATTTCGCTGCGGAGCATCTCTTCGGCCTGCAGCGTGCGGCGCAGTTCCAGAAGGCGCATCACCTGCGATGCCAGCGCTTTCAGCGCTCGACGCTGATGCGGCTCGAGCGTGCGTGGCCGTGTATCAAGAACGCATAGCGTGCCGAGTGCATGTCCCCGGTCGGACACCAGCGGCGCGCCCGCGTAAAACCGAACCGGTGTCTCGCCATCACGACACAGAGGGTTGTCAGCCGTGCGCGGATCGGCTTGCGTGTCGGGGATCTCGAGGATCTCGGTCGACAGGATCGTGTGCGCGCAGATGGCCCGATCGATCGGGGTTTCAGGGTATTCGAACCCGATCCGTGCCTTGAACCACTGACGGTCTTCTTCAACCAGAGAGACAAGCGCGGTCGGGACGTCGCAAATATCGCGGATGAGCTGGGCTATATCCTCGAAACTGTCTTCCGGACCGGTTTCGAGAACCGAGAATTCCCTTAGCTCCGCAAGCCGTTCTTCCTGATTTTCCGGAGCGGATGCGCGCATCAGCTTCGCCTTTCTCGCCGGAGCGTGTTATGCGGAGCTACCGGTCGGCCTGTAGGTCTGAACCGATCCGGGAAAGCACCGCTGGAGAGCCGCGAGCCATATCCGGTGACACTAACGGGCATGATGTCAGTTAAAAGATACAGTCAAAACTGTCAATTTACAGAAATATACAAATGGACAACGGCAGCAATGACATGAATTCGCGCAAGCCGATGGTTGAGACTTTAGCTGTCATCTTGCCCGCCGCTGGACAAGCCAAGCGGATGCGCGGTGGCGACAAGTTGCTGGAAGAGGTCGATGGCGAGCCGCTTTTGCGCCGGCTGAGCCGCTTTGCTTTGCAAACCGTGCCGTTGGTTTCGGTCGCGGTTCCCGACCTTGAGGGAGCACGCGCCGCGGCGCTCGAGGGTCTTGCTGTGACGACGATACCAGTGCCGGATGCCGATCAGGGCATGGCCAGGTCGCTGGTTCGCGCATTGAGTGCCGTTCCCCATTCGGCCGTGGGAGTGATGATCCTGCCCGCCGACATGCCAGAGATCACAGCCGAGGATATCGCGGCATTGGCAGGAGCTTTCGCCGCACATGGCGGCTCGTGCATCATCCGCGCGGCGGCGGCGGATGGGACACCTGGACATCCGGTGATCTTTCCAGCGAGTTGCCGCGCCGAGCTGGAGGGACTGACAGGGGATACGGGCGCGCGCGCCGTTCTGAAGGCTCATGCGGAGAAAGTTCGGGATGTGCCCCTGCCCGCCCGGCATGCGCTCGTTGATCTCGACACGCCCGAAGAATGGGCGGCCTGGCGCGCGGATCAGGCCGCGAGCAGCGCCTTGCACTGATGAGATTTCAGAGTCAGCCGGGCCGAGTTGAATCGCATTTCCTCGAGATGATCTTCGAGTTCGGGGAAGATACGAAAGACTTCGAGGCGGGCTGCGCGATCCTCGTCATCGAGGATTTCCTCGCCGGGCTGAAAACTTTCGGTCCAGAGCCCGTCGCTCTGTACCAGCTCGTGCGACCGGAAAAGGAAGTTGACGTAGGAGATGCCCTCCTCCGGGATGATCCGCTGCACGTTCGGAAAGCTCCGCAGCGTCTTGGCCGGAATCAGAACCTCGTCCTCGGCGAACATGAGCTGGGTCCACGCATTGCCAACAAGAACCCGATGTTCTGGCGACAAGACCAGATCGCGCGCGGGAAGCCCTATTCCGAGACTGCCTGCCGGGATCAGGATCGGCGCAAGGGAGCGCGTCTCGAGCAGGGCTTCGTGGGAAAAGTGGCGCTGGCCGATCCAGCGGATTTCCTGAAAGCCGTTGTCACGGGTCAGAACACGATCGCCAACGGCAAGGGTCTCCACGCGCCGCTCGCCCTCGACCGTCTTGATCAGCGTGCCTGAGGTGAAACACGGCGTACAGGCGGCGTAGCGCGATGTCTTGCGCGGAGCGGTGCCGGGTATAGCACTTTTTACTGTATTCGACTCGTGATGTTTCACAAAGACACGTCTCCTGAAGGTCGGGGCTCACCGGACCAATAGGGTTCGGTTTTCGACCTGCCCATCCGATTTGGCAGCAGATCGGGGCAACAATGCGTCGAGAGCATGAGGATTGTTTGGGCCGAGGTGACGGCAGGCCGAAATGACCTGAGGTAATGCCTAAAACTCGTCCGAGTGACGCCACCTGCCGGAAAGGAAGCGGGGCGGGATGCCCCACACATCCCGCCCCGTCCGTTCCCGAAGCCCCGTCCCTGCGCGGCGCTTCGGGCCGCTGCATTGACCGGTTATTTCGCCAGAAGCTGCGCTTCGTGCTTTTTCAGCGAGCGGCGCGCGGAGGCGTAGCTCTTGAGGCCCTGCGCCTCTGCGAGTTCCGGGAAGAGCTCCAGGATCTCGTTGCGCTGCGCGTTGCCGATGCCGTTCAGGCTGTAGTCGCCGGGCTGGAAGCTTTCGGTCCAGGCACCGTTCGCCAGAACGACCTCGTGCCGGTCGAACATGAAATGGATGTAGCTCACACCGAGCGAGGTGACCTCATCGACGCCGGCCAGACCGGTCAGGTGCTTTGCCGCTGCAAGAACCTCGTTCTCCTCGAAGTAGAGCGCGGTCTTGTCGTTGGCGACGAGCATCCGGTGGTTCGGGCTGACGAGCATGTCATGCTCGGGCAGGTTCGCACCAAGGCTGCCGGCACGGATCAGGACCGGCTTCATGTGCGGCTTGCGCGCCAGTTCGAACCCGGTCAGATCCTTGCGGCCGACCCAACGGATCTCCTGGATACCGTTGTCACGGGTGATGATCTTGTCACCTTCGCGCAGATCCTCGACCAGCCGCTCGCCGCGAGGCGTGGCGACCTTGGTGCCGGGCGTGAAGCAGGGCACGATTTCCTCGATGTTGAAGAAGTCGAAGCTGCCAGTGACGGTGTCGCCCGAGAGGAACTCGACCGTGCCGTCGATGCCGTTCGACTCGCGCGCCCCGTCGTCGTCAGGACGCTCGTTGACGATGCGCCAGTCGACCCCCTGCCGGCCCACTCCGGACAGATCGAGCGTGTCGAAGTCGTCGCCCGCGTTGCCGCCCTGGACCGTGTCGCCAAGGAAGCCGCCCATGCCGTCCGACTGGGATGCGTCCGAGGCGCTGTCGACCACGATCGTGTCGCGATCCGCGCCGCCGTCGATGCTGTCGAGGCCCGCGCCACCGTTCAGGATGTCGTTGCCCTCACCGCCCTCGAGCGTATCGGTGCCGGCATCGCCGTTCAGCGTGTCATCGCCCTGACCGCCCATCAGGCTGTCATCGTCACCGCCACCGCCGAGAAGGTCGTCGTCGATGCCGCCATCCAGCGTGTCGTTTCCGGACCCGCCTTCGAGCGTGTCATCGTCGTCGCCGCCGATCAGCAGGTCGTCGCCCTGGAAGCCCTGCAGCAGGTCACGGTCGTTCTCGGGCTGCGGATCGGTATCGTCTGTGATCTCGAGCGCCGCGGGCGCCGAGCCATCGAGCGTATCGTTGCCCTGCCCGCCATCGAGTGTGTCAGACCCGTGACGGCCATAGATCTCGTCGTCGCCCTGGCCACCCATGACGATGTCATCGTCGATGCCCGCATCTATGTAGTCATCGTCGCCGCCGCCATCGATCGTGTCGCGGTCATCGCCGGTGAAGATCGTGTCGTTGCCGGCATTGCCCTCGACGAAATCGCGTCCGTCCTCGGGGTTCGGGTCAGAGGTGAAGGTCGTGGAGCCGATGGTCAGCGGCAGGTTCGGATCGTCGCCCTCGTAGTCCGAGAAGGTATCGACGCCCGCGATGATCGAGTCGTCGCCGTCGCCGCCGCGGATCGTGTCGCTGCCCTGAACGTCGATGATCGTGTCGTTGCCGCCGCCGCCGCGCACATCGTCGTCGTCGATGCCCGGACGGATCAGGTCGTCACCGCCATCGCCGCGGATCGTGTCGGCGTCATCGCCGGTCGAGATGGTTTCGGCTGCGCCGGTGCCCTGCACGTCGTCGAGATCGTCGAACGGATCGGGATCCTCGTCCGCGCCGTTGAGCGGATCGAGCGGCTGGTCGGCATCGGCAACCGGGAAGACATCGGCGTCGATGCGGCCCTGGTCGTCGGGATCGGAGACCGTGACGGTGACCGTCGCGGTGTCGGTGCCGCCATTGCCGTCCGAAATCGTGTAGCTGATCGTGTCCGTGCCTTCGAACCCGTCATTCGGCGTGTAGATCACGGTGTCGCCGTCGATCACGGCAGTGCCGTTGGCACCGTCGGTGACGTCGGTGATGGTGAGCGGATCGCCGTCGGGATCGGTGTCGTTGGTCAGCACCTCGATGGTCACCGGCGTTTCGAAATCGGTGCTCGTGGTGTCATCGACCGCATCGGGGTCCTCGTTGCCGGCAACATCCACGGTAGAGAAGTTGATATCGGAGACGAGAACGGCCTGCTGGGCCGTGCCGGTATTGTCTTGCACGATGTCCATGCGGGTGATCGGTCCGGCGATATCGACCCGGAGCGAGCCGTCGATATTGTCGAAATTCGTGGTGACCTCACCGATCGCACTGTTGCCGGACACCGTGGCGGCGCCGGAGCTGTCGATGGAGACGGTCGCCGGGTTGCCCTCGGCATCGTAGGCGGTGATCGTGATGATGTCGCCGAAGCCGTCGCCTTCGCTGCCGCCGAGATCCTGGTTCGGGCCGGTGTCGACGTCGTTCAGGCGGAAGCTGACATTCTGCACGCTGTCGGTGTAGAGCGCTTCATCCGTGGAGCGGAACGTGAAGGACGTGGTCGAGGTCGGTGCCGCAGAGGGTGTGCCCGTGCTGTTGCCCGCCGCGAAGAGCTTCAGATGCGAGTTCGGATCGAAATCTTCGCCCGGCGCGACGTAGCCCTCGAAGTCTGCGAAGTAGGCGGTCGATGCGTCGGATTGCGAGTCGAACACGATATCGACGGCCACTCCTCCGGCATCGTAGGTCGCGAAGCCATCCTCTCCGAGGTTTCCGCTCACCCGCGGCGTGGTTGCCGCAAGGTCCGTCCAATCGAGAACGAGATCAGCCATGTCTTTACCCTCTCACCTTTCCGAGGCTCTCACCCCATCCGCGCCAGCGGTTACCGATCCGTCCCGGATACGGCCCAATCCATTGAACATCGTTCAGGTGCATCTTGGCTGCGGGGCCTTTCGGCAGAACGCAGGAACTCAGGCGGCATCCCGGCTAAGCCGAGCCACAAGTCGATGCATCCGGACGGATGTCGGTTTTTTGGTGGCCGCCCCCGTGACCAGCAGTTTCACCCCCCAGTGGGCTTGAGGATGAAACTACGTGAAGCCTCACGGTGCGGGAAGGAAAAATTGTCCGAAAAGTGGCTCTTAGCGGCAAATTGCGCCGCGAAGCCGCCGCAATCATGGCTCTTTAGCGGGGACATACTCGCGTGATTGTTTCTTAAATCACGCTTAAAGAGCATATTCTCCGCTGCTTTTCGTAAAATACTGCGTTTTTGTTTCCTGATCGGCAACATACGCGCACCTGAATTCGGTGCAAACGAGGCAGGCCACAATCCCGCCTCAGTCTCACGAGCTGTTGTTCTCGCGGGATAACCAATACCGCATCAACGCTCTCATTGGCCTCAAGATCGCGGCCAAAGCCATTGAATCGTGGCCCGAATCGCAGACGAATCCTGTCGCGGAGCAACTCGATTCAACCTCAGGGCCATCGCCTGGCTCATGCCGCGTTGCCGCCTGCCTCGATTTCAGGAAGCCGCGGCGTGTGGCAGGATGTAGGGAATATTCCGCGCGGGTGGTGTCGACACCTTGAGCGCGCAACCATAGGCGCGCGACAGGATGGCATCGGTCATCACCGCGCCCGGCGTGCCTGCGGCGATGATCTCGCCCTCCGACAGTACCGTGACCTCGTCGGCGAAAAGCGCGGTCAGGTTGAGATCGTGCATCACCGCGACAACTCCGCCGCCGGCCGACGCGAAGTCCCGCGCGATCTGCATCACCTGCAATTGGTGCGCGATGTCGAGCGAGGAGACCGGCTCATCGAGGAAAAGCCACCGCGCCCCGCCCTGATCGACTGGCTCCCAGACCTGGGCGAGGACGCGGGCGAGCATCACGCGCTGCGCCTCGCCGCCCGACAGCTCCTGAAAGGTGCGAGCCGCGTAATGGGCAAGGCCGACCCGCGCGAGCGCGCGCATCGGGATGTCCGCGCGGTCACCGGAACGTCCCGATTGCAAGCCGAGCCGGACCACCTCGAGAACCGTGAAATCGAAGGCAAGGCGCGAGGCTTGCGGTAGCACCGCCCGTTGCGCCGCCACCTGCCATATGGGCATCCGCGCGACGTCCCGGCCACCTAGGCTGACCGTCCCCTCATGCGGCAGATCCCCGGATACGGCACCCAGCAGGGTCGACTTGCCCGACCCGTTCGGACCGACGATCGCGGTGATCGCACCAGGACGCGCCATGAACGTCACGCCATGCAGCACGCGCCGCTTGCCGTAATCGACAGAGATATTCCGAGCTTCGAGCGTCATAGATCGACGAGTCCCCGGCGTCTGAGCAGGATCCACAGGAAGACCGGCGCGCCGAGAACGGCGGTGACGATCCCGATGGGCAGTTCGGCCGGTGAGATCACCATGCGCGCAATCACGTCGGCGAGGATCAGAAGGCTCGCGCCGAGCAGCCCCGCATTCACCAAGAGCGTTCGGTGATCGGGACCAGAGGCAAGGCGCAGCAGGTGCGGCACAACGATCCCGACGAAGCCGATCCCGCCCGAGATCGCCACCGCGGCGCCGGTCGCGCCGGCCACGGACAGGATCGCAACGGATTTCATGCGCTGGACGGCGATCCCCATATGCGAGGCGGTCGCCTCACCCAGTGCGAGCCCGTTCAACCCGCGACCGAGGCACAGCGCTGCCGCGATCGAGATCACGATGAGCGGGCCGGCGGTCAGGATCTTGCCCCAGCTCGCCCCGGCCAGCGAGCCGAGCCCCCAGAAGGTCAGGTCGCGCAATTGCTGATCGTCGGCGATGTAAACGAGGATGCCCGACACGGCCCCCGCCAGCGCGCCAAGCGCGATCCCCGCCAGCAGCATCGTTGCGACCGAGGTGCGCCCACCGCGCGTCGAAACATGGTAGAGAAGAAGCGTCGAGCCCCAGCCTCCGAGGAACGCCGCCACCGGCACCAGCTGCGCGCCGATCACTTGCGTCAGTCCCAAGGGCAGCATCGAGCCCAGAACGATGGCCAGGATCGCGCCGAGCCCGGCCCCCGCTCCGACGCCCACGATGCCCGGATCGGCCAGCGGGTTGCGGAACAGTCCCTGCATCGTCGCGCCGGAGACCGCCAGCGCCGCACCGACAAGTCCGCCCATCGCAAGGCGCGGCAGACGGATATCAAAGAGCACGATCCGCTCCATCCGCGAGAGCGGCTCGCCGGTGACGAGCTTGCCCAGAAGCGCGCTCAGCCGCACATCGGCGGCGCCGAATTGCAGGCTGAGCGCCGCGCAGAAAATCAGGAAGGCCGCCAGCCAGAGGTGAAGCTGGCGCGCGAAAAGGTGGCGATCCCTTGGCGCGGTGAAGCTCTGCGTCTCCGCCACCATTGCCTAGCCCTCACCGCCATAGAGCGCGCCGCTAAGCTCGGTCACGGCCTGCGCGGTGCGCGGACCGAAGCCCAGAAGGAGCAGGCCGTCGATACGGATCACATCGCGCGTTTCGGCAGCGGGCGTGAGGCGCATTGCTGGAAGAGACAGCAGTTCCTCGTCGTCCACCGCGTGATCGCCGGAGCGGTCCATCATCAGGATCGCATCGGGCGCTGCTGCGGCCAGCGCCTCGTCACTCATCTGCTTGTAGCCGTCGAAAGACGTGACCGCGTTGACGCCGCCCGCCATGCGGATGATCGCATCCGCCGCCGTGCCGGACCCCGAAGCCGTGATCTTTCCGCCATTGGCCGAGATGATGAAAAGCACGCGGCGCTTGTCGGCCTCCGCCCGCTCGGCTTCGGCCATCGCTGCGGACAAGCGCGCGCCGACGTCTTCTGCCAGTTCTTCCGCGCGGTCCGATACGCCAAGCGCATCGCCGACAACCTCGATCTTCCGCAGGATGCCGTCGCGGCTGTAGGCCTCCGGCACCTCGACGTAATCGATACGCGCCGCGCGGATCACCTCGAGCGCCTCGGGAGGACCGGCGCCTTCCTCGGCCACGATGAGCGAGGGGTTGACCGCGAGCACGCCCTCGGGCGAGAGCGCGCGCACATATCCCACATCCGGCAGGTCGGTCACGCTCGGCGGGTAGCTCGACGTCGTATCCCGCGCCTTGAGGCGATGCTCCTGTCCGAGCGCCGCAACGATCTCTGTCACGGATCCGCCGAGCGACAGCACATCGCCCGAGCCTTCAGCATGCGCCGAAGATGGGGCGCTGACCGTCCAAGCCGTATGGGCTCCGAAGAGCGCGGTCGCGAGGGTGATCACTGCAATCGTCCAGCTGCCGCGACGCGTATGTTTACAGGACGCGCCGATCATTCCGCTGCCTCCTGAAGGCCGCTTTGCGCCTCGACGATCCGGCCCCATTGCGGCCGGCTGTCACGGCCCTCCTTGCCGACCCCGAAGATCTGGAAGATCAGCCCGCCTGCATCGTCGAACGCCTCGAGCGAGACCGCCGGGCCGCGTTGCGTCGGCTTCTCGACCGCCCAGAGCTCGGCGATCTTGTCGAGACGCAAGTGTAGGTTGAACCCGGGATCCATGACGTTCTGCCACGGCCCCATCGGCCGGAGCGTGCCGATCGGGCCGCTATGGATCTGGATGCAGCCTCGATTGCCGACGAAGATCATCACCTCGATCCCCGCCTCCCGAACATCCTGCAGCACCTTGTCCGCCGATGCCGGATCGAGGCGGCGCGCGAAGGGCTGCCCGGCCGTGTGATAGGCCCCGAGGCGATTCATCTTGAGCTTCGAGCAGAGACGCAGGAACTGGTGCGTATCGGTAAGCTTGGCCCATTCGTCGCGCAGGATGTCGGCCTTGTCGGCGCGAATCTTCGGCCCTTCCACCGGTGCGCGCGGCTCTACGGGCTGCACCCGCCTCTGATCCTCCAGCGCGAGCGCGGGCACGAGGCTTTCCCAGCCTGAAAGATCCGAGCCATCCCGCAAATAGATCTTGTGGACCGCGTCGCCCGCCCTGTCGAACACCTGCAAGGAGCGCCGAACCCCTCCATCTTCACCCACGGTCTCGACCGCGAAGGCATGCGCCCAATGCGACGGGAAGATCCCCAAATCGATCTCTTCGTTAAGCACCATCGCCGCATGCGCGCCGGGATGGTAATTGGCGTAGCGCCCGACCTTCTCATGCACGCAGGCCTCGACACGGGTCAGCGCCATCACATCGCCCAAGGCTTCCACGGCAGGCAGCAAACGGTCGGGATCAGCGTCGATCCGCGTGACACCCTGCCCGACCCGCGCGGCCACAAGCGCGGCCTCGGAAATACCGATCTGGTGAGCAAGATCGCGAGCGCGGAGCTTTGGATGTGCTTCGGCGCGCGAGAGAATGTCGTCAGGGAAAAGTTCAGCCTCGAAAGCCATGCGGTACCTCATGTCAGGAAGGAGTCGATGGCTGCGCCCGGCATGCGGTGCGTGGCTGTCATTTATTTGTTGACTGTTTTAATAAGGATAAACTAGGAGTGCAACCCGTCGCCGCGCCGAAACGCGGGCGACCCTGATAAATGCCGCGCCAGCCTCAGCAAGCCACGGGCACAACCGACACTTCGAAGGATGGCGACATGGCACTTCACGCATTGCGCGGCACAACCGCGCTGGTTTGCATCACCCTTGCATGGCCGGCAGCGGCGCAGGACGATCCTGGTTTTCTCGGCACGCTGGTTCTGACCCAGGGCAAACGAGACCTCAGCTTCGGCACGGCGCTGTCGCGCACGGTCGTCGGGGCGGAGGAGATCCAGGACCGGCAGGCCAGCACCATCGGACAGCTTGTCGACTCCGTGCCGGGGGTCGCGCTCGTCAACGGCACGACGCCGCAGGGCTCCGGCATCAATATCCGCGGCTTCGGTGCGAACACGACCTACGGCTCGGATCAGAAGATCGCGGTTCAGATCGACGGCGCGAGCGTTGGCTCGGAAGAGCTCTACCGGATCGGCACGCAGCTTTTCACCGATCCGCTTCTCTACCGCGAAGTCGAGGTTCTGCGGGGTACGATCGGCAGTTTCGCCTATGGCTCCGGGATCGTCGGCGGCGTGGTGCGGCTCGAGACCAAGGACGCATCCGATTTCACCGGCGGCGACCTCGGTTTCGGCGGCTCGCAGACAGTCGAGGCCAGCAGCAACGGGCCCGGCTTCGTCAGCTCGACCAACCTTGCCTGGGTGCCGAGCGACAATGCCGAGTTCCTGCTGAATTATACATTCCGCGACCAGGACGACCTGACCGATGGCGACGGCGACGAGATCGGGAATTCGAGCTTTCAGACACCTTCGGGTCTTGCCAAGGCGACCTTCACCTTCGGCAACGCGGATGAGCATCAGCTCAGCTTCAGTCATTCCCGGACGGTCGCGGATGACAAGGACGTGCCTTACGACCAGTTCATCACGACCGCCGACATCTTCGGCAACGTCGACCGGGTGACGGACACCTCGCAGACAGCGCTCGACTATCGATACAACCCTGCGAACGATCTCATAGACCTGCGGGCCAACCTTTCTTATGCCGATCAGAAGATCGAATACGATTACGTGCCCGGCTCGTCGTCGGCCGAGGGCACGCCGAGTTTTCCGTTCCTGCTGAGAACCGTCGAAGCCGATCAGCGCTACGAGACGACCAAGCTGACCGTCTCGAACCGCGCCATCTTCGACACCGGCGCGGTCGGGCATGATCTTCTGACGGGGATCGAGCTGCAGAAACGCGTTCGCGCGGACAACGAAGAGGCCTCCGCGCCGGGTGGCACGGATCGGCGGTTCGCCGCGTTCCTCATCGACGAGATGCAGATCGGCGCGGTCACCGTGACCCCTGCCCTGCGCTACGAATCCTCGGAGGTCGACAGTGCGGGGGATTTCGGCACCTTCGACAACGACGCATGGATGGGCGGTCTCGCGCTTGGATACGAGTTCGGGAACGGTGTTTCCGTCTTCGGCTCGGCGGCCTATACCGAAGGGCTTCCGATCATCGATGATCTCGGTGCGACACCCGACGCCCGCGAGCGCATGTCGACGACCGAGAAGTCGCAAACCTTCGAACTCGGCGCCGAATATACCGGCGGTGGATGGTTCGCGGCGGGCGACACGCTGAGCATCCGGGGCAATATCTACGAGACGACGCTCTGGGATATCACCAGCTACACCGTCGTTGGCTCCACCGGCACGCCGCTCGAAAGCGTCAAGACACGCGGCGCCGAGCTCGAAGCCTCCTACGGGTTCGCGAATGGCACTTATGTCGACCTCGCCGGGCATCTTGTCGAAGGCACCGAGTACAATCCCGGCGGCGGCGAGGCCGATTGGCGGAACACGCTGTCGGACCGGCTACAGGTGACGGTCGGCCGCACGTTCGACGATACGCTCGATCTGAGCTGGGAGGTGGTGCACACCGCCGACCGCCGAGATGCGCTCGGGGACGATTTGCCGAACACCACCGTGAACAACCTGCGTGCGACATGGACGCCGGACGCGTCCGGCATCCTCGCAGGATCGGAGATCCGCTTCGGGCTCGAGAATGCCTTCGACGTGGATTACGTGGGCCACCTCGCCTCGCCCAGCCGCAAATCGCCGGGACGGACGCTCAAGGCGACCCTCACCAAGACGTTCTGAGAGCGGCACACACAGCGCACGGGGCCGACGAGATCGCGGCCGGCCCCGTGCGAAGTCGCATGACTGACGGTCGCCCTACTGCAAATGCGCGCGCAGCATCCAGGCGAACTTCTCGTGCGTGCGGCCGCGCTCGATGCAGAGATCCTCGGTCAGCGTGTCGCCGTGCTTCGCGGCGATCTCGCCTGCCCCCGCAAGCGTTTCGGCCAGCGTTTCCTGCGCGTCCTTCAGCTGCTTGATCATCGCCTTGTCGTCCGGGGCGCCCTCCGCCTCGTTGACCTTGGAGCGCTTGAGCATGCCCGCAAGCGTGCCTTCCGCGTGCATGTCCAGCGCGCGAATACGCTCCGCAAGGTCGTCCTGACCGGTGAAATGGTCTTCGTAGATTTCCTGGAACAGCGCGTGCAGCGGACCGAAAGCCATGCCGGTCACGTTCCAATGAAAGTTCTGCGCCAGCATCGTCGCGACAACGGTCTCCGCGACACATTGGTTGAGGGCCTCGGCGATCTGCGTGTTCGCATCCGTCGAAAGAGATTGAGCGGTTTCCGTCATGGCGGACTCCTGAATTGTGAATGTCGGCTGGCTGACCTCAGGCTGGCTTGCTTGAGGAAATCTAACCGCATTCGCAGGCAAGACAAGAGCTTTTAGAATTATTCTAAAACTGACGAATTCCGTCAGCTACGGCGCGGAGGAGAAAGATGATCCCCTGCCGCGCATGCGGCGGGACGCGCGAGTTGAGCAGGAAAACCGCGCTCGAAGTATCGCCGCTCTGCAATGAATTGCTGAGCTGCAGAAGCCACGCCTCGTCGAAGGAGCGCGCGCTTTCGCCGGGACGATGCAGGTGCGGGCGCTTGTTGAGCGCTTGCCCAAGGCACCGCATCAAAACCTCCGCCGAGGCGCGGGCCGAAATTTCGGGATCGTCGGACAGCGCGGCGCAGGCATGGAAAAGATCGGTTCGCGCGCGGCTCCTCACGCTCCGTTGCGCGGTCCTCAAATATTCCAGAAGCGGCTCCTGAGGATATCGCGGCGCGGCCTCGGGCCGGGGCGCTGGAAGGGCTGCAATCTGCGTCATTGGCATCCGGGTCGTCTCCAGGATCTGAACGTGATGGCAGTCGCGCTCAGGCGGCCTTGCCGCCCGACAGCACGTCGAGCTTCACTTTCTTCTTGCGGCATTTCTTGGCGTAGGCCCGCTCCCAGTGGGTGTAGCGGCCCATCACGGCCTGCTGCGCCACGAGCATCTCCACGAAGGCCTCGCGATGGGAGTCCTTCTTCAGCTTCTTGAACATCGACTTCTGCTCCTTGGTCATGGAGCAGCCGATGCAATGTCCCTCGCGCTTGAACTTGCAGACGTCGATGCAGGGGCTTGGGGTCTTGGACATTTGTGAACCTTGCTTGATGTGAGCATGCGCTCGATCTGGCTGGATTTCGGGGTCTCATTTCGTCAGGATCAGCTTTCCCGTGCGGGTGATCCGAAGCGTATAGGTCTGACCGTCGAGCACGATTTCGGCCTTGATCCCGTCGGGGATCAGGTCGTGCGCGTCATAGACAGCCGAGCTGCCGGAGGTCTGGGATTGCAGCGGGGCCGGCACGGGACGATGCATGCTCATCTCTGCTCCGCTCCTGTCGCCAGGGACCGCTGAAAATCGACAAGCCGCTCGAACTCGCCGCTTTCGGTCATGCTGCTCTCCATCCGCGTCAGCGCGGTTTCGCGCCAGCAGACGCTCCGCTCCATTCGCCGTGTCCGGCCCGTCTCGAGATCGCGTTCGCTCACAGCGTGCTCCACTCTTGTTCTCTCATGTCCGGGCTGCCTGAGGCGGTGGCTAGGACGCGCGCCATATCGATGCGCGCACAATGTCAAAAATTCCGAGTAAAAGACTCGATATAAGAACAGGTGCCATTCCCGACCCATTCAGTCAAGTTAAAGTGGCGACTATCCGAGCGCGAGCGACCAGCCCTCGGAACCGTCCGAGCCTCGAAAGGTGACCCGAGCCCGGCTTGCCGCCGCCTGACGCGCCCGAGGGCCTTGCGAACCGGGTCAAGGTCTGGAACACCAATCCTGAGTTAACTGATCGGGATTAGGCGAAATGGTCAAGATCGCCCCGGACAAGCCGGGCCGGATAACGGTTCGAAGCCTCGGCGTTCGCCGCGGTGAGACGCAGGCGCTGCGCGGCGTCGATCTCGACATCGTTCCGGGAGCGATGACGGCGCTTGTCGGCCGCAACGGCTGCGGCAAGTCCACGCTTCTCAAGACCATCGCGCGCATCCTGCGCCCGGAGACCGGCGAGATTGAGATCGACGGCACCAATCTGGCCCGGCTCTCGCCAAGAGCGGCGGCACAGCGGATGGCGCTGCTGCCACAATCGCCGATCCTGCCCGAGGGCATGCGCGTTCGCGACCTTGTCGCCCAAGGTCGTCACCCCCATCGCGGCCTCGTGCGGCACTGGTCACCCGAAGACGATGCCGCCATCGATATGGCGATGGCCGCCACGGATACCGTCCAATTCGCCGACCGCCGTCTCGAAGCCTTGTCGGGCGGGCAGCGTCAGCGCTGCTGGATCGCGATGACCCTCGCGCAGGACACGCCGATCCTGTTGCTGGACGAGCCGACGACCTATCTCGATCTGTCGGTGCAGCTGGAGATCATGGGGCTTCTCGCCAGACTGGCCCGCAAGGGCCGCACCATTCTCGTCGTTCTGCACGAGTTGAACCTCGCCGCCGCCTTCGCCGATCGGATCGTGATGATGCGGGATGGCCATATCGACGCGGAAGGCCCCCCGAGCGAGGTCCTGACGGCGCCCTTGCTTCAGCGCGTGTTCGGCCTCGATGCGCGCATCATCGCGGACCCTGACACCGGGCGGCCGGTCTGCCTGCCACGGACGGCGGCATGAGCATTCGAGCCTTGCTTCCTGTTGCGGTGCTGAGTGTCCTTCTGATCGGCGCGCTCGCCTGGCATCTTGGGGCGGGCGCCCATGCCGTGCCACCGCGCGCGGTCATCTCCGCGCTCTTGTCCGGTGGCGAGAGCTACGACGCGGCGGTGATCGCCGGGATACGCCTGCCCCGCGCGCTTGGAGCCATGTTAGCGGGCGCGTCCTTGTCGGCGGCTGGCGCGCTCATGCAAGGGGCGACGCGCAATCCGCTTGCCGAGCCCGGCCTCTTCGGCCTTCTGGCCGGTGCCGCACTCGCCGTTGTCGCAGCGCAAGGCGTCTTCGGGCTCGGCGCGCCCTCTCTGGTTCCGCTCCTCGCCGCGTTCGGCGCACTTGTGGGCGCGCTGATGGTCTGGGGGCTGACCACGGCGGCGGGCGGCGGTGCGGGTATGCTCACGCCGGTCCTCGCCGGGGCTGCGGTGAGCGCGTTTCTCGCTGCGTTGACTACGCTGCTCAACCTTGTCGACGAGAGGAATTTCGAGGATTTACGGGTGTGGCTCTCGGGCTCGCTGGCCGGGCTCAGGATGCCGGTCGTGGGCATTGTCGCGCCTTGGGCACTTGCGGGCCTTGCAGCAGCGCTTCTTCTCGCGCCGAAACTGACCGTGCTGTCCCTTGGGGACGAGAGCGCGCAGGCGCTCGGCGTGCCGGTCGCGCGCATCCGTGTCCTGACGCTTGCTGCCGTGGTCGTGCTCACGGCCAGTGCCGTGGCTCTGGCCGGGCCGCTCGCCTTTGTCGGGCTGACGGTGCCGCATGCGGCGCGGCTGACCTTCGGATCGGATTACACCCGCCTTCTGCCCGCGAGCATCGCGCTCGGGGCCATATACCTGCTCGCCGCCGACACGGTCGGCCGCACGCTGATCGCGCCGGCGGAGATCTCGACCGGCATTCTTACCGCCCTCGTCGGCGCGCCGGTCTTCGTGGCGCTTCTGAAGGTGCGCGGATGACAACGATCCGCACCTCCGCTCTCGGGCATCGTATCGCGCTCGAAATGCCCCTGCGCGGCGCGGCCCTGCTTGCCGCCTCGACTTTGGTGATCTGCGCGCTGCTTCTCGCAAGTCTGTCACTCGGGAGTGCCGGGGTCGGTTTCAATGACGCAATGGCCGCGCTGTTCGGGTCGGCCTCCGAACGCGCGGACCTCGTCGCCATTGAATTCCGGCTGCCACGGGCGCTGACCGCGCTGATGGCGGGAGGCCTTCTCGCGCTCTCCGGTGCGCTGCTTCAGGGAACGACGCTGAACCCGCTCGCCGATCCTGCGCTTATCGGCGTCAGCCAAGGGGCCGGCCTTGCCGTGGTGGCGCTCGCGGTTCTGCTGCCTAACGCGCCCGATGCCTGGAGCGCGCCGGCGGCGTTCGGTGGCGGCCTCGTCGTCGCGATCCTCATTCTTGCCCTGACCGGTGCGCGGAGCGGTGCATCGACGCGCTTTCTGCTCATCGGAATCGGAATCGCGGCATTCCTGACCGCGCTGACGACGGCCATCCTGACCTATGGCCGCATCTCCGAAGCCCACGAGGCGCTCGGCTGGCTCGCGGGATCCGTGCGGTCGGCCGGTTGGGACGAGGTACGCCAAATGGGATGGGTCTCGGTCGCCGCCCTTGCCATCATGCTTCTCGCCGCGCGCCCGCTTTCGGCGCTCCGGCTTGGCGACGATCTTGCCGCGAGTCTCGGCCACATCGTGAGCCGGGCCCGCGTGCTTCTTCTCTTCGGCTCGGTCGGGCTGGCCGCAGCGTCGGTGTCGGTTGTCGGGCCGATCACCTTCGTCGGATTGCTCGCGCCGCACGCTGCCAGGAGACTCGCGCCGACCGGCCCAGGACTTCATCTCGCTTTGTCCTGGGCCGTCGGGGCCTGCCTGACCCTCGCCGCCGACCTCGCGGGACGCGCCGCGTTCGGGACGAACCAGGTTCCCGCGGGGCTTGTGACGGCGCTGGTCGGCGCGCCTTGCTTCGCGCTCCTCATGCTCCGAAAACACCGCAAGGAGAGTTCATGATCCGCCCTGCCCTTATTGCCGTCCCGATGCTCGCCGCGCTGCCGGCCGTCGCGCAGGACTTTCCACTCACGATCGAGCACAAGTTCGGTCAGGCCGTCATAGAGACAGAGCCCGACCGCGTCGCGAGCCTCGATTTCTCCGGGGCCGATGACCTTCTTGCGCTCGGCATCCAGCCTGTCGCCCTGCGCTATTGGTATGGCGCGTTCGAGGGACCGCTCTGGCCCTGGGCCGCGCCCGAACTGACCTCCGAGCCGACCGTCCTGCGCGGCGAGATCGACTATGAAGCGGTCGCCGCCTCCAATCCCGACGTGATCCTCGCGCTTTGGTCCGGGATCACCGAGGCCGATTACGAACAGCTCTCGCGTATCGCTCCGGTCGTCGCGGTGCCGGAAGGCGTTGGCGACTACGACCTGCCATGGGATGAGCGCGCCCGCATCGCGGGCCGAGTGGTCGGGAAGACGGACAGGGCCGAAGCGCAGATCGCGGAGATCGAGCAATACGTGTCGGAGATCGCCGCGGCGCATCCCGGCTGGGACGGCAAGTCCGCGAGCGTCGCCTATGCGCTGACGGGCACACCGGGCGCCTACACCTCTGCCGACATTCGCCCGCGTCTTCTCGCCGAGCTCGGCTTCGAGACGCCCAAAGCCATCGACCAAGCGGCCGGCGCGGGCAATCCTTTCGCCGTAACGCTGAGCGAGGAAGCCCTCTCGGTGATCGACGCGGATGTGATCCTCTGGATTTCGACCGACGGTGACTTCTCGCCGGTCAAGGCGCTTGTCACCCGCGAGTTTCTCAACGCGACGCGGGGTGGCAGGGAAGTCTTCGCCGGTCCGCTTCTGAGCGGAGCGCTCTCCCATGCCTCTCTCTTGAGCCTGCCCTATGCGCTGGACATGCTGGTGCCGGCTTTGGAAGCGGCGATGGCGGGCGAAGGACCGGTGCAGACCGAATGACGATCGCCTTCACCCTCGCGACGACCGGCCACGTGGTCGACGATCTGATCGCTCTCAACGCGCAGGCGCTACCCGGGATGTCCCGGCGCGATCACGCCGCGTGGATCATGAACGTTCTGGCGCATGCCGTTGCGCCGGTGCTGACGCGATGGGACGCGCAGGGGCTGTCACTGAGCGACGTGCCCGCGGAGACGTTCCACCTGACCACGGGAACGGACGCCAGGGATGGCCTGACCTTCGCGCCGATCTGCGAGGCCCCTGCGAACCGGCCCCGTTCGAGCGCGCCGGCGGCGAGCTTTGCCGCTGCCCGCCTCTTTGCGCCCTCGGTCAATGCGCTGGCCTTCGCCGGACCGATCGCGCCGCGGGCGCTCTGGCGTATCGCGGGCGATGGGCTGGCGTTCGGCTGGATCCTTCAGGGCGAACGTTTGCGGGCTGAGGATGTGCTCAAGAGCTACGGTGCGCCGTTTTCCAACCGCCAACTGCAGCTCGAGGACGGAGCGATCCCCCGCCGGGGCGGGTGCTGCCGCTATCTCGCCGTCGCGGGCGATCTTTGCACGAATTGTCCGCTGAGAAAGGCCCAGACAACGCGGAACGTGACCCAGGGCGCATATTGAAAAGGGCGTACCGACCCGGCGCGCCCCTTCCTTCGGCTGATCCCTGCTTCGGTGGACCTCAGAACGACCTGGTGACGCCGAGGCTGACGACCCGGCCTTCGCCCTGCCAGCACGAGGACGTGCCGAACGAGGTCTGGCAGCTCGCCGTGTACCGCTCATCGCCGATATTGGTGACGTTCAGATCTGCGGTCCAATCCTCCGCGAAATCCCATGTCGCACCGGCATCGAAAAGCCATGCGCCGTCCACGTCGAGCGTGTTCGCGTTGTCCGCCCAGCTGTCGCCGCGATAACGCGCGCCGACGCGCAGCTCCAGGTCGGGGAAGGACAAGGGCGTGTAGGCCAGTTGCACGGAGCCGAATTCCTCGATCACCGATTGCGGGGTCTTGCCCTCGATCGAAGGGTCCGCTTCGAAATCCACGATCTCGACATCGAGATTGGTGTAGGCCGCGCTGAGCCGCACCGCTTCGGTGGCCTGCCAATCGGCTTCCAGCTCGATCCCGCGGGAGCGCACCTCGCCAAGCGTGCGGCTGTCGAAGGTGCCACCGTTGACGAGGGACTGCGAGACGTTCTCGCGGGTGATGTCGAAGGCAGAGAACGTCACCAGCGACGAGGGGTTCGGCTGCCACTTCACGCCGACCTCGATCTGGCGCCCCTCTTCGGGCTCCGCATCCCGCGAGTCCGCGCTCAGAGCCTGCGGATTGAAATACGTACCGACCGTGGCATAGGGCGTGACGGTGCCGAACTCCCGCGCCAAAGCCAGCCGCCAGGTGAACGCCTCGTCTTCGCGGTCGAGATCGGGGCCGAGTTCGTCCTCGAAGGAAGACCAGACCTTGTCGTAACGCGCGTTGACCGTACCGATCCAGCCGCTGCCCCACCGGATCTGATCCTGCGCGTAAAGGCCGACCTGATCCTGCACCCGCACGCCGTCGATATAGGGCGCACCGACCTCGGGCTGATCGGCATCGTAGCTCGGATCGTCCGGATCGAGCGGCGTGCCGAGCGCGAAC
The DNA here is from genome assembly GCF_009363575.1 of Roseivivax sp. THAF30. Taxonomy (NCBI): domain Bacteria; kingdom Pseudomonadati; phylum Pseudomonadota; class Alphaproteobacteria; order Rhodobacterales; family Roseobacteraceae; genus Roseivivax; species Roseivivax sp. THAF30. The sequence continues at coordinate 1,644,671 of NZ_CP045389.1, read as the reverse complement.
GACTGCTCTTCGTCGAGCCGGTAGCGGCGCATGTCGAGACCGACGAGGAGATCGTGGGTCGCGCCGCCCGTCTCGATCTGCCGTGTGAAGCGCAGATCGTTCTGGGCGATAGTCGCGTAGCTGTCGTGGGCGAAGACGAAGCGGTTCACGTCGGCCGTCGCACTCGGCACCTGGCCGCTCGTGAAGCCGTTGGGATAGACGTAGAGCTCCTCGAGATCGGCATAGCCGAGACGGAACGTGTCGGTCATCTGCCAGCCGGCCACGTCACGGCGATAGATACCCGTGGCGATCAGCTGCTCGCGGTCATATGCGTCCTCATCGGGATCGCCGCCGTTGTAATACTCGTCGAAATAGCCGAACGGGCCCTTCTTCTCGGTTCCGAAATAGGGAAGGAACTGACCGCCGACATGGTCTTCGTCCATGTCGGTGTAGCTCAGGTGCAGCGTGAGCTTGCTGCCATCGGCGAAGGCCTTCGTGCCGCCACCATAGATGACACCCTCAAGGCCCGGTTCGAACATGCCATGCCCGTCCTGCCGCTGCAGCTTTCCGCCGAAGCGATAGGACAGGTCCGGCCCCGCAAGGCCCGCGACTTCGCCCTGCAGCCAGGCACGCCCTTCGCTGTCGGCGCCGAATGTCAGGGACCGGCCCTCGTCGCCGTCCGGCAGTTTCGAGACGTAGTTGACCACGCCGCCGGGGCTCGATGCGCCATACAGCATCGAGGACGGCCCCTTAAGCACCTCCACGCGGTCGAGGAGAAACGGATCGATGTAGAATGTGCCGAAGCCGTAGGAAAAGAGCGACAGCCCATCCATGAACGCGCCGGTATCCGAGGAGTTGAACCCGCGCAGGTAGAACCAGTTGGTGTCGCTGTCATAGCCGTAGAGCTGAGACTGAACCCCGGACACGTCGCGGAGGACCTGGTCGACCTTGCTGGGGTTCTCGCGCTCGAAGGCCTCGCGACCGACCACGCTGACCGATTGCGGCACCGCGGTGATCTCGGTCGCGGTCTTCACACCCGAGAGCGTGTTCGGATTGGCGTCGTTGCCCACCGGCTCCGCACCTTGCACCTCGAAGGTGATCTGCCCGAGATCGACCTCTCCCTGCTGCGCGAAGGCCGGTTGCACGACACACCCGGTCAGAATGGTCGTCGTAATAAGCGCACGGCGCACGGAGTCGGTGCGAGGTCTCATGGTTGTCCCCTTGAACATTGGTGTCGGCCGTCTCGGAGCGGGCCGTGGCGGATTGAACCCGCCACCTAGCGAGGCAGATCACCAGCGTCTTGACTAAAACTGTCGGGAATTGTGCAATCCTGCTGTCAATTTCCGATCAGACGCGCTCTGCGCCACGCACCGGGCGTGCGGCCCGTCATCGCGGAGAAAGCGCGCGTCAGGTGCGCCTGGTCTGAGAACCCGGTCTCGATCGCGATATCGGCAATGCTGCGCGCGGGATCCTCGAGCAGTTGTTCCGCGTGATGCACGCGCAGTTTCTGCAAGGCCCGATGAGGGGTCTGGCCCCGGCTTTCGCGATAGGCATGAGCGAACCGGCTTTCAGACAGGCCGATCGCGTCGGCCATCTCGGCGACCATCAACCGGCGGTGCATGTTGTCCTGCATCAGCCGATCGACGACCGCGAGTTGCCGGGCTGTCAGCCCTCCCCGCCTTGCGGAGCCGAGCAGGGGCGCGGCCTCCGCGAACACCTTTCCGGCGAGCGCAGTCGCCAGCGCATCACAGACCAGTGTCGAGGCGTCGCCGCCCTTTACTTCTTCCGCGATCAGCCCGGCAATTGCCTCGACCTCCGGGGCCTCTGGAAGTGCGAGCGCGCGCGAGGTCAGCACGTCGGCATCGAGCCCGGCATCGCCGAGGCGGCGCTCGAGGCACGCGCGACTGAAATGCAGGTCGAGATGGGTGAGCGCGCCCGGCCGTGCGAAGCGGGACTGTACGGCAACCCCCGCTGGAACATAGGCCACGCGCACTGGCATCGCGGCGTCGAGCCCCGCCCCTGACAGGCGCAACGGGCTGTCGCCGCTGTCGAGAACGACAACGAAGCGCGGATCGCGCGCTGTGTAAGAGCCCTGCCCGTCACGACCGATCTCCACCCGCCACAGATCTGCGACGCCCGCATCCCACGCAGCATAGACAAGCGGCGCGGCGGGACGGATCCCGGACAGGAACGATGTCACAGCGGGGCGGAAACTCATCGAAAGAAGAATTCCTGATAGTTTAACTCAACCTTACCTCTTTCAGAGATCCTGCCCGGACTCAACGGCAAACACCGGGCGCATATCGACCTGCGCCCCCTTTCTGATGGTTTTTATCAACTATTGCACTCGACGCGGAAACATGATCGGAGTCCGCAGCAATCCGCATGCGCCAGCCAACGCTCGATAGCCACGCATGTCTGTAACCCTCGCCACGAATCCATGGGGACCGGACATGAGCAAACCCACGTCACTTGTATCAGCGCTTTGCGCTTCTCTCCTTGCCCTGCCGGCTGTCGCACAAGAAGAGCTTGGACCTCGCGTATCGATCGAGCTCAACGCAGCGGAGACGGACGGCGAGAGCTGCAGGATGTCCTTCGTCGTTCTCAACGGACATGGCAGCGATATCGCACAGGCGGTCTACGAGACCGTGCTCTTCGATGCCGAAGGTCAGGTCGACCGGCTCACGCTTTTCGATTTCGGAACGCTGCCCGCAGGACGACCGCGCGTGCGGCAGTTCGTGATTTCGGGCACCGCCTGCGACGGTCTCGGCCGGGTGCTTTTCAACGGCGCGGAGACCTGTGAGGCCGAAGCCCTGGGGCCCGCCGCTTGTGCGAGCGATCTACGTCTCGAGACCCGCGCAGGGATCGAGGTGATCGGATGACCAATATCGCCGAAGCCATCCTCCGCATCGCCGATCTTGGCGGTCCGGTCGTGCTCCTCCTGATCGCGGTGTCCGTGGTGACCCTGGCGGTCGTTCTCTACAAGCTCTGGCAGTTCAACAGCGCGGGGGTTGGACGGCACAAGGCATTGTCGGAGGCCATCGCTTCCTGGGATCGCGGCGACCGCGCAGGCGCGCGGGCCGCCCTGGACCGGTCGACGAGCTACCTTGCGCCGGTCGTCGACATGGCGCTCTCCGCAGGACCCGGCGCCGCCCAGCGTCTGGAAGCCGAAGCCGAGACCCGCTTCGCCCGCCTCGAGCGCGGCTTCCGGTTCCTTGATTCCGTCGCGCAGCTGGCCCCGCTTCTTGGCCTTTTCGGGACCGTGCTCGGCATGATCGAAGCGTTCCAGGCACTCCAGGACGCCGGAGCACAGGTCGATCCCTCTATCCTCGCGGGCGGGATCTGGGTGGCGCTTCTGACCACCGCCGTCGGGCTCGTCGTCGCCATGCCGACAGCATTGGCGCTAAGCTGGTTCGAGGCGCGCATGGACGACGAGCGCGTGACCGCGGGCCGTGCGCTCTACACCGTTCTTGCGCCGCGGGGATCTGGACGCTCCGCATCCGAGCCGGAGCTCGCCCCGGCTCATGCGTAAGACAAAGGCAAGGCGGCGGCTGTCGATGACGTCGCTCATCGATGTCATCTTCCTTTTGCTGCTGTTTTTCATGCTGACCTCGACCTTCTCGAAATTCTCCGAGGTCGAGCTGACCGCAGCGGCCCAGGCCGCCGATGCGCCGAGCGACAGCCCGCCGCTCTTTCTGCAACTCGGAGCCGAGGATATCCGTCTCAATGGCGAGGTGCTCGCCCTCCAGACCTTGAGCGACGCACTCACCGCGGAGACGGAGGAGACGGCCCGCGTTCTGCTCGTGGCGTTGCGCGACGATGTGACAGCCCAGCGTCTGACCGACCTCTTGGTGGCGATCCGCGGCGTGGCGAACATCACACCGACGGTGATGGAGGCTACATGAGAACGAGGCCCAAGCGGGCGGCCCGCGAGCCGACCATCGCGCTCATCAACATCGTGTTCCTGATGCTCGTCTTTTTCATGGTGGCCGGGACACTCGCGGCGCCGCTCGACGGCGACGTGACGCTGGTCGAAACGCAGGATCTCGAAGGGCGCGCGCCGCCCGACGCGCTGGTGGTCCATGTCGACGGACGACTGAGCTATCGCGGGCGCGACGTGGTTTCGGCGGGCGCGTATCTCGAGCTTTCCGAGGCAGAGACGCGCCCCGGCGAGGATGGCCCGACGATCCGGATCGTGCCGGACCGCAACCTCGACGCCTCGGCACTGGTGCGTATCGCGGGCGAATTGCGCTCCGCCGGCGCGGCGCGGGTGCTGGTCGTGACGGAACGGGGGCTCGAATGACGAGCAAGGTTCTCTCCTCGAAGACCGCGAAACTTGCCGCGCTGATTGCGGCGGGCGCAATCCATGCCGGTCTCGCCGTGGCGCTTCATACCGACGAGCGAGCCGAGATCGAGAGCGCCCAAGGGTCGCAGACGGCCCGCACCGGCAGTTTCGCCGATATGTCTCAGGGCGTCATGCAAGCCGAGGAGGCAGAGGACAGCGCCGAGCCCGCACACCAGTCCGCGACCCCAGGCGCGAGCGCTCCTGAGCGGGCGGAGCAAGTCGAGGCGGACCCCGCCGAGCAACCCGAAACCACACAACCCCAGCAAGCAGAACCGGCACCGCCCCCGGACGCGCCGGAAGCATTGGCCGCGATCCTGCCCGAACGCCCGGACGGCTCCGTTGCTCTGCCACCGGACCGCGCAGAACGCGCGGACCCCGAACCGCTCGACGCTGCCGAACCCGATGCCGAACCGGTATCGCCCGTCGCGCCGGACGCCGCAGCCCCACCCGAGGCGCCGGAGCAGGTCACCGAAACGCTTCAGGCCGGCGAGCCTGACAGCGCCGCCCCGATCCGCTCCCGCCGCCCTGCCCCGCGCAGCGCCGAATTCGAAGAAGAACACAAGCCGCCAGAGCCTGAGCCTGACCCGCAACGCGCGGAACGGCAGCCAGCGCCGGACCGCCAGCCCCCGCAAGGCAATGCCGCGCAAAGCAGCCGTCAGGGTGCCGCGGCCGGTCAAAACGAGGCAGAGGCCCGGCAGCAGGGCACGCGCCAAGGCACGGCACAGCAATCGGGGAATGCCGCGGCGAGCAACTATCCTGGCCAGGTGATGGCGCGCATCAATCGCGTCGGCCGGCCCCGGATGAACCGGCGCGGAAGCACGCGCGTCAGCTTTACCGTGGCGGCTTCGGGCGGCCTTGCCGGGCTTGGCATCGCGGCAAGCTCGGGGTCCGGCTCGCTCGACAATGCCGCGGCTCAGATCATCCGCCGCGCCGCGCCCTTCCCGCCGCCGCCACCGGGCGCGCAGCGCCAGTTTTCGATCGTGATCGAGTTCCGCTGAAACCCAGCTTTCGGAAAAGCACTGGATTTTTCGATGCAGGCCGAGCGCGCAGGCTCGTGTCCCATCATCGTCCGCCGGGACGCACTTCAGTTGTCGTCAAACCGTTACAAAAGCGTCATGATGATGAATCAGGGGACGCATACCCGCCTCGCATCTGCCAAGAAAACAGGGAATGACATGAAGACGCTCATCACACTCACCGCAGCCGCGGCTGCCGTCGCTGGCACGCAGGCTTCCGCGGAATTCTCGCTCAGCGATCGCTATGTCGACAATGACGGCGACCTGATCGCGGATATCCCGACCGACGAATCCGAGCTGATCGATCCCGATACGCTGATCTTCGCTTACACCCCCGTCGAGGACCCGGCCGTCTATGCCGAGGTCTGGCAGGGCTTTCTCGATCACATGTCCGAAGTGACCGGCAAGGACGTTCAGTTCTTCCCGGTGCAATCGAACGCCGCACAGATCGAGGCAATGCGCGCGGGTCGTCTTCACGTCGCGGGTTTCAACACCGGCTCGAACCCGCTGGCCGTGGCTTGCGCGGGCTTCAGACCCTTCGCGATGATGGCGGCCGAGGATGGCTCCTTCGGCTATGAGATGGAAATCATCACCTATCCGGGCTCCGGCATCTCGGAAGTCGAGGATCTGCGCGGTGAGACCATCGCCTTCACCTCCGAGACCTCCAACTCCGGCTTCAAGGCGCCTTCGGCGATCCTGATGTCCGAGTTCGACATGGTCGCGGGAGAGGATTTCGAGGCCACCTTCTCGGGCGCGCATGACAGCTCGATCCTCGGTGTCGCGAACCAGGACTACATCGCCGCGTCGATCGCCAACTCGGTCAAGGGCCGCATGCTTGATCGCGAAGTGGTGACCGAGGACCAGCTCGAGGTGGTCTACCAGTCGCAGACCTTCCCGACGACGGGTTACGGCACGGTCTACAACCTGACGCCCGAGCTGCAGGAATCGATCCGCGAAGCCTTCTTCAGCTACGATTGGGAAGGCACCGCGCTCGCCGAGGAATTCGGCCGCAACGGTGAGGACCAGTTCATCGAGATCTCGTTCCAGGAAGACTGGGCCGTGATCCGCCAGATCGACGAGGCCAACGGCGTCTCGTACGAGTGCAACTGATCCCGACTACAAACAATGGATGCGGGTGGCCACGCGCCGCCCGCATTCGTTTCACGACCGAGGTCAATTCATGCTGAAGCTCGAAGGTCTGTCCAAGACCTACAAGACCGGCGACGCCGCGCTGAGCGATGTCACGCTGGAGATCCCCAAAGGTCAGATCGTGGGCCTCATCGGCCCGTCCGGCGCGGGCAAATCGACGCTCATCCGCTGCATCAACCGGCTGGTGGAACCCACGGGCGGCAAAGTCCTTTTGGGCGATGTAGACCTTGCTCGCCTCGGCAAGGCCGAGCTGCGCCGTCAGCGCCGCCGCATCGGCATGATCTTCCAGGAATACGCGCTCGTCGAGCGGCTGACGGTGATGGAGAACGTGCTGTCGGGTCGGCTCGGCTATGTCTCGTTCTGGCGCAGCTTCCTGCGCCGCTATCCGCCGCGCGACGTGCAGGAGGCGTTTCGCCTGCTCGACCGCGTGGGTCTCATGCATCAGGCGGACAAACGCGCCGACGCACTTTCGGGCGGTCAGCGGCAACGGGTCGGCATCGCCCGCGCACTCGCGCAGGAGCCCGAGCTTCTCTTGGTCGACGAACCGACGGCGAGCCTCGATCCGAAGACCTCGCGCCAGATCATGCGCCTGCTGACCGAGATCTGCGCCGAGCGGAATCTGCCCGCCATCGTCAATATCCACGATGTGCCGCTCGCGCAGCAATTCATGGAGCGCATCGTCGGCCTGCGCGCGGGCCGAGTGGTCTTTGACGGACCGCCCTCGGAGCTCTCCGAGACAGTCCTGACGACGATCTACGGCGAGGAAGACTGGAACGCGATGCGCAAGGGCGACGAGGAACAATCGGCCGCCGAGGCTGATGCTCGCGACCGGATGGCGGCGCTGGCCAAATGAGCGAGCAGAGCTACCCCACCACCTGGCGACGACCGCCCCAGATCGTCACGAACCGGCGCTGGCGCCTTGCGCTGCAGATCGGCATCCTCGTCTACCTCGTGCTCGCCGTGGGCTCGATCGAGGTCGATTGGGAACGGGTGTCCATCGGGCTCGAACGCGGGCAGCGCTTTGTCATGGGCTTCCTGCAGCCTGATTTCACGAGCCGTTGGGGCGATATCTACCGGGGCCTCATCGAGAGCCTGACGATGACGCTGACCTCGACGGTGGTCGGCGTGCTGATCTCGGTGCCCATCGGCATCGGCGCGGCAAGCAACCTCGCGCCCGCCTGGATCTATTATATCTGCCGGTCGATCATCGCCGTCAGCCGCGCGTTGCAAGAGATCATCATCGCGATCTTCCTCGTGGCGATGTTCGGTTTCGGGCCATTCGCGGGGTTCCTGACCCTCAGCTTCGCCACCATCGGCTTCCTCGCCAAACTCCTGGCCGACGATATCGAGGAGATCGACGAGGCTCAGGCAGAGGCCGTCCGCGCGACCGGCGCGTCCTGGTGGCAGCTCGTCAATTACGCGGTGCAGCCTCAGGTCATGCCGCGCCTCATCGGCCTTTCGCTCTACAGGCTCGACATCAACTTCCGCGAGAGCGCGGTGATCGGGATCGTCGGCGCAGGCGGGATCGGCGCGACGCTCAACACCGCCATCGACCGCTATGAATATGATAGCGCCGGCGCGATCCTCCTGATCATCATCGGCATCGTGATGGTGGCCGAATACGGCTCCAGCTACCTGCGGAAGTTCCTGCAATGACCGAGATCACGCATTACAGTCAAACATGGGCCCATCGCACGCCGAAGGCACGGCTGTTTCTCCGGGCTGGCTGGGCCGCGCTTGTCGCGCTTTTCGTCTGGTGCTGGCAGCTCATGACCGCGAACACGATCTGGGCGTTCGTCTGGGACGCGCCGCGGCAGGCCGCCGATATCGGCAGCCGCATGATGCCGCCGCGTCTGTCCTACCTTCCGGAATTGCTGGTTCCGCTTTGGGACACGCTCAACATCGCGACGCTCGGCACCATTGCCGGCGTCATCATGGCCGTGCCGGTGGCCTTCCTTGCGGCTCGCAATACGACGCCCTCGGCCCGGATCCTACGGCCCATCGCGCTTTTCATCATCGTGGCCTCGCGCTCCATCAACTCGCTGATCTGGGCGCTCTTGCTCGTCGCGATCATCGGACCTGGGATTCTGGCGGGGATCGTCGCGATCGCGCTCCGCTCCATCGGTTTCGTGGGCAAGCTGCTCTACGAGGCGATCGAAGAGACCGATGCGCGACAGATCGAAGCCGTCGAAGCCACCGGCGCCAGTGCCACGCAGGTGCTGAGCTACGGGATCGTGCCGCAGATCATGCCGGCCTTCTGGGGGATCTCCGTCTTCCGATGGGACATCAACATCCGGGAAAGCACGATCCTCGGTCTCGTCGGAGCGGGCGGTATCGGGCTGAAGCTGCAAGCCTCGCTCAACGTCCTCGCCTGGCCGCAGGTCACGGTGATCCTCTTGTTGATCCTCGGCACGGTCGTCGTAAGCGAATGGGTCTCCGCCAAGGTCCGGCGAGCCATCATTTGAGCCAGGTCCAAGCGCCCCGACCCTTCGGAGAAATGGCAGCAAAACCGCGCCGAAACGTCGCCTAACGACGACGCAAGCCTCATCCCTTCCGCAGATTGGCACCTTTCCATTGCGTAATCAGACATTAAAGGTTCTCTGTTCCGCGCGCGTTTTCGTGTATAACGCGTTCGTGTCTTTCCGCCCGACGCACGGCTGTCTTTTTTGAGTTTTTGTAGGCGTAGTTGATGAGCGCGCAGACCTCGACGACCAAGATGCAGGACCACGCGACATTTCTCGCGGGCGCGCACGACTTCCAAGCCGATATCGAGTTGCTTGCAAGCAGCAATATGATCGGAACGATCCTCGATACGGTGATGCTGGCCACGAATATGCGGTTCGCCGGAGTTGCACGCGTGACCGCCGACAGGTGGGTGGCCTGCCGAACCGTCGACGAGGTCAAGTTCGGTATCGCAGCCGGAGACGAAATCCCCATCGAATCGACCTTCTGCCAGACGGTCCGCGACACCTCCGAGATGGTCGTCTTCGGCAACGCCACGACCGATGCAGTCTACAAAGGGCATCCGATCGCCGCGGCCTTCGGCATCGTCAGCTACGCATCGGCTCCGATCTTCCGCAGCGACGGCAGCTTTTTCGGGACGCTCTGTGCGATCGATACCGACCCGAAGGACGTCGACAATCCTCGTTCGGTCGCGATGCTCCAGATGTTCGCAGACCTGATCGGTCGTAGTCTCGAGACCGAGGAACGGCTCGAGGCGCAAGAGATGCTGGTCGAACACGAACGCCGCATGCAGCAGGCACAGGAAGAGTTCGTGGCGATCCTCGGTCACGATCTGCGTAACCCCATTGCGGCCTTGCTGTCGGGACTCCGGCAGGTGGCAAAGGAGCCGCTGACCGAGCGCGGCCGCGACTACCTCGTTCTGATGCGCGCCTCGCTCTACCGGATGAACGAGATGATCGACAACCTGATGCTCCATGCAAAGTCTCGTCTCGGGGCCGGTATCACCGTCGTGGCGACACCCGACGCGGCGCTGCAAGATGCCGTGGAGCATGTCGTCGCCGAAGTGCGCGCTGCGGCCCCGGAGAAAGAGATCATAGTCGATCTCGACCTGTCGCGCCCCGTCAGCTGCGATCCGGCCCGCGTCGCGCAAGCCATCTCCAATCTCGTATCGAACGCGATCAGCTATGGCCGGACCGATGCACCTGTGAGGATCGCTGCCGAGTATCGGCAATCGGGACTCGCCATCGATGTCGTCAACGAGGGCGACGCGATCCCGCCAAGCGTTCAAGACGTCCTGTTCCAACCTTTTCGTCGCGGCTCCGAGATCGGAAGCACGGGGCTCGGTCTCGGCCTCCATATCGCATCCTCGATCGCGCGGGCGCATAATGGCAGCCTGTCGGTGATGAGCGGGAACGGAACGACGACGTTTCGCTTCGAAATCCCGTTGATTGGCGAGGCTTCGCGGTCATAACCGAAGGCGCAACTCTTCCGGAGACGGTGCAGCGGCTTCAGCTCGCCCGGTCACTCGCCGGAACGGGCATCCGCACCGGGAAGACCTTCAAACCTCGCAAGCGAGGCCAGGTCGTCGTCCCAATCCGCGCGGTCAGAGACGAAAATATGCGCGTCCGGCCGTATCGGGATCGGGCTGTCCAAAGAGCCCGCAGGAACGAGGAGCAGACCTTCATCCGCGGGAGCGACGGGCAGCGCCGATCCGCAATTGGAGCAGAAACATTTCACGTGCCGGGACCCCGGCAGCCTGAACTCGCTGACCGCGTCTTCTCCCGACAGCCACGCGAGCTGCGCCGTGGATGAAAACAGATTTGCCGCATGGGCCGAGCCGCTATCCTTTCGGCAGCGCGAGCAGTGACAGAGGAAGAAGCTCTCGAATTCGCCCGTTACGCGGAAGCTCACCGCGCCGCACAGGCATTGTCCTGTCGCCAATCCGTCCAAATCGGGCTCCTTGCACTGTGCTGTGGCGAGGCTGCCAATTTCGGATGAACGCCCGCTGAAGGGAAGTACCGGGGCGCAGGACCAAGGTCAATTTGAGCTCCGAGCGGCTGGTTACGCTGATATCCTCGGCGAAACCGGGCACCGCCGCGATTGACCATGACGCGCCCGTCACCTGAGCGATCTACGCTTGCTGCAGCGATAAAGCTCGACGAAATGATTGGTGCCCAAGGTCGGACTCGAACCGACACGATCTTTCGACCGGGGGATTTTGAATCCCCTGCGTCTACCATTCCGCCACTTGGGCCCGGTCCTGCTCTACCTTCCGGCATCGCGCGCGTCCAGATGCGATCTTGCCTGTTCTTGACCCCGGCGCTTGCCCATGCTCAGAGGCGGCGAAGCCGAGGGACCCCGAATGCTCCGAAAGACCTATGACAAGACATTGGCGCTGGCCGAGCATCCCCACGCGCTGTGGCTGCTGGCCTTTGTCGCCTTCATCGAAAGCTCGGTCTTTCCGATCCCGCCGGACGTGATGATGATCCCCATGATTCTCGCCGCGCCGCGCCGGGCCTGGTTGATCGCGCTCATCGCCACGGTGTCGTCGGTCGCGGGTGCGGGGCTGGGCTATGTGATCGGCGCGTTCTTCTACGACAGTATCGGCGCGCCGGTGCTCGAAGCGCTCGGCAAGGGCGACTCGATGGCGGCGTTCAACGCCAAGTTCAACGAATACGGCGTCTGGGCGGTGCTGTTCGCGGGCCTGACGCCCTTCCCGTTCAAGGTCATCACAATCATGTCGGGATGGACCGCGATGCCGATCGTGCCCTTCATCCTTTCCGCGATCATTGCCCGGGCGGCGCGGTTCTTCATCGTGGCGGGGCTGCTCTACGCCTTCGGCGATCCGATCCGCGATTTCATCGAGCGGCGGCTTGGTCTCGTCTTCACGCTTTTCTGCGTTGCGCTCATCGGCGGCTTCATGGTTCTGCGGTTCGTATGACACGGAACATGCTCATCGCCCTCGCCGCCGGAGGTTCTGCCGCGCTTCTGATCGCGGCGCTCGGGTTTCAGTATCTGGGCGGTCTGCCGCCCTGCAAACTCTGCTATTGGCAGCGCTACCCGCATGTGGCGGCCATCGTGCTCGGGCTCATCGCCATCGGCATCAAGAGCCGTGCCGTAGCGCTGGTGGGTGCGATCGCGGCGCTGACCACGGCGGGGCTCGGTCTTTACCATACCGGCGTCGAGCGCGGGTGGTGGGAAGGCCCGACGACCTGTACCTCGAGCTCCATCGACGGTCTTTCGACCGATGCGCTCATGGACCAGATCATGAACGCGCCGGTGACGCGCTGCGACGAGATCGCGTGGGAATTCCTGACGCTCTCTATGGCGAGCTGGAACATGATCGCCTCGCTGGTTCTCGCCGGTCTCTGGATCGCCGCCTACCGCCGAAGCTGAGCACCCGAGCCGCGCTTGGTCGACAGGAGCAGCGACGTCTCCGAGGTCGCAACACCGTCCACCGCGCGGATACGATTGAGCACGGCGTCGAGCGTCTCGAGATCCGGCGTGCCAAGCTCGGCAATCACGTCCCACCGGCCATTGGTGGAATGCAGCCCGCGCACTTCGGGCAGGCCGCCGAGCTGACGGAGTACGCGGTCGGTCCCACGCCCCTCGATCCCGATCATCATGAGCGCGCGCACGGGATCGCGCGCGGCGTCCTCTTTCAAGACCACGGTAAAGCCGAGGATACGGCCGTCTTCCCGCATCCGCTCGACGCGCGCGCGCACGGTCGTGCGCGAGAGCCCGAGCGCGGCGGCAAGGTCTGAAAAGGAAATACGCGCATCGCGGCGCAAGGCGGCGAGAATATCGCGGTCGGTCGCATCCATTTCGGCGGCTTTCAGATCCGTTTCGGAGACTTATCTCTCAGATCGTTCACTTTGATCGCTTTCATCCTTCGCAAATCGCCGCATACTTCAAGAGAATTTCCAACAAGGCGAGGCTTTCATGAGCGCGAAGACGATCCTTCTTCTGGGTGCACCGGTCGATTCCGGCAAACGCGGCGCGGGCTGCCTGATGGGACCGGATGCCTACCGCTCCGCGCGGCTGCCCGGCGCGCTGCGGGATCTCGGTCACGACGTGGTCGATCTCGGCAACCTCACGCCCGAAGCTGTGGACCTGCCGGCGCATCCGCATCTCTATTCCCTGCCCGAAACGGTCGGCTGGACGCAGGCGCTGATGCGAGAGGCCGAGGCGGCCATGACGCGCGGTCTGCCGATCTTCATGGGCGGCGACCATGCGCTCTCGCTCGGGACGGTGCCGGGCGTCGCCGCGCACGCGGCGCGTGAGGGACGGCCGCAATTCGTGCTCTGGCTCGACGCCCATGCGGATTTTCACACGCTGGAGACGACCGAAAGCGGCAACCTGCATGGCACCCCCCTAGCCTATGCAACGGGGCGCGATGGGTTCGAGGGCTTTCCTGAAGTCATGGCTCCGGTTGCGCCCGAGAATGTCTGCATTATCGGCCTGCGCTCCGTCGACGGGCCGGAGCGTGATGCCATCGACGCGGCCGGGGTCACCAGGGCCGATATGCGCGACATCGATGAAGACGGCATCCGCAAACCGCTTGCGGCTTTCCTGAACCGCGTCGCGGAAGCCGGCGGGGCGCTGCATGTCTCGCTCGACGTCGATTTTCTCGATCCCTCGGTCGCCCCGGCGGTAGGCACGACCGTGCCCGGCGGCGCGCCCGTGCGCGAGGGGCATCTGGCGATGGAGATGATCCATGACAGCGGCCTGATGACGTCGCTCGACCTGGTCGAGCTTAACCCAATGCTCGATGAGCGCGGGCGCACCGCGCAGCTCATGGTCGATCTTGCCGCCTCCGCGCTCGGCCGCCGCGTCTTCGACCGTCCCACTCAACGCATGCTGTGAGGCCCCTCATGACCCTACCCTCCGACAAGGCCCTCGTGCCATTCGTCTCCGTCGATCACATGATGGGGCTCGTCCATCACCTGGGCATCGAGGCGACGCTGCGCGGGCTCGCCGCGCATATCGAAGAGGATTTCCTTCGCTGGGAAAGCTTCGACAAGACCCCGCGTGTCGCCTCCCACAGCGATGTTGGCGTGATCGAGCTGATGCCGACCTCGGATGGCGAGATGTACGGGTTCAAATACGTGAACGGGCATCCCAAGAACACCAGCGAAGGGCTGCAAACCGTGACGGCCTTCGGTCTTCTGGCGGATGTCTATACCGGGTATCCGAAGCTTCTGACCGAGATGACGCTCCTCACCGCGCTCCGCACGGCGGCGATGTCGGGCGTGGCTGCCAAGTACCTCGCACCAAAAGATGCAAGGGTGATGGCGATGATCGGTAACGGCGCTCAGGCCGAGTTCCAGAGCCTTGCGATGAAGGCGATGGTCGGGCTCGAGGAAGTTAGGCTTTACGATATCGACCCCGCCGCGACGGCGAAATGCGCGCGGAACCTCGCGGGCAGCGGTCTGCGCGTTGTGCCGTGCGAGAGTGCGGAAGCGGCCATCGAAGGCGCAGACATCCTGACGACCTGCACCGCGGACAAGCAATATGCCACGATCCTGTCGGACAACATGGTGGGCAGCGGCGTGCATGTGAACGCGATCGGCGGCGACTGCCCCGGCAAGACGGAGCTTGCGCCGGGTATCCTTCAACGCGCGTCGATCTTCGTGGAATATCCCGAGCAGACCCGGATCGAAGGCGAAATCCAGCAGCTCGATCCCGATCATCCGGTGACGGAGCTTTGGCAGGTCATGGCTGGCAATGCCGAAGGGCGAACGTCGGAGGCGCAGGTCACGCTCTTCGACAGCGTCGGTTTCGCGATCGAGGATTTCTCGGCGCTGCGCTTCGTGCGGAACGCGATCGAGGGGACGCGCTTTTTCACGCCGCTCGATCTTCTGGCGGATCCGGACGATCCGAGGGATCTTTACGGGATGCTGATGCGCGCGGCACCGGAGGTAGCTGCCTGAGTGAGTGACGAAAGGAGCGCCTGCCCGGTGGGGCGGGCAGGCGCTCGAGCGAGGCGTCGATGCCTCAGTCCAGATAATCCGACCGCTGAAGGCCGTACTTCGCCATCTTCTCGTTCAGCGTCCGGCGCGGCAGGCAGAGCTCGTCCATAACGCTCGAGATCGACCCTTTGTGACGCCGCATCGTGTTATCGATGAGCATCCGCTCGAAGGCTTCCACGTATTCCTTGAGCGGCTTGCCCTCGGTGGTCATGACCGGCTGCATGTCCTCGTGATCGTTCATCAGGAGCGAGGCGATGGTGCCCGTCCCGCGCCGCGATTGCAGGACCGCGCGCTCGGCGAGGTTGATGAGCTGACGCACGTTTCCCGGCCACGGCGCCTGCAAGAGCTGCGCGGCTTCCTGGGCGGAGACCTGAGGGGCATCGCAGCCATACTCATCCGCATATTGCTCGGACAGCCGCGTGAAAAGCGTAAGGATGTCCTCTCCCCGCTGGCGGAGCGGCGGCACGGTGATCCGCAGCGCCGCCAATCGATAAAAGAGATCCGAGCGCAGCGCCGTCTCGCAGGTCTTGCCCTCGTCCTGAAGGTTGCAGATCGCCACAATCCGCGTCTCCGGCGGATTGCCCTGGTCATTGATGACCGACAAAAGCCGCGCCTGCGCGCCGTCCGTCAGGCTTTCGATATCCTCGAGAACAAGCGTGCCGCCCCGCGCTTCCTCGATGGCCGGAAGGCGGCTGTCATCGGGATCCATCGGGCCGAAGAGCCGCTTCATCAGCGCCGCCTCGTCCATCGCCGCGCAAGGCAGAAGCACGAAACGCTTGCCCGCCCGGCTCCCCACGGCGTGCAGCGCATGGGCGACCAGCGTCTTGCCGGTGCCCGTCTCGCCTTCGATCAGCACGTGCCCATCGGCCTGGCCGAGATCGAGGATGTCTTCGCGCAGCCGCTCCATCGCAGGCGACTGACCGATGAGCTTCTGCATGATCTGCCCGCCATCGGACAGCTCCTTACGGAGTTGCCGGTTGTCGAGCGTCAGCCGCCGCGCCGCGGTCGCCTTCTTGGCAAGCTCGGACATACGGTCGGGATTGAACGGCTTTTCGAGAAAGTCGAACGCACCGATCCGCATCGCCTCGACCGCCATCGGAACATCGCCGTGGCCGGTGATCATGATGACCGGCAACGCGCTGTCGAGACCCATGAGCTTTTTGAGAAGCTGGATCCCGTCCATCCCCGGCATCTTGATGTCCGTGATGACGATACCGGGATAATTCGCGCCGAGCGTCTTCAGCGCGTCTTCGGCACTGCCGAAGCTTTCGGTATCGTAGCCCGACAGTGCCAGCCATTGGCTGATCGACTGCCGCATGTCCTTTTCGTCGTCGACGATCGCGATTTTCATAGCCTGTGCCATTGTTGTTCTATTCCGCGGCTTGAGTATCTTCCGCCATGATCGGCAGTTGCATTTCGAAAACGGCCCCGCCGCCCTCGGCGTTCCGTGCTGTCAGGCGTCCACCGAGGTCGCTGACGATCCCCGAGGAGATCGCAAGTCCGAGCCCGGTGCCGTCGCCTGGCTGTTTGGTCGTGTAGAATGGTTCGAACAGGGCATCGAGATCCTCGATCCCGTGACCGTTGTCGCGCACGGTAAGGGTCGCCGTCTCGCCACGCGCCAAGAGGATCTCGATCTCCGGGTTGCGAACGGTCTTGGTCGCATCGAGAGCGTTGCGGATGAGATTGATGAGGACCTGCTCGATCCGCATCCGGTCGCCCATAACGCGGACCTCGCCTTCGGGCAGGATGCGGCTGATGCGGACCTGCCGCGCCTTGAGCTGCGGCTCCATCATGGAGAGGGCGGAATTGACCGCCTCCCCCATGTCGACAGGCGAGAATTCCGCCTGCCCTTTGCGGGCATAGGATTTGAGCTGGCGCGTGATCGCACCCATCCGCTCGATCAGGTCATCAATCCGGTGGAAGGCCGTCAGCGCCTCGTCCGGCCGGTTGCGGCGCAGCAGAAGCCGCGCACCGGCAAGATAGGTCCGCATCGCCGCGAGCGGCTGGTTGAGCTCATGGCTCACGGCGGCGGACATCTCGCCAAGCGCGGCGAGCTTGGAGCTCTGGGCGAGCGTCTGCTCGGCCACGGCGAGGTTCTCCTGCACACGCTCCCGCTCGGCGATCTCGCGCTGAAGACGCACGTTGAGCTGCCGCAGCTCTCGGCTCTCGCGCTGGAAGAGCGCCATCCTGAGCGCGGTCTTGCGTGAGAGCGCGTAGAAAGCGAGCGCGGCAAGAATCGCGAAGCCCATGATCTCGAGCGCGAGGACCGCGTTCACCCGTTCGCGCACGCTCTGGTAGGTGGTGAAGGAGGTGATGGACCAGCCGCGAAACGGAATGCGCCCGTCGATCCGCATCACCGCCTGCCCGCCCACATAGGCGTCCGCCGGAAGGGCAGTCCAATCGGTGGTGGCCTGGATCGCGCGTTCGATGGCGCTGTCGGCAGGCTGGCGTGCCAGCGCCTCGCTGATGCTGAGGCCCCTCCACTTCGGTTCCGTGGCCAGGATGATGTTGCCTTCACTGTCCGTCACCAGCACCGCGTCCGAAATCCCCGCCCAGGACCGCTCGAACTTCGCCAGGTCAGCCTCGACGACGATCACCCCGATCACCGCGCCCCGGCTCTCGATCCGGCGGGAATAGGTGAAGGTGTAGCTTGAGACCTCGTTGCGGATCGCGTTGAAGACGGTCGATGACGAGCGCTGCGCCTCGACGAAATAGGCGGCGTTGCGATGGGTCTCGCCAAGCCGGTTGCGATCCGTGGCCGCGACCGTGCGCCCTTGACTGTCGAGCAGCATCAGCGAGGCCGCACCGATCTCCTCGACGAAGGAGATCAGGCGCTGCGTCGACTGGCTGAAATCGCCTGTATTGAGCGCATTGATAAGCGCGGGGTCACGGGCCAGGAGCTGAGGCACGATCGAGTTGCGCCGAAGCTCGCTGAGAAGGTTGCCGCTGTAGAGCGCGAGGCGCAGCTCGGCGCGGTTGCGGGTGGTTTCGGTGAACCGGTCGGTCAGGAGCGAATTCGTCACCCAGATCGTCGCCACCGCCGCGGCGAACAGCCCCAGAAGCGCGACGCGCACGCGCCACGACAGCGGGCCTGCCCGGCCTTCGGTATCCTGGGACGTCTCCGTCATTGGTCCAACTTACGGCTCGCACCAGCGCGCCACAAGTCAGGCAGCGGCCAGAGCCTCTGTCAGATGCGCGAAAAGACGCTGACCGTCGGTGCCGCCATGCCCGGCATCGGCCGCGCGTTCGGGATGCGGCATCATGCCGAGCACCCGGTGATTGGGCGAGAGAATGCCCGCGATGTCACGTTGCGAGCCGTTGGGGTTCTCGGCATAGCGGAACGCCACCAGCCCTTCGCCCTCGAGGCGGTCGAGCGTGTCGGTATCGGCAAAGTAATTGCCGTCGTGATGTGCGATCGGGATGCGGATCTCCTCGCCGGGCGCATAACCACGGGTAAAGACGCTGTCCTGCTCTGCCACGATCAACGGCACGGTCCGGCAGATGTATTTCAGCCCGGCATTCCGCAGAAGCGCTCCTGGCAGAAGGCCGGTCTCGGTCAGGATCTGGAAGCCGTTGCAGGGGCCGAAGACGAAACCGCCCCGCTCGGCATGGGCCGCGAGCGCCCGGCAGATCGGGGAATTGGCGGCGATGGCTCCGCAGCGGAGGTAGTCCCCGTAAGAGAACCCGCCCGGCACGCCGACGATGTCCACGCCGTCCGGCAGGCTCGTGTCCTTGTGCCAGACCATGTCGGTCTTGAACCCCGCCGCGCGAAAGGCCGTGGCGAGATCGCGATCACAGTTGGAGCCGGGAAAGACGAGGACCGCGGCGCGCATCACAGCACCTCGATCCGGTAGCTTTCGATCACGGTGTTGGCGAGGAGCTTCTCGCACATCTCGCCGATCCGCGCCTCGGAGGTGCCGTCCGCGAGATCGAGCTCGATGACCTTGCCCTGGCGCACGCCCTCGACCCCGTCGAATCCGAGCGAGCCAAGCGCGTGACGCACCGCCTCGCCCTGAGGGTCGAGAACGCCCTCTTTCAACATCACGTGCACCCGTGCCTTCATCGCCTGTCTCCTTCGGCCGCGCCCTGCGCGGCGTTGCGTCGTGCGTTCTGAAAGGCCGACCAGGCCCTTCCCTAGTTGATGAGCGTCGGCTTGGTCACGCCCTGGTTCTTCGGCATCACGCCAAGCCGGCGCGCCACTTCGGTATAGGCGTCGGCCAGGTTGCCGAGATCGCGGCGGAACACGTCCTTGTCGAGCTTCTGACCCGTTTCCATGTCCCAAAGCCGGCAGCTGTCGGGCGAGATCTCGTCGGCGACGACGAGACGCTGGAAGTCGCCCTCGAACACGCGGCCGATCTCGATCTTGAAGTCGACAAGCTTGATGCCGACGGCGAGCATGACACCCGACATGAAGTCGTTGACGCGGAGCGCGAGGCTCAGGATGTCGTCCATGTCCTGCTGGCTGGCCCAGCCGAACGCCGCGATGTGTTCTTCGGTGACGAGCGGATCGCCGAGCGCGTCGTCCTTGTAGTAATACTCTACAATCGGGCGCGAAAGCTGGGTGCCTTCCTCGATGCCGAGCCGCTTCGACATGGAGCCGGCCGCGACGTTCCGCACCACCACCTCGAGCGGGATGATCTCGCAGGAGCGCACGAGCTGCTCGCGCATGTTGATCCGCTCGATGAAATGGGTGGGCACGCCGATCTGGTTGAGGCCGGTCATGAAGAATTCCGACAGCCGGTTGTTCAGAACGCCCTTGCCGTCGATCACGTCCTTCTTCTCGGCGTTGAAGGCGGTGGCGTCGTCCTTGAAATACTGCACGATCGTGCCCGGACGCGGCCCTTCGTACAGAACCTTCGCCTTGCCCTCGTAGATCTTCTTGCGGCGTGCCATCTGGCCCCTTTCCCAAAAACAGGAATCGCGCCGGGCAAGCGCCCCGCGCGTAATGCGCGACCTTTAGTCCAAGGGCCGTAATCCCGCAAGCAGCAGCGCAGCCGGCGCTTGCGGCGGCGGGCGCGCTTGCCTACCGTCTGCGCGAGATCTGGCACTGCGAAGGGACACGAGATGACCACGTTCAACGATCGCGAGAACGCGTTTGAAAACAAGTTCGCCCATGACGAGGAGATGAAGTTTCGCGCCGAGGCGCGACGCAACAAGCTGCTCGGCCTCTGGGCGGCGGAAAAGCTGGGCCTGTCGGGCGACGAAGCGGACGCCTATGCCCGCGAGGTCGTGAAGGCAGATTTCGAGGAAGCAGGTCACGAGGATGTCGTTCGGAAGGTCGCGGGCGATCTTGGCGACAAATCGAACCCCGACGAGATTCGCGCGAAGATGGCCGAATGTCTGGCCCAGGCCAAGGCGCAGCTCGTCGAAGAGAACTGAACCGGATCACGGTTAAAAGGGGCAAGGCCGCCCGGGCCCGGCCTCATAATCGTCTTGAACATTATGAATTTGCGTCACCTCGGCGGATGGGGCATCAGCGCGCCATAGATTTCGCGCGACCAAAGGATCCGCATTCATGTCCGACGCACTCTCCGCCCTTCTGCAGGACCGCGACTGGCTTCTCGCCGACGGGGCGACCGGCACGAACCTGTTCAACATGGGGCTCTCTTCCGGGGATGCGCCGGAATTCTGGAACATCGACGAGCCGGACAAGATCCGCGCGCTTTACCAGGGCGCGGTCGATGCGGGATCGGACCTGTTTCTCACCAATTCCTTCGGCGCGAACGCATCACGTCTGAAGCTGCACGACGCACAGGATCGCGCGCGGGAATTCTCGCGCATCGCGGCGGAGCTGGCCCGAGAGGTCGCGGACAAGGCCGGGCGTCCGGTCGTCGTCGCGGGCTCGGTCGGACCGACGGGCGAGATCATGCAGCCGGTCGGCAGTCTTTCGCACGAAAGCGCGGTCGAGATGTTCCACGAACAGGCCGAAGGTCTGAAGGAGGGCGGCGCCGACGTGCTCTGGGTGGAGACGATCAGCGCGCCCGAGGAGTTCAAGGCCGCCGCCGAGGCCTTCGCGCTCGCTGGCATGCCCTGGTGCGGCACGATGAGCTTCGACACGGCGGGGCGCACTATGATGGGACTGACCTCGCAGGACATGGTCACGCTCGTCGAGGGTCTGCCAAACCCGCCCCTCGCCTTCGGCGCCAATTGCGGTGTCGGCGCATCGGATCTTTTGCGGACCGTGCTCGGCTTCTCCGCCGCAGGACCCGAGCGGCCGGTCATCGCCAAGGGCAATGCAGGGATCCCGCGCTTCGTCGACGGCCACATCCACTACGACGGCACGCCCGAGCTGATGGCCGATTACGCGGTCATGGCACGCGATGCGGGTGCCACGATCATCGGCGGGTGCTGCGGCACCATGCCCGACCATCTGCGCCACATGCGCGAGGCGCTGGAAACGCGTCCACGCGGCGAGCGCCCGAGCCTTGAAGAGATCGCCGAGAAGATCGGCGGCTTTTCCTCGGATAGCGACGGCACTGGAGAGGGAGACGGCGAGCCGCGCCGGAGCACCGGACGTCGCCGCCGCCGGGGCTGATGAGGCTAGAACAACGACAATTGATCCCCCGCGCGCGGCGGCGGAGCGAAAAGATCGGTCCGCAGCGGCTGGGTCGGCCGGTCGAGGCCGTGGAGACGTGCCGCGAGCTTGAAGCGGCGCGCGATGATTTCGGCGTAATGCCCCTCGCCGCGCATGCGCTTGTGCCATGTGGACGAATAGACCTTTCCGCCGTGCATCTCGCGCAGGCGCGCCATCACGCGGGCGGCGCTGTCCGGGTAATGCACCTCGAGCCAGTCCTGCCAGAGCGGCGCCACTTCGTGCGGCAGGCGCAGCATGATCCAGCTCGCCGCATCCGCACCAGCCTCCGCCCCTGCTTCGAGAATACGCTCGATCTCGGGATCGGTCAGCGCGGGCACGACCGGAGAAACCATGAGGCGCACGGGAATGCCCGCCTGCGTCAGTCGGCGGATAGCGTGCAGGCGACGCGCTGGAGCCGGCACCCGCGGCTCCATCCGGCGCGCGAGATCGCGGTCGAGCGTCGTCACCGAGATGCCGACCCGCGCCAGTCCTTCCGACGCCATGTCCGACAGGATGTCGATGTCTCGCTCGATCAGCGTGCCCTTGGTGACGATGGCGACCGGATGGCGGTGGGCGCGCAGCACCTCGAGGCAGGCGCGCATGATCCCGCGTTCTTTCTCGATCGGCTGATAGGGATCGGTATTCGTGCCGATGGCGATGGGCGCGACCTTGTAGGACTTGGCGCGCAACTCTCGGTCGAGAACCTCTGGCGCACCCGGTCGGGCGACGAGCCGGGTTTCGAAGTCGAGACCGGGCGACAGCCCGAGATAAGCGTGGCTTGGGCGCGCAAAACAGTAGATGCAGCCATGCTCGCAGCCGCGGTAGGGATTGATACTCCGGTCGAACGGAATGTCGGGCGAGCGGACGTAGTTGATAAGGCTGCGGGGGCTTTCCTCCGAAACCTCGGTGCGGAACTGGCGCACCTCTTCGGCGATGTCCCAGCCATCATGCGAATCTGCGCGCGACAGCCGCTCGAACCGGCCGGTATCCCGGCTGGCGGCTCCGCGGCCTCGTCGCGCATCGGCCTCGATATCGGTTTCGAAACGTCCCATAACGAAAAATTAGAACGGAACGGGAACACTTTCAACCTCGACACGGATTCGAGCGACACAGGCATGAAAGCCGCGTCGGTCGTGGATCGAACCATGTCGCAATCTGGCGATTGTTACGTGGCGAAAAGCCACATAGCTCGCCATCAATGCGGTGCCGCGTTCGCGGCGCCCGAAGGCAAAGGATACCTCCATGTCTGATGAAGAAGACGATCTGATCCTCTCCGAACTGCCCGACGAAGAGCTTGTGCCGCAGATGCACGACGACCTTTACGACGGGCTCAAGGAAGAGATCGAGGAGGGCGTCAACATCCTGCTGGAGCGCGGCTGGGAGCCCTACCGTATTCTCACCGAGGCGCTTGTCGCAGGCATGACCATTGTCGGCCGGGACTTCCGGGACGGCATCCTCTTCGTGCCCGAAGTGCTGCTCGCGGCGAACGCGATGAAGGCCGGGATGGCGATCCTGAAGCCGCTCCTCGCCGAAACCGGCGCGCCCAAGATGGGCAAGATGGTGATCGGCACCGTGAAGGGCGACATCCACGATATCGGCAAGAACCTCGTTTCCATGATGATGGAAGGCGCGGGCTTCGAAGTGGTCGATCTCGGCATCAACAACCCCGTCGAGGAATATCTCGAGGCGCTCGAGCGGGAACAGCCGGACATCCTCGGCATGTCGGCACTGCTGACCACCACGATGCCTTACATGAAGGTCGTGATCGACACGATGAAGGAACAGGGCATCCGCGACGACTACATCGTTCTCGTCGGCGGTGCGCCGCTCAACGAGGAATTCGGGCAGGCCATTGGGGCCGACGGATATTGCCGCGATGCGGCCGTCGCGGTGGACATGGCGAAGGAGTTCATCCAGCGCCGCCACAACCAGCGCGCGGTCGGCTGATCTTAAAGTGACCTTCAGTCGCATAAAGCCCCTGCCATCAAGGTGGGGGCTTTTCCTTTCCGCATATGCGGCCCATATTGTTGGCAGGGAAAGGAGCAATCATGCCTGTGACATCCTTCGCACTCACCATCCTGCTGGTCATTGCCGCCGCGGCGCTGACCGTTTGGGCGATGAGCGCCTTCGGACTGCTCGCCGTGATGCCGGTCCTGATCGTCCTCGTCTTGGCCCTGCGTTGGGGGCTGGGCCATGTGCCCTTTGACGACAGCCACACCTGACGACACGCAACTGCGCGATGAAGGGTTCGACACGGCCTCGGGAGGCCGTGTCCTTCTTATCGCCTGCGGGGCGCTTGCGCGGGAAATACTCGATCTCAAGGCCCGGAACGGCTGGGATCACATGGATCTGCGCTGCCTTCCGGCGATCCTTCACAATCACCCCGAAAAGATAACTCCAGCCGTCCGCGAAGCCGTCGCGAAAGCGGAGTCCGACTATGCGCGCATCTTCGTGGTCTACGGCGATTGCGGCACCGGCGGGCAGCTTGAGACCGCTTGCGCCGAGATGGGCGTCGAGATGGTGCCCGGCCCGCATTGCTACAGCTTCTTCGAAGGCAACGCAGAATTCGCGACGCGGGACGAGATCACCGCCTTCTACCTCACCGATTTTCTTGCGCGGCAATTCGATGCCTTCGTCTGGAAGCCGCTCGGCCTCGACCGGCATCCGGAGCTGCTCGAGATGTATTTCGGCCATTACGAGAAACTTGTCTATCTCGCGCAGACGGACGATCCGGACTTGACCGAAACGGCGCGGGCCTGCGCGGACCGGCTTGGTCTTGCCTTCGAGCGGCGCGCAACGGGATACGGCGATCTGGGCGCGACGCTCAAGAACTGGGCCCGCGCCTGAGCCTTATTCCTCAGCCGAGATCACCGCGGAGACCGGCACGAGCGCCAGTTCGTTCGCGCGGTCCTGCAGACCCCAGAGCAGCAGCGCGGAGACCGTATCGGCCCTGAGCCGTCCGAGCGCGATCACCGCGCCGTCCTGGCTCGCCCGCATCGCCACGCGATCGAGGAGCCGCCGTTGCATGGCCGGGTCCTGACCGTCGCCGTCGAAATCCCGGAAGACCGAGCCGGAGGGCACGCCTTCACGCCGCGCGAGCGAGGCGGCGGTGTTGAGCCCCTGCCCTTGCATGACGAGCCCGTGACCTGACGCGGCGAGGTAATCGGCCACCTGTTCGGTCACATCACGAGATCCCTGCAGCCCGCCGCCCGGCGCTTCGAGAATGCCGACCGCTTCGGGCACCGCTCGGAGAGAGGCTTCGAGCGTCACTTCAACGTCGCTTGCTGCAGCGCCATCCGGCACATCGGCCAAGGCCATGACCTCGAACCCGCGTTCGCGATAGCCGCGCATCCGCTCGGCGGCATCCTCGGCGGTCGGATCAACCGCGAAGGTGACGGCGAAGGGGAACGCTTCGAGCGCTGCGGGTCCAAGAGGTCCGGAGCCGTCATCGATGAGCACGATGGCAAGGCGCGGCGTACCCTCTTCCACTTGAGCGTCGGCGGCGAACCGGCGCACGGGCGGCTCTTCGCTTTCAGCTTCGCTCGTGTCGCTCTCCTCATCGGCACCGATGGAGGGCAGGCGCGTGCTGCGTGCCCCGTCCTCGCGATCGGTGAGCGAGGTTGCGGGCGTGCCGATGCTGGGCCGTTCGCTGTCGGGCTCTGGCGGGGTCGGCCCGGCGATGTCGTCTTCGGCCTCGGGCGCGGGTGCGGCATCTTCCGCCGGAGCCTCCTCCGTTTCCGCCGTGTCGGCCTCGTCTGCGTCCGCGGCTGCGGGCTGATCGAGACCGGGCGTCTCCTCGGTCACGTCGGGCGCGGGAGGCTGGGCAGGATCGGTTGAAATCGAAGGCTCGCTTTCGACCCCCGGCGCTTCGGGGCTGGAGGTGTCGGGCGCGGCATCGACCGGCTGATCCTCCGACGCCTCGATGCCCTCGGGCGCGGCATCGGGCGCAGGTGCGTCAAGACCGGCGTCCGCTTCTGCAACTTCCGGCGCCGAGCCGCTTTCGGTCTCGACGCTCTCGGGAACCGTATCGCCCTCGGTCGGCGCGGCGAGGCCAGCAGTGTCGCCCGTCAGTTCCGGCGCGGCGTCTTCGCCGGGGGCCGCGGTCTCCGATGTGCCCGCCTCGGGCGCAGCGACATCGTCGCTCCCGGCATCATCGACCTGCGGCTCGGGCATCAGCCCCGCCGGAAGCTCTGGATATCCCATATTGAGAGAAATACCCGCAGCCGCCCCAACCGAAACGATCAGGCCCGTCGCTGCGCCTGCCAGAAATCCGCGTGCCATTGCCTGCCCCTTCGTTCCAGGCCCGCTCGGGC
Organism: Roseivivax sp. THAF30; assembly: GCF_009363575.1. Classification (NCBI taxonomy): domain Bacteria; kingdom Pseudomonadati; phylum Pseudomonadota; class Alphaproteobacteria; order Rhodobacterales; family Roseobacteraceae; genus Roseivivax; species Roseivivax sp. THAF30. Next base: position 1,618,860 of record NZ_CP045389.1, on the reverse strand, counting down.
CGTCTGATCGCTGTGGCCTTCTACGAGGAACGGCATACGGCAGCTGGCCGCGCGCCCTTGACCTCCTCGGGCCACTCGGCCCATCTATACGCGATAGAGACCCGCCCGGACCAGCCCCTTGGCACAGTGAAACCGCCGGAAACAGGCCAGAAAATGCTCCTCCTGATCGATAATTACGACAGCTTCACCTACAACCTCGTGCATTATCTCGGGGAACTGGGCAGCGAGGTCGTCGTGCGCCGCAACGATGCACTCAACGTGCAGGAGGCGATGGCGATGAACCCCGCTGGCATCCTTCTGTCGCCCGGCCCCTGCGATCCGGACCAGGCCGGGATCTGTCTTGCGCTGACCCATGCCGCCGCAGAAACCGGAACGCCGCTCATGGGCGTGTGTCTTGGCCATCAGACCATCGGCCAGGCCCTCGGCGGAACCGTGCAGCGGCATTCGGAGATCGTGCACGGCAAGATGGGACGGATCACGCATGAAGGGGGCGGGGTCTTTGCTGGCCTGCCGTCGCCCTTCGAGGCGACGCGCTATCACAGTCTCGTCGTCTCGCGCGACGGACTGCCCGACTGCCTCGAGGTGACGGCATCGCTCGAGGATGGAACGATCATGGGGCTCTCGCACAAGACGCTGCCGATACACGGAGTGCAGTTCCACCCAGAAAGCATCGCCTCCCAGCATGGACACAAGCTGCTGAAGAATTTCACCGATCTTCTGCCGGTGCCCGCATGAGCGACGGGATGAAAGCGCTGATCGGCGCCGCCGCCGAACGTCCGCTGACGCCCGAAGAAGCCGACCGCGCCTTCACGCTTCTCTTCGAGGGCGAGGCGACACCGTCGCAGATCGGCGGGTTCCTCATGGCCTTGCGTACGCGAGGAGAGAGCGTCGCCGAATACACCGCCGCCGCTCGCGTCATGCGCGCCAAGTGCCACAAGGTGACCGCGCCCGAAGGCGCGATGGACATTGTCGGCACTGGCGGCGATGGCAAAGGCACGCTCAACATCTCCACCGCGACGGCCTTCGTTGTCGCTGGCGCGGGGGTGACCGTGGCGAAGCACGGCAACCGGAACCTCTCGTCCAAATCCGGGTCCGCCGATGCCCTGACGCAGATGGGCGTCAACGTCATGGTCGAGGCCGACCGCGTCGGCGCGATCCTGAAGGACGCTGGCATCTGCTTCATGATGGCGCCGATGCACCACCCGGCGATGGCCCATGTCGGCCCGACGCGGATGGAGCTCGGCACCCGCACCATCTTCAATATCCTCGGCCCGCTCACCAACCCGGCGGGGGTGAAACGGCAACTCACAGGTGCATTCTCGCGCGCGATGATCCGGCCGATGGCGGAGACGCTGATGGGCCTTGGCTCTGAAGCGGCCTGGCTTGTCCACGGCGGCGACGGGACGGACGAGCTTTCCATCGCCGGCGAGAGCTATGTCGCCGAGCTGAAAGACGGCGCGATCACCGAGTTCGACATCCATCCCGAAGATGCGGGCCTGTCCGAGTATCCATTCGAGGCCATTCTGGGCGGTACGCCGGAAGAGAACGGCAGGGCCTTCCGCGCGCTTCTGGACGGTGCGCCCGGCGCGTATCGAGATGCGGTCCTTCTGAACTCCGCAGCCGCGCTTCTCGTCGCGGAGCGCGCGGGCGACCTTCGCGAAGGCGCGGCGATGGCGGCTGAAGCGCTCGATAGCGGCGCAGCGAAGGCGCGGGTTGAGGCGCTGGCGCGGCTGAGCCAAGCGTGAACGCGCCTGCCGTCCCGCGCGACTGGGCGCATCTGGATTTCTTTGCAAAGGACTGGCCCCGGATCGCGGCACAACTCGAGGCGGAGGATCGGCAGATCCTGCCACGGGCTGAGTTGCGCTTCGCAGCGTTGGAGGAGAGCCCGCCAGAGAGCATCCGCGCCGTGATCCTCGGGCAAGATCCCTATCCGACCCCGGGCCACGCCAACGGCCTGGCATTCTCGGTGACATCTGGCACGCGACCCCTGCCCCGCTCACTTCTCAATATTTTCAAAGAATTGGAGGGTGACCTTGGTGTGCGGCGAGACGAGGGAGACCTTTCAGGGTGGGCTGAAGAAGGCGTCCTCCTTCTCAACACCGCGCTGTCGGTCCCTGCAGGCGACGCGGGCGGGCACCGAAGGCTCGGCTGGCAGCGGCTGACGGAAGAGATCCTCACGCGGCTCTCGGATCGGCCCCGCGCCTTCGTGCTCTGGGGCGCGCACGCACAGGCATTCCAGCCCTTCATTCGCGGCTCGGACCACCTTATCCTGACCGCGCCGCATCCCTCGCCGCTTTCGGCGCGTCGGGGCTTTTTCGGCTCGCGGCCCTTTTCGCGGATCAACGCTTGGCTTACGTCACGAGGCGAGCCCGAAATCAACTGGACGAGGACATGACAGAGACCATTCTGGACAAGATCAAGGCCTACAAGCTTCAGGAGATCGCCGCCGACAAGGCGACCATGCCGCTCGACCTCGTCGAGGAAGCGGCGAAGAACGCCTCCGAGCTGCGCCCCTTCGCAGAAAGCCTCAGGACCGCGCAGGGCGCTGGCTACGGGCTTATCGCGGAGGTGAAGAAGGCCTCGCCGTCCAAGGGTCTCATCCGCGACGATTTCGATCCGGCCGCGCTGGCCGAAGCCTATGAACGCGGCGGCGCGACGTGCCTCTCGGTCCTGACCGACATGCCGAGCTTCAAAGGCGCCAAGCCCTATCTCAGCCAGGCGCGGAACGCGACCCGCCTGCCCGCTCTGCGCAAGGACTTCATCTACGATCCATACCAGGTGGTCGAAGCGCGCTCGCTGCACGCCGATTGCATTCTTCTGATCATGGCCTCGCTCGAGGATGGCCAAGCCGCCGAGCTTGAGGCCGTCGCGCTGGATTGGGGCATGGACGTCCTGATCGAAGTGCATAACGAGGACGAGCTGGACCGCGCGCTGCGCCTCAAGTCACGGCTCATCGGCGTGAACAACCGCGATCTGCACACGTTCGAGACATCGCTCGAGACGACGCGCCGGCTCGCCAAGGCGATGCCTGAGGATGCGCTGGTCGTCTCGGAATCGGGGCTGTCCACGCCCGCTCACCTCGCCGAAATGGCAGAGGCCGGCGTGCGCTCCTTCCTCGTGGGCGAGAGCCTGATGCGCGAAGACAATGTGGAGGCAGCCACCGCGCGCCTCCTTGCGGATCCGGTGGCCTGAGCGATGTCAGGCGGGCTCACGCATTTTGACGCCAAGGGCGACGCGCATATGGTCGATGTCTCGGACAAGGCGACGACGGCGCGCATCGCGGTAGCGCGCGGCTGGGTCCGCATGGCCCCCGAAACCTTTGAGATGATCACCGAAGGGCGCGCCAAGAAGGGCGACGTGATCGGGGTTGCCCGGCTTGCCGGGATCATGGGCGCGAAGAAGACGCCCGAGCTGATCCCGCTCTGCCATCCCTTGCCGATCACCAAGGTGTCGGTCGAGATCTCGCCGGACGCGGATCTGCCCGGCCTCAGGATCGAGGCTACGGTTAAGACCACTGGCCAGACCGGCGTGGAAATGGAGGCGCTGACCGCAGTGTCGACCGCCGCGCTGACGATCTACGACATGGTCAAGGCGGTCGACAAAGGCATGGAGATCGGCGGCGTGCATGTCGCCCTCAAGGATGGCGGCAAATCGGGCCGCTACGAGGCACCTTGATCTCCGTCGCGGCGGCGCTTGAAGCGCTGTTCGAGCTGACACCGCGCTTGGCCGCAGAGGCCGTATCTTTGCGAGAGGCGGCGGGCCGCGTGCTGACGCAGGATGTCGTGGCGACGCGGGATCAGCCGCCCTTTCCCGCGTCGGCAATGGATGGATACGCAACCGCCGAAGGCGAGAGCGGCACGGTATTGCGTGTCGTCGGAGAGGCAGCGGCCGGCCATCGTTTCGCGCGGGCGCTTTTCGCCGGCGAAGCGGTGCGGATCTTTACCGGCGCGCCCGTGCCCGATGGCGCGGATCGCGTCGTGATCCAGGAGGACGTCGAGCGCGACGGCGACGAGATCCGCATCACCGAGACCACCCCGCCCGGATCTCATATCCGCCCGTCCGGCACGGATTTCCTGGCCGGGGCGCGGCTCACGGCGCCGCGCCGGCTCTCCCCGAGCGATATCGCGCTTCTGGCCTCGATGAATGCCGCCGCTCCGGTCGTCGCCCGGAAACCCCGCGTGGCCATCATCGCGACAGGCGACGAGCTTGTTAGCCCCGGAGAGATGCCTGGCCCGGACCAGATCATCGCGTCGAACACTTACGGCTTGGCTGCGCTGTTCGAGGCAGAAGGTGCAGAGGTTCGGCTCCTGCCCATCGCTCGGGATACGCGCGCGGCACTTGGCGCCGTGCTGGATCTTGTGGGTGATGCGGATCTTGTGATCACCGTTGGCGGCGCTTCGGTCGGCGATCATGACCTCGTCGCGTCGGTGTCAGGCGAAGCCGGTCTCGAGCGCGCATTCTACAAGGTCGCTATGCGCCCGGGAAAACCACTGATGGCCGGGCGGCTTGGCGCGGCGATGATGATCGGGCTTCCGGGAAATCCGGTCTCCGCGATGGTGTGTGGCCATGTCTTCGTCGCGCCGGTTCTTCGCGCCATGCAGGGACTGCCTGCCGCGCCCGCGCCCCGGATCACGCTGCCGATCTCAGAGGCGATTGAAGCCAACGGCCCGCGCGAGCATTACATGCGCGCGAAAATCAGCGCGGATGGGGTACGCGTTCTCGAGCGGCAGGATTCCAGCCTCCTTTCGGTGCTGAGCCAGGCCGATGCCCTGGTCATTCGACCGCCACATGATCCTGCGCGCAACGCGGGTTCAGAGGTTGACGTGCTGCACATCGGCTGACCCGGTGTTGGGCGCGCTTGGCTGAAGCCATCGCTAACCCGCACGTCGGTCGGCAAGCATCACGGCCACGGACTCAGCAAGCGCTTTCAGCGAAAACGGCTTTTGCAGGAAGGCAGAATTCTCGAGCGCACCCGACGCGCGGTGCAGCGCATCCTCGGCATAGCCCGACACGAAGACGACCGGCAGTGTAGGCCGTGTCTCGCGCGCCTTCTCGATCCAGGTCGGACCATCGAGACCCGGCATGAGAACGTCCGAGACGACGAGATCGACCATAAACGAGGGATCCTGAAGCAATTCGAGCGCGGCGGCCGCATGTTCCGCCTCGATCACCGTGTAGCCGCTCAGCGTCAGCGCGCGGCTGGCGAAGGCCCTGACCGGCGCTTCATCCTCGACAAGAAGTATGACGCCACCCGCCGGCTGCGCGAATTTGGATGTTTGCAGCGGATCCGGCTCGACAATCTCGGCGTGCTCGCCCTCGAAGGCAGGCAAGTAGAGCGTGAAGGTCGTCCCCATCCCCTCTTCAGAATCTGCGAAGATGAACCCGCCCGTCTGCTTGACGATGCCGTAGGCAGTCGAGAGGCCAAGACCCGTGCCTTTCCCGAGGCTCTTGGTCGTATAGAACGGCTCGAAGATCTTGCCGAGCTTGTCCTCCGCGATACCGCAGCCGCGATCGCTGACCCGGATCACAGCGTAACGACCCTCGGGCACTGTTGCGCCATCGCGTCGCAGCGGAGCCTCCAGGTACAGATCCTCGGTGGAGACGACGATATCGCCGTCAGCTTCCATTGCGTCACGCGCATTGACGACGAGGTTCATGATGACCTGTTCGAGCTTGCGCCGGTCGCCCCGGACGGGCGGCAGAAGAGGATCGTGTGACAGGATGAGCTGCAGGTTCTCGCCAACCAGCCGGTTGAGCAGATGCGCGAGATCGGCCAGAAGCTCACGAAGATCCAGCATCGTCGGGCGTAGGGTCTGCTTGCGCGAGAACGCCAGAAGCTGCCCTACAAGCCCCGCCGCGCGATTGGTGTTCTCGTCGATTTGCACGAGGTCTGCGTAATCCGGATCGCCCGGATCATGACGCATCAGCATCAACTCGCAATGCCCTGAAATCGCGGTGAGAACATTGTTGAAATCATGCGCGATGCCACCGGCGAGTTCCCCGATGGCCTGCATTTTCTGGCTTTGGTTGAACTGCGCCTCGAGCGACTTGAACTCCGTCGCATCGTGCATGACGGCGATCAGTATGGTGCGACGATCTTCCACGACGCGGCTGAGCGTGACTTGCACGAAGGCTTCACGATCCTCGCGCGTCAGCCTCAGAAACTCTGCCTTGGGCACGCCGGCGTTTTTCGCGGCTTCCGCAAGCCAATCCGGGATGGCGCGGCCAAGCCCCTCCATGTAGCGGGCGAGCGGCGTGTCGTCGACGTCGTCATGTCCGAGCAGCGCGCTCGCGGCTTCGGTCGCGGAGATGATCGTGCCGTCCTGCCGCAGTTTCAGCATCGCAACGGGCACGTTCTCCGAGCGATCCGCGGAGATGCTTGACGCCTCCTCGATCTCGAGGAGCGCGATCTCGCGGCGGCCCGGCGCCTCGTTGAGAATCGAGACCTGCATATCGCGCGGCCCGTCCCGCGTCTTGATGCGATAAATCCGGTCTACGTCGATCGGCGGATCCGCCACAAGCTGACCGGTTTTGCGAGGCCGCTGTCCGATCAGGTCCCGCGCTGCGCGGTTCATCGACAGGATCGCGCCGCGCCGGCCGACAGACAGGATCGGCACGCTCGTATTCGACATGGGAAGCGGATCGAACCGCCAAAGAAGGCGAGGTCCGATGACACGCGCGGACACGATGTAGCTCGCATCCTGGGCATCGAGCCGCGCGACATCGCGGCCGTTGGCATCCGCCGCGGCGATCATGGTATCGATATCGAAAGGGCCAGCCGCCACGGCGATGACGTCGCGCACCGGAATTTCGGGAATGGCCGCCATCGTTTCTCGGGCCGCCCGGTTGGCCAACACGATCCGCCCGCGCTTATCGCTCAGCAGGCAGGCAACCGGATCCTCGGCTATGAACGCGGCAAGTCGGGCCTCGGGCGACAATGCACCTCGATGCCGGTAGATCCACAGGAGAAGCGCGGGGATCGCGGGCGCCCATAGCCAGAAAGGCGCGGGCATCGCAGCCGTCGTCAGCGCAAGCGCCGAGCCCGCGACGATCAGAGACGCCGCGGCAAGGAGCAACCAGGTATCCCGATGCGAGAGGGCCCGCCCGCTGCCGACCATGAGACCCTTCCAAAACGAGTAATATCCCGAGCAGACTCGCAGAAATGCGTTAACAAATACTAAACAGGCCGGTGGATCTTCGCAGTTTACGCGGCGCGACGCAGGATAGCGTAATAGAAGCCATCGCCGTCCTCATCCGGCAGAACCTGCTGTGAGGACAGCAAGCCAAAGTCCTGATTTTCGGACAGAAACCAGGAAACGATCTGGTCGTTCTCGGCCTTCATGACCGAGCAGGTCGCGTAAACCAGGATACCTTCGCCGCTCAGAATCGGTGCAACGTCCGACAAAATCTCACGCTGCACATTCCTCAAATCGGCCAGGTCTTGCTTGTCGAAACGCCATTTTGCTTCCGGTGCGCGCCGCCAAGTGCCGCTGCCCGAACAGGGCACGTCGCAAAGGATGAGATCGAACGGCCCCTTTGGCCGCTCGACGATCCGGATGTCCGCCGCAGCCCGCTCTGCGCGGCCCGGCAAATCACGCATCCGCTTTTTGTCAGAATCGTGTGCCCAGACAGGTCCGCCGCCAAGTCTTGCCGCCAATGCCAGGCTCTTGCCGCCGCCTCCCGCGCAGTAATCCAGAACGCGCATGCCCTCGCTTAGCGGCAGCGCCTCGATCGCCGCTTGGCTGGCGGCGTCCTGCAATTCGACAAGTCCATCGCGATAGGCGCGTGACTGCGCGACACGCCGCGCGCCCTCGGTGACCGTCAGCGCCAACTCCGCCCGCGGATTCGCGCGGGTCTCAATGCCGTCTTCGTCAAGAACTTCACGCGCTACGTTAGGATCACCCATCAAGCCATTGATCCGCATAGTTATTGGCGCGCGGCATCTCAAGGCCTGGGCGATCTCCGCTGCTTTTGCCGGACCGTGATCGTCCGAAAAGGCACCCCAGATCCAGTCCGGTACATCCCGAACCGCCTCCTCCGAAAGCTCGGCAGAGCCCCCCTCATCCTCAGCCAGACACGCGGGCGCGTGCCCCTCGCCAGTGAACAGCTCTGCCGCATTCTTGCCCTGAAGCAACAGCACGCCGAGCATTCGGTGTCGGCCGGACTCGCCGCCGCCGCGCTCTGCCGCGGAGCGCCACATCCGCAGCGCGTCGAAAACGTGATCGCGTACGGCGGCCCGGTCTTTCGACCCGGCATAGCGCGCGCCGCGTGCCCAGCGGGTCAGCGCCTGCTCCGCCGCCATTCCGGCGCGCACCTGGTCGATCACCTCGATCGCGGCCTGAACTCGGGCTCCCGGGGTCACGCGCGCCCTGCTCAGCCGATCCGGTAATTCGGACTTTCGCGGGTAATCGCCACGTCGTGGACGTGGCTCTCGCGCAGACCGGCATTGGTGATCCGCACGAACCGGCAGCCCTTTCGCATGTCAGCGACCGTCGCGTTGCCGGTATAGCCCATCGCCGCGCGGAGGCCGCCCACGAGTTGGTGCAACACCGTGCCGGCGCCGCCCTTGTAGGGCACCTGCCCTTCGATCCCTTCCGGCACGAGCTTGTCGGTCGCGGCATCCTTCTGGAAATACCGATCGGCCGAGCCCCGCGCCATCGCGCCCATCGAGCCCATGCCGCGATAGGCCTTGAAGCTGCGGCCCTGGTAGAGAATGACTTCGCCGGGGCTCTCGTCGGTGCCCGCCAGCATCGAGCCGACCATCGCACAAGAGGCACCCGCCGCAATGGCCTTGGCGAAATCGCCCGAGAACTTGATGCCGCCATCGGCGATGACCGGCACATCCCCCGCCGCTTCGGCGCATTCCATGACCGCGGTCAGCTGCGGCACACCCACACCCGCAACCATACGCGTCGTGCAGATCGAGCCTGGCCCAATACCGACTTTCACCGCATCCGCACCGGCATCTATGAGCGCCCGCGTCGCCTCGCCGGTCGCGACGTTCCCTGCGATGACCTGGACCTCGTTCGACAACATCTTTGCGCGCCGAACCGCGTCGATCACGCCCTTGCTGTGACCATGGGCGGTATCGATCACGACGATATCGACCTCGGCATCGACGAGTGCTTCGGTGCGCTCGAACCCGCTATCGCCGACGGATGTGGCCGCCGCGACCCGCAGCCGGCCCAGCGAGTCCTTGCAGGCTGTCGGGTTCACCACCGATTGCTCGGTATCCTTCAGCGTCAGCAGCCCGGTCAGCTTGCCCGAGGCGTCGGTCACCAGAAGCTTCTCGATCCGGCGCGCCTTCATCAGGTCGATGGCTTCCTGCCGGTCCGCAGGCTCGCGCAGGATGGCGAGCCGCTCGGAGGTCATCATCGCGTGAACCGGCGTGTCGTCACGCTCGGCGAAACGCATGTCGCGGTTGGTGACGATGCCGACGACGCGGTGTGCGTCGTCGACGACCGGGAAACCGGTGAAACCGTAGCGGTCGCGCAGCGCCTTGGCGTCGCCGAGCGTCTGGTGCGGGCGCAGCGTCACCGGGTTGTAGACGATGCCGGATTCGAAGCGCTTCACCCGCCGCACTTCGCGGGATTGCTCTTCCACGCTGAGATTCTTGTGCACGACGCCGATCCCGCCGGCCTGAGCCATGGTGATCGCCATCGCGCTTTCGGTCACGGTATCCATGGCCGAACTCAGAAGCGGAATGTTCAGCGCGATAGACCGCGTGACCCAGGTGCGGGTATCTGCGGTCGAAGGCAGAACCTCGCTTGCGCCGGGCAGCAGAAGGACGTCGTCGAAGGTGAGAGCCTCGCGAATCTCCATGAGCGGACCTTTCCGGTGGGAGCCTCGTTTGGCGCTTCCCTATTGCATGCAACGCCCCGGTTGGAAAGGCCCGCTCCGCATTTTTCGATCTCCCGAGCGGGGCGGCTGCACAAGGCGCCGCCCCCACCTCTTTGGGTTGGCGAAAATACCGGGGGTGAATTGGCGGCCCTGCCGCCAAGAGGGGCAAAGCCCCTGCCCAAAAAAGAAATGCCCCGCGCGGCGGCGGGGCATCTCGAGACCTCTTCTGAACCGAATTACCGGCTCGCGCTCAGCAACGGTGTGATCCGGCGCACTGCAGCGCGGCGGTTCTGGATCTCGCTTTCTTCGGTCTGAACCAGAAGATCGCTCTCACCATAGCCCTGGATGACCAGGTTCTCCGGCGGCACGTCGAAATATTCGGTCAGCGCGAGCGCCACCGATTCCGCACGGCGGTCGGACAGCGCGAGGTTGTAGCTTGCGGAGCCGACGGCATCCGTATGTCCTTCGATGAGGAACACCTCGCCCGGGTTTTCCGCGATGAGCTGGCTGATCGCGTTGCCCAGCGCCGAGAGTTCCTGCGCCTCCGCTTCCTGGATCACGGCAGAGCCGGTCGCGAAGTTGATCGTGTCGACATTGACCTCGGGCACAAGCTTTCGGACGGGATCGATGTTGCGGATCTGGTTAAGCGAGAAGCTCCGGTCGACGTTCTGGGCCTCGACCGCGGCAAGCGCGCTGGCCAGCTGATCCTGATCGACATCACGGAAGTTCGTGACTCGGCGATCCGTTGTCTGCGGCAGCTCCTGCAGGTTGACCTGCTGAACCTCACGCGTGTCATCGAAGAGCACCACGCTGTCACCGTTGGGCGTCGTTCGCACGCGGCGCAGAACGCGGCCATCGCGCGAGCGGATCGTCTCGATCGTGGAGCCGTCGCCACGTGTCACAACCGTTCGCGTCGAGCCGTCGTCGAAGCGATACGTGGTCACGTCATTGCCCGGCTGGCGCAGCAGCGCGTCGTCGTTACGCAGGACACGATACTGACCATCCCGCTCGACGACCACGCGGTCTCCGGTGTTGGAGACGACCTGCTCGTTCGGGCGCAGAAGATCGCCCACCGCCAGCGCGCCGAGACCGAGAAGGCCCGCAGCGGCACCGCGCAGAGCATCGTCGTTGCGCTCGTCCTCGTCGTCGTCGTCATCCTCGGAACGCGCGGCGTTTTCCGCGCCTTGCTGGATCGAAGTGTCGAATTCCTCATCCGAGGAACGCGCCGTTTCATCCGTCACGGTTTCTTCTACGACTTCGGCACCTTCGGTGTCGCCCGATGCGGCCGCTGCAGCCGCGGCTTCGGCATCGTCCTCGGAGACAGCGTCGGCGCTGGCCTGCGGATCCGCTGCCTCGCCGTCGGTATCGGCCGTCGCTTCCGCAGATTCGGCCTCCTCTGCCTCGTCGGTCGGCTCGGCATCCGTGGTCTGAGCCGGTTCGCCGTCCGACGCTCCGTCCGTCGGTTCTGACACGGCGCTGTCCGTGGGCTCGGTCTCCGTTGCTTCGTCCGCGGGCTCCGCGTCTGCCGCGTTGTCCATCGTCTCGGCATCCATAGGTTCCGCGTCAGCCGCATCTTCCGTCGGCTCGGCGGCAGCCCCATCATCCGTCGGCTCGGCATCCGCCGAATTGTCTGTCGGCTGTGCGTCCGTAGGCTCATCCGTCGAGGCGCCACCTTCAGCGCTGTCCATCGGCTCCGCGTCGGCGGGTTCGTCCGCAGGCTCCGTATCGGCGGTCTCCTCTACGGGCTCTGCATCGGGGGCTTCATCCATCGGTTCCGCATCGGCGGGCTCTTCCACAGGCGCACTTTCCGCGGCCTGATCGGTAGGCTCGGCGTCGTCCGTTGGCTCCATCTCTTCGGTGGGCGTCGCGTCTGCCGCATCCGCGGGCTCTTCGGCTGCCGCGGGCTCGGAAGCCGTTTCGGGCTCTGCGGGCTGGGCAGGCTCTGCAGGTTCAGACGCATCGACTGCGCTGTCTTCCGGCGCAGCCTCAGCTTCTGCCTCGGCATTCGCGTCCGCCCCCGCTTCGGCTTCGGGTTCGGCATTGGACTCGACCTCGGCGTGCAGACGCTGCAGCTCCTGCTCGATCTGGGCAACGACGGCCGGCTCCGCCTGAACCTCGGGCGTATCGAGCGCTGCTTCCAGCTCCGCGATCGCCTGTTCCGGCGGCAGCCCGTCGATGCCAAGATCAAGGCTCTGCGCCGTTACCGCTGCCGGCATGGCGAGGCTCGCGCTCAGAACCAGCGCCGTGGTGGTCTTCAGAAAACGATGTGTCACGTAAGTGTCTCCTTTCCCTAGTCCGTCTCGGGTGGACGGACGATTGGAATGAGAACGCCCGGCACTGCATCCGGGTTGCGTGTCGCGCATGGTTCGGCGGAAAACCGCTAGTGCAGATCAGGTCCGGTCAGCCTTGGATCACTTGCATGAGGCGCGTCTTCTCGCCCGGATCGTCAGGCTGCGAAATGGCGAGGGCCAACTGTTCGAGCGTCTGGATCGAATGGCCCGCGCGAAAGCTGTCTACATGCGGCAGCATCGCGCGGATGCCCTTGGCCTTGGGCGCGAACCCGTCCCAACGCAGAAGCGGGTTCAGCCAAATGAGACGCCGCGCCGAAAGGTGCAACCGCTCCATCTCGCGGGCGAGCCCTTCTTCGGGATCACGGTCGAGCCCGTCTGTGATCAGAAGCACCACCGCCCCCTGCCCCATGACCCGCCGAGACCAGTCACGATTGAAGCTGTGCAGGCATTGCCCGATCCGGGTGCCGCCTTCCCAATCCTGCGCCTCCGCGCCCGCAGCCTTGAGCGCCTGATCGACATCACGGGTCGCAAGATGCCGCGTAATGTTCGTCAGGCGCGTGCCGAAGGTGAAGGCATGAACCTTCGCCCAGCCATCGCCTTTTTCGTTCGCGACGGCGTGGAGGAAATGCAGGACCATCCGGCTGTATTGGCTCATCGAGCCCGAAATATCGCAAAGGACGACAAGGTTCGGCCAGCGCGGCCGGGCTTTGGTTCGGGCAAAACCGCGAATTTCGCCGCCCTGCCGCATCGCATTGCGCATGGTTCTGGCCCAGTCGGGCTGCCGTCCGCTCCGCGCGGCCATCCGGCGGCGCGACAGGATCGGCTTCACAGGAAGGCGCAAGCGGGCAAGCATGCGCTTGGCTTCGGCGATCTCGGCGGTGGACATCTGTTCGAAGTCGAGGCTTCGCAGGCGCTCCTCCTCGCTCATGGTCTGCGAGGCGTCGATCTCTATGGGCAGCTCTTCCTCTTCGGGCTCCGGCTGGTCGGGCAGATCGGGCGCGGTTCCGTCAAGGAGCGCTTCGGCCGCGCGCTTTTCGGCGGCCTGCGCGGCCTTTTCTTCCTGCACGCCGCGCACGGCCGGCAGCATCATCGACATCATGTGCTCGAGGTATCGCGGATCACGCCAATACAGCCGGAAAATCTGGTGGAAGACCGCGCGATGCTCGGGCCGCGAGACGAAACAGGCATGCAGCGTCCAGTAGAAGTCGCTGCGCTCGGTAAAGCCTGCCGCCTCCACCGCCCGGATCGCGTCGATCACCCGGCCCGGCCCCACCGGCAACCCGGCTTTCCTGAGCGCCCGCGCGAAATGCACCACGTTCTGCGCGAGCTTGGGGTTCTCAGGGATCTCTATCGGAGCGTATTCAGGCATCAGGCCAGCTGCGCCCGCGCCTCGTCGAGAAGGCGCTTAGCCTCGGAGCCCTCGATCCGCTGGATGTCGTCCTGGTATTTCAGGATCGCGCCCAGAGTGTCGGCGATCACCTCGGGCGAGAGGTCCACCACGTCGAGAGCCAGAAGGCACTTGGCCCAGTCGATCGTCTCTGCAACGCCCGGCTTCTTGAAGATATCCTCGGTCCGGAGACGCTGGACGAACGCCACGACTTCGCGGCTCAGTGTTTCGGAGGCTTCGGGCGCACGGGCCGACAGAATCTCGATCTCGCGCTCGAAATTGGGGTAATCGACCCAGTGGTATAGGCACCGCCGCTTGAGCGCGTCATGCACTTCGCGCGTCCGGTTCGACGTCAGGATCACGATGGGCGGCTCGGGCGCGGCAATCGTGCCGAGCTCGGGAATGGTCACCTGAAAATCCGAGAGCGCCTCGAGCAGGAACGCCTCGAACGGCTCGTCGGTGCGGTCGAGCTCGTCGATCAGAAGGATCGGCGCGCCGTTCTCATCGGGCCGCATCGCCTCCAGCAGCGGACGCTCGATCAGGAAGTCCGGCCCGAAAAGCTCGCGCTGCAGCGCGTCGCGGTCGGCTTTCCCCTCGGCCTCCGCGGTGCGGATCGCGATCATCTGCGCGGGGAAGTTCCACTCGTAGACCGCCGACGAGGCATCGAGACCCTCGTAGCATTGCAGCCGGATGAGCCGCCGGCCCAGCGCCGCCGACAGGGCCTTGGCGATCTCGGTCTTGCCGACGCCCGCTTCGCCCTCGAGAAAGAGCGGCCGACCGAGCTTCAGCGCGAGGAACACGACCGTGGCGAGTGACCGGCCGCAGACATAGCCGGTATCTGCCAGCAGGCTCTGCACCTCGTCGATGGAATTGGCTTCTCGCATGTCGCCTCCCTTGATGCGGTGTTGCAGGCCAGAGGGCAGACCTTGGGCGGAAAGATCAATAGCGCATAGGTCGCAAGGCCCGCCGTCCCGGAATTGACGCAGAGGGACCGTCATGCAAGAGTTTGCGCAAAATAAACGGGCCTCAGGCAAGAGGGCCGGAAGAGGTCACGAGGGCGACAGGCGGATGTCTATCTGCGGAAAGGCGTGGGGATGCGGATAACCGCGATCACCTGCGTGAAGAATGAAGGGCCGTTCCTTCTGGAATGGATCGCGTTCAATCGTCTGATCGGTGTCACCGATTTCCTGTTCTACTCGAACGATTGCACGGACGGGACGGACGCGCTTCTGGATGCGCTGGCGGCGAAGGGCGGCGTGACGCATTTGCCGAACCCGGCCGAGGGGCGCAATTACCAGATGGAAGCGCTTAAGGATTGTGCGCACAGGGATGTCGTCAAGGCCGCCGATTGGGTCTGGATTGCCGATGTCGATGAGTTCCTGAACATCCACGTGGGCGATCGCACGATCCCCGCGCTGATCGCCGCGTCGGGCAATCCGCAGGCGATCTCGGTCACGTTCCAGTTTTTCGCCAATGGCGGGATCGGGGCATTCGAGGACCGCCCCGTGATCGGTCAGTTCACGCACAGCCACAATCCGGATCTCTGGTGCGCGGAGACCGCGATCGAGGTGAAGACGCTGACCCGCCGCGATTTCCCGCTGCAATATTACGGCGCGCATCGGCCGTTCTTCCGCAAGGGCCTGCCAGAAGAGAAACGCCCGCTCTGGACCGATGGCTCGGGGCGGCGGGTGCCGCACAAGTTCCTCGTCGCCGAGAACCCGCGGCGAATCCGGCGATTTCTGGCCGCTGGAGCCCGCGAATTCGCAACGCTCAACCACTACGCCCTTCGATCCCTCGACAGCTATCTGGTGAAGAACGACCGGGGCGACGTGAACCGCGAACATCGCGCCTTCGATACCGCCTATTGGCAGGAACGGAACGATCCCGCATGGGAGGACCTGTCGATCCAGCGCTATCTGCCGGAACTCGAAGCTGCGCTCGAAGATCTGAAATCCGACCCGGAGATCGCGCGTCTGCATGACGCCTCGGTCGCAGCGCATGTCGCAAGGCGCGATGAGCTGCTGGAACGCGCCGAGTACCGCGTCCTCGCAGAGACGCTGCGTGCCCTGCCCCCGCTCCCGCCCGGCGAGGCGGGGCTCATGGCAGAACTGGGGCTGGCATCATGAGCCGTCTGCGCGTGGTCAATCTGGGTTTGCCGAAATCGGGCACGACGACACTCGGCAAAGCGCTGCGCCGCGCGGGGCTGAACGTCGCCGATTGGAAGATCCGGGACGGTCAGAGCGAGAACGACGCGCTGAAAGACGAGCTGGTGGGCAAATGTCTTTATGAAGGATATTTCGCGACTGGCGACCCATTGTCGGCCATGAACGAATTCGACGCCTTCTCCGAGATCAGCGCAATCGGCGGCGGCGCGAATTACTGGCCGCAATTCGATTACGGCCTTCTCGCTGCCATCGCAGAGCACCATTCCGGCACACGCTTCCTGCTCTCCTGGCGCGAGCCGTCCGATATCGTCGAGAGTATTCTCGCCTGGCGCAATCTTGGCACCGGGCGGCTGCCGAAACACGATGTGCCAGGCCTGCCCGCAGGCTATGGCGAGAGCCCGGATCAGCTGACGCGCTGGGTCGCGGGGCATTACGCGTATCTGCGCGCCGCGTTCGCTGGTCGCGACGATTTTCTCGAGTACCGGATCGACGATCCCGACGCACCCGCGCGGATCGGCGCATTCATCGGCCGCGATCTGCCCTGGTGGGGCCGCGCGAATGAGCGCGCGAAAGAAGAGACCGAATGAGGATCGTCGTTCATATCGGCCCCGAAGCGCAGAGCGCAGACCGGGTGCAGCGCATCCTCGATCAGAAGCGCGAGCAGCTGGCCGGGAAAGGCGTGCTCTATGCCCGCTCGCCGGGGGCGCGGAACCATACGCGGCTCTTCATGGCGGTGAGCGATCCCGAACAGGTCGACACGCTGCGGTTCAACCGGGGCTTTACCTTGCCAGAGAAGCAGGCAGCGTTGCGCGAGGAAGTGTTCGCGGCGCTTGCCGCCGAAGTGGCCCGTGTTCAGCCGGAGCTTCTGATCCTGTCCTGCCATCAGCTCGGTTCCACGCTGGCGCGGCCTTCCGAGATCGCACGGCTGCAGGCGATGCTGGCGCCTTTGTCTTCCGACATAAATATTCTTGCGCAGGTGGATGCACCCGCCCGGATGCTGTCCCGCGCCTACGCGGCGCAGGTGATCGAGGGACGTGCCCGGCCCTTGTCGGACGATCTGGCGCTTCTTGGCAGCGACAGTTGGTGGGATGCCGCGCTTGCCGCGCGTCCCTCGCCGCAGCCCGAAGCGGGCGTCTTTGCCGACGTTCAGGGCGCGCCCTTCTGGCTTGATCTCGCGCGCCTCGTCGCCGAATGGGATGGAGTCTTCGGCGCTGGCGCGACACGCCTCTGGAGTCTTGACCCCTCGCTGTGGGACGAAGATGCGACGGACGGCTTGCGCGACGCTTTCGGGATCGAGCCGACATTCGGCAAAGCCGAGCCGGCCTCCATGCCAGAACCGCCCCCCGAAGCCTGGCTCACCCGCGCGCGGCGCTTCAACGACGTCGCCCTGCGCCTTTTGCAAAAGCCCGACACGATCCTGGCGCGGCCGCTCTGGCGCAAGCTCGTCATGGAGTTGAAGATTGCCGGCGCGCCGTTCGATCCGGGCAGCCTCGATGCTGTGAGCGCCCGCTTTGCCGATGACATGGCGCGACTTGCGGAGGCGCATCCGCTCCTCAGGGGCCCAGCGCTGGACCCGCCACGCCCTACAGAGGCATGGCAGGAAGCCGATCCGGGATACGGCTTCCGCGCGACGCAATACCTGATGGCCGCGCGCTGGCGTATCGAGAAAGCCGCGAAAGAAGAGCGCGAGGCGAAGGCACCGGAGCTCGCAGCGCTCGATGCTGGTCTGCCCACTGCCCCGCCAGCTGCCCCCTCGCCCGACGAGGCCGGTCTCAGCCGCAAGGCCGCGGAGATCCTGCCACCCCTCGCAAAGCAGAAGTTCGCACAGCTCAAGGGATCGCCCTTCGCGCCGCACAATCGGCTCGGTGCGGTTAACGAGGAGGAGCTCGCCGCCGCGTTCGAGCCCGCACCGCAGCGCAGTCTGCCCGAAGGGTCGTCCGGCCGTGTCATTGTCGGCTGCATGAAGAACGAGGCGCCCTACATCCTCGAATGGGTCGCTTATCACCGCGCCATCGGCGTCGACAATTTCCTGATCTACACCAATGGCTGCGAGGACGGCACCGGGGAGATCCTCGCGCGGCTCGATGAGCTGGGCATCGTCCAGCACCGCAACAATGACAATTGGAAGGGCAATTCGCCCCAACAGCACGCGCTCAACAAGGCGATGATAGAGCCGGTCGTCACGCAATCCGATTGGATCATCCATATCGACGTGGACGAGTTCATCAACGTGCGCTGCGGCAACGGCACGCTCGATGCGTTCTTCGAGCGGGTGCCCGATGCCACCAATATCGCGATGACCTGGCGGCTTTTCGGTCATTCCGGCGTCAACCGGCTCGAGGATCGCTTCGTGATCGAGCAATTCGACGAATGCGCGCCGCGCTACTGCCCGAAGCCCCATACGGTCTGGGGCTACAAGACGATGTTCCGCAATATCGGCGCGTACAAGAAACTGTCCTGCCACCGGCCCAACAAGCTCGTCGAGGGAGCGGAAACCCAGGTTCGCTGGGTCAATGGTTCGGGCCAGGACATGACGAGCGAGGCGATCAAGAACGGCTGGCGGTCGTCGAAGAAATCCATCGGCTACGACCTCTTGCAGCTCAATCACTACGCGCTGCGTTCAGCGGAGAGTTTCCTCATCAAGCGCCAGCGCGGGCGGGCGCTTCATGTCGACCGCTCCATCGGCCTGAATTACTGGATCCGCATGGATTGGTCGGGCGCGCGCGACATTACGATCAAGCGCAACGTGCCGCGATTGCGCGCCGAATACGACGCCCTCCTTGCCGACCCTCAGTTGCGCGCCTTGCACGAGGCCGGCCTGGACTGGCACCGCGCAAAGGCCACGGAGCTGCACGGCATCCCAGAATTCGAAGAGCTGTACCAGAAGGCGCTCACCTTGCGCCTGACCGAGCTTGAGCGCGTCGCCTATGCACTTGCGCTGGACCTTGAAAGCTGATGATCGACGCGCGCGACATCCTCAAGCGGAGCGTCTAGGGCTTTGAATATCCTTGCGATCCTCTGCGTCCGGAATGAAGCGGCCTACATGATCGACTGGCTCGCCCATATCCGCGCGGCAGGCGTGACACACGTTCTGGCCTATTCCAACGATTGCGAGGACGGCACCGATACCATGCTCGACCGGCTCTCCGAGCTTGGCGGGCTGACCCACATCCCCAATCCCGGCCCATACGACAAGGGTGGCATCCAGTTCACCGCGCTGAAAGACGCCGCCCAGCGCGCCGAGACGCAGGACGCGGACTGGATCCTGCCGCTCGATATCGACGAATTCGTCAACGTGCATGTCGGAAGCGGCACCCTGCCCGATCTCATCGCGGCGCTGCCCGACGCGCAGGCGATCACGCTCACTTGGCGGCTTTTCGGGAACGCGGGCGAGGTCAATTACGAGGATCGCCCTGTGCCCGAGCGGTTCATCCGCGCCGCGCCGGAGGTCATCCATTGGCCGTGGCGCGCGGCGATGTTCAAGACGCTCTACCGCAATGACGGCACCTACCGGAAACCGGGTGTGCACCGCCCGCGCGATCCCGATCCCGACCGCGTAGAGAGCGCACGCTGGTTCGACGGGTCGGGCCGCGCGCTCGACGCGCAATTCCGCACCCGGCGGATCTTTTCGAATTTTGGCCAGCCCAACCACGACCTTGTGCAGCTCAACCACTATCCGCTCGGCTCGATGGAAGAATACGTTCTGAAAGCGGCGCGTGGCCGCGCGGTCCATTCGAGCGACATGCTAGGGCTCGATTACTGGGTCGAGCGGAACTTCAACACGGATGAGGACCGCTCCGTCGCCCGGCTGAGCGAACGCGCACGGCCCGTTCGCGACCGGCTTCTCAGCGATCCACGCCTAGCCGATCTGCACGCGAGCGCTGTCGCCTGGCGGCAGGACCGTTTCCGCGCGCTGATGCTCGAAGAGCCCTATCGCGCGCTCATGGGCCGCCTCTTGATGACGCCTCCCTCCCGGCCCGTCAGCGCGCAAAGCGCGGCGACGCTGAAAGGGTTCGGCCTCGAGGCTCGGCGACGCGGGATCACCTGACCCCTTGGAATTTCCGCCGTTGAGGCGCATTTTCGTCACGGTGCAGGGCGATGTTCCGCAGGAAAGCGTCGCCCAGAACCGACGCATCCCGAGGACGAGTGGCGCATGCAAAACGAAAGCAGCTGGAATATCGAGCTGACCGGGCTCGACTACGCCGAGTGGCGGCGCAAACTCGAGGCCATCGGCGAAAGCGTGGGGTTTTTCGAACCTCTCGGCTCAAAGCATCATGCGCTCTTTCACGAAGACGGCGACACGTTGCTCGTAAGTTTCGAGAGTTTCCCGGGTATCGGCGCGCTCTCCGACGACGCTCGTCCACTCGGCCTCGAGATCGCCGAGGCGAATAGCTGGTCGCTTCTGTCACTTGTATCGCGCAACGATACCTGGTTTCGCGACGGCGAAGTGTACGGCTTCTTCGATCAACTCACCGATGACGGTTTCTTCGACGATTTCGAACGCGTCGTCTTCTACGGCGCGGGTCCCTGCGGTTATGCCGCCGCCGCCTATTCCGTGTCCGCACCGGGCGCGATCGTGGTCGCGCTTCAGCCCCAGGCCACGCTCGATCCCCGCATCACCGAATGGGACGATCGCTTCACCGAACAGCGGCGGATGCAGTTCACCGACCGTTACGGATATGCGCCTGACATGATCGACGGCGCCGAGCAAGGCTACATCATCTACGATTCGCGCGAGCCGCTCGATGCGATGCATGCCGCCCTCTTCCATCGCCGCAACGTGACCCGCTTTCGCGTGCCCTTTCTCGGCACCGCGCTGCAGGCCGCCCTTCTCGAGATGGGTATCCTGACCCAGATCGTGACCGAGGCCGCCGAGGGACGCCTGACCACGCAGTCTTTCGCGCAGGCGATGCGCGCGCGGCGCGAATACGGACCTTATCTGCGGAAGCTGCTCGCACGGCTCGAACATGAAGAGAGGCTCGAGCTTGTTCGCATCCTCTGCACGTTCGTGACCGACCGCAAAACCGCGCCCCGCTTCCGGCGCCGCCTGCGCGCGCTGCGAAAGTTAGAGGACGGCATGAGCGACGATGCCGACGCCGAAGCTTTGGACGGCGACGAGGCGGAGACTGCCCGCTAGCGCCGCCGCGCGGTCAGAAGCGCCCGGATCTGACCCTGGAAATGACCGACCAAGGCCCCCGCAACCAGAGGCGCGGCCTTTGCATCCGTTCCCAATAGCCAGAGCAGCAGCGCCGCACCGATCAGCGCCGCGCCGAAGGTGATGAGGCGGCGGTCGTCCGGACCGGGCATGTCAGCCTCGGAAAGACGCCGCCACAAAAGCTCCGTCACCCTGGGTTGCAGGTGCTCGACGAGCACCCCTGCGCCCAGTCCCGCCAGAAACGTGATCAGCATGTCCCCTGTCTCCTGTCCCGTCGCAGGATATTCCTGCCTCAAACCGCGTGCATGCTCAATCGCGCTGGCGCGGCGCGCGGCAAGCTGCTAACGGCTCGCGCCATGACGACGCTCTCGATCCGCCGCCCCGACGATTGGCACCTGCATCTGCGCGACGGCGCGATGCTGAAGGCCGTCCTTCCAGAGACCGCGCGCCACTTCGCCCGCGCGATCATCATGCCGAACCTGGTGCCGCCCGTGGTGACCGGAGATGACGCCGCCGCCTATCGGGGCCGAATCCTCGAGGCGCTGCCGGAAGGCGCGGCCTTCGAGCCGTTGATGACGCTCTACCTGACGGAAAAGACCGATCCCGAGGATGTCGCGCGCGCTCACGCCGAGGGCCTCATCCGCGCGGTCAAGCTCTACCCAGCCGGCGCGACGACCAATTCCGCCTCAGGAGTGCGCGATTTCGACCGGATCCGCCCGGTGCTCGAACGCATGGCCGAGATCGGCCTGCCGCTCTGCGTGCACGGCGAGGTCACCGATGCCGAGGTCGATATCTTCGATCGGGAGAGGGTGTTCATCGACCGCGTGCTTGAGCCGTTGCGCGAGAGGACGCCGGGTCTGCGCGTCGTGATGGAGCACATCACCACCCGCGACGGCGTTGAATACGTGCGCGCGGGCGGGCCCGATAT
This sequence comes from Roseivivax sp. THAF30, assembly GCF_009363575.1. Classification (NCBI taxonomy): domain Bacteria; kingdom Pseudomonadati; phylum Pseudomonadota; class Alphaproteobacteria; order Rhodobacterales; family Roseobacteraceae; genus Roseivivax; species Roseivivax sp. THAF30. Next base: position 1,597,094 of record NZ_CP045389.1, on the reverse strand, counting down.
CGGGGCGACGATCACCACCCATCACCTCGTGATCAACCGCAACCACATCCTCGCGGGCGGCATCCGGCCGCATTACTACTGCCTGCCGGTCGCCAAGCGAGAAATTCACCGGCTGGCGCTGCGTGCGGCGGCGACGAGCGGCGAGGACAGCTTCTTTCTCGGCACCGACAGCGCCCCGCATGTCGACGCGGCGAAAGAGACCGCCTGCGGTTGCGCGGGGTGCTTCACGGCGACCAACACCCTGTCGATCCTTGCAGAGGTGTTCGAACAGGACGAGGCACTGGGCACGCTCGAAGCCTTTGCATCGCTGAACGGGCCGGCCTTTTACGGCCTGCCCCCCAATGACGAGACCATCACCCTGAGCCGCGGCGCACCTGTCGACTACCCCGAGCGGATCGAGACCGGCGACGGGCCGGTGACGGTGTTCGATCCCGGCTTCCCGCTGCACTGGCGCGTGACGGACTGAGACGAGAAGGTTTGCCCATGATCCCCTCCAGCTATCCTCCTGCCGAAGAGATCGCGCGTCTGACCGCGCAGATGCTGCTCGATATCGAGGCGGTGAACTTCAATACGCGCGAGCCCTATATCCTCGCCTCCGGCCTGCCCTCGCCCTCCTATATCGATTGCCGCAAGCTGATTTCATTTCCGCGCATCCGCGCAACGCTGATGGATTTCCTGACGGTCACGGTGATGCGGAATGCCGGGCTCGAAGCGTTCGACAATATCGCGGGCGGCGAAACGGCGGGGATTCCCTTCGCAGCGCTCGTGGCAGAGCGGATGGCGCTGCCGATGAGCTATGTGCGTAAAAAGCCCAAAGGCTACGGCCGCAATGCCCGTATCGAGGGCGCGATGCGCGAAGGCCAGCGGGTGCTTCTGGTGGAAGACCTGACCACCGATGGCGGCTCGAAACTTTCCTTCGTGGATGCGATACGCGAGACCGGTGCGAGCTGCGCCCATACGGCGGTGATCTTCTACTACGACATCTTTCCCGAGACGCGGAAGACGCTTGGCGATCATGGCGTGGAACTGCACCACCTCTGCACTTGGTGGGACGTTCTGGCCGAGGCCCGCCGCCGCGCCGCCTTCGACGCCGAGACCCTGGCAGAGGTCGAGACCTTCCTCCGAGATCCCCGCGCCTGGCAGGAGGCGCGACGCTCGCCTGGCTGAGCGCATGCCCCCTCTTTGGATTGGTCCAAATACCCGCGGGGAGTGCGAGGGGCTGGCCCCTCGCTCCCGCAGCAGCCACGCGGGATGCCTCCCAGATGTTGACAGACGCGCCCCACGCGCCGCAACATCAGCCCGATCACAGGCGCGCCGGGCGGCTTCGAACGCTGCCTGACTTATCCCCAGAAAGATACAATTTGCCCGGCCCCGCAGCGATATCCTAATGAAGGCACCTCGGGGCAGCAGAGGCAGAATCGAGGGCAGGCATGAACGAGATCACGAGCTTCAACCCGACCGGCGCCGAGGTGCAATCGCCCGATACGATGCCCCATTCCATCGAGGCCGAGCAGCAGCTCCTGGGCGCGATCCTGACCAACAACGATGTCTATGACCGGGTTGCGGCAATCATCTCGGCCAAACATTTCTACGATCCCGTGCATGCGCGCATCTTCGAGGTGGCCGCCGCGCGGATCGCCAAGAACAACCTCGCCTCACCGGTGACGCTCAAGGCCTTCATGGCCGATGACGAAGGCCTGAAAGAGCTGGGCGGCCCCGAGTACCTCGTCCGCCTGGCAGGCGCCGCGATCTCGTCCTTCGCGGTCAAGGACTACGCCCAGATGATCTACGATCTCGCCGTGCGCCGCGATCTGATCGGGCTTGGGCGCGAGATTTCCGACAAGGCCGCCAAGGTCGATGTCGCCTCGGAGCCGCGCGAGCAGATCGTAGAGGCGGAGCAGGCGCTTTACCGGATGGCCGAGCAAGGCCAGGCCGAACAGGGCTTCGTCTCCTTCCTGCGCGCGGTGACCGATGCGGTGAACGTGGCCAACGCCGCCTATCAGCGCGAGGGCGGGCTCGCGGGTGTTTCCACGGGCCTCGTCGATCTCGACAAGAAGCTCGGCGGGCTTCACAAGTCCGACCTTCTGATCCTCGCGGGCCGTCCCTCGATGGGCAAGACCTCGCTTGCGACGAACGTCGCCTTCAATATCGCCAAGGCTTACAAGCGCGGCATCAGGCCCGACGGGACCGAAGGCGCGATCGAAGGCGGCGTCGTGGGCTTTTACTCGCTAGAGATGTCGGCCGAGCAGCTGGCTGCCCGGATCCTCTCCGAGGCGGCGGAGGTTCCATCGGAACAGATCCGCCGGGGTGACATGACCGAGGAGGAATTCCGCCGTTTCGTCGAAGCCGCGAAAAGCCTCGAGGCCTGCCCGCTCTATATCGACGACACCCCAGCCCTGCCCATCGCGCAGCTCGCAGCACGCGCGCGGCGCCTCAAGCGCACCCACGGGCTCGACGTGCTGATGGTCGACTACCTGCAGCTCGTGCGCGGCTCGGGGCGCGGCGACAACCGCGTGCAGGAGATCGCGGAGATCTCGATGGGCCTCAAGGCCATCGCCAAGGAGCTCGACATCCCCGTCGTCGCGCTCTCGCAGCTCAGCCGGACGGTGGAGAGCCGCGACGACAAACGTCCGCAGCTGTCGGACCTGCGGGAATCGGGCTCGATCGAGCAGGACGCCGACGTCGTGATGTTCGTCTTCCGGGAGGAATACTACAAGGAGCGCGAGAAGCCCGGCGACCATGATCTCGACAAAATGGCCGCCTGGCAGGAGGAGATGGAGCGCCTGCATGGCAAGGCCGAGGTCATCATCGGCAAGCAGCGTCATGGCCCCATCGGCACCGTCGAGCTCAGCTTCGAGGGCCGCTTCACGCGCTTCGGCAACCTCGTCAAACCCTGGCAGCAGGAAAGCGGCACGTTCTGAGGAGGCTAGCGTCGGGCACTGCCTCGACGCATTCTCCGCTTGACGTCGCGCGCCGCCATGACAAGACGTGCGCCATGCAACCGACCTTGACCATCGATCTCGACGCGATCCGCGGTAACTGGCGCAACCTCGCCCGGCAGAATGGCGGCGAGACCGCGGCGGTCGTGAAGGCAAATGCCTATGGTCTCGGGGCCGATCGCGTGGCCCCGGCCTTGGCAGAGGAAGGTGCGCGGCACTTCTTCGTCGCCATCGCCGAGGAAGGCGCGGCTCTGCGCCGGATCCTCGGCCCCGGCCCGACGATCAGCGTGTTTTCCGGGCATATGCCCGGCGATGCGGAGCTGATCGCCAGCGCAGATCTCGTCCCGATGATCAATTCGATCGACCAGATGCTCCGACATGTCGAGGCGTTGCCGGGTCATCCCTTCGGCGTGCAGCTGGATTCGGGCATGAACCGGCTCGGCATGGAACCCGCCGAATGGGGCGCGTTGCGGGATATCGCGCTGGCACAGAACCCTGTCCTGGTGATGAGCCACCTCGCCTGTTCCGACGAGCCGCAGCACGGCATGAACGATTTCCAACTGCGAACCTTCGCCGAGCTGACGTACGGGCTCGACGTGCCGCTGTCCTTGTCGGCGACGGGCGGGATTCTGATGGGCCCCGACTATCACTTCGATCTTTCGCGCCCCGGCATCGGCCTCTATGGCGGCCTGCCCTTCATTGACGCCCAGCCCGTCGCCTATCTCGACATCCCGGTAATCCAGGTCCGCGAAGTCGCGCCCGGTGAGAGCGTGGGGTATGGGAACACCTGGATCGCGCGCCGTCCGACCCGGGTCGCGACCATCGCGGCGGGCTATGCGGATGGCGTCCTGCGCGGCATGGGGCCCAAAGCCTACGTCTATGCGGGCGAGACGCGTTGCAAGGTGCTCGGACGTATCTCGATGGACCTGATCGGCGTCGATGTCACCGGCATAGAGCCCGTGCCGGATCACGTCGAGCTTCTGGGCCGCCACCAGAGCATCGACACGCTGGCCGATGCGGCCGGCACGATCGGCTACGAAATCCTGACCGCGCTCGGCGCCCGGTATGCCCGGCGCTATACCGGAGGCTGAGATGGAAAGCGCGTTTCAGCCCGATCCGCTGCTGATGGCGCTGATCTTTGCCAAGCGATTTATTTATCTCGAAGTGCTATTCGGCCTGGCGCTGCTACGACTAGTGCTTGCCAAGGGGCGAAGCCGGCTGGTCGCAGGTCTCGTCGCGGCCCTCTGTGCACTCTTCATCCTTGTGACTTTCGCCCCGGCTTTGGGATTGCAGACAAATGGGTATTACCCGCCGCTCGCGCGCCTTCTTGCCGCCGGACAGGGTCTGAGGGTGCCGCTAGCCTTGTCCGCGCTGTTCTTCGTCTCTGCCATCCTGCCATCGCGTGCGCGGCGCTGGATCGACGTCGCGCATATCGCGCTTCTCGCGGGGTTTCTCGGTCTCTGGGCGGCAACGCTCGGATAGCATCGAGGCGCGAACAATCCGCGCTGGGCAAGCGGGATTGTCACACTTCGCGCCGCACGCAAAAAATTTTTGAACCTTTTTAATGCTTTTGCGCGTTGTCGGCGTAATATCGCCGATGTCGAGCGGTAAAAAACATGATTCTCTTCCGGGTCTGGGGGCTCTTTGATGAAAACCGCCGCGTCGCTCGCATGGATCGTCCGCGTCACGTTCCAGTTCATAACTGCCGCACTTCTCATTCTTCTCGGACTTGCTGCCATAGCATGGACGATGTCGGCAGCACTCGGCCACACGGCGTGGCTGGATCTCGGTCTGACATTCGGGGATCGGGCCTATCACGAAGCGGGAATGATCGTTCAGATCGCCGTCACCACGCTCATCGTCGGCTTGCTGGCCTATCTTCCCGGCAATGCCCGGGTCATGGCGCTCGAGACGTCGCATCGCCGCTTCAACATGACGATGGAGGATGTGACCCGCGCCTACAGGATCGCGCATGCGGCCGATCGCGGGGGTAATTTCAACCTGAAGTCGGAATTCGACTCCGTCCGCGAACGCATCGCCTATCTGCGGGATCATCCCGACCTCGCCGAACTCGAAGCGCCGGTGATCGAGGTTGCCGCCCAGATGAGCCATATCAGCCGCGATCTTGCCTCCGTCTATTCCGACGACGCCGTGGCGCGGGCGCGCGACTTCCTGATCCAGCGCCAGAATGAGCTGGAAGATTTCAATCAGCGCCTGAGCGGCGCAAAGGCGACGGCGACGGAGCTGCGTCAATGGGTCGACGCGGTGGAACTCGACGAGTCGGTCGCCAAGAGCCAGCTGACGCGCCTTCGCGAAGATCTCATGGATATCCTGCCCGAAGCGTTTGCACCCGAAGTGGCGCAGGACAGCGAAACCGAGAGCGCTGCGGACCTCATCGCGACCGGCGAGCGCGACTGGCTCTATGCCGAGGATACGGGCGAGGAGTATGACGACGACACCGCACCCGGACCCGAGATCATCGAGCTGATTTCGCGCAAGGCCGCGCAGTAGCGCCGGGGGCGCTTGCCTGCCCCGGGCCGATCGGCCACAAGCGCGCCATGGCCAAAGCGTCCAAAGCGAATTTCGTCTGCTCCAAATGCGGCAACGTCACGACCAAGTGGTCGGGCCGGTGCGAGGCGTGCGGCGAGTGGAACTCCATTCATGAAGAAGCGCCGCTGTCGTCCGGCCCTGCTGCGAAGACACTGGGCGCCTCGCGAGGGCGACAGGTTCCGCTGACGGGCCTTGCGGCAGAGGAGGCGCCACCTCCCCGCACCGCGTCGGGTCTCGCCGAACTCGACCGCGTTCTCGGCGGCGGCTTGGTGCCGGCCTCTGCCATTCTCGTCGGCGGTGATCCCGGTATCGGCAAATCGACGCTGCTTCTGCAGGCGGCGGCCTCCTTCGCCGGAGCGGGCCTCAAGGTCGTGTATATCTCGGGCGAGGAAGCTTCGGCGCAGATCCGGATGCGGGCCCAGCGCCTCGGTCTCGGCAAGGCGCCGGTGATGCTCGGCGCCGAGACCAACCTGCGCGACATCCTCACGACGCTCGAGGCGGAACGGCCCGACCTTGCGATCATCGACTCGGTGCAGACCATGTGGGCCGACCACGTGGAAAGCGCGCCGGGCTCCGTCGCGCAGGTGCGCGCCGCGGCGCATGAGCTGACGAGTTTCGCCAAGCGGCGCAATACCGCCGTCATCATGGTCGGTCACGTCACCAAGGAAGGCCAGATCGCCGGCCCGCGCGTCGTCGAGCACATGGTCGATACGGTTGTCTATTTCGAGGGCGAGCGCGGGCACCAGTTCCGCATTCTGCGGGCGGTCAAGAACCGCTTCGGCCCGGCCGACGAGATCGGCGTCTTCGAGATGACCGGCGGCGGGCTTTCCGAGGTCACGAACCCCTCGGCCCTTTTCCTGTCCGAGCGCGGAGAGCCCGCGCCGGGCTCGGTGGTCTTCGCCGGGATCGAGGGCACGCGGCCCGTTCTCTGCGAATTCCAGGCGCTCGTCGCGCCGACCTCGCTTGCCCAGCCGCGCCGCACCACTGTCGGGTGGGACGGCGGCCGGCTGGCGATGATCCTCGCGGTTCTCGAGGCGCGCTGCGGTATCCCCTTCACCGGGCTCGACGTCTATCTCAACGTCGCGGGCGGCATGAAAATCTCCGAGCCCGCTGCGGACCTCGCTGTGGCGGCTGCGCTACTTTCCGCTCGGGAGGACGCGGCGCTGCCTCCCGAAACTGTCGTTTTCGGCGAAATCAGCCTATCAGGAGCGTTGCGCCCCGTGTCTCAGACCGAAAACAGGTTGAAAGAGGCGCAGAAACTTGGTTTCTCCGCCGCGATCGCGCCTGAAGGCGGCAAGGCGGTCGATGCATCGGGATTGCGGCTGTCGCGCATGGGCGATCTGGCGGCCTTCGTGGGCGAGATATTCGGCGCAGGCTAGCGCCCGAGAGTGAGGAAGAGCAGGCTTATGGAAGGCTTCACCATAATCGACGCCGTGGTGGCGGTCGTCATCGTCTTGTCCGCGCTGCTCGCCTATTCCCGCGGGCTTGTTCGCGAGGCGATGGCAATTGCCGGATGGGTCGCGGCCGCGTTTCTCGCATTCATCTTCGCACCGCAAGCGCAGCCGCTGGTCAAGGAATTGCCCGTCATCGGTGACTTCCTTGCCGATAGCTGCGAATTGTCGATCATCGCGGCCTTCGCCGCCGTCTTCGCTCTCGCGCTCATCATCGTGTCGTTCTTCACCCCGCTCTTCTCGAGCATCGTGCAGCGCTCGGCGCTTGGCGGGCTCGACCAGGGCCTCGGGTTTCTCTTCGGTGTGGCACGCGGCATCCTGCTCGTGGCGGTCGGCTTCTTCGTCTACGAGACCGTCATCACCTCGCAGGATATCGCGATGGTCAATGACAGCCGCGCCTCGGCGGTCTTCTCGCGCTTCACCGACCGGATCGAAGAGCAGAACCCCGACGAGGCGCTCGGCTGGGTGACCCGCCAGTACGAAGAGCTGGTCGGCGTGTGCGATCTTCCCGGTGCAAACGACGCCTGATTGACCTCAGGGCAGCGCATCGCGGCGCGTCGTGTCGCAGCGGGCAATTCTTCTGTGATAGTTCCGTGACAGCGCGCGCTTGAGCGACTAAGTACGGGCTGCAAGCAGACATGGATTCGGAGCGGCCCTTTGTCCGACCCCCAAATGCCCCTCGCCCATCCCTTCGACGACGACAAGCTCCGCGAGGAATGCGGTATCTTCGGACTTGTCGGCGGAAGCGACGCGGCGAATTTCGTGGCCCTCGGCCTTCACGCGCTTCAGCATCGCGGGCAGGAAGCCGGCGGCATCGTCTCCTACGAGGCGAGCCAGGGTTTCAACTCGGCGCGGCGCTTCGGCTATGTGCGCGACAATTTCACATCGCAATCGCTGATGCAGACCCTGCCGGGCAGCCTCGCGATCGGGCATGTGCGGTATTCGACGTCCGGCTCGAAGGGTCCGACGCAGATCCGCGACGTGCAGCCCTTCTTCGGCGAGTTCTCGGTGGGCGGTGTCGCCATCGCGCATAACGGCAATATCACCAATGCCGACGCGCTGCGCCGCGAGCTCATCGAACGCGGCTCGATCTTCCAGTCCTCCTCGGACAGCGAGTGCATCATCCACCTCATGGCCCGCTCGCTTCAGCGCGACATCCCCGCCCGGATGGAAGACGCGCTCCGCCGGGTTGAAGGGGCCTTCTCGGTCATAGCGATGACGCGCACCAAGCTCATCGGCGTGCGCGATCCTCTGGGCGTGCGCCCGCTTGTCCTCGGACGCGTGGGCGATGCGTGGTGCCTTGCCTCCGAGACCTGCGCGCTAGATATCATCGGCGCCGACTTCGTGCGCGAGATCGAACCTGGCGAGATGGTCGTCATCACCGAAGATAAAGGCGTCGAAAGCCATCGTCCGTTTCGCCCGCAGCGTCCGCGCTTCTGCATCTTCGAGCATGTCTATTTCTCTCGCCCCGACTCGCTGATCGGCGGGCGCTCCGTCTACGAGACACGCCACCAGATCGGCGTGGAGCTGGCGCGCGAAGCGCCCGTCGAGGCGGATCTCGTCTGCCCGGTGCCCGACAGCGGCACGCCTGCCGCCATAGGCTATGCCGCGGAATCGGGCATCCCCTACGGCATGGGCATCGTGCGGAACCAGTATATGGGCCGCACCTTCATCGAGCCGACCGAGCAGATCCGCAACATGGGCGTGCGTCTCAAGCTCAACGTCAACCGCGCCCTTATCGAGGGCAAGCGCGTGATCCTCGTCGACGACTCGGTCGTGCGCGGCACCACGAGCCGCAAGATCAAGGAGATGATCCTCGATGCCGGCGCCGCCGAGGTGCATTTCCGTATCGCGAGCCCGCCCACGGCCTGGCCCTGCTTCTACGGCGTCGACACACCGCAGCGCGAGAAACTGCTCGCCGCCAGCATGTCGGAGGACGAAATGCGCGATCACCTCGGGATCGACTCGTTGCGCTTCATCTCGCTCGACGGGCTGTATCGCGCCGTCGGCGAAGCAAAAGGCCGCGACGACGCCGCGCCGCAATATTGCGATGCGTGTTTCTCGGGCGAATACCCCGTGGCGCCCTCCGACCAGATCGAGAAGGGCTTCCAGCTCAAGACGGCGGCGGAGTGAACCTCCTCGACCTCGACGCACGCTGGCGGCGGCTGAATGATCCCGACTACGTCTGCCCCTGCTGTGGGCGGAGTTTCGGGGGGCTGATCGATATCGGTTTCGGTGCGCCGGACGACTGGCCTTTCGCGGAGCCGGAGGCGGGGGATGTTGTCGCGGAAGGCGAGGACAAGCTTTCTACCGAGCTGTGCCGTCTTGGCGCGCGCCGCTTCCTGCGCGCGCATCTCGCGTTCCCGGTGCGCGGCGCTGAAGACGCCGTCCACCTTGCGCCCTGGGCCGAGGTTGCGCCCGAGGATTTCTACGAGGCGCTCGACCGGATCGAGGCGGGAGAAAGCGCCGAGAGGACCATCCCGGCGACGCTCGCCAACATTCTGCCCGACCCGGTCCCCGGTCTCTTTACCGGCAATTTGATCCTCGGCGCGCCCGATACCCGCCCGCGGTTTGCCCCAGACCCCGGCAGCGTGCTCGCCGAGGCCGCATCAAGCGGTCTGTCCTTCGACGCACTCCTCGACCTTTATGCGGGCCTTGGCGAAGACCTGCGCCCGCACCTGACGGGACAGGCCTGAGCCAATCCTTGCCGGCCTCTGCGCGTCCTTTCGCCCAAACCTTTTGCGCCCCCTTGCTGCACTGCGGCAGGCCCCATATTTCGCCGCGCACGTTAACGCAGTGAGGCAGAAATGGCCGAGTCCCAGACCCCGAAAAACGTCGCCGACACGGCGACGATCCGTGCCGAAATCGACCTTCGCCGCCTGTCGCTTCTCGGCGTGATGGGCACCGAGGAAAATCCCTCCGCGCTTCTGCGTCTGCCGTCGGGCGAGACCGCCAAGGTCGAGCCGGGCACGCAGGTCGGACGGCAGGTCGTCGCGGCGATCGACGAACGCGGGCTGGCGCTCGCGGACCATACCGGGCGCACGACCTGGATCCAGATGCCCGAGACCCGGCGTGGGAGTTGACACCGCCTTCGGGCTGATCCACATGCCCTCGCCATGACCAAACCTGCAGCGCTCATCACTGGTGCCTCCCGCGGCCTCGGATTCGCCCTCGCCGAGGCGCTTTCGGACACACATCACGTGATCGCCGTGGCGCGCACCGTGGGCGGGCTGGAAGACCTCGACGACCGTATCAAGGCCCGCGGCGGCGAGGCGACGCTCGCGCCGATGGACATTACACAGCGCGATGCGATGGCACATCTCTGTCGCTCGATCCATGATCGGTGGGGCGGTGCCGCGCTTTGGATCCATACCGCGGTTCATGCGGGGCCGCTGACGCCGGCGGACCATGTCACCGAAAAGGATTGGTCGAAGTCGGTCGAAACCAACATGACCGCGATGGGGCATCTCATTCCGTTCATCTCGGCGCTGATCGGACCCGAGGGACGCGCGGTCTTCTTCGATGATCCGCGCGGCGGGCAGAAGTTCTTCGGTCTCTATGGTTCGACGAAAGCCGGACAGATGGCGCTTGTGCGCTCTTGGGCGGCGGAGACCGCGACCACCGGTCCCGATATCCGCATCCTGACGCCCGAGCCCTTTCGCAGCGCCACGCGCGGCCGGTTCTTTCCGGGCGAGGACACCGACAGCCTGCCGAGCCCGCAAGACGCGGCCGCAACGCTCCTTCCCGAGATCCTCTAGGTCGCTGAGTCCGCACTCGCGGGCTGGCGCACCTTGCCCCTTTGGGCCCCTTTCCGTATGCACGTCGAGAGCAGGCGAATAGGCGGTTTCATGCGTATCCTCATCACCAATGACGACGGCATCAATGCCCCCGGGCTCAAAGCCATGCGCGAAATCGCCGAAGATATTGCCGGTCCCGGCGGCGAGGTCTGGACTGTGGCGCCCGCGTTCGAGCAATCGGGCGTCGGGCATACGATCTCCTATTCGCGGCCCTTCATGGTCTCCGAGCTCGCAGAGCGCACCTATGCCGCCGAAGGCAGCCCCGCCGATTGCGTGCTCGCCGCCATTCATGACGTAATGCGGGACACGCCCCCCGACCTCGTTCTGTCGGGCGTCAATCGCGGCAACAATTCTGCCGAGAACGTCCTTTATTCCGGCACGATCGGCGCAGCGATGGAAGCGGCGCTGCAAGACCTGCCCGCAATCGCGCTGTCGCAATTCCTTGGCCCCGAGAACTGGAACGCGCCTGATATGTTCGAAGCCGCGCGGGCGCACGGGGCCGACACGATCCGTCGGCTCCTGCCGCTTATGGACACGCCCGAGGCGGGCTACCGGCTGTTCTACAACGTCAACTTCCCGCCCGTGCCAGCCAGCGCGGTCAGGGGCATGAAACCCGCGATCCAGGGCAAACGGCCCGGCACAGGTTTCTCGGTCGAGCCGCAGCTCTCGCCCGCGGGACGCCGGTTTCTCTGGATCAAGGGCGGCGACCAGCGGGCGCGCACCCTGCCCGAGGCCGATGCCGCGGTGAACCTCGATGGCTATATCTCAGTCACGCCGATGCGCGCGGATCTGACGGCCCATGATGCGCTGAACGATCTCGGAGACGCGCTTTCATGACGCCCGAGGCGGAACGCAAGATGCAGTTTCTCTTTGCGCTCCGCTCGCGCGGAGTGACCGACAAGAGCGTTCTGCACGCGATGGAAACCGTCGACCGCGCCGCCTTTATCCGCCATTATTTCACCGATCGCGCCTACGAGGACATGCCGCTGCCGATTGCCTGTGGGCAGACCATCTCGCAGCCCTCGGTCGTCGGCTTGATGACGCAGGCCCTCAAGGTGAGCTCGCGCGACAAGGTTCTAGAGGTCGGGACCGGGTCGGGCTACCAGGCGGCGGTGCTGAGCCAGCTCGCGCGGAGGGTCTATACAGTCGACCGGCATATGCGCCTCGTCCGCGAAGCGCGCGAGGTCTTCGACGGCATGGGGCTCGTGAATATCACCGCCTTTACCGCCGATGGCAGTCACGGTTTGCCCGATCAGGCCCCGTTCGACCGCATAATCGTGACCGCCGCCGCCGAAGACCCGCCGGGGCCACTCTTGGCGCAGCTCAAGATCGGCGGTATCATGGTCTTGCCGGTCGGGCAGTCGGACGCGGTGCAACGCCTCATACGGGTGACGCGCAGCGAGACCGGATTTGATTATGACGAGCTTCGCCCGGTGCGCTTCGTGCCGCTGGTCGAGGGGCTCGGACGGGACAGTTGAGGGCGCAGACGCGCCAGACAGGGAACGGACGCTCCGGGGACAAGGGGCGGCGCAAATTGAGGGACATCGAGATGGCAGATCGCACCCGCCACTTCCAGACGAGTATCCGCACCGGCGGGCTCGTGCTCACGGCGTTCGTGCTGGCGGCCTGCGAGGGGCCGCTCGACATCGACATGCGGCCGGGCGACGCGAACACGACGAATGCCGCCGTAAACGCCACGGCGGATCGGCCCGCCCCCGACAGCCGGGGGGTGATCTCCTACCCGACCTACCAGGTCGCCGTGGCACGTCGCGGCGATACGCTCGCCACGCTGGCCCAGCGCGTCGGTGTCACGCCTGCGTCGCTCGCCCGCTATAATGGTATCGAGGAGAACGACCCGCTCCGCGCAGGCGAAGTCGTTGCGCTGCCGAACCGCGTCTCGGAACCCTCCGGCACCAATGGCGGCACCGACATCGCGTCTCTGGCGAACAACGCCATCAACTCCGCGGCGCCCACACCGATCACGAGCGGCACGCTTGCCCCGGCCCCGGGCGGCGCAGAGCCCGTGCGCCACCAGGTCGAGCGTGGTGAGACCGCCTACACGATCGCGCGGCTCTACAACGTCACGCCGCGCGCGCTGGCCGAATGGAACGGGCTCGATCAGAATTACACCGTGCGCGAAGGCCAGTACCTGCTGATCCCGACCAGCACCGCCGCCTCGCAAGCGCAAAGCACCGCCAGCGCCGCTGAAGAGCCTGTCACCGAGCCCGGACAGGGCTCGCCAACGCCTACGCCCCCTTCCGCCGCGCAGCCATTGCCTCCGGCACCGACGGCGCCGACCGAGGCAGAAGAGGAGGAGGAGGACGTCGCGGCAGCTGCTCCGGCCCCGGATGTGGGTCAGGTGAGCGAGCCGCAAAGTTCGGGCGGCGCCTTCATGATGCCCGTCAGCGGCTCGGTGATCCGCGAATACGCGCCCGGCACAAATGACGGGATCGATATCGCGGCCCCTGCGGGAACCTCGGTCAAGGCCGCCGCCAGCGGGACGGTCGCCGCGATCACGACGAACACGGATGGCATTCCGATCCTCGTCATCAAGCACCCGGACAATATCCTCACCGTCTACACGCATATCGACGGGATCACGGTGTCCAAGGGCGACGCGGTGAGCCGGGGTCAGAGCATCGCGAAGGTGCGCGCGGGCGATCCGGCACGGATGCATTTCGAAGTGCGCGACGGCTTCGACGCGGTCGACCCGAACCTCTACCTGAACTGAGGAAGGCGTCAGCGATCAGCCGACGCGGACGCCCTCGCGGCCTGCAAGATCGGTGAAGAACTGCCAGGCGACGCGGCCCGACCGCGCGCCTCGGGTCGCCTGCCATTCGATCGCTTCGGCGTAGAGCCGGTCTTCCCCTATATCGACGCCAAAGGCGCGGCAATAGCCGCGGATCATGTCGAGATATTCATCCTGGCTGCAGGGATGGAAGCCCAGCCAAAGCCCGAACCGATCCGAGAGCGAGACCTTCTCTTCTACCGCTTCAGAGGGGTTTATCGCGGTCGAGCGCTCGTTCTCGATCATGTCGCGCGGCATCAGGTGCCGGCGGTTCGAGGTGGCGTAGAACAAGACGTTCTCGGGCCGGCCTTCGATTCCCCCGTCGAGCACCGCCTTGAGGGATTTGTAGTGTTCGTCGTCATGTCCGAAGGAGAGATCGTCGCAGAAAAGCAGGAACCGGTGCGGCGCGCCGCGCAGGTGGTTCAGGAGCCGCGAGACCGAAGGCAGATCCTCGCGCTGAAGCTCCACGATCTTGAGATCGAGACCTTCCTCGAGGATCGCCGCATGGACGGCTTTCACGACCGAAGACTTGCCCATGCCGCGCGCGCCCCAAAGCAGCGCGTTGTTCGCAGGCAGGCCGCGCGCGAATTGGCGGGTATTCTGCAGAAGGGTGTCGCGGGTCCGGTTTATGCCGAGCAGCAGCGAAAGATCGACGCGATTGACTGCCGTCACGGGATGAAGCCGGTCCGGGCTCACATGCCAGACGAAGGCGTCGGCGGCAGAGAAATCCGGTGCGGCGAGCGGCGCCGGGGCCATCCGTTCGAGCGCCCCGGCAATCCGCGCCAACTCCTCAGCGCTCATCGGCGCGTATCCTCGTCATTGGCCGCGTCGAAGTCTTCGTCTTCTTCGTCATCCTCGAACCAGAGCCCCTGCTCTTTCAGCTCGGCGATACGCTTGCGCTCCACTCGGGCGACAAGGAGGATCGACACTTCGTAAAGGCCGTAGACCACCACGAAGAGGATCACCTGCGTGATGACATCGGGCGGGGTGACGAGCGCGGCGAGCACGAGAATGGCGACGACCGCGTATTTGCGGACCTCGCCGAGCCCCTTGGCCGAGACGAGCCCGGCCTTGCCCATCAGCGTCAGGAGAACCGGAAGCTGGAAACAGAGACCGAAGGCCACGATGAACTTGATCGTGAGGTTCAGGTATTCCTGGGCGGACCCCTGGAAGACGACCGAGAGACCCTGGCGAACCTCTTCACCCACGACCGCCTCTCCGCCAGAGCCGAATTGCTGGAAGCCGAGGAAGAAGTCATAGGCGAGCGGCGTGACCACGTAGAAGGCAAACGACGCGCCAAGGAAGAACATGAAGGGCGAGGCCACGAGGAACGGCAGGAACGCGCCTTTCTCGGACTTGTAGAGGCCCGGCGCCACGAAGCGCCACATCTGGTTGGCGATATACGGAAAGGCGAGGATAAACCCGCCCAGGAGCGAGACCTTGATCGCCACGAAGAAGCCTTCCTGCGGCGAGATGAAGATCAGGTCGCAATTCTGTCCGCGTTCGGACAGCACCTGACAAAGTGGCTCGGTCAGGAAGTTGAAGATCGGCGTCGCCACCGTGAAGCAGATGATCATGCCGATGAGGAAGGCCACGACGGAATGGATCAGCCGGTTCCGCAATTCCGCCAGATGCTCGATCAGCGGGGCGGAGCTGTCCTCGATCTCGTCAGGGGCGCTCACGACTTGCTCTCCTCATCGCCGCCGAGGCGCTCTTCGAGCTCGTTGGCCTTCTTCATGGCCTCCTCGGCCTCACGCTGCTTGCGTTCGGCGGCCTTGCGTGCCGAGGCAGCCTCGATCTTCTTGCGCGCGGCGTCTTTCTCGGCGTCGCGGACGGGCTTTTTCTCGGGCGTGTTCGGATCGCTGAAAGAGGACAGGTCGCGCGCGGCGTCCTTGACCCCGTCCATCGCCGAACTCATCGGGTTCGCAGCCGATTTGAAGGTTTTCTGCACATCGCGCATGCCCGACTCGTCGGCAGCATCGTTCATGGCGCGGGAAAACTCGCGCGCCATGCCCTTCGCCTTGCCCACGAAGCGGCCGATATTGCGAAAGAGCACCGGCAGGTCTTTCGGGCCGACGACGATAAGCGCGACGATCCCGATGACCAGCAGCTCGGTCCAGCCGAGGTCGAACATCTAAGCTTGCCTCAGACCTTGTCTTTTTCTTCCTCGGGCGTCACGTCGCGCGCGCCCTCGGCGGATTTGTCGTCTTCGAGCTCTTCGGAGCCGTCCTTGACGCCTTTCTTGAAGGCGGTGATGCCTTTGCCGACCTCGCCCATCAGGCTGGAGATCTTGCCGCGTCCGAAAAGGACCAGCACGACGACGGCGATGAGAAGAAGGCCCGGAAGGCCGATATTGTTGAGCATGTCCGTTCTCCCAAAATCCGAAGGCCGCCGTTCCCTGAGCGCACCTCGCGAAATCCACAACGTGAAATAACGGTTCAGCCGAAGCGGTGAAAGCACCAAAAGCCGGATTTCCTGACACTTCGAGGGTGGAAATGTCGAATATTTTGTCACTATCCTGTCAGTTGTCAGCTTCATGGCAAAAAGTGCCGCGTTATCCCGGAGAATCGCGAGAATGAATCGTGCCGACCGCCTCTACGAGTTGATGCTGCGGCTGAAGGACGGACGGGTGCACCGCGCCGAGGATCTGGCCCGTACGTTTGGCGTCTCGCTCCGCACGATCTACCGGGATATGGACACCCTGTCCGCTTCGGGCGTGCCGATCGAAGGCGCGCGCGGACGCGGCTACGCGGCGCGGCCCATGACGACCTTGCCGCCGCTCAACCTCTCAGACGAGGAAATGGAGGCGCTGCATCTGGGTCTTGCCACGGTCGGCGCGGCTGAACTCGACAGCCTGTCGGAAGCGGCCCTGACATTATCGCAAAAGCTCGACGCGGCTTTGCCGGAAGACACGAGCGACGCCGCAAAGCGCTTTGGCTTTGCCACCTACCCTTTCGCGGAAGCCGCGGCAGGGTTTCGGCACATGCCAGCCTTTCGCAAGGCGGTGCGCGCCCGCCAGAAACTGCGCGTGACGCTCAGGGGCGACCCGAAAACCCGCGATGTGAGGCCGCTGCAACTCGATTACTGGGGCCGGATCTGGACAGCTATCGTGTGGGACGAGACCTCAAACGCCTTCGACACGTTCCGCATCGACCGCGTTCTCTCCCTTCAGCCGTTGCCGGGATTGTTCGTTGACGAGCCGGGCAAGCGGCTCTCCGATTACCGGGATTTGAGCTCTGAACGCCGAAGCTGATGCGTGGAACGCCCGGCACATACAAACCAACCAAAAAAGAAAACTCGTCACGACTCGTTAATAAGAGGCACCGAGCGTTCCGAAAAAGATTCACGGAAGTGAAATCTTTAAGTTTCGGGTGCCTCGGCTGGATGCCGCAACGTCACCTACTCGTCCGAGGGAAAGACGAAACACCGATCGCGCCGGATCGACAGCCACATCGGCGTGCCGACCTTCGGCAGGAAAACGTTGGGCACCGTCGCGCGCAGAACCTGCATGTCATGATCCATGCGAAACTCGACGAGGCTTTCGGACCCCATGAAGCGCGCTCTCTCGACAACACCGCGTGCGGGTGTGCCCTGAAGCGAGGTGGGGTTCGGCCCGCGTCCCTGGCGGTCGAAATCGATGGAGACGTGCTGCGGGCGGAAGACGATGTCGACTCGCCCGCCATCGGGCACGCCCGGCGCGAGGAACTGGCCGAAGGGGGTTTCGGTCAGCGCGCCCTGAACCGTGCCGCTCAACACATTGATGTCCGAGAAGAAGGCCACCGCCGCCTTGTCTGCGGGCGAGTTATAAATGTTGTAGGGCGCGCCCCGCTGCACGATCCGCCCATCGCGCATCAGCGCGATCTCGTCGGCCATGCGCATCGCTTCTTCCGGCTCATGGGTGACCAGAAGAACGCTGGTCCCCTCTTCCTTCAGGAGGCTGAGCGTTTCGTCCCGGATCCCGTCGCGGAGCCGGTTGTCGAGACCCGAGAACGGCTCGTCCATCAGCATCACGCGCGGACGCGGCGCAAGGGCGCGGGCGAGCGCCACGCGCTGCTGCTCACCGCCCGACAATTCGTGCGGGAAGGCGTCGATGTAGTGCAGAAGACCGACACGATCGAGAAGCTGTTCGACCCGCTCGCGGTTCTCGGACTTGTCGCCTTTCAGACCGAAGGCCACGTTCTGCGCCACCGACAGATGCGGAAACAGTGCGAAATCCTGGAACATCAGACCGATGGAGCGCCGCTCCGGCGGCACGCGAAAAATCGTGTCGCAGACAAGCTTGCCATCGACATAGATCTCGCCCGTGCTTTGCATGTCGACGCCCGCGATCATCCTGAGGGTCGTCGACTTGCCGCAGCCCGATGGGCCGAGAAGACAGGTCACATGGCCGGGCAGGATCGACAGCGACACGTCGTCGACCACCGTCTTTCCCTCGAAAGTACGGGTCAGATTCCTGATCTCGAGCCGGGGCGCGTTCTGGGGCACCGCGCGGGCCTCCTTACCATGAAAGCCGATGGAAAGCGTCGGGTTCCGCAGGCAGCTAGCAGCCGCCCGTGCCGGGTTCAAGACGCGGCGTCGTCACCTTGAGACGCAAGGGCTTTGCCAAGACGCGGCAGACCGGCCTTTTTGAGAAGCGGGCGGATCTGCCAATCCGCGTCCGAGAGGCGGCGTGCCTCGGCGAGAACCGCATCCGCCGCGGCTGCGACACCTTCGGGATCGGCCTTGAAGATACCAAGGAGAAACCCATCCGGATCCGCGCGGGACAGCCCCTCGTCGGCGAGCGGACCACGCGGAAAATCCTGAGCATTGTGCGTCAGGATGACATCCGCCGAGCCCGCGATCGCCGCCGCCAGCACGTGCACGTCGTTCGAGTCGGGCAGCCAGAGCCGCGCCTCGAGCGAAGACGGCCAGGCCACTTCGGCGCAGGGCCAGTCTTGGCGCAGCTCCGCAATCTCGGCGCGCGCCTGGGCTTCGCCGCCCGGGCCAAGCTTGCGGGCCGCGCGCGCCCATTCCTCGAGGATCCGTGCCGACCATAGCGGCGTGAACGCACCCGTGCGCGCCACACCCAGCGTGACGGCCCGCAGGACCGTGGGGTAAAGCACACAGGTGTCGATCAGAACCTTCACAGCCGGAAGAACAACGCCTTGAGATATCCGCTCTCGGCCAGTTGCGGCAGGAGCGGATGGTCGGGCCCGGCACCGCCCGTGTGGATGAGCTGCGCCCGGCGGCCGGCCCGGCCGATGCCACGCAGGCACGCCCCTTGGAACGATGACAGGTCCGCCGCGTGCGAACAGGAGCAGAGGACGAGGTAGCCGCCCTCCTCGACGAGCGGCGCCGAGAGACGCGCCACGCGCTCATAGGCGCGTAGCCCCGCATCAAGCGCCGGCTTGGCGGGCGCGAATGCGGGCGGATCGCAGATCACGAGGTCGAAGCGCCCGGCCTCCTGTCCGAGGGCCTGCAGCGTCTCGAACGCATCCCCTTCGCGGGTGTCGAACCGCTCCGCTGCGCCCATCGCCTCGGCGCCGTCCCGCGCGAGCGCGAGCGCCGGGGCCGAGCCGTCGACGGCGAGCGCCGAGCTTGCGCCGCCCGCCAACGCAGCCAGTGCAAAGCCGCCGACATGGGAAAAGACGTCGAGAACGCGCGCGCCTTGTGCCAGGCGCTGCGCGAAGGCCTGGTTGGGCCGCTGGTCGAAGAAAAGGCCCGTCTTCTGCCCGCCAGTCAGATCCGCCATGTATCGCGCGCCGTTCATCTCGACCGTGATTGGCGCATCCGGGGCCTCACCGCGAAGCGTCACGTCCAGATCATCGAGCCCTTCGAGGTGCCGTCCCCGCCCACTTGCGTTCTTCAGAACGTTGGCGACGCCCGTGACGGCCATCAGCGCATCGGCGATCTCTTCGATCAAGGTATCGGCCCAGAAGGCGTTGGGCTGCACGACAACGGTATCGCCGAAACGGTCGACGATCAGCCCCGGCAGACCGTCTGCCTCGGCGTGAACGAGACGATAGAACGGCGCGTCATAAAGGCGTTGGCGCAGGGACAGCGCTTTGGCGAGCCGCGCCTCGAGCCAGTCGCGGTCGATCGTGGCGTTGGTGTCGCAATCAAGAACGCGCGCTGCGATCTTGGAGGCAGGGTTCACGCCCACAAGCGCGAGCGGCGTATGCTCGGCATCTTCGAGGATCGCGATACTGCCCGGCGCCAACGCCTTCGCGCGGCGGTCGAGCACAAGCTCGTTGGAAAAGACCCAAGGAAAGCCACGCCGGATGGCACGGGCATTGGCCTTGGGCTTCATGCGGAGGACGGGATACGAAAAAGAGGGCGCTGTCATGGCGCCCTCTTATCCACTCGCCAGAGCCGGGGGAAGATCAGCGCGCGTAATTCAGCGCCTGGATCACGCCGAGCCGCGCATTCTCGTGACCGCCTGGCTGGGTCAACTCTTCAAGAAGGGTCCGGCGCAGATGTTCGGTCACGCGCACTTTCTGCGTCTGTCCTGCCGCATCGGCCTCGATGGCGCGGTTGCCGCCGAGCGCTCGCATGTCCGCATGCACTGTCTCCACCGGCCGCAGCAGCGCACCCGTCGCGGGGTCGTAGAGCGCAAGGTCGAAGATGATGTTGTGAACGCCGCCAGTCGTGTAGCGCGCCTTTTCCGTCAGGCCGTGGAAGCGCCGCACGGTGATCTTGGCATGGGCCGGAACGCTGCCTTGGAGGGTCGGCGCGGCCTGGGCGAGCCCGGCCTCGAAGATCGCTCCGACCTGGCGGTAGCGGTCACCCGGCGCATCGCCGCGCCAGACGATGTCGGCACGCGGGATATACGCGTTGGCTTCGGACACTTTCAGATAGCCCGGAACCTCGACCTCGTAGCCGGTCAGCGCAATCTGCGCGAGCCGCGGGGCCGCTTCGGTAGCACCTGCGGGCGCGGCAATCGCGGCCGGTGCGCTGGTGATGCCGGTCTCGTTCCGGGATGCGGTATCGACACTGGCGCAGGCCGACAGCCCAAGAAGGGCAACAAGGCCGAGGACATGTTTCGTCGTAATCATTCTGACACTCCATTCACGCAGAGCGCTTTTTCTTGCACTCTCCTCTGATGACCGTCCTTTGAGGCGCGATTGGGGCGTGTCCGGGGTCATTTTCGCGCAAGGGCGGCGTCGCGAGATGGGACCGTCCGGCCCGCTCGAGAACGCGCATACCCGTCTTGAGTTACGGGTTTCCGCTTTACCGTTAGCGCTAACCAAGCTAGATGAGAGCCGTAATGCCAGACGGGAGATCGCCTCGATGACCCTCAATTCCACCATCGCCAAAGTCACCGAACGGATCGAGGAGCGCTCCGAAGCGCGCCGGAGCACCTATCTCGACCGGATGCGGCGCGCGGCGGATGAAGGCCCCCGCCGGGCGCACCTGTCCTGTGGCAACCAGGCCCATGCCTACGCGGCGATGGGCGACGATAAGGCCGCCCTCGCTGGTGAGCGCAGCCCGAATATCGGAATTGTCACGGCATATAACGACATGCTTTCGGCGCATCAGCCGTTCGAGCGCTTCCCTGATCTCATCCGCGCCGCGGCGCGCGATGCCGGCGCCACCGCGCAGGTCGCAGGCGGCGTTCCGGCGATGTGTGACGGCGTCACCCAAGGCCAGGTCGGCATGGAGCTGTCGCTTTTCTCGCGTGACGTGATCGCGCTCGCGGCGGGCGTTGCGCTCTCGCACAACACGTTCGACTCCGCGCTCTATCTCGGGGTCTGCGACAAGATCGTGCCGGGCCTCGTGATCGCCGCGGCGACCTTCGGCTACATCCCCGGTATCTTCCTGCCCGCTGGGCCGATGACAAGCGGTCTGCCCAATGACGAGAAGGCCAAGGTCCGCCAGCAATTCGCCGCCGGAGAAGTGGGCCGGGACAAGCTGATGGAAGCCGAGATGGCCTCTTATCACGGGCCGGGCACCTGCACCTTCTACGGCACCGCCAATTCCAACCAGATGTTGATGGAGTTCATGGGCCTGCACCTGCCGGGCGCATCCTTCGTCAACCCGAACACACCGCTCCGCGACGCGCTAACCCGCGCTGGAACGGAACGCGCCGCCGGGATCTCCGCCCTCGGCAACGATTACCGCCCTGTCTGCGACATCCTCGATGCGAAGGCCTTCGTGAACGGGATCGTCGGACTGATGGCGACGGGCGGATCAACGAACCTCGTCCTGCACTTGCCCGCGATGGCGCGCGCTGCAGGGATCGAGCTCGAGCTTGAGGATTTCGACGAGATCTCCAACGCCGTTCCGCTGATGGCAAAGGTTTATCCGAACGGGCTTGCCGACGTGAACCATTTCCACGCCGCGGGCGGCCTGTCCTACATGATCGGCGAGCTTCTCACCGCAGGGCTGTTGCATGACGACGTCCGCACCGTCGCGGGCGACGGGCTGTCGCTTTACACCCAGGAGCCCAAGCTCGAAGGCGAACGCATCGTCTACGCGCCCGGGGCGGGCCAAACGCAGAACGACAAGATCCTGCGTCCCGCTTCCGATCCGTTCCAGCCGACGGGCGGGCTGCAGCAACTCGACGGCAATCTCGGGCGCGGCATGATGAAGACCTCGGCGGTCGAAGCTTCGCGCCACGTCATTGAGGCAAAGGCGCGCGTCTTCCAGGATCAGGAAGCGGTGAAAACGGCCTTCAAGGCGGGCGAGTTCACCGAGGACACCGTGGTTGTCGTGCGTTTCCAGGGCCCGACCGCGAACGGGATGCCCGAGCTGCATTCGCTGACGCCGACCCTCGCCGTTCTTCAGGATCGGGGCCTGAAGGTGGCGCTCGTGACCGATGGACGCATGTCCGGCGCATCTGGCAAGGTGCCGTCCTGCATCCACCTCTCGCCAGAGGCGGCCAAGGGCGGCCCGCTCGCCCGCGTGCGTGACGGCGACATGATCCGCGTCGATGCGGTCAAAGGCGAGATCACCTGCCTTGCCGAGGATTTCGACAGCCGCGAGGCAGCCACGCCAGACCTCACCGACAACGGCCACGGGGTCGGGCGCGAGCTCTTCGAAGCGTTCCGCCAGAATGTCGGCCTCGCCTCGAACGGGGCGGCGGTGGTCGTCTGACCGCCCTGCCCTTCACCGCCAATCCGATCAACTCAAGACGCCCGAGGCCCGACCGATGATCACCGCAACCGAAGCCAGCCAGAAATCCGAAGCTCTCTGCCGGCTCGCCCCGGTCATTCCCGTTCTTGTCATCGACGATGTCGCGCATGCCCGCCCTCTTGCCGAGGCGCTGGTCGCGGGCGGGCTGCCGGTTCTGGAAGTGACGCTCCGCACGCCGGTGGCGCTGGAGGCGATCACCGAGATGGCAGAGGTCGAGGGCGGCGTCGTGGGCGCGGGCACGCTCCTATCGCCACGCGATGTCGAGGCTGCCGTTCAAGCTGGCGCGCGCTTCGGCGTCTCGCCCGGCGCGACCGATGCGATTCTCGATGCCTGCGAGGCGCACGACCTGCCGCTCCTGCCCGGCGCGGCCACGTCGACCGAAGTCATGCGGCTTCTCGAACGCGGCTATACTGTACAGAAGTTCTTCCCGGCCGAGGCCAATGGCGGCGCCAAGGCGCTGAAAGCCATCGGGGCGCCGCTGCCGCAGGTTCGTTTCTGCCCGACGGGCGGGGTATCGCTTGCGAACACGCCCGACTACCTCGGTTTGTCCAATACGCTTTGTGTCGGCGGCTCCTGGGTCGCCCCGAAAGAGATGATGCAATCCGGCGATTGGGAGGGCATCACGCGCCTTGCAAAGGAAGCGGCCGGACTGCCCCGCTGAGCCCTCAATGAGAGGAGCGCCCGCGCCCGCTTGCACCGCCCCGGCGGCGCGGCTGTTGCAGCGTATTCAGCCCCTCGCGAAGGACTTTCGTCATCGGATGCCCCTCGACACCGTGGAGTTCGAGCATGGTCTCGATCGCCTGACCGTTGTCGACCTCGACCGGCAGCGTCAGTGCCCAGTCGAGAAAGATCGTGCGACAATCCTCGGCCGTGATCCCGTCGATCCGGTAGGCCTCACGAATGAGACCCTTGGGGTCCATCTGGTGTGTCTCTTTCATTCCGTGCCTTTCTCCAGCACTTGGTCGATGACACGGCCCGCCGCCTCGGCCCGTGCCTCCATGTCTGCTTCGAGCCCCGCGATATCGCCTGCCTCCGTTAGGCGCAGCAAAAATGCGTCCGCACCGGCGCCGGCGTCCGCTGGATCGAATGCGCCATCCGAGATCAGGCGCACGCAGACCTGCACTGACCAGAGAAGCGCATAGGCAGACTTCAGCCTCTCCGCATCTCGAGGCTCGAGAAGACCGATTTCGACGCCGCTGTCCAGAGCCTCCGGCAGAGCGCGCGGAGTTGCTGGCGCAAGGAGCGCACAGGCTTGCGAAAGCAGCTCGATCTCCTGCATCCGGCCGCGTCCGATCTTGGGATCCCAGCCTCCACCCGGGCCCTTGGCCGACGCGATCCGGGCCCGCATGCTCGCAACCTCGCCGAGCACCTCCCGACGCCCCCGACGCGCCGCAAGTAGAGTGTCGCGAAATTCGTCCACCTCCCGCGCAAGCTCGGCTTGCCCCGCGACCGGGCGCGCCCGCGTAAGCGCGAGATGCTCCCACAGCCAGGCTTCGTTTTCCTGGTAGTCTTTGAACGCCTGGAGCGCGGTGGCGACCGGCCCCTGATTGCCCGAGGGGCGCAGGCGCATATCCATCTCGTAAAGACGGCCCTCTGCCATCGGCGCGGTGATCGCGGCAACCAGCGCCTGCGTGAGCCGCGCATAATAGGCTCTTGAAGACAGGGACTTTTTCCCGTCTGAAGCCTCGATGCCCGCGGCGTCATATATCACTATGACATCGAGATCCGAGCGCGCATGGAGCCGCCGCGCACCAAGCGAACCCATACCGAGGACGACGGCCCCGCGGCCCGGAGGCGTGCCGTGACGACGGGAGAAATATTCGCAGACCACCGGCCAAAGCGCCGCTAGCGAAGCTTCCGCCACGTCGGAATATTGCCGCGCGGCCTCGTCGGGTGTCGTCAGCCCGCGCAACAGATGCACGCCCGCCCGGAAGTGCCATTCCTTGCCCCAGCGCCGCGCCGCATCGAGTCGGCTTTCGTAATCGCCTTCCCGCTCGAGCGTCGCCGAGAGCGACGCGGTCAATGCCTCGAGACCTGGCCATTCCTCAAAGAAATCGCCACCGATCACCGCGTCGAAGACGCTGGCATTGCGTGAAAGATACCGCGCAAGATCCGGTGATGTCGCGACAATATCAATCAGAAGATCGATAAGCTGCGGATTCGCCTCGAACAGCGAGAAGAGCTGGACGCCTGCCGGCAACCCTTCGAGAAAGCCGTCGAAGGCGACCAGCGCTTCCTCAGGACGCGCTGCCTTTTGCAGGCGCGCGAGGATCTCTGGCTTCAGCCGCTCGAAGATCTCGACCGCGCGCGATGAACGCAAGGCGGGATAGGCTGGCCAACGCCCGATAATCTCGGCACCGAAATCCGCATCGGCTTCGGGCGCGGCGCTGCCATTGTCCGGCGTGAAGAAGCCCTCTGTTGTCGCGTGCGTCTCTTCAAGTCGCGCTCGAACATCCCCCTTCAAGTCCTTGATATCGCGCCCCATGAGCGCCGCGAGCCGCTCGAACCCTTCCTCGTTGTTCGGCAACAGGTGCGTTTGCGCGTCGTTCATCATCTGCACGCGATGCTCGACTTCTCGATGCGCCCGGTAATGGCGCGACAGGGTCTCGGCCGTATCGCCCGGGATCCAGCCTTTCTTTGCGAGCTGCGTCAGCCCCGTCACCGTGCCACGTTCACGCAGATCCGTATCGCGGCCGCCCGCTATGATCTGCTGGGTCTGCGTGAAGAACTCGATCTCGCGGATGCCGCCACGACCGAGTTTCATATCGTGCCCTTCGAGCACGATGCGCTGCCCGTGCCCCTTATGCTTGCGGATCTTCAGGCGCATGTCATGGGCGTCGCGGATCGCGGCGAAGTCGAGATGGCGCCGCCAGACGAACGGCGTCAGTGCCGTCAGGAACCGCTCGCCGGCATCGACATCACCTGCGGCCGCGCGCGCCTTGATATAGGCCGCGCGTTCCCAAGTGCGCCCAAGGCTTTCGTAATAGCGCTCCGCAGCCTCCATCGCCATGCAGACGGGCGTGACCGCCGGATCGGGGCGCAGGCGCAGGTCGGTGCGGAAGACATACCCCTCAGCCGTGTGATCCGAGAGCATCTGACAGACCTTGCGCGTTGCGCGAACGAAGCTCGATCGCGCGTCGTGAAAATCGTCGGGATCGAACCGCGTCTCGTCGAACAGGCAGATAAGGTCGATATCGGAGGAATAATTGAGCTCGCCCGCGCCCATCTTGCCCATCGCGAGCGCCACCATGCCGCCGGCCTGCGGTATGTCATCCTCCGTCGCGCCGGGCAGCTTGCCGCGCGAGATCTCGGCACCCACCGCAGCCTCGAGCGCAAGTTGCACCGACAGGTCCGCGAAGTCGGTAAGCATGCCTGTCACCGTCTCGAGGTCCCAGACACCGCCAAGATCGGCCAGGGCCGTCAAAAGCGCGACCCGGCGCTTGGCTCTCCGCAAATCTGCCGCGCGATCCCCTGTGGCCCCCGACTTCAGCGACGCAAAGAGCGCCGCGATCGCGCCTTCGGCATCGTCGACCGCACCTTCGAGCCAATCGCTCTCTTTTTCGATCAGCGTCTTGAGATACGGCGCAGAGCCGCCTGCGCCCGCGACAACCTCCGCGACGTCAGGCGACGCCCAGGGAACAGCGGCGCGTGCCTCCTCGCCCTGTTCGGCATCGAAAGGTCGGGGTGAGCGGGTGATACGGGAGGCGAAATCCATGTCTGGACTTGGCCATGTCCACCGGGAAACTGCAAGGAAATCAATCTCCCCACCAAAAATGTAAAAACATTTCACATCGACCCTTGAAAGCGACATGGCAGATACCGATCTCATGAGATGTGAAACACATTCACATAACGAAACCGCGATCTGACCCGCATTCGAAGGAGACCGAAATGACAAGTACCGCACAGATGTCCACGCTTCCCGCGACTGCGGGATGGCTCAGCCGCGCCGAAGCGTGGCTCGACCGGAAAGGCAAGGCCGCCTGGATCGTCGCGATGATCCTCGGCTTCGTGTTCTTCTGGCCCGTGGGCCTCGCCCTTCTTGCCTACATGATCTGGAGCAAACGCATGTTTTCCTGCACGTCCCGCCGCAGTCATTCCACCCGTCACGCCTTCTCGGCGATGAAAGGGTCGGGCAACACCGCCTTCGACGCCTACAAGACCGAGACGCTGCGCCGGCTCGAGGAAGAGCAGGCCGAGTTCGAGAGCTTCCTGCACCGCCTGCGCGAAGCCCGCGACAAAGCCGAGTTCGACGAGTTCATGTCCGAGCGCGAAAGCCGCGCAAAGGACGAGCGCGATGCGGACGCCTCCTGACAAACCCGCATCCGGGGCCCATATGGGTCCCGGAGCCATGACCGTCACAAGCATAACGAGAGACGCACATGCACGCTGTTACTGACCATCTTCCCGATCCCGTCGCGCAGCCGGAATTCTACGACAGCGTGACCTCGAAGCGCTTCCTGGCCTGGGTGATCGACACGATCCTCGTCGGCATCCTGGTCGTGCCCGTGGTGGTCTTCACGCTCGGCATCGCGCTGTTCTTCCTGCCGGTCGTCTGGCTGGCGATCAGCTTCGTCTACCGCTGGATCACGCTTGCGAACGGTTCGGCCACCTGGGGCATGCGCGCCATGGCGATCGAGCTGCGCGACGCCTACGGGCAGCGCCTAGATACCGGGCTCGCCTTCCTCCATACGCTTGGCTACGCGCTGTCCATCTCGACCGCGATCGTGCAGGTCGGCTCCATCGTGCTGATGCTCACGACCGAGCGCCGCCAGGGCCTTTCGGACCTCGTTCTCGGCACCGTCATGCTGAACCGGCGGGCCTGAAAGATAGGTGCGCGTCACATCTTGGCGCGCCCAAGTTTCATTGCTACCGTTCGGGTTCATCTGACGAGTATCCCGGACCGACGCCCACCATGCGCCACACCCTTCCGCTTGCCCCCCAGTTCTACGTGACAGCCCCGCAGCCCTGCCCCTATCTCGAGGGACGGATGGAGCGGAAGCTGTTCACAGCGCTTCAGGGACCGCAGGCCGAAAAGCTGAACGACTCGCTGTCGAAACAGGGGTTCCGGCGTTCGCAGAACGTGCTCTACCGTCCGTCCTGCTCCGACTGCGCGGCCTGCTTGTCGGCGCGGATAGACGTCGCGCGCTTCGCCCCGTCCAAAAGCCAGAAGCGCACCGCGAAGCGAAACGCGCACCTCGTGCGCCGCGCGACGAGCCCTTGGGCCACCGAGGAGCAATACGGTCTCTTCCGGCGCTATCTCGACCATCGTCACGCCGATGGCGGAATGGCCGATATGGACATCTTCGAGTTCGCCGCGATGATCGAGGAGACACCGATCCGCAGCCGAGTGATCGAATATGTCGACCGCGAGAGCGATCACCTGACCGCCGTCTGCCTGACGGACGTACTCGATGACGGGCTGTCGATGGTCTATTCCTTCTACGAACCCGACCTGCCGCGGCAATCCTTGGGCGGTTACATGATCCTCGATCACATCGAGATCGCGCGGGATGCGGGGCTGCCCTACGTCTATCTCGGCTATTGGGTGCCCGGCAGCGCCAAGATGGGCTACAAGCGCAACTTCACCGGTCTAGAGGTCTTCCGTGGTGGCGAGTGGACCCGGCTTCACGGCGACGAGGATTTCTCGGACGATCTGAATCCCGGCGGGACCAACCCCATCGCGGAGCAAGTCGCGAATATCTCGCTCCCCGATACCGTGCGCTGATTACGTTCGCCCAGCGTCTCGCCTCCACCAATGCAAAACGCCGCGAGGATTTTCTCGCGGCGTTCTTCTTTGTTTCGACGGCCTGCCTCAATTCGGAATGAGATCCGGAACGATGGTCACGATCCCCGGGAAGAGCCACAGAAGCCCGAGGCCCAGAACCTGGATTCCGACGAAGGGCAACACGCCGCGATAGATGTGGCCTGTTGTCACTTCCTTCGGAGCAACCCCGCGCAGGTAGAACAACGCGAAGCCGAAGGGCGGCGTCAGGAACGAGGTCTGCAGGTTCACCGCGATCATGATCGTCACCCATTTGGGATCGAGTGTGCCGCCGTAGATCACCGGACCCACGATGGGGACGACGATGTAGATGATCTCGAGGAAGTCGAGCACGAAGCCCAGGATGAAGAGGATCAGCATCACCAGCAGGAAGACCGCAAGCTCGTTCTCGAACGAGCGCAGGAATTGCTGGATGTAATGCTCGCCCCCGAAGGAGATCAGCACGAGGTTCAGAAGCTGTGAGCCGATCAGGATGGTGAAGACCATCGAGGTCACTTTCGCCGTCTCTCGCACGACCGGACCCAGGATCGTCATCCGGAACAGCACCCAGCAGCTGTAGAGCAGCCCGAAAAACGCGAAATGGTAGGCGATTTGCGCGATGATATAGGCGACCCAGTCCGCGGTGGGCACGTTCTCACGCGTGATCCTGAGATCGAAATTCACGCCGAACAAGATCATGATAACGATCGCGAAGGACGCCCAGATGACGATCTTGGCGAGCGGATTGCCCTCTTCCTTCAGCTTGCGATAGGCCGCGAGCATGATCGCCCCGGCCGCGCCGAGCGCCGCAGCCGGCGTCGGGTTGGTGATCCCTCCAAGAATCGAGCCCAGCACGGCCACGATCAGAACGAGCGGCGGGAAGACCACGCGCAGAAGTTCATTCTGCGAGAGCCGCTTCATCGCGTAGGTGGTTCCGAAGAGTGTCAGCGCCATCGGGATCGTCATGATGAGGAACGTGGCCGCGGGCCCCGTGCCGGGGAAGACGAAGAGGATGTCGAGCAGGAAGGCGAGCACAACGCCCCCGGCCCCGACGATCAGCGGAACCGGTGATGCGCTCGGTGCGACGCCGCGCGCGACGATGAGCGTGAGAGCGAGAATCGTGAACATGACCGCGATGCCGGTGCCGATCGGCGGCGCGTTGGTGCGTGCAGCCTCGAGCGCAGCGGCGCGTTCCTCTTCGGTGAGCTCTACGACCTCATTGGTCGCGCTCCCCCCTTCGGCCGCCCGCGTCTCCACCGCCCGGTCCCAGGCGGCCTGGCCGTGCAGCTCGATCATCGCCTCCTGACATTGCGGCGAGACGTTCGTCCGGAGCGCCGCGCTGCTGCCTCCGGTGTCCGCATAATCCGACACCGTGATCGACTGGCTGCCGATGATGCCGGTGGAGAAGCCGATGACCACAGCGACGATCAGACCGACCGGCGCAAGAAGATACCAAGTCAGCGCTTCATTCGGCGTCACGTATTCTCCGCCGCTCGCATCGGTCGAGATCACCGGCGGCGCCGAATTCGGACGGAACAGCGCAAAGCAGAAGGCATATCCCGCGTAAAGGAAAGCGAGGAAAAGGCCGGGCAGCAGCGCCGCCTGGAAAAGCGTGCCGACCGAGAGAACGGCCGGCTCACCGAGATAGGTCAGAGCGTCCGTACATCCGGCGAGTTGCGCCCGCGTTTCCTGTCCTGTCGCGTAGAGGTCTCCGACAAGCGTGCCGAGAAGAACGATGACGATCGAAGGCGGGATGATCTGGCCGAGCGTGCCGCTTGCCGCGATGACACCCGTTGCCAGTTCGGGCGAGTAATTGTTCCGCAGCATGGTCGGCAGGGCCAGAAGACCCATGGTCACGACCGTCGCCCCGACGATACCGGTGGAGGCCGCAAGGAATGCACCGACGATGACGATGGACACGGCAAGGCCGCCCGGCAACGGGCCGAAGACCTTCGCCATCGTGGTCAGCAGATCCTCAGCGATGCGCGAACGCTCAAGCGTGATGCCCATCATGACGAACATGAGGACCGCAAGCAGCGTCTCGATCGACTGACCCGCGATGACGCGCTCGTTCATGCGGTTGACGATGAAGGAGATGTTGCGCTCGAGCGCCTGCTCCCAGCCGCCCGGGAAGAGCGGCTCTTCTATTCGGGGCAATTCCGGGAAAGTGAAGGTCGATATCGCGTCCCGCGCCACGCCCTCGGCCAGAAGCGCGGAATATTCCGCCGATCCGACATCAATCGCCTGGTGGATCAGAAGACCCGCCCCGTCGAGCGCCGCGATGATGGCAAAGGAAATCACGCCCGCGCCGCCGATGGCGAAGGCCACCGGGAAGCCGGTCATGATTCCCGCGAAGAGCGTCAGGAATACGATGATCAGGCCGATCTCGACCCCATCCAACCCGAAAAGCATGTCTGTCCGTCCCTCAGCTGCGCCCTGCAGCGGGCGTCTTTGTTCCCTTTAAGCGGCCGCTCAGGAATATCCCGAATGCGCCGCGTGTTCGATGTCCTGCGCCGCGCTGCCGGTGACGTCCCGATCGAGATACTTGTCCTCGCTCTCGGGCCCTTCCACGAATTCGCAATACGCCCGCCAGAACACCGCGACCGCCTGCATCAGCACCATCACGCAGAACACCACGATCAGCACCTTGAAGAGGAAATACGCGTTGAACCCGTTCGGGCTGAAGCCGATCGTCTCCACGTTCCATCGGAAGATCCGCGATTGCATGAGCATCCTGTCAAGATCGCTCGTCGAGGTCACCGCGGGCGTCATCAGGTGCCGCCACATGAAGAACCAGGCGTAGAGATAGGTCAGGCCGATCGCCGGCATCATGAAGAAGATCGCGCCGAACATATCGATGACGCGCTTGGTTCGGAACTTGACCTTCGAATAGAAAAGATCGACGCGCACATGCCCGCCTTGAACAAAGGTCCAGGACACGCAAAGCGTCACGACCAGCGCATTGTAGAATTTCAGGCCCTCGGCCCACCAGCTCAAGTCCATCGCGAGCGTCGTGCCGAGCGGGCCGAGCTGGATCTCCGCCACGCGGAAGATACGCTGCAGGAAAACAATCATCACCTGGACGAGAACCATCAGAAGGCCGGCCCAGGCTGCAGTGCGGCCGACAGCGTTCGCGATTCCTTCGAGGATACGCACGCCGGCCCACAGAATGCTGCGCCGCCAGAACATGCCCATCAGAGTGACGACCACGAAGGCCGTGAACACGATGAAGAACAGCTCGACCGACGCCCCGTAATAGATGAAGCGCATCACCGCCTCGGGGTTCGACCAGTTCAGCCAGGCGGCTGGATTGGCGATCGCCAGAAGCAGGTTATATGGCGCGAGCACTATGTTCGTCACGAACCAAAGAACGAACTCGATCAAGTGGCTTCCCTCCGGGCAGACATCACGGCCGGGTTGCCGGGCCACGCGCGCCGCCTCGTCTTTCGTATCGCGAAGATAATCCGCCCGGCATGGACCGGGCGGATCTGTCTTGGAGTGTCGATCAGCCCGCGTTCACGCGGTTGCGCTGGCGGATATACTCGCCATCGCCGATCTCCCACCATGCGGAGGTCGATTCCATCGCCTCGAAGTAGCTGTTGGAGATTTCCGCGAAGAGGTCGTCGCTCATGCTCTCTTGCCGGACTTCCGCCGCAGCCGTGCCGAAGGCCTGCCAGACATCGTCGGGGAATTCACGCACCTGGACGCCTTCGGATTGAAGACGCTTGAGCGCCGCGCCGTTCTCAGCCCAGGACATCCCCAGGTTGTTGGCGTGGGTCGCTTCGCAGGCGATCTCGACGATGCGTTGCTGCGCCGGCGTGAGGCTTTCCCAGACGTCGAGGTTCATCGACAGGGACAGTGCCGAGCCCGGCTCGTGGAAGCCGGCGGTGTAGTAGAGGCTGGTGACTTCCTGGAAGCCAAGACGCTCGTCCGCGAAGGGCCCGATCCATTCCGCGCCGTCGATCTGGCCCGAGGACAGGGCCTGGTAGATCTCGCCGCCGGGAATGTTCTGCACCGATGCGCCGAGCCGGCCAAGCACCTGGCCGCCCTGGCCCGGCATCCGGAAGCGCAGACCCTGCAGGTCATCTGCCGACGAGATCTCGGAATTGAACCAGCCGCCCGGCTGCATCCCGGTATTCCCCGCAAGGAACGGACGCAGATTGAAGAGGCTCGCGAGGTTCTGGTGAAGCTCCGCACCGCCCTGATGATAGTACCAGGCCAGCATCTCGACGCCCGTCATGCCAAAAGGCACGGCGGTGAAATAGGCAAAGCCCGGGTGCTGGTTCAGGAAGTAATACTCGGCCGAGTGGTAAAGGTCAGCCTGGCCGGAAGATACGGCGTCGAACACTTCGAACGCACCAACGAGCGAGCCGGCGGGCTGCTTGTTGATGGTGATCTGACCGTCGGTCATCTCGGTGATGGCATTTGCCGCGTAATTGGCCGCGTCATCAAAGATCGCGAAGCCGTCGGGGACCGAGGTCACCATCGTCAGCGTGCGATTGCCCTGTGCATAGAGCGGTGCCGCGAGCGTTGAAGCCGCAGCGGCAGAGCCGCCGATAGCGGACTTTCTCAGAAAAGAACGACGATCCATAGATTTCCTCCCGTTTTATAGCTTGGGAGGATGCAACCACGAGGTTCCCTGTCCCCGTAAATCACGAATCGCCCTGCCCAAGCGGATCGTTAAGTGTTGGAAAGGTAGCCAGAATAACGTCGTCACGAAACACCTATTGGTTCCTAACGGACGGGAAATGACCGAAAAAAACTCTGGACAGAAGCAGAAGGAACAATTCTTGCGCGAAAGAAAAAATGCATTTTGAAAGCGTATTTTGAGGCACGCCCTTGGAGCTCGATAGCAGATGCCGAGAAGCATGCCGCTCCCTAAGCGAGCATACCCGCCGCTCCAGCCTGCGCCCTTCGCACGAGCCAAAAAGGCCGCGACCCTTTCGGGTGCGGCCTGTTCGCTAAAGCTGGTTGCGGGAGTAGGATTTGAACCTACGACCTTCAGGTTATGAGCCTGACGAGCTACCGGACTGCTCCATCCCGCGGTATTTGTTATATTTTATCGTTATGAGAGATACGTTTGTTATTGATCGGGCTTTACTAGGTTTGGCGGCGACCTACTCTCCCACGTCTTGAGACGCAGTACCATTGGCGCTGCGGCACTTAACGGCCGGGTTCGGAATGGGACCGGGTGTTTTGCTCGCGCTATGACCACCAAACCGAGGAAAGCCCGCAGCGCGTTTGCGCTTTGGTGTCCTTCTGGAATGAAGGGGATCAACCTTTGTTGTCCGAGTTTTGTATTGCGGGTTTGTGTGCTTTTGGTCCGAGTGTTTGGCAATCCTGCCTTTTACTGGATCAAATCAAGCCTATCGGGCCATTAGTACCGGTCAACTGAGCGCATTGCTGCGCGTACATCTCCGGCCTATCGACGTGGTGGTCTTCCACGGCCCTCAGGGATACCTTGTTTTGAGGGGGGCTTCCCGCTTAGATGCCTTCAGCGGTTATCCTGTCCGATCATAGCTACCCTGCACTGCTGCTGGCGCAACAACAGGTCCACCAGTGGATCGTTCACCCCGGTCCTCTCGTACTAGGGGCAACTCCTCTCAAGTATCCTACACCCACGGCAGATAGGGACCGAACTGTCTCACGACGTTCTAAACCCAGCTCACGTACCTCTTTAAACGGCGAACAGCCGTACCCTTGGGACCTGCTCCAGCCCCAGGATGAGATGAGCCGACATCGAGGTGCCAAACACTGCCGTCGATATGGACTCTTGGGCAGTATCAGCCTGTTATCCCCGGCGTACCTTTTATCCGTTGAGCGATGG
This sequence comes from Roseivivax sp. THAF30, assembly GCF_009363575.1. Taxonomy (NCBI): domain Bacteria; kingdom Pseudomonadati; phylum Pseudomonadota; class Alphaproteobacteria; order Rhodobacterales; family Roseobacteraceae; genus Roseivivax; species Roseivivax sp. THAF30. The sequence continues at coordinate 1,562,864 of NZ_CP045389.1, read as the reverse complement.
CCCTCCCACTTGGGACCACCGGATCACTATGGCCGTCTTTCGACTCTGCTCGACTTGTCAGTCTCGCAGTCAGGCTGGCTTCTGCCATTGCACTCAACGAGCGATTTCCGACCGCTCTGAGCCAACCTTCGCGCGCCTCCGTTACGATTTAGGAGGCGACCGCCCCAGTCAAACTACCCGCCACAGAGGGTCCCGGAACCGGATAACGGTTCGCGGTTAGACATCAAGCAGGCGAAGGGTGGTATCTCAAGGGTGGCTCCACCGGAACTGGCGTTCCGGTTTCAAAGCCTACCACCTATCCTGCACATCACATGCCTGATGCCAGTCTGAAGCTGTAGTAAAGGTGCACGGGGTCTTTCCGTCTAACCGCGGGTAGCCTGCATCTTGACAGGCAATTCAATTTCGCTGAGTCGACGTTGGAGACAGCGGGGAAGTCGTTACGCCATTCGTGCAGGTCGGAACTTACCCGACAAGGAATTTCGCTACCTTAGGACCGTTATAGTTACGGCCGCCGTTTACCTGGGCTTCAATTCGGAGCTTGCACCCCTCCTTTTAACCTTCAGGCACCGGGCAGGCGTCAGACCCTATACGTCGTCTTGCGACTTCGCAGAGCCCTGTGTTTTTAGTAAACAGTCGCCACCCCCTGGTTTGTGCCCCCAGCCAATACTTGCGTAGAAACTGGGCCTCCTTCTCGCGAACTTACGGAGGTATTTTGCCGAGTTCCTTCAACGTCGTTCTCTCAAGCGCCTTGGTATTCTCTACCAGTCCACCTGTGTCGGTTTAGGGTACGGTCTCATGGAGGGCTATTTCCAGGGACCCCTTGGCTGCCGATCCAATCCGATAAGGATCGACAACGTCCGGGATCCGTCACCATCTCCTGGCCCAGGAATATTAACCTGGTTCCCATCGACTACGCCTTTCGGCCTCGCCTTAGGGGCCGGCTTACCCTGCTCAGATTAGCTTTAAGCAGGAACCCTTGGACTTTCGGCGAGAGTGTCTCTCACACTCTTTGTCGCTACTCATGTCATCATTCTCGCTAGTGATCACTCCACCGGATGGCTTACGCCCCGGCTTCACAGTAAAGCTCTCTCCTCCAATGTGGGCGAACCCACTAAGGAGGAATGAACCTATGTCACACTACGCTCCGCTACCATGCCATACGGCATCCTAAGCTTCGGCTCATGGCTTGAGCCCCGTTACATCTTCGCCGCAAGACAGCTTGTTTAGACCAGTGAGCTGTTACGCTATCTTTAAAGGATGGCTGCTTCTAAGCCAACCTCCTGGTTGTTTTGGCCGTCTCACCTGCTTTCCCACTTAGCCATGAATTGGGGGCCTTAGCTGTAGGTCAGGGTTGTTTCCCTCTCCACTACGGACGTTAGCATCCGCAGTGTGTCTGCCATCTAGTACTCCCGGGTATTCGGAGTTTGGTTAGGATCAGTAAGCCTGTGGGGCCCCATTACCCATCCAGTGCTCTACCCCCCGGGGTATTCGGATGACGCTCTACCTAAATAGATTTCGCGGAGAACCAGCTATCTCCGAGTTTGATTGGCCTTTCACCCCTAGGCACAACTCATCCCGACCTTTTTCAACAGGTGTGGGTTCGGACCTCCAGTTAGTGTTACCTAACCTTCATCCTGGTCATGCCTAGATCACTCGGTTTCGGGTCTGATCCATCTAACTCAGGCGCCCTATTCAGACTCGCTTTCGCTGCGCCTACACCTAACGGCTTAAGCTTGCTAGATAGACCAAGTCGATGACCCATTATACAAAAGGTACGCCGTCACAAGACTGGACACTTATAACATCTGCTCTCGCCTAGAATGGCACCGAGATCCGGAATTGCACCGTCTCGATCCCGGGATTGTCGTCGTAGATCCCCGCATTCGAGCGATGGTCATAGCTGACGCCCGCGCGCCAGCCATTCCGCATCTCGTAGCCGAGCTCCACCCCCGAGCGGAACGCAACCGGCCCGCCGAGATCGAACTCGTCTTCCACATATAGACCCGGCATCGCATGCAGTTCGGCATAGAACGGCGTCGATCCGAAGGGCACCGTGTAGGTGGCCCCGAGACCGATCCACGATCCCGCCTCGCCCGTCGACAGACCCAGGCTCGTGCCGAACGGCCCGAGCCGGTATCCCGGATCGTAGCGAAGATAGATCTCCGGGCTTTCCTCGGCATTGCGTTCGATCACCGAGCCGGCCGACAAGGCCAGTCGCGGCGACGTCTCCGTCTTGCCAAGGCAACCCGTTCCCGTTCCGCAGTAATTCGCGCTCATGTCGGTCAATCCCGCCACCAGCAACAATACTGCAAACGTCCCGTCGGCCATGTTCGTCCCTACCTGTCTTTGCTTGAGGGCTTTATGCCGCTCAATTCCTCAGGCAGGACCATGACCGCAGATTGTCATAAGAGTCCAGTCAAGCTCCGACTGATTGTAGGCGCTCGGTTTCAGGTACTGTTTCACTCCCCTCGTCGGGGTGCTTTTCACCTTTCCCTCACGGTACTGGTTCGCTATCGGTCAGCAAGGAGTACTTAGCCTTCGAGGGTGGTCCCCCGATCTTCAGACAGGATTTCACGTGTCCCGCCCTACTTAATACGTCCTCTCGAGCTTCCCGTACGGGGCTGTCACCCGCTACGGCCATGTTTTCCACCATGTTCCGGTCACTCTAAAGGCTCGGCTGGTCCCCGTTCGCTCGCCGCTACTAGGGGAGTATCAATTGATTTCCTTTCCTCCGGGTACTTAGATGTTTCAGTTCCCCGGGTTTGCTCTTATAACCCTATATATTCAGGTCATAAGTCCCTGTTTTACCCAATTATCAAGAACCTTGCGGCTAATAATAACTGAGTATCAGGTGGGTTGCCCCATTCGGAGATCCGCGGATCAAAGCCTATTCTCGGCTCACCGCGGCTTATCGCAGAGTATCACGTCCTTCATCGCCTCTTGCTGCCAAGGCATCCACCAAACGCCCTTCTCGCGCTTGATTTGATCCAGTAAGAGACAGGATCTCTGCCGTCCCTGCGCGAAGGCAAGGCGACACAGCCCGTATCCTACCGATCAAAAGCATACTTTCCCGCGCTTTATTGTGTCCTACCGCCTTCGGCTACTTGAGGACGATTGCCGCTCAAGACCAAAGGTTTCGTCGCAATAAAGCACTTGTCTCACTGCCTCTATGCAAAGACAGTGAGTGGTTAGTGTACTTGACTTGGACAACGATTGCTCGTTTCAGAAGGGGTATATGAACAAGGTCGGCTAGACCCGGCGCATACCGCTCACTCGAGGTGAGACCAACTGAGGTCGCCAAACACTTATGGCAACCAAGCAATGTTGATTGTATCTCTCTTAACGATGTCATTGAGGCGTCCGATTGGACGGAACAGACGTTCGCAAACGGCTGATCGATCTAATCGGGACGAGTTCTGGGACCAAATCCCCCGTCAGGAGGAAGTGGTGGGTCGAGGAGGACTTGAACCTCCGACCTCACGCTTATCAGGCGTGCGCTCTAACCACCTGAGCTACCGACCCAGCTGATTTTGCTTTGCAAAATCGGCGTCGCCCGACAGGCGCTTTTGCTAGCAAAAGCTGCCGAAAGGGCTGTCCAGCGGGGCCGATGCGCCTGAATGGCTACCGGGTGACGCTCTCGGGACATTGCTTCGCAATGCCCTGCCGCGCACTCGGCATCCTTGCTGCGCAAGAAGCCGTGGTGGAGCCTAGGAGGATCGAACTCCTGACCTCCTGAATGCAAATCAGGCGCTCTCCCAGCTGAGCTAAGGCCCCGTGCTATGGAACCCCGCACGGCGATCCGTGCAGGACCCAGCGTTCTGAAGAGATATGAGGACGGTTCGGTCTTATATGTCCATGAAGGACTGCTAAGTGACCCTCGAGATCGTCGTGACGATCTGCCAGGTCATCCTTAGAAAGGAGGTGATCCAGCCGCAGGTTCCCCTACGGCTACCTTGTTACGACTTCACCCCAGTCGCTGATCTTACCGTGGCCGGCTGCCTCCCGAAGGTTAGCGCACCGTCGTCAGGTAAAACCAACTCCCATGGTGTGACGGGCGGTGTGTACAAGGCCCGGGAACGTATTCACCGCGTCATGCTGTTACGCGATTACTAGCGATTCCGACTTCATGCCCTCGAGTTGCAGAGGACAATCCGAACTGAGATGGCTTTTGGGGATTAACCCACTGTCACCACCATTGTAGCACGTGTGTAGCCCAACCCGTAAGGGCCATGAGGACTTGACGTCATCCACACCTTCCTCCCGCTTATCACGGGCAGTTTCCCTAGAGTGCCCAGCCGAACTGCTGGCAACTAAGGATGTGGGTTGCGCTCGTTGCCGGACTTAACCGAACATCTCACGACACGAGCTGACGACAGCCATGCAGCACCTGTCACTGCGTCCCCGAAGGGAACCATCGGTCTCCCGATGTAGCACAGGATGTCAAGGGTTGGTAAGGTTCTGCGCGTTGCTTCGAATTAAACCACATGCTCCACCGCTTGTGCGGGCCCCCGTCAATTCCTTTGAGTTTTAATCTTGCGACCGTACTCCCCAGGCGGAATGCTTAATCCGTTAGGTGTGTCACCGAACAGCATGCTGCCCGACGACTGGCATTCATCGTTTACGGTGTGGACTACCAGGGTATCTAATCCTGTTTGCTCCCCACACTTTCGCACCTCAGCGTCAGTATCGAGCCAGTGAGCCGCCTTCGCCACTGGTGTTCCTGCGAATATCTACGAATTTCACCTCTACACTCGCAATTCCACTCACCTCTCTCGAACTCTAGACCGATAGTTTTGAAGGCAGTTCCGAGGTTGAGCCCCGGGATTTCACCCCCAACTTTCCGATCCGCCTACGTGCGCTTTACGCCCAGTAATTCCGAACAACGCTAACCCCCTCCGTATTACCGCGGCTGCTGGCACGGAGTTAGCCGGGGTTTCTTTACTGGGTACCGTCATTATCTTCCCCAGCGAAAGAGCTTTACGATCCTAAGACCTTCATCACTCACGCGGCATGGCTAGATCAGGCTTGCGCCCATTGTCTAAGATTCCCCACTGCTGCCTCCCGTAGGAGTCTGGGCCGTGTCTCAGTCCCAGTGTGGCTGATCATCCTCTAAAACCAGCTACTGATCGTCGGCTTGGTAGGCCATTACCCCACCAACTACCTAATCAGACGCGGGCCGATCCTTCTGCGATAAATCTTTCCCCCAAAGGGCGTATGCGGTATTAAACCCCGTTTCCAGGGACTATTCCGCACAGAAGGGCACGTTCCCACGCGTTACTCACCCGTCCGCCGCTAAGCCCGAAGGCTTCGCTCGACTTGCATGTGTTAAGCCTGCCGCCAGCGTTCGTTCTGAGCCAGGATCAAACTCTCAAGTTGAAACACCCTAAGGTGTTCTTGACGTTCGAACCCAAGCACATCCCTCCACTCGACTAAAAGTGAAAGGCCATCTGTTCTCACGTGCTTACGTCTCCAAAAGAAACGAAGCCGCTCAAACAGTGAAGCTGACACCTTCATCATCGGGCCGAAACCCTAGAAGGCCGATATGCCTGGACGTCTGTCGAGTTGATCGACCAAACCGCCCGCATATCTCTTCAGATACCAATAATGTCAAAGAGCCAGAGACAAAAACCAGACCAGTGCGCCCTATTCCTACGACGCGCCCGCCCAGCAATGCCTCAGATGTTATCCGCCTCGTCTGCGATCCGCTCGAACCCTCAGGCCCTCGCCGCCGCCCCGTCTGGCGCCCCAACCGCGCCTCAGCGCCGCCGGTGAAGCGCTATCTACGGATACCTCTCCAAACCCGCAAGAAGAAAATACGGATTTTGTCAGATTTTTTTCATACAGCCTGCCAAGTGACTGTTTTTTCGGCTAAATCAGTAGCGCCCAAAAGCCTGCTCACCTGCTTGCTCGCACCGAGACCGGCCAAGCCTCGCTCCGACAGGTCGGCTGAACCGCCTGACAAGCGCGGGAAACACCCCAAGGCGCGGATTCTATCGTCGATATGCGAGGAGGAGTGGCAGCCCGTAGGGGAATCGAACCCCTCTTTCCAGGTTGAAAACCTGGCGTCCTAACCGATAGACGAACGGGCCATCCTGTAGCGGGCCTAGAGCAAGGCCCGCGCCGAGGCAAGTGCCCTTCTTCCCGCCGCATGGTCGCTCGATCCTGAGAGGGTCGAACCATCCGCTGCGTATGGGAGAAAAGGTGGCAGCCCGTAGGGGAATCGAACCCCTCTTTCCAGGTTGAAAACCTGGCGTCCTAACCGATAGACGAACGGGCCATGCCGTGGCGTGGGCGGTGTTTAGAAAAAGCCGCGCGGCGCTGCAAGAGGGATTTTCAGGAAATTTCACGCCCCGGGGAGCGCGGCGTCCTCGAGCCGGAGCTGCACGCTGCGCCGACCACGATATTCGTTGATCTCAAGCCGGCCGGCCAGATGTACGCGCTGGCCGCGATGCTCCGACAGGGCCTTGCCCATAGGACCGTCGAACGCACCGAAGGCGATGGCGTCGATGCGCGCGCCAAGCCCATCTCCGAAGGTCAGCTTCAGGTGGCCCTCGCCTACCTGCTTGGCATGGAGAATCTGCACATCGGGAAAGGCATAGCGCGGCGCGGGTGCTCCGGCGCCGAAAGGCCCGGCGCGATCAACGGCCTCGATGAGGTCCACATTGGCCGCACCGCACATCAGAACCCCGTCGAGCGTGAGGTCCGCAGCCCCGCCCTGCCCCGCGCCTTGCTTGGCCAGCAATTCGGACAGGCGCGCCATCGCCTCTTCGAGCCGGTCCTCGGCGACCGTCAGGCCGGCGGCCATCTTGTGACCGCCGCCTTTTATCAAGAGACCTTCGCTCGCAAGCCGCTGGATCGACGCGCCGAGATCGACGCCGGCGACCGACCGGCCCGATCCCTTGCCTTCGCCGCCGTCGAATCCGATGACGATGGCGGGACGATTGGTCATTTCTTTGAGGCGCGAGGCCACGATGCCGACCACCCCCGGATGCCAGCCGTCGCCTGCCGCCCAGACAAGCGGCGCATCGAGACCGCGTGCCTCGGCCTGGACAAGAGCCTGCGCGCGGACGACCGCCTCCACCTCTCGGCGCTCTGTATTCAGCCGGTCGAGTTCCTCGGCCATCGCCGCGGCCTCGTGAGGATTGTCGGTCGCAAGAAGCCGCGCGCCGAGATCGGCCTTGCCGATGCGCCCGCCCGCATTGACCCGAGGGCCGAGCACGTAACCGAGGTGATAGGAGCTTGGCGCGGTCTCGAGCCGAGCCACATCCGACAATGCGACAAGGCCGGGACGCGCGCGCCGGGCCATCACCGCAAGCCCCTGCCGGACAAGCGCGCGATTGACGCCGCGCAACGGGGCGACATCGGCCACTGTCGCCAAAGCGACGAGATCGAGCATCGCCATGAGATCCGGCCCCGCCTGACCTGCCTCGCGCATCTGCCGGCCGCATTCGACGAGCATCAGAAAGACGACCGCCGCAGCACAGAGATGCGCGAGCGCGCCGTCCTCGTCCTGCCGGTTCGGGTTCACGACCGCATGGGCCTCCGGCAGGGTCTCGCCCGCGAGGTGGTGATCGAGCACGACCACATCCGCGCCCGCCGCCGCCGCAATCGGGCCGTGGCTGAGGGTGCCGCAATCTACGCAGATGATCAGGTCGTGCCTGGCGGCCAGATCCGCCATCGCCGTATCGTTCGGACCATAGCCCTCATCGATCCGGTCGGGGATATAGAGCGTCGCAGCGCGTCCTTGCTGGCGGAGCCAATCGATCAGCAACGCAGCGGACGCGCCGCCATCCACATCGTAATCGGCGAAGATCGCAATCCGCTCCTTCCCGGAGACGGCCTTGAGAACGCGGCTCGCGGCGCGCTCCATATCGCGCAGGCCGCGCGGATCGGGGAGGAGGTCGCGAAGACGCGGCTCGAGAAAGCCTTCCACCGAATCCGGTGTGACACCAAGGCGCGCGAGCGTTCCGCACAGCGCCGGAGCGAGCCCGGTTTCCTGCTGCGTCGCCTCGGCGAGCCGCTGCACCTCGGCGCTCGGGCCGACCCAGCGTCGGCCGGTCAGGGATTGCGACACACCGAGATACGCAGGCGATTCCTGACCCGCCGCTCTCACTGCCGTTATTGCGTTGCCGTCACCCGCCAAGACCAGCGCCAGGGCTCAGCGCGTCGGGTTGCGGTAAACCATGCGGCGCACCGACCCGGTCTTGGACCGCATGAGAATCGTCTCGGTCGTCAGGTAGCCGACCTCGCGCTTGATGCCCGGCAATAGCGAGCCACTGGTCACGCCGGTCGCGGCGAAGATCACGTGGTCGGTGACCATGTCGTCGCGCGCATAGATCTTGTCGAGATCGGTGATACCGGCCTTTTCGGCCCGGCCGCGTTCGTCGTCATTGCGGAAAAGCAGACGACCGTAGATCTGACCGCCCATGCATTTGAGCGCCGACGCGGCAAGAACGCCTTCGGGTGCGCCGCCCTGCCCCATATACATGTCGATCCCGGTCATTGCCGGTTCGGCGGTGTGCATGACGCCGGCCACGTCGCCATCGGTGATCAGCCGGATCGCAGCGCCGGTGGAGCGGACCTCGCCGATCATCTCTTCGTGGCGGGGACGCTCGAGGATGCAGACAGTGATCTCGTCGAGCTGGCAGCCTTTCGCTTTCGCCAGGGCCTCGACACGCTCGCGCGGGCTCATGTCGAGGGTGACGACACCCTCGGGATAGCCGGGTCCGATCGCGAGCTTGTCCATGTAGACGTCCGGCGCGTGCAGCATCGTGCCGCGCGGGCCCATCGCGATCACCGTCAGCGCGTTCGGCATATCCTTGGCGGTTAACGTCGTGCCTTCGAGCGGATCGAGCGCGATGTCGACACCCGGCCCCGTGCCGTTGCCCACTTCCTCCCCGATGTAAAGCATCGGTGCCTCGTCCCGTTCGCCCTCACCAATGACGACGACGCCCTTGATGTCGAGCCGGTTGAGCTGGTCGCGCATCGCGTTGACGGCAGCTTGATCGGCAGCCTTCTCGTCGCCGCGCCCGATGAAATCGGCAGAGGCGATGGCGGCCTGTTCAGCGACACGGGCGAGCCCGAGCGACAGCATACGGTCGTTGAAATCCTGGGGCGCGCTCATCAATACTCTCCGATATGGGTGCAATATGTCGAGCTCACTCCTAGCGCGGGCCGTCACGGGGGCGCAAGGCAGTGTGCGCTAACGGTCAGCTGCCGTCAGGCGATGGACCGCGCGAAGGGTCAGTCGGTCGACATCACGGCTCATCAGCAGCTTGCCCGCGACGACGCCCTGAACGTCGAACCAGCGCGCCTCTTCCGCATCATAGGCGGCCTGCGCGTCGCCCTTTGCATCGATGCAAAGCCACGCATCGAGTTCATAGAGCAGACCTGCACGGGACAGGGTGAGCGTGCCGAGAGGCGTTCCTGCCGTCGCCTGAAGACCGGTTTCCTCGAAGAGCTCGCGGATCGCGCAATCGAGCGCAGTCTCTCCGGGCTCGCGTTTGCCGCCCGGAAACCCCCAGAGGCCCGCATCGGGACGGTGCGAGCGGCGCACCAGGAGCGCCGCCCCCTCCCGGATCACCACCGCGAGGGAGGCGCGGATCACCTCAGACCTGCTCGATCCTGAGCGCGACAGGATCGCTCGCCAGAACGCCCGTGCGGCTCATCGCGCCGAGCGCGCGGTCGAGCGCATCGCGCGTCGTCTTGTGCGTCACGATCAGAACCGGCGCGCTGTCGGAGGAATGATCGTATTGCCGCATCCGGTTGATCGAGATGCCCGCCTCGCCAAGCGCGGTCGCGACTTTCGCCAGCGCGCCGGGTTTGTCGAGAAGGCGCATCCGCAGGTAATAGGGCGCGGGCGTTGCGACCGTGGCGGGCTGGGCTTTCGTCAGGGCGCTCGCGGGCTTGCCGAAGGTCGGGATCCTGAGGCCCCGCGCGATATCCATCACGTCGCCCATCACGGCAGACGCGGTCGGCCCCTCGCCCGCACCCGCGCCGCGCAGCACGATCTGCCCGACCATGTCGCCTTCGATCACCACCATGTTGGTGCCGCCGTCGAGCTGGCCGAGCGGCGAGGTCTGCGGCACGAGACACGGTGCCATTCGCTGCTCGAGCCCCCGGCCCGTCATGCGCGCCACGCCCAGAAGCTTGATCTTGTAGCCCATATCGGCGGCCTGCCGGATATCGTCGATCGAGACCTTGCCGATCCCCTCGAGATCGACGCCGCTGAAGGCGACCTCGGTGCCGAAGGCGATGGAGGCGAGAAGCGCGAGCTTGTGCCCGGCATCGATGCCGCCCACGTCCAGCTCCGGATCGGCTTCGAGGTAGCCCAGATCGTCCGCCTCCTCGAAGGCCTCGCGATAGCTGAGCCCGGCACTTTCCATCCGGGTCAGGATGTAATTGCAGGTACCGTTCATCACGCCCATCACGCGCGTGACCTCGTTGCCGGCAAGCCCTTCGGTGAGCGCCTTGATAACCGGAATGCCGCCTGCGACCGCCGCTTCGAACCGGAGCGCCGCGCCGTTCTCCTCGGCGAGCGTTGCAAGCTTCTGGCCATGATGGGCCAGCATCGCCTTGTTCGCAGTCACGACATCCTTGCCAGAGGCAAGCGCGGCTTCGGTCGCGGCCTTGGCCGGGCCATCCGAGCCGCCCATCAGCTCGACGAGCACGTCGATATCGTCGCGCCGCGCCAGCGCCACCGGATCGTCGACCCATTCGTAGGCCGAAAGGCTGACGCCGCGATCCTTGTCGCGATTGCGGGCGGAGACGGCGACGATCTCGACGGGGCGTCCGGTCCGTGTCGCCAGGAGATTGGCTTTCTGCCGAACGATCTTCACGACGCCCGCACCTACGGTGCCGAGACCTGCAATCCCCAGTCGCAGCGGGTCAGACATGAAGGAAGCTCCCTGGTTCTTTGTGCTCGCCGCCCCTCTAGCCGGTCGGCGGGCAGGCTGCAACGTGGGTTAGCGCGTCGCAACGCCCCCGGCCATCCGGCGACGCGTGGCGGCATCTATGACCGGCCCCTGAAGTGCCGCCGCGCGCCCGCGCAGCGCCGCCGCACGCGCTTCGACACCGGCGCGAACCTCGGGCGTCGCGCGCGCTACAGAGCCGCGAAGAAGCTGGTCGATGGGCAGAAGGTCGGGATAAGGCGCATCCGCAACACCGGGCGTGGCCGTGGCGTCGAGCTCGGGGAACTGCGTGCAGGCCGTGGCAAGCCCGGTCATCAGCAGGAAGAGAGCAAGGCGCATCCGGTCTCCAACAAGTGTGTCCCCATGCCAAAACGTCTTGCCCGACACCCCGTCGCTTGGCAAGGATGAAGCCGCTTGATCTGAACGGGTGTTCATATCATCCTTTCGCGCATGGCGCGTACCCGAGGCTCACATTCCGATATCACCGGCCCGCGCGTCGAACGCGCGGCGCTGCGGTTGTTCGCAAAACACGGCTACGCCGCCGTCTCCATGCGCCAGATCGCGACAGAAGTCGGCGTGCAGGCGGGCGCGCTCTATAACTACACGCCCGACAAGCAGATGCTGCTCGTCTCGCTGATGAAGACTCACATGCAGGATCTGTTGGCCGCCTACGAGGCCTGGCCGAAGCCGGTCGATCCGCTCGGGCGTCTCGAGGCGTTCACGCGGTTTCACCTCAGCTTCAACTCAGAGCGTCCGGAAGCGGTCTTTATTTCATACATGGAGCTGCGGAACCTGACGCCCGAGCATTTCAACGAAATCGCCGCCTTGCGTAGCCGCTACGAAAGAGCCCTCGTCGAGATCCTCGAGGAGGGCGTGCAAGACGGCATCTTCCAGCTCGAGGACGCCCGTGTGACCGCGTTCGCGATCATCGGCATGCTGACGCAGGTCAACACCTGGTTCCGCGAGGACGGACGTCTCTCGCGCGCCGATGTCGAAGCGCTCTACTGGACGATGGTACAGCGGCTCGTATCCGCCTGACGCTACCGCGCCGCCTGGATCGAGCGCAGATATTCCGTGATCGCCACAAGCTTGCGCGGTGTCGGGGTCAGGACGCCATCGCCGCTGTCGTAAGGAACCAGCTCACCCGACAGCAGCTCACCGAATTCCGGCATGGCCGGCCCGTCAATATCCGATCTCGCGTAGCCGTCGATCGTCGAGAGAACCCGTGCCGTCGGGAAGGTGTCGCCCGAGCGCACGCTGAGTAGCGTGAGGTTCTTCGGCGGCACGCGCATCGCGCGCGCCATGCGTCCATCGCCTTTCGCGTCCGCCCCATGACAGGCCGCGCAATACTCCATGAAGAGTTGCTCGCCCTCGGCAGCGCTCGGCATGCCGGCGCTCGCCGCCGTGGTCGTCTGCATTCCGGTCTCGTCGCACGCCGCAAGCGTTGCGACTGCCAGCCCCAAAGCCATCAAACCCGTCGTTTTCATCTGTCCTGCCCTTTTGTCTCGTGCCCTTTCATTTTCTCGCGCCTCGGGGCCGGTGGCGCAAGCCCCGGATGACGGAGCGACATCTTTCGGCGTGACTTGACCGCCAAGGCGCGCCAGGGTCCGCGCGGCTCAGCGGAGAGGAATTGAAATGCTGCACTATGCCTCGATCATGCTTCTCGCCGGGATTGGCATTCCGTTGCTCGCGGCTTTGAATGCCGCGCTTGGCGTCAGGATCGGATCGCCCGCAGGCGCAGCGGCGATCCTGTTCACGGTCGCGTTCATCGCGGCGGGGGTCATCGCGCTGCTGACGGGCCCGCACGCGATCCTGAAAGCTGCCGATGCGCCAAGGCATCTGTTCCTCGCAGGGCTGCTCGTTGCCTTCTACGTGCTGTCGATCACCTATGTCGCGCCGCATTTCGGCATCGGGAACGCGGTGTTCTTCGTGCTTTTGGGGCAGCTTATCTCAGCGGCGATCATCGACCAGTTCGGCCTTTTCGGAGCGCGCCCATCCCCGCTGACGATGACGCGGGCGACGGGGATCGCGGTGATGGCGCTCGGTGTCTGGATCACGCAGAAAGCGTGATCACTCGACAACCAAGTTGCTGACGCTCGCGTCGATCGAGGTCTCCGTATCGTCACTGTCGCCCGAGATTGCGACGCCGACCAGCGCGCCCGGCTGAGTGCCGAACGCTGCCTCGTGATCCGCCGCGAGATCGACGCTCTCCTCATGCGCGCCGGTGCCGGACGGGCGCAGAACAACGGTCTTGCCGCGCTCTCCAAGATAGGGGCTGTCGAGCATCTCTCGGCGTTCGTGATCGCCGCCCCAGACGTAGACGAGTGCGCGAATGTCGTCCTCGTTCAGAAGGCTGGTGATCGCGACGCCCTGCATCTCCTCGGCGCGGTCTTCGGGCAGGAAAACGAAATAGACGGCGAGATTGCGGTCATCTCCGCCCTTTTGCGAAAGGTCGGTCGGCGGCACGCCTTCATCGACGCCCCAGGACCAGCTGGCCGACCTTGCGCTCCAGTTTTCTTCGGCCAAGGGACGATAGGCAATCGAAACAGTCCCGTCCGATCCGACCGCGAGCGTGTCGCCGTTGAAATCATAGTCATTGCCCGAGAAGAGCGAGAAGCGCTGGACTTTCCACGCGTCGTCGAAGGGCACGCTGGCGGCGAACGCGGCGCCAGCGGCGGCAAGGGTCACGGCTCCGGCGGCGAGGGTCGATATGATACGCATAAGGGACGTCCTTTCGTTTCGCACAAACACGAGGCTAGCCCGCATGGCTGTTTCAACGAAAAACGTCTGCGTGACGGATGTCAGAGCGTCGAAGGGCCGACGAAGGCAATCCGATCCTCGGGAATGGCTTCGGTCAGCCCATCCAGCGAGATCACCGTGCCATCCGACAGAGTGACGGTCACGCCCGTCGCTGTGACGGTCTGGCTCTCGATTTCCGGGGCAGGCTCGGCATCGTAGCGCACGATAATCTGATCGTCCTCGGCGTTGAAATCGGTGATCGCCGCAGTCCCGCCGACCGAGAAGACATCCGCGCCCGCCCCGCCGGTCCCCTGATCACCGGCACCGAGTTCGAGAAAGTCGTCGCCGTCGCCGCCGTCGAGCTCATCGGCCTCGTCGTCATCGCTCGTCTCGTCAGCGCCATAGAGGATGTCATCACCCGCCCCGCCTGCCAGCGTGTCGGCACCGGCACCGCCGAAGAGCGCGTCATCACCGTCCTCGCCGAAGAGCCCATCATCGCCGTCCTCGCCGAGCAGCGTGTCGTTGTCGTCGCCGCCGAAGATGTCGTCATCCCCCTCGCGGCCAAAGACGACATCGTCCCCCTCGTCGGTCTCGACCGTGTCGTCGCCGCTTAGCGCATCGACAACATCGTTCTCAGAGGTGCCGAGAAGCACATCGGCGAGCGGACCGCCCTCTGTCGTGATCTCGAGCTCTTCGATATCCGGGGCATCGGTCTCTTCCGGCTCATCCTCGCCATCGCCGAGACCCAGTAGACCCGCGCCGACCGCGAGAGGTGTGAGCGCAACAAGCGCGAACAACAATTCCAAGGACATAGAGCTCATCCATCAGCGAAACCCGCGGCGAAGATGCCCCGCGATACCGGCCGAATTAGGACCCGTTTGCGACAATTTACGACATTTTTCCCGGATCCGTCAGAGCGTCCGCAATTGCCCCTGGTCAAGCTGCACCTGCCGATCCATGCGCGCGGCAAGCTCATGATTATGCGTTGCGATCACCGCTGACAGGCCGGTGTCGCGCACGAGCGCCATCAGCGCCGCAAACACCTTGTCGGAAGTGTCGGGGTCGAGATTGCCGGTGGGTTCGTCCGCCAGCAGAAGGCGCGGCTTGTTCGCCATCGCGCGGCAGAAGGCAACGCGCTGCTGCTCGCCGCCTGACAAGGCAGCAGGCCGATGCCGCGCGCGGTCCGCGATGCCGACGCTGTCGAGAAGCGTCATAGCCCGCGCCTCCGCCTCGCGAGAGCCCGCCCCATTCGCGAGTTGCGGCAGAACCACGTTCTCGAGTGCGGTGAACTCCGGAAGAAGGTGGTGGAACTGGTAGACGAAGCCCACGCTGTCGCGGCGCACCGCGGTGCGTTTGCGATCGTTCTCGCCGCTCATCTCCTCGCCGCCGATCACGACGCGGCCGTCGTCGGGTGTATCGAGAAGGCCCGCAATGTGAAGAAGCGTTGACTTGCCCGCGCCCGATGGCGCGACGAGGGCCACCACCTCGCCCTCGCCGACGCTGAGATCGACCTCGCGCAGAACGCGAATTTCGTTCCGCAAGCCCTTGTTATATATCTTGGTAATGCGTTCGAGGCGGAGCACCGTGTCATTCATAGCGCAGCGCCTCCACCGGGTTCATCCGCGCCGCGCGGCGGGCGGGAAAGATCGTGACGAGGAAGGACAGGCCCAGCGACAGGCCCACCGCCGACATCACGTCGCCGAACTCGAGCTTGGCGGGCAGCTGGTAGAGGCCGCGCACCGAAGGGTCCCAGACCCCGCCCCCCGCGACGAAATTCACCGCCGAGAAGATCGGGTCGATATAGATCGCGAAAAGGCACCCCAGGATGACGCCCGCCACGGTGCCGATGATCCCGGTGAAGGCCCCGCAGATGAAGAAGACCCGAAGCACCGCGCCCTCCGTCAGGCCCATCGTCCGAAGGATTCCAATATCCCGCCCCTTGTTCTTCACAAGCATGATGAGCCCCGAGGTGATGTTCATCGCCGCAATCAGAACGAGGATCGACAGGATGACGAACATCACGTTGTCTTCGACCTCGAGGGCGGAAAGAAAGCCGCCAGAGGCGTCCTGCCATGTCCAGAGATAGGCGCCCTCGCCCGCCGCTGCCGCGATCGCCGCTCGGTACTGACCAATGTTTTCGGGATTCTCGACCATGACCTCGATCTCGTCGGCCTGCCCTTCGCGATTGAAGTAGAGCTGCGCCTCTTCGAACGGCATGTAGATGCGCGTGCGGTCGATGTCGTAGCGCCCGGCCGAGAAGACGTAGATCACGTCATAGGACTTCACGCGCGGGCTCTGGCCGAAGGCGGTCTTCACCCCGTCAGGCGAGATCAGCTTGACCTGATCGCCAAGCCCCACGCCCAGCTCGCGCGCAACGCCGGAGCCGATCGCGATGCCGCTGTCGTACTCGTCGATATTTCCGATGCCGGTCTCGGGATCAACGATGCGCGGCAGGGTCTGCAGATCCTCGGCGCGCGTGCCGAACACCTCGACCCCGGAATTGCGCCCGTTGGCATTGGCCATGACCTGGCCACGCACGATAGCTGCGGCATGGGTCACGCCCTCGACCTCGGCGATGCGCGCCGCGCGTTCCTCGAAATCCTGGAAGGTGCGGATGGAATTGCCCGCCGCGTCCTGCGTGCCGCCCGAATAGACCGATGCATGGGCGTTCGCGCCGAGGATCGTGTCGACGAATTCCGCCCGAAAACCCGAGCGGACCGCCAGCGTCGCAATCAGGGCGAACACCGCAAGAGTGATGCCGACAAGGCTAATCCAGGTCATCACGCTGACGCCGCCCTCTGCGCGTTTCGCGCGAAGGTATCGCCAGGCGATCATCCATTCGAACCCCGCGAAGGGGGCGGTGCGTCGGGCCATGAGGCTGCCTTTCTGTAGCTCGCGCCTAGGTGATCGCTTGCCGCGCGCGGGTCAAGCGTGGGGCGTCTTTTCTTCGGCGCGCGCACGCTTAGGTGATGGTCAAAGGAGAACCACCATGACCCGTATCCTCGTAATTGGCGCGTCCAAGGGCATCGGCCTTGAGGTCGTCAAACAAGCATTGAGCCGAAACCATGAAGTCCGCGCTTTCGCCCGGAGCGCGGACAAGATCGAACTCGACGCGGCTGGACTCGAACGCTGGCCCGGCGACGCCACCTCTGCGGGCGATCTTGCCCCGGCCCTCGACGGCGTGGACGCGGTCGTCTCCTGCCTCGGCATCGAGGAAAGCGTCTCGATGATCTGGAAGCCGGTCTCGCTGTTCTCGAAATCGACCGAAGCGCTTTTGCCGCTGATGGAAGAGAAAGGCCCCAAACGCCTCCTGATCGTTACCGGGATCGGCGCGGGCGAGTCGATCGAGGCGCTCAGCTGGATCGAGCGGCAGGGCCATTCCTTCCTTCTGGGCGAGCCTTACAAGGACAAGACCCGGCAGGAAGAGATGGTCAAGGCAAGCTCGCTCGACTGGACCATCGCGCGCCCGACGATCCTTCGAAACCGCAAGGGAACGGGACGTTACAAGGTGCTGACAGACCCCAAGAGCTGGCGGATGGGCCTGATCCCGCGCGGCGATGTCGCACATTTCCTCGTCCGGGCGATCGAGGACGGCGCACATATCCGCGAGGCACCGGTCCTCACCTCTTGAGCAATTCAGCGCGCGCGGCATAGACTTTTGTCATGTCGCTCTTTGCCCGGATCGCCGAACAGAAGATGCAGGAAGCGCTCGAGGACGGCGTCTTCGACAATCTGCCGGGTGCGGGCAAGCCGCTCAGCGATCTCAGCACCTCTGACGGGCTCGATCCGATCACGCGGGCAGGCTACCGGATCATGTCCGAGGCGGGCGCCATTCCGCAGGAGCTGGAGCTGCGGAACCTGCTGCGCGAGGCGCAGGCGGAACTCGCGCAGGAGTCAGATCCCGAACGGCGCGCGATGCTGATGCGCCGCGTCACCGATCTTGGTCTGCGCCATGCGCTCGCCAAGGAAGCGCGGCTCCGCGGACGCTGACCCCTTGCCGCCGGGGCCGCGGATTGCATACTCGCGCCCATGACCGGACCCAGATTGACCCGACTCGCCCAGACGCTTCCCTCCGACGTGCCCTTCATCGGCCCCGAAGAGCAAGAGCGGACGATGGGCCGCCCCTTCCGCGCCCGGATCGGCGCGAACGAATCCGTCTTCGGCCCCTCTCCGCGCGCCATCGAAGCGCTGAGCGCCGCGGCGCCGGAGGCCTGGATGTATTCCGATGCCTCGAACCACGAGCTGATCGCCGCGCTTGCCGAACATATGGACGCGCGGCCCGAGAACATCGTCGTCGGCGCAGGCATCGACGGGCTTCTGGGCGTGCTCGTCCGCGTTCTGGTGGAACCAGGCGACGCGGTCGTGACCACGAACGGCGCGTATCCGACCTTCAACTACCATGTGAACGGCTTCGGCGGCGTCCTCCACAAGGTGCCGTTCCGCGAGGACCGCGAAGATCTGCCGGCGCTCTTCGCCAAGGCGGCCGAGGTCGACGCGAAGATCGTCTACATGTCGAACCCGGACAACCCGATGGGCTCCTGGTGGACCGGCCGCGAGATCGAGGAGGCGCTGGATCTCATTCCCGACGGCACGCTCTTCCTTCTCGACGAGGCTTATATCGAGTTCGCCCCCGAGGGCACCGCGCCGAGAATCGATCCCGAAGATCCGCGCGTCATCCGCACCCGGACCTTTTCCAAAGCGCATGGGCTCGCCGCGATGCGCGTCGGTTACGCCTGTGCCGCCGCGCCGCTCATCAAGGCGTTCGACAAGGTGCGAGACCATTTCGGCATGACGCGGCCTGGCCAGGAAGCTGCACTCGCCTCCCTGAACGACAAGGTCTGGCTGGAGGAAGTGCGCACCGAAGCGGCGAAATCCAAGGCGCGGATCGCCAAGATCGCCGAAGCGAACGGTCTGACACCCCTGCCCTCGGCGACAAACTTCGTCGCCATCGACTGCGGGCGCGACGGGGCCTTTGCAAAGGCGATTCTCGATGCGCTGGTGGCGCGGGGTGTTTTCGTGCGGATGCCGTTCGCCGAGCCGCAGAACCGCTGTATCCGGGTCAGTTGCGGCAGCCCGCAAGACCTCGATGTCTTCGCCGAGGTTCTTCCCCACGCGATAGAGGACGCGAAAGCGGCGCAAGCAGGCTAGGGCTTTCCTTAACGTCAATCTGCATTATCGTCTCCGCTATCGACGGAGGCGAAGCCATGCGCGATCACACCCCAAGCAGGGCCCCGGATTTCACCAATGCCGCGCTGATCATGGGCGGGGTGAATCTCGTCTGGATATTCGGCGTGGTCTGGGCGCTCTACGGGCTCCTGCCCGTCCTGCTGATCGGCTGGGGGCTCAATCGCTGGATCGACCGGCTCGCAACACGGCGCGGCTAACCTTCTGCGATCACCCGTGCCGCCGCCGAGACGCCGCCGGCCCCATGCGGCACCGCAAGCGCCGCGAGTCCGGCTTCGACGGTCCCGAGAAGCCCCAGGATCATGTGCGCGTTCACATGGCCCATATGGCCGAACCGGAAGAACCCCTCGCCCTTGGGATCGCCCTCTTCGGACATGCCGAGCCCGATTCCGAGCGTCACGCCCGCCTGCTCCGCCGTCCAGGCACGCAGACGCGCCCCATGTGGCGCGCCGAGGCGGAGCGCGGTGACCGCGTGGCTGCGATGCGCCGGATCGGCGACGTTGAGGCGCAAGGGCCCGTCCTCTCCCCAGGTCTCGGCCGCGGCCCAGATCGCGCGGGCAAGAACGGCGTGCCGCGCCCAGACCGCCTCCATCCCCTCGGCATGGATGAGATCGAGCGCTGCGCGCAACCCGTAGAGGTGGTGCGTGGGAGCTGTGCCTCCGAAATACTGGTAGAACATCTCGGGCGCGGCCCGCTCGCTCCAGTCCCAGTAGCGCGAAACGCGGGGCATCTTCGCCCTGACCGCCGCCGCGCGATCGTTGAAGAACACGAAGCCCAGCCCCGGCGGCACCATCAGGCCCTTCTGCGACGCGGTGATCATCAGATCGGCGCCCCAGAGATCCATCTCGAACCGGTCACAGCCAAGCGAGGCGATGCAATCGACCGCGAGCAGCGCGGGATGCCCCGCTTCCTCGAGCGCGCGGCGGCATTCGGCGATATCGGAGCGAATCGAGCTCGATGTATCGACATGCACCGTCAGCACGGCCTTGATCTTCTGGCCCTTGTCCTCGAGGAGCCGCGCCTTCAGAGCCTCTGGATCGACCGGAGCTTGCTTGCCGAACTCCAGGAGATCGACCTCGATCCCCATCGCGCGCGCCATCTCCGCCCAGCCATGCCCGAACCGGCCGGTGGCGCAGACAAGCACACTCTCGCCCGGCATGACGATGTTGGAGAGAGCCGCTTCCCACGTCCCGTGCCCGTTGGCGATGTAGATCGCCACATGCCCGTCCGTCCGCGCGACGCGCTTCAGATCCGGGATCAGCCCGTCCACCATCGTCGGCAGTTCGCCCTCGTAGATGTTCGGCGAGGCGCGGTGCATCGCCTGGAGGACAGCGTCGGGCATGACCGATGGGCCCGGAATGGCAAGATACGGACGGCCATGAGCAAGGGACATTGAGCAGCCTTTCGATGGATGACGGCGCATCTTACAGATGCAGCCGCGCGACCCTACCTCGACGCGGCGAGAGGTCAATGTAGGGCGACAATCCGGCCGGCACTGTGGCTAAGGCCTTTTCCCATCGCGCCCGAGACGATAGACCCGCCTCGCAAGGTAATGTCGGACGTTATGAGCAAGACTTTCTGGACCCGGGTTGGTGACGCCGAAAGGCAGATCATGCGCTCTTTTGGCAAGGACATCACCTCGCCGAAGCAGAGATTCCTGAGTCATCTGCATTTTTCGTTCTTCGATCACGCGATCCTGCGCGGCTTCTGGACGAACTTCTTCGAGATCGCACCGGGCGTGTACCGCTCAAACCATCCAACGCATCGCCGCTTCCGCCGCTACAAGAAGATGGGTATCAAGTCCGTCATCAATCTACGCGGCGAGGACAAGTTTTCCTTCTATCTCTTCGAGAAGGAGATCTGCGAAGAGCTTGGCCTGACGCTGATCGACGCCAAGATGTGGGCGCGCAACGCCACCAAGAACACGCGGCTCCTCGCCGTGGTCGACGCGATGCGGACCGCCGAGAAGCCCTTGGTCTTTCACTGCAAATCCGGCGCGGATCGCACCGGCATCGCCGCCGCGATGTATCTTCTTATTTTCGAGGGCGCGAGCATCGCAGAGGCCCGCAAGCAGCTCGGCCTAAGATATGTCCATCTCAAGTTCACCAAGACCGGCGTGCAGGATTACATACTCGACGTCTTTGAGGCCCGGCAGGCAAGCGGAGAGATCGGCTTCGAGGACTGGCTGCGCGACGAATATGATGCCGGCCGCATTCAGGCGGCCTTCGATGCGAACCGCCCGGCTAAAGACGTGGCGCTTCCGGCATGAGCGCGAAGGGCCCCTTAAAGACCACCGAGGATTACGACGCGGGCGAAGACAATACCTTCGGCGAGCGTATGGGCCTGATCGCCTGGATCAGCCGCGATTATCTTGCCAAGCACTGGATCTGGTTCATCGCCGCCTTCTTCTTCATGTCGATCGAAGGCGCGATGTTCGGCGCACTCTCGTATATGATGAAGCCGATGTTCGACCGGGTCTTCGTTGGCGGCGAGGCCGACATGATCGGACTGGTCGGACTCATCTTCTTCGGGATCTTCTTTATCCGCGCGGTCGCGGGAATCGCGCAGAAGACGATCCTGGGGCGCGTCAGCCAGATCAGCATCAACGAGCTGCGCGAGGATCTCTTGCGCCACGTGATGCGGCTCGACGGCTCGTTCCACCAAAGCTACGGGCCGGGTTACCTGATGCAGCGTCTCAACGGCGATGTCGCCACGATCAATTCGGTCTGGAAGGCGCTCATCACCGGCGCGGGGCGCGATGTGGTGGCGCTGTTCTCCCTCTTCGGGGTGGCCTTCTTCATCGATTGGCGCTGGACGCTGGTCGCGCTCGTTGGGGCGCCGCTGCTCATCATGCCCGCCTTCGCGATCCAGCGCTTCCTGCGCGGCACGTCTCGGCGCGCGAGGGACATGCAGGCCGGGCTCTCGACTCGCCTCAACGAGATTTTCACCGGTATCGTCCCGATCAAGCTCAATACGCTTGAGACTTACCAGGCCGGGCGGTTCGCGTCGCTGGCAGACCGGCTCCTGGCGGTGCGTATCCGCGCGGCCGCAGCGTCCGCCGCCGTGCCGGGACTGATCGATATCATGTCGGGCATGGGCTTCGCTGCCGTTCTCTATTTCGGCGGCTCCGAGATCATGTCGGGCGAAAAGACCGTCGGCGATTTCGTCGCCTTCTTCACCGCGATCGGCCTCGCCTTCGAGCCTCTGCGGCGCCTCGGCAGCCTGTCGGGCACGTTGCAACCCGCGATCGCGGGGCTCGAGCGGTTGCGCGAGCTTTTCGATCTCGAACCCGACGTGCGCGATCCGGCCCACCCCAAGCCCGCCCCGAGCGGCGTGCCCGAGATCCGGCTCGACAATGTCCATGCGAGCTATGGCGACCAGGCAGTCTTGCGCGGCGCGCACTTCACCGCCGAGGCAGGCCAGGTCACCGCTCTGGTCGGCCCGTCCGGCGCGGGCAAGTCCACGATCTTCAACCTGCTCACTCGGATGATCGACCCCAGCTCGGGCGCCGTCATGCTGGACGGGGTGCCGACGACAGAGATGCGCCTCGAGGAGCTGCGCGCGCTGTTCTCGGTCGTCAGCCAGGACGCGCTTCTTTTCGACGAGTCGCTCCGCGACAACATCCTGCTAGGCCGCGACGACATTCCCGAAGAGAAGTTGCAGGCAGCGCTTGATGCGGCCCATGTCACCGCCTTCCTGCCAGATCTCGACGGCGGGCTCGACGCCTCTGTCGGCCCGCGCGGCTCGAAGCTCTCGGGCGGCCAGCGACAGCGCGTCGCCATCGCCCGTGCGATCCTGCGCGACACGCCGGTCCTGCTTCTCGACGAGGCGACATCGGCGCTCGACGCCAAGGTCGAGGCGCATGTGCAGGAGGCGCTGGAGACGCTGTCGAAGGGCCGCACGACGCTCGTGATCGCGCACCGGCTGTCGACGATCCGCAACGCCGACAAGATCGTCGTGATGCAGGATGGCGCGGTCGTGCAGCAAGGCGTGCATGACAGCCTAATCGAACAGGGCGGCCTTTATGCCGATCTCCACAGGCTTCAATTTGACGGCAGCGAATAGCCGCTCCGGTTGCAGCTTGCCCTGCCAAGGCATAGGGTCTGGTCCAAAGATATGAGGCGACCATGAGCGAGACCGACCGCACGGTTCTGCGCGTCTCTGGGCCCGAGGCTCACCGATTCCTGCAGAACCTCGTTACCAACGACCTCGACCGGCTGGACAAGGGCCCGGTCTACACCGCCCTTCTGACACCGCAGGGCAAGTATCGCGCGGATTTCTTCGCGATTGCCGACGACGATACGATCCTGCTCGATGTGGCGTCACACCAATCCGGCGATCTTCTGAAGGCGCTCACGCTCTACAAGCTGCGCTCCAAGGTCGAGATCGAAGAAACCGATATCGTCGTCGCGCGCGGCCTCGGGGCGGCTCCGGACGACGCGCTCACCGATCCGCGCGATCCGCGCATGGGCTGGCGCGCCTATGACGGACGCGCGTCCGAGGAAGGTGTCGATTGGGATGCGGCGCGCGTTGCCGCCGGGGTGCCGCTTGCCGGTGTCGAACTCGATCCGGACAGCTATATCCTCGAAATGGGATTCGAGCGATTGAACGGCGTCGATTTCCGTAAAGGCTGCTTCATCGGCCAGGAGGTCACCGCGCGCATGAAACACAAGACCGAGCTGAAGAAGGGTCTCGCTGTCGTGGAAGTCGAGGGCTCCGCCCCCCTCGGCACCGAGATCACCGCAGACGGCAAACCCGCCGGCACGCTCTTCACGCAATCGGGCGGCGCAGGCCTTGCCTATTTGCGCTTCGCGCGCGCCAGTGGCGAGATGCAGGCGGGCGACGCATCCGTGAAGGTGCAGGGATGAGCCTGCCGCAAGCCCTTCTCGACACCTATGACAGCCACGTGGTCTCGCACGAGCCGCTGCATGGCGGAGATCTGTCCGAAGTCGCGCTCGTGACGCTTGGCAACGGGGACCGGCTTGTCGCCAAGCGCGGCCCACTTGTCGACGCCGAGGGCCGGATGCTGTCGGCCATGCGGATGCTTTATGCGCCGGTACCCGAGGTCATTCACGTCGAGCACGGTCTTCTCTGCATGGAATATCTCGAAGAGGCGACGCCAGGTCCGCGTCGTTGGCGAGAATTCGGCACAGCGCTTGCGCGGATGCATTCCTGGGCCGGTCAGGGCTATGGCTGGAACGAGGATTACGCTTTCGGCTCTTTGCGTATCGAGAACGAGACGCTGCCGACCTGGCCGGAATTCTGGGCCGAGCGCCGGCTCCTCCCCTTCCTACCGAACCTGCCGGCCGAACTTGGTCAACGAATCGAAGCACTCGCGGCCCGCGTCGGAGAGCGGCTTCCGCGCGATCCGAACCCTGCGCTCCTTCACGGCGATCTCTGGACCGGCAACCTTCTTTTCACGAAGGATCAGGCGGTGATGATCGACCCGGCCTGTTATTACGGGCATTCGGAAGTCGACCTGGCGATGCTGACGCTCTTCGGAGAGCCCGATACGGCGTTCTGGCGCGGCTACGGCAAGCTGGAGCCCGGCTATTCCGAACGTGAAGCGATCTACAAGCTCTGGCCGGCCCTCGTCCATTTGACGCTCTTCGGGGACAGCTACCGTCCGATGGTCGAGCGCTTCCTGGCGGATGCGGAGATGTGATCCCGGTTCTTGGGTTGGCGGAAATACCGCGGGGGTGAATTGGCGGCTCCGCCGCCAAGAGGGGGCAGCGCCCCTTCCCCTCTAACGAAAATGCCCCGCGCCATTGGCCGGGGCATTTAGACTCAAACCCGAAACGCCGAATTCAGGCGCGTTCGGAGTATTCCATGGTCTCGGTATTGACGACGATCTCCTCGTCCGGCCCGACGAAGGGCGGCACCGTGATCTTCACGCCATTGTCGAGCAGCGCCGGCTTGAACGAGTTGGCGGCGGTTTGACCCTTCACCACTGGCTCGGTCTCCGCGACACGACAGGTCACTTTCTGCGGCAGCGTCGCGTTGAGCGCCTCGCTGTCGTAGAACTCCACGACGATGGTCATGCCGTCCTGGAGGAAGGGCCGGCGCTCGCCGAGAATCTCGGCATCGAGCGTAACCTGGTCGAAGGTCTCGGTATCCATGAAGGTCAGCTGTCCCTCGCTCTCGAAGAGGAACTGCATGTCCCGCTGCTCAAGGCGGACGCGCTCCACCTTGTCGGCAGAGCGGAAGCGCTCGTTCAGCTTCGAGCCGTTGCGAAGGTTGCGCATCTCTACCTGCGCGAAGGCGCCGCCCTTGCCGGGTTTGACGTGGTCGACCTTTACGGCGGCCCAGAGCCCTCCGTTATGCTCGAGCACGTTTCCCGGGCGGATTTCGTTACCGTTGATCTTGGCCATGGCAAAACCTTGTCGGAAGGTTGATCGGAATTCGGCTGACCCTATATCTGCCCCTTAGTGCCCCTGCAACCTTACCATATCTCGTAGGGAAAACAGGCGCCGCTATGACCATGACGCAAGGGAGCCATGCAATTTCGCTGTATCCGAATCGCAGCAAATAGGCCATAAGGCCCCTTACGCCCGGAACACAAGACCAATAATCCAAAGGACGATCCATGCGAGATTTCGTAGACGCAACGGCTTTCAACGCTGAGCAGGGAAACCGCGCTCGCAAGCTTTTTGCGGCCGTTGTGCTCGCTGCGCTCGACGATGCTATCGCCGATGACAAGAAATACGGCAACGGCCCCGAGCAGATCGCTCGTTGGGCACGTTCGCGCGACGGCCGCGAGGTTCTGACCTGCGCGGGTATCGACCCGAACGAACGTGTCGTGGAAGGCCTGATGGAGTTCGTCGGCAAAGGCGTGCGCACCTCCGTGGCCCTGTCGCGCGAGGAAAGCGAGCGTCGTAACGCAGCGCTTCAGGCGGAAGCCGCCTGATTCCATCTATCCAAGACCGGATCTGAATTTGGGCGCGTTCTTCTGAACGCGCCCTTTTTTATTCGCCGCTCAAGTTGAAGACCGGGCTACTCGAAATCCTGGCTCGCAAGCGCGCGCTGGATCTCGCGGCGGACGAGCTTGCGTACGTTCCGCGTGATCCGCTCCCCGAGCGTGCCCTGCAGTTCCTGGCGCACGATGCCTGCGACGAGGCTACGAAGCGCCTCCTCGTCGAGCGCGGGGACCGAACCGGTCCGATCGTCCCTGTCCTCGAGGTCATCGGCCATGCTGGAGAGATGTCCCGCGCGGCGGGATTGGAAAAGCGCGCCGGACATCGGCGTGTCCTCCCAATCGAGAGACGCTTCCGGCCCGTGCGCGAAGGCTGCATTCTCGCCATCCCCGGGCATGTCGCTATCCCATTCCTCGGACGCGCCACCGATCATGGATTCGAGCTCCGCGATCTTCTCTTCGAGGCTCATTCCGCTGCGGACCGAGCGGGGCTCCGCTATCGCCTCCACGGGCTCGGGCGTTTGCACCGCCTCTTCCGGCAGCTCATCCGGCTCGGCGTTGTCCGCCGAGTCCAACGCCTGGCTGGCGTCTTCCTCCGAAGCGGACATATCCTCTGTGTCGCCGCCCGCTTGATCTTCTGCGGCGTCGCTTTCCGCCTCGTCCTCTTTCGCGCTTTCGCTGGCAAAGAGCGCGGCGAGTTCATCCTGCACGACCTTCGCGAGAACGTCTGCGTCGGCCCCGTTCACCGGCGCGGCCCTTTCCGGGGCGGCCGCGTCTGCCATCTGCGCGCTCTCGGTCTCGGGCTGCGCTGGCACGTTCTTCGGATCGGTGAGGAGGATGGGTGCCTCCCCTGCCCCTTCGGACGGGCGCCCCTGCGGCTCGGGATCGCTGACCGCCACTCGCTGCGCGGGGGTCAGGACAAGCCGTTCAACGGATTGAGGCGCCGACGCGCGGACGGCGGACTCAGCCTGTTTCGCAGGCTCCGCAGCGCCCGACCGACCGTCATCAGAGACGAGACGCCGGATCGACGCTAGGACATCCTCGATTTCTACGTTCGAGACTGGTTTCGACATTTACTTCACCGCTCTGCCTCAAGCGAGAAGTCTAGCCTCGCCTCCGATTCCGCACAACAGATCGGAACAACCTTAGTTTTTTCCGATCGCACGAAGGACACGGTCGAGGTCTTCGCCCTGCTGAGACAGGGCCGGCGCGTCCTTGACAAGATTGTAATAGGCTGACGGGTCGTATTGCTGCACCGGCAGGCTCAGTTCCTCGACGGTCAGGCGGCCCATCGAATTGATGACATTGTATGCAGCGACATAGCGGTCGACGCGCGCCGAGATCACCAGCGTCCGGGCGTCGAGCAGATCCTGCTCGGCGTTGAGGACGTCGAGCGTTGTGCGTGCGCCGAGTTGGGCTTCCTCGCGGATGCCGTTGAAGGCGACCTGTGCGGCTTCGACCTGCCGCTGGCTCGCTTGGATCGCCGCGCTTGCGACTTCCACGTTTACATAGGCATTGGCGACATTCTGGCGGATCTGCTCGGAGACCACATGCAAATTCGCGCGGCGCTGATCCCGGTTCGCCTTGGCCTGACGCAGGGCGGACGTCAGCGCGCCGCCTCGATAGATCGGCCCGGACGCACCGAGAGAGATTGAGCCGCTGCGTGTGAAGTTGTCCGTGTTCTCCAGATCCTTGGTATAGCCGTAACGTCCGCTCAGGTTGACGCTGGGCTTCAGCGTCGCTTCGGCGATCGCGATGTTCAGCTCGGAGAGCGTGACCTGGCGTTGTGCGGCGATGAGGTCGGGATGCGTCCGCAATGCGATCGCGGTCGCGGTTTCCAGCGAGCCGGGAATCGGCGGGATCGAGGCGGGCACATCGGTCGTGCCGGGCTGGCGTCCCGTCGCACGCAGGTATTCCTGCTGTGCGCGGGCGACATCACCCTGGGCGACCGCAAGCTGGCTGCGCGCTTCGGCGAGCCGCGCTTCGGCGAGCGCCACGTCCGTGCGCGTCACTTCGCCCACTTCGAACCGGTCCCGCGCGGCACGCAGTTCGCGGTTGATGACGTTGAGGTTGCTCTGGCGCAGGCGCAGGGTCTGCTGGGCGCGCTCGAGCTCGAAGAAGGCCTGCGTCGCGCGGAAGAGAACCTGCTGCTCGATCGAGACGAGCTGGGCGCGGGTCGCTAGCACAGCCTCCTTCGCCGCGTCGATGCCGAGCCGCGTGCGCCCGAAATCATAGACGAGGAGCGACGCGTTGAGGCCGATCGAGGCCTCCTCGCTGATGAAACCGCCCGTGTTTCGCTGACCTGCCGGACCGAGGCTCGATTGCGTGCCGAAATTGCGCGTGACCTCGGCGGACCAGTCAAGCACCGGCCGGAGCTGGGCAACGGCCTGCGCGACGTCTTCATCGGCGGCCCGGAGCACAGCGCGGTTCTGTTCCAGAAGACCGCTCGAATTATAGGCACCCACAAGTGCATCGGCGAGTGTATCGGCTTTGGCAACGCCTGCCGAAAGCACGGATGCCATCACGCACGCCGCCTTGAGAAAGTTCGATGTCTTCATCTGTCCCTGCCCTGCTTCCCTGCTGCGCGTGCCCCGTTCTACAAAGCGAATGCGCGTTTTTCCTCAAATCCCGGAAGAACCGGTGCGCTCGCATTGAACGCGTAGCGCCAGTTCAGGTGACCGTCGATCTTGTAGCCGACCCGCACCGTGCCGAGGCGTCCCTCGACGAACAGGCAGACGATCCGTCCGCCTTCCTTCAGTTGATCATCCAGCGTATCCGGCAATGTCTCCACGCCGCCTTCCACGATGATCGCATCGTAAGGTCCGTGCTCGGCCGCGCCCTCGCTCAGGGGACCGGTATGAAGAACGACGTTATCGGCACCGGTCTCCGACAGAAGGCCCGGCACTTCATCCACAATGTCCTCAAGATCCTCGACCGCGACGACCGCCTCGGCCACATGCGCCAGAACCGCGGCGGAATACCCGTAACCGCAACCGATATCGAGAACGAGCATGTCCGGCGTGACATCGAGCGCGTCGAGCATCTTGGCAAAGGTGCGCGGCGCAAGCACGGTCCGGTTCTCAGCGAGCGTCACGCTTTCGGAGGCATAGGCCACCTCCGCCTTGTCGTTCGGCAGAAATCGTTCACGCGGAACCGTCAGCATCGCCTGAATGATGGGAAATTTCGTGACGTCAGAGGGACGCACCTGCGTGTCCACCATCACCCGGCGCAGGGTCGCGAAGTCTGGCATAAGCTAAACTCATCCGTTCAGAAGCTATCTCTTCACTAGTGACACAGCTTACCTGAAGCGGCAACAAACAGAAGGTGTGAAACCCAGATTGTCGCGGCCTTGCGATCACAGGCGCGTCATGCCGATCACAGTGACCTCATGCCCCGGTGTCCCGAGTGCCCCCTGCGTCCGAGCGATCGTTTTTGCGCGCATGCTGTCCGAGCACGCGCTCGTCCACCATCGCGATACCGATGACGAGGCAGGGGATCGCGACGACACCGCCAATCGGTCCCCAGAACCACAGGCCGAAGACAAGAGAGACGAAGACCAGAAGCGGATTGAGACGAACATGTCGGCCGACCATCGCAGGGGTCACGAACTGCGCCTCGATCATGTTCAGCGTCAGGAAAGCCGCGGCCGGCGCGGCAGACATAAGGCCCTCGAAGTTCACCAGCCCGCCGATCAGGAACAGGAACGCCATCAGGGCCGGCCCGAGATAGAGCACGTAGTTGAGGATCGCGACGGCAAAACCCCAGACATAAGGCAGCGGCATCCCGAGCGCGGTCATCACGGCTGTCGTCGCGAAACCGAGAGTGAAGTTCACGATAGTGATGGCGATGAAATATCGAGAGACGAGGAATTCGGCGACCCGGAACCTCTCGCGCAAAGCCTGCCCTTCCCCGGCGCGGCTGAGACGCGCAGCGAGGAAGGAATAGACGCTGAGACGATGCACCAGGAAAAAATAGAATGTGCCGGCGAAGATCAGAAACTGGGCGAGGAACGCGGGCGCCGCGAAAATCGCATCGGTCATCGAAGGCACCGCCGCCGCCTCGCCGTCTCCGCCATCCTCGCCGGCGCCTCCAAAGGCTTCCTTCATCTCTTCATTGACATTGCCGAGGCTGTTCAAGGTGTCCCGGAACTGCCAAACGATCTCCTGCATCTCCATGCGGATCGATGGAATCGCATCCACGAACCGCCAGAAAACCGGCTCGAGACCGACGGCGGCGGTGCTGAGAAGCGCGACGGTGAGAAGAAGAATCAACGCTCCGCCAAGACCGGGCGGCAAACCGATCCGACAGAGAAACTCCATGATCGGCGCGACGATGATGCCGAATACGATCGCCAGCGCGATGGGTGCAGCGACATCCTGCGCGACGTAAAGCGCCCCGGCGACCAGAAGCGACGCGATGATGATCAGCGCGGCGCTGGCGCCATCAGTTTTCTGTCTCACCTTTTTCTCCCCTGAGCGGCGATGGCGGTCCGTGCAAACCGCTATCGCCGTTTGGACTTCCGTCCCGCATCAAGTCCGATCAGAAAGCCCTCGATGAGCTGAACCATCGGCAAAGTCGTGGTCTGTGGAGCCGCACTGTGGCCGGCGACGACGACTGGTCGCCGGGATATGAACTTGCCGATCCCGAGTATGATGAACCCGATCGCGAAAAGCCCGAACCCGATCACCTGTGCCGCGAAGAGAGCGCCTCGAAGTTCCACCAGAACGATCCAGAGGGCCGCGCAGAGAAACCCGACACCGAGGAGAATGAACAGCGTGCCGACAACGGAATAGGCGGCCCCACGGACTTTGCGCCGTGCGACCGCCTCTGCATGGGCGAAAAGTGCCATGTTACTTCCGACTTGTAATCAAGCCAGCAAGAAACCCGGCCGCGACCGCGATACCGATGGCGGTCGCCGGTTGACGGCGGATCGCTTCAAGCGCCTGGTCCTGCGCGTCATTCGCGCGGTGGCGCGCATCCTCGTAGAGACGCTCCCCGTCACGCTTGGCGGATTCGTACCGGGCACGGGCCGCGTCGACGGTTTCGTCCTTGCGGCGCGCGCCAATCTCGCCGAGGAGGTCGGTGATCGATGCGAGATCTGCCTTCAGCGTCTCGATCTGCGCCTTCAACGCAGCGTTGTCATTGCCCGCGGCCTGCTGCGCCTGCGATTCCACGTCCTTGATATGTGCTGTTGTCTGGCTCTGGGCCATGGTCCAACTCCTTGCTTCCCATTCCCGGATCAACGCCCCGTGACTGGAACGGTTCCATCAGGCCAGCCGCTCTTATCCGCTTGACGCTGCCGCGACAGCCACCTAGAGACAAGCCCACTCTGGCGAGTTGGCGGAGTGGTTACGCAGCGGATTGCAAATCCGTGTACACCGGTTCGATTCCGGTACTCGCCTCCATTTATTTTCAATGACATAGACGCACCAACCGATTGCTCCCACTGGGCCGTTTACAGGTGCGTTTACAGTTTTGTTCACGATCCAGCCCCCTTGTGCTGCTGCAGCTTGAGCAAGACGGCATCTGTTTCGCCTGGTGAGACACGCGCATAATGCTCGATGACATTTGCAGCGTGGCGTAGCGACCAGCCCATGTGGCTTGCGATCTCGGAAAGGCTGAGACCCGCATCGAGCAACCGCGTCGCAGCTGTCCCCCGACAATCCTGCAGTCGGAGATCTTCGCTCAGCCCCGCTTTGTCGCGCCATTGTCGCAGGCCCTCAGAGGCGCGGTGCGGCGTCAGCTGGTTGCCCCGTGCGTTGGTAAGAATCAGCATTTGGTCGCGCGGCGTTGCATCGATGACGCGGGCCAGTGTCTCGGTTATAGGGATGTGAGCCACCCTGCCCCGTTTGCTCGTCCGCACTCTCAAACGAAGGCCAGAGGGCGTCGTCTCAACCGCCGCGCGCGTCAGCTTGACCAAGTCACCCGGTCGCAAGCCCGTCTCACAGGCAACACAGAGCAATCTTTGGACCCAGCTGGGCGCAATTGCATCGATCGACTCTCGGTCCTTCGTGGTCCAGACGACCTCTGACCGATCCACGTCATAAAGCTTGGGAAGTCTGTGACAGTGATGCTCGGACAAATGGCCTTCCTCAACGGCCCAGTTCAAAACTCGGACCGCATGAGTTCCAGCCATGTCATGCTGTTTGGGCGAGTGTTTCCATCGGGCCCGCCACTTGTTCACCTCTCCTCGAGCGCCACGCTCCTCGAAGATTGCAACCGGAGCATCGTGAAAATGCTCTGCAAAGCGCAGGAGCCATTTGCGCTGATCTGCAAAAGACCGTTTCGCTTTCGCACGGGCTGCACTCGATAGGAACTCATCTACCAACCGAGGCGTCATTAGAATCTTTGGTTCCGGGCGCTTGATGGCTTCCGCAAAGGCCAACTGAAAATCCGGATCCCGCGGACTGTGTACGTCGTCGACCCAGAACTTTGGACCTCCTCGCCAAGCATAAAAATGAAACCGGCTTTTCCCAGAAACCAGCTTCCTTCGAACCCGATGAATGCCCTTAGGCATCGCCACGTAGTGCCCTCCACTTCTCTAAGGGAGTTACGGTTGATATTCCCTCGGCCTCTCCCACTGAGATCGCGAATTTGCCTTCAGAAGTGGTCTCAATACGAACAGAGCCAAATCCTTCAGCTCGAGCCATTTTTAGTAGATCAATTATGTCCTTTGGTCTTGGAACGGCTGGCCTCGGCATCACGCGCCCTCCGTGACGTCATAGATCCATTTCAGAACATCCCCAGAGATCGAAACGGTCGTCTCAACATTCCGACGTTTCCGAAAAGCGAACGCTCCAAGAAACTGGAACCATACGGTGACAGGTCTCACACCCGATAGGAGTTTAATTTCGATGCCGCTGTTTTTTGTCACGTGAACTTGCAGCTTTGACGATGGGTATGCCTCAGCTCCGACCCGCCGGGTTGCAAAGACGATCATGTTCCAGAAATTGGTTCCCGTAAACTCTTCGGATTTAGAACCAAACAGGTTGATGAACTCCGCATCGACTACATTTTGCGGCTCGTCATTGGTGTAGAAGAACTGGCCTAACCTTTCGACTTCATCCGCAGCCTCTGTCAGTTTCTGCGCTCCCGCCCAAGCCAAAGCGATCCGAACACCCTCTATGAGGTTGATGTCAGGCCGAGACTTTCCTCGCGCGACCTGCCGAAGTCCACGCTTTGCAAGGGCACGGTCTACGGTGGCGAGTTCCGTTCTCTCCACTCCCATTACCTCAGCGAGACCAGTTACGTATTCGTTTGAAGTCATGTCCTACGATCTTTCATCTGACCGCTCTAGGGTGAATTCAGTTCAAGCCAAAGTCAATGGCATAAATTTTTTTCACGCCAAGACCACGTCATCTGGTCAAGTTCGTCGCACGAACCACGTGATGACAGGCAGACGCGCTGCGATTGGCCTGCCCCCCCCCACATCCCCAAGTAGCGTGCCGCTGAACGAGAAGTTCGATCAAAAGACGCCGTGAGATCATTGACTTCTTCGGTCTTTGCTTAGACCAGGCCTGGTGCGGACCTTCAGTTGCTGATGTTTCCGGCCAACCTTTAGGCAAGAAGGAACGGCTGCAGCTCGCTATCGCAGAACCAATGGACAGACAGCACCAATGAGCGAGAGGTTTCCGTGCACTCCAGGACGTGCCGATCGCCGGTGCCGCACGGACTGCAGGGCCGAACCATCCCGTCCCACTCAGGCAGTCGGCGCGCGCGGAGCGGAGTAGACGCAGCGGAACCAGCTCCTCAAAACTCACTGGACCGCCGTAACACCTTTTCCCCTTGGCTCCTTAAGGAGCCAAGGGGAAAAGGTGTTACCAAAGAATTCGATCCAAAGAAGAAAGTATATTTAATTAGTTATTATAGTTCTCTTCACTTCATACTCACCACATTCGTCGTCGTTTTCCCCCCACTTCGCTACGCTCGTGGAGAGAAAACTCCTAGATGTGGTGAGTATGAAGTGAAGGAATACAGTAGACACTCAGATTACCTGAGCAGTAGTACCTTAACTTTTAGTATGAAGAAAAATTCCTTTTCCAACTAATTATAGATAGAGAAGTTGTCTTTAACTAAATATAGGCTGCCGTTTCCCAGAAGGCCTCCTGAGGATACCGCTGCCCTCAGAGTCCGGCAAGCGAAAAGTTTCGACTGGGACCCGAATTGTGCACCTCCGACAACTTCGACCTCACTAAAAGACAAAGCACGCCCAGAGAGCCCCGGAGAAGCCCCCTACGGCGCGATCTTGATTTTTGGCTACAAGGTAAGCCGCCAATACAAGTCATCCAGCTACGGGGCATCTCCGGGGCGCTGCGAGGGCTCTAAAACATGCGCGCCCTATTCACCCATGACTGTTCGACTGAATCAGACCCAGTTTGCCGCGGGGAAACGCGTCCATCTAACCGCTCGCCAAGCTTCCTCTGGAGAGCCAACTCCTAAAGGCTGACCGCTGGAACAAGGTTAGACATGGTACTCGGCCCGTATTTTCTCTGTAGGTCTTAGGTAAACTACAGGCAGCACAAAAAGCGTTTTAGCCTTTAGGCTGATGGACGCACCGATGGTCCGGTCAATGCGATGATCCAGATGGGGTCGGGGGCGTTTGATCGGGCTGAGGTCGAGCGTTTTGCCAAGGGTGGGCCGTTCTTCACGAGCGAGCCCATGTCGCTGGCGGAGTTCATCGAGCTTGAGGCTGCCCGGAACCCCGACAAGGAGCGCGGGGAAGATCTCTATCACATGGCAGCCAAGCGCTTTGAGGGATTGCTGGCTGAGAAGATCTCCGAGGGTCAGACGGGCGGCCGGGCAGACGCACATCTACGCACGCTGCGCGTGCTTGATGCGCTCTCGCCCGACTTCGCCCTCGGGACCGCGGATGAGAACGGGGTGTATTCGCCTTCGGTGGAGCGCTCTGTCACCAAGAACCCGCTGACCGTGTTCCTCTATGGGTCGGGCAATGACGGGATTGCGGCGAAGATCGCCAATGCGGTGCTCGATGAGTTCTATCCGGTGCTCTCGGAGCTCTCGCAAAGCGGAGCCAACTGGAAGGATCACCCGCTCTTTGCCGGCACGACGCTGGCTCAGGATCTGGCTGGGATCTTCGGGATGACCGAGGCTCAGTTCAGCGCCAAGATGGCGCAGCCGCAGAGCTTTGTGCCGAACCGGACCCAGATCGCGACCATGCGGGGCTGGATCCTCGAAGGCTTTGCCGAGCCCATGATGGAAGCGGTCGATGCCGCGACGGGTGGTCTTGCAGCCGATATGAAGATGACCCAGGCAGCGAGCCAGGTGCAGGCAGCGGTCTTTAAGGACATCTTCTCCAAGGCCCTGAACCAGCGTCAGGACGAGAAAGGCGAGATGCTGTCCGAGGCGGAGATGAAGGAGGTCTTCGAGGAGATCTCTGTTCTGGCTCCGATCTACAAGACAGATGCCCAGAGCTTCCATATCCTGAAGCCCGTGCGCGAGACCACCGAGAAGGTTGTCTCGAAGTCCCTGACAGGCCGGTTCTCGACCAAGGCTTCGGTCTTCGGACCCAACGAGGCCTCGGTGAAGGTCTCCCCCTACCTGACGATCGGCACCGGCGACGGGCGGATGATGCTGAACATCTATGTTCAAGCCGATGGCTCGCTCGATGTCTCGCTGCCGGTCTTCGATGGTGTCGAACTCGCAGTCGATCAGATTGAGGCGGGCTCGGGTCAGATCAACAAGGCGGTCTTTGACGGCTGGATCCAGGGCAATGTCTACGAGGCGCTGGCAGAGGGCTTCTTCCAGATGTCCTCGATGATCTCCGAGGAGACCCTGAACGCGCTTGAGCCTGAGACGATCAAGGCGATCCGGCGGGCTCTGAAGCTGAAGAGCGACGAGCGTCTCTCGCCCGCTCATATCCAAGGGCTGCAGAAGACGCTGGAGCGGAAAGCGCGCGAGGTGAAGGCCCGGAAGTTCGCTCTGAGCCAGGTGGCAAGCCAGACTGATCACATGGCGGCGGGAGCGACACCCCACACCAATTCAGGTCAAACCACACCGTCCGACGATGCGCTGGCCTATGACGAGATCGCCGAGGCGCTGAACGGCTTCTATGCGATGGAGCTGAAGCGTCTCGAGGCAGAGGAGACCGCGCCGAAGAGCTACGCTCAGGAAGCAACCGAGGGCATGGCGACGCTGATCGAAGAGATCGGCGAGGCGGTTCCGAACCATGAGGGTGTCCGGGCGATCCGGGGCGACCAGCTCCTTGCAGCGATCTCTGCCGGCACCGATAGCTCGATGGCTCAGATGGATCTCTTCTGGGATGTCCTGAAGAAGGATCCGTCCTTCCGCGAGGCGCGGTATTTCTTCGGAGAGGCCAAGGCTCTCGAGGCGTTCCGGGATCAGGAGATGCCGGATCTTGCCAAGCAGCCGATCCAATTGGGTCAGACCCATATCGGCGCAGGGGTCGTGTTCATCGCCAATGCGAGCCCCGAGACGGTGCTGCACGAGATGCTGCACACGATGACCGGACGGATCCTGATCGACCATTACCGGAGCCCCGAGACCACACCACACCACATCAAAGATGCGGTGAAGCGGCTCGAGGACCAGATGGCCGAGATCCGGATGATGAACCCGGCAGCCTTTAGGTGCTCTTTTGCAAATCAAGACGGTTAGGGCTACTCAGCCCTTTAGGAGTTGAATACTCGGAAAGGCTTGTAATAGCGCCGAAGCGCCGTGTTTGGGGCTAGCGTCCACGATCGCGGGTCAGCGAACCCCTAAAAAGTGAGTGACACGCGAGACTTGCAAACAGAGTACTTCCGAAGCGATGTTCGCCTTACCTCCGCCCACTTGCGGCAGAGACGTTAAACAGGTCGCTTGGAACGCCATCTGTAAGAACCAGGCACTTTGGCTGTCCGCCGAACACAATGCCAAGTCTTATCTACCCTTCTGAGCAATCGCCCGAACGAGCGCGAGAACAATCAACGCTCCGACGGCTCCGACGACCAGCAGGAACAGGATGCCACCCACGGCGAGAACGCTGATTCCGACGGCGGCCAAGATGAACGGTGTTGCGATAGCGGCGATGACCCCGACCGCGAGGTAGAGCGCCATGTTCCGGCCGGCGATTCGACCGGCGAGGTATCCGGCCAGAAGGCCAACGCCTGCGAGGAGGATGAGCGAGATCAATCCCAGGGCTTCGAAGAAGGTTTCCATGTCTCGACTCCTATTGTGTGACGCTTGAGAAGAATTCTAGGCCAGTGCCCGACGGCGGTCGAGAAGCTCAACGTCTGTGGGACGTATTCGTCTCTATTCGTTGCGTCACTGGCCCGCTCCATCTAGCCGCGCTTCCATGAAGCGCAGGAAGCGCTCTGCGGGGCGCGACATCGGTGCGCCGGCGAGACGTAGAACGCTGATCTGCACCGCGCCTATGTCTATGGCGATCCGCTGGAGAAGCTCAGCTTCAACACCTGCAAAGATCGTCGCGGGAAAGATGCAAACGCGCCCTGCCCCGCGCATGAGCTGCGCGAGATACGGCGCGGCGACGCTTGTGACCGGGCCTTCCTCAAGCGCGTGGCGGCGGATCGCGTGGGCAATCGCGGCGCGGGCGCCAGTGCCTTCGGGCGGCAGGACGAGCCTTTCATCGACAAGATCCCATAGGCCAATGCGCCCCCCCCGGGCCGTCCAATCCGCCGAGGCGCAAACGACCAGTGGCACCTGGCCTGCAGCCAGCACCTCGACCGAGCGGTCGGTTTCGGGATTCGTCAGGACGGCGAGGTCAATATCCCGATTGCGCAAGCGACGCATCTCGCGCCCCGAGCTAACCTCCACCGAAATCCCCGGCATGTCCGCCTCGAGATCGGCAAGCGCCTCAAGCGGCAAACCGGCGGCGATATCTGCGCCGAGACCCACGCGCAGCGCGCCCATCTCTCCATCACGCAGGTTGCCGAATTGCCGTTGCAGCTCCGAAAACTCGACAAGGTGACGGTCGACCACGTCGAGCAGCAACTCCCCTGCGGAAGTCAGGCGCACACCGCTCGGGATTCGCTCGAAGATCTCGGCACCGATCGATTCCTCGAAGTTCTGGATCGATCTGTTCAGGGCGGAGGGGGACACGGCGAGCATGTCTGCCGCCTTCCGGATCGAGCCCTGACGCTGAATCAGCCGGATCGCCGTGTAGATCCTGAGATGTTTCACATAACGCTCCGCCGCGTGGTGCAATTATTGCACCACCCCGACGCAAATTTACCGGCAGACAACACTGGGTCAATGCGGAATGGATGATGCTGCACATGCAAAATGATTGATGTCGACAGGGGGACATATTCATGAAGAAACTGCTGCTCGCCAGTGCCGTAGCCGCACTCACCGCCCAGGCTGCCCATGCAGAAATCAAGGTCGGAATCCTGCATTCCACCACCGGGACCATGGCGATTTCCGAAACGACGCTGCGCGACGTCATGATGATGATGATCGAACAGCAGAACGCGGCCGGTGGCCTTCTGGGCGAAGAGCTGGTGCCTGTCGTGGTCGATGGCGCGTCGGACTGGCCAACTTACGCCGAGCGGATGCGCGAGCTTCTAACGGTCGATGAGGTCGACGTCGTCTTCTGCTGCTGGACCTCGGCCAGCCGCAAGGCGATCTTGCCGGTCGTGGAAGAGCTTAATGGGCTCGTCTTCTACCCGGTGCAGTACGAGGGCGAGGAAAGCTCCTACAACGTCTTCTATACTGGCGCCGCGCCGAACCAGCAGGCGATCCCTGCAGTCGACTATTTCCTAGAAGAGCTGGGCGTCGAAACCTTCGCGCTTCTCGGCACCGACTATGTCTATCCGCGCACGACCAACCGGATCCTCGAGCAATACCTGCTCGATGCGGGCATCCCGGAAGAGAATATCTTCGTCAACTACACGCCCTTCGGCCATTCGGACTGGTCCTCGATCGTCAGCGACGTCGTGGCGCTTGGTGAAGGCGGCCAGCAGGTCGGCGTGATCTCGACGATCAACGGCGATGCCAACGTGGGCTTCTACACCGAGCTTGCGGCGCAAGGCGTCACGGCGGACGACATTCCCGTTGTCGCCTTCTCGGTCGGCGAAGAGGAACTGGCCGGTCTCGATACCGAGCCGCTCGTTGGTCATCTCGCGGCGTGGAACTACTTCATGTCCGCAGATACCGCGGCCAATGAGGAGTTCATCGCGAACTGGCACGAGTTCACCGGCGACGACAGCCGCGTGACAAATGACCCGATGGAAGCGCATTACATCGGCTTCAACATGTGGGTGCAGGCCGTGGAGCAAGCAGGCACGACCGATCCCGACGCGGTGATCGAGGCGATGGTCGGTCAGACCTTCCCGAACCTCACGGGCGGGACCGCCGAGATGCTGCCGAACCATCACCTCACCAAACCGGTGCTGATCGGTGAGATCACCGCCGACGGTCAGTTCGACATCATCAGCCAGACCGAGCCAGTGCCGGGCGATGCCTGGACGGACTTCCTGCCGGACTCCGCGGTCCTGACCTCCGATTGGCCGGGCCTCGAATGCGGGATGTACAACACCGAGACGGAAAGCTGCGTCCAGCTCCAGTCGAACTACTGATCTCGAAGCAAGAGGCGGCGGGCGGATTTGATCCGCCGTCACCCGATCCGGGCAGTCACAACCATGATCCGATCCTTCGTCGCCGCGCTTGCCGGTGTGCTTTTCCTCGCCGTTGCGGCTCACAAGGCCGAGGCGCAGGAACCTGAGACCGGCGCGCTGCAAGCCATCCTGCAAGACAACGCCGATCTCGTCGCCAATGCCTCGCGCCAAACGGTGCAAGAGGTTCTGGACGTCCTCGTCGCGACCGATCTGCCGGAGGTGCCGGACTTCCTCGCGACCTGGAACGCGCGCGAGCTTTACCAGCGGCAGAGCGACGGGCTCTTCGTCTATGTGGAAGACCCCGATGCGGACCCGCTGACGCTGCTCGACATCTCTACTGGCGAGCTTCTCGGCACGGCCACCAGCCGGGAGGTCGACCAGCTACGCCCGAACCGTGGCGTGCAGGGCGTCATCGCCGCGACGCTCGTGCAGTTTAGGCTCACTTCGGACGATCCCGAAGACAGGCTGACCG
This sequence comes from Roseivivax sp. THAF30, assembly GCF_009363575.1. Classification (NCBI taxonomy): domain Bacteria; kingdom Pseudomonadati; phylum Pseudomonadota; class Alphaproteobacteria; order Rhodobacterales; family Roseobacteraceae; genus Roseivivax; species Roseivivax sp. THAF30. The sequence continues at coordinate 1,523,054 of NZ_CP045389.1, read as the reverse complement.
CGCTCGCATCCATCGAAAGCGACCCCGACGAAAGCCATCTCGCGCTTCTGCGCGACCTCGTCGAGACGGAGGAAGATGGCCGCGTGCGCCGCCGCGCCGAAGCGCTGCTACCTGCCCTTGTCATTGCGTTTGCCGATACGGACGAGCCTCGCGTCGAGGCGATCCGTAGCCTTGCGGGCAATGTGAGCCTGTCGGCCCGCGCCACGCTCAACCCGCTTCTGTCGACGCAGATGCGGATTTCAGAGGCTTTGCCCGAGAACGAAAACATCGCGCGCGAGCTGCGCCCGGGGACCGACGCGCTGAGTCGCGAGGATGCTTACGCGATGCTCGTGGAAGATGGCCTCGCACCGCCGCTGATCCCGCGCGGAACACGCGCCGACACGCTCGCAGCCAGTATAGTCGACGGCGCAGTCGGCGGCGTACCGGTTGGGACGCTGAATACCGAAGAGGCGCGCGACCGGGCCTACGCCGCGCTCGTCGAAGCTGGTCAGGCGGACCCCGCCCCCACCGAAGAAGAGATCGACGCGGCGCTCGATGCCCATGTCTTCTTTGAGGTCTACCGCGAAGACAGCGCCGCCGTGACCGATGCGGCGCGCGCAACGCTCGACGGGATCGAGACGCGCGTGGCCTTCTACCGCTTTCTCGATCTGTCGCTCGACGGGTTGTCGCTTGCCTCGATCTATTTCCTCGCGGCCATCGGACTTGCCATCACCTTCGGCGTGATGGGCGTCATCAACATGGCACATGGCGAGTTCATCATGCTCGGCGCCTACACGGGCTACGTCGTGCAATCGGTCGTGGCGAACGAGACCTTGTCCATCGCCATCGCGATCCCCCTTGCCTTCACGATGACCTTTGCCGCGGGTGTCGCGATGGAGCGGCTCGTGATCCGCTGGCTCTATCATCGCCCGCTGGAAACGCTGCTCGCAACGTTCGGCATTTCCATCGCGCTCCAGCAGATCATCCGCCTCATCTTCGGCGCTCTGACGCAGCCGCTTTCTCCGCCCGATTGGTTGGCGGGGTCGGTCTCGCTCAACGATGTCGTGTCGATCAGCTCGATCCGCATCGCGATCTTCCTGCTCGGCGCGGTGTTCTTCGTCCTCCTGTGGCTCATCCTGAACCGGACGCGCCTCGGGCTCGAGGTCCGCGCCGTCACGCAGAACCCGAAGATGGCCGCGTCGATGGGCATCAATCCCGACCGGATCAACATGCTGACCTTCGGCCTCGGCTCCGGCATCGCCGGGATCGCGGGCGTCGCCATCGGGCTGTTCGCGCAGGTCGTGCCGGATCTCGGACAGAACTACATCGTGCAGAGCTTCATGACCGTCGTTGTCGGCGGCGTTGGCAACATCTTCGGCACGCTCGTCGGCGCCTTCATGATCGGCTCGCTCCAGAAGGCCATCGAGTTCATGAACCCGTCCAACACTCTGGCGGCGCAGACCTACATGATCCTCTTCGTGATCCTCTTCATCCAGTTCCGGCCGCGCGGCATCATCGCGCTGCGCGGACGCGCGGCGGGGGATTGAGCGATGGGCGAGACAATCTTCACCCGGAACCGCTCCGTTCCGATCTTTATCGGAGCGCTGGCACTGCTGGCCCTCGGCGTCACGATCCTGTCGGAAGCCTACGGCACCGGCGCGCTGTCGGTGTCCTTCACCAAGGTTCTGGGCATGACGCTTTGCCTTTGCCTCGCGGCCCTGGCGATGGACCTGGTCTGGGGCTATTGCGGGATCCTGAGCCTTGGGCATTTCGCCTTCTTTGGCCTCGGCGGATACGTGATCGGCATGTGGCTGATGACGGCGCGAACCGAAGCCGTGATCCGCGCCAACCTCGAAGGCCGGCCCCTCCCCCCGACCGAAGCCGAGGTCAGCGAGGCGACCGCGCTACAGATCTTCTCGGTCGTGGGCGCGGAGGATTGGCCATGGATGTGGGCCGCCTCGGACAACCTCGCTTTGAGCCTTCTCCTCATCCTCGTCGTGCCCGGCGCGCTGGCTTTAGTCTTCGGCTGGCTCGCCTTCCGCAGCCGCGTCACGGGCGTGTATCTTTCGATCCTGACCCAGGCGATGACCCTCGCCCTGTCGCTCTACCTCTTCCAGAACGACACGGGGCTGCGAGGCAATAACGGCCTCTCGGGTCTGCAGAACATCCCGGGCGCTGAAGGCATCGGGCAGGACCGCATCTCGATCTGGTTCTTTTGGGCCTCTGCCTTGGCGCTCGGCCTCGCCTATCTCGGCGCGGCCTGGCTCGTCTCCGGCAAATTCGGCAACATCGTCAGAGGCGTGCGCGACGATGAGCTCCGTGTGCGGTTCCTAGGCTACCCGGTCGAGGTATATAAACTTGTGGTGTTCATCCTGTCCGCCATGATCTGCGGCGTCGCGGGCGCGCTTTATTACCCGCAGGCCGGTATCATCAATCCCGACGAGATCGCGCCTATCGCCTCGATCTACCTGGCCGTCTGGGTCGCCATTGGCGGACGCGGGCGGCTTTACGGGGCTGTCCTTGGCGCGGCGCTAGTCTCGCTCCTATCGACCTATTTCACCAGCGGGCGCGCCCCGGACGTAGAGCTCGGCTTCTACCGCATAGAATGGGTCGACTGGTGGCCGGTACTTCTAGGCCTCGGCTTCGTGCTCGTCACGCTCTTCGCGCCCAAAGGTCTCGCGGGTCTCGTCGATTTCGTCGTGCGAAAGGACCGGACATGAGCACGCTTCTCGAGGTCAACGGCGTCTTCGTCTCCTTCGACGGGTTCCGCGCGATCAACAATCTCAGCTTTGCCATCGGCCTGCCCGAACTTCGCGCCGTGATCGGGCCGAACGGCGCGGGCAAGACCACCTTCATGGACATCGTGACCGGCAAGACGAAGCCTGATGAAGGCAGCGTCCGGTGGGCCGAGAGCGCACAATCGCTCCTCTCGATGACCGAGGCGCAAATCGCCCGCGCCGGGATCGGCCGCAAGTTCCAGCGCCCTACGGTTTTCGAAGATCAGACCGTCTGGGACAACCTGCGCGTCGCTTTAAGCAAACCCCGCGGGCCTTTCGCTGCCATGTTCGACCGGGTCACGCCGGAGGACCGCGAGCGGATCGACGAGATCGCAGGCGAGATCGGTTTGTCCGGTCATCTAAGCCGCATGGCCGGCATCCTGAGCCACGGGCAGAAGCAATGGCTCGAGATCGGGATGCTCCTGGCACAGGATCCGAAGCTCCTGCTCGTGGATGAGCCCGCCGCTGGCATGACCACGGAAGAACGCAACCATACCGCCGATCTCCTTAGGCGCCTCGCGAAAAGCCACGCGGTCGTGGTGGTGGAACACGATATGGATTTCGTCCGCCGCCTCGATTGCCGTGTGACGGTCCTGCATGAAGGCTCCGTTTTGTCAGAAGGCTCGCTCGACCATGTGATGGCGGATGAGCGCGTGATCGAAGTCTATCTGGGGCGCTGAGATGCTGGAGACGAAAGATCTCACCCTGCATTACGGCGGCAGCCAGATCCTGAACGGCGTGGATCTCGAGGCCCGAAAAGGCGAAGTCACCTGCGTGATGGGCACGAACGGGGTCGGGAAAACCTCTCTCATGAAGGCAATCTCCGGCACGCATGCCCGCTCGGGCGGTAGCATAGCTTTCGACGGCGAGTCCCTACCCGCTCTGCCCGCGCACCGGCTCGCGCAGATGGGCATCGCCTACGTGCCTCAAGGGCGGATGATTTTTCCCCTTTTGACGGTGCGCGAGAACCTCGAGACAGGTTTCGCCTGCCTGCCGAAATCCGAACGTGCCGTGCCCGACCGCATCTACGAGCTCTTCCCGGTCCTGAAAGAGATGGAAAACCGCCGCGGCGGCGACCTCTCTGGCGGGCAGCAGCAGCAACTCGCGATCGGTCGCGCCCTCATCAGCCGTCCGCGCGTATTGCTTATGGACGAGCCGACCGAAGGCATCCAGCCGAATATTATCCAGCTCATCGGCAAGGTGATCCAGCAGCTCCGCGAGGAAGGCGAAATGGCGATCGTGCTGGTGGAGCAGTATTTCGACTTCGCGTTTGACCTTGCAGACCGGTTCTACGTGCTGAGCCGGGGATCAGTTGTTCTGGCCAAGGAGAAGCGGGATACACATCGGGACGAGGTGCAGAAGGCGTTCGATCTGAATAGTTAGGCCGTGCCCGGACGCGGAGGCAAACGCCCCGTCGGCGTCATCGAGCAAGAGCAACGCATAGCTATCGATGGGGTTTTTGCTTGGTTCAACCCAATCCGTAAAAAGACTATTCCCATAAATTGATCTGTCGGACGCACAATGTGCGGCTTGAAGCCCCTTGCACCTAGCGCTGAGCGATCAATTGCCGCACTTCTGGAATTTTGCAGCAGGCCTTGCACCACGCGCGAATAAGTGTACTGCCCTGAAGCTTAGATCGCTGACGACTAAATGTGAGCCGAGACACGCAACGCGCCCTGCTTGTATGGGCGTTGTTTCGGCAAGACACCGCTCAAAAGCGCGTCAACGTCGGCGCGCAAACCCGGATTTCCCCACTAGTCGAGTTGCTACGGAGAGACTGTAGCGCTAAGCGTTCACACATGAACGGCATTCTCCACTCGGATTCGTCTGGCGAGCTCCGGTGCGGTAGCCGTGGAGCGATCTCTGCATGACCAAAGTGCTAGACGAGGACACACGCTTTCGCGTGATGCGCGCTCTGGAAGAAAACCCGCACATATCCCAACGTGAGCTGTCAGCTTCGGTCGGCGTAAGCTTGGGTCTTGTAAATTACTGTCTGCGCGGGCTGGCCGAAAAAGGTCAGATCAAGATCCACAACTTCAAAGCCGCAGACCGCAAACTCCGATACGCTTACGTACTGACGCCAAAGGGCATCGCGGCAAAGGCCGCGATGACGCGTAGCTTCTTGGAACGCCGAATTGTGGAGTTTGAGGCTTTGCAGGCAGAAATTCATCAGTTGAGGCTAGAGAATCAGAGACAGCCGCTCGGCAAGCTCGAACTCAAAACGCATAGCAATACAACGGCCCGATAACTTCCGTTACCAGGGTTCAAGCGTATGCAAATTTGTACTATTGGACGTTTACTCAAAACGCTGATACCGTTTTCGGAACGATATATGCGATATTGCTCGTTTGAGATACTGTTTTGAAACGGTGCTTCGGCACTGCGAAGAATAGATCCCTTACGTTTTATTAGGATCTACGGGGCTTGGAGCGTGACCTGAGGCTATGAACGCCCGGTGGAGCTATTTAATGTTCCAGCCTTTAAGCCACGTCAAGCATGCGCGACACCTTCAAAAATCGAGTGATCTATTCTCGGCAAAGCTGGAACCTTAGCTCAGATGTTCCCGTAAATGACTTCACGGAGACTTGTCTACCAATGAATATTAAGTCAAAACTCCATTCAATGTCTTACCTCATGCGCAGTCGCCCTCTGCCGCAAGAATTACCGATCGTGATCCAGTTCCCCGTAAACGATATTTGCAACTCAAGATGCCAAATGTGCCGCATTTGGGAAAATAAGAAATCTGCCGATATCGAGCCAGAGCGTCTGCGCGAGGGATTACGCAATCCGCTTTTCCGTAAGGTCCAAACCGTTGGAATAAACGGCGGCGAGCCAACGCTACGCAAGGATCTCGGAAAGCTTACTGAGGTGCTTTTCGAGGAGTTGCCGAGCCTTCGGGGGGTCTCCCTGATCTCTAATTCTTACAAGTACCAAGAAGTGATTGCGCGCATTACGGAAGTCGGCGAGGTAGCCAAGCGACATGGCGGTCGGCAGACTTTCATGGTTTCCCTCGATGGCTATGGTGAGGTACATGACCGTGTGCGCGGCCGCCCTGGCAACTTCAAGCGGGCGCAGAACGTAATAGATTTTGCGATCGCGTCTCCGCTCGTCGACAATCTACGTTTTGGCTGCACTGTGATTCGCGAAAACGTATATCATCTCGATGACCTCCTTGATTATGCAAAAGAGAAGGGTGTTCATATCAAGTATCGCCTCGGTATTCCGCATCAGCGGCTCTACACCAAAGATCTGCGTGAGCCCTATGCGTTGACAGAGGCCGAAACTTATCATTTCGCTGAATTTCTCGAGGGAATGATCCGGAATTACGAGACAGACCCGGGGCAAAACTTCTTCTACCGCTCCTTGATTGACCAAATGGTGCACGACGTGCCGCGCCAGGCGGGGTGCAACTGGCAACATCGGGGCGCTACTATAACCTCTAAGGGCGAGCTCCTATACTGTGCTGTCGAAAGCAAGGTTCTTGGTGACATCACCAAGAATGACAGTGAAGCCATTTACTTCGGCAACGCCGATCACTTGCGCGAAATCCAGGAAAACAAGTGCGACAGCTGCAACCACGACTACACCGGCATCCCGCCGCGCCAAGTATATCAGCGCCAGCAACTTGAGCGTCTTCTCGCCCGGAAGCCGCTAGCTCGGCTGATCCAGCGCGGCTATCACGACACCGGCATTAGCACGCTGCGACAGCGCCGCAAGTTCGATGCTCGCCTTCAGAAGATGCGCAGAATGATCCCCCGCGCCCCGTCCGGTTTTCCTACGTCGACAGCCGGTGCGGTGCAGGATAAGGCGAACACAGGGCGCATCATCGCCGGCGCGCGACCGCGCGTGATGATCTGCGGCTGGTACGGCACTGAAACCCTCGGCGACAAAGCGATACTCGGCGGCATCCAGGTGGCGCTAGAGGCTGCTTGGGGACCCGTCGATCTCACCATTGTGTCGCTCCACCCCTACGTCACCCGGATGACCAGGGCGCAAATGCCCGAACTCGAAGGATCCGAGATCGTCAAGCCCGAGCAGGCAATCGCTTGCGCCGGCGACATGGATCTAGTGGCCTTTGGTGGCGGCCCGCTGATGGCGCTGCCGCAGTTGGCTGAAATGGAGGCAATCTTCGAGGCTGCCGCCCGCGCCGGTGTGCAGCGAATGGTGGCAGGCTGCGGCGTCGGCCCACTCGGCGATCCTTATTACAACGCCTCCATCATGCGCCTGCTGAGGGCGGCGACGCACCGAATATACCGTGACGAGAGATCCCGCAATCTAGCAAGCGAGATGGGCATCGACACCTCGACCGACACGGTTGCTGAAGATCCTGCATTCACCTGGCTTGCAGAGGTGCGCGGCGCGCTGCCGCCGGCACCAGAGGCGCGGCTTTCCGACCGTTTGGTCAATCCACCGATCCCGTTCCGCCCTCGCGGCGCATCCATGGAAACCGATGAGGCCGATGCCGAGGACGGAACCCCTGACGCTGCAGCGATCCCCGCGCCGGGATCTGGGCGCACTCTGCTTTTGGGTTTGCGCGACTTTCCTTGGCAGAGCTACGCACGCCACCTCAGTCAGGCCGAGAGTATGACCGCGCGAGACCGCTATGAGACGGCGGTCGTCGGGGCACTCGAGTTTCTGGTGGCGGCGCATCCCGATCTCACCATCCGGCCGCTGCCGATGTGCACGAACCATTTCGGCAACGACGATCGTTGGTTTTACCGGCGGCTGTTCGAAGGAAATAATTTTCTGCAGCAGCGGATCGACGTGTCGCTTCTAGGCTCCGAGCTCGCGCCGGTAGACTACGTTGCGGCGTTTCAGGCGGCCGACGTAGCGCTAACCATGCGCTTCCATTCACTTGTCTTTGCGCTGGGTCTTGAGGTGCCAACCGTGGCCATCGACTATACGCTAGGCCGCGGGAAAGTGCAGGCCCTCGCTGACCGGTTCGGCGTCGCCGCGCCGAATCTCGCGACCTTGACTCGCGAGGCTCTGGTTGAGGGCATCGAGACCGCGCTCGCCACACCGCGGCGTCCAGCGAAGGGCTTTGAGCCAATCTTCGCGCGTGCTGTCGCGGCGACCGTAGGCCCCCGCCCTGCGCGCAAAGCGCGCAAGATTTTAGCCTCCTGATGCGCGTCCTGCATGTCAACTCGACGGACATTTCTGGCGGCGCCGCGCGAGCCGCCTTCCGCGTAATGGAGGCGCAGCGCGAAGCTGGCCTCGACGCCGGGATGGCGGTTAACGATGCTCAGTCCGGAGATTGGACCGTCACCTCGCCGGACACGCTGCGCGAGCGTATTGCGGTCCAGGTAAGGCGTGGCCTAGTACAGCGCGCCACCGACTGGCTCAGTAAGCCCGGCACGGGCATGGCCTCCATGGCCCTGATGCGAACACGTTGGCCCGAACGCTTTGCATCGCTCGGTGCAGAGGTAGTCAACCTGCACTGGATTAACAACGAGATGCTGTCAGTGCGAGACATCGCTCGAGTTTCTGTACCAATGGTCTGGACGCTGCATGACATGTGGGCCTTCTGCGGTTCAGAGCATTACACTCAGAGCGACCGCTGGCGCGTTGGTTACACCCCTTCCAGCCGACCTCTGGAGGCGCGCGGTCTCGACCTCGACCGCTGGGTTTGGCGGCGCAAGCAGCGCGCGTGGCGGAGCCCGATCCACATCGTCACGCCTAGCCGCTGGCTGGCCGATTGCGTCCGGCAAAGCGCACTCATGAGCAGCTGGCCGGTTCAGGTGATTCCCAACCCAATCGACACCGCGATCTGGCAGCCGGTTGATCAGCGTCTTGCGCGTCGTCTGCTCGGTCTGCCCGAGACAGAGCCGCTACTGCTTTTTGGCGCAATGAGCGGCACCCGCGATCCGCGCAAGGGCTATGATCTGCTTCGCGCAGCATTAGATAAGTTGCGGGGGCGAATTGAGGGGCTACAGCTCGTGGTATTCGGCGAACGACGGCCGCGCGAGGTGCCTGATATGGGCTTTCCGGTGCATTATATGGGCCGGCTCGCGGACGACCAGACACTCAAGCTGCTCTATAGTGCAGCAGATGTGATGGTGATCCCCTCGCGGATGGACAACCTGCCCAATACCGGCGTCGAGGCACAGGTCTGCGGCACGCCCGTGGCCGCGTTCGCCGTCGGCGGGCTGCCGGATATCGTGGAGCCGGGCCGTTCGGGCTATCTCGCTCGGCCCTTCGAGGCGAGCGATCTCGCAGAGGGCATTCTGTGGCTCCTCGGAGACCCGGAGCGCTGCGCCAAGATGCGATTTGAGACGGCCGAGCGCGCAGCTCGGATTCACGATCCCGCCCGCGTGGCGCGTGCCTATGCCGCGCTATACGACGAACTGATCGAAGCCCGGGGACCAGTTTCGTGTCGGGATGACACGGACGGTCCGGCGGCCCCCGGAACTCCCTGATGGTCGCTGGCTTCAGCCTCATAAGGCTCGGCGGGGCGAGCTTCGCAGTGAAGGTTGCCGGTGTAACGTTTGGATTGCTAAGCGGTGTGGCTCTTGCACGCCTTTTGGGAGCCGAGCAATACGGAATTTATGCGTTTGTCATCTCGGTGACGACAGTCTTGGCAGTGCCGGCGCAGATGGGCCTTCCTATCCTGGTGATCCGAGAGACAGCGAGCGCTTTGGCTAACGACAAGCCTGGGCGCATGGTCGCAATCTGGCAGTGGGCGCAGCGAGTTGTTCTCATTCTTTCGGCTGCCTTGACTGGCATATTCGTCGCGGTACTAGTGTGGCAAGGTAGAGTGCGATGGACCAATCCAGTTTCGGATCAAGTCTCAAGTCAGTTTTCGTTCGAGGGCGTGAGAGATGCTTCGGCCGCCGGGGCCGCCCCCTTTATATTCGCGCTGCCGCTGATTACGCTCGTGGCGCTAGGAATGATTCGAGGTGCGGCCCTCCGCGGGCTCGGCCACGTGATCGTAGGACAATTACCCGAGCAGTTGCTGCGCCCTTTATTTCTGGCCGTGGCCGTGGCGGTTTACTGGGTGCTCACGGGCCCGGCTACTAGCACAACGGCCCAGACGGCGCTTATATTGAACGTTACGGCGGCAGTACTTGCGTTTCTCGTTGGTGCCACGATTCTACAGCGTGTGCGTCCGTTCGGCGTACTCCCCGAACAACTAGGAATGGTGGAGCAAGGTTTCCTACTCAAGTCTACAATGATTTTCGGACTCACCACAGGAATGCAAGCAATTATCTCGAACACCGATATCGTAATGCTAGGCTTTCTAAGTGAGAGCACAGATGTCGGTCATTACCGAATCGCGGGCACCGGCGCGGGCCTGGTTGTCTTCGGACTTGTCAGCGTGAACGCTGTGATCATGCCTCGTGTCGTGAGCCTCGTGAACACTGGCGAGCGAGAGGCACTCCAAGAACTTGTGCGCCAAAGTATCCGGCTGCAACTCGGCGCCGCGCTTGCCGTCGGCGCGGTGCTCGTGGTCTTCGGTCGCCAAATGATCATCCTGTTTTACGGGGTCGAGTTCGCGCCCGCTTACCAGTATTTAGTTATCCTTGTGGTAGCTAACTTGCTGATTGCTTACTTTGGACCTGTCGATTTGCTGCTAAACTTAAGTGGCTTTGAGCGCGACACACTGGCTGGTATTGCCACTGGTGCGTTGAGCAATATTGCTCTCAACTTCACCCTAATCCCACTATACGGACCGCTTGGTGCAGCCGTTGCTACCGGGACTAGCATCCTTGTGTATAGGGGAATCCTGTGCTGGCGAACCTACATTAGGCTAGGCATCTTCACCGCGCCACTGCCGCATGGGCGCTGGCGATGACCTGACCTGACCTGACCCTAACGACAGAATATCTTACCTTTGTGTGCAGCAAACTCGTCAATAATTGCTCCGGAGAGGGTTCCCACCTTTCCCTACGCCTTTGCAAGCCAATGTGGCCTAGATTGTCGATTCTTTAAAACCATTCAAGAATAGAAAGCTGAGGTGTTCGCGGATCTTGCACTTGAAGTGAAGAATTTTTTAACTTCGTGTAACATGCGCGACATCGATCCCGATATTCGCATCGGAGTTTAACTTAGGTCCAGATCTTAAGCTGTACCGCCTCCTCGCCTCATCAAGAATCATCGTGTCTTAACCCTTGCTACAAAATCGTGAGTGATTTGGTGTCCCACCCGATGGAAGTGCACAACCGCCGCTACGGTGGCCGCGGTGGGTTTGGCTGTATAAGAAGCTTGTCTCATGGGTTTCTACGCGATAAACACTCTTGTGTTGCCACGTTATTCCGCCATGTCAAAGGATGGCAGATCAATCCACGGCATGGCGGCATATTGTATTTGCTGTGTTACGAGGCATTGGGAACGACCCATTCGCCGATATTAGGCCGATTTGTGACTATCGCAGTTCTGAATCAGCGCCGCAGAAGATCAGCTCTGCTACGGGGATAACCTTCGCCTCGACGATGAAAATAAGATAGTCGTTTTTAATCAGAAATAACTCGAGACACCCGCCAGACTGCATCCAGGGCGACTCACTCAGCGTGAGCGACGCCAACTATACTACATCCTAGAAACATAATATCCCAAACAAACATGCACAGGAGGCGACATGTCAAGAAATACTTCAAAACGGCCGGCGACTTTTTAGCATAGTCGCTTTTCATGCATCTCTAGCTACGGGCGAATTTCTATATTTTGGCGTTTCATCACCAAAACAAACGAGCAGACAATCCGGCAGCCTCCACAAAAGGTGATTCAATGAGGGCGGTCCCTTCCCGGCACTTCCGATGTCTTAAGCTGGAAGATGTTATGCTAAAACATATCAGGCTCGTTTATCATTTTGCGGAATTGCCTATAAGCGAGTTTTTGTAATGGGTAGGGTACCCGATTTCCTTGTTATAGGCGCACAGAAAGCAGCTTCGACATATTTGCAGTTCTGCTTATCTGATCATCCGGATATATGGATGCCGCATGGAGAAACCCCCTATTTCGAGGATCCGGATTACAGAACGCTTGGGCCAGACTACCTGAGTAGACAGTTGGCTGATCGCCCTGAACGTATTTTAGGATTAAAGCGGCCGCAATGGATTGGCCGCGCCGAGGTGCCCGCCCGCATTTGTCGCGACCTACCCAAAGCGAGACTGATCGCAGTTCTTCGAAATCCTGTCGAGCGCGCTGTTTCTGCGTACTATCACTACATGCGTGGTGGGTTCCTTCCCATTATGGACCCAGAAATAGGATTGGCTAGACTCCTTGATGAAGACACCGAATACAGTACGTCTTGGCCCCGAGCTTGGGAAATTTTAGAATTTGGATTATACCATAAGCATCTCAGCAAATACGGGCCATTCTTCGAGCGTGGCCAAGTTCAAGTGTGCTTGCAAGAAGATGTAATTTCAGAACCACTAAATACGGCGCGTACAATGTACGAGTTCTTGGGTGTGGACAAAAACTTTACTCCAACACGCATGAACAAAAGGCCACAAGCCGTCGTGTATGATCTGCGACGCCTAGGCTATTTGCAAAAGATTGACAAGCTGGCGGTGCTCAAAAACAGTGACAATACTCGCTCTTTGGGCTACCGCAACGAACCCGCGCGTATCGGCTATCGAGTGTGGCGAGCCGTTGATGAGTCATTGCTCGAATGGTTGCTTCCAAGTCATAAACCAAGCCTATCGGCGCAGCTGTTGAAGCGGCTCGCAGAATTCTATGAACAAGACGTACTGGCCCTTGAGCCTGCTATTGGGCGCAACCTTTCTAGGTGGCGAATATACTGAAGACCCCTACCCTATCCGCCTAACACTTTTATCTGCTAGAGCGTTCGCGAAACCTCGTTACTCCCAGAAAGTCAGAATAGACGGTGCAAGATCACTTAGGATTCTGGCCGTTGCCTAAGCAATACGCCTTTGCCGACCTCCGCAATGTAATGAAGAAGCGGCAGAAGGGTCGAGAGAGATTCATCATTGAGGTCGAAGTGTTAATGATGCTGACACGCATTTCCCGTGGTGACGTTGCTCCGCGTGTATTTCATATAATAACTTTACACGCTGCCCCCTGTGATAGAAGAAGATATGTTCTACGATAGCGACGCTATGCACCGTTTCGCTGGCATCGCGCTCGGCCACGATGGGACCCCGGTTGAGACTAAGATCCCCAACAGCCATGGCCGCCAGATTATCAACAGCTTACCTAGGAGCTGTTTGCGAGGGAAATAAACACAGACAACCAAGGCAGTATGCTTCGCTCGGGGATCTGGTGGTGGGCGCCACAATAATTGATGCGCCGCATTCGACGAAGAAGAAGGATCAATGCACGCGATCCCTAGATTTCATCGACGAAGAAAATCAATAAACATTTTTTTATCATCAAGGCACTTATGTGGCGATTTCGGCAACGGTATCGTGCAAGGCCTAGAGACCATCAGTGTTAAGACCCAAGCAAGGCCGGCGATGGATGGCCTTTTGCACGACGCGAAGACGCCAGTGTGAGCAGCTAAGCTTTGTAGCCGCGCCGCGCGGGACGAGGTTTTCTCTGGCACCCAAAGAAATTTGGCCCGCCCTATGGAAGGTACCTGAGGGCGGTGCGCTACATCGTGTCCGGTAAGGTATCAATGTTATCATCGGCATAGTTTGACGCCAGGTTGAGCACCTTTCATGCAGATCAAACGTCAGTTCAGGTGTCTCACAACCCGCTAACGCGCGCGGCTGTTTACGCGGCTCGCCCTCAAGAACCTGTTCCTCGTCGGATAGAGGTTGCTGTCATGATCCGGACCTTAGTTCCGACTCAAATCCCTGCGAGACAAGCAGGGCAAGAGACCCAAATTCGCCACCTTGATTGGCCAGAATGCGATTGTACGATCGATCGTGGAAGGCAATCGGTCAAACAGAAGTAATAGTTCATACGCGGGCGACGATCATTAATCGTAACACTATTAGCAAGAGATACCAATGAAAATATCAATTGTGATGCCAACATTTAACTCAGAACGATTCATTGCTGAGGCAATCGAGAGCATTCAGCGCCAAACCTATGCAAACTGGGAGCTGATTATCTCGGACGGTGGCTCCACTGATCGCACTCTTGATATAGTGAAGTCGATGGAAGTGCCGAATTTGACAATCGACTCACGACCAGACAGCGGAGTCCCGGACGCTTTGAACCGAGGTTTCAACAGAGCAACAGGTGCGATATATTGTTGGCTGAATAGCGACGACGTCTACCTCGACAGAAGTTTATTCACTAAGGTTGTCGATGAATTTAAAATTGGCGCGAAGGCAGCGGTCGCGCATATGGCTGTGCTTGATGAGCAAGGAGCTGTAGATCGAATATTATTTGCTTATATATCAAAGTTAGGGCCTGAGAGAACGAACGCAAATGTATTTACAGGATCATTATTTTTTTCCTCAAGTACGTTTCAAGAATTTGGCGGATTCTCAGGACGCTATAAGTATTCATTTGAATCTGAGATTTACCGATATATTTTGGAAAAAGAAGAGGTGTCTGTATTAAACATGATCGGCGCCGGCTTTAGACGCCATGGAGGAGGCTTGAGCGAAGTTTATTCAAAAGATTTGTCGAAAGAGCGTGACGAAATATTCAAGGACAAAGAAAAAATTGGACGCGCTACCAGGGCTTTTTTTCGTGTAGTCGCACATGTTTCTCAGCGCAATCTGCATCTTGTAGTTCACAACAAGATTCGCCCTGTAAAAGACAGGCCAAATTGGCGGCTTTTTTCAGATGATTGACCCGAAATACAATCAGAAACTTTCATTCAATATTGTTGGCTTTCAACCGTCAACGTAATTACACTACAACCAAAACAATGGTCGGATTAAGCTTCAGAACAAGAGCCTTTAAGTTCCAACCAGCAAAGCAATGTGCTAGAGAAATTATACAAAAATAATAAATACACTCAACTTAAATTCTTGTTAAGTTTCGCTCATGGGTATTGGAATTCACTCCCAGAAGCGGCAGAAAAGGATATCTGAAAGTGCCAAGTCATATCACAAGGTCACCGAGTACAGGTTATTATTTCGGTATGACGCGCTTAAGATATGGGTTCAATAGTTCTTTCCGCCTACTCGCTGCATTAATCGTGTATGGAGCAATTTTCTTTGAGGTTATGCTTTATACATTGAGCCTTGAGGGTAATGGCGCAACTTTATGGATTATTCTCGCTGCCCAAACAATCCGAATCCTGCTCTATCCAAGCGTAGGCGCGCTTACAACAATCCTAAGCATTGCATACTTCACGCTCTTTTTGTTTCCCAGTATTGGCTTGATCCTTTATGATGGAATTCTTCCCTTACAGTCAGTAAGCGCATTCATTATTTCATTCGATTTTCTGAGAACTTTTGCAAGGCCGCATTGGAAAAACTCCCACCCCACCCATTTAATTACGACTAGAAGAGCGATATTCCTATTTTTTGCTACGCAAGTCTGGATGATAGCTTCTCCATTTGTTTTGAGTTCGGGACTTATTACTTTGGTAGCCCCCCTTTCCATTTCCGCTATCCTTTTTGAGGTCATGCTTAGGTCAAAGCGTAAAAAAAGCATAATTGTACCGGCCATGTTGTCGTACGGCTTAGTATTTTTTTCATATGCCCTCCTCCATTGGTCAGGATTTGGACGTCTTGTTGTGGGGACGTACTTAATATACGTCTTTGTCGTAGCGATGTATTACTATGACGTAAAATTCAGAGTATGGCTTGTCCCGGCAATCTTACCGTTGGCTTTGTACCTTGCGCAATTATCCCGGTATGGAACAGTTGATAATTTTGCGGTCTTGGTTGGAGGGTCAGCTGGACACCATATGATTGTTACGGAAGACGCAATAAATTATGCAGAAGAGGGCAGGCCTCTCGGGTTATTAGCGTTTTGGGAGCAATTTCAACTATTGTTTTTGGGGTGGTTCCCTAGAATAATTTGGCCGGAAAAACCATCTGGACTGGGCCTGACTTCCGTAGATACACTTTATGGTCGTGCCGGAGTAGCGGCAAACCATTCGATATCTTTGGGTTTCCTTGGTGAGCAATACTTACTTTTGGGCAACTTCGCATATGCAGGGCTGTCTTTGATGTTGGTCACTATTCTATTTCTACGCAGGCTAGTTTCCCTATTTTCGCGTGGCCTTATTGCACCAATTGCTGCATTTGATGTCAGTCTAATCTCTTTTTTTTGGGGGTCCATGAGTACTTTCGGAAACAGAGTTTGGTTTCTCGTTGTTCCAGGCCTATTATTCCTTTTTATCTTGAGACTGCAGCTTGGTAAGGCCAAGAGATCGAGTTAATACTTAATTATTAAATTAAAGCCGATGACCTCTACGCCGTTAACTTTTGTTCTAAAGCTCTCTGCCTCTATTGATCTGCGTTTTTAATGATACAATCTTTTCTTAACGGCACACAACATTTTCGTCGAGCATGCTAAATTTGAGTTTTTAAGCAAGTGTTGTCAACGGAAAGTATTAGAGCGGCTGCCGAAACGAATGATGATCCTGCCAGAAACTCGAGTGCTCCTTCATCGCAATTACGCTGTCGCTTCGGAAAAACAGCAAGCGGTTCGCAAAAATGCCTCAATGGAGAGGTTAAAACATGGCCAAAATTTATCATGTGCAACCTGCCTTGCCGCGCTATCGGCTTGATTTTTTCAAACGCTTAAGTGCGCGTTACGGAACTTCCATGAAAGTGATTTACAGTCCCGGATCACTGGGGGCTTTAACTGAAGCCGTGACAGACCAATGGGCAGTTGCTGCCGGACCGATCCGAAGCCTGCCGTTCGGTATGATGTGGCAATCGGGTGTCGCTTGGATACCAGTGGGACGGGGCGATATTGTGGCACTCTCAGGTAACCCGCGCTATTTAAGCACTCTTTTACTTCTTGTTCGGGCAAAGATGAACCGAGCAGACGTCATCTGGTGGAGCCACTATTGGAGTTCTACCAGCCGTAGATGGCGCCAGATATTACGCCATCTACCAATGGCTTTAGCCGATGCAATACTGTTCTATACAGATGAAGAGGTTGAAGCATTTCAGTCTGACGGTTTCCTTTCAAGCCGCGGGCGTTTTTTGGCTGCGCTAAACAATGGGATCGATATTGAACCGATTCAGAGATTGCGATGCAAATATCACGCGAGGGGTCGTGATAACGCGCTACTTTTTGTTGGACGGCTGACCGAGAAAGCGGGCCTTGATATAGCTTTAGAAGCGATGGCTCTACTGCAGGACAAGGCACCATTGCTCCATGTCATCGGCGACGGCGAGAAACGTGCAGACTTGCAGAGTCGGGCGCGCGATCTGGGTTTAGACCTCCAGATCGTGTGGCATGGTGCCCTGACAGACGAGGTTCGAATCGCTGAGGTTGCGAACCGGTGTCGCGCGTTTTTGTATCCCGGCGAGGTAGGACTCAGTTTGATCCACGCCATGGCCTATACTCTGCCGTCGATTTTACACAATCAGCGACGTTTCCACATGCCAGAGATAGCTGCTTTTCGGGATGGAATAACGGGCTTGAGTTTTGCCCATGACGACGCTGATGCGTTAGCTGCAACAATTAAAGAAATGGTGGCGGATAACGATAGATTGGATAATTTCGCAGAAGCTGCATCAAGAGTTGTTGGGCCGAGCTTTACAACGGAAAATATGGCGGACAGGTTTGCAGTCCTAATTGAGCGCTTAAGGGATACTAAATGAGGATCGTTCATGTGGCATCAGATCTCGTGCGCAGGGCCGCGGGCGTGCGGGAGGTCGTTCTTGGTTTGGCGCAAGCACAATCTGCGATAGGAATGGACGTTGCGGTGTTGGGATTGAACCATCCTGACTGGCCAGCCGAACGGGAGGTTTGGAACGGGATTTCGACGCGCGTAGTGCCGGTTTTTGGTCCACGCCGCCTTGGATATGCGCCTAGCATGACGGCAGCGCTGAATGAAATGGCGCCGGATATAATACACCTGCACGGACTTTGGATGTACCCTGGTTGCAGCGTACTCCAATGGCATCGTGCGACGGGATTTCCTTATGTAATCTCACCCCACGGGATGCTCTCCGATATTGCCCTCTCCTATAGTGTATTAAAAAAGAGATTCGTATCGCTTTGGTTTCAGGATGCAGTATTACATCAAGCAGCTGCCTTACACGCGACCAGTGAAGCCGAAGCAGAAGAAATTTATGCCTATGGTCTGCGTGCCCCCGTTTGCGTAGTTCCAAATGGTATTGCCGAGGTATCGCGTCCAACTGGCGTCGGCGCGGAAGGACGCACAATCTTGTCTTTGGGCCGTATCCACCGAAAAAAAGCGCTAGATCACCTCATTATGGCTTGGCAAACTTTGGAACCAAATTTTCCAGAATGGTCAGTTCTAATCGCGGGACCTGACGAGGGGGGCGAAGTGAGCCGACTTCAAAGTCTGATTGAAGAAACCGGAGTGCAGAGAGTTACGATCCATGGACCGGTGTATGGCGCTGAAAAGAATCGTCTCATGGCGACGGCGGGGCTTTTCGCACTTCCAACGCATAGCGAAAATTTTGCCATCACCGTTGCTGAAAGCCTCATGCTCGAGGTGCCCGTGGTCTCTTCCCAAGGCGCACCTTGGTCGGGCTTGGAAAAAGAGAACTGCGGCCGGTGGGTTCCGATTGGAGCTCCTTACATGTCCGCCGCCCTTCGCGAGATGATGTCTCTGACCGACGCGGAGCGTCGCGACATGGGCGCACGCGGCCGCGCCTGGATGTTGCGCGATTTTTCGTGGCCGTCTGTAGCCGAACAGTTGCAGCATTGTTATATGAACGCATTGGACGCGGGTGGGTAAACTTCATTGCTTTTTCTATCAGTCCAGCGATCGTTTCGGCACGTTCTTTTAAAAGCCTACTGGCTTGGAAAACGGCTTCAATGCTTCAGCGTAAAGACAAAAATTAATTGTGGTCTACCGACTAATCTGGTTTACGTCGATTGATGTCGATTGATTATGCCAATCTTGAAAGCTAACGCTTCAGAGAAAGAACACTTAAATCATGTGTCTGAATGATGTCCACCTCCGACACAAAAACTTCTGAGATCTATTAAGCGCGCATGGCTCGGCACTGTGTGCATCTAGGTCCTGGGCTTGACGAGTAGACGCGTGAGTCGGCCTAGGATCTTACACTCGAGATATTACGGTATGAGGAGCTGTTATGGGTTCAGGCTAGATCTAAAAGCTCACGATATATACTATTTTTTCTGAATACTCCAATTCAGGAGTTGCTGTATAAGCCGGCGTAAGCCGCAAGTTTCGGTTGCGTTCGCACAGCTTTTGATTTTTGGTACCATTGGAATCGTGCGTTAATAGCGCGGGTCGATGTTTGGTAGCCCAGCCTTGGCGACACATCCGACTTGATGGTGATTGGAGGAACCAAGATCTGCGGATAAACGTGAAGAACAACCGGCAGGCACAGAAATGGTCCTTTCGCGAACAGATAGGCAGGATACTCTGGGCTTCAGTGACACTATTCTTTCGTCTGTCACCCCGACCGCTCTGGGGTTGGCGGAGGGCAATGCTTCGGGCGTTTGGTGCACATGTCGGACGCGATGTCCATATTTATCCGACAGTGCGCATTGCCATGCCTTGGAACCTCAGTCTTGGAGAGGGCTGCGCGGTAGGTGACCATGCGATCCTTTACGCCTTGGGTCCAATCAAATTGGGCTCGAGAGCGACAGTATCACAATATGCGCACATCTGCGCGGGAACTCACGATACTATGAGTGCAGATCGCATTTTATTGAAGCCTCCAATTACCATAGGTGCCGATGCATGGATTGCCGCCGACGCATTCGTAGGCCCTGGGGTGACTGTCGGTACCGGTGCAGTGATCGGCGCACGTGCGGTGGTAATGAAAGATGTAGGACAGGGACATGTCGTGGTAGGTAATCCTGCTAAGACAATTAGGAAATTGAATTGACGAATTTTTCGTGTAATATAGTCAATTTCGGTCGAGTAATCATAGATCAAAAAAGCCAATATTAGTATAGTTCATGAGTCGGAAAACACTGATATCGACCTTCTCGGCCTGAGGCTCCGTGCAAACTCCATCACCTAGGATAGATATTTGTGAGCTATGAGGACGGTAAGAAGAAAGAGCGTTTTTGAAAACCAGGCTGCCATGCAGAATTCCATTGTTTCAGCAAAGTTCTGGTGGCAAGCATCTGACAATTCCGTATGACATTGCAGGCCTTGAGACCCAACTCAGTGAAAATCACAGTTGTGATCCTGACGCTTAATGAAGCGTGCCACATCGAACGCGCACTACGGTCGGTTGCGCTCTTCGCGGACAGGTGTTTTGTTATAGATAGCGGATCGACCGATGACACTGCCGAAATCGCCCGAAGGATGGGTGCCGACGTACTCGTGCACCCCTTTGTCACGCAAGCCCAGCAATTCAATTGGGCGCTAGATCAACTGCCTCCTGAGACCGATTGGATCTTCCGACTGGACGCCGACGAGGTAGTCTCGCCCACGCTGGTGCGGTCGCTATCCCAGGTGTTGCCCGGCCTCGGACCGGACGTAGCGGGCGCGAGCGTGCCACGCCGCATGGCCTTCCTCGGCCGTCCGATTCGCTGGGGCGGCATGTTCCCGGCGCGCATCACCCGCGTGCTGCGGCAGGGCCGCGGCCGTTCCGAGGATCGCTGGATGGATGAACACATCTTGCTTGATGGATTGGAAGCGCAGCTGGACGGGGAATTGCTGGACGACAATCTCAAGCCGCTTGGCTGGTGGACCGACAAGCACAACAAGTATGCCAGCCGTGAAGTGGTCGAGATCCTTGATGCCCAGTACGGCTTTCTGGGACGGGATACCCAGAACAAACTGGAGGGTCAGACTGGTCTGAAGCGCTGGATGAAGGAAAAAGTTTATATGCGTCTGCCAGGCGGACTTAGGGCTTTAGCGTATTTCGTCTATCGGTACATCGTCCGGTTGGGGTTTCTCGATGGAAAAGAAGGCGCAGCGTTCCACTTGCTGCAGGGCTTTTGGTACCGATATCTCGTTGATATAAAGCTTTATGAGGTTGAAAGTTATATTAAAGCACATGATGCAGACGTGGTCGACGCCATTCGGGATGTTCTTGGGATCACAATCCCCGTCGAAGAAAAGTAGTATGATTGACTCACCAGCTCTTGCGTTTCGAGAAAATCATTTCTTATGGAGACCATGTTTTTCGCAGCCAAATATCTTGGCTATCGATTTGGCCGGTTAGCAGCTTTTCCTTTCGAAGTGGTGGGGGAGTTGTCATGGGATTTTTCCTCCACCTCCTATTAGAGTTCGGTTGAACATAAGGAAGGAAAGGAAAGTGGACGGGCCTTACAAACGAACCGATCATGGGCATTCTAGCCGAGAACGAGATTGGAGCAGATTGCTCAGAACTGTGCTGATAGTATGGCACGTCGGAACGTCCCCTTTCTAGCGAATGAGACTTTCAGCGGCTGGCAGGCTATATCTCAAGGCGCAATTAGGGCTGATGATATTGTAGTGTTGGCCGCATTGCTCGGAGCCCTGAGCGACAGAGTTTCTCTTGAACTCTTCGGTGAATTTTTTGCTATTCACTGTGTCCTCCTTGTCTCAAAATTAATGAAGGTGGCGGGCACGATACACTTGACTATTCAGTCTGCTCATGCAAATCGGCTATTATGCTAGACTAACGAGACGAATCCAAATTCTGGCCTTTGCGCTAAAGAGCTAAGCTGTATCCTAAAGACCCGATGAGGCATCTTCCGAACATTCTCGGTAGTGCGCCTTGTCGGAAAACTGTCTCGCGTCTCCTTACGGTAAGCCAGCAGATCCACCTTAGTATGCAGTAGAGCTCGAGTGCGAAACCTCCCGCGACGACTTGGGAGCAGGAAAGTCAATTTCTCTGCCTTTACAAAGTACGCGTTTTTTCGGTTTTATTACAGAAGCCGTATTGCTAAAATACACTCAAAGCCGCAGTCATCAATCGAGTCTTACCTTGAAAATCTCAATTGTCACCGCCGTATTCAACCGCTCTAAAACCATCTTAGACGCCATTGAAAGCGTAGCCGCACAGAAGCACGCTGAGGTCGAGCACGTAATCCAGGACGGCGGCTCGACGGATGGCACGACCTTTTTGATCGCGGAACGCCAGGACCCGCGTATCTCCTGCGTCACAGAGCCCGACAGCGGTATCTACGATGCAATCAACCGTGGGATAAAACGTTCGAAAGGCGACGTGGTTGGTCTCATGCATTCGGATGACTTTTTTCCAAATGAGCAGATACTTAGCCGGGTGGCGAATGTCTTGGATGACACTGGTGTCGACGGAGTTTACGGCGATCTCGATTACGTCTCGGCTAAGGATACGTCACGTATCATTCGGCGGTGGCGTTCCGGCCCGTACAGCCGTGACCGTCTGTCGAAAGGCTGGATGCCACCCCACCCGACGCTTTATCTCCGCCGCGAAGTTTTCGAGCGTTATGGGCTTTATGACACCTCCTTCCGTATCTCAGCCGATTATGACGCGATGCTGCGCTATATCGTAAAAGGAAATTTAAAGCTCGCGTATGTTCCTGAGGTCTTTGTGAAGATGCGAATAGGGGGAGAGAGTAACAAATCAATACGAATGATCCTAAAAAAAAGCCGTGAAGACTATCGGGCAATTCGAAAAAACGAAGTTGGCGGCATCTACACGCTGGCAATGAAAAATCTAACTAAGATCAAACAATTCATATGAAAGACCATCTAAATACATGACCAAACGCGCACTTATTACCGGCATCACGGGCCAAGACGGATCGTATCTTGCCGAATTTCTTCTTCACAGAGGCTACGAGGTACACGGCATAAAGCGTCGCGCATCGAAATTTAACACAGATCGCATCGACCACATTTATCAAGATCCGCACGCACCGAATCCCAATCTTATTCTTCATTACGGAGACCTTACTGATAGCTCGAACCTAACACGCATTCTATCGGAAGTTCGCCCCGACGAAGTTTATAATCTCGGTGCTCAATCCCACGTCGCGGTTAGCTTCGAGAGCCCGGAATATACAGCAGACGTAGACGCGATGGGCACTCTACGTCTACTCGAGGCTATCAGGTTCCTGGGACTCGAAAAAACAACACGCTTTTACCAGGCGTCCACATCGGAGCTGTATGGTCTCGTTCAAGAGACTCCTCAACGTGAGACGACGCCATTCCATCCGCGAAGCCCCTATGCTGTAGCCAAGCTCTATTCCTACTGGATCACAGTCAATTACCGGGAAGCGTATGGAATGTATGCCTGCAACGGCATCCTTTTCAATCATGAGAGCCCGCGCCGGGGTGAGACGTTCGTTACTCGCAAGATCACTCGCGGCCTTGCGAACATCGCGCAAGGTCTCGAGGAGTGCCTGTTCATGGGCAATATAGATGCTCTCAGGGATTGGGGGCATGCCAAGGACTATGTGCGCATGCAGTGGATGATGCTCCAGCAAGAGGAGGCGGAGGACTTCGTAATCGCGACCGGCAAGCAATACAGTGTGCGCGAGTTCATCACCTGGAGCGCACTGGAGCTCGGTATCGAGCTTGAGTTCTCCGGTAGCGATGTCGAAGAAATCGCAACAGTAAAGGCCGTCACCAGCGACCGCGCGCCTGCCGTAAAGGTCGGCGACGTCATCATGCGGATTGACCCACGGTATTTCCGACCAGCCGAAGTCGAGACGCTCCTTGGCGATCCGACCAAGGCGAAAGAGAAACTTGGCTGGGAACCTGAGATTACGACGCAAGAGATGTGCGCCGAGATGGTCGCTGAAGATCTGCGGAACGCGCAACGTCATGCGCTCCTGAAGACGCATGGCTACGACATCCCAGTAAGTCTCGAGAACGGGTGAACGACATGAAGATCTATGTGGCGGGTCATCGTGGTATGGTCGGCGGGGCCATTCTCCGACAGTTGGAGGCGCGGCCAGATGCGAATGACCTTACGCTAGTAACCCAAACCCATGCCGAGCTCGACCTCACCGACCAGGCGCAGGTGCGTGATTTCATGCACTCTGAGAGTCCTGACGTGGTGGTACTTGCCGCCGCGAAGGTGGGCGGAATCCAAGCAAACAACACCTACCCTGCCGAGTTCATCTACGAGAACCTGATGATCGAGGCGAATGTCATCCATCAGGCGCATTCAGCGGGCGTCGACCGTCTTCTGCAACTCGGCTCGTCGTGCATCTATCCGCGCAACGCCGATCAGCCGATGCGTGAAGAAGCGCTTCTAACGGGCACGCTGGAACCAACCAATGAGCCTTATGCCATTGCCAAGATCGCAGGGATCAAACTCTGCGAAAGCTACAACCGGCAATATGGCCGCGATTACCGTTCAGTCATGCCGACCAATCTCTACGGTCCTGGTGACAACTTCCATCCTGAGAACAGCCATGTGCTCCCAGCACTGATCCGCCGCTTTCACGAGGCGCGTGAGGCTGGCCTCGACGAGGTGACGATCTGGGGGACAGGCACGCCAAGACGCGAATTCCTGCATGTGGATGATATGGCGGCAGCCTCGCTGTTCGTCATGGATCTCGACCGCGAGACATATGAGGCCAACACGGAACCGATGCTGAGCCACATCAATGTCGGCTGCGGCGAGGATATCTCGATCTTTGAGCTTGCTCAAATGGTCGCTCGCGTGACGGGCTTCGAAGGACGGATCGAGACCGATCCCGCAAAGCCAGATGGCACGCCACGCAAGCTGATGGATGTCTCACGCCTGCGCGATATGGGCTGGCAGGCATCAATCGACTTAGAGGACGGAGTGCGCGAGACCTACCGCTGGTTCCTCGAACACACGTCAGAACTTCGAGCCTAATACTGCGCCAGGCATGTCATTAAACAGTACGCGCGTAGCAAATTGTTCAAAATGCTTCAGTGACTGGCCTCAATTTCCCGACTTCACAAGGTTCAACGCGAGTTTCTACAGAGCATAGATCGCCTTACCCGAATTCAATTAGATGAGGCCAATTTGCCGTCCATTACCCCTATCCTTCTCTGCGGCGGCTCAGGAACGCGCCTCTGGCCCTTGTCCCGCAAGTCCTACCCCAAGCAATTCGCCGACCTTCTCGGCGAGGAAAGCCTGTTCCAGGCGTCTGCACGCCGTTTGCAGGGCCAAGGCTTTGCGGCGCCGGTGATCCTGACGGCGAACGATTTCCGCTTCATCGTCACCGAACAGCTCGCTGCCGTGGAGCAGGCGGCGCAGGGCATCCTGATCGAGCCCGAAGGGCGGAACACCGCCCCGGCGATCGCGGCGGCGGCGCTTTGGCTTGTCGCGCGAGAACCCGGAGCCATGATGCTGGTCGCTCCGTCCGATCACGCGATCCCGGACCCGCAGGCGTTCCGCGCGGCCGTTGCAGCTGCCCTGCCCCGTGCGGAGGCCGGCGATATCGTGACCTTCGGCATCGCCCCGACCCGGCCCGAGACGGGGTATGGGTATCTCGAGCTTGCAGGAGATGCCGCACCCGCGGCGGAGACGCCCCAGCCCCTCGCCCGCTTCGTCGAAAAGCCCGATCTCGCTTGCGCCGAGGAGATGCTCGCAGCCGGGCGGTATCTCTGGAATGCCGGGATCTTCCTGTTCTCCGCGCAGACGATGATCGACGCGTTCGAGACACATGCGCCAAAGATGCTGGCCAAGGTCCGCGAGGCCGTGACCGGCGCGGCGCAGGATCTGTCCTTCACCCGTCTTGCCGCCGATCCCTGGGACGGGGTCGAGGATATCTCCATCGACTATGCCATCATGGAGAAGGCGACCAACCTCGCCGTGATGCCCTACAAGGGCGCGTGGTCTGATCTCGGAGGCTGGGACGCGGTCTGGATGGAATCTCAGCCCGACGCGACCGGCACGGTCACATCCGACCATGCGACCGCCATCGACTGCACCGACACGCTTCTGCGCAGCGAGTCGCCCGAGGTGGAACTTGTGGGCATCGGGCTGACCGACATTGTCGCCGTCGCCATGAACGACGCGGTGCTTGTCGCCCACAAATCCGAAGCGCAGCGCGTCAAGGAGGCCGTCTCGGCGCTGAAAGCCCGCGGCGCGGCGCAGGCCACGAGTCTTCCCATCGACCATCGCTCCTGGGGCTGGTTCGAAAGCCTCGTGACCGGAGATCGCTTCCAGGTGAAACGCATCCACGTCAATCCAGGCGCGGCCCTGTCGCTGCAGAGCCATCACCATCGCTCCGAGCATTGGATCGTCGTGCAAGGCACCGCGAAGGTGACCGTAGACGACGACGAAGTCCTGGTGACCGAGAACCAGTCCGTCTACATCCCGCTCGGCGCCGTCCACCGGATGGAAAATCCCGGCAAGGTGCCGATGGTCCTGATCGAAGTGCAGACGGGCCGCTATCTCGGCGAGGATGACATCATCCGCTACGACGACGTCTACGCGCGCGGACAGGGAGCCAAGGGATGAGCGGCCTCACCTGCTTCAAAGCATACGACATACCTGAGAACCTCAGTGTGCGGGGTAATTACCCTGGTCGCGCTTGCGAGCTGGCTATTTTTCCGCGCCAGTTCTGTCTTTTTAGCTCCAAATGTTACGAGGCGGGCCTACTGTCCGCTCGATAAATTGGTTTACAGAAAGCGTCTAAGTACTTGATTCACAAGTAGAAAAAAATGGGTACGTTTACAGGAAGTCCATTAATTCTCAGCACAAATTCTCGGATTGCAAATCCGTCTACAAACGATTTGCGCGCCCTAAGATTCACCCGAACGACGTGTAGCGCACAGCTCAGCAAATATGGCCGGCGACGAGTCCTCGGCACCAGACGGATCGTGGTGGATCCATGTGAAAATCTTGGATTTCTAATCGTTTCAATACCTTAGCAGGTGGTAGCGAATACGGGCAGACACTAGCTCCGAACGTATGGCGGCAGTTATCATAGGTCTGGAAGCTCCTGAGGCGCTCATTGAGTAGTCCATTTATTGCATAACACTTCAGCGCTCAGTCAGGGTAGGTCGTACTCTGCGGGGCAACGACCTTGACCTTTGGGGTAGGATTGTGTGAACAGAAACAGGGGTGAATCATAGAACAATCCATTTACAGGCGTTCGGTATCTGGTCAGTGTCACTGACACTTCCATTTCCGATGATAAAATAGCGGGGGCGCCGAGTCGCTTGATCGGCACGTGACAAAAAGGCAAAGCCGTCCTTCGCTAGGTGGCATCTGGGCGGCGATAACGACATCCGCAAATAAATACTAAATTCTTCGGTAGTAGATTTCAGATTATGGACAATATCCTCAAAAGCTTGGCGCTCACTTTTGACGTTGCTCCGCTTGTGATCGCGATGACATCTGTCACCGCCCTTCTCCTATGCTCATTGCTCATCTCGCTGCGACCCGCACTTTCTCGTTTTTGGCGCGAACGCGGCGATGCGTCTGCCGTGCAAGCGTCGCACGAAGGAAATCCGCCGCGTTGCGGCGGGCTGGCGATTTTCGCAGCGATCTGCCTGTCCGCCGCATGGCTCGGCACATCGGAGATGTCGGTTGCGCTCCCGCTGCTTCTGTCCGCACTCCCCGCCGTTATCGCCGGCACGATCGAGGATTTCGGATATGGTGTCAGCCCGCTCGGCCGGCTGATTGCATCCGCGGTCGCCGCCATATGTGCGATCTGGCTGTGCGGGCTTTGGGTCCCACGGTCCGATATTGTCGTTCTGGATACATTCATGCAGATCCCGGCGGTTGCGATCCTGATTACCGTGTTCTTCTCCGCAGGGTTCTGTCATGCGCTCAACCTCACGGATGGAATGAACGGTCTGGCGTCCACCGTCATCGTGTCCGGTGCGATCGGACTGGCCGCGGTTGCGTCCCTCGAGGGACAGACCGAGGTTGCGCTCTTTGCCCTGCTTCTTGCGGCGGCGGGCGTCGGCTTTTTCCTTCTGAACTGGCCGTTCGGCCTGATCTTCTTGGGTGATGCCGGGTCTTACGGGCTTGCTCACCTTCTGATCTGGTGCGCTTTTATTCTTGCCTGGACGTCAGACGCAATCGCGATCCCGGCACTGCTTCTCATCCTTTTCTGGCCGTTCGCGGACACCACTCATACGATCGTGCGTCGCCTTTTGTCTGGCGCGCGCGTGGCCGCGCCGGACCGATTTCACATGCATCAGGTACTCCGCCGGAGCCTTGAAATCATATGGCTTGGCCGCGGCAACAAGCGCGTGTCAAACCCCGTGACAAGCCTTTTCCTGATACCGTTGATCATGTCCCCCGTGGCGCTGGGTATCGTACTCCACGATCAGCCGCTTCTGTGCTGGATTGCATTCGTCCTGTGCGGATTGGCATTCACGATTCTACATCGGTCGCTGGTCATCTTCACCAAGCGACACGACCGCATGAGCCGGCGTCGCCGCGAAGTATCAGTGGCCCGGCTCAGGGGCCTCGAGAGCACCTAAATCTGGGTATTTTGCGTCCGCGAAAACTGATTGGATCGAGCTGCTTCGTTGACGTTTGAAGCATCGCTGTCTCGAAAAAATTTCTAGAGGCCGGACGGCACATTATACTTGGTTGGTGCTGCATCCAACGCACGCCCGAAGTGAAGCGCCTGTGCCCTGTGGCCCCGGTCAGCAGCAGACGTAGGCAGCGGAACCACAACTCGCGACCGTGAATGAGACCGACTCGCCACAGAGTTGCGTCTGCAAGTCCTATCGGTTTCAAAGTGACTACGAGAAATCGTTCAGTATGGGACGCGAGGACAACGGCCCTCGTCGCTAAAAGCCACAAAACAAATACTCTGAAACTTTAGGTCTTCAATGTCCATTACCCCTATCCTTCTCTGCGGCGGCTCGGGAACGCGCCTCTGGCCCTTGTCCCGCAAGTCCTACCCCAAGCAATTCGCCGACCTTCTCGGCGAGGAAAGCCTGTTCCAGGCGTCTGCACGCCGTTTGCAGGGTGAAGGCTTCGCGGCGCCGGTGATCCTGACGGCGAACGATTTCCGCTTCATCGTCACCGAACAGCTCGCTGCCGTGGAGCAGGCGGCGCAGGGCATCCTGATCGAGCCCGAAGGGCGGAACACCGCCCCGGCGATCGCGGCGGCGGCGCTTTGGCTTGTCGCGCGAGAACCCGGAGCCATGATGCTGGTCGCTCCGTCCGATCACGCGATCCCGGACCCGCAGGCGTTCCGCGCGGCCGTTGCAGCTGCCCTGCCCCGTGCGGAGGCCGGCGATATCGTGACCTTCGGCATCGCCCCGACCCGGCCCGAGACGGGGTATGGGTATCTCGAACTCGCGAGCGATGCCGCACCCGCGGCAGAGACGCCTCAGCCCCTCGCCCGCTTCGTCGAAAAGCCCGATCTCGCTTGCGCCGAGGAGATGCTCGCAGCCGGGCGGTATCTCTGGAATGCCGGGATCTTCCTGTTCTCCGCGCAGACGATGATCGACGCGTTCGAGACACATGCGCCAAAGATGCTGGCCAAGGTCCGCGAGGCCGTGACCGGCGCGGCGCAGGATCTGTCCTTCACCCGTCTTGCCGCCGATCCCTGGGACGGGGTCGAGGATATCTCCATCGACTATGCCATCATGGAGAAGGCGACCAACCTCGCCGTGATGCCCTACAAGGGCGCGTGGTCTGATCTCGGAGGCTGGGACGCGGTCTGGATGGAATCTCAGCCCGACGCGACCGGCACGGTCACATCCGACCATGCGACCGCCATCGACTGCACCGACACGCTTCTGCGCAGCGAGTCGCCCGAGGTCGAACTCGTGGGTATCGGTCTGACCGACATCGTCGCCGTCGCCATGAACGACGCGGTGCTTGTCGCCCACAAATCCGAAGCGCAGCGCGTCAAGGAGGCCGTCTCGGCGCTGAAAGCCCGCGGCGCGGCGCAGGCCACGAGTCTTCCCATCGACCACCGCCCCTGGGGCTGGTTCGAAAGCCTCGTGACCGGCGATCGCTTCCAGGTGAAACGCATCCACGTCAATCCAGGCGCGGCCCTGTCTCTGCAGAGCCATCACCACCGCTCCGAGCATTGGATCGTCGTGCAAGGCACCGCGAAGGTCACCGTGGACGACGACGAGGTCCTGGTGACCGAGAACCAGTCCGTCTACATCCCGCTCGGCGCGGTCCACCGGATGGAAAATCCCGGCAAGGTGCCGATGGTCCTGATCGAAGTGCAGACCGGCCGCTACCTCGGCGAGGATGACATCATCCGCTACGACGACGTCTACGCGCGCGGACAGGGAGCCAAGGGATGAGCGGCCTCACCTGCTTCAAAGCATACGACATCCGCGGGCGGCTCGGTGTCGATCTCGACGCAGAGATCGCCTACCGGATCGGACGTGCCTTCGCCGACGCGCTCGAGGCCAAGCGGGTCGTCCTTGGCCGCGACGTTCGGGCCTCTTCGGAAGAGCTGGCGGAATCCGTAGCGCGCGCCTTAAGCGATGCGGGATGCGAGGTGCTCGACCTCGGGCTCTCAGGCACCGAGGAGATGTATTTCGCTACCACGCATTTCGGCGCCGATGGCGGGATCTGCGTGACCGCGTCGCATAACCCGATGGATTACAACGGGATGAAGATGGTGCGCGCGGGCTCTGCTCCGCTCGGATCGGAGACAGGTCTGGCGCGGATCAAGGATTTGGCCGAAGCGGATGAGTTCCCGGCGCCGCATCCGGACGGATCGATCACGGATGTCGCCAGCGAAGCCCGCGCGGCCTACGTTGCGCGCATCGCGTCCTTCGTGGACATGGACACTCTGAACCCGCTCAAGATTCTCGTGAACGCGGGGCACGGCGCTGCCGGGCCGACCTTCGACGCGCTTGCCTCGCATCTGGCGGACATGGGCGCGCCTTTCGAGTTCGTCCGCATGTATCACGAGCCGGACGGAACCTTCCCGCAAGGCATCCCGAACCCGCTCCTGCCTGAGAACCGGCCCGCCACGGCTGAAGCCGTTCGAACGCATGGCGCGGATTTCGGCGTGGCTTGGGACGGCGATTTCGACCGCTGCTTCTTCTTCGATCACACCGGCGCGTTCATCGACGGGGAATATGTCGTCGGCCTCCTGGCGGAAGCCTTCCTGAAGAAAGAGCCCGGCGCCGCGATCGTCCATGATCCGCGCATTGTCTGGAACACGCAGGATATCGTGGCCGAAAGCGGCGGGCGCGCGGTGCAGGCGCGAACCGGTCACGCGTTCCTGAAGCAAGCCTTGCGCGACGAGGACGCCGTCTATGGCGGCGAGATGTCGGCGCATCACTATTTCCGCGACTTCTGCTTTTGCGACTCAGGCATGATCCCGTGGCTCCTCGTCGCCGAGCTCGTCAGCCAAAAGGGACCGCTCGCTGATCTCGTGGCAGAGCGGCGCACGAAGTTTCCCTCTTCTGGTGAGATCAACTTCACGCTCGAGGATCCCGGCGCAGCCATCGCACGCGTGCGCGCTGCCTTCGAGCCCAAGGCTCAGGCCGTCGACGAAACCGACGGGCTTAGCTTCGACCTCGGCACCTGGCGGTTCAACCTTCGCAGTTCCAACACCGAACCGGTCGTGCGACTCAATGTCGAGGCAAAGGGCGACAGAGCGCTCGTCGATGCGGGCGTCGCGCGCGTCGAAGCGCTGCTGCGGCAAGGCGAAGCCCGCCAGGCTTAACGGGGATTTAGGGTTAAGGCGCCATTGTCGGAGCGAACGTTAGCCGCTCCGAGGCCCCATGACGCCCATCACCTGCGCCATCATCGGCACAGCCGGACTGCCGGCCCGCTATGGCGGGTTCGAGACGCTCGCCGAAAATCTCGCGCGCCAGAACCGGGAGGCGCCGCAGCCGGTGGACCTTACCGTGTATTGTCCCGGCCGCGGCGGTCCACAGCGCTATGAGGGCGCGCGCCTGCGCTATGTGCCGCTTCCCGCGAATGGCGCCTTCTCGGTTCTCTACGATATCATCTCGATGCTGGAAGCCGTGCGGCGCGGGACGGACACGATCCTATTGCTCGGCGTGTCGGGCGCGCTTGCTCTGCCGCTCATCCGCGCTGTCTCTCGGGTGCGGATCGTCACCAATATCGACGGTCTCGAATGGCAGCGTCGCAAATGGGGGTGGCTTGCACGGCACGTCCTGCGTCTGTCCGAGCGGGCCGCGATACGCTGGTCGCACCATATCGTTGCGGACAATCCCGCCATCGCGCGCCATGTCACATTCGAATATGGCCGTGCCTGCCATGTTATCCCTTATGGAAGTGACCATGGCGCGGTTCTTCCCATCAGGAATTCACCATCTCCGGGCCCCGCCCTCGCAATCGCGCGGATCGAGCCCGAGAACAATGTCGAGATGGTGCTCGAGGCGTTCGCTCAGATGCCGGAGCGATGCTTGACCTTCGTCGGCAATTGGCGGGCGAGCCGATACGGTCGGCGTCTCAGAGACCGTTTCGCGGCCTGCCCCAATCTCGATTTGCAGGACGCGGTCTATGACCCTCTAGCCTTGTCACGCCTGCGCCGCCGCGCCTCGGTGTATATTCACGGGCACTCAGCCGGTGGGACGAACCCGTCCCTGGTCGAAATCATGCCCTACCGCATTCCAGTCCTCGCCTTCGCGACGGGCTCGAACTGGCAGACCACCGAAGGACGGGCACTTTATTTCACGAGCTGCGCCAGTCTTTGCGGGCAACTTGAGGATCTGTCGGAGGAGAGCGCCCAGCAAATCGGCGACGACATGGCCGCCATTGCTGAACGCCGCTACCGCTGGGCGGATGTCGCGGCGAGATATTTCAGCCTTCTCGCCGCAAGCTGCCGTCCTGCCACAACCAAGATCACTGCGACGCGCCCCTCGTGGCGTTCCGCCGCGTTCCGGTCTAAGCCTCTGGCTGTAAGCGAGAAGTGAGGCGCCATGAAGATCCTCGTAACAGGCGGTGCGGGCTTTATCGGCTCTGCGGTGGTGCGGCTTGCGGTGGCAAGGGGGCACGAGGTCGTCAATCTCGATGCGCTGACCTATGCGGCCAATCCCGCAAACGTCGCGCCGGTGGCCGACAGCCCGCTCTATAGGTTCGAACATGCGGACATTCGCGACCGTGCCGCGCTTGACCGCATCTTTGCCGAGCATGCGCCCGACGCGGTCATGCATCTCGCGGCCGAAAGCCATGTGGATCGCTCGATCGACGGCCCGGCCGCCTTCATGGAGACGAACGTCACCGGCACGTTTCACCTCCTTGAGGCCGCGCGGAGCTATTGGCTCGCGAAAGGCCGCCCGGATACCTTCCGATTCCACCATGTCTCGACCGACGAGGTCTTCGGATCTCTGGGCGAGACCGGGCTCTTCACCGAAGAGACGGCCTACGATCCGCGCTCGCCCTACTCCGCCTCCAAAGCCGCCTCGGATCACCTCGTTCGCGCCTGGGCAGAGACCTACGGGCTGCCGGTGGTGCTCTCGAACTGCTCGAACAATTACGGCCCCTACCACTTCCCCGAGAAGCTGATCCCCGTCGTCATCCTGAACGCGCTGCATGGCCAGCCGATCCCGGTCTATGGCGAGGGACGGAACGTGCGCGACTGGCTTTACGTCGAGGATCACGCCGACGCGCTCCTGACGGTCCTGCAAGACGGGGCCCTCGGGCGCAGCTACAATATCGGCGGGAACAACGAGCGCGCCAATATCGATCTTGTCCGGGATCTCTGCGCCATCCTCGACCGCTTGCGCCCGGACGCCGCACCGCACGGCGATCTCATCACCTTCGTCGCGGATCGCCCGGGCCACGATCTGCGCTACGCCATCGACGCAAGCCGGATCCGGGACGAGCTCGGCTGGCAGCCTTCCGTCACCTTGCAGGAGGGCCTCGAGCGGACCGTGCGCTGGTATCTCGAGAACGAGGACTGGTGGCGCCCGCTTCTGAGCCGCGACGGCGTCGGAACGCGGCTCGGGGTCGGCTCATGAGCATCCTGGTGTTCGGACGCTCGGGCCAGGTCGCAACCGAACTTGCGACATCGCCCGATGTCATCGCGCTCGGGCGCGCGGCCTGCGATGTGACCGACGCGGACGCCATCCGCGCCGCGATCGACAGCCACGCGCCCAAGGCCATCATCAACGCCGCCGCCTATACCGCCGTCGACCGCGCCGAGGCCGAGCCCGACGCGGCCGCGGCTTTGAACGCGCGGGCGCCCGCCGTCATGGCAGAGGCGGCCGCGGCACGCGGCATTCCCTTCGTGCATATCTCGACCGATTACGTCTTCGACGGGTCGGGCGATGCCCCTCGCGCGCCGGGCGCCGTGCCCCGACCCCTCAATGTCTACGGGGCCACCAAGCAGGACGGCGAAGAGGCGGTCCGTGCGGCGGGCGGCCCTCATGCCATCCTGCGCACCTCCTGGGTCTTCTCGGCGCATGGCGCGAACTTCGTGAAGACGATGCTGCGCCTTGGCGCGGAGCGGGAC
Organism: Roseivivax sp. THAF30; assembly: GCF_009363575.1. Lineage (NCBI taxonomy): Bacteria > Pseudomonadati > Pseudomonadota > Alphaproteobacteria > Rhodobacterales > Roseobacteraceae > Roseivivax > Roseivivax sp. THAF30. The sequence continues at coordinate 1,489,002 of NZ_CP045389.1, read as the reverse complement.
GCGCTGAGCATCGTCTCCGACCAGATCGGCGGGCCCACCCCGGCCCGCGCCATCGCCGAGGCTTGCCTCAAGATCGCAGCGCAGCTCTCTGACAACACGGAGCTTTCCGGCACATACCACTTCTCGGGCGCGCCCGATGTCAGCTGGGCGGACTTCGCCCGCGCGATCTTCGAAGCGGCTGGGCTCGATTGCACCGTGACCGACATCCCGACCTCGGATTATCCCACCCCAGCGGCGCGTCCGCTCAATTCCCGTCTCGATTGCGCCGCGACCGCCGAGGCCTTCGGCATCGGCCGGCCCGACTGGCGCGCGCATCTCGATCTCGTTCTGAAGGAGCTCGCATGACACAGCGCAAAGGCATCATCCTCGCCGGAGGCTCCGGCACGCGGCTTTACCCGATCACGATGGGCGTCTCGAAGCAGCTCCTGCCGGTCTACGACAAGCCGATGGTCTATTACCCGCTCACGGTCCTGATGCTCGCCGGCATCCGCGAGATCTGTGTCATCACCACGCCCGAGGACCAGGCGCAGTTCCAGCGCACGCTCGGGGACGGCTCGCAATGGGGGATCAGCCTCACCTATATCGAGCAGCCCTCCCCGGACGGGCTGGCGCAGGCATATCTCCTTGCGCGCGACTTTCTGGATGGGGCGCCCTCCGCGATGGTGCTCGGCGACAACGTCTTCTTCGGCCACGGCCTGCCCGAGCTTCTCGCAGAGGCCGATGCGCGCACAACCGGCGGCACGGTCTTCGGCTACCGCGTCTCGGACCCCGAGCGCTACGGCGTCGTCGATTACGACGCGAACGGGCGCGTGACACAGGTCATCGAAAAGCCGCAGAAGGCGCCCTCGCCCTACGCGGTCACGGGGCTTTACTTCCTCGATGGAAGCGCGCCCGAGCGCGCGGCGACCGTAACCCCGTCGGACCGCGGCGAGCTCGAGATCACCTCGCTTCTGGAGACCTATCTCGAGGATGGTCTGCTCGACGTGCGCCGGATGGGCCGCGGCTATGCCTGGCTCGACACCGGCACCCACGGCAGCCTCCTCGATGCGGGCAACTTCGTCCGCACCCTCGTCCAACGCCAGGGCCTGCAGATCGGCAATCCCGACGAGATCGCATATGAGGCCGGGTGGGTCGGACGGGACGAGATCGAGGCGCGCGCAAAAGCCTTCGGGAAGAACGATTACGGCGCGTACCTGAGGCGACTTCTGGACTAAGGCAGAGCCTCAGGCCAGAAGGTAATCCGCCTCGGATGCGGTTGTAGATGCGCCGACGCCTTCGAACAGGATCGTCTGGTCGAAGAAGCTGAGCTCGAACCCCTCCGGCGTCCTGTCGAAAGAGAAGTTGCGCAAGCCGATCCGTCCGTAATCGGACAGGTCGAGCTGGTCGTCTCCGTTGCCCCAATCGGTGATGACATCGTAACCACCTTGGCCCTCGACGAAGATGAACGTGTCGTCGCCGGCGCCGCCAGTCAGAACGTTGTCGGCGGCATTGGCAATGATCGCGTCATTCCCCGAGCCGCCGGTCGCGTTTTCGATCACGACACCATTGGCGATGGTATAGCCGCCATAGATGCCCTCGACATAGGAGATCCAGCCGCCACCGCCTTCCTCGAGTTCCAGCGTGGCCGGGCGCAGGTCGAGAACCGCGTTCTCGCTACCGTCGTAGCGCAGCTCGTCCGTGCCGCCCGCATCCCAGATGCAGGCATAGAACGTCCCGGAGCCGTTGGCATCCGGCAGCATGTAGACGTCATCGCCTGTCGCATGGTCCATGTTCGCGCCGTACTTGTCCTGAAGCACCGCGATATCGACCGCCATCGGCGTGCCCTGATACCCGTAATTCACCGTATCGAGCGGTGTCACATCGCCATCGGGGTTCGTCACCCAACCATCGATATAGGACATCATCGTGTAGACGCCCTGGTTCAGATCGTCGACGCCGGTGCTGCCGGAGTTGAACACGCCGGGCAGGATCGGCGAGCCGCCGCCAGTGTCATGTGGATGCGCGAGGCCGAGCCCGTGGCCGAGCTCATGAATGAGAGTGATGAAGCCGTAGCCGCCCTGTTCGAGACCGCCGGTTTCGTTCCAGCCGGTGCCTTCGCTGTTGAAGCCACCGGAGCCTTCGTTGAGCGTTCCCGGCGGGTTAAAGACACCGAGATAAAGACCGCGCGCGTCGACCTTGTTCAGAACGAGTTCCGCGTCCTCGGCATTGTCGACCTCGACGAACTCGACGTCGATGATGTCCTCGAAGGTCTGAAACGCGATCTCGGCCTGGCCTTTCTCATACTCCGACCATTCCTGCGACTGGAAAAAGCCGAACCGCTCCCCTGGCACGGCGAAGTAGTATTCGATCACCATGTCGCCGTCGGCGTTGGTCTGACCGGAGGCGATCTGCGTGCCCCAGTCGATCGCGTCGGTGTAATCGGTGGTCACCGCGACCGAAGGATCCGGGAGCGTCGTCGCCCCGGTCTGGTTGCCGTTCATCAGTCCAGCTTTGTCACAATAAATGCACATGAAATCCGTCCGTCGCGCTTAATTGCACCCTTGCGCGCAAATTAGCCGCGACTAGTCGGACAAATCAATCGTCAAGAGCCGATGAAACGAATTTTCCCTGACGTGGAGTAAAGACGAGTCAGACGGATGCGATCGTCTGAAACGCGTTTCGAAGCGCTTCGGACCAAGCCTGGCTCATCTTCTGGAAGCTTGGGTCTTCCGCCTCGATGCGGCGAGCACGGCTGATCTGCAGCGCGTCGTTCTCGATCACCACGAGATCGAGCGGCATGCCGACGCTCAGGTTCGACCGCAAGGTCGAATCCATCGACAAGAGCACCGCCTTTTCGGCATCCGCGAGCGTCGTTTCCGGCCGGATCACGCGATCCAAGATCGGCTTGCCGTATTTATGCTCCCCGATCTGGAGATAAGGCGTCTCGGCGGTGGCCTCGATGAAATTGCCCTGCGGATAGATTAGGAAGAGGCGCATGGCGCCATCCGCGCGCTGGCCGGCGAGGATTAGCGATGCCGAAACGCCGGTTTCCTGCCGCTGCATCTTCCCCCGGACCTCATACGTGACCTGGCCCAGCATGTTGCCCACGATCTCCGCGACGCGAAGCATAGAGGGTGCATGCATGATCGAACTGTTCTCATCGCCATGTTCGATCGCCTCGGTCAGTCGCGCGATCGTCGTCTGCGTCACCGACAGGCTGCCCGCCGTCATGATCGCGATTACCCGCTCACCCGGTGTCTCGAAGGTGAACATCTTTCGATAGGTGGAGATATTGTCGAGCCCGGCATTGGTGCGGGTGTCTGACAGAAGGACCATCCCCTCGTTCAGAAGGAGGCCGACGCAATAGGTCATCGATTCGAACCTGTATTCATAGCCGCTCAGGCTTAAGCCTCATCCCGCGACGCTTCAATGCGTGCATGATCCCGTATCGCGCGGGCGTTACCGTTTCATTGCTGCTGTTGCCCTTCCACTCCGCCTTCGCGCACCTTCACGCGCACATCGAGCCGCTCGCCACCGCCGCCGGTTACCACCCCGCGGATCGGAGAGGCATCCTGCGCATCGTACCCCGAGCCGAGGCGGATGTAGCGATCATCGGGGCAGACGCCGTTCGAGGCGTCGAAGCCGACCCAGCCCAGATCCTCGACATAGAGTTCCGCCCAGGCATGGCTGGCCTCGGACATATGGTCTTCGGACGCGCTGAAAAGATAGCCTGTGACATAGCGCGCCGGAATGCCCGACAGCTGCGCCAGCGCGATCAGAACATGTGTCTGATCTTGGCACACCCCCTTGCCAAGATCGAACGCCTCGGCGGCGGTCGTGTAATGCTCGGTCTCGCCGGGCATGTATTCGACGCGCTCCGCGGTCACCGTGGAAAGCGCATGCGCCTTTTCGAGGGTGGGTTTTCCCTCGAGCGCGGAGAGCGTCTCTTCGGCCGCCTCCCGCAAGGGTTGGCTGGGCCAGGTGCGCGCGGTCGGCGTAAGGTAGGCCGAAGGCGGCACTTTCTCGCGGTGATCCTTGAGGATGCCAGCGTAATCGGTCGTCTCGACCTCGCCGGTCACCTCGATCTCGAACGCATCGAGCGGCCCCTGCACGCTCACCGTTTCGGTCCAGTCGCCGGCCCCGTCGCGAAAGGCGGCCCCGCGCGTCGCCTGGAGCATGTTCACCTCCCACGAAATCACGCGCTGGTTGGCGCAGCGCGACGGCACCAGCCGATGCGACTGGATCAGCCGCCGGACCGGGATATCGAAGTTGTAGCGGGTGATATGGCTAACGCTGAGCTTCATTCCGGCACCCCTTCCAGGTAACTCGACTGGACCGCGCCCGCGATCTCCGAGTTGCGTGACATGTAGCGCAACAGGAACTGGTGCAGGCCCTCATCGAAGATGTCCTCGATCGTCGCTTCCGCGAGCTCCCCGAGAAGACCGCGCGCATGGGACGCGGCTCTCGGTGTGTGGCCATAGCCTCGCGCAAGCGCATCGAGGTGATCGACGCTGCCTTGCGTCGCGGACAGAAGTGAGCGCGGAAACTGCCGGTTCAGGATCAGAAGATGCGCGATCTTGGCGGCGGTGATCTCTCCCTTGTAGGCCCAGACGAAGGCCCGGTGCGCCTGCATCGACCGAAGCAGGGTCGCCCATTGCGACTGATCGAGGGCCGAGCCCACATAGGACAGGCTCGGGAGCAGCACGTAATATTTCACGTCGAGGAGCCGCGCCGTGTTGTCTCCGCGCTCGATCGAGTGGCCGAGCCCCATGAAATTATAGCCATCATTGCGAAGCTGCGTTGCATCGATGGCCCCACGGATCTGCGCGCCCGAGCGGAGCGACCAATCGGCCAGATCGTTCACCAGAAGCTTCGAGCGCTCCATCCTGTGAAAGCCCTGCAATTCCTGGAACGTCGTGTTGATCGCGTCCCAGACAGAACTTGTCAGCGCCGTTCGAACGACGCGTGCGTTCTCCCGCGCGGCGGCGAGGCAAGACATGACCGAGGCCGGGTTGGCACTGTCGAAGAACAGGAAGGTTTCGACGTTCCGTTGAACCGGGTCGCCAAACTTCTCGCGGAAGGCCTCGAGCTGGCCCAGCGCTTGCAGCACGGCCTCCCAGTCGTTGCGAAGGCCGCCACCGATATCCGGCATCAGCGCGTTGCGAGCGCCCACCTGCAGAAGGCGCGCGGTGGTTTCGGCGCGCTCGAGATAGCGGGCCATCCAGTAAAGATGCGATGCGGTCCGGCTCAGCATGTCGTCACTCCGCCAGAACCCAGGTATCTTTGACGCCGCCGCCCTGCGAGGAATTCACGACCAGCGAGCCTTCGTTGAGGGCAACGCGCGTGAGACCGCCGGGCACTAGCTCGATCTTGTCGCCGACAAGGCAGTAAGGCCGCAGGTCTACATGCCGCGGCGCGACGCCCTCTTCTACAAAGGTCGGACACGCCGACAGCGACAGGGTCGGCTGGGCGATATAGTTCCAGGGCTTCTCCTCGATCTTGGCGCGGAACGCCTCGATCTGGCTCTTGTCTGCCTTGGGTCCGACCAGCATCCCGTAACCGCCCGAGCCGTGGACCTCCTTCACGACGAGATCGCCGAGGTTCTCGAGCACATACTTGCACTGATCCGGGATCGCGCATTGCCAGGTCGGCACGTTCTCGAGGATCGGAGCCTCGCCAAGATAGAACCGGATCATTTCCGGCACGAAGGTGTAGATCGCCTTATCGTCCGCGACGCCCGCGCCCGGAGCGGAACAGATCGTCACCCCGCCCGAGCGGTAGACATTCATGAGCCCCGGCACACCCAGCATCGAGTCGGGCCGGAAACAGAGCGGATCGAGAAACGCGTCGTCGATCCGCCGGTAGATCACATCGACCTTCTTCGGCCCCTCCGTCGTGCGCATCCAGCAGAAGTCGCCATCGACGAACAGATCCTGCCCCTCGACCAGCTCGACCCCCATGAGGTCAGCGAGGAAGGAATGCTCATAATAGGCAGAGTTGAAATGCCCCGGCGTGAGGATCACCACGTTCGGCTCGCCGTCGCATTTCTTGGGCGCAACCGAAGCCAGCGTGTGGCGCAGCGCGTCGGCATAGCCGTCGACCGGCGCGATGCGGTTCTCCACGAAGAGATGCGGGAACATCCGCATCATGATCTCGCGGTTCTGCAGCATGTAGGAGACGCCGGAGGGCGTGCGGCAATTGTCCTCGAGCACGTAGAACTGGTCCGGCCCCGTCCGCACGAGGTCGATGCCGACGATATGGCTCCAGACGTTGCGGGGCGGGCGGATGCCGACGACGGCGCGCTCGAACGCCTCGTTATGGGTGACGAGATGTTCGGGAATGCGGCCCGCGCGGATGATCTCGCGCTGGTCATAGACATCGGCGAGGAAGGCGTTGAGCGCGGCCGCACGTTGGCGGATGCCCCGGTCGAGCTTGCGCCATTCATCGGCGGTGAAGACCCGCGGGAACATGTCGAACGGAATGAGCCGCTCCGGGTCTCCACCCTCTCCGTAGACCGCAAAGGTGATGCCTACACGGCGGAACAGCGCCTCGGCCTCGCTTTGCTTCATCTGCCTCAGATCGGCGGGCATTTCGTTCTGCCACTTCTCGAGGCTCTGGTAGGCCGCGCGGACCGATCCGCCGTCGATCATTTCATTGAATGTCTGCGTCATTCCGACTCCCCGTTCTGTTACAGGACACACGCAAGCGCCGGGAAAGGCAATGGGGTGACACCGAAAGCGCTTTGGGTGCCGCCGCATTTCGCCGCGTTTTCATGCAGATCGATCTAAAGCGCTTGCAGCCGCGCGGTGCGCGCCGCAAGTCTGCTCCCATGACCGCAAGGCCCGAACGACCATGAAAGCCCCCCTGCCCTTGACCCGCGATCTCGTCCTGATCGGCGGCGGCCACACCCATGCGCTGGTCTTGCGAAAATGGGGAATGGATCCGCTACCGGGCGCGCGGCTTACCCTGATCGATCCAACGCCGGTGACCGCGTATTCGGGGATGCTGCCTGGCTATGTCGCGGGGCATTACAGCCGGCACGAACTCGACATCGATCTTGTGCGCCTTGCGCGCTTTGCCGGCGCGCGGATCGTTCTGGGGCCCGCAACGGCCATCGACCCGTCGCGTCGCGAAGTGACGGTGCCTGGCAGGCCGCCCATCGCCTATGATGTCTGCTCTCTCGATGTCGGCATCACTTCCGCCATGCCGGACCTGCCCGGCTTTGCGGATCACGCCGTGCCCGCGAAACCTCTTGGCCCGTTCGCGGAGCGTTGGGGGCGGTATCTCGCGGCGGACGGCCCGGCGCGTGTCGCGGTGATCGGTGGCGGCGTTGCGGGTGTCGAGCTGGCGATGGCGATGGCGCATGCCTTGCGCGCCCGCGGCCGCCACGCAGATGTCAGCGTCCTCGATCGCGGCGAAATCCTCGAAGGGATCGGCGCACCGGCACGGGCCCGGCTTCGGAAGGCGCTGCAAGAGCAAGGCGTAAGCGTTTCAGAACACGCAGAAATCTCAGAAGTCACGGCAGAAGGCATCGTTCGCGCCGACGGCACGGAGATCGGCGCCGATTTCATCGTCGGCGCGGCAGGGGCGCGCCCTCATGCCTTCGTCGCGGCGTCGGGCCTTGCCCATGAGCATGGCTTTCTGTCGGTCTCCGAAACGCTTCAGAGCTCGGATGGCGCCGTCTTCGCGGCCGGAGATTGTGCGCATCTCAGCCATGCGCCGCGCCCGAAAGCGGGCGTCTACGCCGTCCGCGCCGCGCCCATCCTGCACGACAACCTGCGCGCCATGCTGAGCGGCGGCGAGCTGCGCCGCTACCAGCCCCAGAGCGACTACCTCAAACTGATCTCGCTCGGCGCGAAATCAGCGATGGGCGAACGGTTCGGCCTGCGCTTCTCGGGCGATTGGGTCTGGCGCTGGAAGAACCGGATCGATCAGCGGTTCATGGAGCGGTTCCGGAATTTGCCCGCGATGACGCGCGCCCCGCTTCCGGCGGAATATGCGAGCGGCATGGAAGATGCGCTCGGTGCCAAACCGCTTTGCGGCGGGTGCGGTGCGAAGGTCGGTCAATCGACGCTTTCCAAAGCGCTTGCCTCTCTGCCCGATCCGCGCCGAACCGACATCACCCCCCTGCCCGGCGACGACGCCGCGCTTCTGACGATCGGCACGACACGGCAGGTTCTGACCACCGATCATCTGCGGGCGGTTACGCTCGATCCGGTCCTCATGACACGCATTGCCGCGCACCATGCTCTCGGTGATATCCTCGCGATGGGCGCAGGGCCACAGGCCGCGACGCTGAACCTCGTTCTGCCGCGCGGCTCGGATTCTGTGATGGGCCGCATGCTGACCGAGATCGTCGCGACCGCGAGCGAGGTTCTCACCGATTTGGGGGCCGAGATCGTCGGCGGGCACTCCTCCCTTGGCGACGAGATGACCATAGGTTTTTCGCTGACAGGGCTCCTGCCTCGCGATCCGATCACCCTGTCGGGCGGACGGGCGGGGGACCGGCTCATCCTGACGAAACCCATCGGCTCCGGAACGATTCTTGCCGCAGAGATGCAAAGCGACGCGCCCGGGGCGATCGTGGAGGCCTGCTGGACGGCGATGTGCCACGAACAGGCAACGGCAGCACGCTTGCTTTCAGATGCCCGCGCTATGACGGATGTCACCGGGTTCGGCATTCTCGGCCATGCGTCGAATATCGCCCGGTCTTCAGGATGCGGTGTGGCGCTGCGCCTTGATGCCATTCCCTTCATGGCAGGCGCTGAAGAGCTTGCCGCGAAGGGTCACCGCTCGTCGCTCTACCCGGCCAATCGAGAGGTCGCGCCGGATCTGCCCGAGACGCCGCGACACGCCCTCCTCTTCGATCCGCAAACGGCCGGCGGGCTTCTGGCGGCGCTTGCGCCAGACGCTGCCGAAGGCACGCTCAAAGCGCTTCGGGACGCAGGATACCCCGCTGCCGATATCGGAGAGCTCACCGAGCGCTCCGGCGCGATCGACATCATCGACTAGGACGAACCGAGCGCCTCGACCTTTGCCGCGATGCGCCCGGCTGCGTCGTCCAAAGCGCTTTGGCCGAGGCCGTTCAGGTCAATTCTTGCCACGATGCGCGGCGACATCGCTTTCATGGACTTGTCATAAGCCGGGTCATAATGCGCGGTCATCAGGCTTTCGACGAGGCCCGCCTTGTCGCCCGCTTCGATCTTCGTGAACCAATCATCCACGAGCTCGTGCCCGCGAAATCGCCGCAGCGGCGCAAGTTTTTCGCGCAATGTCTCCGGGTCGGCCAGAATATCCGCATAGGCTTCGACGAGGTAAGACGTGCGCGCCGCAATCGGGGCAGAGACCTCGATCCACGGCGCATCCTTCATCGCCGCCCAGAGCGAGGGAGGCAGATTGATCTCTCCGATCTTGCTCGACTCCGCCTCGACGACCACGGGACGCGCCGGATCGAAACCGATCACCGCCCGCGCCAAAGCGCTTTCAAACGCCTTCTGGCTTGGCTGCCCGCCCGGCCGATCCCCGAGAAGCGAGCCCCGGTGATGGGCCAGCCCCTCGAGATCGAGCACCTGGACGCCTTTCGCCGCGAGATGCGTCAGCAGATCCGTCTTGGCCGTCCCCGTATATCCACCGAGCTGGATCACTCGCAGCCCGAGCGGCGCATCGTAGAGCAGCCCGGAGACGAGCCGCCGGTACGTCCGGTACCCGCCCTGAATGACATCGGAGCGCCATCCGATCTCCTTCAGCATCCAGGCCATCGAACCCGAGCGTTGCCCCCCTCGCCAGCAATAGACGAGCGGCCGCCAGCCGCCGTCATGAGCCGCAAGCGGTCCTTCTATATGGCGCGCGGCGTTCTTGAAGACGAGCGCCGCGCCGATCTTCCGCGCGCGGAACGGGCTTTCCTGCTTGTAGATGGTTCCGACCCGCGCACGCTCCTCGTTGTCGAGCACCGGCAGGTTGATCGCCCCCGGCACATGATCCTCGGCGAACTCGGCCGGCGAACGCACGTCGATCACGGTGTCGAAGCCGTGATCGAGGAGCGCGCGGAGCGTGTCGGGAAAAAGGGCCATGATGCGAGCAGATAGCTTCTTCAGGGGCCCGAGAAAAGAGAGCCGAGCCCCAAGAACCGCCGCCCTCACTTTTTTGCGTCATGCCCTCTGGACACCCGTTTGCCCATTGGCTAGACCGCCTCCACCCGAGGGCAGTGCCCTCACCCGTGCCCGGGTAGCTCAGGGGTAGAGCAGTGGATTGAAAATCCTCGTGTCGGTGGTTCGATTCCGCCCCCGGGCACCATTTTTCAATAAGGATATCTTTCTCTTAGCAGAATGTCCTTTGTGTTACCTAAATGATCGAGCGCCAGAGACTGCATTGCAGCCCGTTGCATTTGGTGCAAAGTTTTCTGACAACGTTCAGTGCGAAACCACAGCCCACCTTCGCCCTGTCATACTCACACGACCATGAAGAGAAACCGTAGTGCAGATCAACAATAGCTATTACAGCATAATCGAGATTCTACAAATGCTCGAACGACGTGAGTTGATCGTCAATACAGAATATCAGCGCGGCTCGGGTATCTGGCCCAAAGGGCCCAGCAGTTACTTCATTGATACAATCCTTGAGAACTTTCCGTTCCCAAAGATTTATATGTATGAGTTCATCAATCGTGACGACCGAACAGTCCGCAGGGAAATTGTTGATGGCCAACAGCGGATTAGTGCAATCAGAAGATTCTATAACAACGAGTTTGCTCTTGGCGCCGAAACATCCCGCGCCGGCCAAAAGTTTGATGACTTAAATGAGGAAGATCAGCATCGATTTCTCGCGTATACTGTTTCTGTGGATGTAATTCGGAGTGCTAAGCGTAGCGAAATCCTCCAGATGTTCAGGAGGATGAATGCATATACATTGCCACTAAATGAAGCGGAGAAACGACACTCTTCATTTCAGGGGGCATTCAAATGGTTTATCAATGAACTGGCTGATGAACTTAATGAGTTTTTCGTTGAATATGGCGTCTTTTCAAATCGTCAAATTGTCAGAATGAGCGATGCGGCCTTCATTTCAGATTGCATTGTTGCAATGGAAAAAGGTATCGTAAGCGCCAGCCCAAAAGACTTAACAGCTCTTTACAGGAAATATGACGTCGAATTTGATCCTGCAGCTGAATATCATAAGAAAATCACAGAGGCTTTTAATTTTATATCTGAAAACCTCGCGACGTTGCGGAAGACTTTCATGATGAAGCCTTATGCGCTTCACTCCTTGATAACTGCACTAATCCATAGCCGATATGGCATCCCAAGTATTACCGAAGAGTGGGACGCGCCGAGTATTGGAAGATTCGCAACCAATCCTCACGAAGCTGAACGTATGCTCCTCGAACTTGCGCAGGCTCATGAGGCAAAGGAGGAGGAAGGAATTCATGGAAGGTATGTCTGGGGTTGTTTGAGCACCACCGATCGAAAGATACGGAGAACAGCACGTGTCGCCGCGATTCTTCGTGTTCTTGGCGTCTCTGTTCCGGACGCTGTGGATGCCGATCTTACTTGAAACCGCGCAGCGGAAACTGAGCCGCCGCCTGCAGACGCTCGATAGCGGCTTTAATCGCAACGTCAGTAAGCGATCTACTGCTCGGACTGTTGATCGCTTTGCATTACAAGAAGGGTATGTGTCCTCCCTGTGGCAAGCTTGGTGCAGTTTTTGCCGGGAACTCATGATCTCTTCTGCTCTGGGAGCGACTACAGCAAACGGTGTTTTGGTTGCGTCATCACACACTTCCCGAAGTGAAATGGAAATCGCCTATATTGCCAAACAGTTGGCTTACGGCAACCCAATAAGAAGCATCAGACCGCTTACAGGCAGTCACCAAGAGCACACTTGGGGGGACCTTGGTAGGCTGAATAACGTTGTGTCTGGAATGGGTTGCAGCAATGCATCGCAAGTGCTGACGGCCCTATCTGCGTGTTTACGAACCGAAGACTTACAATTGTGCCGGAATGCTTCAGCTCACATAGGGAAGTCAAACCTTCAGGCTGTGAGAAGCGCGCGGGTCCGGTATCTCAACACAAAAATGCAGCACCCGTCTGATATGATGCACTGGATCGACCCTAATAGCAGACACTTCCTTTGGAAGTCTTGGATCGATGAAGTGGAGTTATCGTCTCAAATTGCGGTGCAATAGATATGACGTGCCGCTGAACTTTCATTTAGCTGCGACTTGAGCCCTATTGATATTTACGCCGATCGGCGCAGATTAATAATCGCCCGGCGCGAGGAGCTTTCATCTCGAGCAGAGGGACGGGCGATGGCAACATACTCGCCGACGATTGGACGGCTCCCAACATGTTCTCGTATGTGAACACCCTACACACGAGTCAAATCGCTCACTGTAAACTCCCTTAAGCCTTTTGATTATCAATTGGTCCAAACGCTTCCGAGCAAGATACCGACACAGGACCCTGTTGGGAAGATGATCATCTTTTTCAGAAGATCCGCGATCAGAAAGTTTGCCGCTCGCTGATGGGAAGCAGCTTCCCATCAGCAATTGAACCTCGGGCGCTAGTCAAGATAGGCCCACCGCTTCTCCGCTTTCCTGACGGCATCGGCGACTCTGTTATTGAACTTGGAGAACGGAGCTAATCCCTCAAAGTCATCGTTGGCCGATCGTTTCCAGCCGGTCCGCTTTCTTCGACCGGGAACTCGAGAGTTCAGGAAAGCATCCCTTTCCCTAGCAGCCAGAGTAGCCTGTCGGACGGCAAAGCAACCACCGTTCCGGAACCTTTCGAGCTCCGTCGGCGCGATCAGCCAACCGCTGGTCACTTTTAGCGCCGGCAACCAAAACTTGAGATACTTTTTGCCCACATGACGCAAGCCTCCTCCTATCGCATGGGCAGAAGTGAGATGGTTACGCCGCAACTCATCACCACTCAAAGACACTACGATACTTGGTCTGCAAGTGTCTTCTCCCCACTCGCGACAAGAGTCATATGCCCCGGTCTTGTCCGGGATATCTCTGCGCATGATGCGGAAACTGAGCTCTCCCTCAGGATCGCCAAAAAGTGTCACGCCATCGACCCGAGGCTGATTGTAGTTGGACGGCTCTAGGTCCTCGAGACACGAAAATCCAGCTGGATAGCTCACTCCGTAGGCTTGCTCCACCATAGAATTATGACGGCCAATCCAAGATCCGTTGCCTACCTCCAAATCAGTATCTGCACAGCGAATAGGAGACACATCACCAGGACTTGGTCCAGAAACTGACCGCGGAAAACCGTTTGCAAAGCCCCATGCCTCAGAGGGAGGCAAAAAATGTCGCCACATCAAGTCAAGCATATACCATCTACTCGACACAGGCTGGAGAAAACGGCTAAACGTATCTAGAGATATTTCGATTTTAGCAATTTCACCGGGCAAGTTCAGGCAAGAACTTTTGTTAAACGCATCCAGGACTCCACGAATGTGAAATTTCGACGGGCGAATGAAGACCACTCGAAAAGAACCAGACCCTTCATCGACCGCGTAGCAGCTTCCTCTTGTGAACCTGCTAAGCCTTTTCTGGAGCTCGGACCAATTAGGCGAAGTAATATAGGCGCCCTTCAATTCTACACGCTCGACATCGACTCGAAACGTAAAACCTCTCAAATGGAGAGTTGGGTATAGAAGAAGATGGTTTTGGAATCGCTGACCTTTGGGCGCTTTCTCAACTTCATATCTCAAAAAAAGTTCGCGTTGGGGGGTCTGGTCTAGGTTAATCGGAAATTGAATATATTTCGCAGCTGGGAAGCTACCCTTTGCATTGAGGACCTTGAGCGGATTCAGGTTGAGATGTTTCATGCTCTTCTCCTTTGTTCAGCGCACACGTTGGATGGTCTGGCGACAGGCATCGCCAGGTTCGGTGATTGTGAAATTTCTATGAGACAGTCGCTTACGCGGACGCTTCTGAAGCTTCCGCCTCCAGTTCACTCATAGTCATGCGTCGCCAGTCGACAGCTCTGACCTGAGTCCAGAAGCCACCCGGCGTTGGCCTACGCCATGTCGGCACAACCCTCGATTGCAGCTTGGTCAAAGCTAAACCGAAGTCCTCGATATCCTCTTCGTCGTTAGCCGCCGCTATTCGGTAAAAACCGTCTCGCTTCAAGCCGGGATGGAAAACGGTCCCATCAGAGCCGACAGGGACAAACACAACTTGTTCCAGGTTTACGTCTTTTTCAGCGATAGGCACTAAAGGCTCGTCGTAGTCCAGGATCGAGCGGAGAAACGCGGGTTGTGTTGTTAGCCATGCGAGAGCCTCCTTTGCTTCGATGTGGTTTTTGCTGCCGACGATCGGCTTTCCTTTCCGCGCCAAGTTATTGAGAACCGTCTGGAACGCTTTCCGTGACAACAATGCCAAGTCTTCAGCATCCAGCGCTTCGCCGTTGTCCAACTTCCAGCGGGCCATAGCTTGTCTCAGAAGTCTTACCAGGTGCTCTTGTCGTATGTCCCACAGCTCAGCGGGCAACATCTCTAGAAAGCGTTGAGCAGCCTCGACCTGCTCCTTCAGCTCTTCACGCCGATTGTCACATGTTGGACTGCTTGAAATCGAGATGCCGAACTCGGCATAGGCCGTCAGATCGTGGATCAACTGGCCTAGGGCTGTCTCAGAGTAGATACCGCTATGCCCGTCCTCCAAGATCTCGCGCCAACGCCCTTCACGCTGCGAGAATGCTATCTGTAGCATGAGGTCGAACGCCTTCTCCGCTGCCTCGCTTCCATACATGATCTCGGCCAGCGAGAAGAGCGTATAGGAGAGTTTGACGAAGCCCTCTTCGAAGAACTCAGTTCCGCCGAAGCTCTGCATGAACTCGACCGCCCGCGCCTCGACTTCTTCTGCTGGATTGTTGTGATCTTCCGTCATGCTGACCGCTCCGTGCTTGCGTTGAAAAACAGATAAGGTCGGCTTTTGGGAAGGTCACGAACTTATTCAGTATGAAATTCTATACCGAATACCGATTTGTTGCCTCTCTGGCTACTCTGTCGGCAGACCCCAGGGTTCCGACAAAGCTGGGGGTTCTGAGATCACATGCCCCAAAAGCGAAACCCGTCCGCATCTAGGACTTCCCGCTCTACGGACCCACAATCAAGGACCCGCCCAATCCTCATACAATCAAGCATCAACACATCAGATGCAGAGGATCGACATGACCCACAGCCCCACCGCCCGACTGATTTCAGACGCCCTCGATGCATCGGGAAAAACCCAGCGTGAGATCGCAGAAGAAGTCGGCTTCCCTCGGCAGAACGTCATTAGCATGCTGCGTTCTGGCGAGATGCGCTTGCCGATAGAGCGGGCTCCTGCCCTCGCTCATGCGCTCGGCATCGACGAGAAGACACTGATCCGCACAGCGATGACTGAATACATGCCAGAGACTTGGAATGCGCTCACAGGCGCGGGCTCAGCCTTTCCCGAAATCCAGATCAACGTGAAAGGCCCCGCGCCTATGATCGAGCGGTTCAAGGATCTCTGCCTTAAGGAGCGACGCACCTACCCGCAGATGCTCGAGAAGCTCATGGAGCGGTATCACCCCGAACTCGATGACTTCTGGGATGATCTGATAAAAGAGTAAGTCGGGATCCGTGTTCATGGGCGTCAGTTACGCAAGCCGTCCGGAGGACGGATCTTCACTGCCGCGTTCACGGCGTAGAACTCTGACAAGCTGACCGAGCTGAGCCTACATTGCTCGCGTGTGCCAAGACTGCATCTGCGTCTGGCGAATAACAAACATCATGCTGGTGGGATTGCTCAGGAGCGGACGGTGCAGATCTTCCAGAAGACAAGAACGTGATCTGCCGCCCTGTTCTAGGCGTGGTATGTCACTCCTATTGCTAGGGAGGCACCTTCATGAACCAAAATGTCCCGCCGCGTAGGCTCACCGCGGCAGATTTCGACCAGGAATTGCTGGATCTCTACGACTATTACGCCCACGGGAAAATATCGAAGAGGGAGTTCCTTGATCGCGCTGGAAAATGGGCCGTCGGTGGCCTGACCGCTGCGGCGATCCTCGGAACGCTTGCGCCGAACTATGCTCTCGCCCAGCAAGTCGCGGAAGATGATCCGGACATCGTGGGCGAGGACATCACCTATCAAAGCCCAGACGGGACGGGTGAGATCACCGCATATCTTGTCAGGCCGACTGAGGTGGACCCCGACAACCCGCCTGCCGCGGTGCTGGTTGTTCACGAGAACCGGGGCCTGAACCCGTATATCCGC
Organism: Roseivivax sp. THAF30; assembly: GCF_009363575.1. NCBI lineage: Bacteria > Pseudomonadati > Pseudomonadota > Alphaproteobacteria > Rhodobacterales > Roseobacteraceae > Roseivivax > Roseivivax sp. THAF30. The sequence continues at coordinate 1,472,777 of NZ_CP045389.1, read as the reverse complement.
GACGTGGTGCGGCGCCTTGCGAAGGCGGGCTTTGTCGCCATGGGACCAGACGGCTTGTCGTCCTTGGGTGGCTATCCTGGCAGTGACGACGAGGGGCGGGAAATGCAGCGCAGTCTCGATCAAGACGCTCTGCTAAACGATTTCTTTGCCGGCTTCGAATACCTGCAGGCGCTCGAGAACACGAACGGCAAGGTCGGCGCGACTGGCTTCTGCTACGGTGGCGGCGTGGTGAACAAGTTGGCTGTGGCGTATCCCGAGATGGCGGCAGGGGTTCCCTTCTACGGCGCAGCGCCGGAGAGCGGGCAAGTTGCCATGATCGAGGCTCCCTTGATGATCCAGCTTGCGGCGCTCGACCAGCGGATCAATGCTATGTGGCCCGAGTTTCAGAAAGCACTGCAGGAGAACGACAAGCGCTATGAAGCGCATATCTATCCCGGCGTGAACCACGGCTTTCACAACGATACGACACCTCGCTACGATGAAGCTGCCGCTATGCTGGCCGAGGAGCGCATGGTCGCTTGGTTCCGGACCTATCTCGCGGGCTGAAAGAGAATTGCGTCCGCCTCTTGGCGGGCGCGATGCCTCACTCAACGGCAGCCTGACGCGCTATGAACGTCAGCACGTATCGGTCAATGTCGAAGCGCGGGGCTATTCAATGCTTTTCGATGCCATTGACAACATAAAGCCTGCGCTAGCCCATAAATTGCACGGCATAACCGTCTTGGGGTTTTAGTCGGTCTATCTCCCCAGCGTTGGTTCATCACCGCTTTAGCGAAACAGCCCGGTTACAGACGACACGATGGAGCCCATGCGGGTTGGTATCTCAAGGTCGGGGATGTCAGTTTCCGGGTCTTTCATGAAGTCCCAGATCACCCGATCAACCCCTCGGAGACCGTTGTCCAGCTCTTGGGCCTTATTGTAGACGTCGCTTTGCGTATCTATCCAATCCGCTATGCCATGCCTCAGTGTCTCGTCGTCGAGTGGGATTGCATCGCGCAAAGCTCTTGTCGCCTCAGCAGCATCTTCGGCCCCTATTCGTGCAAGTTGGTCCGGCAGATCATCGATACGCTTTGCGCAGTCTTGCTGCGTAACACATCCAAGCAACCCCGCGGTGCCACTGGTGCAGCGTTGCCAGACCAAGGCACCCAAAACAGCTTCTTGGTCAGCGGAAAGCTCGCCCTGGGAGCGCAGTGCTCTTTCAATCCGCGGCAGTGCAGTTGGATCATCCAGGGCTAAGAGGTCATGTAGATTGCTGGCCATAGGGAGAAGCTTACTCTGTTTCTGGCATCTCGCAAACAGGGCCAAAAGGAGCCGCACCCTTCTCGCGGGTATCGCAGCGAGCCTACGCTTCGGTCTTGAGAGCAGAAGTTGTAGGCATGGAACCCCCAGAAAACCCAAGGATCGAATGCCTTGCGCTGCCCGAAGCAGATTTCCCTTCTATGGACCGTAGACGACCAAGCTAAGACTTCCTGCATCCAATCAATCTACAGCAAGATTAGTAGACGGCGATAACCATCAAGCGCCACATACAGCTCGAGAAAAGCCAATAAAACACGACGTTGGGTTTGGACGAAGACTCATGTCAAGAGCACGCGAAGGCTCGGTATGAACAGATTTGACGGCGGGACTGCGGAGATTGCAGCTTGTCATACTGAGGCGTCTGATCTGAGTGAAGTATTTCACCAACGGTCGCTCATATAGGGACGCAAGATCTGAAACGGGGCTACAGCGCGTTTGACGGACGGCGAGCTGACTTTCGCGCTGTTAGGACCAAATTCCAGTTCTGGTATTTGTTCTAGCGAAAGGCGTGCGGCATAGAATACCGCACGCCTTCGTCGGTTGAGGACCTTTAGGCGATCATGTCGTAACTCATGTCGTCCGAGTCAGCCTCAACGTTCTGATCGTCTTCGTCGATCTCCTTCGACATCAAGGACATAACGTCTTCGAACAGCATGTTGTCGTCTGCTTCATCGGGTTCGAATGCTGGTAGCAGCGCGGTTTTCGAAATCCATGAGCCGTCTGAACCGGAGCCTTTGGTGCCGCCCGAGCCGGAGCCCTTCGTGCCGTCCGAGCCGGAGCCCTTGGTGCCGCCCGAGCCGGAGCCCTTCGTGCCGCCCGAGCCGGAGCCCTTGGTGCCGTCCGAGCCGGAGCCCTTCGTGCCGCCAGAACCGGAGCCCTTCGTGCCACCCGAACCTGAGCCCTTGGTGCCGCCAGAACCGGAGCCCTTCGTGCCACCCGAGCCGGAGCCCTTCGTGCCACCCGAGCCGGAGCCCTTGGTGCCGTCCGAGCCGGAGCCCTTCGTGCCGCCCGAACCGGAGCCCTTGGTGCCGCCAGAACCGGAGCCCTTCGTGCCACCCGAGCCGGAGCCCTTGGTGCCGTCCGAGCCGGAGCCCTTCGTGCCACCCGAGCCGGAGCCCTTCGTGCCACCCGAACCTGAGCCCTTCGTGCCACCCGAACCGGAGCCCTTCGTGCCACCCGAGCCGGAGCCCTTGGTGCCGTCCGAGCCGGAGCCCTTCGTGCCGTCCGAGCCGGAGCCCTTCGTGCCTCCTTTGCCGTCCTCGTGAGTCTTATCTTTCGAGTCTTCGAGCGATGGCATCACTTTGCCGAGCGTATCGTCATACCAGGCGCTGAAGGAATGCCCCTCGACGCCGCCATTATGGTAGGATTTGGTCGAGCTTGCCGAATGCTGGCCCGAGCCGTTCGAGTGGTTAAAACCCCACTTGAAGGAATACCATTTCATTTTCACCTCCGCTTACTGCCGGCAAAGTCCGGCCTCTCGTCTCCGGCTTTTGGACAGAGTCGAAAGCCGCAGAGGGAAAATGTGTCGGCTTTGACTTCTTGCTGCAAAAGTTTTGCCTCAATCAAGCCGAAATACACTCTGACTGAATCAACTATGGAAACAATCAGCCGATCTAGGATCAACTGGTCAATAATTGATGTCTGGAGGCCTGGATTCAGACAGAATCCTTCTCAAATTTGGCGAGTCCGGGCAGTCTTCCAACACGAATCGTATTCTTAGATCGCTTCGACGCTTGGGAATGGCGGCGGGTATGAAGGCGCACAGGATAATGACATCATCGGAGCCGAACGATCGGATCGATCACCTCACCCGTCTCGCAGAGGACTTCTTCGGCGAGCGTGTTACCCATGTCAGCACCCCTGGCGGCACTGATCGCGCAAGCATCCGCGTTACGCTCGAATCCCGCTCTGTGATCGCTACGCTGCGCCCAAATTTCCGGCGCACGCATTTGGAAGCCTACATTCTGAAAATCCTCGAGTCCGAATGCGACTGCGCACCTAAGTTTATGGGTCTTCGAGAAAATGTCCTGTTCCAGTCCGACCTTGGCGGCAACCGATTGAATACGGCGATCTGGAAGGCCGGTCAGGCAGACCGCGCGTCCATCGCCTTCAGCGCAGTGGAGGCGATCCTCCGCATCCAGAAGGCCGCCAATCGAGTGGGCCTTCGAGACGCTCTGCCGATCCTCGGAGCGAATGATGATTGGGTCGAAAACCTCGTCCATGCTATAGATACGATGGAAAGTATTTCGCACGGGCGGAGCATCACACTCAATCGAGCGGAGCTATGCCAGAAAATTGTCACCCGGCCGCGATCCTTCGTGAAGTGGGATTGTCGTTCGGGGAATGCCGCAGTTTCGAATAGCAACTCGGTCAAATGGTTCGATTTTGAATATGCTGGAGTCCGCCATGGCGCCGAAGATCTTGCCTGGCTGATTGCTGACGAGGCTTGGCCAATCAATCCGGAAGTCATGGAAAAAATTATCCTGGATTGCTTGCCAAGTGAGGATCGGTCTGCAGCTGACACATATCTCGATTATCTTTGGCTCTATACATCCTTTCATTGCATCCAGCGCATCAAGCTGATTATGAAGGAAGTGGTGAAACGCGGCTGGCTCTCCAAATCGCGCATTCGAAAATTCGACGATGCCGGAGTGCATCCCGAATTTGCCTACAATCTTTGCAAGGTTGGCGAATATGCCGCCTACCGCAACCGCGAGACAGCGCTTCTCGCGCGCGATTTCGCGGATGGACAACGCTTTTTCCTATCGATCATGAGGGATGGTCTCGCGGCCCGCGGTGCCATTGCAGCGGAATGAAACATGAAACCTTCGATACGACGGATGCGGCACAGATCACGGTATCGGTGATCGACACGCTGGACGGGTTGGCTGCGATCAAGGCCGAGTGGGAAGAACTTTTTGACGCCGATCTCGAAGCGACCGTCTTTCTAAGCTATTCTTGGCTGCATCGCGCCTTCGCGGCCAACGCCCTTCGCTGGTCTGTTCTTGTCGCGCGCGACCGGGCAAGAGGCGGGAATATCGTCGGAATCCTGCCGCTCAAGTATCGCACCCATTGGAGCGAAAGCCGCCAGAGTGTTGTCTCCGAAATCGAGGCGGGCGGACGATTGATGTTCAGCGAATACGTTGGTTTTCTGTGTCGCCCCGGCGTCGAGGTTGCGGCGATTCGGGCCCTCGCAAGGCATAGTGCGACCATGCCTTGGTCAAAGCTGTCGGTCCGCTACATCGCTCAAGCGCGACGTGCAAAGATCTTTACCGATGCGTTCGAGGGTGGCGACTTCAGGGTCGAATTCAGGCGCTATATGATCAACAAGGGGCAAACGAACAACCTGCTTTGTCCGCAGGTAGAGTTGCCCGAAAGCTTCGATCAATATCTCGCGGACAGCATCAGTTCGAACCAGCGGCAGAAATACCGCCGTCTTCTACGCAAGAAAATCGACAGCGGCGAGTTTCGCGTAACGGTCGCCGACGCGACAACGGCGATGCGCGACATCGATATTCTACTGGGTCTTTGGCAGATCCGCTGGCAAGGCGAAAAGGGAGCGTCGAAGGCGGCCGAGGTTGCCCGTAACTACCGGGAAGTCCTACGTGCGGCGAAAGAGGATGGAATCCTCTTTTTGCCTGTGCTGTGGCAAGGCGACACACCCATCGGCGCGCTGGGTCATATAGAAGACCGAAAGAACGGTATCCTGCATTTCATTGTCGGCGGTCGGCAAATCAGTTCGGACGAGGGCGGGATTGGCCAGCTTCTGCATATGGAGAGTATCAGGCACGCCATAGCGCAAGGCTTTATCTGCTACGATTTCTGCCACGGCAACGAGCCCTACAAATACAGCTATGGTGCGGCCGACACCGAAGCGCTTTATTTCACTATCCGCCGTCGTTCAAAGGATACGACCATGCTGTTCGATCCGATCTGCACACCGCAAGCCATTGATCGGATCCGCCAACTTCTAAAGGCGAAAGAGGTCGCCAGTGCCGAGGCCGCCACTGAGGCACTCGCCAAGTCCTTGCGCTGAGAGCGTTTTCACCGCCACCTGAAGCTAAGATACTTCGGTTTTTGGCTGGCAATAGAGCCATCTTTGAGGCCTGAGGCATTCCTACCCATACATTGGCACGTCCCCAGACTCCTCATCTCGCATCAAATTTTCGAGCCCGTTTAATTAGTTGTTGCCGCCGACTGCTAAAGCTGCCCGCATCACGTCACTTTGCAAACAGTATGAATGATTTTGATGTCCTTGCCGAAATCCTCGTTTCCGGGAAGGTAGTCCTGAGGCTCACTGATCTCGAGCACAGACCAACGGCCTTCCCGTGCGATCGCTTTCAATGTCTGTTCGAAGTCGAGCTCCGTCCAGCGGTCCGTGCGCTGGGTGAAGATTATTGCGCCGCCCGGACAGACACATCGGCACAGGTCGCGCAGCATATCTCCTGCACTCTCGATGTATGTCAGCACGCCGATCGAGGCAGCCGCATTCATGGAGTTTTCCCCAAGGGGCAAGGGAAGCTTCTGGAGGTCATGCTTGATTAGCTGATCGTAGACACCGCGAGTATGCGCGTGGTTCAGGCTCTCCGCTGAGATATCGAGACCAACAATCCGAAACGAGCCATGGCGAGCCATGGCTTGCCCGAAAAGACCGGTGCCGCAACCGACATCAAGGACGTCGCTCCCATCTTCAAGGTGCGCGAATAGCTTTTCAGCGGCGACGGAGGGCGCCTGGTAGTTCCAGGATCTAAGCGTCTCATCGTAAGTTGACGCCCAGTCGTCGTAGTAGTCAGACACTGCTCGAGGATCCGTTGTTCCGGTCTTGAGGTCGAATGCTTGCCCAGGCTTTGAGGGATCGGAGGTCATTCGTTCGGTCCTTCGGTCGGTTTGCAGCGACAATAGGGACACACGCGGCGGGCAACGCCTCAGCTCCCTCTGTCATACGCTTGGCTGTAGGGTCCGCGCATATGTGCTTTGAGCGGCAAAGCTGGCATTAAAGATTGATACCACAAGGCGCAAAAAACTGAACCGCTGCTTCGAAAACCTGCGCCACAAAGCTGGTAACCTCCGCCCCTGCTCAATACTGACCGAGATCTCTCAACGAAAACTCCAAGGGTTCGTCGCAGCCGCTGATACGAAAAAAAGTGCCCAGTGAGTCAAACTCATAGGGATCTAGGACGTCTTGCTTGCAGCGCTGCGTCCCTTCTTGCCACCTTCCCGCCCCGTTCAGCGGCTCCGAGGAAGCTGCACTTTGCTCTGCGGCGTTCGTCGCGCTCATCCGCCACCGTGCGCGAACGATTTTTTAGCAGTGCTTGAGGAAACCTTCGATATTAGTGCAGCTGTGGAGGCAGAAGCGCCTCACCCGTGTCGAGCGAAAGCGCAAAGCGCCACAGCGGTGTCTTTACGTAGTGTCGTTCTTCGAGACGCTGCTTTGGCTCTGACACCTCCGCCAATAGCCCCGCCCACCGAAGAGGTTCCAAAACGCATTGGCGGAAGGCTCCAAATGCCCGCCAATCGTTCTCCTCTCCCGAGACCGGGCCATATAGCACCTCGAACAGGTCGCCAGCGCGTGCGCCTTGGTCGGCCTCGACATTAAGAAAGTTTAGCCAGACGTCCCAATTGCCAATCGGGCGGTCTTCGAACCGCGCGTATGAAGTGTGATCAAGCTCGAACAAGAAGAACGGAATCATCTCGGCAAAGAGCGCTCCCGGCGAGGAAAGAAACTCCGCGCCGCGCTTCGTTACTCGGAATGTGCCCTTATAATGCCGCCCCAGTTTCATGCGCACCAAGATAAAGTGGAGGATCTCCAGTGGCACGAAGTCATACTCATTCAGCACCCTGTTGACGGCGAAGAGTTCATCCGGCCCCATGCCCGGCCAGTCGAATTGATCCGCCGCCCAGTGCACGAAGACGCGTTTGAAAGCGCCAGAAGCAGTGAGACCAATGCCGCCGTTATCTTGGGAGAATTGAAGTGTCAGACGAGCCGCACGCAGCAGAGGCGAATACTGCAGATCGGGGCTGTCGTCAGGGAGAACCGTTAACATTTCGTTAACCAATCTGACTGAAGGTCATTGAAAAGCAGATTTGGAGAGAGCCGTGAGCGAAGTCGAGAACATTCTGCGCGAAGCCCTGCTGGCATATGCAAAGCGATATGGACCTCTCACAGATCCGCATCCACAATCACCGCGCCCCGTAGATTGGATACTGCCGGCGTTCCAGTCCAAAACCATGGCGGAGGCTGCAAATCAGCCTGAAGCGCCTTCAGGGATAGAATCGTCGGAATGACGCATTGTCTCAAGCAAATCGAGTGAGCACGCATTTCTTAAAAAAGATTGCCCCCGTCGCTGGGGCAACAGTGCGACGGGGGCCCTGGGTTGTGTCTGCTGAACACTCATTCAGATTACTTGTTCGTAGCGATTCTGCAAGCTTTTCCTTCGATCACAAATAGTTAATCGAGTCCCCAAATGCACATGCAGAAGCGGTTCGCTTTCTTCGATGCGTATTTGCCGAGGCTACTTGTTGCCTGGATCTGACGTGAGCCTTTGTCGTCCACACAGCGCAGCGTTACCGCCCTCGGTGGATGCAGCTTGTGGCAGAACTTCTGGCCTTCCTTGTAGAATCTCGGCTCCACGTTTGGGGAGAATTTGACCTGCATCTGATGTCCGACCGGCTCACAGACGACAATGTGTTCGACCGGTGGTGGAGCCACGACCCGCTTCGGCGGCTGCTTGGGATTGGGTCCTCCGTCATGCGATCGCTCCGGAGGGTTCCCTCCGGGAGGATTTCCCGGCGGGTCCGATGGCGGATCGAAGCTCGGACGATCATAGGAAGGCTCAGTTGGCGGCTGGTTCAAAGCCATAACTGGCATCGTCAACAGCGCAAAGAAAACCAGGGCGGAGGAAAATATGCGTTTCATGCTCTTGCCTTCTATCTCACACGAAGAAGTCTCTGCCGATACCGGCAATTTGATCGTCGCTAATCGTGGCACCGGCGCGAATGATTGCGACTGTCTGATCGCCGACGCGCACGAGTGTATCACCAGTGGTGGTATCGAGCTCTGTTGTGATCGGAGCGTTCAGCCCCTCTGCTTCTGAGTAGGTGAAGAGAAGCATGTCATCGGAAGCGAAGTCTTCGATAATGGGCGGAGAAGCAGGATCAACCCAGCTGCCGGTGTAAAAGATATCGCTGCCGGAGCCGCCCGTGGCGACATCACCACTTCCCATGATTATCTGGTCGTCACCGTCACCGCCATTGATTTCATCGGGATCTACCAGATCCTGGTCGCGGAAGAATTCGTCATTCTCGCCGTCAGTATATCCCCAAATGGTGTCATTTCCGTCTCCGCCTTCGAGGGTGTCTTCGCCCTCATTGCCACGCAGAAAGTCGTCATCGGCACCGCCATTGAGACTGTCATTGCCTGGACCGCCGAAAAGCCTATCGAACCCGTCACCGCCTTCGAGCGTATCATCACCCTCGCCACCAACGAGTTCATCGTTGCCGGCCTCACCGAACAGCTGATCGTCGCCCTCATCGCCAAACAATTGGTCGAAGCCTGCCCCACCAGTGATTGTGTCGTCGCCCGCCTCGCCGGCAACTAGATCATCGCCGTTTCCACCGCTCAATTCATCGTTGCCTGGGCCACCATAGATGGAGTCAAATCCATCGCCGCCATTGACGACGTCATCGCCCTCTCCTGCGTCGAGAACGTCATCACCTTCGGCTCCGTCAATCGTGTCGTTGCCTTCTTGTGCGACGATCGTGTCGGCGTCGGCCGTGCCTTCGATGTCGTCGTCACCATCGGTCCCGAAGACGATATCATTGAGCGAGTCGCCGTCTCCGGATCCTTCACCATCACCGCCACCATCAGTCGGAGGGACGTCCATGTCGTCATCGTCGTCGGACGAGCCTCCATCATCACTACCGCCGACAAAGGCGAGGCCAGCAAAGCCGGCCAGGAGCAAAAGCAAATATTCCATGTCGGTCCTCATACGATGCAGAATCACTGAACTTGCATCAACCTGACACGAAAACGCGGATTTTCCGCCCAATTTCGGACACAATCGCGCATACGGAAACAGTGGCACGAACATCGGCTGTTTGTCGTCGCTAGGCTGTCTAATCTAAGGGTTTGTCGAGCAAAGCGAGCCGAAAAATCAACGCAGCGGGAGCTCGACACAAAAGCGGCGACGTTCAATCAGCATGTGATCTGGCGTCGCCGTAAGTTTTGCGGTGTGTGTAGATTACCCTAGATTGCGCGAACGTGGGGTCAATACAACCCTGAGTATTCACTTAGGCCGCGCTTCGTCGTGCAGATGGCGCTACTCTACACATCGCAACCTTGAGCGAGGACGATCTGATGTCTTATGAAACTTTAGCAGCGGCCTTCATGAAGACAGAACACCTGAGGAACCCGTGCCGCTTTGCCGAAGAAAGCCAAGTTTCGGCATTGCCATTCCGTGAGACACCCTATTGGCATTCAATGTATAGATGCAGGCACATCGGCATTCATCGTCCCGATCTCCGAATGTGCAATTGGACGGCTCGAATTCTGACGAAAGACAAGAAGTATCGTCAGAAGTGTCTTGGACCCGCCATAGATATAGGTCGCGGCTCAATCACGTATCAAACAGCAGTATGCCGAGCACTTGAGTGGTTCGACTCCGGAGAAGTTAAATCTACTGCGAATGAAGCAGCGACGCTCGGAAAAACGAGCGAGGTCTGCTTCTGTCCGATTGGTCAGGTGTATACGGTCGGTCACGCGCTCAAAGACTACTCGGAATGGACACGTCTATCCCGCTCCCCGGGAGGCCACTATAACAATTTAGTGCTGATAAATTATCATTTGATACCCTATCTCGCGCATTTGCCTCTTGAAGACTTTTCGGCGAAGAATCTTAAGGATCTAGCGCAACGTGTTCTTGATACGCCCCCAAGATACGGCTTCATGGAACGCCAGTTGAAGTCTAATGAAGGCCCCCTGACAGCAGATCAGCTCAGAAAGCGAAAACGCACATTTAATTCTCTCGTTACAATTCTGAAGATGGCTTTCCGTCATGCTTGGGATAATGCGGAAATACAATCAGAACGCCCATGGAGATGCTTAAAACGAATTCCAGTCAACCACTCCCCTAGGACGATCTTTCTTGATCGCGAAGAATGCAATCGGCTACTGGCTTCCTCGACGCCTGCTTTAAAACGGCTTGTGCTTGCTGCTCTCTACACCGGCTGTCGTGTTGGTGAACTTGGAAGCCTTCGCGTCGAAGACGTAGCCAGGGAAGGTTTTGGAATTCGGGTAGCGGCGTTCAAGCGATCACCAGCGCGTTTCGTCTTCCTACCAGACGAGGGGATGGCGTTCTTTCTGGCGCAGTGCGAAGGAAAATCGGGGCAAGATCATGTTTTCGTCTCGGATATGGGCAAACCTTGGGTGAAGCAGCATATACGGCTGTTTAGACGCGCTGTTTCTACCGCAGGCTTGCCGAGTGCATTTGTGTTTCATGTTCTACGCCACACATATGCTAGCGATCTTGTCCGGCAGGGCGTCTCGATCGATATCGTAGCGAAACAACTTGGACACGCTAACAGCCTTACCGTCAGCAACACATACGGTCACTTCGCAGAGCAATTCCGGGAAGAGCAGATAAGGCGGAGGTTCAGCCCTTTAAGCCGTGAGCAACGGGATGAAATGGAACGTCGTGCCTGTCAATTGGCTAAACTGTGGACATCGCTTCAGACGGAAGACTGGCGCGCCTACGCACGAACGATACCCGATACATCAAAGCCGAAAAAGTCGTTCGCAAGACCTGCAGCAGAAGTTGCCGAAGTGTTTGATCGCGCGGAGGGCACGCGAATAAACTGACTTGGAATTAACAAAGCGAGGTTAAATACATAATTCTGGCATCCACGCGACGGACGCTTAGCAGCGCCGTGCGTGATACATAGAGTTTTTATCTCCGCCAGCCCGAAAAGCAAACGCACTCCGCGTTGAGGTGTGGTAGACGCTTTTGTCGAAGAATTCGATTGGTCGACATTCAATTTTTAGCATTCTAATAATTCTTCCAACTCAAACCCAATTAATTCTCGACATACTTGGCTCAAAAATTGGAACGCTGGACGCGAAACTTGGAAGCATCGTGGCGATTAAATCAAACAAACTGGTAAGCAAGTCCACGCAGCGTGAGAGATGTTCATGCAGTTCGATCTCAAACTTGGCTGATGCTTTACACATAGACCGCAAAAGACGGCTCTATGCGATGAGATTCGTGCAGCGGAACTAAATGCAGGTGCTCTGCATCGGTTGATCGAATTGATCCGAGCGGAATATCTCTATGCTGCTCGATCAAATGAGGAGGTGAGGAGAGGTTTACACGCACCACCTTTTGCTAGTCCATTGAGCCTACTTGGCCGACTCTCGGCAGGATCCGATGCCTCGTGAGGCTGTGCAGTCACTCGAAATCCCCGCTTGACGTTTGCTACGTTGGCGGTTTGTGACTATAACACGTAGATGCCTTTGCCAGACACGAAGAAATCAGCATCAATTCTTGCAATATCGAAAATATATCAGTCTATCCCGCTCGCCAACATAAAGGAATTATGGCTTGTCAAAATTTAAGATGATTGATTCCACAACAGCAAATCATTGGCTCACTGTGCCTGGAGATTGGCGGCGAGCTAATGATCGTGAAAACTACGATATACTTTGGGATAAATCGCAATCGTTTGGGCAGGTTTGGCCCAGACCAACTGCGAGTAAAGTCTCTGAGTTCTATGAATTAGACGATTATTACACCCATAGCCACCAATCCGAACTTGGCAAGGATGTCGACGGCTTCATTCAAAAAGTTCAAACGAAGTTGTCGTGGCTGCAAGACAAGGGAGTGGAGCCAGACAAGAACTGGTGGTCGAATGTAATTGTTGGTAAAGGGCTTAGAATACTCGAAATTGGTTGCGGAAACGGAAGCAACCTCTCTGTATTCACATCACTCGGTCATCGAGTGGTTGGAGTGGAGCCTGATCCAACGGCGCTCAAGACTGCACGAGACCTTGGGCATCTGGTTTATCAAGGGACAGCTGAAGCACTACCCACTGAGGTCATAGATGATCACTTTGATGTGGTGGTTTTTATGCATGTGCTCGAACACTGCATTAATCCATTAACAGCTGTCGAAAATGCCGCGAACCTTCTAAATCCAGGTGGTCGGTTTGTTGCGGAAGTGCCAAATAATGCTTGTCTTGGCGCCAAACGGTTCGGCGAACTTTGGTATTGGCTCGATGTGCCGAGACATCTCAATTTCTTTACCGAAGCGAGCTTACGATCAATAGCAGCGGCGTCTGGAATCAGAGTCGATGAAACTCACTTCACTGGATATTGTAGACAATTTGGCTCAGATTGGAAAAAAGCGCAGAAGAAAATTGCTGAAAGTTTTGGATTGGAGGATGATGCTCGTATAACGAGATCTGCATATTGGCTTTACCTACTAGAAACGACGGGGTGCCCCAACGAAAAGAAATATGACTCGGTCCGCGTCGTTGGCACGAAGCCATAAGCAGTGATCTTCGCTGGCGCGCTTTCACCGAGCCGATATTCGTTCAGGCTCAAAGATAGAATTCGCTGCCTTCGATTGGAATACCCGTGAGTAGTAGTGTCAGGAGGCCCTGTTGCACAAACCGGCTAATGGCTAATCTCGCCTTTCCTCGGACGGACTTATCCCACAGTTTCCGTGCCGGGTATCCCAAGAGCGGTGTAACCGTCCCGGACGGCGATGTGGATCTGGGGCTTCGGAACCTGGCGAACAAAGTCTCGCGCCATCAGCCGCGGGCCGAGCAGTTTCACACAGTGCATCTTCGTCTCGACGCGGCTCCAGCGATGACGGCCTTCTAGCGCTTGGCGTTTCTCCGGGTCAATCGATCCATTCGGTCGAAATGTGCGGCTTACCGACGACACCGAGTAAGCCGTTCGCTCAGCAATAACTTTTGCGGTTACTTTCGTCACATTGAGCATCCTTGCTATAAGAGACCTTTCTGTGGACCTGCAGCCTCTCGGAGCGCTACAATAGCGGTCCGTCATCACTCGGTAATATTTGCCAAGCTCGCACTTGTCTGTCAGATCGCCTGCTCCGCTTCTTAAGAAAGCGAACGTGCAGATCTGCACGGTTTTGACTGAGTGTAGCCAAGAGTATGAACGCGAATTCAGGCGCGGGCTCAGCCTTTCCCGAAATTCAGGTCGACGTGAAAGGTTCTGAGCACATGCTAGAGAAGCTCGCGAATTTGGACCGTGAGCAGCAATGCATACTCCAAGGATGACACGCCAATTCCCGCCCGAAGAAAACCTTCCCTCCATGCCCTTCACGCACACGACCTAGGACTTCGTGTGCTCGCTCCTGACCGCAATGTTCGGTGCATTACTGAACCGCGAGCTGGAAGCGTGCATCAGCAATTTCACAGAGCACGAGAAATGCCCATACAGCGCAATCTAGGACCACCGCCGAGGTAAGCCCCACCCGATCGGCGAGTTGCCTCTGTGGGCGGATTTTCCGGGGCTAGGCGCGACGGGCAACGGTCGAGATCCCTACGCGAGAGGGGATGAACGCGCGGGCCTCGGTCCTTGACCAGATCAAGGTGCTCGACCGGCGCTTGTCTGCTATCGCCAGAGCAACGCCGGTGGTGCGACTGTTCATGACCGCGCCCGGCGTGGACGTGATCACGGCCTTGTCGGTTGCTTCTGTCTTCGACGATGCCTCGCGCTTCAGGCGTTTATCGAGCGTGGGGGCTTATCTCGGCCTGACACCCCGGCGCTACGAGTCGGGCGAGACTAGTCGCAACGGTCGCATATCCAAGCAGGGCAACCAGCTGACCAGGAAGCAGCTCTACGAGGCGGCCACCACCCTGCTGACGCGCAACCTGCGTTTCTCAACGCTGAAGGCGTGGGGCCTGAAGCTGGCCAAGATGTCAGGCTTCAAAAAGGCACGTGTGGCCGTTGCCCGCAAGCTTGCCGTCATCCTCCACGCCATGTGGAAGACAAACACCCCATTCCACTGGAGCGAGGTCGATGCATGAGAACAAGGGAGCATGACTGACTGACGACTTCACGAATGCGTCCTGCCGGGACGCGTGGCCAGGATCAGCCCGGACCTCTGAAACGCGGCGCCTCGACAAGACGCAACGAAGATGACCGCGAGGACCACTTCGGCCGATCCACCATCCGACGCCAACATGCAGCAACCCCGAGAGCGATCGACTGCGGAGAGAACCCTGAACCCGGCGAAGGCGCAGACGTGAAAGACAATCCTTGACCAGTGCGATTAGAGAACTTCAGCGGAAGAGGATCATTCTAAGGCGTCGGGTGACTGGCAGTCCATGTGTATTTGATGAACTCGATTACGGTGTGTTGCTCATCGGGTCGTCTAGGCTTCTTGGATTCTATTCGCGCTTCTTAAACCGACGAAACCCGCTTGGCGTGGCAGTGCGACATTCGCCATAAATCATCATTCTCTTGACAGAATGCTGTTTATCCAAGAAAATGCACTTACCGTATCGCCGGGAGGAGCCTCTCTGAGGTCGGCGAACGAATAGCCTCGAGGGGACCGGCCTCGCCGGAGCTCGAAAATTTAGGGGGGAAGCACTTGCTTGCGAAATCGAAAATCATCCTGACAGCCTCGATCCTGGCGGCTACGACAGCGTCGGCCGAGGATTACACCGTTGGAGCTCTGTTCCCGCTCTCGGGGGCAAATGCGATTTACGGCGAGATCTTCATGGCGGGCGCGGATCTGGCAGTTGAGCATATCAACGCTGACGGAATGGTCTCAGGAACTGTCTCTATCGCCTACGAAGACAGCCAGGCCCTGCCCCAACCCGCGATGGTGGGTATGACCAAGCTGGTGAACGTGACTGGCGTGCCTTACACGCTGTCCGCATTCACCGGCGTGTCCAAGGCCATCTCGACCCTTGGGCAGCGCAACCAGGTCGTCGTCGTGAACGGTGGCGGCGTAGGACCAGATCTCGCTGAGCTCGGGGAGTATTTCTGGAACGTCATTCCTCTCGCAAACCTCGAGGTCAGAGCTCTCGTTCCTTACGCGGTGAGCGAGCTCGGCCTGCCGAATGTTGCGCTCGTCTACGTCGATGATCCGCTCGGGCAAGCCATGGAAGCCGAGCTGGAAGCAGTTCTTCCGGAAGTCGGCGGGGAGCTGGTCGGTTCCTATTCGGTTCCAACCACGGCGCAGCAATTCTCTGGCATCGCCGCGCAGATCAGGTCCAGCGATGCGGATCTCGTCTACATTGCCAGCTACGGCAATCAGCAGGTGCAGATCGTCAAGCAACTGCGCGACAACGGAGTGGACGCACAGTTAGCATCCTATTCCGGATACACCGTGAACGACGCGCTGGAATTGCCCGAAAGCGAGGGCATGCTGGTGACCAGCCAGTCTGTCGATTTCGGAAGCGACAACCCGATGACCCAAAGGTTCGTCGAGGGTTTCCGCGAGAAATACGACCAAGAACCGACCGCGTATAACGTGAACTACTACAACGCGACGATGCTCTTCGGCATTCTTGCAGAAGCTCTCGAAGCCGACGGCACGGAAGTCACCGGCGAAACGCTCCTTGCCAAACGGCGCGAGATGGAGAGCTTCGACCTGGTGGGCGGCACCGTGTCATTCCAGGACAACGGAACGCTTCTCTTCCCGATCGAGGTCAAGCGGATCGAAGACGGCGCCACGACAACGATCAGCTCCGTCTCCTTCGAGTGAGTAGTATAAAAAATGCTTGCCCTTCAGCTTGCAGTCACCGGTCTTCAGACCGGTGCGCTTTACGCCCTGACGGCGGTGGGGTTCTCGTTGATCTTCGGATCGACGAGAATCTTCCACTTCGCCCACGGCGCGACCTTCGCCATTGCCGCTTACTTCTTCTACTTCGTATTCCAAGCGGGGTTTGGAACAGTTCCCGCGATCCTCGGCGCTTCGGCGGGAGCCATCGCGTTCGGCCTTCTGATCTACTGGCTGGTTTATGTTCCGGTTCAGCGGCACGAGGGCTCTTTCTTCACCGTTTTCGTCGCCTCCTTCGGGGTCGGGATCGCGGTGCAGAACCTGCTCGGCATGGTGTTCGGACGCGGCTTCGTCACCGTCAATACGTCGCTGTCGCGGAGCTCGGAGATCCTGCCCGGCCTCTACGTCGCACCCTTGGCCTGGATCGCAATCGCCTGCGCAATCGTGTTTCTCGGCGCGCTTCATCTGTTCCTACGACATACCCATACCGGCATGGCGCTCCGCGCACTAAGCGACAATCCTGAACTGGTGCGTATCTTCGGCCTCTCGCCGCAGCGGATCAGTGCCATTGTCTTCGTGATCGGCTCCGTTTTGGTGGTTCCCGCAGCGATCATCACCTCAGCCACGACGGGCCTTAATCCGGCGATCGGACATCATGTGATGCTGATCTCGCTTGCAGCCTCGATCGTCGGGGGTATCGGGTCGGTCTACGGAACGCTCCTAGCCGGGCTCATTCTTGGCCTCGCCGAGAGCATGGCCCTGCTCTTCGTTGCCTCGCAATGGACCGAGGCTGTCACCTTCGCAATCCTCTTCGCTTTCATCCTCATTCGTCCCTCCGGTCTTCTGGGCCGAGCGACAGCGCACTGAGGAGAATGGACGCTCCATGGAAGCCTATATCTTCAATCTTCTGAATCTCATCGCGATCTACGGGATTCTCGCTGTCTCTTTGAACTTCATCATCGGCTATGCGGGGATTTACTCTCTTGCTCACGCCGTGTTCTTCGGTCTGGGGGCCTACTCGTCGGCATGGGTCGGGCTGAATGTCACGCCGTCCACCTTTGTGACAATCCCGGCGGCGATGCTGGTTGCGGCAATCGTGTCGCTGGTTCTGGCACTTCCGGCCTTGAGGGTGAGAGGCGAATATTTTGTTGCCGCGTCGCTTGGCCTTCAGGTGATTGCCGTCACAGTCTTTTCGGAATGGAAGAGCTTCACAGGCGGTATCGGTGGCGTTCTTGCCATCCCGCCGGTGAACCTGTTCGGCGCAGAGATCTACCGACCAAGGGAATTCGCCATCGTCTCAGTGATCGCGCTGCTCATTGTGATTGCAATTACCCTTGCGCTCGTGCGCTCGAGCTTCGGCCGAAACCTCCGAGCGATCCGCGATAGTGAAAGCGCGGCAGCGAGCTTTGGAAAGAACGTCCCGCTGATCAAGACGGTCGCCGTGGTAATTTCCGCGGCCCTAGCGGCAGTGGCCGGCGCGCTCTATGCCAGCTTCATCAGCTTCATCAACGTGGAAAGCTTCATGCTCGACACATCGGTCTTGTTGATGGCGATGGTGATCATTGGCGGAACCGGCACGTTTCTTGGGCCGCTGGTCGGGGCTGCGTTGTTGCTGATCCTGCCCTCGGCAATCTCTTACCTCAGCTTCTTGCCGCAGACCGAGATCGGAGCCTTGCAGCAAATCATCTATGGGCTGGGCATGACGCTTCTGATGATCTTCCGGCCAGGCGGGATCGTTGGACGCAGGAGCGGGACATGACCAGCACGACCATCGCACATGGAGAGCCGCTCCTTCAGGTCCGCAATCTCGACAAGAGCTTTGGGGGCATGAAGGCCGTGGACGACGTGACGCTCGATCTGCGCGCAGGGATCGTCACGACGCTCGTCGGTCCGAACGGCGCAGGAAAGACCACCTTGTTCAATCTGATCACCGGAAACCTCGCCCGAGATAACGGCGAAGTGGAATGGCTCGGTCAGGACATTGCAGGTGGCAAACCCCACCTCATCGCTCGGCGCGGTATCATGCGCACCTACCAGGACCTCCGTCTCTTCGACAGCATGAGCGTCTGGGACAACATCATGAGCGCCACGGAATACGGGTTGTTGCCGATGCCCATGTCGTCGGCTGCCCGGCACAAACGCAAAGAGAGGATTGAAGAGGTCCTGGAACGCACCGGCCTCAGCGACAAGCGTGACACTCGCGCGCTCGATCTGGCCTACGCAGAACGCAAGTTTCTGTCGATGGCCCGGATCATGGCCACCGAGGCGCGCCTCTGGCTGCTCGATGAGCCTGCGTCGGGCCTCGATCCAAATTCCTATGAGCGCTTTCTCAAGATCCTGCGGGACGATCGGGAGGCCGGAACCACGATCTGTATCATCGAGCACAACCTCGATATCGTCATCGGGATCTCCGATCGTATCGCGTTCCTTGATCGTGGTCGCCTCTTGGCGGATGCAGAACCAGATACGGTCCTCAACGATCCCGAGTTGGCCAAGATCTACTTCGGAGACCAATCATGACCCCGGTTTTGGAAACACGCGGTCTTGCAGCCGGGTATGGCGGACGCTCGGTCATCTCGGACATCAACGTGACACTCAACCCGTCCGAGGTGCTCTGCGTGATCGGTCACAACGGCGCCGGCAAATCAACGATGCTGAAGACGATGTTCGGCCTGATCTCGCCGGATGCAGGATCCGTCCACATCGACGGCGAGGACGTCACCAAGCTGAACCCGCGCGACATCGCCGAACTAGGCGTGGCGATGGTGCCCGAGGGACGTGGCGTCTTCCCGTCACTTTCGGTCTCGGACATCTTTGCATTGGGCATGCATGCCGTCGGTGTGCCGAAGGCTGAACGGGCGGAACGCCTTGGATGGGTTCTTGGCATCTTGCCAGCGATCCGAGAGTTCATGGAGCGGCCAGCCTCAACATTGTCCGGCGGACAGCAGCAGATGGTTTCGATTGGCCGGGCACTCCTGCCGCGCCCCCGCATTCTGCTGATGGACGAGCCGTCGATCGGGCTGGCGCCAAAGCTCTTTCAGGACCTGCTTGCACCCGTTCGAAAGCTTCAGCAAGAGGAGGGCCTGTCGATCCTGCTTGTCGAACAGAACGTGCGCGAAGCGCTCAAGATCTCGGATCGGGCCCTCGTGGTAAAGTCCGGAGCGATTGCTTGGACCGGAGAGCCAGAGGAACTGGCAGATAACAAGCGACTGATCGAGCTGTATTGATGGATGAGCGAGTGACCTTCGATGCGCTTCTTGAAGCTCGCGCGTCCAACGAACGAATGCTCGTGGCACCTGATGGTTCGATTCTGTCTGTGGCCGACTTCAAGACCCACGCAGGCAAGGCAGCCGCATGGCTGCGCGCGCAGGGGATCGAGCGTGGAGACCGGATCGCTCTCTGGCTTCCCAATTGTGCGGACTGGCTGGCGCTGTTGTTCGGTGCCGCGCGCATCGGGGCGATGATCGTCGCGATCAATACACGGTATCGAGCCGCCGAGCTCGATCATGTGCTTGGCCATTCCGGTGCGCGTCTTCTGATCTTCGGCGGTGATGAGGCCCACAGCGATGTGCATGCGATCCTCGGTGAGGTAAACTTGGCGGCGCTCGGCGATCTCGAATGTCTCGCCAGTTTTCAAGCTCAGGAGCCGATCCAGGGAAGGAATATCACCACCGTCGATCTGGCAAGCGTCGAACCCGTCGGACCACAGGATGCGCAAGCGTCGGATCCGGTTCTCCTCTTCACGACCTCCGGAACTACGAGCAAGCCCAAGCTGGTGCAGCACAGCCAGGGCACTCTTTCAAAGCACGCGCGGAATTGCGCGGCCACCTTCGGGTTTGACGCTCCAGATGCCACCTATCTTGCCGCCCTGCCCTTCTGTGGCGTCTTCGGATTGAACCCCTCGCTTGCGGCGATCGCGGGCGGAGCACCTATCCACGTATTGTCCGTGTTCCGCGATACGCAGGCGGTCGATGCAGCAAAGAAAAGCAAAGTGACACATTTCTTCGGCTCGGACGAAATGTATCGCCGGATGTGGGAGCTAGACGCTTCCGCTTTTGAAAATGCGCGCCTATGCGGCTTTGCCTCCTTCACGCCCGGTCTGATGGGCGTGTTGCGCGACATGGCTGAGGCAGGGCTACCGCTTGCGGGCGTCTACGGAGCTTCTGAAGTGAACGCGATCTTCGCGATACAGCCTTTGGACCTGCCGCTCGAAGATCGAATGATGGGCGGCGGACGCATGGCCGGCAGAGGCGATCTGCGCGTTCGCGATCCGGAGAGCGGCGAGCTACTTTCCCAAGGCGAGGTCGGAGTGCTCGAGATTCGTGCCGAGACCAATTTTACTGGTTATTTCCGCAATGTGGAGGCGACAGCCAAGGCGATCGACGAAGACGGATATTTCCGCAGCAATGATCTTGGCTATGAGCGCGAAGAAGGCACTTTCGTGTATCTCGCCCGCAACGGCGAGTTCATCAGATTGTCTGGCTTCCTAACTGATCCCGCGGAGATCGAAGAGGTGATCGCCCGGGCACCTGGCGTCGCACAGGCGCAGGTCGTGGGGATTGAAATCCAGCGGAAAGTGCTTCCGGTCGCCTTCGTGATTGCGGAAGATGACAGCCGCCTCGATGAAGACGCACTCCGCGCATTCACCGAGCCGCTGCTCGCCCACTACAAGATCCCTCATCGCTTCTTTTTTCTCGACGCCTTTCCGACCACAGCCAGTGCCAATGGCACGAAGATCCAGAGGGGCAAGTTGGCCGAGATGGCACGTGATCTCGTCAGCGACGGAGGCGCGCGATGAGCCGTTCGATGTATTACGACGATTTCGAGCCGGGGCAGGTCTTCACCAGCCAGGCCCGCACGATGACCGAAACCGATCTCACCATGTTTTCGATGCTCACTGGTGACTGGAATCCGATCCACAACGATTCCGAGTTTGCCGGTCAGTCGCGCTTCGGCCAAAGACTGATGCATGGCGCATTCGGTATCGGGCTGGGCCTGGGATTGATGCACACGCTCGGCATCTTCGAGGACAGTGCGGTGGCGTTGCTCGATATCGAAGGTTGGAAATTCGTCGAGCCGGTATTGATCGGCGACACTTTGCATCTGCGCCTCGAAATCATCGACAAGAGCTTGGGCAAATCTGGCAATACGGGGCGCATCGGTCGCAAATTCGAACTGGTGAACCAGCACGGACGCGCCGCCCATGTCGGGCGTGCGGACGTGTTGGTGCGAGTCAGGCCTGTCTCCTAAATCGAGCCCCTGCCCTAGCCGCAGCGCCCGACCTTCGACATCCAAAGCGATTGGTTTTCGACGAAGCGTTGGTTCGGCATCTGGGCACTCCTCTCGCTTCCGAAGTGTGCCCGAAAATTCGCGGTCAGAACGGAACAGTTTCAGAGGTCAAGACCACCAACACGGGGGCGTGGATCGAAGCCCGTTCCGCCGGACTAATACATGTATTCTTCGCCTGTCACCCTCAACCTGCGCATTTCAAAACCCGCCACAAATCAAGGACCCGCCCAATCCTCATACAATCAAGCATCGACATATCAGATGCAGAGGATCGACATGACCCACAGCCCCACCGCCCGACTGATTTCAGACGCCCTCGATGCTTCGGGCAAAACCCAGCGTGAGATCGCAGAAGAAGTCGGCTTTCCTCGGCAAAACGTCAGTAACCACCCGGCGTAGGCCGCGGTTGCCGGCGTCTCTCAGATTGTAGGCTTGGGTTTGCGGGGCCGCGGGGCCCATTTCTTCGCAAGCCGATCGAAGCGTTCGTTAATGCTGTCGATCCCGGCATCTTCGGCGTCGAAGTCCCCACCGGACCAGTGGACCATGTTCTCGTGTTGCTCATGGTCGGGGTCGGCGAGCGCTTCGAGGAACTCCTCGTAGCCCCATGCGCCGCCGACGTCCTCGGGCGGGCAGGCCCCAGTGGCCTTCAGCAGCCGTGGATAGGTTATGCCTGTGGCGGCCTCGTTGACCCGCTCGATCCGGATACTGTGGTCCCAGTCATCGCCGAAGTCGTAGATATACTGGATGGTCCTGGTGCCGGTCTGGTCGAGCAGCTTTTCCAGGGTCATCTTCTTCGCGTCCATGGGGCCGTCGTAGAACCCGTCCGGGTCGGGCATGCCCCAACCGGCATCCCCCACCCGGAACTCATAGAGATGGGTGTCGGTCCAACCCATGGCTGCCTGGATGACCTCATGCAGCCGGTCGAGCCTGATCTTCAGCGGCACCTCGATATGGCGCATCGGCTGTGGGTCGACGTCGTTCAGGATGATCCGGAGACGGGCAATCAGAGTCATGCGGCCATCCTTTGCGGAGTTCGAGACCAGTTCCATGGCAGCAGATCCGGCACCCGGGATGTGGTCGTGCCGGGCAACCGGGCCAGGACATCGGCGAGCCAGGCCTGAGGATCGACATCATTCATCTTGGCGGTGACGATCAGGGGATACATGAAGGCTGCGCGGTCACCGCCGCGCTCGGAGCCGGCGAAGAGCCAGGACTTGCGGCCAAGCGCGACACCGCGCAACGCCCGCTCCGCGGCATTGTTGGTCAGGCAGATCCTGCCGTCTTCGAGGAGCCGGGTGAAGGCGGGCCAGCGCTCGGCCTTGAACATGTAGTCGACCGCCTTGGCGACCGGGTTGTGCCTCGATAGCCGGTCGCGTTCGTCGCGCAGCCAGTCATGGAACTCCTCGACCAGAGGCCGGGACAGTTGGTGCCTGACCGCCTGACGGTCCGCAGCCGTCAGGCCATTGATCCCGCGTTCGATGTCGAAGATCGCGTCGATCCGAGCGACAGCCTCCAGTGCGACGGGGGAGATGTCGTGGGCCGGCTTGCCCTTCCGGGCATTCCCCTTGATGTCGGCGAGCTCGAATAACTTGCGCCGGGCATAGCTCCAGCACAGCGCAGACTCGATGGGTCCCGGATCGCGGTCGGCGCGATAGAGGTCGTTGTAGCCGCCATATGCATCGGCTTGCAGAATGCCCTGCCATCCGGCGAGATGCCGGTTCGGGTTGGCCATTCCGCGGTCACGAGAGAAGTGAAACAGCGCGGCTGGCGGAGCCCCGCCCGCGAAGGGCCGGTCGTCCCGGACATAGGTCCAGAGCCGCGCGGTTTGCGTGCCGCCCTTCACCAACAGCGGCACCGTCGTGTCGTCGCCATGCAGCCGCTCAGCCTCAAGAACATGGGCCCTGATCCGCGCATGGATCGGCGCGAGCGCGACGGCGCAGGCCCCGACCTGATCGGCCAGCGTCGAGAGGCTGATCTCGACACCCTCCTTCGCATAGCGCTCGGCCTGACGGTTCAATGGTTGGTGCTGGCCGAACTTCTCGAAGAGCACCATGGCGAGCAGGTTCGGGCCGGCCCAGCCACGGGGCGTGGGGTGGAACGGCGCCGGCGGCTGGCTGATCTTCTCGCAAGCCCGACAGGTGAACTTCTCACGCACCGTCTGGATCACCTTCCACTGCCGGGGAATGACTTCGAGCGTCTCGGTGACATCCTCGCCCATCTTCACGATGCGATCCGAGCCGCAGCAGGAACAGGCCGTGGGCGCCGCGATCACCACACGTGCGCGCGGCAGATGCTCCGGGAAGGGCTTGCGCGCCGGGCGGCGACGCTCGAACCCCGCGACGGTCGTGGTCTTCGCCACCTTCTCGGCGGCGATCTCGTCTTCGGTGGCCGCGGCCTCGAGTTCCTCGAGTTGCAATTCCATCTGGTCGATCAGCCGGGCGCGACGTTCCGAGCTTTGGCCGTATTGCTCGCGCCGGAGCTTGGCGATCTCGAGCCGGAGATGCTTGATCATCGCCTCGGAGGTCGACACCACCGCCCGGGTCTGCGCCAGTTCGCTCTCGGCGGCCTCGGCACGGGCCTCCGAGGCCGCGAGCGCGGCGCGCAATCTGGCGATCTCGGAAGCGGCATCTGACATGGCCGAGACCTACCACACGGCCATCGGGAAGCCCATGCAAATAAGGCTGAAGAGGCCGATTTATCCCGCCTTTGCAGGGCGTTGCGTCCAGCGCGGATTGCGCCAGTCGATCCCCTCCAGGAGATACCCGAGCTGGGCTGCGGAGATCTGCACCGCGTCGCCGCTCCCACTGGTCGGCCAGATGAACTTCCCGGCCTCCAGCCGCTTGGTGTAGAGCGACATGCCGACCCCGTCGTGCCAGAGCAGCTTGACCAGGTCGCCCTTGCGCCCGCGGAAACAGAAGATCTCGCCGGCATGCGGATCGCGCCCGAGACCCTGCTGCACCGTCAGTGCCAGGGTGTTCATGCCGCGCCGCATGTCGGTGACCCCGCCCGCGATCCACACGCGCACCCCCGCCGGGAAGGCGATCATCGGTCTTCCAGGGCCGGAAGCAGCCGCGCCAAGACCTCGGGCGCCACCGACGAAGGGACCAGAAGCCGCCGCCCGTTCCCCAGCACGATCTCGAGCTGAACAGCCGGGGTGTCGCGCGGCGCCTCCTGTGCCGTCACGGGCACTGCCGCAGGCGCCTTGGGCGAGACCGCCAGCGGGATGAATGAAGGCGGCGTCTCGATGCCAAGTTCGCCAGCCCGATACTGTCGACGCCATATCGTCAGCAACGAGCGCGACACACCATGCCGCCGCCCCGTCGCCGAGGCCTGACGATGCCCCAGAAAGCTCTCCTCTACGATCCGGATCTTCTCCGCATCACCCCAATGTCGCCGGCGCGGCACATCCGCGGCAGAGAGAACTTCAATCTCGGGTCTGAACTTATGGTCGGCCATAAGGTCGGACTTAGCACCGACGTCGAAATCCCGTCAGGCGGCCCCCGCCGGAGGGATACGAACGTCATCAGCATGCTGCGCTCGGGCGAGATGCGCTTGCCGATCGAGCGCGCCCCTGCCCTCGCGCATGCGCTCGGCATCGACGAGAAGACACTGATCCGCACAGCGATGACTGAATACATGCCAGAGACTTGGAATGCGCTCGCAGGCGCGGGCTCAGCCTTTCCCGAAATCCAGATCAATGTGAAAGGTCCCTCGCCTATGATCGAGCAGTTCAAGGATCTCTGTCTCAAGGAGCGACGCACCTACCTCCGCCGAAGCCGCGCCGAGACGAAGATGCATAGCGTGAATCTGCTGGGGCAGAGCCTCATGGCGCGCGACTTCGATCGTCAGGTCGCAGAACTCCAGATCCGCGCTGCCGTCCTGAACGGCTACACCGCGCTCGGCATACCCATCACAGAGCCCATAGAATAAGTGCGTCTGGGGAAAGGGGAGTCCGGGCTTCATCCGCTTAGCGCAACAAAGCCGGTTGCAGCCCAAAAGTTATTCTGTTTTTAAAATTCTCTGTTTGGGTTCGTGCACTTGTCGCAGACAAATGAGGAGCGTGGTGCGATCAGAACAAGCGAAAGAGCAACCTCCCTAGTGGATTCGCGCCTTGTCAGATCACTATCGGCTGGAGACGCTCGTGGAGAATGTAAAGAGCCACCAATCCATGCAGATCAGCAACGGTAGGCGCACTTTTTGGTGGTGGGCTAAGGCTATCTTTGCACCGTTGGGAGCTAGTGGTGGGTGCCTGAGTCTAGCAAGCATGGCAAGCGGCACCATCCAATGGAATGGGCCAATCAACTTCCTGGTAGCCTACTGGGATAATTATATTTCTCTTCCATTTTGTCGAATTCTTAAATACGTTGCTCAAATTTTAGATTTACCATCGCCTACCGAGTGGCTTGTCAACTACTTTATCTTTGGCGTTCTTTTCACTAGCCGATACTGGATGGCGTGGACCTCCGTGAAAAGTCCACAAAAGCCGGGGGACTTACCAAGATGGGTGAAGACTTTTGAACATCTATTCCTATGGCCGGTCACAACTTATATTACTGTGCGCTCTATTATCTCTTCGATAATCTGGGGAAATGGCGTGCAGTCCTGGGCTGGTGTAACGCTCACGTTTGCGCCGATGCTCCTTTTTGGAGCTTTGTGGACATCGAATAGTTTATTTTATTAGTCGGCCTTGAACATCACGCTGTGAGAGCCGTCAGGCCGTAGTCAGATCGTTCAGCACTGCCTTTCATTCAGCATGCGACTGAGCAGCCTGGTCTGACTGATCCAGTTTGATTGTTAGTGCATTGTCGACCTCGGCTCCATCTTGATGATAGCTTCTGGAGCCGGTGGCCGGTATCCATGAGCGCTTTGGGGTCGCTTCGTGTTGTAGTGCTTTTTTCCGCCCTCGATGATGATCTGTGCCGGGCTCCCATGAAACGTCCTCGATTCGAGATTAGCCAGTTCTCCACGTGAGGCGACAGATGATGAAGAGAAGCCGTTTCAGCGAGGCGCAGATCATTGGCATTCTGAAAGAGCACCAGGCGGGCATAAGCGCGTTGGATCTGTGCCGCAGGCACGGGATCAGTTTTATAACTGGCGACGGAAGTATGGCGGCATGGAGGCCGCCAAAGCTCATGGAACGATATCATCCGGAGCTTGATGACTTCTGGGATGATTTAGAGAAAGAGTGAGGCTAGTTTCCCGCTTCACACAGTGACGATCGAGAGCCGTCTCAGGGCGGCGTTCGATTGACCCGCTAGCATTGCGCGGGAGATGGCGCGAAAGCCTGCATCGAAGACCTCGAAACTCCAAGGATCAAGCCGGGGCCGCGGCCCGAAGAAAAACTTCCCTCCATGCCTTTAACGCATCCGACCTAGGACTTCGTGTGTTCGCCCCTGCCCGGAACGTTGGGAGCCGCACTAACCCGCCAAAGAGATGCAAGAAACAGCAAGCTCACAGAGCGCGAGAAAGGCCCATACAGCGCGATCTCGGCCCTCAGGCGGGTTGTCGCGCTACTGCAGCAAATTGGCGCTGTGGGTGGATTTTCTGGGGCTGTGCTTTCTCGATAAAACCAATGAATTGGTGCTACCTAGCGCGCCGTGCTTCAAGGCGTTACCCCAAACGTGCGACGATCGAGGATTAGATCCATTGGGCTGACCGCGCCAAACCCGCTTAACGAATGAGCTTCAGTCGATGTTGCGCTGCGCTCGGAATCTCTTTCCCCGGCGTCACCGGGCATGGCGCTTTTTTCGATCATGTATCAGCCCCCACATCCCCGAAGGACGAAGGAGGGCGCATGACCACAGGCTTCAGGATCCCGATAACAACCTCTGAAGTTTATGACGTTGATGCGTTGCCTGCGGAATCGCTTTGGCTCGGGTATGATCTGTCGGATGCGCCGGGCGGACAGTCCGTCACTCGAGGACGCCTCCTCGCAAAACCGCGGCTCGACCTGAATGACTATAATTGCAAAGCCGTCTTTGATTGGATCGAATTTTAGGTTGCGTTAGGACGTGATGACTCAGCAGTCAATGTCAAAGGTAGTCTCGATCAAGTGATCGAAGAGCCTGATCTTGGGGGCGCTTATGTCTACGGCCCCAACTTGGAGGACGGACATTTCGGCGATACCTTCCGTATCAGGCTGTTCGACCCGACCAGAGACCGCGTTCACTCCGCACTTTTGCAACTACGTGCGACGCATGGGTCTCAGTCAGGGAAGGTTGTGCTGGAGCACAAGATCACTGGCATCGAAGTCGCGATCGATTTCTACCCGACCAAGACGCGTCGAGGCGACAATCGGACTGGACGCGACAAGCTTCTGCTTCGCGCACAGATGTCAGAGCTGCTGCGCAAACATTTCAGGATAGATCCGGCGTTTCGCACGCTCGGTGATTTTGATCATTTCGACGAGCTTCCACGTTGCAAGCACCGGGACGGGACCTACAAACTCGTATCTGCACCCCCGGGAAGGCCCGCCAAGCGCTACGAAGACTTGCCGAAAGCGCTTCTTGGCGCTGATAACCCACGCAAACACAAGACGCCGTTGCTAAACTCGACTGTGTATGTCGGGGCTAAGTCTATAGAGGGCGCCAAGCGCCCAGTTTTGTTCAGACTCCAGGATAAGGTCGGTGACAGGCGCCGCGACGAGGAAGACTATGTTGGCCTCGATCTTGATGATCGTCGCTCACGCATCGAAGTTTGCCTTCTGAACGTCGAAGAACTCCCTGTAGTTCAAGGACTTTACGATAGGCGCAAAGATGAAATGCAGATCGATACCGTTGATGATCTCACGAAGGTTGACTGGTCTCGCGTTGTTGGACGCTTCTTCGTGTTCCATCTCCCGACGTTCGCGAAGCAGGAGAATGGTGCTCCTACTTCTGCCGAGCTCGAGGTCTTTAAGAAGACCGGCGTTCTTGGGCTAGATCTTTATCATCGCAGCATCGTCGAGAAGCAGAGAGCATCGTGGGACAGGCGCGACGGGCAAAGGCCGAGATCCCTACGCGAGAGGGGACGCGCTCGAGCCTTCACAGAGCTGAACCAGAAGGTAGCAAGGCAACTTAGACTGTTAGGGAACAGCCTCTGAGCTTTGCCAAGATCGACCGGCCCGCGTTCTTTGCAGCCCCGTTCCCTCCTCCCTTTCGAAACCAGGTCTCATGTCCTCCTCATTTCAGAAGAGGAGGAGGCACAGAGGGAGCATAACTGGTCGTGTTGGACCAGTTAGAAGGGCAACACTCAAAGCCAGCCGTCTAAGCGGGGCGACTTGACGCGTTGGTCCTTGATGGCTTGGCGAAACGGCATGCGAGATGCTTCTCAAGCGATCACCGAGAGCGTGCCACCTCGTCAAAAAAAGTGCCACGAAGAGAGTTCTCGGTAAGATCTACGCCGCACGCTTCTCAGCGACCAGACGCACGTGCGAGAAAGCACTTTTGATACCGCAAACCAGGCCAAGGTTCCGTGCCGACGATGACACAAACGATGCCGGCACGCAATCGGCAGACCCGCGCCTTGGATGCTGACCAAGCAATAAGATCATTTTATCGATGTCAAAGAGCTGCGCTCGGATAGACACTGTCGTCTGATCTTGAGCGTTGGGGCCCTGCTCTCGTTGAGAACGTGGGAAGACTGGTGCTGGAAACAAGGTCCCGCGAAGCAACCTTCTTGCGCGAGCTTTGCCACCCGAGCCGATCGCGCCACCTTGCCTTCTTATCTGCCATAGCTGCGGGATCTCTCATGCGCCTCTTCTTCATTCTTCTGTTCGTCACGCTCCCCTCGCTCGCCCTCTCGAATGACTGGGATGCGCTCAACGAGCCCGGCTCGTTCACGATCATGCGCCACGCGCTTGCGCCCGGCACCGGGGATCCGCCCGAGTTTGAGCTTGAAGATTGCTCCACGCAGAGAAATCTCGATGAGCGAGGACGCGATCAGGCTCGCCGGCTCGGAGACGCCATTCGAGAGCAAGGGATCGCGTTCGATATCGTGCTTACGAGCCAGTGGTGCCGCAGCCGGGAAACCGCTGAGATTTTAGACGTCGCCCCCGTTTCGGAGGCCCCTGCCCTTAACTCCTTCTTCGGGGACTTCGAGCGCCGCGACGATCAGACCAATGCCGCACGCAATCTCGTCACTAACACCGAAGGTAAACTGCTGCTCGTGTCACATCAGGTGAACATCTCCGCGCTGACGGGTCAGGGGACACGGTCCGGTGAGATGCTGATCGTGCGACTGACCGATGAAGGCGCGGAGGTTCTCGGCAGCGTGCTGATTGAGCCATAGACCGGCGCTCCAGGCGCTGGATCATCGCAAGGCGCGTCAGGATTGGCTGAGGTTGCGATCTCGAGATTTTGCGACGTGAGCCTGCGGCCATAGCGACTTGCTTTCCTATGAGCTTCTCACGCGGCCTCTTGGTTCGAGATCTCTTCTCGTAGATGAAACTTTTCTGGCCCATCGCTCGTCAATGCGATCGGGGCGCGGAAAAAGGAACCAACTGATGCACTCAGGCTTAACTCTTGGCGGGCTCGCAGTCGCCACGGTGATCATGGCGCTCGGAAACACGTCGACGACGAGCTTACATTCCTATTCGTTGAGCGACAGCGGCGCGCCTTACAGGGCCGCATTTGAACACGCTCGAGATTGATCGTTTAGGTATTCCCCCGGTGATCCTGACTAGACTCAGCAGAACAACGCAGGAGCCGTCCATCAACCATCATCAGTCCGCAGACGTTTCAAAGCTCTGAACACCGTGTCGCCGCGCCACTCATTGCCGCGCGTGGTTCGCAGGCCCTCTTCATTTGCATGTCTCGCGAGCTGACTGAAAGAAGGCGCTGCACCCGATGCGATTAATCGATCACGAAGCTCTGCGAGAGCTAGCGCCTTCTCGTCCGCAGCTTTTTTCCGAGCGCGACCCGATGCAGCATTCGCCTCTTCGGTCGATAGTCGTGAAACCGCCGGCAAGCTTGACCTAGTATTCTTGGTGAGAACAAAACGCGGGTCCTGCGCTCCCAACAACAGGTCTAGCGCTGCTTTTTGGGTTAGTCCGGAAAAAGCAGACCGCTGCCGTAGCCCGACTAAGCGGTCGACATGAGGGTAAAGTCCTTCCAACAAATCCCTAGCAGCGATCAGGTCTGAACATGGACGAAAGAGGCGTCCAAGGTCATCCATTACCACGACTTCACCGCGTGCAAGCCGTTTTGACAATCGGGGCAAGTCGTCCAGACAACGTATGCGGCGTGCATAATCAAACGTCCATTCAGCGTGCCGGCTCTGGCCAGCTTGCTTATGCCAAGCTTCTAGGTTGTTCACTTGCCGACGCACTGCCGGGTGCGACTTAGATACGTCACGGCGCCCGTGAGTTGCCAAGACATAGAAAATTAACTTTCGTTGAGTCATTGCACCTGCGTAGACACTACACAGTCCATATGCAATGACCGCCGATCGATACCCCCTAAAGAAAAACGGTGAATCCGGTAAGGGATATATACAGGTTATATGGGGGATTCTGGCGTTCGTGTCCACGCGGATTTCACAAAAATTCATTCGAAAACAGGCGATTACGCCCGACGGACGCGTTTCTCGATGCTATAATAGTCGAGCAAGCAACAAGAAGAGGTGCCCATGCCCCGGATCAAGAACCCGACCATCCACGACGCGTGCGAAACCTGGCTCAAGACCTGCCAGCGAAACCAGCTCGAGGCTGCGACGCTCAAAGCCTACCGAAGTCATGCCAAGGTCCATATCGAGCCACGGATACGCGAGAAACTGGTCGCAGACCTCACACGCAGCGATGTGCGGGATTTCATGGACGAGATGCTCGACGACGGGCTGTCCCAGGCGCTCGTGAAGAAGGTCATGGTCAGTCTTCGCGCGGTCTTGTCGGAGGCAGTTGAGCGCGAATGGGTCGATCACAATGTCGCCGCCGAAGTGAAGATGAAGCGACGCCGTCGCACCGACCAGGATGAGCGCATTATCCCGACGAAAGACGAGATCCGGCTCATCCTCGACAACGCCCCTGCCCCGCATCGCGCGATGTTCATCACTGCAATCTTCACTGGCATGCGCATCTCTGAACTGCGCGGCTTGACTTGGGATCACGTCGATTTTGGGCGCGGCCTGATCCTAGTGCGTCAGCGCGCCGACGAGAGCGGACAGATCGGCAAGCCCAAGAGCCAAGCCGGATACCGCGACATCCCCATGGCCCCGCTCGTTAGAGTGACCCTGGAAGATTGGCTGTCGGCAGGTCCCGCCTCGCCGCAGCGCCTCGTCTTCCCAAATGGTGCCGGCAAGGTTCAGAACTACGCCAACATCTACAATCGCGTGTTCAAGCCGATGTTGATCGCGAACGGCATCGTGGACGAAGACGGCATTGCTAAGTTCGGCATTCACGCGCTGCGCCACGCGGCAGCGTCGCTCTTCATCGAACAGGGCTGGAACCCCAAAAAGATCCAGACGCTCTTGGGGCACGCATCGATCAATATGACGATGGAAGTCTACGGCCATCTTTTCGAAAACGCCGAAGAAGACGTCGCTATGTTCGAGAAGCTCGAGACCGATCTGCTGGCAGCGTGAGCCGCGGGATCGCGCCGCTCAGGACAGGATTGAAAACCCTCGTGTCGGTGGTTCGATTCCGCCCCCGGGCACCACTAGAACTCAACTTGCACCCCGCGCATAGCTTCACCCATCGGAGAAGTCCGGTCTTCTGTTGAGCCCGCGCGTGTCGGTCAAACAGCGCAATGTGTGTACAACCTCGGCAAAGCGGCCATCGTCAGGACGTCGCACGCTCAATGCTGTGGTGCGTCTTTTTGCTGTTGCTTACCTTGCCCGCAAACGCGCGAGAAACTTTTTTAGCGGTCTTGCCAAAGGCTTGGCGACTTCTGAGACAGCTTGGTGAGGGGAAGAGGCGAAAACATTCGGCTCAACCTGAGCCATATGTCGGCGACCGATAACAGATGTTGCCCCGATAAGCTCGGGATATAACAGTGACGACTGAAAAAGCGACAGGGATGAGGGGAGCGCGGCCAGATGCTCAATCTAGATGCCTCCGGCCAACTGGCCGCGTTGCGCGAAAAGACGATCTCCACGCGGGAGCTCATGGAGGAGACGCTTGATCGGATCGAGCGTCTGAACCCTAAGGTCAATGCGATCGTCGCGCTTCGCGACAGGGACGCATTGCTCGATGAGGCCGAGCTGGCGCCTGCCGGTCCCTTGCAAGGTCTGCCGATGGCGATCAAGGATCTTGCAGAGACCGCTGGAATTACCACGACATTCGGCTCGCCGATCTTCAAGGGCCACGTGCCGCAGCATGACGCGCCGATGGTCGCGCGGTTGCGTAAAGCGGGCGCGGTCTTCATCGGCAAAACGAACACGCCGGAATTCGGCCTCGGCTCGCACAGCTACAACCCGATCTACGGCGTGACGAGAAACCCCTACAACACGAGCCGATCGGCGGGCGGGTCGAGCGGAGGAGCCGGCGCGGCGCTGGCCAGCCGGATGCTCGCACTTGCGGATGGGTCTGACATGATGGGATCGCTCCGCAACCCTGCCGGTTGGAACAACGTCTTCGGCTTTCGGCCGAGCTACGGCTTGGTCGCGGAAAGCGCTCCGGGCGATATGTTCCTGGCACAGCTTTCGACGAACGGCCCGATGGCACGGTCCATGCGCGATCTGGAATTGTTGCTTTCGGTCCAGTCCGAGCACGACCGAGGTCATCCACACTCGATCGGGCCGTATCGGTCAGGTGCAGAGCGCGGCAAACAGCGGATTGGCTGGCTCGGTGACTGGGGCGGCGCCTATCCACTGGAACCCGGCATTCTCAGTCTGTGTGAAACGGCCCTGGAGGCGCTCGATGCCTTGGGTCACGAGGTGCAGATCCTGCCGCCTCCGGTCCCGGCTGACGCCCTCTGGGACGCGTGGACCGTGCTCAGAAGCTGGGCCATCTCGGCAAAGCACGCGCCGCTTTTGAAGCATCCGCACGACCTGCTGAAACCGGAACTACATTGGGAAATCGAACGCGGCCTGTCGTTGCGTCCCGAAGAGATCCTGAAGGCGAGCGAGATCCGATCTGATTGGTTCCGTTATACGGCGACCATGCCGGTGGACATTCTGGCACTTCCCTCGGCACAAATGTTCCCGTTCGAGGCGACATTGCGCTGGCCGGACAAGATCGGCGATGTGCCCATGGATACCTACCATCGCTGGATGGAAGTGGTTGTGCCTGCCTCCCTGACAGGCTTGCCCGCCCTGAGCGTTCCTGCAGGCTTCGGAGAGGCCGGCTTGCCAATGGGTCTGCAACTGATCGGGCATCGCGGGCGGGACCGCGAGGTTCTGGCTCTGGGGCGGGACTATGAGGCCACCCAGGATTGGGTGTCCCGGCAGCCTCGGCTTCCCTCGCTCGCATAGGAATGTCTCGATCCGCTCGAATTCTGCCCGCATCCCATCCAAAGGCGGGCGCGATGTGGCATTCATCGTCAGCTTGATGTGTTTCGCATCTCAGCGTCTCTCGCTCGACGGCGGCATGCAGGCGCCCCGGACGGTCGGAGACACGACGCGCCCGACGCCGAACCACCTTGGCAAGCTTTGCAAGAGTTGCGTTGGTCGCCCCTGTTATCGCAATCATCCTGCATTTGCACTTGCTTAGATCGGCAATTGGTCCATTTTACAGGGTGTCGTGGCCCTCAAGGGCCATGCTACGCATGCCCGCACGTCGGCACGACAGACGCAGTCAGTGCTCTGCGTAGAGTGCGGGAACCAACAGAAAAGGGAGATGACATGGGTATTTCGGAGATCGTCAAAGTCGCCGCGATAGGCGCGACAATGACCGCAACAAGCGCCCTCGCACAGGATCAACAGGATCAGGAGAACCGGGACGGCTGGCCGGAGAGCTTCACCGTCGGCACGGCATCGCAGGGCGGCACCTACTTCGCTTACGGCTCCGGCTGGGCGAACCTCGTCGCCGAAGAGCTTGGTCTCACCGGCGGCGGCGAAGTCACCGGCGGCCCGATGCAGAACATGGCGCTCGTGCATAATGGTGAAGCGCAATTCGGCATGACCACGATGGGCCCGGCTGCGGAATCGCTGCAAGGGACAAACCCGATCGCGCCCGGCCTCCAGATGACCAATGCCTGCGCGATGTTCCCGATGTATCAAACGCCGTTCAGCGTGACAGCCTTGTCGTCGTCCGGCATCGCCTCGATCGCCGACATCCCCGACGGAGCGCGTATCGGCTTTGGACCGGCTGGCTCGACCTCGGACACCTACTTCCCGCGCATGATGGACGAGCTCGGCGTCAACTACGAGCGTCGCAACGGCGGTTGGAGCGATCTGGGCGGTCAGCTTCAGGATGGCCTGCTCGACGTCATCGCCTTCGCGGCGGGTGTGCCGGTCCCGGCCGTGTCACAGCTCGAGGTCCAGACGGACGTGAACATCATCGAGTTCACCGAGGAAGAGCAGGCCCAGATCCTCGAGGCCTTCCCGGTTTCGGAGTTCGAGATCGCAGCCGACACCTACACGACGCTCGAAGAGCCGGCGAGATCGGTTTCGATGTGGAACTTCGCCATCGCGAATTGCGAGCTTCCGGCCAGTTTCGTGAAGGCTGCCGTAGATGTCGTCATGTCGGACAACGAGCGCATGGTGAATATCCATCGCGCGGCGCAGTCCACCCTTCCCGAGAACTGGGACCGGAACAACGTTCTGATGTGGCACCCCGGTGCTGCAGAGTGGTTCATGGAGAACGCTGATGCAGACATCCCGGAAGACATGATCTACTCCTCGATGTAATTCGAGGAAATCAAAATAAAATCGCGCCGTGCCCCGTTTGGGGCGCGGCGTATGCATATCGGTCGTGGACTGGCCGAGAGACTGGGGGACAGGATCGTGGCAGAAGAAAACGTTGAAGACGCCGATCGCGTGGTCGCCGCGGGCGTCGATGAAGAGCCCATCGAGGCCAATCGCCGCCAGTTCAGCGGCACTATGGCGACCATCGCTGCCGTGCTCGCGACCCTCTACGCCGCCTTCCACATGGCGGCTCTGAACGGCGTCTCCATCTCGGATTATACCGGGCTCGAGATACCGTTTTTACCGCAATTCCCGCTCGAGACCTGGAACTTCCGCATCGTCCACATTGCAGGTGCGCTTGTTCTCGGCTTCCTGATCTTCGCCGCGCACCGATTTCCCGACGAGGGCGATGACCCCGAAACGCCACTTCTGACAATGGCGGGCTGGCTTCTGATCGTCCCGATCCTCGTTTCTGGCTGGACCGTCGTTGATTTCATCATGATGGTGAACAGCGGCGAGTTGCCCGAGATGGGCGGCCTCGTCACCTGGGCGGCGTTTCCGGGCTCCGATCTATATTCCAGAGAGGTCTGGTGGTTCGGCATTCCGCTTCTGATCGCAACCTTCGGCAGCATTGTCCTGAGCTGGTTTGAGCGGCGAGGCCGCGGCAAGGTCGCGGCCAGCGATATCGTCATGGCGTTGTGCGGGATCGTCGTCGCGCTCTACCTCATTCCGATCTATTCGACAGCGGCCCGGAACTCGGTCGGCACATCTTTCGTGCCTTTCGGTGTGGCCTTCGCCGCGACGGCGGGCTCGGCGCTGATCCTGGAGCTGACCCGCCGCGTCGCGGGCCTTGCGCTCGTCGTCATCGCTGGCGTGTTTCTGGTATACACCTTCACGGCACACCTTCTGCCCGGCATCCTTGCCGTGCAAAGCGCGTATAGTTGGCAACGCTTCTTCGGCCATGTCTATTCGGACGCGGGGATCCTCGGACCCACGACCGCGGTGAGTTCGACCTACATCATCCTTTTCATCATCTTCGCGGCCTTCTTGCAGGCGTCGCGCGTCGGCGATTACTTCGTGAACTTCGCGTTCGCCGCGGCGGGCCGCGCCCGGGGCGGCCCGGCCAAGGTCGCGATCTTCGCGTCCGGCTTGATGGGCATGATCAACGGAACCTCGGCGGGCAATGTGGTGGCCACCGGCTCACTGACGATCCCGCTGATGAAGAAGGTCGGATACCGCTCCACCACCGCAGGGGCCGTAGAGGCAGCGGCCTCGACGGGAGGGCAGATCATGCCTCCGATCATGGGGGCCGGCGCCTTCATCATGGCCGAGATCACAGGCATTCCCTACCAGGAGATCGCGATCGCGGCGATCATTCCGGCCGTCCTGTATTTCGTTTCGGTCTTTTTCATGGTGGATTTCGAAGCTGCCAAGCTCGGCATGCGTGGTATGCGCGAGGACGAGCTTCCCAAGCTCGGACTCCTGATGCGGCAGATCTATCTCTTCGTGCCGATTATCATCCTGATCGTCGCTCTCTTCATGGGGTATTCGGTCATCCGAGCGGGCACGCTCGCCACGATATCCGCCGCGGTCGTCAGTTGGATTCCCGTTCTGATGGTGCGTTTCTTTCCCAACAGCCTGCCCGAAGCCGCCGTGGGCGGAATGGGACCTCGCGCGATCATCAAGGCGTTCGAGATCGCGGGGCTTATGTCCATCCAGATCATCGCCGTCTGCGCGGCGGCTGGCATCATCGTCGGCGTCATCAGCCTGACGGGGATCGGCGCGCGCTTCTCGGCGCTCCTGTTGAACCTCGCCGGTCTGAGCCAGTTGCTCGCGCTGGTCTTCGCGATGCTGATCGCGATCCTTCTGGGTATGGGCATGCCCACCACGGCAGCCTATGCGGTGGCTGCGTCGGTGGTGGCGCCGGGCCTCGTGGAAATCGGAATTCCTCAGCTGACGGCGCATTTCTTCGTGTTCTATTTCGCAGTGGTATCAGCGATCACGCCGCCAGTGGCACTCGCGTCCTATGCCGCCGCGGGGATCTCGGGCGCGAACCCGATGTCCACCTCGGTCGCCTCGTTCAAGATCGGCATCGCCGCCTTCATCGTGCCGTTCATGTTCTTCTACAACAGCGCGCTCCTCATGGACGGGACGACACTCGAAATCTTGCGCGCCGGTGCGACAGCGGTCTTCGGCGTGTTCCTGTTGAGTTCGGGCGTGCAGGGCTGGTTCCTTGGC
Source organism: Roseivivax sp. THAF30 (assembly GCF_009363575.1). Lineage (NCBI taxonomy): Bacteria > Pseudomonadati > Pseudomonadota > Alphaproteobacteria > Rhodobacterales > Roseobacteraceae > Roseivivax > Roseivivax sp. THAF30. The sequence goes on along the minus strand of NZ_CP045389.1, from coordinate 1,435,434 downwards.
GCGCGGTCTGCATGGTTCCTGCGTGTCGCCTTGGTCATCGCAGCGCTCTTCATGATCGAGGGCGGGTTGCTGACCGACCTCGTCGGGATCGGCGTCGCCGCGGCAGTGTTCTTCGTGCAAAAAACCTTCGCGCCATCCCCGGACACGCAGATCGAGGTCAAGGGATTGGACTGAGGCAAGGGGGCCGGACCGGCGCCTCGGAATGTCGTGTCATTGACGATGTGATGCGGCCGCAGTCAACAGGCAGATCGGCGCACGCCAAGCCCGGCACATGGCGAAAACAAAAAGGTTCGGCCCCTCGTAGGCCGCTTCCGGCAGTCCTGCACCGCAACAACGGGAACACTCAAGTGATGCTAATGAACGCCGCCTTCGCGGTTCCGGGCGATATTTCAGCCATGACCGGCGGCTACCTTTATGATCGCAGCCTGCTCGATGCCTTGCGGAGCGAGGGGTGGAACATGGAGTTGATTTCGCTGTCCGACGCCTTCCCCTTTGCTGACAAGACCACCATGGAGGCGGCAATCGCCACCCTTTCGAAGGTCCCGTCCGACTGCCCGCTGATCATCGACGGCCTGGCCTTCGGAGCTCTTGAAACCGATATGCTGCCCACCATCGAGGCGCCGATCATTGCTCTGGTGCATCACCCGCTTTCCCTCGAAAGCGGATTGCCCGAGGCCGAGGCACGCCGGCTCTACGCGGCGGAACGCGCCAATCTGGAACATGCATTTCATATCCTGGTGCCGAGCCCCCATATCCGGCAGGTTCTCACGTCGGACTACGGCGTGGCCGAGCAGCGGATCACAGTGATCCGGCCGGGTCGATCGGCTTTCGCAACGCCGAAGCAAGCGCAGGCAGGCGAAGGTCCGCCCCTGGTCTTGTCGGTGGGCCTTCTGCATCCGCGCAAAGGGCATGATGTTCTGATCGAAGCGCTTGCTCAAATCACTGACCTTGATTGGCGCGCGGTGATCGTCGGGTCCCCGTGGGAGCCGGGCCATGACGCGGTGCTTCGGACGCAGATCGGGAAGGCAGGTCTGGACGGCCGTGTGACATTGGCTGGCCGGGTCTCCGCCGAGACACTGGAGCAATTCTTCAGCGAGGCGCATCTTTTCGCGCTCGCCACACGCTACGAAGGGTACGGCATCGTTTTTGACGAAGCACTCATCCACGGTCTTCCGATTGTCTCGACGACAGCCGGGGCGGTGCCCGGAACCGTCCCGAGCGACGCTGGAACCTTGGTCCCACCAGAGAACCCGGCTGCCTTTGCCGAGGCACTAAGGGCGCTTCTTGAGGACCCCAAGCGTCATGCGGCGATGGCCGCGAAGGCCCGAGAGGCTGGTGACGCATTGCCGAGCTGGGCAGATGCAGCGGCCGACGTCGGTCAAGTCCTGCGCGCGGCGCAGGTAACACCGTCATGAGCATGACGGATCTCGACCTCGCCATCACGCTCGCCAACGAAGCGGGAGAGATCCTCTTGGAGAAATGGGCCGACCGAGGCCGCCTGTCCATCACCCGGAAACGCGCCGGCGATTTCGCGTCCGAAGCGGATTTTGAAGCCGAGCGACACCTCAAGACCCGGCTATCCCGGCTCCGGCCCGAGGATGGATGGCTCGGCGAGGAGACTGGCGCAGGTCCGGTCTCTGCCCGTCGGTGGATCGTCGACCCCCTGGACGGCACCACCAATTTTCTTCGCGGCATCCCACATTGGGCGGTGTCGATCGCACTCGAGACAGAGGCCGGGCTCAGTGTCGGGGTGGTGCATGATCCGGTCAAACAAGAGACCTTCGCGGCCGGTCCGGGCCCGTCCGCAACGCTCAACGACGCCACTCTTGTCTTGCCCGAGCCCACATCGCTGGAAGCTGCGCTGTTCGGAACCGGCATTCCTTTCGGCGGAATGCCTCATATTGACGAACACGCAAGCGACATCGCACGCCTCATGCCGCTTTGCGCCGGTGTGCGGCGCATGGGGGCGGCCGCGCTCGATCTGGCCTATGTTGCGGCGGGGCGGCTCGACGGGTTCTGGGAACGGCGCCTGCAACCTTGGGACATTGCCGCGGGCCTCGTTCTTCTTCGGCAGGCGGGCGCGCGGGTCGAGGGATGGAAGCCGGGCGAGACGCCGGAAGAATACGGCAACGTGATTGCGGCGCCCGGTGCGATATTCGGCTCTTTCGCCGACGTGCTGCGCCGCACGGATCACGATGTCAGCGCCTAGCCCAGACGCGCAAAAAGGTCGCCTGAGGTTTCTGTCGGTGACAGTCCCGACAGCCAGTCTCTGACTTCGGAAGCTTGCCGCCATTCGGGCCAGAGGAAAGCGCCCGTCTCGCCAGACACGGCGTTGAACGTGTAGGGGCCAAGCGCCGATAGTCGGTCAATCACCGCATGCGTCAGGTCCGGGAAGGCTGGAAGATACTCCACCGAAATCAGCGGCACGGCTTGAGAAAGCCCCGAGAGAACCTGCAGCTCGAAGCCTTCGACGTCGATCTTGATATATCGAGGGTGGCCAAACTGAGCGATCAGCCCGTCCAGTGTCACGACGCGCACCGTCTGGCGCCGATCCCAGCGAACGTGGTCGAAGCCCGGTGTGTTGGCCGCACCAGCTACGAACGCGTTGGTGAGCGATGAGACCGTCGGATGTCGCGACGAGACGGCCATCTCCGCCTCTGTCTCGGTTTCACCCGCCGCAGCCTCGATCAGAGTGATGTCTTTCGGCAGGGTATGTCGCAAAAAGCGCGCGAAGGGCATCTGTGGCTCAAGAGCGATCACGCGGGCGCCTGCCGATCGCATGGCGCGGGCGCGTGTGCCCATATGTGCACCTATATCGAAGACCAGATCACCCGTCGTCAGATGCGAGCGATAGAACCTGCGCCACGTTCGGATCGCGAGCGGGTTGCAGTAGATCACGAAGGACCGGCCAAAGCCCAGCCACTGGTTCATTAACGCGCCCTTCCCTGAAATTCCGTGGAAAACTAGCATCGCGAAACGGCCTGCCAAGGCTTAAGGCTCTATGCTTGTTCAAGAAAACGGCATCTGACTTGTCTCTGTCGCCGCAAGCCTACCTTCACGTGAGCTCGCTGCCGCGATTGGAGACTCGCATTGAATATTTTTCGCCCCTCGCCCGATGATCTTTACTCCAATACCGCTGCGCTCGGGCCGCGGATCGGGGAACAGGTTGCCCGGCTACGGGGCGATCTGAGGCTCGGGCTGTCCGCGGTTTTGTTCGACGAGGCATCCGCGTCGCTTGTCGCTTGGGTCGAGAACCTGACGGACGAGCGGCTGGCGGCAATGCTGCGGCTCGGACAGGCAGAGATGGTCGTGACCGGCCGCCGCGCGGCGGCACTGGGATTGTATTCGGGCGCCGCCCCGACGGGTGCGGTGCGCTTGTCGCTTCAGGGTGCGACCAGCCTCGCGGATCTGCACGCGCTGGCAGGCAGAGGCGATACTGCACCGACCGAAGCTGTCGTGACCCCCGGGGGCCCCGCACGCGAAGCCCACGAGGCAGCAATCCTGCTCGCGAAATCCGAACAGGTTCTGCCCGCGGCGCTTGTGGTGGACCTGTCGGCCCAAGAACCGCAGATCACGCAGCTTGGCCTTGTCAGCATGCAAGCACGAGACGTGATCGCGACCCTCGCGGCAGAGCCGGCGCAGGCCTGTGTCAGCCTGGCCAAACTGCCAATGGCAGTCTCGGATTCAGGCCGAGTGCATGTCTTTCAGACCGGCAACAGCTCGGAGGAGCACTACGCGATCGAGATCGGCAATCCGGATCTGTCCAAGCCCGTCACCGTCAGGCTGCACTCGGCCTGCTTCACCGGCGATGTTCTGGGGAGCAAGAAGTGCGATTGCGGGCCGCAACTGCGCGGCGCGATGCAGGCCATGTCCGACGACGCCGGAGGGGTAATTCTCTATCTCAACCAGGAAGGCAGGGGCATCGGCCTCGCCAACAAGATGCGCGCCTACGGGCTTCAGGAGGCGGGGCTCGACACCGTAGAGGCCAATCACTGGCTCGGTTTCGAAGACGATGAGCGCGATTTCCGCGCGGGGGCAACGATCCTGCATCGTATGGGTATCCGGCAAATCCGGCTCATGACGAACAATCCCGCCAAGATCGCCATTCTGTCTGCGCATGGGATCGAGGTCGTGGAACGGGTTCCGCTGCACGTGGGTCATACCGACTGCAATGAACGATACCTCGCCACGAAGGCGGCCAAGTCGGGACACCTGCTGCCATGAGCGCGCCTGCGCTTTGGTGTGTCGGCCCGTCTGCAGTCGAGGCGCGTCCGGGCGCGCTTGGCGACGGCGTGCCGGTCGAAACGTTATTCTCCGGGATCAGCCGCGGTACTGAACGGCTGGTCTTCGAGGGCCGCGTGCCCGAGAGCGAGTATGAGACGATGCGCGCGCCGGCGCAGGAGGGGACATTCCCGTTTCCCGTCAAATACGGCTATTGCGCCGTGGGCCGAATTTCCGACGGCCGACGCGCTGGCGAGACGGTCTTCGCGCTGCATCCGCATCAGGCTCGATTTTGCATGGCAGACGATATGTTGACGCGCCTGCCGGACGCACTTCCGCCCGAGCGGGCGGTTCTCGGGGCGAATATGGAAACAGCCCTGAACGTGCTCTGGGACAGCGGGGCCGGCGCGGGTGACCGGATCGCGGTCATCGGCGCGGGTGTGATCGGCGCGCTGACAGGGTATCTTGCGCGGCACCTGCCCGGGGCCGACGTCACCCTCGTCGACCGGCTGTCCGACCGGGCAAAACTGGCCGAGGAAATGGGCTGCGCCTTTGCAACGTCTGATCACGCGCCCGGCGCGTGTGACGTGGTGATCAACACCACCGCCAACGCAGACGGGTTGACCCTGGCACTGGAGAGTGCGGGACAGGATGCCACCGTTGTCGAGGCCAGTTGGCACGGCACGGGACCGACGCCCGTGTTCCTCGGCGGGGCCTTTCATAGCCGCCGGCTACGCCTCGTCAGTTCGCAGGTAGGTCATCTGCCGCCTGCCCGCCGGCCGCGTTGGAGCCATGCGCGCCGCATGCAAAAGGCGCTCTCGCTTCTGTGCGATCCGGCGCTCGATGCGTTGATATCGGACGAGACGTCCTTTGAAGAACTACCCGAGCGCTATGGCGAGATCCTTCGCGATCCCGACACGCTCTGCCACCGTATCCGCTACAATTCACATTGAGGTTTCCATGTTCGCCGTCGAAGTCCGCGACCACATCATGATCGGCCACTCGCTTCCTTCGCCCGTATTCGGGCCCGCACAGGGCATGCACGGGGCGACCTTCACGGTCGATGCAGCTTTCTACACCGAAGACATCGATGAGCACGGCCTCGTCGTCGATATCGGCCTTGCCACGGAGGCGCTGACCGCCACGCTCAATCCGCTGCGCTATCAGAACCTGGACCAAGTTCCTGAGTTCAAAGGAAAGTTCACGACGACAGAGTTTTTGTGCAAGCATATCTTCGACCAGATGGCCAAGGCCGTCCGCGACGGGGATCTGCAGGACAAAGGCCGGGTCAAGAAATTGCGGATCCTCCTGCATGAAAGCCACGTGGCGCGCGCGTGGTACGAGGGCGTGATCTGATATGGGGTTTTCCGCTGACTGGCTGGCCTTGCGTGAACCGGCTGACCATGCCGCGCGAGATGCAGATCTGTTGCGCCGGGCCGCAGCGGCAGCGGGGCCCGATCCTGTGATCCTGGATCTCGGGTGCGGCACGGGATCGACCGTGCGGGCGATGTCGAAGTTCCTGCCCGACCATACCCGCTGGTATCTCGTGGATCACGACCCCGACCTCTTGGAGCATGCCGCGCGCAGCGCAGGACCGAAGGCCCGCATAGATCAGAGAGAGCTCGCAGAGCTTGACGGGCTGCCACTCGACGGGGTGACGCTCGTTACGGCATCGGCGCTGCTCGATTTGATGCCGAAGGCGTGGATAGATGAGCTCGCAGCGCTGCTGTCGGTGCCCTTCTATGCAGCGTTGTCCTATGATGGCGCCATGAGTTGGGAACCGGCTTTGCCCGGAGACGAAGAGGCTACGGCCGCGTTCAATCGTCATCAGTGCGGCGACAAGGGGTTGGGCCCGGCGCTCGGGCCACAGGCTGCGTCGAGCACGGCCTCGACACTTTCCAAACAGGGCTTCGCGATCCACCGCGCCAAAAGTCCTTGGCAGCTTGGCGCCGGAGAGGAAGCTCTTCAGGTCGCACTGGTAGAGGGCATTGCTCAAGCAGCCGGAGAGGCGGGGTTCACTCAGGCCGAGGAGTGGAGCCAGCGGCGAATTTGGTCCGCGCGCGGTTCGGCTTGCGTCATCGGCCATGACGACATCTTGGCGCTGCCCAGCCAATGGACAGAAGAGGAGAGTAGACATGGAGCCGATTGATGTGAGCGCCCGCGTCTGGGAACGGTTGCTGGCCGTGCGCCAGGGCCTGTCCTGCACGTGCTGCGGGCAGTGGAGCCCGTCCGAGGCGGCGGCGCTCGCGCTCTACGGCCCGTTGGCGCGCCGGGACCTCGGGCCGGTGGCGGTCGCACAAATCGGCCAGTCGCTCGACGGGCGAATTGCAACGGTCACCGGCGATGCGCGCGATGTCTCGGGACCGGACGGGCTGACTCACCTGCATCGCATGCGGGCGCTGGTCGATGGGATCGTGATTGGCGTGAAAACCGCGCTGCACGACACGCCGCGGATGACGGTCCGGCTTTGTCCCGGCCGTAATCCCGCGCGCATCGTGATCGACCCGACGGGCCGCTTGCCGGACGATGCGCCACTGTTGCAGGACGATGGCACTGGCACGCGGCGCATCATCATTCAATCCGTCGATCGCCCGCGCGCCGACGATGTCGAGGTGATTCATCTGGGAACGCGTGACGGGGTGCTCGATCCGCAATCCATTCTGGAGGCGTTGCAGGAGAAGGGTTTGTCCTCGGTCATGATCGAGGGCGGCGGCATAACCATTTCCCGCTTCCTCGAGGCCGGCTACCTGACGCGGCTTCAAGTCGCGATTGCTCCGCTCTTGATCGGAGCGGGCCAACAGAGTCTCACGATGTCCAATCCGACGCAGACACTGGCTGATGCATTGCGCCCGGAGACGCGTGTCTACTCATTGGGATCAGACGTGGTTTTCGACTGTGCGCTGACAGACGCCGCCGAGGCGGCGAGCTACGCTGTCCACGCGGCCGAATAGAGCCGGCGGACTTTTCAAGCGGCGTTCGGCAAACCGCCAAGGTCCAGCCGCGTGGATATCGGCGGCGAACCGTGTCCTATCCGAACCGCCGGATCTCGGCTCCAGCCAGCACATATCCGATCTCCGCAAGTTGCGTGGTCCTGCTCGCAGTTCCGAACACACCCGTCACGGTCACCGGATCGAAGAGCCCCGATACGTCATAAGGCGTCTCGGTCGTCACGAAGACAAGCTGGTTGGCGGGCGGCGGCGGCACGTGGATACAAGCGCCCACATAAGGAACCAGAATGAACTCCGTTATCCCGGTTCCTCGGTATTCGAGCGGCACGACATAGCCCGACATCCGCACGATCTGGCCGTTCCAGTCGTATCGCACGCCGGAGGATGGCGGCTGACGCGCAGCCATCGCGCCTTCGTCATGCGGCAAAAGACTGCGGATCTCGCCCGGCGGTGACATATCACCTTCGGGCAAGAGATCCCTCCAAGCCAGATCGCGCACGGGCTCGGCGCGGGCCATCGCTCCGAGCAACGTCACGGAGACGCCGATAAGGACCCCACGCCGCGACAGGGATCCGCTCACCATGTCAGGACTTTGATGCGCTCGGCGTCCATCTGGTAGCCCGCGTCCGCGACCAGAGTGGTCAACGGTTTTGCCGAAAGACGCCCGGCAGCCAGCACCGGCTCCCAGAGCTTGTCGTTCGGCCAGGGCTCGCGGGTGGAGACAAAGACGAGCTGATTAGGGGGCGGCGGCGGCGTGTGAATGCAGGCGCCGACATAGGGGACCAGCATGAAGTTGGTCACGCCTTCGACCGTCATCTCGAAGGGCAGAACGAAACCCGGCAGTTCCACGCGCTTGCCGTCGAGCGCCATGTTCAACCTCTGTCCGTTCGCGTCGTATTCGGGATTCCAGAGATCGTTTTCCTCGTCGATCCGGCCGGGTCCGATGATCTGGCCATAGGGCACGCCACGCGGCATCAAATCGTCCCATTCCAGCTCGAGATAGGACCGAGCGAAGGCTTGACGCGGCACGAGGGACGCGGCGGCAAAAGCGAGGATATCTCGCCGGGAGGGAGTGTACGCGGTCATGTCCGTACCATCATGCCATCGGCCAACGACAGGCGGTAGGCCCTCAGCGCCGGCAGGAGGCTCGCGAGGGCCGCCGCACCGATCACAAGCGCGAGAACGACCAGTTCCCGCGCGCTCGGGACCGAGATCGGCAGCCACAAGCCGTAGGCGGCGTCGATCCACGGCTGCGCCACCACCAGACCGCCATACAGGATCACCATCCCGAGCGTCGCACCGAGCGCGGCCATCAGCGCCGCTTCGAGAACGAGAAGCCCGAGGATCGTCACCGGCCTCGCCCCCATCGCGCGCCAGATCGCCATCTCGCGCCGCCGCTCATTGAGCGAGGAGAAGATCATCGCCATCATCCCTAGAAGCGCCGTGACGACGACCATGACCGAGACCCCGATCAGCGCCCTTTCGGCGATTCCGACAATCTGCCAGAGTTCCTGCAGGGCGACACCGGGCAGGATCGCAAGGAGTGGCTCTTCGGGATAGGTGTTGATCCAGCGTTGCAGCCCGAAGATCTGCAGCCGTGAGTTCATTCCGATCAATGCGGCGGTGACGGCGTCGGGCGTCAGGTCCATCTGCCGGATGTCGTCTACGGGCGTCGGCGCTCCGGGCGTGCGCGCACCGGTCTGCCAATCGACATGGATCGCCTCGATCGCCTCAAGACTGACGATCACCGTGCGGTCTACCGGCGTTCCGGTGCGCTCCACGATACCCGCGACACGGAATGGCTGATCGTCGTGGTGTGTAAAGGACGCGACCCCATGCGAGACGATGATCGGATCGCCGACATCGTAGCCCAGCGTCGCGGCAACCTCCGCGCCGATCACGGCATCATAGAGATCGTCGAGACCGTGGCCCTGCCCGATCTCGAGCATACGTCCGCCGCGATAGCGGTAATGCTCGAAAAAGCCGCTTGTCGTGCCCATGACGCGGAACTGGCGGTGGCTGTCGCCAAGCGAGATCGGCACGATCCAGTCGATCTCATCGCGACTCGCGATGTCCCGATAGCTTTCCCAGCTGATATTGTTGGTCGCATTGCCGATGCGGAAAACCGAGTAGAGCAAAAGCTGCACCGATCCCGACCGCGCCCCGACGATGAGGTCGGTGCCCGAAATCGTGTCGGCGAAGCTCGCCTTTGCGCCGGTCCGCACCTTTTCCACGGCGAGAAAGAGGGCGACCGACAAGGCGATGGCGAGGATCGTCATGCCCACGGTCAGGGCCCGCGCCATGAGCGAGGCAAAGGCAAGCCGAAGGATCATGCCGCGCGGCTTTCTCTGAGCAGAATGTCCTCGACGCGCACGACCCGGTCGAACCGTGCGCCCAGCCGTTCGTCATGGCTCACCATCAGAAGCGACGATCCCGTCGCCGCAAGCTGATCGAAGAGAAGCCCCATGAACCCGTCCTGCGTCGCGGCATCGAGCGCCGAAGTCGGCTCGTCCGCGACGATGAGCGGCGGCTGTCCGATCAGCGCACGCGCCACCGCAACGCGCTGCTGTTGTCCGACAGACAAGCGCCCGGCCTTGGCCTGAAGGACGTCATCGGGCAGACCCAGCGCAGAGCAGAGCCGCGCCGCATCACCCTGCTCCGACCGGCCGCGCCGCTCGGGCGCAAAGCGTAGCGGAAGCAGGATGTTGTCGGAGACGCTCGCATAGGGCAGCAAGTTGAATTGCTGGAAGATGACCCCGATCCGCTCTGCCCGGAGCCGGTCGCGCGCCCCTGCCCGCAGGCCCGACAATCGCGTCTCGGCGATTTGGATCTCGCCTGCATCCGGTGTCACGATCCCGCAGATGAGCGACAAGAGCGTCGACTTGCCCGAGCCGCTTTCCCCCAGAAGCAGAACGCTTTCCCCGGCCGCGAGCTGGAAGTCCGGCACCCGGAGGCCGAACGTGTCGCGTCCAGGCCAATGGAACGTGACGTCGCGCAGCGCCAGGGCCGGTGCAGCCATCCTTACTCCAGCGTCAGTTCAGCGGCGTCAGGTGCGAGTTCAGCGGCCCCTGCCCCGCTTGCGGTGACATATTGCACCTCGATCTCGCGGGCATTGCCGAACAGCTCGAAGAAGGGGAAGCCGATCGTGGTCAGCGCAGCCTCGTCCTCGCAGGCAAAGGCGTAGCTTGCGTGGAACTCGCTGTGACCGCCGTTCTCATCTTCGGCGTGGTCGTGATCCTCATCCTCTGCGTGGTCATGGTCGTGGTCGTGGTCACCTTCGACATGGTCGTGATCGCCTGTGTGAAGATGCGCCAGCACCTCGGTCAGGCGGCACCCGGCGGCATCCGGGAGCTTCATGATACTCTCGGGGTCGAGGAACTGCCGGATCGCGGCTTCAACGGCGTCCTTGTCCTCGGGCGTGCTGGCTTCGTACTCGAAGCCCACGATATCGACGCCTGGCGACAGGAGGTCGATCTGGAGCATGCCGTTTTCCAGCGCGATCTCCACGGTGGAGACACCGTGTTCATGCGCGTCGAGGTCGCGCGTCTCCTGAGCGGCGGCGGGCAACGCGAGGCAGATCGCGGCGAAAGAAGTCAGGGTCCGTGTCATGGGTGTCCTTTTCGGTGTCAGTGTTGTCGGAGTGTGTCTGGCATTGCAAAGCTTTTGCGAGGCAGGACGGATCATGCCGGTGCATCCTGCGGTGACGCGCCATTGGGTTCCGGAAAAAGCGTCGAGCGGTCCCGATGCAACATTCCAGCCTCGGCTCGGTTCAACCTGTCCAGGATTGCCTCGGTGGTCGCACCGTCGCGAAGCGCGCGCCGCCAGAGCCGCTCGCACGAACGCGGCGACCAGGGCAGCGCGGCCTGCCGGAGCCATGCCCTGAGGGGCGCGGGCAACGCGTCGAACCGCTCCATCGGGTTGCCGGTCCGCCGCGTCCGGCGCAGGCTGGAGGAGAGATTATGCCTCATACTTCGTCCTCCGGCTCCGTGACGGGATCGAGCACGAGCACGAGACGCGTCTCGCCTGTGCCCACGATCGGCGGTGAGCGATGCAAGAGCCCGGTGCGTGGCTCGCCCGTCCAGAGCGAGCCGCGCAGCACGATGGGAGAGCCTGTCGGCACGGTGAAGACCTTCCTTGGCTCGGCCCCGTCAGTCGAAATGCCGTATTGCGTCCCGGTCCCGCGATAGGTGCAGACAAGCCGCGCCATCATCGCGTCGACATGAAAGCGGCGACAGGCATCCGTCGTGACTGGCTCGAGCCTCAGGCGCAGCCAGGTCGACTTCATCATTCCGGCGAAGATGTCGGCCAGCGCGGCGATATCGTCGACCAGCCGGTCCCGATGGCCACCTGCCGGCATGGATTGGGACGCGCAGACCTGGTCGACTGCCGCACGCACCGCCTCGGGACGAAGGATCAGCCGAGCGCGCGGCAGCAGCTCCGGCGAGACCGTATCGATCCAGTTCTGGAACGCGGACATCGGCTCGCGGTGCCAGATCGTCGCAGCGCAGCCGGGCGTGTGAATGGCCGACAGACCTTCGGGCTGCCGCGAGACCCCGACGCCGATCGCCGCATCCCTCACGATCTCACGCTCGAGGTTCATGCCGCGGCCTTCGCGCGTCGCCATGCCGGGAATGGATCGGGAAAGTCGGGCAGCGCCTCGGGGCCTGCCGCCTGGGCCTCGGGGACCAGCGCCGCGTCGAGCCGCGCTTTCAGGGTCGGCCAATCGATCCCGGACCCGATGAAGACGATCTCTTGCCGCCGGTCGCCCCACGGCTCGATCCAGTGCGCCGCGAGATAGCTCCGCGCGCTGTCATGGGTGGGCCAGCGCTCTTTCGGCACGGACGCCCACCAGGTGCCCAGCGGCGTGACGCTCGACAATGCACCGGCCAGCGAGAACTCGGCCACCCAGTCGGGACGGGTGGCGATCCAGAAATGTCCCTTGGCGCGGATGACGCCGGGCATTTCGGCGTTGAGAACGGCCATGATCCGCTCCGGCACGAAGGGCCGCCGCGCCCGGTAGACGAAGGAGGCGACACCATATTCCTCCGTCTCGGGCACATGGTCGGCAAAGCCGTAGAGCTCCTTCGCCCACATCGGATGTTCATGCGCCTTCTCGAAATCGAAAAGGCCCGTATCGAGGATCGCATCCGCCGGCACATCGGAATGGTTTGTCTCGATAATGCGCGCATCGGCGTTGAGACTGCGGATGATCTTGCGCGCGGCATCCGTCCGCTCGGGGCCGGCATCGCTGATCTTGTTCAGGACAACGACGTCGGCGAACTCGATCTGGTCGGTCAGAAGATGCACGAGCGTCCGTTCGTCCGCCTCTCCCATCGTCTCGCCGCGATCCCGCAGGAAGTCGTGGCTCGAATAATCGTTCAAGAGGTTCACCGCATCGACCACGGTCACCATCGTGTCGAGCTTCGCGACATCCGAGAGGCTGTCGCCATGTTCGTCCCGGAAATCGAAGGTCGCGGCGACAGGCAAGGGCTCCGAGATGCCCGTCGACTCGATCAGCAGGTAGTCGAACCGACCCTCGCCCGCGAGGCGGCGCACCTCGTCCAGAAGATCGTCGCGCAGCGTGCAGCAGATGCAGCCATTGCTCATCTCGACCAGCGTCTCGTCGGTATGGCTTAGATTGGCGCCGCCGTCGCGCACGAGATCCGCGTCGATGTTCACCTCCGACATGTCGTTCACGATGACGGCAACGCGCCGCCCGTCGCGGTTGTTCAGGACACGATTCAGGAGCGTGGTCTTCCCTGCACCGAGAAAGCCGGAAAGGACGGTCACGGGCAGCTTTGGCTCAATCTGGGTCATCTAGGCCTCACGTTACTACGTTATATCGTAACGTCTACGCATGGTATTTGGATGAGGCAACCCTTCCCGGCGCACCGCACCATCGAGCAGGCGAAATCACGCGGAGCGTGGATCAAAAAACGCCGCCGCGACCGATCTTCTGCGGCTACGGCGACGACTGGGACGTATCACACACAACTGAGTGTTGAGGCTACGAGGCGTGGACCGACCGGAGTCCCGCTTGCGACCCGCATGATTCCGGCCATTGCGTCGGGTGGACTGAACAATCCGCAGAACCGCCATCCGGGCCATCCTGGTCTTCTTCCTCGAGAATGGCGCTTTTCATGTCCGAGAGGTCCGTGCTGTGCATCCGGCTCGAAACGCTGTTGAGATAAAGGAAGCGAAAGAACATGATGCCTCCTTACGCTCTGGGTTGCGTATCGGTCTGGATGTCGAGAGTTCTCAACACCCCGTCGAAATGCACCATCTCATCCTTCACGCCCAGCTTGCGGCGTTTGAGCTTCTGGAGCACCACGCTGCATGGTGCCGGACGCTGGCGTTCAGAGGCGATCCGATCCTCAAGCTCACGGTGCCGCTTCTGCAGGGTCGCGAGCCTAGCCTCGATCGAGAACGGCTTGAGCCGGGCAGACGGTGTCATCTCATGTCTCCTTGTATGCGTGATGGACAGGGCGCGGCTCTGTGCCGCCCTAGAGATCTGGGGACGCAACGATCCGCCAAAAGACAGCCGCCGCAGATTGTTCGATAGGCTTTACCTATTGAATGGACGCGGCGTTGCGCGATTGGGCCGCAATCGGCGCCACGACTTGAAGGCTTGATCGGAAAAACCGATATTCATGCAAGCATTCAGCAGGATCTGTTCATGCGCGGCGACATCACCCTGAAGCAGCTCATCTACTTCGTCGCGCTCGCCGACACGAAGCATTACCGCCGAGCCGCCGAACGTGTCGGCATCAGCCAGCCCTCGCTCAGCCAGCAGATTCTCGGGCTCGAAGGCGCGCTCGGTCTCGAACTCGTGGAGCGCGGGCAGCGGGGTGCCGTCCTGACACCGAGCGGGCGGACGGTGCTCGCGCAGGCACGGAAGGTCCTGGCCGAGGTCGAGGTTCTGCGCGGCTCGGCGGTCGATGTTCGCGACGGGATTGCGGGCACGATCCGGATGGGCTCGACCCCCACGATCGGCCCGTATTTCCTCCCGCGCGTGATGCGCCGCCTGCATCGGGATCATCCGGGCCTGAAGGTCATCGTGCGCGACGCGCCGCCCGCGGTCCTCCATGAGGAGCTGATCGCAGGACGTCACGATCTGATCCTGACGCAACTTCCGGTCCGGTCGGCCGACATACAGATCCGGCGGCTGTTCCGAGAGCCTTTGAAACTTGCCGTTGCGCAGGATCACCCGCTGGCGGAACGGGAGAGCCTCACCGATGCCGATCTCGCCGGGCGGGACATCTTGGCGCTCGCCGAAACTTACCCGCTCCACGATCAGATCGCGGCCCTGTGCGACGAGCTTGGCGCCGAGTTGCGGCAGGATTACGAGGGCTCCAGCCTGGATGCGCTGCGGCAGATGACGGCGCTCGATATGGGGCTGAGCTTTCTTCCTGCCCTCTACGTTCATTCCGAAGTTGCGGTCGAGGACGGCGACGTCTCGATCCTGCCCTTTCGGCGGGATCGCGTCGTTCGGTCGGTGGGTCTCGCGTGGAGACGCCGGTCAGCACACGGCGCGCTGATCGACGCGATCTTGGAGGTCGCGCGCCGCGTCGCACGCGAGCATTACGCGTCCGTCGTGAAGGTGGAGTAGCGGCGGCCGGCAGTGATCGCGCTGCCAGCCGCGCGGCCTTCTCAGTTAGACATCAGCTCGAGCGCGTCGCCTTCCAGGATCTCGCCCGTCCCGGCGCTTTCGCCGTCTTTCATCCATTCGAGGGACGTGCCGTCGATCTCTGCTTGGTAGCAGCCGAAGTCGGTGCCGGGATAGCACACGCCCTCGTCGGTGATCTCGTACTCGCCGGATGTCGAGGTATCGTAATAGGTGCCGTCTTCAGCGAAATAGCTGGAATAGCCGCCGCCGCCCATGTCGCCTTGGAACGTGTTGCCGACAAGCGCCTCTTGCAGCTCGTCCTGGGTCGCGGCGAAAGCGGGGGCTGCCAAGGCAGCGATGAATGCGGCGGTCGAGGCGCGTAAAAGTGTCATGGATCATCCTTCATTCTCTGTGATGACCGACAAGCTAGCCTAGCAGCGGATATGTCGAGTCGTCTGACGTGCTCGACAAGGGCGAGGCTATCTGCGCCGACCCAGCAACCAGATGAAGAACAGCCCTCCGATCAGGCCCGTGATGACCCCGATCGGAATATCCTCGGGAGCCATCGCCGTGCGTGCGACGACATCCGTCCAGAGAAGGAAAATCGCGCCGACCACGGCCGAGGCGGGCAGAACGCGGCGATAATCGCCGCCGACAAGCATCCGAACGATATGCGGGACCATCAGCCCGACGAAGCCAATGATCCCCGAGAACGCGACCATGACCCCTGTGATAAGCGCACCAACCGCGAAGACGAGAAGACGAAACCGTGCGACCGGAATACCGAGGGTCGAAGCTGTCTCGTCGCCCACCGTCATCGCGTTGAGCGCGCCCGCGCGTGAGAGAAGCCAGCCGCCGGATGCCACAAGGATCACCAGAGGATAGATCAGTTGGTCCCATCGCGCGAGGCCAAGCCCTCCGAGCATCCAGAAGACCACCGTATGCGAGGCGCGCGGATCACCGAGGAAGATCAGAAGGTTCGCCGCGGCCATCACGATGAAGGACACCGCGACACCGGCCAGCACCAGCCGGTCAGCACTCGTCGCATCGGCAATCCGGGAGACGCCAAGGACGAGTCCCGTCGCCATGAGGGCACCGAAAAACGCAAAGAGCGGCACGGTCAGAAGACCTAGGAACAAGCCTGTGTGCAAAAGCGCGAGGATCGCGCCGAAGGCACCGCCTGACGAGATCCCCAGAAGATGCGGATCGGCGAGCGGGTTGCGGGTCACCGCTTGCAAGCTCGCCCCCACAAGGCCGAGCCCGGCCCCGACCATCATCGCCAGAAGCGCGCGCGGAAAGCGGATGTCCCAGACGATGGCTTCGCGCCCTTGCGACCAGGTCGCCTCGATCATGCCTGGCATGAGCTTGTTGAGAAGGACACCCCAGACCGTTCCCGCGGATACAGAAACGGCGCCCACGGAAACGGCCATCGACAATGAGGCCAAGAGGACCGCGATCCCACCAGCCGCGAGGACCGGCAGCGCCTTGAGGGTCCGTCGTTTCGGGACCGGTGTCGTGCTCTCGACCGTCACCTCACTCGCCCCTGAACGCCTCTGCGAGCGTTTTGACCGCCTTGATGTTGCGCGGTCCCGGCGTTGCTTCAACGTATTCGAGCGTCACGAAGCGATCAGCCTTCACCGCGTCGAGATCCGCGAAGGCCGGGTTCGAGCGCATGAATTCTCGTTTCTGCTCCGCTGTGACCTCGCCGTAATTGACGATCACGATTACTTCGGGGTTGCGCTCAACAACTTCTTCCCAGGTCACAGTGGCCCAGCTCTTTTCGAAATCGTCCATGATATTGCGGCCGCCTGCCGCTTCGATGAGCGCGGTCGGCATCCCGTAGCGGCCCGCGGTAAAGGGTGTGTCCTCGCCGCTGTCGTAGACGAAGACGCGCGGCGGCTCCCCCTCCCCAAGCCCTTCGCTGAACTGGGCCAGTTCCGCCCGATACCCTTCGACCAGCTCCGTCGCCCGCTCTTCGACCTGGAAGATCCGACCGAGGTTCACGAGGTCATCATACATGTCCTCGATGCTCGCCTTTTCCGTCTTCATGATATGCGCGCAGGATTCGGATAATTCGTAGACCTTGATCCCGAAAGGCTCGAGCGTGTCGGGCGTCACTTCGCCGCCGACCTTCATGCCGTAATTCCAACCCGCGAAAAAGAAATCCGCGTCGGCGCCAACCAGCACCTCTTTGGAGGGGTATTTCGCGGAGAGTTCCGGCAGTTCCTCGACGCCCGCGCGCATGTCCTCGTCGAGCGTCTTCCAGCCGGAAATGCCGGTATAGCCGACCATGCGATCAGCCAGACCGAGCACGAGCATCATTTCGGTCAGGTTCACGTCGTTCGCGACCGCCCGCTGAGGCGGCGCGTCGAAGGTGACCGTGCGGTCGCAACTTTTCACGGTGGTTTCAGCACTCGCCATGCCAGCGCCGAGCATCAGGGCGCCGGCCCCGAAAGTGAGGGACTTTATCATATCGGTCATTCTTCTTGCAGGTGAAAGGTGAGGTGGTCCGTTGCGCTCAGGCTCAAATGATCGCGGCGCGCGTCGACGTCGAATGCGCGAGAGACAGATGCTTCGCAGAGCACTGTGTGGGGCGGGCCGAACCCGAGGGTGCGGCCCGATTTGAGGAGCAGCACGTCATCGCAGACGCCCGCGGCCATGTTGAGATCGTGCAGCGACGTGACGATGGTGAGCGGCAGGTCGCGGATCAGCCGAAGCACTTCGAGCTGGTGGCGGATATCGAGATGATTCGTCGGCTCGTCGAGGATCAGAAGGCCCGGCTCCTGTGCCAGCGCGCGAGCCACCATGACCCGCTGACGCTCTCCGCCCGACAAGGTGCCGAGATGACGGTCGGCAAACCCGCGCAGCGCGAGGCGGTCGAGCGCGCCCTCGACGATCTCTGCATCGCGCGCACCGCCAAAACCGCCGAAGCCGGAGCGGTGCGGCGTGCGTCCCAGAGCCACGATTTCGCGCACCGTGAGCGCGAAGTCCGTCGGCTGTTCCTGAAGCACTGCCGCGACCTTCCGCGCCACGTTCCGCGCGGACATGCGCCAGATGTCCTCGCCATCGAGCCAGACATGTCCGCTCGTCGGTCGATAATAGCGATAGAGCAGGCGCAGGAGCGTCGTTTTACCGGCGCCGTTCGGGCCGACGATGCCCAGGACGCGCCCCGGCTTCAGCGCCAAGGTCGTCTCCATCAGGATCGGACTCGTGCCTTTCTTCAGCGTCCAGGACACGCCTTCGAGTTCGAGGCCCGCGGCCGCTTGAGCAGTCAAGGCGTCACCCGTCGGGCACGCGCTCCGCCGCGCCGCGTCGCCTGCGGCAGCCGCAATGTCAGCGGTGCCGGTGACGCGGCCACAGCGCGCGAGACGAGATCGCAAAACACTGCAAGCGCAGGCGAATATCCGGCCGCCGGCAGGGACAGCACCAACGCCCGCTCGGCCTCTTGTGCGAAGCTGCGCTCGCCCGGCAAGGCGCCCAGCCATTGCAGGAAACCGAGATGTCCCATCTCGTCCGCTCGGTCAGGCGGCATGGGTCCTATGTCGAGTTGTGAAATCGTGTATTCGAGAAACATCGCGCCCTCCGCGCAAAGCGGCAGGGCAATCGGGATACCGGCGATGTAATCGTCCCTGTCAGGTCCATCTCTGGCACTCCGTCCCGAGACGCCCCGCCCGGGTTGAAGGTGGCTGCGAAACGCTGATGCGCTCCGGAGATGGCAGGTCTCCTGACTCGCGGGTCATTGCTTGTTCGAACCTTCCCGGGCCCGTGGTGGCCCAGTGGCGACATCGAACGCGCTCTCCGCTCACAGTTGCGGGGGCAGTCACGGATTTGGCGAGTGGTGCCGCACCGTGTTCCCTTTCTCATCCCTTGGCCCGAAGGCCATCGAGAACCATCGACGGCCACGTGCTCACACTCCCTCGTTCGGGTCAAGACGCGGCGGGATCACCCGGGACCAAGCGCAGCCTCAAGTCAAGGAAGCGGTCGGCTCTGCGCCCTGCCCGGCTGTCAGGCCGCCACGCCCTCCGGCACCTTCGCGCCGGTCATGTAGGCCACAGCGTCGGACATCGAATGTTCCTTGGGATCGATCACGCAGAGCCGCTTGCCAAGACGATGGACGTGAATCCGGTCCGCCAGTTCGAAGACATGCGGCATGTTGTGCGAGATCAGGATGATCGGAATGCCCCGGCTTCGCACGTCGAGGATCAGCTCGAGCACCTTGCGGCTTTCCTTCACGCCAAGCGCCGCGGTGGGCTCGTCGAGGATGATGACCTTCGAGCCGAAGGCGGCGGCGCGGGCCACGGCCACGCCCTGCCGCTGACCGCCGGACAGCGTCTCGACCGCCTGGTTGATGTTCTGGATCGTCATCAGGCCAAGATCGTTCAGCTTCTCGCGGGCGATCTGCTCCATCTTCGGCTTGTCGAGCTGGCGCAGCCATTTGCCGCGAAAGCCGGGCCTGCGGATCTCCCGGCCCATGAACATGTTGTCCGCGATCGACAGCGCAGGCGACATGGCAAGGGTCTGGTAGACGGTTTCGATCCCGTGCGCGCGCGCTTCGATGGGCGAATGGAAGAGCACCTTCTTGCCATCGAGCCAGATCTCGCCGGAATCGGGCACCACGGCACCCGAGACGGCCTTCACCAGAGTCGACTTTCCGGCCCCGTTGTCGCCGATCACCGCAAGGATTTCGCCAGGGTAAAGGTCGAAGTCGCAATGATCGATGGCAACGACCTTGCCGAAGCGCTTCACGAGGTTGCGTGCCTTGAGCATGGGTTCGGTCATGTCGTCACCTTTCGGGCCGAGGGCAGCATTGATGCGTGCAAGAGCGTGGTTGGGCGCTTGCTCATGTCGTCACCTTCCGGATCCACTGGTCGACAGCGACCGCGCCGATGATGAGTGCCCCGATGAGAAGGTAAGTCCATTGCGCGTTGGCTCCGGCCATCCGCAGGCCAAGCTCGAAGACGCCCACGATCAGCGCGCCGAAGAAGGCCCCGTAGATCGAGCCGCGCCCGCCAAAGAGCGATATCCCCCCGATCACCACCGCGGTGATGGATTGGATGTTGCCGATCGTGCCCGTCGATGCCGAGGGCGAGACCGAGCCGAAACGGCCGATCATCACCCAGCCCGCGATCCCGCAGATGAACCCCGCGAGCATATAGACGCTCATCAAGGTCTTGTGCCGGTCGACGCCCGCGAGCGAGGCCGCGTCGGGATCGTCGCCGACCGCGTAGACGTGGCGGCCCCATGCTGTCGAGCGCAGACAATAGGCCAGGATCACAACGAGAAGGATCATCGTAACAACGCCGAGCGTGAACCGCGC
Source organism: Roseivivax sp. THAF30 (assembly GCF_009363575.1). Lineage (NCBI taxonomy): Bacteria > Pseudomonadati > Pseudomonadota > Alphaproteobacteria > Rhodobacterales > Roseobacteraceae > Roseivivax > Roseivivax sp. THAF30. The sequence goes on along the minus strand of NZ_CP045389.1, from coordinate 1,415,342 downwards.
TCCGCCCCACTCGATTGTCGTGCCCATGAGCTGCAGGATCGGAGCCTCTTCGCGCAAATCCTGGCTCCGGATCGTCTCGTTCTGCGAATACAGATAGTTCGCCGCCAGCACGATCTGCCACATGCCGAGCGTGACGATGAACGGCGGCAGCTTCACGCGGCTGACGAGCCAGCCCGAGATCGCGCCGATGCCCGTGCCGATGGCAAGCCCGAGCGCGATGGAGATCGCGGGCGGTATCCCGTATCGGAACGTGAACTGGCCCATGATGACCGAGCTCAGGACCGCTATCGCGCCGACCGAGAGATCGATGCCCGCGGTCAGGATGATCAGCGATTGCGCCGCGGCCAGAACACCGACGATCTGCACCTGCTGCAGGATCAGCGTCAGGGTGCTCGGCGAAAAGAACCGCTCACCGAGGACGAGGCCGAAAATCACGATTGCGGTGACGAGCACGATCAGCGGGACAAGCGCCGGCGTGACATGCAGCGCGTGCTGGATCTTGCCGACAACGCCCTTGCCGTCGTCGTCGAACTTGGCGACGTCCTGCGAGGCGTCCTTCAGCGAGCTTTCATATTCCGATCCGGCCATGTGCTCTTCCTCCCTCGGAGGGCGCATCGGGCAGGATACGCCGTTGCGTGTGCGGGGGCCCGGGCGACACGCGCCCCCGTCATGGTCTCATACCTCATGTCGGCATGGGGTAGGCCGGGGCCCGGACGCATCCGGGCCACCGGCGATAGCTGGTCAGCCCCAGCAGAGCTCCAGGCCTTCCTCGACCGAGATCGAATCGACACCCTCGACCGGCTCCGAGGCGACGAGCGCGACGCCCGTGTCGTAGAAGTCCTTGCCTTCGGTGTTCTCGGGCAGCGTGCCCTCTTCGGCATATTGCGCGATGGCCTCGATACCGAGGGACGCCATCTGCAGCGGGTATTGCTGCGAGGTGGCCGCGATAACGCCATCGGCGACGTTCTGCACGCCGGGACAGCCGCCATCGACGGAGAGGATCATCACGTCATTCTCGCGGCCCACGGCGGAAAGTGCCTCATAGGCACCGGCTGCGGCCGGCTCGTTGATCGTGTAGACGACGTTGATCTCGGGATCGATCGCCAGGCAGTTCTCCATGGCGGTACGGCCGCCCTCTTCGTTGCCGGCGGTGACTTCGTTGCAGATGATCCGCTCGTCTTCCTCGTCGCCCCACATGTTCTCGTCCATCGTGTCGATGCCGAAGCCCGACAGGAAGCCCTGGTCCCGCAGCACGCCGACGGAGGGCTGGCTGATGGCGAGGTCGAGCATGGCGATCTTGGCATCCGCCGCGGCATCATCGAGCGAGGCCGCAGCATACTGGCCAATCAGCTCACCGGCGAGGAAGTTGTCCGTCGCGAAGGTGGCGTCAGCCGCATCGGCGGGCTCAAGCGGCGTGTCGAGCGCGATGACCAAGAGGCCCGCATCCCGCGCTTGCTGCACCGGGTCGACGATCGCGGCGGTGTCGGAGGCGGTGATCAGGATACCGCTCGCGCCGTTGGCGATGCAGGTCTCGATCGCCGCGACCTGGCTTTCATGGTCGCCGTCGATCTGACCGGCATAGGAGTTCAGCTCGATGCCGAGCTCCTCGGCCTTCGCCTCCGCGCCTTCGCGCATCTTGACGAAGAACGGATTGGTCTCGGTCTTGGTGATGAGGCAGGCGGATACATCCTCCTGCGCGAAGGATGCGCCTGTGGACGCGATCAGGGCCAGAGCCGACCCGGTCAGTAGCTTCTTCATGATGTCCTCCCGTGGGGCGACCTCCCTGCCGCCCTTTCACACCTCATGGATAGGTCGATTCCCGCGCGCCGGTCAATAAATAAATCCACTTGATTTATTAAGTCGCATTCGCGAGGGTCGGTCCTGAAAGGATCCGGCCGATGACAAAGGCGACTATTCGCGGGCTGAGCAGCGGTGCCAACCAGCAAGGCGTCCGCGACTATAACGAACGTCTCATCCTGACGACGATCCAGCGCGGCGGCGCCATGCCCGGCAGCTCGCTTGCCAAGGCGACCGGGCTGTCGCCCCAGACCATCTCCGTAATCCTGCGTTCGCTCGAGGCGGAGGGGCTGGTGGAGCGCGGCGATCCGCAGCGCGGCCATATCGGCAAGCCGCGCGTGCCCATGCGGCTGCGTCCTGACGGCGCCTATTCAGTCGGGCTGAAGCTCGGGCGGCGCAATTCGGATATGGTTCTCACCGATCTGTCCGGTCGGATCCTCGGGCACAGAAATACCCGCTACGCCTTTCCGCAACCGGGCCCGGTCCTCGACTTTCTGGAGCGCGGGCTGGAAGAGTTGCTGACACCGCTCGGGGCCGATGCCGCGCGGGTCGCGGGGATCGGCGTCGCGCGCCCCTTCGAGATGTGGAAATGGCCCGACGCCATCGGCGCACAGCCCGCCGAGCTCAATGCCTGGGCCGATCTTGACGTCGCGGAGGAGATCGGGCGCTTCTCGGATCTGCCCGTCATCATCGAGAACGACGCCACCGCCGCCTGCCGGGCCGAGCATATCTACGGGCGCGGCAAGGAATTCCGCGACTACGCCTATTTCTACATCGGCTCCTTCATCGGGGGCGGTATCGTGCTAAACCATACCGTTTTCGAGGGAGCCTCGGGCAATGCCGGCGCGCTCGGCAATCTGCCGGCGCAATCGCCGGCGGGCCAGCGCGGTCAGCTCCTCGATTTCGCATCACTCTATCTTCTGGAAGATGCTCTCGTCTCGAAGGGCGAGCCGCGCGATCTTCTCTGGCGCGATCCGCAGGACTGGACGGACTTCGAGACCGAACTTGGCGACTGGACACGCACTGCCGCGCATCACCTGGCGCGGGCAGCCCTGACCGTGACGGCCATCATCGATTTCGAGGCAGTGCTGATCGACGGGGCTTTCCCGGAGGCCGTCCGCGCTCGCCTGGTCGATGCGGTGCACTCCGAGATGCAGGCGCTCGACGCGCGCGGGCTCATCCCTCCCCGGATCGAGGCAGGGTCAATCGGTGCTCTTGCCCGCGAAAAAGGAGCGGCGACAGCGCCGATCATCTCGCGCTACCTGATGGACACCCATCGCGGCCTCAACGTCGCCTGACAAGGTCTGCCAGCATCAAGCCGTGCCGGCTGCCTGCAGCTCCGCCTCGAGCTTCTGCTCTTCTGCCGCGCGAGGCTTGGAGAACCGCGCCAGCAAGAGATACGCCACCGGGGTCAGGTAAAGCGTCGAGATCGTTGCGAGCCCAAGCCCGCCAACGATGACCCATCCCAGCGCCTCGCGCGCCTCGGCGCCCGCCCCTGTCGACAGGATCAAGGGCACGCCGCCGAGAACGGTCGAGACCATCGTCATCATCACCGGCCGCAGCCGGATCGTTGCGGCGTTCAGGATCGCGCTGCCGACATCCTCGCCGCGATCCCGCAACTGGTTTGCGAACTCGACGATCAGAATCCCGTTCTTGGCCATGATCCCGACAAGCATCACCAATCCGATCTGCGAATAGACGTTGAGGCTGAGCCCGGTGAACAAAAGCGCGAAGGCGGCGCAGGCCAGCCCGATCGGCACGGTTACCATGATGACGATGGCCGAAATGAAGCTCTCGAATTGCGCGGAGAGCACCAGCAGCACCACCACGATCGCGAAGCCGAAGGTGACCAACAGGCCGCTCGATGTCGCGTCAAGCTCCGCCGCCTCCGCCAGAGGCACGATGCGGTTCTGCTCGGCCAGAACGTCCTCGGCGATCTGTTCCACCTGCGCCAGCGCCGAGCCGAGCGCCAGCTCCGGCGTGAGGCCCGCCGAGATCTCGACCGAGCGGTTCTGACCCTCGCGGTCGAGCTCCGGTGCGACCGCGCGCTCTTCCAGACGCACGAAGCTTGCCATCGGCACCATCTGGCCATCGCCGGCCTGCACGAAAATATTCTCAAGATCGCCCGGATCATCTACGGGGTTGGCGGTCGAGATCATCTGAACGTCATAGCTGGTATCATTCACGAACACCGATCCGACGGAGCGCCCGTCCAGAACCGCGCGCAAGGCATCGGCAAGCCCGGTGATATCGATGCCGAGATCGGACGCCCGTGCCCGGTCGATCTCGATGAAAAGTTGCGGCTGCGTGGTCTCGTATTCGAGCCGGACCTGCCCCATCGCCGGATCTTCCTGCATCCTTGCGACCAACTCTTCGGACACCTCCGCAAGCTGGGCATAATTGTCGCCGGTCACGGCGAAGCTCAAGCCGCGCCCCGCCCCACGAATACCGAGCGAATTGGGCTGGATCGCGAAGGCGCGCACGCCAATGACATCCCTGAGCTTGCCGTTGATCTCGCCCACGATCTCCTGCTGCGCGCGGTCCCTCTGGTCCCATTCGGCGAGCGAGAACACCATGAAACCGCGATTCTCGGAGCCGAAGCCAGTGATCGAGAAGACGTTGGTGATCTCGCCCGTCTCTCTCAGCGGCTGCACCAGCGCTTCGATCTCGCGCATTTTCGAAGTCGTGTAGTCGAGCGACACGCCTTGCGGTGCGGTGACGCTCAGGAGGGCGACGGCGCGATCCTCCGACGGCGTCAGCTCCTGCCGGATACCGCCCGCGACGAAAACCGCAGTCAGTGCGAAGAGCGCCGCCACCAGAACGACAACGAAAGGCACGGCCAGAGCGGCGCGAAGCGTCGATGCGTATATCGCCGAAAGTCGATTTCCGATCCAGATGATCGGCCCGCGCTCCGCGGATTCTTGGGGTTTGCGGAGCAGCTTGCTGGCGAGCACCGGACACAAGGTCAGCGCCACGAGGGACGAGAGCATCACCGCCATCGCCAGCGTGAAACCGAATTCGCGGAAGAGACCGCCGGCCTGCCCCGGCAAGAACGACAGCGGCACGAAGACAGCGGCAAGCGTCGCGGTGGTGGTGACGACTGCGAAGAAGACCTGCCGCGTTCCAAGAACCGCCGCCGCGCGCGGGCCGATTCCTTCGGAGCGGCGGCGAACGATGTTCTCCAGCACGACGATCGCGTCATCGACCACCATGCCGGTTGCCAGCACAAGCGCAAGAAGCGTGAGGATATTGACCGAGAAGCCGACAAGGTAGATCGCCGCAAGCGTGCCGATCAAGGCGACGGGAAGGGTCAGCGTGGGGATCAAGGTCGCGCGCAGATCCCGCAGGAACACGAAGATGACGACCACGACGATCGCAACCGCGAGACCGAGCGTCTTCAATACCTCCTCGATCGATCCGCGAATGAAGGTCGCATCGTCCGAAGTCACGAAGATCGAGACATCGTCCGGCAGCGTCGCGTCAAGATCGGCGACGACCGCGCGGACATCGGCGGAAATCTCGAGCGTGTTGCTGGTAGCCTGGCGAACGATGCCGATGCCAAGACCGGTCTGACCGTTGGCGCGCAGGACGGTCTCGTCCGGCTCCGGGCCGAGCGTCACCTGCGCGACGTCGCCGAGGATGACGTTCTCACTGATCTGCAGTGCCTCGAACGCGGCAGGCGTCGCGACGGTCGCGGTCGTCCGCACGTTAATCGTCTGGCGGTTCCCGCTCAGACCACCGGCGGGCGCATCATAGGCGATATTGGACAGCGCTCCGCGAATATCGGCCAGGGTCAGCCCCCGGCTCGCAAGCTCGAACTGGTCGATATCGACACGGAAGATCGGCTCTCGGTCGCCGTAGATCTGCAGATCGGCCACGCCCGCGACCGAGATCAAGCGGTCTTCCACGCGCTCCCGCACGAGGCGCGTGAGATCCTGCGGCGAGCGCGCGGGAGAGGTCACCGCGATCCTCATGACCGGCTGGGCGTCGGAATCGGCTTTCACCACCTCGGGCGCGTCCACGCCTTCGGGCAGATCGTTGGCGATCCGGGCGATCACGTCACGCGTATCGGTCGCCGCCACGTCGATATCGACATCATCCTCGAATTCGAGCGTGACCCGGCTGCGTCCGAAGCGGGAATTGGACGAGATGCTGCGAACGCCCGAAACGCGGCCCGCCGCACCCTCAATCCGTCCTGTCAGTTCCTGATCGACCGTCTCGGGAGAGGCGCCGGAAAACTCCGTGGTGATCGAGATCACCGGACGGTCGACGCTCGGCAACTCGCGGATCTCGACACCGAAGAGCCCGGCGATCCCGGCGATGACGATCAGCGCGCTCAGAACGAAAGCGAGGATCGGCCGCCGCACGAAAAGCGCGACGCCCGATGCGCCGGTTGCGGTTGAGGACGTGGCGTCAGACATGCGCGGTCACAACCGGGTTGAGGGAAGTTGCGCGGCCTGGGCCGCAGCCGCGTCGTCGATCATCTCGACCTCGGCACCGGGCCGTAAGGTCTGAACGCCCTCGATCACGATCCGCTCGCCGGGCTCAAGATCGGCATCGACGAGAATCGCGTCGCTGTCGCGCTGCCGGATCGTCGCGTCGACCCGCTCGGCCTTGCCATCGCGGACCGCCCAGACGAACGCGCCCTCGCTCGACCATTGCAGCGCAAGCGGATCGATGGACACGAGCGTTTCGCCGGGAAAGCTGAGCGCCACGGAGAATGCCATGCCCGCCCGCAGGCGATCGTCTGTATTTTCGACCCGAGCCTGCACCCGGAGCGTCCGGCTGGTGCGGTCCACTACGGTGTCGACAGCGCTGATCTCACCCTCGAGGACGGTATCCTCGAGCCCAAGCGGAGACACGTCCACGGTCATGCCGAGATCGACCCTGTTGACCACACGCTCGGGGATCCGAAAGTCGATCAGGATGACCGAACGGTCCGTGATCGTCACGATTGGTTCCTGCGAGCCGATACGCTCGCCGACCTCCACATCGACGATGCCGACAACACCGGATATCGGGGCAAGCACCTGCCGCCGCTCGAGATCGAATGCCGCCTCACGTTCGGCCAGCTCGGCGGTGCGGAGCGTCAGCTGCGCCTCGCGGGATGCAACTTCGCTGATCGCCCCCGACCCGCGCAGCTGGCTGATCCGGTCTTCATCGACACGGGCATCCTCGAGAATGAGCTTCGCGCGTTCGAGCGCGATCTGCTCGGCCTCGTCGTCGAGTTGCGCCACAAGATCGCCCGCTTCCACAGGCTGCCCGGCCGTGATGGGAAGATCGGTGATGAGACCCGTGGCCTCGGACCGAACCGTGACGGAGCGGATCGCGCGCCCGTCGCCGATCGCGGTCACGCGATCCTCGATCATGCGTTCCTCGACCTCCGCCGAAACGACGCGGGTGCTGCCGCCGAAGCCGCGCCCACCGTCACCCGAAGAGGCAGAGGCGTCCTGCATCTCGACCCCGAGGAGCTCCAGAACCCCCAGTCGATCCAGCATGGGCTGCGCCGCCGGAACATAGGCGATCCAGAGGTAGAGCGCCGCGGCAAGCGCGGCGCCGGACAAAAGCAATTGGCGTATCAGTGACAACGTAGGAATATCCGCATTTGCGCCTCGAGGCTTCGCGCGCCAAGCGTGAGTATAAGGCATGTGGCGCGAGGTGCCATGCCAACACGCCGAAGTGATACGGGCGCGGAAAATCTCAGCAAATAGGGTATGACTGCGAGGCGCAAGCGCAATCCGCCGTCGGCGCACCCTTGGCGCGTCGCGGTGATGCCCCATGCAGCACATGAGGGCCGCAGCCGCTTTGACATCCCCTCTGCCCGCGATAGCGTAGCAAAATGGCTCAGCTTCTCGTCGTCTATCATTCGAAAACCGGTGGCAGCCGCCAGATGGCCGAGGCCGCTGCGGACGCGGCGCGAGACGAAGTGGAAACCGTGATCAAGACGGCCGCAGAGACCGGACCGGACGATCTTCTGTCAAGCGACGGCTACATCTTCTGCGCCCCTGAGAATCTGGCAGCGATTGCCGGTGTCATGAAAGACTTCTTCGACCGCTGCTATTATCCCGTTCTGGGCAAGATCGAGGGTCGCCCCTACGCTCAGATGGTCTGCGCGGGATCGGACGGAGAAAACGCGGCGCGGCAGACAGCGCGCATCGCCCAGGGCTGGCGCCTGAAGGAGGCGCAATCCCCCATCATCGTCTGCACGCACGCGCAAACGCCCGAACAGATCCTGGCGGAGAAGCGCATTTCAGAAGATGATCTCGCTCAATGCCGCGACCTCGGCGCTGCAATGGGGGCGGGTCTTGCGATGGGCGTGTTCTGACCCACGGGTGACCACTTGTTGGCGACCGGCGCTCGGTCACTCCGGGTCCGGCAAGAATAGTGAACGGATCATGCGATGCATCCTTGCGACATGCATCGCCGCTGCGGCCTCAGAGCCGAGGCTTTCGGCAAGAAGCCCGAGCACGCCGAGCTTGTCAGCCCAGGCAACGATCAAGGGCGCGGTCTCGAACCGGGCCGATCCGGTCAAAGGCAAGTCATCTGGCCAATGGGTCGCATCGCGCAATGCGTTTTCGGCAGCCTCGCAAGCCCGATCGCCCACCGAGCGCAAGGCACTCGTCAAAGGCTCGTACAGGTCGGGAGATATTCCCTGCAGAAACGCCAATGCGCCCGCGGCCCGCGCCCGAGCGATCAGATCAGGCGTTCCAATGATCCGCGCGTAGCCTGCAAGATCGTAGATGCGTTGCAGCCCGATGCGGGATTTGTCCGCGCCCTCGTGCCAATCCTCAAGCATCTCCAGAAGCACGCCGCTCTGCCGGTGCTCGGGGTCGGGCATTAGTTCAAGCCCGCCGGTCGGCACGCCCAAGGCCAGCGAAGCCAGCGCAAGACGGGTGCGTTCCATGCGAAAACGCGCATCACCGGACAGATCGCGCAGACTGCTCCGCAGCCCGTCCGGGCCGGTGAGCGTTCCGTTCAGATGGAACGGCGCTTCCGGCGCACCGTCACTCGTCCGGCGGAGCGCTCGGGCGAGCGGCCGCCAAGCGCGAGCGTCCGCTTCAAGAGATCGGACTCCTCGGCCGAGAGCGTCCCCGCACCGAGCACCTCGACACGTCCGTCCGCGACTGCGGCCGCGAGTCCTTCGCGAGTCGGATGTCCATCGAGCTGCCCACGAAGGCGCAGTTCGGTCTCGCCGAGCACCGTCAAAACCGCGCTGTAGCGCACTGTGACCCGCTCCTCCTGACCAGCCAGCGCGGCCTGCACGATCGTCTTCGCCTCGGCGGGAAGCTGGGCTGAAAAGATCGCGGCATAAGGGGGCATTCCCGAAGTGCTTTGCGCCTCGATCCGGGTATTGGCGCCAATTTCGAGCGCAGCCTGCACGCCCTCCACCGCAGCGAAGGTCAGTTGAACAGGCGCATCGTGCAACGCCTCCAGCGCGGACCGCACGGCTTCGAGGCGCGCGTCGGACACCATCCATTCTGTCGACACGCTCAGGAATGCGATCTCTCCCGCCTCTATGAGACTGACGCGGGGTTGTCCGTCGGGATTTTTCTGGATGGAGGGCGCGAGGGGCAGAAACGCGTAGCGCGCGCCCTCCTGGTCCAAAGGCCATATGACAAGATCGCCGAGGTCCTGGTAGCGGACTGGCATGATATCGGCGGAAAATATTGGATGGAACGGGCCTGAAAAGCCCGATGACTCATCTGTCACGGCCGTCACTCAATCAAATTCGTGCCGGAAATCCCGGCGATGAAAAATCTTTTCGAACCGCAGAAGCGGCCTTGATAACAAAACGGCAAACGCCGCATGATATTAAAATTCAGTGGCTTGCGGTCATAAAAATGCAAAAAAGCAGACCGCACGATAACGATATTGCGAAAGGTTACGCCGAATCGCGCTTCAAATCAAGCTTCAGTCGTTCAAGATGACCGCGTTGGTCCGACCGAACGCGTCAGCTTTTGGGGAAAGTTTCTTAGATTGTAGCGGCTTCCGATGCCCTTCCAGATAGGCTGGAAGCGCCCGCGGGAAGGAACGGCAGCGATAAGGCCGAACCGTTGAACCGGCCTCGTCAGTTCAGTTCTGTAGATCCTCGTAGAAGGCGGTGTAGCGGCGGTGCTGGGAGATATCGCGGCTTTGCTCGTAGGCGCCTCGTTTCCGCGACAGCGGATCGACGATCGCGGCGTCGCGCGCCGCGGCGAGGTTGGGGTCGGGGCGGTCGAATTCCGGTCTGACGGTCATGGGTCGCTCCTGTTTTGCTGGCCACTTAACCGACAGCGTCACCGCCCGGTTCCGCCGCTCGATGCGCGGCATCCTGTCGCCTGCCACGCTTACCTCTCCCGAGTGCGCCACAAAGCGCCTATATGAATTTCAGAAAATACTGAAATCCGTGGAGCGCTTTGTATGAGAACAGAAAACGAGTTCATTTTGCACTTCGGCGAGATGGGGTCCCGCTGGGGCATCAATCGCACCGTCGGGCAGATCTACGCGCTTTTGTTCCTCAGCGAAGCGCCGCTCTGCGCCGACGACATCTGCGAGCGGCTGGGATTCTCCCGCTCCAACGTCTCGATGGGCCTCAAGGAATTGCAGGCCTGGCGCCTCGTGCGCCGCCGCGACGTTCCGGACGACCGGCGCGAGCATTTCTCGACGCCCGACGATCTCATGACGATCGTGCGCACGCTCGTCGAGGAGCGCAAGCGCCGCGAGATAGATCCGACCCTGTCGAAATTGCGCGAACTGGAGATCGAAGGGCAGGACGCCTCGGACTACGCCTCCGCGCGCATTACCGAACTCCGCCAGCTCATCGAGGAACTGACCAATCTCTACGAGGATCTCGCACGGATCGAGACCGAAAAGCTGCGGACGCTTCTAAAGGCGGGCAGCACGCTGTCGAAACTCGTGACCGCGACGGGCCGCGTGATCCCGCTGCGCGGCGGCAGCGACACGAAGGAGGCCAACTGACATGATGGACACGCTACTTCTCTCGCGCCTGCAATTTGCGGCGAACATCTCGTTTCACATCCTGTTTCCGACGATCACCATCGCGCTCGGCTGGGTGCTTTTGTTCTTCAAGGTCCGCTTAAACCAGACGGGCGAAGAACGCTGGATGGACGCCTACCGCTTCTGGGTGAAGGTCTTTGCGCTGTCCTTCGCGATGGGCGTCGTCTCGGGCATCACCATGTCCTTCCAGTTCGGCACCAACTGGCCGGGCTTCATGGAGAGCGTCGGCAACATCGCCGGGCCTCTTCTCGCTTACGAGATCCTGACGGCCTTTTTCCTCGAGGCCGTGTTCCTCGGCATCATGCTCTTCGGCTTCCGGCGCGTTCCCGGCTGGGTGCATACGCTCGCGACTTTCCTCGTCGCATTCGGCACGACCATGTCCGCCTTCTGGATCATCGTCCTCAACAGCTGGATGCACACACCTGCGGGCTTCGAGATGCGCGAGGGCGTAACCCACGCGACCGACTGGCTGGCGATCATCTTCAACCCGTCGATGCCCTATCGCCTCGTACACATGCTGCTGGCGTCGGGCCTGACCGTCGCCTTCCTGATCGCGGGGCTTTCGGCCTTCCGCTGGCTGCGCGGAGACCGTAGCGACGAGGTCCGCACGACCCTGCGCTTCGGCCTGATGGCGGGTGCGCTGCTCATTCCGCTGCAGATCCTCGCAGGCGACATGCACGGGCTCAACACGCTCGAACATCAGCCGGCGAAGGTCGCCGCGATGGAGGGCAACTGGGAGACCGGCCCGAACGTGCCGCTTCTTCTCTTTGCGGCGCCCGACGAAGCCGCGCGCGAAAACCGGCTCGAACTCGGCATTCCCTCGGGCGCGAGCCTCATCCTCAAGCACCACCCTGAAGGCGTGGTGCCGGGCCTCAACGACTTCGTCAGCGAGGAAGGAGAGGTGCTGCACCCGCCGGTCGCGCCCGTGTTCTACGGCTTCCGTGTGATGGTCGGCACCGGCATGGCGATGCTGCTTCTGAGCTGGGGCGCGCTTGCGCTCATGGCGCGGCGCAAGCCCGGTGCGAGCGGCGGCTGGCTCGCCACGCGCCGCGGCCTCGACGGGTTGCCGCGTCCGGTGATCTGGGCCGCGCTCGCCATGACCTTCTCGGGCTGGCTGGCAACGCTTGCGGGCTGGTACGTGACCGAGATCGGTCGGCAGCCCTGGCTCGTGACCGGCGTCCTGCCGACCGAAGCCGCCGTGACCGACGTCGCACCCGCGATGGTGCTGAGCACCTTCATCGCCTATCTCGCGGTCTACGCGGTCCTGACAGCGGCGTATATCGGTGTGTTGTTCTATCTCGCGGGCAAGAAGGCCCGCGGGACACCCGCCCCTGAACTCGCTGCCGAGAACCGGCCCGGCCCTGATGGCGTCGGCGTCCTGCAGCCCGCGGAATAAGGAGAGCTTTCATGATGACCCTCTTCGGAGATCCTGCCATCTGGCTTCCTGCGACCTTCGCGGTGCTGATGGGTATCTCGATCCTGATCTACGTGATCCTCGACGGGTTCGATCTTGGCGTGGGCCTTCTGTCACCGCTTGCAACCGAGGCGGAGCGCGATCGCATGATCGCCTCGATCGGACCCTTCTGGGACGCCAACGAGACATGGCTCGTGCTGGCCATTGGCCTCCTTCTGGTGGCCTTCCCCTCGGCGCATGGCCTGATCCTCTCAACCCTCTACTTGCCGGTGGCGGTCATGCTGATCGGGCTCATCCTGCGCGGGGTCGCGTTCGAATTTCGCGCCAAGGCCCCCGCCGGACAGAAGCGCAGCTGGGATCACGCCTTTTTCGCCGGCTCGCTGATGGCCTCGCTCAGCCAGGGCTACATGCTGGGAGCCTATGTCCTCGGCCTCGCGCCCGGCTTCGGCGCGAAGGCCTTTGCCGCATTGACGGCCATCTTCCTCACCGTGGCCTACAGCTTCATCGGTGCGACCTGGCTGATCTTCAAGACGGAGGATTCGCTGCAACGTAAAGCCGTGAGCTGGGCGCGCGGCGGCATCTGGGGTGTTCTGGGCGGGCTCGGAGCGGTCTCCATCGCCTCGCCCCTCGCGTCCGAGCGGATCTTCGAGAAATGGTTCTCCTTTCCCGAGATCGTGCTTCTCGCGCCGATGCCGCTGGCCTTCGCGGCGCTCGCGGCGCTGCTGGTGATCGGGCTGCGCCACCTGCCGACGAAGAACGACAGCTGGGCCTGGTTTCCGTTCGCTGCGACGGTCGCCCTGTTCGGCCTCGCCTTCGTGGGGCTGGCCTACTCGTTCTACCCATACGTCGTGCCGGACCAGCTCACGATCTACGCCGCGGCAGCCGCGCCCGAGAGCCTGATCATCATCCTTGTCGGCGCGCTCTTCGTGCTGCCTGTCATCAGCGGGTACACGGCGCTCTCCTACACGGTGTTCCGCGGCAAGGCGACCGAACTCAGATATGACTGATCCCTGAGAAGGGGCGCAAACTGCGCCCCTTCTGACCCGTGCCCGTCTCAGAGAGCGAAGCCGTGATTGTCAAATTCGGCGCCGTCCTCCGGGCGGATCGTCTCGCCGTTCAGCGAAAGGATCCGATAGCCTGAGACCGCCTCGACCCGGCTCGACAGCGCCGCGCCCCCTGCCCCTTCGATCCGGCCAGCCTCGCGGGCCGAGCGCCCGTCGAGATGCAGGATCGCACCGCTTTCCTTGGAGGTCGCACGCGCTTCGGAGCCGTGGGCGGCGATGGACGAGACATAGCCGCCAAGGGCCGCACCTTCCGCGATCCGGTGTTCCTGCCCGTCCTCTACGAGCCACAAAACCGATGCAGGATCGCCCCGCGCTTCGTCCGCTACCTGCCCGCCGACATAGAGCCGCCCGGCATGATCCATCGCCAGGTGGCGGAGCGAAACGCCCTCGCTCCCCGGCCAGACATCCATCGGCTCGACACGGCCTGACGCGAAGTCGAAACTCAGCACCTGGCTGCGAAAATCATGAAGGTTGAGCGGCGTGCGCCCATAGGCCGGATGAGTCTCGAGCCCGCCGAGCGCGATGAAGAAAAGATCGCGTTCCGGATGCCGGGTGATCTCGTGTGGCCCCGGCCCCGGCAGGTCGATCTGCCCGATCCGGCGGGGCACGCCCTCGCAACGATAGACGCCGAGCGCGCCTTGCAAAGTCTCGAGGTCGTTCTCGGTGACGATGACGTGGCGACCATCGGCGGTGAAGGCCCCGTGCCCGAAGAAATGCCGCCCCTCGGGCGCATCGATCCGGCCAACGATTTCAAGCGTCGCCTCGTCGATCAGCGCAAACCGCGTGCCGGGGCGGCGCGGAAAGACCACGACGCGCGATCCGTGCGCCGCCATACCGTGCGCCCTGAAATCGAGGGGCACGCGGTCCAGCAGTCGCCCGGTCTCGGAATAGAAGGCCGCCTTGCTGAGCTCAGTCGCGGCTTGCGTCTCTATGCCGACATAGACCGCGCGATCCGCAGGTTGACCGAGCGCGCGGCCGCAGGCGACCACGCCGAGCCCCAGCGCTGCGTGACGCAGGAGCGTCCGGCGGCTGAGGGGCTCAATCGCCATCAGCGGCAGAGAACCCGGCTGTCAGCCCGAGGGATTCGGCGAGTCCGGCTTTGAGGTAGGCCTCTTGGAACACCAACAGCTCGCCGTAGCGGCGCAGCGTCGCGGCCATCTCGCCATCCGCCTCGGCGATCTCGACAAGGCTGCGCGTCTCACCTTGCAGCGTCTCGGCGACACTCCGGGCAGTCTGGCCATGCATGTAATGATCCATGAGCCCTCCAGCCTCAGGGGTCATTTCAAAAAAGCCTCCCGGAACTTCGTAGAGGTCCGCGAGCCCCGAAAAACTCGCCCTGATGCTCTCGAGGCCAAGACCGCTCGCGACCGCCTCGGTGCGTTCGGGATAAGTCTCGCCCGGTTCGGCCCCGAGCCCGCGCGCGATCTTGTTCTTGCGGATGCGGTCGGTCGACACCACCAGACCCGACAGGAATTCGCGGATGAGATCGTCGACGCTGCCATAGGTCTCGTTTCCCTCCGCCGCGCTGTCGAAGGCATCGCGAAAGGGCGCGCCCGGCGTCCATTCATCGACGAAGCCTTGCGCCAGCTCATCCTGATAATCGGCAATGGCGCGCGCGAGATCGCAGGAATAGCTGCCCGGTGTGAGGTCGGACTGCACCAGATCCTCGAGCGCCGTGAGGTTCACCAGAGCGATCGACCGCCCTTCGAGCGCCCCCTCCTCCAGCATCGCCGGATCCTCGTCGTTCTGAGCCGCGAGCACCGCGCGGCGTGAAAACCCCTTGGGGTCGGGCCAGAGCTGCACGCGCATCGGACCTTCCGCCTCCGTGACCGGGCCGAGTTGCACCAGCCCGGCGCGCTGCCAGGCCAGAAAGAGATCCGCGTAGCCGTCACGCACCTCGTCAAGCGCACCGTCGCTGCCGCAATAGTCCCCTAGCGCGGAAGTCAGCCGGGCCGCGGCCTCTTCCTGCGTACGGTATGCGGGCAAAATGAACTCCTCGGCCGTGACGGTGAGACCCTTCTGCAAGATCCGGGCCTCTTCAGGCGTGAACCGGCTCTGCGCGACGCCGAGCGTCGGAACAAGGCAAAGGGTCAAGGTCAGAAGGCGCATCAAAGACTCCCGAGGAATTGCAGGATTTGCTCGCGTTCGTCGGCAGTGAAGGCTGCGAAGGCATCGCGGGACGCGCGCGCTTCTCCGTCATGCCAGAGGATCGCTTCTTCGAGCGAGCGAGCCCGGCCGTCATGCAGAAAGTAGGTATGCCCGCTCACCGTTTCCGTAAGGCCAATACCCCAAAGCGGCGGCGTGCGCCATTCGGAGGCCGCGACATCGCCGGTCGGTGTCCGGTCGGCCAGTCCTTCTCCCATGTCATGCAGAAGGAAATCGCTGTAGGGCCAGATGAGCTGGTTGCGCTGTTCGGGCGCGGCACCGCTGGCAGTGGCGTATTTTGGCACATGGCATGAGGTGCAGCCCGCCTCGTAGAACAGCGCCTTGCCCGCCAGGACATCCGGCGCACCGGGATCACGCCGGGCCGGAACGGCGAGATTGGCAGAGTAGAACGTCACGAGGTCCAGAAGGTCGTCGGCGATCTCGGGCGCGCCGTCATCGTCGCCGTGAAACGCGTTCCGGCAATCGCCCTGCGCCTCGGTGCAGTCGCCATAAGCCGCCGCGATAAGCCGGGTCGAAAGGCCCACATCGTTCGAGAACGCGATCGCCGATTGCTCGAGGATCGAGCCCGCCGTCGCCTTCCAGCCGAAGCGGCCGAGGGTGCCATCTTCGAGGATGTGCGGGCGGCCCGAGATGCCGTCCCCATCCGTATCCTCCGCATCGACATAGGCGCGGATGTCCTCGGGCTGGATCGCTTCGATGAGGCCAAGCCCGATCATCGGCGGCGCGATGCGCGGCTTCAAGGCAACGCCGGGCGCAAGGTCGGCGTCGGTCTTGTAGACGGGATGTCGCAGCACGACGCGCGTGCCGTCGGGATATTCGAACGGCACGGCCTCGTAGCTGACACTGACCTTGCCTTCGGCTGCCATGCCGGTCACCGCCTGATCCTGGAACTGGTGCCCGAAGACGGGGTCGGGCGCGCCCGACGGATCGCTCAATGCAAAGAGCATCGAAACCAGGTTGCTGTCGCCCTCTTCGGGCGGATGGCCGCGACCGTCCTTGATGTGACAGCCTTGGCAGGAGCGTGCGTTGAAATACGGGCCAAGACCGTCCGAGCCTGTGGTCGAGGACGGCGCGGCGACCCAAGGGCGATCGAAGACGCCGTTGCCGACGAAGAAATCAGACCGTTGCTCGAAGCTCAGCGCGGCGGAGGGCAGCGAGAACGCGTTCGCGTCGAGGCGCTCGGTATTTGTGCCAGAGCCGCCCTGGTAGAGCTCGAACTGCTCGGCCTCGCTGAAATCCTGTGTCGGGGCGAGGATGCGTGCCTTGCGCTCCGCGGCGGTCTCGGCGTTCGCAAGTGTCGTGACACCGGCAAGGAACGTGGCGGCCCAGAGGCCCGTGATCGCGCCGCGTTGCATGACTGCTCCTTGAAAGGGACCGGGGGCCGCTTCCGTAAAGCGCCCCCCTCCATAGATCTCGAATGTCGCGGGCTTACTGGAAGACCGCGCCCGGATTATCGAGCGAGTCCGATCCTTCGACGTTGATCTCGGAGGCGTCGAGCGTCGCAACCAGCGCCTCGATCGTGCGCGTCTGGTCCACCAGCGCGTCAATCCCGCCTTGCACGAGCGCGTTGCCCTTCTCGTTGCCGTAGCCGATCATCTGGTCGTAGGATTCCGTGCCCGTATCGGCGCGATCCTTGATCGCACCCATCGCCTCCATCGTCGCGTCGAGCTTCGCGGTCATCTCTTCATGCAGGGCCGGGTCGACCGATTGCACGAGATCCGCGAGGGAGGGCACGGACGTCTCGGTGCCGTTGAGCGCGGTATAGCTCCCGAGATAGACGTTCTGGATGCCCTTGGCGTCGTAGAAATGCGAATTGTGCGTGTTGTCGGCGAAGCAATCATGCTCCTCCTCGGGATCGTGCAGGATGAGGCCGAGCTTCATGCGTTCACCCGCCAGCTCGCCGTAGCTCAGCGATCCGAGCCCGGTCAGGATCGTGGCGATCCCCTCGCCATCCGACATCTCGTTGAGATTGGTGCGCGCCTCGCCATCCTCGCCCCAGGCTGCGACGATATCCTCGAGGTCGGAGACGAGCAGATCGGACGCGGCTGCCAGGTATTCCGCGCGGCGTTCGCAATTGCCGTTGGTGCAGTCATCCGCCGCGTAATCGGTCCATTCGCGTTGGCCTGCGCCGGCATCGGTGCCGTTCAGGTCCTGACCCCAGAGCAGGAACTCGATGGCATGGTATCCCGTGGCCACGTTGGCCTCGACGCCGTCGATCTCGTGCAAGTCTTGAAGAAGCCCGGGCGTGATCGTGCCTGCATCGACGGATTGCCCGCCGACCGAGATCTCGGGATTTGCGATAACGTTGGCGCGGAAGAAGTTGTTCTCTTCGCTGGTCTCGCCGTAGAGCGAGGTGTCGACGTAATCGATCAGGCCCTCGTCGAGCGGCCAGGCGTTGACCTTGCCTTCCCATTCATCGACGGCCGGATTGCCGAAGCGGTAGGCTTCGGTCTGCTGGTAGGGCACACGCGCATCGAGCCATGCCGCCTTGGCTTCCGCGAAGCTTTCTTCGGACGGGGACGAGATGAACGCATCTATCGCAGCGTCGAGCGCCCGCGCCGCGTCGAGACTGTCGGTATATTTCGCCTCGGCCAGATCGGCATATCCGTCGATCACGTCCCGCGCCGATTGCGCCTGCGCCATGCCAGCACCAAGTGCCAGCACCGATGCGAATGAGATGAAGCCCGTTGAGCGCATGATCGCGTCCCCCTGTTGATATCGAATTGTTGACTTGTTTGGTCGGGATAATGATCGCAGTCAATACCCAATTATTTTTGTCAGACGATTCGATCGACAGCGATCGTCACTCCCCCAAAGGTCTGCAATCGCGTTGCGCAAGGACGGATCCGGCGGGTATCCTCGCACCCGACATAGATTTTCCGAGGCACAGATGAGCGGCACTTACTACGCGCCCAAGGGCGGCCACCCCGGTCAGGAGCAGCTCCTTTCGGGCCGCGCGGTCTTCACCGAAGCCTATGCCGTGCTACCCCGAGGCACGATGCAGGACATCGTGACGAGTTATCTTCCGGGCTGGAGCGATACGCGTCTTTGGGTGCTTGCGCGCCCGCTCTCGGGCTTTGCGG
Source organism: Roseivivax sp. THAF30 (assembly GCF_009363575.1). Lineage (NCBI taxonomy): Bacteria > Pseudomonadati > Pseudomonadota > Alphaproteobacteria > Rhodobacterales > Roseobacteraceae > Roseivivax > Roseivivax sp. THAF30. The sequence continues at coordinate 1,396,821 of NZ_CP045389.1, read as the reverse complement.
AGACATTTTCGCAATACATCATGGACGTCGCGCCGGGCGGCGGCTCTGCCGACCCCGAGACCGATCATCGCGCGGAGGCCGTGCTTTTCGTGGTGGACGGCACAGCGAGCCTGACGGTGAATGGCGAGCCGCACAGCCTCACACCGGGCGGTTACGCCTATCTGCCGCCTTCTTCAAAATGGCAGCTCTTCAACGAGGGCGACGCCCCCCTGCGCTTCCACTGGATCCGGAAAGCCTACGTGCCAGCCCCCGGCTTGGCCGAGCCGGATGTGCTGATCCTGAACGAGGCCGACATCGCGCCGACGCCGATGCCGGGAACGGAGGGCAGATGGGCGACGACGCGCTTCGTCGATCCGGCGGACATGCGACATGACATGCACGTCACGATCGTTACGCTCCAGCCCGGTGCGGTGATCCCGTTCCTCGAAACGCATGTGATGGAGCACGGTCTCTACGTGCTCGAGGGGAAGGCGGTCTACCGGCTCAATACCGACTGGGTCGAGGTCGAGGCGGGCGATTTCATGTGGCTCCGCGCCTTCTGCCCGCAGGCGTGCTATGCAGGCGGGCCCGGCCCGTTCCGCTACCTGCTTTACAAGGACGTGAACCGACACGCCCCGCTAAGCCTCTAGCGGGCGACCTCGAACGGCGCGTCGAACCAATGCTCCTCGAGGTTCGCGCCCGCGCCGATCCTGTCCACCACCGCGAACAATCCCGGCGCGGCGAGCGGCGTGAGAACCCCGTGCCATGTGCCCCGGTGGTAGTTCACGCCCTGCCCCGGCGCGGTCAAAAACGCGCGCGGCACGCCCGGCACGCCGCCCTTGTCCGGGGCAACGATGACAAGGAACGGCTCCTGCGTCATCGGCAGGAAAGCCTGGCTTCCCTCCGGATGCCGCTCGACCATCTCGAGGCGCATGGGCAGGCTTCGCGGCTCGGCATCAAAAAGGCTGATCCCGGCGCGCCCATCGGCGAAGTCAAGCGTCGCCCGGTCGTGATACCGCCCGCAAAGCCCCTGGTTGATGATCTTGTCAGGCGCGCCCGAGATCTCCAGCACGTCGCCAAAGGGCGCGAAGGCCTCCGTTGTCAGCGGCTCCATGCGAATAACCCGGCTCATGCGCCAAGCTTGTCCAGAAGGCGCAGCTTGGCGATACGCTCCACCTGCCGGCAGGCCGTCTCGAACTCCGTGGCGCGGTCATTGTTCAGCCGATCCTTGAAGGCCTGCATGATCGTCGCCTTCGTGTTGTCCTTGACCGCGATGATGAAGGGAAAGCCGAACTTCTCGGTGTAAGCCTCGTTCATCGTGGTGAACGCCTCGCGTTCCTCGTCGGTCAGCGCGTCAAGCCCCGCCGACGCCTGCTCCGCCGTGGACTCGGCCGTGAGACGCTTCGCTGCGGCAAGTTTGCCCGCGAGATCCGGGTGCGCCTTCAGAACCTCGAGCCGGCGCGACTCCTCGGCCGAACGGAAGATCCGCGCAAGAGCATTATGCACGCCCGCCGCGCAATCATGTGCGGGGCCAAGCTCGAGATCATGCGCGCGCTCGGCGATCCAGGGGCTGTGCTCGAAAATGCCACCAAATTCGGCGACGAAGCTCTCGCGATCCATCTCTGAGGGACGCTGGCGGGGCGTGGGCGGATGCTCCCGCGCCCAATGCTCCGCGATCTCGGCGCGCGTCGCGAACCAGACCCCTTCATGCGCCGCCATGTGATCGAGCGCGCGTTTCAGCGCCATCGCGCGGCCGGGCCGCCCGATCAGGCGGCAATGCAATCCGATGGACAACATCTTCGGCGCACCCGCCTCGCCCTCTGCATAGAGCATGTCGAAACTGTCTTTCAGATAGCCCTCGAACTGAGTGCCATCGGTGAAGCCCGCCTGGATCGCAAAACGCATATCGTTGCAATCCATCGTGTAGGGCACGATCAGCTGATCGCGGCCTCCCGCCTTCACCCAATACGGCAAGTCATCAGCGTAACTGTCTGCGATATAATCGAAATCCCCCTCTTCCGCCGCAAGCCGCACAGTCTCCATCGAGCAGCGCCCGGTATACCAGCCGCGTGGGGGCGCACCGGTCACCTCCGTATGCAAGCGGATCGCCTCGCGGATCTGCGCGCGCTCTTCCTCGGGGTCCATGTCCTTGTGCTCGATCCATTTGAGCCCGTGGCTCGCGATCTCCCAGCCGGCCTCCTGCATCGCGGCGAGCTGCTCCGGCGCGCGCGCAAGCGCGGTCGCGACGCCGTAGACGGTGATCGGCAGATGCTTCAGCAGTTCGTGGACGCGCCAGAACCCGGCGCGCGCGCCGTATTCGTAGATCGTCTCCATGTTCCAGTGCCGCTGACCGGGCCAGGGCTGCGCGCCGGTTATCTCGGACAGGAACGCCTCGGAGGCCGCATCGCCGTGCAAGATGTTGTTCTCGCCACCTTCTTCGTAATTCAGCACGATCTGTACGGCGATCTTCGCGCCGTTCGGCCAGTTCGCATGAGGAGGCTTCGGCCCATGGCCGCGCATGTCTCGCGGATAGCGTGTCACGATCGATGTCCCTTCTGTCCCGTCCCAACATAGATCGCGGAGCACGCCGCGAGGATCAAGTCGGATTGGCAAGCCTGCGCGCGACAGGCATAGAGAGACGTGACAGCGAAGGAGTGGTTCATGAGCGGTTTCCTGACGACGCATGTGCTCGATACGGCGCGGGGATGCCCGGCAGCCGGGCTTGCAATTGCGCTTTATCATCTGGACGGGTCCGAGCGGACGCTGATCGCCGAGGCGGTCACGAATGCCGACGGGCGCACGGACACGCCGATCCTTCCGGTAGAGAACTTCAAGACTGGCAGCTATGAGCTTGTTTTCCTTGCAGGAGACTACCTCAGACACGCCGGCCTTGCGGCGGAAGAGCCGCTGTTCCTGGACGAGATTCCAATCCGCTTCGGCATGTCGGATGCAGACGCGCACTACCACGTGCCGCTGCTTCTCTCGCCCTATGGCTACTCGACCTATCGCGGCAGCTAATTCGTCTGCCTATTCCATAGCCGCACAGGGGCGTTACCAATGCACGCCCCGAAAGAGCGGGCACAAGGCGTTTGCGGGCACCGTCTGCATGCCACAAAATAAGGCGACACGCGCGCATCCGCGCTCGCAAGACGTTCGGGGACAGGCTTCATGTACGATCTGGCAATCATCTGGGACTGGATCGCCTTTTCGGTCCGCTGGCTGCATGTCATCACCGCCATGGCGTGGATCGGCGCATCCTTCTACTTCATCGCGCTAGACCTCATGCTACGCGATGCGCCCGACCTGCCAGAAGGCGCGGCGGGCGAGGAATGGGAGGTGCATGGCGGCGGCTTCTACCACACAACCAAATACCTCGTGGCCCCGGATCGGCTGCCCGAGCATCTGACCTGGCACAAATGGCAGAGCTATTCGACCTGGCTGTCGGGCGCGGCGCTCTTGATGATCGTCTACTGGGTCGGCGGCGAGCTTTACCTCATCGATCCGGGCAAGGCGGACCTCGCGCTCTGGCAGGGCATTTTGATCTCCGGCGGCTCTCTGACGCTGGGCTGGCTCGCCTACGACGCGCTCTGCAAGTCGAAACTGGGCGAGACGCCGACGGCACTGATGCTCATCCTGTTCGTCATTCTGACCACAATGTCATGGGGTTACGCGCAGATCTTCACAGGCCGCGCGGCGCTTTTGCATCTCGGCGCCTTCACGGCGACGATCATGACCGCGAACGTGTTTCTCATCATCATGCCGAACCAGCGGGTGGTCGTGGCCGATCTCAAGGCGGGCCGGAAGCCCGATCCGAAATACGGCAAGATCGCCAAGCTGCGCTCGACCCATAACAATTACCTGACGCTGCCGGTCGTCTTCCTGATGCTGTCGAACCACTACCCGCTGGCCTTCGCGACCGAATATGCCTGGATCATCGCCAGCCTCATTTTCCTGACCGGCGTGACGATCCGTCATTATTTCAACACCTTGCACAAGACCGGGACCGGGCCGCACTGGACCTGGGCGGTTACGGTGCTGATCATGATTTCGATCGCCTGGCTTTCGACCTTCTCGGGTAACGAGACCTATGAGGACGCCGCCGCGCGCGAGATGACGCCGCACGAGACCCGGCTTGCCTCTGCGGCGGGGTTCGAGGACGCCTATTACGCGGTCGTCGGCAATTGCTCCATGTGCCATGCGCGCGAGCCCTCCTGGACGGGCATTCACCGCGCGCCGAAGAACGTCGTGCTCGAGACCGAGGCCGATGTCGCGCGCCACGCCCGGCAGGTTTACCTGCAAGCCGGGCGCAGCCACGCGATGCCGCCGCCAAATGCGTTCGAGATGGACGCGGAGGCCCGCGCGCAGATCGTTGCCTGGTATCGCGGCACGGCCTCCGAATAATATCAGATCCTTAGCCGACGGTATTGAAGTTCGGCCCATAGGGATAGCCGGTGATATCCTCCGCTCCGTCCTCGGTGATGACGAGGATGTCATGCTCACGGTACCCGCCAGCTCCGGGCTGCCCTTCGGGGATGGTCAGCATCGGCTCCATCGAGATAACCATGCCGGGCTCCAGCACCGTGTCGATATCCTCGCGCAGCTCCAGTCCCGCCTCCCGTCCGTAGTAATGCGACAGAACGCCGAAGGAGTGGCCGTAGCCGAACGTGCGGTATTGCAAGAGGTCGCGCTCCGCGAAGAAGGCGTTGATCGCTTCCGTGACCTCCGCGCAGGACGCGCCCGGCTTCAGAAGCGACATGCCGTATTCATGCGCCGCGACATTCGCCTCCCAGATCGCGCGGGAGGCCGCGTCCACGTCACCGACGAAGAGCGTGCGCTCGAGCGCGGTGTAATAGCCCGAGATCATCGGGAAGGTGTTGAGCGAGAGGATATCTCCGCGCTCGAGCTTACGCGCTGTCACGGGGTTGTGCGCCCCGTCCGTGTTGATCCCTGATTGGAACCAGACCCAGGTATCGCGATATTCGGCATCGGGAAAACGCTCGGCGATCTCAAGCTCCATCGCATCGCGCCCGGCCATCGCAACGTCGATCTCGCGGGCGCCTTCACGGATCGCTTCGCGGATGGCATAGCCCCCTACATCAGCCACCGCCGCGCCTTGCCGGATCAGCGCGATCTCGGCGGCAGATTTGTGCATCCGCTGGCGCATTGTCGCGGGCGCGATGTCATGAGCCCGAATTGGCGCAAGGAATTCCGTCATCAGCGCATGCTGCGCCAACGTCATGTGGTCGGCCTCGAAGCCGAGCGCCGCGCCCTGCCCGGTGATCTCGCGGATCGCGCGCCAGTAATTGTTCCGCTGCCAGTCCGTATAGGTGATGTTGTCGCCATGGCAGCGCCGCCAAGGCTGGGCCGCGTCGATCCCGGCGCTGATCGTCACGCTCGCGTCCTGCGTCACCACGAGGCCGTAGGGCCGCCCGAACGCGCAGTAAAGAAAGCCCGAGTAATAGGCGATGCTGTGCATCGAGGTGAAAAGGCACGCGGACAGCCCTGCCTCGTCCATGCTTTTTCGCAAAATGGCAAGCCGCGCATCGTATTCGTCCGGCGCAAAAGGCAGGATACGCGGACCTTGATAGAAACGGTAAAAATCGGGACGGTTCATCGCTCTACTCCTGGCGGCGCTACCGCAGGAGGCGAGACCTTCCCCCGCCGCGGCAACGACAAAGCAAGATCCCGGCGTTCAGGACGGTGATACGGGCGCGCGGCCTGTCCCGCGCGGGCGACGCCATCGCCGATCCCCTTTTGCGATTATGGCGTCGTCCGGTGCGCCGCGGCAAGTCTCAAATCGCGCGGCGCCGCTTCAGAAGGGCCCAGGCACGCAGATCGAGGAGCGCCCGGCCCGTTGCCAGAACCGCCAGCGCGCATAGCAGGATCTTCGAGACCTGCCCCATCGTGCCCTCGATGAGGACCGCATGGACGATGGTGCAGACGAGCGTGATCGCGACAATCCCGCTGTGGCCGGGACGCCAGAGGCGCGGGCTGAGCCGAAGCTTCTTGCGGGAAAGCGCCAGTGCCGCAGCCGCGAAGGCCGTCCACATGGCTATGACGCCCCAGGCCGCGAAAGGCGTGGCGGAGGTGAATGTGAGCGCGTCGATCACATCGGGCGGGCTCGTGATCCAGAGGCCGCCGACGTGAAGAATAATAAGCAGGACAAGCGCGATGCCGACCAGCCGATGAACGCGGCGGCCGCGCTGTGGCGGCAGGCCCGGCAGATAACCCGCGGCCAGAAGCGGTTGCAGGACCATCGCGGCAAGACCGAGGATCCCGGCAAACCCGGCCGCGATGTAGATCGGGCCGCGCCATTCAAGGAGCGGACTTGTCGCGGAAACAATCACCGGCCAGGACAGCGCCGCAAGAAGCGCAAGCCAGATCAGGACGCCGCGCAACCGGCTCACGTTCAGGCCGGTTGCAGCACGAAATCGGCGCGCAGGCTGGTCTCGCTGGCGCTGGACATGACCGGACGCAGGAACACCGTCTCGAACTCGCCGCTGTCATAGGCAAGGTGCCCGTGCGGCTGACCGAAGGCGGGCACGATCTGCGGCATTTCGAGCCGGAACTCGCCATTGGCATCCGTAAGCGTCGCGCCGTGGCTTTGCGGGTCGCGCTCATGTCCTTCGGTCGTATGCGCCCAGATCTGGATACGGGTATTCGGAAGAGGTGCGCCGTCACCTGCGCGGCGCACAGTGCCGGTCATCCAGAAGCCGCCGCCTCCGATGCGGTCGACGATGGGTGCGCCCGGACGATAATTGTTGGAGCCGCCGCGCATGGTCGGCGTCGGGGCAAGACCTTGCGCCCGTGCGGGCACGAGAAGGCCGGAGGCCCCAGTGATAAGCGCGGCTCCAGCCGCCGCGGCGCCGATCATCAACGTGCGGCGATCGATCGTGGAGCGTGTCATGGCTGTCTCTCCTCTGTCGGCTTTAGGAGCGCGCAAGCGCAGCCGCTCCTGCGCGTAAAGCTTGGCACGATCTGCCGCAGAGTGAAGCGCGCCCACCCGATTGTGAACATGCAAGCGCGCCGGAGCGCGCCTTGCCGTGTCAGCCCAAGACGCGCGGGATCGACCGGTTCCAGCGATGATCACGAACCTCTCGGTCGCCCTCCCAGGCCCGGAGCCGCGCCTCGATATGGAAATGGGTGGCATCGCAGGTCAGGCGAGTCTCGGTCACGGTGCGGATCGACCAATCCTCGCGCGACATCTCATGCACCCAGGTGACCTGCCCTTCGGCCGAAAGCGGATCGTCCGGCAGGATCGAATAGCGCTCACGCACATCGGCCGAATGATGCAAGCCGTGAGGGACGATATGCGCCGCTCCCTCGTGATCGCGCGTCTCGACCGTCACGCGGCCGGTTTCCCGATCCTCGTGAACCGACCAGCCCGAATGCGGCTCGACGTCGAACTCGAGATCCAGAGGCTCCGCCGCGCGCGGCTTGCCGAACTCGGTCGCGCGCGGCGTCGGCGCCTCCGAAAGCGGCAGGTCGAGCTGCGATCGCGCGGGCAGAACGGTCAGGGTGACCGGCTCTGGCGCGGGCCAGATGATCGGGAAATAGCTCGTCGACAGACCGAGCCGGATCCGGTGCCCGGCGCGGAAGGTCTGCGCGACATGCTTCATGGGGATCGTGACGGTGTAGGTCTCACCGGGAACCAGCTCAGCAGGATGTTCGTGGCTGTCCCGATGTGTGAGGTTCAGAACGCCGTAGCTCACGCGTGTCGCCGCCCCGTCCGGGGCCACGTCCATGAGCCGCGCCGCGACCTGGGCGACCGGCTTGTCCACCTCAAATGTCAGCGTCAGGGACGGATCGCCAACAAGATGCGCCGGCGCATCGAGCGGTCCGGTCTCGAAGACGAGGCTACCGGCATCCTCGCGCCGCTGATCGCCGGGCTGATCGCCGATATTGGCATAAGAGCACCACTTGCCGGCATGTGCGCCGACCCAGAGCGGCGATGAGAGCGTCAGCTTCGCGCCTTCCTCAGCCTCCGCACCACCGAGACCGCCATCCGCGCCCAGGGTGAACCGGGTGCGCGCCACGTTCGGCGACGGCCAGGTTGGCTCCGTGATCCACTGCCCGTCTCGATGGTCATAGAAGCCCGCAGGTTTGGCATGGTCCTGAAGGTAGACGCAGAGCGCGGGCTCATCGGTGACGCCCGTATCCACGCCCTTCATCCACTGATCCCACCAGCGTGTCTCCTCGGTGAGCCAGTCGATCGCCGGGCCTGGCGCGCCCAGATGGGGATATTTGTGCGACCACGGGCCGACGATGCCCTTGGCCGGGCTCTTCAGCGTTTCGACCAGACGGAACACGGCGCGGCAATAGCCGTCGGCCCAGCCCGAAACCGCGTAGACTGGCACCTCGATATCCGAGATGTCCTCGCAGACCGAGCCGTGCTTCCAGAAGTCGTCTCGGGTCTGGTGCTGGAGCCAGGTGTCGAGCCAGAGCCCCGACTTGTCGAGCCGCTCTTCCCACATGCCGCGCCAGGCCTCGCCCACATGCGCGGGATCGGGCGGCAGCGTGTTGATCCCGAACATCACCGACGCCCAGGAAAGCTGGTCGCACAGAAGCGCGCCGCCCATGTAATGCACATCGTCCGCGTAGCGATCGTCGGTCGAGCAGATGCTGACCACGGCTTTCAGGGCGGGCGGGCGCAGCGCGGCGAGTTGCAATCCGTTGAAGCCGCCCCAGGAGATACCGACGATGCCCACGCCGCCATCGCACCAGGCTTGATCGGCGATCCACGCGATCGCGTCGCAACCATCCTGCAGCTCGATGGGCAGGTATTCATCAAGCATCAAGCCCTCGGACTCGCCCGTTCCCCGCAGATCGAGCCGCACGTAAGCGTAGCCCTGACCCGCGAGCCAAGGCGCGCGGGCGTGGTCACGCTCCAGCGTTTTGTCGTTCTTGCGATAGGGAATGTATTCGAGGATCGCGGGCACGGGCCGCGCCTCTGCATCCTCGGGCATCCAGATCCGCGCGGCCAGTTTGGTGCCGTCGGGCATCGGGATCTCGAAATGTTCGATCTCCCGCACCGGGCGGGGCAGGTTCGTGTCGATTTTCATGAGGCTCGCCGATCGCTTGAGGGGTCGAGGCGCTTATCGCCGCCTCGGCCCCCGAAGTCCATGCGGCAACCTATTCAACGATGTCGGTAAACTCGTAATTGAGCCGTTTCATCACCTGCTCGTAATTGTAGAGCAGCTTGCCTTGCGTCCGTGCCCCCATCCAGACAGATGCGACCGCGAAGCTGTATGCATCCTGCTCCGGCAATTCGGACAGGAGCTGGCCTTTCTTGACATACGAGGCGATGCGCGTGCCGTCGACCTGCTCTGCCGCGACCTCGACCTCCGCGCGCGATGGCGCACGGGCCACGGTCGCATCACGGAAGAACACGCGGTAGAAAAACTCCGCCGCGACATTGTCTGGCCCCTCGCCTTTCGGCATGTCGGGTTTCCGGCCGAGGCCCAGGTCAATCGTCACCTGCTGGTGGCTGACCCCATCGACCATCTCGAAGAGGTCGCAGTGCGACTGCGCGATACGGGTATTGATCTCCAGAAGCCAGATCTTGTCCTGCACCTCGTCCCAGTAATACTCGATGTTGAAGCCCGCATTGTCATAGCCGATATGGGCCATGATCGTACGGGTGATCTCCCACATCTTGTCCTGCACCTTCTGGGGGAGCTGCTGGGACGGGTAGAGGTAGTAGAAAAAGCTCAAGACCTGAGGATAGCGGATCGAATCGACCGTGCCGTAAGGCACGACCTCGCCGTTGTGAACGTAGCCTTCGACCGTGCATTGCCGCCCGCCGATGACCTGTTCGGCCATGCAGTAATGCCCTTCGACCGCTGCGATATCTTCCGGCAGGTTCGCCCGGCTCAACACATGGTCGAATGGCTCGCCGATGCTGCGGATCTCGGCCCGCAGTTTCTCGATGGCGAAGTCGAAATCCTCGGGCGAATCGATCCGGAAGCCGAGCCGCGAGCCCGAGGACTTGATCGGCTTGACGAAGAACGGAAAGCGCAGGTCCGCCTGCCCGATTTTCGCGAGAGCCTCGTCGTCGAACGGATCGAAGGCGGTGAATTTCGGGATATGATCCGGAATCGCCTCCCGCATGACCACGCGCGACCAGTACTTGTGTTCGCATTTCAGCAAGCTTTCGAGCGATGCCTGTGGCGTGCCGTATTTCTCGCAGAGGATCGGCAGCATCGTGGAGACCGGAAAGTCGATATAGCCCACGATGGCGTCGATGGAGCCGTCGAAGGCGTCGAGCGTCTCTTCGGCCTCCTTCAGCATGGCGGGGATGTCGAAATCCTGCGTCTCGGACACCTGCGCGGGTGTCAGGAGCGGGTGGAATTCCACGTCCTCGACGCCGCGCAGGCGCCTCAGACGTTCGGCGTTGAGATCGTTCAGTCCGATGACGAATACATTCTTGGTCATTCTTGCCTCCTTCCCTGCGAAGGTGGTGTCGGGCTCGACGACCGGCAGAGAGCGGTCGCCACGCCCGTTACGATCAGTTGCCCGGTTGTGCCAGTTCGGCTTGTGTCGGGAAGGACCGGCCCTTGAGCCGCTCTGTCGTCCCGTCGATGTCATCGACCAGAAGCAGGAGGAAATCGCCTTGCCGCGCGCTTTCCATCGCGCGATCGACGGCTTCCGCCTCACCCATGATGATCTCGACCCGTCCGGCTTCACCGCCAGAGGCAGCGCCTTCGTGGATCAGCCTCGCGACCTCGCCTTCCTCGCGTCCGCGCGCATCGGTCTCGTAGACATAGACCTCGTCGCACATCTTGGCGAGCTGCGCGCCGAGCGCCATCAGGTCTTCGTCGCGCCGGTTGCCTGGAGCGGTCGAGACCGCGATCCTGCGCTGCGTGCCGAGGCCGGTGACGAGCGGCTCGAGCGCCTCGAGAGCGGGGACGTTGTGACCGTAATCGATGAGGCACTTCACGCCGTCCGCCTCGAAATAATTCGTGCGGCCGGGCATCTGTGCTGGCGTCGGATGGAAGGTCAGAAGCCCTGCGCGGATATCGTCGATCTCGATCCCGTGCGCGAGCGCGGCGGCTGCAGCCGCCATCGCGTTCTGAACGTTGAACGGCGCGTGACCTTCGAAGGCGATGGGCACATCGTTCACCTTCACGATCTCGACCGTCACCTTGCCGCGCAGGAGCACGATCCAGCCGTTCTTTACGCTCATGACCATGCCGAGGTTGCTGAGATGCTCCGCCAGGTCCGGGTTGTCGGGGTTCATCGTGAAATAGATGATTTCGCCGCGCGCCCAATAGGTGCCCTGGTCCATGACGAGCGGGTCGTCGGCGTTGAGGACGCAATAGCCGCCCTCGCCCTTGCGCTTGACCGCATCGACCACGACCGTCTTGCAGCGCGCCAGTTCCTCGAGCGTGTGGATGCCACGCTCGCCGAGGTGATCGGAGGCGATGTTCAGAAGAACGCCCACATCTGCCTCGTCGAAGCCAAGACCGCGCCGCATGATGCCGCCGCGCGCAACTTCGAGCACCGCATGTTCGACGGTCGGCTCGCGGAGGACCGCCTGAGCCGCCGCGGGGCCGGAATAATCGCCGCGCAGGATGACGTTGTTGTCGATCTCGACCGTGCCGGTGCAGCCCATGCCCACCGACCAGCCCGCCTGGCGCAGGATGTGGCTCGTGAGCCGCGTCGTCGTGGTCTTGCCGTTCGTGCCGGTGATCGCTGTGATCGGAATGCGCCCGTCATCCGTTTGGTCGGGGAAGAGCATATCGACAACATGCTGGCCCACGGGTCGCGGATGGCCATGTGTGGGCGACATATGCATACGGAAACCGGGGCCGGCATTGACCTCCACGACGCCCGCAGATTGCCGATCGAGCGGGATTGAGACGTTCTCGCATAGCAGATCGATGCCGATCACATCGAGCCCGACAAGCCGTCCGATTCGTTCCATCGCGAAGCGCAGTTCGGGATGCACTTCGTCGGTCAGATCCGCCGCGGTGCCACCCGTGGAGATATTGGCCGTCGACTTCAGGAAGGCGATCTCGCCCTCGGGCAGCACGGTATCGAGCGTGTAGCCCGCCTGTTCCAGCATCCGGTGCGTCTGCTCGTCCACGTGGATCTGTGTGAGCAGGTTCTCGTGTCCGACGCCCCGTCGCGGATCCTGGTTCTCGATGTCGATCAGCGCCTGGATCGTGGTTTTGCCATCGCCGACCACATGCGCCGGCCGGCGGCGGGCGGCTGCGACCAGCTTGCCGCCGATCACCAGCATCCGGTGATCCTCGCCCTTGATGTAACTTTCGACGATCACGCCGGCGTAGTCGTCACGCGCCCGCGCCACGGCTGCGTCATACCCCGAGCGCAGATCCTCGAGCGTGTTGATATCAGTGGTCACACCGCGCCCGTGATTGCCCGAGAGCGGCTTGGTGACGACCGGCCAGCCGATCCATTCGGCGGCAGCCTGCGCTTCTTCGAAGGAATAACAGGTCTGGCCGTGCGGCACCGGCACGCCCGCTTCGCCCAGGATCTGCTTGGTCCAGTCCTTGTCGTCGGCGATGGAGTGACCGATGATTCCCGACGCATCCGTCACCGTCGCCTGGAAGCGCCGCTGCTTTATGCCGTGCCCGAGCTGCGTGTAGCTCGTGCCTTCGGTCAGGTTGTAGGCCGGGATGTTCCGCGCCTTGGCCGCATCGACGATTGCACCGGTCGAAGGACCGAGCGCATTGGCATCGCGCACCTCCTTGAGGCTGTCGATATATGGTTGAAGATCGACGTCCTCGCTGTCGTAGAGCTTCTGGACGATCTCTACTGCCGCCTCTCCCGCAGCGAGGCCCGTTGCCTCGTCGCGATAGCGGTACACGACGTTGTAGATGCCTTTGTCGTAGCTATCGACGGTCTTGCCGTAGCCGACCGAGAACCCGACAAGGTTCTGCAATTCGATCGCCACGTGCTCGACCATGTGTCCTGCCCATGTGCCATGCCGCACACGTTGCAGGAAACCGCCCGCCTCTCCGACGGAACAGCGGTGGTCGTGGATCGTGGGGATCAGCGCCTCGAGACGCTCGGCGATCCCATCGACCTTGTCGCTCGGTCGCTCTTCCAGCTCCTCGATGTCGAGGCGCATATAGATGGCTTTGTAACGGCTGTAATAGTTGGGGCCGCGCAGCGCACGGTGCTCAAGTATTTGCAATCTTTAGCTCCAGGCTTTCTGCCTCGAGCTCGTGCGGCCCGAGGACCCGCCGGTCCCTCAGGCTGTATCCATAACCCTCAACCAGCGCATGCATTTTAACGCCGTGAACCGTGACAGGTTCCCCGTCGGCGAGATCAAATACATTCGAACCGGTGATCTCCGAGCTGTCAACCAGGATGACATGGCCCGGTCCGAAGGCGCGGATCAGGTCGCCGTCGAACTGGACTGCCGCATCCTCTCCGAGGCCGACGCCGAGATATTCAGGATTGGTCGCCCCCACCTCCATCAGCCGCGAGAAGCGCCCGCGTTCGAGGAAGTGGGTATCGATGATGACGCCCTCGACAAAGCCAAAGCCCGCCGACATCTTCACAGCGCCCTTGCGGAGTGCATCGTCCGCCGGACCGCCATAGACCATCGTGGCCGATTGGCAGGCCGCGCCCGCGCTGGTGCCTGCGACGACCATGCCTTCTTCGTGACGCTCCCGGATCGCGTCGAGCGCGTCGGAGGCCCCGAAGATATTGGTCAGGCGCATCTGATCGCCGCCCGAGATGAACAGGACGTCCGAGGCGCGGATCATGTCGATGAACTTCGCGTCATGCGCGTCCTTGCGCTCGCGAATACGGATATCGAGCACCTCCGACGCACCCTTCGCAAGGAAGGCGTCGTTATAGCCGTCGAACACTTCGCCGGGAATGCTGCTTGCCGTGGTGATGACGCCGACAATCGGCGCATCCTTGCCCGACAGCTCCAGCACATGCGCCAGGATCGCGACGGAATTGGTCTTGTCCTCCGCCCCGCCGATGGCAACGAGAGCGCCCGGCTTGGCGAAGGGCCGTGCATCCTTTTTCGAGACCGGTGTCGTCATGTTCATGGACGTGCCCTTGTGAACCAAACGGAAGCTATATCTTGTGTGATGATGATCGGCAAACGGTAAATAGGACAGTCCCCTTTGCAAAGAATTGCGCCGATTGTTGCATTCTGCCGCGTTTTTCAGCGATGACGTGGCGGCGAAGACCCACAGGCACCGACTTTTTCACGCGAGGATTGTAATGGCACAGGGCTACACGCTCGTAATTCATGGCGGCGCGGGCGTTTTGCCGCGGCAGACCATGACCGAGGAGATGGAGACGCGGTACCACGCAGCGCTGGACCGCGTTCTGGCCGCGGGCGAGGCGATTCTGGAGGCGGACGGCTCGGCGCTCGATGCGGTGGAAGCGGCGGTGATCGCACTCGAGAACGAGCCCTTGTTCAATGCCGGGCGCGGCGCGGTTTTCACGCGCAAGGGCACACACGAAATGGATGCCGCGATCATGGACGGCACGGACCGCCGCGCCGGCGCGGTCGCGGGGATAATGGGGCCCCGCAACCCGATCCGGGCGGCGCGCGCGGTGATGGAGCGCACGAGCCATGTCCTGATGATCGGTGACGGCGCGCTCGATGTCGCGCGCGAGGCGGGCCTGCCCTTTGAGGACGCAGATTATTTCTACACCGAGGAGCGGCATGCGAGCCTGCAAAGTACGCTCGAGATGGAGCGCTCGGGCGAGCTCGATGACGATCCCAGTCGGCGGCATGGCACCGTGGGGGCCGTCGCGCTCGACCGGCACGGCTGTCTCGCCGCCGCGACCTCGACCGGCGGGATGACCGCGAAACGCGCTGGGCGCGTTGGCGACAGTCCGGTGATCGGCGCAGGCACCTATGCCGACAACCGGAGCTGCGCGATCTCGGCGACCGGCGATGGCGAGGTTTTCTTGAGGCTGGCCGTGGCCCACGAGATCGAGGCGCGCGTTCGGCTGACGGGTGCCACCATGAAGGATGCGGCCGGGACCGTTGTCGCCGACGACTTGACCGACGCGGGAGGCTCGGGCGGGCTGATCGCGGTCGCGCCGGACGGCACTTTCGCGGCGCCCTTCAACTGCGAAGGCATGTATCGCGGCTGGAGCCGGGAAGGCGGCGACCGCGAAACCCACGTCTACTGACCTCGTGATGACGATCGCGGGTCAGGCGAAACGCTCCGGCCCGTGCCATTGCGTCTCGCTGTAGCGGTCGCCATGCGCCCAGCCGGGTGGCAGCGCCTCCTCGATCCGTGCGAGATCCTCTGCGCCAAGGCGCATGGTCGCCCCGCGCGCCGCTTCCTCGAGGTGGCGCGGGGAGCGGGTGCCCGGAATGGGAATGACCGTCTCGCTGCGCGACAGGAGCCACGCGATCGCAAGGCTGGCAGCTGGGGCCTCGAAGTCAGCGGCCAACTGTCTGAAACGGTCCGAGCTTGCGAGGTTGTAGGCGAAGTTCGGCTCGTGGAAACGAGGATTGGACCTGAGGAAAGCCGAGCCCTCCACCCGCGCCATGTCGGGCGGCGTGTCGGTCAGGAAGCCCCGGCCCACGGGCGAGAAGGCGACAAGCGCAACTGCGTGCCGCTCGCAAGCTTGCACGAGGCCAAGCTCCGGGGCGCGGGTCGCGAGCGAATATTCCGACTGCACCGCGTCGACGAGATGCACCGCCATCGCCCGGTCGAGCGAGGCCGGGGATATCTCGGAAAAGCCCACGGCTTTCGTGCGGCCCGATGCCTTCAGCTCGGCAAGACTTTCGGTCACCTCTTCGATTGGGCGTGCCGCCTCGCGCCGATGCACGTAAAATAGATCGACCGCCTCAAGCCCGAGCCGAGCGAGGCTGGCCTCGAGCGATGCGGTCAGATGCCCCCGGCTGTTATCGTAGAACCGCCCGCCGGTTTTGGGATCGCTGCAGATGCCCGCCTTTGTCGCGATGCGGAAAATCGGGCCGCGCGATGCGAGATAGCGTCCGATGACCTCCTCGGAATGGCCCATGCCATAGACGTTCGACGTGTCGAGATGGTCGATACCGAGCTCCGCCGCCTTGTCGAAAAGCGCGAACGCCTCCTCTTCCGTCGAAGGGCCGTAGAACCCTGAGATGTTCATCGCGCCGAGGCCGATCGCGGTAAGGGAAAGCCCCGATTGCCCGAGAATGCGGGACGGAAGAGCGGTATTGGTCATGGTCTGTCTCCTGCCGCAGCCATTCGCGCGGTGAATGTGTCGAGGGAGGATGTGCTCAGCCTGCGCACCGCGTCCCAGAGCGCCTCTGCGCGATCTGTGCCGAGCAGTGCCGCCGCCTTGCGCCGAAGGCGCGGTTCGGTCTCCGCGGCGTCCGCATCGCGAACGAGGTCGTGTCCGGCCTCGGCGCTTTCGCCATCCTCGCAAAGAAGTCTCACGCGTGCCGCCGTATCGGAAAGCGTCTCGTCAGTTCGGACCTCGACCTTGTCCCTGAGCGCAATGAGATCCGGCCGCGCGCAGGTCTCGGCCGAATAGCTTTCGAGCGCTGCAGTATCGACGCCCGCCAGCGCCATCGCCGCGGTCAGCCGGTAGCTGAACTTCGCGGCAAGTCCGGTTTCGGGTCTGGGCTGGTTGCAGACGGCGAGCCAGCGCGGATGGGTCGTGACCTCGATCCGCGTGATCTTCTCGGGGTCGAGCGTCGTGATTGCCGGATCGCGCATGGCTTCGAGCATGGCATGCAGCCCGTGGCAGCACGCATGGAACTTGTAGGAAATCTGCGGAAAAACCCATGTCTCGCCCAGCCCGTCGAACGTCTCCTTGCGGGCCGCGCCGCCATGTGTCGGCCCGAAGCCTTGCGGGCCTTCCATCGCCTCGGGGGCCGATCGCGCGCCGGCCTCCGCCAGCAAAGCGCAGGTCACGCCGACCTCACCGGCAAACCCGGCATTGAGCGGTTTGCCCATGGTGCCGAACTGACTTTTGAGCCCGGCGGCGCGGGTCGCCGTCAAGCCAATCGCCGCTTCCAGGCCGCCAGCATCGAGCCCCGCAAGACGTCCCGCCGCCACGGCCGCGCCGAACGCGCCCGAAGTCCCGGTCTGGTGAAATCCGGCCTCGTAATGGCCGCGCCCGAGCCAATCGCCAACGCGGCAGGCGGTCTCGAGCCCGAGCGCCAGCGCGTCGAGCAGCGCCTCCCCGCTTGCGCCCCGCGTCTCCGCCACGGCGAGCGCGGCGGGGATCACCGCGACACTCGGATGGCCGATGTGAAGAAAATGCGTATCGTCGTAGTCGAGCGCGTGGCTCGCCGCGCCATTGGCCAGCGCCGCGGCGCGCGCGCCAGCCTGACCGCCGCCGAAAAGCGTGGCCTTGCCCGGCTCACTTCGCGCCAGGGCAAACGCCGCCTCGGCCACCGGCTCGCCCTGCCCCGCAAGTCCGACGGTGGCCCAGTCGTAAAGTGACAGGCGGACGGTGCGCGCCAGATCCGGATCGCGCGGCGCCGGGCCTGACGCGAACCCGGCAAGCCGAGCGGCAAGTCCAGTCATGCCGCGGCTTTCCGGCGGGCTTGAGGTTCGATCGCGGCGCGCGACAAAAGATCGGACAGCCGCGGATCTTCCTCCTCGGCGGCGGCGAGCGGATCGCGCGGCTGGAGGCGATGGCTGAGCACGAGCCGCGCCAGCATCGCGCGGTCTTCGGCGGCCGTGCCGCGCATCTGCGCCGCTTCCCAGGCCATGAACACCGCCGCACTTGCGTGGTACAGCCCCGACGCCGCGCGCCGTGCCTCCTCGTCACTGCCTTTCTCGGCGCAGCGCTCAGCGAGTGCGACGGCACGGTCAAGGCAGGGCGCAATCTCGGCGGCCAGTTCGGCGTCGCTCTCGGCAAGGCAGCGACGCAGATATTCGGAAAGCGCGTCCAGTGCCCCTTCCCGCCGCGCCGCGCGCATCACGTCGAGCGCGATGATGTTGGACGTGCCTTCCCAGATCGAGCCAAGATGCGCGTCCCGCAAAATCCGGGCATCCGAGAACTCTTCGATATAGCCACATCCGCCGCGCACCTCCATCGCATCGCCCGCGACCTTGCGCGCATCGCGGCAGGTGCGGAATTTCACGAGCGGGGTCAGGATACGCAGAACCTTCGCCATGTCGCGATCCCCGCCATCCGAGGCGGCGAGCGCGCGGGCGGTATGGAAGACCATGCTGCGGCCCTCCTCTGCGGAAACCAGCATCTTCGAGAGCTGCCGGCGCATGAGCGGCATGTCGATCAGGCGCTTGCCGAAGGCCGTCCGGTTCCGCGCGATGTAAAGCGCCTCCGAGACCGAGCGGCGCATCAGGCCCGCGCTCCGCACACCGTTTGCGAGCCGGGACATGTTGATCATGTCGGTCATCTGCTTGAAGCCTTGCCCGGCCTCACCGACGAGGTAGGCGGTCGCACCTTCGAGCGCGATCTCGCCCGACGCCATCGACCGAGTGCCCATCTTGTCCTTGAGGCGCAGGATCCGGTAGGCGTTGAGGCTGCCATCCGGCAGGTGCCGCGGCAGCAGGAACAGCGAGAGCCCTTTCGTGCCGTCCGCCCCCTGCCCGTCAGGCCGCGCGAGCACCATCGCCAGACCCGCGTCGGGGTTCGAGCAGAACCACTTGTCCCCGTAGAGGCGCCACGCGCCATCCTGCTGTCGCGCGACGGTCTCGATCGCCCCGACATCGGAGCCCGCCGCCTGCTCGGTCATGAACATCGCGCCTTGAAAAAGCGTGTCCATGTCCTGGCTCGTGAGACGATCGATGTAGCGTTCGACCAAGGCGGGATCGCCGAACTTGACCAGCGTTCGTGTCAGGCTGTCGGTCATCGAGAGCGGACAGCAGAGGCCGAACTCGGCCTGGACGAAAAGATAGACCAGTGCATATTTCGCCATCGGGTGAAGCTTGGTCTCGGCGCCGAAGACCCCGGCGCGGTGCGACATTGCCGCCAGACCGAATTCGCTGAACGCGTAGCGCTCGAGTTCTTCGTAGGCGGGATGCTTCTCGATTGTCTCGGACCGTTGACCGGTGCGGTCCCGCAGCTTCAGTTCCGGCGGGTTGTGATCGGCGGCGAGCGCCAATTCTTCGAGACGATCCCCGACGAGTCCGCCCATGCGGTCGAGCTCGGGTCTGAGGCGGTCCTGCAGATCCTCGGGCAGGTAGATATCCAGAAGCGCGTCGAAAGCCGGATCGGACGCGAAGGCGTTGAGCCCGCGGCTGTCGGGAATGTTGTTCTCGGTTGCTGCCATCGTCTCGTCTCCCTTCAGTTCCGGCCGGTCACCGTGTTCCGTGCCGCCTCGTATTCGCGCACCAGCCGCGCGATGATGTCCGCGGCAGGTTCGATGGCGCGGGATTGGCCGACTGCCTGGCCCGCGCTGTAGACATCCTTCCAGGCTTTCGGTCGGTCTGGATCATCCTTGGAGCTCATCCGCCTCGGCTCTGCCCGCCGCGCCTCGTCCAGTTCCACCCCGACCGTCGAGACGCTTTCGGAGAGGTAATTGGCGTGGGTGCCCGAGAACATCGGCGTGTAGATGATACCGTCGGCCTCGGCGCGGGTGATCATCTCCTTGTGGGGATGGGGAGCGATGGCCTCTTCGGCGGGAATGAACACGGTCCCGGCATAGGCGAAATCGCAGCCCAGCACTTCGGCGGCCAGAACCGCGCGGCCGTTGGCGACAGCGCCCGACAGAACGAGCGGGCCGTCCCAGAAGTCCCGGACCTCCTCGACAAGCGCGAACGGGCTGAGCGTGCCGGCATGTCCGCCGGCGCCAGACGCCACAAGTATCAGCCCGTCCACCCCCGATTTCGCGGCTCGGCGTGCGTGGCGGGCCTTGATGACGTCGTGAAAGACGAGCCCGCCATAGCCGTGCACCGCCTCGACCACCTTGTCGGGCGCGGAGAGCGAGGTGATGACGAGCGGCACCTTGTGCTGGACGCAGGTCGCAAGGTCGGCCTCGAGCCGGTCGTTATATTCGTTGACGATGAGATTGACGCCATAGGGCGCGGGCGTCTTGCCGGTCTTTTCAGCGAACTCGGCGCAGCGTTTCTCGATCTCGGTCAGCCAGATGTCGAGCTCTTCCGCCGGGCGCGCGTTCAGCGACGGGAACGTGCCGACGACCCCCGCACAGCACTGCGCGACAACCAGATCGACGCCGGAGGCGAGGAACATCGGCGCGCCGATAAGTGGCAGCGACATGTACGTTTTCATCTCGGCGATGCGCGCGGCGGCGTCGGTCATTGAAACTCCTGTTCAGCTGTCGCGGGAGGCTCGCGCCTCGAAGGTCGCGGTCCCGTCGCGTTTCTCGAGCCAGTAGCGGCCCTCGTCCTTGTGGATCCGTACGGGCTGCCCGGCAATCAGCGGTGCAAGGCCGCGATAGGCAACGCTCAAACCTTCCGCCCCGAGATCCCGGGCGGCAGCATTGATGAGAAGCGTTGCCTGGATCGGTCCATGTACGACGAGCCCGGCATAGCCTTCGGTCTCTGTCACGTAGGGGTGGTCATAGTGGATACGGTGCCCGTTGAAGGACATGGCCGAATAGCGAAAGAGCGTCACGGGCCCGGCCACGAAGTCATCCTGCCCCGGCGCGCCCTCCCCGCCTGCGCCTTTCGGCGTGTCGCTGCGGGCGTCGGGGCGATAGACGATGTCCTGGCGTTCTTCGATCACCCGCGTTGTGCCGACCGTGAGAACATGACGCACGCTCACGAAGACCAATGGACCGGAGCGTCCCTCTTTCGTTTTGAGGCTCTCGATCCGGGAGGTGCGCGTTACCTCGTCGCCGACGCGGATCGGCGCGTGGAACGTGACCTCTCCACCCGCCCACATCCGATTCGGGAACGGCACGGGGGGCAGAAACCCGCCGCGCTTGGGATGCCCGTCGGGGCCGAGTCCGCCCTCAGGCACCGCAGGCGGCGCGAGACACCAGTGAAGGCCCGGAGGCACCGCATCGCCCTCGCTCAGAACCCAATCGCCGAAAGTGGCGGCGAACCGCTCCGCAAGGCCCGGCGTGATGATGTCCTGCGCCACCTCCTCGCGGCCGATCCAGGTTTCGAGATGCGGGATATCGAGATCGGCAAGCGTGGTCATGACAAAGCCCTCGCGCGGTCAAGAATGCGGCGCGCCTGCTTGAGCACCGGCACGTCTACCATTGCCCCGTCCACGAGGGCCGCGCCGCCATCGGCGGACGCCGCGATCACGCGCTCCGCCCAATCGATCCGCTCTTTTTTCGGTCGGAAAGCGCTGCGGGCCGGTTCGATCTGGTTGGGATGGATCAGGAGCTTGCCACCGAAACCCATCTCGTGGCTGTGGCGCGCATCCTCAACGATGATGTCCGGATCGCGCGTCGCCGTCGTCACCCCGTCGAGCGGCGCGGGCCGCCCCGCCAGCCGGGCGGCCTGCACGATCTGGCTGCGGATCGGGAGGAAGGCCATGTGCGTGTTCTCGCAGCCCATATCTGCCGAGAGGTCGATGGAGCCGAAAGCGAGGCGGTCGGTCGCTTCGGCAAGCTCGGTCATGCGCGCGACACCGCGCACCGTTTCGACAAGACCGAGGATCTTCTGGCCGGGGTTCAGCGCCGCGCGCAGGTCGGAGATCTGCTCGGGTGTTTCGGCCTTGGGCAGCACCACCGCATCGAACCCGGTCGCGCGGGCAAACGCCACGTCGTCGCGATACCATTGCGTGCCCGGCGCGTTGATCCGGAGCATGAGCGTCACGGTCCGGTCGCTCGGCAGAGCGTCGCGCGGAATGCGGCGCACGGCGCTCTTGAGGTCCGAGGCGACCGCGTCCTCAAGATCAATGATGACGCTGTCGGTTCCCGACGCGCAGGCCTTGGCGAACCGGTCGGGGCGGTCAGCCGGCACGAAGAGCGGGAAGCTCAGCGTCGCGAAACTGTCGAGAACCACGTCCATCACTCCTCAGAAACTCCGTGGCATGCCGAGGATATGCTCGGCGACATAGGACAGGATGAGGTTCGTCGAGATCGGGGCAACCTGGTAGAGTCGCGTTTCGCGGAACTTGCGCTCGACGTCGTATTCTTCCGCGAAGCCGAACCCGCCGAAGGTCTGGATGCAGGCATTGCCCGCCCCCCACGAAGCATCGGCTGCCAGCAGCTTGGCCATGTTCGCCTGCGCGCCCGACGGCTCCATCGCGTCGAACCGGCGGCAGGCTTCGAACCGCATGAGGTTCGCTGCCTCGACATGGGCGAACGCGCGGGCAATGGGGAACTGGATGCCCTGGTTCTGGCCGATGGGCCGCCCGAAGACCTGCCGCTCCCCGGCATAGCGCGACGCCTGGTCGACGAACCAGTAGCCGTCTCCGATGCATTCCGCCGCGATCAGCGCGCGTTCGGCGTTGAGCCCGTCGAGGATGTAGCGGAAGCCTTTCCCCTCCTCGCCGATCAACGTGTCGGCGGGGATTTCCAGATCATCGAAAAAAAGCTCGTTCGTCTCGTGTCCGACCATGTTCGGAATGGGTTTGACGTCCATCCCCTTGCCGATCACTTGATCAAGCTCCAGCAGGAAGACCGACAGCCCCTCGGACTTGCGCTGGACATCGGCCAGCGGTGTCGTGCGCGCCAGCAGGATCATCAGGTCGGAATGCTGCACGCGGCTGATCCAGACCTTCTGCCCATTCACGACGTAGCGGTCGCCCTTGCGCACGGCGGTGGTCTTCAGCTTGGTCGTGTCGGTGCCGGTCGTGGGTTCGGTCACGGCCATCGATTGCAAGCGCAGATCGCCCGAGGCGATCTTGGGCAGGTATCGTGCCTTCTGCTCGTCAGAGCCGTGGCGCAAGAGCGTGCCCATATTGTACATCTGCCCGTGACAATGCCCGGCATTGCCGCCGCAGCGGTTAATCTCTTCCATGACGATCGAGGCTTCAGTAAGCCCCAGGCCCGATCCGCCGAACTCTTCGGGGATCATCGCGGCAAGCCATCCGGCCTTTGTCAGCGCGTCGATGAACTCCTCGGGATATGTCTCCGCAGCGCCATGCTTGCGGTGATACTCCGCCGGGAATTCAGCGCAAAGCGCGCGCAGGGCATCGCGCAGGTCGTCATGCTCGTCAGGCGCAGAGGTCTTCACGTCTCAGTCTCCCTTGCCCGTCGCGTCGGGCCCGTTGTTTTTCAGAATCTCCTCCTCGGCGCGCAGCCAGATCTCTGCCGATATCGGGTTTTCGCGCTCTTCGAGGATGTGGCCCACGAGACCGATGGACCGGCCCATGACCCCAAGACCGCGCACGATGTGCCACGGCAGGCCAAGTTCGCAGGAAATCGCCCCAATCGCCCCCGTGGCGTTGATCGGCAGCGACTTGCTGCGCGCGGCCTCGGCCCGTTCCTGAACCTTCTGGATGAGCGCGATGTAATCGCCCGAGAGCCCGTTCTCCGCCGCGATCTCGAACAGGCGCGGCGTGCGTGGATCGACGGGCTTGTGCACCGGATGGCCGAGGCCAGGGATGATTTGCCGGCGCTCGGCGAAATCGGCAACGAGACGGTCCGCGATGGCGTCGAGGTCCGGATCGGTCACGCCGTCCAGCGCCTCGGACAGCATCTTCGCGGCGCCTTCCATCGAGCCCACGAAGACCGTGCCGAGCCCCGAAAGCCCCGCCGCGACCGCCGCCTGCAACGCCTCGGGCGCGCCGAGATACGTCATCCGTGCAACAAGCGCCGACGGCGTCAGACCATGCTCCACCAGCGTGACGACGATGGCGTTGAAGACGCGGCTTTCCTCGGGGCTTGGTTTACGATGCTTGAGCAGCAGAAAGGCCAGATCGCCGAGATTCATCTCGCCCAAAATCTCGGACGGCAGATCGAGGCCGCGCACGTTGATCTCGTCCGGCGTGCTCCAGCCGATCTCGGAGGTGAGGTTCTCCTTGCGTTTCGCCATAAGCGTTGCGCTCCTTCGTTTCAGGTATGGATCGGGGCCCCGGTCACGGCGCGCACGGCCTCGAGGTCATTGCCCTTGGCAAGGTCGACGAGGCGGAACCCCTCGGGCGTCACGTCGAGGACCGCGAGGTCGGTATAGACGCGACTGACGACACCGAGGCCGGTCAGCGGATAGGTGCAGCGCTCAAGGAGCTTGGGGCTGCCATCGCGGTTCTGGTGCCGCATCATCACGAAGATGGTCTTCACGCCGGCGACAAGGTCCATCGCGCCTCCGACCGCAGGCGGGAACTTCTCGTCGAGCGTCGCCCAATTTGCGAGATCGCCGTTCTGCGCCACCTGGTAGGCCCCGAGGACGGCGATATCGATATGCCCGCCGCGCATCATCGCAAAACTGTCGGGATGGTCGAAATACGCCGCGCCCGGCGCGGCGGTGACGTAACGCTTGCTCGCATCGATGAGCTCGACATCCTCTTCGCCTTCGGGCGGGGTCGGGCCGACACCGATGATGCCGTTCTCGGAATGGTAGATCACCTCGCGCCCCTCGGGCACGTATCCCGAGACATGGGTCGGCTTGCCGATCCCGAGATTGACGTAAGAGCCGTCGGGGATGTCCTCGGCCACGCGGGCCGCAAGCTCGGCATCGCTGAGACGGGTCAGCTGTTCGGCGACATCGCTCATGGGCGCACCTCGTATTCCACGACGCAATCGACAAAGATGCCGGGCGTCACGACGGTTTCGGGATCGAGCGGATCGGCAGACAGCGCGCGCACCTCGGCGATGGCATGATCGGCGGCCATCGCCATCACCGGGTTGAAGTTGCGCGCCGTGGCGTGGAAGCCGAGATTGCCCCACTTGTCGCCACGCGCCGCCCGAATGAGCGCAAAATCCGCGGGCAGCGGGGCCTCCATGACGTAGCCCTGCCCGTCGATCTCCCGCACCTCCTTGCCCTCGGCGAGGCGCGTGCCGTAGCCGGTGGGCGTCAGGAAGCCGCCGATCCCTGCGCCCGCCGCGCGGATACGCTCGGCGAGCGTGCCTTGCGGGACGACCTCGAGGTCGATCTCCCCGGCCTCGTAGCGCTTCTCGAACCAGATCGAGCCGGGAGAGCGCGGATAGGAGCAGATGACTTTCGCCACCCGGCCCGCCTTCAGAAGCTTGGCGATCCCGGTCTCTCCGGCCCCGGCATTGTTGGAGATGATCGTCAGGTCGGTCGCGCCCTGCTCCAGGAGCGCGTCGATCAGTCCGAACGGGATACCCGACGATCCGAACCCGCCGATCATGACCGATGCACCGTCAGGGATCGGGGCAACTGCGGTGGCAAGACTGTCTGCGCGTTTGTCCATGCTGTCCTCAGGCGTTCGCATCGCCGCGGCGGCGCTGCATCAGAAGGTTGAAAGCGATCACCGCGACCAGGAGGCTGGCGCCGATCAGGCTCGTCGTGAGCTCCGGGAAGATGATCAGAAGTCCGCCCGCGCCGAAGACGACGCGGCTCGGAAGGTCGATCCGGCCGACCCGGTAAATCCAGCTTTCGAAAGCGGAGGTGATCGCCCAGAGCGCGATCAGCGTGATGAACACGCGCTCGGCGATGTTCACCCAGCTGCCCACCATGATGAGCGCCGGATCGTACACGAAGATGAACGGCAGCACGAAGAGCGGCAGGCCCAGGCGCATCGCCGTAAAGCCTGTCTGCATCGGCTTGGAGCCCGCGACATTCGCCGCGGTGATCGCGGCCAGCGCGACGGGCGGCGTGATGTAGCTCAGCATGCCCCAGTAGAGGATGAAGAGGTGGCTTGCGATCGGGTTGAGCCCCGCCTGCACCAGCGCAGGGGCGAGCAGGATCGACAGGAAGATGTAGCAGGCCGTGACCGTCATCCCCATGCCGAGCACAAAGCTTGTGACTGCGCCTGCGATCAGCATCAGCGCGGTATTACCGCCCGCATAGAGGAGGAGTTCGCGTGAGAACGCCCCTGCGACGCCGGTATAGGACAGACCGCCCACGACAAGACCGATCCCGCACAGGACCGCGACGAGGTTCGCGACGTTACGGGCGACATCGAGCAGCAGATCCCTGGCGCGCGTCAGCGTGAGACGCGTCTCGCGGTTGAAGGCCGTTGCGATCAGCATCACCGCCGAGGCGTAATAGGGAGACCGCGCCTCGAGCCGCAGCCCCATCAGCACGAAGATCAGCACCGCCAAGGACAGAAGATAGGGCCAGCCGCGAAGGAGCACGGGCAGGATGTCGGGCGTCTCGCTGCGATCGAGCCCGTGCAGGCCGCGCCGGGCGGCGAACATATCCACCTGAAACAGGAGCGCCGCGTAGAAGAGGAGCGCCGGAATGACCGCGGCGATGACAATGGTCGAGTATTGAACGCCGAGGAAAGAGGCCATGACGAAGGCCACCGTCCCCATGACCGGCGGCATCAGCGTCGCGCCGGTGGAGGCGCAGCTCTCGATCGCGGCGGCGTAATTCGCGGGGTAGCCCACTTTCCGCATCGTCGGGATAGAGAACGGCCCCGAGGTCAGGATGTTGGAGATCACGCTGCCCGACAGCGAGCCGAGGATGCCCGAGCCCATCACGGCGACCTTGGCGGGTCCACCCCGGCTGTGCCCCAGAAGCGCGGAGGCGAGTTCCATGAAGAAGTCGCTGCCCTTGGTGATGACAAGCACCGAGCCGAAGATCACGAAGCCGATGACCAGTTCGGCCACGACCTGCATCGGGATGCCGATGATGCTCTCGACACCGAGGACGTGGGCACGCACCGTCTCGATGGGCGCGAATTGCGTCCCCCAGAGAAAGCCCGGCATGTGCCCGGCATAAAGCGGAAAGGTTCCGAACAGGAGCGCTGTCGCAAGAAGGATCGGCCCGCCCGCGCGGCGCACACCCTCAAGCACGAGCACGATCAAAATCGAGGCCATGATGTCGGCCATCAGCGGCGCGTCGTATTCCCAGCCCTTCTGGATGATATCGAGTCCGTGGAAACCGAGATAGCCCGCACTGACCAGCGCGAGGATCGCGAGTAGCACGTTCAGCCAGATCAATCGTCCGGTCAGCGACGTCGAGATCGGGAGAGTCAGGAATGCCGTCGCGAGGAAGATGCCGATCAGGTAGTAGAGATAGGAATTCCCGAGCGGCTGGAAACCGAAGATATTCAGAAGAAACTGCTGGTTCACCGCCAGAAGGACGCCGAGCGCGCCAAGGATCATCACGCAGATCCGGACGGCCTTGTGGCGGCGCGGCAGCGGGGCATCGTCCTCGGCGGCGGCAAGATGTGCGGGGGCTGCGAGGGGTGCGTCGTCGGCACCGTCGCGGTCGCTCTGAGACGTCATGGGAGATCCTGAACAGGCGAAAAAGCATGTCCCCGGCGCGGGCGCCGCGCCGGGGGATGATGAGAGCGCGGCTTAGTTCATCGAGGAGATGACTTCGCTCCGGCGCTCCATCCAGGCTTCGGCGAATTCCTCGTCGGACATATCGCTGTTCTCCGAGGAGAAGCTGTCCCAGGCCTCGACCAAGGCGTCCATGCGCGCCTGGCGCTGGTCGTTCCAGGCCTGGTCCTCTTCGGTCCAGATGCCGATCTCCTCGAGGTAGCGGATCGCGCCTTCGTGGAACGGAATATCGATCGCCGGCTTGCCCGAGCGCTCGAGCGTCCAGCGCGACATCGCCGCGGTGCCGTCCTTGTACATATCGAAGGTCTCGTCGAGCGCCTTGATAAAGGTATAGACCTCGTCGGCAGACTTTTCGGCCGTCGTGGTGATGACCGGATAGCGGTAGGCCGCCATCTTGGCCGTCTCGCCTTCCGCAAGGCCCGCGGCCACATCCTCTTCGGACGGGCTCATGATCGGCAGCACTTCGAGAAGCTGGTCCCAGCCTGCATCATTGCCCGGCTCGAGGGGCGCGTAGTGAATGCCGCGCGGGCTCTCGGCCAGCTCGTAGAGTTGGCTGGTCGTGGGCGTGGTGCAGGTGGCATCGGCCTCGTTGCGCGTCATCGAGGACATCGCGGCACTGTAGGTCGGGAAGGTGATGACCTCGACATCGTCGAGCGTCAGACCACCGAAAGCGAGGATCGCCTCGCATTTCACATTGACCGACGGGTTGCCCGCGACAAAGGCGATGCGCTTGCCCGCGGCGTCCTCGACCGTGTCGATGCCTGCGTCACCCGCCGCGATGAGCGTGATGCCCGCCGGGCGCCCCGCGACAGCGCGCAGCTGGTGCGGACCCCAATCGGGCGTTGCGAAATCATATGCGCCCTCGCCGATGAAGAAAGCCTCGGTCGCGAGGAATGCGTAGTCCGCACGCCCTTGCAGAAGCGGCTGCAGACGGCCGATGCCGCTGCCCGAGGGCTGGATACGCACGCGCGTGCCGTATTCCTTGCCGAAGGCGTCCGCGATGGCCGACGCTTCGGCGTAGCCGGCCGAACCCACATCGTAGGACGTCCAGACCATCGTATCCGGCATCTCCTGCGCGTGAAGCGGTGCTGCGGCCATCAGCGCGGCCGCGGCGACGCCGAGTTTCATTCTGACGTTCATGATAATGTCCTCCCTTACATTCAGAGCGGGGCCCCTGAGCGGTCCGGCCTCCTCTGCCGAACCTGCGCCGCAAGACGCGTCTCTCGCGGGGGTTTGCCCTTGACGTGAAGGTGTCGGGTCGTAGCCTATGACACAAATGCATTATTCATATATCAGCGATACCGAAACGGCATGTAATGGATATCCGGCAACTTCGTAACTTCGTCCAGATCGTCGAGCTGAGCAGTATCACGGCGGCGGCAGAGCGTCTGAACATCGCACAGCCCGCTCTCAGCCGGCAGGTCAAAGCGCTGGAGGACGAGCTTGCCGTGCCGCTCCTGCGGCGTCATGGACGAGGCGTCATGCCGACAGAGGAAGGCCTGCGCCTTGCCGCGCGCGCCCGCGTTATCCTCGAGGATATCGACGATCTCGCGACGGACGTCTCCGGCGCGCAAAAGACCCTTTCAGGAACGATCACGCTCGGGCTGCCTCCCACCGTCGCGGAGGTGCTGGCCACCCATCTCATCGAACGCACGATGGAGACGCATCCGGAGGTGAAACTCAGGATCGTGTCGGGCTTCTCGGGTCACGTTCAGGATTGGTTGATACGCGGCGCAATTGACCTCGGCGTTGCCTACGAGGGCCAGAAAAGCTCCGCGATCAAGAGCCAAGCCATTATCATGGAACAGCTTTTCCTGATCCAACGCGGAGAACAGGAAGGCGTGCGCGACGGCACCCCCATCACGGCGAGCGAGGCGCTGGCCCAGCCTCTGATCTTGCCCAATCCCGAACACGGGCTTCGCAAGCGGATCGACCAGATCGCGTCCGACCAAGGGATCGAACTGGATGTCCGGCTCGAGATCGACATCCTCCCGACCATGCTGGCCTTCGTGGATCGCGGGCTCGGCGCGACGATCCTGCCGCTGATGTCGGTGAACGAGCATGTCGCCTCGGGGCGGCTCATCGCGCGGCCGATCATCCGCCGCTCCATCGATCGCACGCTGATCCTCATGACGCCTTTGAACCGGCCCGCCTCGCGGCTGAGCGCGGGGTTCTCGGACTTCCTGATCGAGGAGGTGCACCGCCTCTCCGCATCGGGAGCGTGGCCCGGCACGACGTTGTAGAGCATCTCATGCCTCAAGGGCATGTCTGAAATGCTCGATGCGTCGTTGCGGCATGGGTTGGGTCCTCGTACTCTGGAACCATGTCGTGATCCGAGGGAGGAGACAGGATGGCCCGCGCACCGCTTGACGGGCTGACGGTCGTGTCGATCGAACAGGCCGTCGCAGCACCATATTGCACATCCCGCCTCGCAGATGCAGGTGCGCGCGTCATCAAGGTCGAACGGCCGGAAGGCGATTTCGCGCGGGGCTATGACAGCGCAGCAGGCGGCGAGAGCAGCTATTTCGTCTGGCTGAACCGCGGCAAGCAATCGGTGGCGCTCGACCTGCGCGAGGACGCGGATCGCGATGTGCTTCTGTCGATGACGGACCGCGCGGATGTCTTCGTTCAGAACCTCAAGCCCGGCGCATTGGCTCGCAAGGGTCTCGGTACGGATGTGCTGCGCGATCGGAACCCGCGTCTCGTCACTTGCTCCATCAGCGGTTATGGCGAGACCGGCCCCTACGCCCAGCGAAAAGCCTACGATCTGCTGATCCAGGCGGAATCGGGGCTTGCCAGCGTCACCGGCGGCCCGTCCGAGCCGGCCCGCGTCGGAATCTCTATCGTGGACATCGCGACCGGGGCCGCCGCGCAATCGGCGATCCTCGAAAGCCTGATCCAGCGCGGCGTGACCGGGCGCGGCAGCGATATCCGCCTGTCGATGTTCGACGTCATAGCCGATTGGCTGGCGGTGCCCTACCTACATGCCGCGGCGGGCAAGCCGCCGCAACGGATAGGTCTCGCACATCCCTCCATCTCGCCCTACGGCGTCTTCTCCACGCGCGACGCGCGCCCTCTCCTCATTTCGATCCAGAACGACCGCGAATGGGCGATCTTCGCCCGCGACGTCATGGAGCGGCCCGATCTTGTCGATGCACCGGGGTTCGAGACCAACAATGCGCGCGTTGCGAATAGGGCCGAGGTCGACGCCGTGATCGCCGATATGATCGCAACGCGCAGCGAGGCGGAGATGACCGAACGGCTGCTCGCCTCGGACACGGCGTTTGCCAGCGTCAACGATCTGGACGGTCTCATCGCGCACCCGCATACCAGCACCTCCGAGGTCGTCACGCCGGACGGCGCGGCCGTCGCCTTTCCGGCTCCGCCCGCGCTTGTCGACGGAGGCCGCCGGTTCGAGCGCGGAGCGGTGCCGAAACTCGACGAGCATGGCGACGCGATCCGTGCGGAGTTTGGCGCGGCAGCGCCTCTTAAACGCGCCCGGTCCACATAAGCGTGACGAGGAAGATCAACCAGATCGCGAGAATGGACAGGCAATAAGGACCGTTCCAGCCCGGCCCCACGCGCCAGACCGATCGCTTTAGGATCGACGACGCCAGAATGATCGTCGTGATGAAGGGCGACAGGCCGATGACAGAAGTCCATCCCCCCATCGCGGCAAGCGCGATCACCTGCGGTGTCAGCCCCGGCACCTGAAGCTGGAACGCCACCGACCCCAGGACCGAGGTCGATACGATCGGATTGATCCCGAGCATCGCGAAGGCGAGGATACCGACAGCGACAGCCACTGCCAAAGGTACCGCGCCGAGCCCCATCATAGCCACCTGCGACTGCACCGCGTCCACCGGCACCAGCGCCAGAAGCGTCACCGGCAAAAAACCTGCCGACGCGAAAACACCGACCTCCGCGCCCATTGAGGGCAGGCGCGCGCGATAATCCCCGAACGCCTCGCGCACGCCGCCGGCCGCATCCGCCCCGCGCCGAAAGCCCGAGACGGCGGACCAGAGAACCGCGTAGCTCGGCACGACGAGGATCAGTGCTTCCTGGAAGGTCAGTCGCGTCAGCCCGTGCACCAGGAACACCGATCCTCCGACGATGAGAACGTGCAGAACGAGCGTCGCCGCGCCGAGCCACGCGCCTTGCGGCGGTGCAGGTCGCGGCAGGGCCATCGCGCGGTAGCGGCGCCCCTCGACCCGGTCGAAGAGCCAGCCGACGCCGATGAAGACAAAGGACATCGCAAAGCCGATTGGCGCGAAATCGGTATAGACGAGGCCCGGCAGGGTGATGAGAACCGCGTTCGTTGCAAAGCCGAGCGGCGACCAGAGCGAGATGAGCCCGAAGCCGCGCATCGTCGCCAGCGACATCCGGCGCAGTTTCACCTCGCGGATCTCTTCGGGCAGGGCTTGGCTTGCGGCGCTGTCCATCGAGCGCTTGGCAAGATCGAGGAGCAGCGCGAGCCCGCCGAAATTGATCAGCACGCCGAAAAGATGCCCCCCGAGCGAAAGTGAGACGTAGCGCCGCGAGGCGGGCTGGCTCGTCAGGAATGCCCCTGCCCGTGCGACCTCGGGCGCCAGAAGCGCGGCCGAGCGAAGCGTGTTCAGAACGGCGATCAGCGAGGCGAGGAAGATCATCCGCTCCATCGCGGAAATCAGCACGTCGCCGGGCACGGATTGCCAGAGCGCGATCGCCATTGCGCCTATCGACAGGATCAGCGGCACCCAGGTGCCAACGCTGAATTGCCTCCAGGCAAGAAGCAGGAAAAGGGCCAGCGCGCTCGAGGCCAGGATATCGAGCCAGAGCGATCCGACGAAGACCGACAGGATCGCCGAGACGATGACGACCCCCATCAATCCCGCGCGAAGCTGCGCCGACCCGTGCCGCGTCACTGCCGCGCCGTCGCCTGACGCTTGGCTCATGGACTTCTCCGCCTGGCGTTATGTCCCGGTAAAGACCGGCGCGCGTTTCTCGAAAAAGGCCGCGCGGCCCTCGGCGGCATCAGCGCTGTTGAGAAGCTGTGGCTGGACCTGACGCTCGAAATCGAGCGCATCGTCCACGCCGCGTGCGAACCAGTCGGTGATGAAGTGCCGTGGCAGTGGCGCGGCCTTGGCCTCTTCGTCCACGAGCGCCATCGCATCCTGAAGCGCGGCACCCGGATCGCTGAGCGTCTCGACCATTCCGATCCGCTCGGCCTCCTCCGCCTTGATCGGCGCGTTCGTCAGGATGATCCGCCGCGCCTTGGCCGGACCGACACGCATCGGCAGCGTCGTCAGGAGGCCCATATCCGGGACGAGCCCGATCTTGGTGAAGCTTGCGACGAACCGCGCCTCGCGCGAGGCAACGACGAGCGGCGCGGCCATCGCCAGCGCCATGCCGCCGCCCGCTGCCCAGCCCTCGACCGCTACGGCGAGAGGCTTCGAGAAGCGGACCATGCGGCCCACCATGTCCTTGATGACCGCGAAGCGTTCGCGGTGCTGGGAGGCGCTGCGCTCTCCCTGGTCGCGGATATCGCCGCCGACGCAGAAATGCCCGCCCGCGCCGGTCAGAACGACCGCGCGGACCGCGGCGTCTGCCTCTGCCTCGGACAGCGCCGCGGCAAGCTCGATCCGGAGTGCGTGACCCAGCGGATTGCGCCGCTCCGGATCGTTGAGCGTGAGAACGCAGATTCCGTCGCCCTCGGTCGTGACATCGAGGCTCATGCGCCTTCTCCCCTGTATTGGAACAACCCGTTTCCGATCACCACCTTGTCGCGCTCCACCGCGATGGTGCGGAAGGAGCCATCGGCCCAGATTTCCGTCCGGAGCGTCTCTCCGGGGAAGACATGGGCGGTAAAGCGGGCATCCATGCTGCCGAAGCGCGCCGGATCATGCTCGCAGAGAACCGCCAGCAGCGCGTGGGCCGCACAGCCGAAGGTGCAGAGCCCGTGCAGGATCGGCTGTTCGAAGCCCGCACGCTCGGCGACGCGCGGATCGAGGTGCAAGGGGTTTGGATCCGCATTCCAGCGATACAGCAGCGCCTGTTCGGGCCGGGTCTTGGCCTCGAACGCGTGATCGGGCGGTGTCTCCGGCAAGATGTGCGGTTTCTTCACCGGCCCGTCGGGTCCACCGAAGCCGCCATCGCCCCGCAGGAAGGTCGTGCCCCGGCAGGTCGCCAGATGTGTGCCGGTCGCCTCGTCCTTCAGCGTTTTCTCGTAGTAGAGGAGCGCGCCCTTCCCCTCGCCCTTGTCCACGAGGCCGGTCACGCGCGTTTTGCCGATGATCGTCGCCTCTTCGGGCAGATCGGCATGGATCGTCATGCCCTGCTCGCCGTGAACGAGCCGAAGCGCGTCGACGCCCGTCGCCGGATCGCTGAGCCAGAAGCCGGGATGGCCGAGCACGTTGACGATGGCTGGCATCACGCGCCGGTCATCGTCGAGCGCCGCGAGGAAGGCGAGTTCCTTGGCATCCATCGGATCGTGACCCATTCCGACCGAGAGCGCGTAGAGGCCCCAGTCGCGCGGCCCGTAGCTTTGCCGCACTTCGGGAATGTCGAAATTCATCAGGTGGTCGTAGTCGATGCTCATTTTGCGCCCTCCTCCACTTCGATGACCGCGTCGAGCGCGAAGGCGCCCTCGCCCTCCGGCATTGCGACGACCGGGTTGAGGTCGATGGAGACGAGCCGCTCCCCTGCGCCTGCGGCAAAGCGCGAGAGGTTCGAGAGCATCCGCGCCAGCGCGTCGATATCGGCGGGCGCCTGCCCGCGCGCGCCTTGCAGGATTCCCGCGCCGCGGATCGAAAGGATCATCTCGCGCGCCGTTTCCTCGTCGAAGGGGCACGGCTTCATCGCGACGTCGTTCAGGATCTCGACGAAGATGCCGCCAAGACCGAAGACCGCGACAGGGCCGAAAGTCGGATCGCGGCTTACCCCCATCAGACATTCGACACCGCCCGAGAGCTGCTTTGCGACCAGCATGCCCTCGATGCGCGCAGCCGGCGCTTTCTTCGCGACAGCCTCTTCGATAGCGGCATAGGCCTCCCGCACGGCATCGGCATCCCTAAGGTTCAGCCGCACCGCGCCGATGTCGGATTTGTGCAGGATGTCGGGCGACAGGATCTTCAGGACGACCGGGTAGCCCATCCGGTCAGCAGCAGCGGTGGCGGCCTCCGCGCTCTTCACGGCGTCTTGCGGCGCGGCGGGAATGCCTGCCTCGCCAAGGAGCCGTTGCGCCTCCGCCTCGTTCGGTGTCGCGCTTGGAAGATCCACGTCCAGCGCGCCGGGCCGCTCGCGCACAGCTCGCTCTCGCGCGGCGCCAAGGCGACACGCCATGTCGAGCGCGCGCGCCGCGCGGCACGGATCGTCGAAGACAAGAATGCCCGCTTCGTCGTAGCGGCGCAGCACCTCGGGATCGCCGAGCGCGCAGAAGGCGATGATCCGGTCTGGATAGGCCTCCCGCAGCGGCCGTGTCGCCTCGAGGATCGTCTCGCAGAGCGCGGGGCTGCCGGCCACGTAGGTCAAAAAGCTCAGGATCGCGCCGTATCCGCCCTCTTCGAGCGCGGCGCGGGTGAACGTCTCGAGCAGCGAGGGATCGTTCAGCGCCTGCGCCGTGCAATCGAGCGGATTGGCGGGCGAGGCATAGGGCAGGATCTCTTTCAGCCTGGATTGGGCAGCCTCGGGCATGGCGGGCATCGGGAAGCCGATACGCTCGGCCTCGTCCGAGGTGACGATGCCCGCACCGCCAGAAACCGTAATGACCCCCAGCGAATGGCTCTTCGGAAACACCCGCTTCGAGGCGACATAGGCGTAATCCATCATCGTCTGGGGATCGCGCACCACGATCGCCCCGTGATCCTTGAGCACCGCATCCGCGACGGCGGCATCACCCGTCAGCGAGGCGGTATGCGAGGCCGCCGCCTGCGAGCCGACCGCGGAGCGTCCGGCCTTCAGCGCGAAAACGGGCTTTCCCGCCGTGCGCGCGGCATCGAGCGCGGCGAGGAAGGCCGGCGCATCGTTGATCGCCTCCATGTAAGCGCAGATGACCTGGGTCGTGTCGCTCTCGGCCATCCAGCGGATCGCGTCGGCGACCGAGATGTCGGCTTCGTTGCCGGTCGTCATCAGGATGGAGGAGCCGAGCCTGCGGTCCCGTGCCAGCGCCCCTAGATGCGCGCCGAACGCGCCCGACTGACTGGCGATGCCGATATTTCCAGGCAGCGGATAGCCCGTATCGAGCGAGGAGGAAAAGGTTCCGTAATAGCCGATATCGACGTTGTAGACGCCGAGCGTGTTCGGCCCGAGCAGCCGCAGCCCGTGTTGCGCGGCGAGCGCCACGAGATCGCGCTGCGCCGCTTCCCCATCCGCGCCGGTCTCCGCAAAACCGGCCGAGAAAAGCGTCGCGGCCTTGCAGCCCTTCTCGCCAAGCGCGGTGATCGTCTCGGGCACGAGCTTTGCTGGCACCGCGATCAGCGCGGCGTCCGGGGCTTCGGGCAAGTCCGCGACCGAGGCGTAGCAGGGCACGCCTTGCACGGTCTCTCGCTTGGGGTTCACCGGCAGGATGCGACCCTTGTACCCGGAGCGCAGCATCGCCGCGATGGGCCGCCCGCCGATCCGGGTCGGATCGTCCGATGCGCCGATGATGGCCACGCTTTTCGGCGCGAGAAGCCCGTCGATATCGGGAAGAGAGGTCATAGCGCGGCCTCCGTGCCGAGGATCGCGGTGCATTGACTGGACAGCGTGCCGCCATTGCCGTGGCAGACCGCCATCGTCGCATCCGCGATCTGCCGCTCGCCGCCCGCGCCACGCAGCTGCGTCACCGCCTCGGCGATGAGAAAGAGCCCGTACATGCCCGGATGCACGCAGGACAGACCGCCGCCATTCGTATTGACCGCAAGCTCGCCGCCAGGCGCGATCCGGCCGTCTTGCACGAACCGTCCACCCTCGCCTTTCGGACAGAAGCCGAGATCCTCGAGGAAGAGGAGCGTGTTGATGGTAAACGCGTCATACAGCATGACCACGTCCATGTCCTCACGCCGCGCTCCCGCCATCTCGAAGGCGCGGTTGCCACTGTCGACAGCGGCGGTCGTCGTCAGATCCGGCATCTCCACGATGGAGCGATGGTAGTTGGCCGCGCCGACACCCATCACGTAGACGGGCGCCTCGTGATGAGCCTTCGCGCGATCCGCGCGGGTCAGCACGACCGCCGCCGCGCCGTCGGTCACGAGGCAACAATCGGACTTTGTCAGCGGATCGGAAATCATCCGTGCGCCGAGTACCTCCTCCTTCGTGAGAGGGCCGCGCGCGAAAGCCTCGGGATTAAGGTTCGCCCAGCCGCGCGCCGCGAGCGCCACCTCTGCCAGATCCTCGCGGGTCGTGCCGTATTCGGCCATGTGCCGGCTCGCCGCGAGACCGTAGGCGGTGATCGGGTGACGCGGCCTGTAGGGGGTCTCGTGCCATTGCGGCTCCGACATGGAGACGAGCTTGCCCCCTGCCGTGCGCTGGTTCGAGCCGTAGCAGACGAGCGCGACATCGCAGAGCCCCGCATCGAGCGCCATCGTCGCCTGCAGGAGATGCATCTCGAAGCTCGATCCACCCACATTCGTGCCGTCGAAGAAGCGCGGGCGCAAACCCAGATATTCGACAACGCTCATGGTCGGGAAGGCATGGGAGGACGTCGCGGCGAAGACGCCGTCGACATCGGGCAATTCAAGCCCCGCATCGCGCACCGCCGCGATCGCCGCCTGGCCCAGCAGTTCCATCGCCGAGAAGCCGTGCGCCTCGCCGATCCCGGCCGTCGCCATGCCGACGATGGCGGCCTTGCCGCGCAGATCCTTCGCCTGGCCGCTCATGCCGCACCTCCTTCCGCGAGATCGAAGACGACGCGCGGGCCGTCCTCGCCGGTCTCGATCCGCGCCTTGAGCTTCGCGCCGATCTCGGCGGTCTCGACGCCGGGCAAGGTGGACATCATCCGAACGCCCTCATCGAGATCGACGAGCGCGACATTCCACGCGCCCTGCCGGGAGCGATTGACCGTGATCGCGTAGAGTGTGCCGGTGCCTTTCGCTTCGACCCATTCAAGGTCGGTCGCGCCCGAAGGCGTGACGACGCGCGGGTAGAAGACGTACTCGCCGGTGCTTTTTGCTTTCTGGATCATGAAGCGGCCCTCTTCGAGAAAGGCAGCGTAGGTCGCTTCGGGACCGGCCCGGTCCGGCGCGGTGTCTGTCATCGTGTTGGTTCCTCCCATATCTGCAGCGCCTCAGCCCTCGCCGTTCCAGTCGAGAACAAGATGCGTCTGCGTCGTCACCGCGGCCTGCTTGCCGTCGCTGCGGGTCATCACGACCTGCAGGACAAGCGTCGTGCGGCCACGGTGGATGGGCGTGCAGGTCGCCGTCACCGTGTCGCCGACCTTCACGCCGCGCAAAAAGTTGGTCTTGGCTTCGATCGTGGTGTTCGATTTCGAGGCCGGGATGTTGATGAAGGCGACGCTGCCCGCGGCATTGTCGGCCAGCGTCATCATCGCGCCGCCATGCAGGACGCCGTTGCGGTTGGTGAGCGCCTCGGTCACGTCCATCTCGCACACCAAGCGGTCGAGCGTCGCCTCGACAAGCCGGATACCGGCAAGCTTGGCGAATTCCGATTGCGGCGGCATCGCGTCCGCGCCGCGCGGCTCTTCCCGTTCGGCCATGCTCAGCCGGCCCGTGCCGCGAGCGTGCGCCGCGCGATGATGAGCTGCTGGATCTGGCTGGTGCCTTCGTAGATCCTCAGAAGCCGCACATCGCGGTAGAACCGCTCGATATCGTATTCGGACATGTAGCCCGCACCGCCATGCACCTGCAGCGCGCGGTCGGCGATACGGCCGGCCATCTCCGTGCAGAAATACTTGGTGCAGGAGGCCTCGAGAATCGCCTTCCCTTCGCGGTCGAACGTGTCGGCCGTGGCGCGGACGAGTGCGCGACCCGCCTGCAGGTCCGCCTGGCAATCGGCCAGAAGCCCCTGGACGAGCTGGTGCTCTCCGATCGGCTTGCCAAACTGCTTGCGTTCGAGCGCGTAATCGGTCGCGATGTCGAGCATCCGCTGGCCCTGCCCCACCGCCATCGCGCCCACATGGATGCGGCCCCGGTCGAGGACCTTCATCGCGGTGCGGAAGCCCTTGTTCAGGTTGTCCGGTCCGCCGATGATCGCGCTTTCGGGCACGCGCACATCCTCGAAGATCACGTCCGAGGTCTTGGTGCCGCGCTGACCCATCTTGCGGTCAGGCTCCGCCACCGTGATGCCGGGAGTGTCCGCCGGGACCAGCAGCGCCGACACACCGGAGCCGTCCTTGCTGTTGGGATCGGTGCGCGCGAAGACCGTAAAGACCCCCGCGTAAACCGCGTTGGTGATGTAGCGCTTCGTGCCGTTGATGACGAAATCGGACCCGTCGCGGCGCGCCGAGGTGCGAATCCCACCCGCGTCCGAGCCGTTGTCAGGCTCGGTCAGCGCGAAGGACGCTACCGTCTCGCCCGAGGCGATACCGGGCAGCCAGTCGCGCTTCTGGGCGTCCGTGCCGTCCATCACGATGCCCTGAGAGCCGATCCCGACATTGGTGCCCAGCAGCGAGCGGAAGGACAGAGACGCATAGCAAAGCGATTCGACGATCCGCGCTTCCTGCGCGGCGCTGAGGCCGATCCCGCCATACTCTTCCGGCGTCGACAGACCGAAGAGTCCCATCTCGCGCATCTCCTGCACGATTGCCGCCGGAACCTCGGCATCTTCTTCCACCTGGCGTTCCGCGGGAATGAGGCGCTCCCGCACGAAACGATCCACGCTGTCCACTAACGCCTCGAAGACGTCCGGGTCCACATTCACATCCTTGGCCATGATCTTCTCCCTTGGCATCTGGCGCTCTCCCTTGCGCCATGTCTGCCATTCTGTATATTGAATGCAATTCTGCAAGGTGAATATCATGCATGACATGCAGCGTCAAAAATCGGTGCCGGCGGTCCAGAACGCGGTCACCATCCTGCGTGTCCTTGCGGCAAGGGGCGCGCCGATGGGCGCAACGCAGATCGCGCGCGAGACCGAGCTCAACGTCTCCTCGGCGTTCAACATCCTCAGAACCCTGTCCGCCGAAGGCCTTGTCAGCTTCGATCCCGAAGAAAAGTCCTACCGCATCGGAATGGGCCTCATGGAATTCGCCGCGCCGATCCTCGGCGCCAATCCCGCCGACCTGATCCGTCCGCTGATGAACGAGATCGCCGAACGTCAGCAGGTCATGATCGCGCTCTGGCAAATCACAGAGACGGGCCGGATCGTTTTGATCGACCGGTTCACCGCGCCGCGTATCGTCCAGGCGGTGATCTCTCGGAACAGCCGCCTGCCGGTCTTCGCGGGCGCGATCGGGCGCTGCTATGCCGCCGCGCTCGATCTCGGTCGCGAGGCCGTGCGCGACGGCTATGACGGCGTACGCTGGCAGGATGCGCCGGGCTTCGAGGCTTATTGGCGCGATGTCGAGCGCGCAAAGGAAACCGGCACGGCCTTTGACCACGGCAACCTTTTTCGCGGCCTGGAGATCGTCGCTGCCGTGGCCCGCGACGCGACCGGAACGCCGCGCATCGGCATGAGCAGCATCACCATCACCGGCCAGCATGCGCGCGCGGATCTCGACGCCGTTGCGGCCTCGCTCGTTGATGCCGCCGGGCAGATCGAACGCAACATCTTCGGCCGCCGGGAGAGAGCGCCGAAAACCTGACATCACTCTTCAATGGGAGGAACCATGTCCAATAGTGACCAGCTCAACGAAAAAGTCATTCTCGTCACCGGCGCGGGCGCCGGTATCGGACGAGCGCTCGCCATCGAGGCGGGCCGCGCCGGGGCGAGCGTCGTCGTCAACGATCTTGGCGCGTCGCTGACCGGCGAGGCCGAGACGAGCGCCGCCGACGAGGTGGTCTCGGAAATCGAGAAAGCCGGAGGACGCGCGGTCGCGAACGGCGACGACGTCTCGAAGCCCGAAGGCGCTCAGGCGATGGTGGCACAGGCGACCGATGCGTTCGGCCGGCTCGACGCGGTCATCAACAATGCCGGCATCCTGCGCGACGGCTTCTTTCACAAGATGACCTACGAGAATTTCGACGCCGTCATCAAGGTGCACCTCTATGGCAGCTTCAACGTCTCCCGCGCGGCGGCGGACGTCTTCCGCGAGCAATATTCCGGCTCGATCATCAACATGACCTCCACCTCTGGTCTGATCGGCAATCTCGCGCAGGCGAATTACTCGGCAGCGAAGCTTGGCGTTGCGGCCCTGTCGAAGTCGATGGCGCTCGACCTGCAGCGCTGGAACGTCCGCTCCAATTGCATCGCGCCTTTCGCCTGGAGCCGCATGACTTCGTCGATCAAGGTCGACAGCCCCGAGCAGGAAGCCCGCGTCGCCAAGCTGCGCGAGATGGTGCCGGAGAAGATCGCGCCTCTCGCGCTCTACCTCGCCTCGGACGCCGCCGAGGATGTCACCGGCCAGATCTTCGCCGTCCGCAACAACGAGATTTTCCTGATGTCGCAGCCGCGCCCCACCCGCTCGGTCCATGCGGGCGGCGAAGGATGGGATATCGAGAGTGTCGGCGCGCGGGCGATTCCGGCGCTGCGCTCGCATTTCCTGCCGCTCGATGTATCCGCGGACGTGTTCTCGTGGGATCCGGTCTGACCGGAACTCGCTTGCGCCCCGGACCAACGGAGACAGATCCATGCATTACGGCGACACGCGCCCCGACATCCTGCCCTTCGATCCGTTCAAGGCGATCATCGCGCCGCGCCCGATCGGCTGGATCGGGACGCTCAACGCAAATGGCGTGCCCAATCTCGGGCCCTATTCCTACTTCAACGCCATCGGCAACAATCCCAACCTCATCTGCTTTTCCTCGGACGGGCTGAAGCATTCCTTCGTCAATGCGAGGGATCAGGGGGAGTTCACCTTCTCGCTCGCGACCGAGGCGCTGGCGGAGGCGATGAACATCTCCTCGGAAGCGATGGAAGACGGAGCCAACGAGTTCGCAAAGGCGGGCCTGACCATCGGAAAGAGCATCGAGAAAACGGCGCCATTCGTGGCGGAAAGCCCTGCCGCGCTCGAATGCGTGACGATCTCCGCCGAGGAGCTGAAGGACCGCCACGGCGCGGCGACAGGGCGTTACCTGGTAATCGGCCAGGTCGTGCAGACCCATATCCGGGACGAGTTCATTGTGGATGGCAGATTCGACACGGCGGCTGCGCGCCCCATCGCGCGGATGGGCTATCGCGACTATGCCACCGTCACGGAAGCCTGGGAGCTGACGCGCCCTGACGACTGACCTTCGGATCTCTGGCAAAGCCCGGCGCAGATGCTACGCTGCCCGCGCCAGGCTTGCCGCCCGACGACTTGCGGCGTGACACAGAGCAGAGGTCCGACATGACAGACGAGGACGCCTCCACCCTTCTGAGGCGCATGTTCGATGCCGCCATCGCCGCGGCCGACCCAGCGAAAGTCCTCGCCGGTTTTTTGCCGGAAAAACCCACGGGCCGCTGCATCGTCGTCGGAGGAGGCAAATCCGCCGCTTCGATGGCGCGGGCGGTGGAAGCCGCATGGCCCGATGTCGATCTTTCGGGCGTCGTCGTCACCCGCTACGGCCATGCTGTGCCGACCGACCGGATCAAGGTGCTGGAGGCCTCGCA
Source organism: Roseivivax sp. THAF30 (assembly GCF_009363575.1). Classification (NCBI taxonomy): domain Bacteria; kingdom Pseudomonadati; phylum Pseudomonadota; class Alphaproteobacteria; order Rhodobacterales; family Roseobacteraceae; genus Roseivivax; species Roseivivax sp. THAF30. The sequence goes on along the minus strand of NZ_CP045389.1, from coordinate 1,354,979 downwards.
CCCGGTGCCCGACGACGCCGCACTTTCGGCCACTCACGAGATCATGGAGGCCGCCGCGTCGGCCGGGCCGGAAGATCTCGTTCTGGCCCTCATCTCCGGCGGCGGCTCGGCGTTGCTGTCCTTGCCACGTCCTCCGCTGACACTCGAGGATCTGGTCGCGGTCAATAAGGCCCTTCTGTCTTCCGGCCTCTCGATTTCGGAGATGAACAAGGTCCGTCGCCGCCTGTCGCAGGTGAAAGGGGGCGGGCTTGCGCGGGTCGCCGCACCAGCGCGGCTTGTCACGCTCGCGATATCGGATGTGCCGGGCGACGATCCCGAGGCCATCGCGTCGGGGCCCACAGTGCCGGACCCGACCGCGCACGCGGACCTGTCTTACCTCGTGGACAAGCTCGGCCCCGCCCTGCCCAATGCTGCCGCCCGGATGCTGCGCGCGCCAGCGCCTGATGCCGAAGATTTCACGCCCGATTACCGCCTGATCGCAACACCGCAAGCCTCACTCGAGGCTGCTGCAGACATTGCCCAGGGAGCGGGCGTGACGCCGGTTCTCCTCGGCGATGCGCTCGAAGGCGAAGCCCGCGAGCTCGGCACCGCAATGGCCGGGATCGCGAAGGCGGTCGCGCGGCATGGCACGCCCGCGCCCGCCCCTGCGGTCCTGATATCCGGCGGCGAGACCACGGTGAGCGTCGGCGACCAGAAACCCGGCCGGGGCGGACGCAATACGGAGTTCCTCTTGTCGCTCGCCCTCGCGCTGAACGGTCATCCGCGCATTTTCGCGCTGGCCGGCGACACGGACGGGATCGACGGGACCGAGGATGCCGCGGGTGCGGCCATCGGCCCCGATATCCTCCAACTGGCGTCGGCTCAGGGCCTCGATGCGCGGACCAAGCTGGACGCCCATGACAGCTTTACGCTGTTCGACCAGACGGGCGCCCTGATCCGGACGGGACCGACGCTGACCAACGTGAACGATTTCCGGGCGATTCTCATCCGGGAGTGAGAGCACGCGGAAAGCTCAGGCTTCCTTCGAACTCCGGTAGGATTTCGGCGACAGGCCGACACATTGCCGGAACGTCCGGGAGAAAAACGGCGGATTGCGAAAGCCGGACCTCAGCGCGATCTCCGAGATGGAGAGGCGCGTATATTCCAGGAGCCGCTTTGCCTCCAGCAGCCGCCGCTGCCGGATCAATCCGTTGGGAGACTCGCCCAGAACCTTGCGGCAGACCCGCGTCAGGTGCGGCGGCGAGACACCGAGCTTTCTCGCGTAATCACCGACGGACAGCTCCTCCCGGAAGTCCTGTTCGACCAGCGCGCAGAAATCTTCGGCCTGCTGTTCGTGCCGCGACAGGCGCTCGGACGTTGGCAGCGTCCCGATAGTGGCGTGACGCCGGACATCACCGGCAATGTAGGTGAGAATGAGCTGCGTGAGCGTCTCCAAAAGCGTGCGACGTTCGACGTTCATGCGGCGATAGATGCGGGCCAGCTGCTGGAACGTGGCCTCGATATCCGCGAAATTCTCGCTGTCCGATCGCGCAAGAACGCAAGGGACTTGCATCGCCGCCGGCAGCAGCGCCTCGCTTGGGCCGGGCGGAAGGTCGCCCGTGCGGATGCTCAGCACGTCCCCCTCGACATCCTCGTCGAAGCGGAAGCCATGCACGAAACCGGGCGGCACGAAGAGGATATGAGGCTCGCTCGTCCGATGTGTCACATCGCCCAGCCGGTACGCGACATTCGCGGTGCGAAAGAGGAAAACCTGTGCCATCGCCCGGTGGCGATGAAGTCGGATTGTCCAATCATGCTGGCTGCTGCGATCCCGGATCAGTTCGTGATGGATCGGATCCGTCGACGCGCCGGACAGAAGTTCGCCGTACAATTCGTAACTGGGTATGGTGCGCTGCGGCATGCTGGTCGCTGTCCTTGATCCAGATCAATTCTCTGAAGATTGATCGAAAAGTGCAAGAAATTGCACCGCCGGATCATGCAACCGTTGGTGTGTTGTGGGTAGCTTGAATTGAAAAGGGATCGGGCCGGTCGCCCTGCGTGATGCGCTCGAAACGGATCGACGGCCCCGTCTTTCGCGGGTGCCGGGCAAGGAACTCTCAAGATGAAAACGCTCAAGACGCAGGTCTGCATCATTGGGTCGGGACCGAGCGGGCTGCTCCTCTCGCAGCTTCTGGCCAATGCAGGCATCGACACCGTGGTGCTCGACCGTAAGGATCGCGCCTATATCGAGGGCCGTATCCGTGCCGGGGTTCTAGAACAGGGCACGGTCAAGGCACTCGAAGAGGCCGGGGTCGCGGAGCGGCTGCATCGCGAGGGCCTTGCCCATGACGGGTTCGAGCTCGCTTTCGACGGCGACCGCCACCGCATCGACATCAAGGCGCTGACCGGGAAAACCGTGACGGTCTACGGTCAGACAGAGGTCACGAAGGATCTGTTCGAGAAACGCATCGCGGAGGCGCAACGCTTTTTCTTCAACGTCTCCGAGGTTGCGCCCTACGATCTCAAGAGCGATCAGCCTTGCGTGCGTTTCCGCCATGAGAACGAGGACTGGACGATCAGCTGTGACTATATCGCCGGCTGCGACGGGTTCCACGGCGTGAGCCGTAACGCGATCCCGAGCGAGGTTCTGAGAACGTTCGAGCGTGTCTACCCGTTCGGCTGGCTCGGCATCCTGGTCGACAAGCCGCCGGTCAGTCCCGAGTTGATCTACGCGAACCACGAGCGCGGCTTCGCACTGGCCTCGATGCGCTCCGAGACGCGCAGCCGGTATTACGTTCAATGCGACCTTCGGGACGATCCGGCCGATTGGCCGGATGAGCGTTTTTACGAGGAATTCGCGCGTCGTCTTGGCCCGGATGTGGCACGGACCCTCGAAACGGGACCGTCCTTCGAGAAATCGATCGCGCCGCTGCGCTCTTTCGTGGCGGAGCCCATGCGCTACGGGAACCTGTTCCTTGCGGGCGATGCCGCGCATATCGTGCCGCCCACAGGCGCAAAGGGCCTCAACCTCGCCCTTGCCGATATCCGCATTCTCGCACGCGCTCTCATCGCGCATTACCGCGACGGAATCGACGCGCATATCGACGCTTATTCCGAGACGGTCCTGAGACGGGTCTGGAAGGTCGAGCGATTCTCCTGGCAGCTTTCGCTGCTGATGCACCAGTTCCCCGAGAATTCGCCGTTCGAGAAACGCATGCAGCGCGCGGAATTCGATCATCTGCAAAGCTCCGAGACCGCCTCGCGGGCGGTCGCGGAGAATTACGTGGGGCTGCCGCTCGAATAATCGGCAGCGGCGCGCCCCTATGCCGGGGCGAGAACCGGGCTCCGCTGCTCCCCGAGCCCCGCGATGCCGAGGCTGACCATCTCGCCGCCCTTGAGGTAGCGCGGTGGCTTCATCCCCATACCGACACCCGGCGGCGTGCCCGTGGAAATGACGTCGCCCGCCTGAAGGCTCATGAACCGGCTGCAATAGGCGATGAGATGCGGCACCTTGAAGATAAGCGTCGCGGTCGTGCCGGTCTGCATCCGCTCGCCATCGACATCGAGCCACATGTCGAGATTGTCGATATCTCCGGCCTCGTCGGGCGTGACGAGCCAGGGACCGGTGGGGCCGAACGTGTCGCATCCCTTGCCCTTGTCCCACGTGCCCGCGCGCTCGATCTGGAATTCCCGCTCGGAGACGTCGTTGACGACGCAATAGCCTGCGACATGCGAGAGCGCGTCGGCCTCGTCGATATAAACGCCGGGCTTGCCGATGACGACGCCAAGCTCGACCTCCCAGTCGGTCTTGACCGAGTCGCGCGGGATCTGGATCGCGTCGTTCGGCCCGACCACGGAGGACGTCCACTTGTTGAAGATGATGGGCTCGGGTGGGATCGGCATCCCAGCCTCTTCGGCGTGGTCGGCATAGTTGAGGCCGATGCAGATGAACTTGCCGATAGAGCCGACGCAGGCACCGAGACGTAAATCGTCCTGCGGCGTGCCATCGACGAGCGGCAGGCTTTCGGGATCGATCCCGCCCAGTTTCGCGATCCCCTCTGGATGCAGCGCCTCGCCCGCGATGTCAGGCACCGCGCCCGAGAGGTCTCGCACCCGGCCCTCCGCGTCGATGAGGCCCGGCTTCTCTGCGCCGGGGGCGCCGTAGCGTACAAGTTTCATGGTCTTGCCTTTCCTTTCGTTCTTTCGTGCGGCTCAGGCCGACGTCTTGCCGTCCGCCGCCCAGAGCGCGCCTCGGCGGATGATTTCCGTGACTTCGGGCCGGCGCAGATCGTCAAGCTCGTGCCCGATGGAGCAATAGAACACCCGTCCCTTGTCCCACCGGCGCTTCCACACGACAGGAATGACCGTCCCTTCGATCCACCACAAGTGCTCGCCGGAGAAGGTCGTGGTCGCCAGCACCTCGTTCGAGGGATCGACGAGCATGTAATATTGCTCCGACGTGAGGCGGAAGCTGCGGATGCCTTTCACGATAGGGTCGTCCGGCCGGCAGATCGTCACGTCGTAGTCGATGTAATCCTCGCGCGGCTGAAGGTTGTCGGGCCAACCCGGCGGATGCGCCACGAACTGCCCGCCGATCAGGAAGTGATAGGTCGGCCGGTCGCGAAACGCGTCGCCCATATGTCCGTGCCAGCCGGCAAGACCGCAGCCATCGCCGATCAGTTTCAGGAGTCCGTCTTCCTGCGGCTTGGTCATGTTGCCGAACTCGGCCTGGTGGCCCGAGCGGGCGGAGGACCAGATCGGCGTGACGAGATCGAGATCGGCAAGGTCTTCGGGGCGTTCGAGCGGCTCGAGCGTGTCGTAGACCGCGACTTCGACACCGTTCGCCTCGAGCAAACCCCTGTACCAATCGGCAAACTCGGTCGGCGCGTGGCCTTCCCAGCCGCCGACGAAGAGCGCAGCTTTCATCACGATCCCTTTCGCATGTAATCGAGCATCGCCGCCATGTCGCGCGCGGCGTAACCGTGGCGTTCCGCATCGCCGAGAAGGTCCAGCGTCACGTCGCCCTGCGGCATCCGGGTGCCGAGAGCGCGCGCCAGATCGCCCGCGAGCTGCATGTCCTTCCGCGCCAGAGCGACAGTGAAGCTCACGTCGTGATCGGCCTCATCGAGATATAGCGGCCGGCGGTAGGAGAACATCGGCGCGGCTGCGGCGCTGGCCTCGATCACGTCGAACGCCGCCCCCGGTGCGATGCCAGCTGCCTCCGACAGGACAAGTGCCTCTGCGAGGGTCTGGTTCATACCGTGGATGAGCGAATTCACCGCGAGCTTCATTACCGCGCCAGCCCCTGGCGCGCCGAGGCAGATCGTTTTCTTTCCCATCGCGCCGAAGAGGGTCGCGAAGGGCGCCGCCTCGTCCTCGGTGCAGCCCGCCATGATGAGAAGCTGCGCCGCGTCTGCCGCTTGCGTGGCCCCCGAAACCGGCGCATCGATCACGCGCACGCTCGGTCCTGCCGTGTTGCCAAGCGCCGCGATATGATCCGGGCTGACCGTGCCCATCTCGATGAAGGTGCCGCAGCGCGACGCCGCCAGAAGGCCGTCCAGCCCGTGATGCACCTCGGACGAGGCTTCGTCATCGGCCAGCATCGTCACGACCACGTCCGCGGCGTCGGCGAGGGCGCGGGGCGTCTCGGCCGCCTCGCATCCATGCGCCACCGCGAAGGCATGGGCTTTCGATGCCGTGCGGTTCCAGACGGACAGCTCTGCCCCGGACGCCGCGATATTGCGCGCCATGAGAGCACCCATCCGGCCCAGACCTGCGAACCCGACCCGCATCACGCGGCCTTGTCGCCGCCAAGACCCGAAATCGCCTGGATCAGGCTGTCCTCGGTCACTTCCTCCGAGGTGAAGGTACGCATGACCCGGCCCGAATACATCGCGACGATGCGGTCTGAGACATGCAGCACCTCGGGCATCTCGGAGCTGATGACGATCACCGCGTAGCCTTGTGCCGCCAGCGACCGCAGGAGCTTGTGGATCTCGGATTTCGACCCGACATCGATACCCCGCGTCGGCTCGTCCACGATGAGAACGCTCGGCTTCATCGACAGCCACTTGCCGATGACGATCTTCTGCTGGTTCCCGCCCGAGAGATTGCCGACCTTCTGTTTCCAGCCCGGCGTGCGGATATCGAGCCGGTCGCGGTACTGGTCGAAGATCGAGATTTCCGCCCCTTCCGCGACGAACGGTCCCGCCTTCAGGTCATCGACCTGCGGCAGGGTCATGTTGTCCCGGCAATTCATGCCCAGAACCAGCCCCTGCCCTTTGCGATCCTCCGGCACGAGGCTGATGCCCTTGGCGATGGCATCGGCGGGCGAATTGAGGCGCACGTCCTCACCTTCGAGCAGGATCGTGCCGTGCGAAGGCGTTCGCAGGCCGAAGAGCGTTTCGGCGATCTCGGTGCGCCCGGCGCCGACCAGCCCGTAAAAGCCGACCACTTCGCCGCTGCGGACATGAAAGCTCACATCCTCGTAGAGCGAGCCGCAGCTCAGACCGCGCACTTCGAGGGCGATCTCGCCGAGCTCGTGATGCGAGGGGTTCCGGCTGAGGTCGAGCTTGCGCCCGATCATCAGCTGCGTGACCGCCTCTTCGTTCGTTTCCGCCGTCTCCAGCGTGCCCTGGTACTGACCGTCGCGAAGCACCGTGATGCGGTCGGTGATCTTGAAGATCTCCTCCATCCGGTGCGAGATATAGATGATCCCGACGCCCTCTTTCTGCAGATCGGCGATCACGTCGAAGAGCACGACTTTCTCGGCATCGGTCAGCGAGGCGGTCGGCTCGTCGAAGATCACCGCCTTGGCGTTGACGGTCAGCGCGCGGGCGATCTCCACCATCTGCTGGTTGGCGATGGACAGATCACCGACCCGCGTGCGGGCGTTGAACGCGACGTTCAGCTTCTTGAGGATCGCGTCGGTCTTCTCGCGAAGCGTGACCCAATCGACGCGGCCGAAGGATTTGCGCGGCAGCTCCCCGAGATAGATGTTCTCTGCGACAGACAGCTCTTCGGCGAGACTCAGCTCCTGGTGAATGAACACGATGCCCTTGGCTTTCGCCTCGAGCGGGCCGGACATGACGACCCGCTCCTCGCCCATGAAGATCGCGCCTCCGTCGGGCTGGTGAATGCCGCCCAGCACCTTCATCAGCGTGGACTTGCCCGCACCGTTCTCGCCCATCAGCGCGTGAACTTCGCCGGGCATGACCGAAAACGACACCCCGTCGAGCGCCCGGACGCCCGGAAAGGTCTTCACGATGTCTTCGAGATGCAGGACCGGTTTCACATGGCTCATATTCTCAGCGCCTCCTTGCCCTTGAGGTTCAGCTGACGGTCGAGGAACAGCACCGCGATCAGGATCAGGCCGATCACGAGGTTCACCGTCGACGTGTCCGCGCCGATATGTCCAAGCCCCTTCCGCAGAAGCTGGATCGCGATGACGCCCCCGAACGTGCCGATGACCGACCCCGCGCCGCCGGTGATCTTGGTGCCGCCAAGGACGACCGCCGTGATGACCCATAGCTCGTAGAGCTGCCCGTCATTGGGGTTCACCGATCCGCTTTCGGAGTAGAAGACCACTGCCGAGAGCGCGGCCAGAAAGCCGATGATCGCGAAATTGATCATCATGTGCGGGCCGACGCGGATGCCGGCATTCACCGCCGCCTCTCGGTTGTCTCCGATCGCGTAGGCGTTGCGCCCATGCACGGTGCGCGTCATCAGAAGCCAGATCCCGAGCGTGACCGCCAGCAGGAACCAGGAAGCGGTCGCGAGGCCGAGAAACTCCGCCTCCGCGAAATCGACCAGCGTCCAGTTGAGATGGCTTGTCGGGTTCTCACCGTTGAAGAGGAACACGATCCCCCGGTAGCCCAGCATCGAGCCCAGCGTGACGATGAAGGCGTCGACGCCTGTCTTCCAGACGATGAGCCCGTTGAGCGCGCCGAACGCCGTTCCCGCGAGCAGTGCCAGAAGCCACGCAACCGGGATCACCCAGTCGCCGAGACCTGCGAAGATCGGCCAGGTCATGCTGTCCAGAAGCACGATTGCGGCGATGGCGAAGGTCGCGCCGACGGAGAGGTCGATATTGCCGTTGACCATGACGATGGTCATGCCCATCGCGATGATCCCGATCGGCGCGGACTGCTTGAGCAGCAGCAGCATGTTGTCGAAATCCATGAAGGCCGTGTCCGACAGCGACAGGAACTGTCCGGCGATGCTGAAGAAGATCAGCTCCAGCACGATGAAGCCCCAGATCGCGCCGCCTTTCAGCGCCTTGGACAATGCTCCGGGTTGCATGGTGTTCCTCTCCTCAGGCGATCGGGGACCAGAGCTTGCCGCGCTTGGCCGCGATATCGAGCCAGACAGCAAGGATGATGATGATCCAGGTCACGACGAACTGGAAATAGAAGGGGAGTCCCAGAAGCAGCAGCCCGTTCTGGATGAAGCCGAGGATCAGCACGCCGATCACCGTTTTGAAGATCGTGCCGACACCGCCCATCAGCGAGGCACCACCGAGGATCACGGCGGCCAGCACTTCAAGCTCGAGCCCCTGCCCCACGGTGTTCTGCGAGCCGAGCGACCGGCTTGCCTGGATGAGGCCCGCGACCGCGACGCAGCCCGCCGAGATGAGGTAGCAGGTAAAGACAGTCCGCGCGCGCTTGATCCCCGAGAAGGTCGCCGCCGTACCGTTGCCGCCGACCGCGTAGACCTTGCGCCCGAACGGCGTCTTGGCGAGGACAAGCCCGAGCAGCGCCGCGAGAGACAGGAACATCAGGATCGGCGTCGGCACGCCCAGGATCGCGCCCTGCCCGAAGACGCTGAACCACGTTCCCTCCTTGTCGGCGATATCCATGTTCTGACCGCCCGAATAGGTCAGCGTCAGCCCGTGGATCGCCGACAGCATTCCCAGCGTGACGATCAGCGAATTGAGCCTGAGATATCCGACAAGAAAGCCGATGAAGGCACCAAGACAGAGCGTCATCGCGAACATCGCAGGTATCGCGAGCGCCGGGCCGATCTTGTCGTGCAGATCCAGGACCACGATGGTCGAGAAGGACATCATCGATCCGACCGAAAGATCGAGGTTGCCCGAGATGACCACGAAGGTCACGCCGAGCGCCATAACTCCGAGGATCGCCGAGGAACGCACGACGCTGAAGACGTTGTCCACCGACAGGAATTTCGCGTTGGCAAGCGTGAAGCCGATCATGAACAGCGCGAAGGCGATCAGGATACCCTGCTTTGCCAGCATGCTGCCGATCTCTCGTCTCGAGACTGTTGCCATGGCTCCCTCCCTAAGAACGCTGGCTGTTTCGGCGCTCTCCCCTGCGCCCTCGCGGTGCGGCGTCAGACCAAAGTCATTCCGCCGTCGATCATCACGATCTGCCCGGTCATGTAGTCACTGTCTTTCGAGGCCAGGAACGTCGTCGTCCCGGTGATGTCCTCGGGTTTCGCCACGCGGCCGCGAAGGATCTCGGAGGAGAATTCCTCCATCGCCTGCCCCGGCCGCGTCGCCGCGCCGATCTGCATGAGGTCCTTGTCGACCTGTTCCCACATCTCCGTGGCCACGACGCCCGGCGCAAAGCCGGTGACCGTGATATCGTGTTTCGCCAGATCGCGCGCACCCGATTGCGTGAGCGAGACGACAGCCCATTTCGACGCGCAATAGGGCGCGACATTGTCGAAACCCTGGCGGCTGGCGATGGAGGCAGTGTTGACGATCTTGCCGCCTCCGCCTTGCGCGATCATCTGGCGCGCGGCCTCCTGCATGCCGATCATGCAGCCGAGCCCATTCACGCCCATGATGAAGTTCCAGTTGTCCTCGGTGACGTCCATGAAGTTCATGGGCTTGTTCACGCCGGCATTGTTGAATTTCACGTCGAGCCGACCGAATACCTCGACCGTATGCGCGATCATCGCACGCACCGCCTCTCGGTTGGTCACATCGACGGATGCGGAGGTGACATTGCTGCTGTTGCCGTTGAGGCGGCTTCTATTGGCCTCCGCGACCTCGGCAGCCTTGCCTCCGTTGATATCAGCGAAGCAGACCTTCGCCCCTTCATCGAGCAAGGCCTCCCCGATGGCGCGGCCAATCCCTTGGGCGGCGCCCGTAACGATGCAGACGCGATCCTTCACGCGAGCCATGCCTCTCCTCCCACGAACGTCCTGAAATACTGGTAAAAGTGCGGGGCACGCGGCAATGCGCGCCCCGCACGGGGGGAGGAGCCTCAGAAGACGGGCTTGGTGAACTCGTCCATATTGTCCTGCGTGATCTTCGGCGTGTCGAAGTAGTTGAGGAACGGCACGTCCTCGCCGTTCAGCACGTCGATGGCGGTCTGCAGAGCGGCTTCGGCGTCATCGACAGGAGACTGGTAGATCGAGCCCCAGTATTCGCCCGCCGCCATCGCCTCGTATCCGACGGCGAAGTTGGTCGCGCCGACGAAGGTGATGTCGCCTGCCCGGCCCGCGGCTTTCGCGGCGTTGAGCGCGCCGACGCCCATGTTGTCGTCACCCGCATAGACACCGTCGATGTCGTCATACTTCACGAGGAAGGCTTCCATCACCTGCTGCGACTTCTCGCGGTTCCAGTCGCCGGGCTGCGTTTCCATCAGCGTCACGTCCGGGCAGACCTCGGGCAGACGCTCCTCGAAGCCCTGGGCGCGCTCGATGGCGGTGGTGTAGCCGGGCTGGCCCGAGATCTGCACGATCTGCGCCTCGCCGTCGATGCCTTGCGCCTTGAAACGGTCGCACATGATTTCTGCCGAGCGCGCGCCTTGCGTGATGTTGTCGGGGCCCGAGAAGGATGCCACGAAATCGAAGCCCTGCTCGGCAATGTTGGAATTGGTGACGATCACCGGAATACCGGCCTGGCTGGCCTTGCGAACGGCCGGAATGACCGCCTCGCCGTTGGTCGGCCAGATGATAATGGCATCGACTTCCTGCTGGATCAGGTCTTCCATCTGCGCGATCTGGCGCGCGACGTCGCCGCCCGCGTCGAGCACGACGGTTTCGACATCGTCATTGGCTTCCGCCGCCGCGATGAAGGCTTGCTCGTATGTCGTCTGATAGCTGTCGACGCCGACATTGTTCTGCGTGATCCCGATCTGCACCGACTGGGCCGACGCGGTGCCGGCAAGAGCTGCGAGTGCCGTCGAGACGACGAGCGTGCTGCGAAGTGTCATGTGGGTTCCTCCCTAAGAATCCTGTTGTCGATCCGTAGCACCTACCGCCCCTCCCGGCGGCAGGTTGGTCGGCTGCGAAACAGCGACGACATGCCGGACAGGATGGATCGTGCACGGGTTTACCCTTCGGAAATGCCGAATAATTATCCGTTTTGGATAATAAAACATCCAAAACGGACATCATGTAGATACGCTGCACTTCCACGCCCCGACACTATGACAGGAGTTTCGCATGGACCGATCCCGGAAATCCGATGTGGACATTTCAAGTCGCCGGACCTCGAACCCAGCGCAGGACAAATCTGGAAAGCGGATGAACGCCACGAGAGGAGATAGCTTCAGCGCGCCGGTATCGCCACAGGCGAATGCCGATACGCTGGACATGCTCGATTTCCTCAACGAGATGAACGACGAGCTCGAAGGCGCGCTCGATGTCATCGGTCCGAACCCGCATCTGCGGATGGCCCTGCATCTTCTGAACGGCCATTTCACCGGCAAGACTATCACGCCCACCGCGCTCATCGGGGCGAGCCGCGTGCCCTACGCGACGGCGACCAGGCGCATGAGCGAGATGATCGAGGCCGGGCTGATCGAGAAGCGCGCGCGCAATCGGACAGGCAAGAGCTTCTCCATGCATCCGAGCCAGAAATTGCTCGACGAATGGCTGCAGTTGTCGGGACGCCTCCATCGCCTTGCCGATCTGCGTTTCGGCGGCGCGCACCGCTCGCGCGAGACGCAGGATTACTATTTCGGCGGCAGTTATGCGTCGGCACATTCGATTCCCGCGCTGAGCGTTCTGTCCGAACCGCTCAAGCTGTCGGGCGGCCTGCGTGTGCTGGTGCATGGCGATCCGACGTTCATGGTCATGGAGAGCCTCAAGCAGCAATTCGAACAGGTGATCGGCGCGCAGATCAGCCAGCGCGCCTTTTCCATCGACCGTTTGCGCGTCGAGGCGCTTCGCAATTCGGAGCGGAGCGTCAGCCGATACGACATCATCGCCGTGGACCTGCCCTGGATCGGGGAATTCGCGGAAAAGAACGTGCTGATGCCGCTCGATGCCGTGATGGACCCCGAGCGCGTCGATCCCGCCGACTTCCATACAGCCGGCTGGCAGGCGGCACATTGGGGCGGGCGTGCCTATGGCGTGCCGGCCCAGACGACGCCGGAGCTTTTGTTCTATCGCCGGGACATGTTCGCCAAAGCCGGGCTCGAGCCGCCGACCTCGACCGATGAATTGCTCCATGCCGCGCGGACCCTCAACGAGCCGCGCCGCCGCCGCTACGGCATCGCCTGGAACGCCGCGCGTGGCACCGCGCTAGGGCACACGGTCCTGATGACGTTCGCTGATTTCGGGCAGCCTGTCCTCGACCTGCCCGAGATTGCAGGCGGCTACGGCACCGCGCATCTCGCGCGCGGGGAATATCGCGCGACGATCGATACCGAGGCCGGGCTTCAGGCGGCCGAATTCCTGCGCGAGCTGCTGGACTATTCGCCGCCCGATATCCTCTCGATGTCCTGGTATGAGCGGGTTCGCCCCTACGCGGCAGGCACCGTGGCGATGGCCTATGGCTATACGCTGCTCGCGCCGTATTTCGAGCTCGACGAGATGTCGCCCGCGAACGGGCAGACGGGCTATCTGCCGCATCCCGCTGGGCCGGGCGGACGCCAGATCGCGCCGGTGGGCGGCTACGTGCTCGGCATTCCGGCCAATCTCGCACCGGAGCGGATACCCGCCGCGGTCGAAGCCCTGTCGGTCTTCACCTCGCCCAGCGCGCAGAAGCTATACGTGCAGAATGGTAGCCGGACCAATCCGCGCTATTCCGTCGGGGCCGACCCGGATGTGCGCCGCACCTCGCCGATCTTCGAGGCGATCGACCAGATGTCCTGGCGGGATGAATTGCAGTTCTGGCCGCGCCCCCCTGTGCCCGAGATCAACGAGATCATCCGCATCTGCGGCGAGGAATTCCACGACATGCTGCGCGGGCTGAGCTCCCCGCGCGAGACGCTGCAAAAGGCGCAGGGGCGTGCAGATGCGCTGATGCGACCCGGCCGGGACCCATAGTTCAAGGAGGAGAGATCATGGACCCCAATCGCCTGAAAGGTAAGAATATTCTGATCACCGGTGCCGCGCGCGGCATGGGTTCGGCCAATGCGGAGGCCTTCGCGGCCCAGGGTGCGAATGTCTGCCTTGGAGATCTCGACGGGGCCGAGGCCCAGAAAGTCGCCGACGCGATCAATGCGGCCGGAGGCGGCAAGGCGATCGCGGTCAAGATGGATGTCACCAAGCGCGAGGACAACGCCGCCGCCGTCGCCGCGACGGTCGAGGCGTTCGGCTCGATCAATGTCGGGCTCTTCAACGCGGGCCTCAACAAGCCCCGGTTCTTCATGGATATCGATGAAGCCAATTGGGACATGATCATGAACGTGAACACCAAGGCGATGTGGCTCGGGATGCAGGAAGTCGCCCGCCAGATGATCGCGCAAGGCCCGATGGAGGATCATCCCTACAAGCTGATCAACGTGGGCTCGATCGCCTCGCGCAAGCCACTCATCGACGTGACCGTCTACTGCACCTCGAAATACGGCTGCCTCGCGCTGACGGAATGCGGCGCGCTTGGGCTCGCCGAGCACAATATCACCGTCAACGGCTACGCGCCCGGTGTGGTCGTCACCCCGCTTTGGGAGCAACTCGACAAGGATCTCGTCGAGATCGGCTTCAAGGCACGCGAGGGGCAGGCCTATGACGACATCGTCGACAGCAATCTCGTGATCAAGCGGGTCTCCTACCCCAAGGACATCATCGGCACCGCCTCGTTCCTGGCCTCGGATGACAGCGATTACATGACCGGCCAGATGATCTCCATCGATGGCGGCTGGGTCACGAAGTAACCGATCAAACACCTGATTTTCATGGAAAAAGGGCACGTGTCTGCGTGCCCCGGAGGAGTTATCCAATGTCACGCGCCCTGATGCCGAACCTGCTCACGCCGCAAGATCTCGAGCCCAATTGGCAATGGGAGGCCAAGCTGCCCTCCCCCGGCCATATGTCGGTCGATTTCGAGCGCCGGATCGACCACGACCGCCTGCGCCGTTACCGGCTGGCGCGCACCCGCGAGTCGCTGAAGGCCTCGCAGGCCGGCTCGCTCCTGCTCTTCGACGTCAACAACATCCGTTATGTGTCGGCCACGAAGATCGGCGAATGGGAACGGGACAAGATGTGCCGCTTCTGCCTGCTGACGGGCGACGATTCTCCGTATGTCTGGGACTTCGGCTCTGCCGCGGTGCACCACCAGAAATACTCCGACTGGCTCGAGCCCGATCATTGCCTCGCAGGCGTCGTGGGCATGCGCGGCACGATCCCACCCGAGTTCGGCCTGATGAAGAAATACGCCAAGATGATCGCGGAACTGATCAAGGACGCAGGGATGGCCGATATGCCGGTCGGGGTCGACTACGCCGAGACCGCGATGTTCCACGCGCTACAGGAAGAGGGCATCAAGGTCGTCGACGGCCAGCAGATCATGCTCGGCGCGCGCGAGATCAAGAATTGGGACGAGATCCAGCTTCTGACGCAGGCCGCATCCATGGTCGATGGCGTTTACCACATGATCTACGAAGAGCTGAAACCCGGCGTGCGGGAGAACGACATCGTCGCGATGTCGAACAAACTGCTCTACGAGATGGGCTCGGACGATGTCGAGGCGATCAACGCCATCTCGGGCGAGCGCTGCAACCCGCATCCGCACAACTTCACCGACCGGCTGATCCGTCCCGGTGACCAGGCGTTCTTCGATATTCTCCAGTCTTATCAGGGCTATCGGACCTGCTATTACCGCACCTTCAACGTCGGCCGTGCGACGCCTGCACAGAACGACGCCTACGTGAAGGCGCGCGAATGGATCGACGCCTCGATCGCGATGATCAAGCCGGGGGTCTCGACCGACAAGGTGGCCGAGGTCTGGCCAACGGCGGAATCACTGGGCTTTCCAAACGAGGATGCGGCCTTCGGCCTGCAATTCGGTCACGGGCTCGGCCTTGCGCTGCACGAGCGCCCGATCATTTCCCGCGCGGTCAGCCTCGATCACCCGATGGAGATCCAGACCGGCATGGTCTTTGCGCTCGAGACCTATTGCCCGGCGGCAGACGGGTATTCGGCCGCGCGGATCGAGGAAGAGGTCGTGGTGACCGAGACGGGCTGCGAGGTCATCTCGCTCTTCCCGGCAGAAGAGCTGCCGATTGCGAACCGGTACTGACATGGGCACTCCGTTCGACCTGACAGGCCGCCGTGCCCTTGTCACCGGCGGCGCGACGGGCATCGGCGAGGGCATTGCCCTCGGCCTTGCCGCCGCCGGTGCGGACGTGGCGCTGACCTATCGCAGCCACGCCCCGGAAGAGACCACCGCGAAGATCGAGGCACTCGGGCGCAAGGCCGCCGCCGTGAAGGCCGATTTCACCGGAATGGATGAGGCTGCCGCAGAGGAGGTCACGGGCTTTGCCGCCGACGCGCTCGGCGGGCTCGACATCCTGGTGAACAACGCGGGCATCATCCATCGCGAGGACTCGACCGATATGCCGCTCGACGAGTGGCGGCGGGTCATCTCGGTCAATCTCGACGCCGTCTGGCTGATGAGCCAGGCTGCGGGGAGGCGCATGGTGGCTCAAGGCTCAGGCAAGATCGTGATCGTCTCGTCGGTGCTTGGCTCGCAAGGGGGCTTGCGCGTCCCCGCCTATGCCTCGTCGAAACACGCCGTGATCGGGCTGACCCGGGCGCTCTGCAACGAATGGGCGCCGCTCGGCGTCAATGTGAACGCCATCGCGCCGGGCTACACCGCCACCGACAATACACAAGCCCTGCGGGACGATCCCGAGCGCTCGAAGGCGCTTCTGGACCGGATACCCGCCGGGCGCTTCGCCGATCCATCGGAAATGGCCGGAGCCGCCGTGTTCCTGGCATCGGATGCCGCAAGCTATTGCCACGGCAGCGTTCTGACCGTCGATGGCGGCTGGCTCGCGCGTTGAGGAGGAAATGACATGACTGAAATCATGACCGGAAAAACCGCGCTCGTCACAGCAGCGGGCGCAGGCATCGGACGCGCCTCTGCCCAGAAGCTGGCGGCGCTCGGGGCCAATGTCATCGCGACCGATATCGACGGCGATGCCGTCGCGGATCTGGCGAAGGGCAACGACCGGATCACGGCGCACAGGCTCGACGTGCTGGACGCGGAGGCCGTGGCGGCGCTCGTTGCGGACAATCCGGGCATCGACATCCTGGTGAATTGTGCGGGCTGGGTGCATGACGGCACCATCCTCGATTGCGACGAGAAGGTCTGGGACCGTTCTTTCGCGCTCAATGCAAAAGCTCTCTTTCGCCTCACCAAGGCTGTGATCCCCGGTATGCGCGAGAAGGGCGCTGGCTCCATCGTGAACATCGCCTCCATCGTCTCCAGCGAGAAAGGCGCGCCGCGCCGCTTCGCCTATGGGGCCTCGAAAGCGGCGATCATCGGCATGACCAAGTCGATTGCCGCCGATTTCGTGAAGGAAGGCATCCGCTGCAACGCGATCTGTCCCGGCACGGTGCAGAGCCCCTCTCTCGAGGACCGTCTGCGGGCGACGGGCGATTTCGAAAAGGCGCTCGCCGCCTTCAAGGATCGCCAGCCGATGGGACGGCTCGGCACGCCCGAGGAGATCGCCGAGATGGTCGCCTACCTTGCCAGTGACATGGCCGGCTTCACCACCGGCCAGGCCTTCGCGGTCGATGGCGGCTGGTCGATCTGATGCGTCTCGATCGGGCGGCCTCAATCGACGATCTGCGCCTGATGGCGAAGCGCCGGATCCCGCGCTTCGCGTTCGATCTCGTCGATGGTGGCGCCGAGAACGAGCGCAACCTGCGCCGCAACGCCGAAGCCTTCGACGAGGTCGAGCTGACGCCGCGCTACATGCGCGACGTGGGCCGGATCGACACGAGCGCGCGTTTCCTGGAGCGCGACTACGCCCTGCCCTTCGGCATGGCCCCGATCGGCATGCTCAACGCGTTCTGGCCGGGCGCGGACGTGATGATCGCGCGGCTCTGCAAGCGCGAGAACATTCCGTACGTCGCGAGTTCAGCCGCCTCCACGCGGCTGGAGGATCTTGCGAAGGCCGCGGACGGTAACGGCTGGTTCCAGCTCTACGTCTCGGCCGATGCGGATGTCACCGAGAGCCTGATCGCACGCGCCGAAGCGGCGGGCTTTGACACGCTCGTCGTCACCGCCGATGTGCCCGCCGCGGGCAAGCGCGACCGAGACATCCGCAACCAGCTTGCCGTGCCGTTCAAGTTCACGCCCGAGGTGGTGCTGCAATGCGCGATGAACCCGCGCTGGGCCCTCGCAAGCCTCGCGGCCGGCACGCCGAACATCGCCAATTATGCCGACCTTCTGAAAGCCGCGACGTCCTATGCCGATGTGCAGAAAACGCTCATCACCCCCGGTTTCACCTGGGAGGCGCTCAAGACGCTGCGGGGCCGCTGGACAGGCAAGTTGCTCGTGAAAGGCATCCTGCATCCCGAGGATGCGCGTCTTTGTGCCGAGATCGGTTGCGACGGGATCGTGGTGTCGAATCACGGCGGCCGGCAGGTCGCCTTCGGGCCCGCGACGATCGACGCGCTGCCCGCGATCGCGGCGGAAGTCTCTGGTAAGATCGCGATCGCGCTCGATAGCGGTGTGCGGCGCGGAGCCGATATCTTGCGGGCCAAGGCGCTCGGAGCCGACTTCGTCTTTGCCGGGCGCGCGCTGGCCTACGGCGTCGGCGCGGGCGGCGAGGCGGGGGCCAAGCGCGCGGTGGATATCCTCACGCTCGAGATCATCCGCGCGCTCGGGCAGCTCGGAGTGCCCGATTTCCGCGATGTCGGCCCGGCGCAACTGACACCTCCACGCACGGAAGCACGCACCGCCTGAGCCCTCATCCCGCGCGCGCCTGCGATCACTATCCGGGCACCTCCCTTTCACTCAAACCGGAATTGGCCCAAATACGGGCGCGTGTGCCGACGCGCGCACCCGTATACGATACCGACATCTTGCCGTGCTCATAAACGGCAAACAAAAGGTGTAAGGCATGGCCGAGCAACGCAAACCGCTGGACTTCAACGACGATCGCGGGGCGTCCCGCTCGACATGGATCGCGGCCGCCCTCGTCGTGGTGATCGTGGGCTGGATGGGCAGCGGCTTCGTTCTGCCTTCCGAAACTCCACAGCCGGCAACGGACGACGACGGCGCGATCGCGCCGGTCGCGGTGACGGTCACTCGATCCACGCCCGAGCCAGTCACCCTGTGGTTCCAGGCCGAAGGCCAGGCGCTGCCCGATCGCGACACGTCGATCCGCGCCGAAGCCTCTGGCGACATCGCGGAGGTCTTGCACCGAAAGGGCGACGATGTCTCCGAAGGGGCGACCATTGCCCGTTTGTCGGCAGAGAGCGCGGAAGCCGATCTGACCCGTGCCCGCGAAGAGCGCGCCCGCGCCCAGCGCGAATTCGACAATGCGTCAGCGCTGCTCGAACGCGGCGTGGCGACCGCTGATCGCGTCAGCCAAGCGCGTGCGACACTGGCCGCCGCGAATGCATCCGTTGCGCAGGCAGAACAAACGCTCGACAATCTCGACATTTCCGCACCCTTCGCGGGCCGGCTCGAGACGCTGTCGCTTGACGTCGGCGAGTATATTCAAGCCGGAACCGAGGTCGGACGCATCGTCGACAACCGCCCCTTGACGGTCGCAATCCAGGTGCCGCAACAATCGCTGCGCCGCCTGGACAACGGCCAGCCCGCCACGGTCAGCTTCATCACCGGAGAGGAGCGCGAGGGCACGGTCAGCTTTGTCGGCACTTCCGCCAGTTCGGAGACCCGCACCTTCCTGACGGAAGTCGAGGTGCCCAATGCCGATGGCGCGATCCCGGCCGGAATCTCGGCCGAGGTGCGTATTCCGACAGGCGAGACGCAGGCGCATTTCGTGCAACCCTCCACGGTGTCGCTCGACCCCGAGGGACGCCTCGGCGTGAAGACCGTCGACGCGGACAACCGAGTTGTCTTCCATCCAATCGAGATCGTCCGCGCGGAAATCGGCGGCATCTACGTCACCGGACTTCCCGAGGAGGCACGTGTCATCACCGTCGGGCAAGGGTTCGTCAACGAAGGGGAAGTCGTGGCCCCGAGGCCCGCATCCGACGACCGGGCCGAACAGACCGCGCAGGGAGGGTGAGCCATGAACGCCCTGATTGACGCCGCCTTCTCGCGAAGCCGCGTGGTCCTGATGGCGCTGATGATGATCCTCGGTGTCGGGGCCTATGCCTACGTCTCGATTCCGAAAGAGGCCAATCCCGAGGTGCCGCTGCCCCTTGTCTACGTCTCGACCAGCCTGGAGGGGATCAGCCCTTCGGATTCCGAGCGCCTGCTCGTGGAGCCGATGGAAACGGAGTTCGCGTCGATCTCGGGGCTCGAGACGATGGAAAGCCACGCCTCCGAGGGCTTTGCCAGCATCCAGCTCGAATTCACGCCGGGCGGCGATACCGACGAGGCGCTCGACAAGGTCCGCGAAGCCGTGGACCGCGTGGAGAGCGATCTGCCCGAAGATGCCTCCGACATCGTCATCACCGAGATAAATACCGCGCTCTTTCCCGTCATCACCGCCCTGATTTCCGGCCCGGTGCCGGAACGCACGCTCAACGACATCGCCGAAGAGGCGAGCGAGGAGGTCGGCGGCTTACCCGGCGTACTCGAGGTCGATGTGGGCGGCGCGCGCGACGAGTTCCTTGAAGTGCTGATCGATCCGACGGTCTTCCAGACCTACAATCTCAGCTTCGACGAGCTCATTAACCAGCTCCAGCGGAACAATCGGCTGATCGCGGCCGGTGCCATCGAGACAGGTGGCGGCCGCGTCGTTCTCAAGGTGCCGGGTCTGATCGAGGATCTCGAGGATGTCATGGACATCCCGGTGAAGGTGCGCGGCGACGCGGTCGTCACCTTCGAGGATGTCGCGACGATCCGGCGGACCTTCCAGGATCCAACCGGTTTTGCCCGGATCGACGGGCAGCCCGCCCTCGCCCTCGAGGTCACGAAGCGCTCGGGCGCGAACATCATCGACACGGTCGCCGCCACCAAGGCCAAGCTTGAAGAGCTGCGCGCCGAATGGCCCGACAGCGTCGAGGTGACCTACCTCCAGGATCAGTCTGAACAGGTTGAGACGCTGCTCTCCGATCTCGAGGCCAATGTCATCGCCGCGGTCATCCTCGTGATGATCGTCGTGGTCGCCGCGCTTGGCGGGCGCTCCGCCATCCTCGTGGGCCTCGCCATTCCCGGCGCGTTTCTTGCGGGCGTCAGCGCGCTTTGGGTGATGGGATACACGATGAACATCGTCGTCCTGTTCTCGCTGATCCTCGTGGTCGGCATGCTGGTCGACGGGGCGATCGTAACCACCGAGCTTGCGGACAGGCGCTTGCAGGAGGGTGCATCGCCGAAAGACGCCTATGCCCATGCCGCCAAGCGGATGGCCTGGCCGATCATCGCGTCGACCGCGACCACGCTCAGTGTCTTCTTCCCGCTCCTTTTCTGGACGGGGATGGTCGGCGAATTCATGAAGTTCCTGCCGATCACCGTGCTTCTGACGCTCTTCGCCTCGCTCTTCATGGCGCTCGTCTTCATCCCGGTTCTGGGCGGGCTGATCGGCAAACGCCAGCCGCAGACCGGCGCGGCCAAGCGCGCGCTATACGAGGCAGAACATGGCGATCCGCGCCGCATGGGCGGATTGACCGGGCTCTACACGCGCCTCCTCGAGCGAGCGATCCTGCGGCCGGGCGCGACAGTGCTTCTGGCCTTGGCCCTGCTCCTCGGCGGCTTCGGGATTTACGGCCAGTTCGGCAAGGGCCTGACGTTCTTTCCCTCGGTCGAGCCCGAGTTCATGCAGGTCCAGGTGCGCGCACGGGACAATTTCTCGATCTACGAGCGCGACCGCCTCGTTCGGCAGGTCGAGGAACGCATCCTGCCTTACGACGAGGTCGAGACGCTATATGCGCGCTCCACCATGAGCGGGGGCCAGGGCGACGAGGAAACGATCGGCACGCTTCAACTCGAACTGACGGAATGGGACGAGCGGCGTCCCGCGGCCGAGATCGGCGAAGACATCCGCCGGGACGTTGCCGATATCGCCGGGATCGATGTGCAGGTGCAGACCGAAAGCGGGGGGCCGACCAGTGGCAAACCCGTCAGTTTGGAGATCGCCGCGCGGAACCCGGCCGTTCAGGCCGAGGCGGTCGAGGAGGTCCGTTCTCTCATGGAGCAGATCGGCGGCTTCACCGATGTCACCGACACGCGCCCCCTGCCCGGCGTCGAGCTCTCCATCCTCGTCGACCGGGCTGAAGCCGCGCGCTACGGCGCGGATGTCAGCCTTCTCGGCCAGGCGGTTCAGCTTCTCACGCAGGGCATTGCGGTCGCCGATTACCGACCCGACGATGCCGACGGGGAGCTCGATATCCGCGTGCGCTTCCCGGCTGAAGAGCGGTCCCTGTCCGAACTCGGAAATCTGCGCGTGCCGACCTCCGCCGGCCTCGTGCCGATCTCGAACTTCGTCACGTTCGCGCCGTCCGAGCGCACCGGCACGATCACCCGCATCGACGAGCAGCGCGTCGTGACCATCGAGGCGAATGTCGCGCCGGGGCTTCTGGTCAACGATCAGATCACGGCGCTTCAATCGGCGCTCGGGAACACGGAGTTGCCCGAAGGCGTCAGCTATAGCTTCGCGGGCGAATCCGAGGATCAGGCCGAGACAATGGTCTTCCTGATGGGCGCCTTCATCTCTGCGATCCTTCTGATGCTCGTGATCCTCGTTCTGCAGTTCAACAATTTCTACCAGGCTTTCGTCGTGATGAGCGCCATCGTCTTCTCGATCGCGGGTGTTCTACTGGGGCTGATCGTGACCGGGCGTCCCTTCGGCGTCGTGATGGGCGGGATCGGCGTCATCGCCCTGGCCGGGATCGTCGTGAACAACAACATCGTGCTGATCGACACCTTCAACGACCTGAAGAAGGCCGGAATGGCCCCGCGCGAGGCAGCGCTCAGGACCGGGGCACAACGTCTGCGGCCGGTCCTGCTGACCTCGATCACGACAGCCCTCGGACTGATGCCAATGGTCTTCGGGATGAACCTGAACTTCTTCACGCGGGAGATCGTGTTCGGTGCGCCCTCGACGCAATACTGGACCGAGCTGTCGAGCGCGATTGTCGGCGGCCTCGTAGTCGCGACGCTGCTGACGCTGGTCGTGACGCCGGCCATGCTCATGCTGGGGGAGCGTCGACGTCTGAAACGGGAAAAAGCGCCTGTGCAGGGTGCGCCGCAGCCTGCGTGAGGTGAGCCAGGACCACTCTCCGAGACCATAAAAATTTGCAGCATGGCCCCCTAGATCCTTTCACCGAGGCTGGGGCCACAGCATCAGGCCAGAGAAGGAGGCCGTCATCCGCTTTTCCATCGCCATCGCCCTGATCCTCGTCCTCTCGGCCGTGGGTCTCACATACGAGATTGCCGCGGGTCGCGTCCTCGCGCCCTTCTTCGGCACGTCTCTCCTGACTTGGACGACCGTGATCGCGACCGTTCTGGGCGGGTTCTCCCTCGGCAGCGCGCTCGGCGGCATCGTGGCAGAGCGGCCACGCGCGGAGGCCTTGCGGAATGTACGTCACGCGCTAATCGCGACGGCAGTCTTGATGGCCGCGTCCCCGGCACTCCTCGGGCTTGTCCATGCGCTGGGCGCGCGCGGCACCGGCGGCATGATGGCAAGCGTCGTGATCGTCTTCTTCCCCGCCTCGGTCTTCGTGACCCTGCCGTCGCCGCTTTTGGCGAAACTGGCGATCGAGGCGCGGCCCGGCCGGGAGGGATCCTCTCTCGGGTTCGTGCTGGCCGCCGGATCTGTGGGCGCGATCTTCGGGGCGATCCTCGCCGGGTTCGTGACCCTGCCGCTGATCGGCTCGACGGCGACTTTCGCCGCCTGCGGGGCGCTCGCTCTCGCCTGCCTGCCATTCCTGCGCGATGGCGCGCAGGGAAATGCGGGCGTGACGGTGGCCGCCGCGGGATTTGTCGGCTTCGCCGGTCTCGCGGGCGCGCCGGTCTGCCAATACGAGTCCGGTCTCTCCTGCCTGCACGTGGTGGAGCGCGGCGCAGAGGTACGCCTCGTCTCCGACGGCACGGTGCAGGCGGCCGAGCGCGTGATACCGGGAGAGCGCGAGGATGACGAGATCGAGATGGCGCTCAGTTACACCGACTGGCTCTGGGCGCGCATGGATCGCGATCTTGGCCCCGACCCTTCTGTTCTGTTCGTGGGTGGCGGCGGCTACACCTTGCCCACGAAGCTGCTGGCCTCGCGCCCTGAAGCGCAGGCTGTCGCGGTGGAGATCGACCCATTGGTGACGGAGGTCGTGCAGCGCCGCATGCCGAGCGCGGGCGCCATGATCGCGCGAACAGGCTATGACGTCTCGGACGGCCCCGGCCCCGAGGATCGCCTCGGCATCGCCCATGCGGACGGGCGCGTTTTTCTCAACGAGACCGATCTCCGCTTCGACGCGGCGGTCATGGATGCGTTCTCGTCAGGCTCCGTTCCCGCGCACCTGGTTACACGAGAGACCTTCACCCGCCTCAGGGACATCGTGCGCGGCCCGGTCTACGTGAACATCCTCGACAGCCCCGATGGCCGCCTCGCGCGCGGCACAAACGCGGTTCTGAGGGACGTATACGAACATGTCGCGGCCGTGCGTGGTCAGGTCAACGCCAGGGGCCGGACCAACATCCTTTTCGTCGCCTCCCGCGCGCCGCTCGAGCCATTGCCGACTCTACCCGAGACTTACGAAGTCGCGGA
The DNA here is from genome assembly GCF_009363575.1 of Roseivivax sp. THAF30. Lineage (NCBI taxonomy): Bacteria > Pseudomonadati > Pseudomonadota > Alphaproteobacteria > Rhodobacterales > Roseobacteraceae > Roseivivax > Roseivivax sp. THAF30. Next base: position 1,330,953 of record NZ_CP045389.1, on the reverse strand, counting down.
TATCAGCGAGGCCCGCGTCTTCACCGATGATCGCGGCTGGATTGGACACCGCTAACCCGGAGCGAACCTTCACTCGACGACCACCAATCGCACGTTCTCGTCGTGGCAGCGCCGCACGATCTGCTGATCGGGATCGGTATCGGTGTAGAGCGCCGCGAGATCCGACACCGAGGCGACGCGGACCGGTGCCTTGCGGCGGAACTTGGTATGATCTGCGACAAGGAAGACGCGCCGCGACTGCTCGATGATCGTCCGGGTGACGCCGACCTCGTGCATGTCGAAATCGAGGATATCGCCTTCTTCGTCGATCGCCGAACAGCCGATGACCGCGATATCGAACTTGAACTGGCGGATCGTCCGCTCGGTCAGATCGCCGGTCAGGCCGCCATCCGCGCGGCGCAGCGCGCCCGCCGTGACGACCACCTCGCATTCGGGATTGCGCGCGAGCGTCACCGCGACATTGAGGTTGTTGGTCACCGCAAGAATGTTGCGATGCGCGAGCAGCTTTTCGGCGACAGCCTCGGTGCTCGTGCCGATATTGAGGAAGATGGAGCAATCGTTCGGGATCTCAGAGGTGCAGGCGCGCGCGATCGCGGCCTTGCCCTCGGCGTTGATGCTGCGACGGTCCTCGTAGCCGATATTCGTCGTGCCGGACGGCAGGACAGCCCCGCCATGCACCCGCTCGAGCCGACCCAGATCGGCCAGGTCGCTGAGATCCCGGCGGATGGTCTGAAGCGTCACGCCGAAATGCTCCGCCAGTCCCTCGACGGTGACTTTGCCTTCGCGGCGGGCGATCTCGAGGATCTCTGGATAGCGGATTGACTGCGACACGGGCACACGCGTTTTGACTGCCACCATTGTTCCTTGATGTTCGCTTTTGTCAATAAATTGAATCCCCTCTATCTTCGAAAATGGGAATTTCACGTAGATTCAGTCAATTAGGGCGCCTTCGCCTCTCACAAAGCCAACCCTGGCGACCAAAAACGAAAAAAAAAGAAGATTTTCGCTTTCCAAGAGCGCTGCCATTCGTTAGGACTCAGCGTTGAACGCAAGCTGGGTTTGGGAGGACGCAGTGGCCCGGGGGGATCCGACATTCGACCTCTTCGTCATCGGCGGCGGCATCAATGGATGCGGCATCGCGCGTGACGCTGCCGGGCGCGGCCTGTCCGTCGGGCTGGCCGAGATGGGCGACCTGGCATCGGCCACGTCTTCAGCCTCGACCAAGCTGTTCCACGGTGGCTTGCGGTACCTTGAGTATTTCGAGGTCAGGCTCGTGCGCGAGGCGCTGGAGGAGCGCGAGACGCTTCTCAAAGCCATGCCGCACATTTCCTGGCCGATGCGCTTCGTGCTGCCTGTGCATCGCGACATGCGCTTCGAGGGCTCGACGCCGATGTCGAAGCTCCTCTCGACGGTGATGCCCTGGATGAAGGGTCGCCGCCCCGCCTGGCTGATCAGGGCCGGGCTCTTCCTCTACGATCATCTGGGCGGCCGGAAGATCCTTCCCGCGACGAAGACGCTCGATCTGCGTTCGTCACCCGAGGGTGCGCCGCTCGACGACCGGTTCGAGACGGCCTTCGAGTATTCCGATTGCTGGGTGGAGGATTCCCGCCTCGTGGTCCTGAATGCGCGGGATGCCGAAGCGCGCGGCGCCGAGATCCTGCCGCGCACGAAAGTCGTCTCGGCGGAGCGGACAGACGCGCTCTGGCGCATCATGCTGGAGGACGACGCGGGTCGTCGCGAGGTCTTCGCCAGGGCCTTGCTGAACGCAGCCGGGCCCTGGGTCGGAGACGTCATTCGCGATACGATCCATGCCGAGAGCCGCGAGAAGACGCGGCTTGTCCGGGGCAGCCACATCGTCACGCGGCGGCTCTTCGATCACGAAAAGTGCTATTTCTTTCAGGGACGTGACGGACGCATCATGTTCGCCATCCCTTACGAGCGCGACTTCACTCTGATCGGCACGACCGACCAGGAACATACGAATGCCGAAAGCCCCGCGGAATGCACCGAAGCCGAACGCGACTACATGATCGACTTCGTGAACACCTACCTCAAGGAGCCGATCTCCGCCGAGGATGTCGTCTGGTCCTATTCGGGCGTGCGCCCGCTTTATGACAACGGCGCGAGCTCGGCCTCGGCTGCGACGCGGGATTACACGCTGAAGGTCGAGGCCGAGGGCGGTGCGCCGGTCCTGCACGTCTTCGGCGGCAAGATCACCACCTATCGCCGGCTCGCCGAAAGCGCGATGCAGGAGCTGTCGCCCTATTTCGACGGCTTGCCGGGCGCATGGACCGCAGGCGTGGCCCTGCCCGGCGGGCAGTTCCCGGTGGATGGGGTAGAGGCGCTGACATCGGCCCTCCGCCGCGACTTCCCGTTCCTGACGCCCGAGTGGGCCGGTCGGCTTGTCCGGGCCTATGGCACCGAGGCGCGCGAGATGCTGGGCGCGGCCGCGACGAAAGAAGACCTCGGTCGGGATTTCGGCGCGACGCTCAGCGAAGCCGAGGTCGCCTGGCTCATGGATCGCGAATGGGCACGCCGGGCCGAGGACATCGTCTGGCGCCGCACCAAGCTTGGACTGAGACTCGACAAGGACCAGGTCGCGGCGCTCGATGCCTTCATGGTCGCACGGGCAGACGAACGAAAGCTCGCGGCCGAATGAGGGCGCGCGACAGGAGGAGAAGACGCGGATGACGCTCACGCTCGACAACGTCTCGAAGATGGTAGGGACAGAGACCCACATCCATCCGACCGACATGGTGCTGGAGCCCGGCACGATGAACGTGCTGCTCGGCCCGACGCTCTCGGGCAAGACGTCGCTGATGCGTCTGATGGCCGGGCTCGACCAGCCGTCCACGGGCCGCATCCTCTGGCAGGGAGCGGACGTGACCGGTATGCGCGTCCAGGACCGCAAGGTCGCGATGGTCTACCAGCAATTCATCAACTACCCGTCGATGACCGTCTACGACAACATCGCCTCGCCCATGCGGCTTCTGGGTCTGGGCAAGGCCGAGATCGACCGCAAGGTGCGCGAAGCGGCGGATCTCATGCAACTCTCGCCGATGCTCGACCGCAAGCCCCTGGAATTGTCGGGCGGCCAGCAGCAGCGCTGCGCGCTTGCCCGCGCGCTGGTGAAGAATGCCGGTCTCGTGCTGCTCGACGAGCCACTGGCGAACCTCGATTACAAGCTGCGCGAGGAGCTGCGCGCCGAGATCCCGAAGATCTTCGAGGAATCGGGCTCCATCTTCGTCTATGCCACGACCGAGCCTGAAGAAGCGCTGCTTCTGGGCGGTCAATGCGCGACCTTGTGGGAAGGCCGGGTGACGCAATTCGGGCAGACCCCCAGCGTCTATCGCAAGCCCGCGGACGTGACGACGGCGCGCGTCTTTTCCGATCCGCCGATGAACTTCCTTCAGATCGAGAAACGCGGCGACCGGATCGAATTCGGCAATGGACAATCGACGCCTGCGAAGGGACTCGGCGCCTCGCTCGCCGATGGTGCCTACACCGCCGGGTTTCGGCCGAACCATCTCGAACTTGAGGGCCATGAAGGCGCTATGAGCTTCGAGACGACCCTCACCGTCACCGAGATCACGGGCTCGGAGACGTTCATCCACCTCGATCACCACGGCGAGCGCTGGGTCGGACTGATACACGGCGTGCGCGCGCTGACGCCCGGCCAGAATGTGACGGTCCATCTCGATCCCGCGCATGTCTACCTGTTCGACCGGTCGGGCGCGCTCTGCCAGGCCGCACCTTACGCGGAGGCCGCCTGACATGGCCAAGATCACGCTCGACAACCTCGCGCATTCCTATCTGCCGAACCCTTCGGGAGAGGACGATTACGCGCTGAAGGAACTCAACCACGACTGGCAGGACGGCGAGGCCTACGCGCTGCTCGGCTCTTCGGGCTGCGGCAAGTCCACGCTCCTCAACATCATCTCGGGTCTGTTGCACCCGAGCCAGGGGCGGATCCTGTTCGACGGGCAGGATGTCACCCATCAGGCGACGGCCGAGCGCAACATCGCGCAGGTGTTCCAGTTTCCGGTCGTCTACGACACGATGACCGTGCGGGAGAACCTCGCCTTTCCGCTCAAGAACCGCCGGATGCCCGCCGACGAGATCCGCCGCCTCGTGCAGAAGGTCGGACACATGATCGGCATGGAGGCGCAGCTCGACCGCAAGGCGCGCGGCCTGACCGCGGATGCCAAGCAGAAGATCAGCCTCGGGCGCGGCATGGTGCGCGAGGACGTGAATGCGCTTCTCTTCGACGAGCCGCTGACCGTGATCGACCCGCACATGAAGTGGGAGCTCAGAACGCAGCTGAAGAAGCTGCATCACGATTTCGGGCACACGATGATTTACGTGACCCACGACCAGACCGAGGCGCTGACCTTCGCGGACAAGGTCGTGGTCATGTATGACGGCCGTGTCGTTCAGATCGGCACGCCGCAGGAATTGTTCGAGCGGCCCGCCCACACCTTCGTGGGCTACTTCATCGGCTCGCCGGGGATGAATGTCTTCGACGCGGAAATCTCGGGCAGCGAGGCACGCATCGGCGAGGCGCGCATCGCCCTGCCCGCCAGCTATGCGACGGCGGGCGGCAAGACCCAGCTCGGCGTCCGGCCCGAATTCATCCGCCTCGTCGAGGGCGGCGACGGCATCCCCGCCAAGATCCTGCGGATCGAGGATGTGGGCCGCCACAAGATCATCCGCCTCGATGTCGCGGGGCGCGAGATCAACGCGACCCTGTCCGAAGGCACGCCGGTGCCCGCCGGGACCGACCGGATCACCTTCGATCCCGAAGGCATCAACGTCTACGAGAACGACTGGCGCGTCGCGCCCAAAGGCCAGAGGGAGGCAGCCTGATGAACAAGACCGTCAATCAGAAGGCCTGGTTCCTCGTCCTGCCGGTGCTGATCCTCGTGGCGTTCTCGGCGGTGATCCCGCTGATGACCGTGGTCAATTACTCGGTTCAGGACACGTTCGGGAACAACGTCTTCTTCTGGAACGGCATCTACTGGTTCGAAGAGATGCTGGCATCCGAGCGGATGTGGAACGCGCTTGGCCGCCAGGTCGTGTTCTCGTCGATCATCCTCGCCATCGAGGTGCCGCTCGGCGTTTTCGTCGCGCTCAACATGCCCAAGAAGGGCTTCTGGGCCTCGTTCTGCCTCGTTGTGATGTCGCTACCGCTGCTCATTCCGTGGAACGTCGTCGGCACGATCTGGCAGATCTTCGGCCGCGTCGATATCGGCCTTCTGGGCCATACGCTCGATGCGATCGGGATCAACTATAACTACACCCAAGGCTTCTACGCCGCGTGGACGACCGTGATCGTCATGGATGTCTGGCACTGGACGTCGCTCGTCGCGCTTTTGGCCTATGCGGGCCTCCAGTCGATCCCGGATGCCTATTACCAGGCCGCCAAGATCGACCAGGCCAGCCGCTGGGCCGTCTTCCGCTATATCGAGCTGCCCAAGATGCTGGGCGTGCTGATGATCGCGATCCTCTTGCGCTTCATGGACAGCTTCATGATCTATACCGAGCCGTTCGTCGTGACCGGCGGCGGGCCCGGCAATGCCACCACCTTCCTGTCCATCGACCTTGTGAAGATGGCGCTGGGGCAGTTCGACCTCGGCCCGGCGGCAGCCTTCTCGATCATGTACTTCCTCGTCATCCTCGCGATTTCCTGGGTGTTCTACACCGTGATGACGAACCTCGACAAAAGGGATGCGAAATGACCGATACGAGTGCAGCCCCCGGCGCCGCCTCGATCCCGGGCGATGTCACCGCAGCCAAGCCGCGGACGGCGACGGCAAAGCGCTTCCGTCCGAACGGGTCGGCCATCGTCATGGGCCTTTACCTGCTCTTCCTGATGCTGCCGATCTACTGGCTCGTGAACATGAGCCTGAAGACCAATTCGGAGATCCTCGGGACCTTCTCGCTCTGGCCGCGCAACCTGACCTTCGAGAATTACGTGACCATCCTGACGGATGCGTCCTGGTACATGGGCTACGTGAACTCGCTGATCTACGTGATCCTGAACACGGTCATCAGCCTCGCGGTCGCGCTGCCGGCGGCCTATGCCTTCTCGCGCTACAGCTTTGTCGGGGACAAGCACCTGTTTTTCTGGCTCCTGACGAACCGGATGGCGCCGCCCGCGGTCTTCGCCCTGCCCTTCTTCCAGCTTTATTCCTCGGTCGGGCTGTTTGACACGCATATCGCGGTGGCGCTGGCGCATTGCCTCTTCAACGTGCCGCTGGCGGTCTGGATCCTCGAAGGGTTCATGCGCGGCGTGCCCAAGGAGATCGACGAGACCGCCTATATCGACGGCTATTCCTTCGGGCGGTTCTTCACGCGGATCTTCATGCCGCTCATTTCCTCGGGCATCGGCGTCGCGGCGTTCTTCTGCTTCATGTTCTCGTGGGTGGAGCTGCTGCTGTCGCGCACGCTGACATCGGTCGACGCGAAACCGATCGCCGCGACCATGACGCGGACGCAAGGTGCGGCCGGGATCGACTGGGGCGTTCTCGCGGCGGCGGGCGTGCTGACCATCGTGCCGGGCGCGCTCGTGATCTATTTCGTGCGGAACTACATCGCGAAGGGCTTTGCCCTGGGGAGGGTGTGATGAGCGATCTTCTCAGCGCCTCCGCGGCGGCCTTCGGCCGTCTTCCGCGCCGGGCGTCACGCTCGCCCGTCTTCACAACTTCGCCGCGAAAGGAGACCTGACATGGCATGGATGGCATGGACCTGGCCGACGGCGGCTTTCTTCGCAGTCATCGCGGCGCTTCTGATCACCTTCACGATCCTCGCGGTCAAGTATCCCGAGACGCCCCGCCGGGGCATCCTCGGGATCGAGACGACGCGCGGTGACCGGCTTTTCATCACGTTGTTGATGTCGGCCTTTCTGAATTTGGCGTGGCTGGGTTTCGGGATCGCCCCGCAGCCCTACGCGCTGATTGCCTGCCTCGTCCTCGCAGCGGGGATCTTCCGCTTCGTGTGAGGGGCAAACACGACCAACGTTCAAAAAGGGAGGAAACAATGAACGTTTCACTAAGAACGACCACCGCCATGGCGGTTGCGCTGGGGCTGGTATCCAGTCCGGCCTTCGCCGACATGGAAGCGGCGATGGAGTTTCTCGACTCCGAGATCGGCGATGTCTCGACGCTGACGCGCGAAGAGCAGGAAGCCGAGATGCAGTGGTTCATCGATGCCGCCCAGGAATTCCAGGGCATGGACATCAACGTCGTCTCCGAGACGATCACCACGCATGAATATGAAAGCCAGGTGCTCGCGCCCGCCTTCTCGGCGATCACGGGCATCAACGTCACCCACGACCTCATCGGCGAGGGCGACGTGGTCGAGCGTCTGCAGGTGCAGATGCAGTCGGGCAACAACGTCTATGACGCCTATGTCAACGACAGCGACCTGATCGGCACGCACTGGCGCTATGGCCAGGCGCGCAACCTCACCGAGTGGATGGCCGGCGAAGGCGCAGACGTGACCTCGCCCACGCTCGATCTCGAGGACTTCATCGGCACCCAGTTCACCACCGGGCCCGATGGCAACCTCTACCAGTTGCCCGACCAGCAGTTCGCGAACCTCTACTGGTTCCGCTACGACTGGTTCAACGACGAGAAGAACCGTGCCGATTTCGAAAGCGAATACGGCTACGAGCTCGGCGTTCCGGTCAACTGGGCAGCCTACGAGGACATCGCGGAGTTCTTCACTGGCCGTGACCTGAGCCACATGGGCGTGGAGCAGGAAATCTTCGGCAACATGGATTACGGCAAGAAGGACCCGAGCCTCGGCTGGCGGTATACCGATGCCTGGATGTCCATGGCTGGCATGGGCGACACGGGTGAGCCGAATGGCCTGCCGGTCGACGAATGGGGTATCCGTGTGAACGAGAACTCCCAGCCCGTCGGCGCCTGCGTCGATCGCGGTGGCGCCACCAACTCGCCCGCGGCGGTCTATGCCGTCGACAAGGCGATCGAGTGGCTGCAGAACTACTCGCCGCCCGCCGCTGCCGGCATGACCTTCTCCGAGGCCGGCCCGGTCCCGGGTCAGGGCAACATCGCGCAGCAGATGTTCATGTACACCACCTTCGTGGCGCCGCTGGTCGACAGCCCCGAGGTGATGAACGAGGATGGCACGCCGAAATGGCGCCTCGCCCCCTCCCCGCATGGCGTCTACTGGGAGGAAGGCATGAAGGTCGGCTACCAGGACGTGGGCTCCTGGACGATCCTCGACTCGACCCCGACGGATCGCGCCAAGGCCGCTTGGCTCTACGCGCAGTTCGTCACCTCCAAGACGGTCGACGTGAAGAAGGCCGACGTCGGCCTGACCTTCATCCGCGAGAGCACCATCAACTCCGAGCACTTCACCGAGCGCGCGCCGCGTCTCGGCGGCCTGGTGGAATTCTACCGCTCGCCCGCACGGACGCAGTGGTCGCCCACCGGCACCAACGTGCCGGACTATCCCAAGCTCGCGCAGCTCTGGTGGCAGAACATCGGTGATGCGATGTCGGGTGCCAAGTCCACGCAGGAAGCGCTCGATACGCTTTGCGCGGACATGGAAGACGTGATGGCCCGCCTCGAGCGCGCCGGCGTCCAGGGCGATCTCGGCCCGGTTCTCAATGAAGAGCAGGAGGCGTCCTACTGGCTCGAGCAGCCGGGCGCACCGAAGCCCGCTCTCGAGAACGAGGACGAAGAACCTCAGACCGTCTCCTATGACGAGCTGATCCAGTCCTGGCAGGAGTAAGGCTTGCCACAGCGCGCGCCGGGGACATCCTCGGCGCGCGTTTTTAGTGCGCGCCGGCCTTCGGGAACGGGCTCGCTTCGGGAACTGACTTATCTCGCTCTTTCCAAAAGAAACGCGCCCGCTTTCGGAAGAAAGCGGGCGCGTCGTCGTTCAGGATATCGGCAGGATCAGAACGGGCTGTCGGGGTAGTAGAACTGCTCCGCGTTCTCGGGCGTGATCAGGACCGAGCCGATGGTGAACGTGCCGGAAACCGGCGCATTCGACACCATGCCGACCGCGGTCATCTCGATGGCCGTTGCGATCATCGACGGCGGATAGGTCACGTCGGCCGGGATCATCTCGTCGCCATCCATGACGCGCTTGACCATCTCCTTCATGCCCGCGCCGCCGAGGACGAACTGGATGTCGTCGCGTCCGGCCGCCTCGATTGCCGCCAGAACGCCGACGGCCATGTCATCGTCCGAGGCCCAGACCGCGTCGATCTGATCGTGCTTCTGCAGGAAGTCCTGCATCACGTTGAAGCTGTCATCGCGGTTCCAGTTGCCGTGCTCCATGTCGATGATGTTGATGCCGGAGCCTTCGATGGCCTGTTCGAACCCTTCCACGCGTTCGTTGTCGATCGTCGTCGGGATGCCGCGCAGAACGACGATATCGCCACCGTCAGGCATCTGGCTGACCATGTATTCACCCGAAACGCGGCCGAAGCCCGGATTGTCACCGGCGACGTAGAGATCCTCGATGCCGTCCTGGCTGAGCCCGCGGTCGACCACGGTGACCCAGGTGCCATTCTCGGCGACGGACTGGATCGGCGGGGTGAGAGGATCGCTCTCGAAGGGCAGCACGACCAGCGCGTCGATGCCGCGCGTTGCGACCATGTCCTCGATATCGTTGACCTGCGCGCCTGCATCCGAGGCGGCCGTCAGCACGAAGTCGAGCTGCGGATAGGTCTCTTCCAGGCGCTCTACCGTCTCTTGCGCGTGGAAGTTCATGCCGCCTGCCCAGCCATGCGTCGCGGCGGGGATCGACACGCCGATCACGGTCGTATCGTCTTGGGCCCAGGCTGTGCCGGACAGTGCCAGCATCGTGCAGCCCAGAAGTGTCGTCTTCATGTAAGACATTTCGGTTCCTCCCAGTTGATCGGCCGGGCTCTAGCCCTTGGCCTTGGCTTCTCGCTGCAGAATGACCGCGAGAATGATGATGACCCCCTGGATCGCGCCATTGAGATAAGGCGAGACCAGGTCGGTCAGATTCAGGATGTTGTCGATGAGGCTCAGGATCAGGACGCCGATGACGGTGCCCCAGACCCGGCCGAAGCCGCCTTTCAAGACGGTGCCGCCAATGATGACCGCCGCGATCGCCTCGAGTTCCCACAGAAGGCCGGTCGAGGCGGACGCGGAGCCGAGACGCGGCACGTACATGATGGTTGCGATCCCGACGAAGAGGCCCAGCATCGCGTAGGTCAGAAGCCGCGTCCGGTTCACATCGACATTCGAGTAATGCGCCACCGCCTCGTTCGAGCCGATCGCCGCGCAGTGCCGGCCGAACCGCGCCCGGCTCATCAGGAATTCGCCGATGATGACGACGAGCGCGAATACGATGATCGGCCACGAGATCCCGAGAATCCCATCGAAATAGACCGGCCGGTAGAACGTGCGGAGCCCGAAATCGAGCGACAGCGTCCCGCCGTCTGCGAGCCATGTGACGAGGCTGCGGTAAATCCCCATCGTGCCGAGTGTGACGATGAACGCCTCGATCCCGACGGTCGTGATGAGAAAGCCGTTGAGAAGCCCCGCGAGGATGCCCGCGACCACCGCGACCGCCATCCCCAGCAGGATGATCGGCACGCCCACCCCGAGCGAGGGGAGCGCCGCGTTCATGACGAGGATCATCAGCCCCGCGATGAAGGCCGCCATCGAGCCGACAGAGAGATCGAGCCCGCCCGCGGTGATCACGAAGGTCATGCCGACCGCGATGATCCCGATGAAGGCGGAACGCGCGAGCACGTTGGTGATGTTCGCCGCACCGAGGAAATTGGAGTTCATCATCGCCCCGATCGCGATCAGGACCAGAAGCGCGAGGATCGGGCCAAGCACGCTCATCGAGGGCAGGCTGCGCCGCGCGCGGGTATTCGTCGTCTCGGAAGTCATCAGGCCACTTGCCCCTCGTCATTCGCGCCAAGACCGACCGCGAGCCGCACGATGGCGTCCTCGGTCATCTCATCGCCTGTCAGCATGCCGGCCACCGCTCCCGTCCGCATGACCATCACGCGGTCTGACAGGCCGATGACCTCCTGCATCTCCGAAGAGATCATCACCACGCCGTGGCCCTGCCCGGCGAGCTCTCGCAGGAAGGTGTAGATCTGCTGCTTCGTGCCGATATCGATGCCTCGCGTCGGCTCGTCCGCGATCAGGATCATCGGCTCCGATTGCATGATCTTCGCAAGAAGCAGTTTCTGCTGGTTGCCGCCCGAGAGGTTGCCCACCGCCATGTCGCGCTGACCCGCGCGGATGTCGAACTCGCCGATGGCCTTGTCGAGCGCCCGGTCTTCGGCTGCGCGGTCGATCATCCAGCCGCCGAAGCGGTCCAGCGCTTGCAGGGTCAGGTTGACCCGCATCGACTTGTCGAGCAGCAGCCCGCGCAACTTGCGGTCTTCGGTCAGGTAGCAGAGTCCATGATCGAGCGCGTCGCGTGGTTTCGAGATCGCAACGGGTTGCCCGCCGATCTCGATGCGTTCCGCGCGGGCCGGGCGTAGTCCGCAAAGGCCCTCGAAGGTCTCGGTGCGGCCAGCCCCGATCAGGCCCGCGACGCCCAGAATCTCGCCGCGCCGCAACTCGAACGACACGTCCTGTGCGTATCCCGGAACGGTCAGGCCGCTGACACGCAGCATCACCTCTTCGGGATGGCCCGACTTTTCGGGGTACAGGTCCGAGACATCGCGCCCGACCATCGCCGTCGCCATGCCGTCTTCGCTGATATCGGCGGCGCGACCGTCATGCACCACCGTCCCGTCCCGCAGGACCGTGACGTGATGCGCGATGGCCGAGACCTCGCCCAGCTTGTGCGAGGTAAAAAGAACCGCCGTGCCCTGCGCTGTCATCCGGCGGACCTGTTCGAAAAGGATCTCGGTCTCCGAGCCCGTCAGCACTGCCGTCGGCTCGTCCATGATGAGAACGCGGGCGTCGCGGCTGAGCGCCTTGGCGATCTCGACCATTTGCTTGTCCGAATTCGACAGCTCCGACACCTTCGTGTCGGGATGCGCACGGCAATTCACGCGATCCAGATAATCACGCGTCAGCCGCCGCATGCGGCGCTTGTCGAGAAACGGGCCACGCCGCAGCTCGCGCCCGAGAAAGATGTTCTGCTCGACCGTCAGCTGCTCGGCGAGGTTGAATTCCTGGTGGATCATCACGATCCCGGCTTCCTCACCGTCATGCAGAGAGCCGAACGTGACCTCCTCGCCATCGAGGAGTATCCGGCCCGAGCTTGCGGGCTGGTATCCCGCGAGGATCTTCATCGTGGTGGACTTGCCAGCCCCGTTCTCGCCGATGAGCGCGAGAACCTCGCCCGCACGCAGATCGAGATTTATGCCATGAAGCACCTCGACCGGACCGAAGCTCTTGCGAACCTCGCGCAAGGAGAGGACCGGCTCGCCCGTCATATCTTGACCCATGCGGCATCGTCCTTCGACGACGCAACGCAGGCGCGGATGAACGCCATGCCCTCGAGGCCGGCGGCAAGACCAGGCAGCTTGCCCATGACCGTCTCGCGCGCCTCGCCGTTTTGCGCGGCGCGAATGGCATCGGCCGCCTCTGTATAGAGGGTCGCGAAGGCCTCGAGATATCCTTCGGGATGGCCCGGCGGGATGCGGCTGACCGATGTGCCTGCCTCTATGGCGCCCGCTCCGTTGCGGGTGATCCTGCGCGACGGCTCCCCGTGCGGCGTGTGCCAGAGATAATTGGGATCTTCCTGCGCCCATTCGAGACCGCCGGCCTCACCGAAGATCCGCAGGCGAAGCCCGTTTTCGCATCCCGGCGCGACCTGGCTGCACCAAAGCATGCCGCGCGCGCCGCTCTCGTAGCGCAGCATGACATGCGCGTTGTCGTCGAGCGCCCTGCCCGCGCCGAAGCTCTGCAGATCGGCCGCGAGCCGTTCCGGCACCTGCCCCGTCACGAAGGCTGCGAGATTGTAGGCGTGGGTGCCGATATCGCCGATGGAGCCGCCCGCACCGGAGCGCGCGGGGTCCGTCCGCCATTCGGCCTGCTTGACGCCTTGGGTCTCCACGTCGTCGGTCATCCAGTCCTGCGGATATTCGACCTGCACGACCCGCAGCGTGCCGATCGCGCCGTCAGCCACCATCGCCTGGGCCTGACGCACCATCGGGTAACCGGTGTAGTTGTGGGTCAGGATGAAGAGCGCCTGGCTCTCTCCGACGGCCTTTGCCATCGCCTCGGCTTCATCGAAGGTCGCCGTCAGGGGCTTGTCGCAGATGACGTGGATGCCGCGCTCGAGAAACGGCTTTGCGGCGGCGAAATGTACATGGTTCGGGGTCACAATGCTGACCGCTTCAATGCCGTCCTCCCGCGCCGCTTCGGCCTCGGCCATCTCCTCGAACGAGCCATAGGAGCGGGCGGGATCGAGACCCAGTGCCTCTCCGCTTTTCCTTGCCTTGTCGGGAGTGGAGCTGAGCGCCCCCGCCACGAGATCGAAATGCCCGTCGATGCGACTCGCGATCCGGTGCACGCCGCCGATGAATGCGTCGGCGCCGCCGCCGACCATGCCCAACCTGATCCGTTTCATGTGTCCAATCCCAGCATCTTCCGGTTCGTGGCTTCGTCGATATCGCCGCCCGCGAAGTCGTCGAAGGCGTGCGGGGTGACGCGGATGATGTGATCGCGGACGAAAGCCGCGCCTTCGCGGGCGCCATCCTCGGGATGCTTGAGCGCGCATTCCCATTCGACGACGGCCCAGCCGTCGAAGTCGATCGCGGCAAGCTTGGAGAAGATCGCGCCGAAATCGACCTGTCCGTCACCGGGAGACCGGAAGCGGCCAGCGCGGTTCACCCAGGACTGGTAGCCGCCATAGACGCCCTGTCGGCCGGTCGGATTGAACTCCGCGTCCTTGACGTGGAACATCTTGATGCGCTCGGCATAGATGTCGATATTGTCAAGGTAATCAAGACATTGCAACACGTAGTGCGACGGGTCGTAGAGCATGTTGCAGCGCGCGTGACCGTCGAGGCGTTCCAGGAACATCTCGAAGGTCACGCCGTCATGCAGATCCTCCATCGGGTGGATCTCGTAGCAGACATCGACACCGCACGCGTCGGCATGATCGAGGATCGGACGCCAGCGCGCGGCAAGTTCGTCGAAAGCGGTGTCGACAAGGCCCTGCGGCCGCTGCGGGAACGGATATACGAAGGGCCAGACGAGCCCGCCCGAGAACGTGACATGCTGGCCGATGCCAAGCTTGTTCGACGCGGTCAGTGCCTTTTTGACCTCCTCGGTCGCCCAGGCTTGCCGCTCTTTCGGCTTGCCCTGCACTTCGGGCGGGGCAAAGCCGTCGACCCAGGCGTCGTAGGCGGGATGTACGGCGACGAGCTGGCCCAGGATGTGAGTGGAGAGGTCCGTGACCTCGACCCCATTGGCGCGCGCTGTCCCGACCCATTCATCGCGATAGGTGTCCGACGTGGCGAGCTTGTCGAGATCGACGAGCCGCGCATCCCAGGCCGGCACCTGCACGCCTTCATAGCCGCAATCTGCAGCCCAGCGCGTTATGTTGTCCCATGAATTGAACGGCGCCTCATCCCCGGCGAACTGCGCCAGGAACAGGCCGGGGCCCTTGATCGTCTTCATCTGTCCTCCCTCTCCAAGCCGCGCACAACTCCTCAATTATGCATCGACTCAGCTTTCTGTAATCGATTACATCAGCCTCGGGTCTTGCAGGCAAGCCTCAATCTTGCTCCGAAGCGCAAACAAGGAGAACCGATGAGCCCACGCGTCCGTATCGCAGATGTCGCCGCCGCCGCGGGCGTGTCGACGGCCACCGTCAGCCGGACGCTGTCCTCGCCCGGCCTCGTGGGCGAGAAGACGCGCGAACGGGTCATGGCCGCCGTCTCCGCCACGGGCTACAGGATCAACGCCGCCGCGCGCGATCTGCGCCGACAGCAGCCGCGGGCGATCCTGGTTCTCGCACCGAACCTCGCGAACACGTTCTTCAGCCGGATCATCGCCGCCATTCAGGATGTCGCGCGACAGGCCGGGCTTGCCGTGCAGATTTCGGACAGCCGCGCGGGAACGGATGTGCTCGAGGCCATCGTTCAGAGCGGGCGGGCGGACGGCATCGTGCTGCTCGACGGCGCGCTGCCGCCGGACATGGTCCGCAACTGGACGCTGCCCGTCATCCAGCTTTGCGAATGGAACGACGGCTATGCCCTGCCGGGGCTACGCATCGACAATGCCGCCGCGGCGCGGGTTGCCGTCGATCATCTCGCCGCCCTCGGGCACGAGCGCATCCTGCATGTCTCCGGGCCTGGCGAGAACGTGTTGAGCCAGGCACGCCAGGCCGGCTTTCAGGACGCCATGACCGCACGAGGCTTGCCCGCCGATATCCATGATGGCGGGTTCACGATCGAAGCCGGGGCGGCCGCCGCGCATGTCTGGGCCGCGATGGCGGACCGTCCGACGGCGGTCTTCACCGCGTCGGACGAATGCGCCTTCGGCTTCATTTCGGAGTGCTACCGGCTGGGCTTCGAGGTGCCGCGCGACGTGAGCGTGATCGGGTTCGACGACGTCGACTTCGCGGGCCATTTCATCCCGCCGCTCACCACCATTCACCAGCCGCGCGCGCGTCTGGGACGTCAAGCCGCCGAACGGCTGGTCTCGGCCCTTCTGGAGGATACGCCGCTCGGAGAGGGCTACGACCAGATCCCGCCGCATCTCGTGATCCGGTCCAGCACTACGGCATACAGAGCGAAAACACAGGGCGGATCGGCCGCCTGATCGGGCCTGTTCCTGATGCGGCCCGGAAACCGTTTCCTGGCTTCGGCCAGCTCCGGGGGCGGCACCGACGCCGCGCCAGACAAGCGCGCAGAGGACCTGGGCCGCCGCATCTCCAAGCCGCCCTTTTGAGGGTCCGCATTTGTCAAACGCGCTCTTCAGACACGTAAATGGCGGCCCCGAAAGATCGGGGCCGCCATGCGCGCAGGATGAGCGGCTTACTGCTCGAGCACGCTTGCGAGGTTTTCGCGCGCGCTGTCGCTGATCCAATCGGACCAGGTGTCCTGATAGTTGGTCAGGTAGTAGACCGCGCCTTCTTCACCCGAGGCGGAGTTGTCTTCCATCCAGGCAACGATGGTGTTCATCGTATCTGTCTCGAAGGTCATGTTCGACAGGAACTCCGTCAGCTCGGGATACTCCTCGGAGAAGCCCGTGGTGACAGCTGTCTTGATCTCCGCCGGCGGGAAGGACGTGCGGCCGACATCGGTTGCGCCCGGGTTCTGCGCCGCTTCGTGAGCTTCCTGATTGTATTCGCCCATATCGACCTGGACCATGTCGTAGCGGCCGATCACCGCGGTCGGGGCCCAGTAATAGCCGAACCAAGGCTCCTCGTTCTCGAAGGCCGAAGCGATGGAGGTTGCCAGCGTCTCGCCAGAGCCGTGGTTGAAGATTTCGATCCCGGCATCCGCGACGCCGAAGGCCGGCAGGAGGTTATCGTTGAAGACCCGGCAGCCCCAGCCTTCGGGGCAGTTGTGGAAGCGCCCGCCAACCAGCTCGGGGTTTTCCAGAACGCCGTCGATCGTGGTCAGCTCGGGATGTTCTTCGGCAAGGTAGGCCGGAATCCACCAGGCATCGACACCGCCCGGATCGAGCACGGCGCCCAGCTCCACGATGCTGCCTTCGGATTTGAGGCGCTCATAGACTTGGCCGGTCGCGTTGGTCCAAAGCTCGGTCACGATGTCGGGCTCGCCGTTTTCGGCGACCGATGTCACGGCGGGCACCGTGTCGGAGGGCACGATGGAGACGTCGCAGCCATAGCCCTGCTGCATGATGAAAGTGGCCACGTTGGTCACGACCGAGGCCGACGCCCAGTTCATTTCGGTGATCGAGACTTCGCCGCACTCACCGCCATCCTGTGCAAAGGCCGGAGCGGCGAGGAGCGTGAGGGCGGTCGTCAAAGCAAGCTTTTTCATGTGATCCCTGTCTTCGGTTGTTGAACTTTGCGAGGCGCATATCTGCGATCTGCGCTCCGCTTCGGTGTCGGTTTCGTGAACCGGCCCCCCCATAACGCCGATCGCCCCGCGGCTACAACCGCCCTCCCGGTCCCGTTTCATTTGGCGGATGGTCTGGAAGAACGTTCGGGGCGCGCGCGTCGCCGGTATGAGACCCAAAAGAACCGAACGGGAAGTTCAGACCGCTCGCGTCAATCTTTCATCAAGCTCAGTCACCCTATTCTGCCGTGCGCCTCTCCAGAGGGAGAACGAACGCGCCCGCTCTTGAAGGACTGACATGGCAACCATTTTCGACCTGATCGAAGTGACCGGAATTTTCGCGAATACCACCTATTCGGAAACGAACGGCAACTTGCTCGGCGTGGTCGATGGCGCGGTGTCGAGCGCGTTCGACGACGGCGAGTTCGACGAAAATGACGTGTTTACACTGGGTGGCCAGACCTACCGGATCGATCTGATACAGGAACCGGCTAGCAGCGGCCGGTTCGTTCTGGGGGACGGAACGAACCTGAGCTTCGACCCTCAACACGAAAGCAACCTCGATGTCGTTTTTCTGACCGTATCGAACACGTCCGAGACCCGGTATTTCATCATCCCGAGTGACGATTACGGCGATATGAACGTCCAGGAAATCCGGACTGGCAGCCTGACGGATGTCGCCGGGAGCGATGCCGCCCTCGTCTCGACGCAGAATCACGCGATCAACGTCGTCTGTTTCACCGGGGAGACGCTGATCGGCATGGCAGACGGCACGGAGCGGCGCGCCGAGGATCTCTCGGTCGGTGACCTCGTCCTGACCCAGGACAGTGGAGCGCAGCCGATCCGGGGGATTTCGCGGCAAAAGCTGGGTGTCGCGACGATGCTGCGGCATCCGCGCCTCCGCCCGGTCCGGATCGGGCCAAATGTATTGGCGCCGGGTATTCCCTCGCGCGATCTGCGGGTGTCGCCGCAACACCGCATTCTCGTCAGATCACGCATTGCAAGCCGCATGTTCGGCAGCGACGAGGTCCTGGTCGCGGCGAAGCATCTTGTCGGAGTGAACGGGGTCGATGTGGACAGGGCCACATGGTCGGTCACCTACGTTCATTTCATGTTTGATCGGCACGAGATCGTCTTCGCAGACGGCGCCCCGTGCGAAAGCCTGTGGCTTGGTCCGCAAGCCCTTGCAACGCTCGGGCCTGACCCGTTGGGCAGGGTGAAGACGAGAATGGACGGTGAGGATGCGATGCCTTACGAGGCGGTCAGCCCGTCGCGGCCCTTGGTGGACGGACATCGCGCGCGAAAAATGTCTGAGCGCCACCGGAAGAACGCGAAAGCGCTTCTCGACGCGGCCTGGTGTCCTGCCGCATCGCAGGAGAGGCCGACTTAAGGTCGGGGCGTGACCTCGAAGCCCGCGCGTCTGCGCCGCTTACCTGAAACGTGAGGGGGTCAGGGATGCCGGTGATGTGACACCGGACGGCCGCCCTGCGCCGGTTCTGAATCGCACCGGCTGGCCACAATTTCCGCACCGACAGCGCCGGGGCGACATTCGCCTCGACCCGGCGCCCCATCCAATTGACACGACCGCATGTCATCCGGGAAAAGGCCGCCATTGCATGCGTAACCCGGACGTCGACATGAGAACTCTGACCTATGGTCTGGCACTGACATTGATGATCGGCTGGGTTCTCTGGATCGGCAAGCCGGTTCTCCTGCCGGTGCTTTCCGCGATCATCGCGGTGTACGTTCTGTTGACCGCCGCGGCGAGCATGGGGCAGTTGCCGGTCCTTGGGCGTTTTCCCAACTGGGCGCTGAGGGCGATCATCCTGCTCCTTTTCACCTGCGCGGTGATCCTTCTCTTCGTGCTGGTGATCAATAACCTCGCGCAAGTGGCAGCCGCCCTACCCCGCTACGAAACGAATCTCGACGCGATCGCGACCCAGTTCGCCGGGCTTCTGCGAATCGAGAACGAGCCGACCTGGGAAAATCTCAGAAGCGCCACGCTGGACCGCATCGATATGGGAAGCTGGGTGACACCGGCCCTTCTGTCGTTGCAGGATTTCGGGGTCGCCCTGTTCCTGGTCGTTCTCTACGCGAGCTTCATCATGGCCGAGCGCGGCACGATGGCGAAGAAGGTCGTCATCGCGATGGGCGGCGAGACGACCGGGGAGCGTGCCCTGTCGCTTCTGAGCCGGATCAACGAACGCGTCGGGGAATACCTCTTCGTGAAGACGGTTCTGAACGTCCTTCTCGGCGGGATTTCCTACGCGATCATGCTGGTGCTCGGCATCGAGTTCGCGCTCTTCTGGGCGGTGCTGATCGCTTTCCTGAATTACATCCCGTATTTCGGATCGATCGTCGGCGTGGTGTTTCCGGTCCTCCTGAGCCTCGCGCAATTCGGCTCTCTGTGGATGTCCGGCGTCGTCCTGATTTCCCTGACCACCGCGCAGATGTTCATCGGCGCGTATCTTGAGCCGCGCATGATGGGACGCGCGTTCAATCTCAGTCCCTTCGTCGTTCTCTTGGCGCTTGCCTTCTGGAGCACGCTCTGGGGCCTGGCAGGCGCCCTTCTCGCCGTTCCGATGACAGCGAGCCTCGTGATGGTTCTGGCAGAGATCAAGCTGACACGCCCCGTGGCGATCCTTCTGTCAGCCAGTGGGCGGGTCTGACGAGCAGGTGGGACGTTTCGCCAGTCTTCGGGTGTTCCGGCCGGCCCCGTAAGCCCTGTTCCCATCCACCGTTCGGCACTGCGGCAACATGTGCCCGAAGAAAACAGGCCCGGCGAGACATCGCCGGGCCGTATTCATTTCAGAAAGGTCCGCTGACCGGAATTCGATCAGCTCGTTTCTTCGTCGTGGTCATGGTCGTGATCGCCATGCTCCACCTCGACCTCGATTTCCATCTCGCCAAGACCGTCGAATGTCAGGTGCGCGTGGAAGTGGTCTCCGCCTTCGAAGGCTTCCTGCACGTTATGGAAGACGACGTGAACGCCGCTCGGCTGCATGGTCAGCACCTGGCCCGGCGCGATCTCGAGCGCGCTGACCTCGCGGACGGACATGGTGCCGCTGTCGCTCACGGAAGGTGCCTGGAAGATGCCGCTATCTGCGAAATCGACCGACGCGCCGGTCAGCGTGACAGCGGTGTCGGTGGTGTTCTCGATGGTCATGAAGACATCCATCGAATGGGCGGAGGCGCTCACTTCGACGGTATGGGCATGGCTGACCACGATACCGTTCGCTTCGAAGATATCGCCATCATGGTGCGCGGCGGCAGGCATGATGAATGCGGCCGATATCGCGGCCGCGGTAATTGCACGGTGGAACATAGTGATCTCCTGTTCGGGGCCCTCCGCCCCGGTGGTTGGCTCAAGTCATGTCCGCTGACAGGTTTCCTGGCTCGCGGTGGACGATCCGACCCCCACCTTCCCAACCTGTCGGTCAGTGGCATTACGGAGATCGACATGCCGCTTACAGTTGCGGGGGCAGCGTCGGCGTCTCACCGACTTCCCTAATCTTCTCGGACAAACTCACCGTAGCAGGCCGCGCCTCGAACGCAATCGGCGCAGGCGAAGATAAATCGCGGATGTCATTGTAATTCTCCGCGCGGGTCGTCATATCTCGCAGGCTTGCGTATTTTGCTCGACCCTCTGTCTCCGCTTTGCCGGCCTCAGTTGAAGATCGAAACTGGCACGGCCAAAGCTGTCGCATCCAGCGGACAGCACACACAAGGAGACAACGGTATGGCCACTGGCACCGTAAAATGGTTCAATTCCACCAAAGGCTTCGGCTTCATCGAGCCGGAATCCGGCGGCAAGGACGTGTTCGTCCACATCTCTGCGGTCGAGCGTTCGGGCCTGTCCGAGCTCAAGGACAACCAGAAGGTGACCTTCGAGATCGAAAGCGGCCGCGACGGTCGCGAATCCGCGACGAATCTCGAACTCGCGTGATCGAACGCACGCGGCACGCGCTTTGATGCGTGTCGCGGTGCACTAATCTTGCCGGAGCGCGGTCCCGTCGCGCACCGGCTCTCGAACCGCCTGTGGCGGCACACTCGATCCGTGAAGGCACTCGCATGAGTTCGAAGAAATCCGTTCCGGGGCCCTCGAAATCCGAGACGCGCGCAGAACAGACCACCGCCATCGCGACCGAGATCATTGACCGCGAAACCAGCGCTCGCACCGCGAAGACCGAGCGCTTGCGCGCTGCAAGGTTGCAGCGTGACGCCGATCTGAAGAAGCCGGCCAAGCGCACTGCCGCCAAGGGCAAGGACTGATCGCGCAGCCGGAGCCCGCATCGCGGGGATAGGAAACGCGGCCTTCGAAACGTCTGACCAGATGCGGCACGTCTGCTCTTTACTCGATGGATGTCCAGGAACTCGCGAAGGCATTCTCGCGTTTTTGCCGCTGAGCACACACGTTTGAGGAGTTTCCGATGACGCGCTCAGCCATCTCTTTCCCATTTGCATCGAACGAGCACGCACGTCTCCGCGAAGTGCGTGAAGTGGTCGATTCCGAGCGGCGAGGCGATCCCCTTTTGCAAGACATAGCCGAGCGTGCCGCCGAAATGTTCGGCACGCCAGCCGCTTTGATCTCAGTCGTCGACGCCGACCACCAATGGTTTCTCGGCCAGACCGGGATCGACTTGGAAATGACTCCGCGCGACTACTCGATCTGCTCGCGGGCGATCATGTCGGACCGGCCGCTGATCCTGCCCGATACGCTCGAACATGCCGAGTTCAGCACCCACCCAGCCGTCCTGCAGGCGCCGAATGTCAGGTTCTATGTCGGAGCGCCGATCGTGCTGCGATCGGGGTTTCGTGTTGGCAGCGTCTGCGCCTTGGACGTCGCGCCCCACGAAGCGCCGTCGGACGAGAAGATCAGCGCGCTCCAGAACCTCGCAGCCGAGGTCGTCCAGTATCTCGAGGCGCAGCACCAGCAGCGCTCGGGCGGTCAAACCGCGAACCGCAAGCAAATCGCCGGCGACGCGCAGCAGGAATTCTTGAACTTGATCGGCCACGAGTTCCGCACGCCGCTGACCGTGCTGCTCGGAAATGCCCGGCTCCTGCGTGCGGGCGTCAAGGACGAGCTCGGGATCGATCCAAAGAAGCGCGCGGACTTGTCCGACCGGGCAATCTCCGCCGTCATAGCCTCCGGCGAGCATCTGCAGAGGCTGATCGAGCATGTCATGCGTTTCACCGATCTTCAGAGTGGTGAACTCATGCTCACGGAAGAGACCATTCAGTGCCGGGATCTTCTCGATGCCGTCGTGTCTCCGATCAGCCCGATGGTCACGGCGTCGCATCGCAATGTCCGCGCGCAATGTTCAGACGAGATCCGGACGATCAAGGGGGACGGAGAGCAGCTGCTTGTCGCCCTCTCGTCACTCGTGACGAACGCCGTGACGCACGGAAAGGGCGATATAGAGCTATTTTCGACGAAAGGTGAGAATCGGACGCTTCGCATTGTCTGTTCCGATGAAGGCGACGGGCCGTCGGAGGAACAGGTCAACCGATCGGACCGGCCTTTCGCGATCTACCAGGACCTGAAGACACGCACGACCAGTGGCCTCGGCCTGGGCCTGCCCTTGGCGCGAAAGATCACCGAGCTCCACGGTGGTCGACTGCAACGCGGCCGCAACGAGACTAGCTCATGGGTCGAACTCGTGCTCCCTGGCTGGCGCTGTGGCTTGACGGCCTAGAGCCCGTTAAAGAAGACTGTCCGCCTGTTGCCGCAAGATGGTTGGCGCGATCGCAGATCTTTGTCCCGCCCTCCTCATCGCGATGCCCGCTGTGTCGATTACGCGGCAATCACCCTGGCGAGGCAGCTGCTCCAGCCGAGACTGCGATCGAGCATTTTCGCGCGCATGGGCCCGGCATTGCGCGCCAGGCGCGTATAAGCTTCGTCATCCTCCATGATCTTCTCCAGTTCTCCCCGAAGAGCGGCAACGTCGTCGGCAGGAAACGTAACGCAGGCCGCACCTACGGTCTCGGCGGCGGGGACCACAGAGCTGGCAACCGACGGCACCCCTTGCGCCGCCGCCTCGAGCACGACCAGCGCCAGCCCTTCGTTGAACTCGGTTCGGGTGGGACAGACCAGCAGATCTGACTCGTGTAGCGCGTCGTGCACCCCGTCAGCGTCCAAAGATCCTGCAAACTCGATTTGCGCCGCCGCATCTTGGTGGCTCACCGCATCGCGGATAGCCTCATCCGCGCTGCCGCTGCCGGCCAGCACCAACCGCGCATCCCCGAAGCGCCGAGCCAGCGCGCCGAAGGCCTCCAGTAGATCGAAAACACCTTTGCTGGCTTCGATCCGGCCCAGAAAAAGCAGCTGCCTTGCTCGCTTCCGGGCGCGCGGCGTGTGCAAGTGCTCCGGGCGCACTTGCGGCATCTCTGTCTCGACGCGCTGCACGTCCCCCGCCAGCGTCTCAAGTTGCCGCGCACATTCCGCGGACGTGCAGACCGCACCTTTGGCGCGTGCCAGCGCACGGCCCAAAAGCCATTGGCGCGCGCGGCTTTTCAGTGTCTGCGGGCGGTTTCCCATCGGCCAGAACGTGTTGTGCAGCGACAGGATCAGTTGTCCTCGGCCGGCCAGCGCATAATAGGCGGACGGCTTCAAATCGCCGCCCAGGATCGTGACATCCGGCGCCCAGTCACTGACAGCCGCCGCCAGCCGGCGTGCGTAATCGCGCTCGGCCAAATGCCAACGAGTCCCCTTTTCCGACCCTTCGCGCTTCACGCAAACAAAGCGAAATCGCGGATCGGCCACCGTCGGCCGGCTCTCGCTTTCGGTCAGAACAAGCGCTTCGGCGCCGAGCGCCGCCACCAGGCTGTAGAACTGCGCGGAATAGGTCAGCACCGGCACCCGCGCATCGTGCCGACCCTCAGCCCATTGCTCGAACGTGCCTACGGCGTCGCCCGGACCTGCATGGAAGGCCAGCTTGGGCGCGCGTCCATCCGGTATCCCCAAGCGATCGCGAATCTGCGCCGCAGCGCTGGGATCGAGAACAACGTCGTCTTTCAGATCGAAAGCATGATCCACGTTCCACGTCTCCGTCGCCTTGGCTGCGCTTCTCCAAATCCGCTCGCTCGTGGAAGGAGTGTGTCGCTTTCCCTGCCACCTTGTCGACCCGTCGCGCAGAAACTCGGCGCAGCTGCCCCTTGGAGCGACCTTCCACAGGGTGTCGTGGCGGTCGGCAGCTGCGTTTTGAGATGGTCGCGCGAAACTTGAGCAGTTTTCGCCCGACCAAGATCGCATTTCTCGCTCCCCGCGAGGCTCAAGCCGTTCAGTGAGAGATGTTATGCAGGTGGCGGAGGAGGTGGGAAGATCCGCCCAATGCTAGCAACCCCCTTTAATCATTGAATTTGCTTACTATTTCACGCCGACATGTGTGGTAAACATGTGTGGGAACAGGTGTGGAAATGGCAAGATTGAAGAACCCAAAATACCTCGAAACACGGGCTCGTCGTTGGTACGTTACGATGGATGTTCCGAAAGACGTTCGCCATCTGTTCGATGACAAGCCTCGTCTGGTCCAGAGTCTCCGGACTGAGAGCGTGACTGAGGCAGAGAGGCGTCGCGATCCGATTATCTCTACGTGGCGCGATCAGATCGCTAGAGCACGTACGTCGCTCAAGGATGACACCGTGAAGTTTCAGTACACCGCAGAGCAATGGCGAGAAGACTTGGCAGGTGTGGGCGAAGAAGAGCGAGACGTGCTGGAAGACGTCCTGCCGCTTCACATGGACAGGCTGAACCTGAAAGGAGCAAGTGAGCGCGAACGCTTTGAGAGCATCGTCATTGGAAAGACGCGCCGCACCGACGAGCACCTTGATGAATGGCTTCGTAGCTTGGACCTAACTCAGAAGTCTGTCGACCAAAAGGCGTCGGACGTTCGCCGGATGGCAAAGAAGTTTCCTTATACCAATGACATAACCAAGAAAGCGGTCAAAGCCTGGGTGACTGATCTTCAAAAAGGGGAAGGTTACGCAAGCGCAACTGTGAGGCGCTTCATTTCCTCAAGCAAGGGTTATTGGGATTACCTGGAGGATATCGAGGCGGTCGACGGAGGTGCCAATCCTTTCGAGCGTGTCTCACCCTCAAAGTCGAGCCGCACAAAACCCAAACCGGACACTTTGCGTCAGCCTTTCTCCCCGGAAGAGCTGGTCAAACTCCTTCGAAGAGCAGTCAATGAAAGTTCAAACGAGAGCAGAGGCTTAGCGTCTATTATTTGGTTTGGGATGCTCACAGGGTGCCGGATCGAAGAACTTGCACAAGTGCGTGTCGAAGACGTTTTCGAGGATCGCTTCAAGGTCTCCGAGTCCAAGACGAACGCAGGCATCCGTGAGGTGCCTCTTCACCCTTGGCTAAAGGAAAGCGTCGCTGCATGGGCTGAGCAAAGCGACGATGGCTACCTATTACCGTCAACGTCATCGAATAAGCACGACAAGAGGTCTGACGCGCTGGGCAAAAGGTTTGGCCGTCTCAAGACGAAAGAAGGCTTCGGAAGAATCTACGTTTTCCACAGCATTCGGAAGACAGTCTCGACGCAGCTCGAACAGCTCGGCGTCCCGGAAAACGTGAGTTCTGATATCTTGGGGCACGAAAAGAAGACCATGACCTATGGCCTTTACTCGGGAGGAACGCTCTTCGCAGACCGGATCGCTGCCATATCGCGTGTGAGCTATCCAGTCTCTCAGTCTGAGATAGATAGATTGTCCTCTGGGATCGTCTGACACAGACGGACGCCCCGCCTGCCGACACTGGCACCGTGAATTTTTTCCCGATATTTGTACCGAACGGAAAGGGCGAGGCGGCGAGATGGTTATGGGGACATCCTGTGGCCCCTCCAAGCGTCTTCAGCACGAACGCGTCTGAGGCACTACACCAAGGGCACATCTGACAGTCTGCCTCCGCTCCTTTCATGAAGCCTGCACCACAGCTCAATCGCCATTTGGCGCTGGGCAACACGTCTCTTTTGGACCGGTCCAAGAGAGGCCCTGAGCTTCAACCCCATCCCTAAAACCCAACTGACCTTGCCGTGTTCATGGTGCGCCCTGGACCGGCTTGTCGGCCTTCGTTCGCGTCATCGCTGGCGTGATCGGAGGGAATGAAAAAGGAGGTCCGATGACGGACGATCAAATGAAACACCACCTCAATGCGGCGAGAATGGCCGAGTTCAGACGGCAGGCAAAGAGCGATCAGGCTTTCGCCTTCTGCGACGAGGTGATGGAGATGACCACTGCCTACGAGACAGACCAAAAACTGAGGACACGGAAGCGGAGCAAGACCGCCACAGAGGCGTTCAGACGGTCCATAGAGGCGATCCTGGGCGATCTTATGAACCATGCCGGGAACGAAGACGCTGCCGGGTTCATGTACCGCTCCACGAAGCACTCAGCGTTCACGAAGACATGCTGTGCTGCACGAGCCTTTGAATACCTCTGTACCGATCTTTGGGTATCCTGGGATCTCGTCGAGCATAAACCCGGCTTCGCACGTTGGGACAGCTTCGGAGACGGAGACGGTCGCGATTATATCGATCATGCCAAAGCGGGACGGTATCGAGCTACGCCTCTTCTGAGAGAGATTGCCCAGCGCCACGGGATCACGCCAGAGACCGCCACTCAGCACTTCGCAAAGGTGGAGACCATCGCAACGCCTGTCGAGGTCAAGGGTCTTCCCGAGAACGGCAAAGGCGAGATGGTCAATGGACACTGGAAGCCCAAGGGCAAGCAAAAGCGCATCGTACCACCAAAGAGCCCCAAATATTTAGCCGCCGTAGAGGAGGTGCTCGGCATCAACGAGTTTGTCGGTCAGTTCAGCTACAGCTTGGAGGAGCCCCCGGAGTTCAAACGAGCCTTCCAGAACGGCCATGATCCGACGTTTGATTTCGATGCTGGGGGACGGCTCTACTGCGTCTCCGCTCAGAACTACCAGACCATGCCGTCACAGGAGCGCCGGTCTCTTACAATAGACGGAGAGCCCGTTGTCGAGGTCGATGTCTCGTCTAGCCAGTTGGCGATCTTCTATGCGCTTTTACACGGCTATGACCAACCGAACGGGGACTACTACGATGTCTTCGGAGAGGATGGAGCCACCATCGACCGGGATGTGGTCAAACGGGTCATCGTTGCAGCCCTGGGGAACGGGAAAATGCCGTCGCGCTGGCCGACCGGCTTGAAGGATCAGTACGAGAGCAAGACGGACATGACGTTGGGCGACGCGTATAGGCTGAAGGATGTCGTCTCCGCCATTGGCCGAAAGCATCCGATCCTGTCGCGTTTAGATCCCAATGATGCCCCTTGGGCCTCGCTACAGTACCACGAAGCAGAAGCGATCATCGCAACCATGATCGAGCTAAGAGATTGCTTTGAGTGCGTTTCTCTTCCCGTTCATGACAGCCTTCTCGTTCAAGAACGCAATGCTGAACTGACCAAGGATATCTTGGGACGCCAGTATCATCGTCACTTTGGCCTGACCCCATCGGTGACGGTAAAGCGATGACAGGTCTTGCTCCTCTCCGAACAGAGGAAACGTCCCAGGATCATCTCAGGCCACTTTAAGCGGCATCCTGGGTAGGGGTTGCCTAGTCATCACTGTCAGGTCCGGTCCCAGGACAATCCTAAGCCTCCTAGGGGGTATCCTGGGTTGGGATGGCCTAGCCATCACTGCTGGGAACGATCCTGAGCCTCGTGAGAGACAGACGCATCCAAAAGCATAACCTACCACGATAAGGATCAGCCCCTCTTTGGCAGCGGAGGGGCCGTGCATCGGCTTGTTCCTGGGATCATCCCAAGAGCTCTACCGATCCTCCCAGTGACGTTCTGACACGACAGAGCGTCACCAGCTGCCACCAACCTCAATCAATCAAATCATCCAATCCAACCGGCTGCCCAGCGCACTCGGTTGCCTAGCTATGGAGGTCACTCATGACCAATCAACAAACCCATCCCTCGGGCGATCCATCCCAGATGGCAGCACTTGCCCGTAGAGCCCTCATATCCGCCGACACAGAGGCATCTCTGCGTTTCGGGCACAGACCCCCACAAAGGCCATCAAAAAGCTCTGAGTCGGCGGTAAATTGGAAAACACCCTGGCACGACCATGTCGGAGAAGACGGTATTCTTACCCAGCATGGGAAGGTTCGCGTTCACCTACCCGACGACGAGCCTCAGCAATGGATCATCTCTGTAAAACGACAAGCCCAAGACAAATGGGTTGGTGTTTCCTTCCACTTGGAGGAGGCGACACTCCTGAAGAGGCTATGGGACAAGCAGTCAGAGAAAGGCGGAGAGCATCTGGCCCCAGACTATGAGGCGGTCAGGCAGGAACTGGCGATGCTCTGAGAGCCGATATGCCGCTGGCTGAGGGGCATGAGGGGCCTTCGACGGATTAGGACACCCGACGATGAACAAAAGGCCTCAGCCAGCGGTAAATGACGTCCTATGATGCAGGTAAAACAAGGCCATGGAACTCAATTGAGAGCCCGCTTTGGATGACCATCCTCTATGCCGCCTCTGGTCAGATAATCCGCTGAATTGAAAGACTTTTGTCTTGGCTTCGGCCAGTTCTCACCACGAAGACTACTGGCAGTTGATGTAGCTGGTCGGACCACGGAATTGATTCCAAACCATAGGCTCATAACAAACTGTACGGCCCTGCGCGTCTTGCACGACGTAGCCATAGAGCTTCCCATTGGTGTTCACATATGCCCGGATCGGTTCCATCGTAGCGAGCGCTGCACCCGCTCCTGTGATTGAAAAACCGACGACAACTCCTGCTAGAAATTTCTTCACTTTTGTCTCCTTATTGGCAGCTCCACCAAGCGACGGGCTCGTGGCTCAATCATGGCGACATAAAGAGTTTTCCCTGTCATCTGGCTCAGACGATTGTGCAGCATGCGGTAAGGTGGTTTCGAAGCGGTCGTGCGGCTCTGTAGCAGAGGGTGCTTGTTCTCAGAAAGGACACCATCTTGCTTCCGGCCCATACCGGCCATTCACGAGGGACGCCCGCTGCTATGCAGTATTCACCAGACCAGTCAATCGATGTCCCCGCAGCATTTTCACGGTTAGGATGGCGACGATCTGGCGGTCGAAGTCCCGAGCCGCGAGACGTGGGCCCAGCAACTTAACGCAGTGCATCTTGGTCTCTTCGGCGCTGCGGCGGTGATACTCAGTCCATCGCCGCCAAATGGTCCGCCCGATACGCTCTGTTTCGCGGAGGGCTCCGTTCCTTACAACCGCACCTGCGGTGTCGGGCTTGCAGAGCTTGGCGTTCTTGCTGCGGCGCCGCGGGCGGCGATCGGGTTATGGTATACTCAGGTGTCAAAGGCGCCGTAGGCGGTGACGCCGCCGATCTTCTGATCGGGCGGGACCTGTCCGCGCAGCTCGGGCAGCATTGGCACGTCGCAAATGTCTCTGGTGGTAAACTCGGCGGCTTGGATCTCTAGGCGGCGCTCGACCGGCATGAAGATTTCATCGAGGAACTTCTGGGCCTGTGATGACCGAAATGTGTTTCAGTGCTTGTCAAAGAGCTGGCGGTTTCGCACCCGTGGTTGTCGGTCACTCCATCGCGATCTGACCTGGATATGTCTGACGATCCAGTGCGATATGCGGTTGAAAACACTATCGCAAACAAGGATTGTGGGTGTCTAAACAAGCCCGCGATCTCCCTCAGGCAGATCTCATCCATTTGGCCGAAAGTTGGATGGCGATGGCGCAAGGGAGCCCTTAGGGCAAAACAGAAAAAGGCAGGCTTGCAGTGACTGAGAGATACCGAGCGGAACTACGCAGCGCCGAGAATGCGTATCAGTCAGCCATTAAGGCAGATATCTCCGAACTCTGTCGCGTCGTGGACGGTTGGCGAGAGAGCCCCATAATGATGGTTGGCTCTGGAGGATCTTACTCTGTGGCTAGTTTCGCCGCTCAGATGCATGAATTGATGGAAGGCGAAGCCGCCAAAGCCGTCACGCCGCTCGAAATCATTTCGGGCCCGACTACGAATGCCGGTATTGCATGCTTTTCGGCAAGTGGTCGAAACCGAGATATTGGTGTGGCTTTCAAGGTTGCAGCTCAACGAGAGTTCATACCGCTTTCCGCGCTGGTTCTAAGAGATGAGAGCCCGCTTCACTCTTTGGGGCGAAGGTTTCAGTACGCAGATGTCGTAGGCTTTCAATCTGACAGCTTTAAAGACGGCTTCTTGGCAGTCGCATCTTTGGTTGCGTCTTCCGTCTTGATTTTGCGTGCGTACCTCGCAGCGGCACCTGATAGCGAGGAGTTGCCTTCTTCGCTTGAGGAGCTGATGCACCAAACTGTTTGCGGATGGAGCGCGGAGGACATCGCCAGTCAAGCAAACGACCTGTGCTTGAACCGGACGGTCAGCCTATTGTTCACGAACTCCTTACGAGCGACGTCCGTCGATCTTGAGTCTCGCTTCGTTGAAGCAGGCCTGGGGAACCTACATGCTGCGGACCTGCGAAATTTTGGGCACGGAAGACATTTCTGGATGCACAAGCATAAGGCGTCGACGAGTATCGTTTGTTTGGTGGGCGACGGAATGGAGCAGCTCGCCAGAAAATCTCTTGAGGCTCTACCGCAAGAAATTCCGCGACTGAGAATAGATTTTCGTGGACCGAAGCACTTACAGGCCATTGCAGGTCTCGTAGTAGGTTTGCATCTCAGCCTTGGAGCTGGTGACGCCTCAAATACAGACCCCGCCAAGCCAGGTGTACCGGAGTTCGGAAGGCGGCTCTATCGGATCGGTCCGATGCATCCTGCTGGATCTCAGAAGGAGCTGAATTTGAATGCTGCTCTTGCACGGAAAGGAGTTAATACCTTAGGGGCAGACACGGAGGCTTGGTTCGAGCATTATTCCAACTCAATTAATTTTCTTAGAGACGCATCCATCCAGGGTTTGGTGATGGATTATGACGGAACACTCTCCGATGACCGCGATCGGTTCAAAGTTGGCCTTCGGCCCAAGGTATCCGAAGAACTGAATAGGCTCCTTGAAGGTGGGCTACCCGTAGGTATCGCAACGGGTCGGGGACCGAGTGCGGGGGTGTCCCTAAGGTCGAGCATTAAGCGAGAGCTCTGGGGGCGGGTACTTGTTGGGTACTATAATGGTGGAATAATTAGCTCCTTGAGGGACGAACGCGATCCCCTGCTAGGAGAATTGGATACGCTTGATCCGCTACTCGAAGAACTGCGCAAGGGTGCCTTTCTGTCTTCTTGCGAAATTCGCGCGAACACAAAACAGATTTCGGTCAAATTTTCCAGGAGGCGAGACGTTTCTCGGGCGCTTTCAGAAATTAGCGAAGCGCTGAGAATAAGCGGATATGATAAACGCGTGGTAATTTCGAGTCATTCTGTGGATGTTCTGCTTGGCGGGCAAAGCAAGCTTACCCTGGTCGAAGAGCTGTGCAACTATGCAGGAATAGACAGCAGCACGGTTTTGCGCATTGGTGACCGTGCCGATCCGGTCGGGAACGACTTTCAACTCTTGAAACATCCACTTGGTCTGAGTGTCGATCAGGCGAGCGGAGATCCCAAGACAGGTTGGGCATTGGCTCCCGCCGGAATCCGTGGTGTGCAAGCGACGGTCTTCTACCTTGAAAGGCTTGCAAAGCTTGAAGAGACTTGGGCTATGATGATTACCCCTTCCGATCGAGGTCTGACGAATTGAAGAAAGAACTCGCTGAAACACTTCTTACCAACATAATGGGGTGGTCCGATGCCGAAAAAGCAGAGGAAAGAGCTTTGCTGGAGAGCTTTGCGTCCTACAAATACGACGAGTATCAGCAGTTCGCGCCCGGGCGCCGCTTTCTGGAGAGTCTAGCGCTGTGGTTGCGGCAATTTGAAACCAAGGGTGAACGAGATATTGCCTATTCCTTCGTCACGGAACGGCTAATATTTATTTCAAATGCGGAGATAAACAGTCTTGTTGGATTGGCCTTCCCAACCTTTGTTCGCCCGAAGTTGATTGCCGATACCGCGAAAAGCCATTCGGATTTTGGATCTCATCAAGTAAAATCGATAGTTAAATCCAAGGAATATCGTGCAAGATTACGAAAGACGCTGTTTCTCGGGTTGAGCGACGGTGCTCGTACCGACCAGTTTCGGAGGGCGCATCCACAAGACATCACCCATGAACAAGTGTTTCACGCATATGATATGTCTTCGCCGAAGGCCAAAGGCTTCACGGAAAAATTACAAAAAGATCTCTCAACGATTTCTGACGCAGAAGTGCCGGAAGCCCAAGCTAAGTTCGAGTATGTAGTCTTGCTGGATGACTTTACAGCGAGTGGGACCAGCTATCTTCGAGAGGGAAAGAATGGGGACTGGGACGGAAAAATTGCAAAGATCATCCGCGAACTCGATAGCGACGAGCTTTTGGGTAGTCTCGTGGCTCAGTCCGGAGTTTCGATTCTCGTCGTGATCTACATCGCGGCCGACCAAGCGATAGAACACATCGAGAAGCGTTTGGGTCAGTTGCCATTTTCGAAGGGATCAATCGAGTTCAAGGTTGTTCATCGCCTCAACAGCGGCGTGAAGCTGGCGCAGCCGACGGACGATGGAATCTTGTCTCTTGCCGGCCAAGACCGCTACTTTGACCCCGATGCAGACGATGAGCATTCGAGGGTCGGTGGCACGTCCAAACGTTTCGGCTATGCAGGATGTAAGTTGCCGGTAGTTCTGGCACACAACACACCCAACAACTCCATCTTCCTCTTGTGGGCTGAAGATGTGCACAGGGTGCGCGGTTTGTTCCCTCGCGTCAGTCGCCATAGAAAGTTTGAGTAGCTGTGAGAAACCCATTCCGCATAAGAGCATCCCAGCGTTCGGTGAGTGATGAACAGTTCGTCAGACTGTTTGGGCCTGGAGCTTTGGATGTCGTCGACGACAAAGAGGATCCGTTTTCCGGGCTAGTCTTCTTTCGAAGCGCTCCCGGGGGCGGAAAGACGACCTTGCTGCGAATGATGCTACCGCGCCCGCTTGAGCTCGCTGTGTCGTTGCGGGAAGATCAGCAGGTTAAACCAACGTTCGATGTCTTGAATAATCTCGGTGCCGTAGATGAAAACGGAGCCAAATTGCTTGGTGCCATGATTTCGTTCTCGACAGAGTATCAAGATTTGGCACAGATTGATCGCGGTAATGGGTTATTCAGATCACTTCTGGATTCTAGAATCGTTATAGCGACTCTCCGATCGCTCCTTGATCAAAGTGGACGACTATACCCGGATGATCTGAACACATTGCGGGTCACTTGGGAACCTGAGTCTGGGGCAACTGTGCCTGCATCCGCGAGCGGAACAGAACTGTTCGAATGGGCTTCTGAGATCGAACGCAATTTTTATGACACTATGGATGACTTAGGGGAGCCGGATGAACTTCAAGGTGGCCATACTAGGCTCGACAGTCTCAAGTGGTTTTCCAGGGCGAGAATGTTCGATGGACGCGGAGAGGTCCGGTCCCGACGAATTCTCCTTTTCGATGAACTTCAATTCCTCGATAATACGCAACGCAAGAGTCTGATAAACCTCGTAACCAATGCACGGGAGCCCTGCGGTATTTGGATTGCCGAGCGCCTCGATGCGATGAGTCACCAAGACCTGTTGACCGAAGGTGCCTTGGAGAAACGCGATTACGATTCTGTCATCCAACTTGAAACACAGTGGTCCGGAAAGCGGTCATCTGGTTTCACGCGATTTGCCGAGCAAATTGCCAATCTCAGGGCATCTAAGGCGGACGGCTTTGAAGGGCGAGAGTTCTTCCCTTTAGTAGCAAACGACGAAGAGCTGGATGAAGGCGACAATAGATACGGCGAAAAGTCGTCTGAGATCGAGACGCGCCTTATCCAGAAGACCGCCGGCGACAGTCGCTATGAAGAGTGGATTGCCGCAACTCGAGAAGATCGCAAAGGGTCTATTTCATCAGCCATTAAGTGGCGCGCCACAGAGATCTTGATTGAACGGGACCTAAGGCGAAGTCAGGCATCATTCGCATTTGAGATTCTGCCAGCTGATGAACTTGATGAAAAGGAAAAGGCCGTTTCGAGAGCCGCTGAGCATTTTCTAAGAACCGAAATGGAAACACCGTTGTACTTCGGAAAAGATACGCTAGCGGCAGTGGCCAGTTCAAACATCGATCAGTACCTTGAGATCGCTGGAGCGCTGTTTGAAGAGATTTCTGCAAAGATCACCGGTCCAAGAAGCATTCCGCGTTCATTGTCAGCCGAACGACAGGACGCGATTATTCGTGAAGTCGCCGAATTAAGGTGGGAAGGTCTGGTCCGACGCCTGCCCCAAGGCTACGATGCAAAGAGATTTCTGGAGGCTCTTGGAAAATACTGTCGGGATCAGACCTTTCGCCCAACTGCTCCCTATATGCCTGGTGTCACTGGGTTTGCGATATCTATGCAGGATCGAAATACGCTTGCAAATGAAGATGAAAGAAATATCAAGCATTTTATTCAATTGCGAAATGTCGTCACGTCCCTGGTTGCACACAACTTGATCACCCCGCATTTGGATAGGAGGGCGAAAGGGAAATCCTACATAGTTTTCTATCTGAACAGATTGCTATGCGTGAAGTTTGGCCTGCCGCTTGGATATGGCGGCTGGCGTGAACAATCACTTGGAACGCTCCACCGCTGGATGGAGCTCGGCGACATAGGGGAGCAGCCTGAAAGGGAGCCGAAGCTTGTCTAACGAGGTCAGTATTATGCGTTGGGATCCCTATATCTTCCGTCAGGGTAATGATTTTGATGCCTTTTGGAAGAATTACGCAAGCGACCCTTCCAGGCGTTTTTTGTTCGTGCTTGGGCGTGGATACGACCCAAGGGCTCTGGCTGTTTTAGATGAGATCGTGGGCTTTGGTGGCGAAGTCGATATTTGGCTGCTTGCCTTCGACAACGGTTTCCAGGACAGCGAATTAAGAAACCAACTCACGCTCGAAAACGTTAAAAAGCTTGAAGCTTTGGTCGGAGAATCGAAGATTCACGAGATCGAGGTCCCGCTCGGGCGCTCCGGGCAAGGTAACGCCACTTCTAGAAACGTGCGGCAGGCACTGCGTACTGCGGGCTCCTTGGAAGGGTATACTGACGTTGTGGTGGATATCAGCGCAATGCCCAGAATGGTTGCGCTAACGGCCGTCGCATCTCTGCTCCACGAGCTTGACGAAATGAGTGTAGATGGTCCGGACGTAAATCTCCATGTGACGACCGCCGAGAGCGTGTCGGCTGACATCGGCGCCGCGCGAGGTACGCTCCGTGATGACGTCACCAACGTGATCGGCTTCACCGGGCAGCTTGACAGTGAATCGACCGATCAGATTCCTCGGGTATGGTTTCCGGTACTCGGCGAACAGCAAGGAATTAGGCTTTCGCGCATCCGCGACAAATTGACCCCTGACGAGATTTGCCCCGTGATCCCTTTCCCGACTAGAGAACCACGACGCGGAGACGAGATCATTCGAGAGCATCGGCAACTCTTGTTCGAAGAGTTCCAAGTCGAACCAGGCAACATTCTCAGAGCATCAGAGTATAATCCGTTTGAAGCTTACAAGCAGATATTCGCCGCCATGGACCGGTATCGGCGGGCGCTGAGCGAGCTTGGCGGTTGCAAGGCTTTCGTGTCACCATTATCGTCCAAGCTTTTGTCGGTCGGCGCGTTGTTGGCGTGCTATGATCACAAGTATGGGGCCATCGCAGGAGATCGTATGTCAGTGGGAGTTTTGTATGTAGAAACAGCGGACTACTCCGATCCTGTCTTAGATTCAGGCACCGAGTACCAGCTCTCATCGATGTGGCTTCGCGGGGACTGGGAACGATGATCGACGACAAGAAGAAGGATGCCATCAAGTTGCGGGCCATGGGAGCAGGCTTCGTGGCCATGGATGTTGTGGAAGGCCTCGAGGCGACCTTTGCTTCGGCAGGCGGTTCGTGTGGGAACGTTATGGCTCTACTGAGCTGGCTGGGTTGGGATTCGTTTCCTGTGGCGCGACTTGGATGTGACGAACCAGGAGACTTCGTTGTTCACGATCTTCAGTTCGACGGCGTGAACACTGGCTTTGTCTGGCAGGAACAGTCGGTCTCCACGCCAGTTGTGGTTCAGAAATTCAAGGTAGATGCCGAAGGTCACAGGTCACATCGTTATGTGTTGACTTGTCCGGATTGCGGCGGCTGGCTTCCAAGGTTCAGATCAACGACGATCCGGCAAATCCAGCCGGTATTGGATATTGACTGCGTTCCCGATATCTTTTTCCTTGACCGCGTGTCTCCGAGCGCCCTGAAGCTTGCCTCTTGGGTTCGCGAAAGTGGAGGTCTAGTCCTCTTTGAGCCGTCCTCTATTGGGGACGAGAGCCAATTTCAAAAGGCCATCGATGTTTGTCACGTCCTAAAGTTTGCCGAAGACAGGCTCGGTCACATCAACGAAATCCGTGACCTTACTGGGCCGAATCTCATTGTTCAAACCTTGGGACCGCGAGGCTTGGAATTTCGACTTAGCTGGGATTGGTTCGAACTTGATGCTTTCGAGGCACCACGTTTTCTTGATGCGGCAGGTTCAGGTGATTGGTGTACTGCACTACTTTTGAATGAACTTGGCAATCAGAGCAGTTTGAACCCTGTATCCTGGACGCCGAGGTTAATCTCCGACGCTCTTCGAAGAGGCCAAGCGGCGGCGGCCTTGAACTGCGGATTTGAAGGCGCCCGTGGAGCGATGCAAGCGGCCGACAAGGATGCTTTCATGTTGGCGGTTTCAGACTTGATGGCCGGCAGAGAAGCTTCAGTTGAAAAACTGACTGAGGGTAAGGCTGAGCCACGGGTGAACCTGTGTTCGCTATGCAAGATTGTTCCTTTTTCGACGGGTACAGATGCTGAAACAGCCTAAGATATAGTGACATCATGGCCGCGGTCGTCCGAGACAATGGCCCAGAAGCAGCCGGTCTTGGTTCGCCGTCGCCCAGGATCGAGGACCGGTGTGCGGGTCTCGTCCACGAAGAAGCGCTTACACGGCAGCGGTAGTAATTCCGCAAGTGTCACGCCGCAGTGCCGCAAGGCGGACCGCCGACCAAGGACTCGTTTCGGCGCACACGAATGGCAGCTATCGCATATAGACACAGCTGCGAAGCTGCACCGCCGTAAGTCTGCTTTCCGCCGAGTTCGAAAGATTACACATGACGCACACGGCTCAAGCTCGTTATCCCCGAGCCTCTCAACAAAATCGAACAACCAATAACAATAATAATCCCCCCATTTTTTGAAGTCACTTCTCAGAACCCCCACCCCCCTTCGACCATCTTCCGAAATTCCTGCCCAGCGCCTGCCACATGGCCCTGATCCTGCGTCATGGTCCTAGGGAGTAGCAATAGCCTGTAACTGAAGTCGGTTTCGGCTTTTGGCAGACACCCTGCCACCACCCCTTAGACATCAATGGCAGACAGGAGGGCATCGGGTATGCTCATTGGATACGCACGTACATCGACCTTGGAACAGATGGCTGGCTTGGAGGCTCAGACGGAAGCCTTGAAGGCTGTCGGCTGCGAGAAGGTCTGGATCGAGCAGACAAGTTCGGTCGCGAAGAGGCAAGAGCTAGAGACAGCCATCGATTACTGCCGAGAAGGCGACGTCTTCGTGGTCACCAAACTGGATCGCTTGGCTCGGTCGGTTCGACACCTGGGAGAACTCGTCGAGCGTCTGGACAGCAAGGCGGTCGGTCTTCGGATACTCGATCTCGGGCTGGATACCACCAACGCCACCGGAAAGCTCATGCTCAACGTCCTGGGTTCTGTGGCTCAGTTCGAACGGGAGATGATGCTGGAGCGACAGCGGGAAGGCATCGCCAAGGCCAAGGCAGAAGGCCGCTACAAGGGCCGTAAGCCAACGGCACAGGCCAAAGCCGACGACGTGCTGGGTCTGCTTAGATCTGGCCATACGAAGCGCTCAGTCGCCGGTAAATTGGGGATCTCGGAGCGTTCCGTGTATCGCGTCGCCAAACTTGCGGGTTAGGAGGAGCTCTTATTCCTTAAATTGCAGCAATATCAGGTAGTTACGAGATGAGAGGACGAGCTACGTTATTGATGTGGCTCGTTCAACCTCCGATTCGGCCTTTGTGCCACTCGAAGAGGTCGATCTGTTCGCTCACTTTCGGGCCGTTGAATGTAGTGATGAAATCAGCCCCGCTGAGGCTTCCACACATGTGTGGGAAACGTGTGTGGGAATGAAATTCAGTGATCTAAAATGTCTATATAAATCAATCACTTAAGAGACATAAGTGCGAATGGCGGAGGAGGTGGGATTCGAACCCACGGTACGCTCTCACGCACGCCGGTTTTCAAGACCGGTGCAATCGACCACTCTGCCACTCCTCCGGTCCGGGTCGCTTAGCCGCGCCGCTCCGATTCTGGAAGCGGCTGCGGGGAAAATTCGCCGACGCGCCGCGCCGGGCTTCCCATAAGGCCAAAGCATGGCTATTGTCGCCCCAATCGGGCGCTGAGGCAGCGTCCTACGAGGACATGCGACCGGGACGGCCAAGATCCCAGGCGCAGGACAGGCAAGGCGGAGCAGGTCATGTCATTTCGAATTTCGCGGATCGGCGGCACTGCTGCGATTTGTGTCTGCGCATTCGCCCTCAGCGGATGCGACAGCGCCTCCATGCCCGGCTTTCTGCAGGGCGGTGGCTCTCAATCTGGCGCGGCGGCAGGCGAGGACACGGTGACGCGCGCCGCCACGGGAGAGCGCGATGTCGAGTCGCCCGAAGTCTTCGAAGCCAAGGAGGCCGGTCTCTGGGACGGACGGCCCTCGCTCGGCGGCGTCTGGGTGGCGCATCCCGATGTGTCCGAACCGGAACGCGTCGTCATTCGGAACGAAAGCAATGGTCAATACGTGATCGGCGCGCTCTTCAAGCGCGAACGCGAGACGCCGGGGCCACGAATCCAGGTCTCCTCGGACGCGGCCGCATCGCTGGAGATGCTCGCCGGCGCGCCGGCGAACCTGCACGTCGTCGCCCTTCGCCGCGAAGAGGGGCCGGTCGCCCCGCCCGCGGCGATCAGCGAGGCCGAGGCGCCGACCGAAGGCACGCCCTTGCCGGGCGCCTCCGAAGTGGAGACCTCGACGCTCGATCCCGTCGCCAACAACGCGGCTGCGGCGCTTGACCGCGCGCCTGCCGCCGCGGCGCCCCCTGCCCCTGCCGAACCGGCTGCGGCCGCTCCGGCGCCGAGCCCGACCCCGTCTCCGCAAAGCTCACCGCTTGCCAAGCCCTTCGTGCAGATCGGCATCTTCTCGGTCGAAGAAAATGCCCGGAACACCGCGACCGCGATGCGGCAGGAAGGCATGGTTCCGACCGTCAAGAAGCAGAGCTCGTCCGGCAAGACCTTCTGGCGCGTGGTCGTAGGCCCCGCCCAGAGCCGGGAAGAGATCGACAATCTCCTCACGAAGATCAAAGCGACGGGTTTCTCTGACGCCTATGCGGTGTCAAACTAGATCTCCTATCGGGGGCGCTCGGCGGCCCCGCCTTACCGCCCCCTTCAGGTTCTGGAGCTGCCCCATGACCGTTCTCATCAAACGCATCGCCGCCGCGGCACTGACGCTCGTTCTTGCCGCGCAGACAGCCGCCGCCTTCGACACAAGCGCGCGGGCTGCCTTCGTACTCGACCAGGAAACCGGCACTGTTCTTCTGTCGAAGAATGCCGACGAGGCCCTGCCGCCCGCCTCCATGTCGAAGCTGATGACGCTCTACATGGCCTTCGAAGCAATCCGTGAGGGACGGCTGTCCCTCGACGAGCGGCTGCCGGTCTCGCAGCACGCGATGTCCTATGGCGGCTCGACGATGTTCCTTGACACGACGGATCGTGTCCGGGTCGAGGACCTCCTGCGCGGGATCATCGTCATGTCGGGCAACGACGCCTGCGCCGTGATCGCCGAGGCGCTGTCCCCGAACGGCACGGAGCGCGGCTTCGCAGAGCTGATGACGCGCCGCGCCCAGCAACTCGGCATGACCAGTTCGACCTTCAAGAACTCCAATGGCTGGCCGGCCGAGGGGCATGTGATGTCGATGCGCGACCTGGTTCTTCTCTCGAACCGGATCATCACGGACTACCCCGAATTCTACGAGATGTTCTCGGAGGAGCGCTTCGAATTCGACGGCCGCGCGCCGCAGAATGTCTCGAACCGCAACCCACTTCTCGGCCTCGGCATAGGCGCGGACGGGTTGAAGACGGGGCATACGCAGGAAGCGGGCTACGGGCTGACCGGGTCGGCCAAGCAGGGCGAGCGCCGCGTGATCTTCGCGTTGACCGGGCTCGACAGCACCCGTGCCCGCGCCGAGGAAAGCGAAGCC
This sequence comes from Roseivivax sp. THAF30, assembly GCF_009363575.1. Classification (NCBI taxonomy): domain Bacteria; kingdom Pseudomonadati; phylum Pseudomonadota; class Alphaproteobacteria; order Rhodobacterales; family Roseobacteraceae; genus Roseivivax; species Roseivivax sp. THAF30. The sequence goes on along the minus strand of NZ_CP045389.1, from coordinate 1,290,654 downwards.
ATCGTCAACTGGGCCTTCCGGCAATTCGCCGAGCGGACCATCGTCGAGGAAGGTCAGGCCGTGGCGCGCGCCGATGTCTGGATGGGTGCGGAAGATGGCGTCGGGCTCGTGGCCGAGGAGGATGTCACGCTCTTGCTGCCGACCCTGACCGGCGGACCGCTCGAGGCGGAGGTGGTCTATACCGGCCCGCTGCAAGCACCGATCGCCGCCGGGCAGCAATTGGCCGAGCTCATCGTGCGCCCTGAAGGACTGCCCGAGCATCGCGTCCCGCTTTTCGCGGAAAATGCCGTGGCTGGCGCAGGGTTCGTTAATCGGGTGATGACCGTTGCGGGCGTATTGTTCAGGAGAATCGGACAACCTCCTCAGGACGTGATGTAATGGTCTCATCCCGGCGTCTCGGCGCATTTCTGACATTCGAAGGCATCGACGGCAGCGGAAAGTCCACTCAGGCACGGCTTCTGGCGGAAACGCTCAGCCAGGCGGGGCATGATGTCGTGCTGACCCGCGAACCCGGCGGCAGCCCCGGCGCGGAAGAGATCCGCAATCTGCTGTTGCACGGCGACCCCGATCGCTGGTCGGCAGAGACGGAGCTTTTGATGTTCACCGCCGCGCGGCGCGATCACGTGGAGCGGACGATCCGGCCCGCGCTCGATGCCGGAAAGGTCGTGATCTGCGACCGCTTCGTCGACTCGACGCGAGTTTACCAAGGCATCACTCGCGGCGATTTGCGTGGCACGGTCGATGCGCTTCATGCGCTCATGATCGGTCTCGAGGCGGATCTCACCTTCCTCATCGACATGAACCCCGGCGTCGCCCATGCGCGGGCAGCGAAACGCATAGGCTCCGAGGCGCGGTTCGAGAGTTTCGGGCTGGAGCTGCACGCAACCCTGCGGGCCGGATTCCTGAACCTTGCCCATCGCACGCGCCGCTTTCGCATTGTCGACGGAAACCGCACGGAGGCGGAGGTCGCGGGCGACGTCACCCGGATCGCGCACGGCTTTCTGGACACGCTCGAATGAGCGATCAGGCGCTTCCCGATCCGACCCAGGTCGAAGGCGCACCGCACCCCGCGGAGACGCGCAGGCTGCTAGGGCAGCAGGCGGCGGAACGGGCGTTTCTCGACGCCTTTTCCGGCGGGCGACTACACCACGCATGGATGCTGATCGGGCCGAAGGGCGTCGGCAAGGCAACCCTCGCGTGGAAAATCGCGCGGTTTCTTCTGGCGACCCCGGATGCGGAGGAGGATGGACTTTTCGGCGCGCCGCCGCCGCCCGAAACCCTCGATATCGGTGAGGATCATCCCGTTACGCGCCGCTCTCGCGCCGGAGCGGAGCCTGGTCTTTTCGTGCTGAAACGCGGGCCTAACGACAAGGGCGACCGGATCGCCGCCGAGATCCGGGTCGACCAGGTGCGCAAGCTGAAATCCTTCTTCGCGCTGTCTTCGGCGGATGGCGGGCGGCGCGTGGTGATCGTCGATGCCGCCGACGAGATGAACGTGAACGCGGCCAACGCGCTTCTGAAACTCCTCGAGGAGCCGCCCGCGCGCACGGTGATGCTGCTCGTCTGCCATCAGCCCTCGCGGCTTTTGCCGACGATCCGGTCGCGCTGCCGCGAGCTGCGCCTGTCGCCGCTGTCGCCCGATGATATGAAATCTGCGCTCGATCAGGCGGGGGCGGAGCTGTCGGGCGCCGGGGCGGACGCGCTTGCGGAGCTGTCCGGCGGCTCCGTCGGCGCGGCGATGCGGGTTGCGGGGCTCGAGGGGCTGACGCTCTACCGCAATCTTCTCGAGGTGATGGGCACGATGCCGGACCTCGACCGTCCCAAGGCGCTGGCCCTGGCTGACAGCCTTGCCCAGCGCGGCCGGGAAGAGCGGCTCGATCTGTTCTTCTGGCTTGCGGACACGGCGATGGCCCGCCTTGCGCGCACCGGCGTCACCGGGCAACCGCCGGGCCGGCTGGCCGCCCCTGAGGAAGCCGCGCTTTTGCGCCGCCTCGCGCCCGATGTCGTGACCGGACGCGCCTGGGCGGAGGTCGCGCAGATCGCAGGAGACAGGTCGCGGCACGGCCGTGCGGTAAATGTCGACGCGGCCTCGCTCGTCCTCGATACGGTCATGAAGATGCGCGAGGCCTCTGCGCGGGTTCGGGCCTGAGCCCGTCTTGACCCTCCCTGCCCCATCCTAGATACCCCGAGTGCAACCAGCCGCACCGAGCCGAAGGATGGGCGATGAGCGCGCCGCAGATTACCGACAGCCATTGTCATCTCGACTTTCCCGATTTCGACGATGAACGGGACGCCATCGTCACGCGTGCCCACGAAGCCGGCGTGCACCGGATGGTGACGATCTGTACGCGCCTTCGCCAGGAGCCACGGGTCCGCGCCATCGCGGAGGCGCATCCGTCGGTCTTCTATGCCGCGGGCACGCATCCGATGAGCGCCGCAGACGAGCCGATGACCAGCGTCGAGGAACTCGTTGAGCTCTCGCGGCACCCCAAATTCGTGGCGCTCGGAGAGACCGGGCTCGATTATCACTACACCGCCGAGAGCGCCGGCGTGCAGCAGACCTCGCTCCGCATCCATATCGAGGCGGCGCAGGAAACCGGCCTGCCGCTCATCATTCATGCGCGCGATGCCGACGACGACATGGCCGGGATCCTGGAGGAAGGGTTTGCGAAAAAGCCCTATACCTGCGTGATGCACTGCTTCTCCTCGGGCGCGGATCTGGCGCGGCGGGCGCTTGCAATGGATTTCTACCTGTCGATGTCCGGCATCGCCGCGTTCAAGAAAAGCAGCGACCTGCGCGCGATTTTCGCCGAAGCTCCGCTCGAACGGATCCTTGTCGAAACCGACAGCCCCTACCTCGCCCCGCCCCCTTATCGCGGCAAGCGCAACGAGCCGGGCTACACGATCCATACCGCCGAAGTTGGCGCGGACTTGTTCGGGCTGTCCTACGCCGAGTTCGCCGCCGCGACCGAAGACAATTTCGAACGGCTCTTCTGGAAAGCCGCCGCCTGGGCGGAGGCTGCATGACAGGCGAATTGCGCTTCACCATCCTCGGTTGCGGATCGTCGGGCGGCGTGCCGCGTCTCGGCAATCTCTGGGGCGCGTGCGATCCCGACAACCCGCGCAACGCCCGCCGCCGCTGCTCCATGCTGATCGAGCGCGAAGGCGAAGGCGGCATCACGCGCGTTCTGATCGACACCTCGCCCGACCTGCGCGGGCAGCTTCTCGACGCGGGCGTCGGGGCGCTCGATGCGGTCGTCTACACGCACTCCCACGCCGATCATGTCCACGGGATCGACGATCTGCGGATGATCGTCTTCAACATGAAGGCGCGTCTGCCGGTCTGGGCCGATGGCGGCACGCAAGACAGCCTCTATTCGCGGTTCGGCTATGCCTTCACCCAGCCCGAGGACAGCCCTTACCCGCCGATCCTCGACATGCACACGATCAAGGGCCCTTTCGCCATCGACGGCGCGGGCGGGGAGATCTCGCTGACACCCTTCGAGGTCGAACACGGCTCGATCGACGCGCTCGGCTTCCGGATCGCGGATCTGGCATATCTGCCGGACGTCTCCTCGATCCCCGAGGCGAGTTGGGCGACGCTGCAGGGCCTCGATTGCTGGGTGCTCGACGCGCTGCGCCGTGACCCGCACCCGACCCATTCGCATCTCGAGCAATCACTCGACTGGATCGCGGCCTCCGGCGCACGTCGCGGGGTGCTGACAAACATGCATATCGATCTCGACTATGCCACGCTCGAGGCGGAAACGGCGGAGCATATCACGCCGGCCTATGACGGCATGGTCATCCGCTATGCGCTCTAGGTCTGAATAGATGCAGGCACTTCTCGGGGTCATCCTCCCCGTCTTCGTTCTGATCGGCGCCGGATATCTCGCAACCTGGCGCAAGCTCTTCCCCGACACCGCGGTCGACGGGTTGATGATCTTCACCCAGCAATTCGCGATCCCCTGTCTGCTGTTCCAGGCGATATGGACTCTCGATCTGGGCGAGAACTTCCATCCGGCGCTGCTGATCAGCTTCTATTCGGGCTCGGTGACTGGGTTCGCGCTCGGACTTCTGGCGGGGCGCTACCTTTTCAAACGCGACTGGGAGGATTCTGTCGCGATCGGGTTCTGCTGTCTCTTCGCCAATTCGCTGCTTCTGGGCCTCGCCATCACCGAGCGGGCGTATGGCTCCGATGCGCTCGAGGCCAATTACGCGATCATCGCGCTGCATTCGCCTATCTGCTACGGGCTCGGCATCACCGCGATGGAGATTGCCCGCGCGCGCGGGACTTCGGCAAAGGCGCTGCCCGCCACCGTTCTGAAGGCGATGTTCCGCAACGCGCTGGTGATCGGGATCGCGCTCGGGGCGATCTTCAACATCTTCGGTCTCGGGCTGCCCGGCCCGGTAGTGGACGCGCTCGACATGATGGTCCGAACCGCGCTGCCGGCGGCGCTTTTCGGGATGGGCGGCGTCCTCTACCGCTACCGGCCCGAAGGCGATCTCAGGATCATCGCTTTCGTCTGCGGCGTCACCCTGATCGTGCATCCCGCGATCACCTGGACGCTCGGAACCGCTTTCGCACTCAATATCAACGAGTTCCGCTCGGCGGTCATTACCGCGGCAATGGCGCCGGGCATCAACGCCTACGTCTTCGCGAACATGTACGGACGCGCGCGCCGGGTCGCGGCGTCCTCGGTTCTGTTGGCAACCGCGCTTTCCGTGCTGACCACATGGGTCTGGCTGTCGCTTCTGCCATAAGCCCTGGAACCTGACCGCTTGCCACACGTTAGACCAGCGCATCGCTGGCGTGCGCCTTGGGCGGCCCGCTAACCTCGTGCGCTCAGGCGTCCGCCGGCGATCATGTTCCGGGTCCGCTTTGTAACCCGCCCCAGCCAGATAGCCACGGAGATCCGCCCCCATGTCGATTTATGACGCGATCATTGCCGACCACGAACATCATCGCGATTTGCTCAACCGCATCGCCGACACGACCGGCGACAGCGAAGAGCGCAAGACCGCGTGGAATGAGTTCTTCTACGACGTGAAGAGCCACGCCGCTGCGGAAGAGGAAACCTTCTATTCAAAGCTCATGTCCAAGACTTGGGGCCAGGATTCCGCACGCCACTCCGTCGAAGAGCATGCCGAGATGGACGATCTCATGGAGGAGCTGAACGAGATGGACATGTCGAGCCCCGGCTGGCTCAACAAGTTCAACACGCTCAAGCACGATTACGAGCACCACATGGAAGAGGAAGAGGACGAGGTCTTCGGCCGCGCCCGCGAGGTCATCCCGGATGACGAGATCGAGGGATACGGCAAGGCGTTCCGGGAGCGCAAGGAGAAGGAAAAAGGTCTCGTCGACAAAAAGCGCGAGGATTCGCTCGAAGACTGATCGACGAGACCTTGATCAAGGTCGCGAGGGGAAAGGCTCAGCCTTTCCCCTTTTTCTTTGCCTCACCGTTCAGCTCCGGATCGATCTCGTGGGCGACCTGACCGTAGGCCAGGAGAGCGAAAAGGCCGGTGCCGCCAAGGACGTTCCCCGCGAAGGCCGGAAGGATCAGCCCGAAGATCGCCTTGCTGACCGAAATGTCGCCCGAAAGCATCAAGAGGAACGCCTCCTTGGAGCCCGCGACCACGTGCGTGAACTCGCCCATCGCGATGAGATACGTGAAGAGGAAGATCAGGAAGATCTCGAACCCTTCGGCGGAAGGCAGCATCCAGACGATCGCGGCGATGAAGAACCCGGCCGGAACGCCGTATTTGAAGGTCTCCCAAGGCGTGTATTCCGCGAAATGCTCGGAGATCGCCTTCATGCCTTCGACGTATTCGGGCACCACGGTGCCGCCGTGGACGCTCAAGAAGGCTACGAAGAACGTGCCCACGAGGTTCGCTGCGAACACCACGGCCCAGAGACGCATCGTGCAAGTCAGCATCTTGCGCGAGCGATCCTTCAGAACCGGCAGGACGACCGTGATGGTGTTCTCGGTAAAGAGCTGGATACGGGCCAGGATCACGAGGATGAAGCCGACAGTGTAGCCCATGTTTTCGATCGGGCCTTGATACGGGTGGCCCTCGTAGATCGTGTGCAGAATGCCTTCGGCCAGAACCGAGGTCGAAATACAGATGCCAGCCGCGATGCCTGACCACCAGAGCGACCAGAGCGGGCGCTTGAGTTCTTCCCGCCCTTCGAGGTCGATCACCTCGTAAACGGCGCGCGGCGCTAACGCACGATGTCGCGCGATCTGAAGTGCTTCTTCGCGCGAATACATTGCGTGCTTCTCGCCATCGTTCATCTCGTGACGTTCGGTGTCGTCGGTCATACCCTACCCTCGAAAAAAAGCCCGGAGCCGCGTTGCGGAGCCGGGACGCCAGACAGAAACCCCTGGAACGGCCGGTAGGTTCCCGCCGCGCGTCATCGCGGCCCATGGGGCGCGCCAGATCGGGCTCGCTATGTTTGAGGGAATGGTGCTGCTGGACAGGATTGAACTGTCGACCTCTCCCTTACCAAGGGAGTGCTCTACCACTGAGCTACAGCAGCCCGCCGCGACGTGCGGTGTGGGCGGGTCTCTAATGTCAAACTCACAAGGGTGCAAGCATGAATCTGGACGCTTTCGGCCACCTCATATAGACACCCGTCATGGAGCAGAAACCCCCGCAGAAAGGCAGCCGCGACACCGGTCGAGAGGACCGGCTCAAGGCCGCGCTCAAGGCGAACCTGGCGCGTCGCAAGCGTCAGGCGAAGGCGCGCGAAGACGACGCGCCGAGCGGGACAGATAACAAGGATTGAGGGCATGGATTCGATCGTGGTGACGGGCAATGGCCCTCTATCGGGGGACATCCCTATCGCAGGCGCGAAAAATGCCTGCCTGACGCTGATGCCGGCGACGCTCCTGAGCGAAGAGCCGCTGACATTGATGAACGCGCCGCGCCTGTCGGACATCCGCACGATGACGACGCTCTTGCAATCGCTCGGGACTGAGGTGACGGCGCTGCAGGACGGCCATGTCCTCGCGCTGTCGAGCCATGCCATCGACAATCACTGCGCCGACTACGACATCGTCCGCAAGATGCGCGCCTCGATCCTTGTCCTGGGTCCGATGCTGGCGCGCGACGGGCACGCTGTGGTCTCCCTTCCGGGCGGCTGCGCCATCGGTGCGCGGCCCGTCGATCTGCATCTGCGGGCGCTCGAGGCGATGGGTGCGGAGCTCGACCTGCGGGACGGGTACGTGCACGCCAAGGCGCCGGGCGGGCTCAAGGGCGGGGTCGTGGACTTCCCGCTCGTCTCGGTGGGCGCGACCGAGAACGCGCTCATGGCCGCGACGCTCGCCAAGGGCACGACGGTCATCAAGAACGCCGCGCGCGAACCCGAGATCGTGGACCTTGCCGAATGCCTCCGCCGCATGGGCGCGCAGATCGAGGGCGACGGCACGCACGAGATCACGGTTCAGGGCGTCGATCGCCTCGGCGGCGCGACGCACCGGGTGGTGACCGACCGGATCGAGCTTGGCACCTACATGCTGGCCCCGGCCATCTGCGGCGGCGAAGTCACCTGCCTTGGCGGCGAGAAACGCCTCGTTTCGGCCTTCGTCGACAAGCTGGAGCAAGCGGGTATCGACGTGACCGAAACCGAGCGCGGCCTCACGGTCTCGCGCCGGAACGGACGCGTCTCGGCCGTCGATGTGACGACAGAGCCGTTCCCGGGCTTTCCGACCGACCTGCAGGCGCAGATGATGGCCCTGCTCTGCACTGCCGAAGGCACATCCGTCCTTGAAGAAAAGATCTTCGAGAACAGGTTCATGCACGCGCCCGAGCTGATGCGGATGGGCGCGAAGATCGAGGTCAATGGCGGCACCGCCCGCGTGACCGGCGTGGACAGTCTCAAGGGAGCGCCGGTCATGGCGACGGATCTCAGAGCAAGCGTTTCGCTGATCCTTGCCGGGCTCGCGGCGGAGGGTCAGACGACCGTCAACCGCGTCTATCATCTCGACCGGGGCTACGAACACGTCGTTGCCAAGCTCTCGGGCGTCGGCGCGAAGATCGAAAGGATCAAGGAAACATGAGCGAGGACGCACGGTTCGAAGATGCCGGCCCGCAGCCGCTCAATCTCGGCGCGATGGATCCCGACGATCTCGCGGTGCTCTCGGCGCTTGCACAGGATGCCGTCCTTCCGGTGACAGAGATCGCCTGGCGGGCGCGCGATCGACAGGTCGCGCTGCTGATCAACCGCCTGCGGCACGAGGATCGCACGCCCGAAGTGGAACGTGTTCAGTCGCTTCTCGTCGTGGAGAACGCCTTGCACGTCTCGAGCCAGGGCATCGATCGGTCGGATCGCGACATGATCCTGCAAATCCTGACCATCACCTTTGCGCCCGGAGACGACGGCTCCGGCGCGGTGGAGATCGCCTTTGCCGGGGACGGCGCGATCCGGGTCGAGGTCGAAGCGCTCGAGCTGCGGCTGAAGGATGTCACCCGCCCCTACCGCGCGCCGTCCGGCAAACGGCCGCAGCACCCGGAATGAGCGCCGCTTCGGCTTGCGCCTCCTGCGCGTATCACTAGAACCCCGGCGCAGGATCAACGGAGAGGCCCCATGCCCGTCTTCCTCGACACGAACGCGCCCGATTTCGAGGACGCCTTCGCCGCGCTGCTGACCGCCAAGCGCGAGGACAGCCCCGACGTGGACGACACCGTCGCCGCGATCATCGCGGATGTGCGGGCGCGCGGGGATGAAGCGGTTCTGGACTACACGGCACGGTTCGACCGGCTCGACCTGACCGCGGACCAGCTGGCGATTTCCGCAAGCGAGGTCGACGCCGAGATCGCCAAGGTCGATGACACCGACCGCGCGGCGCTGGAACAGGCTGCCGAACGTATCCGTGCCTACCACGCCCGTCAGATGCCCGAGGATGCACGCTGGACGGATCCCGAAGGCGCGGAACTCGGCTGGCGCTGGACGCCGGTTTCCGCCGCGGGTCTCTACGTGCCGGGCGGGCTCGCCTCCTACCCCTCGTCGCTTCTGATGAACGCGATCCCGGCCAAGGTCGCCGGCGTGTCCCGACTGGCGATCACCGTGCCGACCCCGGACGGCGTCATCAATCCCCTGGTCATGCTCGCCGCGCGCCTCTCCGGCGTGGACGAGATCTACCGGATCGGCGGCGCGCAGGCCATCGCGGCGCTTGCCTACGGCACCGAGACCATCGCGCCGGTCGACAAGATCACCGGGCCGGGCAACGCCTTCGTTGCCGCCGCCAAGCGCCGCGTTTTCGGACGCGTCGGCATCGACATGATCGCGGGCCCGTCCGAGATCCTCGTGATCGCGGATGGCGACAACGATCCAGACTGGATCGCGCTCGACCTGATGAGCCAGGCCGAACATGACGAAAGCGCGCAATCGATCCTGATCACCACCGACGAGACGTTCGGCCGCGAGGTCGCTGCTGCCGTCGAGGCGCGGCTCGAGACGCTGGAGCGCCGCGCGATTGCCGGTGCCTCCTGGCGCGACTTCGGCGCGATCATCACGGTGCGCGATCTGGACGAGGCCGCCGCGCTCTCGAACCGCATCGCGCCCGAGCATCTGGAGCTTTGCACCGCTGATCCCGACGCCCTGTCCGAGAAAATCACCCATGCCGGGGCCATTTTCCTCGGCCAATGGACGCCCGAGGCAATCGGCGATTATGTCGGCGGTCCGAACCACGTTCTGCCGACCGCGCGCTCTGCCCGGTTCTCATCGGGGCTGTCGGTCATGGACTTCGTGAAACGCACGACGCTTGCCAAGATGACGCCCGACGCGCTGCGCGCCATCGGCCCCGCCGCCGAAACCCTGGCACGGGCGGAAAGCCTCGAAGCCCACGGTCTCTCCGTGACCGCGCGGCTTCGGAAGCTCAATCGCTGAGGCTCGGACGCAAAGTGACGTTGCCCGGACATCCCTTTGCCGCTACGCAGAAAGATACATCTGCATCCGAGACCCGGCCCATGAGCCATATCGTACATATCGACCTAGAAGACGGAAACCTGCCGCCCCCGACCCCGGAGATCGAGCAAGAGCGCCGTGTCGCGATGTTCGATCTGATGGAAACCAACAGCTTCTCGCTGCCTGCGCGTGGCGATGCGCCCGCGCCGGAAGGGCCGTTCCGGCTGAAGCTGTCGATCCGCGAGAAACGGCTGGTTTTCGACGTGGCTTCCGAGGACGGTGCGCCGGTCGCTGAATTTCACCTGTCGCTCTCGCCGTTCCGTCAGGTGGTGAAGGACTATTTCCAGATCTGCAAAAGCTATTTCGACGCGGTGAAGACCTCGCCCCCGAGCCAGATCGAGACCATCGACATGGCGCGGCGCGGCATCCACAACGAAGGGGCGCGGATCCTGCAGGACCGCCTTGCGGGCAAGGCGGACATCGACGAGGATACGGCCCGGCGCCTGTTCACCCTCGTCTCCGTCCTGCATTACGGGGGCTGAATGACCGAACCCCTGCCGCGCTCGGTTCTCTTCTGCTGCGATCACAACGCGGTCCGCTCTCCGATGGCCGAGGGCATCATGAAAAAGCTCTACGGCGCGGACCCTTACGTGCAATCGGCCGGTGTCATGCACGATGCCGATGTGGACGGCTTCGCCATCGCGGTCTGCGAGGAGATCGGCGTCGAGCTATCCCGCCACAAGGTCCGCGATCTGACCGAGCTTGAACGCATGGGAGAGGCGCTGTCGGGATTTGACCTGATCGTCGCGATGACGCCGCAGGCGCAGGCCATCGCCACCGATATGACCCGCCTCTACGACATGACGCTGGAATACTGGCCGATCCCGGATCCCTCCGGCACCGGCGAGACCCGCGCCACCAAGCTTGCCGCCTATCGCGAGGCGCGCGACGCGATCACCCGAGCCATGACAGAGAAATGGGGGACACCATGAGCCAACACGTGCTTTCCCGGTACTTCGACGCCTTCAATCGCAAGGATATCGAGGGGATGCTCGACTGCCTGAGCGACGAGGTCGCGCATTACGTCAACGAAGGCGATATCCGCACGGGCAAGGAGGCGTTTCGCGGCTTCTGCGATCACATGGCCAAGTGCTACGATGAGCGGCTGACCGAGCTGGTTCTGTTCGAAGCCGAGGGCGGCAGGCGCGGTGCGGCCGAATACATGGTGAACGGCACCTATCTGCAGACGGATGAGGGCCTGCCCGAAGCCAACGGCCAGACCTACCGGCTGCCTGCGGGATCGTTCTTCACGCTCTCCGAGGGAGGGATCATTCGCATCGTCACCTATTACAACCTGAGCGACTGGATCCGGCAGGTCTCCTGATGCGGGTAGACGTGCTAACCGGAGAGGCGCTTGATGCGGCGCTCGACGACGTGGCGCGGCTCAGGATCGAGGTGTTTCGCGACTGGCCTTATCTCTACGATGGCGATGCGGAATACGAGCGGGGCTATCTGGAGGCCTATCGACAGAGCGACAACGCCATTCTCGTCGGAGCTTTCGACGGCGATCGGCTCGTCGGTGCCGCCACCGGAACGCCCATGGCCGATCATGCCGAGGATTTCGCGAAACCCTTCGCGCAGACCGGATATTCGCTCGAGTCGATTTTCTACTGCGCGGAATCGGTGTTGCTGCCCGAATATCGTGGCCTTCGGATCGGGCATCTTTTCTTCGACATGCGCGAGGAGCACGCGCGCCGGCTCGGTGCCAGCCATGCCTGCTTCTGCGCCGTGCTTCGCTCGGAAGATCATCCGATGCGGCCCGCCGGGTACAGGCCGCTCAACGGATTTTGGCGAAAACGCGGCTATGAGCCGTTGCCCGGCGTAGAAGCGGAATTTGCCTGGAAAGATGTCGATCAGCCGGACGAGACCACTCACCGGCTTCAGTTCTGGATCAGGGAGCTATGACGGCTTGCCGCCGCGTGCATCACGACGACACCTGTCCGAGCAATATTTGACCTCATCCCAGACATCGGCCCATTTCTTGCGCCATGTGAAAGGCCGCGCGCAGACCGCGCAGACCTTCTGGGGCAAGTCGGATTTCTTACGCATCCGGGCCAAGACAGGGTCTCGTCAGTTCTGACCCGCGGCGTTGTCGCCGCCGGACGACGCATTCTCGCCTTCGCCGTCGATCGTCACACTGCCGGTCGAATTGCCGCCGGGCTCGTAGCTCTCTGCCTCGTAGCCTTCGAGTGTCGTCGCCTCGGTCTCGCCTTCGACCATCGAGGAACCGGCCGTGTCGTCCCCTGCCACGCCCTGCTCTTCGTCGCTGCTGCCGACGAAGGCGACGTAGAGAACAAAGATCAACAAAAGGGCCGCCCCGTAGAAAAGGGATGCCTTGATCCCGAGAAGCGAGGGGCGATGCTTCTTCTCCTGCTTTTCGACATCGGTATCAGGTGCGGACATTTGAGTACCTCGGAACTGTTGTCTACGCTGCGGCAGCCTTACTTGCCGCAGCGGCTCTGAAGGCATAACACTTTGCCAAATAGGGCGGTTCCCGGCCCGGCACAGACGAATGCTGCACTGCGACACCTGACCACAGGAGATGAAATCTTGAAAGATGCCAGCCCGACGACCGTATACCTCAAGGACTACGAGCCCTTCGGATATCTGGTCGAGGATGTTCATCTCACCTTCCGTCTTGCGCCGAACGCGACGCGCGTTCTGAGCCGTATTCGCTTCGCGCCGAACCCGGCAACGAAGACCCGCGATTTTTTTCTCAACGGCGAAAACGTCACGCTGATCTCGGCAAAGATCGACGGAGCGGACGTTGCGCCCGAGATCACGGCGGACGGTCTGCGCCTTGAGGACGCTCCCGATGCCCCGTTCACCTTCGAGGCCGAGGTTGAAATCGACCCTGCGGAGAACACGGCGCTCGAGGGCCTCTACATGTCGAACGGCATGTATTGCACGCAATGCGAGGCCGAGGGGTTTCGCAAGATCACCTATTATCCCGATCGCCCCGACGTGATGGCGACCTTCACCGTGCGGATCGAGGGCGACCTGCCGGTCATGTTGTCGAACGGCAATCCCGCCGCATCGGGCGAGGGCTGGGCCGAATGGCATGATCCCTGGCCGAAACCCTCCTATCTCTTTGCGCTGGTCGCGGGCGAGCTTGTCGCGCATGAGGACCATTTCACCACGGCTTCGGGCCGCGCCGTCGACTTGAACCTCTGGGTCCGGCCCGGAGACGAGCACAAATGCGCCTTCGGAATGGAAGCGCTGAAGAAATCCATGCGCTGGGACGAAGAGGTCTACGGGCGCGAATACGATCTGGACGTCTTCAACATCGTCGCCGTCGACGACTTCAACATGGGCGCGATGGAGAACAAGGGGCTGAATATCTTCAACTCCGCCGCCGTTCTGGCGAGCCCGGAGACCTCGACCGACGCCAATTTCGAGCGGATCGAGGCGATCATCGCGCATGAATATTTCCATAACTGGACAGGCAACCGGATCACCTGCCGCGACTGGTTCCAGCTTTGTCTGAAAGAGGGGCTGACCGTCTTCCGCGACAGCCAGTTCACCGCGGATATGCGTTCTGCCCCGGTCAAGCGCATCTCGGATGTGATCGATCTGCGGGCACGGCAATTCCCCGAGGATCAGGGCCCGCTCGCCCATCCGGTCCGGCCCGAGAGCTTCCAGGAAATCAACAACTTCTACACCGCGACTGTCTACGAGAAAGGCGCCGAGGTCATCGGCATGCTCAAGCGGCTCGTCGGTGACGAGGCCTATGCAAAGGCGCTCGATCTCTATTTCAAGCGGCATGACGGGCAGGCCTGCACGATCGAGGATTGGCTGCGCGTGTTCGAGGACACAACCGGCCGCGACATGAGCCAGTTCAAGCGTTGGTATAGCCAAGCGGGCACGCCGCGGCTCTCGGTCGCGGACAGCTACGAGAACGGCACCTATACCCTCACCTTCCGCCAACACACGCCGCCGACGCCCGGACAGGACCAGAAAGCTCCGCAAGTCCTGCCCATCGCGGTCGGACTTTTGGGGCAGAACGGCGAAGAGATCGTGCCGACCACGCTTCTGGAGATGAGCGAGGCCGAGCAGAGCTTCGACTTTCCGAACATGGCGCAAAGGCCCGTCCCGTCGATCCTGCGCGGCTTCTCCGCGCCGGTCGTGCTGGAGCAAGGCTGGGATGCGGAGCGCACGGCATTCTTGCTGGCGCATGACACCGACCCGTTCAATCGCTGGGATGCCGGGCGGCAGCTCGCGCGCGAGAGCCTTGTCGCGCAGATCACCGAAGGTGCCGCGCCCGATGCGAGCTATCTCGACGGGATCGCGACGCTCGTCTCCGACGAAGCGCTCGACCCGGCCTTTCGCGCCCTGATGCTCTCTGGACCGACACAGTCGGAGATCGCGCAGATCCTGCATGAGCGCCGCCATACCCCCGACCCGGACGAGATCTTCACCGCGGCGGAGGCGCTCGGGGATGCGAAGGCGGCGCGGCTTGAGCATCTTCTGCCTGCGATCAAGGACGCAACGGAGATCCGCGCGCCCTACAGCCCCGATGCCGAGCAGGCAGGCAAGCGGGCGCTCTGGTCGGCGGCACTCAGCCTCGAGACGCGGCTTGACGGCGGCGCTGCCGCAAAGGCCGCCTTCGAGAGCGCGGACAACATGACGATCCAGCTTGCCGCCCTGACCTGCCTTGTCCGCGCGGGCGCTGACGAAGACGCGCTCGCAGCTTTCGAGGCGCAGTGGAAGGACGACCGGCTGGTCATGGACAAGTGGTTCGCGATGCAGATCGCGGCAACCGCACCAGAAAACGCCCTGCCCCGCGCCCGTCACCTGACCGAACATCCGGCCTTCGATCTGAAGAACCCCAACCGCTTCCGCGCGGTCATGGGCGCCTTCGCAATGAACCATGCGGGCTTCCACCGCGCCGACGGCGAAGGCTACGACTTCCTTGCCGGCTGGCTCATCACGCTCGATGTGAAGAATCCGCAGACCGCGGCCCGGATGTGCGCGCCGTTCCAGAGCTGGACGCGCTACGATGCGGATCGCCGCGCCAGCATGAAGGCCGCGCTCGAGCGGATCGCCGCTACGC
The DNA here is from genome assembly GCF_009363575.1 of Roseivivax sp. THAF30. Lineage (NCBI taxonomy): Bacteria > Pseudomonadati > Pseudomonadota > Alphaproteobacteria > Rhodobacterales > Roseobacteraceae > Roseivivax > Roseivivax sp. THAF30. The sequence continues at coordinate 1,275,628 of NZ_CP045389.1, read as the reverse complement.
CGGATCTCAGCCGCGACATGAGCGAGATGGTCTCGCGCCTTCTCGCGGCTTGAAGTCCGTGCGCGCGGAACTCTTGGCCGGGTCTGCGCGTTCCGCTATGCTTTAGCCGTTTTTCGGCAGAGGGTCGCCGGTCTGAGGCGGCCATTCGCACTTCCCTTCATGCGAGTGTCATGTCATGGGATAATAAAAAGACGGAACTGAAGATGCCGAGCGAGATGAAGGACCGCATCGACCCCTTGATCGAAGAGCGCGCTGGTTGGCTCTTCAGCGACAAGCTCGGCACGCGCCATGCGCGTCGTATCCTCAATGCCATGCTTGGCTATCGCAAGACGATTGCCCTTGGCGAGCGGTTCCGTGACATGCCGAGCGCGGAATTGATGCGCGAATTGGGCGACATGCTTGCGCGGGATGTCGAGGTTTCCGGTCTGTCAAACGTGCCGCGCAGCGGGCCTGCTCTGATCGTGGCGAACCATCCGACGGGTATCGCCGACGGAATCATGCTCAACCACGTGCTGCGCGATATCCGTCCAGACCTCTATTTCTTTGCAAACCACGACATATTGCGTGTGCTGCCGCAGATGGAGGACATGATCGCCCCGGTGGAGTGGCGCAAGGACAAGCGCAGCCACGGCAAGACCCGCGAGACGATGGCCTATACCCGCAAAGCGGTCGAGGCGGACCGGCTTGGCATCATATTTCCGTCCGGCCGTCTGGCCAAGCGGCGCGGCCTCTGCCTGCACGAACGCGAATGGATGGGCTCGGCAGCGATGATCGCGCGCAAGTTCGAACTGCCCATCATTCCCCTGAACATCCGGGCTCGCAACTCGGTCCTGTTTTATCTCTTCGACTTCATCCACCCGTCCTTGCGCGACATCACGCTCTTCCACGAGACGCTGAACAAGGGCCGTCAACCCTATCGCATCACCGTCGGGGAGCCGATCTCGGCAGCGGCGCTGCCGCAGAAGTCCGAAGACGGGATCGAGATGCTGCGCCGCGCAACCCTCGCGCTTGGCGGTCCTCGGGCTCCGGCGGTATCGCTTCTCGACAATTCGGCGCGGCCGTCCTGGCTGAAAGCCCTGACCGCGACCTGAGGCGTCAGCCGTCTTCCGCGACCTCGATCGGCGGTGCGGGCCGAGCCACGGGGCGCGTGTTGAAAATCGGCTGGCAATAGGTCTGCTCGCGCGTCCAGGCCATCATGTCCCGCCGCTTGCTGCCCGAATGGAAGGGACCCCAGTCGGCCGCGACACCGCGCATCCCCTGGCTGACGACACCATCCCGCGAGACGGTGCGCGCCATGATCCTCAGTCCGCAGGAGAGGTTCGCCGGACCGTCGAGCAGCGCCGCCCCCGTCGTCGCCCGGCAGTTATAAAGGCGCGCGGTTGACGGCAGGATCTGCAAGAGCCCGTGCCAGCGCCCGCCGCCGCCGATCACCGTCGGCCGATAGGTGCTTTCATGCTTCACCAGCGTCGAGACAAGGCCCACCCAGAACGCTTCGCGGTCGCGGCGGTTCGCCTCGGGATAGGCCGGACACCATTCCTCGATATCGCGCGGAACGATCTCGGGCAGGCGCGAGGCGTGGCCGTTCAGGGCCGACAAGGTGGCGCGTGTCCAGATGGCACGCTGCCCGGTCTTGCCCCATCGCGCGGTTGGCAATTGATCGCGCCGCGCCTTTGGACGGGGCGAGGCGGCAACCGCTTGCGGGCTGGGATCGGGCTTCACGAACAGCGGCAGATCCTCGGCCTTTTGCATCAGGTCGAGGGTATCTGAGGTCGCGGCCATCCCGGCGGTGCAGCTGATCGCCAATGACGCTATGAGTGTTCTGAGCAGCATCGCTCGCGAGAATGCCTGTCTTTCGCGCCTCGATGCAAGTCCGCGTGCGTCTTGCGGCGGCAAAGAGCTGCCGGCTCTTGCCCCCTGCCCGCCCCTGTCCTAAACGCAAGATCTGAATTCCAAGGCCGCCAGAGGACGCATCTCATGCTGGATTTGAGCTTCGAGGCTCCGAAACCCAAGGTCATCGCCGGGGCAAAGCACGATTGGGAACTCGTCATCGGCATGGAGGTCCATGCCCAGGTTGCCTCCAAGGCGAAGCTCTTCTCGGGTGCCTCGACCGAATTCGGCGCAGAGCCCAATTCCAACGTCTCCTTCGTCGATGCGGCCATGCCGGGCATGCTGCCGGTCATCAACGAGTTCTGCGTCGAGCAGGCCGTTCGGACGGGCCTCGGCCTCAAGGCGGCGATCAACCTCTCCTCGGCGTTCGACCGGAAGAATTACTTCTATCCCGACTTGCCGCAGGGTTACCAGATTTCCCAGCTTTATCATCCACTTGTCGGCGAGGGCGAAGTCATCGTCGACATGGAGCCCGGCATCGCCCGCCGCGTGCGGATTGAGCGCATCCACATGGAGCAGGACGCCGGCAAGTCGATCCATGACATGGACCCGGCGATGTCCTTTGTCGATCTCAACCGCACAGGGGTCGCGCTGATGGAGATTGTCTCGCGCCCCGATATCCGCGGGCCGGAGGAGGCGGCGGCCTATATCGCCAAGCTGCGCCAGATCATGCGTTATCTCGGCACCTGCAATGGCGACATGCAGAACGGCAACCTGCGCGCAGACGTGAACGTATCGGTCTGCCGTCCCGGAGATTACGAAAAATACCAGGAAACGCAGGATTTCAGCCATCTCGGCACGCGCTGCGAGATCAAGAACATGAACTCCATGCGCTTCATCCAGGCGGCCATCGACGTGGAGGCCCGCCGCCAGATCGCGATTATCGAGGGCGGCGGCGAAGTGGTGCAGGAAACGCGCCTCTACGATCCCGACAAGAACGAGACACGCTCGATGCGCTCCAAGGAAGAGGCACACGATTATCGCTACTTCCCCGACCCCGACCTTCTGCCGCTCGAGATCGAGCAGGCCTGGGTGGACGGCATCGCCGAGAGCCTGCCGGAACTGCCCGACGCCAAGAAGGCGCGGTTCGTCAAGGATTTCGGCCTTTCGGAATACGATGCGGGCGTCTTGACCGCTGAACTGCGGAATGCCGTCTATTTCGAGAAGGTCGCGGCCGAGGGCGGCGACGGCAAGATGGCGGCAAACTGGGTCATCAACGAGCTGTTCGGCCGGCTGAAGAAGGACGATCGCGACATTTCGGACAGCCCCGTCTCTCCAGGTCAACTTGCTGGGCTCGTCAAGCTCATCAAGTCGGGCGACATCTCGGGCAAGATCGCCAAGGACGTCTTCGAGATCGTCTATACCGAAGGCGGAGATCCAGCGGCCATCGTCGAGGAGAAGGGCCTCAAGCAGGTCACGGATACCGGCGCGATCGAGACCGCGGTCGACGAGGTCATCGCTGCGAATCCCGATCAGGTCGAGAAGGCCAAGCAGAACCCCAAGCTCGCGGGCTGGTTCGTCGGCCAGGTGATGAAGGCGACGGGCGGCAAGGCCAATCCGAAGGCCGTGAACGAGATCGTCTCGGCCAAGCTCGGCCTGTAGGGCGGATGACCGCGGCTCGTCCTGCTGGTCAGCAAGTCTTCGCTCTGCTCCCCGCCAGCGCTGGCCTTCCAGGGCGCGTGACAGTACAGTTTCGACCGACCTGAAGAAGTGAGCCTCCGATCCCATGACCCGCTATCAATACCGCATTCTGCCTGCCCCCGAAAAAGGCAAGAAAGCCAAGGGGGTGAAGGGCGCAAAAGCGCGGTTCGCCCATGCGGTCGAGGAGCTCATGAACGAGATGGGCGCAGACGGCTGGGAGTATCTCCGCGCCGACACGCTGCCCTCCGAAGAACGCGCGGGGCTCGGCTCCAGCGTGACGGAATGGCGCACTCTGCTGGTGTTCCGGCGTCCCCGGCTCGACCGGGCCGAGGATTTCGCCGTTCCCATGATCGAAGGGCCGGACGATGACGACGAAAACGAGTCCGCACCGCTCTTTCCAGCAAAGGTCGCGGCAAGCGCTCCGGAGAAGCCCGACGCGGACACCCAGAGCGAGCGCGACGCCGAAAAGACATCGACAGGCAGCCTTGGCGCGCTTTTGCGCGAACGCGCCGGGCGGCTGATCCCCGCGAGCGAGGATCGCCCCGATGAGACAGAGGACGAAAAAACCGCCTCTGAGGATGACAAGACCGATCCGGCAGAGACGCAGAAGGCCTGACGCCCTGCCCTATTCGCCGAGATCCAGCGACAGCGCGTGGATCGCGCCGACCAGATCCGCGCCCAAGGCCTGATGAACGGCACGGTGCCGCGCGATGCGGCTCTGGCCCTTGAACGCCTCCGAGCGGATGACGACATGAAAGTGACTTTCACCACCCTCCTGGAATCCCGCATGTCCGCGGTGCGCCTCACTGTCATCCCGCACCACGAGCTCGCGTGGTTCGAACGCCTCGCGCAGGCGTGTTTCCATCAATTCAGTCCGCGACATTTTTATACGCTTCGCCCCCTATGATCCGGTTCGGTTTTGTCTAAACTGCACCGTCCGAGTCGAAAAGGTGTTCAAACATGAGCAGATCAGATCCCTTCGGATTCGACATGTCCGTGAAATCGGCCAAGAAAAAGAGCCCGCGCGGACGGCGTGGCATGTCAGGCGAATCCGAAACCTCCACCCGCGTCTGCGACCACGAAGGCTGTCAGGAGCCGGGAAAGTTCCGCGCGCCGAAAGCGCCGGACGTGCTCGATGACTTCTACTGGTTCTGCAAGGACCACGTGCGCGAGTACAACGCGCAATGGAGCTTCTTCGAGGGCAAGACGGAAGCCGAGATGAACGCCCAGTCAAGCGCCGACAAGGTCTGGGAGCGGCGCACCAAAGATTGGCGCGATCCCGAGGCCCGCGCCTGGGCGCGGCTCGGAATCGAGGACGCGCATCAGGTTTTGGGCGACAACGCGACGCGCAATCCCGGCAAGGCCGGCAAAACTGGCGGACGCCGCCTGCCCCCGACCGAAAAGCGCGCGGCCGATATTCTCGAGGTGCGCGAGGATGCGACGAAGGCCGACGTGCGGAAGGCCTACAAGGCGCTCATCAAAGTGCTGCACCCGGACATGAACGGCGGCGACCGCAGTCAGGAAGAGCAGCTGCAGCTTGTCATGTGGGCCTGGGATCAGCTCAAGGACAGCCGCTTCTTCAAGTAATCCGACGGGACAACGAAAAAGGCGCGCGCCCCGTGGAACGCGCGCCTTTTTTCATGTCCAGCTTCGCCTTACGCTTCGACGAATGTCAGCGAGACGCCGTTCAGGCAATGACGTTTGCCCGTCGGTTGAGGCCCGTCATCGAAGATGTGGCCGAGATGCGAGCCGCAGCGCGAGCAATGAACCTCGGTCCGGGTCATGAAGAGCGACCGGTCCGGCTTCGTGCCGATCACCTCTTGGGAGATCGGCTTGTAAAAGCTCGGCCAGCCCGTGCCGCTGTCGTATTTGTGCTCGGAGGAATAAAGCTCCTGATCGCAGCCGCGGCAAATGTAGGTGCCTTGCGTCTTGAGATCGTGCAGCGGCGAGCTGAAGGCGCGCTCCGTGCCTTCCTCGCGCATGACGGTGAATTCGGCGTCGCTCAGCATGGAGCGCCATTCGGCCTCGCTGCGGGTCACGGGAAAGTTGCCCTCTTGCGCCCGCGCGGCACCCGAGCCCAGCCCCAAGGCGGCGGCAGTGGTTCCGATGAAAGTGCGTCGGCTCATCATGTCGGCCTCCAATCGTTCGGCGAATAAAAAGGCCCGGACCGGAGATCGGTCCGGGCCCATTGCCCTGAAATATAGGGGTTTCAGGACGCGTTTACAGGGTTCAGCCTGCCTGGCCGGCCGGCAGGAGCACACGGTCGATCACGTGAATGACACCGTTCGACTGGTCGACATCGGCGATGGTCACGGTCGCGGTGCGGCCGTTCTCGTCGGTCAGCGTGATCTCGTCGCCGTCCATCATCGCCTGCAGCGTGCAGCCGCCAACGGTCTCGACCGGGTGGTTGCCCATGTCGTCGGCGATCATGCCCGCGATGGCGGTGGAGAAGGCTTCCGCCGCGACGACGTGGCAGGTCAGGATCTGCGCGAGCTGTTCCTGATTCTCGTCCATCATCAGCGCGTTGAGGCTGTCCTCGGACAGCATACCGAAGGCGTCGTCGGTCGGCGCGAAGACGGTGAACGGGCCTTCGGAGTTCAGCGTGTCGACGAGGCCAGCCTGCTGCACGGCTGCAACGAGCGTGGTGTGGATGGGCGAGTTAACCGCGTTCTCGACGATGGTCATGTCGGCCATCATCGGCGCGCCGCCAACGGTCGGGTTGTCCTGAGCGGACGCGGTGCTGGCGCCGAATGCAACTGCGCTTGCTGCGACGGCGAGGGCTCCGAAAGTGGTCTTGATGGTCATCTTCAAACTCCTGTCATTCATGTGCCCCGACCTTTTGGCCGGGATCACACTGACCCACGTGGAGCGCAAAATCGGAGTTTCAAAATCTCGGGCGAGGCGGCGGTCACGTGTCCGTGAAAGGCACGATGGGGCCGACCGCGCGAACCTCGGTTGGCGTGCCGTCGGGCGAACCGCCAGCCGGCTCTTCGGACACGGCGAGCGTGCCGCCCTCGAGCATCGGGATCAGCTCTTCGGGCAGCACTTGCCGGCCGATGACGCCCTGCTCGCGCGGCACAAGGCCGAGCGAGATGGGCGGTCCGTCATCCGGGACAAGCCACATCTCGTTGTCGCGCCCCTCTGGCACGGTGCCGCCGTCGCGGCGGATCAGGAATTCGTTGCTTTCCTCGAGATATCCTGCGTGGACCAGAAGCTCCGATCCTTCTTCTGCCGCGAGGTCGGCCACGTAGGTCGGCGTCGTGCCCCCCATGTCCAGCATTCCGGTGGTGATGACGGCCCAGCCGAACACGGCCGCCGCGACCGCGCCGAGTGCGTAGGGAACGAGGCTCCGCCACCAGGGATGATCTTTCGTCTCTCCGAATGCGAGCGCCTCGATCCGGCGCTTGAGCTGCGGAGGTGGCGCGACGGGCGGCAAGGCGTCGGCCAGGGACGCGAAGTACTCGGTCCAGCTGACGACGGTCGCCTCGAGCTCGGGCTCGCGCAGGAGACGCTCCTCGAACGCAGCGATTTCCTCCTCGGGCATGAGACCCAAGGCATATTCGGCAGCGCGCGCGGCATCGTCCTCTGGACTGCCCGGCATGATATCGTCGCGCTCGTCGCTCATCGCGAGAGACACTCCTTCAACTGGATCAGGGCCCGGCGCAGCCAGGTTCTGACCGTATTCAATTTGACCCCTGTCGCATCGGAAAGCTCGGCATAGGTCCAGCCATCCAGATACGCCTTCTGGACCATCTCGGCCCGGTCCGGCGGCAGTTCCCCGAGACAGCCATACAATGCGCGTGCCTCTGAATTCAGAGCAGCCTGCGCTTCGGGACCTGGTCCCTGGTCAGGCATCGTGTCCGCCGCATCGAGCGCCTCGCCCGTCGATGGTTTTTTCTTGCGCCGCCGATCGATGGCGACGTTCCGTGTCAGCGTGATGAGCCACGTCATCGGCGAGTAGCCGTTGGCCCGATACAGCTCGGCGCGGTGCCACACCCGCAGATAGGCCTCCTGCAAGGCTTCCTCGGCTTCGGCGCGATCGTTCAAGACACGCAGGCTCACAGCGAAGAGTTTCGCGCTGGTGCGGTCGTATAATGCGGAAAATGCCGCGCGGTCCTTCATCACGATGCGCGCGATGAAAGCTTCGATCTCGTCCTGTGGGCTCATGGCCGCCGAGGCCCCGGGCCCGCCTGAATCCTGCATCAACTCGCCTCGATACCCCTGCCATTGGGGAGAGCGCGAGATCAGGCCGCGCTTTCCCTTGCTCCTCCCCGGAATATGTTGCACCACGACGCGCAACGCAGCCGATCAGGAGGACGCGGAAAGCATGGCGGACGGATCGATGGATATCAATGCGAAACCGACCGAGGAAATCTCGGTACGCGAGACCTTCGGTATCGACACCGATATGGTCGTGCATGGCTTTTCGGACGGCAGCGATCGTGTGCCGGATATCGATTTCACCTACAAGTTCGATCCCGACACGACGCTCGCGATCCTGGCCGGGTTCGAGCACAATCGCCGCGTGATGATCCAAGGCTATCACGGCACCGGCAAGTCGACCCATATCGAGCAGGTCGCGGCCCGTCTCAACTGGCCCGCCGTGCGCGTGAACCTCGACAGCCATATCAGCCGGATCGACCTTATCGGCAAGGACGCGATCCGTCTCGTCGACGGCAAACAGACAACGCAGTTCCAGGAAGGCATCCTGCCCTGGGCGCTGCGGAACCCCACCGCGATCGTCTTCGACGAATACGACGCGGGCCGCGCGGACGTGATGTTCGTGATCCAGCGTGTTCTGGAAGTCGACGGCAAGCTGACGCTGCTCGACCAGAACGAGGTGATCCACCCCCATCCCTATTTCCGGATCTTCGCGACCGCGAACACGGTGGGCCTCGGGGATACGACCGGGCTGTATCATGGCACGCAGCAGATCAACCAGGGTCAGATGGACCGCTGGAGCCTCGTTGCGACGCTGAACTACCTGCCGGTCGATGCCGAGGTCGAGATCGTTCTGTCGAAAAACCCGTCCTTCAACACCGACAAGGGCCGCCGGACGGTGCGGCAGATGGTGACGGTAGCCGAACTGACGCGCACCGCCTTCATGAACGGCGATCTCTCGACGGTGATGAGCCCGCGGACGGTGATCGCCTGGGCGCAGAACGCTCAGATCTTCGGAAACATGGGATACGCTTTCCGTCTTTCCTTCCTCAACAAGTGCGACGAGCTCGAGCGGCAAACCGTGGCCGAGTTCTACCAGCGCTGCTTCGACGAGGAACTGCCCGAAAGCGCCGCTTCGGTGAGCATGGGGTGAGAGGCGGGGCGCTCTGCCTTCTTCTCGCCGCGGCGCCTGCCCTGGCGACACCCTCCGACACTCCCGCGCGTGCGCCGCGTCTTTCCGACAATCACGACGTGCAATGCGCCGCGTTCTGGGCCGGCTACGGCATCGCTGCGGCACGCCTTACGGCGCTAGGCGATGACGGCCTCTCCGAAGCTGCCATCCGCCAGTATCGGGACCGCGCCATCGCCGCCGGTGCCGATGCTGACATGCTTGACCGGTTCATCGCCGCCGAGGCCGACAGCCGTGCATTGATGGTTGAAGCCTATATCTACGGCGGGGACGAGACGAGCCGCGAGATCACGCTCCGCACGATAGAGCGCTGCCCGGTGGAGTGAGCGGCGCTCAGACCTCGATGACCTCGCGCTCGGTCACGATCAGATCGAGCGGCTGATCGGTAGGCTCGAGCGGCAGATCGTCCGCCTCCTGCGCGGCAAACGCGAAGCCCACGGCCAGCGTCGCGCGGCGGCTGCGCAGCATCTCGAGCGTGCGATCGTAGAACCCCCCGCCATAGCCAAGCCGCCCCCCGCGCCGCGAAAAGGCGACAAGCGGCACGATCAGGATCTCGGGCTCGACCCATTCGATATCTCTCGGGACAAGTGCGCCGAAGGTGCCTTCGACCATCTCCGATCCGGGCTCCCACCGCGCGAAGCGGAGCGGCATGCCCTTCGCCTCGATCACCGGAACGCAGACGCGGCCGTGCGCGGCCGCTTCCTCCATCGATGGCATCGGGTCGATCTCGGTTCGGATCGGCATATACCCTGACACCGGCACCCCGCGATACCCGGCGAGCACCTGGCTCAAGTGCCCCGCATCGCCGGGCCCGCGCGCCGCATGCGCGGCCTTCCTACGGGCGAAGGCGGCCTTCCGGGCCGCTGCCTTTCGGTCCTCGAGGCTCACAGCAGCACCAGGCTCGCAAGACCGAGGAAGGCGAAGAAGCCGACGACATCGGTCACGGTGGTCACGAAGGTGCCCGAGGCCAGCGCGGGGTCGACCTTGATCTTCTCGAGAAGGATGGGAATCCCGATCCCGGCCAGGGCCGCCGCGACCATGTTGATGATCATCGCCGCGAAGATCACCCAGCCGAGCTGCGTCGAGCCGAACCAGACGACACCGACGATGCCCATCACCACCGCGAAGGCCACGCCCATGATAAGGCCCACGGTCGCCTCGCGGCGAATGACACGGACCGCGTTCGACCCGGTAAGGTCGCGTGTCGCGAGCGCGCGCACCGCGACGGTGAGCGACTGCGTGCCCGCATTGCCGCCCATCGAGGCGACGATCGGCATCAGCACGGCCAGCGCCGTGACCTGCGCGATGGCGCCTTCGAACTGCGCGATCACCAGCGAGGCGAGGATCGCGGTGGCTAGGTTCACGGCAAGCCACGGAAAGCGCTGCCGCGTCGTCTGGATCGCGGTGTCGGAGAGCGAGCTTTCCTCGCCCACGCCCGCGAGACGGAGGATGTCTTCCTCGTTCTCTTCCTCGAGGACGAGCATCGCGTCGTCGATGGTGATGACACCCACGAGCCGCTCGTTCTCGTCCACGACCGGGGCCGAGATCAGGTGATACTGGTTGAAGGCGTAAGCGACATCCGCCTCCGCGCGCGTGGCCGGGATGATGTGAAAGCTCGTATCGGTGATGTCGGCAAGCTTCACCTCGCGCCGCGACGACATCAGCTTGCCGAGCGCGACCTTGCCCACCGGCTTGAGGCGCGGGTCGACGAGAATGATGTGATAGAACTGGTCAGGCAGATCTTCGTTCGCACGCATGTGGTCGATCGCCTCGCCGACGCTCCAGTGTTCGGGGGCCATGACCACCTCGCGCTGCATGAGACGGCCGGCGGAATACTCGGGATAGGTCAGCGATTGCTCGACCGCGACCCGGTCACTGTCCTCGAGGGCCTCGAGAATGGAATCGCGCTGCGCGTCCTCGAGGTCTTCGAGAAGGTCGACCACGTCGTCCGAATCGAGCTCGCGCACGGCGTCAGCCAGAACCTCGGGCTTGAGGATCTGGATGACCTCCTCGCGGATGCTCTCGTCGAGTTCGGTCAGGATATCGCCGTCGAATTCGAGATCATAGAGCCGGATGAGCCGCATCCGGTCGTAGGCGTTCATCTGCTCCAGCATGTCCGCGATATCGGCGGCATGCAGAGGCTCCATCAGCTCGACGAGCCGTTCACGATCCTGCACCTCGACGGTGTAGAGGATCGCGGAAATGGTCTTGGGGTCGAGCGCGTAAGCGTCGCTCTCGGCGTTTTCCGGCTCTGGGGCCACGTCGAGCTGCTCTTCTGCCATCCTGCTCTCCTCGCGTCTCGTGTTTCCACCGGAGATTAGGGCAGCCTTCAAAGAAGCAACAGGTCTCGGCGCAGATTTACCTTGCCCTTTGGCCGGCATAGGGTCGCGCGACAAGAAACGGGGGCGTCAAGGCGGCAATGCAGGCAGATCATCTTCTTACCGGGCGCGTGCTGGTCTGGGACGGCGCGCCCCTGCGTGACGGGCGCGATACCGCGCGAATCGAGGAGGATTGGGGCGTTCTCATCGCCGAGAACCAGATCGCCGTGACGGGGCCCGCGGACATGCTGCGCCAAGCCGCGCCCGACGTGACGGAGATGGCCTATGGCCGCGATCTCATCTGCCCGGGCTTCGTCGACGCGCATGTCCATTTCCCGCAGACGCGGATCATCGCGAGCTGGGGCAAACGCCTGATAGACTGGCTGAATACCTACACCTTCCCCGAAGAGATGCGCCTCGAGGATCCGGCCTATGCCGCCGCTGTCGCGGGCGAGTATCTCGATCTCGTGGTGAAACACGGCACGACGACAGTAGCGAGTTTCTGCACCTCGCATCCCGCCAGCGTCGATGCCTTCTTCGAGGCCGCCGAGACGCGCGAGATGCGCGTCTACGCGGGCAAGACCTGCATGGACCGCAATGCGCCCGACGCGCTCTGCGACACGGCGATCCGTGCCTATGACGAAAGCCGCGCGCTGATCGAACGCTGGCACGGACGCGGGCGCGCCTCCTATGTCATCACGCCGCGGTTCTCACCCACCTCGTCGCAGGACCAGCTTGAGGCACTGGGCGCGCTCTGGGCGGCGCATCCCGATTGTCTGATGCAGACGCATCTTTCGGAACAGATCGATGAGGTGGACTGGGTCGCCTCTCTGTTTCCTGATGCGCGCGACTATCTCGACACCTATGAAGCGGTCGGCCTTCTTGGAGAGCGCGCCCTCTTCGGCCATGCGATCCACCTGACGCCCCGCGAGATCGACCGGATCGCAGAGACTGGCGCGGCGCTCGTGCATTGTCCGACCTCGAATACCTTCATAGGCTCCGGTCTTTTCGACATGGACGGGCTGACTGCCCGCGGGATCCCGGTCGGTCTGGCCACGGATACCGGCGGCGGCTCGTCCTTCTCGATGCTGCGCACGATGGCCGCGGCTTACGAGATCGGGCAATTGCGCGGCCGGGCCCTCCATGCCTCCGAGCTTCTCTGGCTCGCAACGGAAGGATCTGCCGAGGCGCTCCATGCCAAGGGGCGGATCGGCACGCTCGCGCCCGGTGCGGAGGCGGATATCTGCGTGCTCGACCTTGCCTCCACGGAGGCCATCGCGCAGCGGACCCGTCAGGCCGAGACCGTATGGGACGAGGTCTTCGCGACGATCATGATGGGTGACGACCGCGCGGTGCGCTCGGTCTGGGTGGCGGGAGAGCGTCGCATCTGAGGCGTCAACAGCCCGGCCGACCAAGCACCATGACCCAGACATCGTCGCTTGTCCGCACCAGCGCGGCCTCGGTCACGTCGCGCAGCGTCATGTTGCGGCGATGGCCGGGCGAATTGGCCCAGCTCCGCATCACCTCGGCGAGACTGCGCTGACCCTTGGCGATATTCTCGGCCAGACGGCAATAGCCGTAACCGACACCCCGCGCGCGGCTGCCGATATCCGATCCGTCCGAGCCCTGGTGCGAGAACCGCCCGGTGCGCGACAGGTCCAGCGCATGCGCGCGGGCCATCGCGTCCAACTTCTCGGAATGCCTGACCGCCGGCAGACCGTTCTGGACCCGGAACGCCGAAAGCGCCTCCACGCCGGGATCGGCCAGAGCGGGCGTCGCCGCGACCAGCAGGATCACGAGCAAACGGATCATGAGGCTTCCGCCAAGGCGCGGGCCATGCGAGTCTGCTCTTCGATGACAACTGGCAGATCGAGCGTTGCGATCTCACCATCGCGGACGATCTGGCGGCCTTCGACGAAAAGATCCCTCACGCAGGTTGGCCCTGCCAACAAGAGCGCAGCAGGATCCCAGCTGCCCGCGCTTTCGATGCCAGATACATCCCAGATGGCGAGATCGGCGCGGTAGCCCGGCGCGATCTGGCCGCATTCGTCCCGCCCGAGCACCTCCGCGCCGCCGCGCGTTGCGATCCTCAGCGCCTCGCGCGCGCTCATCGCATCCGCGCCTTGCGCGACGCGCTGGAGAAGCATCGCTTGCCGGGCTTCCGCGACCAGGCTGCCGGCATCGTTCGACGCCGATCCATCAACGCCGAGCCCGACCTTCACACCCGCATCCCGCATGGCGCGGACAGGCGCGATGCCCGATCCGAGGCGGCAGTTCGAACATGGGCAATGCGCCACGCCCGTCCCGGTTTTGGTAAAAAGGTCAATCTCTTGGCCATCGAGCTTCACGCAATGGGCGTGCCACACATCCGCGCCAGTCCAGCCGAGATCCTCGGCATATTGACCGGGCCGGCAGCCGAATTGCGAGAGCGAATAGGCGATGTCCTCGTCGTTCTCGGCGAGATGCGTGTGCAGCATCACGCCCTTGTCCCGCGCGAGAATGGCGGCGTCGCGCATGAGCTCTCGGCTCACAGAGAATGGAGAGCACGGCGCGACCCCGACGCGCACCATCGCGCCCTGCTTGGGGTCGTGAAAGGCGTCGATCACGCGGATGCAATCGTCAAGGATCGCCCGCTCTTCCTCCACGAGACCGTCGGGCGGCAGACCGCCCGCGCTCTCCCCGATGGACATGGCCCCGCGCGTCGGGTGAAAGCGCAGCCCGATCTCCCGCGCCGCGTCGATCGTGTCATCGAGACGCGCGCCGTTCGGGAAAAGATAGAGGTGATCCGAGGTCAGCGTACAGCCAGACAGTGCCAGTTCGGCCAATCCCGTCAACGCCGAGACCCGCATTTCTGCCGGGCCGAACCGCGCCCAGATCGGGTAAAGTGTCTTGAGCCAACCAAAGAGTAGCGCGTCCTGCCCGCCCGGCACCGCGCGCGTGAGGGTCTGGTAGAGATGATGATGCGTGTTCACGAGACCGGGCGTCACGAGGCAGCCCCGTGCCTCGACGATCTCGCCTACGGTCGCCAGGTTCGATCCGATCTCCGCGATGACGCCATCCCGAACGAGGATGTCGGTGTCCGCGTATTCGCATGCGCCGTCATCCATCGTAAGAACATGTGCCGCGTTCCGGATCAGCGTCTCGCTCATGCAACGTCTCGCAAGAGGGCCAGCGCCTCGGCGTGCAGCTCCGGCGTTGCGGCGGCGATGGCGCGCCCGCCGTGATGCGCCGCCCCGCCATTCCAATCGGTGACGATCCCGCCGGCGGCTTCGATGACCCCGATCGGTCCCTGGATGTCGTAGGGGTTGAGCCCAGCTTCGATCACGAGGTCCACATGCCCCGCGGCGAGAAGCGCATAGGCGTAGCAATCCATTCCGTACCGCGTCAGCTTGGCTTGCGAGGACACTTTCGCGAAGGCGCGCCCTTCCGCGGGGGTCCCAACCTCGGGGAAGGTTGTCATGAGCCGCGCATCCGAAAGCGCCTTGATACCGCTTGTCGCCAGTGTCCGCGTCTCGCCCTCCCGGCCGATCCAGGTCGCACCACCGGTCCCGCCCGAGAGGCGCTCGCCAGTAAAGGGTTGGTCGATCATGCCGAAGCGCACACCGCCCGCGTCCGAGAGCGCGATCAGCACGCCCCATGTCGGTGTGCCGCAGATGAAGGCGCGGGTCCCGTCGATCGGGTCCAGCACCCAGGTCAGACCGCTCGATCCGGTGCTGGCCCCGTATTCCTCACCGAGAATGCCGTCCTGAGGTCTGCGCGTTGCCAGAATGTCCCGCATCGCGCGCTCGGCCGCGCGGTCCGCTTCGGTGACGGGGTCGAAGCCACCGTCTTCCTTGTTCTCGGCAGCCAGGGTGGCCGAACGGAAATGCGGCAGAATCACCGCGCGCGCCGCGTCGGCCAACTCACCGGCGACGGCCGCGATTTCGGTCATGTCGATATTCGTGTCGCGCACGTGATCCCCCGCTCCTCTTGCTCGAAGGAGCGTTGCGCCTTTCGGCGCCCGCGATCAACCCCTGGTCGTTTGGGCCGGGTCAGGCCACATCGGAAAGCACACGGGCCAGTTCGAACAAGCGGCGACGCTGATGCTCGGGGATGGAGTAGTAGGAGCGGATCAGGTCCAGCGCTTCCTTGTCGCCCAGGATGTCCCGCGGCACGGAATTCGCGATCTGCGCGTCCGAGGGCACCTCGGGGCTGTCTTCGCCGTCCATACCTTCGAAAAAGAAACTCACCGGAGTGCTGAGCGCGTCGGCAATATCCCACAAACGCGAGGCCGAGACACGATTTGCCCCTGTCTCGTATTTCTGGATCTGCTGGAACTTGATCCCGACCTTCTCGGCCAATTGCTGCTGCGTCATGCCGACGAGCCAACGCCGATGGCGTATCCGCTTACCTACATGGACGTCGACAGGATGCGTCATAACCTTGCCTTTTGCTGTTCGAACCCCCGACCTGACCACTTATGATGCGGTCCGGACGGCCTTTAAACCCACAACACTTGCACATTCGCAGCGAGCAATATGTACAGCGAATTCCCGTCCCGAAACAAGATGAGATCACCTGGGGACTCATTTGAAGCTTCAAAAGTTGCAATTTCATTGCTGCGCGAGACATAAACGCACGTCGTCGCGTCATCTGTTGACGGATTCCGGCACGGCCCCCATCACCGAACCTAAGGCCCGTAAAGGAAAGCAAATATGAAAGCTCTCGTTGTCGAAGACCACAAAACAGCGCCGATCTTGAAAGATATCGAGACGCCCGAACCGGCCGACGGCGAAATTCGTGTCAGGGTTGAAACCTGTGGGCTGAATTTCGCCGATTTGTTGATGGTGACGGGACAATACCAGGATACTCCGCCCCTGCCCTTCACCCTCGGCATGGAGGTTGCCGGCACGGTTGATTCACTCGGTGCCGGCGTGTCGGGCTTCAAAAAAGGTGACAGGGTCGCGGTCTTCGGCGGTCATGGCGGCCTCGCGGAATACGGTGTTTTCGATGCTCGCCGCGCGGTTGTGCTGCCGGATGCGATGCCCTCGGCCGATGCGGCCGCCTTCCTCATTGCCTATGGCACGAGCCATCTCGCGCTCGACCATCGCGCGAGGATCCAGCCGGGCGAGACGCTTCTCGTGCTCGGAGCCGCGGGCGGCGTCGGGCTGACGGCGGTCGAGATCGGCAAGCTCATGGGCGCCAGGGTCATCGCCTCGGCGCGGGGCGCCGACAAGCTGGCCGTTGCGGAAGCCGCTGGTGCGGACATTCTGATTGATGCGGAAACCGCAGACCTGCGCGCAGAGGTCAAGGCGGCGGGCGGCGCGGACGTGGTCTACGATCCGGTCGGCGGTGATCAATTCAAGGCGGCCTTCCGCGCCTGCAACCCCGAAGCGCGGCTCTTGCCAATCGGGTTCGCCTCCGGAGATATCCCGGAGATCAAGGCGAACCATCTTCTGGTAAAAAACCTTGCGGTTCTCGGGGTTTACTGGGGCGGCTACCTTGCGTTCCGCCCCGAGGTGGTCACGGAGAGCCTCCGCACGCTCTTCGGCTGGTATGCCGAAGGCAAGCTCAAACCACATGTCAGCCACCTGCTGTCGCTCGATCGCGCCGAGGAGGGGCTTGAACTTTTGCGGCTCCGCAAATCGACCGGCAAGGTGGTGATCCAGGTCGCCGAAAGCGCATAATCCGATGCCGGCGGACACGTTCACACACCAGGCCGAAGAGGATGCGCGCAACGAAAACGTGCTGATCTGGGTCGATGATGGGCTGGTGCCCCGAGCCGACGCGAAGGTCTCCGTCTTCGATTCCGGCTTCATGCTCGGCGACGGTGTGTGGGAGGGAATGCGCCTCTACAACGGGCGCTGGGCGTTTCTCGACAGGCACATGGATCGACTGTTCGAGGCGGCGAAAGCCATCGACCTCGATATCGGGCTGAGCCGCGACGAAGTGATCGCACGTCTTGAAAAGACGCGGGACGCCAACGGGATGCAGACCGATGCTCATGCAAGGCTCATGGTCACGCGCGGCGTGAAGGCGCGCCCATTCCAGCATCCCGCCCTCTCGACGCGCGGGCCGACCTTCGTGATCGTGATGGAGCATTCGCGCCCCGCTCTGCCCCGTCCGATCCGGCTTGCCACGGTGCCGCATATCCGCGGTCTGCCGATGAGCCAGGATCCCAAGCTCAATAGTCATTCGAAGCTCAACTGCATCCTCGCATGTATTGCGGCCGAGAAGGCCGGCGCGGACGAGGCGCTGATGCTCGATATCCATGGCTTCGTGAACACGACGAATGCCTGCAACTTCTTCATCGTGCGGCGGGGCGAGGTTTGGACCTCGACGGGCGATTACTGCATGAACGGGATCACCCGCGCCGCGGTGATCGAGATCTGCCGAAGGGAAGACATCCCGGTCCTCGAGAAAAACTATTCCCTGGTAGAGGCTTATTCTGCGGACGAGGCCTTCCTGACGGGCTCCTTCGGGGCGCAGACACCGGTAAGCGAGATCGATGGACGCAAGATCGGAACGGGCGAGATCGGCCCTGTGACGGAGCGTATCCGCGCCGCCTACAAGGACATGGTCGGCGCATGAATATCGCGATGTGGTCGGGACCGCGCAATCTCTCCACCGCGCTGATGTACGCCTTCGCGGCGCGGGGCGATTGCGCGGTTTGGGATGAGCCGTTCTACGCGGCCTACCTTGCGCGCACCGGCCTCGCCCATCCCATGCGCGACGAGATCATCGCCGCGGGAGAAACCGATCCCGCTCGCGTCGCTGCGGCCTGCGTCGCTCCAACTTCGAGCGACAAGCCTTTGTTCTATCAAAAACATATGTGTCAGCACATGATCGCGGACATGCCACGTGACTGGATCGAGGATGTGACCAACGTTTTCCTGATCCGTCACCCCGCGCGCGTCATGGCGAGCTTTGCCTCGAAGTATGAGGCCGCGGAATTGTCAGATATTGGTTTTGTACAACAAGCCGAGCTGTTCGATCGCGTCTCAGAAGCGAATAAAGAGATACCCTTTATCATCGATTCCAATGACATAAGGCAGAATCCTGAAGCCATTCTGCGTTTACTCTGCGACCGCCTGAATATCGCATTTATGCAATCGATGCTCGGCTGGCCTATCGGTCCCAAGTCTTACGATGGCGTCTGGGCGCCCGTCTGGTACCACGCCGTTCACCGATCGAGCGGCTTTGCGGGACAGGAGGGGCCGCTTCCGCATCTGCAGGGCGATTTCGCGCGCACGGCGGAGGCTGCGATGCCGTATTACGAGCGCCTCCGCGCGCATGCGCTGACCCCGCCGTCGTGAGCGCCGCGTGATCTGCTCGCAAAGATGTCAGATTGTTTCCGTCAAGCGCCTCCGGAAATTCTTGAAAAGCGCCTGGAGAGTGCCGATATTTGAGCAGAACTCCGGCGGATCCTGCCGGATTATCATTCAATTCGGAGGGATTAATGGCTGACTACAGAACCGTTCGGACCGGCGCCGCAGCCGGTGCGCGTTCGGCTCAGATCGATGAGGGCCTGCGCGCTCATATGAACAAGGTCTACGGCACGATGTCCGTGGGCATGTTCCTCACGTTCCTTGTGGCATGGGCCGTCGGCTCCAGCCCCGAGCTTCTCGGTATCTTCCGCGATCCCGAGACTCTGCAGCCGAACATCCTCGGCTGGATCGTGATGTTCGCACCGCTGATCATGGTCTTCGCCTTTGGCGCAGCCATCAATCGCCTGTCCGCTGCGGGCGCACAGACCTTCTTCTACGCCTTCGCGGCGATCATGGGCCTGTCGCTTAGCTGGATCTTCGTTGCCTTCACCGGCATTTCCATCGCGCAGGTGTTCCTGATCACCTCGATCTCCTTCGCGGGTCTCTCGCTCTGGGGCTACACCACGAAGAAAGATCTGTCAGGTTGGGGCACCTTCCTGATGATGGGTGTGATCGGGCTCGTCGTGGCCTCGCTGGTCAACATCTTCCTGCAAAGCCCCGCGATCTACTTCGCGGTGTCGGTGCTGGGCGTGCTGATCTTCGCGGGCCTGACTGCGTATGACACGCAGTCGATCAAGAACGAGTACATCGAGCATGCCCGCCACGGCGACAGCGAGTGGCTCGGCAAGTCGGCGATCATGGGCGCACTGCGTCTCTATCTCGACTTCATCAACATGTTCATGTTCCTGCTGCAGCTCTTCGGCCAGCGCGAGTAATTCTCGCGCCAGCCTAGACACAGGAAGGCCGCCCCTCGGGGCGGCCTTTTTTTTCTTCGTGAGTGGAGTTGAAATCAAAGCGTCGCGCTCATCCGGACAGCCGGGAACGGCACGGAGCCCGCGAGCGGCAGCGTCACGTCACGCTCCGCCGTGAACCCCATCGCAGCGTAGAACGGCACCGCGTTGAGCGTGGAATAGCAGCACAGACGCCGGACGCCCTGCCCCTGCGCATGCAGCATGATATAATCGAGCAGCCGCCGACCGACGCCATGCCGCTGGTGGCGATGATGGGTGACCACATGCCGAACATGGCCCGTCTCGGGCGAGATGTCCCCGGTGCCCGGCGCCTCGAGCGTCCAGCCGCCCGCACCCACGAGAAGCGCACCGCGCAGAACGAGGAAAAAGGATCCCGACCGCACGAGGTCCGGCTGCGCCCGCCCGATGATCGGCAGCGCCTTCACGCAGGTTTCCTCGTCATAGGCTTCGCGCAATAGGATCGGGTAGGAGGTTGAGAACAAGCGGTCGACCGCCGGGAAATCAGAGCCCTGCGCCCGCCGGATCGAAACTGATTCGAGCAAAGTCATAACTAAAATTCCGGTTCACTGGAGCCCAAAGATAGGGAGCGAACCGTGACCCGATCATGAAAAACGCCGCGTCCCAAAGGCGCGGCGTTCCAAACTTCCAAAATTCAGGCAGATTACTTGATCTTGCCTTCCTTGTACTCGACATGCTTGCGCGCGACCGGGTCATACTTCCGGATCGTCATCTTCTCGGTCATCGTGCGGGCGTTCTTCTTGGTCACGTAGAAGTGGCCCGTGCCCGCCGTCGAGTTCAGGCGGATCTTGATCGTCGTCGGCTTCGCCATCGTGTCGTCTCCTTCGGACGGGCGCGCAGGGTATGGCGCTCCCGTGAAAATCTTTGAGGCCCGCCTATTACGCAGCCGGGCGGACAAGTCAACCGGGCCGGGCCCCAAAATCTCGCGCGGAGGGCCTGTAAGCCGGATTCTGTGTCGGGCGGGCGAACCCGCCCCAGACGATCATTCATCTTGGCCGGACCTCGCGATCCGGCTCCTGCTGCCAACCCGGACCCCTCGGGCCGAAGCGGCCCTGCGGCGATATCCCCGAAAGGATCAGCCCGCGCGGGGTCCCTATGCGGCATTGCTCCCGGTGGGGCTTGCCATGCGGGCCGTGTTGCCACCGCCCCGGTGAGCTCTTACCCCACCGTTTCACCCTGGCCGCCGGCGCACCGGCGGTGGTCTGTTCTCTGTGGCGCTTTCCGTCAGGTTGCCCTGCCCGGGCGTTACCCGGCACCGTTGCTTCGGGGAGTCCGGACTTTCCTCCCCGGCCGGGTTTCCCCGACCGGAGCGACCGTCCGGCCCTCCGCGCGAGTGCTTGCGATAGGGGGCGACGCCGCCGGGGTCAATGGCCCCGGCGCGTCAGCGCAGAACGAGAGGCTGGGCGAGAAGGCTGCGGAACAGCGCCAGCATCGTCTCGGGCGCTTCCAGTGTCGGGAAATGGCCCGCTCCCTCGACGAGATGCAGCTTCGCCGCGGGGGCCAGCGTTTCCATCACGTTCAGACGCCGTGTCGAGCAAAGCGGGTCTGCAGCGCCTGCGATGATCGCGATGGGCGCAAGGCAGCGTCGGAGATTGCCTTGCAGATCGCGCCTGCGTTGAAGTGCGCGCGCTTGCGCCAGGATCGTCTCGGGACCGAGCGCCTCGGCCTGGGCGAGAAGTTCCGCCCGGAGCGCCGAGCGGGCCTGCGGTGCGGCAATCGCGCCGGGCGGGTATTCCTGTGACAGCCACTCGGCCACGCGGCGGGCGCGCAGCGCGATCATCCGTGTCTCGCGCTCGGCCGCCTCTGGCGGTGTCTCTGAAAAGGGCGAGGTCGCGATCAGCCCGAGCCGCGAGACCCTGTCGGGCGCGCGCCGCTGAAGCTCGAGCGCCAGCGCCCCGCCGAGCCCCTGCCCGATCAACGCCATGCGCTGCGGAAGATGCGGCAGAAGCCGCGTTGCGATCTCCTCGATCCGCTCACCGCCGATCGGCAAAGCCACCGTGACGGGCCGTTCCAGCGACAGGGCGTCGATCTGCGCTGCAAAAAGCCGTGACGTCATCCCGTGATCCGGAATGAAGACAAGCGCCTCGACGGGCGATGTGCTGCGAACCGTGACGTTCACCTGGAACCGAACCTGCTCTCGCGCGCCTATGCTGGCGCTTCTATCCAAAGCCTAGCAAACCCTGCCGTGCCGAAAAGGCGCACTGAGAGGCGGACTTGCGAAAACCCGCCCTCCGTGCTTTCCGCGCGACATGGAGACAAGAACCCTGATCCTCGGAGCCGGTGCAGCCGGCATGATGTGCGCGGCCCATGCCGGGCCCGGCACGCTTGTCGTAGACCATGCCAAAGCCCCGGGCGAGAAAATCCGCATCTCCGGTGGCGGGCGCTGCAATTTCACCAATCTCGACATCCGCTTCGAGCGCTTTCTCGGCAGAAACCCGCATTTTCACAAATCGGCCCTGTCGCGCTACACGCAATGGGACTTCATCGCGCGCGTCTCGGAGGCCGGGATCGCCTGGCACGAGAAGACGCTCGGACAGCTCTTTTGCGATGGCAGCGCGAAAGAGATCATCGCGATGCTCCGCGCCGACATCGAGCGGGCGGGCGCACAGCTCTGGCTCTCAACCGAGGTCAAAAGCGTCGATCATGTGGATGGGCGTTTCGTCGTGACGCTCTTGCGCGAGGGCCGGCAGATCACGTGCCGCGCCGAGAACCTGGTGCTTGCCACGGGTGGCAAATCCATCCCCAAGATGGGTGCGACCGGCCTCGCCTATGACATCGCCCGCCAGTTCGGCCACGAGATCACCGAAACGCGCCCTGCCCTCGTCCCGCTTACCTTTCCGGATGGCCGGTTCAAGCCGCTCTCGGGTGTCGCGACGCAGGCGCTCGCGAGCTGCAACGACACTTCGTTCGACGAGGCACTGCTCTTCACGCATCGCGGGCTTTCAGGACCGTCGATCCTTCAGATCTCGAGCTATTGGCGCGAAGGAGATGCGGTCACGCTGGATCTACTGCCAGCGACCGACATCGCCGCGATCCTGACCGAGAAACGCAGAAGCGATGGCAAGAAGCAGATCGCAACCGAGCTTGCGCGGCACCTGCCGCAGCGGCTTGTCGAGCATCTGGCCCCAGGTCTTGGCCTGACCGAGCGCCTCGGGGATCTTTCCGATGCCCGGATCGCTGCGCTGAGCGATGCGCTCAAGACCTGGGCGGTGACGCCCGGCGGATCGGAAGGCTATCGCACGGCCGAGGTGACGCTGGGCGGCGTGGCGACCGATGCGATTTCGTCGAAGACAATGGAATCGGCGCGGTGTCCCGGCCTCTACATCATCGGAGAGGCCGCCGACGTCACCGGCTGGCTCGGCGGATACAATTTCCAATGGGCCTGGTCCTCGGGCTGGGCCGCGGGACAAGCCATCGCAGAGATGACGAAACGGTAACGCCTTTGCGATGCGCGCAGTCCGATGCGCTTGATTTTGTCACCCGCACGTTACAAATCTGTCGTCATGGCAGATTTGGCTCACCAATCCTGGTTTCACGACCTCTCCCGCGCGATCGAGGCGCAGGTGCCGCAGAAAACCCTGCGCGACGCCTGGAATCGGCTGCGCTTCGGTGCGGGCGCGCCGCAAAGCGACGAATGCATCTGGGTCGATCCGATGCAGGTGAACCATGCCTATACCGGCGGCAAGCGCCTGTCGCTGCGCCGGCACAATTCGGGACAGGTCGTCGCCGGCGACTGGGATCTCGACCGCAGCCCGATCAAGGAAAGCGACAAGGCCCAATCCTGCCGTCTGCACTTCGTCGAGGGAGTGCCTTGGTCGGAAACCCCGATCTATGCGCGGCTCCTGCGCGAAATCGCCGAAGGCAAGAGACCCGATGGGCTCACCTCCCGCGCCGACCTCGATGCCCGCTACGCCCGGCTCGACAAACTCTGGCAATATGCCAAGCGCGAGGGGCTGAAACCGCGCTCAGAGACGCCTGACCGCTACCGCCGCGAACATGGGGGCATTCTCGTCCACATCGCGCGGGACGGCACGCTCATGCGCTCTGGCGGCGCCGCGCATCGCTTCGCCATCGCGCGACTTCTGCAGTTGAAGAGCGTGCCTGCCCAGCTTGGCGCGGTGCATCCCGAGGCATTGGCCGCCGGACATCTCGACCGGCTGCGTCAGCGCCCGAGCACGCGGGCGACCTGAGCCGCGAAATCCTCGCCCCGCTTTTCGAAATTGTCGTATTGATCGAAGCTCGCCGCCGCAGGTGCAAGAAGAACGGTCTCGCCGGGCTCCGCATCCGCCGCGGCCTTCTCGACGGCACGCGCCATATCGGTGCAGATCTCGACCTCGGTACCCGTGAGACCCAGCGCGAATTGCGCGGCTTCACGTCCGATCACGTAAGCCTTCGACACATGCGCGAGCCCGGGCTCCAATGCCGAAAGGCCCCCTTCCTTCATCAACCCGCCGCAGACCCAGCGGATCCGATCAAAGGCCAAGAGCGCCTTCAGAGCAGAATCGACATTCGTCGCCTTGCTGTCGTTGACAAATGTCACACCGCCCTCGCGCGCGACAATCTGGCTGCGATGCGGCAGCCCCTCGAAGGTCTTCATGGCCGCCTCGATCTGCCGCGGACCGAGCCCCAGTGCGCGTGTCGCGGCGTAGGCCGCGCAAGCATTCTGATGGTTATGCGCGCCCGGCAGCCCAGCCACCTCGCGCAGGTCGATGGAGCCAATCTGCTTTCCCTTGCGCCATTCGGTCAGGAACCCCTTTTTCGCGAAGACCTGCCAGCCCGGCCCTCCCAGCTTCGTGCCCGAGGAGATGCGGATCAGCCGGTCATCGCCAGGCGCGGTCGCGATCTGGTTGGCGAGAAAGCGCCCCTCGGGCTCGTTGACGCCGATCACCGCCCTGTCCGGCCCGCCTTCGGCGAAGAGCCGGCGCTTGGCCGCGAAATAGCCCCCGAGACCGCCATGCCGGTCGAGGTGATCCGCCGTCAGGTTCGTGAAAACCGCGATATCCGGCGTCAGCGCACGGGCAAGTTCGGCCTGGTAGGACGACAGCTCGAGCACGATCACCGCGCCGTCCTCGGGCGGATCGACATCGAGCACTCCGCGGCCGATATTGCCCGCAAGCTCCACGGGCTTTCCTGCTTCCTCGAGGATGTGATGGATCAGCGCCGAGGTCGTCGATTTCCCGTTCGAGCCCGTCACCGCCACGACCTTCGGCGGGCTGTCGAAAGCGGCCCATTCGCCGTGGCCCAGCGCACGGAAAAAGAGCCCGATATCGTTATCGACGGGCACGCCCGCCTCCCAGGCCGCCGCGATTACGGGATTGGGCTCGGGATAGAGATGCGGGATGCCCGGAGAGACGACGAGAAGCGCGATCTCCTGCATCGCACGCGCCGAGCCCAGCTGCTCCACGACAAAGCCTTCGGCCTCGGCGCGGGCACGCGCGTCGGGGTTGTCATCCCAAAGCACGGGCTCGGCGCCGCCAGCCTGCAGCGCGCGCGCGGCCGAAAGACCCGAACGCCCGAGGCCCAGAATGCCGACCTTCTGGCCAGCCATGTCGGTTACCGGAATCATCTGCTGCCCTCACCCCGCCTGATCCGCACAATCGCTACGCCATAGAACGCCGCCAGGAAAGGGTCAGCGCCGCTCGCCGTCCCGAGGCTCGATCCCGTAACGCGCCGCCAGCCGCCAGACATGATCCGGCACCATGTTCTTGATCTTCGCAGGATGGGCGCGGCGCAGATGAAGGATCGTCTCGATCGCCTTCATATCCACGCGGGCGCGGGCAAACTCGAGCCCGCGCGGCCCGATCCGCGGCTGCAGGAAAGCCACGATGGGCCTCAGCCAACCCGGCATGCGCCGAAGCGGCAGACCGCCCGCCGCAGCTTCGGTATTCTGCCGAAACCCTTCGACCGCAGCGTGGCGCTTACCCTTCGACGAAGGCGCGTTTCGCACCAGCCTGTCGCCCAACCGCTCGAGGAGCGCAGCTCCGCGCGCGTTTCGCACGATCAGCCATTGCTGGCCGTCACCGCCCATGTAGCCCACGGTCACGTCCGCCAGCCGATTCGTGTAATCGACGCAGGTCTTGCAGGTCATCGGGAAGAAATCCGCCGGCAGATCCGAGAGCGGCAGCTTCAGGAACGGGATGGTGCGCGCAGGACGCCCGTCATCGAAGCGCAGCTCGACCCGGTAATCGGCACGGAATTCGAGGTAGCTGATCGTCTCCGGGTAGGGATCGAGCCGCTCGAGAAACGCGTGGAAATTCTCGGTCGTCGTATTGTCCGAACAGGGTGTGCCGATGACGCTGATCTCGTCGAAGCCGAACTCAGCCTCAAGCGCGCGCAAGGCGTAGACCTGGCAGGGAATGCCGATGACCGCGACCCGCCGATGCCCGGCCTCGCGCGCGGGCTTGAGCGCCGCGAGGAGCGGCGCATAGCCCATCCGCATGCCCCGGCACCGTGCCATGTCCTCGGGATCGGTCACGATGACGGGGACAGGCTTCCAGCGGTCCTCGTGATCGGGCGCCACGCAAATCACCGCGTCGACCGCGCCGTCCCGAAGGAGGGCAGCGCCTAGGCCCGAGGCGATACCGGTCCATTGCGCGCCCTCGGCAGGCGGGTCGAGCCGAGCGCGCCACATCGCCTGCGTCACGCCGAAGAATGCCTCGTCGCCCTCGCCCTGCGCCGCGCGGCCATGCACCTCGGCCTCGAGAGCGGGATAATCAGGCTGAATGAACTGGCAGGCCCGTCCGCAGGCGCGGCCATCCCCGATGCGGCTGATCCCGCAATCTGTACAGAGACCGGGCCGCGCGGCACCGCCGATCTCCGGCCTCGTCAACCCTGTCAGATCTCGCGGCATGACCCCTCCGAACCCGCTCACAGCCCGAACCCTAGCCGAGACGCGCGACACTCGAAACCCGCGCCCTCTTTCCTCTTTGGGTTGGCCCAAATACCGGCGGGGGAGCGCGAGGGGGCAGAAAGCCCCCTCGCCCGCGGGATGATCGGCACGATCAGCCCGCCAGAGAGGCGCGGGCGGCCCCGCCGCCCGCTCCGCATCTTCACACGGCCCGAAGCGCCAGCACGGCGTTCAGCCCGCCAAAGGCGAAGGCGTTCGAGAGCGCGGCCGTCACCTTGGCCTCGCGCGCCTCGTTCGGGACGACATCGAGCGCGCATTCGGGATCCGGCTCTTCATAATTGATCGTGGGCGCGATCACGCCGTCGCGCAGCGCCATGATGCAGGCGAGAAGCTCGATCGCGCCGGTCCCGCCGATGGCATGTCCGTGCATCGACTTGGTCGACGAGATCATCAGATCGTCCGCATGCGGCCCGAAGACATCGGCGACCGCAGCACATTCGGTCTTGTCGTTGGCAGCCGTTCCGGTGCCGTGGGCGTTGATATAGCCGATCTCGGCGGGATTGACCCGGCCATCCGACAGCGCGCCCTTGATCGCCCGCGCCGCACCTTGCTTCGAGGGCATCACGATATCGGCGGCATCGGCGGACATCGCCGCCCCGACGACCTCGGCCAGGATCTCCGCGCCCCGCGCACGCGCGTGCTCGTACTCTTCGAAGACGAAGATCCCCGCGCCTTCGCCCTGCACCATGCCGTTGCGATTGGCAGAGAACGGGCGGCAGCCGTCCTTCGACATCACGCGCAGCCCCTCCCAGGCCTTGATCCCGCCGAAGCACAGCATCGATTCCGAGCCGCCCGTGACCATCACCGGCGCCATGCCCGAACGGACGAACCAGAACGCCTGGCCCATCGCGTGGTTCGACGACGCGCAAGCCGAGGCGACGGTAAAGCTCGGTCCCTTGATATTGTACTGCATCGAGACATGAGAGCAGGCGGCGTTGTTCATCAGCTTCGGCACGACGAAGGGATGCACCCGGTTCTTGCCCTCTTCGTAGACGGCCCGGTAATTCTCGTCCTGCGTGGTCAGACCGCCGCCGGATGTGCCGAGAACGACCCCTGCCCGCGAGGCAAGCTCGCCGTCGAACTTGAGGCCCGATTGCGCGATGGCCTCCTCTGCGGCGAGAAGCGTGAACTGGGTATAGCGATCATAAAGCGCGATCTGCTGACGATTGAACCGCTCTTCCGGCTCATAGCCTTGCACCTGCCCTCCGATCTGTACCGCCAGACGCTCGCGATCCCGCATGATGAGCGGGACGATACCCGAACGGGCCTCCCGCATCGCCTCGAGGGTCGCCGGCACATCGCGCCCAAGCGCGTTGATCGTGCCCGCCCCGGTGATGACGACGCGTTTCACGAGGCTTGCTGCTTGCGCAGGTGCTTCACGCCCTCGATGATCTTGGCAACCGACGAGATGTCGAACTCGCTCTCACCGGGTTCGTTGGCGTTGAAAGGCACCGAGATGTCGAAGGTCTCCTCGATGGCGAAGATCGATTCAACGAGCCCCATGGAGTCGATCCCGAGTTCCTCGAGCGTCATATCCTCGCGCACATCCGAAGGGTCTAGCACTGCCTGTTCGGCAAGGATCTCGATTACCCGTGTCTTCACGTCCATCTGCACAGTCCCGGTCCCGGTTTGCTGATCCGCGATTTAGTCGGTCTTTCGGTCCTTTGAAACCGTCTTTCGGAGTTCTGCGACATCCCGCACGAGCCGCGGCAGCCGGCGCATGGCTTTGAAGATCTCGATCTGGCTGTCCATCTTCGTCGCCGGATAGCCCAGCATCACGCGCCCCGCCGGGATCGAGGACAAGACAACCGTTGCACCGCCACAGACAACATTGTCACCGATGCGGATATTGTCGCTGACGCCCGTCTGTCCACCGAGCACCACGAAGGAGCCGATCTCGGTCGAGCCGCCGATCCCCACCATGCCGCACAGAAGGGAATGCTCGCCGATGATGCAATTGTGGCCGATCTGAACGAGGCTGTCGATCTTCGTGCCGGACCCGATCCGCGTGTCGCGCACGGTGCCTCGGTCGATGGTGCTGTTCGCGCCGACCTCCACATCGTCGCCGATCGTGACGCCGCCCAGCGAATGGATCCGCGCCCAGGGCTGGCCTGTCGCCTCTCCGCTTTCGCCGAGCGCCGCGCGCGCCTTCTCTGCCGTCGACGGCTCGGGCGTGACGAAGGAGAAGCCGTCGCCGCCGATCACCGCGTTGGGCTGGCAGATGAAATTCGCACCGATCGTGCAGCGCGCGCCGATGCGGGCACCGGCATGGATCAGCGCGCCCGGACCGATCTCAGTCTCAGCGCCGATATGCACCTGCGGGCCGATCACGGACCCTGCCCCGATCTTCGCCCCGCGGCCGATCACGCTGAAAGCGGCGACCGTCACATCGGGCGCGAGTTCCGCCTCGGGATGCACGTCGCTCATCGGGTGAATGCCGGTCGAGTAGCCCTGCCCGGGATCCATCGTCGCAGAAAGGCCAGACAATGCGAAACGCGGACGCTTGGCGAGGATCGCCCCGTCCAGACCGTAGCTCTGCCAGTCCGCGCCGTCCCACATCATCGCGGCGCGCGCGTCCCCGCGTGTGAGCGCCTCGGCATATTCCGGCTTCATCGCCAGCGCGAGGTGATCGGCCGGGCATGTCTCGGGCTCCGCGACGCCCGCGATCCGGATGTCGCCGTCGCCCGCGGCCGTCAGACCAAGGGAGGCGGCGATTTCTGCTAGGGTAAAATCGGGCATGGATCCTCCGGAAACTTGCCCGGAGGTTTAGCTGCGAAGACCGCCCAGCGAAACCCCTGCCGCCTCGAGCGCCCGCCAGATCGCCGCGTCGCGCCCGTAGACGTCGTCACGGAATTGCGTGCGGCCCTTCGCGTCTGTGAAGGCCGTGCGGTAGATCAGATGAACGGGCACCTGCTTTTCAAGGACGACACGCTGGGTCGAACCGGTCCGCAGGCGTGCTTCGAAGAAGCCGACCGGATCGTCTTCCTGCACCGCCAGAAGCGCATGGGCAAATTCATGCGGGTCGTCGAGCCGGACGCAGCCATGCGAAAAGGTCCGCACGGTCCGCGAGAAGAGGTTCTGCGAAGGTGTGTCGTGAAGATAGATGTTGTAGCGGTTCGGGAACATGAACTTTACCGAGCCCAGCGCATTCTTCGGGCCCGGTGGCTGGCGCATGGAGAACGGGAAGGACGACGCGCTGTATTGCGAGAAGCCCCGGCCGCGGTTCACCTGCCGCCCATTGCGATCCGTGATCTCGAGATGGCTGACCGCGTACGGGTTGCGGCGCAGCATCGGCAGGTATTCGTTCACGACGATCGAGCGCGGGACATACCAGCTCGGATTGATCTCCATGTGCTCCATCACGTCCGAGAACTCCGGCGTCTGCCGGTCCGAATCCTGCGATCCGATCACCGCGCGGGTCTCGAAGGTGAGCTTGTCGTTGTCATAGATCCGTGCGTGGTAATCGGTGAGGTTCACCTTGATGTGACGCTCGCCGAGCCCGCCGGGCATGTTGATCCAGCGCTCGCGCTCCATCGCGACGATGACCGATTTCAGGCGGTCATCGACGCTCTTGTTGATCGCATCGAGCGTCTCCGGGCCGGCGATCCCGTCGATGGTCTGGCCGAGATCGGATTGCACGTCGCGCACGGCCTTTTCCATCGCCGCATCGTAGATCGCGGTCGAGGTATGCCCCAGATATCCCATCGCCACGAGGCGGTTCCGCAGATCGACGACGGCCTGCCCGCTCATGCCGGGCTCGAGCTTGGACGCGCGCACCGGCGCGCCCCAGCCGCCGCGCGCGCGCTGCTCTTCGAGCTTCACGCGTGCCGCCATCAAGCGCACATATTCGGGGCTTTGCGGCGCCAGTGACCGGAAGAGCGTGCGCGGATCTTCGGCTTCGAGCCGCGCGAGAAGCTCTTCGGGGCTGCGCGTGGCCGGATCGCGCTTGATCCCGCTGACCACGCGGCGCGGATCGAGAATGCCGCTCTGCAAATCGTTGGCGAGGCGCAGGTAGGCCATCGACATCGCGACATCCGCCTCGCCCCGCTCGCGCGGCGTATCGGCAGCCCGCAACATGGCAAACAGTTCATCGGCATCATGGCGCGCGGCCGGAATCCCGTGCGAGGAGACGTTTCGCATCGCGTCGATAAGCATCGCGCGGCGATGACGATGCACCTCGTCCGCGCCGGTCCAGACCGGGGCGAAATCGCGGTTGCGATAGAAGGCATTGAGACCATCCTGCTCGGCGACTTCCTCGGCCACCGCCTGCTTGAACGCGGTGACTTGGGCGCTTGCAGGTCCGGGAAGTCCGGCGCCCATCGCGGCGACAAGGGCGGCGCAGGCGAGAAGATGACGGCCGCGGGCAGGGAAAAACATGGGGCGATCCTCGGACAGAACTCGGTTCGGACTGCGACAGTTGATGCCGCAAACCCGTTGATGTCTATTCACAATCCTCCACGAGCCCGAAAGTTTCCGTAACAATTGCGATGCCGTCACCGCGCCGCAACGACCGATGCAAATGAGCAACGGGAGGCGAATTTGAGCAATTTTTCGCCGAATCCCGTTGTCGATTGGAACGAATTCGGACTCCGGCCTTCCGACACAAGGAACCCTGTGCAATAAATCTTAGGACATCTGGGGGAAGATGGCAGGCGCACCCAACGAGGTGCGCATTACAGGACAGAAAACGGGACAGGCTTTCCGATGAACGACGTACGCTCTGGCGGGCTCACCCGCCGCGGCCTTTTGCAGGCCTTCGCCGCGACGACCATCACCGCCGCACCAACGTTCGCAAACGCCGCAGGGTTCCTGCGGGGCGGTGGTGATATCCGACGCATCAAGATGTACTCCGCGCGCACTGGTGAGCGGCTGGAAATGATCTACTGGGTGGACGGCGATTACATCGCCGACGCCGTGAAAGAGATCAATTTCTTCATGCGGGACTGGCGGAACAACAAGGTCAAAGGCATCGATCTGCGCACGATCGACATCATGGCCGCTTCGCACAACCTGCTCGATGCCGATGAGCCTTACCTACTGATCTCCGGCTACCGCAGCCCCGAAACCAACACGATGCTTCGCAGCCGGTCTTCGGGTGTGGCGAAGAATTCGCGCCACCTTCGCGGCGAGGCGGCGGATCTTCGACTGAACTCCCGTTCCGTGAACCAGATGGCCAAGGCAGCCGCGGCATGCCGCGCCGGCGGTGTCGGTCGCTACTCGGGATCGAACTTCGTGCACATGGATTGCGGGCCCGTGCGCAGCTGGGGCAGCTGACAGCGCGCGGCAATCATACCCGTCCTCATGAAGGCGGGTCGGAAACAAGGCACCTTCGGGTGCCTTTTTCGTGTCCGAAGCACAGATGTCAGTGCAGGAAGACACCCTGCCCCGAAGGCAGTCATGTCTTGTCAGTACCGTGAGAAAAGTGGCGCGGTTGACGGGGCTCGAACCCGCGACCCCCGGCGTGACAGGCCGGTACTCTAACCAACTGAGCTACAACCGCGCATTGCGCCTCGGGGCACTCATGGGGACAGCGTGGCGCGGTTGACGGGGCTCGAACCCGCGACCCCCGGCGTGACAGGCCGGTACTCTAACCAACTGAGCTACAACCGCCCGCTGCCCGCCCGGTGCCCCCGGACGTGCCGCGCGTTCTAGGCGGGTGCCGCGATGCCGTCAAGCAGTTTCGGAAGCAGAACGGAGGCATTTTTCCGGTCAGGCATTAGGCTGTCCGAAACCTGCTTTTGACATGTTTGAAACGAGTGCGCGCGCCCTCACTTTACCAGACCGCGGTCCTAAAGTCGTATGATGACGCAACGAATATCCTTTAAAGACAACGTTCATCCCCATATCACGTTATTCATTGTTTTTGGTAAGTAATCAGCAGCCAGGTTTGCTTAGTGTTCGCCATTGTTCATAAACGTATTCGGCTGGTCGACAGCTTTGGCTCCCACATAGATACCACGATCAATCGGCTCTTTATTGTCGTCCTGTCTCGCAGGGGCATGCCGTTCTTCGTGTTGTGTGCGTTGCTTCTGCACTTGATGGATCCTGCGGCCTTCGGAGCCTCTTTCTCCGCTGGCATCGCCCTTTTCCTCTATATGGCGATGACGGCCGTGGCAGTTGCCACGTTTCTTTTCGTCCT
Organism: Roseivivax sp. THAF30; assembly: GCF_009363575.1. Classification (NCBI taxonomy): domain Bacteria; kingdom Pseudomonadati; phylum Pseudomonadota; class Alphaproteobacteria; order Rhodobacterales; family Roseobacteraceae; genus Roseivivax; species Roseivivax sp. THAF30. Next base: position 1,243,150 of record NZ_CP045389.1, on the reverse strand, counting down.
CGCGGGATTGCGCGCGCTCTTCGGCCCGAGCTTGCCGCGGTTGCCGACCTTGTGTCTCAGCTTGCCGATCGCAATGCTCGCCGCGCTTGGCGGGCAGGTCATTGTCCTGATCTTTGCCGCCTCCCCCACGAATATCTTCACGACGATGAATGTCGTGCAATTTCTCGTACTTGCGATCCTGTACGACAGCCTCTTCTTCATCTACGCCTATCCTGACTACGCGCGGCGTCACTTCGCACGGCCGCAAACACCTGAACCACGACCCGCCGCGACGCCCCCGGTACCAGAGATCACAGCGACGCCCGAATGCCGCGAGGTCATCATCGGCAGCGATCGCTTCGGCCTCAGCGAGATCCTGATGCTGGAGGCGCGCGAACACCACGTGGAGATCACGCTCGACGGACGCTCGATGACGCGGCGCGCCCGGCTTGGCGACATCATCGCCCAGACCCGCGAGGATGAGGGCGTGCAGCCACACCGGTCTTTCTGGGTGGCCCGCCGCGCCATCGGCCCGGTGCGGCGCGAGGGATCGCGGCACATCATGGTGCTGGCGAACGGCCAGACCGTGCCGATCGCACGCACCCGGCTCGACACGGTCCGTGCCTGGATCGACTGTCACGCCGGGGACCAGCTCGAACAAAGGTGAACATTCTGTCGCGTTGCCCCGCAACGCAAGGCGACTAGCTGAACCCTGCAAGGACAGGAGACCGCCGGGCACATGCTATCCGCAACCGATATCCGAAAAGGATACGCGACCCGCGAGGGCCGGATCGACGTCTTGCGGGGCGTCTCGCTGGAGGTCCAACCGGGCGAGGCCGTGGCCCTCACCGGGGAAAGCGGCTCGGGCAAGAGCACCCTCATGCATTGTCTGGGCTGCCTCGACAGCCTCGACGCCGGGGATGTGACGCTGGCCGGCACCCGGCTCGACGGTCTTGGCGAAGCCGAACGCGCCGAGATCCGCCGCGACCGGATCGGCGTTGTCTTTCAGAGCCTCAACCTCATTCCGTCGCTCGACGTCCGGCAGAACCTTGCATTTCAAGCGCGCCTTTCCGGGCGGCTTGATATCGCGTGGATCGAAGAACTGACCGCGCGGCTCGGCCTTGAAGAATATCTCGACCGCTATCCCGAAGAACTTTCGGGCGGCCAGCAACAGCGCGTTGCCATCGGCCGGGCCGTCGCCAACAGGCCGGAGCTGCTGCTGGCCGACGAGCCCACGGGCAATCTCGACGAAGAAACGGCGGAGCGCGTGCTCGACCTGATGCTCGATCTTGCGCGCGAGACCGGCGCGGCCTTCCTCATGGTCACACATTCAGAACGCCATGCCGCGCGCATGGACCGTCAGCTTCACCTCGAACGCGGGCGCATCGCATGACGCGGGCGGGTCTGGTCGCGCTCCTGGCACATTGGCGGCGGCACCCGGTTCAATTGGCAACGCTCCTCATTGGCCTTGCTCTTGCGACCGCGCTCTGGTCGGGCGTGCAGGCGATCAATGCCGAGGCGCGGGCCAGCTACGATCGCGCCGCGGCGACGCTCGGTCAGGACGTGCCGGACCGGCTCGTCTCGTCGGACACGCTCGATCTGGAGGATTTCGCCCGCATCCGTCGCATGGGTTATCTCGTCAGCCCGCTCGTCGAAGGACGGATCGAGATCGCGGGTCAGCAGCTCGAGATTCGCGGCCTCGATCCGCTGACTGCCCCGCCGAGCCTCGGCACGGCGTCCATCGCGGGCGATGAGGCGGCGCTTGACGGACTTCTCTCCGAGACCGGGCTCTTGCTGGTCTCACCAGAGACGGCGCGCGCGCTCGAAGCGGCCGACGAGCTGCCGCCCCGCCAAGGCGTTCTGCGAATCGCGCGCGGTGAGGTCGTGACCGACATCGCAACCGCGCAGCGGCTTCTTGGCATCGACACACTGACCGCTCTCGCCGTCTCCCCGGATCAGCCGTTCGGTCTGCCGGAGATAACCGGCGCCACGGGTCTCAGCCTCGTCGAGGGAGAAAGCGGAGGCGATCTGGCGGCGCTGACGGAGTCGTTTCACCTCAATCTCACGGCGTTCGGCCTTCTGTCCTTCGCTGTCGGCCTCTTCATCGTGCAAAGCGCCATCGGCCTTGCGTTCGAGCAGCGGCGCGGCACGTTCCGCACCTTGCGGGCGCTCGGAATGCCGCTTCGCCGTCTCATGGCTATTCTGGCGGGCGAGCTGGCCCTGATCGCGCTCCTCGCGGGCGCTGTCGGCGTCGCGCTCGGCTATGCGATCGCGGCGGCGCTTCTGCCGGGCGTTGCCGGTACGCTGCGCGGGCTTTACGGCGCGGATGTCTCGGGGCAGCTCGGCTTCGATCCGCTTTGGGCGGCCTCCGCGCTCGCCATCGCCCTGATCGGCGCGGGGCTGGCGGGCGCGCAGGCTCTGTGGCGGGTTGCGAAGATGCCACTTCTTGCCCCGGCGCAGCCGCGTGCCTGGGCGATGGCCTCCGCACGAACCTTGCGCCTTCAGGGCGGGCTCGCAGCGCTCTTGCTGGCGACAAGCGGGGTTCTCGCGGCTTGGGGAGACGGGCTGATCGCGGCCTTCGCCTGCCTTGCAGCGCTCCTGATCGGCGCGGCACTGGCCCTGCCCGCCTGCCTGATCGGCACGCTCCGCGCGGCAGATCCGCTGGCTCGCGGGCCAGTCTCTGAATGGGTTCTGGCCGATGCGCGCCAGCAGGTTCCGGCTTTGTCGCTGGCACTGATGGCGCTGCTCCTCGCGCTTGCAGCCAATGTCGGCGTCGGCACGATGGTCGGCTCCTTCCGAACGACCTTCGACGGCTGGCTCGACCAGCGGCTGGCCTCTGAGGTCTATGTCACCGCGCGCACCCCCGCCGAAGTGGACGAGCTGCGCGCCTTTGTTGAGCCCTACGCGGATGCGGTCCTGCCGATCTGGTCGGTGGATGTCACGCTCGCGGGCCAGCCCGGCGAGGTCTTCGGCGTCGCGGACCACCCGACCTATCGCGACAACTGGCCGCTTCTTACCGCTGAACCTGACGTGTGGGACCGGATCGCCGCGGGCGAGGCCGCGCTCATCAACGAGCAGCTCTGGCGGCGCGAGGAGATCGCGCTCGGTGACGCCATTGCACTCGCGCCCGGCTGGTCCCTGCCTGTCGCGGGGGTCTATTCCGATTATGGCAACCCCGCGCCTCAGGCGATGGTCGGGCTCGAGGCGCTTGGCGCGCGCTTCCCGGATCGCCCGCGCCTGCGGTTCGCGATACGGATCGCGCCCGACGAGGCGCCGGCGCTGGTGCAGGCCATCCGAGACGAGTTCGACCTTCCGCCCGGCAATGTCGTGAACCAGGCGGATGTGAAAGAGCTGTCACTGCGCGTTTTCGACCAAACGTTCCTCGTGACGGGCGCACTCAACGTGCTGACGCTCGGTGTTGCGGGCTTTGCCATTCTGACGAGCCTCCTGACGCTTTCGACCCTGCGCCTGCCGCAGCTCGCGCCGGTCTGGGCGCTCGGGCTTCGCCCCGGCACGCTCGGCAAGCTCGAGGTCGCGCGCACGGCGCTCCTCGCGCTTCTGACCTGGCTGCTCGCCATTCCTGTCGGACTATGCCTCGCCTGGGTGCTGCTGGCCCGCGTCAATGTCGAAGCCTTCGGCTGGCGCTTGCCGATGCTTTATTTCCCAGGCGAATGGCTCTGGCTGGGGCTTGCCGCCCTGATCGCGGCCTGCCTTGCCTGTCTCTGGCCTGTGATCCGCCTCAATCGCCTGCCTCCGTCCCGCCTCGTGAGTGTTTTTGCAAATGATCGCTAGAGTTCTGATCGTGCCCCTCCTCATCGCCGCCCCGGCTTACGGCCAAGGCTTCGCGGGGCTCGGAACCGAAGCCGGCGATTTTGGCGCGGTTACGCCGGACCGGTCGCTTGAGTTTCCGAAGGACCATCTGCCCCACCCCGCCTACCGAATCGAATGGTGGTATCTCACCGCCAATCTCGAAGCGGCGGACGGCACGGAGTACGGTTTGCAATGGACACTGTTCCGGTCGGCACGGCGGCCGCTCACATCAGAGGGTTGGGAAGCGGATCAGCTCTGGATGGGTCATGCCGCGCTGACCTCGGCTGACACGCATCTCGTGGCGGAGCGGCTGGCGCGCGGCGGGATCGGTCAGGCCGGTGTCGAGGACGCCCCGTTCGAGGCTTTCATCGACGATTGGCATCTGCGCTCCACTGCGCCCGAGGAGGCCGATCCTTTGTCGGAGGTTGCGCTCGCTGCGCGTGGCTCCGACTTTTCCTACGCGCTCGACCTCACCGCATCCGGCCCGCTCGTCCTTCAGGGCGAGGACGGGTATTCGGTTAAATCTCCCGAGGGCCAGGCAAGTTACTATTACTCCCAGCCCTTCTACGAGGTGACCGGGGACATCAGCCTGCCCGAGGGCGCTGTCGCTGTCACCGGGAGTGCCTGGCTTGACCGCGAATGGTCGTCGCAACCCCTGTCGGAGACGCAAAGCGGCTGGGACTGGTTCTCGCTCAATTTCGACAATGGCGCGAAGCTGATGGCGTTCGGGCTGCGGGATACCGAAGGCGGCCACTACAATTCGGCCACCTGGATCGCGCCTGACGGCACGCCGACCCCCTATGGGGACGGCGCTGTAACGCTGACGCCGCTTGGGGAGGCGGATGTCGCCGGGCGGGATATTCCCGTGCGCTGGCGGGTGGAGCTACCCGACGAGGGTCTGAACGTGACCACCGAGCCGCTAAATGCTCAGGCCTGGATGGGCACGCTGTTCCCCTACTGGGAAGGCCCCGTGACGGTCAGCGGCAGCCATTCGGGCCGCGGATATCTGGAGATGACGGGCTACCCCGAACGGACCGAGGCCGGAACGCAATAGCGGCCCGGCCTCGGTCTTGTCTTTAGCGCGAGGTCAGCCGTCGTTGGCGATCGCGTTGTTCAGCTCATTCATGAAGGCCAGTTGCCGCTCGCGGAAATCCGCTTCGGAGATATCCGCATCGAGCTCGGCCAGAGCGTCGCAGTAAAGCGACGTCATGACGGTGAGCTTGCGGGTATATTCCGCGTCCGACAAATCGTTCTCGAGCGAGGCGACCGCGTCTTGCAGCTCGCCTTCCTGAACCGGACCGTCCGCAACCGCGCGCACTGCGTCGCGTGTGCCGTCAGAGACGCCCTCGAGCGAGACGACGGGACAGGCGGCCGTGAGATCCGTGTCGCCGGTCATGTCGAGCTGCGCCACCCCGCGTGCCCGCTCCACGTCGAGCGCGGTGGCCAGGCGCGGCACTTCGTTGCCCCAGGATGCGCGCACGTAATTGGTGACATCCGCGATCTCTTCGTCCGACAGGCTATCGTAGAAGCTCGGCATCTGGCCCCAATCGTTGCGCGGCTCGATCCCCTGCAGCAGCACGTTGATGACGTTGACCGGATTGTCGCCATTCACGCCGCCATTGTTCACAAGGCGCGCCGCGAGCCCGTCGCGGCCCATGCCGTCATCGCCGTGACAGGAGAGGCAATTCCCTTCGTAGATCGCTGCGCCGCGCGCCATCGCATCCTCGCTCAGTTCCGCGACCTCGTCGGCTTCGCCCTCGGGATCGTCCTCGGCGCGCTTCAGAATGTAAGCGGAGATCGCCTCCACGTCAGAGCGCTCGGCTTTCGACAGGGAATCCGCGACTTGATACATCGGGCCGAAGGCAGCGAGGCCATCTGGATGCTCATTCGCGAGATAGGCCGTCAGGGTTTCCTGGTCGAACTTGTTCAGGTGCGAGTCGACGCTGCCCGAGATGTTCGGTGCGTACCAGCCGTCGACCACCGCGCCCTGATAGGCCTGATCCGCGACCGGTCCGCCAATGGAATTGCGCGTCGTGTGGCAAGCGGCGCAATGCGCGACACCCTCGGCCAGGTAGGCACCGCGATTGAGCTGGTCATCCCACTCTTCGCGAGGCTCGTACCGGGCCTCTTCGAAGTAGAGCTCCTTCCAGACCGCCACGCCCTGGCGCACGTTGTACGGGAAAGGAAGCTGGATCGTCTCGACCTCGTTAAAGACCGGCTCGATCGTCTGGTAATAAGCCCAGAGCGCATCGATATCCTCGTCGCTCATCAGCGTGTAGCGATTGTATGGCATTGCCGGATAGAGCGGCCCGCCCTCTTTGTTGACTCCCCGGCGCAGCGCGCCCTCGAAGTCGTCCCGCGTCCAGCCGCCGATGCCCGAAGGCTCGTGCTGGGTGATGTTCGGAGACATGAGCCTGCCAAACGGCGTCAGGATCACGCGACCACCCGCATAGGGTTCGCCATCGCGCGCCTGGTGGCAGTGGCGGCACCCGGCCATGTTGGACAGGTACTCTCCGCGAGCGACCAGATCGGACTGGTCCGAGGACGACGAGGCGTCGGCGCTCGACTCCTCCGACTGCGCGAGAGTCACGCTCGGAGCGAGCGTGCAAATGCCGGCCATCGCGGCAGCGGCAACGGAAAGACGAAAGGATGTGGACATCGGAACTCCTGCGGATCAGGCGGGGTGACGCGATAGGAGCTATCGCGCTTGGCGTCCCTGTCCACTTTGTCGGACAAGAATTGTCACGCCGCCATGACAAATCGTGATGACAGGAGGCACCTTTTCAAGCGCAGCCGAGCCCTATCGCTGCGGCAGTCGGACAGCCCCGTCGAGCCGGATCGTCGTGCCGTTGATGTAGGAATTCTCGACGATATGCGCGGCCATCCTCGCATATTCTTCGGGCGCGCCGAGCCGCGCGGGGAACGGGATATTGGAAGTGATCGCTTCGGTCGTCTCGGGCGGCAGACCCTGCATCATGGGCGTGTTGAAGAGGCCCGGCGCAATTGCGGCCACGCGGATGCCGAGCTTTGCGAGATCCCGCGCCGCGGGAAGACAAAGCGCCGCGATAGCGCCTTTCGAGGCGGCGTAAGCCGTCTGACCAAGCTGGCCGTCCTCGTAGGCGATGGATGCCGTGTTGACCACGACGCCCCGCTCCTCGCCGAGCGGATCGAGCTCGGACATGGCACGGGCCGCATGGCTCATCACGTTGTAGGTGCCGAAAAGGTTCACGCGGATCGTCTTTTCGAAGAGATCGAGCGCGAGCTTGCCCTCACGGCCCACGACCCGCGCCGCGCCCGCGATGCCCGCGCAATTCACCGCAGCGCGCAGGCCACCCATCTCCGAAGCTACCGTCTCGACCGCCCTGCCGACCGCGTCGGCGTCGGTCACATCGAGCGGGAAGGCGCGTCCGCCGATCTCGGTCGCGACCGCCTCAGCCTGCTCGGCTCCCAGATCGAAGATCGCGACCCGCGCGCCAAGGCTCGCGAAATGGCGCGCCGTCGCCTCGCCGAGGCCGCTGCCTCCACCGGTCACGATCACTGTCTGATTGTCGATCTGCATCGAGGCCTCCGTTATTCGGGGATGAGGAACAGGGTGATGGCCGGGAACATCACGAGGATCGCGACCCGCACGATGTCAGAGCCAACGAACCACAAGACCGCGCGATAGGTCGCGGTCATCGGCGTCTCCCGGTCCATGCCGTTGATGATGAAGAGGTTCATGCCGACGGGCGGCGTGATGAGCCCGACCTCCACGACGATCAGAACAAGGATACCGAACCAGATCGCCATATGTTCGGGGCTCATCCCGAAATCGAGCGCGCTGACCGTCGGAAAGAAGATCGGGATGGTCAGAAGGATCATCGACAGGCTGTCCATCAGGCACCCGAAGACGAGGTAGAAGGCGAGGATCATGACCAGCACCGTCCACGGGCTGTAGCCTTGGCTGACCACCCAGTTCGACAGCTCTTGGGGCACCTGCGTGAGCGCAAGAAAGCCGTTGTAGATCGCCGCGCCCAAGATGATGAAGAAGATCATCGCGGTGCTGCGCGCGGTCTGCAGGATGCTGTCGCGGAAGACCGGCCAGGTCAGGCTGCCCGAAAAGAGCGCGATGAGGCCCGTTCCCGCCGCGCCGACCGCCGCGCCTTCGGTGGGGGTGAACCAGCCAAGGTAGATACCGCCCACCACGAGGCCGAACACGATCAAGACGGGCCATACGTTCAGGAGGGCGCGCAGACGGTCGGACATCGGCACGGCCGGCCGCGTGCCCGCGGCGTCGGGGTTGAGCCGCACGTAGATCGAGATCGTGATCATGTAGCCGATCGCGGCCAGAACGCCCGGAATGAAGGCAGCGACAAAGAGCTTGGCGATGTTCTGCTCGGTCAGGATCGCGTAGATCACGAGGATCACCGAGGGCGGGATCAGGATGCCGAGCGTGCCGCCTGCCGCCAGCGTCGCGGTCGAAAAACCGCCCGAATAGCCGTAGCGCTTGAGCTCGGGCAAGGCGACACGGCTCATCGTGGCCGCCGTCGCCAGCGAGGAGCCGCAGATCGCACCGAACCCCGCGCAGGCCCCGACCGCCGCCATCGCAACGCCCCCTTTCCGGTGCCCGAGCCAGCTTTCCGCGGCCTTGAAAAGCGCCGAAGACATGCCCGAGAGGGTCGCGAACTGCCCCATCAAGAGAAACATCGGGATGATGGAGAGCGAATAGCTCGAAAAGGTCGTGTAGGTCTCGGTCTTGAGGCGCGACAGGAACATGCCAGTCGAGCCCAGCGCGAAATAGAGCCCGCCGATCCCGCAGAGGAACATCGCGAGCCCGATCGGCGCTCGCAAGAAGATCATGAGCAAAAGGATTGGAAAGGACGCAAAGCCCAGCTCGAGCATCGACATGAGCTCAGAGCCCTCCGCTGTCTGTCATAAGAACGCGGCCCGTCGCGGCTTCGCGCAGGCGTGCATAGGCGCACCAGAGCGCAACGATCGAAGCGACGACGGCCGCGGCGAAGCTCGCCGCATAGGACCACCAGATCGGGAATTGCAGCATGAAGGTCGTCTCGCCATTGGCGATCTTGCCCTCCATGCCGACGCCCAGCCGCCAGGTGATGAGCAGGATCGCAGCGCTGAGCGCGCATTCCCAGAAGGCCGCGATCCAGCGCTGGACCGCTTGCGGCAGAGCGGAGGTGAAGACATCGACCACCGCATGCGCGCCCGAAAGCTGGCAGATCGGAAGAAAGGCGAAGATGGCGAAAGCGACGCCCGCTTCAACCAGCTCGAAATCGCCGTTGATCGGGCCGACACCGCTCGCGATGAGCGCATCTCCGAGGCCGCCGGGCAAAAACCCCGAATGGCCCAGCGTGTTGAGCCCGCGCCCGAAGATGCTCAGGCAGGCGAGAATGACGACCAGCGTCAAAACCAGCCCGCCCAGCACCGCCGTGCCGCGCGCGAGACGTTCGATCCCAGCCTTCATGCAGGCTCCCTCTGCCGCGAGATGCCGGAGCGCGCGCCGTGCGCTCCGGTCCGCCGGTCGGGCTTACTCGCTTTCCTCGGCGATGAGCTCTGCCGCGCGGTCGCGCAGTGCCGAGCCATCCATGCCGTTCTCGTCCATCTCGGCAACCCAGGCATCAGTCACGGCCTGACCCGCTTCCTTCCAGCGCTCCAGCTCCTCGCCCGAGATCTCGATGATGTTCGCGCCGGCCTCGATCGCGGCATCGCGCGGACCCGCGTCGTCTTCCTGCATCTGAGCACCTGCGAACCCGGAGAATTCCAGTCCGGAATTCTGGTCGATCACCGCTTTGAGATCGTCGGGCAGTGCATCGTAGCGATCCTGGTTCATCGCGAAAATGAAGGTCGTGGTGTAAAGTGTCTCGTCGCCGAAGGTCGTGTGGTTGTCGACCAGCTCGTTGACCCGCAGCGCGCCCGTGACTTCCCACGGGATCACCGCGCCATTGACGACGCCCTTGGAGAGCGCCTCGGGGATCGCCGGAACCGGCATACCGACCGTGGTCGCGCCAAGTTCGGAAAAGAGTCGCGTGGTCAGGCGAGTCGGCGCGCGCAGTTTCATGCCGTTGAGATCATCGAGCGTTTCGACGGGCGTTTCGGAATGGATCACGCCAGGCCCGTGGACCCAGAGCCCCAGCACTTTGAAATCGGCAAAGTCCTGATCCATCATGGTTTCTTCAGCGAGCCGCCAATAGGCGCGGGACACAGGGCCGGCATCGGTCATGGTAAATGGCAGCTCGAACACCTCGGCGCGCGGAAAGCGGCCGGGCGTGTAGCCCGCGACGGTCCAGATGACGTCCGCTACGCCATCGACCACCTGGTCGATCAGCTCCGGCGGCGTGCCGCCAAGCTGCATGGAGGGAAAGCGCTGCACGGTGATCCGCCCACCGGAATCCTCTTCCACGCTGTCGGCCCAGACATCGAGCACGTTCTTCGGCACGTTGGCCTGCGCCGGCAGGAACTGATGCAGGCGCAGCGTCACGTCCTGCGCGAACGCGGGCATCCCGAGCGTCGTGCCGAGCGCGGCAACGCCCAAAACCGAAAGCATTCGGCGGCGATTGGTAGACATGGTTCTCTCCTCCCTTGCCATGTTGCGTCCCGCTCAATGCGCGCGGGCGATGGCTTATGGAGAGAAAGTGTTAGTCAGCCGGCCTATGCTCCGCAAATGATTATTTCGTGGTCGCAAACGACAAACGGCCGACGAGAATTTCGCCGGCCGCTGCTGAAACTATGCGAGTTAACGCTCGATTAGCTATCGGAATTCTCGGTTCCGCCGGTCGAGGCCGAGGTCGGCTCGCCGTCAGGACCGTAGAAGACGATACGCGTGCCTTCCTGAAGGTCAGCCTGCAGCTCGCCATAGGCTTGCTGGCGCACCTGCTGTTCGATTTGCGGGCGGACGTCCTCGAGCGGCGGCAGCTCGGTCTCGGAATTTGCCGCGATCTCGTCATAGGTGTTCTGAACCGCGTCATCCGTCACTGCCGAGTCGAGTTCGCGCTGCAGATAGACGCGGACCATCGCGTCCTCGTTCTGCATCTGCTCGTTCTCTTCGGTCATCGCCTGGACGTCTTCGTCCTCGGACAGACCATCGGCTTCAGCCGCATCGAGCAGCATCTGGCGCATGATGAGCTGCTGAACCGCCATCGGCACAAGGCGCTCCTGAGGTTGCTGGCGCATCTCCTGCGGCATCGCGGCGATCATCGCCATGACATCGCCTTGCGTGATCTCGGTGTCATCGACCGTGACGATCAGGCGCTCGAGATCCGCGCTGCCGCCTTCGGCCGTCCCGTTGTCGCCGGACTGGGCCATGTCCGAGCTGCCGTTGCTCGACGCCTCGTTGCCCTGCCCGTCCGTCGCCGGTGCTTCGGCATTGTCGACGGTGTCTTCCAACTCGCTGGGAGTGCCGTTGTCGGAGCCGGTCGCATCCTGGCTCTGCGCGTAGGCAGCCGTCGAGAAGATGAGTGCGAGCGCCGTCACGGGCGCGGTGATGCCTGTCTTGATACGCATAAGTCCTCCTTTGGGGTTCGCTGCGATCACGAGGACAACGAAGCGCGAAAAGCGTCGTTCCATTACAACCAGTCAACCTTGGCGCAATCGGAACGCGTGCGCCGGATACCGCCTAAACACCCAAGAACAGTCAGAATTACAACTTTAGGAAGATTTTCTGAAACTCGCACAACTTAAGATTCGTGGTTTCGGCTGTGGGGGCTGAGATCATGGAGAAACACCATGCTTAGTCGATTGAGATCTACAAGTTCCGGAATTGCCGTTGCCTTGGCCGCGTCACTCTGCGCGACTGGTGCGGCCCGCGCCGATGGTCTCGGCATTTCAGCCAATGTCGGCCTTGGAGGAGACAAGGGCATCTCGGCGGATGTCGATGTCGGCTTGGGAGGCTCGAACGGAGTGAATGCCGGCGTCGATGCCTCTGTCGGAGGCGGCAGCGTCGCGGACGCGGATGTCGATGCCTCCGTCGGCGGCGGCAACGGCGTGAATGCCGATGCCGATGCCACGGTCGGAGGCGGCAGTGTCGCCGATGCGGATGTCGGCGTGTCGGTCGGCGGATCAGGCGGTTCTGATGACCCGGATGACGGCTCTGGTGGGTCCGGCGGCGGCTCGAACGGCTCGGGCGGCGGCTCGAACGGCTCGGGCGGCGGCTCGGACGGCTCCGGCGGCGGCTCTGATGGGCCTGGCGGCGGCCAGAACGACACCGACATGGACAACGCCGTGACCCGCAACTCGATGGACGAGAGCTCGACGCCGGTGCGTCGCGGCCTTGCTCCGGAAATCGCGGGTATTATCGGCATGCCGGTCTTCACCGCGGACGATGCGTTCATCGGAACCGTTCAGTCAGCGACGGGCGATATGCTCACGATCGATCTGCGCCGTGGCGGCAAGATGGAGCTTATCGGCGGCGTTGCACGCACGAGCGATCAGGGCGTTTTCCTGATGGCCAGTCGCGCGCAGCTGGCCGACTACCTGACACGGAGATCGGTGCGGTTGTCCATCCGGTGAAGTATCGCCGCGCCGAACGCGATTGACATTAATGCCGGGCCTGCCGGCTCGGCATCTCACGGCTTTCACGTTGCGGAGGCGGAATGGTGGGTGATGAGAGACTCGAACTCCCGACATCTTCGGTGTAAACGAAGCGCTCTACCAACTGAGCTAATCACCCTGATCCGCGCCGGTCTTAGCCGGGGTCCGGGACTCTATCAAGAGCGAAGCGCCGCCCCGGAAAGAAGAAAAGCGCATCCCGCGATCAGGATGCGCCTTTCCGGAAACCTGGTGGGTGATAGAAGATTCGAACTTCTGACATCTTCGATGTGAACGAAGCGCTCTACCACTGAGCTAATCACCCGGTGCCGGGTGCATTAGCCTCACTCGGCGGGCTCTGCAAGGGGGTCTGCGGCGGCTTTCGGCGTTTCGTCGGGTTGGCGCACCTTGGTCACCAACACCTGCCCGTTCTGCACGTCCTTTACCCGCTGCACCTTCATCTTGCCGAACGGCTTGAGGTTCAGCTCCCGTCCCTCGGACAGCGCATCGCCAAGGATTTGCAAGGCTTCCTCGATGACGGGTTTCACGTCTTTCTTCTTGATGCCCGTGCGTTTGACAATCTTGTCGACGAGTTCGCGCTTCTTCAGATCGGGCTGTTGGCTCGGCGGCAGGACGCTCGGATCCAGCGTCGCGGCGACGGCGCGCTGAAGATCGCTCTCGGGTCCAGCGGCGGCCCGACCGACCTGATCGATAGTCACCGTGGATGCGGGTTTTGACGCGACCGGGCTTTTTGCACTCGTGCGCGTCGCAGTCGAAGACGCACGTGTGGTCGTCTTGCGCGATGTCCGGCGCGCGGGCGTCTTTTTCTCTGTCATTCTGTGTGCTCTCTGCTCGTGACTTTTCGTCTTTTATTGCGACAAAGTTACCAGAGACTTGGCCGTTCCCAAAGTGAAAAGCCGGGTTTGCCCTTCGCAGGCGCATTTTTTGCCCGGCGATCGTCCTCGAGATGCCCACAAAGAAAAACGCCGCGGGGCGAACCCGCGACGTTTCTTTTCGAGCAATTGCCTGCGATCAGTGCGCGACCGCTCCCGTCTCGCCGTCCTTCTTGGCCAGCGCCTGAGCGGCGGCCTCTTCGGCCTCCTCATCCCAGTCGACGGCCTCGGGCTTACGGACAAGCGCCTGTTCGAGCACCTCCGAGACGTGATCGACCGGGATGATCTTCAACCCGTCCTTCACGTTGTCGGGCAGCTCGGCCAGATCCTTCTCGTTCTCCTTGGGGATGAACACTGTCGTGATCCCGCCCCGGAGCGCTGCGAGAAGCTTCTCCTTGAGCCCTCCGATGGCGGTGGCATTGCCGCGCAAGGTGACCTCGCCTGTCATGGCGATGTCGTTGCGGACCGGGATGCCGGTCAGCACGGAGACGATGCCCGTGACCATCGCGAGACCTGCCGAGGGACCGTCTTTCGGCGTTGCGCCATCCGGCACGTGAACGTGGATATCCCACTTCTCGAAGCGCGGCGGTTTCACACCGATCTGAGGAGAGATCGAGCGGACATAGGAGGATGCCGCGTCGATGGATTCCTTCATCACGTCACCCAGCGTACCCGTCGTCTTCATCCGGCCCTTGCCCGGCAGACGCAGCGCTTCGATCTGCAGAAGATCGCCGCCGACGCTGGTATAAGCGAGTCCCGTCACGACACCGACCTGGTTCTCTTCCTCGGCCAGACCGTAGCGATGACGGCGCACACCGAGGTAGTCGGACAGGTTATCCGGCGTGATGACGACCTTGTCGGCCTCCTTCTTCACGATCTTCGTCACCGCTTTCCGCGCGAGCTTGGCGATCTCACGCTCGAGGTTCCGCACGCCCGCCTCGCGGGTGTAGTAGCGGATGGTGTCGATCAGCGCCTGGTCTTCTATCTCGAACTCGCCCTTCTTGAGGCCGTGGTTCTTGGTCGACTTGGCGATCAGATGCCGCTTGGCGATCTCGGCCTTCTCGTCCTCGGTGTAGCCGGCGAGCGGAATGATCTCCATCCGGTCCAGAAGCGGGCCGGGCATGTTGTAGGAGTTCGCCGTCGTCAGGAACATCACGTTCGAGAGGTCGTATTCCACCTCGAGATAGTGGTCGACGAAGGTTCCGTTCTGCTCGGGATCGAGCACCTCCAGCATCGCGGATGCCGGATCGCCCCGGAAGTCCTGACCCATCTTGTCGATTTCGTCCAGGAGGATGAGCGGGTTCGTGGTTTTCGCCTTCTTCAGCGCCTGGATGATCTTGCCCGGCATCGAGCCGATATAGGTCCGGCGGTGACCGCGGATCTCGGATTCATCACGGACACCACCGAGCGAGATGCGAATGAACTCGCGCCCAGTGGCCTTCGCGACCGACTGGCCGAGCGAGGTCTTGCCCACGCCCGGAGGTCCGACGAGGCACATGATCGGCCCCTTCAGCTTCTTCGAGCGCTGCTGAACCGCAAGGTATTCGACGATGCGTTCCTTGACCTTCTCGAGGCTGTAATGGTCGTCGTCGAGAACCTTCTGCGCGCGGCCAAGATCCTTCTTCACGCGGGATTTCACTCCCCACGGGATCGACAGCATCCAGTCGAGATAGTTACGAACGACCGTCGCCTCCGCGGACATCGGCGACATGTTCTTGAGCTTCTTGATCTCGGCCTCGGCCTTGTCGCGCGCTTCTTTCGAGAGCTTCGTCTCGGAGACGCGCTTTTCGAGCTCGGCCACTTCGTTCTGGCCGTCCTCGCCGTCGCCCAGCTCCTTCTGAATGGCCTTCATCTGCTCATTCAGGTAATATTCGCGCTGGGTGCGCTCCATCTGAGACTTCACGCGCGTCTTGATCTTCTTCTCGACCTGCAGAACGCTCATTTCGCCCTGCATGTGGCCATAGACCTTCTCGAGCCGGTCAGAGATCGACAGCGTTTCCAGCAGTTCCTGTTTCTGGTTCACCTCGATGCCGAGGTGACCCGCCACGAGATCTGCGAGCTTGGCGCTTTCGGTCGCCTCGGAGACCGCGGAAAGGGCCTCCTCGGGAATGTTCTTCTTGACCTTTGCATAGCGCTCGAACTCTTCGGCGACCGTGCGGACAAGCGCTTCCATAGCGGCCTCGTCGCCCGGCACCTCGTCGAGATATTCGGCGGAGGCCTCGAAGAAGCTGTCATTGTCGGTGAACTTGTCGATACGCACGCGCGTCTGCCCTTCGACCAGCACTTTTACCGTGCCGTCGGGCAATTTCAGAAGCTGCAGCACGTTGGCGAGCACACCGACATTGTAGATGCGGTCGCTGGAGGGATCGTCCTCGGCCGGGTCGATCTGGCTGGCGAGCAAGATCTGCTTGTCGTCCGACATCACCTCTTCGAGGGCGCGGACCGATTTCTCGCGACCGACGAAGAGCGGGACGATCATGTGCGGGAACACCACGATGTCGCGCAGCGGCAGCACCGGATAGGACGTGTTGAGAGGCTGTTCCATGCGAGTTCCTTGTCTTGGCAGAACGAACCGGCCCCGGATACCGGCGGCGCGCTTCGTCCCCATTGGACCAATAACGTGGTGCGAATGCGGGGGTGTTTCAAGCCGCACCAAGCCTTGGTGACAGCATGGCGCGGCCATTGGAGCCGCGCAACAACAACGTCCGCGCAAAACGCAATAGTTTGTGGATAAGAAGGCTCATGCCGCAGGATATGGCGACACAGGCCCCGTCGATGTTCGGATCGAGCGTGGATCGGCAGCGCCCGGCTCGGGCCGGGCGCCACCCGGGATGACGTTTACGCGATATGCGCGTTCATCGCGGCCTGCTCGAGGAACGGGTAATCGGTGTAGCCCTCTTCGCCCCCGCCATAGAACGTGTCCTTGTCGGGCGCGTTCAAGTCCGCATTCCGTTCGAGCCGCTTGGCGAGATCGGGATTGGCGATGTAGGGCACACCGAAGGCGACGAGATCGGCCTTGCCCTCGGCGACGCGGGAGATGGCGAGATCGCGGTCATAGCCGTTATTACCCATCCAGACGCCACCATAGCGAGCCTTGAGCGCGCCAATATCCACCTCGTCCGGCCAATCGCGCGGCCCGCCGGTCTGACCTTCGATCATGTGCAGATAAGCGTGGCCCCGGTCCTTCAGCCGGTCGATGAGGTAGTCGGCGAGCGCGGCAGGGTCGCTGTCTGTCGCGTCATTCGCGCCAGAGAAGGGCGACAGCCGAAGGCCGACGCGGTCCGCGCCCCAGACATCCTCGACCACGTCGAGCACCTCGAAGAGGAGCCGCGCGCGGTTCTCGAGCGATCCGCCATAGGCGTCGTCCCGGTGGTTGGTGCCGTCCTTCAGGAACTGGTCGAGCAGATAGCCATTCGCGCCATGCACCTCGACACCGTCAAAGCCCGCCTTCTTCGCATTCTCGGCGGCAATCCGGTAATCCTCGACGATGCGCGGCAGCTCACCTTGCTCAAGCGCGCGCGGCTCGGAGACATCGACCATCTTCACCCCGTCGAAGGTCGGCGCATTGGCGCGGATCGCCGATGGCGCAACCGGCTGCTGGCCGCTCGGCTGCAGCGAGGTGTGCGAGATCCGCCCGACATGCCATAGCTGCATGACGATCTTGCCCTCGGCATCGTGCACGGCGCCTGTGACGCGCTTCCATGCGGCGACCTGCGCGTCCGAATGGATGCCGGGCGTCCAGGCATAGCCCTTGCCCTCTGGGCTGATCTGGGTCGCCTCGGTGATGAGAAGGCCCGCATCGGCGGCACGCTGAGTGTAGTACTTCACATGCATGTCCATCGGCGCGTCGTCGTCGTTCATGGCGCGGTTGCGGGTCAGCGGCGCCATGACCAGCCGGTTCTTCAGCTTGATGGCTCCGGCCTGCAACGGCGTGAAAAGGGTCTCTTGTGACATATCTTGTCTCCTGCTCGGGACGTTCATGGGCGAAGCCTTGAGATAGGCACGCGGTTCCCCGCGCGTATGTGCGCTAACGCAGACCTGTCGTGAAACTGTTGCTTTACTCTGGGGCAGCGTCGCGCTAGCCGCGCATGAAGTTCACGTGAAGGAGACATGCCCTCATGAAGATCGCCATTCTCGGAGGGGACGGTTTCGTCGGCTGGCCGACCGCCCTGCACCTCTCGGCCCAGGGCCACGAAATCCACATCCTCGACAACCTCTCGCGCCGCTGGATCGACACCGAACTCGGCGTCCAGTCGCTGACGCCGATGGATTCGATCCAGGAACGCTGCCGGATCTGGAAAGAAGTTTCGGGCGAAGTCCTGCACTTCCATCTGCTCGATCTCGCCAAGGAATACGAGCGGCTGAAATCCTGGCTGATCGACCACAAACCCGACGCCATCGTCCATTTCGCCGAGCAACGCGCCGCGCCCTACTCGATGAAATCGGATCGTCACAAGGTCTACACCGTCACCAATAACACCAACGCGACGCACAATTTGCTGGCCGCCGTGGTGGAGTCGGGAATCGACCCGCACGTCGTGCATCTCGGCACGATGGGCGTCTACGGCTATTCCAGCGTCGGCGCGCCGATCCCCGAGGGCTATCTCGACGTAGAGATCGACACGCCGACGGGAAAAAAGGGCCAGGAGATATTGTATCCGACCAAGCCAGGCTCGGTCTATCACATGACCAAGTCGCTCGATCAGATCCTCTTCCAGTTCTACGCGCAGAATGACGGGCTTCGGATCACCGACCTGCACCAGGGCATCGTCTGGGGCACCCATACCGACCAGACGCGCCGGCACGAGCAGCTCATCAACCGGTTCGACTATGACGGCGATTACGGCACGGTCCTGAACCGTTTCCTCATCCAGGCCGCGATCGATTACCCGCTGACGGTGCACGGCACCGGCGGTCAGACCCGCGCTTTCATCCATATCCAGGATTCGGTGCGCTGCATCGAGCTCGCACTGAAGGATGCCCCGGCTGCGGGTGAGCGGGTAAAGATCTTCAACCAGATGACAGAGACGCACCGCGTGCGCGATCTCGCCGAATTGGTCGCCAAGCTGACCGGGGCGGAGATCAAGTACCTGCCGAACCCGCGCAAGGAAGCTGCCGAGAACGATCTCATCGTGAAGAACGATCAGTTCCTCGCGCTCGGCCTAGATCCGACGACACTGGCCGAGGGGCTTCTCTCCGAAGTGGTTGACGTTGCGAAGAAATACGCCCACCGGATCGACCGCAGCCGCGTGCCGGCCGTCTCCGCATGGACGCGCGATCTCGGCAGCCGCGTGGAGCGCGACCCGGAGGGCAAGTCGCTCAAATCGGTCTCGTGAGCGCGCTGGTTCCCGAAGGCCCCGCCCGCTCGGACCGGGCCTTCGTCACGCTCGTCACCAACGCGGATTTCGCGCGGGGGGCCGCGGCGCTTCTGCATTCGCTTGCACTGACGGGCAGCGAGGCAGACCGCGTCGTCCTGCATACCGAAGCCGTCGACGAAGCCGCGCTCGCCCCCTTGCGTGCGCGCGGCGCGCGGCTCATCCGCACGGAGCTTCTGCCGACGAGCGATGCATTCAACGCCGCCCATGCGAAAGACCAGATTCACGGGCGGAACCCGTTCACCAAGGGCGAGAAGCCGCCCTTCCACACCCCGCTCGACAATTTCGCCAAGCTCCGGCTCTGGCAGACGGGCTACGAGCGGGTCGTATTCCTTGATGCCGATACGATCGTGCTGCGGAATATCGACCGGCTTTTCGACTATCCCGAATTTTGCGCCGCACCGAACGTTTATGAAGGCCTCGGCGATTTTCACCGGATGAATTCGGGCGTCTTCACCGCGCGGCCGTCCGAGGCGACCTTCGAGGCGATGCTGAAGCGGCTCGACGCGCCCGGCGCGTTCTGGCGGCGGACGGACCAGACCTTTTTGCAGGACTATTTCCCGGACTGGCACGGCCTGCCGGTCTTCGACAACATGCTGCAATACGTCTGGTTCAACCTGCCCGAGCTCTGGGATTGGGCGCAGATCCGCGTTCTGCATTTCCAATACGAGAAACCCTGGCAGGATCACGCGAAGGCCGACACGCTGCGTCCGCTCATCGAGCTGTGGCAGGCCTATGAGCGCGGTGAGAGCCCCGATCTGGCAGCCCTGCCCGGCCCGACATGCGCGTAGCCCTGACCGGATCAGGGGGGCTGGTCGGCCGCTTCATCGCGGACGGGCTGCGAGGCGCTGGCCATGACGTCGTCACGCTGGGGCGCGGACGGGACAGGGAATGGCATCTCCTCGGCCCGGCGCCGGATCTGTCAAGGATCGATGCGCTCGTTCACGCGGCCTTCGATCATGTGCCGGGGCGCTATCGCGGCGGCGAAGGCGACGATCCCGAAAGGTTCATCGCGGCCAATGTGGACGGCACGGCGCGCCTATTCGAGGCGGCTGCCTCCTCTGGCGTCGAAGTCGCGCTTTTTCTTTCGAGCCGCGCGGTCTTCGACGGCTATCCGCCGGGCAGCGATCTTCGCGAAGACCTCGCCCCGCGTCCGACCTCGCTTTACGGCAAGGTGAAAGCGCAGGCGGAGGAGCACCTCTTCCGGTTGCCTCTGCGCTCGGTATCCCTGCGCGCAACGGGAATCTACGGGCCGGGACCGGGGCACAAGTGGCAGCAGCTTTTCCGGGATTACCTGGGCGGGCGCGAGATCGCTCCGCGCAAGGGCACCGAACTTCACGGGGCCGATCTTGCCGAGGCCGTTCGGCTTTGTCTCGAAAAGGAGGTGTCGGGCGCGGTGCATGCCTCGGATCTGGTCCTCGACCGGCATGACCTTATGGCGGAGGTGCAGCTTTTGACCGGAGCGACCGCTACGCCGCCGGACCGGGACGCGCGCTGCGTCAGCGTTCTGGATTGCGCGAGTCTTGCAGCTTTGGGCTGGACACCTGGCGGCTGGGATCGGCTCAGGGCTGACCTGCCGTTGATGTTGCCAAGCTGAAAGCGCGGGCCCGTGCCATAGGCCGGGCCCGCCCTTCGATCAGTAGCCTACCGGGCAGGGTGCCGGGGTGCCGTCCGAGTAGACGCAGCGGCGGGTGGTCGTGTTGTTCTGCGCGCCGCCGGAATTCGCCGCGAGGGTCGCCCCTGCTGCAGCACCGGCAAGCGTCGCCACGCCGCGCGCGGTGTCGCTGGAGTCGTTTCGGTCGGCAATGGCAAGGCCCGCCGCGCCGCCCGCAAGCGCGCCAGCCGCCGTGCGCTGGTCTTGGGTCATGTTCCCGCAAGCCGAAAGGCCGGTGGTGGCGAGGATGGCGAAAACCGTGAATGTCTTTTTCATAGCAGCGATTCCTTTTTCTCTATCGCGATACCCGATGTCTTAGGGCGGAGCCCCATGTCAGACGAGTTCAGGGGGCTGCTATCCGATAACCGCGGTCGCTGGCGGCCGGTTCCGGCCAAGTCTCGCCAATCGAGGGGGTCGATCCGGCTCAGATCCGCTCAACGTCACCGAGCGCTCGGGTCGCGTGGAACTTTTCCTCGAAAGCCGCAAACGTATCGTCGGCGATGGCCGCGCGCATCTCGGACATGAGAAGCTGATAATAATGCAGGTTGTGCCAGGTCAGCAGCATGCCCGAAATCATCTCGTTCGAGCGGAAGACATGGTGCAGGTAGGCGCGCGAATAGTTGCGGCATGCGGGGCAGGTGCAGCCTTCCTCGAGCGGGCGTGGATCATCCTGGTGGCGGGCGTTCTTCAAGTTGACCTGACCCCGCCGGGTCCAGGCCTGCCCGGTGCGCCCCGAGCGTGAGGGCAGAACGCAATCCATCATGTCGACCCCGCGCTTCACGGCGCCGACGATGTCATCGGGCTTGCCGACGCCCATGAGGTAGCGCGGCTTGTCCTCGGGCAGCATGTCCGGCGCGGTATCGAGGCAGCCGAACATCGCCTCCTGTCCCTCACCCACCGCGAGCCCGCCAATGGCGTATCCCTCGAAACCGATATCGGTCAGCGCCTTGGCGCTTTCCTCGCGCAGGTCGGGCTCGAGCCCGCCTTGCTGAATACCGAACAGCGCGTGGCCTGGCCGGTCGCCGAACGCCTCGCGGGACCGAGCCGCCCACCGCATCGAAAGCTGCATCGAGGCCGCGATGCGCTCTTTCGGGACGGGCAGCGCGGGGCATTCGTCGAAGGCCATGACGATGTCGGAGCCGAGAAGCCGCTGGATCTCCATCGAGCGTTCGGGCGTGAGCTCGTGCCGCGAGCCGTCGATATGGCTTTTGAAGGTCACGCCGTCTTCAGTGAGCTTTCTCAGCCCCGCGAGGCTCATCACCTGGAACCCCCCTGAATCCGTGAGGATCGGCTTTTCCCAATTCATGAAGCGGTGCAGACCGCCGAGCCTGTCGATCCGCTCCGCCCCGGGGCGCAGCATCAGGTGGTAGGTATTGCCGAGCAGGATGTCCGCGCCGGTCTCGGCCACGCTTTCGGGCATCATGCCCTTCACCGTCGCCGCCGTGCCGACCGGCATGAAGGCGGGCGTGCGGATCTGGCCGCGCGGGGTCGAGATGGTTCCGGTGCGGGCCTTGCCCGACCCGGCGGCGAGGCTGAAAGAAAACTGCGTCATAGGTGTGAGATGCCCCGCGCGCCGCGCTGTCGCAAGACCGAAACGTGCCCGTGTCATTGGCAAGGCGCGGCCCGGGTACTGGCCGTGGCCTGTCCGGGCTGCTAGGTCTCAGGGTCACGTCGCAGCTTGCGCAGAGGAAAACTGATGACCGAAGAGACCGATCCCGCCACCGACCTGATGCGTTTTGGATGGGAGGAATGGGTCGCCTTGCCCGATCTTGGCCTGCCCGCGCTCAAGGCCAAGGTCGATACCGGCGCGCGGACCTCGGCGCTGCACGCCTCCGAGATCGAGACCTTCGGGTCCGCGACCAAGCCCAAGGTGCGTTTCATGGTGCATCCGGTGCCCGAACGTCCCGAATTGTCGATCCCCTGCTCGGCCGAAATCGTCGACCGGCGCGTCGTCACCTCGTCGAATGGCGAGGGCGAAAGCCGCTACGTGATCGGCTCGCAGATCACCGTCGGCGAGGAAAGCTGGCCCATCGAGATCACGCTCACCAACCGGGGCGGCATGGCGAGCCGGATGCTTCTGGGACGCGAGGCGCTGAAGGATCATATCGCGATCGTCGCGACCGACAGGTTCCTGCAGCCGCAGCTCTCCTACGAGGTCTATGCCTCATCGCGGATGCGTACCGCTGCGCCGAAACGCGCGCTCCGGATCGCGGTGTTGAGCCGGGAGAACAATTACTCGACACGCAAGCTCGTGGAGGAAGGCGAGAGCCGCGGGCATACGGTCGAGGTCATCGACACCACGCGCTGCTACATGGCGATCAACGCGATGGCGCCCGAAGTGCACTACGATGGCAAGCGCCTTCCCCGCTACGACGCGGTGATCCCGCGGGTGGGGGCAAGCGTGACCGCCTACGGGACCGCGGTGATCCGCCAGTTCGAGACGATCGGCACGTTCTGCGTGAACGGCTCGGAGGGCATCACCGCCTCGCGCGACAAGCTTTACGCGCACCAGCTGATGGCGCGGCACAAGATCGGGATGCCCAACACCGCCTTCGCCGCGAGCCCCAAGGATACCGACAGCCTGATGCGGCTTGTCGGCACCGCGCCCCTGATCGTGAAGCTTCTTGAATCGACGCAAGGCAAGGGCGTCGTTCTTGCCGAGACCAAAAAGGCCGCGCAATCGGTGATCGATGCCTTCCGGGGCCTGCGGGCGAACTTCCTGGTGCAGGATTTCGTGAAGGAGGCCGCGGGTGAGGATATTCGCTGCCTCGTTGTCGGGGGCAAGGTCATCGCCTCGATGAAGCGCACCGGGGCGGAGGGCGATTTCCGCTCCAACCTGCACCGGGGCGGCTCGGCGCAGGTCGTGCGGATTTCCAAGGAAGAGCGCGACACGGCGCTCCGGGCCGCGCGGGCCTTCCGGCTCAATCTCGCGGGCGTCGATCTTCTGCGCTCGGAAGCCGGACCGAAAGTGCTGGAGGTGAATTCCTCGCCCGGGCTCGAGGGGATCGAGACGGCGACAGGGAAGAACATCGCCGGGCGCCTTTACGATCATATCGAGGAGCGCGTGCGCCCTGCCCCCGTTCGCAAGCGCAAGCTTCTGGGGTGATCCAGCGGTCGCCCGCGATGCGGGCGTCTGCCCTGGCGCGATGAGCTTTTGGCTCATCGCGCGGTGCGAGGGCCCTGCCCTCGCGCTCCCGCGGTATTTCAGCCAACCCAAGGAGCGGGATCAGCCGCCCCGTTCGCGGCGGAGTTTTCCGAAATAGTCGAGCCGCTTCTTGAGGTCGCGTTCGAAGCCGCGCTCCACCGGCTGGTAGAATTCGGGCCGCTCCATTGTGTCGGGGAAGTAGTTCTGGCCCGAGAACGCGTCGTCCTGGTCATGGTCGTAAGCGTAGCCTGCGCCGTATCCTTCGTCTTCCATCAGCTTCGTCGGTGCGTTCAGGATATGCTTCGGGGGCGGCTCGGAGCCGGTTTTCTTCGCAGCCCGGCGTGCGGCCTTGTAGGCGGCGTAAGCGGCGTTCGATTTCGGTGCGAGGGCGAGGTAGATCACCGCATTCGCAAGCGCGAGGTCACCCTCCGGCGAGCCCAGCCGCTCGTAGCTTTGCCAAGCATCGAGGCACACCGATTGCGCCTGGGGATCGGCGAGGCAGATATCTTCCACAGCCATGCGCGTGAGACGGCGCGCGAGATAGCGCGGATCCTCCCCGGCCTCGAGCATTCGGGCAAACCAGTAGAGCGCGGCATCGGGATCGGAGCCGCGCACGGATTTATGCAGCGCCGATATGAGGTTGTAATGTGCATCGCCGGTCTTGTCGTATTGCGCCGCCCGCCGCATGAGACGCTGAGACAGGGCCTTCTGGTCGAGCGGCGCATCGATCTTCCAGGCGGCGATCTGTTCGATGAGGTTCAGAAGCGCGCGCCCGTCGCCATCGGCCATTTCCAGTAGCGCGCCGCGGGCATCGCCCTCGAGCGGCAAGGCGCGGCCAAGCTCCTCTTCGGCGCGGGTCACGAGGCCGCCGAGATCGTCTTCGCCGAGGCGCGTGAGCACCATCACCTGCGCCCGTGAGAGAAGCGCGGCGTTGAGCTCGAAGCTGGGGTTCTCGGTCGTGGCCCCGACAAGGAGGATCGTGCCGTCCTCCATATGCGGCAGGAAACTATCCTGCTGCGCCTTGTTGAAGCGGTGGATCTCATCGACGAAAAGCAGCGTGCCCTGCCCGGCGCGGCGCCGCTGTTTCGCGGTCTCGAAGACGCGCTTGAGGTCGGCAACGCCCGAGAAGATCGCGCTGATCTGCACGAATTCGAGATCGGTCTCGTGGGCGAGAAGCCGCGCGATCGTGGTCTTGCCGACACCGGGCGGGCCCCAGAAGACGATCGAGCCAAGGCTTCCTGCGTCGAGCATCACGCGCAGCGGGCCGTCGGGACCGAGAAGCTGGTCCTGGCCGATCACCTCGGCAAGGGTTTGCGGTCGCAGTCGGTCCGCGAGCGGGCGCGGCGCGGGGCCGGACGGCTCGTCGCCAGTATCGAAGAGGTCCGCCATCAGCTGCGGAACCTCAGCGCGACGATCCGACCGTCGCGCTCCACGTCGAGACGGAAGCGCGGCGCGGCCGCGCGTAAGGCGGGCGCGACATCGGAGGTTTCCTCGGGCGCGAACCCGTTGATCCCGCGCAGGATATCCCCGCGACGCAGGCCGATACGCGCACCCCAGCGGCCGGGATCGGTGACCACGATGCCGCTGGCCCGAAGCGGCAGGCCCATCTCGTCGCTGACCGCGGGATTGATGCGCGCGATCTCGAGCCCCGGCAGCACCTCCATCTCGCCAAGCGAGACGGGCTGACGGTCGGGCGTGTCCGGGGCGGCGGCCAGCGTGACGCTCAGCGTCTCGAGCGTGCCGGCGCGCAGCACCTCGATCTCGGCTGCCGCGCCGATACCGGCGACGGACATGTGGTAGATCATCTCCGGCGGGCTGTTCACCGGCGCACCGTCGATGGCGCGGATGACATCGCCCACCTCGAGGCCCGCTTCGGAAAAGCTCGAACGAGGGTGGATATCGGCGATCAGGATGCCGCCGGGACGCACCTGGCCGAGACTGTCGGAGAGATCCTGGTCAACGGGCTGTCCGGTGAGACCGGCCCAGGGGCGCTGGAAGCGCGTCTTTCCGGCCTCGGCCTGCGCCACGAACTGGGCGACGAGGGCTGCGGGAATGGCGAACCCGATCCCGTTCGACCCGCCGGAGCGCGTGAGGATCGAGGTGTTCACGCCGATGAGGCGGCCCGCCACGTCAATGAGGGCACCGCCCGAATTGCCCGGATTGATCGGGGCGTCGGTCTGGATGAAATAACCGCGTGCATTGCCCGTCGCCGTGCCCGAGCGCGCGAGGCCAGATACGATCCCCGACGAGACCGTTTGACCGACCCCGAACGGGTTGCCGATCGCCAGGACCAGCTCGCCCACCTCGACCGGGGCATCCTGGCGCAGGGTCAGATGCGGCATGTCCTCTGCGCCCTCGAGTTTCAGGATCGCAAGATCGGATTCCTCGTCGCCCAGAAGCACGCGGGCGGCATATTCGCGGCGGTCGCTCATCACGACGCGGATATCCTCGGCCTCGCCGACGACGTGGTAGTTCGAGACGACGATTCCGTCTTCGGAGAGGATCACGCCCGATCCGAGCGAGTTCTGCACGCGCGGGCGCGCCGGGGCGAACTCACGGAAGAACTGGCCGAAGAGCGGATCGTCCGCGAAGGGCGAGCGGCTCTGCACCACGCGGCTTGCATAGATATTGACGACCGCCGGTGCGGCCTCGCGCACCAAGGGCGCGAAGGTCAACGTGATCTCGGCAGGGCTTTGCGGCACGCGCTCCTCGGCCGTCGCGGGATGCACGGCGAGGATCAGGACAAGGGCAAGATATCTCAGCATCGCAAGCGGAACCTCCGGCCCCGATATGTCGCGCGGGCCGCGGCTTTGCAAGCAGGGGCCGGGACGAGGCGCCACAACGAAAACGCCCCGCCGGAGGTCCGGCGGGGCGCTGTCCGGCGTCAGAGAGACGCGCGGATCATTCCATTTCGAGCGCGTCTTCCTCGGCGAGGCGGGCCTTGTCGGCGGCGCCTTTCGCGTCGGTGTCGCGATCGACGAATTCGATGATCGCCATCGGTGCCATGTCGCCGTAGCGGAAGCCGGCCTTCAGGACGCGGATATAGCCGCCCGGACGCTCGGCGTAGCGCGGGCCAAGCACTTCGAAGAGCTTGGCGACGTGCTTGTCCTGCTTGAGCTGTGCCGCGGCCTGACGGCGGGCGTGCAGATCGCCGCGCTTGGCCAGCGTGACGAGCTTCTCGACGACGGGGCGCAGTTCCTTGGCCTTGGGCAGGGTCGTCTTGATCTGCTCGTGCTCGATCAGCGATCCGGCCATGTTGGCCCAGAGCGCCTTGCGGTGCTCGGCGGTGCGGTTGAGGCGGCGGTGGCCTTTTGCGTGACGCATTGTCTTACTCCAATCGTGCCCTCTACGGGCGGTTTTGCTTTGTCCGGGGCCCGATGCGTGTCAGGCCCTCACCTTGGGGCTTTGTGCCCTGCTTGTTTGCCCGGCCGGGATGCCGCCCGGGCAGATGCCACGAGGCAAGACCTCAGAACTGGTCTTCCATCTTCTTCGAGAGATCCTCGATATTGTCGGGCGGCCAGTCCTCGACATCCATGCCGAGGTGCAGACCCATGCCCGAGAGGACTTCCTTGATCTCGTTCAGCGACTTGCGGCCGAAGTTCGGAGTGCGGAGCATCTCGGCTTCGGTTTTCTGGATCAGGTCGCCGATATAGACGATGTTGTCGTTCTTCAGGCAGTTCGCCGAACGGACCGACAGTTCGAGCTCGTCGACCTTCTTGAGAAGGAGCGGGTTGAACTCGAGTCCATCGTCGTCGTCCTGACGCTGCGCCGATTCAGGCTCGTCGAAGTTGACGAAGATCGACAGCTGGTCCTGAAGGATGCGCGCGGCATAGGCGATCGCGTCCTCGGGGGTGACCGAGCCATCCGTTTCGATCTTCATGGTCAGCTTGTCATAGTCGAGAACCTGGCCCTCACGGGTCGGCTGCACGTCATAAGCGACCTTTTTCACCGGGGAATAGATCGCGTCGATCGGCATCAGGCCGATGGGAGCGTCCTCGGGCTTGTTCTTGTCGGCAGAGACATAGCCCTTCCCGGTGTTGACGGTCAGCTCCATGTAGAGATCCGCACCGTCGTCGAGATGGCAGATGACGTGGTCCTTGTTCAGAACCTCGATGCCGTTCGATTCCGAGATGTCGCCCGCGGTCACGACAGCGGGGCCCTTCTTGGAGATCGAGACGCGCTTCGGCCCCTCGACTTCCATCTTCAGCGAGACGGCCTTGAGGTTCAGGACGATATCGGTCACGTCCTCGCGCACGCCGGCGACCGAGGAAAACTCGTGCAGCACGTTGTCGATCTGCACGGAGGTGATTGCCGCGCCCTGAAGCGACGACAGCAGCACGCGGCGCAGCGCGTTGCCGAGCGTGAGGCCGAAGCCGCGCTCGAGCGGTTCCGCGATCAGCGTGGCCTTCCGGGCGGGTTCGTTGCCGGGACGGACATCAAGCTGGGTCGGCTTGATGAGTTCTGCCCAATTCTTGTGGATCATGTATGACCTCCATTCCTGTCTCGGCCCCATGTCCAGAAAGGCCGGAGACGCCCGAGGTTAAATAATGGCAAAGCCCGGGGCCCGCATCACCGCGGGCCCCGGACGGAAAAAACACTCTTCAGACGCGGCGGCGCTTGGGCGGACGGCAGCCATTATGCGCGATCGGCGTCACATCACGGATCGAGGTGATGTTGAAGCCGGCGGCAGCGAGCGCGCGCAGCGCGGATTCGCGACCGGAGCCCGGACCCTGAACTTCGACCTCGAGGGTCTTGACGCCATGTTCCTGCGCCTTCTTGCCAGCATCTTCTGCGGCGAGCTGAGCGGCGTAGGGCGTGGACTTCCGCGAGCCCTTGAAGCCCATCGTGCCGGCCGACGACCACGAGATCGCATTGCCCTGCACGTCCGAGATCAGGACCTTGGTGTTGTTGAAGCTGGAGTTCACATGCGCGACGCCAGCTGCGATGTTCTTGGAGACCTTCTTCTTGCCTCCGCGACGGGTATCACGTGCCATAAGTCGGTGCCTCCCTTACTTCTTCTTGCCGGCAATGGCCTTCGCGGGGCCTTTGCGCGTGCGAGCGTTGGTGTGGGTGCGCTGACCGCGCACGGGGAGGTTGCGACGATGACGCAGGCCGCGGTAGCAGCCGAGATCCATCAGGCGCTTGACGTTGATCTGGACCTCGCGGCGCAGATCGCCCTCAACCGTGAAGTTGGAGTCGATGTGCTCGCGGATGGCCACCACGTCGGCATCGCTGAGCTCGTTCACACGACGCGTCTGGTCGATGTTCACAGCCTCGCAGATGGTCTTCGCGGAGGACGGTCCGATACCGTGGATATAGGTGAGTGCGATCGGCACCCGTTTGTTCGTCGGGATATTGACGCCGGCAATACGTGCCAAGTCTCTACTTCCTCTCGTTGCGGTTCCGTAGCTCCAGAACCTTTTTTCACAACATAAGACCCTTGGGCTCAGCGCCCGCGGGCCGTCAGTCGATCAGGTGGTCTGCGGCGGCAATATGCTGCCGCAAAAGCGATTCCCCTTGCGGAGATGCCGGTGCGTAGTGGTATTCGGGATAGTCGTCAAGACCTTCCCCCGCGCCTTGCCGAGATACGGTCGAATGCCGCTCAGCCAGGACCATCGGGAGAAATCGAAAGGTGTCCGGGAGGGAGCCGGACACCTCTCTGAAACCGTCTTTACGTGCCTTACGAACGGAATGCGCGGTCGATCATTCCACTATAGCAACGACCGCCGCGCGAAATCGTTTCACGATGCCGTCGCGTCAAGCACCTCGGCGATGCGCGCGCGCACTTCGTCGATCTCTCCGAGACCGTCGATCGCGGTCAACTGACCCTTCGCGTAATAGTATCCGATCAGCGGCGACGTCTTCTTGTAGTATTCCAGAAGACGCTGCTTGAGGCTTTCGGCATTGTCATCGGCGCGGCGCTTGAATTCGGCCTTCTCGCCGCAATTGGTGCAGACGCCGTCCGCCGGGATCGGCTTGGTGTGGTCGTTATACACCTCTCCGCAATTGCCGCAGGTCGAGCGCGCTGTGATCCGGTCCACGAGCGCATCGTCATCGACGCGCATTTCGATGACCGCATTGAGCGTCTCGCCTTGCTCAGCCATCAGCTCGGCCAGCGCGTCAGCCTGGGCCAACGTGCGCGGGAACCCGTCGAAGATGAACCCTTCCGTCTTCTCGCCCTGAAGCTTCTCGCGGATGAGGCCAATGACGATCTCGTCCGTGACGAGCTCACCCTTTGCCATCACGTCAGCGACGATCTTGCCCATCTCCGTGCCGGAGTCCTTGGCCTCGCGCAGCATGTCTCCGGTGGAGAGCTGCGTCATGCCGCGGGTCTCGACGAGATGACGGGCCTGGGTGCCTTTGCCGGCACCCGGCGGTCCGAGAAGAATGATGTTCATCGGCGCTGCGGTCCCCTCTTCTTGCGGCCCTTACCCTTGCCGCGCAGTTGCGACTTTTGAATGAGACCTTCGTATTGATGCGCGAGCAGATGGCTCTGAACCTGCTGAATCGTGTCCATCGTCACGCTGACGACGATGAGCACCGAGGTGCCGCCGAAATAGAACGGAATGGCGAACTGATTGCGGATGATCTCGGGCAGAAGGCAGACGAAGGCCAGATAGGCAGAGCCCAGAACGAGCACGCGGTTCACCACGTATTCGAGATATTCCGAGGTGCGCTTGCCCGGACGAATGCCCGGCACGAAGCCGTTCTGCTTCTTGAGGTTCTCGGCCACGTCATCGGGTTTGAACGACACGTTGAACGTGTAGAAATAGGCGAAGAACACGATCATCGCCGCGAAGAACAGAAGATAGAGCGGCTGACCGGGGCCGAAATACGCCAGCAGCGTCGACATGACGGGTCCCGAGTCCTGACCCGAGAAGGTCGAGACCGTCACTGGCAGAAGCAGAAGCGAGGAGGCGAAGATCGCCGGGATCACGCCCGCGGGGTTCACCTTCACGGGCAGGTGGCTGTTCTGCGCCTCGGACATCTTCATGCCGACCTGGCGGCGCGGATACTGGATCGTGATCTTTCGGAGCGCCCGCTCCATGAAGACCACGAAGGTAATGATCGCCACCACCATGAAGATCACGCCGATGATGACGGCAGGGCTGATCGCTCCCGAACGGCCGCTCGCAAAGAACTGCGCCAGCGCGGCGGGAACCTCGGCGATGATACCGACGAAGATGATGAGCGAGATGCCGTTGCCGATGCCGCGCGCGGTGATCTGCTCCCCGAGCCACATCAGGAACATCGTGCCGCCGACAAGCGTGATGACCGTGGAGGCGCGGAAATACCAGCCGGGATCGGTGACGAGATCGCCCGCCTCGAGGCTGACGGCCAGCCCGTAGGCCTGGAACGTTGCCAGGAACACCGTGCCGTAGCGGGTGTACTGGTTGATCTTCTTGCGGCCCTGCTCGCCCTCTTTCTTGAGCTGTTCGAGCGCGGGCACCATCGAGGCCATGAGCTGCACGATGATCGAGGCCGAGATGTAGGGCATGATGCCGAGGGCGAAGATGCCCATCCGCCCCAGCGCGCCGCCGGTGAACATGGTGAGAATGCCGCCGATGCCGGCCTGCGCGCCCTCCATGAAGTCACGCAGCGCCTGTCCGTCGATACCGGGCACCGGAATGAAGGTGCCGAGGCGGAAGATGCACAGAAGCGCCAGCGTGTAGAAGATGCGTTTGCGAAGGTCGGTGGCCGATGCGAGCGCGGACCAGCTCGTATTCGCGGCCATTTGTTCGACAGCAGATGCCATGAAGCAGTCTCTCTATTCGGACAAACGCCGCCCCGAGCCTGTCTTGGCTGAGGCGGCGTCGGAAAACTGATTAAGGATGTATGCGGCCCGCAGGCCGCCCACAACCTTTATTCGGCCGCCTGAGCCGTCGTGATCGAGCCGCCGGCCTTTTCGACCGCCTCGACCGCCGACTTCGATGCGCCGGTCACAGCGAGCGTGATCTTGGACGAGATCTCGCCCTTGGCCAGAACGCGGACACCGTCGCGCTTGCGGCGCACGAGACCCGAAGCGATGAGCGCCTCTTCGTCGATGGTGGCTTTCGCGTCGAGCTTGCCGGCCTCGATGAACTTCTCGATCAGGCCGAGGTTCACGATGGCATAGGATTTGCGGTTGGGCTTGTTGAAGCCGCGCTTCGGCAGACGCTGGTAGAGCGGCATCTGGCCGCCCTCATAGCCGTTGATGGCCACGCCCGAACGGGACTTCTGGCCTTTGATACCACGGCCACCCATCTTGCCCTTGCCCGAACCCGGGCCACGGGCGATGCGCTTCTTGCGCTGCGTCGCGCCTTCGTTGTCGCGAATCTCGTTGAGTTTCATGTCGCTTCTCCTTGCCGGATGTGGCCCCCAGCGACGGATGGGCCAAACGCGGCGTTGCGTGTGATGTTGGTGCGATCCAAGCGGATCACCGGGGGCGTATAGACGGCACCGCTTTGCGGTTCAAGGGTGCCCCGGCGGCGCGGAGTGAAATTTGCGCGAGGCCGGATCCTTTATGAAAAGCGCCCCGGGCCGGATTGGCACGGGGCGCTTTCGCGATTTCTGGGTGGCCTTGGAGCCTTAGCCGCGCTCTTCCACGATCTCCACGAGATGCGGGATCTTGGCGATCATACCACGGATCGAGGGAGTGTCCTCCAGCTCGCGCGTGCGGTGCATCTTGTTGAGGCCGAGACCGATGAGCGTCTGACGCTGCTTCTCGGGGCGACGGATCGGGCTGCCGATCTGCTTGACGACGATGGTTTTCGCCATGGGTTATACCTCCTCGGCGAGAATGGTCTGCGGATCGCCGTGATCCGGAGCCTCATCACGCTTGGGCAGGATGTCGACGACCTTCTTGCCACGGCGCTGCGCCACCTGGCGCGGACTCGCTCCGCGGGAGAGGCCGTTCAGCGTCGCGCGGATCATGTTGTAGGGGTTTTGCGAGCCGATCGACTTGGCGACCACGTCCTGCACGCCCAGCATCTCGAAGACGGCGCGCATCGGACCACCGGCGATGATACCGGTACCTTGCGGTGCGGTCCGCATCACGACGCGGCCCGCGCCGTGGCGGCCCTCGATGTCGTGGTGCAGCGTGCGGCCTTCGCGCAGGGGCACGCGCATCATGCCGCGCTTGGCCTGCTCGGTCGCCTTGCGGATCGCCTCGGGCACCTCTTTGGCCTTGCCCTTGCCGAAGCCGACACGGCCCTTCTGGTCGCCCACGACGACGAGCGCGGCGAAGCCGAAGCGCTTACCACCCTTGACGGTTTTGGAGACGCGGTTGATCGCGACGAGGCGATCCGCGAATTCCGGTGCTTCGTCGCGATCGCGGCGGCCCCGGCCTTTGTTGTCACGTTCTGCCATCAGGCATTCCTATCTGTTTCTGCGCCACGGGCGGCGCGGAGGTCCAATCGAAGTGAGCGCAGCCCGAAGCCGGCTCCCCGATCATCGAGGCAGGGCGACGGCGCGCCCGGCCTGCATATGGAAAGGCGCGCGAGGCTGGCCCGCGCACCTTTTCGATCATTGCCTCAGAGCTTGAGGCCGCCCTCGCGGGCTGCATCGGCGAGTGCCTTGACGCGGCCGTGAAAGAGGAAACCCCCACGGTCGAAATAGGCCTCTTCGACGCCAGCCTTCTTGGCACGCTCGGCAATCGCCGCACCGACCTTCTGGGCCGCTTCGACGGTGTTCTTGCCGACCACGCCCAGATCCTTCTCCATCGAGGAGGCGGCGGCGAGGGTGACGCCTTTGACGTCGTCGATCAGCTGAACGCTGATATTCTTGTTCGAGCGGTGCACGGAAAGACGTGCGCGGCCCGAATTGGTCGAACGAAGCTTGTTCCGGACGCGCAGGCGGCGCTTCTGGAACAGATCTCTTTTGCTGTTAGCCATACCTTGTCGTCCTTACTTCTTCTTGCCTTCCTTCTGGAAGATGTACTCGCCCTTGTAGCGAATGCCCTTGCCCTTGTAGGGCTCGGGACGCCGCCAGTCGCGAATGTTCGCAGCCACCTGGCCCACCTGCTGAGCATCATGGCCTTCGACCGTGATTTCAGTCGGCTTGGCCGCGGTGACGGAGACACCTTCCGGGATCGGAAAATCGACATCGTGGGACAGACCCAGGTTGAGCTTCAGGATGTTGCCCTGAATCTGCGCGCGGTAACCCACGCCCTGGATCTCCAGCTCTTTCTTGAAGGTCTCCTGCACGCCGTGAACGAGGTTCGCCACCATCGTGCGGGTCATCCCCCATTGCTGGCGCGCGCGCTTCGACTTGCCGCGAGGCGTGACGGTAACCGTTTCGCCGTCAACGGCGATGGTCACGTCATCTGTCGCGGTGAAGCTCTGCGCGCCCTTGGGGCCCTTCACTTCGATCGTCTGGCCGGACACGGAGGCGGAGACCCCCGAGGGCAGCTCGACCGGCTTCTTACCAATACGAGACATGTGGACCGGACCTCCTTAGAATACCGTGCAGAGCACTTCGCCGCCGACATTGGCCGCGCGTGCATTGGCATCCGACATCACGCCCTTGGGCGTCGAGACGATGGACACGCCGAGACCCTGACGGACCTGCGGAATGTTATCGACGCCGAGATAGACGCGGCGGCCGGGCTTGGAGACGCGGGTCAGCTCACGGATGACCGGTGCGCCCTCGTAGTACTTCAGCGCGATCTCGAGCGTCGGGTGACCGCGATGGTCGGTGCCCTTCTCGTAGCCGCGGATGTAGCCTTCGTCGGCCAGCACATCGAGAACCCAGGCGCGCAGCTTGGAAGCCGGCGTCGAGACGTTGGACTTGCCCCGCAGCTGTGCGTTGCGGATGCGGGTCAGCATATCGCCGATAGGATCGTTCATAACTTGACCTCCTTACCAGCTCGACTTGACCAGGCCCGGAGCCAGGCCTTTGGAGCCCAGGTCCCGCAGCATGATGCGGCTGACTTTCAGCTTGCGGTAATAGGCGTGCGGACGCCCCGTCAGCTGGCAGCGGTTGTGAAGCCGGGTGGGCGACGAGTTGCGCGGCAGCTCGGCGAGC
The DNA here is from genome assembly GCF_009363575.1 of Roseivivax sp. THAF30. NCBI lineage: Bacteria > Pseudomonadati > Pseudomonadota > Alphaproteobacteria > Rhodobacterales > Roseobacteraceae > Roseivivax > Roseivivax sp. THAF30. The sequence goes on along the minus strand of NZ_CP045389.1, from coordinate 1,208,770 downwards.
TTGAGGCGCGCCTTGAACCGCTCTTCCATCGGCTTCGATTCATCGTTCGCGATTTCCTTGAGCGACGCACGCTTCTCGGCATACTTTGCCACGAGGCGCTGACGCTTCTTCTCGCGCTCAACCATGGATTTTTTAGCCATAATCCAAAATCCCCTTATGCGTTGAACGGCATGTTGAAGTGCTTCAACAGCGCCTTGGCTTCCGCGTCGGTCTTCGCGGTCGTCGTGATATTGATGTCCATGCCCCAGACCTCGTCGACCTTGTCGAAGTCGATTTCCGGGAAGACGATGTGTTCCTTGATGCCCATGGCGAAGTTGCCACGGCCGTCGAAGGACGGCTTCACGCCGCGGAAGTCCCGGATCCGGGGCATCGCGATCGTGACCAGGCGGTCGAGGAATTCGTACATCTTGGCATGGCGCAGGGTGACCTTGGCGCCGAGCGGCATCTCTTCACGCACGCGGAAGCCCGCGATGGACTTCTTCGCCTTGGTGACGACGGCGTGCTGACCGGCGATCTTGGTCAGGTCTTCCTGAGCCGATTTCGCCTTCTTGCTGTCGCGCACGGCTTCTGCACCGCAGCCGATGTTGAGCGTGATCTTCTCGATCCGGGGGATCTGGAGATCGTTGGTATAGCCGAACTCTTCCTTGAGCTTGGCCTTGATCTCTTCGTTGAAGAGCGCCTTGAGACGCGGGGTATAATTCTGGGTATCGAGCATCAGATCACGTCCCCCGTGGTCTTGGCGAAGCGCACCTTCTTGCCGTCTTCCTCGCGGAAGCCGACGCGGGAGGCCTTGCCGTTCTTGTCGACGATGGCGAGGTTCGACAGGTCGATGGGCATCGCCTTGGGCTGGCGGCCACCCTGGTTCGACTGGGTCTGGCGCTGGTGACGCACGGCCATGTTCACGCCGTCCACGACTGCCTTGCCGGATTTGGGGTCGACAGAGGTGATCTCACCCTGCTTGCCCTTGTCCTTGCCGGCGAGCACGACGACCTTGTCGCCCGTTTTCAGTTTCGCAGCCATCAGAGCACCTCCGGAGCGAGCGAAATGATTTTCATGAAGTTCTTGGCGCGCAGCTCGCGAACGACCGGCCCGAAGATACGGGTGCCGACCGGCTCGCCCGCGTTGTTCAGGATGACGGCGGCGTTGCGGTCGAAGCGGATGGCGGTGCCGTCCTCGCGACGAACCTCTTTGGCGGTGCGCACGACGACGGCCTTGCGGACATCGCCCTTCTTCACGCGGCCGCGCGGGATGGCTTCCTTCACCGAGACGACGATGATGTCGCCGACGGAGGCGTATTTACGCTTGGAACCACCCAGGACCTTGATGCACTGAACCCGGCGTGCGCCGGAGTTGTCAGCAACATCCAGATTGGTCTGCATCTGGATCATGTGGTTTCTCCCGACCTTTGGGGGGTGTTCTGTTGTCGCCCCCAGGGTTTCGATAAAACCGGAAAGTGATGCGCCTTATTCGGCGATCACCTCCCAGCGTTTGGTCTTCGATTTCGGCGCGCATTCAATGATGCGCACGGAATCGCCCACCTGGAAGCTGCCGGCCTCGTCGTGGGCGCGGTACTTCTTGGACTTCCGGATGGTCTTTTTCAGCACGGGGTGCTTGAAGCGGCGCTCGACCGAGACCGTCACGGTCTGGGCATTCGCCGTCGAGGTCACGGTGCCTTGGAGAATACGCTTGGGCATGTGTCCGTCCCTCTTATTCTGCGGAGGCCGCGGCTGCGGCCTTCTCGTTGAGCACGGTCTTGATCCGCGCGACGTCACGGCGCACGATCTTCATGCGCGCGGTGTTCTCAAGCTGGCCGGTCGCCTGCTGGAAGCGCAGGTTGAAGGCCTCTTTCTTAAGCTGGACAAGGTCGTCCCGGAGCTGGTCCGGGGTCTTGTCACGGAGTTCGCTGGCGTTCATGTCGCCCTTTCCTTTTCAACATCACCGGAGAGCCCCTGCCTGCAAAGCTACAGGGTCACCCTGATTCCGGTGGAGTCCGTGGATGAGTGGGCCTCATAGAAGGGAAAGCCCCGTCATGCAAGCCTTGTTTTCCGGGCCGGATCGACCGGCGACCGCGCGCTTGAGGACAGCGCCCCGCCCTAGTCCCACCTGTAGTTGAAGCTGACGCTGATCCGGTCGTCCTCGGCCATGTTCATCGGAACTTCATGGCGCAGCCAGGATTCCCAGAGCAGCACCTCGCCCGCCTCGGGCGTCACGTAGACGAAGCTCTTCAGCTCCTCGCGGCACTCGCGGTTTCGGGTCGGCGCGGCCATCATCATCGGCAGGCGCGGATCTTCGAGCTTCAGTGCCGACGTGCCGCCGGGCATCGCGACATAGGTAGTGCCAGAGATTACCGAATGCGGATGGATATGGCTGCCGTGGCTGCCGCCTTCGGGCAGGATGTTGATCCAGATGTCCTCGAGCACGAGCCCACGGTCCCCGAGGTCGAACTCGAGATCCCGCGCGAAGGCCGCGACATGAGCGTCGAGCGCGGTCACGAGATCGGCGAAAATCGGAAAACGCCACGGCAGATCGGTCAGCGAGGCATAGGAGGTGTAGCCGGGATAGCCGTTGGCCTCGCACCATTCCTGTCCTGCCTCATCATCATCGGCGATGGAATAGCAGGACGCTTCGAGCTCTGCGGTGTCGATCTTGCCGTGATCGGACAGAGACGCCTGATAAAGACGGGTGGCAAAGAGGGAGCGGATCTGGGTCATGGCGGCCTCTTAGCGCAGGGCGTCCGTCTGCGCGAGAGGCGATCTCCGCACACGGAGATCGGGAAAACTCCGAACGCGGAGTTTGGAGCAGCGCTCGCCCCGCGATTTCGCGTGCGAAATCGGCCGCACATTCCTCGAAGGGAATATGCCAACGAAAAGCCCCGCCGGCGGACCGGCGGGGCATTGCGGCTGGACAAGCGGTGGGCGCTTACCAGTCTTCGCGAGCGACGACGCGCGTCTTGATCGGCAGCTTCATCGACGCAAGGCGGAGCGCCTCGCGGGCGATGTCTTCGCCGACGCCGTCGATTTCGAACATCACGCGGCCCGGCTTGACCTTGCAGGCCCAGAAATCCACCGAACCCTTACCTTTACCCATCCGAACCTCGGTGGGCTTCGACGTAACGGGCACGTCGGGGAAGATGCGGATCCAGACCCGGCCCTGACGCTTCATGTGACGCGTCATGGCCCGGCGGGCGGCTTCGATCTGGCGCGCGGTGACGCGCTCGGGCTGCAGGGCCTTCAGGCCGAAGGAGCCGAAATTCAGGTCAGAGCCGCCTTTGGCGACGCCCTTGATCCGGCCCTTCTGCTGCTTGCGGTACTTGGTACGTTTGGGTTGAAGCATGTCTCAAACCTCCTCAGCGACGGGGGCCGCGCGGGGCGGGTCCGTCCTGGAGTTCCTGCGCCTTGCGGTCACGCGCCTGGGGATCGTGCTCCATGATCTCGCCTTTGAAGATCCAGACCTTGATCCCGATGATGCCGTAGGGCGTTTCTGCCTCGACGGATGCGTGGTCGATATCGGCCCGCAGCGTGTGCAGCGGCACCCGGCCCTCGCGGTACCATTCGGTCCGCGCGATCTCTGCGCCGCCGAGGCGGCCCGAGACGTTGACCCGGATCCCCAGAGCACCCATACGCATGGCGTTCTGCACGGCGCGCTTCATGGCGCGGCGGAAGGACACCCGGCGTTCCAGCTGCTGCGCGATGCTCTCACCCACGAGACGGGCGTCAAGCTCGGGCTTGCGTACCTCGACGATGTTGAGGTGCAGCTCGCTGTCGGTCATCTTCGAGATCTTCTTGCGCAGCGACTCGATGTCCGCGCCCTTCTTGCCGATGATGACACCGGGACGGGCAGCGTGGATCGTGACGCGGCACTTCTTGTGCGGACGCTCGATGATGATGCGGGCGACGCCGGCCTGCTTGCACTCTTCGTGGATGAACTCGCGGATCGCGATGTCTTCCAGAAGCAGATCGCCGTAGTCCTTGGTATCGGCATACCAGCGGCTGTCCCAGGTGCGGTTGACCTGGAGGCGCATGCCGATCGGATTGGTCTTGTTACCCATTAGGCTTGCTCCTCGATCTGACGCACCTTGATGGTGATTTCCGAGAACGGCTTCATGATGCGGCCGAAACGGCCACGTGCCCGCGGACGGCCACGCTTCATCACGAGGTTCTTGCCGACCCAGGCTTCCGCGACGATCAGCTCGTCGACGTCGAGGCCGTGGTTGTTCTCGGCATTGGCGATGGCGGACTGGAGGCACTTGCGCACGTCCTGCGCCACGCGCTTCTTGGAGAAGGTGAGATCGGTCAGCGCCTTCTCGACCTTCTTGCCGCGGATCATCGCTGCGACGAGGTTCAGCTTCTGCGGGCTCGTGCGGAGCATGCGCAGTTTGGCCATTGCCTCGTTGTCAGCCACGCGGCGGGGGTTCTTTTCCTGGCCCATGACTTACTTCCGCTTCGCTTTTTTGTCGGCCGCGTGCCCGTAATAGGTACGGGTCGGCGAGTATTCACCGAACTTCTGGCCGATCATGTCCTCGGACACGTTCACCGGAACGTGCTTGTGGCCGTTGTAAACGCCGAACGTCAGGCCCACGAACTGGGGCAGGATCGTCGAGCGGCGCGACCAGATCTTGATGACGTCGTTGCGCCCGGATTCGCGGGCGGCTTCGGCCTTCTTCAGGACGTATGCGTCCACGAAGGGGCCTTTCCAAACAGAACGGGTCATGTCTTAGCGCCTCTTCTTGCGTGCATGGCGCGAGCGAAGGATCAGCTTCTGCGACGCCTTGTTGGTGTTGCGGGTGCGTGCGCCCTTGGTGGGCTTGCCCCAGGGCGTCACCGGGTGGCGACCACCCGAGGTCCGGCCCTCGCCACCGCCGTGCGGGTGGTCGATCGGGTTCATCACGACGCCGCGGACGCTCGGGCGCTTGCCCATGTGACGCGTCCGGCCCGCCTTGCCGATGTTCTGGTTCGAGTTGTCGGGGTTCGAAACCGCGCCAACGGTCGCAAGGCATTCCTGGCGGACCATGCGAAGCTCGCCCGACGAGAGCCGGATCTGCGCGTAGCCGCCGTCACGACCCACGAATTGGGCGTAGGTGCCCGCCGCGCGTGCGATCTGACCGCCCTTGCCCGGCTTCAGTTCGATGTTGTGGACGATCGTACCGATCGGCATGCCCGAGAAGGGCATCGCGTTGCCCGGCTTGATGTCGGCCTTCGCAGCAGCCAGAACGCGGTCGCCGATGGCGAGGCGCTGGGGCGCGAGAATGTAGGCCTGCTCGCCGTCATCATACTGGATGAGCGCGATGAAGGCCGTGCGGTTGGGGTCATATTCGATCCGCGCGACGGTCGCGCCAACGTCGAACTTGTTCCGCTTGAAATCGACGATCCGGTAGAGGCGTTTTGCCCCGCCACCGCGGCGGCGTGCCGTGATACGTCCGGTGTTGTTGCGTCCGCCCGACTTGCGAAGACCCTCGGTGAGGGCCTTGACGGGACGTCCTTTATACAGCTCCGAACGGTCGATCAGCACCAGCCCGCGCTGGCCCGGCGTCGTCGGCTTGTACGACTTGAGTGCCATGCTTTCTGTCTTCCGTATGTGCAGCGCGGCTTGCCCCTCTCGGGCGCGCCCCGCCTATGTGTCAGGATGGCGCGTGCCATCCGTCGGATGTAGGCCCCCGTAGGTGCCCGGTTGGAAAGCTCCGAAGAGCAAACGAGAGAGCCCCGGACGAATCCGGGGCTCTTTCGGATGGGTGGCGTTTAGGGGAGTGCGGCGGGGGCGTCAAGGGAGAGGCGCCGTATATAAGGGAGCGCCCGGCGATATATGCGGGGTCCGGTACCCTTGGGTCTCGCACAGGCTCGCGCAAAGGCTCGAAGATGCGCTGAAGTCCGAAGGCGCCACGCCCAAAAAGAAACCCCGGCCGCGTTAGCAGCCGGGGTACTTTGTCGTTCGTGCGGCGACCTGAGCCCCGCCTACCCGCCTCAAAGGCCGGTTGTCACGTCGATCGCGTTGCCCTCTTCGAGCGTCACATAGGCCTTCTTGAAGTCCGAGCGACGGCCGGGGCGGCCGCGGAAGCGCTTCGCCTTGCCCTTGGTGACGGTGGTGTTGACCGCCTTCACCTTCACACCGAACAGTGCCTCGACCGCTTCCTTGATCGCGGGCTTGTTGGCGTCGATGGCCACTTCGAAGACGACGGCGTTGTTCTCGGACGCCATCGTGGACTTCTCGGTGATGACCGGCTTGCGGATCACGTCGTAGTGTTCTGCTTTCGCGCTCATTTCAGTCGAGCCTCCAGTGCTTCGACACCCGCCTTCGTGATCACGAGCGTGTCACGCTTGAGGATGTCATAGACGTTTGCGCCGATGGAGGGCAGCACGTCCAGGCCTTCGATGTTAGCAGCGGCGCGGGCGAAATCGCCGTTGACCTCGGCACCGTCTATGACCAGGGCGCGCTTCCAGCCGAGCTCACGCATCTGCTTGGCAAGGGTCTTGGTCTTGCCGTCGCAATCGGCCGCCTCGATGATCACGAGCTGGCCTTCGCGTGCCTTGGCGGACAGCGCGTGCATGAGTCCGAGCTTGCGGACCTTCTTGGGCAGATCATGCGCGTGGCTGCGCGGCGTCGGGCCCTTGTAGGTACCACCCTTACGGAAGATCGGCGCCTTGCGGGAGCCGTGGCGTGCGCCGCCGGTGCCCTTCTGGCGGTAGATCTTCTTGGTCGAGTAGCTCACATCCGAACGGCCAAGCGTCGAATGGGTGCCCTGCATCGCCTTGTTGCGCTGCCAGCGCACGACGCGGTGCAGAAGGTCGGCACGCGGCTCGAGACCGAAGATCTCGTCGCCGAGCTCGACCGATCCGGCGCTTGCGCCGTCCAGTTTGATCACGTCGAGTTTCATTGCTCGCCATCCTTCTTCTCGTCCGAGGGATCGACGCCGGCTTCCTGCTCGGCTGCGATGTTTTCCTCGGCTTCCTTGAGGGCTTCTTCCTGCTGGGCCGCTTCTTCTGCGAGGCGGGCCTCTTCGGCTGCGCGTGCCTCCTCTTCGGCCTGGCGTGCGGCTTCTTCAGCGGCGCGCTTGGCTTCGTCGGCGGCGGATTTCAGCGCGGCGGGCAGGATGATGCCTTCGGGCTGCGGTTTCTTGACCGCGTCCTTGACGGTGACCCAGCCACCCTTGGATCCGGGCACGGCGCCCTTCACCATGATGAGGCCGCGATCCGCATCGGTCTTGACGACCTGCAGGTTCTGCGTGGTCACGCGGACGGCGCCCATGTGGCCGGCCATCTTCTTGCCCTTGAACACCTTGCCGGGGTCCTGGCACTGGCCGGTGGAACCGTGCGAGCGGTGGCTGATCGACACGCCGTGCGTGGCTTCGAGACCACGGAAGTTGTGCCGCTTCATGCCGCCTGCAAAGCCCTTACCGATCGAGGTGCCGCAGACATCGACGAACTGACCCGCGAAGTAATGGTCAGCCGTGATTTCCTCGCCCACGTCGATCATGTTCTCCGGGGCCACGCGGAACTCGGCGATCTTGCGCTTGGGTTCCACCTTGGCCACGGCGAAATGGCCGCGCATCGGTTTCGAGACGTTCTTGACCTTGGCCGTACCGGCACCGAGCTGCACGGCGGTATAGCCATGCTGATCGGCGGTCCGCTGGGCCACGACCTGCAACTTGTCGAGTTGGAGGACGGTCACAGGGATCTGCTTGCCGTCTTCCATGAAGAGCCGGGTCATCCCGACCTTCTTTGCGATCACTCCAGAGCGCAACATAGGGGTGCCCTCCTTAAACCTTGATCTCGACGTCCACGCCGGCGGCGAGGTCGAGCTTCATCAGCGCGTCCACGGTCTGCGGCGTCGGATCGACGATATCGAGAAGCCGCTTGTGGGTGCGGATCTCGAACTGGTCACGGGACTTCTTGTTCACGTGGGGACCACGCAGAACGGTGAAGCGCTCGATCTTGTTCGGCAGCGGAATGGGCCCGCGCACGTCGGCGCCGGTCCGCTTCGCGGTGTTCACGATCTCCTGCGTGCTCGCGTCGAGCACACGGTAGTCGAACGCCTTGAGCCGAATGCGAATGTTCTGGCTTTGCATTTCTCTGGCCTTCATCGGCTAGTTGGAACCCGAGAGGAGGAGGCAGGACCACCCTGCCCCCTCATCGCGTTCTTGATGTCGCAGGGCAGACGCGGCGCGTCCTGCCCTGCCATTTTGCTCACGCCCGCGGCGCGATTACTCGACGATCTTCGAGACGACGCCGGAGCCGACGGTGCGGCCGCCTTCGCGGATGGCGAAGCGCAGACCGTCTTCCATCGCGATCGGTGCGATCAGCTCGACGGCGAACTTCAGGTTGTCGCCGGGCATGACCATCTCGGTGCCCTCGGGCAGCGTCACGGTGCCGGTCACGTCCGTCGTCCGGAAGTAGAACTGCGGGCGGTAGTTCGCGAAGAACGGCGTGTGGCGGCCGCCTTCTTCCTTGGTCAGGATGTAGACCTCGGCTTCGAACTTGGTGTGCGGCTGAACCGATTTCGGCTTGCAGAGCACCTGGCCGCGCTCGACCGCGTCACGGTCGATGCCGCGCAGAAGCGCGCCGATATTGTCGCCCGCCTCGCCGCGATCGAGCAGCTTGCGGAACATCTCGACACCCGTGCAGGTCGTCTTCTGCGTGTCCTTGATGCCGACGATCTCGAGCTCGTCGCCCACGTTGATGACGCCGCGCTCGACACGGCCGGTGACCACGGTGCCGCGGCCGGAAATCGAGAACACGTCCTCGATCGGCATCAGGAACGGCTGGTCGACGGCGCGTGCGGGCTGCGGGATGTACTCGTCCACAGCGGCCATCAGCTCGCGGATCTTGTTCTCGCCGATCTCGGGATCACGGCCTTCCATCGCCGCCAGAGCCGAGCCCGCAACGATCGGAATGTCGTCGCCCGGGAAGTCGTAGGCGGACAGAAGCTCGCGGACTTCCATCTCGACGAGCTCGAGGAGCTCCTCGTCGTCGACCTGGTCGACCTTGTTGAGGAACACGACCATCGCCGGGATACCGACCTGGCGGCCGAGCAGGATGTGCTCGCGCGTCTGCGGCATCGGGCCGTCGGCGGCGTTCACCACCAGGATCGCGCCGTCCATCTGAGCGGCACCGGTGATCATGTTCTTCACGTAGTCGGCGTGACCGGGGCAGTCGACATGCGCGTAGTGACGGTTGTCCGTCTCGTATTCCACATGCGCCGTCGAGATCGTGATCCCGCGGGCCTTCTCTTCGGGCGCGCCGTCGATCTGGTCATAGGCGCGGAAGTCGCCGAAATACTTCGTGATCGCAGCCGTCAGCGTGGTCTTGCCGTGGTCAACGTGACCGATCGTGCCGATGTTGCAGTGCGGCTTCGAGCGGTCGAACTTTTCCTTTGCCATGATGGCCTCCTTTGTCTTTGGCGGTGCGCCTCAAATGCGCACCCTACGGGGGTAGGGTGCGTGGTCTCCCACGCACCGCTCTTATGCGTATTTCGCCTGGATCTCGTCCGAGATGTTCTGCGGAACCGGGTCGTAATGGTCGAACTGCATCGTGAACTGCGCGCGGCCCGAGGACATCGAGCGCAGCGTGTTGATGTAGCCGAACATGTTGGCCAGCGGCACCATCGCGTTGATCGCGATCGCGTTGCCGCGCGGCTCCTGGCCCGTGACCTGCCCGCGACGGGAGGTCAGATCGCCGATCACGTTGCCGGTGTATTCTTCCGGCGAGATCACCTCGACCTTCATCATCGGCTCGAGCAGCTGAGCGCCGGCCTTGCGAAGACCTTCACGCATCGCCATCCGGCTAGCGATTTCAAAGGCGAGGACCGAGGAGTCCACGTCGTGATACTTACCGTCCACGAGCGCCACCTTGAAGTCGATGACCGGGAAGCCGGCGAGCGGACCGGAATCCATGACCGACTTGATGCCCTTCTCGACGCCCGGAATGTATTCCTTGGGCACCGAGCCGCCGACGATGCGAGACTCGAACGAGTAGCCTTCGCCGGGTTCGGTCGGGCTGATCTCGAGCTTGACTTCCGCGAACTGACCCGAACCACCCGACTGCTTCTTGTGGGTGTAGGTATGCTCTATCTGCTGGCGGATGGTCTCACGATAGGCCACCTGCGGCGCGCCGATATTCGCCTCGACCTTGAACTCCCGCTTGAGGCGGTCGACCAGGATGTCGAGGTGAAGTTCGCCCATGCCCTTCATGATGGTCTGGCCCGATTCGAGATCGGTTTCGACCTTGAAGGACGGATCCTCGGCAGCCAGACGCTGGAGGCCGGCAGACATCTTCTCCTGGTCGGCCTTCGTCTTGGGCTCGACCGCGATCTCGATGACCGGATCCGGGAAAGTCATGGTTTCGAGCACGACCTGCTTGTTCGAGTCGCAGAGCGTGTCACCCGTGGTGGTGTCCTTCAGACCCGCCAGCGCGATGATGTCGCCGGAACCGGCCCATTCGATCTCCTCGCGGGAGTTCGAGTGCATCATCATCATCCGGCCGATACGCTCTTTCTTACCCTTGGTCGAGTTCATCACCGTGCCACCCTTTTCCAGGAGGCCGGAGTAGATGCGGCAGAAGGTAAGCGAGCCGACGAAGGGGTCGTTCATGATCTTGAACGCGAGGCCAGCGAACGGCTGGTCGTCACCGGGCTTGCGCTCGATGTTGCGCGTCTCGGTCTCGTCGTCCGGCGAGAAGCCCATGTACGGCGGCACGTCGAGCGGACCCGGCAGGTAGTCGATCACGGCGTTCAGAAGGGGCTGGACGCCCTTGTTCTTGAACGCAGAGCCCGCGAGGACCGGAACGAAGGAGAGCGACAGCGTGCCCTTGCGGATCAGCGAGCGCAGGGTCGGCAGATCGGGCTCTTCGCCTTCGAGATACGCTTCCATCGCCGCGTCGTCCATTTCGACGGCGTGCTCGATCATTTCCGCGCGCATCTCTTCAGCGCGCTCCTTGAGCTCGTCACGGACGTCCTGAACGACCCAGCTCGCGCCGAGATCTTCGCCCTTCCAGACCCATTCCTTCATGGTCACGAGGTCGACGACGCCTTCGAGCTTGTCTTCCGCGCCGATGGGCATCTGGATCGGAACCGGCTGCGCGCCGGTACGGTCCTTGATCATCTTGACGCAGTTCCAGAAATCCGCGCCGATCTTGTCCATCTTGTTGACGAAGACGATGCGCGGAACCTTGTAGCGGTCGGCCTGGCGCCAGACGGTCTCGGTCTGGGGCTCGACACCGGCGTTCGCGTCGAGAACGCAGATCGCACCGTCGAGAACGGCGAGCGAACGCTCGACCTCGATGGTGAAGTCCACGTGTCCGGGAGTGTCGATGATGTTGAAGCGGAACTTGGCTTCCTGCGGCGTGTCGCCGTAGATGCCGGTCGGGTTCTCGCCATCCTCGGTGCGGAACCAGAACGTGGTGGTCGCAGCGGAGGTGATCGTGATGCCACGCTCCTGCTCCTGCTCCATCCAGTCCATGGTCGCGGCGCCGTCATGGACTTCGCCGATCTTGTGCGACTTGCCGGTGTAGAACAGAACGCGCTCGGTGCAGGTGGTCTTGCCTGCATCGATATGCGCCATGATCCCGAAATTCCGGTAGCGGTCGAGGGAGTATTCACGTGCCATTGGAGTGCCTCAGGCTAGAGAAGTATTACCAGCGGTAATGGCTGAACGCCTTGTTGGCGTCGGCCATCTTGTGGGTGTCTTCGCGCTTCTTCACCGCGGAGCCACGCGACTGAACGGCGTCCATGAGCTCGCCTGCAAGGCGCTCTTCCATGGTGTTCTCGTTGCGGGCGCGCGATGCGGTGATGAGCCAGCGGATCGCCAGCGCTTCGCGGCGCTCGGGGCGAACCTCGACGGGGACCTGGTAGGTCGCACCGCCGACGCGGCGCGAGCGGACCTCGACCGACGGCTTGATGTTGTCGAGCGCCTCGTGGAAGACCTCGACGGGCGCGCGCTTGATCTTGGTCTCGACGCGGTCGAGCGCGTTGTAGACGATACGCTCGGCGGTGGATTTCTTGCCGTCCACCATGAGGTTGTTCATGAACTTGGTCAGAACGCGATCGCCATACTTGGCGTCGGGCAGGATCTCGCGCTTCTCGGCAGAGTGACGACGGGACATGTTTTCCTAATCCTCTTACTTGGGACGCTTCGCGCCGTATTTCGAACGACGCTGCTTGCGGTCCTTGACGCCCTGGGTGTCGAGAACGCCGCGCAGAATGTGGTAACGCACGCCGGGAAGGTCTTTCACACGGCCGCCGCGGATGAGCACGACCGAGTGCTCCTGCAGGTTGTGGCTCTCACCCGGAATGTAGCTGATCACCTCGTAACCGTTGGTCAGACGCACCTTCGCCACCTTCCGCATAGCCGAGTTCGGCTTCTTCGGCGTGGTGGTGTAGACGCGCGTGCATACGCCGCGTTTCTGCGGGCATCCCTCGAGGTGCTGCGACTTCGAGCGCTTGACTTTGGGCTGCCGCGGCTTGCGGATCAGCTGTTGGATCGTTGGCATTCCGGTTTCCCCGTTTAGCTCACATCAGGTGCGGCAGGCCGCGGCCCGACGCTATGGGTTCGTCAAATTCGGTGTCCCGCGCCCTCGCGCAAACACCATCGGTTTCGTCCGCGGGCGCCCCGGCGCGCCATCTTGGGCGCTGCCGTCTCCGGTCTGGTCTCTCGCATCGGACCATGCCGACGCAAAAAGCCGCATGCGTTCCCCGGTTCAGGGAACGACGCGGGAGATACCAGAGGATCGGGGCGCGTGGCCCGGATCATGACCGCTTCAGTTCGTATGTCGGACCGAACGGAAAACGCTTCCGGCTCGGTCAAGATGCGCGGCGTATATGGGGAGTCTCTGGGCTTGTCAACAGCCCTGCACACCCGTGTTCGGCAGGGTTTCTCCGGCGCATTTGCGCTTGTTCCGAAAGGCCCCTGCTGGCACCACTTCACGCGCAGCTCTCTGACAGGATCGCCCCCGATGCAAGTGATTGGCCTCTGCCGGTTCTCCTATCCCGCCGAGGGCGGTTTCCAAGTCGAACACGACAGTATCGAAGAACGCACCGCCTTTCTTTACGCAGCCGAACGGCTCGAGGAGCGGCTGGCGCTGTTCGAGACGATCTGCCTGCCGGGCCTCAAGGTGCAGACCGATCCCGATTTTACCTTCGTCATCCTTGTCGGCGACAGTCTTCCTGCACAGACGCTCTCGCGGCTTCTGGAACTGACCGCCGATATGCCGCAAGCGCGCATCGTCGCAGAGCCGCCTGCGCCACACCGCAAGGTCTGCCAGAAGGTTCTGAACGAGGCGCGGCTCGACCCGGATGAGCCTTGCCTGCAATTCCGGCATGACGACGACGACGCGTTAGCGGTGGACTTCGTGGCCTGTCTGCGCGCGGCGGCGGCCGATTGCGCGCCGCTTCTTGAGAAGCATCGGCTCGTGGGCTTCGACTGGGGGTCGGGATGGCTGATCCGCGCCGATGCAAACGGGCTTTCGGGCGAGCCAGTGTCGCATCCCTATTGGGGCGTGGCGCAGGCGATGGCGGTGAAAGGCGGCGTCCGGCAGAGCGTCATGAATTTCGGTCACCAGAAGATCAACCTGCACATGCCGACCGTTACGTTCAACGATCCGCCCATGTTTCTCCGGGGACATAACGGCTTCAACGATTCGCGGCAGAAGCGGCATGTGAAGCCGCATCCCCTGCCCCGGCTCGATGCCGCCGGCGAAGCGGAGATCCGCGCGCGCTTCGCGGTCGACGCGGACCATGTCAGGGCGGTGTTCGCGCCTTAGCGCGGCACCCCGCGCCGCGCCCGCTTTGCCCCGAGCCGCCGCTCGCGCCGAAGCGTGAACACCCCCGCCCCCACGACAAGGGCCGCACCCGCGAAGGTCAGCGGCTCCGGCCACTCGCCGAAGACGATCAGCCCGAGCGCCAGCGCCCAGAGAAGGCCGGTGAACCGGAACGGCGCGACAGCAGAGATATCGCCCACTCGCATCACCGCGACGGACAGGAAGTATCCCGCGCTGACAAAGATCGCAGAGCCGAGAACCAGCCCGCCCGTGCCCACCGACAGCGGCTGCCATCCCTGGACCAGCGTCAGCCCTGACGCGAAGAGCGTCACGGCGACCGCGGCGGAGAGCGTGACCAGCAGCGACGGCACGCCCGCAGACATCCGCCGCGTCGTCAGATCGCGCACCGTCACGAAAAGGACGGCGATCAGCACATAGACCGAGGCAGCGGTGAAATCCTCGGTTCCGGGGCGCACGATCAGCAGCATCCCGCAGAAGCCGACGCCGATGGCGGCCCATCGCCGCCAGCCGACCTCTTCGCCGAAAAAGAGCGCCGCGCCCAGCGTCACGGTCAACGGCAGCGTCTGCAGGATCGCGGTGACATTGGCGATGGGCAGCGCCAAAAGCGCGGTCAGGAAGAAATAGGCCGCGCCAACCTCCGCGAGCGACCGCAACGCGATCAGCGCCGCATCCCGCCGCGGCACGGCCCTCAGCGCACCCAGCATCCGCGCCAGCATGACAAGCGCGCAAATCGAGATCGCGCCGCGCAGGAGCAGGATCTGCCCGAGCGGCAGCGCCGCCCCCGCCGCCTTCACGAAGGCGTCGTTGATGGTGAAGGCGGCCATCGAGGCCATCATCAGCCCCGCGCCCTTCGCGTTGTCCGCGCTCGGTGTCATGCGGCAAGCGGTAGCACCGCCGCGCGCGCTCCGCCAGATATGGTCCGGCTTGCCCTGCCGAGCCCCAGATGGTCTAATCCACCCTCAACCCAACCACAGAATCCGGGACGAGCAGCTTATGGCCGAAGACCTTCTCGCGGGCCACGTGCCTTCAGATTACGACGCCTCCTCGATCGAGGTGCTCGAAGGGCTCGAACCCGTCCGAAAACGCCCCGGCATGTATATTGGCGGCACCGACGAGCGCGCGCTGCATCACATGGTGGCCGAGGTTCTCGACAACTCGATGGACGAGGCGGTCGCGGGCCATGCCAACCGCATTGAGGTGGAGATCCTGCAAGACGGCTCGTGCCTCGTGCGCGACAACGGGCGCGGCATTCCGATCGATCCGCACCCCAAGTTTCCGGAAAAATCTGCACTCGAGGTGATCCTCTGCACGCTGCACGCGGGCGGCAAGTTCTCGGGCAAAGCCTACGAGACCTCGGGCGGCCTGCACGGCGTCGGGGCCTCGGTGGTCAACGCCCTGTCGGATTCGATGGTCGTCGAAGTCGCCCGCAACCGCGAGCTTTATGTGCAGCGCTTCTCGCGCGGCAAGCCGCTTGGCCCGGTGGAAAAGGCGGGCCAGGCGCCGAACCGGCGCGGCACGACCGTGACCTTCCATGCGGACCCCGAGATCTTCGGCACGCACAAGCTCAAGCCATCGCGGCTCTTCAAGATGGTGCGCTCGAAGGCCTATCTCTTCTCGGGCGTGGAGATCCGCTGGAAATCGGCCATCGACGATGGCGAGACCCCGACCGAGGCCACCTTCCACTTCCCCGGAGGTCTGTCGGATTACCTGACCGAGACCCTGGGCGGTGCGGCCACCTATGCCAGCCAGCCTTTCTCAGGCACGGTCGAGTTCCGCGAACGCTTCGACCGGCCGGGCAAGGTGGAATGGGCGATCAACTGGACGCCCTCTCGCGACGGCTTTCTGCAGAGCTACTGCAACACGGTGCCGACCCCCGAAGGCGGCACGCACGAGGCCGGGTTCTGGGCCGCCATCCTCAAGGGCATCCGGGCTTATGGCGATCTCGCGGGCAACAAGAAGGCGCAGAACATCACCCGCGACGATCTCGTCACCGGCGGCTGCGCGCTGGTCTCCTGCTTCATCCGCGAGCCGGAATTCGTCGGCCAGACGAAGGACCGGCTGGCCACGACCGAAGCCGCCAAGCTGGTCGAAGGCGCGGTGCGCGACCGGTTCGACAACTGGCTGGCCTCGGACACGAAGTCCGCGGGCGCAATCCTTGATTTCCTCGTCCTGCGCGCCGAAGAGCGGATGCGCCGCCGCAAGGAGAAAGAGACGCAGCGCAAATCGGCAACCAAGCGCCTGCGTCTGCCCGGCAAGCTGACCGATTGCACCTCGAAGACGCGCGAGGGCACGGAGCTTTTCATCGTCGAGGGCGATTCCGCAGGCGGCTCGGCCAAGGGCGCGCGGTTCCGCGAGTTCCAGGCCCTACTCCCCTTGCGCGGCAAGGTTCTGAACGTGCTCGGCGCGGCGTCCTCGAAGCTCGGCCAGAATGCCGAGATCAACGATCTCTGCGAAGCGCTCGGCGTCGGGCTCGGCACGCGGTTCAATCTCGACGATCTGCGCTACGACAAGATCATCATCATGTGCGATGCGGACGTCGACGGCGCGCACATCGCCTCGCTCCTGATGACGTTCTTCTTCAGCCAGATGCGACCGCTCATCGATAACGGCCATCTCTACCTTGCCTGCCCGCCGCTCTACCGCCTCACGCAAGGGCCGAAACGCCTCTATGTCGCCGACGAAGCCGAGAAAGAGCTCTGGATGGAGAAAGGGCTCGGCGGGAAAGGCAAGATCGACGTGCAACGCTTCAAGGGTCTCGGCGAGATGGACGCCAAGGACCTGAAAGAGACGACGATGGACCCCGCGACCCGCAAGCTCATCCGCGTGACCATCGACGAGGACGAGCCAGGCGAGACCGGCGACCTCGTGGAACGCCTCATGGGCAAGAAGCCGGAACTGCGGTTCCAATACATCCAGGAGAACGCGCGGTTCGTGGAGGAGCTGGATGTGTGACTGTGGCGTCACGTACCGATGCTAGTCAAGGTGACTTCTGAGAAGTCTCTTCCCAACTCGGTCAACCTAATAAAGCGTTTTCTAATCCATATACTTCGACCACCTAAATTTTTATCTTTCAGTTGTTCCTTGAATGAGATCACTACCTCAGAATCCTCAAGCTCCTGGTACCTTTTTTCGAAAGGCGGAGCGGAAAGATATCCATCCATATTTACATCTACTAGCTTCATTCTTTCAAGGTTATTGAGGCTTGACTTTAATTTTTGTACACTTTCATTACTATAACCAGAGGGAAATACGTTCGCATTAAAGAGTGTGTCAGATACGAGATCAAGCACGTTAATTGAGCCCTCCTTTCCCTTCAAGTCAACAGCGATATAGGGTATTGGCTCGCCCTCCATTATTGTTGCAAAGACCTTTGCATCCAATGGCGTCATACTGGAGATCATTCCTACAAATGCAGGGTGAGCTTTCTGTGCTGTATCGGAATTCATCGCTCCAGCGAAAAGACTTGCAAACATCTCGCTTAACTCTGGCTTATGGCCTCTATACTTTAGTTCACTAATGGTTGGCCCCGCAATCGCTATATCTGGAGATATGATCTTTTCTGGCGGAACATTCTCAAGTTTGGCTGATACGCGCGATTGCACCCACGCTTCTATTTTCTCAGCCCCCCAAACGAGACCTCGCAACGGCGCGAGTGCAGAATTAACCAACTTGCCGACAGTTCCGAGAGCTTTCCCTGTTTCTATTGCAATCGGTTTGATTGCATCATCATAAACCGGAACTGCTTTCGCAAGGTTAGCAGCAGCGTTAATTACTTCACTCACATTATCTTTGCTATCTTCAGCCAACGAGCTACAACCTTTTCTTCTTGCTAAAAAAATTAGGCCTTCGTTAATAATGTGTAGCTTACATCTCAGACATCGGAAAAGTCTAGCAGGCTCGGATAATGTCAGATAGTTCCTGCGATTCTTGGCGTAAGTTTGCGGTTGTTCTTTAAGCACGTAGAGCATCAATGCGCCTGCCCGCGGGATGGCGCTCTAAGGGTGGAACATGGGCGCTTTATGCCTGCCACATCCGCGCTCAGTTCGAATGCAAGCGCTGGCCCGGACAAAGCGCCAGCCCACCGGGGCGGGCAGGCGCTGGAGCGCGGCGGCTGCCAATGGAGCCGCGATTCCGCGCTCTGGGGTACTTCGCTCGAACAACCGCCCACCCCTTCACCCACCGAAACGTGAGCCACCCGTCGCCCCGGCATGATAAACTCACCCCATGCGCCGCCTTCTCCTCGCCCTCACATTCCTTGCCTCACCGGCATTCGCGCAGGACACCGACCTCGAACTGGTGCTCCTCGCCGATGCCTCGGGCTCCATCGACGCCTCCGAGATCGCCTTCCAGCGCGAAGGTTATGCGACGGCGATCACCGACCCCGAAGTGCTCGCGGCAATTCGGAACACCGCCTATGGCTCCATCGCGGTGACTTACGTCGAATGGGCCGCGAACACGGCGGTTGTCGCGCCCTGGACGCGGATCGCGGGGCTTGAGCAAGCCGAAGTCTTCGCCGCAGAGATTCTGTCGAAACCCCGGCAAGCCTATGGGCGCAACGCGATCGGCTCGGCACTTCTCGACGGGCTCGAGCTTATGGAGACGAACGATATCGATGGCTGGCGGCGCGTGATCGACTTCTCGGGCGACAGCGTGAACAACTATTCCGGCCTCTCCATCGCCGAGGCCCGTGCCCGCGTTCTGGCCGAAGGCGTTACCATCAACGCCCTACCGATCCTGCGCCCGAACGATCCGGGCCGCGCACATGGCGGGCTTGAGGCGGCTTACGAGACGCAGATCATCGGCGGGATGGGATCGTTCGTCGTTACCGCCGAAAGCCGCGAAAGCTTCGCCGAGGCGGTCAAGCGCAAGCTCATCCTGGAGATATCGGGGACGCATGCACTTCCCCGCGAGGCCAGCCGCTGAGGGCTTGTCGCCGGTCGCGCTTTGAGCTTCCTTGCACGCCATGCGCCTTCTGATCGTCGCTCTTCTTCTCCTGGCCGCCTGCGGCCGTCCGCTGACGGAGCGCGAGGCGTTCGTTGCCGATGCACTGACGGGCGGCACGGTCGATCCGCGCCCGGTGCGCTTCAACGACGGGCATCCCTTCGCGGCCTACAGCTACACACGGCCAATCCGCCCGCGCCTCACCTGCCAGGACCGCCTGTTTCCACCCTCGAAAGGCGAACGAGTGGAGGTCTCGGCCGGCGCGATCGCGCTTTTCAACCGGGTGATGTGGCGAGAGGACATTTTCCGTGACGACTTCTTCGCCGAGATGCCCGAGGTGATCGACCTCTATTCGGCCATGCTCTTTGCTCACGAGATGACGCATGTCTGGCAATGGCAACAGCGCGAGCGCACGGGCTACCATCCGTTTCGCGCCGCCGCCGAACATCAGCGGAGCGACGATCCGTACCTCTTCGATCCCGACGCGACCGGCGACTTCTTTGCCTATGGCTACGAGCAGCAGGGCTCCTTGGTCGAAGAATATGTCTGCTGCCTGGTGCTCGATCCCGAAGCACCGCGTACGGACCGGCTGCGACAGACGATTTCGGGCGCCATGGACATTTCGGGCCTCGAACGTGTGCTCGAGGCCCGGAACGTCCGCATCCCCTGGGCGGGAGCGGAGACGGAAAACATCTGCCGCTGACGCGCGATCAGAGGCCCGCGACGAACTTGTCGAACTCGCGCTCGGCTTCTTCGCGGGTCTTGCCGTATTTCTTCTGGATCTGGCCGATCATCTGCTCACGATCGCCCTTGGTCTGCTGAACTTCGTCCTCGTTCAGCTCGCCCCAATGCTCGCGCACCTGGCCGACGAGTTCAGTCCAATGGCCTTTGAGTTGGTCGGAATTCATGGCGTGTCCTTTCGCAATTGCACTCCGAATATCCAACGCATCGCCCCGCAGGCCATGTTCCGAAAATCATGCGCCGCGCGCACATCTTCGCCGATCAATCGTCGAGGCTGCCATGCACGGCGAAGGCTTCGAGTTCGGCATCCGGCGCTTCGATGGCGCGATACTCCTCGCGCACGCCCGCCTCGGTCAGCTCGCGAGAGACGCTCAGGATCGTATTCGGGTCGAAATCGTCGCACATCGCCTGCATCTCCGCGATCTCGGCTTCTGCCACTTCGCGCGCCGCATCCTGCGAGGGCGCGCCATAGACCTCCACGAAATGCGTCGCCAGCGTCTCGACAAGGCGCACACGCTCCGCCTCCTCGATCCGGGTGACGGCGACAAAGGTCACGCGCCCGAAGGTCTCGAGCCCGAGCCAGCCGTTCGAGAAGGCCTGCCGCGCCTTGCCCTCGAGATCGCCCTCGCCCCAGTTGGAGAACTCGAACCCGCCCGAGATGCACCATTCCCCGGTGCGGGCCGGGCTGTGGAACACCCGTGTATCGCTTTCGTCGAAATGGATCGCGCGTGCGAGGTTCATTCTCTTTCCTCCATCAGCATCACCAGCGGCAGGCCCTCCGTCCGGCC
Organism: Roseivivax sp. THAF30; assembly: GCF_009363575.1. NCBI lineage: Bacteria > Pseudomonadati > Pseudomonadota > Alphaproteobacteria > Rhodobacterales > Roseobacteraceae > Roseivivax > Roseivivax sp. THAF30. The sequence goes on along the minus strand of NZ_CP045389.1, from coordinate 1,188,537 downwards.
TTCAACCTTCAAAAGCGCGCCGAGGCGTTCATCGAGACCCACAAGGTGCCCCGTCTGCCCGGCGATCTCTGTCTCTTCGCCGAGCTGCCACAGAAGCGCCGCGTAGTCACGGTGAAGCGCGGCCAAGCCGTCCGTTTCCCAGTCGTGCAGCCAGTGCAGAAGATGCCGGGTCCAGCTTTCCAGAAGCGGCAGCGGCGCAAGTTCGCCGCAGCCTTCGGCGTGAAGCGCGGTCTCTCCCGGCCGCTCGCCGCCCTCGTCCGCCCGTGGCTTGAAGCGCAGCGACAGCCCGAGAACCAACCAGTTCGGCACTGTCTCGACGGGGCCCGGCGCGGCGGCAATCTTGAGCTGGCCCGCCCGTGCTCCGTTGACCAGGACCGGACCGTCCCATGCCAGATGCAGCGCGACTTCCGGCGGCGCGACCGAGCCGAGCGCGTTCTGCAGCGCGACACCGCCGAGCGGAAGCATCACCGCGGCCTCTGCGCGCGGCACATCCGGGGCAAAGACGATGGCCGCATCGAGGTCGGGCGAGACCGGATCGTACAGGACCAACCCGGCCTCTGCCCCGTCCATCGCCGCGCGGATCGCCGCCGCGTAAGGCGTCTCCCCGGCCACCGCCAAGGCTTCAAGAAGTGGCGGCAGGTCGGGACCGGCGGTCATGCCAGGTTGTTCTCCACGAGCCGCCGAGCCACCGACCGGAACGCCTCGGCCTCGGCACTATCGGGCTTGGAGACGACGATCGGCGCGCCTCCGTCCGAGGCCGTGCGAATGTCGAGGTGCAGCGGGATTTCCGCCAGGAGCGGCGCGCCCAGCTTCTCTGCTTCCTTGGCGACACCACCATGACCGAAGATGTGCTCCTCGTGACCGCAATTCGAGCAGACATGCGTCGACATGTTCTCGATCATTCCGTAAAGCGGCACCTTCAGCTGCGTGAACATGTCGATCCCCTTGCGCGCATCGAGCAGCGCGACGTCCTGGGGGGTCGAGACGATGATCGCGCCGTCCACCTGGAATTTCTGGCTGAGCGTCATCTGCACGTCACCCGTGCCGGGCGGCAGGTCGACGATCAGCACGTCGAGCGCGCCCCATTGCACCTGATTCATCATCTGTTGCAGCGCGCCCATGAGCATCGGCCCGCGCCAGACCACGGCCTGACCCTCGTTCATCATCAGCCCGATGGACATCATCGTGACGCCGTAATTCCTCAGCGGCAGGATGGTCTTGCCGTCCGGGCTCGCCGGCCGGCCCGACACGCCGAGCATGCGTGGCTGCGAGGGCCCGTAAACGTCGGCATCGAGCAGCCCCACCCGGCGGCCTTCCGCGGCCAGCGCGCAGGCGAGGTTCGCCGAGACGGTTGACTTGCCGACCCCGCCCTTGCCGCTCGCGATCGCGACGATCCGGTCGATCCCGGGCACTTTCTGCGGGCCTTTCGGTTCGGGCTTGGACGCCCCCTTGAGATCGGGCGGCGGTTTCGGGGCGGAATGGGCGGTCATCACCACCGAGACGGTCTCCGCTCCGTCCAGCGCCTTGACCGCAGCTTCGGCGGCGTCGCGCGCGGGCTTGAACGCCTCGCCCTTGTCTCCCGGCACCTCGATGACGAAACGCACGGACGTGCCTTCGACATTCAATGCCTTGATCCGCCCTTGCGAGACGAGATCACCGCCTGCCGGGTCTTCGATATCTTTCAGCGCGGCCAGAACCGCGTCACGTGTCACAGCCACTTGCGAGCCTATCCCTTGATGGTGCCGGTCACGACATGTTCGAGGTCGAGCCCCTCGACGGTGAGAACGACCTTGGCCTCGAAACTCTGGCCCTCGATCCCGCCTTTCTCGGCGACGGCATCCTCGATCGCCTTCTGCGAGGTGACGCCCACCTGCTTGAGAAACTTCCGCATCGACATGTTCAGGTCTTCGTTCATGGCCGGGGCCTCCTCCGTTTCAGAGCGTTGACCTCTGTAGGACAGGCCCTCTGGCCTTGCAAGCCAAGCGCGCGAGGAGGGTATGCCGATGAACCGGGTCAAACTGCTTCTGGCGATATGGGCTGTCTCGTCGGCGTCGCAAGCCTCGGTCAAGACCGACATGCGCTTTAAACCGACGGTGTCCGAGGCGCGCATACCGACCGGTCTCATGGAGCGTCTGCTGCCACGATGCTTTCGCAGCACCCCCACACGCATCCCGCGCGTCGCCGCCAGTCCCGCAGCGAAGGTCACGCAAGATGAGCCCAAGCTGTTCCCCGGGCCAGACGGCCGCGCCCCGATCGAGCTGCGCTGAGCGCGCTCCTTCCTTTGGATTGGCGAAAATACCGCGGAGAGCACGAGAGGCAGCGCCTCTCGTCCGGACCGCGCGGGCTCGATGCCCGTGCGGACCGGCGCTCAGGGGCCCGTCTGCTCGAGCCGTCCGCCTTGGCGCACCATGACGACGCGCTCTGCCCGGCCCGTCCTGTCATCGGTTTCCACGTAGACGCCCGAAAGCGTCGCCTCGCCGAGCGCGGGCTGGAAGCGGCCCTTCGACATGCCGGTAACGAAGCGGCGGAGCGGTTCTGTTTTCTCCATCCCGATGACCGAATCGTAGTCGCCGCACATGCCCGCATCGGTCAGATAGGCCGTCCCGCCGGGCAGGATCTGCGCGTCCGCCGTCGGCACATGGGTGTGCGTGCCGACAACGAGGCTCGCCTTGCCGTCACAGAAGTGGCCCATCGCCATCTTTTCCGACGTTGCCTCGCAATGCACGTCCACGATGACCGCCTGTGCCTGCCCGCCCATCGGATGCGCCTTCAGGACGCGCTCCATGTGGCTGAACGGGTCGTCGAAGGGCCGCTTCATGAAGACCTGCCCCAGAACCTGCGCCACCAGCACCTTGCGCCCCCGCCGATCCTCGAAGAGCCGGAAGCCCCGCCCCGGCGCGACCTTGGCGAAATTCACCGGCCGGACGATCCGGCTTTCAGCCTCGGCGAATTGCAGCATTTCCTTCTGATCGAAGGCATGATCGCCGAGCGTGACGCAATCGGCTCCGGCCTCGAACAGCAGCTTGGCGTGATCGGCGGTCAGCCCCGCCCCGTTCGAGGCGTTCTCGCCGTTGACGACGACGAAATCGAGCTTCCAGGCCTCGCGCAGGCCGGGCAGACGTTCGGTCACGGCGGCGCGGCCGGCGCGGCCCATGACATCTCCGAGGAACAGGCATCTCATGACCCCTGACTAAGCCTCCGGGGCGCGATTGCCCAGAGGCAAAGCGGCCCTTGCGGCGCGCCCCGTGGCAGTTACCTTGTGGAGCGCAATCCGCGCCCTCTTGCCTTTCCCGCGCCCACGAAGGACAAACCGCCCATGTCCAGAAGCTCCGACAACCCGGCAGATCCGTTCAAGAAGGCGCTCGCCGAGGCGACCAAGGTCATGGCGCACGATCCCGAATTGTCGGTGAGCTACAGCGTCGATCCTTCGGGCGTCTCGGGCGACCAGATGCGCTTGCCGCAGGTCTCGCGCCGGATGAGTCGGGACGAGGTGATGCTGGCACGCGGCACCGCGGACGCGCTCGCGCTGCATCGCCGCTATCACGACGCGGGCACGCATGCGCGCTACGCGCCGCAGGGCGACATGGCCCGCGAGATCTACGAGGCGATGGAGAGCGCGCGCTGCGAGGCGATGGGCGCGCGCGACATGCCTGGCACGGCGGTCAATATCGACGCCAAGCTCGGTCACGAGGCCGGGCGGAAGGGCTATGCGGAGGTGAAGGACGCCTCCGACGTGCCGTTGCCGCAGGCGCTGAATTATCTTGTCCGGCATCTGGCCACGGGCCGCGACCTGCCGCCCGCCGCGCAGAACGTCATGGAACTCTGGCGCAACCATATCGAGGACAAGGCAGGCGAGACGCTCGAAGGCCTGGCCGAACGCCTATCCGATCAGTCCGATTTCTCTCGCTTCACCCGCCGGATGATCACCGATCTGGGTTATGGCGACCAGCTTGGTGACGATCCCGACGATCTCGACGACGAGTCCGAGAACGAAGCCGACGAGGGCGGCGAGGATCTCGACGAAGAGCAGCAGGAAGGCGATCAGGACGACGGCGAGGAAGACGCCGAGGCCGCGCCCGAGCAGAGCCAGGAGCAGACGCAGGACGCAAGCCAGGCGCAGGTCTCGATGGAAGACAGCGCCGACCAGGATCAGGCCGACGAGGTCGAGATGCCGGAGGGCGAGGCCCCGATGGAGCCGCCCCCGCCGCAACCTGTCTCGGACGCCGATCCCAATTACCGCGTCTACACATCTGCCCATGACGAGGAGATCCGTGCCGAGGATCTGGCCGAACCTGCCGAGCTCGAGCGGCTGCGCGCCTATCTCGACCAGCAGCTCGACCCGCTGAAGGGCGCGGTCTCGCGGCTGGCCAACAAGCTGCAGCGCCGCCTGCAGGCGCAGCAGAACCGATCCTGGGAGTTCGACCGCGAGGAGGGCATCCTCGATGCGGGGCGTCTTGCGCGCGTCGTCGCCAACCCCACGACGCCGCTCTCGTTCAAGGTCGAGAAAGACATGGAGTTCCGCGACACGGTCGTGACGCTTCTTCTGGACAATTCCGGCTCGATGCGCGGGCGGCCGATCTCCATCGCGGCGATCTGCGCCGATGTCCTGGCCCGCACGCTCGAACGCTGCGACGTGAAGGTCGAGATACTGGGCTTCACGACGCGCGCCTGGAAGGGCGGGCAGAGCCGCGAGGACTGGTTGAATTCGGGCCGCGAGCAGCAGCCCGGTCGCCTCAATGATCTGCGTCACATCATCTACAAGGGCGCCGACGCGCCGTGGCGGCGGGCGCGCGCCAACCTTGGCCTCATGATGAAAGAGGGCCTTCTGAAAGAGAATATCGACGGCGAGGCGCTCGAATGGGCGCATCGGCGGCTCGCGGGCCGACCCGAGGCGCGGCGCATCCTGATGGTGATCTCGGACGGCGCGCCGGTCGACGACTCGACCCTGTCGGTAAACCCCGCGAACTATCTCGAGAAGCACCTGCGCGACGTGATCGCGATGGTCGAGCGCAAGCGGCAGGTGGAGCTTCTGGCCATCGGCATCGGCCATGACGTCACCCGCTACTATGACCGCGCCGTCACGATCACCGATGTGGAGCAGCTCGCCGGCGCGATGACCGAACAGCTCGCCTCGCTTTTCGACAGCGATCCCAGGGCGCGGGCCCGCGTCATGGGCATGCGCCGCGCCTCCTGACCCCGAAAGGAAAGCCATGACGATCCAGACCGGCTTTCAGAGCTTCGACGACAGCACGCGCCCCGAGCAAGGGCCGCCGCGGCTTGATGCGCTGCGGGCCGAGATGCGGCGTGACGGGCTCGACGCCTTCCTCGTGCCACGCGCTGATGCCTACCAGGGCGAATACGTCTCCGAGCGCGACGCGCGGCTCGCCTGGCTGACCGGGTTCACCGGCTCGGCGGGTCACGCGGTCGTGCTGGAAGACAAAGCGGGTGTCTTCGTCGATGGCCGCTACCGCGTTCAGGTCCGCGCTCAGATTGCCGATGTCTTCACTCCGGTAGACTGGCCCGAAACCTCGCTTGCGGACTGGATTGCCGCCAACACACCAAAAGGCGCGAAGATCGGGATAGACCCCTGGCTCGTGACGATCGACCAGGCACGCGGCCTATCCGAAAAGCTGCCCGAGGCCGAGCTTGTCCGTACCGACAACCTCATCGACAGGATCTGGGACAATCAGCCCGATCCACCGCTCGGGCCGATCATCGCGCAGCCAGCGGAGCTTGCCGGCGAGGCCGCTGCCGAAAAGATCACCCGGCTTGCCAAGACCCTCGCCCCGGCGCGGGCCGCGATCCTCACGCAGCCCGACAGCATCGCCTGGCTTCTCAATATCCGCGGCAGCGACATCCCCCGCAATCCCGTGCCCCATGCCTTCGCGATCCTGCACGACAATGCGCGTGTGACCCTGTTCGTGGATCCGGTGAAGCTCAAGGATCTCGATACGAAGCTTGCTGCCGAAATCGCGACGCCCGAGGAGTTCCTTTCTGCCCTTGCGGCGCTCGAAGGCCCGGTCACGCTCGACCCGGCGACCTGCCCCCTTGCTGTGGCCGACGCTCTGGAAGCTGCCGAAGTCGCAGTAAAGGAATGCGCCGATCCTTGCCTGCTGCCCAAGGCGCGCAAGAACGAGACCGAAATCGCCGGTGCGCGCGCCGCGCAACAGCGCGACGGCCTTGCCATGTGCCGCTTTCTCGCCTGGCTCGACGATACCGCGCCGGGCGGGCTGACCGAGATCGATGTCGCGCGCAAGCTCGAAGGCTTCCGCCGCGAGAGCAATGCGCTGCGCGACATCTCCTTCGAGACCATCTCCGGCGCGGGCGCACACGGAGCCATCGTGCATTACCGGGTGACCGAGACGACGAATGCGCCGCTCAAGGACGGCGAGCTGTTTCTCGTCGATTCCGGTGGGCAATATTTCGACGGCACGACCGACATCACCCGCACCATTGCGATCGGTTCGCCGGGCGAGGAAGAGCGGCAGAACTTCACCCGCGTCCTCAAGGGACTCATCGCGGTGTCGCTCTTGCGCTGGCCCTCGGGTCTTGCCGGCCGCGATCTTGATCCGTTCGCGCGTCATGCGCTCTGGCAAGCGGGGCTTGATTACGGGCACGGCACGGGCCACGGGATCGGCGCGTATCTCAGCGTCCACGAAGGCCCGCAGAGGCTCGCGAAGACGGGCACGGTGCCGCTCGAGCCGGGCATGATGCTCTCGAACGAGCCGGGCTTCTATCGCGAGGGCGCCTATGGTATCCGTCTGGAAAACCTCGTGGTTGTGCAAGAGGCCGACCGCCTGCCGGGGCAGAGTGTAGAGACGATGCTCTCGTTCGAGACGCTGACCTACGTGCCGATCGACCGCGCCCTCATCGTGGCGGAGATGCTGACGCACGAGGAACGCGCCTGGCTCGACGCCTATCACGCCACATGCCGCGCTCGTCTTGCCCCGGAACTTGACCCGGAGACAGCGGCTTGGCTCGAAGCGGCGACCGCGCCGATCTGAACGACGCAGCCGCTTGTTACGCGGACTAATTGATACAAAACTGTGATCTTGGTGCGCCACAAGGCGCTGCCAGAGGGAGAAGTGAGATGACCAACGATATCACGATCCGGCCCGCGGAGGGCACCTGGGTGATCCGTGCGGGCGGTGCGGTTCTGGGCGAAAGCTCGAAGGCGCTGGAGCTGACCGAAGAGGGATATCCCTTCGTCATCTACTTCCCTCGCGAGGATATCGGCATGGCGTTCCTAGATCGCAGCGACACCACGACGACCTGCCCCAAGAAAGGCGTCGCGAATTACTACTCGATCATGTCGAAATCGCAGACGTATATCGATGCGGTCTGGACCTACGAGGATCCCAAGGACGAGGTCGCCGAGATCAAGGGCTATCTTGCCTTCCACGTGCAGGACGGCATCGCGGTCGAACAGCTCTGAGCCCGAAGAACTTTTAACTGTGCTCTTCGGCCGCGGTCGCGGCGAGGGCACGGTTATAGGCCTTGAGCGCGTCGACGTGGAACAGCGCGCCTTGCAGGATGGGCGCATCGGTTTCCGCATCGCGTTTGATGACCGGCAGGAAGGCCACGCCGGATTTCTCGAAAAGCGGCATCGCGGTCTCCAGCGTCGAAGCTGCGCTGACGAAGAGCTCCTGTCCGATCATCGTGTGACAGCTTTCTTCGTCCGCCGCGTGCAAGTCGGTCGGCTTGCGCATCACGCCGGTGACGCTGAACATCGCGAGAAGATAGGCCTGCGGCCCGGCCGCGAGATGCACGTTCCGCCTCTCGAGCTGGGTCAGGAAGAACGAGCGGTCCACCAGCCGCGCCGCCAGCGCGGTGGACAGCGACACGGACACCATCACCGCAAGGCCCGTCTGCCAGTCGCCGGTCAGTTCAAAGACGATGAGTGTCGTGGAGATCGGCGCGCCGAGAACAGCTGCGGTCACCGCCCCCATGCCCGCCAGCGCATAAAGCGTCGAGGCCCCTGATTGGTTCGGAAAGATCCCGGTCGCGATCAGCCCGAAGGCCAGCCCCGTCAGCGCGCCGATCATCAGCGACGGGGAGAAGACGCCCCCGCCCATGCGCCCCGCCATCGTAATCGACAACGCCACGACCTTGATGATCGCGAAGACGATGGCTTCATGCATGAGAAGATTGCCGGTCAGCGCCAGGGACGTGGTCTCATACCCGACGCCGATGATATGCGGATAGAAGATCGCCAACGCGCCCAGCATGATCCCGGCCACCGCTGGACGCAGGAAATGCGGCAAGCCGAGACGCCGCTGAAGCCCGGTGCCGAGATCGTCCGCCGCGAAGATCGCCCGCATGGTGACGACCGCCACAAGCCCGCAGACCAGACCGAGGATCAGGAAGGCGGGCAGTTCGAGGTAGAATTCCACCGTCGTCGTGCCCGGCAGGCGGAACTCCGTCACATCGCCGAAGGCGAGGCGGTTGATGACCGTGCCGGCGGCACTGGCCACAACGATGGGCGCGAAAGCGTGAAGCGCGAAATGCCGCAGAACCACCTCGAGCGCGAAGAGTGCCCCGGCGATCGGGGCGTTGAAGCTCGCGGAGACGGCGGCCGCCACGGCGCATCCCAGAAGATCGCGCCCGGTGATGCCATCGACCCGCAAGAGGTTCGACACCCAGCTCGCGATCATTGCCGCGATATGCACGACCGGCCCTTCCCGGCCCGACGAGCCGCCCGTCGACAGCGTGATCCAGGAGGACAGCGCCGAGGCGATACCGGCTTTCTTCTCGAGCCGCCCGTCATTGAGCGCCGCGCCCTCGATCACGTCCGCGACGCTGCGAACGCGGCCATCGGGTGTGAAGAAATGCACGATGAGACCGACCGCCGCACCGCCGAGCATCGGGATCGTCAGGATCCAGTACCAAGGCAACGTCTCGGCAAAGCTCGCCAGCGTATTCGGATCTTCGGTGCCGTAGAGCGTTGTCTGCAGCCATTCAATGGCGAGGCGGAACACGAGCGCGGCGAAGCCGGAGGCTATGCCGATCGCAAGCGCGATGAACCAGAATTGGATCTGTCCCGGCCCACGGTGGCGCAACATGTCCCAGCCCTTGCCGCATCTTGCGGAGAAGGAGTCAAAACCGCGCCGGATTGAGCTGTCGCCGGGCATCTCCCGCTTGTCCCATGGGAAACTCTGCCGCGTTCATAGGCACTTGGCACGCTGGGGTAAAGCAGGTCGCGCTCAGCCGTGCAGCAATGCCCGTGCCGCGGCCCGCGCCTCGGACGTCACGGTGTCTCCCGCCAGCATGCGGGCGATCTCGTCCTCTCGGGCCTCTGGGTCCAGCGGCGTCACAGTGGAGGTTGTCACCTCGCCGTCCACGCGTTTCGCGACCTGCCAGTGATGTGCGCCAAGCGCGGCGACCTGAGGCGAGTGCGTCACGACAAGCACCTGCCCGCCCGCTGCCAGCGCCTTGAGACGGCGGCCCACCGCATCGGCCGTCGCGCCGCCGACGCCACGATCGATCTCGTCGAAGATCATTGTGCGACTGGCATCTTCGCCGGTCAGGCAAACCTTGAGAGCGAGAAGGAAGCGCGACAGCTCGCCGCCCGAGGCGATCTTGTTGAGCGGGCCCGCCGGTGCGCCGGGGTTCGTTGCGACGGTGAACGCCACCGCGTCGCGCCCCTCGGGGCCGGGCTCGGCCTCGGTGATCTCCGTGTGGAAGACCGCGCGCTCCATCTTGAGCGGCTGCAATTCTCCGGTGACCGCGGCATCGAGACCGCTCGCGGCCCCTTTGCGCAAGTCAGACAGCGCGACTGCGGCGGTATCGTAACCCGCCTCGGCGTGTCTCAACGCGGCGCGCAAGGCTTCGACATCGTCCGCGCCCCGGTCGAGCCGCGCGAGCCTGTCCCCCAAGGTCTCGGCAAGCTCGGGCAGCTGGTCCGGTCCGACCTGGTGTTTGCGGGCGAGCGCGCGGATCGCGAATAGTCGCTCCTCCGTGGCTTCGAGCTCGTGGGCGTCAAAATTCAATCCGTCGAGACACGCCTCCACGCCGGACACCGCCTCGCCCAGCTCGACCATCGCGCGTTCGAGCGCCGAGATCGGAGCGTCCACGCCGCCTTCCGCGCGATCCGACGCGCCTTCGAGCCAACGCAACGCGTCGCTCATCGCGCCCTCCGCTCCCTCGCTCAGCGCTTGATGCGCGCGCGAGATGTCCTCGCGGATCTTCTCGGCCGATTGCATCCGGCGCCGCGCGGTATCGAGCGCCTCTTCCTCGCCAGCCTCTGGCGCGAGCTTGGACAGCTCGTCGACGGCGTGGCGCAGGAAGTCTTCCTCAGCGCGCACTTCGGCGAGTTCCGCTTCGGCTTGCTCAAGCGCCTTGGCTGCCTGCCCTCTTGCCCGCCAGGCTTTGCGGACAGCCTCGAGCGCGTCGCCAGCCCCGGCATATTGGTCGAGAAGCTGCCGGTGCCCGCGCGGGTTCAAGAGACCCCGGTCATCGTGCTGGCCGTGAAGTTCGAGCAAAGTATCCGAGAGTTGTCGCAGCACCTCGCCCGAACAGCGGCGATCATTGACCCATGCGGTCTTGCGTCCATCCTTCGTGTTGACGCGCCGAAGGATGAGCATGTCCTCGGACGGAAGCCCCGCCTCCTCGAGGACGGCCCTTGCGGCGTGGTCGGCGCCAAGTTCGAACTCCGCCACGACCTCGCCCTGCTCTGCACCGGCGCGCACCAATTCAGCCCGGCCACGCCACCCTAGAACGAAGCCAAGCGCATCGAGAAGGATGGATTTCCCGGCTCCGGTCTCCCCGGTCAGCACGTTCAGACCCGGCTGGAAGGCAAGCTCCAGCCGGTCGATGATGAGCATGTCCCTGATTTCGAGCGCGCGCAGCATGGATACGCTTATCGGCTAGCCTTGCTGCTCTTACAACCACTCGCCCTTGACAGTCTGGCGATAGATCTGCGCGAGCCAGCTGTCGCCGCGCGCCCGCATCTCGAGGCCCTGCCCCGTCAGGAGCGCGAAGCTGTCCTCGTACCATTCGGTCGAGCGGTAATTGTAGCCGAGGATCGCGCCCGCGGTCTGCGCCTCGTTGGTCAGGCCGAGCGACAGATACGCCTCGACGAGCCGGTGCAGCGCCTCGGGTGTGTGGGTCGTGGTCTGGAAGTCTTCGACCACCACGCGGAAACGGTTGACCGCCGCGGCGTAGTGCTGCCGCTTGAGGTAATAGCGCCCGATTTCCATTTCCTTGCCGGCGAGGTGATCGAAGGCCAGGTCGAATTTCAGGATCGACGAGCGGGCATATTCGCTCTCGGGGTAGCGCTCGATCACGGTCCGCAGGGATTGCAGCGCCTGGAATGTCAGCCCCTGGTCGCGGCCCACTTCCTCGATCTGGTCGTAATAGCTGAGCGCCAGAAGGTACTGCGCGTAAGCCGCGTCATCATCGAGCGGATAGAAGTCGATATAGCGCTGCGCCGCCGAGCGACTGTTCTCGTAATCGCGATCCTGGTGGAAGGCGAAGGCCTGCATGATCAGCGCGCGCTTGGCGAAATCCGAATAGGGATAGAGCCGCTCGACTTCCGCGAAATACGTTGCCGCGTCATCGGGTCGGTTGCGATCAAGCTCGAACTCTCCACGTCCGAAAATCTGCTCTGCCGTGAAGTTCTCAAGCGGCTGCCCTCCGGGCCCGAGACCATCCGCGGCACCACCGCCGCCGATGTTCAGGTTTCCAAGAGCTCCGCATCCGGCCAACGTCAATGCAAGACAGCCTGCTGCCACTGCCGATTTCATGGAAGCGCCCGTTGCCATGCCCGATGTCCCTCGCACCTCGATCTGGGCCGTGCCGCCCGGTTCAGAGATGGTCCTAGCACAGAAAATTCCGGTGCAAAACGCCTTACGCGCATTTCCCGATCGCACCGCCGGACACGCTCACGCGACCGCCGGGACCTCATCGAGGACGACGCCCGCGCCCGGCAGTTCCGCGCGAGTGAGGCTGTCGCAGACGACCATGCGAAACGCACCCTCGGTCGTGAACAGCGCCTCGAGCAGCAGGTTCGTCATGGAATGACCGGCGCGCACGCCCGTATAGTGACCGAGGATCGGCGCGCCTGCGAGCGCGAGATCGCCAAGCGCATCGAGCATCTTGTGGCGCACGGCCTCGTCCGCGTGGCGCAAACCGCCCGGAGACAGAACCTTGTCGCCATCCACCACGACCGCGTTCTCGTAGGTGCCGCCCAAGGCGAGGCCCTGCGCCTGCATCGCTTCGACATCGCGTTGGCGGCAGAAGGTGCGGCTGTCACACAGCTCACGCACGAAGCTGCCGTTGGCGAGCGTGATCCGCTTGCTCTGCGTGCCGATGGCGGCATCTTCGAAATCGATGGAGAACGCCATCGAGGGCAAACGGCCCGGCTCCAGCATGGCCCAGCCTGCCCCGGTTTCGACCATGACGGGCTTCAGAACCTCGATCGCGCGCACCGGCGCGTTCAGCGTGCGAAGACCGCGCGCAAGGAATGTCTTGACGAAGGGCGCGGCGCTGCCGTCGAGGATCGGAACCTCGGGGCCATCGATCTCGATCATCGCGTTGTGGATACCCGTTCCGGCCAACGCGGCCATCAGGTGTTCGATCGTGGAGACCGACACGCCCGCCGCGTTCACGATACGCGTGCAGAGCGGCGTCCGCTCCGCCGCGTCCCAGAGGGCGGGGATCAGGTTGTCGCCAACCATCACATCGACGCGCTTGAACCAGATGCCGTGCTCGGCCACGGCCGGACGCACGGTCACGCGGGCCGGACGGCCGGAATGCAAGCCGTGGCCTTCGAACGTTACCGGAGCTTTGAGCGTGGTCTGCAAGAGGTCGTACCTTCGGTCGATGGATCTGGGCGGAATAGAGACACTCCGTCCTTTGAGTGATCAGTTAACGACCGTGGTCCGCGCGCTCAAATCAAGTATTACAACCGACTGAAACATCGGCTGTAACACTTGGGCGAAGCACCGCCTAAACCTGGCAAATACCTGTTTATAATAGAAAAATGCCCCCGCAAAACCGAGGGCATTTCAGCTCGTCGTGAGTGATTTTTGGCCTTAATTCGCCTGGCGACGGAGAAATGCCGGGATCTCGATGCGATCCTGATCCTCTTCTTCGTCGTGGTCGACGACCGGATCGGGCTGGCGCGCCTGGACCGGCGGCTGGGTGCGACGCGCGGGTGCGGCCTGCCCTTCGGAGGGGTGCCCGGTCATGCGGTTGATGAGCGAATTGATCCCGAAGCGCGGGCGGTCAGCCTCGGCGCCGCGCTGCTGCGGTGCCGCCTGCGGCTGACGCGTGGCTTGGCGGCCGGCCGGCGCTTCGGAGCGCGCGCGGTTGGCGGCGGCCTGAAGGCGGGCCAGCGTGTCGGGCGACGGGCGTCCCGGCTCTCCGGAGCGGGGCGCGACATAGGCTTCGGGGTTCTGCTCGACCGCGTCCGCCTGCGGCTGGAACTCTGCGACACGCGGCTGGTAGGCCGGCGGCGGCAGACCGTCATCGTCCTGACGGGCGGCGGGCTGCTCTTCGAAGACATGCTCCATCTCGTCCTCTGCGGCAGCGCTCTGGCTGTCGAAATCAGAGAACAGCGAGGGCTCTTCGTCCTCGTAGGTGTCGTGCGAGACGCGCGCTGCGGCGGGCGCCGCGGCCGGAGCCGGTGCGGCGGCAGGTGCGCTTTCCTCGACCTCGACGGCCTGCTTCAGCGGCTCGGAGAGCTTGCGGCGCGGCACCGGGGTCTCGGCGACCTCGGTCACGTCGATGCCGGTGGCGACAACGCTGACGCGCATCACGCCCTCGAGGTTATCGTCGAGTGTCGAGCCGACGATGATGTTCGCGTCCGGGTCGACTTCTTCGCGGATGCGGTTCGCGGCTTCGTCGAGCTCGAACAGCGTCAGATCGTGACCGCCAGTGATGTTGATGAGCACGCCCTTGGCACCGCGCAGGCTGATCTCGTCGAGAAGCGGGTTCGCGATGGCCTTCTCCGCGGCCTGGATCGCGCGATCCTCGCCATCTGCCTCGCCGGTTCCCATCATGGCCTTGCCCATCTCGTCCATCACGGCGCGCACGTCCGCGAAGTCGAGGTTGATGAGGCCCGGACGGACCATCAGGTCGGTCACGCCCTTCACGCCCTGGTAGAGCACATCGTCGGCCATCGAGAAGGCCTCGGTGAAGGTCGTGCGCTCATTGGCGAGGCGGAAGAGGTTCTGGTTCGGGATGATGATCAGCGTGTCGACGACCTTCTGCAGCGCCTCGACGCCGTCCTCGGCCTGGCGCATCCGCTTGCCGCCCTCGAACTGGAAAGGTTTCGTGACGACACCGACGGTTAGAACGCCAAGTTCACGCGCTGCCTGAGCGATGATCGGAGCCGCGCCGGTGCCCGTGCCGCCGCCCATGCCGGCGGTGATGAAGCACATATGCGCGCCCGCGAGATGATCGACGATCTGCTCTATGCTCTCTTCGGCGGCAGCCGCGCCCACGGTGGCACGCGCCCCTGCACCGAGACCTTCGGTCACCTTCACACCGAGCTGGATCGTGGCCTGCGCCCGGCTCTGGCTGAGGGCTTGGGCATCGGTGTTCGCCACCACGAAGTCGCAGCCATCCAGCGACTTGTCGATCATGTTGTTTACAGCGTTCCCGCCTGCACCGCCCACACCGAACACGGTGATGCGCGGCTTGAGCTCGTCGTGCCCGGGCACGGTAAGGTTCAGAGTCATCGCTAATCCGCCTGCTTGTTGTGGGCCGATTTCCAGCCCTTTTTCGCCTATTTCTCCCAAGTATTATCGATGGCAGCGGCTTTCGTCACGCGAAAAACACGAAAATCACACCAAATATGGAAGAAAATGCTCTTCCATCTGCGGTATTTCGCCGATTTCGCGACATCTTGCGTTCACCAGTTATCCCGGAACCATTTCACGGCCCGCTGGAAAGACCGCGCGGGCAGTCGCTCCACCGGGATTTCGAAGTCCCACCATTCATCCTGGGGATGCGCGGCGAAGAGGCAGAGACCCACCGCGCTCGAGAAGCCGGGGCCGGTCGCGGCCTGCGGCAGGCCATGCACCCGCATCGGGCGGCCGAGGCGCACCTGTTGGCCGAGGATCTTGGACGCGAGCCCGTCAAGACCGGGGATCTGGCTGCCAGCGCCTGTCAGCACGATCTGCTGGGAAGGCAGATGATCAAAGCCCGCCACGTCGAGGCGCACGCGCGCCTCCTCGAGGATCTCTTCGACGCGCGGTCGCATGATGCCGATGAGTTCGGCGCGGCTGACCGTGCGCCTGTCATGTTCCCAATCGCCGGTCTCCCCGCCGATTTCGATCATCTCGCGGTCGTCCATACCGGTCGCCACCACGCCACCGTAGAACGTCTTGATCCGCTCCGCGGTCGCCATCGGAACCTGCAGGCCCATCGAAATGTCGGAGGTGACGTGATCGCCGCCCATGCGAACCGCATCGGCGTAGATCATGTGTTTCTTCATGAAGACCGAGATCCCGGTCGAGCCGCCGCCCATGTCGATGCAGGCCGCGCCGAGCTCTTGCTCATCCTCGACAAGTGCCGAGATCCCGCTCGTATAAGCCGAAGACGCCAGGCCCGCGAGCTCCAGGTCGCAGCGCTTCACGCAATGAGCGAGGTTCTGGATCGCCATCGCGTCGACGGTCAACATATGCATGTCGGTCGCAAGTTCCTGGCCGATCTGCCCGCGTGGGTCGGAGAGGCCCGAGCGATGATCGAGCGCGAAGTTCACGGGCTGGGCGTGCAGAACTTCGCGTCCGTCGCCGAAATCGGGCACATCGCATGCGGACAGAACCCGTGCGACATCCTGCTCGCTGACTTGGGTGCCCTCGAGTTCCACCTGCCCCGCCAGGCCGTAGGAGCGCGGGTCGGCCCCCGAAAGGCAGGCGATCACGTGATCGACCCGGATCTGCGCCATCTTCTGTGCGGCCTGCACCGCGGTCCGGATCGCACGCTCGGTTTCGCCCATCGAGGCGATCTCGCCGAAGCGCACCCCGCGCGAGCGCGTTGTCGCCGCGCCGATCACCCGGAAGCCCGACTGCCCGGCGAGAGATCCGATGCCGTCGCTGTCGAAATCCCGCTCGGTGCCATCGAAGCGCAGGATCAGGCAGGCGATCTTGGACGAGCCGACATCGAGGATCGCGATGACGCCTCGCTGCATCGCGGCCCGGCGCATGTTCCGCATTGCTCGCTGGGATTCATACAGCTCGATCATGGTCTTATCTGTCCCCTACCTCAATTTCTCTGATCCGCCGGAGTTCCTCCAGCGCGTATTGGCTGAGCCGTATCGTCGGCCGCTCAGCGAGCCGCAGGTCGACTGCAACGACATCGCGTCCCAGCATGTCCACCGCCTGGTCCATCGCGATCGCCCGTTCCAACGCACGGACAGGGCCATCTTCCGGCAGCAGGATGCGCTGACCACGGTCAAGCACGACATCCCAGCGCCGCTCGCCGATCCGCTCCAGACCGCGGATCCGGTCGCCGAGAGGCCCCGCCGCGGAGAGAAGCCGAAGCGCTTGGCGCACATGCACATCCGCGCCTGTCCCCGCGATCACCGGCAAATTCGGATGGTCGGCGCGCCGTTCCACCGGGCCTGTCATCACGCCGTCGCGGTCGAGCAGTTCCAGCCCTTTGGGATTGCGCCAGAGGACCACGGGCTCGCGCTCGATCACGTCGATCTGAAGGATGCCGCCCTGGCGCACGAAGAGGGTCGCGTTCTTCACCGCGTCGAGCCCGGTGATCGCCTCCCGCATCGTGTCAAGCTCGAGATCGAATGAGCTGACCGGGAAATCCAGCGGCACGATCTCGCGAATGTCTTCCGCCACGCCGTCTGACGCGCCGTCGATGGCCATGAGCTTGACCATGAATTCGGGCCGCTGCTCCACCGCCGCGCGGGCATCGGAGATAGCGAGCAGCACCGCCTCGCGGTTACCTTCGACCGAGAACCACCACGTCGCCGCGCCGAAGGTCAGCGCGAAGGGCAGACCGATCCGCAAAAGCAGCCGGTAGACCGGTGTCAGCATCATGCGGTCGATGCGATACTTCAGTCGCGACGGCGCCGGATCGAACCTTGTCATCTGAGACATGAGGCGTCCTCCACCATCCACGCGCAGAACTGGCCGAAGCTCATGCCGATCAGAGCGGCGTGTTCGGGCGACAGCGACGTCGGGGTCATGCCGGGCTGGGTGTTCGTCTCGAGAAGCTTGAGACCGTCGAGCCCCAGCGCCTCGTCCCAGCGGAAATCCGTGCGGGTGACGCCCCGGCAGCCCAGTGCCTCATGAGCGCGGAGCGCGTAGTCGAGGCAGGCGACCGTAATCTCTTCGGGAAGCTCGGCGGGGCAAACGTGGCGCGAGCCGCCGGGGGCGTATTTCGCGTCGTAATCGTACCAGCCGTCGGTGACGATCTCGGTCACGCCGAGGGCGCGGTCGCCCATGACGGTCGTGGTCAGCTCGCGGCCGGGAATGAAGGCTTCGACCATGACGAGGGTCGACATGTCGCTTGCCACCACCGGCGGCGCGTCACCCTCATGCACGAGGTAGATCCCGACCGACGAGCCCTCGTTATAGGGCTTCACCACGTAAGGAGGCGGCATGACATGGCTCTTGGCGACCGCGTCGGTCGTCACCAGAATACTTTCGGCGACCGGCAAACCGGCGGCACGGTACACGTCCTTGGTGCGCTCCTTGTCCATCGCGAGAGCCGAGGACAGGACGCCCGAATGGGTGTAGGCCCAGCCCTGCCATTCCAGCAGACCCTGCACGCAGCCATCCTCGCCCCATCGACCGTGGAGGGCGTTGAAGACGACATCGGGGGAAATCTCGGCCAGACGTGAAACGAGGTCGGAGCCCGCATCGACTTCGACCACCTCGAATCCCTCTGTCCGCAAAGCGGCGGCGCATTCCCTGCCGGAACTGAGTGAAACCTCGCGCTCTGACGAGGGCCCGCCCATGATCACCGCCACTTTCGGGGTTGTCCTGCTCGACATCCCGAAACTGCCTCTTTGTCGGGGCTTTGCCCCATTTTTGTGTCGCAACCTGCCTGGCGTTGCGTCTTTTGCGGGGCTTTGCGCCCTCTGTCAGGCTACGCGGGATCGCCCACGCGCATGATTTCCCATACTAGCTCTATTCCGCTGTTTTGGAAAACCTTTTTTCGTACATCTTCTCCGAGTCTTTCGAGGTCCGCCGCGGTGGCATCGCCCGTGTTTAACAGGAAGTTCGAATGCTTCTCGCTCATCTGCGCGCCGCCGAGCCGTGCGCCACGCATGCCCGCATCGTCGATGACCTTCCAGGCCTTCAGATCCTGGATGTCATCCGCCTTGCCGGTCGAGGAGAATCCCGCCGGGTTGCGGAAAGTGGAGCCCGCGGTGCGCTCTTTCGTCGGCTGGCTCGCGTCGCGCCTGGCAAGCTGGTCGGCCATCTTGGCCTCAAGCGCCTCGGGATCGCCCGCCGCGCCTTCGAACAACGCCTCGACGATCACCCAGCCTTCGGGCAGCGCGCTCTGGCGGTATTGCAGGTCGAGATCGTCCTTGGGGATCGTCACGACCTTTCCATCCCGCGTCACCGCCGTGACCTCGATCAGGTGATCGGCGACGTAGGAGCCGTAGCAGCCCGCATTCATCCGCACCGCTCCACCGATCGCGCCGGGAATAGTGCGCAGGAAGGTCAGGTCGACGCCCGCCGCAGCGGCTTTCTTGGCGACCTGCGCATCGAGCGCGCCCGCACCCGCACGCACACGGGTTCCCTCGATCTCCGTGCCGTTGAACCCGCGCCCGAGCCGGATCACGACCGCGCGGAGCCCTCCGTCTCGAACGATGAGGTTCGAGCCGACGCCCATCGGGAAGACAGGCACGCCCGGATCGAGATCACGCAGGAAGTCCGCAAGATCCTCGCGGTCGGCCGGCTGGAAAAACCAATCCGCAGGCCCGCCGACGCGCAGCCAGGTGAGGTCTGAAAGCGGCCGGTTCGGGGTCAGCTTGCCCCTCGGTGTGGGAAGGTCGGTCATGGGGCGCTCATGCAGGATATGTGGGGCAAAGAGCAAGGGGGGCCTTGCCCCCCCCTCATGCGCCAGCGCCGAACCGCCCCCGGACCCAACGCAGAAGATACCGCACCGGCCAGCGCAGGACGCTTGCGCCCGCCGCGAGGGCGAAAAGGCCAATCCAGGGCCCGTTTTCGTAGGTGACATAGCCCAGAAGCGGGATGCCGGCCGCGATCAGCAGGTAGGCGCGGGTCCAGTGGTTGTCGCGAGAGGGGATCATCGCGAGAATATTCGCCGTCAGCGCCCAAATGAGCGCGAGGATCAGGGAGGTCGTCATTTCGGGATCTCCGGTCTTTCTCCCCGGGCGCGAGCCCAGAAGTAGCGCAGCGGATTTCGGAACATCGACAGGAACGCCGCCGTGCCGAGCGCGGCCCAGACCCAGCCGACCGAAAGGCCGATCCAGATCATCAGAGCCGGCGCGGCGATCAGGAGCGCAATCCCCGGCACATATTGCCGCCGCATCGGCAGGAAGGCGGTCACGGCCGCGACCAGCACCCAGACGCAAAGGGCGAGGAGCGCCGGGGCCATCCCCTAGCCTCCAAGCCGTTTTGGCAAGCCGTTGGCCCATGCGCTGATCGTGCCCGCGCCAAGGCAGACCACCATGTCGCCGGGACCGGCATGGGCGCGAACGAGATCGGCAAGATCGTCCTCGCTCGTGATGCCTTGCGCGTTGCGGTGCCCGTGCCGGATCAACCCCGCCACGAGATCATCGCGCGACGCACCGGGGATCGGGTCTTCGCCAGCGGCGTAGACATCAGCGATGGCGACGACATCGGCATCGTTGAAGCACCCGCAGAAATCGTCGAAGAGGCTGGAGAGTCGCGAATAGCGGTGCGGCTGATGGACAGCGATCACGCGTCCCGTTGTCGCTTGCCGTGCGGCCTTCAGCACCGCCTGTATCTCTACCGGATGATGGCCGTAATCGTCGATGATCGTCACGCCGCCAACCTCGCCGACGCGGGTGAAACGGCGGTTGACCCCGCCGAAGGACGCGAGCGCGGCGCGGATCTCTTCGGTCTTCATGCCGAGATGGCGCGCCACCGCGACCGCAGAGAGCGCGTTCGAGACGTTATGATCGCCGGGCATCGGCAGGGAGCACCCTTCGATCGTCAGCCCTTCGGCCTGAAGCGCGATGTCGAACTGGGCGATGCCCGCCTCGTAACGCAGGTTCACCGCGCGCACATCGGCTTGCGTGTTGAACCCGTAGGTCACGACGCGCCGGTCGGTGATCCGGCCGACAAGGCGCTGGACCTCTTCGTGATCGGTGCAGCAGACCGCGAGCCCGTAGAACGGGATGTTCGAGACGAAATCCGTGAACCCCTGTTTCAGCCGGTCGAAATCGCCCCAATGCTCCATATGCTCGGGGTCGATATTGGTGACGATGGCGATGGTCGCGGGTAGGCGATTGAAGGTGCCGTCGCTCTCGTCGGCTTCGACCACCATCCACTCGCCCTGCCCCATCCGGGCGTTCGAGCCATACGCATGGATGATACCGCCATTGATGACCGTGGGGTCGATGCCGCCCGCGACCAGAAGCTCGGCGACGAGCGTCGTCGTCGTCGTCTTGCCATGCGTTCCAGCCACGGCGATATTCGACTTGAGGCGCATCAGCTCGGCCAGCATCTCGGCACGGCGCACGACGGGCAGGCCCGCAAGGCGCGCGGCGTCGAGCTCGGGATTGCCCGGCTTGATCGCCGAGGAAATCACCACGACCTCGGCATCGTTCAGGTTCTCCGCGCTCTGCCCCTCGAAGATCCGCGCGCCGAGACTTTCGAGCCGGTCGGTGATCTTCGACCGCTTGAGGTCCGAGCCCTGCACGGAATAGCCCAGGTTCAGAAGAACTTCCGCGATCCCCGACATGCCGATCCCGCCGATCCCGGTGAAATGGATCGGCCCGACATCGGTCGGCAGTTTCGTGGCGGCGGCTGCGTTCATGGAATTACCTGTCCTTGTCTGCCAGCTCTTCGACGAGCTGGGCGAGTTCTTCGGCGGCGTCGGGCTTGCTGACGCTGAGCGCCGCCTGCGCCATCTGCGCGGCGCCTTGAGAATTCTGAAGCACGCTCAGGATCGCGTCGCGCATGGCCTCGACGGTGAGCTTGCTTTCGGGGATGCGGATCGCCGCGCCTGCCTCGGTGAGGCCGCGCGCATTGGCGGTCTGATGATCGCCCGTCGCCGCGGCGAACGGCACGAGGATCGCGGGCCGGCCGATCACGCTCAGATCCGCGACCGAGGACGCGCCCGAGCGCGAGATCACCAGCTGCGCTTCGCTCATCCGGGCGGGAATGTCATGGAAGAAGGGCTGCACCTCGGCATCGATGCCGTTCTCAGCATAGAATTCCGCCACGCGCGCACCGTCCTCGTCACGGGCCTGGTGGCTGATCCGAAGATGCGCCAGCATGTCCATCGGCAGCTCCGCGATGGCGGGCGGCACTACATCCGACAGAACGCGCGCGCCCTGGCTGCCGCCGATCACAAGCAGCGACATCGGGTAATCGCCGGGCGGGATATAGCCCGCGCCCTGCCGCTCGTAGACGGCCATACGCACCGGATTGCCCGTGTGGATGCCCTCGACGCCGTCGGGCAGCTCGGTCGGCCAGGTCCCGCAGGCGACAGCATTGACGCGCTTGGCGAAAAGCTCGTTCACCCGTCCGAGAACGCCGTTCTGTTCGTGGATCATGCGCGGCAGACGCAGAAGCGTCGCGGCACCGAGCGCCGGGATCGAGGGATAGCCGCCAAATCCGACCACCACGCTCGGCCGGTCACGCATCATCCTTGCGGCCTGCGCCATGACGCCGCCCGAGACGCGGAACGGCACGAGCGCCTTGGAGGCGATCCCGCCCCGCGCGAAAGTTGCCGAAGAGACTTCCTCGATCTCGACCGAATGGGGAAAGCCGCCGGTATAGCGCGCGCCCCGCGCGTCGGTGGAGAGCTTCACGCGCCAGCCGCGCCGGAGCATGACTTCGGCGAGGCTCTGGGCGGGGAACATGTGCCCGCCTGTGCCGCCTGCCGCGATCACGAGAAGGGGTCGATCCGCCTTGCTCATTTCCTCGCTCCTTCCAAGGTCCGGGTTTCCGGACTAGCGCAACCGGCCTCGCAGGATATCGCCGATCTCGCCCTGCGGCCGGGTTCGGGTGAAGGCGAGAAGCATCCCCACGGCGATCCCCATCGCGATCAGCGAGGAGCCGCCGTAGCTCACGAAAGGCAGCGTCATGCCCTTCGCCGGCAGAAGACGCACCGCCACGCCCATGTTGATCATCGCCTGCACGCCGAACATGCAGGACAGCCCCGTCCCGGCGAGCCGGATAAAGGGATCGCGCTCCTTCATCAGCCGCGCCAGCGACCGGACGACGACGAGCGCATAAAGGCAGATAATCAGGAGAACAAGGACGAGGCCATATTCCTCGGCGGCGACGGCGATGATGAAGTCGGTATGCGCGTCGGGCAGCGACCATTTCACCTGCCCCTCGCCGACGCCGACCCCGAAGAAGCCGCCCTCCTGGATAGCATTCGTCGCGTAGCCGATCTGCGTCGTGGGGTCGATCTCCGGGCTCAGGAAACCGTCGATCCGGCGCGCGAAGTGCTCCGAATTGTTGTAGGCGACAGTCCCCGCAAGGATCACCAGCCCTGCCAGGGTGAGCAGCAGCACCATCGGCGCGCCGCCGACGAAATACATCACGCCCCAGCCGAAAAGGACAAGGCACGCCTGTCCGAAATCTGGCTGCATGGCGAGCATGAGCACGATCGCCAGCGCCAGCGCGAAGGACCAGGCCCTCCCCGGAGGCCCGCCGATCTCCTGGCTTGCCGCGATGAGCCACGCCGCTGCGATCATGAATGTCGGCTTGAGGAACTCGGACGGCTGGAGGCTCGCGAAACCGAGGCTGTACCAGCGCATCGCGCCTTTGCCGAAATCCGTTCCGAAGAACGGCAGCAGCGCCAGCGCGATGAAGGAAAGGACAAAGCCCACCACCGCGAGACGCCGGATCGTGGACGGTGCCATCAGCGAGGTCGCGAACATCGCGATCAGCGCCGCTCCGCCGAAGACCGCCTGCCGCTGGACGTAGTGGAAGGGTGCGAACCCGTTGCGCTCTGCCAGAGGCGGAGACGCGGCAAGGCCCAGAAGGATGCCGATCGCGAACAGGATCAGTATGCAGGACAGCGACCACTTGTCGATCGTCCGCCACCATTTCGGCAGGATCGGCTCGCTGTCGCGCACCGGTACCGTGCCATATACCATCTCGGTCATGGAAAAACCGCCCGAATTTCTGCCTCAAACGCCCGGTTTTCCGGGTCTCGATGAGAAGCTTAGACAAATTCGGGCGGTTGCGCCAGTTATATTAAAGGGTCACGGCGAAGCGCCCGCCCGTAAAGTTGACCGTCAGGCGGCCTTGCGCGTGCCGCGGATCGGGTAATCCTTTTCGCGGATGAAGCCGATGCCCTTCGCGAGTTTCTGAAGGTCGGGACGCGCGAAGGGCGCGTTCGAGATATCGACGATCTGCAGTTGGCCATCACCGTTCACCACGAAGAGCGCGGGCTCGGCGAAGGGGTGATCCGTCTCCTCGGGGCTGCGCGGATCGGAGACGTAGAGGCCCAGCGCCTCCATATCGCCCACGTTCAAGCCGTGCCCGAGCGGAACCGAGACGCCCGTCTCGTCCGCGAAGGCCCGCGCCTGCATGGCGCTGTCGGCAGAGATCGCGATGACGTCCAGGCCAAGTTCCTCGAAGCGCGGGGAGAGCTCGTCGAGCTCCTTGAGGTAGGATTTGCAAATCGGGCAGTGCAGGCCACGATAGACGACGATCAGCTGCCAATCATGACCGTTCGCGGGCACGCCGAGCGTGCGGTCTTCGCCCGCGAGCATGGCGACGCGGATCTCGGGAAGCGGGGTTCCGGGGGTGATACGGGACATGGGATGGCTCCTGCGTAGTTGTGTCCATTTCACGCTGAAGCGCCCTGGGGCCCCTTTCGGTTCCGGCACAGGCCATGTGCGCCGGCCTATCCGGTCTGCGCCTTGATCTGCATCCAGATCGCGCCGGTGTCGATGAGGCTCCATTCCCGCCGAAGACCTTCCGGGCCGAACTCAGCCTGACTCATGCCCATGATATGGACCTCGGCCCCGCTCGGCGCACCGAAAAGGCCGGGCCCGTCATGCCGACCGGCGAGGGACCAGCGCAGATAGGCGCGCGGTGACAGAAGCGGACATTCCGATCCGAAGCGGTGCTGCACCTCGAAACGCGCCGAGGGAAAGGCCGCGCGCAGGCCGAGCCAGAACTCGCGCGTGCCCTCGGGACCAAAGGTCTGTCGCGCGCCCGGCAGCACGATCTCGGCACCGGGATCGACTTGCATGGCGAAGAGACCGAAATCCCCTTCCATCGCGCGGTCGAGAAGATCCGCCCAAGCCTGGGCCCAGCCATCGTCCGGCCCCCGCCCGGTATAGGCACCTGGCTCGTCGATGGCCGGACGGAACGGCGCGGTGTCGCGGTCATCCCAGCCGAGACGCGCCGCCGCCCATGTTTCGGGATCGAGGCCCAGCGCGGCAAAGACCGCTTCGCTGTCGCGCAGACGCCAGATTTCCCCGATGCGCCCGCCTTTCGAGGCAGCCTCCATCAGGACGCGGTAGCGTACGGGTCGCGCGGCAGTCGGTCCGAACAGGCCCTGCCCGGCATAGTGTCCGTCGGCGATGAGGCGCACCGCCCCGACCTCGGTGCCGCCCGGCGCGGCAGCCGCAGCGCTATCTTCCACGATGAGGCGTCGGCCGGGAAAGGACGCGATGGGCTGCAATGCCGCGGTCGCGATGGCCACGCGGCCCTGCAGAACGTGATCAGCCCCGCGAAAGATGGCGTCCCGATGCAGATGCGTCTCGTAGAGTGCCCCGAAATCCGCGGCGCCCCAAATACCCGGAACGATGCGCCGAAGCGTGTCCGCGAGATCGCCTTGCCCTGCCGTCCAGTCCTTCACCGCGCGCCCTCTTGCCTTGCCTGTCGCAAAGCTATGCGCGCGTGGTTAATCCGGGCTTAATCCCGGCAAGGATCGCGCCCAATCGGCAATCCGCTCAGCGACCGGGCCTGTCATCTCCGGCGACAGGATATCCCCCGCAAGGACGTGGTTCATCGCTTCGGTCACGCCTTCTGGCACGACCCACATCTGCGTGGGCCCGCCCCAATTTGCTTCGACTTCACGCGAGATGCTCTGATCCACAACCTGGTCGAGATCGGACAGAATGAAGAAAGCCGGGACATCGAGCGCGCCGTGATCGAGCCCGCGCGCCGCTTTCACGGTCTCGGCCATCGGCAGGAGCGCGGTCGTGGGATAGCGCGTTGTCCAGTAGCGCGCCTGCGCTTCGTTCGCGGGCAAAAAGGCGCGCTCCTCTCCGGCGAGGACCGGCGCCCAGCTGCGCGCACCGGGCCATGTCAGGATCACCGAGGCGGGGTTTTTCACCTGGAAATTGGGGCTGATCATCGCGATCCCGGCGAGGCCCTCCGCCAGTGCGGGATCGGCTGCGGCAAGCGTCGCGAGTGTCGCGCCCGTCGACGTGCCGATGACCAGAACGCGCTCTCCGATCGCGCGGCCGACCGCCATCGCCTCGGCCATGTCGGCCATCCAGTCCGTCAGCGTCGCGTCGTCCATCGCCGCCCCGTCACGTCCGTGACCGGCGAGACGCGTGAAGAAGAGGTTGGCGCCCAGCGCTTCGGCCACGAGGTCGGGCATGGGCCGCGTCTCTTCGGAAGAGGCGGAAAAGCCGTGGACATAGACCACAGCCCAGTCGGTTGTCTCGCGCGATGCGCCTGCCCAGATTACGCGCTTCTGCGTTCCCTCCACGATACCGGGCACGCGTGCTTCCTGCGCTGCGAGATATTCATCGACACCGCCCTCCAGACGCGCGGGATCGAAGGAGGCCTCGAGGCTCGTCGGTTCCTCCGGCGCAAGCCACAACGCGATGCCCGCCCCGACGAGCAAGAGAAGGGCAAGCCCCGCGAGCCATCTCATGCCGCGGACCGCGCGAGGCAGTCGACAAACGCGGCTTCGATCAGGGCAAGGTTGTCCGGCTCGGAAAAGCGGTGATCGGCCCCTTTCACGAAGCTCAGCCGGACATCCGGCCCGTCGATATGGTCAAGCAGCGCCAGCGCTGTCTCGCGCTTGACGGCCGCATCTTCGGTGCCCTGCAAAAGCCGTACCGGATAGGGCATGGGCAGCGCTGAACGCAGGACGAGATGTTCTCGCCCATCCTCGATCAGGGCCCGCGTCACGATATACGGATCGCCGTAATCCGACGGCAGGGCGATCTGCCCGTCTTCCATGATGGTCCGACGCTCGTCTTCGGAAAAGCCTGCCCAGAACCCGTCTTCGGTGAAATCGGGCGCCGCGGCGATGCCGACGAAGCCCACGATGCTGCCGAGCCGCCTTGTCAGGATCGAGGCGATCCAGCCGCCCATCGACGAGCCGACCAGCAACACGGGCCCTGGCGCGGCATGGCGGATCACCGCCTCGGCATCCGCGGCCCATTGCCCGATCGTGCCCTCTTCGAACACGCCGCCCGACAAGCCGTGGCCGGAATAATCGAGCCGCAGGAAGGCGCGGCCTTCGGTCTTGGCCCAAGCCTCGAGATGAACGGCCTTCGTGCCTTCCATGTCCGATTTGTAGCCTGACAGGAACACGATGGTCGGCCCCTGCCCATCAGTCTTTGCATAGGCGAGGCGCATGCCGCCCGGCCCTTCCATCGTTTTGATTTCGCTCATGCCGCCTCCGACCGTTTCGTGTCGAAGATGCCCGCATCGTCGAAAAGAGGCCAGTGCCGATCTGGCTCAGCCCCGCTCCACCTCTGCAAGACCGATCGCGATCATCGCGCCCAGCGCCGACAGGATCGCAAAGCCCGCAAGGGCCGCGACAGGACCGAGCGCGGCCAGCGCGCCGCCAATTGCACCAACGATCAACAGAAGGATCCCGATCGCGGTATTGGTGAGCGCGGCGTAGGACGACCGCTGATCCTCGGGCGCCATGTCGACGAGATAGGTCGAGCGCCCGACCCGCACGCCCTGGTAGGCGATCTGCAACACGAAGAGGATGAGCGGCGTCACCCAGATCGCCGCGGTCCAACCCGCGAGCGCGGCGATCACGGCGGCTGCCATCGACAGCGCCCCGGCGAGCCCGGCGAGGATCAGGACCTTGCGCGAGGATCGGTCCGACAGGCGCCCCCAGACGAAGGATGACACGAAGCCGGCCGCCGCCGACGCCAGAAGCAGCGCGCCGAGTTTCTGCAGCGCGCTGTCGCTGTCATCGAGAAGGACGAGGTAAGGCGGCGCGAGCGCGGTGGTGGTGAGCGCGCCGCGCGCCGCGATGAACCGGCGGAACTGCTTGTCTTCCTTCAGGGGGGCAAGGTTCAGCCCGTCCCGTTCCTGCGGCTCCGAGGGTTTCTCCTCGAGCCGCGAGAACAGCGCCGCCGCAACCAACCAGAGCGCCGCGGCGATACCGACCGCGATGGCAAGCGGCGTGACCTCCTGCATGAGGCCCGACAGCAAAAGGAGCGCAAAGAGAAGCACCGCCGCGGAAGCTGCCGAACCCGCGACGCCCTTGATCGCGCCGCGCCGGGTCTTGCCGACGGTCTTGCCGAGAATGTCCTTGTAGCTCACCGAGCAGGCGGCACGGGAGACAGCGAGGAGCGCGAGAAGCGCGCAGATGGCAATTCCTCCGGCCCAGCCTTCGAGCGTCAGCGCCGACAGCGCGATCCCCCCTGCGCCGACCGCTTGCCCGAAGCAGCCCGCGACCCAGAACCATTTGCGGTGGCGCGTCGCCTCGACGGGTCCGGCCAGCAGGATCTGGGGCAGCAGCGCCCCGGCCTCGCGGATCGGAACGAGCACACCTGTCAGCATCGCCGGCGCGCCGATCGATTGCATGATATAGGCAAGCACCAGTTTCGGAGACAGAAGCCCGTCCGCCACCTTTGTCATCGACAGCGACAGCATGTGGCGCAGCCCGTTGCGCGCCTCGCGTGCGGTGGCCTTGCCATCGTCGTCCGTCAGCGTGCCGTAGATCTCGGTGACATCCGGTTCCGTCAGATTTGCCATGCGTTCCCCGTCTCTTGTGCGACATGCCTGAACGCGAGCGCTTGACAGCGGGTTCCCGCCGTCTCAGAACCCCGCCACGACATATGAACCCGCAACCGGGCGTTCCGTGGGCGCCAAACCGACGAGGAGCAAGGCCGATGGCCCAGATTTCCCTGACCTTTCCCGATGGCAATGCGCGCGCTTTCGACGCAGGGGTGACCCCTGCCGAAGTGGCCGCGTCGATCTCCAAATCTCTGGAGAAGAAGGCGATCTCCGCGCAGGTGGACGGTGCCCATTGGGACCTGCAATGGCCCATCGACCGCGACGCCGCCATCGCCATCAACACCATGAACGAGGACGGGCCCGCGCTGGAGCTCGTCCGGCACGACCTGGCGCATATCATGGCGCGGGCCGTGCAGGAGATCTGGCCCGACGTGAAGGTCACGATCGGCCCGGTGATCGACAACGGCTGGTATTACGACTTCGACCGCGCCGAACCGTTCACGCCCGAGGATCTCGGTCTGATCGAGAAGCGCATGCGCGAGATCATCGCCGCGCGCGATCCCGTCCGCACCGAGGTCTGGGAGCGGGACCGCGCCATCGCGCATTACGAGGCGTCCGGCGAGCCCTACAAGGTCGAGCTGATCGAGGCGATCCCGGGCGACGAGCCTTTGCGGATGTACTGGCATGGCGACTGGCAGGATCTCTGCCGCGGTCCGCACCTGCAGCACACCGGCCAGGTGCCCGCCGATGCCTTCAAGCTGATGTCTGTCGCGGGCGCTTATTGGCGTGGTGACAGCTCGCGCGCGATGCTCCAGCGTATTTATGGCGTCGCCTTCAAATCCAAGGACGCGCTGAAGGCGCATCTGACGATGCTCGAGGAGGCCGCCAAGCGCGATCACCGCAAACTCGGCCGCGAGATGAACCTCTACCACATGCAGGAAGAGGCGCCGGGCCAGGTCTTCTGGCACCCGAGCGGCTGGACGATCTACACCACGCTGCAGGATTACATCCGCCGCCGCCAGCGCGCGGGCGGCTACCAGGAGGTCAACACGCCGCAGGTCGTGGACCGCAAGCTCTGGGAAGCCTCGGGGCATTGGGACAAGTACCAGGAGAACATGTTCATCGTGGAGGTCGACGAGGACCATGCCCGCGAGAAAGCGATCAACGCGCTGAAACCGATGAACTGCCCCTGCCACGTGCAGATCTTCAACCAGGGTCTGAAATCCTACCGCGACCTTCCCTTCCGCATGGCGGAGTTCGGCTCTTGCGCGCGCTACGAGCCCTCGGGCGCTCTGCATGGCATCATGCGCGTGCGCGGCTTCACCCAGGATGACGGACACATCTTCTGCTCCGAAGACCAGATCGAAAGCGAGACCGCGACCTTCATCGCGTTTCTGTCCCGCATCTACGCGGATCTCGGGTTCCACGACTGGACCATCAAGCTCTCGACGCGGCCCGAGAAGCGCATCGGCTCTGACGAAAGTTGGGACCGGGTGGAAAAGGCTCTCGGCGATGCCTGCCGCGCGGCGGGCTACGAGTTCGAAGTGCTGGAGGGCGAAGGTGCATTCTACGGCCCGAAGCTCGAGTTCACGCTGACGGATGCGATCGGGCGGGATTGGCAATGCGGCACGCTGCAGGTCGACCCGAACCTGCCCGAGCGGCTTCAGGCGACCTTCATCGGGGCAGACGGCGCAAAGCATCGCCCCGTGATGCTGCACCGCGCGGTCCTGGGCTCGTTCGAGCGCTTCATCGGCATCCTGATCGAAGAACATGCCGGCAAGCTGCCCTTCTGGCTGGCGCCGCGTCAGGTGGTCGTGGCCTCCATCACCTCGGAAGCGGATGAGTATTGCCGAGAGGTCGCGGAGAAGCTCACGGCCGCCGGTGTGCGGGCAGAGACCGATCTTCGCAACGAGAAGATCAATTACAAGGTGCGCGAACATTCCGTCGGCAAGGTTCCGGTGATCCTTGCCATCGGACATCGCGAGGTCGAGGAGCGCACGGTGACCGTGCGCCGGCTCGGCGAGAAACAGACCTCGGTCGCGGCACTCGACGAGATTTGCGCCGAGCTGGAGACCGAGGCCACGCCGCCGGATCTTCGGGCGGGCTGACGTTAAGTGGCGGGCCGATCAGCGGCCCGCCGCGCTCAAAGGGGCAGATCGCCGGTGGACTTGATCTCTTCCATCGACAGGAGGGCGGTGACGTTGTGCACCTTCACCTCCGAGATCAGCGCCTGGTAGAAGGCATCATAGGCCCGGGCATTCTTCACACGCACTTTCAGGATATAGTCGATATCCCCGGCCAGCCGGTGTGCCTCCTGCACCTCGGGCCGTTCCTTCAGGGCTTTCAGGAACCTTCGCTGCCATTCGGCCTCATGTTCGGACGTGCGGATCAGAACGAAGAAACAGGCCTCGAAGCCGAGCGCCTCGGCATCGAGCACAACTGTCTGCCGCCCGATGATGCCCGCCTCGCGCATCTTGCGGATCCGGTTCCAGACCGGCGTCTTCGAGGAGCCCACGTTCTTCGCGATATCGTCGAGCGATTGGCTGGCATCGCGCTGCAGCTCGAAGAGGATTTTCCGGTCGGTCGCATCGATGCGGACCTCTGTTCCGTCTTTCTCCGTCATGCCGAATATCCTGTTCCCGATCAGCTCCCCTTTAGAACAAGCATCCTTGTTTTCGCAACGCCCTAGCCCGAATGCGGGACAAAATTCTATATCTCGTGCCAAGAGACCCGATCCCGAGGGAGCGAGAGATGCAGCATTTTCCGATCTTCGTGGCGCTGGCCGGTCGCCGTGTCGTCGTCTCCGGTGGTGGTGACGCCGCTCTGGCGAAACTGCGGCTTCTGATGAAGACCGAGGCGCATCTGACGGTCTTCTCGCCCGCCCCCGCACCCGAGATCGAGGCTTGGGCCGATGAAGGCCGCCTCGCGCTTCGCCGCCGCGCGATGGAGCCGGGAGATGCACTTTGCGCCGCGCTCTTCTACGGCGCCGACGAGGACGATGCCGAGGATGCCCGTACCGCCGCCATCGCGCGCGCCGACGGGGCGCTCGTCAATATCGTGGACAATCTCGAAGGCAGCCAATTCATCACGCCGGCCATCGTCGACCGCGACCCCGTCACCGTCGCCATCGGCACCGAAGGCGCAGCGCCGGTCCTGGCACGCGCCATCAAGCGCGATCTCGAAGAACGGCTGCCGGTCACGCTCGGCCCACTGGCACGGATCGGCAAGGCGTTCCGCAAGATGGCGGATGCCCTGCCGATGGGCCGGAAGCGCCGCGATTTCTGGGCGGATTACTATTTCGACCACGGCCCCCGCGCCTACGAGGCCCAAGGTGCGGACGGCGCGCAAGCCGCGCTCGAGGGGCTTCTCGAACGGCACCTACACGCCGAGGACCGGCCCGGACACGTGCATTTCGTCGGCGCAGGTCCGGGCGATCCCGAACTGCTGACGCTGAAGGCGCGCCGGGCGCTCGATGAAGCGGATGTCGTGATCTACGACCGCCTCGTGACGCCTGAGATCCTCGAGCTTTGCCGCCGCGAGGCGATGATGATCGACGTCGGCAAGGAAGCCTTCGGCCCCTCCACCCCGCAGGCCGATATAGATCGGCTCATCGTGGAGCATGGCCGTCAGGGCGCGCAGGTCGTGCGTCTGAAATCGGGCGATCCGACCGTGTTCGGGCGGCTCGACGAAGAGATCGAGGCGCTCTATGCGGCCGGTATCGCATGGAGCATCGTTCCCGGCATCACTGCCGCCTCCGCGTCTGTCGCAGCCATCGGCCAGAGCCTGACGCGGCGCGGTCGCAACGCCTCCGTCCGCTTCCTGACCGGCCATGACATGAAGGGTTTTGCCGATCACGACTGGAAGGCGCTTGCGCGGTCGAGCGAAGTGGCCGCGATCTACATGGGCAAGCGCGCGGCTCGGTTCATCCAGGGACGCCTCTTGATGCACGGCGCGGCACCGGACACGCCGGTGACGATCATCGCCAATGCCTCGCGCCCCGATCAGCGCATCCTCGCCACCTCGCTTGCGACCTTGGCGACCGATCTCGACGAGGCCGCTCTCGACGGTCCCGCACTCACGCTCTTCGGTCTCGCGCCCCGCGCCGCCGAAGCCGCCGCACATCACCTCATTCAGGAGGCACTCTAATGCCCCGCCCTTTCACCCCCAAGGTCGTCACCGCCAACGCGCTTCTCGAAGGCGATGTCGTCTATCTGCGCGAAGATGACGGCTGGACCCGAGAGCTTGCGGACGCCGAGGTTCTGACCGACGAGGCGCATGCCCAGGTGCGCCTTCTCGATGCGGAGCGCCGGTTAGGCGAGGTCGTCGGCGTGTATCTCGCCGATGTCGCACCCACGGAAGCAGGCCCGGAGCCCACGCATTTTCGCGAGGACTTCCGCCGCACGGGGCCGTCCAATTATTTCCACGGCAAGCAGGCCGAGCGCCAGGGCTCTGAAGTTTAAGCGACTTTCAGAGCCGACGCAGAGGAGACCAGAGATGTATACGTATTCCGAGTTCGACGCCGCCTATGTCGCCAAGCGCAATGCCGAGTTCCGCGCGCAGGTCGAACGCCGCATCGACGGCAGCCTGACCGAGGACGAGTTCAAGCCGCTGCGCCTGATGAACGGGCTCTACCTGCAGCTGCACGCGTACATGCTGCGCGTTGCTGTCCCTTATGGCACGCTGAATGCGCGCCAGATGCGGCAGCTCGCCATGATCGCGGAGCGCTGGGACAAGGGCTACGGCCATTTCACTACGCGTCAGAACATCCAGTTCAACTGGCCCGAGCTGCGCGACGTGCCGGACATCCTCGATGCGCTGGCCGAGGTCGAGATGCACGCCATCCAGACCTCAGGCAATACGATACGGAACGTGACCGCCGATCACTTCGCCGGTGCCGCCGCGGACGAGATCGCCGATCCCCGTCCCGTGGCTGAGCTCATCCGGCAATGGTCGACCGACCATCCCGAATTCCAGTTCCTGCCGCGCAAGTTCAAAATCGCGGTCACGGGCTCCCCGAACGACCGCGCCGTGACGGCGGCGCATGATATCGGCCTTCGCATCGTCGAGCGCGGCGGCCAGATCGGCTATCAGGTGCTCGTCGGCGGCGGTCTCGGCCGGACGCCGATGATCGGCAAGGTCATTGCCGAGTTCCTCCGCGAGGAGGATCTCTTGCCCTATCTCGAAGCCATCGTGTCCGTCTGGAACCTGCTTGGCCGGCGGGACAACAAGTACAAGTCGCGCATCAAGATCACCGTGCACGAACACGGGATCGAGGAAATCCGCGCGCTGGTCGACGACCGCTTTGCCGAGTTGCGCCCGGCCTTCACTGGCATCGATCAAGAGATGCTCGCGACGATCCGCGCCGAATTCGCCGCACCTGCCTTCCGCGATGCGCCGCTCGACGCCTTTGACACGGCTTACGACAACGATCCGGCCTTCCGGTCCTGGGTGGACACGAACCTGACCGATCACCGCGCGCCCGGTTACGCGATCGCCGAGATCAGCCTCAAGGCACACGGGGCCACGCCTGGCGATGCGACGGCGGAGCAGATGCGCGTCATGGCGGACCTCGCCGAGCGCTACGGCCATGACGAGCTGCGCGTCAGCCACGAGCAGAACATCGTGCTGCCGCATGTGCATAAATCCGACCTGCCCGCGCTCCACGCGGAGCTTCAGCGGCACGGGCTTGCCACTGCGAATATCGGCCGGATCAGCGACATCATCGCCTGCCCCGGCATGGATTATTGCGCGCTGGCGACCGCGCGCTCCATTCCCATCGCGCAGGAGATCGCAACGCGCTTCGACGAGCTGAAGATCGAGAACGAGATCGGCGATCTCAAGATCAAGATCTCCGGCTGCATCAACGCCTGCGGGCACCACCATGTCGGGCATATCGGCATTCTCGGCCTCGATCGCGCGGGCGTGGAGAATTACCAGATCACGCTCGGCGGCGATCACACCGAGGCGGCGAAGGTCGGGCAGCGCACCGGCCCCGGCTTCTCGGCGGATGAGATCGTGCCCGCAGTGGAACGCATCGTCGATGCCTATCTGACCCTGCGCGACAGCGCCGACGAGCGCTTCATCGACACCTTCGCGCGGGTCGGCATGGACCCGTTCAAGACCGCCCTTTACGAGCCGGAGAAAGAGGTCCGCGCCGATGCCGCGTGATACTCAGGCACAGCACAAAGAGGTCGGGCAGGACGATGCCGGCGCTGCGGATCTGAGCGGTCTGCGCGCCCGCGTCGCCGCGCTCAACGCCCGCTATCGCCATCACGGCGCGACCGCCGTTCTGCGCGGCGCGCTCGGGGATCCCGAGGCGGGGCGCATCGCGATGGTCTCGAGCTTTGGCGCGGAATCCGTGGCGCTTCTGCATCTTGTGGCGATGGTGGATCGCGCGACGCCGGTTCTCTTCATCGACACGCGGCTCCTCTTTGCCGAAACGCTGGTCTATCAGCAGGAGGTCGCCGAACGCCTCGGGTTGCGCGATGTCCGCATCTTGAAAACGGACCGCGAGACGCTGGACGCGCGTGATCCTTACGGGGCGCTCAAGCATTCCGATCCCGATGCGTGCTGCGCGCTGCGAAAGACCGTTCCCTTGGAAGAGGCCCTTTCCGGCTTCGACGGCTGGATCACCGGGCGCAAGCGCTACCAATCGGATGGCCGCGCCGCGCTCGACTTCTTCGAACTGGAAGAGGCGACCGGAAGGATCAAGGTCAACCCGCTCGCGCATTGGTCGCGCGAGGACGTGCAGGCCTACATGGACGAGAACCGCCTGCCCCGGCATCCGCTGGTGCGCGAAGGCTACCCGTCCATCGGCTGTGCGCCCTGCACCAGCCGTGTGGCCCCGGGCGAGGATCCGCGCGCCGGGCGGTGGCGCGGGCAGAACAAGGACGAATGCGGCATCCATTTCGTGGATGGAAAAGCCGTCAGACAAGGAGCATCCACATGAGTGTGATCGTGACCGATACCGGCTTTGGCAGCGACGACTGGCGGGGCGAGGCGCTGGAGCTCGCCTCCGACACGGCGCCCGAGACGCTGAGTGAGGCAGCAAAGGGTCAGGACATGATCGTCATCGACTTTCCGAGCGTCGCCGACGGGCGCGGCTTCACCCTCGCGCGGCTGTTGCGGGTGCGCGGCTATACAGGGCGCCTCCGCGCGCGCGGCTACGTGATCGCGGACCAATATGCGATGGCGCGGCGTGCTGGCTTCGACGAGGTGGAAATCGACGACGCGCTTGCCGCCCGCCAGCCCGAAGACCAGTGGCTCTTCCGTGCCGATTGGCGCGCGGGCGATTACCAAGCGCGCCTGCGCGGCTGACAAACGCCACTTCACAGGACAAAACGCCCCCTTTTCGCGCGGGGCCCAAGCGATTATCCGAGAGGCGCGGGCGGACAAGCCTGCGAGACCACATGACAGAGCATAGCCCCGTGACCCAGACCGACGCCAAGCCCGTGAAGACGATGGCCATGCCCGACGCCCAGACGGTGACAGAGGTCACGCACTGGACAGACCGGCTCTTCTCCTTCCGCGTGACGCGCCCTGCCAGCCTGCGCTTCCGCTCGGGCGAGTTCGTGATGATCGGGCTCATGGGCGATCCCGACCCCAAGACCGGAAAGCAGAAGCCGCTGTTGCGCGCCTACTCCATCGCCTCTCCGTCCTGGGACGAAGAGCTTGAGTTCTACTCGATCAAGGTGCCGGACGGCCCGCTCACCTCGCGGCTCCAGCATATCCAGCCGGGCGACGAGATCATCCTGCGGCCCAAGCCCGTCGGAACGCTGGTGCATGATGCCCTTCTTCCCGGCAAGCGGATCTGGTTCTTCGCGACCGGCACCGGGTTTGCGCCCTTCGCCTCGCTCCTGCGCGATCCTCAGACCTTCGAGGATTACGATGAGATCATCATCACCCACACCTGCCGCGAAGTGGGCGAGCTGGAATACGGCCGCACGCTGATCGAGGACATTCGCCAGGATGAGCTTCTGAACGAGCTCATCGGTGCTGAGAACCTCGCGAAGCTGCGCTATTATCCCACGACCACCCGTGAAGAGAGCCCGAAGATGGGCCGCATCACCGATCTCATGCGCTCGGGCGAGGTGTAC
This sequence comes from Roseivivax sp. THAF30, assembly GCF_009363575.1. Lineage (NCBI taxonomy): Bacteria > Pseudomonadati > Pseudomonadota > Alphaproteobacteria > Rhodobacterales > Roseobacteraceae > Roseivivax > Roseivivax sp. THAF30. The sequence continues at coordinate 1,152,392 of NZ_CP045389.1, read as the reverse complement.
CGCGATCTCGGTGTCGAACCGATCAGCCCCGAGCACGATCGTGCGATGGTCTGCGGCAACCTCGCGTTCAACCTCGAGATCAAGGAACTTCTGGAAAGCTACGGGCTTGAGGAAGGCGCGAATTCCGACCCCAAGCATTACGTGGTCGAAAAGGCGTTCCTCGACTAAAGGCACAAGCTGCCGAAAGCCCGGAAAACCACAGGAACTGCCCGGCGCAGTGCCGTTTCCCGCTTGAAAGCGCAGGGGCGCATGGTTAGCTTGCGCCCCTGACTGACCTGTTTTGAAAGGACGAAAACCATAGCCCGCAGACCCCACAACGCGCCGCCCACACGTGAAACCGGTCCCCGAGTCAATGACCGCATCAGGGTAGCAGAAATCCGGCTCATCGGAGCCGAAGGCGAGAACATCGGCGTCGTCACCCCCGAACGGGGACGCGAACTGGCCGAAGAGGCCGGTCTTGACCTCGTGGAGATCTCGCCGAACGCAAATCCGCCGGTCTGCAAGATCATGGATTTCGGCAAGTACAAGTACGAACAGCAGAAGCGCGAAGCCGAAGCGCGCAAGAAGCAGAAGACCATCGAGGTCAAGGAAGTGAAGTTCCGTCCGAATACGGACGTTCACGACTACGAAGTAAAGATGAAGAACGTCTTCAAGTTCCTCGAGAAGGGCGACAAGGTGAAAGTCACCCTCCGCTTCCGCGGACGCGAGATGGCGCACCAGAATCTCGGCCGCGAACTCCTCGAGCGCGTCGCGGACGACGTGAAGGAAGTCGGCAAGGTCGAGAACATGCCGAAGATGGAAGGCCGCCAGATGATCATGATGATCGGTCCGGTGAAATAAGCTTCATCGCCGTTTCGAGCGAGACCGGGGCACCCTTGGCGGTGCCCTTTTTCGTGAGCCCGCCCAGGCCCGGGGCCTCTTGGTCATGCGCGGTGTGACCTGTCGCCACCAACCACCCCGAAGCCCGATCAAGGCGAGTAGTGTCAGAGCTGGGCGGCGACAGTTTCCGCCTTCTCCGGCATGTCGCAGACCGGCGATCCTGTCAGACGGACCTCGCTCACGCGTCGCGCGCCCGTCCGCGCGCCGCGACTTCCTTCAAGAGGCCGCCCACGCCCATGCCGGCGATATCTTCGGGGCTGACGGGAACGCCGCAGATCAGCCGCTCCATCACCCAATCCGCGCCGTTCAGCGCCGGAGAACGCGCGCAGCCGGGCAGACCGATCACCGGCCTGCCGCCGAGCGTGCCGAAAAAGAGCAGGTTGCCGGGGTCGACCGGCATTCCGAAATGCGCGACCTCACCACCCGCGCGGCGGAGCGCCTCTGGCGCGGTGTCGCGGCTGTCGGAGGTGGCCGAGCCCGTCAGGATCAGGATCGCTCCGGCCTCGGATGCGGACAGCGCATCCGCCAGAGCGTCTATCTCGTGCGGGACGACATGCGGATCGGCAAGCGTGACGCCGAGGCGGGTCAGCCTGTCCTCGATCGCCTTGTGACCCTTTGCCGGATTGAGGCCACTGCCCACATCCGTCTGGATGAGTTCGGCATGGTTGAGCGCGGGCGCATGAAAGCTCAAGGCGCCCGCGCCATGACGCGCCGCCTCCTCGAGAGCCGTGCCCGGAACCGCGTAGGAGATGATCTTGACCGTCGCGACCATGCCGCGCGCGTCCATCCGCTGCCATGGCGGGACGGTCGCCACGGTGATCATCGGATGCGTCGCGTTCAGCGCATGGATTTTCGCAGCATCGATGCCCGCGAGCCCCGGACCCTTTGCGAAGATATTGGCGCGGCCCGTCGCGGCCTTGCCGATCCGGAGGCCGGTCTCTCCTTCGGGCACAATCGCTCGGGCCAGCCGTCCCGCCGCGTCGTCCTCGGTCACGTCGCCGTCCTCGAGCCGGGCGACCACGGCATCGTCATATCCGGTCTCGGCGAGGCGCTGCAGATCCTCGGGCCCCAGCGTCACGCCCTTTTTCAGCTTACCCCGATTGAGCGACACCGAATGCGCGAGGATCGCGCCCTCGGCCTCGGCAAGGGGAACGGGGCCGAATTTCATGATCCGCGCCTCAGAACCTGGGTCATCTCGCCCATGATCGACACGGCGATCTCGGCCGGCCCCGCAGCTCCGATATCGAGACCGATCGGCCCGTGGATGCGCGCGATCTCGGTCTCGGTAAAGCCCGCCTCCTCGAGCCGGCTCACGCGCTTGGCATGCGTTCGGGTCGACCCCAGCGCACCGATGTAGAAACAGCCCGAGCGCAGCGCGCGCAGGAGGGCAGGATCGTCGAGCTTGGGATCGTGGGTCAAGAGAACCAGCGCCGTGCGGCTGTCGAGCCCGGCCGTCTCGACCGCCTCGTCGGGCCACTCGTTCAGGATCGTCTCGCCCGGAAAGCGCGCCTCGGAGCCGAAGGTCTCGCGCGGGTCGATCAGGATGGGATCGTAGCCTGCGATCCGCGCCATCGGCACCAATGCCTGCGCGATATGCACCGCGCCCACGACGACAAGTCGAAGCGGCGGATTGTGGATGGTCACGAAGGTGCGACTGCCCTCCTCGAAGCCGGCGCGGTCCATGCGGAACCGGGTCTCGAAACCCGACCGCGCAAGGCGGCGGCTGCCCGCATCGAGATCCGCGACGACGGCGACGGGGTCGCGGGCGGCGCGCGCGGCGACGAGTTCTTCCATCAGATCTACCGGCAGGACCGCGCCCAGCGGCTCCACCAGCACTCGGATGGTTCCGCCGCAGGCGAGCCCAACCGCGAAGGCATCGGCATCAGAGACACCGAATTCAAGCTCGCGCATCGTGCCGTCCTCGAGCGCTTCCAGCGCCTCGACGATCACCGCGCCTTCGACGCAGCCGCCCGAGACAGAGCCCGCGATCTCGCCATCGCCTGAAATCGCCAGTTGCGAGCCGACGCGGCGCGGCGCGGAGCCCCAGGTCTCGATCACCGTGGCAACACAGGCGCCGCGGCCTGCCTTGTGCCACTCGAGCGCGGTTTCGGGAATCGGGTCGAAACGGTCCATGGGCAATCCTCCGGGGTCTTCCTAACGCGGCGGGCCGCGCTTGTCGCGTCATCCAAAGGTCGGCGCGGTCGGATCGTAACGGTAGAGCCAATCGAATTGCCGCAGCATCAGGTCCGGCGCGAACTTCCCGCCCGCGCGGAGCACGAGATGCGCCGCATCGCGCAGGCCCGGCATGGCGAGGTGATACTTCCAGGCATTGCCGTTGGCCGCCGCGATGACGCGCCGCGCCCTCTCCTGCCGCCGTTTCTGGTAGGCTGTGAGACCCGCCTCCAGCGACGGGGCCGCGCGGCAGGCATCGAACAGCTCCCAGGCGTCTTCAAGCGCGAGATTCGCGCCCTGCGCCAGGAACGGCAGCGTCGGATGCGCGGCATCGCCCAGAAGCGCGACACCCTCGCCGTGCCATGTCTCCGCGACCGGATGACGAAAAAGCCCCCAGAGCCCCGGCACATCGGCTTCTGCGAGAAGACGCGCCGTGTCGCCGCCGAAATCGGAGAATGCCGCGCGCAGATCCGCGGGATCGCCGGTGAGCGACCAGCTTTCCTCCGTCCAATCGGCGCGCTCCTGCACCGCGACGAGGTTCACCTCCGCGCCATCGCGCAAAGGATAGCTGACGACATGGCGATGCGGGCCCATATGCACACGCGCCTCGGGCGGGTGGTTCACCACGTTGGGCACCACGGCGCGCCAGGCCACCTGCCCGGTGAAGTGCGGCGGCGCGGCGCCGTTGAGGGCCGCGCGAACCACGGAATGCAGCCCGTCCGCCCCGAGGATGAGGTCGGCGCTGATCCGGTCTCCGTTCGCCATGTGCGCTTCGGGCCGTGCGCCCGGGCTCACCGATCCGAGTTTCTGCAACAGGCGGATCTTGCCGCCCTCCTCGCGCACGGCCGAGGCGAGCATGTCGATGAGATCGGCCCTGTGGACGAGCCGGTATTCCATGCCGGGTCCGAGCCTGCCGAGATCGAGCCGCAGAACCTCCCGGCCCGCCCGGTAGTCGCGCAGCGAGACAGCCGCTGCCCGAGGCGCGCCGCCCGGAGCCAGCGGAAGGCCGAGCGCCTCGATGACCTTGAGTCCGTTTGGCGAGAGCTGCAGCCCGGCGCCGACCTCGCGGATCGCCTCGGCCTGTTCGTAGACGGTGACGGATGCGCCTGCGCGCCGGAAAGCCAAGGCGGCGGCAAGCCCGCCGATCCCGCCGCCGATGACCGCAATATTGAGCCCGTCGATCTTCATGGCTCCTCCTCGAAACGAAAGGGCGCCCGGCCTGACCGGCCCGGCGCCCTTCCCGAATGGCTATGCCCGGACCTTAATCGTCGCGATGCACCTTCTCGCGGCGTTCGTGCTTTTCCTGGGCCTCGAGCGTCATCGTGGCGATCGGGCGCGCGTCGAGACGCTTGAGCGAGATCGGCTCGCCGGTGACTTCACAGAAGCCGAACTCTCCTTCTTCGATCCGGCGCAGCGCGGCCTCGATCTTGGAGACGAGCTTGCGCTGGCGATCGCGGGTCCGCAATTCGAGAGCGCGGTCCGTCTCTTCACTGGCGCGGTCGGTCACATCAGGGATGTTGCGGGTCGAATCCTGCAAGCCTTCGATCGTGTCGCGGCTATCGGCGAGAAGATCCTGCTTCCAGGTGATCAGCTTGCGGCGGAAATATTCGAGCTGCCGCGGGTTCATGAAATCTTCGTCCTCTGAGGGACGGTACTCGTCGGGAAGGAAGGTCTCCGGCTTCATTGCTGCTCCGTAAAAAACCCAGGTTCCCGGCATGGTGATCCACCGGGATATCTGGCACCCCTGTTCCGCGGCTGCGAATAGCTCAAGCCCGACGCAGTGTCACTACAGAACTTGCATTGCGCAGACTAAATACGGCTTTAGGACACAGCATGAACGCAAGAACGGAGCACCGCGCATGAAATTCGAGGGAACCGACGCCTACGTCGCCACCGACGATCTGACGATGGCCGTAAATTCCGCCGTCACGCTGGAGCGGCCGCTTCTGGTGAAGGGCGAGCCCGGCACCGGCAAGACCGAGCTTGCGCGCCAGGTGGCCGCCGCGCTCGGCACCCGGATGATCGAATGGTCGATCAAGTCGACGACGAAGGCGCAGCAGGGTCTTTACGAATACGACGCGGTCAGCCGCCTCCGGGACAGCCAGCTCGGCGACGAGCGGGTGAACGATGTGAAGAACTACATCCGCAAGGGCAAGCTCTGGGAAGCTTTCGAGGCGGACGAGCGCGTGGTCCTCTTGATCGACGAGGTCGACAAGGCCGATATCGAGTTTCCGAATGACCTTCTGCAGGAACTCGACCGGATGGATTTCTACGTCTACGAGACCGGCGAGACGATCCGCGCGCGGCATCGCCCCATCGTCATAATCACCTCGAACAATGAGAAAGAGCTGCCCGACGCGTTCCTGCGCCGCTGCTTTTTCCACTACATCCGCTTCCCGGAGCCGGACGTTCTGCGCAAGATCGTCGAGGTCCATCACCCCGGCATCAAGCCCGCGCTTCTGACCGAGGCGTTGACGCAGTTCTACGAGATCCGAGATCAGCCCGGGCTGAAAAAGAAGCCGTCGACCTCCGAGGTACTGGACTGGCTGAAACTGCTCCTGGCCGAGGATTTGCAGCCCGAAGATCTCAAACGCGACGGCGCGGACGCGCTGCCGAAACTGCACGGCGCGCTTCTGAAGAACGAGCAGGACGTGCACCTCTTCGAACGGCTCGCCTTCATGGCCCGGCGGCAGGGGCGCTGAGCGTTAGCAGCGACGTCCCGCCTCCGAGTAGACCAGGGCGGCCTGCGCGGGCGCTCAGACCTGAAGCGGGGCTCTTGCCGCAATCCTCCCGAATTCCGGCCGGCGGATTTACTATTCGCCGGCAAAATCTACAATCATACATTCGCGCTGTGGCTTAACTGCACAGGGCAGGTCTCTGTTTTATATAGATCTTTCCAATCACCTGCCTCGCGCGGGCGGCTTTTTGGCCACCGTCGACATCTCGTGTCCATAAATCCTTCTTTCGCCCTATAGTGTCCTAACAAGCGACAAAAACCTCCCCGATCACTGTGGCATCTGGAATGAGCAGGCAGACCACATCCATGACCGCATCTTCAGACCTCACGGTGCGCGCGCTGGTGGCCGGGGACCGTGCCGAATGGCAGGCGCTCTGGTCTGCGTATCTCGACTTCTACGAGAGCAGCGTATCGGCCGAGGTTTACGAGACGACCTTCGCGCGGCTTCTGGACGATGATCCGCGCAGCCACAGCTGTTTTGTGGCGGAATCGTCGGGGTCTTTGGTCGGCCTCACGCATTACCTGTTTCACCGCCATGCCTGGCGCATCGAAGAGGTCTGCTACCTGCAAGACCTCTATGCCGTGCCGGAAATGCGCGGACAGGGCGTGGGCCGCGCGCTGATCGAGGCGGTCTATGCCGCCGCGGACACGCATGGGGCCGGACAGGTCTACTGGCTCACCCAGAGCTTCAACGAGACCGCGCGGAAACTTTACGACCGTATCGGTGTCGAGACCCCGTTCATCAAGTACCAGAGGCCCTGATGCGTCGTTTGATCCTTCCGCTTTATCTGCTTCTCGGTGCCTGTATGCCCGTCGCGCCGACCGAAACCGCGACCCGCGCCGCGGTGATCGCGGACAGCACGCTGCCCCCGATGCGCAGCTTCTCGGTGCCACGTCCCTTCCCTACGACGGCCTCGAACGCGGATATCGCGCGCGATTTCATCGAATTGTCCTTCGCTCTCGAATCGGGCCGCGCGCTGGAGCGTTTCACCCGCTTCGAGGATCCGATCCGGGTGCGCGTGACCGGACAGCCGCGCGCCTCCCTCTTCTCCGATCTCGACCAGGTACTGCATCGATTGCGGACCGAGGCGCAGATCGACGTTGCCCGCGCGACCGGCGATGCCGCGCAGATCACCGTCGAGGCCGTGCCGCGCGCCGAGATCCGCCGCATCCTGCCGCAAGCGGCCTGTTTCGTGGTGCCGAACGTGTCGTCCTTGCAGGAATACCTGCGCGTGCGCCGCACAGGCCAGGTCAATTGGTCCAACATGACCGAGCGCAACCGGGTGGCGGTCTTCGTGCCCGCCGATGCCAGCCCGCAGGAGGTGCGCGACTGCCTCCACGAGGAATTGGCGCAGGCCATAGGGCCGCTTAACGATCTCTACCGCCTGCCGGATTCGGTTTTCAACGACGACAATGTTCACACGGTGCTGACCGGTTTCGACATGGCGATCCTGCGCGCCTTCTACGATCCGGCGCTGCAATCGGGCATGACTCGCGAAGAGGTCGCCGCGCGGCTTCCGGCGATCCTCGCCCGGATCAACCCGGCCGGACAGGGCCAGCGCGCCTCGAATCTCGATGCGACGCCGCGCGGCTGGGTCGATGCGATCCAGGCCGCCCTCGGCCCAGGCACGCCCAATCGCGAAGACGCGGCGCGCCAGGCGCTCTCGATCGCGATGGCGATGGGCTGGACGGATCATCGCCGCGGCTTCGCCCACTATGCGATGGGCCGCATCCTCCAGGCCCGCGATCTCGACGCCGCGCTCGCGCAGTTCCGCGAAGCCGACCGCTTCTTCGCTGCCTCGCCGCGCACGCGCCTGCACCGCGCCTATGTCGCCTCCCAACTCGCCGCCCATGCGATCGCCCGGAACGAACCCGATGCCGCGCTGACCCTTTTGGCGCCGCAAATCGAAGTCGCGGCACGGCACGAAAATGCGGCCCTTCTCGCCACGCTTCTGATGCTGCGCGCCGAGGCGTTGGACCTCTCGGGCCGCGTCACAGAAGCGCGGGAAGTGCGTCTGGACAGTCTCGGATGGGCGCGATACGGGTTCGGCTCGGACGTGGCGGTGCGCGGCAAGATCGACGAGATCGGTGCGCTGAACCCGCTCAAACGGAGGATCGGCTCTCTATGATCGTGATCGTCGCGGCGCTGCTTGGTGCCACTTTCGGGGGTTTGACCGCCAAGCGCCGCAAGGGTGACCGGCTCGATATCCTGCAATACGCCACGATCTACGCCATCGCTTTTGCACTCGCGGGACTCATCGTCACCATCGCGCTCGAGAAGATTCTGCTGTAAGGTAGGGGCCATGTTCGTCCCGTTCTTCGAAAAGCTGCGCGACGCCGGCGTGCCGGTGTCACTGCGCGAATACCTGACCTTCCTCGAGGCGATGCGCGCGGGCCTGGCGACCTACGATATCGAAGGGTTCTACTACCTCGCCCGTGCGGCGATGGTGAAGGACGAGCGGCATATCGACCGCTTCGACCGGGCCTTCTCGGCAGCGTTCTCGGGGCTCGAGGCGATCGATACCGAAGCGCTCATCGAGGCGATGGATCTGCCCGAGGACTGGCTGCGGAAAATGTCCGAGAAGCATCTCTCCGAAGAGGAGAAGGCCGAGATCGAGGCTATGGGCGGCTTCGACAAGCTCATGGAGACGCTCAAGAAACGCCTCGAAGAGCAAAAGGGGCGCCACCAGGGCGGCTCCAAATGGGTTGGCACCGGCGGCACCTCGCCTTTCGGCGCTTACGGCTACAATCCCGAAGGCGTCCGCATCGGGCAGAACGAAAGCCGTCACCGCCGTGCGGTCAAGGTCTGGGACAAGCGCGAGTTTCGCGAATACGACGATTCCATCGAGATCGGCACGCGCAACATCAAGGTCGCACTGAAGCGCCTGCGAAAATGGGCCCGCGACGGCGCGGCCGAAGAGCTCGACCTGCCCGGCACGATCCGCTCCACCGCCGAGCAAGGCTGGCTCGACGTCAAGACGCGGCCAGAGCGCCGGAACGCAGTGAAGGTGCTTCTTTTTCTCGATGTCGGCGGCTCGATGGACGATCATATCCGCGTCGTCGAAGAGCTGTTCTCGGCCGCCCGCTCCGAGTTCAAACATCTCGAGCATTTCTACTTCCACAACTGCCTCTACGAAGGCGTCTGGCGCGACAATCGCCGCCGCTGGGATCAGCAGACCCCAACCGTGGAGGTGCTGCGGACCTACGGGTCCGACTACAAATGCATCTTCGTCGGCGACGCCTCGATGAGCCCCTACGAGATCGCGATGCCGGGCGGCGCGAACGAGCACTGGAACCAGGAAGCCGGGCAGACCTGGCTGATGCGGGCGCGGGCGCAATGGCCCGATCACATGTGGATCAATCCTGTCCCCGAGAAATACTGGCAATATACCCAATCGATCGGGATAATCCGGGAGATCTTCGAGGACCGGATGGTGCCGATGACGCTCGAGGGGATCGAGGCGGGGATGCGCGAACTCAGCCGATAGGCTGCCCGCACAATAACACCGTTACGCTCTGGAACTTATATCGCGCGCGACCGTTTTTCCTTTGAACCAGTCAAAGGAGGATCTCATGGCAATCGAGAAATTCGGAACCGCACATTGGTCGGGCGACCTGCAATCGGGCACGGGCGAGGTCTCGACCGAGTCGGGCGCTCTCGACAAGGTGCAATACGGCTTCAACAAGCGCTTCGAAGGCGAGCCGGGCTCGAACCCCGAAGAGCTCGTGGGTGCGGCGCATGCGTCCTGCTACTCGATGGCGCTGTCGATGATCCTCGGCAACCATGACGTTGTCGCAGACGATATCGACACGAAGGCAACGGTAAGCCTCGAGAAGGACGGCGACGGCTTTTCCGTCACCAAGGTCCATCTCGACGTGACCGCGAAAGTGCCTGGTCTCAGCGAGGACAAGTTCATGGAAGCGGCGAATGCGGCCAAGGACGGCTGCCCCATCTCCAAGCTCTATGCGGGCGGCACCGCCGAGATCACGATGGACGCCAAGCTCGCCTGAGCTTTGCGATCCACGCCTTGATAACGCGCCCGGGAGCACAGGCTTCCGGGCGCTTTTCGTTCGGCACATCGCGCCCCATATTGGGCATATGCTGAAGCTCACCCCGATCATTTTCGCGATTCTCTACGCGCTGGCGATGTACCGATTTTCCGCCTGGCGGACAGGCAAGGAACTCGACGAGAAGTCGACCGAGCTCGCCGATCCGGGATTGCGCGACATCCTTGGCAAGCTCGCCCGCGCGCTCGATGTGCCGCGCATCATGGTTCATATCTACGAGATCGACCCGGTGAACGGGCTCGCCGCGCCTGATGGGCGCATCTTCATCACCCGCGGCTTTTACCGGAAATACCGCTCTGGCGAGGTGTCGGGAGAAGAGCTGGCCTCGGTCATCGCCCATGAGCTCGGACACGTCGCACTTGGCCATTCCAAGCGGCGCATGATCGACTTCTCGGGGCAGAACGCGATCCGTGCGGCGCTTGCGATGGTGCTGGGTCGGATCATTCCCGGCATCGGTGTCTGGATCGCCAATGCCCTGACGTCCCTCCTGGCCGCACGGCTGTCGCGTGGGGACGAGTTCGAGGCCGACGCCTATGCAGCGGCGCTTCTGACGAAGGCCGGAATCGGTGTCGGCCCGCAGAAATCCCTCTTCAAGAAGCTCGAAGTATTGACCGGCGCTCGTGCGGGCGCGGTGCCCGCATGGCTCATGAGCCACCCCAAGACCGAAGAGCGCGTCGCCGCGCTCGAGGCGCTCGAGGCGCGCTGGCAGACCGTGGAGGGGTGACGCGCCGCGGCTCAGATCACGTCGAAAAACGCTTCGGCGAGGTCGCGTCCGTTCACCTGCAGGATGAGAACGTGCGGTCCGGGATGCCAGGTGAAGGTTGTCGCCGTTGCCTTGATCGGGTGCCGTTTCGAGAGCGTGAGGGGCGCGCCCGGACCGGCGCGGCCCGTGCCCAGCTTGAAGACCTTCTCACCGGGACGGCCGGAGGGCCGATGGAAGCGGATGCGGTAATCGACAACAAGGCGGGTCTCGGATGCAGCGGAGATCTCCGCCGCGATCTGCAGCGCCTCGCCGATCCGGGCCGTCGGCGACACGTCGAGATCGATGTCGAGTGCCGCCTCGGGGTCATATCCGAGCAGCTTGAAGGCTTGTGGCTCGCCGCGCTTGACCGCCGTGCGGAGCGCGTGGCGTGTTATCCAATCGAGCTCGCCCGCGCCCTGCCGCCCTTCCGCGCGCCAGGCCTCAAGACGCAAAACCACGGCGGCAAGATCCGATTTTGTCAGATCGTTCAGGTGGTTGGCCACCGAGCGCGTGACATATCGCGTGGGATCGGCGTGCAGCATGTCGAGAAGCGGCAGCGCGCGATCCGGGGCCAGCGTTATGTTCTGCGCCCAGGGCAGGCGCGGCCGGGTTCCTTCGGATACGAGGCGACGGACGTGGTAGTTGGGATCGACGGCCCAGCGTTCTAGCCGCGCGAGGGTCTTCTCCGGCCAGCGGTCGAGGAAAGGCCGGATGTAGTATTCCATCGAGAAGCGCTGGGTCGCGGCATGAAGAAGGTCGAGCGCGCGATCGGGATGCGTCTCAAGACCGTGACGCACCGCAAGAACGCCCGGCACCGCATGGATGAAACGACCGAAATCGTCGTCATGACGCGTGGGATCGAGCGGCGGCGTCATCGCGTCCTCGAGCGCGTCGGCCAGCGCGGGAAAGTCGCGCGGAAGCTGCGCCTCAAGACAGGTGGCGATCCAGTCGATCCGCTGCATAAGACTACGTTCTGCAAGGCCACCCACCGCCTCCGTCTCGAAGGCGGCCCGGTCGAACCCCGGCAGATGCGCATGCTCAGAACCCAGAACCTCAACGGTTTCTGCATTGAACAACTGGTCGGCGAGCGAGGTGCCAGCCCCGCCCCCTGCCCCGTCCGGCCCGCGCGCCATCTCAGAGCGTCGCGTTGATGCCGCCGCCATCGGCGAGGATGTTCTGCCCCACAATGTATCCGGCATGCTGCGAGCACAGGAACGCGCAGGTGCGCCCGAACTCCGCCGCGGTCCCGTAGCGCCGCACCGGAATGGTCTTGAACTTGGCGGCGCGCACGTCCTCTAGGCTGGTGCCTTGCGTGTTCGCCGCAGCGCGGTCGAGCGCGTCGATCCGGTCGGTGTCATGCGCGCCCGGCAGAAGGTTGTTGATCGTCACGCCATGCTGGGCGACCTGCCGCGAGGTGCCCGCGACGAAGCCGGTGAGCCCGGCCCGCGCCGAGTTCGAGAGTCCCAGCGCCGGGATCGGCGCCTTGACCGATTGCGAGGTGATGTTCACGACGCGGCCCCAGCCCTTCTCCATCATGCCTGGCAGCATGGCTTGCATCAGCGCGATGGGGGTCAGCATGTTCGCCTCCAGCGCGGCGATGAAATCGTCCCGGCTCCAGTCCGACCAGACACCCGGCGGGGGGCCGCCTGCATTGGTCACGAGGATGTCGACCTGTCCTGCCGCCTCGAGGACGGCGGCGCGACCCTCCTCGGAGACGATGTCGGCGGCCAGCACTGTCACCTCGACCCCGTGCGCGTCGCGGATTGCCTGCGCTGTTGCCGAAAGCGCCTCTTCGCCGCGCGCGTTCAGTACAAGGTCGACGCCCGCTTCGGCCAGCGCTTCGGCGCAGCCCCGCCCGAGACCTTTCGACGATGCCGTTACCAGTGCCCTTTTGCCAGAGATGCCCAGATCCATGTCCTGTCCTTTTCTTGTTGCCGATACGTCGATAAAAGACCCGCATACCGGCCCTTTGATGACATATTTGATCACGAATTATGGGGGCAGAGTGACCTGTTTCGCGCCCGAGCGCGAGTAGAGAGAGAGCCCCTGATGCCGAAACCCGGCTCCGCGAGGTCCGCCCAGTCCCTGTCCGTGTTCCGGGCAGAGCATTTTCGCGTCGTGAATGGCGCGAATCTGGGGGATCCGGTCGGCTTTGCGGGCGAAATCGAACTCGACGATATCTACCGGCTGTCGCCCGTGGCGCATGAGGTCACATTGCGTGTCGTGCCGCATCCCGATCGCCCGTTCTCGGTCGCACCGGGCACCGAGGTCGGCGAGCCGGGCGCCGCCCTACACCTCGATTGCGCGCTGACGCTGATGTCGGGCGATGGCGAGACGACAGAGGCGATCGTGCTCGTTGAAACCGATGACGAGGGCGATGTCGAGGACACCTATCTTCTGCCCCTCGCGCCGATCAACCCCAAGCGGGACTACGCGCTCGTGGGGGTTGATACCGAGAACGCGCTGTCGAGCTTTGCCCAGCAGGCTTGCGTGTCGTTCACGCGCGGCACACTCATCGCGCTTGCCACCGGAGAGCAGCGCGCGGTCGAAGATCTGAAGGTCGGCGACAAGGTCCTGACCCGCGATGACGGCCCGCAGCCGATCCGCTGGATCGGGCAGCGCACCACGCGCGCGGTTGGCGGCTTTGCGCCGGTGGAGATCAAGGCGGGTGTTCTCAACAATCTCAACGATCTGGTCGTCAGTCCCGATCACAGGCTCTTCATCTACCAGCGCAGCGACGAGCTTGGCGCGGGGCGCTCAGAGCTTCTGGTCCGCGCGCGGCACCTCGTGAACGGAGAGACGATCCGCCAACTGTCGGGAGGCTTCGTCGATTATTTCCAGATGCTCTTCGATCAGCATCAGATCATCTTCGCGGAAGGCATAGCCGCTGAATCCATGCTCGTGGACGAGCGGACCGCCGCCATTCTGCCGGGCGAGCTCGGCGATCGGTTGTCGGCGCTGCTGCCGGATCACGAGGAAAGCTCGCACAGCGCCCTCGAGGTTGCGGAGGATCTTTTGAAACGAGCGGATGCGATATCCGCCTTGCGCAAATCGTCGAGCGGATAAGGCTTTCGGGCGGTTTGATCTGCGGGTTCGCGTAACGCTTTGAATAAACGCAACACGCGGCGAATAATTGCGCCGCGTGCACGCATTTTTGCAAATCAGTCCATCTTATAGAAGAACTCTTCCCGCACGATTTTTCCGTCGGCGACGTGATAGACGCCGACCTCTTCCATCTCGGTGGTCTCGCCGCTGTTCTTGTCGCGCACCTTCATTGCGAAATGCACCGCGAACCGGTCCTCGCCATGCGGGAACGGACCAGAGATCGTGCCATCGAGCAGTTCCATGTTCTCGTTCCACCAGGCGTGTTTGCCCTTGATGCCTTCAAGGCCGTGCGTCTCTCGGCTCTCCGCGCCGGGCATGCAGACCGCTTCGACCGACACCGCATCCTCCGCATAGAGCGTGTCGAGATTGGCCGTATCGCTGCCATCACGGCAGCCGGCCACGAGCTTTTCCGCCAATTCCAACAATTTCATCGCAGTATTCCTGAATTTTGTTCACCCAATGTTCTCACCATAGCGTGAGCGCGGCGATTCGGGAACGGAAATCGTCAATGCTGCCGCAGCGCCTCGATCAGCTCGTCCTTGGTCATGTCCGAACGGCCCTCGATGCCGATCTCCTGCGCGCGCTTGTAAAGCTCGTCCTTGCTCCACTCCTCGTAAGGGGGCTGCTTGCCACCTTTCTTTGAGGGGGACATGTCGTCATTGGCCTTGGCATTGGCGATCCGCGCCGCCTTTTCCTTGGACATGCCCTCGTCGCGCAAATCCTCGTACAGCTTCTCGTTCTTGATGCTCGGGCGGTCGGCCATGATCGTCTCCTGCGGGTCCGGGTGACAAACATCCTTGCCGCTCCCTCGGTTCCCGCGCGGCGCGATGCACCGATTGCGGCGGCCCCGCGCCCGGACTATATCGCGCGTCATGCTCGATGTGCCCACGAACCGCCCCGACCTGCCGCCCGAAATCGCGCGGCGCCGCACCTTTGCGATCATCTCGCATCCCGATGCGGGCAAGACCACGCTGACAGAGAAGTTTCTGCTCTTCGGCGGCGCGATCCAGATGGCGGGGCAAGTGCGCGCCAAGGGCGAGGCGAGACGCACGCGCTCCGACTACATGCAAATGGAGAAGGACCGCGGGATCTCGGTCTCGGCCTCCGCGATGTCCTTCGACTACCACAATTTTCGCTACAATCTCGTGGACACGCCCGGCCATTCGGATTTCTCGGAAGACACCTACCGCACGCTGACCGCCGTGGACGCGGCGATCATGGTGATCGACGGCGCGAAGGGCGTGGAGAGCCAGACGCAGAAGCTTTTTGAAGTTTGCCGCCTGCGCGATCTTCCGATCCTGACCTTTTGCAACAAGATGGACCGGGAGAGCCGGGATACGTTCGAGATCATCGACGAGATCCAGGAGAACCTCGCGATCGACGTGGCCCCGGCCAGCTGGCCCATCGGCATGGGGCGCGATTTCCTCGGTGCCTACGACATGCTCAACGACCGGCTCGAGCTCATGGACCGCGCCGACCGCAACCGCGTCGCCGAGAGCATCGAGCTCAAGGGACTGAACGATCCCGAGCTTGAAAACCACATTCCGCCGGAGCGGCTCGCGCAGCTGCGCGAGGAGATCGAGATGGCGCGCGAGCTGCTGCCGACACTCGACGCGCAAGCCGTGGCTGAGGGTCACTTGACACCGATCTGGTTCGGCTCCGCCATAAATTCCTTCGGCGTGAAGGAGCTGATGGACGGGATCGGCCGGCTCGCGCCAGAGCCGCAGCCCACCTCCGCAGAGCCGCGCCAGATCGCGCCCGAGGAGAAGAAGGTCACAGGCTTCGTCTTCAAGGTGCAGGCCAATATGGACCCCAAACACCGCGACCGTGTCGCCTTCGTGCGCCTGTCCTCTGGGCATTTCGAGCGCGGAATGAAGCTCACCCACGTCCGCTCCAAGAAACCGATGACGATCTCGGCCCCGGTTCTGTTCCTCGCCTCCGACCGCGAGCTGGCCGAGGAGGCCTGGGCGGGGGACATCATCGGTATTCCGAACCACGGGCAACTCAGGATCGGCGACACGCTGACCGAGGGCGAGGCGCTCAAGGTCACGGGCATTCCTTCCTTCGCGCCGGAGCTTCTGCAATCCTGCCGCGCGGGCGATCCGATGAAAGCCAAACACCTTGAGAAGGCGCTGATGCAATTCGCAGAGGAAGGTGCCGCCAAGGTCTTCAAGCCGAATATCGGCTCGGGCTTCATCGTCGGCGTCGTCGGCCAGCTTCAGTTCGAAGTGTTGGGCAGCCGGATCGAGCTGGAATACGGCCTGCCCGTTCGCTTCGAGCCCTCGCAATTCACCTCGGCGCGCTGGGTGCATGGCGACAAGCAGGCCGTGGACAAGTTCGTCAACGCCAACAAGCAGCATATCGCGACCGACAATGACGGCGATCTTGTATACCTCACGCGCCTGCAATGGGACATCGACCGGATCGTGCGCGACTATCCCGACGTGACGCTGTCGGCGACGAAGGAGATGATGGTCTGAGCGCTTCGCGTCACGACCATTCCGCCGTTTGGCCTTGTTCGGGCCGATTTGCTGCGCCACGCTCTTCGCGATGAGCAAAGACACGGGCAAACGCCCCGCCTATCCCGGCGGGATCGACGCCGTGCTGACCCAGATGGAGGGACGGCGCGACCCGATCACCTATGCTGAAGGCGAGGCGCTGCCGCCGGTCGACATCGACCTCGCACCGCTGAAGGCGACACGCATCAGCCCGCCAGCCGAGGATCCGTCAGAGGCCCCGCCCTTCCGCTCTGCCTACCATCGCAAACGGTTCGCGCTCCGGGAGGAATTCACCGGCGCCTCGGAGCTGGCCTGCCTACACGGTCTCCTGATCGCGCATCTTCGCAAGCGATCCTGGCCGAACCATGCGCCTGCACTCTTCCGCCGGCTCTGGGCCGAAGAGGCGGAGTTCCTGCTCGCCGCGCTCGATCTGCGGTGGCAGGTTTCTGCGGTCACGACCTTCGGCGATCACGGAGCAACACCAGAGGAGCGCGCCAGCGGGCTCGCCCTGTCGACCCTGTTCGGCGCGATGAAGCTCTATGAGACCGAACGCCTCTATTCCGGGCGCAAGCCGGACGCGGCCTTCGCGTTGGATGACAAGGTGAAATCCAAGCTGCCGATGCAGATGGATTCCTATTCCATCCTGCATGGCGGGCTCGACGTGAACATGCTGGGGCGGCTCTGGCAGGAAGCCGAGGCCGCGCCGGTGATCCGGCCGCTCGCGCAGCATCTGATCGGCGCGCTGATCGACGACCCCGCTACGATCTTCCAGCGCCTCGCGACGATGAAGGCACGCAAACAGAAACGCGAGGACGGCGCCAAACCCGAGAAGAAAAAGCCCGTGAACATGGCGCCAGTTCCAGCCCGCGCGGCCCGGCTGACGGCAGGCACGCTGCGCTGGGGGGTGGTCGCGACGATCAAGGCCGAAATCGAGGCCGCGCTGCGCTTTGCCGCGCATCACCTCGAACTCGGCGCGCACGCGATGCACATCTTCCTCGATGTCCCTCAGCCCGAAACCGCCGCCGCGCTGTCCCGCGATCCGCGTATCCGGGTGACCACCTGCGACACCGCCTATTGGGACGGGCTCGGCAAGCCGCGCATGGAGGCGCACCAGCTCCGCCAGGTCTGGAATGCCACGCGCACGCTTCAAACCGAGGCGGACCGGCTCGATTGGCTGGCGCATATCGACGTGGACGAGTTTCTGCTGCCGGACCGGCCCATTGCCGAGATCCTCGCCGACGTGACGCCCTCGGCCGCGCTTGCACGGATAACGCCGGTCGAGGCGCTGGCCCCGGACGACGGCTCCCTGCCCTCGGCCTTCAAGCTCACCCATGCCGCGGCAGGCACCCGCAAAGCCGAGGTTCAGGACATCTATCCGAACTTCGGAATGCACCTCTATGGCGGTTTCCTCAGTCACACGACGGGCAAGGTGTTTGCCCGCACCGGCATCCCCGAGACGCGGTTCGGCATCCATGCGCTCAAGCATCGGGGGGCGGAAGTGACGAACAAGGTCGCGCTCTGCGATGTGATGCTGGCCCATTTACACGCCCCCGACTGGCAGACCTTCCTGCGTCACCTCGATTTCCGGCGCACCCGCGGATCCTATGCCAAGCAAAGCGAGCGGTCGGGCCGGCTCGGCGTTGCCGATATTCTGGGCATGTTGCAGGACGAAGACGGCGAGGCGGGCCTTCGCACCTTCTTCGACGAAATCTGCCGCGACACGCCGGAGCTGCGCGCAAAGCTGGCCGCGCATGGCATGCTGAAGCTGCATCCGCTCGATCTCGACGGGGCGGTCGCGCGCGTCTTCCGGGGCCGCGCCGCCTGATGCGCTGGGGCCTTGTCGCGACGATCAAAGCTCCGCTGCCGCGTATCCTCGACTTCGCCGCATGGCATCTGGACCTCGGCGCCGAGCGGCTGTTTCTCTATCTCGACGACGGCGATGCTGAGGCGGCGCGCGTCCTTACCGCGCATCCGCAGATCAATGTGACAGAGACAGGCCCCGCCTACTGGAAGAACAAGGGCGGCCGGCCCGACATGCACCAGAACCGTCAGTGCCGGAACGCGCGGCACGCCTATAACCGTGCGGGCACGCTCGACTGGATCGCCCATATCGACGTGGACGAGTTTCTTTTGCCCGAGGGGTCCGTGTCCGCCGCGCTCGCCTCTCTGCCGAAAGACGCCCTCTGCGCGCGGATGCGGCCGGCGGAGGCACTCGCGCGGGAAAGCGATACGCCTGTGCAAGATTCGATGCGTCACTTCAAGGCGTTCCATCTCGATCAGACGGCGCGGCAGGATGCGGCACAACGCATCTTCGGCGATGCGTCCCGGCACCTCTCGGGCGGTTTTCTGAGCCATGTCGCGGGCAAGCTCTTCATCCGAACCGGCCACAAGGGCTTGCAGATCCGCATCCACAATATCCGGCTCGGGGACGTGCAGAACCCCGGCGAAGTCGCCCTGCCCGACATTCCGCTCGGACATTTCCACGCCGAGAGCTGGGAGGCGTTTCTCGCCGCTTACAGGTTTCGCGTGACCCGGGGCTCCTACCGGGCTGAGTTGAAGCCGCAAGCGCGCGGCGCAGGGGCGCTCAAGCTGCATGATCTGTTCACTCAGATCGAGGCCGACGAAGGCGAATCCGGGCTCCGCGGCTTCTACGATGCCGTGGCATTGGCGACGCCCGACCTCCGCTCCCGGCTCGCGGCGGAGGGCCTCCTTGTCTCGCGCCGCATGGACCTGCCCACGCTCGTTGCGCGACATTTCGGTCATGAGAGCGGTTCGCGATAGTCCGTATCGGCAGGTCAGATTGACGTCATCGCCCCTTTTCGCTAGAGAGCGACACGCTTGCCGGCGCGCTGCCGGCCTCGACCCCTTGCGCGGGGTTATCTTACGCAGACGCACGGGCCAGGATGTGTCCGTGAACACCGGATACACATGACCAAATTTGCAGATCTGAACCTCAGCCCGAAAGTGCTGAAAGCCATCGAAGAAGCGGGCTACGAGACGCCCACCCCGATCCAGGCGGGGGCCATTCCCCACGCGCTCGAGGGCCGGGACGTGCTCGGCATCGCGCAGACCGGAACGGGCAAGACGGCCAGCTTCACGCTGCCGATGATCACCAAGCTCGCTCGCGGCCGCGCCCGCGCCCGTATGCCGCGCAGCCTCGTGCTCGCGCCAACGCGCGAGCTTGCCGCCCAGGTGGCCGAGAATTTCGACACCTATTCCAAGCATGTGAAGCTCACCAAGGCGCTGCTGATCGGCGGCGTCAGCTTTGCCGAGCAGGACAAGCTCATCGACAAGGGCGTGGACGTGCTGATCGCGACGCCCGGTCGCCTGCTCGATCATTTCGAGCGTGGCAAGCTGCTGCTGACTGGCATCGAGATCATGGTCGTCGACGAAGCCGACCGGATGCTCGACATGGGCTTCATTCCCGATATCGAGCGCATTTTCTCGCTCACGCCCTTCACCCGGCAGACCTTGTTCTTCTCGGCCACGATGGCCCCGGAGATCGAGCGGATCACCAACACGTTCCTCGCCGCACCGGCACGGATCGAGGTCGTCCGGCAGGCCACCGCCTCCGAGACGATCGAGCAGGGCGTTTTGATGCTGAAATCCTCGCGCCGCGACCGCGCCGAAAGCGACAAACGCCGGGCGCTGCGGGCCCTGATCGATGCCGAGGGCGAGAAGCTGACCAACGCCATCGTCTTCTGCAATCGCAAGGTCGATGTGGATATCGTATCGAAATCGCTCAAGAAATATGGCTATGACGCGGCCCCGATCCACGGCGATCTGGACCAGTCGGTGCGGACGCGGACGCTTGAAGGGTTCCGCGCGGGATCGCTCAAGATCCTCGTGGCATCTGACGTGGCCGCGCGCGGCCTCGACGTGCCGTCGGTCAGCCACGTCTTCAACTTCGACGTTCCGGGCCATGCCGAGGACTACGTTCACCGGATCGGCCGGACGGGTCGCGCAGGCCGTGAAGGCAAGGCGATGACGCTCTGCATTCCGCGCGACGAGAAGAACCTCGAAGACGTGGAGCGCCTGATCGACAAGCCGATCCCGCGCCTCGACAACCCGCTCGGTGACACCGCGCCCGAAACCAGCGCAGAGGCCGAAGGCGACGAGAGCAATCAAAAGCCGCGCAAATCCCGGTCCCGCTCGCGCTCGCGCAGCAAGACGTCTCAAGCGAGCGACGCCGCGACGGATGCGCCGAAAGAGGTCCAGTCCGAACAACAGGACGAGACCTCCGAGCAGAAGTCCGAAGCCAAGCCCGAGCCAAAATCCGACGACAAGGCGCAGCGCGGCAAGTCTTCGCGCGGCGGACGCGGCGGGCAGCGCGGCGGCAAGCAGGATGACGTCGTCGGTATGGGCGATCACATGCCCACCTTCATCGCCAAGAGCCTCGACGAACGCAAAGTCGGCTGAGCGCGGTTACGCCGATGTGACCGGGCACGGGATGCAAGTTCCGCTGCCTGGGATATCCTCTGGTCCCACAGGCCAATGAAAATGAGGATAATCCCATGTTTCGCACCGCTTCGGCGGCCCTTGCCGCGTCGCTTTTCGCCGCTCCAGCGCTCGCGCAGGAGTGCACCGCGACGGTCAATGCCAGCGAAATCGTCATCAACACCGAAGAGCTTGGCGAGGATCGCTCCAGCCCCGGCATCCGTGAGAGGCTGGTCGACTGGCCGTCCAGACGCTGGGACCGCGCGCGCGGTCGCCCGCCGGAATGCGACAGCCAGACGATCATCACCTATCTCGCCGACCAGGTGCCCGCGCAGGACGTGAACGGCTATTGCCTGTCGGAGCTGGAAGAGACCGGCTACATCCTTGTGCCCGGCGCGCGCAATTATCGTGGCCGCTGCACGGAGACCGCCTGCCAGAAGGTCAATGCCGCCGCGGATGCGACCGTCAGCACGACAGCCGCGCTCGCTTCGGCGGTGCAGCGCAAATCTGGCGAGACGAAAGAGCGGCTCGACGGGGTCGTCCACGGCTCGGGCGCCCTGATCCTGTCAGGGTCGCGAGATCTGGTGCTGGGCGCGCTCGGCAGCGCGGGCACGGCGGCCCTTGGCACGGTTGGCGCACCGGTCGCCGCCGTCGGCGCGGGTGTCACGCTCGTCGGCGTGGGGGGCGCGCTCTATTACTGCTCGGGCTCCGAGGGGCCGGACCTGCCGCCGCTTGACGGACAGTTCCAGAACCCCGAGGACCGCGACCCCTCGCTTCAGTGATCAGCTCAGCCGGGAGATGACGACCGTCACTTCCGGCTTCTTGCCGATTTCGTTCTGCGCGGCGTTCCGCACCGTGCGGCGCAGCCCCTCTTCCAATGCGTCGTCATCGGCGAGCACCTTGGGCTTGGCGCGTTCGACGAACTGCGCAAGCTCTTCCTCCAGCGCCGCGTCAAGCGGCTGCTGGCTGCGTCCCGTCTCGGCCAGCCCCATCGGGTCGACCCAGGGCTCGCCCAGAGGCTCGTTGTCCTCATCAAGAACCAGCGTCACCGTGACATGGCCGTTCAGCGCCATGCGGATCCGGTCGCGCACCACACCGTCGAGCGCACCGACCTGCACCGAGCCGTCGAGATAGACGCGGCCTGTCTCCACGTAGTCGCAGGGTTTCCCGGTCGTCAGGTCGATCATCGTCCCGTTGGGCGCGACAACGCCGCGCCGCCCGTGCTGCGCGGCCAGGTTGGCGTGGGTCCTCAGATGGCGATGCTCGCCATGCATCGGCACGACCAGCTTCGGATCGGTCAGCTGGTGCATCGCGATCAGGTCGGGACGGTTCGCGTGTCCCGAGACGTGGTACTTGCCCGAGGAATCGTCGACCACATCGACACCGCGCTCGGAGAGCTGGTTCATGATGCGGATGACGCCCTTTTCGTTGCCCGGAATGGTCTTGGAGGAGAACAGGAACAGATCGCCGTCCTTGAGCTCGATCCCGAAATGCTTGCCGCGCGCCAGCTGAGCGGAGGCCGCGCGGCGCTCCCCCTGGCTGCCGGTGACGATGAGCATGAGGTTCTCGCGCGGAATGTCGCCCGCTGCCTCGATGGGCTCGGTCGAGGGAAAGCCGGTCAGAACGCCCGTCTCCTTGGCGGCCTCCACCATGCGCTGCATCGCGCGGCCCATGAGGACGATCGTCCGCCCTGCCCGGACACCCGCCTCGGCCAGCGTTTTGAGGCGCGCGACGTTCGAGGCGAAGGTCGTGGCGACAACCATGCCCTTGGCGTCCAGCAGCAGCTTCTCGATCTCGGGCCCGACCGTGGCTTCGGACCGGCCCTCATGCTCGGAGAAGACGTTGGTCGAATCGCAGACGAGCGCGGTCACGCCGTTCTTGCCGATCTCTTCCCAGATGCTGCGCTCGAACGGCTCTCCGACGACGGGCGTCACGTCGATCTTGAAATCGCCCGTATGCACGACGCGGCCGAGATCGGTATCGATCACCATGCCGGAGCTTTCGGGGATCGAATGCGAGATCGGCGCGAAGCCAACGCTGAACGGCCCGACCTGCTGCGTCGCGGGCCAAGGCTCCTGCGTGCGGACGATCTCGGGCGAAAGGCCGCGCTCGTCGAATTTCCGCCGGGCGATATTGGCGGTGAAGGCACGGGCATAAACGGGCGCGCCAAGCTCTTCCCAGAAATGCGCGACCGCGCCCACGTGGTCCTCGTGGGCGTGGGTCACGAAGATCGCCTCGATCCGGTCGCGCCGCGCCTTGAGCCAGCTGACGTCGGGAAAAATGAGATCGACGCCGGGCGTCGTGTCCATGTCGGGGAAGGTCACGCCCATATCGACGACGATCAGCCGCTCCTTGTCGGGCGCGCCGTAGCCATAGACGTAACAGTTCATGCCGATTTCGCCCGCCCCGCCCAAGGGCAGGTAGATCAGTCGGTTGGCGCTCATCGGATGTTTCCTTCGGTCTTGTTGTGATTATGGATGACGGTCAAACCGTGCATCGTGAGTTCGTCTTTCCAGTCATCAAATAGGTCTTCGGCCTGCTGGAACAAAGGCGCGAGCCCGCCGGTGGCAATGATCTTCATGGGCCGGTCCCGCTCTGCCTTGATGCGGGCGCAGACCTCGCGGATAACGCCGACATAGCCCCAGAAGATGCCTGACTGCATGCAGGCGACCGTGTTTGTGCCCACGACCCGCTGCGGTCGGGAGATATCCACATGCGGCAGCGCCGCCGCCGCCTCGTGAAGCGCCTGGAGCGACAGGTTCACGCCCGGCGCGATGACCCCGCCGACATAGGCACCGTCGGTATCGACCACGTCGAAGGTCGTGGCGGTGCCGAAATCCACGACGATGAGATCACCGCCGTAAAGGTCGTGCCCCGCGACGGTATTGACCAAACGGTCGGGGCCGACCTGCGTTCCCGCATCGACGCGGACATCGATGGGCATCAGGCAATCGGGCCGCCCGACGACAATCGGACGGGTGTTGAAATAGCGATCCGCAAGGACACGCAGGTTGAAGACGACACGCGGCACCGTGGAGGAGACGATCATGTCGGTGATCTCGGCCTCGATGTTCTGAAGCTTCATCAAGGTGGACAGCCAGACGTAATACTGGTCCGCCGTGCGCTGATGTTCGGTCGAGGTCCGCCAGGTCGCCAGGAATTCCGTCCCGTCCCAGATCGAGAAGACCGTGTTGGTGTTGCCGCAATCGATTGCGAGAAGCATGGTGCGCCGCCTCCGTTGAGGGTCAGAAGAAGACATCGGCGGCGGCGATGGAAACGCGGCCTTCCGGCGTCTTTAGGACAAGATT
This sequence comes from Roseivivax sp. THAF30, assembly GCF_009363575.1. Lineage (NCBI taxonomy): Bacteria > Pseudomonadati > Pseudomonadota > Alphaproteobacteria > Rhodobacterales > Roseobacteraceae > Roseivivax > Roseivivax sp. THAF30. The sequence continues at coordinate 1,128,446 of NZ_CP045389.1, read as the reverse complement.
GCCGCGCGCGTCCACCGTCTCGAAGGTGCCGCGCGTCTCCGTGCTGCCGGTCCGCGCGGTGATGACCTCTCCAAGACGCGCCGCGCGCGAGAGCCACGCTTCGCGGATCGGCGCGAAGCCGTAGGTCTTGAGGCTGGTTTCATGACGCGCGTAGTCCGCCGCCAGATGGTCTAGGAACGTCTCCGGCGAGGGGTCCGCGCCTGTCTCGGGAAGAAGGGCCACGGGCCGCACCGCACCGTCCTCGACCTCGCTCGCATCGGGCGCCGCGATGAGGTTCACGCCGATCCCGATCGCAAGGTGATCGACCCGCGCGCCATTCCCGAGAGTTTCCAGCAGGATACCCGCCAGCTTGCCACCGTTCAGAAGCACGTCGTTCGGCCATTTCAGCGCGAAGGGCTCGACCCTGCCCGTCAGCCGCACGCAGGTATCGAAAAGCGCCAGCGCCGCCACGAAAGAGCGCAGCGCGACAAGCTCCGGCGGCTCGGACGGCATCAGCAGAAGCGTTGCGGAGAAATTTCCCTCGGGCACGCGCCAGGCCCGTCCCCGCCTCCCCCGTGCGGCGGTTTGGCGATGCGCCATGATCCAGATCGGCCCGCTTGACGTTCGTGCTTGCCGCGCGGCCTCGGCATTGGTGCTGTCGACCTCGTCAAGGATCAGCCGCTCGTATCCCTCGGGCCAGGAAATCGCGCTCACGCCGCCGCCCCGCCCCGCCGGAAGGTGAGATAATGGGGCACGCGCCCTTCGCGGAGCGCTTTCTGCTCGTACCGGGTGGAAATCCAGTCGTCCCAAGGGGTGCGCCAGTCGCGCGGCCGTTCGGCTGCCCAGGTGAATCCGGCTTTCGGCACTTCCTGCAAGGTCTGCCGGACGTAATCGGGAATGTCCGTCGCCACACGGAACTCTGCGCCCGGTTTCATCGCGCGGGCGAGTGGCTCCAGATGCTCAGGCGTCACGAACCGGCGGCGGTGGTGCTTTTTCTTCGGCCAAGGATCGGGATAGAGCAGGAACGCCTTGTCGAGCGATGCCTCGGGCAGAACGTCGAAGAGATCGCGCACATCGCCGGGATGAATGCGGACATTTCCCGCCGGGTTGTCGCGAAGCTTGCCGAGCAGCATCGCAACGCCGTTGATATAGGGCTCGCAGCCGATGATACCGGCCTCCGGGTTCTCCAGCGCCTGGTGCACGAGATGTTCGCCGCCGCCGAAACCGACTTCGAGCCAGACGGGCTTGCCGCCGAACATCCCGGCCACGTCGAGAGGGTTGCGCTCGGGGTTTTCTTCCCATCCGACCGGGCCCGGCGCGTAGCTTGCCAGATCCTCGTCGAGATAGGCTTCCTGCGACTTGCGCAGGCCCTTGCCCTTGAGCCGCCCGTAGAAATTGCGCCAGGGGGCGCCCGTGGAATGCCGGTCCTTCATGGGGCGCGGGCATAGCGCGGCGCGCGCGCCGCCGCAACGGGCTCAGAGCGCGAGGATCAGAACGAGGATCGAGAGCGTCAGCACCGCGATGCCCGCGATCTCGCGCCGCGTGACGCTCTCCCGGAAGAAGAGCGCGGAGACCGCGACGGAAAAGATCAGCTCCACCTGTCCCAGCGCCTGCACATAAGCCGCGTTCTGCAGCGTGAAAGCGGAGAACCACGACACGCTGCCTGCCATCGAGGCCGCACCGAGCCAGACGCCCCGTGCGCGCACGGCCCAAACCGCCGAGAGAGTGCCCGGCGTACGAAGCCGCAGCCAGAGGCCGAGCGCGGCCGTCTGCATCAGAGTGACAAGTGCGAGCGACAGGATTGCGCGCGTGACGGGATCGTCCGAGGCGACGGCCAGCGTTGCGCCCCGGTAGCCGACCGCCGAGATCGCGAAGAAGAAGCCCGAGCCGAGGCCGAGTGCCACCTCGCGCGGCCCGATCCGCTGCCACCAGCGGCCCGCGATCCCAGGCGTTTCGGACAAGAGGAGCACGCCCGCAAGCCCGATCAGGATCGCCGCCCAGCCGCCCGGAGACACCGCCTCGCCAAGGACGATGAAGGCGAGAAGCGCCGTCTGGATCACCTCGGTCTTCTTGAACGTGATGCCGACCGCGAAGTTGCGCGTCTCGAACAGCGCGACCACGCAGATCGTCGCAAGGATCTGTGCCAGCGCACCGACGGGCGCGTAAATCCAGAACGCGCGGCCTAGCGGCGGCAGTCCCGTCCCTTGCAGCCAGAGCCAGAGTGTCGCGCCCGCCCAGGCGAATGGCATCGCATAGGCGAAGCGCGCAAAGCTCGATCCGGTGCTTGAGAGACCGCCAAGGCTCAGGATCTTGTGCAGCGCGAAACGCAGCGTCTGGAAGGCCGCCGCGCTGAGCGTGAAAAGGATCCAGGGCTCGATCATCTCGAGGACGCCCGCACGGGCGGGCGAGAGGCCATGTTCAGTACGGGAAGGGGTGTGCGCGCCAGGCCGCGTCGAGCGCGTCCAGGCAGTCCTGCGACAGCTCCGTCTCGATCGCGCCCAGCGCGTGATCGAGTTGATCGAGCGTGGTCGCCCCGAAGATCGACGAGGTCACGAAGGGCCGCCGCGCGGACCAGGCAAAAGCCATGTGGACCGGATCATGCCCGAAGTCGCGCGCGATTTGCAGATACGCCGCTACCGCCTCGAAGGCCCGTTCGGTCTTGCGCCCGCCAAGATCGCCCGCTCCGCCATCGGCGACGTTTACCTCCATCCGGCTGCCTTTCGGCATCGCCCCATCCTGGTACTTGCCCGACAGAAGCCCCGCACCGAGCGGGGAATACGGCAGAAAGCCCACCTCTTCGTGCAGAAGAACCTCGGCGAGATCGGTATCGGCCATCCTGTAGAGCAGCGAATATTCGTTCTGCACTGCATCCATGCGCGGCAATCCCTCGGCCTCGGCGATCCGGTTGAACGCCATCGTGCCCCAGGCGCTCTCGTTCGAGAGCCCCATCGCGCGGATCGTCCCCCGCTTCACCTCATCCGCCGCCCAGCCAAGGACATCCGCCATGTGCTGGCGCGTCGCTGCGCTGTCCTGCTCCCACGGCGCGAAGCTCCATTGCTGGCGGAAGGCGTAGGAGCCGCGGTTCGGCCAATGCAGCTGGTAAAGGTCGATCACGTCCGTCTTCAGCCGGCCAAGCGACGCTTCGAGCGCTTCGGTCATCGTCGCGGGGCTGATCGGCGCGCCGTCCCGCACCGCGCCGAGCCCTGCGCCCGATACTTTTGTTGCGAGAACCCAGTCGTTTCGCTTGCCGGACTTCTCGAACCAGTCGCCGATGATCGCTTCGGTATGACCGATGGTCTCGGCCTTCACCGGGTTCACCGGATACATCTCGGCGGCATCCATGAAGTCGATGCCCGCCGCGCCCGCGCGCTCGATCTGGGCATGCGCGGTCTCTGCATCGGTCTGTGAGCCGAATGTCATCGTGCCGAGGCAGAACTCCGTCACCTCGATGCCGGACCGGCCGAGCTTGTTCTTCTTCATGTCGCTGTCTCCAAATCGTTCGGCGCGAACCCTATCCCTCACGCCTCGCGTCGCAAGCCCTGGCTGACATCGGTTGGCGAGACCGCGACGGATTTCATCACGGCAAAACAGGCCGTGCCTTCGGAGAGGGCGAGCGTCTCGGCGCTGCGTTGGGTGATGCGGGCGAGGATCGCGTCCTCGCCGACCTGCAGCTGCGCGATCACGCCCGGTCCTTCGCCGCGGCGAATGGCGCGCACCGTCGCGGGCAAGACGTTGAGGGCAGAGATGTTCTCGGGACGCTCTGTCGCGACGATCACGTCCTGCGCGAGGATTCGCACGCGCAGTCGCGCGCCCTCCGCCGCATCGATCCGCGGCAGATACAGCCGCCCGCCAGAGATGCGAAGCTCGGTCAGCCCGTCCGCCTCGTGGCCCGCGACCTCGGCATTCAGGACCGCGCCCGCCTCGCGCAGGCCCATCACGTGAACCAGGCTTGGATCCGAAAGAAGCGCCTCCGCCGGACCCGACTTCAGCACGCGCCCCTCTTCTAGGACAACGATATGCGTAGCGAGCCGCGCCACCTCCGAGAGGTTGTGACTGACATAGAGGATCGGCAGGCCCGTCTCGGCCCGCAGCCGTTCGAGATAGGGCAGGATCTCGTTCTTGCGGGGCGCATCGAGCGCGGCGAGCGGCTCGTCCATGAGGAGCAGTCGAGGTTCCGACAGAAGTGCGCGGCCGATGGCGACGCGCTGCGCCTCTCCGCCCGAGAGCGCGCCGGGCCGACGGGCGAGAAGCGGCGCAAGACCCAGAAGCTCGGCCACGTGATCGAGCGCGCCCTCGCCCGACAGCCCCCGCGCGCGGCGCCCGTAGAGAAGATTGCGGCGCACATCGAGATGCGGAAAAAGCCGCGCTTCCTGAAAGACATAGCCGATGCGGCGCGCGTGGACGGGCACGGAATGGCCGGCGCGCGCGTCGAACAATGTCTCGCCCTGGACCGCGACACGCCCGTTGTCTGGCGCCGCGAGCCCCGCAACCGCGTTGACGAGCGAGGTCTTGCCCGAGCCCGATCGCCCGAAGAGCGCCGTCACCCCGTCCGGGGCCTCGAAGGCCACGTCGAGTTGAAACGCGCCTTGCCGCTTCCGCACATCGACCGACAGCGTCATCGGCCCGCCACCCGCGCTGCGACCCGCCGCGCCAGCCATTCCGACAGAAAGAGAGCTGCCATCGCGATGGCGAGCGAGATCACCACCAGCGTCATCGCCGCGCCTTCGCCGCCCGGAACCTGCAGGAAGGCATAGATCGCAGAGGGGATGGTCTGCGTCTCGCCGGGGATGTTCGAGACAAAGGTGATCGTCGCGCCGAATTCGCCCATCGCTTTGGCGAAGGCGAGGATCGCCCCCGCGATCACGCCCGGCAGGATGAGCGGCAATGTCACCGTCGCGAAGACCCGCATCCGCGAGGCCCCAAGCGTCGCGGCGGCCTCTTCGAGTTTCGGATCGACCGCCTCGATGGCAAGTCGGATCGCGCGAACCAGAAGCGGGAAGGCCATGATGCCCGCCGCAAGCGCCGCGCCGGTCCAGCGGAAGGCGAGCGTGATACCGAAAAGCTCATGGAGCGCCGCGCCGATCGGACCCTGCCGCCCGAAGCCCAGAAGCAGCAGGTAGCCCGTTACCACCGGCGGCAGGATGAGCGGCAGGTGCACCAGCCCGTTGAGAAGGCCCCGCCCCGGAAACCGCACCCGCGCCAGAAGATAAGCGACCGCGATCCCGAGCGGCATCGCCGCCAGCGTCGCCCAGAAGGCGACCTTGAGCGACAGGCGCACCGCCTGCCAGGCTTCGGGTCCGAGCGTCTCCATGACCTTTGCGATACTCTACTCGGGAAGCGGCGCAAAGCCGTGGCGCGCGATGATTTCCGTTGCTTGAGGCCCGCCGAGCCAGCGCAGGAACGCTGCCGCGGCTTCTGGTTCCGCCGCGGCTGCGGTGACGGCTCCGACGTAGCGGATTGGCGGATGGCTGTCCTCGGGAAAGGTGCCTGCGACGCGGACCCGCATCTCCGCGGCGGCGTCCGTCGCATAAACGATGCCGAGCGGCGCCTCTCCGAGCGCGACGAGCGCCAGCGCCGCGCGGACATTGTCGGCCTCGGCAAGGCGTGGGGCGAGCGCCTCCCACTCCCCGAGGCTTTCGAGCGCGGCGCGGGCATAGATCCCTGCCGGCACCGCATCCGTGAGCGCCACGGCGAGCCGGTCCTCAGGGCCGAGCCGGCTTGCGATATCGACGCCGGGTGCAAGCTCCGCGCTGCCTGCCGCCCCTGCCCCATGCGCGATCAGCACGAGCCGGTTGCCGAACAGCGCAGCCCGCGTCTCTGGGTCGACGGCGTCGCGCTCCTCCAGCCAATCCATCCATTCGGGATTGGCGGAGACAAAGACATCGGCGGGCGCGCCTTGCGCGATCTGGCGGGCGAGGACGGAAGAGCCTGCGGGCGCGATGCGGATCTCGTCGCCGGAACTCTCCGAGTAGATCTCCGCCGCCTCGGCGAGCACATCGCGGGTCGAGGCGGCCGCGAAGACCGTGATCTCGGCTGCCGTCCCCATGACGGGACAGGCGAGCGCGGCGAGAAGGGAGAAGCCGGAAAGGCGCATAGAGACGGAACCATACATGTTCGATGACACAATGGGTTGCACGGCGCAGAGGCCCCGGCAAGTCGCCTTTGGTCGCGACCCGGACGCCATCACCCTTGAGAACAAATTGCGAACACTCTAGTTTATCTCGCATGACCGATCTGCTTCTCAGCCGCAAACCGCTCAAGGCGGCCCCCGCGCTCACCGTGGCGGGCGACATCGCCCTGACCGAAGGGCGCGTGCACGAGGCCTGCGGGCTTGGACGCTTCGCCTTCGCGGCTTTCCTGGCAAGGGCGGCTCAAGGGCCGGTGATCTGGATCTCGGGGCCCGGCGGCAGCGGGATGAACCCCGACGGGATGGCGCCCTTCTGTGATCCGGGACGGTTCCTGTTCGTAACCGCACGACGTCCGATCGACCGTCTTTGGGCACTGGAAGAGACGCTCCGCGCGGGCGCGGTGGCGCTGGCCGTGGCCGATCTCGACGAAGCGCCGGGGCTGACGCCCGTGCGCCGCCTTCACCTTGCCGCCGAGACGGGGGCGGAGATGCGCCAGCGGCCCACGGGCCTTTTGCTGACACCCGGCGAGGGCGGCGCGGCGGGGGTCGAGAGCCGCTGGCATGTGAGCCCCGATCATGCCCCAAGCCGCGCTCGCTGGACGGCCCGGCGGGTGCGCGCCCGCATGGCTCCGCCCGCCGCCTTCTCGCTCCGGCACGACGAGACCGGCCTCTCCGCCGCGCCCATCCCGGTCTAGAAGCCGGCCCCTCTGTTCTCTGCCGCGCCCATCCGCTAGGAGGAGCCCAAAGCTCCACCACAGGCAAAGCGACACCCGGACATGGCGCGACATCTCATCACCTCGGCAATTCCCTATATCAACGGGATCAAACACCTCGGAAACCTCGTCGGCTCGCAGCTTCCCGCCGACCTCTTCGCCCGATACCAGCGCGCGCGCGGCCACGAGGTTCTGTTCCTCTGCGCGACGGACGAGCACGGCACGCCCGCGGAGCTGGCCGCCGCCAAAGCCGGGCAGCCGGTCGCTGAATATTGCGCCGAGATGCACGAGGTCCAGGCACGGATCGCCGAGGGCTTCCGTCTCTCCTTCGACCATTTCGGGCGCTCGTCTTCCAAGCAGAATGAAAAGCTCACCCAGCATTTCGCGGGCGTTCTGGCCGACAAGGGCCTGATCCGCGAGGTCTCCGAAACGCAGATGTATTCGCCAACCGACGGGCGCTACCTGCCCGACCGCTATATCGAGGGTACCTGCCCCAATTGCGGCTTCGAGGATGCGCGCGGCGATCAATGCGACAATTGCACCAAGCAGCTCGACCCGGTGGACCTGATCGATCCGCGCTCGGTGATCTCGGGCGCGACGGATCTCGAGATGCGCGAGACCAAGCACCTCTACCTGCGCCAATCAGCGATGAAGGACGAGCTCGAGGCATGGATCGACAGCAAGACCGACTGGCCCGTCCTGACGACCTCGATCGCAAAGAAGTGGCTCAATGACGGCGACGGGCTGCAGGATCGCGGCATCACCCGCGATCTCGATTGGGGTATCCCCGTCAAGCGCGGCGACGAGGACTGGCCGGGCATGGAGGGCAAGGTCTTCTACGTCTGGTTCGACGCGCCCATCGAATACATCGCCTCCGCGCAGGAATGGGTCGATGCCGGCAAGGGCGACGATTGGCAGCGCTGGTGGCGCACCGACAAGGGCGCGGAGGATGTGACCTACACCCAGTTCATGGGCAAGGATAACGTGCCGTTCCACACGCTGAGCTTTCCGGCGACGATCCTCGGCTCGGGTGAGCCGTGGAAGCTCGTCGACTACATCAAGTCTTTCAACTACCTCAATTACGAGGGCGGGCAGTTCTCGACCTCGCGCGGACGCGGCGTTTTCATGGACCAGGCGCTCGAGATCCTGCCGGCCGATTACTGGCGCTGGTGGCTTCTGAGCCATGCGCCCGAAAGCTCGGATGCCGAGTTCACCTGGGAGAATTTCCAATCCTCGGTGAACAAGGATCTTGCGGACGTCCTCGGCAATTTCGCGAGCCGCGTGACGAAGTTCTGCCGCTCGAAGTTCGGCGAGGTCGTGCCCGAGGGCGGCACCTTCACCGAGGCCGAGCGCGCGCTCGTGCGCGACCTGCAGACCAAGCTTGCCGAATACGAACGCCACATGGAGGCGATGGAAGTTCGCAAGGCGGCGTCTGCGCTTCGGGCGATCTGGGTTCTCGGCAACGAATACCTGCAGGACGCCGCGCCTTGGGCCACCTTCAAGGAAGATCCCGAACAGGCCGCGATGCAGATCCGGCTCGGCCTGAATCTGATCCGGCTATACGCGATTCTTTCCGGGCCGTTCATCCCCGACGCCGCGGCGCAGCTTCTCGAAGCGATGCGCGCCGAGGGCGCGGACTGGCCGGACGACATCGACGCGGCGCTTGAGGCCCTGCCTGCGGGTCACGCCTTCGCGGTGCCGGACGTCACCTTCCGCAAGATCACCGATGCCGAGCGCGAGGATTGGCAGTCACGGTTCTCGGGCAAGCGCGACTGACGCCGACCAAAGACGCGCGCCCTGAGCGTGAGCCAGCGGTGCCGGCGTGCCCAGCGCTCACGGCTGGCAATGCGCGCGGGGACGGCGCGAAAGTCTTGGCGAATCTCGGTGCTGTCGCTCTGAATGGGTCTGAGGATCATCATCACGTATCTCACTCCTGTTAGTCTGAATGAGATATGGCCCAGCCTTCCTTGACCTTTGAGCGGCGATCTTCGCAACATGGGTTTCATGAATGAAACCCCAGCCTCCCTGGACGACCTCGCCCTTTTCGCCGCCGTCGCCGATGCGGGCTCGCTCGGTGAGGCGAGCCGCAGGACCGGCGTCCCCTTGCCGACCCTGTCGCGGCGCATGACGGCGCTTGAGCGCGACCTCGCACGCACACTCTTCCTTCGCGGCAAAAGGGGTTACGCACTCAGCGCCGAGGGCGTCTCACTGGCGGCGGAGCTCAGCGGGCTCGCCGAAGTGCGCCGTCGCGTGGAGCGGTGGCGATCCCTGAGCGACGCCCGTCCGCCGGTGCGGATCACGGCCGGGTTCTGGACGTCTCACGCGATCGCGCGCAGGCTTTCCGCGGATCCCGAACGCACGTGGCTGCCGCATTTCGTGCCCGCCACGGCGTCTCTCGACCTTGCCCGACGCGAGGCTGATATCGGCATTCGCAATGCCGCGCCGGATCATCCGTGGCTCGCGCGACGGGCGCTGGCGACGGTGCGCTTCGCGGTCTACGGAACCCGGGAGGCGAAAGGCTATATTGCTGCCCCGCCCGACACGCCTTCGCAACGCTGGCTGCACGAACGGCACGGGCGCGAGATCGTCGCAGTGGCACAGGACCCCCGGATCTGCCTCGAGTTGGCCGAGGCCGGGCATGGCCTCATGATCCTGCCGACGTTCGTAGAGAGCTCGCTCAGGAACCTTGTGCGCCGGTCAGAGCCCATCGCGGAGCTGACACATGAAAGTTGGCTGCTCGCGCATCACGACGCCCGGCAGGATCCGCCGATCCGCGCCGCGATAGACGAGATCGTGGCGATCCTCGCGTCCGATTGAAGCGCCCCTTTCCCTTCAAACGAAAAAGGCCGGGCGCAACGCCCGGCCTCTTGAACCATCACGTGGTCATCGGCGATTCAGGCCGCCTTGATGTCCACGAGCTCGATATCGAAGTTCAGGTCCTTGCCCGCGAGCGGGTGGTTCGCGTCGAGCGTCACCTGCTCCTCGCTCACTTCGGCCACCGTCACCGGCATCACCTGACCGTTCGGCGTCTGCACTTGAAGCTGCGTGCCGATGTCGAGCGGAATGTCCGCCGGGATCTGTTCGCGCGGGACGGCTTGCAGCGCTTCGTCCTGGCGCTGGCCATACGCCTCGTCGGCGGGGATCGCGACGGTCTTCTTCTCGCCGACGCTCATCCCGGTCATCGCCTTGTCGAGACCCGGAATGATCTGGCCGGAGCCGACCGTGAACTCGAGCGGATCACGTCCTTCGCTGGAATCGAAGGTGGAGCCGTCGGTCAACGTGCCGGTGTAATGAATCTGAACCGTGTCGCCGGTTTTCACCTCGGTCATGAGAAATCCAATCTGTTTGGGAGTGGGTTTCAGTGAGGCCGCGCCCATCGCGGGTGCTCACTATTGATACCAAGAATAGGTATTTTGCGCCGGATTTGCAAAGGGTCGCGCACGATTCATTCGTTGGAACCAAGCGGATTCCGCATGGGTTGAGCAGGGCAAAGCCGGTGATCCGATGCTCCGGCCTCAAATGTGGCCCGTGCGCCATGACGTTACCGCGTTTGATTCGTGCAGGCTTGCCCGTTCGAATCGCTCGGGGAACAATAGCGGGGCTGCTCGAACCGAAGGGGATATCCATGCTTAACCGCCGCACATTCGTCGCCGCCGCCGCGGCGAGCCTTGCCGCGCCGGCCATCGCGCGCGCTCAGGGCTTTCAGCTCGAACCGATATACATGCCGCAAACCGTTCAGGTGAAGTCCAGCCTGGCGCCGCAACAGATTATCGTCATGCCGCGGGCGCACTTCCTCTATTTCGTCGAAGCGCCGGGCCAGGCGCGGCGCTATGGCGTCGGCGTGGGTCGTGCCGGTCTCGAATTCCAGGGCGATGCGATCATCGAGGTCAAGAAAGAATGGCCGACCTGGCGTCCGACAGACGAGATGATCGAGCGCGAGCCGCAGACCTACGCACGCTTCAAGGACAACGATTACGTTCAGCCCGGCGGCCCAAATAACCCGCTCGGTGCGCGGGCATTGTACCTGTTCCAGAACGGTCGTGATACGTTCTACCGCATCCACGGCACCAATCAGCCTTCGTCGATCGGCCGGTCGGTCTCCAACGGCTGCATCCGAATGATCAACGACCACGTAATCGACCTCTACAAGCGGGTACCGACCGGAACTCCGGTCAAGGTCCTATAAGAGCGTGCGGGCGGAGGCCCGCACCTCGCGGCACTTCGATGTCGTCGTTGTCGGGGCCGGCCCGGCGGGCAGCGCCGCGGCGGTCAGCGCCGCGCGCGCCGGGCTGTCTGTCGCGCTCGTCGACAAGGCACGCTTTCCACGACACAAATTGTGCGGCGGCGCCTTTTCCGGCCGCGCCGTCGCCAGCCATCGCCGAGCTTTCGGCACAGACCTTCCTGCCGCGCCGCACCTGACGAAGAACGCGATCACCTTCGGAGCGTTCGGTGTCGATCTTGGGCGGTATGACGACATCCCGCCCCTCTATCTCACGATGCGCGAAAGCCTCGACCTGTCGCTCTTCGAAGCGGCGCTGGATGCCGGGGCGCAGGATTTCAGCGGGCATTTGCCGCAGGGCATCGATCTGTCCGGAAAGCAGCGCGTCCTGTCACTGGGCGAGATCTCACTGGCGGCGGACGTCGTGATTGGCTGCGACGGCGTATCGAGCGCAATCGCGCGCGCGCTCTACGGACGTCCCTTCGATCCCAAGGAGATCGGCTTCGCGCTCGAGGTCGAACTGCCCGAGCAACAGACCCCGCCCGAGTTGCGAATCGACTTCGGTGCCGCCAACTGGGGCTATGGCTGGGTCTTCCCCAAGACCTGCGGCACCACGATTGGCATCGGAGGCATTCGCGCACGCAATCCCGATCTCAAGGCGCGGCTCGCGACTTACCTGGCCGAACGCGGCGTCGAGGGCCGCCCCAGTGTTAAGGGCCAATACCTGCCGTTCGGCGCCCCGCGTCGCATTCCGGGCCGGGACTCGGTGCTGCTGGCGGGCGATGCGGCGGGACTCGTCGATCCGATCACCGGAGAAGGCATCGGTCATGCACTCGAAAGCGGACGCCTTGCCGCCGAGGCGGCGATTGCTGCCTTGTCCGAAGGGGACCCGAAACGCGCCCTGCCGCTTTACCGGCGCAAGCTTGCGCCGATCCACCGCTCGATGCAGCACGCGCGGCTCATCCGACCGTTGCTGTTCCAACCTCGGTTTCAGAGCGCGTTCATCGCAGGGTTTCGCCGGTCCCGTTCTTTGAAGTACGAATACTTGCGCCTGCTGGCCGGTGAGACCGAATATGCGGATATATCGCGCCAGCTTGCGCGGCGCCTGCCCCACCACCTTTGGCGCGCATTCATGAAAAACGGGCCTAAGCGGCAAGAAACCGAACCGAAGACGCCATGAAGCAGCCATAATGCGCCGCTGTTTATGTCTCGGTAAGAGATATCGTCCAGATTGGGCGGATCGTCACACGGAGACGGCAGATGGTCATCATGTCCCTGATTGCATCGAGTTTTGCCGGCATCATCGCCGGCTTCATGGCGATCATGTTCTTCGGCTTCGGCGCAGGGGGCGCGCTTGTGCTCTATCTGCTTTGCGCGGGGATCGGGACAATGGCGGGCGTGGCAAGCGCCATCCGGCAGGACGCCGCATCCACAGACCAAGGCTACTGATTCGCGCGACGTCAGACGACGTAGAAAAACAGCAGGATCGGAACGATTCCCAGCGCGGCAATGCAGAAAAGCTCGGCCGCCTTAGCAGCGCTCCGCAACAGGCCGCTTTCATCGAAGCTGTGCTTCGTTGCGAACGCGGCATATGCAAGAGCGGAGGCTTGTCCGGCCTCGATCTGCTCATGACGCTCGACTTTCGCCTTCGCAAGTTTATAGCGCGCTTGCATTTCTTCCCGGGTCATCGCTGCTCTCTTCCTGTTGCAGTCACGGCTTGCCTTCGAAACATGGACCATGCGCTTCATTCGGCAAGACCCCGAGAGCACTGCGCGAACATGTCACGTCTTGTGACCTCACATCGTTTTTTCTTGCCAGAATCTCGGAAAACACGCACAGACTCTAACTGCTACGTTACGAACATCGATCTGCTCCTTCCACCAAGGCCAGTCTCTCGATTTCCAATGACTACGCCGACCTGCCGCAATAGTGCGGGCAGACACTACGACTAAGGAGCACGACGATGGCCACTGGCACCGTCAAATGGTTCAACACCACCAAAGGCTACGGCTTTATCGCCCCGGATTCCGGCGGCAAGGACGTCTTCGTCCACATCTCTGCTGTCGAGCGTTCGGGCCTCACCGGCCTCGCCGACAACCAGAAGGTGAACTACGAGCTGCAGACCGGCCGCGACGGCCGTGAATCAGCGATCAACCTCGAACTGGCCTGAGCCCAGTCACCGACGGTTTCGAGGGGCGCCTTAGGGCGCCCTTTTTCGTGCGCGGCTCCACTCTTTGACCTGAAAGATCGGCGCGATATAATCGCGTTGCGCGAAGGAGGAGCCGATGTCTCGTCTCAGTCAGCCAGCCCGTTTCGCTCTCGTCGGTCTTGTCGCGGGGCTCGCAGGCTATGGTCTGTCGGAGCTTCTCGGGTTCGACCTGCAATCGCCCTGGTGGGTCATCATGCTCGCGGGCGGCGTAGGCGGGTTCCTTGGCGGCTGGCTGCGTCAGCGGCGTGGCAAGTAGAACGCGACCCTACCCGTCCGCCTTCTCCAGAAGCTCGAGCACGACCGGTCCCATATCCTCCACGATCCGGTCCACGCCGTCCGCATTGGGGTGAATCCCGTCGGGCTGCATGTAGGCGGAAATCCGGTCGGGGGAGGCGTTTCCCTCATCGTCCCTGAGATTGGCGAAAAATTCGGGGTAGAGAAGCGTGTCATATTCTTGCGAGAGATCGGTATAGATCGCTTCGAAATCTCGCTTGTAGTCCGGCCCGTAATTGGGCGGCGCGATCAGACCGACCAGGAGCACGGGAAGATCCCGTGCCTCGGCTTCCGACAGGATGCCATCGAGGTTCGCGCGCACGGTGTCCGGTGAGATCCCGCGCAGGAGGTCGTTTCCGCCAAGCGCCACGATCATCGCGTCGGTTTCCTCGGTGAGCGACCAGGCGACGCGCGACAGACCGCCCGCCGTGGTGTCGCCGGACACACCGGCATTCACAATCTCGACATCCGCGCCCTGGTCTTCGAGCCAGGCTTGAAGCGTGGGCACCAGCCCTTCGCCCTGCGGCAGGCCATAGCCTTGCGTCAGAGAGTCGCCGAGCGCGACAAGTTCGAGCGTTTCGGCCCGCGCCGCGCCGACCGCCGCGACAGACACGAAAAGCGTGAGCGCGCTCGCGTTGATCGCACGGGCGGCAGCCCCATATGTGAACGACTTCAACATGCAAGCGGGCAGGACTTGGCACGACATGGCTTCACCTTCTCAATCGGTTCTTACCCTGAAAGATGTGACCTTGAGCCTCAACGGCAATGCCGGGCCGGTTGAGATCCTGCACGAGATCTCGCTCGACGTCGCGTCCGGTGAGACGCTGGGCCTCATCGGGCCCTCCGGCTCGGGCAAATCCTCTTTGCTGATGGTCATGGGCGGGCTCGAGCGCGCAACGGGCGGCACCGTCTCGGCCTTGGGTCAGGATCTGACGGCGATGGACGAGGACGGGCTCTCGCGGTTCCGCCGCGATCACATGGGCGTGGTGTTCCAGTCCTTTCACCTCATCCCCACGATGACCGCCCTCGAGAATGTCGCCACGCCGCTCGAGTTGGCGGGGGACCGCGAGGCTTTCGACAAGGCGCGTGCGGAGCTTGATGCGATCGGTATCGGTCATCGCGCCAATCACTATCCCTCGCAGCTTTCGGGCGGCGAGCAGCAGCGCGTCGCGCTCGCCCGTGCCGCCGCCCCGCGGCCCGAGATACTTCTCGCGGACGAGCCGACCGGCAACCTCGACGGCGTCAATGGCGAGGCGATCATGGACATGCTCTTCGGTCTGCGGGACCGGCATGGCGCGACACTCGTCCTCGTGACCCACGCGCCCGACCTTGCGAACCGCTGCGACCGGGTCGTGACGCTGACCGACGGGCGCATCTCGACCGAGAAAGTGGCGGAGGCCGCCGAATGAGCTTTCGCACCGCTGCGACCTTTGCCCGGCGCGAATTGCGCGGCGGGTTCAAAGGCTTCCGTATCTTCCTGGCCTGCCTCGCACTCGGCGTCGCTGCCATTGCCGGCGTCGGGTCGGTCCGCTCCGCCATCCAGGCGGGGCTCGAGGATCAGGGCGCGGTGCTCCTCGGGGGCGACGCCGAGGCGCAATTCACCTACCGCTACGCCACCGAAGACGAGCGGGCCTGGCTCGAAAGCGTCTCGACCGCCGTTTCCGAGGTCGTGGATTTCCGCTCGATGGCGGTGGTCGGCGAAGGCGATGCGGCCGAACGGGGCCTCACCCAGATCAAGGCGGTCGATGACGCCTACCCGCTTCTGGGCGAGGTGGTCCTCGCGCCCGAGATGCCATTGGCCGAAGCGCTGGAAGGGGATGGGGCCGTCATGGCCCCTATCCTCGCCGACCGTTTGGGGATCTCGGCGGGCGACACGTTTCGGCTCGGCGAGAAGACCTTCACGCTCTCTGCGGTGATCGAGCGCGAGCCCGACGACGCTGGCGGAGGCTTCGATTTCGGCCCGCGCACCATCGTTCGGACGGCAGCGCTCGAAGGTGCGGGGCTCCTGGAGCCGGGCACGCTTTTCGAATCCGAATACCGTCTGCTTTTGCCGGAAGAGACTGACCTCGATGCCATCGAAGCGGAGGCGCAGGAGCGCTACCGCGACGCCGGCATCCGCTGGCGCGACGCGCGCAATGGCGCGCCGGGCACTGCGCAATTCGTCGAACGGCTGGGCGGCTTCCTCGTGCTGGTGGGCCTCTCGGGTCTGGCCGTCGGCGGCGTCGGCGTCTCTTCGGCAGTGCGTGCCTATCTGGCGCGGAAGACCTCCGTCATCGCGACCTTGCGTACGCTCGGGGCCACGCGGGAGACGATCTTCCTTACCTATTTCTTGCAGGTCGGCGCGCTTGCCCTTCTCGGCATCGCCATCGGTCTCGTTCTGGGTGCAGGCGTGCCGCTGCTTTTCGCGCCACTCATTTCGGACGCGCTGCCAGTGCCGACGTTTTTCACACTCCATCCCGCGCCACTGGCCGAAGCTGCGCTTTACGGGATCCTCACCGCGCTGCTCTTCACGCTCTGGCCCCTTGCCCGCACCGAAGAGGTGCGCGCCGCGACGCTCTTTCGCGATGCGCTGGCCTCGGCCAAGGCGCTGCCCGCACCGATCTACATCGCGGTCACTGGCGTGCTGCTTGTCCTGCTGGTCGGCGCGGCGATGCTGTTCTCCGGTGATGCAGAGCTGACTCTCTGGACTGCGGGCGGCATCCTTGGCTCGCTACTGATCCTTGTCGGCGCAGCTTTCCTGATCCGCGCAGCGGCGCGCGGGGCGCAATCCGCCGCCAGGGGCCGCCCCGCTCTCAGGTGGGCGCTCGCCTCCATCGGCGGCCCGCGCGAGGAAAGCGCCTCGGTCGTTCTGTCGCTCGGGCTCGGCCTCGCCGTCCTCGCCGCCATCGGCCAGATCGACGGCAACCTGCGCTCCGCCATCGAGCGGGATTTGCCCGACGTGGCGCCCTCCTACTTCTTCGTGGATATCCAGAAAGACCAGATGGAGGGGTTTCGCGAGATCGTCGATGACCCGGTCGTCTCCCGCGTCGACAGCGCACCGATGCTGCGCGGCGTCATCACGGAGATCAACGGCAGGCCCGCCACCGAGGTCGCAGGCGATCATTGGGTCGTCCGCGGCGATCGGGGGATCACCTATTCCGCCACTCCGGACGAACGCACCCGCGTCGTCGCCGGCGAGTGGTGGCCCGAGGATTACGACGGCCCGCCGCAGATCAGCTTTGCCGAGGAAGAGGCCGAAGAACTTGGCCTGTCGCTCGGCGACGAGATCACCGTGAACATTCTCGGCCGCGACATCACCGCGGAGATCACCTCCTTCCGGGTCGTCGACTTCTCGACCGCCGGGATCGGTTTCGTGATGACCATGAATCCCGCGTCGGTGGAGGCCGCACCGCATACGTTCATCTCGACGGTCTATGCCGAACCCGAAGAAGAGGCCCGCATCCTGCGCGAGGTCTCGGACGCCTACCCGAACGTGACCGCCATCGGCGTGCGCGACGCCATCGACCGGGTGTCGGAGCTTCTGGACGGCGTCGCCGAAGCGGTGCGCTGGGGCGCGGCAGCGACGCTATTGACCGGCTTTCTCGTGCTGATCGGCGCGGCGGCGGCGGGCGAGCAGGCCCGCACCTACGAGGCGGCGGTGCTGAAGACCCTTGGTTCCAGCAGGGGGCGAATCCTGCGCAGCTTTGCCCTGCGCTCGGCGCTTTTGGGTGCCGGGGCGGCAATCGTCGCCATCGTCGCGGGAATCCTCGGCGGCTGGGCGGTGTCGACTTTCCTGATGGAAACGAGCTATTCCGTGATCTGGCCGTCAGTCCTCGGCATCGTCCTTGGCGGCATCCTCGCGACGCTTCTGGCCGGGCTCGCCTTCGTCTGGCGCCCGCTCGCGGCCCGGCCCGCTCAAGTGCTGCGCGCCCGGGAATGACACTTGGCAAGCGGGGCGGGCTGGCTTAGGCCCGTGCCCGACTGCCCGCACAGGAGCCCCCGATGCAAGACAGCCTCCCCGCCCCCGTTACCACGCTCAGCCGCGCGCAGAAGCGCCAGGTTCTGAACCTCGTCCGCCGCGCCGCCCGCGCCGAGATCCTGCCACGCTTTCGCAACCTCGCCAGCACCGACATCGCGACCAAGACGGGTCCGCAGGATCTCGTGACCGAAGCCGATCGTGCCGCCGAGGCGATGATCGGGCGGGGCCTCGCGCAGATGTTTCCAGGCGCGCTGATCGTCGGCGAGGAAGCCGCGTCGGAGCGGCCCGAGATCGTGGACGGTATCGCGGAGGCCGAAACTGCCTTCATCATCGACCCGGTGGACGGAACCTGGAACTACGCCAACGGCATCGCGACCTTCGGTGTGATCGTAGCGGTCTCGCGCTACGGCGTGCCTGTCTTCGGCCTGCACTATGACCCGGTGATGGATGATTGCATCTGGGCCGAGGCCGGCGGCGCTGCCGAATTCGTCCGTTCCCGGCGCGGCACCCGGCCCGTGCGCGTGGCCGCGGCCAGCGGCACAGAGGATCTAGCGGGCTTCGTCGGCCTCAGCCTTTTGCCGGAGGACAAGCGCGCCGAGATGGCCGCGACCTTCCCCAAGCTTACCCGCGCGATGCAACTGCGCTGCGGATGTCACGAATACCGGGTCTTCGCGCAAGGCGGTGTGGATTTCGTGTTCTCGGCGGGACTCACGCCCTGGGATCACACCGCGGGCGCGCTCATCGCGGAGCGCGCGGGCGGTCACGTGGCGATGCTCGATGGCTCGGAGTACCGCGCCGGGCCGATGGGCGGCTACCTTCTTGCGGCGCGCGACGAGGCCACGTGGACGCACCTGCGCGACCTTTGGTCTTTCCTCCTGGACTGAGCGCACACATCCTTCGAGGATGCGTGCCCGGATTTCCTCGTGGACTCCGGGTCTCCGCGTGCGGAAACCCGCGCAGGATCGCCGGGCGATCCTGCTATTCCGCGGCCTCGGCGTAATCCTCCATCGGCGGGCATGTGCAGATGAGGTGGCGGTCGCCGTAGACGTTGTCGACGCGGTTGACCGGCGGCCAATACTTGTCGACGCGGAACGCACCTGCCGGAAAACAGCCTTCCTCGCGCGAATAGGGTCGATCCCAGTCGCGCACGAGATCTTCCATCGTGTGGGGGGCGTGTTTCAACGGGTTGTTCTCCGCATCCATCCGGCCGTCCTCGATGGCGCGAATTTCTTCGCGAATGGCCAGCATCGCATCGCAGAACCGGTCGAGCTCGGCCTTTGTCTCGCTTTCGGTCGGCTCCACCATGAGCGTGCCTGCAACGGGCCAGGACATGGTCGGCGCGTGGAACCCGCAATCCATCAGCCGCTTTGCGATGTCGTCGACCGTGACGCCCGCCGATTTCTGGAAGGGCCGTACGTCGAGGATGCATTCATGCGCGACACGTCCCTTCCGGCCCTTATAGAGCACGTCGTAAGAACCTTCGAGGCGCTTGGCGATATAATTGGCGTTCAGGATCGCGACCTTGGTCGCTTGCGTCAGCCCCGCGCCGCCGGTCATCTTGATATAAGCCCATGAGATCGGCAGCAGAGACGGCGAGCCAAAGGGCGCGGCGGAAACCGGGCCGGGTCCGTCCTCGGCTAGCGGATCGGAGGGCAGATGCTCCGCCAGATGCGCCTTCACGCCGATCGGTCCCATACCGGGCCCGCCCCCGCCATGCGGGATGCAGAAGGTCTTGTGCAGGTTGAGGTGGCTCACATCGCCGCCCAGATCGCCCGGCTTCGAGAGCCCGACCATCGCGTTGAGGTTCGCCCCGTCGATATAGACCTGCCCGCCATGCTCATGCGTGATGGCGCAGACATCCTTCACGGTCTCCTCGAAGACGCCGTGCGTCGAGGGATAGGTGATCATGGTGCCGGCAAGCTCGGCCGAGTGTTTCTCGGCCTTGGCGCGGAAATCCTCGAGGTCGATGGACCCCATCTCGTCGCATTTCACCGCGACGACCTTCCAGCCCACCATCTGCGCGGAAGCCGGGTTGGTGCCATGCGCGTTGACCGGGATCAGGCAGACATTGCGGTGCCCTTCGCCCTTCGCGCGATGATAGGCGGCAATCGTCAACAGACCGGCATATTCGCCCTGAGCGCCGGAATTGGGCTGCATCGAGATCGCGTCATAGCCGGTAATCGCGCAGAGCTTGGCATTCAGATCCTCGATCAGCTGGGTGTAGCCCTCCGCCTGATCCTTCGGGCAGAACGGATGCAGCATCGAGAATTCGGGCCAGGACACCGGCATCATTTCCGCCGCCGAGTTCAGCTTCATGGTGCAGGAGCCAAGCGGGATCATCGCGCGGTCGAGCGCGAGGTCCCGATCGGCAAGCCGGCGCATGTAGCGCATCATCTCGGTCTCGGCGCGGTTCATGTGGAAGACGTCGTGCTGCAGGTAATCGGAGGTCCGGAGCAGCGGATCGGGAAGCCGGTAGGTCTCGGCCTCGCGATAGCTCCGCTCGATCCCGAACGCACGCCAGACCGCCTCGATCTTCTCGGGCCGTGTCGTCTCGTCGAGGGTGATACCGACGCGGGTCTTGCCGACGGGCCGCAGGTTCACGCCCTCGCGCACCGCGCCCGCGAGGATGCCTTTCTGGAAGAGGCCGACATCGACGGTGATCGTGTCGAAGAATTCCGGGTTCTCGACGGCAAAGCCCGCCGCCTCAAGCCCCTCGGCCATCGCCGCGGTCTTCAGGTGAATGCGTTGCGCGATCGCCTTCAGCCCCTCGGGCCCGTGGAAGACCGCGTAGAAGCCCGCCATCACCGCCAGAAGCGCCTGCGCGGTGCAGACGTTCGAAGTCGCCTTCTCGCGGCGGATATGCTGCTCGCGCGTCTGCAGCGCGAGGCGGTAGGCGCGGTTGCCCTGCGCGTCGATGGACACGCCGACGATGCGTCCCGGCAGCGCGCGTTTATACGCATCCTTTGTCGCGATATAGGCCGCGTGCGGGCCGCCATAGCCCATCGGGACGCCGAAACGCTGCGTCGAGCCGACGGCGATATCCGCGCCCATCGCGCCCGGCTCTTTCAGAAGGCACAACGCCATCGGATCGGCGGAGACGATGCCGAGCGCGCCAGCCTCGTGGAGCGCCGCGATCGGATCAGAGAAATCGGAAAGCCCGCCATAGGTGCCCGGATACTGGAAGATCGCGCCGAACACGGCCTCGGGATCGAGCGTCTCGGGCGCGCCGACCACCACCTCGATGCCGAGCGGCGCGGCCCGCGTCTTCATCACATGGATGTTCTGCGGATGGCAATTCTCGTCGATGAAGAAGCCCTTGGCCTTCGATTTTGCGCTCCGGAGCGCCATCGTCATCGCCTCGGCGCAGGCAGTCGCCTCGTCGAGAAGCGAGGCATTGGCGATCTCGAGCCCGGTAAGATCGGAGACCATCGTCTGGTAGTTCAGAAGCGCTTCGAGCCGGCCTTGGCTGATCTCCGGCTGATACGGCGTGTACGCGGTGTACCAGGCGGGATTCTCGAGGATGTTGCGCTGGATCGCGGGCGGCGTGACCGTGCCGTGATAGCCCTGCCCGATCATCGTCGTCAGGACCTTGTTGCGCTTGGCGATCTGGCGCATCTCGAAAATGAGCTGCCGTTCGGAGAGGGGCGCGCCGAAATCGAGCGCGTCCTCCTGGCGGATCGCCTTCGGCACGGTCTCGTCGATCAGCGCGTCGAGATCGGCGACCTCGAGCCGCGCGAACATCTCGTCCATCTCGGAGGGAGACGGGCCGATATGGCGGCGGTTCGCGAAATCATACGGGTCGTAATCGGTCGGCTTAAAGCTCATGTCACATCTCGCTCTGTCATCGCGCCGGGCCGGATGCGCGTTGCGCGGCATCCGCCCGTCTGCCTTGTCAAGCGGCCGATGCGCCGCGTCTTCGTTCGCCTGGATGGCCGGCCGATCCGCGGCCGGCGGCGTCAGGCGATGAATTTCTTGTAGGCCGCCTCGTCCATGAAATCGTCGAGCACGGAGGCGTCCTCGATCTGCATCTTGAAGAACCACGCATCGCCTTCGGGGTCGTCGTTCACCTTGGAGGGATCGTCCACGATGGTCTCGTTCACCTCGACGATCTCGCCATCGATCGGGGCGAGGATGTCCGAGGCGGCCTTGACGCTCTCGATCACGACGACCTCGTCATCCTTCGAGACCGTCTTGGGCGCATCCGGCAATTCGACGAAGACCACGTCGCCCAGTTGCTCGGCCGCGTGCACGGTGATGCCGACGGTCACGATGCCGTCCTCGTCGATGTCGAGCCATTCGTGCTCTTCGGTGTATTTCATGTCTCGCTTACCCTCGTTCTTTGTCAGCTCAGCGTTTGAAGTTCGGCGCAACGAAGGGCAGCTTCGTTACGGTCACGGGCAATCTGCGGCCGCGCAGCTCGCCATATAGGACGGTGCCCGGCGCCGTCATCGCGGCGGGAACGTAGCCCATCGCGACAGGCCCCCCCGTGCTCGGCCCAAAGCCGCCCGACGTGATATGGCCAACCGGATCCGCGCCGTCTTTGGCGGCATAAAGCGGCACACCTTCGCGCATCGGCGCGCGGCCCTCGGGTTTGAGGCCGACGCGCATGCGCGGGGCGCTCTCGGCCAGTTCGCGCAGGATCCGGTCCGCGCCGGGAAAGCCGCCTGCCCGCGCACCATCGGCCCGGCGGATCTTCTGGATCGACCAGCTCAGGGCGGCCTCGACCGGCGAGGTGCCCGCATCGATGTCATGGCCGTAAAGGCAAAGGCCCGCCTCAAGGCGCAGCGAATCGCGCGCGCCAAGACCGATCGGTTCGACGTCCCCATGCGACAGTAGCTTGCGTGCGAAGTCCTCCGCCGCATCGGCGGGCACGGACATCTCGAAACCGTCCTCGCCAGTGTAGCCCGAGCGCGACACCCAGATCTCGACCCCGTCCACCACGACATCGCGCACATCCATGAAGCGCATCTCCGCAAGCTCGGGCGCGATGCCGGACAGAACCGCCTCGGCCTTCGGACCCTGGAGCGCCAGAAGCGCGCGGGTGGTGACGTGCTTGACGACGACACCCGGCTCGAGCCCCTCGCGCAGGCGCGCAAGATCCGGCTCCTTGCGAGCCGCGTTGACCACGACGAAGAGGTGATCGCCCTTGTTGGCGACCATGAGATCGTCTTCGATCCCGCCCTCATCGTTGGTCAGAAGTGCATAGCGCTGACGGCCCTCTTCGAGCCCCTGGATGTTCTGCGGCACCAACGCTTCGAGCGCGGCGCTGGCCGAGGCCTTGCGCGGCACGAGAATGACCTGGCCCATGTGGCTGACATCGAAAAGTCCCGCCTTCTCGCGCGTGTGAAGATGCTCTTTCAGCACGCCCATCGGGTATTGCACGGGCATCGAATAGCCCGCGAACTCCACCATCTTCGCGCCAAGCTCGACATGCAGCGCATGGAGCGGCGTCATCAGAAGGCCGTCTTCGGTCCGGGGTTCGTCTTCGGAAAGCTCGCTGCCATCGCAGCCGGCCGCATGCCCGCCATCCGGACCGTGCGGCATCCCGCAGGCACAATCGTGACTTTGCCAGTCCGAGTAGGCGTCGGCGTCTTTCTCGCTCACGGCGTTCCCCCGTTGCTCGTCCGGATGAACTATCCGGCACGTATGGCGGCAGAGCAAGCCTCTGCCAGGAACGCCCCCTCTGTCCTTGCGCCTGAGATCGCTATCCCTTCGGCGGGCCCGCTGCTTTATTGTGCGAGCCTCTCTCCAGAGTGTCTGTCGGCAAAGGTCCTGCGGCCTGAGAGTTTCCGGGGCGGTTGCTCCTTCGGCACCGGCACGCGGCCGGTTCTCCCTTTGCTGATGCGCGTGACGTTAGCCTGCGTGTTCGGGACTCGCAACCGCCGCTTTATCGTCCGGGAGATCGAACAGCGCCGCAAGCTCCGTATTGTCGACCACGAGGTCGGACACGGTCACGTTCTCGAGCGCCGCGAAAAAGGCTTCCATCGCGTTCTGCAACGACGCGCGAAGCCGGCAGGCATTCACGAGCGGACAGGTATTCCCGCTTTCCTGGAAACACTCGACGATCGCGCCTTTCGACTCGAAATGACGAAACAACGTGCCGAGCGTGATATCTTCGGGGTTCATGCCGAGCATGAGGCCACCATGCCGTCCACGTCGCGTGGACAGGTAGCCGAGCTGAGCGAGCTGATTCACGATCTGCCCAAGATGGTGCTCCGAGGAATTGCAGCTGCGCGCAATCTCGGCTTTCGTAACCAGCTTATCCCTGTGGACCGTGCAATACATGAGTACGCGCACGGCGATGTTCGTTCTTTTATTGACGCGCATCGGACCGCCTCCCGAATGACGCTTGATTTGGCGGCGCACATGGTGAAGGGGCCGGTGCGCCGTTGATGTCCCTAACACGCCATCTTATTAAAAGCTATGACCACACCTTTTTTCTTCGGATACGGGTCTTTGGTGAACCAGAGAACCCACAGCAACCGGCCGGCGCACCTTGCGCGGGCAACCGGATGGCGGCGCGCCTGGGTCCATGTCGAGGCGCATCCGCTTGCGGTCCTGACCGCCGTGCCTGCGCCGGGTCACGACATCGAAGGGCTGATCGCGGCCGTGCCGGGCGCGGATTGGCAGACGCTCGATGCGCGCGAAAAGGAATACGACCGGCTCGACGCGACGACCGCCGTGCTGCACCAGGCCGGAGAACTCAGATCCATCGCGATCTATTCCGTGCCCGAGGCGCGGCGGCGGCCCGCACACGAGGGCCGGCCGATCCTGCTCAGCTATCTCGACGTCGTGCTTCAGGGCTATCTCGACATGTTCGGCGAGGCCGGCGCGGTCCGGTTCTTCGAGACAACCGATGGCTGGGACAGCGCGCCCGTCCTCAACGATCGTCCGAGCCCGCGCTATCCCCGCGCGCAGGCACTGACCGGGGAAGAGACCGCCTGGATCGACGCCGCGCTCGCCGCGCGCGGGATCGACGTTCGTCCAGCTTAGCCTTTCCGGGCGCGCACCACCTGCATCAAGGGCATCACGTCGGCCATCTCGGGGCCGCGATCCATGCCCGTGACCGCACGGCGGAGCGGCATGAAGAGACCCTTGCCCTTGCGTCCCGTCTGCTCCTTGACCGCCTGCGTCCATGTGGACCAGGTGTCCGCATCGTAGGGCGGCTCGGGCAGAAGCGTCATCGCCTCGGCCACGAAGGCTTCGTCCTCGGGATCGATCTTCGGCTCCGCCCCTTCGGAGAACATCGTCCACCAGGCCGCAAGATCGCGGCGCGTGGTAATGTTGTCGCGGGCCACCTGCCAGAAGAGCGGCGCCTTGTCCTCGGGCACGCCAAGCGCTGTGATCTCGCTCGCGACATCCTCATAGGGCAACTGGTGCAGCTTGCGCGCCGTCAGCGGATAGAGATCGTTCACGTCGAACTTCGTGGGCGCCGAGCCGAATTGCGACAGCTCGAAGCCGTCCGCGATCTCGGCGAGCGACAGGCGCAGCTCCACCGGTTGCGAAGAGCCGAGCCGCGCCATCAGCGACAACAGCGCCTCGGGTTCGATCCCGGCCTCGCGAAGATCCTTGAGCGCGAGCGTGCCGAGCCGCTTGGACAGGCTCTCGCCGGCAGGGCCAGTGAGCAGCGAGTGATGCGCGAAGACCGGATGATCCGCGCCGAGGGCAGCCATGATCTGGATCTGCGTCGCGGTGTTGGTGACGTGGTCCGAGCCTCGCACCACGTGCGTGATGCCGAATTCGACGTCATCGACCACGGAGGCGAGCGTGTAGAGGAACTGGCCATCCGCGCGGATCAGCACAGGGTCCGAGACCGAGGCCGCATCGATGGAGATCGGCCCCAGGATGCCGTCCTCCCACTCGATCCGCTGATGATCGAGCTTGAAGCGCCAATGGCCATCGCCGCGCTCGGCGCGCAGCGCGTCCTTCTCGGCATCGCTGAGCGCGAGGGCGGCACGGTCATAGACCGGCGGCCGGCCCATGTTGAGCTGCTTCTTGCGCTTGAGGTCGAGCTCGGTCGGCGTCTCGAAGGCCTCGTAGAACCGGCCTTTCTCGCGCAGATCGTCCGCGGCTGCGTGATAGCGGTCGAGCCGCTCGGATTGCCGCTCGACGCGGTCCCAGCCAAGGCCGAGCCATTCGAGGTCACGCTTGATCCCGTCGACATATTCCTCGCGCGAGCGTTCGGGATCGGTGTCGTCGATCCGCAGGATGAACGTGCCGCCCTCTTTCTTCGCGATGAGCCAGTTCATCAGGGCGGTGCGCAGGTTGCCCACGTGGATATGGCCAGTGGGCGACGGGGCAAAGCGGGTGACGGTCATGCGGCGCGGTCCGGGATCTGAGGGCTGAAATACGAGGGCGTCGTGTTTCACAAAGCCTCGCCCTTGTCCATATCGACCCCTTGCAGAGGCCCCGGCCCTCCGCCAAGCCTGAGGCGGTGAAATCCGGAGACGAGCCATGCGTGCCTTTCTTGCCCTGCCCCTGCCCGCCTCGGATGCCGAAGTGCTCGAAGCGATGGGGGATCGGCTGGGGTTCGGCTCGGTCGTTCCGGCGGAGAATATGCACCTGACGCTCGCATTCCTCGGTGAGGTCGAAGAGCCGCTTCTGCGCGAAGCGGCGGACGCGCTGGAGACGCTGCAGCCGCCGGCTTTTTCTTTTCGCCTCTCGGGTCTGTCGACCTATGGCACCGCCCTTGCGCTCGATGCCGATGGCGGCGCGGCGCTGAGCGATTTGCAGGCAAGGGTAAAATCCCGGCTCACAGGCGCGGGGCTCGTGCTGGAGCGGAGGCGCTTTCGCCCCCATGTCACGTTCGCCCGGCTGCCCGAGCGGCGCACGCCGGAGGAAGAACGCAAGTTCGCCGCGTTCCTCGCCGATGAAAGCACGATGCGGATCGACGAGGTTCCCGCCCGCGAATTCGTGCTTTACGAGTCGATCCTGACGAAATCGGGCGCGGTCCACGAGCCGCTCGCCGAATTCGAATTGGCCTAGGGCCGGTGTCCGACAAGAAATCGGCCCGGATTTCGATGTGAAATCCGGGCCGAGCGAGTTTCGTACTCAAAGAAACGGGCTTTTTCGCGAAGCCTCGGCTTAGGCGATGATCTTGGAGGTGACGTCCACAAGGCGCTTTGCCTGCGCCGCGACGGCTTGCTTCAGCTTGTCGTCGAACTCGCCTGCCACGACCGACACGCCATAGGGGTTGCCGCCAGCCTCGAACTGGATCGGATCGGCATAGGCGGGCGTGACCGGAATCGCGCCCCAGTGCATCGTGCTGGTGTAAAACCCGAGCAGCGTCGTCTCGTGGCCGCCATGCAGCGTCTTGGCGGAGGTGGTCGCCGTCACGGTCTTGTTGACGAGCTTGCCCTCTTGCCAGATCGGCCCGAGCGTATCGATGAAGGCGCGCATCTGGCTTGTCACCGAGCCGTAGCGCGTCGGCGAGGAGAAGAAGTAGCCGTCGGCCCAGAGCATATCGTCATGGCTCACCTCGGGGATGTCCGACATGGCGTCGAGCTGTTCCTTCCAGGCATCCTGCGACTCGACGACCTCTTTCGGAGCGGTCTCGGCGATGCGGCGCAGACGCACCTCGGCGCCCGCCTCTTTCAATGCGGCTTCGGCTTCCTTTGCGATGGCGTGGTTCGTGCCGTAGGTGGAGTAGAAAATGACTGCGATTTTCGGAGCGGACATGACCGATCTTCCCTTTGTTGCGTTACGGGCCAGAACGTATGTCAAAGCCGCCCGTTCCGCCTCGCGAGAGACCGCACAATGAGTGTTCGAAAGAGCGCGAGCCTCGCGGTGATGGAGGCCATGGCACGGCGCACGATCGAGGCCCTGCCCGCGGAATTCGCCAAAGGCGCGCAAGACATCGTGCTGCGCGTGGAGGACTGGCCCGAGCCGGACATGCTCGGTGAGCTGGGTCTCGAGGACGCGCTGGAGCTGACAGGGCTCTACGACGGCATTCCCATGACCGAAAAGAGCTTCGCCGATCCCGCGCCCTGGCCCGACACGATCTGGCTCTTTCGCGAACCGATCCTCGCAGAATGGCGCGACCGCGGCGATGTGACGATCGAGGATCTCGTGGCGCATGTCACCGTTCACGAGCTCGCGCATCATTTCGGCTGGTCGGACGAGGACATCGCCGTCATCGACCGCTGGTGGGAATAAGGCTCACGCCTTCCCGTCGCGCCACCTGTTCACGATCGGGTAGCGACGGTCGAGCCAGAAGGCCTTCGGCGTGAGCCGCGTTCCGGGCGCGGATTGGAAGCGCTTGTATTCCGACAGGTAAAGCAGACGCTCGGCCTTGATCGCGTCTTCGCGGGAATACCCCTCAGCGACGCAATCCTCGATGGAGCCGTCGCCTTCGATCAGGATCTCGAGGATACCGTCGAGGATGTCGTATTCGGGCAGGCTGTCGCTGTCCTTCTGATCCGCCGCAAGCTCCGCCGAGGGGGGCTTGGAGATCACACGCTCGGGCATCACCGCGCTATCCGGGCCCTTCATCCAAGGCCTGTGATTGGCGTTGCGCCAACGGCAGGTCTCGAAAACGCGGGTCTTGTAGAGATCCTTGATCGGATTGTAGCCGCCCGCCATGTCACCGTAGATCGTGGCGTAGCCGACCGCGACCTCGGACTTGTTGCCGGTGGTCAGGAGCATCTCGCCGAACTTGTTCGACAGCGCCATCAGCAGCAGACCCCTGAGGCGCGATTGCAGGTTCTCTTCGGTCACGTCCGGCGCGCGGCCCTTGAAGAGCGGCGCAAGCGTTGCGGTGATCGCATCTCGGCCCTCGGTGATCGGCACGAAATCGTAGTGGCAGCCGAGCATCCGGGCGACGGCCTTGGCATCTTCGAGCGAGTGCTCCGACGTGTATTCCGATGGCAGCATCACGCAGCGCACGTTCTCGGGCCCGATCGCGTCGGCGGCGATGGCGGCGACAAGCGCGGAATCGACGCCGCCCGACAGTCCCAGCAACACGCGGGAAAAGCCCGACTTGCCGAGATAGTCGCGCAGGCCCTCGACCATGGCGCGGTAATCCTGTTCCCAGGCGTCCGGTTGCGGCGCGACCGGACCTGCCTCGGCGCGCCAGCCCTCAGGGCTGCGAATGAGCGTCAGATGCGCGATCTCCTCGTCGAAGACCGGCAAGCGGCAGGCGAGCTTGCCGCCGGGGTTCAGAACGAAGGAGCCGCCGTCGAAGACCTGATCGTCCTGGCCGCCCACCATGTTGAGGTAGACGAGCGGCAGGCCGGTCTCGACCGTCCGCGCGACCATATGCGTCAGGCGCAGATCGTACTTGTCGCGATGATAGGGAGAGCCGTTGGGCACGAGCAGAAACTCCGCCCCGGTCTCTTCGTGGGTTTCGGCCACGTCCTCGTACCAGGCATCCTCGCAGATCGGGCTGCCGATCCGGACGCCGCCGATGGCGTAGGGTCCGCCGAGCGGCCCGGTGGAGTAGAGCCGCTCCTCGTCGAAGACCGCATCGTTCGGCAAATGGTGCTTGAGCACCGCGTGACGCACCGTCCCGCCCTCGAGGACCAGGTAGGCGTTGTAGAGCTCGGCCCCTTCCACCCAAGGCCCGCCGATGGCGAGCGCGGGTCCGTCGCTGCAGTCTTCGGCCAGACGGCGCACCGTCTCGATGGCAGCGGTGTGGAAGGCCGGTTTGCGGACGAGATCCTGCGTCTGGTAGCCCGTTATGAACATCTCGGGCAGCGCCACGAGGTCCGCGCCCGCCGCGCGCCCGGCCTCCCAGGCCTCGCGTGCCTTGGCGGCGTTGCCCGCAAGATCGCCCAGCGTCGGGTTGAGCTGCGCCAGTGTGATCCGGAAGGTATCGGCCATGTCGCCTCGCCTGAATTGCCTTTGGCGGGGACATAGCAGAACCCCGCGCAAGGGGAACCCGTCGCCGCGCCCGCCCCCCGAAACCCGTTGTGCCCGGCCCCCGCCTTGACTACCTTCGTGGCAAGCCCGCAACACGCGGCCAACATGGCGGGAAAGAGCAGCATGGCATCCTTTCGGAACTACTCGCACGCGGCCCTGATCGCCGCACTGGCCCTTTCGGGCGGCATGGCGACCGCGCGGGACGGCGAGGTCATTACCAAGCAATACGACGATGGCGGCGTCTACGAGGGGACGTTCCAGGATGGCCTCCAGCACGGCGAGGGCACCTACACGCTGCCGAACGGCTACGAATATTCGGGACAATGGGTCGAAGGCGAGATCCGCGGCACCGGCACCGCCCGCTTCCCGAACGGGTCTGTCTATGAAGGCGAGTTCGAAGCTGGCAAGCCCGACGGCGTCGGCAAGATCATCTTCGCCGATGGCGGCACCTACGAGGGCACCTGGGTCGACGGCAAGATCACCGGCCAGGGCATTGCGGTCTATGCCAACGGCGTGCGCTACGAAGGCTCCTTCCGCAACGCGCTCCATCACGGGCGGGGGACCATGACCTCCCCCGGCGGCTACGTCTACGAGGGCGACTGGGTCAACGGCACCAAGGAAGGCAACGGCACGATCACCTATCCCGACGGCTCGCTCTACGAGGGCCGCGTCGCGGACGGCAAGCGTGACGGAGAAGGCAAACTCACCATGCCGGACGGTCTGATCTACGAAGGTATGTGGGATGACGGCCAGATCGACGGGACCGGCAAGCTGACCCAGCCGAACGGCGATGTCTACGAAGGCGAGCTCGTCGCGGGCCGCCGCGAGGGTCAGGGCCGCGTGACCTACGAGAACGGCGATACCTATGAGGGTCAGTTCGCGAACGACCAGCGCGAAGGTCAAGGCACGTTCGAGGGTCAGGACGGCTATGTCTATACCGGCAATTGGGTCGCCGGGGAGATCCAGGGCCAGGGGCGCGTTACGTATCCTGACGGCTCGGTCTATGAAGGCAGCTTCAGCGACGGGCTTGCGGACGGTGAAGGAACGATCACCTATCCCGACGGATCGACCTATGCGGGCGACTGGGTCGGCGGCGTCATCGAGGGCGAAGGCCGGGCGGAATACGCCAACGGTCTCGTCTATGAGGGCGGCTTCCGCAATGCGCGCAACCACGGCCAGGGCGTGATGACCTATCCCGACGGCTATCGCTACGAAGGCGGCTGGGTCGACGGCGAGCGCGAGGGCGAAGGCACCGCGACCTATCCCGACGGCACGGTCTATACCGGCGAATTCGAGGACGGCCAACGCCACGGGCAGGGCCGGATGGAGATGCCCGACGGCTTCATCTACGAAGGTGCCTGGGAGAACGGAGAGATCTCCGGCCAGGGCGTCGCCACCTATGCCAACGGCGATGTCTACGAAGGTACCTTCGCGGCGGGCAAACGCCAGGGCGAGGGAACGATGCGGTATGCCACCGGCGAGGAAGCCAGCGGCGATTGGGTCAATGGCGCGCTTGCCGAAGGCGCGGCCGAGGAAGCGCCCGACACGCCCGCGGCTCCCGAAGCCAGCGACGAGACGCAGGACAACACGACGGAGTGATCGCTGCCTCCGGGAACGGGTCAGCCTGCCCGACAGTTCGCCCGATGTGATTTCATCGAGGAGAGCGTCATGGGCTACGCCACCGGAGACCGCGTCGAATGGGATTGGGGCCAAGGCACCGCCTCGGGCGAGATCGTGGAGCGCTTCACACAGGAGGTGACGCGCACGATCAAGGGCAGCGAGATCACGCGCCATGCCAGCGTCGACGAGCCGGCGTTTCTCATCAAGCAGGATGACGGCACGCGCGTCCTCAAATCCGTCACAGAAATCAGGAAGGCGTGACGGCGGGATATTCCCGCTCGCGCCGTGACCGGCAAGCGGCTAGCCCTGTCCTCGTCGATCGCGAGGAAAGGGAGGCATCATGCCGACGGAAAAGCTCACCTTCGAAGGCGCGCATGGCAACTCGCTTGCCGGACGGCTCGACCTGCCGCGCGGCGAGCCGCGTGCGGCGGCGCTCTTTGCCCATTGCTTCACCTGCGGAAAAGATATCGCCGCAGCGCGCCGGATCGCGGGGCGGCTGACCGCCGAGGGCTTCGCGGTCCTGCGCTTCGATTTCACCGGGCTCGGTCATTCCGGCGGTGAGTTCGAGAACACATCTTTCACCTCGAACGTCGCTGACCTTGTCGCAGCGTCAGAGGCGCTGACCGCGAAGGGTCTCGCCCCGTCCCTGCTCATCGGGCACTCGCTCGGCGGAGCGGCGGTCCTGAAAGCGGCCGCCGAAATCCCGAGCGCCCGCGCGATTGCCACGATCGGCGCGCCGTTCGATCCCGGCCATGTGACGCATAACTTTTCGGATGCGCTGGACCGGATCGAGGCAGACGGCGTGGCGGAAGTCTCTCTTGCCGGTCGCCCCTTTCGCATCAGCCGCGACTTCGTCCGCGATGTGAGCTCCGCAGAGCTCGGCCCCGCGATCGCGGGTTTGCGCCGCGCGCTTCTCGTTCTGCACGCGCCGCGAGATGCGACGGTCGGGATCGAGAACGCCACCCAGATCTTCAGTGCGGCGAAACATCCCAAGAGCTTCGTGACGCTCGACGAGGCCGATCACCTCGTCAGCCGCATCGCGGATGCCGAATACGCGGCCGCCATCATCTCGGCTTGGGCGGAGCGTTATCTCGATCTTGAAGAGCCCGAACCACATCCGCATGCGCCCGAAGGCATCGTCCGCGTCTCCGAGAACGATCCCAACGGGTTCCTGCAGGATGTCGTCACCGCGAGCCACCACATCCTTGCCGACGAGCCGACCTCGGTCGGCGGCACGGATCTGGGGCTGACGCCGTACAACCTTCTCTCCGCCGCGCTGGGTGCCTGCACGGCGATGACGATCCGGATGTATGCGCGGCGCAAGGGACTGCCGCTCGCCCATGTCGAGGTGGATGTGAGCCACGACAAGGTGCATGCCGAGGACGCCGCGACCGGCGAGGCGCGCAAAATCGACCAGTTCTTGCGAGTCGTGACGCTCGAAGGCGCGCTCGATGAAGCGGCGCGGGCCAAACTCCTCGAGATCGCGGACAAGTGTCCGGTTCACCGCACGCTCGAACACGGCGCGCGGATCGAAACCCGGCTCGCCTGAGCGCTCAGACCACCTCGCCGTCCGACAAGCGTTTCAGGAAATCCTCGGCCTCGTCGCGGATCGTCGCCTTCTTGTCGTCCTTCATCCGGTCCCATGTGCCATACATCTGCGCCATCCGCGGGTTCTTCTCGAACCGCTCGCGGTGGCGATCCATGAAGTGCCAGTAAAGGACGTTGAACGGGCAGGCACCCTCCCCTGTCTTCTGCTTCACGCTGTAATGACAGTCGCCGCAATAATCCGACATCCGGTCGATATAGGAGCCTGACGAGACGTAGGGTTTCGAGGCGATCACGCCGCCATCGGCGAACTGGCTCATACCGACCGTGTTGGGCGCCGTGACCCATTCGAACGCATCGAAATAGACGCGCATATACCAATCCTCGACCTCGGCCGGGTCGATCCCGCAGAGCAGCGCGAAATTGCCCGTGACCATCAGACGCTGGATATGGTGGGCGTAGGCCTCTTCCTTGGTCTCCTCCACCGCCTTCGACAGGCAGCGCATCTTCGTCTCCTGTCCCCAATAGAGCGGCGGCAGCTTGCGCTGGTGGTTGAGCCAGTTGCGCCGTGGATAATCCGGCCCTTCGCGGAAATAGATGGCGCGCATGTATTCGCGCCAGCCGATGACCTGACGGATATACCCTTCGACGGCGTTGATCGGCGCGTGACCCTCGCGCCAGGCCTCCTCGACCGCCTCGCAGACCTCACGCGGATCGAGGAGGCCGATATTCATGTAGCCCGAGATCACCGAGTGATAGAGGAACCGGTTGTCCCCCATCATCGCGTCCTGGAAATCGCCGAAGCGCGGCAGGGCGTGCTTGACGAAATGCGTCAGCGCCCGGCGCGCCTGACCCTGGTCTGTCGCGAACCAGAACGGGCGCACATCGCCGAAGGAATTACCGAAGCGGCGTTCGACGAGGTCCAGCACCTCTTCCACCGTCTCGTCGGGCGTGAACTCCATCGGCCCGCCGAACGCGACCTCGTCGGGCGCGGGCTTGCGGTTGTCGTGGTCGAAATTCCACTGCCCGCCCGCAGGCTCGCCATCCTCCATGAGGATGCCGAGATGTTTGCGCATCTCGCGGTAGAAATACTCCATCCGAAGCGTCTTGCGCCCCTTGGCCCACTCCTCGAACCAGCCGAGATCGGTGAGGAAGCGGTCGTCGGCGAGTTGCCGAACCTTGAGGCCCATCTCGTCCAGAGCCTCGATCAGGCGGAACTCGCCGGGCTGCGTCGCGATGACCTCCGTGGCGCCGGTTTCCTCGGCGCGGCGCGTCAGTTCGCCGGGAATGGAGCCGGAATTGTCGGTATCGTCGAGCTGCGTGTAGCGCACATCCCAGCCATCCTCCTGCAGCCGAGCCGCGAACTTCCGCATGGCGGCGAAGATGAACGCGATTTTCTTGGGATGGTGCTGCACGTAAGTCGCCTCATCGGCGACCTCGGCCATCACCACGACATCCGTCTCGCGATCCGCTTCCTTGAGTGCCGACAATGTCTCGGAGAGCTGATCGCCCAGTACCAGAACGAGCCGCGTCACCAGACAATCTCCTCGAAGGCGTAATCGTAAAAACCGCCCGTATGCTCTGGCGTCAGCTGCTCGAAAAGATCGCAAAGCCGCTTGGCCGCTTTCTCCGCCGTCACGGTCGGATGTTTGTCCGCGTATTTCTCGGTAAAGGGCGTCTCTACGGTTCCGGGATGCAGCGCCACGCAGGACAGATGCCGGTAAGAGCGCCCGAACTCGATGGCGGCAGTATGCACGAGCTGGTTCACGGCCGCCTTCGCGGTGCGGTAGGAATACCAGCCGCCGATACCGTTATCGCCGATCGATCCGACCCGCGCCGAGAGCACCGCCATCACCGCCGATTCGCGCCGGGGCACGAGGCGGATCGCGTGTTTCAGCACGAGCGCGGGGCCGGCGGCATTCAGCCGGAATTGATCCATCATCGCCTTGGGATCGAGATCGCGGATCGTTTTCTCGGGCATCGCGCCATCGATCTCGAGCGCACCGGTCGCGCAGAACACCAGATCGAACGGTCCCTCCAGCGCGCCCAGATGTTTCTCGACCGACGCCTCGTCAGTCACGTCGAGCCCGTCCTCCGACCGCGACAGCCCCGTCACCTGAAGCCCGCGCTTTACGAGCTCCGCTACCACCGCCGAGCCGATACCGCCCGACGCTCCGATCACCAATGCGTTTTTCATGGAGCGCGAGCTAGCCTCGCGCCGTGGCGCTTCAAGCGCGGCTCACGGCCTTCGCGAGCGGGATCAGACGAAAGGATCCTCGGGGTATCCGACCCCCATGAGATACAGCCCCTGTGGAGGTGCCACCGGTCCGCAGGCCGCGCGATCCCGCGCCTCGAGCGCGCGGCGCACATCCTCGGGCCTCCAGGCCCCTGCGCCCACGCGTTCGAGCGTACCCACGAAGGAGCGCACCTGGTTGTGCAGGAAGGACCGCGCGCGCAGCCGAAAGCGGATTTCGCGCCCGGCCTCGGTCTCGATCTCGTCAACCTCGAACGCATCGAGCGTCTTTACCGGGCTTTTCGCCTGACACATCGTGGATCGGAAGGTGGTGAAGTCGTGTTTGCCGAGGAGCAGCGCCGCGCCTTCGCGCATCGCGCTCAGATCGAGCGGCTTTTGCACCTGCCAGACCTGGCCAGCTTCCAGTACCGCCCGCGCCCGTCGATTGAGCACCCGGTAAAGATACCGCCGTTCACCCGCCGAGAACCGCGCGTGGAACTCGTCGCCGACGCGCGCCGCCCTGCGGATCGCCACCGGGGCGGGTTTCAGATGGTAGTTCAGCGCTTCCTGCAGACGGAACGGCTGCCAGTCTTTCGCCAGATCGGCATGGGCGACCTGCCCGCGCGCATGCACGCCCGAATCCGTCCGCCCTGCCGCAGCGATCGTGTGGGGGCCAGGCTCGAGTTTCGCCAGCGCCGCCTCGATCGCGCCTTGCACCGACGGCTGGTCAGCCTGGCGCTGCCAGCCCGCGAAGGGGCCGCCGTCATATTCCACCATGAGCGCGTATCTGGGCATGAGGCTCGCCCTAGCCAAAGCGCCACGTCCCGGCAAGACCCGCCCACTGGCACGCAGGCGCGCAAGCCCCTATCTTCGCCCGAGACGACAGACCCGGAGGCCCCGTGCTCATCGACGATATCGCAGACAGGCTCACCCGCAGCGTCGAGGCGGTGGGCGATACCGTCTCGGGCGCGTTCTTCGAACCCTCGATCCGGCTGGGGGTCACGGGCCTCGCGCGCTCGGGCAAGACGGTGTTCATCACCTCGCTGGTGGCGAACCTGATGGAGCGGGGGCGGATGGGTCAGCTGTCGGCGGCGGCAGAGGGGCGCATCACGGCGGCCTATCTGCAACCTCAGCCAGACGACACGCTGCCGCGCTTCGACTACGAGACGCATCTGGCGGCCCTCACTTCCAAGACCCCGCATTGGCCGGACAGCACGCGCGCCGTCTCCGAGCTGCGCCTGTCGCTCAAGGTCAAGCCGACGGGCTTTCTGGGCGGGCTGCAGGGGCCGCGCACGGTGCATCTCGACATCGTGGATTATCCTGGCGAATGGCTCCTCGATTTGGGCCTTCTGGAGAAAAGCTATGCGGAATGGTCTCGCGAGACGCTGTCCCGGCTCGAGCAACGAGACGAGGTGCGCGCGTTTCTGACCGCCGCCAAGGGCGAAGAAAGTTCGAAAGAGCTCGATGAGGCGCGCGCGCAGGGCCTTGCACAGACCTTCACCGAGTATCTGCAGGCCGCGCGTAATGCAGGCTATTCCGACTGCACGCCCGGACGGTTTCTGCTGCCCGGCGACCTCGCCGGCTCCCCGGTCCTGACCTTCGCGCCGCTGCCGCCCGAGGACGCCGCACCGCGCCGCTCGCTTTGGAGAGAATTCGAGCGCCGGTACGAGGCTTACAAGTCGCGCGTCGTCAAACCGTTCTTCCGGGAGCATTTCGCCAGGATCGACCGGCAGGTCGTCCTGGTCGACGCGCTCGGTGCGATCCACAAGGGGCCGGACTCGCTGTCGGATCTGCGCCGCACGATGGCCGATATCCTCGGCGCCTTCCGTCCGGGCCGGAACGCCTTCCTGTCGCAGCTCCTGATGGGCAAACGGGTGGAGCGTATCCTTTTCGCCGCGACCAAGGCCGACCACCTGCACCACACCCAGCACGATCGGCTGACCGCGCTGATGAAGGCGATGACGCGCGAGGCCTCGGACCGGGCGGAATTCGCCGGCGCGAAGACGCGCGCGATGGCCATCGCAAGCCTACGTGCCACTGTGGAGGAGACCCGCGAGGTCAAGGGCGAGGAGCTGGCCTGCGTGCGCGGACGCCTTCTGGAGACGGGCCGCGAGGCCGCGCTCTGGCCCGGCGATCTGCCCGAGGATCCGCAGAGCCTCTTGCGCGGGGATGCCGAGGAGTGGCTCGCGGGCGATTACGGCATCATGTCCTTCGCTCCCGCGCCGCTCTCACTGCGCCCCGGAGACGGGCCGCCGCATATCCGGCTCGACCGGGCCGCAGAATTCCTGATCGGAGACCGCCTGTGAGCGACAAGAAGCGCCCCGTCCTGATCGAACTCGACACTCACGAAGACGCGCGGCCCGGCCCTGCCGACGCGCCGCCCGTTCCCGATCTTGGCGATCATTCCGAGCCCGGCCCCGACGGGCGGGCGATGGCAACGGCCGCGACGCTCGCCTCGCGCAAACCTTCGCGGCTCGCGCGGTGGTTCTGGTCGCTCCTGGGCGCGATTCTCGCGACCGTGATCTCCATCGCGGCCTGGAATTTCGCGACCTCGCTTCTGGCCGCGAACCCGATCCTTGGCTGGGTGGTGACAGCCCTCTTCGGCCTTTTCATTCTCGTGACGCTTCTGATCGCGATCAAGGAGATGTCCGCCTTTGCCCGCCTTGCGCGGCTCGACCGGCTGCAACGCGCTGCCGATCATGCGCTGGCCGAGAACAGTCTCGAGGCGGCCCGCGATGTCGCGACGCGGCTCGATTCGCTCTACTCCGCCCGCGACGACACCCGCTGGGGGCGTGATCGGCTCAAAGAGCGGCAGGGAGACGTTTTCGACGCCGAAGCGCTGCTTGGTCTGGCTGAACGCGAGCTGCTGGCCCCGCTAGACAAACGCGCCACGGCCGAAGTGCAGGCCGCCGCGAGGCAGGTTGCAGCGGTGACCGCGCTTGTTCCACTGGCCTTCGCGGATGTCTTCGCCGCGCTCAGCGCCAATCTGCGGATGATCCGAAAGATCGCTGAGATCTACGGGGGCCGCTCGGGCACGCTCGGAGCGTGGCGGCTGACACGTGCGGTCTTCTCGCATCTCGTCGCGACCGGCGCTGTCGCGGTCGGGGACGACATGATCGAGCCGATCCTCGGCGGCGGGCTTCTCGCGCGGCTGTCGCGTCGGTTTGGCGAGGGTCTGGTCAACGGCGCGTTGACCGCACGCGTCGGTGTCGCCGCGATGGAGGTGTGTCGCCCCCTGCCGTTCTCGGCGGGTCGCCGACCCTCCGTGCGCCGGATCGTCACGACCAGCCTTACGGACCTTTTCGACAAATCCCCGCGCTAAGGGGAGAAAGCGCAAAGACGGAGCCCGAGCTGTGCCGGGCTCCGTCGAGCATTCACTGGCCGGTGCCAGCTTGCGGTGCGGTCTCGGCACCCGCGGCCGGTGCCGTCTCGCCTGCGGCCCCGTCCGTTGCGGCCGTACCGGCGCCCTCGACAGCGCTTGTCGCGGCGGGCTCCTGGGCGGGCGTCGTCTCACCATCGCCGCCGCCGACGAAGCTGAGGCCGACCACGAGGGCCACGATGAGCCCTAGTGCCACGAGAAGCCCCGAGGTCGCGTTCTTGCCGGTCGCTGCCGGCGGCGCGAAAGGATCGTTGTTCACGCCGGTCGGGTTGACCGTGTAGGGGTTTGGCCGGTTCGGACCATGATCGCTATAGGCCATGAGTTTCTCCTTTCCTGCAGCGTATGTCTGCAAGATTGGAGCGCTCTGCCACGGCGGGTAGAGGGCGCCCCGCGCGGCCCGGAATATGCGCCGATCCTTGCCTTTTGCGCTGGATCCGCCGCGCCGGTTTCCGCCGCGCTGCATCGCGGCACCTGCCGTTGGGCAGCAATTCGCCATGGCGGACGTTGCACCCCGGCAGGTTCCCGCCGCCCCTGCCCGCGTTCGCTACCTCTGGACCATCGCAGGCAGCGCTCCTATAAGTCGGGCGAAGATGAGACAGTCTGCGATCATCCTGCGAATTACGTGCCCGGCGCCGTGCTGATACGGTCCGCCGGGACAAAGGCGTCTGCCCTGCCGCGCCGCCCTGATTTCTGATCCATTCGCTGAACTTTCCGAGGACGCCACTCATGTGCGCCGACACCACCGACACGCCCGATTACAAAGACACCCTGAACCTGCCGCAGACCGAGTTTCCGATGCGCGCAGGGCTTCCCAAGCGCGAGCCCGGCTGGCTCGAGCGCTGGGAGGAGATCGGTATCTACGACCGCCTTCGCGAGAAGGCGGAAGGCCGCAAGCCCTTCACGCTGCATGACGGCCCGCCCTACGCCAACGGGCACCTGCATATCGGCCACGCGCTGAACAAGGTCCTCAAGGACATGGTCGTGCGCTCGCAGCAGATGATGGGCCATGATGCGCGCTACATCCCCGGCTGGGACTGTCACGGCCTTCCCATCGAGTGGAAGATCGAAGAGCAGTACCGCGCCAAGGGTCTCGACAAGGACAAGGTCGATATCGTCGATTTCCGGCAGGAATGCCGCAAGTTCGCCGAAGGCTGGATCGATGTGCAGCGGGACGAGTTCAAGCGGCTCGGCATCACCGGCACCTGGGAAAAGCCGTACCTGACGATGGATTTCCGCGCCGAGCGGATCATCGCGGAGGAGTTCCAGAAGTTCCTGATGAACGGGACGCTCTACCAGGGCTCGAAGCCCGTGATGTGGTCGCCGGTTGAGAAGACCGCGCTCGCCGAGGCGGAGATCGAGTATCACGATCACCAGAGCCACACGATCTGGGTGCCGTTCCGGATCGTATCCTTCGACCTGCCCGATGCCGAATGGTCCGACGAGGAAGCGCCCGACGGATCGCGCGAGGCGGCCGAAGCGGCAAAGCTGTCGACGGCGGCGCAGTTCGAAGGCGCGAAGGTCGTGATCTGGACGACGACGCCCTGGACGATCCCGTCCAACAAGGCGGTCGCCTACAATCCCGAGATCTCTTACGGGCTCTACGAGGTCACGGGCCGGCCCGAGGAATGCTGGGCCCGGATCGGGGACCGCTACATCCTCGCCGATGCTCTCGCCGAGGACGTGATGGGCCGCGCGCGGCTTGACGAGACGATGTATCGCCGTCTCGGGCATGTCACGCAGCACCAGCTCGCCGCGATGACGCTGGCGCATCCCTTCCGGGATCTCGAGGGCGCGAACGGCTTCTGGGATTACGACGTGCCGATGATCGATGGCGATCATGTCACCGACGATGCCGGCACCGGTTTCGTGCATACCGCACCGAGCCACGGCGCCGAAGACTACGAATGCTTCCAGAAGCGCGGCTGGCTCGACCGGATGACGCACAATGTCGGCGAGGAATCCGAATTCCTGCCTCATGTGCCGATCTTCGCGGGGCTGCGCGTCTTCAACCACAAGGGCAAGGAGGAGAAGGCCAACAAGGCCGTCATCGACACGCTCGTTGCGGCGGGCGGATTGCTGGCGCGGGGGCGGCAGACCCATTCCTACCCGCATTCCTGGCGTTCCAAGGCACCGGTCATCTTCCGCAACACGCCACAATGGTTCGCCGCGATCGACAAGCCGGTGGGCGATGGTCAGGACGAGAACGGCACCACGATCCGCGAGCGCGCGCTCAGCTCGATCGACAAGGTGACCTGGACGCCGCGCACCGGGCGCAATCGGCTCTACTCGATGATCGAAGGGCGGCCCGACTGGGTGCTGTCGCGCCAGCGCGCCTGGGGCGTGCCGCTGACCTGCTTTACCCGCAAGGGCGCGATGCCGACCGACCCGGACTTCCTGCTGCGCGATGAGAACGTCAACGCCCGCATCCTCGCCGCATTCGAAGAGGAAGGCGCGGATGCATGGTACAAACCCGGCGCGAAGGAGCGCTTCCTCGGCAACGAATACGACCACGAGGAATGGGACCAGGTCTTCGACATCCTCGACGTCTGGTTCGATTCCGGCAGCACGCATTCCTTCGTGCTGCGCGACCGCGAGGACGGCTCGGAGGACGGCATCGCCGATCTTTATCTCGAAGGCACGGACCAGCATCGCGGCTGGTTCCATTCCTCGCTGCTGCAAAGCTGCGGCACGCAGGGCCGCGCGCCCTATCGCGGCGTTCTGACCCACGGCTTCACCCTCGACGAGAAGGGCAACAAGATGTCCAAGTCGCTGGGCAATACCGTGGCCCCGGACGACGTGACCAAGCAATACGGCGCGGACATCCTGCGGCTCTGGGTTGCCCAGTCGGACTACACCGCCGACCTCCGGATCGGGCCAGAGATCCTGAAGGGGGTCGCCGACAGCTATCGGCGTCTGCGCAACACGATGCGCTTCATGCTGGGGGCGCTGGCGCATTTCGAGGAAAGCGACCGCACCGCACCCGAGGACATGCCCGAGCTCGAGCGCTGGGTGCTGCATCGCCTTGCGGAACTCGATGAGCGGGTGCGGACCGGCTATGCCGCCTACGACTTCCAGGGCGTTTTCCAGGCGCTGTTCAACTTCGCGACCGTGGAGCTGTCGGCCTTCTACTTCGACATCCGCAAGGACGCGCTTTATTGCGATGGCGATACGGCGCGCCGCCGCGCCGCGCGGACGGTGCTCGACATCCTCTTCCATCGCCTGACGACCTGGCTCGCGCCTGTTCTCGTCTTCACGATGGAGGAAGTCTGGCTGGAGCGGTTCGCGAGTGAGACCAGCTCCGTCCATCTCGAGGACATGCCGGAGACGCCCGGAAGCTGGCGTGATGACAGCCTCGCCGCGAAATGGGCCGAGATCCGACGCGTGCGCCGCGTGGTGACCGCCGCGCTCGAGGTACAGCGCACGGAAAAGGTGATCGGCGCGTCGCTCGAAGCCGCGCCGCGCGTGCATGTGGACAGCGCGGAGACGCGCGCCGCGCTCGAAAGCGTGCATTTCGAGGATATCTGCATCACCTCCGATGTCGAGATCACCGGCGATACCGCGCCTGCTGAGGCGTACCGGCTTCCCGAGATCGAGGGCGTCGCGGTGGTCTTCGCCAAGGCGGAGGGCGAGAAATGCCAGCGCTGCTGGAAGATCCTGCCCGATGTCGGCACCCATACGCATCCCGGCGTCTGCGGACGGTGTGACGCGGCCCTCGGCTGACGCCCCGGCCCTGAGAAAATTATATAATTTTCTCAGGGCCGATAATCTTACTTAAGATTATCGGGCGCGCCGCCCCAACCTGCTGGACAAGTCCGACACGAGCGACGAGCATTCCCCGCATGAGCGATACAGAGACCTCGACCGCCTACCAGGTTCTCGCCCGGAAATACCGGCCCGAGACTTTCGCCGACCTCGTCGGCCAGGACGCGATGGTCCGCACGCTCAAGAACGCCTTCGCAGCCGACCGGATCGCGCAAGCGTTCATCATGACGGGGATCCGCGGCACCGGGAAAACCACGACGGCTCGGATCATCGCCAAGGGCATGAACTGCATCGGGCCCGATGGCTCGGGCGGTCCGACGACGCAGCCATGCGGGCAATGCGAGCATTGCGTCGCCATCGCCGAGGGACGGCATGTGGATGTCCTCGAGATGGACGCGGCCTCGAACACGGGTGTCGGGGATGTGCGCGAGATCATCGACTCGGTGCATTACCGGGCGGCCTCGGCGCGCTACAAGATCTACATCATCGACGAAGTTCACATGCTGTCGACGAGCGCGTTCAACGCGCTTCTGAAGACACTGGAAGAGCCCCCGGCGCATGTGAAGTTCATCTTCGCGACGACCGAGATCCGCAAAGTGCCCGTCACGGTCCTTTCGCGCTGCCAGCGCTTCGACCTGAGGCGCATCGAGCCCGAGGTGATGATCGCCCTTCTGCGCCGGATCGCAGATACCGAAGGCGCGCAGATCACAGAGGATGCGTTGGCCCTCATCACGCGGGCCGCCGAAGGCTCGGCGCGGGACGCGACATCGCTGCTCGACCAGGCGATCAGTCATGGCGCGGGCGAGACCACGGCGGACGAAGTGCGCGCGATGCTGGGTCTGGCGGACCGCGCGCGTGTTCTCGACCTTTTCGAGACGATCATGCGGGGCGATGCGGCCGGCGCACTGTCAGAGCTCTCGGCGCAATATGCCGACGGCGCCGATCCGATGGCGATCCTGCGGGATCTGGCGGAGATCACGCACTGGATCAGCGTCGTGAAGATCACGCCCGAAGCGGCGGAGGATCCGACGATCTCGCCCGACGAGCGCACACGCGGTCAGGCGCTCGCCCAGTCGCTGGGCATGCGGCCGCTCACGCGGATGTGGCAAATGCTGCTGAAGGCGCTCGAGGAGGTTTCCTCGGCGCCGAACTCGATGATGGCCGCGGAAATGGCGGTGATCCGCTTGACGCATGTGGCTGAACTGCCCTCGCCAGAGGATCTCGTGCGGAAATTGCAGTCGGAGACGCCGCCGCCTCAGCCGCCAGGTGGCGGTGGAGGCAACGCTGCACCCTCGGGAGGCAGCATGGCGCAGGGCGTCTCTCATACTCCTGTTCCGACCCATAGCGGCCCCTCCGGCCCGTCGGCGCAGTCTGGCAATACGGTGCGAGCCGTCGCCGCGGAAGACGCGCTCGCGCGCTATCCGACTTTCGATCACGTGATCGAGCTCATCCGTGCCAATCGTGACGGGGTGCTTCTGGTCGAGGCACGGCGCTACATGCGCGTGGCGAGTTACCGTCCGGGGCGGATCGAGTTCACGCCCACCGACGATGCGCCCAAGGATCTCGCGCAACGGCTGGGCGCGGCCCTGACGCGTTGGACGGGCAATCGCTGGGCAGTGACGATCGTCAACGAGTGCGACGCGCCCACGATCTACGAGACCGAACACGCCTCCGAGCTGGCGCTCAAGAAGGAAGCCGAAGCCCATGAGATGGTGCGCGCCGTTCTAGATGCCTTTCCCAAGGCACGCATCCTCAAGGTCGTCACGCCCGAGGAGGAGGCCGTCGCGGCAGAAGCCGAAGCCCTGCCCGAGGTCGAGGACGAATGGGATCCGTTCGAGGATGACTGACCTTGCGGGCGGCCCCCGCCGTCCCCAGACTCAACAGCAAGACAAAGAACCGGAGAGATCGAGATGTTCAAAGGATTAGGCGGCCTGGGCGACATGGGCAAGATGATGAAGGCGGCCCAGGAAATGCAGACCAAGATGACCGAGCTGCAGGAAGAGATGCACTCGATCATGGTCGAGGGCGAAGCGGGTGCTGGCCTCGTGAAGGCGACCTGCACGGCGAAGGGCGAGCTGAAGTCGCTCGACATCGACCCGTCGATCTTCAATGGCGACGACAAGGAAGTGGTTGAAGACCTGATCCTCGCCGCGATCAAGGACGCGCAGGGCCGCGCGCAGGAGCGTCAGAAGGAAGAGATGGGCAAGCTCGCCGAGAGCATGGGCCTGCCCAAGGACATGAACATGCCGTTCTGAGCGGGCCGGACGCACAGACGTGGCAGGTCGCTCCGAGATCGACGCACTCATCGAGATGATGGCAAAGCTACCGGGGCTCGGCCCCCGGTCGGCCCGGCGCGCCGTGCTGCATCTCATCCGCAAGCGCGCGGTTCTCTTGCAGCCGCTCGCCGAGCAGATGGAAACCGTCGCCCGCACCGCGCGCGAATGCCTCAATTGCGGCAATGTCGGCACCTCGGACATCTGCGAGATCTGCAGCGACGAGGCGCGCGCGACGGGCCTTCTATGCGTCGTTGAAGATGTCGCCGATCTTT
This sequence comes from Roseivivax sp. THAF30, assembly GCF_009363575.1. Classification (NCBI taxonomy): domain Bacteria; kingdom Pseudomonadati; phylum Pseudomonadota; class Alphaproteobacteria; order Rhodobacterales; family Roseobacteraceae; genus Roseivivax; species Roseivivax sp. THAF30. The sequence goes on along the minus strand of NZ_CP045389.1, from coordinate 1,084,022 downwards.
GGGCGATGGAGAGGTCGGGCGTGTTCAAGGGGCGTTATCACGTCCTCGGCGGCACGCTTTCGGCGCTCGACGCGATCGGACCGGAGGAATTGCACATCCCCAAGCTTCTCGACCGCGTCGCCGGCGAGGAGATCGAGGAGGTGATCCTCGCGCTCAATGCCACGATCGACGGGCAGACGACAGCGCATTACATCGCCGACCAGTTGGAGGGTCGGGTGCGACTGAGCTCGCTGGCACAAGGCGTGCCGATCGGCGGGGAGCTCGACTATCTCGACGACGGCACGATCACCGCGGCGTTGAATGCGCGGAAATCTCTATAGCGAGACGATTTGCGCCCGGCATGAGGTTCAGGCTTAACTGGTGGGCATCGCGGCCGTGTCGGTCGCGCGTCATGTCTGGGGTCCCATGCGCCGTGTCACGCTTCTTCTCGCCGCGTTGAGCTTCGGTCCCGGTCTCGCCTCCGCCGCGCCCTGCCCCGATTTCTACCGCTTCGTCGATTTCGGCGTCGCGACACCCGAGATGACCGTCCGGGGCGGCCCGACCTTTCGCGCAGAAGATTTCGAGGAAACGCCGCTTCTCTTGAGGGAAGAAACGGTCTGCCGTGATGCGCGGGACGTGGCCAAGGACGGGCGCGGCAATCCGATCCCGATCACGCGCAGTATCGCCTACGATCCGTCGGTTCTGCCCACCGCGCTCGAGGCGCTGCGCCTGGCCGCGGTTGACGATATCGCCGCCGTGACGAAGGGTCATGCCGAGACGCATCGCACGCGGCTTGCGCCGGGCGAGGCACGGATCACGCGGGGATCCGACTACCTGTGCGCCGAGTCGCCGAATGCAGCCGAGATCTCCTGCCAATTGCGCTCTCCTTTCGGGGGCAATTTGCCGCTCGTCGTTTATTGCAATGCGGAAAGCTGCGTCCTGCCGGGCTTTGCGGTAAACGAGCGTGTGATCGGATCTGCGCGCTGGCGCACCGGAAGCGCGGGAAACGCCGGGGCGATCGCCACCGAAAGCGCCTCCAAACTGTCTGCGATCCACGATTTTCTGACGCCGCTCACATCGTGGCGTGCGGATTTCACGGCGCTTGACCGGCAAGCCGGCTGCGAAAACACCCCATGACAAAGCCGCCTGAGCGATGCTCTCGACTTCCATTCACCTTGTCGGTTCCTGACGGCGCACGCGCCCCTTTGTCATGCCGCCGTCAAACACACCGGCTAGCTTGATCTCTGGCGGACGGATGGGCGTCCACCACAGGACAGATCGCACACCAGGGATGGACGAAATGAAAGACGACAAGCATCACGGTCTCACGTTCGATGAGTGGGACGAGGCACGGTTCCCGCGCGCCAAGACGCAGGACTTCGATCGTGTCGTAGAGCGCGCGATCTCTCGCCGCGGATTTCTGGGCGGAGTTCTTGCGTTCGGCTCCGGCGCAGCCGTCATGGGCCTGACCGGCCTGAAGGGATCGACCGCGCTTGCCCAAGGGGCGGGACGCTTCCCCTTCGAACAGATCGCCGCGCAGACCGATGGCACGATCCACGTGCCCGATGGCTACGACTGGCAAGTGCTGGTGCGTTGGGGCGATCCGCTCTTCTCGGATGCGCCCGAGTTCAGCCAGGACACGGGTATTCCGACCGAAGGCTCCGACCGCGTCTTCGGTGAGAACACCGACGGGATGGAGCTGTTCTCGGTCGATGGTCGCGAGATCCTCGTGGTGAACAGCGAATACACCAACAACGACATTAACCTCGTCGGCTCGACCACCGCAGCGGCTGACAGCCTCGAGGACGAGCGCAGCCCCAGCTCTGCCGATGACGTTCTGCGCCTGCAGAACTTCCAAGGCGTGACAGTCATGGAGGTCGAAGAGGGCGAGAGCGGCTGGTCCGTCGTCATCGACAGCCCTTACAACCGCCGTATCACCCATAACACGCCGATGATGCTGGACGGCCCCGCTGCCGGCCACGCGCTTTTGCAGACCGAGGACGATCCGACGGGCACGCAATCGCTTGGCACGTTCAACAATTGCGGCTCGGGCCGGACGCCGTGGGGCACCTACCTGACCTGCGAGGAAAACTTCAACGGCTACTTCGGCGCCACCGGCGAGATGCCGACGGACGAGAAGGTCGCGGCAGGCTACGCCCGCTATGGCATCTCCGCCGAGGGATGGGGCTACAATTACCATCTTTACGACTCGCGCTTCGACGTCAGCACGAACCCCAACGAGCCGCATCGCGCCGGCTGGATCGTCGAGATCGACCCCAGCGACGCAAGCGCGACGCCCGTCAAGCACACCGCGCTCGGCCGCTTCAAGCACGAAAACGCCGCCTACGCGCTGGCCGGGGACAATCGTCTCGTCGTCTACATGGGCGATGACGAGCGCGGCGAGTTCATGTACAAGTGGGTGAGCCGCGATGCCTACGAAGAGGGCGGCGACACCTCGACGCTGCTGGTCGAGGGCCAGCTCTACGCCGCGAGCTTCTCGGACGACCAGAGCGGCCGCTGGGTCGCGCTGACGCCCGAGGCGACCGGCATGGACGCCGCGGAGATCGCCATCTTCACGCGCACCGCGGCTTCGGCCGTCGGCGCGACGACGATGGACCGGCCCGAATGGATCGCCGTCAACCCGACTGCGCCCGAAGGGTATTGCTGCCTCACCAACAATTCGCGGCGCGGCGCGACCGACGACAGCGGCAATGTCCTGACCAATGCGGGCGGCGATCCGATGGAGGTCAACGCGCCCAACCCGCGCGAGACCAACGAGTACGGTCAGATCGTCCGCTGGCGTCCCGAGGGCGGCGACCACGGCAGCGACGGTTTCGAGTGGGATCTCTACGTGATGGCCGGCAACCCGAACGTCCACACGGACGGGCCCTACGCGGGGACCGACAACATCAACGCCGGGAACCTCTTCAACTCGCCCGACGGGATGCAGATCGACACGACCGGCCTCATCTGGATCCAGACCGATGGCGACGACAGCAATGAGGGCGATTTCGAGGGTATGGGCAACAACCAGATGCTCGCGGGCGATCCCGAGACCGGCGAGATCCGCCGCTTCCTGACCGGCCCGAACGGCAGCGAAGTGACCGGCCTGACCTGGTCGTCCGACCGACGCACGATGTTCGTCGGCATCCAGCACCCGGGCGCCCCGTTCCCCGACGGCGAAGGCATGCTGCCCCGCTCGGCCATCGTGACGGTCAAGCGGACCGACGGCGCCGCTGTCGGCTGATCGCCTGCATCAAGAGCCTCCCGGTCGTCGAGATCGGGAGGCACCTGCTCAAAAGAGGCTGACACGGCGTCTAGCGCAGTCGTGCCACATCCTGTCGCTGCCCGGCTTCAAACGATAAAGGCCCGCCGAAGCGGGCCTTTGTCCGAGCGCTGGACGGGCGATCTCAGCCGCGCTCGTCCTTGTCCTCACCCTCATCGTCGTCATCGGGCAGGTTGAAGAAGGAATCGGCATCCGCGTAGTTCTGGTTACCCTTCTCTTCCTCGTCGTCCTCGCCGTCGCGCGGATCGGAGAGCGAGAAGCTCTCGAGCCCTTCCATGCTGGAGGGCAGGCGCGGTTCGGGATCCATGTCGAGCGACTGCTCTGTCGAGACAAGCTTGCGGCGCTCGTCGTCGTTCATCACCTGCTCCTGGTTCTTGGAGGCCTTGGCAACAGCGGCATCGAGCTCTGACTGTCGGCACAGACCCAGCGCGACCGGGTCGATCGGTTGCAGGTTCGAGATGTTCCAATGCGTGCGCTCGCGGATCGATTGGATCGTCGGCTTGGTGGTGCCAACGAGCTTGGAGATCTGCGCGTCAGACAGCTCGGGGTGGAACTTCACCAGCCACAGGATCGAGGCAGGGCGATCCTGGCGCTTGGACAGCGGCGTATAGCGCGGACCCCGGCGCTTGTCCTCGTCGACCGCGGCCGGGTTGTGCTTGAGCTTCAGCTTGTAGAGCGGATCCTTCTCGGCCTTCTCGATCTCGCCGGGTGCGATCTGGTTGTTCGACAGGGGATCGAACCCCTTCACGCCGGCGGCGACGTCGCCATCCGCGATGCCCTGGATCTCGAGCTCGTGCATATCGGTGAAATCGGCGATCTGCTTGAACGTCAGCGTGGTGTTGTCCACGAGCCAGACGGCGGTCGCCTTGGGGTGCAAGAGCTTGGCCATGATGTCTCCTTCGCATGTCTTCTTCGTGGCCCGGGGCGTCTGGCCCAGGGCACCCGGACGATCCGGGTCGGTTTCCGTTGTCGGGGAACTTGGGCGCTATATAGTCACGCCATGATCCGGTGGAAAGAGAAAATCGCGAGCCTGATGATCTGCCTTGGCGCACCTGCGCTGGCAGAGGGCGAGATCGCGGGCGAGTTCGACTATTACGTCCTAGCGATGAGCTGGTCTCCGACCTGGTGCGCGCTCGAAGGCGACGCGCGGGGCTCGCCGCAATGCGCGCCCGAGCGGGATGCCGGCTGGATCCTGCACGGACTTTGGCCGCAATTCGAGACGGGCTGGCCGTCCTATTGCCGGACGCCCCATGGCCCGCCGTCGCGCGCGATGACTGCGGATATGGCGGATGTGATGGGCACGTCCGGCCTCGCCTGGCATCAGTGGAAGAAGCACGGCACCTGTTCGGGGCTGAGTGCCACTGATTATTACGAGACCGCAGAAGAAGCGTTCGAGGCGGTCGTGCTGCCCGAGGTGTTCCGCCGTCTGAAAGACCCCGTGACGCTGCCCGCCGCCGTGGTTGAAGAGGCGTTCCTGCGGGACAATCCCGATCTCGAGCCCGACATGCTGACCATCACCTGCCGGGAGGGACGCATCCAGGAGACGCGGCTCTGCCTGACCCGCGATCTGGAGCCCGTGACCTGCGGCGCGGATGTGGTGCGCGACTGCCGTGCGCGGGATGCGCTGATGGATCCGATCCCCTGAGGCGCAGCGCGCGTTTGTAACATTGCGTGAGAGCGACCCGCGATGCGCCTCCGGCGCAAGCGCGACTTTGCAACATTCACGCCACTTTCATCGCTGAGTGTTACATCGGCTTGCGCGCGGCCAAGTCTCGAAGCCGAAACAACCCATTGATATTAAACGATCCTACGGGACTCCTCGGAACCTGTCGCACCTGCGAAAGGGTCAGGCGTCCGTGATTGACGCTCCCGTGAATGGCGCGGCGCAAGGTCGCGGGTCAGGCTTGGGCCAGCCCGACCGGCCTGCCCGGCGGGCCTCTGACCCCGAATGCCGCAACGGAGACATCCATGTCCAAGACCATCAAGACCGCCGCTCTCGTCGGTGCCGTCGCCGCGAGCTTCGCCGCAACCGGTGCCCATGCCCAGGCCCAAGAGAAGTGCTACGGCGTCTCGCTCGCCGGCGAGAACGATTGCGCCGCCGGCCCCGGTACGACCTGCGCGGGCACCTCGACCGTCGACTACCAGGGCAATGCCTGGACCCTCGTCGAAGCAGGCACCTGCACCGAGATCGATCTGCCGCAGATGGCCGATGGCACGCCGCGCGAGGGCTCGCTCGAGGAGCTCGACCGAGACCTGCCGACCGGCTGATCCGATCGCGCGGGGCAGAAGGCTGCCCCGCGCCTCCCCCCGCACCGCAAGGACGCATCGCCATGTTCGATCTCAACCAGACGGCCCTGCCCCAGGCGCCGGGCATCGGCTTCAAATCGCGCCATTTCGACGACCTGATGCGCGGCCCCGGACCCGTCCGCTGGCTCGAGATCCACGCCGAGAACTACATGGGCGATGGCGGGCGCCCGCAGGCCCAGCTTGCCGCTCTGTCTGAACGCTTTGCGCTTTCTGTTCACGGTGTCGGGCTTTCCATCGGTGGCGAGGGTCCGCTTGATCGCGACCACCTGGCGCGGCTCCGGCTGCTCCTGGACCGGGTGCAGCCTGCCGCGTTTTCCGAGCATCTCGCCTGGTCGACCCATGACGGTGCTTATTTCAACGATCTTCTGCCCCTGCCCTACACGAACGCGACGCTGACCCGCGTCGCCGCGCATATCGACGAGGTGCAGGAGGCGCTCGGCCGCCAGATGCTGCTGGAGAATCCGTCCTCATACCTCGCCTTCGCCGAATCGACCTGGGACGAACCCGCATTTCTCGCGGAGCTTGTCCGCCGCACCGGCTGCGGGTTGCTTCTCGACGTGAACAACGTCTTCGTCTCGGCGACCAATCTCGGCTTCTCTCCCGAGGGTTATATCGAGGCCTTCCCCTTGGAGGCGGTGGGCGAGATCCATCTTGGCGGGCATGACGAGGACGCAGACGATCACGGCGCGCCGCTGCTGATCGACAGCCACGGATGCGAGGTGGCGAATCCGGTCTGGGCGCTGCTGGACAAGGTGCTCAGCCGCACCGGACCGCGCCCCGTCCTTATCGAATGGGACACGGACGTGCCTGCCTGGCCGGTTCTGGCCGAAGAGGCTCGAAGGGCCGACGAGGCGCTCGCGCGGGTGCTTGCATGAGCCGCGAGTGCGAATTCCGCGCGGCGCTCATGGAGCCATCTGCCGCGATCCCGCATGGGCTTTCTGGTGGCGCGGGGCGGTGCGCTGATCGGCGCTACAACGTCTATCGCAACAACGTGGCCGTCTCGCTGGCAGATGCGATCGAGACCGGCTTTCCGACCGTCACACGCCTCATCGGAGAAGAGAACCTGCGCCGCGTCGCCAGCGTTTTCATCCGTCAGAGCCCGCCGACGAGCCCGATCCTGGCGCAATATGGCCGAGCGTTCCCGGCCTTCCTTGCCGCGTTTCCACCGCTCGCGCATCTGCCCTACCTTTCGGACATCGCGCGCGTCGATCTCGCGATGCGCGAGAGCTACCACGCTGCCGATCACACCCCGCTCGATCCCGCCGCTCTGACCGGGCTCGAGGAAGACGACCTCGCAGCCTTGCACCTGACGCTTGCCCATTCTCTACGGCTTGTTTCGTCGAATTGGCCGATTCACCAGATCCGCGCCTTCACGATGGGCGAAACGCAGGACAAACCGACAGGTGGCGGAGAGGCGGTCGCGATTCTGCGGCCCCATTTCGATCCCGCGCCGTACCTTCTGCCGCAGGGCGCCTATGCTTTCCTTTCGGCGCTTGGCGCGGGCGAGACCTTCGGCGCGGCACAGGAGCGCGCAGGCCCGAAGTTCGATCTGCCTGCCACGCTCACCCTACTTCTCGAAACCGGCGCGCTGGCCGCGCCAGAGACCGGAGCCGCCTCATGTTGACCCGCCTTTTTTTCACACCCGCGGATGCGCGCGACCTCGTGCTGCCGCTGATCGCCCGCTTCGTCTTCGCGGCAACTCTGCTCGTCTATTACTGGCACGCGGCGCTGACGAAGCTCGATGGAGGGCCGGTCAGCCTTTCGCTCGGAGCCTACGCACAGATCTTTCCAAGGGCATTCGAGGCGGTCGGCTATGACGCGAGCCAGCTCGGCGGCTTTCATTACCTCGTCGCGCTTGCCGGCACGTATGCCGAATTCGTGCTTCCGCTTCTCTTGGTGATCGGCCTGATTGCCCGGCCGGCGGCGATCGCGATGATCGGGTTCATCATCATCCAGAGCCTGACCGATCTCTACGGTCATGGCGGTATCGCACATACAGAAACGCTGGGCGCTTGGTTCGACCGGTTACCGGATGGGGTCATTCTCGATCAGCGGGCGTTCTGGGTGCTTGCGCTGACATTGATCGCGGTGAAGGGGGCGGGCGCGCTGTCTGTCGACCAGGTCCTCGCGCGCCGCGCCTCCGGTGCTGGCCGGCTGCAGCCGGCCTGAGGCTTACACCCCGAGCGCCTCGCGCGTGTCAGCGCCGAAGCCGAGATACATCTCGTCGCCCTTGACGATCAGCGGGCGCTTCATCGCGGCCGGATGCGCGCCGATGATCCAGACGGGCTGTTTCTTGCGGTCCTCTTCGGAGAGCTCGCGATAAGTCTTGGATTGGATATTCAGCATCCGGTCTCCGAAACGCTCCAGCGCATCGGCCAGAACCTCGCCCGGCATGCCGTCTTCGCGCACATCGACGAATTCCGCGTCGGGAAGCGCTTTTTGCGCCTGTTTGCAGGTGTCGCAATTCTTGATGCCGTAGATTTTCATGAATGGTCTCCGCTCTGCCGTCATTGGTATCGGGGGCCAACAGGGACATCGCGCCTGCGGTTCCACAAAGCTCAGGCCGCCTGCAGCCGCCCTGCTTCCTTGCGGGCGAGCGAGATCAACTCCTGCACGTAGCCCTTGCCCTGATCGGCGGTGCGGGTCGCGGCATAAAGCCTGCGCGTGACGCCGTTTCTCGTCAGCGGGCGCGTGACGTAATCGGAATTGTATTTCACCTCCCGCACGACCCAATCGGGCAGAACCGATATACCCCGGTTCGAGGCGACGAGCAGGAGGATGACGGCGGTCAGCTCCACCTGCCGGATGGCGGCCGGCTCCACCTTGGCGGGCGTCAGAAGCTGGGAGAAAATGTCGAGACGGGAGCGCTCCACCGGATAGGTGATGAGCGTCTGGCCACGAAAATCCTCCGCCTCGATATAGGGTTTCTGAGCCAGGGGATGCGCCGAGGCGGCGACGAAGACCGGGTTGTAGTCGAAGAGCTCGGTGAAGGTGACCCCGGGCAGATCCTCGGGGTCGGACGAGACGACGAGGTCCACCTCCTCCTTCAGGAGCGCAGGCAGCGCGTCGAAGGCAAGACCGGGACGGATGTCGACATCGACATCGGGCCAGGACTTGCGGAAAGCCTCGAGGACCGGGAAGAGCCATTCGAAACAGGCGTGACACTCGATCGCGATATGCATCCGGCCCGAGACGCCTTTTCGCAAACCGTCGAACTCGGCCGACAGCGCCTCGACCTGTGGCAACACCTGCTCGGCGAGCCGCAAGAGGCGCAATCCGGCCGGCGAGAGCTTCATCGGCTTGGAGCGCCGCACGAAAAGCTCCACCCCGGCCTGATCCTCAAGCCCCTTGATCTGGTGACTGAGCGCGCTTTGCGTGATATTGAGCTGGTCTGCCGCGCGCGCCAGCCCGCCTGCCTCGTGAATGGCTTTTATCGTGCGTAGATGGCGGAACTCGATGTGCATCTCTTAGTTCGTCTCATGTTGTTCTTGAGATTTATGAGTTTGTCTCACTTTTCTCGCCATGCGACAAGCAATGGAAAGCAAAAGGAAGCCCGTCCATGACCCGCCCCGAGATCTCGTTCGAGTTCTTCCCGCCGAAAAACATCGAAGCCTCGTTCCGGCTCTGGGACACGGTGCAGACGCTCGCACCGCTGAACCCGCGTTTCGTCTCAGTGACCTATGGCGCGGGAGGCACCACCCGCGAGCTGACGCGCGAGGCAGTGAGCGCGATTCACAAGCATTCGGGCCTCCGGACAGCGGCGCATCTGACCTGCGTGAACGCCACCCGCGAAGAGACGCTGGGCATCGCGCGGAGCTTCGCAGAGGTCGGCGTGACGGATATCGTGGCGCTTCGCGGCGACCCGCCGAAGGGCGAAACCCGGTTCACGCCCACCGATGGCGGCTTCGCCAATTCCTGCGAGCTGATCGCGGCGCTGAAAGAGACGGGCGATTTCACGGTCCGCGTTGGCGCTTATCCCGATATCCACCCCGAAGCGCCCAGCGACACTGCGGATGTCGAATATCTCAAGCGCAAGTTCGATGCGGGTGCGGACGAGGCGATCACGCAGTTCTTCTTCGAGGCGGAGACGTTCTTCCGGTTCCGCGATGCCTGCGAGAAGGCCGGGATCGACAAGCCGATCGTTCCGGGCATCTTCCCGATAGAGAACTGGAAAGGCGCACGTCGCTTCGCGGAAAGCTGCGGCACGAAGATCCCTGCCTGGGTGATCGAGGCGTTCGATGCGGCTGAACGGGACGGTCGCGAAGATCTGCTGGCGACAGCGCTCTGCACCGAACTCTGCACCGATCTCATCGAGGGCGGCGTCGACAAGCTGCACTTCTACACGCTGAACCGCCCCGAGCTCACGCGCGACGTCTGCTTCGCGCTCGGCGTCACCCCGGAGACCCGCCTCGAAAACGTCGCCTGAGCCTTTGTGACGGTACAATTCCGCGCTTGAACTCAGACCGCGCGCGCGCCTTTCTCAGGGCGCGCGCATTTTGTTTTCGGGGGATCACATGCGGATTGCGATCAACGGGTTCGGACGGATCGGCAGGACGATCCTGCGCCAGGTCCTGAGCGATCCGGCCCATGCGGATATCGAGGTCGTGCTTCTGAACGACATCGCGCCGCTCGAGGATTGCGCCTACCTCTTTCGCTATGACAGCGTCTACGGCCCCTATCCCGGCAAAACCACGACTTCGGACGGACACCTGACCGTCGACGATTACGAGATGCCATTCCACGCGGCCGAAACGCCCGCCGATCTCGATCTGTCGGAGGTCGATATTCTACTCGACTGCACCGGTGCGGCAGATGCAAGGGCAGCGGCGGAGGCGGGGCTGGCGTCAGGGGCGCGCAACGTGCTGATCTCGGGCCCGTGCCTCGACGCCGAGCGCACTCTGGTGCTCGGCGCGAACGAGGACATGCTGGGCGACGCCCGCATCGTCTCGAACGCATCCTGCACGACGAATGCGCTTGCGCCACTTCTGAAAGCGCTCGATGCCGCCTACGGGGTCGAGACGGGACATATGACGACGGTCCACTGCTATACCGGCAGCCAACCGACCGTCGACAAGCCGCGCGGCCCGTTCGAACGCTCGCGCGCAGCGGCGGTGTCGATGGTCCCGACGACGACATCCGCGGCGAAGCTCATCGACCATGTGCTGCCGGAGCTCGCAGGCCGCGTCACTGGCGCGGCGGTGCGGGTGCCCTCGATCTCGGTTTCGGCGGTCGATCTGGTGGTGCAACTGACGCGCCCCCACGGATCTGACGCCGCGGACGCTGTGCGCGCCCTCGCCGACACCTCGGCGGTGATCGGCCTCACCGAGGATCCGTGCGTTTCGGTCGATCTGCGGGCACGTCCCGAAAGCATCGTCCTTGCGCCGCAGGAGGCGATGGCTGTCGGGGATCGGCAGCTCCGCATCTTCGGATGGTACGACAACGAATGGGGCTTCTCCGCGCGGATGCTCGACATGGCCCGGCTGATGCATGTGCGAGAGCACGGCTAGGAGCAGCGCGTCCCTGTCCGGCCCGGTTGTCGCGCAACCTGCCGGAAATGCCGCGCGGCGCGCGAGAATGGCAGGACCAGCGGTTCGAGCAGCCGCGACTGTCCCGCGCCCATCGCGCCCATGTCGGCAATACGCGCCGCGAAGGCTGCATTCGCGCCAGGCCCATCCTCGACCAGCACTTGCGCACGTGACTGCCAGCCATGGACCTGCGCCTCGGTCATCAGCCGTTCGAGAGCTTCTGCCGCCCTCAAGGCCGTATGCAGCGAAAGGGCTGCATGGGCGCAGCCGGCCCGTGCTCCGACAGAAGCGAAGAGCCGGTCTGGCGGCAGTGTCCAGACCGGGTCGACAATCAGCTCGGCGAAATCGCGCACGCGCGGACCAGGCCCGCAGGTTTCAAAGTCGAACCAGCGAACGCGCCTGTCAGCGCCGAGCGTCGCATTCGCGGGACGGCAATCTCCTTTGACGAAAGCCCGCGGGATTGCGCAAAGCGCGCGCATCACGGCTGCCCGGTCGAACACCACCTCGCCCTTTGCTGCAAAAGGGGCCAGCGCGTCGGCCGAGAGGATACGCCGCGCCGCCTGCTCTTCGGGATCATCAAGCGGATCGAGCGCGCGTGACAGCGCGGTGCGATCGGCCGCCGCGTGCAGATCGACAAGGCTCGACGCGGCGGCCTCGGCGAGCAGTGCTTGGCGTCCCACCGGTGCCCGCGCAATCGCGAGGTCGAGCCGGTTCTGGCCGAGATCCGATTGCAACAGAACGCCCGACTGACAGCCCAGAACCACGGGCACGCGGTCGGTGATGTCCGAGAGCGCCCTGAGAACCAGCGCTTCCTCGCGTGCCGTGCGCCCCTGGCTGCGCGCGGTCGCAATCACGCTGCGTCCATCGATCTTGAGCCGCAGGCTGGCCCGGAACACCCCGCCGGGCGATTCGACATCGCTGACCGGTTCACCGCAGACAGCCTCGGCCACCGAGAGCACGCGCAGAATGCGTGCCTCGTTTGCGGAGGCAAGTTCTTGCAGGCTCGGTTTCGCCACGTCGTGACCTCGCTGCGCCGGAAGCTGTCGCATCGCTGCGTGACAATCTCCCTATCCTTCGGACGCGGCGATTATGCGGTGAGATTGCGGCAGCAGCCCTGAAAATAGAAAGTGCGTTGGAAACCGTAGGTAAAAGCTTCACGATTGGGAGGTAGGCAAGACGCAAAGGAGAGATCGGAATGGATTGGGCGCGCGAACACGAACGCTATTGGACTTTCGCGGGCTGCGTGGCGTTCGCTGTGCTTTCGCTGATCCTGACCCTTGCCGTCTCCGTCTGGTTCGTCCTTCCGCTCGTTCTCTTCGTGGCGCTGTCGCTCGTAGGCGTCTATGACGTCACCCAAAGCAGCCACGCGATCCTGCGAAATTACCCGATCCTTGGGCACATGCGCTTCATCTTCGAGGGCATCCGCCCCGAGATCCGTCAGTACCTCATCGAGAGCGAGAAAGACGAGGAGCCGTTCAGCCGCGAGGCGCGCAGCCTCGTCTACCAGCGCGCCAAGCAGGACGAATCGAGCCGGCCTTTCGGTACGCAGGAACGTGTCTACGAGGCCGGATATTCATGGCTCACCCATTCCATCGCGCCTACGCAACTCGATGAGCAAGACTTTCGCGTGACGATCGGCGGGCCGGACTGCAAGCAGCCCTACAATGCCTCGCTCTACAATATCTCCGCGATGAGTTTCGGCTCGCTCTCGGCCAATGCGATCCTCGCGCTCAACACCGGGGCGAAGAAGGGCGGCTTTGCCCATGACACCGGCGAAGGCGCGATCAGCCGCTATCACCGCGAAGGCGGCGGCGACCTCATCTGGGAGATCGGCTCGGGCTATTTCGGTTGCCGGACGGAGGACGGGCGCTTCAACCCCGATCGCTTCGCAGAGCAGGCGGCGCTCGAGCAGGTCAAGATGATCGAGATCAAGCTCAGCCAGGGCGCGAAACCGGGACATGGGGGCATGCTTCCCGGCTCCAAGATCACGGCCGAGATTGCAGAAGCACGCGAGATCCCGATGGGTGTCGACTGCATTTCCCCGGCGGCGCATTCGGCCTTCTCGACACCGATCGAGCTTCTCCAATTCGTGGCGCAATTGCGCGATCTGTCGGGCGGAAAGCCCGTCGGCTTCAAGCTCTGCATCGGGCACCGGCGCGAATTCATGTGCATCGTGAAGGCGATGCTGGAGACCGGGATCACACCGGACTTCATCGTAGTGGACGGAAAGGAAGGCGGCACCGGTGCGGCGCCTCTGGAATTCGCCAACCATGTCGGCATGCCGATGGTCGAAGGACTGACCTTCGTGCACAACGCGCTTCGGGGTGCCGGCCTGAGGGACCGGATCAAGATCGGGGCCGCGGGCAAGATCACCTCGGCCTTCGACATAGCCCGGGCGCTGGCGATCGGCGCGGATTGGTGCAACGCCGCGCGCGGCTTCATGTTCGCCGTCGGCTGTATCCAGGCGCAGGCCTGCCATACCAACCATTGCCCGACCGGCGTCGCGACGCAGGATCCGCTGCGCCAGCGGGCGCTCGACGTGCCAAGCAAGGCCGAACGGGTCTACAATTTCCACCGCAAGACGTTGCACGCGCTTGCGGAAATGGCCGGTGCCGCGGGGCTATCGAATCCCAGCGAATTCCTGCCGCGGCACTTCATGGTGCGTCAAAAGGACAGCGAGATGGCCGAGATGGACCGCGTCTATCCCTATATTCGCGAAGGCGCGCTTCTGGACGATGCCGACGACTTTCCCGATTTCCGCTTGCGCTGGAAACGGGCGCGCGCCGACAGCTTCCGCTCGGTGGACTGACCGGGTCTCAGCGCAGCCCCGTCACGACCCAATCGGCGAAGGCCGCCATCAATTCGTCCGAGGCCGCATCGAAGGCAGCGACGATATCCGGCGTTTCGAGCGAGGCCGACACCGCCTGGCTCGCGAAGGTGCGGCTGGCGAGGATGGCGACATCCTCCTCGCGCACGAGCTGGACCGAGATCCGCAGCGTCACCTCGGCCTGCTCGCCAAGATCGCGCGCCTGGAAGTCGATGACATCGCTGACGATCGCGACGTCCCCCGACAGGCCGAGCGGCTCGCGTCCCACATAGGACAAACCGTCCGTGGCCTGCAGGCTGCGGAGCATCAGCGATTGCACCATGACCGGCACTTCCTCGCCCCAGCGCGCCCCCGGCAGATACTGAGCTTCGAGCTCGGATGGCTTGATCATGATCCGGTCGGTCAAGAGCGCGCCCGTGGTCGTCGGCGGCTCCACGGTCACGTTGAGGCGAGACCGGCGCGGCGCTTCCGCTATACCCTCGGGCGCACGCAGCTCGTAGACGTCGAGCACTTGGGTCGCATCCGACAACGCGGAGAGCGCTGAGCAAGCGGACAATGCGAGCGGTGCGAAAATAAGGGCCAAGCGGGTCATAGGGTCAGTCTACCTGCGGAATTCGGGCGTGTCGCGGTCGAGAAGAAGCCGCGCGGGATCACGCGACAATTGCCGCGTCAGTTGATCGAGATTGCGGATGAGCCGCCGCGTCTCGGACGCAAGCGCGGAGTATTGCGGCAACCCATCGGCGGCGAAGGTCGCGACCGGCCCGCCGCTCCGCGCAACGACGCTCTGGATTTCGCGGAACGTCGCTTCGGCGACGGCAGCGGCCTCGCGAAGATCCTGGCTGAGCGCGGGAATGTCCTCCGACACTTCCGCGATAGCCGCGTCGAAACTGGTGATCGCGCCGCGCAGATCCTCGGTAATGGCCGCGATCTCGGTGTTGATTACCCGGTCGGCGCCGTTGAAGGCGCGCTCTGCCGCGACCAGTGTCCGGTTGCCGGTCACAAGCGCTTCATTGACCGCCTCGAGCGTGCCGTTCGCCGTGGCGAAGGTCGTCGTCGCGGTCGAGAGCGCCAATTCGGCATCATCGGTAAGCCCCGCCACACCCTCGGCAGTGCGGGTCACATCCGCGCCCGCCTCCTCGATCACGCGGCGCGCGGTTTGCGTGGCGCTGCGGACATCGGCGATGACGACCGGCAGATCTTCCTGAGCGACGCCCGAGATCACCTCGACTACCTCGGCGGTATCGGCGACCACGGCGCGCATCTCGTCGATGAGCCATTGGCCGTCCTCTTCGAAGAGGAGGTCGATATTCTCGGATGTCTCGTAGATCGAGTCGGACGCGATCTCGAAGCTGTCGATCAGCGCAGAGGTCTCGGCGATGAGCGGTCCGGCCTCCTCGAAGCGCTGCTGCGCGACGGCGCCGGCCGAGGTCAGCGTCGCCAGCGTCTCGGTCGCGTCATCGGTCAACTCGATGAGCTCGAGACGCAGATCGGCGATGGCCCCCTGCAACTCGATGGTCAGCGCGGGCAGGTCATTCGACAGATATCCCCGCGTGCTGTCGATCGTCTCGGTCGCCGCGTCGAGCGTGCCCTGCCCCCGTTGCAGCAGAACCTGCGCGTCCTGCGCGAGATCGTTGACGGAGACGAGCGTCGTGTTGGCCGTATCGAGAACGACCGAAAGGTCCGCCGAGAGCGTTTCGAGCGTGGTGTTGAACCGGTCGATCTGCTCGGAAAAATCCGAGATCTGCTCGGTCACGTTGGAAAAGCTTTCGAGCACGCTTGAGAAACTCTCGGAGGCATCGGCCACGTTGCCGAGGATCGTATCGACCCGGCCGCGGTTCTCCTCGCTCATCAAGGCATTGAGATCCTGCACCACTTCGAGCGCTTCAGAGAGAAGCTCCGGCGCATCCTCGCTCAAGGATTGCAGGACGGATGTGCCTGCCGGAATCGTCGGGATCGCGCTGTCGGATGCTTCCGCCAGAAACGGCGCATCCGCCGTGCCCGCGCTGATGCCGACGTAGGACACACCCGTGACGCCTTGGGCTTCCACCGTGGCCTCGCTGTCGGTCCGCACCGGCGTGTCCGCTTCGACCTCGAGGCGCACACGCACCGTGCCGTCACGATCTGGCGAAAGGCCAAGGCTCACGACCCGGCCCACAGGAAGCCCCGCAAACCGCACGTCGGCGGCGTTGGAAAGCCCCGCGACCGACGTGAAATTCACGTCGTAATAGGCGTATTCGTCATCGAGCTCGACGCCTGCGAACCACAGAACGAAGCCCAGAAGCCCCAGGAAGCCCAGAAGCGTGAAGGTCCCGATCAGGATATAATTCGCGCGCGTCTCCATACCGCGCGATCACGCCCCGCCCTGCGCCGCGCGAGCGCGCGGGCCGTGGAAGTAGTCGTGAACCCAAGGATGATCCACGCGGGCCATCTCCTCTATCGTGCCTGTGACGAGAACGCGCCGTTCGGCCAGAACCGCCACACGGTCGCAGACCGCATAAAGCGTGTCGAGATCATGCGTTACCAGGAACACCGTTAGACCCAGCGCCCGGCTAAGTCCATGGATCAACCGGTCGAATTCCGCAGCCCCGATCGGGTCCAGCCCGGCTGTCGGCTCGTCGAGGAACACGATTTCGGGGTCGAGCGCCAGCGCGCGGGCCAGCCCGGCCCGCTTACGCATCCCGCCCGAGAGCTCGGAGGGATATTTGCCGCCCGCCTCGGGACCGAGACCCACCATCGCGATCTTCAGATCCGCAAGCGCGCGGCGCGCCTCGGGGGCAAGACCCGGCACCCGCTTAAGCGGCACTTCGACATTTTCGCGCACGGTCAGCGACGAGAAGAGCGCGCCGTCCTGGAACATCACGCCCCAATTGTCCTCGACCGCCGCGCGGGCCGCCGGATCGCCGCCCGTCAGATCCTGTCCCAGAACCTCGATCTGTCCGGCCCGGGGCGTCTGAAGACCGATGATGGTCTTCATCAGAACCGATTTGCCCGTTCCCGATCCTCCGACAACGCCAAGGATCTCGCCGCGCTGCACGTCGAGATCGAGATCGTCGTGCACGAGCTGGCTGCCGAACTGGTTGCGGATGCCGCGGAGGCGAATGACCGGATCCTCCATCTCAGACCCCCAGCTGCGCGAAGAAGACCGAGAAGATGGCATCGGCAACGATCACCGCGAAAATCGCCTGCACCACCGCCTTCGAGGTCTGCCGCCCCAGGCTCTCCGCGTTGGAGCCGACCTGCATCCCGGCATTGCAGCCCACCACACCGATGATGATGGCGAAGACGGGCGCTTTCGACAGGCCGATCAGCACGTTGGCCAGGTCCGTGCCCTCGCTCAGGCGCGTGAGGAACATCGCGGGCGAGATATCGAGGACGAGAAGCGACATGATGCCGCCTCCGAGGAGCCCCATGACGTTGGCGACGAGACCGAGGATCGGCAGCATCAAGACGAGCGCCAGGATGCGCGGCACGAAGAGCGCCATTGCCGGGTCGATGCCCAGGGTCCGCATCGCGTCGATCTCTTCACGCATTTTCATCGAGCCGATAGCGGCGGTGAAGGCAGAGGCGGTGCGGCCCGCGACGATGATCGAGGTGAGAAGGATGCCGAGCTCGCGCAGGATCGAGATCGAGATGAGATCCACCACGAAGACCTCCGCCCCGAATTGCCGAAGCTGCGTCGCACCCTGGAACGCCAGCACGACGCCGATCAGGAAGGACAGAAGGCTCACGATGGGCACGGCGCGCAAGCCGACATCCTCGCAATGCGCGACAAGGGCAGTCAGTCGGAACTCGCTTGGATGCCGCAGCGACCGACCGAGACGGGCGAGAAACAGGCCGAAGACGCCAAGAAAGACGCCCCCGCCGCGCCCCGCCGTCACAACGCCTTCGCCAAGCTCCGCGAGCCGGTCGGCCACCCCGCGCCGGACAGGTTGCGATGACGGTTCGGGCTCTGCAATGGCGTGGTCCACGCGGGTCATGAGCTGCGAGAGCGCGTCGGACGCCCCGAGAAGCGTCAGATCATGACCCGCCGCTTCCAGCCGGTCCCGCAGCCGCTCCAGCGCCCAGGCCCCCGCCGTGTCCATGCGCGACAGGTTCGACAGATCGACACGGACGTCGCGGTCGGCGGGCAGTGCGTCCAAGGCGGCTTGCGCCTCTGTCAGCTCGAACACGGTCAGGCGGCCCGACAGCGTCAGCTCGCGCGTCTCGGCTCCGGTCTCCTCCACCATGTCGAAAAGGTGCGCCATGCCTCAGCCCCGCCAGAACCGCGGGGTGAACAGAACGAGCACCGCCATCAGCTCGAGCCGTCCCATCAGCATCGCAAGGCACAGAAGCCATTTCGCGGCATCGTTGAGCGGCGCGAAATTGCCCGCAGGCCCGATGATCGGGCCGAGGCCGGGACCGATATTGGCGAGTGCAGAGGCCGCGCCGGAGAGTGAGATGATGAAATCGAGCCCTGTCATGCCGAGCGCCACGGCGAAAAGTCCGAGCGTGACGATGAAGAACAGGAAGAAGGTTACGACCGAGGACAGCACGTCCTCGCCCACCGGCCGTCCCTCGAAACGCGGCGCAAAAAGCCCGTGCGGCGTGCGGATCCGGCGCAGCTGGCTGCGAACGGAGGCCATCATGAGCTGCCAGCGAAAGACCTTGATGGAACATGCGGTCGAGCCCGCGCAGCCGCCGATAAGGCCGATGAAGAAGAACATCGCGATCAGGAACGGCCCCCATGTCATGTAATCGACGGAGGCATAGCCCGTGCCGGTCATGATCGAGACGATATTGAACAGCGCCTCGCGCAGCGCGGCCTCGGGATGGCGCGGATAGAGCGTCAGAAGCACCGAGACCGTGACGGCCACCAGAACGCCGATGATGATCAGGAAGACATGGATCTGGCTGTCGCGCAGGATCGCGCGTTCCTGGCCGTTCACCAGCTGCACGTAGCGCACGAAGGGCAGCGCCGCGAGGATCATGAAGAAGGAAGCGACGTATTCCGCCGGTCCCGCGAAGGTGCCGAAGGACGCATCGTAATTGGAGAACCCGCCAGTCGAAACCGTCGTCAGCGCATGGACCGTGGCATCGAACACGTTCATGCCGGTCGCGATATAGGCGAGCGTGCAGGTCAGAGTGATGGTGATATAGATCGAGGAGATCGAGGACGAGATCTCGGCCGCGCGCGGCAGGACTTTCCCCATCGTATCGAAGGCTTCGGAGCGGAAGATCTGCATCCCGCCCACGCGCAACTCGGGCAGAAAGACCATCGCGACCACGATGATACCGATCCCACCCAACCATTGCAGCAGGCCTCGCCACAGAAGCAGCCCTTTGGGCAGCTCGTCGAGCCCTGTGAAGACGGTGGACCCAGTCGTCGTCATGCCTGACATCGCTTCGAAGAAGGCGTCGATGAATCGCGCTTCGGTTGCACCGAGGATAAACGGGATCGCACCGAAAATCGGAAGAACCAGCCAGACGCCGGTCGTCAGCAGGAAGATCTGCTGCAAGGACATCCGCTCCTTGACCGCATTCTGCGTCGCGAGCGCGATCAGCCCGCCGGCGGCGATGGTCATGATCGCGCTTTCCGCGAAGACCGGCCATTCGCCCCGGCCTTCGGCAATATCGACCAGCATCGGAACCAGCATCGTCAAGCCGAGGCAGGTCACCAGCAGGCCGATCACATAGGCTACGGGGCGGACGTCGAACATGACGGCGAGCGTTGGCGTGGGCCTTGGGCCAAGTCAAGCGCGCAGGGTCGCGGGATCTCCGATGCGATGCGCCCATGCCTCCCGTAGGCTCTCTCGCCTACAGGCAAAGGAGAGAAAAACGCCCGCCGGACATGGCGGGCGCGTTCGGCTTTTTGCGAGCCTATGTCAGCCGACGTGAAAGAGCGTCGAGAAGAGCTTGGGATCGAGGCTCTCCTGCTCGAAGAGCGGCCCTTCGGTCAGAACCGAAACGGCGTCATGGCTGTGCAGGCTTTCCTGGTGGCTTGCCACGACCCGGAAATCGCCGATGCGGGCGTCCTTCTGAAGCTGCTCGGCAAACAGACGCGCGGCATCCTCGACGAAGATCGGGTTCGCGCCGTTCAGCTCCGCGAAGGCCTGTTCATCCTCGCGCTTGACCATGACCTGCGTCTCGGTCGGCACCGCCTTGCGGCAAAGCTCAATCAGATCCTCGAACCAGAGGCAGTCATCGCCCGTGGTCTCGACCGAGATGCGCGCGACGGAGCGCTGCGAATGCGGCGTTGCGAGCACGCCCCGTTCCCTGCGGGCATGTTCGCTGAGTTCCAGCGAGCACGGGCAGGTCGACGAATAGACATAGTCGAGATGCATGATCTTGCGGCGCTGCCCTGCGGTCTCGACCAGCTCGAGCGCGATGTCGTAATACTGGAAGCCCTCGAGCCCCGAACGCAAGCTCTCGACCCTGAGAGGAAAGCGCAGGCGCATGTTGATGCGGGCATCGAAGCTTTCGAGATCGCTCTTGTAATCGTCGAGCGCCGACTCGATCACCTCGAACGAGAACGTCTTCTCCGCGTGCTTGTAGAAAGACCGCATGATCCGCGACATGTTGATGCCTTTCTTGTCGGCATCGAGGCTCACGGACCCGGTGACGGAGGTCTCGAGCGTCACGTTGCCGTTGTCGCGGGTGCGGAAAGTCACGGGCAGACGGAAATTCGAGATGCCGACATGCTGGATCGCGCGGCGCGCGCCGCGGATCAGCGAGGACGGCCCGTTCTGCAGATCGGGCAGCGTGTCCTTGTATTCGGCATCCACATCGAAGGCCGCATCATATTCGCGCGCAAGGTCAGGATAGGCATCCGCGCCCGAGACGAGACGGGCGATGGCCGGATCGAGCTCGGCGATCTCGTCGTCATCGGACGCGCCGGCCCAGTCGCGAAGGAGCGCCAGGGCTTCCCTGGCGGCCTCGCGGCTCGGCTTACGCTCGAGTTCTGGAGTATGGACGTTCATGAGGGGCACTCCGTCTGGTCACGCGAAGATATAGGACGCGGCCGCCCGATTTGCCGACCGCTTTCATCTTACGTCCGACAAAGTGACCCGGATCAGCGGAATTTCAATGATTTGGAGGGGGTAGTCCCCCGATCACATGGCCGCGAGCGCCTGCTCCAGGTCGCCGATCAGGTCTTCTGCATCCTCAAGCCCGATGGACAGGCGAATGAGCCCGTCACTGATACCCAGCGCGTCCTTCATCTCTTGCGACAGACGTTGATGCGTCGTTGTCGCGGGATGCGTCGCGATGGTCTTGGCATCGCCGAGGTTGTTGGAGATGAGAATGACCTCAAGGGCGTTCATGAAGCGGAAGGCCGCCTCCTTGCCGCCCGAAATCTCGAAGGCCAGCATCGTGCCGCCCGCGCCCATCTGCCGCAGCGCCAGGTCGTGCTGCGCGTGGCTCTCGAGGCCGGGATAGATCACGCGGGACAGCCGCGTATTGCCCTCGAGCGCCTCGGCGATGTGGCCCGCGCTCTCGGTTTGCGCCCGGACACGCAGATCGATCGTCTCTAGACCCTTCAGAAGCACCCAGGCGGTGAACGGGCTCATCGAGCCGCCGGTATGCTTCATGTAAGGCTCTACGACCTTGCGGATATGCTCACGCGTGCCGAGGATCACGCCGCCCAGCGTGCGCCCCTGCCCGTCGATATGTTTGGTGGCCGAATAGATCACCACGTCCGCGCCCTGAGCGACGGCATCGGAATAGACCGGCGTCGAGAAGACGTTGTCGACGATCACCGCCGCGCCGACGCCGCGCGCGATCTCGGCCACGCCTGCGATATCGACCAGTTCCAGCGTCGGGTTCGACATCGACTCGAAGAAGACAGCCTTGGTGTCCGGCCGCACGGCGTCGCGCCACTGGTCAAGATCCGCGCCGTCCACCAGCGTCACCTCGACACCGAAGCGCGGCAGGATCTCGTCCACGATGTAAAGACACGAGCCGAAGAGCGCACGGGCCGACACGAGGTGATCTCCCGCCTTGAGCATCGACATCAGCGCACCGTTGACCGCCGCCATGCCGCTTGCCGTGGCGAACCCGTCCTCAGTGCCCTCGAGCAGCGCGATCCGCTCCTCGAACATGCGAACGGTCGGGTTGCCGTAGCGGGCATAGATGAATTCGTCTTCCCCGGCAGAGAGGAAGCGTGCCTCGGCATCCTCTGCGCTGGGATAGGCGAAGCCCTGGGTGAGGAAGATCGCCTCGCTCAGCTCGCCATATTGCGAGCGGCGGGTGCCGCCGTGGACAAGGTTGGTGCGGGTCTTGCGCGTCGTCATTTCAGCCTCCTGCCGCCTCGTCCGGGCGGCGCATCAAAAAAGCCCCGTCGCGGTCAAGCGAAAGGGGCCCTTCTGGAAGAACGCTCTCGTCTGACCTCTTTAGCGGCATGTTTAACGTGGCCCGCAATCCGGTGAACAAATCGCCACGAAAATGCTGGTAGCGGCCCGATTCCCACACGTCAAGACTGTCATGGAGACGTCGCGCAGACGTCACGTGGACATCATCCTCGGGGCGTATCCGCTCGGGCAAAACAGGAGGCCCGAGCAGATGCCCGTCCTGCCCGTCACAGCGCTGCCCGAGGGGCTCGTGCCGCATGACGCGGACATGCCCCTTGCGGCCCAGATGGCCGAAGCTCTCGCCGGCTCCTCGGGGCCGATCATCGTGATGGTTCACGGGTTCACCTACGCACCGGGCCGGGGCATCCACTGCCCGCATGAGACACTCTTCAACGCCTATCCGCAAAGACGTGCGGACGGCACGCGGCGGATGAGCTGGCCGCGGCGGCTCGGCTGTCTTGAGGCCGGACCGGATGCCGCGCTTGGTATTTCTTTCGGCTGGCCCGCGCGGGGCTCGATCTGGAAAGCCGCGCACGAGGCCGATGCCGCAGGTGCGCGCCTTGCCGAGCTCGTGCGGGAATTGCGCCTTCTCGCACCGCATCGTCCGATTTCGGCCATCGGCCATTCGCTCGGTGCGAAGGTCATCCTGAGGGCGCTTGCCGCCGCGCCCGCGCGCAGCATCGAGAGCGCGCTGCTTCTGGCTCCAGCCGCGACGCGAGCAGACTTGAAGGCCGCGCGACACGCGCCTGCCGGGCAGACGGTGCGAATCGCATCCGTCGCGGGGCGGGAAAACTGGGTGTTCGAGGCGCTCTACCTTACGGCGATGGCGGCCGGCGGGCGGCCCGCCCTGCCCCTTGTCCGCAGCGATGTCGAATGTGGGCGCGGTGTCTCACTGCGGATCGACGATGCCGTGAGCCTCCAGCGTCTTTCAGCGGCGGGCTACCAGATCGGCGCGCCGCGCCACCCCATCTGCCATTGGTCCGCCTATACGCGGCCCGGCCTCATGCGTCTCTATCGCGATCTTCTGACGGGCAGGCTGCCGTTCGACGTGCTGCGGATGATCCTGCCGCCCCACGAACAGCGCGCCACGGACGCCGCAGAGCCTCCGCGGGTTCTCGTGCCGAACGCGCTCTGACACGCAGCCTCAATGGTCGCGGCGCTTGGAGGGGCTCTCTCCCATGTAATCCTCTGTCGTACGGACGCGCGGACGCTCACCACCCTGGAACGGGTTGTTCTGGCTGTGAAATTGCGCCTGCACCCGGCAATCGTCGCACATCTGGATCATGCGGATCGCATCGGGGTTCGAGAACATCGCGTGGTTCCCGGCCAGCTTTTCCGTGATCCGGTCGACGGTGGATTTCACCCCGAAGAGCGCGCCGCATTCGATGCAGGCGAAGGGCTCTTCCTCGTTCAAGACCTGCTGCGAGAGGGCCCCGTCGGTGAGGTTCATGCGCGGCTCGAGCGCGATCGCGTTCTCGGGGCAGATATTCTCGCAGAGCCCGCATTGCAGGCAGGCGTCTTCCTGGAACAGGAGCTGCGGCTTGTCGGGGTTGTCGCCAAGCGCGCCCGAGGGGCAGAGAGAGACGCAGGACAGGCACAGCGTGCAGGCATCCGTATCGACGAGCACCGCGCCATAGGGCGCGCCTTGCGGCAGATCGACAATCTCCGCATCGGGCTGCAAAGCCTTGGCAGCGACGCGGGCCACCTGCCGCCGAGTGCCCATCGGCAATGCGGGCGCGCAGAGTGCGGGCGACGCGCCGCCGTAAAGTGCTTCGGGTAGCGCGTCGGGGTCGGCGACATCGAGGAGCCGCACGGCGTCTTGTCCGGTCAGCGCATTGGCCAGTGCCGTCTCGCGCTCGGGCGTGTCTCGCTCGGTTCGCGGGGACATCAGCATGTCGACGCGGGAGAATCCGGCGGCAAGCGCCGCGACCATCTCCGCGTGACCGAAGCCGGCGAGCGCGGTGGTCTCGAAAGGGATGACATCGGCCGGAAGCCCGCGCCCGAATCTTGCAGCGAGGCGGATCATCTCGGCGCCGTGGTCGGCATCATGCACGAGCAATCTCGGCGCGGCGCCGCCTGCCCGCCGGAAAGTCCGCGCCAGTGTCTCGAGCCTGCGGAAGACGCTGGAGACGGGCGGCGCGTCGTAGGTGATCGCTCCAGAGGGGCACAGAGCCGAACACGCGCCGCACCCCGCGCAGATCATCGGATCGACGCGGACATGCTCACCCTCGGGCTGGATCGCCCCGGTCGGGCAGATATCGAGGCAGCGCGTGCAGCCGGTCTGACCGGCGCGCGAATGGGCGCACAATGCAGGCTCGGTCCGCACGTAGAGCGGCTTTTCGAAGGTGCCGACCATCTCTGCGGCGAGCGCGGCCTGGCGCACGACCTCCACCGGGCGGCCGGGATCTGCGCGCAGATAGCCCTCGCGCTTTTCGGGCGCGGGAAAGAGCGACGTGCCGCCCGTCAGGTCCAGGATGATGTCGCAGGACGAGGCCGCGCCATCGACGGGCTCGTCGAAGGTAAAGGCGCCGCGTCCTCCGGGCAGAAGCTGACGGAAGCCGTCGATCGTGACCCCGAAATCGCCGAGCGCGCCGTGCGCCTTGCGGATCCGGCCCCGAACCACATCGAAGCGTCGGTCGGCGGGCGGCTCCGTCTCGTCGCCCTGCAGAACGGTCACGGCAAGCCGGTCGGCGAGCGTCGCGGCGGTCTCGAAGGCCAGATCACCCGACCCGATGAGAAGGCAGGTGCCTTCCGAGATCACATCGCGGGTGCCGGGCAGCGGCACTTCGATCAGGGCCTCGGCGGCGAGCGCCGCTTGCTTCGGACCGGCCTCATCCGCTTCGTCCGACCACCCCGCGCGGTCGCGCAGATCGACGAAGGCGGGAGGCTCGACGCCCAACTCCTCGGCCAACATCTCGAAGAACGCGGTCTCCTGTCCGCAAGCCACCAGCGTGTCGCCCTGCCCAAGCGCCTTCGCGGCGGCCTCGGTCTCGCCCTGGCACAGCTTGGTGTGCACGCGGCTCGTCTCGAGCCCGGTCGCGGCGGCGATCTTTTCCGCATCGAGGCTTTGCGAGCCCAGGCAATCGCAAAGCAGGATTTTCTTCGGCATGGCTCCCCCTAGTCCCGCGGCTCTTCCGGCCGGGGATGCCGCGCGGCGCGGCGATCCCGCAATTCGGGAAATCGTGATTTCGGATTTCGGAGCTGGATGGTATAGTTCTATTCAGCCGTGCGAAAGCCACAAAGATGTGCGGCTACAGGGAGAGAACGACTTGTCCGAAGACAATGACATGGCAGACCGCAAGTCGGTCAGCCTGACTGTCGGCGTGATCGTGGAGCGCAGACCGGGCGTGACGCGCTGGCAGCGCGAAGTCTGGCAGCCCCGCGCGCTTCTCGTCGACGCACCCAGGAACGCCGATTGGCGCGAATTGCGCCGTGACGGTGATCGCGTGGAATATCTCGCGGCAACCGTCCCCCTGACGCTGTATCGAGGCGAGGCTGAGGCGTATCGCGTCGCGCTGTCCGAGCCGGTGCCCGCAGCATACGTCATCCTGCGTCCCTCGGCGCGCGAGGGATTCCCTTGGTATGTCCATCTCGTCACGCTTTCCCCGCACGAGGCGGCCCTTTTCGAGCAATCCGGCGATGAGCTGGTCGAGAAGGTCGCGCTGCCCGACGGGCTCATCGGCTGGGCGGGCCGCTGGATCGAGACGCATTACCGCGAAGAGAAATTCGTCAAGCGCAAGCGGCGGCCCATGGAAGAGGGCGAGGCGCGCCTCGGCGATCCGCGGATCTCGAAGCCGAGCGACATCTATCGCGCGCCGACCGAGCGTCGCCAACGGGGCACGCGATGAGGGGCGGTGATTTCTGGTCTCGCCGCAAGGCGCGCGTCGCGGCTGAAGAAGTCGAAGAGGTCCGTCGGTCGGAAGAGGCGGCGCTTGATGCCGAGGCGCGATCCCTCGAAGAGAAGAGCGACGCGGACATCCTCGAACAGTTCGGCCTGCCCGACCCGGACGAGCTGATGCCCGGCGACGGGATCGCGGGCTTCATGCGCCGCGAAATTCCAGAGCGGCTTCGCCGCCGCGCGATGCGGAAGCTGTGGCGCTCGAACCCGGTTCTGGCCTGCGTCGATGGTCTCAACGATTACGACGGCGACTTCACCGCGGCGGCGACCGACAGCCCCGGCGTGAAAACCGCCTACCAACTCGGCCAGGGGATGCGCGCCCATGTGGAAGCGCTGGCGCGCGAGGCCGAGGAGAAGGCAAACGCGACCACCCCGGACAGGGTCAACTCCGAGCCCGAAACGCCTCAGGAGACGGCATTTTCTGCACCTGCATCCGAAGCCGCCGAAGAGGCTTCGGGAAATTATGCAGCGCCAGACAACAATATGCAGCGCGCATCTGAGTCGAACCCTGAATATACGACCAAGGTCGTAGTGGAGGGGGTGTCGGAAGTCGGAACACCTTGGCATACGGAGGAGCACGCAGAGCGGCGGCCCCGCCGCATGCGCTTCAGATTTGAGGGGGGAGAATGAGCATCGCTCGAACGGCGAACCAAGAGGTGACCGAGGAAGACCGGCTCCGCGCCGATCTCTACAATTTCCTCGGCCTGCTTCTTGCAGGGCCGCCGGATGGCTTGCTCCTCGCGCAGGTCGGCGGCTTGTCTGGTGACAAGAGCGATCTCGGTCAGGCCATCGTGCGGCTTGCCGACTGCGCCAAGACCTCCTCGCCCAAGGACGTGGAACGCGAGTTCAACAAGCTCTTCATCGGTCTCGGCCGCGGCGAGCTTCTGCCCTATGCGAGCTATTACCTCACCGGGTTTCTGAACGAGAAGCCGCTCGCCACGCTGCGGCAGGATCTGCGCGCGCGGGGCCTCAGCCGTTCGCCCAACGTATTCGAGCCCGAGGACAACATCGCCTCGCTGATGGAAGTGATGGGCGCGCTGATCGTCGGCCGCTTCGGAGAGCCTGCGCCGCTCGAGGATCAGAGGACGTTCTTCAACCGCCATATCGCGCCCTGGGCGGGCCATTTCTTTGCCGATCTCGAGACCGCCAAATCCGCGATGTTCTATGCCGCGGTGGGCTCGGTCGGCCGTGCCTTCGTCGAGATCGAGCGCGAAGGTTTCAGATTGACGTCGGAGTGATCCGGCACGAAGCGGCCTCAGCCGGGCCGCTAGACACCCAAGGACGAGCCCGAAGAGATCGGCCGGCGTCCGCCAAGGAAGGGAGAGACGATATGTCCAAAGACCAGAAAGCGGACAAGAGCCGCCGCGGCTTCCTCAAACTCGCCGGCACCGCGGCCCCGGCCGCGCTTGCCGTCGTCGCGACCTCGGGCACCGAGGCCGAAGCGGCGGTCGATGACGGCCAGCAGGGCTCCGGCCTGCGCGATACCGCACATACCCGCGCCTATTTCGACAGCGCCCGCTTCTAAGGCGCGCGCACAGCATCTGCCGGCACATCGGGCGTCACGTCCCCGCCTGCCGGCACCAGCCCCGAGACGCACAAGCGCCCGTGGGTGACGATAACGGAGGGAACCATGCTCAAGAAAAAGACAAGCGGAGTTGCGCGACGCGCCGCCCGAACGGGGCTTCTGTCCGAGGTTGCCGGTAAGTCCGTCGACCGCCGCGCCTTCCTGCGCGGATCGGGCCTCGCCATCGGTGGCCTTGCCGCGATCAGCGCGACCGCCGGCTCGGTCACCCGCGCCTCGGCGCAGGAAGCGGTCGACGACGCGGTCAAGACCGTGAAATCCGTCTGCACCCACTGCTCCGTCGGCTGCACCGTGATCGCAGAGGTCCGCGACGGCGTCTGGACGGGTCAGGAGCCCGGCTGGGACAGCCCGTTCAACCTCGGCGCGCATTGCGCCAAGGGCGCGTCGGTGCGTGAACACACCCACGGCGAGCGCCGCCTCAAGTACCCGATGAAGAAGGTCGACGGCGAGTGGACCCGCATCTCCTGGGAAGAGGCGATCAATGAGATCGGCGACCAGATGATGTCGATCCGTGACGAGAGCGGTCCGGATTCAGTCTACTGGCTGGGCTCGGCCAAGCACAACAACGAGCAGGCCTACCTTCTGCGCAAGTTCGCGGCCTACTGGGGCACGAACAACATCGACCACCAGGCGCGGATCTGCCACTCGACCACGGTTGCGGGCGTTGCGAACACATGGGGCTACGGCGCCATGACCAACTCCTACAACGACATCCACAATTCCCGCGCGATCTTCGTGATCGGCGGCAACCCCGCCGAGGCGCATCCGGTCTCGCTCCTGCACCTTCTCAAGGCGAAAGAGCAGAACAACGCGCCGATGATCGTGTGCGACCCGCGCTTCACGCGCACCGCGGCGCATGCGGACGAGTATGTCCGTTTCCGTCCGGGCACGGACGTCGCGCTCGTCTGGGGCATCCTGTGGCACATCTTCGAGAACGGTTGGGAGGATGAGGAATTCATCCGCACCCGTGTCTGGGGCATGGACCAGATCCGCGACGAAGTCGCCAAGTACGATCCCGAAGAGGTCGAGCGCATCACCGGCACGCCGGGCTCGCAGCTCGAGCGCGTCGCGCGGACATTGGCCAACAACCGTCCCGGTACCGTGATCTGGTGCATGGGCGGCACCCAGCACACCAACGGCAACAACAACACCCGCGCCTACTGCATCCTGCAGCTCGCGCTTGGCAACATGGGCGCGGCCGGCGGCGGCACCAACATCTTCCGGGGCCATGACAACGTGCAGGGCGCGACCGACCTCGGCGTTCTCGCCGACACGCTGCCTGGCTACTACGGCCTGACGGATGGCGCCTGGGGCCACTGGGCGCGCGTCTGGGACGAGGATCTCGACTGGCTCCGCGGCCGCTTCGCCGTGATGGAAGGCGCCGGCGCCGACGGAGCCGACCGGATGATGATCAACGAGACCGGTATCCCGGTGTCGCGCTGGATCGACGGTGTCCTCGAGGATGCCGAGAATATCGACCAGCCCGACAACACCCGTGCCATGGTTCTCTGGGGTCACGCGCCGAACTCGCAGACGCGTCTGCCGGAAATGAAGACCGCGATGGAGAAGCTCGACCTTCTCGTCGTGATCGACCCCTACCCGACCGTGACCGCGATCATGCAGGACCGCACCGACGGCGTGTACCTGCTGCCCGCGGCAACCCAGTTCGAGACTTACGGCTCGGTCACCGCGTCGAACCGTTCGCTGCAATGGCGCGAGAAGGTGGTGGATCCGATCTTCGAGTCGAAGGCCGACCACGTCATCATGAAGATGTTCGCGGACAAGTTCGGTTTCTCGGACCGGCTCTTCCGCAATATCGAGGTCAATGGCGACGAGCCGCTGATCGAAGACCTGACACGCGAGTTCAATCGGGGCATGTGGACCATCGGCTATACCGGCCAGTCGCCGGAGCGGATGCGCACCCACATGCAGAACCAGCACACCTTCGACCGCACGACGCTGAAAGCGCTCGGCGGTCCGGCTGACGGCGACTATTACGGCCTGCCCTGGCCGAGCTGGGGCACGGCCGAGATGAACCACCCGGGCTCGCCGAACCTCTACGACATCTCCAAGCCTGTCGCCGATGGCGGCATGGGCTTCCGCGCCCGCTTCGGCGTGGAGCGGGATGGCGACAACCTTCTCGCGGAAGGCGTCTACCCGGTCGGCTCCGAGATCCAGGACGGCTACCCGGAGTTCACCTACCAGATGCTCGTCGATCTCGGTTGGGACGGCGACCTGACGGACGAGGAGCGCACCGCGATCGAGCGCGTCGCCGGCTGGGAGGGCGAGCGCCCGACCACGCAGGGCAACGGTCAGCAGGATGTCGGCGAGCAGTCACAGACCGGTCCGATCGAGAGCGATTACAACACCGCGCTCGGCGGAGTGAACTGGAAGACCGACCTGTCGGGCGGCATCCAGCGCGTTGCGATCGCCCATGGCTGCGCGCCCTACGGCAACGCCAAGGCCCGCGCCGTGGTCTGGACCTTCCCCGATCCGGTCCCGGTCCATCGCGAGCCGCTCTACACGCCGCGTTACGACCTCGTGGCCGACTACCCGACCTACGAGGACAAGAAGTTCTGGCGCGTTCCGACGCTCTATTCGTCGATCCAGAAGGACGATTACTCGCAGGACTTCCCGATCACCCTCACCTCCGGCCGTCTGGTCGAATACGAGGGCGGCGGAGACGAGACGCGCTCCAACCCCTGGCTCGCGGAATTGCAGCAGGACATGTTCATCGAGGTGAACCCGCGTGACGCCAACGATCTCGGCGTGCGCGACGGCAACCAGGTCTGGGTCTACGGCCCGAACGGAGGCAAGATCCGCGTTATGGCCATGGTCACCGAACGTGTCGCGCCGGGTGTCGCCTTCATGCCGTTCCACTTCGGCGGCTTCTGGCAGGGCGAGGATCGCCGCTCCTACTATCCGGAGGGCGCCGATCCCTACGTGCTCGGCGAATCCACAAACACCGCACAAACCTACGGCTACGACTCGGTCACGCAGATGCAGGAAACCAAAGCCACGCTTTGCCGCATCGAGGCCGCGTAAGGAGGATCAAGAAAAATGGCACGCGCAAAATTTCTCTGTGACGCCGAACGCTGCATCGAATGCAACGCCTGCGTAACGGCTTGTAAAAACGAGCACGAGGTCCCCTGGGGCATCAACCGCCGCCGCGTTGTGACGATCCAGGACGGCCAGCCGGGCGAGCGCTCGATCTCGGTTGCCTGCATGCATTGCTCTGACGCACCCTGCATGGCGGTCTGCCCGGTGGATTGCTTCTACCAGACCGCCGATGGCGTCGTCCTGCACTCCAAGGACCTCTGCATCGGCTGCGGTTACTGCTTCTACGCCTGCCCCTTCGGCGCGCCGCAATACCCGCAAGCGGGCAATTTCGGCAGCCGCGGCAAGATGGACAAGTGCACCTTCTGCGCCGGCGGTCCCGAAGAGGACATGTCGCAGGCGGAGTTCCAGAAATATGGCCGCAACCGCATCGCGGAAGGCAAACTGCCGATCTGCGCCGAGATGTGCTCCACAAAGGCGCTTCTGGCCGGTGACGGCGATGTCGTCTCGGACATCTACCGCGAACGCGTCGTCGCCCGCGGCTTCGGCTCGGGCGCATGGGGCTGGGGCACGGCCTACGACCAGAAGGGCCAGTAGTTCCTTCGGCACGCAGTCACGGGGGCCGGTCGCAAGGCCGGCCCCGATTTGTCAGAGCGGATACAGCTTTCGGCGGATGACTCCGAGCGGCCTCAGGCAAGGCCGTTCCGACCCATCCCAGTCACGGCGATGAATCCAGAGGATACCTATGATGCCTTTCCTGAAATCGCTTCTGTTCAGTCTGACGATTGCACTCGCGCTTCCCGGAAGCGTCACCGCACAGGCGGTCGACCCCGAGGTGCAACAGGCCACGCCGGATCAGGCGACCACCACGCTCGAGGACATCCTTCGGCGACAGGAGGGCCTCTCTTCGAGCGACACTCCGGCACGGCGCACGCTCGTGGGCGAGGAGGCCGATCCCTCGGCGGGCGCGGATGGCCCGCTCGGCACGCTCGGCGGATCCTCCGACGCGGATCTTTGGCGCGCCTTCCGCTTCGACGAGCGCGAGATCACGACGCAAGCGCGGGGTCCGGCCTCCAACGTCATCATGCAGGATGGCGGGCAATGGTGGCTCGAGCTGCGCGAAGGGCCGGTCCTGCATTGGGGCGGGTACCTTCTTCTGGGCACGCTGGCCCTGCTGGCTCTGTTCTATTTCGTCAAAGGCCGCATCGAAATCGATGGACAGAAAACCGGCCGCCGGATCGAACGCTTCACCGGGATCGAACGCTTCGGACACTGGCTGATCGCGGGGTCGTTCATCATACTCGGGATCACGGGGCTGATAACGCTGATGGGACGCGAGTTCCTGATCCCGATCCTCGGGCTGAACCTGTTCTCGGACATCGCGATTGCTTCGAAATGGCTGCATAACAACGTCGCGTGGGCGTTCATGCTGGGTCTCGTGATGGTCTTCGTGATGTGGGTCGCGCACAACATACCCGACAAGACCGATATCAAGTGGATCGCGAAGGGTGGCGGCCTGCTCATCAAGGGTCATCCGCCCGCGAAGAAGTTCAATGCGGGCCAGAAGATGATCTTCTGGGTCGTGGTGCTTTTCGGCGCGTCGGTGTCGGCCTCGGGGCTCGCGCTCCTCTTCCCGTTCCAGATCACGCTTTTCGAGCCGACCTTCGAACACCTCAATTCCTGGGGCGTGCCGTCGCTCTTCGGGATGGAGGCGTTCCCGACCGATCTAGAACCGCAGGAAGAAATGCAGTTCGCGCAGCTCTGGCACGCCATCGTCGCCTTCGTGATGATGGCTGTGATCCTCGCGCATATCTACATCGGCTCGATCGGCATGGAGGGCGCGTTCGACGCGATGGGCTCCGGCCAGGTCGAAGAGCAATGGGCGCGCGAGCACCACTCCATCTGGGCCGAGAAGAAGCTCGCGAAAGGTGAGGTGAAACAGCCCGAAGGCAGCACCGCCCCGGCGGAATGAACCCATGCGCGGCGTTCTTTTCGCCCTGAGCCTCGGTTGCGCCCTGCCAGTCGCAGCCGAGGAGTATCACCGCCTTGAGGGGCATGGCGGTCCCGTGATGGATATTGCCGTTGGCTCTTCCGGGAAGGTTGCGACGGCAAGCTTCGACAACGCGGTCGGGCTCTGGAGCGATGCGGAGCCCGCTTGGCAGGACGGTCACGAGGCCGCCGTGAATACCGTGCACTTCCTCTCCGACCGCGCGCTTGTCTCGGGCGCGGACGATTTCGACCTCATTCGCTGGGATCTCGTCTCGGGCGGCTCGGAGCGGCTCGAAGGACATCAGGGCAAGGTCATGGCCCTCGCCTCCTCGGAGGAATTCATCGCCTCGGCGAGCTGGGACGGGTCAGTCGGCCTCTGGCCCAGGGGCGGCGGCGCGCCGCGCTTTCTTTTGGGCCATGACGGGCCCGTCAACGACGTGGCTTTCGCAGATGGCGGCGCCCTTCTCTACTCGGCTTCCGCCGACGGCACGATCCGCACTTGGGCTGTCGACACCGGGACAGAGCAAACACGCGTCGTCGAACACGGCTTCGGCCTCAACGAGCTCGTCCTCGATGAAGGCGCAGGTTGGCTCGCCTATGGCGCGGTCGATGGCGTCACGCGGGTGATCGAGCTGGGGACGGGTAGATCGCTTGCCGACCTCACCCTCGACCGTCGACCGATCCTGGCGCTGGCGCGTTCGCAGGACGGCGCACGGCTGGCCATTGGCGACGGCGAGGGCTTCATCTCGGTGATCGCAACCGAGGATTGGAGCATCGAGCGGGACTTCCGCGCAGCCACACGCGGGCCGATCTGGGCATTGGCTTTCGCGCCATCGAGCGAGATGCTTTATGCCGCCGGGCTCGATACTGCGGTCCATGCCTGGCCGGTCGCGACCCTCTCCGACCAAGAGCAGATGCAGACAGAGGATGCCGCCTTCCTCAGCGATCCCGACGAGATGCCGAACGGCGAGCGACAGTTCAAACGCAAATGCTCGATCTGCCACACCCTCACCCCCGGCTCGGCGCGCCGCGCGGGCCCGTCCTTGCATGATCTCTTCGGGCGCCGCGCGGGCACCGTCGACGATTACACCTATTCCGACGCGCTCGAAGGCTCCGACCTCGTTTGGACGGAAGAGACCGTTGATGCCCTCTTCGATATCGGCCCGGAACATTATATTCCGGGCACGAAAATGCCCATGCAGCGGATCACGGGCGCAGAGGATCGGGCGGATTTGATCGCCTATCTGCGCCAGGAGACCGCCCCCACGGAGGACCAAGAATGAAAGCCATGATCCTGGGTTTTGTCGCTATCGCCGTCGTGTCTGTCGGAGCCTGGTTCGGGCTGAACGCTTACGGTTTCTCAGCCGCCGACCGGACGGCGAGCAACTCCGCCGTGCGCCTGGGCGACGCCGGGCCGCGCAATAGCGGATCGCCGACGGAAACCGAAGCGACGGAGTGACCCCGGAGGGGTTCCGGCCCGATTTCTCATGCCTGTGCGCGCGCCCGTCGTGATATGCTGGGGTGGTCCTGCACGAGAGGCCGCAGCATGACCCATCTTCTTGTCGGCACCACCAAAGGCGCATTCGTTCTGACCCAAGACACGGGCACGGACTGGCAAATCTCCGGCCCGCATTGCGAAGGCTGGCCGATAAATCACATGGCCGGCTGCCCTGAGACCGGCACGATCTGGGCCGGTGGAGGCAACGACTTTCTTGGCGCGGGCGTCTTCCGCTCGAGCGATGGGGGACAAAACTGGCGGCTCGCCAAGCTGTCCACCGGTGAGATAGACAGCTGGCTCGAGGCCGACGAAAGCGCACGCGAGATGTTCGGGCTCGAGCCCGTGCGCGATGCGCCCTTCGCGGACAGGCTGCATGCGATCTGGTCGCTGCATCTCTCGGGCGATGCGCTTTATGCCGGGGCCAAGCCCGCAACGCTTCTCAAGAGCACCGATGGCGGAGAGACGTGGCACGCGCTCGATGCGCTGACCGACCATCCCACCGCAACCGACTGGGCTCCCGGCGCGGCGGGTCTGACATTGCACACGATCCTGACCGATCCGCGCGATGCCGCGAAGCTCTGGGTCGGAATCTCCGCGGCAGGCGTTTTCGCCTCCGAGGATGGTGGCGACAGCTGGGAACGGCGGGTCCGGCGTGCGAATACACCCTCAGAGGTCTCCGCCCACCCCGCCGCCGGCACCGCCGAGGACATCGGTTTTTGCGTGCACAACATGGTGCGCGCGGCCTCTGCCGCGGGCGACGTGATCTGGCAGCAAAACCACCACGGCACTTATCGGTCGGCCGATGGCGGCCGCTCGTGGGAGAATGTGGGTCAGGGCCTGCCCTCGACCTTCGGCTTTCCCATCGCTTCGCATCCAGACGACCCCGACACGGCCTGGGTAATCCCGCTCAATGGCGACATGGCCGGGCGCTTTCCGCCGGACGCCTCGGCGGCGGTGTGGCGCACCCGGGATGGAGGCGCCTCCTGGACGAAGCACCAGGCCGGACTGCCTGAGAAGAACTGTTATTTCACGGTTCTGCGGCAGGCGATGTCCACGGGCGGCAAGGAAAGCCTCGGTATTTATTTCGGCACCAATACCGGGTCTCTCTTCGCCAGCCACGACGCGGGCGAGAGCTGGTCCGAGATCGCGCGCCATCTGCCTACAATTCTGTCGGTCGAGGCGGTGGACCTGCCCGCCGCCTAGACCAGAAGCTCGGGCTCGGCGAAGACGAAATCCTCGGGCGAGACAAGGCTCGTGCCGGCGCCGAAGAGCGTGAGCGCGCCGGATCCGTAATCGACATGCGCCACGAATGCGCCGGATCGGATCACAAGATCTGCCTCCTCCGCGCCGGTCAGCGCAAGGTCGATCACGTCAGCGCCCGGATCGAAACCGAGGATCAGCGCGCTGTCCGCTCCGGCATCGGCGATGAACCGATCCGCGCCGCTGCCGCCGGATGCGGCATCGCCCGTACGCAAGAGAAGGACATCATCGCCCGCCCCGCCGATGAGCGTATCCGCGCCCTCTCCACCGGACAGAAGATCATCGCCAGCGCGCCCGAGCAGCCGGTCGTCGCCGTCGAGCCCGAGGATGAAATCATCGCCTTCCGTTCCGAGGAGCCCCGGCGCGTCATCGTCCACGGAAAAGCCCTCCGCGCCGATGACCTCGCCGGAAGGCAGCGTGCCCTCTCCGCTGTAGTCTGGGACCGTCGCGTAGTCCGATGCGCCGAAGATCAGCGTCTGATCCTCGTAGAACTCGAAAAGAGGATCATCGGTGAGCGCAGCGAGATTTTCCCAGTAGAGAACCGAGCTGTGCTCCGCCCCGAAGGGCGGATCGCCCCGGACATCGGTGTCGACGCTCGGCAATTCGATCACGATGTCGGGCGCGAAATGCAGATTGTTGACCAATACCTGGTTGATCAGAAGTGGCTCTGCCTCGGGAAAGCGGATCGGATCGCCGGCATGCCCGATGCCGATATGCGTGACGGCCTCCGGCGCGGTCAACGGACCGGTTGCATCGGGGAAAAGGCCGGGAGGGATGCCTGCGGAGGCGATCGACACAACCGTCAGAGGGAGCCCGGCGAAAAGATCGGCATCTGTCAGCGTGAAAATGTCGGCCATCGTCGCGCCGAGGCTGTGCCCTGCCACGATCACCGCATCGATCCCGTTCGCGGGATCGCCCGCATAAAGCGCCGCCGCCTCGATGATCGGAGACAGGTCGTCGTAATACGCCGCAGCGCCTTGGGCGGTGAAGGTCTGGCCGAGTAGCGCGTCCACACCGTCCGAGCCTCGGAAGGTCAAGATCAGCACGGTCTCGCCGCCGATCTCTGCCTGCACCGCCAAGGCCTCGGCCCCGTTGCGCGGCCCGCCGACATAGAGCCCGCCCTCGGTGTAGCGCACGTCCGCGCCGAAGCTGCCCGGCGGAAAATCCTCCGCGCTCAGAACATGCCAGGAGCCGCCCGGCGCATCCGCTGTCGCAGCGGCAATGAAGCCCGCGTAATCGTCGCCATATCCGTTCTCCACGGAGGGGTCTGCGAAACCGGGCGCGAACTCGCTCTCCCCGTTCACGATACGCGCCAGAAACGCCGCGGCGCGGATCGCGTCAGCCTCGGTCGGTCCTGTTGGCTGGATCGGTATCGCCATGCGCCCCTCCTACGCTTGTGCGAAGTAGGACGCAGGCCGCGCAAGCGGTCAAGGGCTCAGCTTGGAAAAGGCTGTTCTGGCGATCCCTGAAGGACTCGAACCCTCAACCTGCTGATTAGAAGTCAGCTGCTCTATCCAGTTGAGCTAAGGGACCGCACGGCCTCGGTGATGCCGCGAAAGACGACGCGAGGCAAGAGCGTGCGGGCCTCCTCACGTTTCCGAGGCTGGACGAACCGAATGCGCGCCTCATGTGTTGCCCTCAAGAGCCGTGCGCGGGGATCACTGGATGCCACGCCATCGCGGCTCAAGGAATGCTCAGAAGGACCAGCCTCATGAAAGATAACGCACAGACCGAAGGGCGCTGCCCGTTTCGCGGCGACCGGGTCGGCGGAGCGATCGGCTCCGAGCCGCAGCTCGACCATTGGTGGCCGAACCGGCTGAAGGTCGAACTACTGCACCAGAACCCCGCCGAGGCGGATCCCCTCGGGACATCCTTCGATTATGCCGAGGCGTTCTCGAAGATCGACTTGCTGGAGCTCAAGCGCGAGATCAAGGGGCTGCTGACCTCTTCGGTCTCCTGGTGGCCGTCAGACTACGGCAATTACGGCCCGCAGATGATCCGCATGGCTTGGCATTCCGCGGGCACGTACCGGATCGCGGACGGGCGTGGCGGCGCTGGCGAGGCGATGCAGCGCTTCGCGCCGATCAATTCGTGGTGGGACAACGGCAATATCGACAAGTCGCGTCGCCTGCTCTGGCCCATCAAGAAAAAATACGGTGCCGCGCTGAGCTGGGCCGACCTGATCGTGCTGACCGGCAATTGCGCGCTGGAGATCATGGGGTTCAAGACCTTCGGTTTCGGCGGCGGGCGCATCGATGCCTGGGAGCCGGACCGCGCGACCTATTGGGGGCCTGAAGGCTGGAACGGCAAGAAGCCGTCCGAGACCGCGCCGGGGCCGCTCGAAGGGCATCCGAACCAGATGGTCACCCGAACCATGCGCTGGAACGGAGAGCCGGACGAGGATTATTACGAGCTCGAAAATCCGCTCGGCGCAACGCACCAGGCTCTGATCTATGTCGACCCGGAAGGTCCGCGCGGCAACGGCAACCCGCTCGAGAGCGCGCGCGATATTCGCGAAAGCTTCGCCCGGATGGCGATGAACGACGAGGAGACGGTTGCGCTCATCGCGGGCGGTCACGCGTTCGGAAAGTCGCACGGCGCGGTCAGTGCCGACAAGATCGGCCCCGCCCCCGAGGGCGCACCGATGCAGGCGATGGGCATGGGCTGGATGAATCCCGAAGGCACCGGCTTTGCCGAGTACACGATGACCAACGGGATCGAAGGGTCGTGGACCCCCAATCCGACGAAATGGGACAACGACTACCTGACCAACCTTTTCGCCTATGAGTGGGAGCAGACCTCCTCCCCCGCAGGCGCAATCCAGTGGAAGCCGAAAGATCCCGATGCGCCCAAGACGCCGGACGCGCATCTTGACGGTGTCGAGCACCCGCTCATGATGATGACTTCGGACATCGCGCTCAAGGAAGACCCCGAATATCGCAAGATCTGCGAGAAATTTCTCAATGATTTCGACTACTTCTCGGACGCCTTCGCCCGCGCCTGGTACAAGCTCACCCATCGCGACATGGGCCCAAAGGTCCGGTATCTCGGCCCCGAGGTCGCCGAAGAAGACCTGCCCTGGCAGGATCCGATCCCGGCGCTCGATCACGAGGTGGTCGATGCCTCGGACATCGCGGATCTGAAGGCGAAGATACTCGGAACAGGACTTGGCGTGCCCGCGCTCGTCTCGGCCGCCTGGGCATCGGCATCGAACTATCGCGACAGCGACAAGCGCGGCGGTGCGAACGGCGCGCGGGTGATGCTCTGGCCGCAGAAGGATTGGGAAGTGAACCGTCCGGCTGAGCTCGCGGAGGTGATCGCGGCGCTGGAGAAGATCCAGACCGAGTTCAACGCGGCCCAAACCGGCGGCAAGCGCGTCTCTATGGCCGACCTCATCGTCCTCGGCGGCGCGGCAGCGGTCGAGAAGGCCGCGAAAGATGCAGGCCACGATGTCGAGGTGCCCTTCACGCCCGGCCGTATGGATGCAAGCCAAGAATGGACGGACGAGACGTTCCAATGGTTGCAGCCGGTCTCGGACGGGTTTCGCAACTACCACCGCACGGATATCGGCTACGATATCTCGCCCGAGCAGATCTTTCTCGACCGCGCGGCGCTCCTGACGCTGACCGCGCCGGAATGGACGGCGCTTGCAGGCGGGCTCAAGGTACTCGACCAGAACTGGGACGGCTCCAAGCATGGGCTCTTCACTGATCGGCCGGGGGTTCTGTCGAATGACTTCTTCGACGTTCTGACCAGCATGGACTACGAATGGGTGCCGCAGGACGAGAGCGAGATGCTGTTCGATATCAAGACGCGAGAGGGTGGCGAAACTGCATTCACCGCCACGCGCTGCGATCTTGTCTTCGGCTCGAACAGCCAGCTGCGCCAGATCGCCGAAGTCTATGGCGCAAGCGACGGCGAGGCACGGCTCGTGAAGGATTTCGTCGCCGCCTGGTCCAAGGTGATGATGCTCGACCGCTACGACGTGGCGGCGTAAACCATTCCTGAAACGAAGAAAGCCCGCCAGACCGGCGGGCTTTTTTCTTGTCCGGGTGTGCGATTGCCCGTCAGGCCGCCTCGGACTT
Organism: Roseivivax sp. THAF30; assembly: GCF_009363575.1. Lineage (NCBI taxonomy): Bacteria > Pseudomonadati > Pseudomonadota > Alphaproteobacteria > Rhodobacterales > Roseobacteraceae > Roseivivax > Roseivivax sp. THAF30. The sequence continues at coordinate 1,044,405 of NZ_CP045389.1, read as the reverse complement.
CATGATGACCTCGAGATCGTCATGCTCCGCCACGAAATGGCCCGGCGCGATCTCGCGCAGCTCGGGCACGTAATCGGTCTCTCCCGCTTCAAGCTTGGAAGGCAGGAACCGCAACGCCGCCTTGGTATCGAGCGGCGAGGGCAATTCGCCCGGCAGGCGAATGCGCTGGCGAATGCGTTCGACCTGCGGATCGGGCACCGGCACCGCCGAGATCAGCGAGCGGGTATAGGGATGAACCGGCCGCGCGCAGATCGTGTCGGCCTCCCCCATCTCCACGATCCGGCCGAGATACAGCACCATGATCCGGTTGGAGATCTCGCGCACCACCGACAGATCGTGACTGATGAAAAGCATCGACATGCCGAACTCGGCCTGAAGCTCTTTCAGCAGCGTCACGATCTGCGCCTGGATAGACACGTCGAGCGCGGAGACCGCCTCGTCGCAGATGATGAGCTTGGGCTTGTTGATCATCGCCCGCGCAATGCCGACGCGTTGGTTCTGCCCGCCCGAGAGCTCGTGCGGATAGCGGTTGAACTTCTCGCGCTCGAGCCCGACCCGCTCCATCATCGCGATGACCTCGTCGTGGCGCTCGCGGCGCGTGAGATCGGGGCGGAAGGTCTTGAGCGGCTCGGCGATGCTGTCGGCGATGGTCATGCGTGGATCGAGACTCGCGAGCGGATCCTGGAAGACGATCTGCAGATCCTTTCGCGCCGATTTCAGCGCGGACTTGTCGAAGGCGTGGAGCGGGCTGCCGAGCCAGCTCACGCTGCCATCGGACGGCTCGATGAGCCGCAGGACCGCGCGCGCGAGCGTGGACTTGCCGCAACCCGACTCGCCCACAATGCCCAGCGTCTCGCCGCCGCGTACGCCAAAGCTGACGCCGTTGACCGCGCGCAGGGGCACGGTGCGCCCGAAAAGGCCACCCTTCACGCTGACCGGGAAATGCACTTTCAGATCCTCGACGCGCAGGATCTCCTCGCCTGCGACCTGGCCGCCGGCATCGCCCTTGTCGATCCGCGGCATCGCCTCGAGCAGCCGGCGCGTATAGGCGTGCTGCGGGTTCGAGAACACATCGTCGACCGAGCCGTCCTCCACGAATTCGCCGAACCGCATGACCTTGATGCGATCGCACATCCGCGCCACGACGCCCATGTCGTGGGTGATGAGCGCGATCGCCGTGCCGAGCTCGTGCTTGAGATTGTCCATGAGGTCGAGCACCTCGGCCTGCACCGTCACGTCGAGGGCGGTCGTCGGCTCGTCCGCGATCAGAAGCTTCGGCTCGCAGAGCATGGCCTGCGCGATCATCACCCGCTGGCGCATCCCGCCCGACAATTCGTGCGGATATTGCCCGAGACGCCGTTCCGCCTCGGGAATACGCACGCGCTCGAGCCAGTCGAGGCAATGGCGCCGGGCCGCGCGTCCGGTCAGGCCCTTGTGGACCTTCAGAACCTCGGCCATCTGGTCGCCGACCTTCAGATGCGGCGTGAGCGCGGTGAGCGGATCCTGGAAGATCATGCCAACATCGGCCCCGCGCACGCGGTTGAGATGCGAGATCGGCTGGCCGAGGATCTCGTGCCCCTGCAGGCTCACCGATCCCGTCGCGCGTCCGTTCGGCGGCAGAAGTCCCATCGCGGCCATGAAGCTCTGGCTCTTGCCGGAGCCCGACTCGCCCACGATGCCGAGGCATTCGCCCGCACGGATGTCGAAGGAGACGCCCTTTACCGCCTCGACGGTCCCGTCTGGCGTCTCGAATCCGACCTTTAGGTCTTTCACCGACAGGATGCTGCCGGCCGTCGAGGTCTGTGTCACATCGGTCATGTCAGCGATCCTTCGGATCGAGCGCGTCACGAAGGCCATCACCGATGAAGAACATCGTGATGATGATCGTGACGTAGAAGAACAAGGGGAACATCAGCTGCCAAAGCGTGCCATAGGCCATCGTTCCGGCCCCTTCGGCGATGAGCCTGCCGAGCGAGGTCATCGGCTCGGAGATGCCAAGGCCGAGGAAGGAGATGAAGCTTTCGGCAAGGATCATCTCGGGCACGAGAAGCGAGGCGTAGACGATCACCACCCCGATGAGGTTCGGCAGGATATGCCGGAAGATGATCGCAGGTTCGGAGACGCCCCCTGCCCGCGCGGCCTCGATGAACTCGCGCGTCTTCAGGGTCAGCGTCTGCCCCCGCACGATCCGCGCCATCGTCAGCCACGACACGGCGCCGAGCGCGAGGAAAAGCGCGATGAAGCTGCGTCCTGCCACGACGAGGATCAAGATGAGGACAAGCGTCAGCGGGATCGCGAGCAGGATGTCGACAAAGCGCATCATCACGCTGTCGAGCCGTCCGCCGTAAAAGCCCGCGATGACGCCCCAGGCTGTGCCGACGATCAGGGCCATCGTCGCCCCGATGAGACCCACGAGCAGCGATGTGCGGGTCGCCTGGATCGTGCGCGAGTATAGATCCCGGCCAAGCTCGTCGAGGCCGAAATAATGCCCGTTCTCGAGCGACGGTGCGCCCATGCGGCGGATATCGCCCATGTTCGCCCAGTCGATCTCTTCGTTGTCCCAGACCGCGAAAAGCGGGCCAAAGATGACGAAGGCCACGATCAGCGTCAGGATGACGACACTCGCCATCGCCGCCTTGTTGCGCACGAAGCGCCCCATCGCATCGCGAAAGAGCGACCGGCCGCGAACGGCCTTGAAATCGGTGATGTCCGCCGAGAGTGCAGCGGCTTTTTCAGATCTACCAAACATTGCCCGCCCCTCAGTACCGGATTTTCGGATCGAACCAGGCATAGGCCAGGTCGGTGAGAAGGTTCACGATCACGGTCAGCGCGCCGTAAAGGATCGTGATGCCGAGAAGCACCGCGTAATCCCGCGTCAGCGCTGAGCTGACATAGGACTGCCCGAGACCCCCGGTGGAGAAGTAAAGATCCACGAAGACCGAGCCCGTCAGCACGTAGACGAAGACCGGCCCCAGGTAGGAGACGACCGGCAACAGCGTCGGCTTCATCGCGTGCCGCCAGATGATCGTGCGGTCCGGCAGCCCTTTGGCCCGCGCGGTTCGGATGAAGTTCGAGTTCATCACTTCGAGCATCGAGGAGCGCGTGATCCGCGCGATCGACCCGATATAAGAGGTGGCGAGCGCAATGACCGGCATGATGAGATATTCCCACTGACCGCCATTCCAGCCGCCGCCCGGCAGAAGGCCCAGCCAGAGCGTGAAGACGAGGATCAGGATCGGACCCATGATGAAATTCGGAAGGGCCTGCGCCGCGATACCGAGCGAGACCGCCGAGTAATCGACCCAGCTGTTGTGCCGGATCGCCGCCGCGATGCCGAGGATCACGCCAATCACCGTGGCCGCGAGGAAGGACAGCGCGCCGTAGGTCAGCGAGATCGGAAAGCCTTGCGCGATCACGTCATTCACCGAGCGGTCCTTCTGCACGAAGGAGGGGCCGAAGTCGAAATTGACGACGATGTTGAAGAAGTAGTCCCAGAGCTGTTTCCACAGCGGCTGGTCGAGACCGTATTGCGCCTGGATATTGGCCATTACCTCGGGCGGCAGCGGCCGCTCGGAGGTGAAGGGCCCGCCGGGCGCGAGATGCATCATGAAGAAGGCCGCGATCACCAGCAAAAGGATCGTCGGAATCGCGACCAGGAGGCGGCGAAGGGTATAAAGCAGCATGTGACGAAATCCGCGAAAAACGAGAGCGCCGCCCGATCCCCCGTGTCGGAGAATGCAGGGCGGCGCTCGGACCGGGTGTGCTTACTCGGCGATCTTGTAGAGGTTACGCGAGTACCAGTTCTGCTCCACGTTCTCGGTGGGCCAGTTCCCGACATCGCTGTCGAGCATGTAGACGCCCGCATAATGGTAGATCGGGATCACCGGCATGTCCTCGGCGATGATCTCCTCGGCCTCGGTGTAGAGCGGCGTGGTATCCTCGGCCGTCTTCGCCTCTTCGAGAAGGGCGTCGTAGTCGGGGTTGGAGTACTTACCGTCATTGTAGCCCGAATCGGTATCGAGCAGGTCGAGGAAGGTCGATGCCTCGTTGTAGTCACCGCACCATGCGCCGCGCGCGAGATCGAAATCCTGCTGGCCGCGTGTCTCGAGGAAGACCTTCCACTCCATGTTCGACAGGTTGGTCTCGACACCGAGCTTCTGCTTCCACATCTGGCTCATGACGACGGCGATCTTCTGGTGCGCCTCGTCGGTGTTGTAGATCATGTCGAACTCGAGCGGGTTGTCCTCGCCGTAGCCGGCCTCGGCCAGAAGCTCTTTGGCGCGTTCGTCACGCTCGGCCTGGGTCATCTCGGCCATTTCGGTCGTCGGCGGGGAGAAGCCCGCGACCGCATCGGGCGTGAAGGTATAAGCCGGCGGCCAGCCCCCGCCCTTGACGTTGTTCACGATGATGTCGCGGTCGACCGCGAGCGCCAGCGCCTTGCGGACATTCGGATCCTTGAACGCCTCGGGGCCCGAATCGCTGAGGTTGAAGGTATAGTAGTAGTTGCACAGGCGCGGGAAGCTCGTTGCCTCTTCGGGGTATTCTTCGCTCAGCCGCTGGAACTGGCCGGCGGGGATCTCCGTCCGGTCGAGCTCACCTGCGAGGTAGCGTGTCAGCGCCACGTTCTCGTCGTTGATGATGAGGCCGACGGTGCGGTCGAGGATCGTCTCCTCGTTGTTCCAGTATTCCTCGTTGCGCTCGCGCACGATCCGCTCGCCGGGGCGATACTCGGTCAGAACATAGGCACCGTTCGAGACGATATTCTCGGGCTGGGTCCAGGAGTTGCCGTGCTCCTCGATCACCGATTGCGGCGTCGGGAAGGTGGTCGAGTGCGTTGTCATCTGCGCGAAATACGGCAGCGGCGTCGTCAGCGTGACTTCGAAGGTCTGCGGATCGATCGCGCGGACGCCCAGCGTGTCGGGCTCGGCATCCCCGGAGATGACCTCGGACGCGCCCTCGATGGACATCAGCTCCATGAACCACTGATACGGCGAAGCGGTCGCGGGATCGGCCGCGCGACGCCAGGCGTAGACGAAATCCTCGGCGGTGACCGGCTCGCCATTCGACCAGCGCGCATCTTCCCGGAGGGTGAAGGTATAGGTGAGGTTGTCGTCGCTGACCTCGTAGCCCGTGGCAACGCCCGGCACGAGGTTGCCCTGCGCGTCCTGGTTCATCAGACCTTCGAACAGGTCGCGAACGACGTCGGAGCCGTCCACGTCCTCGACGATCTGCGGATCGAGGGAGCTGACATCGTCAAGCAGGCGATAGGTAAAAGTCTGGTCTTCCGCCAGTTCCTCGCCGGTTTCAGGATGCGTGTCCTGGGCGAAGGCGGCGGTGGCTGCACCGGTCAGAACGGTGCTCGACAGCAATGCCGTCAGGGTCAATCGCGTGATGCGGGTCAAATCTTTCTCCCTGTATCGGAAAAGGTTCTCCGGCGTCGGACCTAAAGGGTCGCGTGGCCGAAACTGCACAAAGCGTAGCAAGACCAAGAATGGCCGCAACCTAAGGAAGATCTTTACGTCGCGTCGAGCGATGTTTCGGCGGATCACTGCTGAGTGAGGTGCGACAAACGCAATGGCGGGCTTGTGAAAAACATCCTGGGGCGCCCGACCGACCGGAAAATAAAAGAAAGCCGCGTCAGTGCTTTGCGCGACGCGGCTCATCTGTTTGTCGGTCCGGTCGGTAACGCTCAGTGCGTCCAGGCCGACCGGCGGTGATAGGCGAAATTCTCCGCGTAGCCACGCGGGCGCACGTTATGCTTGCGCCGCTTCGGCTCGAAGACCTGTGCGTCGATGCCGTGATCGCGGGCATATTCCACAGCGGCTTCCTTGGTCTCGAAGGTCATCCGAACCTGTGCCTGCGTGTCATCCGACGAGGTCCAGCCCATGAGCGGATCGACCGTGCGCGGGCTTTCCGGCACGAACTCGAGAACCCAGTGCTTTGTTTTCGCCCAGCCCGAGGACATGGCCGTCTTGGCGGGCTGATAGATGCGTGCGCGCATGAGTGACCTCCGTCTTCAAGATGGGCTTATCCGTAAAAATGGGGGGCTATGCAAGCGATGTCAAAGGCCGCGCGGCACCTTGTCCAGCGCGCCGGCGGCCTTTGTGCGGCTCAACCCATATCGGGCTCGGTCGCGGCGAAATCGGGATCGTCCGAGATGCTGGACCACCACTCCGACAAGCCGCCCGCTTCGAGGAACTCGTGCCGGTGCGGCGTCAGGCCGATATAGAAGACAAGCGGCGCGAGATAGTAGTCGGCGAGGCTCACGCTGTCCCCTGCGAGCCAGGGATCATCGCCCCGTATCTCGCCGACAAGGCGCATGAAGGTCTTGGCCGTCTCGACCGTCTTGTGATGCTGCGCCTCGTCCGGGTCGCCGATGAAACCGGGCATCAGGTGATAGAAGGCCGCACCGACGAGCGCGTCATAGCCGTAACCGTGAATGAGCGAGATGATCTCGTCCATGCGGGCGCGGTCCCAGGCGTCCTCGGGCATCGCCGTGGGTCCGTCGCGGGTCGCTTCGATGTAGCGCACGATCGCATCGGTCTCGCGGATGCGGTGCCCGTCGATGTCGAGCACCGGCACCTTGCCGAAAGGGTGCCGCTCGAGATGTTCGGGTTGTTTCGGCTCGCCTTCGAGCACATCGACAGGGACCTGGTCGTACTCGACACCCTTGCGCCGCATGACAATTCGCGTCGTTCGCACATAGGTCGAGCCGTTGAAGCCGTAGAGGATGGTCTTGGACATGATGCCTCCTTTTCGTCGTGGTGACAGGTAGACCCGAAGACGCCGGGTTCCACTGCGAGACCGGCCTCGCTGGCCCGGCGTCCTGCACGAGATCGTCAACGTCGTTTCGCCGCGGCGGGCCCAACCTTCCTCGAGGGAACGCTGGGACACCCACATGAAGTTCACGTCACTTTTTGCCGCAGGTCTGTCGCTGCCGGCAGCGCCCGTTCTCGCGCAAGACGGCGCTCGGCATCGTGGCGGTTCCGCTCATGGTCACAATCGATCCCGAACGGGACAGTATCGCGACGATCCGCGCGCCGCTGACCGCACATCAGGCCGTGTTTCGCGGTGGAAGCGGAGGTGCTGTCTCGTGAGCCTCACGGCCCGCCCGTCCATGCTCATGGTAGCCATGCGGACGTGCTCTGAGGCGCCGGCGCGCTTCGCACCCTCGTTCCACCGAACCTGTCGGCCGAGCGGCTTGCCGAGATCGCGGCAAGCTACTTCGACTGACGCATCAGATCGCGGCCTTGCGGCTTTCCTCGAGATAGATCTCGCGCAGACGCGCGGCGCGCGGACCCGGCGTACCTTCGCCCACGGGCGTGCCGTCGATCTCGATCACCGGCATCACGAAAGTCGAGGCAGACGTGATGAACGCCTCATCTGCCTCTTTCGCCTCGTCGATCGTGTAGTTGCGCTCCTCGACCTGCATTTGCGCCTCGCGGGCGAAGCGCAGCACCGCGGCGCGGGTAATGCCGTGCAGGATGTCGTTCGAGAGCGCACGGGTGATGATCGTGTTGCCCTTGATGATGTAGGCGTTGTTCGAGGTGCCTTCCGTAACGAAGCCGTCCTCGACCATCCAGGCGTCGTCCGCCCCGGCCTTCTTGGCCATCATCTTGCCCATCGACGGATAGAGCAGCTGCACCGTCTTGATGTCGCGGCGGCCCCAGCGTTGATCCTCGATGGAGATGACCTTCATCCCGCGCTTTGCCGCCGGGCTGTCGGCGAGGCCGGGCTTGGACTGCGTGAAAAGGACCAGCGTCGGCTCTGTCGTCTCGGGATCGGGAAAGACGAAATCGCGGTCGGCGGGCGCGCCGCGCGTGACCTGCAGGTAGACGAGACCCTCGTCGATTTCGTTCACACGCACGAGTTCACGGTGGATCTCGAGCAGCTCGTCCATCGTCACAGGGCTTTTCATGTCGAGCTCGTCGAGCGAGCGCTGGAGCCGTTTCGCATGTCCGTCGAAGTCGATGAGCTTGCCGTCCAGAACGCTCGTCACCTCGTAGACGCCGTCCGCCATCAGGAAGGCTCGGTCGAAGATCGACACCTTGGCCTCGTGTTCGGGCAGGTACTCGCCGTTGACGTAGACGGTGCGGGTCATGGGATGGGTCTCCTGAAGGTTCGGATCTCGGTTTTCACGGGCGCGGGGCGGCGCGTCAAGAGTGCGAAACTTCGCAGACAGACTGCTCGCGTGCGGCCGTCCAGACGTCTCGCTGTTCGATCAGGTTGGCGTCTGCCCTCACCCCCACAGCGCCGCCGCCGGAGGATGCACACCCTCTTCGTCGAATACGAGCGGCACGTCCCGGTCCTCGGCCAAGAGAAGCGGGCCATCGAGATCGGTCACCACCGCGCCTTGCGCCACGAGCACCGCCGGGGCCATCGCGAGAGACGAGCCGACCATGCAGCCGGTCATCACGTCATAGCCTTCGACCAGCGCCTGCTCTTTCAGAAGCAGCGCCTCGGTCAGGCCGCCGGTCTTGTCGAGCTTGATGTTCACCACATCGTACTTGCCGCGCAGACCGGGCAGCGACGCGCGATCATGGCAGCTCTCGTCGGCGCAAAGCGGCACCGGACGGTCGAGCCCGACCAGCGCCTCGTCATCGCCTGCCGGAAGGGGTTGCTCCACCAGCGCGACGCCGAGGCGCGCAAGATGCGGCGCGAGCTCCGAATAGATCTCCGTGCTCCAGCCTTCATTGGCATCGACGATGATCCGCGCCTCGGGCGCGCCGCGCCGCACGGCCTCGAGCCGGGCCATGTCGTCCTCGGTGCCGAGCTTGATCTTGAGCAGCGGTCTGTGGGCGTGTTTCCGCGCCGAGGCTTCCATCTTGTCGGGCGTATCGAGCGAGAGCGTATAGGCGGTGATCTCGGGGCCAGGCCGAGCAAGGCCCGCAAGCTCCCAGACGCGGCGACCCGCCGCCTTCGCCTCAAGATCCCAGAGCGCGCAATCGACAGCGTTCCGCGCCGCACCGGCGGGCAGCGCCTCTTGCAGGGCGGTGCGGTCGATGCCCTGCGGCAGCCCCTCGATCTCGGCGGTCACGCTGTCCAGCGTCTCGTCGTAGCGCGCATACGGCACGCATTCGCCCCAGCCTGTCACCCCGTCGCGGGTGATCCGAACGGTCAAGACCTGCGCCTCGGTGCGCGAGCCGCGGCTGATGGTGAAGGCCTCCGCCAGCCTGAACACGTCACGGGTGACGGTGATCGTCATGTTTCGTCTCCGCTCTAGGCTTGCTTCAGATCGTGGCCAGCGCGTCGACGAGCCTGCCTGCGCCGTGGCGGTAGGGATCGACCGCGGGCAGGCCGAGCTTCTCCTCGAGACCCGCGAGATAGCTTTTCGCCTCGTCCTCGCCGAGCGCCTTGGTATTGACCGAGATGCCGACCACCTCGCACTTCTCGTTCGCAACCCGCGCGAGCGCCAGGGCGAGATCGCGCAGATCCTCGAGGCTCGGCAGCGCGTAATCGGGCAGACCGCGCATATGCGTGCGCGTTGGCTCGTGACAGAGGATCAGCGCGTCGGGCTGGCCGCCGTGAATGAGCGCCAGCGTCACCCCGGAATAGGAGATGTGGAAGAGGCTGCCCTGCCCCTCGATCACGTCCCAATGATCGGGATCGTTGTCGGGCGTCAGCCACTCCACGGCACCGGACATGAAATCGGCGATCACCGCGTCGAGCGGCACGCCCTCGCCGGTGATGAGAATGCCTGTCTGACCTGTCGCGCGGAACGAGGATTTCATGCCCCGTTCCTTCATCTCGGCATCGAGCGCGAGAGCGGTGTACATCTTGCCGATGGAGCAATCGGTGCCGACCGCAAGCACGCGCTTGCCGGTCCGCTTCTTGCCGTCGGCGATCGGATACTTGACCGTCGGGATGCGGACATCGTGCAAGGTGCGGCCGGTCTCGGCGGCCTTCGCAGCCAGCTCTTGTTCGTCGCGAAGAAGGTTGTGCAGGCCGCTGGCAAGGTCGAACCCCTCGTCGAGCGCGTCCATCAGAACGGCCTTCCACTTGTCCGAGATTACGCCGCCCCGGTTGGCAACGCCGATCACCAGCGTCTTGGCACCGGCGGCTTTGGCTTCTGCGAGGGTCATGTCCTCAAGGCCCATATCGGCGTTGCAGCCCTCAAGCCGCATCTGACCCACACAATTGTCGGGCCGCCAATCCTTGATCCCTTGCGCGACCTTGGCGGCAAGAGGGTCGGGCGCATCGCCCAGGAAAAGAAGGTATGGCGTCTCGATCATGTCTGTCCTCCGTCGGCTTGCCGTTCGGTATCGGCGAGCCCGTTGCGAATTGCGTTCGTTTTTCATGCGCCGCAGCGCCGGTTCTGCGAATCCTGTCCCGCAAGACCGGCATCTCTGCGACGATTTTTGCGCGGGGATCGGTCGTGCCCCCCGTGCGTGTCATTGCGTCGCAAGGTAGACGAGGCGGCCGGGGCGGCAAGATCCGGCGAACGCCGGTCTGCGCTCCCGCGGGAGCGCTGCCCGGAAAAGAGGCGGTCCTGACGCGCTGCGGAAAAGCCGCTTGAATGCTGCGGCGCAACATAATAGCCCTCAGGCAACGCGAAACGAAAGAAGATTACCCACATGTCCTTCCGTATCCAGCCCGCTCCGCCCGCCCGCCTCAACCGCTGCCAGCTTTTCGGGCCCGGCTCACGCCTGGCGATCTTCGAGAAGATGGCGGCCTCGGAGGCCGACGTCATCAATCTCGATCTCGAGGATTCGGTCGCGCCGGACGACAAGGACACCGCCCGGGCCAATGTCATTGCCGCTATCGGCGATATCGACTGGGGCGAGAAAACGCTCTCGGTGCGGATCAACGGGCTCGATACGCCCTATTGGTATCGCGATGTCGTGGAGATCCTCGAGCAGGCGAGCGACCGGATCGACCAGATCATGATCCCGAAAGTCGGCAATTGCGGCGATCTCTACGCGGTCGACGCGCTGGTCACGGCAGTGGAGCGCGCCAAGGGGCGCAAGAAAACGATCGGCTTCGAGGTCATCATCGAGAGCGCTGCGGGCATTGCCCATGTTGAGGAGATCGCCGCCGCGACGCCACGCCTTCAGGCGATGAGCCTCGGCGCTGCGGATTTCGCCGCCTCGATGGGCATGGCGACAACCGGGATCGGCGGCACGCAGGAATGGTATTACATGCACCGCGAGGGTCAGCAGTACTGGTCCGATCCCTGGCACTGGGCGCAGGCGGCCATCGTCGCGGCCTGCCGCACGCATGGCGTGTTGCCGGTCGATGGCCCGTTCGGCGATTTCTCGGACGACGAGGGCTTCCGCGCACAGGCGCGGCGCTCGGCGACGCTCGGCATGGTCGGCAAATGGGCGATCCATCCCAAGCAGGTCGCGCTGTCGAACGAGGTCTTCACACCGTCGGAGGAGGCGGTGAGCGAGGCGCGCGAGATCCTCACGGCGATGGAAGAGGCCACCAAGCGCGGCGAAGGCGCGACGGTCTATAAAGGGCGGCTCGTCGATATCGCGTCGATCAAGCAGGCCGAGGTGATCGTGCGCCAGGCGGAAATGATCGGCCTCTGAAGGGTTTCGCCTCGGGCAAAGGCCCGAGGCGACCCGCGCCGCGCCTCGGGCGCGGCGGCGAGGGCGCTGCCCTCGCGCTCCCGCGGTATTTTCGCCAATCCAAAGACAGGATTAGACAAAGCGCGTCAGAACGTAGGCCATCGCAGCGATCTGAACGAGGCCGAGCGCGACCGACACCCCGTGCAACCGGCCGAAGCGGGCTTTGTCACCGGCATCCGAGGCGCGGTTGATCGCGGGCATGAGGATCTGCCGCGCCGGAATCGTCGAAAGCGCAATGGCGGCCAGGATGATCGCGGACAGGCCGTCCGTGGGCAGGCGCAAGGCGGCGGCGATGGACGCAATCGCGATGACAAAGACATAAAAGTGCGGGAAAGCCAGGCGCAGGAGCCAGCCTGCTTCCTGTGCCTCGAGGTTCTTGAAGAGGAACGCGGCGAAGCCGAAGGAGTAGAGCACGCTGCCACCGAAAAGGAGCGCGGTTGCAAGAAGCGCCGCCACCGTCATGCCGGTTTCTCCGCGACGCCCATATATTGAACGGTTTTCAATGGCAGAGCGCCGAAGGTCAGATCGCCGCGCCGGCTTATGCCGCGCGGGCCCAGGCCTGTCATGTCGAGATCGGTCAAACCGGCGGCGGCAAAGCCTGCGCGCAGATCTTCGGGCGTGATGAACATCTCGGGATCATGCGTGCCCTTGGGCAGGATGCGGACCACGTCTTCGGCGATGGTGATCGCGGCGAGCCGCGCGATCCGGTTGCGGTTGATCGTGTCGAAGAAGAATCGCCCGCCGGGTTTCAGGACGCGCACGACCTGGTTCAGGGTTTTTTGCAGATCGGCCACGTGCTCGAGCACATCGACACAGACCACCGCGTCGAAGGCTGCGTCCGGGTAAGACATCTCCTCGCCCGTGCCGATATCATAGGTGATTGCGAGACCTTCTTCGTCTGCATGGGCGCGGGCCGCCGCAATCGCGTCTTCCGCCGGATCGAGCCCCGTGACATCCGCGCCGCGGCGCGCCAGCGCCTCGGCCATGAAGCCCCCGGCGCAACCCAGATCGAGAACCTTGGCCCCGTCCCATGAAGTGAAGCGGTCGAAGTATCGCATGCGCGCGGGCACGAGGTTCTTCAATGTGCGGACCCACCGGATCTCGTCGGACCACCACTTGGCGGCGACGTCGTCGTAGATCGCCAGGTTGTTGCGCTTCTGTTCGCTCATCGCGTCCCCGTCCGCTTCGGCAGCATGTAGCCGGTATTTTCCTGGTAGGTCTCATAGCGCGCGCCGAAGCGGCGACGATAGCGCGGCTCCTTCAACCGGCGCGGCGCGATGACGCAATAGGCGGTCAGGCCCAGCGCGAGCGCAAGCTGATCCGGCGTCCAGGTCGGCACGGTCCAGAGGGTCAGCGCGAAGCCGAGATAGATCGGCTGGCGGATGAAACGGAAGATGCCCGTCTGGGGCATGTCCGGATAGTTGGGCTTGCGCTTTTGCAGCAGAGACATCCAACCGAGCGCACCCGATTGCAGCTCGGCTCCCGCGTCGAGGTTGGATTTCATAAGAAAACCCCATGCACCGAAGTTGAGCAGCGTCACCGCGACCTTCGCGCCGCCCTCGGCTTGCCACCACACGATGCCGGACGGGGTCCAGAGGAGGAACAGTGCCAGCAGCTGCAGCGAGGCAAAGATCGTATATGTCGTCGAGGCAAGGACCGGCCCGTATGGCTCGGGGAACACGCGCGCCGGCCAGGAGGCGAATTTGCCGTTCAGCAGGAGCGAATGCAGAACCGGAAATTGCAGCAGCAGGGCAAGGTTCGTCAGCGCCGCCCAGGGCCAGGGCACCGCGCCGAAGGCGGTCGTCATACCGTTGTAGAGCGTCCAGAACATCCAGAGGACCGCTGCCGCGAAGACAAAATGACAGAGCGCGCCATAGGCCAGGGCCAGCGCGATGCGACGCTTGCCGGGCGGGGCATCGAAATTGCCCAGCACAAGGCGCAAGAGGCGCGCAATCGGGCGGTCTGGAGGGCGCGGTGTGTCGTTCATGGCGCGCGAAGTAAACCAGCGGCTCGCCGGGTCCAGCAGCGCTCTCGGACATGTCAGGGAGGCGGCGCGGATCGGGCGCAGGGCCTTTACCCCGGCCCGCGCATTTCTTATATCTTTGGTCGGAATTCCAAGGAAGGACGCCAGCCATGAACGATCAGAGCCCGAAACTCGAAGGCGCGCCGCTGATCGCCCCGTCGAGCACGGATCATCCGCTCTACGATCAGATCGTGGAAGCGTGCCGCAGCGTCTACGATCCCGAGATTCCGGTGAATATCTACGATCTCGGGCTCGTTTACACGATCGACATCTCCGAAGAGAACGCGGTTCAGATCATCATGACGCTGACCGCGCCAGGTTGCCCCGTGGCCGGAGAGATGCCGGGCTGGATCGCCGATGCTGTCGAGCCCGTGGACGGGGTGAAGCAGGTCGATGTCGAGATCACGTGGGATCCGCCCTGGGGCATGGACATGATGTCCGACGAGGCGCGGCTCGAACTGGGCTTCATGTAAAACTTCAATCCGGGCGCACGCACGGTATGGGAACCGAACCTGCGCGAGGCGGGTTCGGATGTCATGAACGTGGTCAGGCTGGTTTTCGCGCTGCTTCTCGCGGCGTTTGCGTCTGTGCTGTCTGCACAGGAAAATGCCGTTACGGAATCCTGGTACGAAGTCGACGCGATCAATCCCGGCTTGGGCGACCTGCCGGGCGACGTGCAGCGCGGCACGCCCCAGGCGACAATGGAAAGCTTTCTGGCCCTAGGCCGTGAGAACCGCTGGCAGGACGCGGCGCACCTGTTGGACCTTGCGAATTTCCCGCAAGAGGAGCAGGCCGAGATCGGTCCGGAGCTCGCCGAGCAGCTCTTCACAGTGATCGACCGGAAGATTGTCGTGAACTGGTATCAGCTTCTCGACAGGCCCGATGCGCTCGATGCACGGGCCGTCAGCGAAGGAGCCGTTGCGGGCCAGCCGCGCCGCTCGCTGCTGCTGGCACTCATCGACATGGATGGTCGGCCCGTGAGCCTCAGGCTGAACCGGCTGCAAGTCGAGGGCCAGGATCCCGCGTGGCTCTTCTCGCGGCAGAGCATCGACAACATGCCGCGGCTCTACGAACTTTACGGTCCGTCCCGGATCGAAGAGTTGCTGCCGGATCCCTTGCGCCAGCGCGCTTTCTGGGGCCTGCGATGGTGGGAGGTGATTTGTTTGCCGATCATCCTCGCCCTCGCGATCGGACTTGGCCGCCTCACCTACAATGTAATGTCGCGGGGACTGGGGCGCACACGGCGCGATACCGGGAGCGACTCGATCCTCGTGGCGCTGCGCCCGCCTGTCATCCTGACCGTGGTGGCCGGCACCCTGGCTATCACGACAGGTAACCTCTTTCCGTTCTCGGGCCGGATCGACACGATCCTTTCGCCGCTTGTCGCCATCGGCCTTGTGACGGCGGTGATCTGGGCGATCATCAACCTCTCGGACGCTGTGATCGACCGCTTGGTGAGTTTCGACGGCGATGCGCTCACGAAGACCGGCGAGGGCCAGGAAAAGAAGCGCGAGTTGGCGACGAAAGTGGCAGCCATCCGCCGCGCAATGATCGTCATCATCACGCTTTTCGGCGTCGGGCTCGTCCTGCGCGAAGCCAACCTGATGAAGACGCTCGGCTTCTCGCTTCTGGCCTCTGCGGGCGCCTTCACTCTGATCCTTGCCTTCGCGGCCCGCAACATGCTCAGCAATGTCATGGCCTCCTTGCAGATCGCGCTGAACCAATCGGCGCGGATCGGCGACAAGATCGTCTATGACGGGCATCTCTGCTCGGTCGAGCGGATCAATTTCACCTTCGTCCAACTGCGCGAATGGACCGGCAAGCGTATCGTCGTGCCGGTCGTGGATTTCGTCGGCGAGCCGTTCGAGAACTGGACGATGACCGATCCCGCGCTGATCGGCGAGGTGCGGCTGAAACTTGCTCATACGGCAGATGTGCCGGCTTTGCGCGCGCGCTACTACGACGTTCTGGATAAGCTCGACACGGAGGAGGAAGCCGAGCTTGCAGGCGATCGCGGCGTTTTCGTCGCCGGGCACGACGTTTTCGGCCAGGAGGTTCTGTTCATGGTGCCCTGCCCCGATCCGAACACCGCCTGGGCGCGGATCTGCGAGGTGCGCGAACAGGTCCTTGCTGCGGCAGCCGAGCTTGGTACCGAGGCAAGGCCGGTCTTCCCGGCGGTCGGCGCGATGGACGCCGGCTGACACCAAAGCTTTGCGAGAGTGTCGCGCGACTGTCGCGCCAGTGTCGCACTCTTGTCATCACTCGCGGGCCACAGAAGCTCCGCACCTAACAGGGAGATTATACCATGCTTCACCGTTTCCTGACCTCGGCCGCGCTTGTGGCGATGGCCGCCCCGGCCTTCGCCCAGAGCGAGGCGTCCTCCGACATGTCCGTTTCCTATGGACCGCGTCCGGCCTTCCTCGCCTCCAAGCTGCCAGAGGGCGAACTGCGTGACACGCTCATGTCCTGCACGGCGACGCCGCAGCAGACAAAGTTCTCCATCGGCCACCGCGGCGCGCCCCTGATGCTGCCCGAGCATACGGTCGAATCGAACGTCGCCGCCGCGCAGATGGGTGCGGGCATCCTCGAATGCGACGTGACCTTTACATCCGACAAGGAGCTCGTCTGCCGCCACGCGCAGAACGACCTGCACACGACAACGAACATTCTTGTCACCGACCTGGCCGAGAAGTGCACGCAAGGGTTCACCCCTGCATCAGGCGACACCGATGCCTCGGCGGAGTGCCGCACCTCGGACCTGACGCTGGCCGAGTTCCGCACGCTCGAGCCCAAAATGGACGCGGCCAACGCCTCTGCCACCACGGCGGAAGAATATCAGAACGGCACCGCGAACTGGCGCACGGACCTCTATGCGAACGACGCCACTCTGATGACGCACGCGGAATCCATCGCGCTCTTCGACAGCCTCGGCGCTGATTTCACGCCCGAGCTGAAGGCGCCGTCCGTCGAGATGCCCTTCGACGGCTTCAGCCAGGAAGACTACGCGCAGAAGATGATCGACGAGTACAAGGACGCCGGTATCGACCCGTCCCGCGTCTGGGCGCAGTCGTTCAATCTCTCGGATGTGCTCTATTGGATCGAGAACGAGCCGGAATTCGGCGCCCAAGCCGTCTATCTCGACGACCGCTACGAGGCGGAAGATGAGGACGAGGGCCTGATCGACCCGATGGACGCCTCGACCTTCAAGCCGACAATGGCCGAGCTGAAGGAGATGGGCGTCAACTACATCGCGCCGCCGCTCTGGATGATGGTCACGCTGAACGAGAACGGTGAGATGGTGCCGTCGGTCTATGCCGAGGAAGCCCAGGCCGCCGATCTCGACATGATCGCCTGGACGCTGGAACGCTCCGGCCCGCTCGCCTCGGGCGGCGGCTGGTACTTCCAGTCGGTTGCGGACGCGGTGGACAGCGACTCCGACTACCTCGAAATTCTCGACGTGCTGGCGCAGGACGTGGGTGTCGTGGGCGTCTTCTCCGACTGGCCCGCGACGGTGACCTATTACGCCAATTGCATGGGGCTCTGATCCGCGGTTAGCCTCGCTCTCCAGGCAAGAGGGCGAGGCACGCGATGACGAGCGAGAAAGAAAAGATGATCGCCGGGGAGTTCTATTACCCCGGCGATCCCGAATTGGCCGAGGACCGCAAGCGCGCGCAGCGTCTGATGCGGGACTACAACCAGACGACCTATGGCGACGAGAGCCGCCCGGCCCTTTTGGCCAAGCTTCTGGGTAGGGTCGGTAACAGCGTCGCCATCCGCGCGCCTTTCTATGTCGATTACGGCTACAATATCGAGATCGGCAGCCACGTCTTTCTCAATTACGGCTGCTACCTTCTGGATGCCGGGCCGATCCGTATCGGGAATGGCTGTGATATCGGCCCATACGTCCAGCTTCTGACCGCTGACCACCCAAGAGAGCGTGCCGCCCGCAAGGCCGAACTCGAGACGACGCGCCCGGTGACGCTCGGCGAGGATGTCTGGATCGGTGCGAGCGCGATCATCCTTCCCGGCATCACCATTGGCGACGGCGCGATCGTCGGCGCGGGCGCTGTAGTGACGCGGGATGTGGCGGAAGGAGCGACCGTGGTGGGAAATCCGGCGCGACCGGTTGGGACAAAAAGCAACCAATATTGACTGCTTTTCGAATAGCAAATGAAAAAGCTTGCTTTACATATTAGCAAAGTTTTTCATTTGCACATGTCAGCGCAAACCACGAAAGCCGTCCTGAGCGGCGACCTGATCGGCTCACGCGAAAGCCCGGCGGAGGTCGCACCTGCCTTCGCCGCGCTCGAGCGCGGTGCGGCGCGCTTCGGGGCCGCCTGGGATATCGACCTGCGCTTTACCCGGTTTCGTGGCGATGGCTGGCAGATCCTGCTGACCAATCCGCGTCTCGTGCTGGATGCCACAATCTTTCTGACCGCATCGCTCACGGCCGCCGTTCCCAAGCTAAGCACCCGCATCTCGGCCGGGATCGGCACCGTTGACAGCGAGGGAAGCGCCGATCTTTCGGATGCGTCGGGCCCCGCCTTCTTCATCTCGGGCGACCACCTCGACCATATCGGAAAACGGCGGCTTGCCGTAGCGGCCAGCACGACACCCGATTGGCTACCGGCGATTTTCGATCTGGTGGCGGAACTCATGTCCGGCTGGACTCAGGCTCAAGCCGAAGCGGTGGTCCTGGCTCTCGATCCTGACATCGACACTCATGACGACATCGCCAAGCGGCTGAAGATTACGCGTCAGGCGGTGCAGTCGCGCCTTGCGAGCGCGGGGTTCGGATCTTTCGAAAACGCCCTCGCCGCCGTAAGGAACGCCGATTTCGAGGCAATGAGACGATGATCGAAACCTTTGCCGCTTTGTTCTTCGCCCATGCACTGGCGGATTTCGTGCTTCAGACCGGCTGGATGGCGGCGCGCAAACGCCAGTTCGGGGTGCTGCTGTTTCATACAGCGATCGTGCTCGTGACGGCTCAGCTTGCAACCGGGCATGTGGCATCCGGTTCGATCCTGCTTCTGGCTTCCGCTCACCTTGCCATTGACGTTGCCAAGGCTTGGCTCGGTCGCGGCGGCCTTGCGCCATTCTTATGGGATCAGGCCGCGCACCTGGTCACGATCGGCGCTGTCGCATGGGCTGTTCCGGGGCTGTGGGATGCGGGTCTGTGGGCCGAGATGGATGGCCTGCCCGCACTCATGCTGCTGATCGGCGGAGCGATCTTCGCGATCCGGGCCGGCGGTTATGCGGTCGGGCTTCTCGTGACGCCGCTCGCCACGGACGACGTTGCCCCAGGGCTACCAAAGGCCGGCCAGATCATCGGCCAGTTGGAACGGGCCATTCTTTACCTGCTGGTCCTTGTCGGCGAGCCGACGGCGGTTGGCTTCCTGATCGCGGCAAAGTCGATCTTGCGCTTCGACTCAGCAAAGGACAGCCGAACCGCTGAATATGTGATTGTCGGCACCCTCGCCTCCTTCGCCTGGGCGCTCGCTGTCGCCTATGCAGTGCGCGCGCTGCTCGCGCACCTTCCCCCATTGGAATTTCTGAGCTGAACCCTTAGGTTTGAATGAGAGCCAACGGAGCACATTCATGTTTTCCCTTCCCGGAGAAGCGCCGGTGACGATGACCCCGGCCGCAATCAAGCAGATCACCAAGCTCATGGAGCGCGATGGGCGCTACGGGCTCAAGATCGGTGTGAAGAAAGGCGGCTGCGCGGGCATGGAATACACCATGGACTACGTCGATGCCGCCGAGAGCAACGACGAGATCGTGGAAAGCGATGGCGCGCGTGTGCTGATCGCGCCGATGGCGCAGATGTTCCTCTTCGGCACCGAGATCGATTACGAGACAAGCTTGCTCGAATCGGGCTTCAAGTTCCGCAATCCCAACGTGGTCGATGCCTGCGGATGCGGCGAGTCGATCAAGTTCAAGGATGTCGACGAGCTGCAGGCTGAAAAGGCCGGCGACTAGCGGTCCTATGCCGACCCCCTGAGCCTATCGTCTTGACCTCGAGCGCCTCGCCGCAATGATGCGGGTCGTCAGTCCACGAACACAGGAGAGCCCCGATGCGCAGGATCGCTGCCGGAAACTGGAAGATGAACGGCACCGGGGCCGAACTTGGTGAAATCGAAACACTCGCGGCACGCAATACGGACAGCGTCGAGGTCGTGATTTGCCCGCCCGCGACGCTTCTCAGTCGCGCGGCAGACATCGCGGGCCCGGTGCTTATCGGCGGCCAGGATTGTCACGCGGCCGACAGCGGCGCGCATACGGGTGACGTCTCGGCAGCAATGCTGAAAGACGCCGGCGCCTCCTTCGTCATTGTCGGCCATTCGGAGCGTCGCGCCGACCATGGCGAGACAGATGCCGACATCGCGGCCAAGGCTCAGGCGGGCCTCGATGCGGGGCTCAATGTGATTATCTGCGTGGGCGAGACACTGAACGAGCGCGAGGCGGGGCGCACGCTCGACGTGGTCGGCACGCAGCTCGCGGGTTCGGTGCCCGATAGCGCTGCTTCGAACACCGTGGTGATCGCCTACGAGCCTGTCTGGGCCATTGGTACCGGAAAAGTCCCCTCGAACGACGAGATCGAGGAGGTCCACGGCCATATCCGCCAGTTGCTGACCGAACGCTTCGACACCGGCGCGGAGATGGCGCTTCTCTATGGCGGCAGCGTGAAGCCGAGCAATGCGGCCGAGATTTTTGCCGTGCCGCATGTCAACGGTGCGCTGGTCGGCGGTGCGAGCCTCAAGGCATCGGATTTCGGCGGCATCATCGACGCGCTCAACGCGTCCGATTAAGCTGCCTCTTTATGCACGGTCTGCGAGCTCCAGTCCGCCGTAAGTAGGCGACGGATGCGACGATCTCCGAACGGCCCGCCGATCTGGGTCGTCAGCAGGCTCTCCGGCTGAAAGCGGCTTTCCTGCGAACTATCCGGCACAGAGATCGTGAAGCTCTTGTGCGCCGCGACGAAACTCTTTGCCTGGTTCGACGCGGCGATCGCGGTCACGGTGACGCAGTCGAACTGCTCTATCTCGCAAGACGTGTCCAGGCGCAGGATCGCGCGATTCAGAAGCTCTTCGAAACTGCCGATGTCCCGCGACTGGCCGGGTTCAAGCGGACCCTGGAACGTCCGCTCGAGAAGGTCGCCGTATTCGTCCTCGCGATGCTCTTCGCGGTCGGTCGCGATCGTCCGGCGCGTGCCATTCTCATCCTTGAGATCAACGACAATTGCCAAAAGGAAAATATTCTGCTGGCCCATATTCGTCAGAAGGCACCGCGCGCGCCGGTTTTCGGCAGCGGCGCGGCTGATATGAATGGCGCTCCGGTTTTGCCGATAGAACCCGATGAGAAACAGGTTCAGGTAGGTCACCCAAACCAGCATGAGCGTCAGGTCCACGAACAGGCCCAGGGCGGCGGAATTGTCAGTCAACCAATCGAACATGCAGCCTCCGTTCAGGAGAGCGGAACGGGCGGACGCCGGGTCTGTTCCTGAATGCGTGATCTATTTTTGAGCAGTCTACTCTTGAAAGGCCCACCTTTTACCGCAGAGGGCAGACCGCAAAACAAGCCTCGTTTTTTCGCCCGGCGCATGACGGCCACTTGCCCCGGATGCGTTGGGGCGGCAGGTTCCGCGCGATGCAGCATCTTCACCAATCCCCGACCGATCCCGCCTTCGTCCAGAATCCTTACGCGTTCTACGCCCGCGCACGCGAAGCCGGGCCGCTGATCTTCTGGGAAGAGTACGGCATGGTTGCCGCCACGCGGCTGAATTCCGTATCGGCACTTCTCAAGGACCGCCGGTTCGGCCGCGAAGTGCCGAGCGAACTTGCCACGCCCCGGCCCGAGCATCTTCGGGATTTCTACGAGATCGAGGACCGCTCCATGCTGGAGCTGGAGCCGCCGGTTCATACGCGCCTGCGCGGCCTCGTTCTTCGCGCCTTCACGTCGCGGCGGATCAAGGCACTCGGCCCCGAGATCGCCGAGCTGGCACACCGCCTCTTGGAGGACACGCCCGATGGGCCGTTCGACCTGCTGCCCGTTTTCGCCGAGCGCTTGCCGGTGATCGTGATCGCGCGCCTTCTCGGCGTTCCCGAAGAGACGGCACCCGACCTCTTGCGCTGGTCGCACGCGATGGTCGGCATGTACCAAGCGGGCCGCAGCCGGGCGGATGAAGAGGCCGCAAACGCCGCCGCGCGCGACTTTGCCGCCTTCCTTCGAAGCGTCATCGCGGAGCGGCGCAAGCGCCCCGGCAACGATCTTCTGAGCGAGTTGATCGCGGCGGAAGAGAATGGCGAAAAGCTCGACGAGAAGGAGCTGATCGCGACCTCTGTCCTCCTTCTCAATGCAGGGCACGAGGCAACCGTCCATACGATCGGCAACGGCGTAAAGGCGCTCCTCGAGCACGGCGCGGAGGCGAGCGAGGCGAACGCGACCGCAATGTCTGAAGAGATCCTGCGTTTCGATCCGCCGCTGCACCTCTTCACGCGCTACGCCTACGAGGATGTGACGCTCTGGGGCCACGACTTCCGGCGCGGCGAGCAGGTCGCGCTGCTTCTGGCCTCGGCCAATCGCGACGCCGAACTGTGCGAAGCGCCTGAAACCTTCGATCCCGCGCGCCGTCCATCGCGGCACCAGGCGTTCGGCGGCGGTCTGCATTTCTGCGTCGGCGCGCCGCTTGCCCGGCTGGAGCTTGAGGTCGCGCTGCCGATCCTGTTCGCACGGCTGCCACGCCTGCGTCTTGCCGAGCAGCCGCTTTATGCGCCGAAATATCATTTCCACGGGCTCGAGCGGCTGATCGTGTCGCAGGCCTGACGAAAGCGCTGCGGCCTGTGCCTCTTGAATCCCGGCCTCGCGGGCGCAAGTCTGCATGAGGATCGAAAAGGCTACGTCTCCCATGCACAACAACCGTCCCGACCAGATGCCCGAGCTTCTGCACGCCGCCGCGCCGCATGTCGCGGAGCGCGAGAAGCTCGAGGGCGGCAAGCGGTTCGTGATGCACACCGAATACGCGCCCGCGGGCGACCAGCCGACCGCCATCGCTGAGCTCTCAGAGGCGGTGAACGCGGGCGAGCGCAACCAGGTGCTTCTGGGCGCGACCGGTACCGGCAAGACCTTCACAATGGCGAAGGTCATCGAGGAGACGCAGCGCCCGGCGATCATCCTCGCGCCCAACAAGACGCTGGCCGCTCAGCTCTACGGCGAGTTCAAGCAGTTCTTCCCGGAAAACGCGGTCGAGTATTTCGTCTCGTATTACGACTATTATCAGCCCGAAGCCTACGTGCCGCGCTCGGATACCTATATCGAGAAGGAATCCCAGATCAACGAGCAGATCGACCGGATGCGCCACTCGGCGACCCGCGCGCTTCTGGAACGCGACGACGTAATCATCGTGGCCTCGGTGTCGTGCATCTACGGTATCGGCTCGGTAGAGACCTACGGCGCGATGACGCTCGATCTCTTCACGGGCAAGGAATACGACCAGCGGCAGGTCATGGCCGATCTCGTGGCACAGCAATACCGCCGCAACGACCAGGCGTTTCAGCGCGGCAGCTTCCGGGTGCGCGGCGATGTGCTCGAAGTATGGCCCGCGCACCTCGAAGATCGCGCCTGGCGCTTTTCCTTTTTCGGAGAGGAGCTCGAAGCGATCACCGAATTCGATCCGCTCACGGGTCAGAAGACGGGCAGTTTCGAGCGCATCCGCATCTACGCCAATTCGCACTACGTGACGCCCCGCCCGACGCTGAAACAGGCCGCCGAGCAGATCAAGAAAGAGCTGCGCCAGCGGCTCGACCAACTCGTCTCGGAAGGCAAGCTCCTTGAAGCGCAGCGGCTGGAGCAACGCACGAATTTCGATCTCGAGATGCTGGAGGCCACCGGCTCGTGCAACGGGATCGAGAATTACTCGCGCTACCTGACGGGCCGCGCACCGGGCGAGCCGCCCCCGACGCTCTTCGAATTCATCCCGGATACCGCCATCGTGTTCGCCGACGAGAGCCATGTCTCGGTTCCGCAGATCGGCGCCATGTACAAGGGCGACTACCGGCGCAAGTTCACGCTGGCCGAGCATGGTTTCCGCCTGCCCTCCTGCATGGACAACCGTCCGCTCAAGTTCGAGGAATGGGACGCGATGCGCCCGCAATCGGTCTTCGTCTCGGCGACGCCCGCGAACTGGGAACTCGAACAGGCGGGCGGTGTCTTCACCGAGCAGATCATCCGCCCCACCGGCCTTCTCGATCCCAAGGTCGAGATCCGGCCCGTGGAGACCCAGGTCGACGATCTTCTCGACGAGATCCGGCATGTCGCGCAATCGGGCTACCGGGTGCTCTGCACCGTCCTGACCAAGCGCATGGCGGAGGATCTGACCGAGTATCTGCACGAGCAGGGCATCCGGGTGCGCTACATGCATTCCGACATCGACACGATCGAACGGATCGAGATCCTGCGCGATCTGCGTCTCGGCGCCTTCGACGTGCTGGTCGGCATCAACCTTTTGCGTGAGGGACTCGACATCCCCGAATGCGGGCTTGTCGCCATCCTCGACGCGGACAAGGAAGGCTTCCTGCGCTCCGAGACATCGCTCATCCAGACGATCGGGCGGGCCGCACGTAACGCGGAAGGCCGGGTTATCATGTATGCCGACCGCGTGACCGGCTCGATGGAGCGGGCGCTCGGCGAGACCGAGCGGCGGCGCGAGAAGCAGATGGCCTACAACGAAGAGCACGGCATCACCCCCGCCACGATCAAGAAGAACGTCGAGGACATCCTTGCCGGCCTCTATCAGGGCGACACGGATATGAGCCGCGTGACCGCCAAGATCGACGACACCCGCGCGGGCTCGAACATGCAGGCGGTGCTGGACGGTCTGCGCGAGGATATGCGGAAGGCTGCCGAGAACCTCGAATTCGAGGAAGCCGCGCGGCTGCGCGACGAGGTCAAACGTCTCGAAGCCGTTGATCTTGCCGTGGCCGATGATCCGCTGGCGCGACAGCAAGCCGTTGAAAAGGCGTCCGAAGAGGCGACAAAACGCTCCGGCCGCTCGACCGCCGGTCGCGGCGGGATGCGCGGCGGCAACGTGCAACGGCGCAAGAAGCACTGAGCGGGGTCGGGCGAAGTTCCGCGCATGGCTTGCGCCTCTCACGGAACCCGGATGCAGCTCACACGTTTATGATGTGAATTGAACGCATCATAAGGAGTTCCGCTGTGGAATATGGCCTTCTGGGACTGATCGTCCTCGTCCTCGACATCTATGCAATTTACCAGGTGATCACTTCGGGCGCATCGACGCTCGCCAAGATCCTCTGGGTTCTCGCGATCCTGATCCTGCCGGTTCTCGGCTTCATCGCCTGGCTCGTCGCCGGACCGCGCGGCGGATCGGTCAAGGTGTAAGACAAAGACGGGGTGCGCTGCATTGTGCGGCGCGCCCCTTACTATGCGTGCTGCCTATCGGATCACATGGACCGAGCAGGACGCATGCCGAACGACGCGTCCCGCGGTCGAGCCCATGACCCAGTCGCTGAGACCGGGTTTGTGCGAGCGGATGATGACGAGGTCGGCCGCCATCTCCCGCATCTTGTCCAGAATGACCGTCGGCGCATGCCCGTGCACGACCTCGAGCGCGAGGCCAGTGCCATCGAGAGCCTTTTCCAGCGCCGCGCGAGTTTCGTCTTCGGCGCGCTCGAAGACCACCGTCGGCACTTCGGCGGCGACATAAAGCGGGACCGTCTCGACAACGGACAGGACAGCGATCCGGGCGTCGTCGCCTGCAAGCGCGCGCGCGATCGCAAGCTGTTCCTCCAGACGCTCGGGATGATCCGGAGCGACGGGAACGAGAATGGATTTGAACATGATTAGCACCTCCTTGGGCCTTTCTCGCAGCCCGGGATGCGTCGTTCATTGACACAGATCAGATGCGTTGAGCCTGCCACATCAGAAATGACAAGGGCGCAGAGGATCACTCCGCGCCCTTGTGCGTCGATGTCAGCCAATCGCCCCGATCAGGCGTCGAGATTGGCGCGGTCGCCCAGTGTGACCGTGACGCTCTGCTCCTCTCCGCGGCGCAGATAGGTGATTTCGACCTCGGCTCCCGGCTTCTCGATCGCAATGGCGCGGGTGAGATCGCGCGGCGTCTCGACCTCTTCGCCATTCACGGACAAGACGATATCTCCGTTCTGGAGGCCCACCTCTTCGGCGGGCGTGTCGGCGGTGACGTCGGCGATCATCACGCCCTCGCCTTCCTCGAAGCCAAGCGCCATCGCGACATCCTCTCCGACGGGCTGGATGCGCACGCCAAGCCAGCCGCGCTCCACCACGCCGTCATCGGCAAGATCCGCGACGACCTCGGAGGCCAGGTCCGACGGGACGGAGAAGCCGACACCGACCGAGCCGCCTGTGGGCGACAGGATGGCGGTGTTCACGCCGATCACCTGGCCTGCCTCATTGAAGAGCGGCCCGCCGGAATTGCCGCGGTTGATCGCGGCGTCGGTCTGGATGAAGTCGTCGAAGGGCCCGGAATTGATATCACGGCCGAGCGCGGAGACGATGCCCGTGGTCACGGTATTGCCGAGACCGAAGGGGTTGCCCATCGCGATCACGTTCTGCCCGACCTGCAGGGCCTCGCTGTCACCGAATTCCACGAAAGGAAGCTCGTCGCCCTCAACATCGAGAACCGCGATATCGGTCGCTGGATCGGAGCCGATGATTTCGGCCTCAAGCTCGGTGCCGTCCTCGAGCGTCACCGTCACCTCGTCCGCACCGTCGATGACATGCGCGTTGGTCACGATACGGCCATCGGCAGAGACGATGAAGCCCGTGCCGGAGCCGCGCATCTCGCCGCCCGGACCGCGGCCCTGCCCCGGTGCGCCCGGAAACGGCATGCCGAACCGCTCTTGGAATTCTTCGAGGAACTCCTCCTGCTCATCGGTCATGCTGCCGCGCGCATTCGCGGCGCTCTTGGACACTTCGATGGTGACGACCGAAGGAGACAGCTCGGCCACGAGGTCCACGTAATCGGTGCCCGCCTGCGGTGCGGCCTCTGCCGGGCCGACCATCGCAGTGGTGGATAGCGCGCCCGTCGTTCCCACGATCGCGGCGATCGCAACTCCTGTCATCAGGGCTTTCGGTGTCTTTGCGGTAGGTGTCATGCTGGCTTTCTCCATCCATTCGCACGGCAATCGGGTGGCATCGGGTCCCATCGGGGCGCCCCGTGCCTCGCGAATTGAGATTGGCCGCCAAGATTGCAGCAACGCCCTTGCTGCAATTACAAATCTGCAAACATTCTCACGAGCACCGCGTGATCCTCGTAATATACGCCGCATATGGTTGAAAAACCGGGAGAGACCTCCTTCTTAACGCCATCGTTCGAAAGGTTTCGACGCGAGGCGACGCGCATGAAAATTCTGGTTGTGGAAGACGATACGACGACCGCGGAATTCATCACCCGCGGGCTGACCGAAGAGGGGCATTCCGTCGATCGGCTCGCCTCCGGCCGGGAGGCGTTGTCTCAGGCAATGAGTGTTCCCTACGACATGCTGGTCGTCGACCGCATGTTGCCCGATCTCGACGGGTTGTCGCTCGTCAAAGCCTTGCGGACCGCGAAGGTGTCGACGCCCGCGATCTTCCTGACGGCGATGGGCGGGATCGACGACCGGATCCAGGGCTTGTCGGAAGGCGGCGACGATTATCTCGTCAAACCTTTCGCCTTCGGCGAGCTGTCCGCTCGGATCGCGGCGCTCGGGCGGCGGCTGCCGATGGCGGACGCGGCGGAGACCGTTCTGCGGGCAGGCGATCTCGAAATGGATCTCGTGCGCCGCAAGGTCACGCGCGGCGGCGAGGCAATCGATCTTCTGCCCCGCGAATTCGCGCTTCTCGAACATCTTCTGCGCCGCAAGGGCCGGGTTCAGACCCGAACGATGCTGCTCGAGGCGGTCTGGGACATTCATTTCGACCCGCAAACCAACGTCGTCGAAACCCATGTCTCGCGCCTTCGGGCCAAGGTCGACCGGCCGTTCGAACGCGATCTGATCGTCACCGTGCGCGGGGCGGGCTACAAGATCACGGAATGACCGTAGCCCGCCTCACATTGCCCAAGCTGGTCCGCTCCACCCCGGTGCGGATCGCGCTGCTGCTCGTCCTCCTGTTCGCGGCCGTGAACCTCGTGACGCTGGGCGGGGCGTATCTGACGCTGAAAGCCCAGGCCGAAGCCTCTATCCGCGCGGACCTGTCCGCCGAGATGGCCGGGCTCGACATCTCGGCGACGCCCGGCGCGCTCAGAACGCTGGTCGAGGCCCGCGCCCGCGCCGCAGACCCCAAGGAACGGGTCTATCTGTTCGTCGGCGACGATGGCCGCCGTGCGGGCAACGCCAATGCGCGGATGTCGGACGGCCAGGTCATCCTGCGCGCCCGAGAGGGCGAGCGGCTCTCCGATGCGGGCTACATGAAGGAGGTGCGGCGGCTCTCTTCCGGTATCCTCGTCGTGGCACAGAGCATGCAGCGTCTCGAGGATCTGCGTGGCACGTTCCTCGCCCTCCTCGCGTTCTCGCTTTTGCCGACCGTAATCCTGTCCCTGGGCCTCGGCACCCTGATTGCACGGCGATCTGCTCGCCGCGTGGCCCGGATCGAGGCGACGCTGCGCCGGATCGCGGCGGGCGATCTCTCGGCGAGGTACGATCCCGGACGGGCGGGCGATGACGACCTCACGCGGATCGGCAAGGGCGTGAACCACATGGCTGCGCGGCAAGAGGCCGCGACCGAAGCGCTCCGGCAGGTCACATCAGATATCGCGCATGATCTACGCACGCCGCTCCAGCGGATCGCGGTGCTGCTCGACGAGTTGCAGAGCAAAACCGGCGAAGGCGATCCACGCGCGCCGCTTGCCGATCGCGCCCGCGAGGAAGCCGACCGCGCCGTGCGCGTGTTCCAGTCGCTGCTCGAGATCGCGCAGCTCGAAGGCGGCGGAAAGATCGGGGACATGACGCGCGTCGATCTCTCGGGAATCGCCGCAGAAATGGCGGAACTCTACGAGCCGGCTGCGGAGGAAGCCGGAATCCGGTTATCAACGAACCTGCCCGACGGGCCGGTGGAGATAGAGGGCAACCGCGCGCTGCTCGGCCAGGCGGTCGCGAACCTCATCGAGAATGCGCTGCGCCACGGGGACGGCTCGGACATCACGGTCGCGGTGGCCCGAGATCAGGCTGCGCTGGTCCTGAGCGTCGCGGATCGCGGCGTCGGTATCCCCGAAGCCGAGCGCGCGCTGGTCACCCGTCGCCTCTACAGGCTGGAACGGAGCCGGACGACACCTGGCAACGGCCTCGGGCTCGCCCTCGTCGCGGCTATCGCCCAGAGCCACGGCGCGACGCTCGATCTGTCTGACAATGCGCCGGGTCTGAAAGCGAGCTTGCGATTTCCGAAAGCCTGAAAGCGCTCAGTGCAGCCCGCCGGGCCCGTGCTTCAGGATGACCGGCACGATCAGTTCTTCCTCGTCATTGAGGTGACGGTCCAGAAGCGCCTCGAAAGACAGGAGTTCCTCTCGGAAGCGTCCCGTCTCCATGTCACCGCGAAGGACGCCGTTCGCAGCCTTGGTGAACCGGTCGAGCAAGCCGTCCATATCGTCGTGATCCGCCTCGAGCAGATCGAACCCTTTCGAGATCCGCCCGTCGAGCCCCATCAGGGTCGGGAAATAGTGGTGGTCCTCGATCTGGTGGTGACCGTGCAATTCGTTCACCAGCGCACCGCCATAGCGCGACAGGCGCATATCGCGCGCGCGGGATTCGATCTTGCCGTCCATTTCGGCCTCGGCATCGGATTTGAGCGCCGCGACAATCTCGCGGAACATGCCGTGCCGCCCGAGCCAGAACTCCACGAGCCCTTTGAAGTTCGGATGCGAATCCCATCCCGTGCGGGGAAATTCTTCCAGAAGCACGCGCAGCGCGTCCGGCAACCGGGTCCGGTTCGCGAGCCGCAGCTCCTCCTCGATGGTCTTGGTCATGAGATGTCTTTCCTTCGCAAAGCCGAGCTAGCCCGGCTTCTTCGCCCGGCCAGTCAGCTTTCGGCGTAGACGATGCGCCACCGCCGCAGAAGCGCCTGCTGCATCCGTTTCGCCTTTCCGTTCCAGGTGCGCCCGCCCTCGGGGCGCTCGCGTTCCTCCATCGAAAGCGCGTCGCGCCGGCCAAGATCGCCCGAGAAGATCGCGAAGGCCAGCTCGGTGCCGTCCTCGAGCGTCTCATAGCCTGCGAGGCCTGAGACAAAGTTCAGCGTCCCCGTCTTGGCGCGGATCTCGACGCCGGAATTGGGGATCGCCGCGCGGCTGTCGTCGACCAGCGGGATGGATTTCAGGATATCCCGCAGCGGGAGCTGCGCGCGTAGGCCGACGAGCGCGCCGACCATCGAGACGGCCGAGATGCGGCTTGCATCGCCTAGGCCCGAATGATCGACGAACGCGACGGTATCGAGACCGAAACTCTCTTTCGTCCAGGCATTCATGGCCTCCGCTGAGGCGACAAGGCTCTCGGGCTGTCCCGAACGCGCCGCCGTGGCCGCCAGCCCGACGACCTCTGCGGTGAGGTTGGTCGAATAGAGCAGCATGTCCTGCAGGATCTCGAGAAGCGGGCCGCTTTCGATCCGCGCAATGTCTTCTGCCGTCTCGGGCAGCGTCTCGATCCGCTCGGGCGCCTTGAGACGGATGCCCTGCGCGCCGGCAAGCGTCTGGAATACCTCGCCCGCGTAGAGTTCGGGCTGCCGCACCGGCAGCCACCGCGCCCCACCATTTCCGAGCGCCGATTTCGCGACGGTCCATTCGTCTCGCTCGTCGCCCTCGCGGTAGGTGTAGATCGGAGAACGCCGCGCGACGACAACCATCCGCGCCATCGCGACTTCCGGCCGGAATCGGGCCGAGCGGCCATCCATCGAAACCGCGTAATCCGAGCCGGCGCGCGTCCATTCGAAATGCACGCGATTATAATTGAGGTTCAGCCCGGAAATCGACGGGTTGTAGCCCACGTGGTCGGGCTGCTCGATGTCGATCTCGTCGATCCTCGGCAATGCCCCGCCCCAGACGAGGAACCTGCCCTGCACCTCGATCACGCCCGCATCCTTTAGCCCCTCGGCAAGCCGGGCGAGCCCGTCTGTGTCGAGTGTCGGATCGCCACCACCGGCCAGGATGATGTCGCCACGGATGATGCCGTCCTCTCCGGGCGGCGTCGTTGTCAGGATGCGGGTCTCGAAGCGGTACTCTGCACCGAGTGAATCGAGCGCATATGCGGCCGTGATCGCCTTGGCGACGCTGGCGGGCGGCAGGCCGAGCGTTCCGGCGTGTTCTTCGAGTATCTCGCCCGATTGCACCTCGGCCAGCGCGACCGAGCTCGGCCCGTCGAGCCCCGCATCGGCGATGATGCTCGCCAGATCGGGCACGGTCCGCTTGCGAAGGTCCTCACCACGCGCGACCGGGCGGAGCGATGCCTCGGGCGCTTCGGCCCAAGCCGGTCCGGCAAGAAGGGCCGCGCTGGCCCCGGTCAGAAGCTGGCGTCGTGTTAGCTGCGAAATCATGCGCGGGACTAAACAGAGGCGGACGGCGCGAGACAAGCAGGCTCAGCCGACTTTTCCGTGTTCCGCGGCGGTCCTGTCGAGATTGTCATGTCCCGCGCGCATCTTTTGCCGCCTGCCACGCGCCGCGCGCCCGGATCTCGCTCGATGAGAGATCCGTCATGGGCACGTTCACGAAGCACCAGGCGGGCGTCGTCATCTGCGAAAGGCGGCGGCTTTCCCGCGACGGCAGGCGTGCATCAGCATAAATACGTGCCGTCACGGAGCGCCGCGCCGAGATGCGGTCGCCGGGGCGGGCCAGCACGCCGACCGGAACACGGCCGAGGATGTCGTGCCAGTTTTGCCAGAGGTGGAACTGCCGCAGATTGTCTGCGCCCATGAGCCAGACGAACCGAACGCGAGGAAACAACGCCTGCAGCGAGGCAATCGTCTCGGCGGTGAAGGCCGAGCCCAGCTGCGCCTCCGCGTCCGAGACGGTGATCCGGGGATGATCGACAAGCGCGCGCGCCGCCTCCATCCGCGTCTCGAGCGGCGCGGGGCCGTGGTGTTTCAAGGGGTTGCCTGGCGAGACGAGCCAGACGACGCGGTCGAGGCCGAAGCGGCGCAGAGCCTCCCGGCTGATTCCGAGATGCCCCGCATGGGGCGGATCGAACGAGCCGCCCAGAAGGCCGACCGACCTGCCCGGAGGCAGCGACAATCCGGTATCTTGCGCCGTGATGTTCATGGATCGGGTGAAACACGCAAGTTCGGCGGAAGGCAATCCTCCGCAAGCGGCAGCACCGCGTCACCGAGGACGATGCGTCCGGGCGCCAGCACCTCGGCGCACCAGCCACCGTGACCGCGCACGGCCGAATAGCCGCCGGGACCGAAGGTTTCCTCCATCCGCGAGCACGGCGCGCAGATCGTGGTGATACGCAGGCATGCGTCCCCGATTTGCAGCGCGCGGCCCTTGAGCGCGGCGAGGTTGAGACCGGAGACGAGGATATTGCGCCGAAGCTCGTCAGCGCGGACCTCGGACCGCCCGAGATAGGCGGCGATGGCCGGCAGATGCTCGGCTTGGATCAGCGTGACCGCCCGTTTGCCGGGCCGGGCATGATCGCCTTCGAGCCCGGCATGAAGGATCTGCGCCTCGGGGTGCGCGACCAGTGGCTCGCGCCGGGCGCCCCGAACTCCGATCCAATCGATCCGGCCGGCCTGCGCGTTGCGCGCGATCATCTCCCTCACGCCGAAAACTCCGGGAGTTTTCGGGAGCAAATCCGGCACGCGGATTTGCGTGCGCCGGAGTAAACCTGCCGCTTGAACTTTGCCCAAGCGGCCTTCGCAAAGATCGTACCCGCCCTGCCCTTCCAGAGCGGACGCAAATCGCCTAAAGAGGCCGGCAATCCTTCATAATATTCCAAAGGGCTGAAGCTCCATGGCATCCTACCAATTTGTCTACCACATGGACGGGGTCTCCAAGACCTATCCGGGCGGCAAGACCTGTTTCGAGAACATCAAGCTGAACTTCCTGCCCGGCGTGAAGATCGGTGTGGTCGGCGTCAACGGCGCCGGTAAGTCGACACTTCTGAAAATCATGGCGGGTCTCGACAAGGACTTCCAGGGCGAGGCCTGGGCCGCCGAAGGCGCACGCGTCGGCTATCTGCCGCAGGAGCCCGAACTGGACCCCGCGCTCGACGTGCGCGGCAACGTCATGCTGGGCGTCGCGGCAAAGAAAGCCAAGCTCGACCGGTTCAACGAGCTGGCGATGAATTACTCGGACGAGACCGCCGACGAGATGGCGCAGCTTCAGGACGAGATCGACGGCGAGAACCTTTGGGAGCTCGACAACCAGATCGACATCGCGATGGAAGCGCTCCGCTGCCCGGCGGACGAGGCCGATGTGACCGCGCTGTCGGGCGGTGAGAAGCGCCGTGTCGCGCTTTGCAAACTGCTGCTGGAAGCGCCTGACATGCTGCTTCTCGACGAGCCGACCAACCACCTCGACGCCGAGACGATCGCGTGGCTTCAGCAGCATCTGATCGATTACAAGGGCACGATCCTGATCGTCACCCACGACCGCTACTTCCTCGACGATATCACCGGCTGGATTCTCGAGCTCGATCGCGGGCGGGGCATCCCTTACGAAGGCAATTACTCGGCCTGGGTCGAGCAGAAGGCCAAGCGGCTCGAACAGGAAGCGCGCGAGGACAAGGCCAAGCAGCGCACGCTGTCGCGCGAGCTTGAATGGATGCGGCAAGGCCAGAAGGCGCGGCAAGCCAAGTCGAAGGCACGGATCCAGGCCTATGAGAAGATGGCGAGCCAGTCCGAGCGCGAGCGCGTCGGCAAGGCGCAGATCGTCATCCCGAACGGGCAGCGGCTCGGCTCCAAGGTGATCGAGGTCGAGAAGCTCAAGAAGGCGATGGGCGACAAGCTCCTGATCGAGAACCTCACCTTCTCGCTGCCGCCGGGCGGTATCGTGGGCGTCATCGGCCCGAACGGCGCCGGGAAATCGACGCTCTTCAAGATGCTGACCGGACAGGAAGCGCCCGACGAGGGCTCGATCGAATTCGGCGATACGGTCGATCTGTCCTATGTCGATCAGACGCGTGACGACCTGACGCCGACCGATACGGTCTGGGAGGCGATTTCCGGCGGCGCGGAAGTCATCAAGCTGGGCGACGCGGAGGTGAACTCACGCAAGTATTGCGGCGCGTTCAACTTCAAGGGCGGCGATCAGCAGAAGGTCGTGGGCCAGCTGTCGGGCGGGGAGCGCAACCGCGTTCACATGGCGCGGCTCCTGAAGTCGGGCGGGAACGTCCTGCTCCTCGACGAGCCGACCAACGATCTCGATGTCGAGACGCTGCGCGCGCTCGAGGATGCACTGACCGATTTCGCTGGCTGCGCCGTGGTTATCAGCCACGACCGCTTTTTCCTCGACAGGATCTGCACGCATATCCTCGCATTCGAGGGCGACGCGCACGTGGAATGGTTCGAGGGGAACTTCGAGGACTACGAGGAGGACAAGAAGCGTCGCCTCGGCCCCGATGCTGCGGAGCCAAAGCGGATCAAGCACAAGAAGTTCGCGCGCTGAGCGCCGCGAAAAAGGCCGGGCGCGGAGATTTTCCGCGCCCGATCAAATCTCAGAATTTCTTCTTCGCGTAACTGACCGCCTTCTTGGCAACCTGTGCCTCGGGGCTGGTTTTCCGGTGCACCGGGCGCGCGGTGGCGCGATGCGGCGTGGCTTTCGTCTTGTGACGCGCAAAGGTGCGCGCGGCTTTTTTCACGACATTCATGATAGACATGATCGGCCTTCCTTTCGGTTTGGGCGGTGGGCCCGTCTGATTGGAAAACGCGATACGCCCCGCTCGTGGTTCCGTTCTATGCGGCGCCCTTGCGAGCCTTAGGCGGCCTTCGGCCTATCGGACGGCAGTCACACAGTCATGCGGCCACTTCCGACAGGAGCGGCAGCGCCATCTGACCGGGGTTTCGCGAGCCACCGACATGCGCTTTCAGGGTCGATGCGACGCGGCCCGCATCGAGGCGCAGATCGCGGTGCAGCGAGCTATGCGGCCAGGCCTCGGCCCGCTCGACCAGACCGTGCCGGATCGGATCGGTCCAGCAAAAGGCAAGATGCCAGTCATAGGAAGCTCGATCTTTCAGCACCGTTTCGGAGAACCGTTTCTGCCAGATCCCGACTTCGCCACGCTGCCGCGCTTTTGGTGAAAGCCGTCCGGGAGGCGGCTCGGGCGCGCGGCCGGCAAGGCCCAGATGTTGGGAAAAGCATGCCTTGATGGCGCCCCACCGCCCCGAATAGTTGGGATCCGCAGCGGGCAGGGTCCAGATCGTGTGCATGTGGTCGGGCAAGACCGTCCAGGCATCGATATGGAAGAACCGGCGCGTCCTGACCCGCCGCACCGCTTCGCGCAGCACAGCGATCTCGTCGATCAGCAGCCGCGTTCCGGGCCGCGCGAGCGACACGGTGAAAAAGACAGTCGGACCATCGAGATGTTTCGGCATCGGCTCCATGCCCCGAGTTATAGCGCACGGCTCGTTAACCGGTGATGAAGGCCCCTCGACTTCCCGTGCAAAGCGGCTCACCTTCTCCGGATGACCGAGACAGCCCATCAGGACCGCCCCGTGCTCGGCATCGCGTTGATGTCGGGTTTCTGTGTACTTGCCCCGCTCGGCGACAGCCTTGCAAAGATCCTGGGTCCGATCGTGCCGCTGGCGGTGCTGCTTCTCGTGCGTTTTGCATTTCAGGCGATCATTCTCACTCCGCTCGCATGGAAAGCGCGGAAAGGCATCAGCTCGCGTGTCTGGGGTTTCGCTGCGCTGCGGACGCTCCTCCATATCGGCGGGATCAGCTGCATGTTCACCGCGCTCGTCTACCTCCCTCTCGCCGATGCGATCGCGATCGCCTTCGTCATGCCGTTCCTGATGCTGCTGATGGGCTGGCTCTTTCTCGGAGAGGAGGTCGGGCCGCGGCGGCTGGCTGCCTGCGCGGTCGGCTTCGCGGGCACGCTTCTCGTCTTGCAACCGGCTTTTGCCGAAGTCGGACCGCCCGCGCTGCTGCCGCTCGGCGTCGCGGTTTTCTTCGCCTCGTTCATGCTGGTCACACGCATGATCGCGCGCGAGATCGGCGCGATCCCCTTGCAGGCGATGAACGGGTGGATGGCGCTCGTCTGCCTGATCCCCGTCGCATTCTGGGCCGGCGAATGGCCGCGCGTCGATGCGTCCGCCATCGCGCTCCTGACGGCGATGGGGATTCTTGGCACATTCGCCCACCTTCTGATGACCTGGTCGCTGCGCTTTGCGCCCTCGGCGACGCTCGCACCGATGCAATATATCGAGATCCCGGTCGCGACCGCCTTCGGCTTCCTCATTTTCGGCGATCTGCCCGGCCCGCAAGCGGCGCTCGGTATCGGGCTCATCTGCGCCGCGGGGCTCTACGTCATCTGGCGCGAGCACAAGGTCGCAAGAGCGCTCACGACACCCAGCGCGGCCCCGCCATGATCGCGCGGGACAGGGCATCCGAGAAATCCACCGGCAGGATCAGCAGCATCGACGGCGCATCCATCGCGATCTCGAGCGGGCCGTCGACATGGTTCGAGGTGCCCGCGAGCGCGTCCGGGGCAAAGGTGATCCCGTCGATCGGCCAGTGAAGCCCGGTCGACCGCCCTGTTACATTCGCCAGCGGCCAGAGTGATACGCGCGTGCCGCGCGGCATTTCCAGATTCAGGACAGGCGGGCACAGAGCGACCACGTCTTCGCGGCCGATCAGGATGCACGGTCGGTCCGACCGCCGCGCCAGAACGGTGAAAGCGGCCAGCTCGTGATCCACGCGTTGACCAAGAAACCCCATCGCGACGACGAGCGGCGCATCGATGCTGCGAAGGCATTTGTCGAAATCGGTGCTGTCCTGCTCCGTGATCTCGTGCAGCACGCGCGGATCCAGTGCCTCCCGCGTGGCCCTCGAGATGGAATCCATGTCGCCGATGACGGCGTCCGGCATCCCGCCCGCCTTCAGCACCGAATCCGCCCCGCTATCGGCAGCGACGATGCACCTGAATCTCGACAACGCGGCGCGCAGCGAGTCATTGTCCACGTCTCCGCCACCGACCAGCAGTATTGGTTCCTCAGAGCGAACAATCACATCAAACATGGCAAATTTTCCTCAATTTGAGGCTTAAACCACATTGAGGACATGAAATGATACGGTGGTCGACGCAGATTCGGTCAGCTTTGGTCCTTGTCGACCTGCTAAACAGTCTGTTGCGAATAGACTGAAAGTGAGCAGCAATGGTCAGTTCGAGCAAAATTCTTACGGTCTCCTACGGGACGTTTTCCTGCACGCTCGAAGGTTTCGACGATTCCTTCGACACGATGAAGGCCATCGCGGAATATTTCCGCGACCTGGCGCAGGATGACCGCTATTTCGGGGCCGAGCCCCCGACCCCGGATGCCGACATGCTCGCCCGGATCGCCGAGCGCGAGATCGCGCGGCGCGTCGAGGCACGGCTCGGACATGATGGCGGGGTCGTTCTGCGAACCGGCCCGGCAGAGCCAGCCGAGGCGGAGACGACCGAGGCCAGGGAGGCCCCTGCCCCCGCGGCAGATGCCCAGCCCGACGACACGCAAGCTGCTCCGGAAGAAGACGCGCTTGCCGCCGCCGTCGATGCGCGCGTGGCGGATGAAGCCGCGAGCGACGCCGCGGCCGATCCCTCGGACGCCCCCATCGCAGAGGACCCGGCGCTGCCCGAGGTCGACGCCGAAAGCGACGCATCCGACATGGACGAGGCTGCCGACACGGACATCGCCGTCGAGGAAGACACCGCGCAGCCGCTCGCCCCACGCCGCGAGCCCAATGCAGAGGTCGAGGCGCCGCGCCCGAGCGCAACCGACGTCGCCCCTTCGCCCTTCTCCGCCACGCCCGAACAAAGCGTTGCGGCCAAGCTCGCCCGCATTCGTGCCGTCGTCGCTTCGAACGCAGCTCCCGCGGCTGCGACTGCGGCTGCGGCGCCCGTCGCGCAGGCCTTCTCCGAGGATGAGCATGCCGAGGAAATGATGGGCGGCCGCGTGCCCTTCGTCGAGGATTCGCCCGAGGCGGCCCTCGCAGAAGACGAGATGCAGGCCGATGCGGAAGCCGAGAGCATCGCGGACGAAGAGGATCTCGCCGAGGAAGAAGATACCTTCGACCCGGCGCGGCTCGCCGCAGCGCTGTCGGAAGAGACGAGCTCTGCAGACGAGCCCGCCGAAACCGAAGACCTCGAAGACCTGGACGAACACGACAGCCGTCTCGGCGACACGATCGCCGGCCTTGTGTCCGGTCAGGCGGACGACACGGATCTTGACGACGAGAGCGAAACCTTTGCCGAGGCGCCTGTCGAGACCGACGACATCGCGGAAACCCCCGCCGCGCCGCCCAGCGCCGAGGCGGATGCGGAGAGCGAGGATCAGGACGACGCGCCCGAAGCGGACGACGCCCCCACTCGCTCGCTGCGGATCATGAAGGTCAAGCGCGCCGATTTCGAACGCGCGCTCTCCGAAGGTGAATTCGAAGCGGTCGAGGACGACGACGACGAGGACGAGGGCATCGCGCCCTCCGCTGCCGCACGGACGTCGGACAGCACCCTGTCCGAAGACGACGAGGCTGACCTTCTTCGCGAGCTCGCCGCACTCGAGGCCGAAGAGGGTGATGAGGCTGACGAGGACGACGAGGACGATCTCGCGTTCCAGGATGCGTCGGAGCTCGACGACGAGACCGAGGACGAGCTCAGTGATCTGGACGATTTCGAGGAGGACGACGATCTCGACACGCTCTTCGACGAGGATGACGACGAAGCCCCCGAGGCCGAGGCGCAGCCCAAGTCCGAGACCGGCACGCCGTTCCAGCTGACCTCCGCACATGCAGCGAAAGCTCCGGCGCAGGGCGAGGATGACGAGGATGATCTTGCCGCCGAACTCGACGCTGCGTTCTCCGACGATCCGGCGACGGACCTCGATCTGACCGCACGGGCGATGGATGACGAGCCCCGCGACGAAGCGCTGGATGAGCTCAACGAGGAAGACGCCGAGCGCTTCGCCCGCGCCAGCGAAGGCGCGCGCCGCGCAGTCAAGATGGCCTCGCCCGCGCGTGCCATGCTGACCGAGGGCAAGGTCGAGGATACCGGCACCGGCGTCGACCGGCTGCTGGACGAGACCAATCGCGAGATGGAGGAGCCCGACTCCAAGGGCCGCCGCACCGCGATCCAGCATCTCCGCGCCGCAGTTGCCGCGACGCGGGCTGACAAGCTTCTTGGCCGCGGCCGCGACGAGACCACGGAAAGCGAGCCCTACCGCGAAGACCTCAAGAACGTCGTGCGGCCCCGCCGGCCCGAACCGGTCCGCGTGACAGAGCGGCCTTCGGCGCGCCCTGCCCCGTCGCGTCCGGCGCCGCTGAAACTGGTAGCTGAGCAGCGCGTGGACGAAACCGGCGCCGCGTCGCGCCCGATCCGGCCGCGCAGGGTCGCGCAAAATGCCGCATCGACGCAAAGCGATAACGTGGAAACGGACATGAGCTTTGCGGAATACGCGGAATCTGTCGGTGCATATCAACTCGGCGATCTGCTCGAAGCCGCCGCGGCTTACCTTGCCTTCGTCGAGAACCGGCGCGACTTCTCGCGTCCGCAACTGATGACGAAGGTCCGGGAAGCTGAAGAGGCCGAAAGCAGCCGTGAAGACCGCCTGCGCAGCTTCGGCCAGCTTCTTCGTGAGGGCAAAATTGCAAAGCTTGAAGGTGGACGCTTTGCAGCCTCGCAGCAGATCGGGTTCAAACCGGACGCCCGCGCAGCGAGCTGATTATCCCGGAAATGAAAAAAGCGGCAGCCTTTCGGGGCCGCCGCTTTGCGTTTCGGCAAGAGCAGTGGCTCAGACGATCTTGATGCCGGCCTTCTTGGCATCCGCGACGAAAGCGTCGAGCCCCTTATCGGTCAGCACGTGGTTCACCATCGCCTTGATGACGCCCGGCGGTGCGGTGGCGACGTCTGCGCCAAGCTTGGCGCAATCGGACATGTGGTTGGCCGTGCGGATCGACGCCGCGAGCACCTGCGTCTCGTAGCCGTAATTGTCGTAGATCTCGCGGATATCCGAGATCAGCTGCAAGCCGTCGAGGTTGATATCGTCAAGCCGGCCGATGAAGGGCGAAATGAAGGTCGCGCCCGCCTTGGCCGCCAGCAGCGCCTGGTTCGCCGAGAAGCAGAGCGTCACGTTGACCATCCGGCCCTCGTCGGTGAGCGTCTTGCAGGCCTTGAGGCCGTCCCAGGTCAGCGGAACCTTCACAACGATATTGTCGGCGATCTCTGCCAGGCGGCGGCCCTCGCTGATCATGTCCTCGGCCTCGAGCGCGATCACCTCGGCGGAAACCGGTCCCGTGACGATGTCGCAGATCTCTTTCGTGACTTCGAGGATGTCGCGGCCCGACTTCAGGATCAGTGAAGGGTTCGTGGTGACACCGTCGACCATGCCGAGCTCGTTAAGCTCACGGATGGCCTCGATATCGGCCGTGTCGACAAAGAATTTCATGGGGCAGCCTCCTTGGGATGCTTGGCGTTTTCGACCAGAGCCTTTACCTCACGCAGGGGAGAGGCAAAAGCCGGAATTATGAACGACACCCCTTCCCACTTCCCCGAAGGCGCGCGGATCGCCGTGCTGACGACGCAGCCGCTGGACGGGCCGCTCGATTATCTCGCGCCCGAAGGCGGGGTGATGATCGGCGCGTATGTCGAGGCTCCGCTCGGGCCGCGCAAGGTGATGGGAGTCGTTTGGGGGCCCGGACTCGGCGGGTTCGATGCGTCCAAGCTCAGGCGGGTCTCGAGCGTGCTTGATGTGCCGCCGATGCGCGATGAAATGCGCGTTTTCCTCGAGAAAGCAGGCGCTTACACGCTGACGCCGCTGCCCGCCATGTTGCGCCTCGCAACCCGCGCACCCGCGCTCGGCCAGCCCCCGTCGAAGCGCAAGGTCTACCGGCGCGGCACCGGGCGGCCGGACCGCGAGACCGAGGCGCGCGCGCGCGTGATGGCCGCGCTCGACGAAATGGGCGGTCTTGCGCTCACCCTCTCCGAACTGAGCCAGATGGCAGGCGTGACGTCGTCGGTGGTGAAGGGTCTCGTGAAACAGGGGGTCGTTTCCGAGGAGGAAAGTCCGCGTGACACGCCCTATCCGCGCCTCGATCCGGCGCTGCCCTCGAAACCGCTCGCCGAGGATCAGGCCGAAGCGGCGGAGGTCTTGCGAGATGCCGTGGCGTCCGGGCGTTACGGCACGACACTTCTGAAGGGCGTGACCGGCTCGGGAAAGACCGAAGTCTATCTCGAAGCCGTGGCCGCCTGTCTTGCCAAGGGGCGTCAGGCGCTTGTGCTATTGCCCGAGATCGCGCTCTCGGCCGAATTCCTGACGCGGGTCGAAGCGCGTTTCGGGGCAAAGCCCGCGGAATGGCATTCGGGCGTGACGCAGACGGAACGCCGCCGCATCTGGCACATGGTCGGATCGGGCGGCGCACAGCTTGTCGTGGGCGCACGCTCGGCCCTGTTCCTGCCGTTCCAGGACTTGGGCCTGGTCGTCGTCGACGAGGAGCATGACAGCTCCTACAAGCAGGAAGAGGGCGCGCTCTACAATGCACGGGACATGGCCGTCCTGCGCGCGTCGATCACGGACGCGCAGGTGGTCCTGGCCTCCGCGACGCCATCGCTCGAGAGCTGGGCGAATGCCGAGGCCGGCAAGTACCGCCGCCTGACGCTCACCTCGCGCTTCGGCACAGCCGCCCTGCCCGAGATGAAGAGCCTCGACATGCGCGGCGAGGATCTGCCCGCCGATCGCTGGATTTCAGAGCCCCTGGCCGCCGCGGCCCGCCGCCGGATCGAGAATGGCGAGCAGGCGCTGTTGTTTCTCAATCGCCGCGGCTATGCGCCGGTGACGATCTGCCGGGCCTGCGGGCACCAGATCGGCTGCAAGCATTGCGACGCGCGCATGGTCGAACACCGGTTCCTCAAGCGCCTGGTCTGCCATCAATGCGGCGAGACGGAACCCCGACCGGAGGTCTGTCCCTCCTGCGGCGTGGAAGGCAAGCTCGCCGCCGTGGGGCCAGGGGTGGAGCGGTTGGCAGAGGAAGCGCGCGCCCGCTTTCCCGAGGCGCGGATCGCGGTTCTGTCGTCGGACATGTACACCACCGCGCGGCAACTCAAGGCCGAGATCGCGAGCATCGCGGAGGGCGGCGCGGATATCATCGTCGGCACGCAGCTCGTGGCGAAGGGTCACAACTTCCCGCTTCTCACGCTCGTGGGTGTCATCGACGCGGATCTCGGGCTGCAGGGCTCGGACTTGCGCGCGGCGGAGCGGACGTTCCAGCTCATGCGGCAGGTCGCGGGCCGCGCCGGACGCGCCGAGAAACCGGGCGTCGCGCTCTTGCAGACCTATCAGCCGGACCATCCGGTGATCCGCGCGATCCTCTCAGGTGACGAAGAGGGGTTCTGGCGCGCCGAAGCAAGGGAGCGAGAGGCGGCGGGTGTGCCGC
Source organism: Roseivivax sp. THAF30 (assembly GCF_009363575.1). NCBI lineage: Bacteria > Pseudomonadati > Pseudomonadota > Alphaproteobacteria > Rhodobacterales > Roseobacteraceae > Roseivivax > Roseivivax sp. THAF30. The sequence continues at coordinate 1,002,242 of NZ_CP045389.1, read as the reverse complement.
CCTACGGGCGCATGGCGGGGATCATCCTGTCCTCCGAGGACGTGCAGAAGGTTTTCGATCTCGGCAACGCCCTGGCGCGGAACGCGGGCGCGCTGCGCCGGATCGGGGCGGATGTCTACGGACCCGCGCCTGCGCCGATTGCGCGGGTGCGCGGACGGCACCGGGTGCGGCTTCTGGTCAAGGCGCCGAAAGGCAGCGCGCTGCAGGCCGCGGTCGCGGATTGGGTGGGCCAGTTCCGGCTCAAGGGCGATCTGCGGCTGGCCGTCGATATCGACCCTCAATCGTTTTTCTGATGGTCCCGGCGGGAGCGAGGGGCCAGCCCCTCGCGCTCCCCGCGGTATTTGGACCAACCCAAAGAGAGAAGGCAGATAGTCTACAGCGGTCCTGCGCCGGGAGGTGGGCGCAGGAGCCGCACTTGGCCAAAGAAGGTCGCGCCGATCAGCGGGGCTCGTCATCCTCGGGCGCAGGCTGGCCGACGCCGAGAAAGACCCAACGGAACGGCAGCGCCCAGAGCACGCCGAGCACAGCGTAGATCAGAAGCTCGACCAGGATCGGCGGACGGTCGAGCCAGGTCATGATCGAGGAGGCGACCACGATATAGACGGGCAGGCCCACCACGAGGATCAGAAGGGCGAGGCGCTTCTTGGTCTTGTGGCTGGGCATCCGGTCTCCTCAATCGGCAAATGGGTCGGTGACGAGGATCGTGTCGTCACGCTCTGGCGAGGTGGAGAGTAGCGCCACCGGGCATTCGATCAATTCCTCGACGCGGCGGACATACTTGATCGCCTCGGCGGGCAGATCGGCCCAGCTGCGCGCGCCTTCGGTCGACTGGCTCCAGCCCGGCAGCTCCTCGTAGACCGGCGTGCAGCGGGCCTGCTGATCGGCCGCCGTCGGCAGGTAGTCGAGGCGGGTGCCGTCGAGATCGTAGCCGGTGCAGATCTTGAGCGTCTCGAAACCGTCGAGCACATCGAGCTTCGTGAGGGCGATGCCGTTCACGCCCGACGTCGCGCAGGTCTGCTTGACGAGGCAGGCGTCGAACCAGCCGCAGCGGCGCTGGCGGCCGGTCGTGGTGCCGAATTCGTGCCCGCGCTCTCCAAGGCGCTTGCCATCTTCGTCGGTCAGCTCGGTCGGAAACGGGCCTTCGCCGACGCGGGTCGTATAGGCCTTCACGATGCCGAGCGTGTAGTCGATGGCCGAGGGGCCAAGGCCGACGCCCGTCGCCGCCTGCCCGGCGATCACGTTCGAGGAGGTCACGAAGGGATAGGTGCCGAAATCGATGTCGAGCAGCGCGCCCTGCGCCCCTTCGAAAAGGATGCGCTTGCCGGCCTTGCGCTTCTCGTTCAGCACCTTCCAGACGGGCGCGGCGAAGGGCAGGATCTTTTCGGAGATGGCTTCGAGATCGGCGATCAGCGCCTCGCGGTCGATCGGATCGATCCCGAGCCCGCGCCGCAGCGCGTTATGATGCGTGAGCGCGCGATCCACCCGCGCCTCGAGCGTGGCGCGGTCGCCGAGATCGGCCACGCGCACCGAGCGGCGTCCGACCTTGTCCTCGTAGGCCGGGCCGATGCCGCGGCCGGTGGTGCCGATCTTCGCGCCGGGATTGGCCGCTTCCTCGCGGGCGCGGTCGAGCTCACCGTGCAGCGGCAGGATAAGCGGCGTGTTCTCGGCGATCATCAACGTCTCGGGCGTGATCTCCACGCCTTGTCCGCGAATGCCCTCGATCTCCTTCACGAGATGCCAGGGGTCGAGCACCACGCCATTGCCGATGACGCTGAGCTTGCCGCCGCGCACGACGCCCGAGGGCAGCGCGTGCAGCTTGTAGACCGTCTCGCCGATGACAAGCGTGTGGCCCGCATTGTGACCGCCCTGAAAGCGCGCGATCACATCGGCGCGTTCGGACAGCCAGTCCACGATCTTGCCCTTGCCCTCGTCGCCCCACTGGGCGCCCACGACAACCACGTTCGCCATCTCGACCTCTCGTCCGGCTTTTCAAACGATGCCGTCATAGCGACAGGCGCGAGACAGTGAAACCGGAATTTGGGCAGCGGCGTCAGAGCACGTCGCGGGCGAGATCGCGCAGGAAGCCCGCTGCGTCGCGCGCATCGATCTCGGCCTCACGGACGAGCCAGTCGAAATGCTCGGTCAGCGACCGGATGCGCCCGGATTCGCGGAAGGCGATGTAGAAGCGGCCTACGTAGACGACGCCGACAAGCGGGCCGAAGATGGTGATCGGCGCCGAGAAGACCCGGCTCGCATCGAAGAGAAACAGCCTCAGCGATGGATAAAGCTCTTCGCAGGTGGCGGCGAGCTGTTCGACCTGCTCGGCCCGCGCCGCGCGCGAGAGGCTGCGGTAATATCCCTCGCCCCGCGCCATCGAGGTCAGCTCGTAGATCGGCATCGCGATCTCGTAGTCGGATCCGCCGGCGCGCACGAGCGCCATCCGGTCGCGCATGGCAGAGATGGCCTGGTCCGGCGTCTTGCCGAGGAAATCCCCGTATTCCCAGCGCATCACCGCTTCGGTCTTGAGCATGTCCGGGAGCATCGCGGGCACGTGGCGGATCTTGTAGCCCGCCGCCTCGCGCGCCCAGTCGATGAGCTGCTCGTCGGAGGGTGTGCGCTCGGCCGTGGTCATCTGCATCGCGGCCGCCACGACATCGCCCGGGCGTTCCGGCCGGTCGGTCAGACCCAGAAGCCAGTCCGTCGAGACGCCGAGCGTGCGCGCCGCTTCAGCGGCAAGCTGGGCATTGGGCAGACGCGCCGCGCCCTCGCCCATGAGCTGCGAGACCGTGGAGCGATTGACGCCGGTCTGGCGCGCAAGTTCGGACAGGTTCACGCCGGCGACCTGCATCGCCTCGCGAAGGCGCTGGCGGAACAGCTCGGCGCGGGCGCGCTTGTCGACTTTAGTAACCATACTCTATTTTTCTGCATAGTTTTGGCTTTTTGTCCACAAGTCACTGAATGGCCCACGCGCCGCCGAGGCTGCTAGCCCTGTGCCAAATCACGCGAAGAAGGAGGCGAAGCATGGACACGACACGGCGCACGGTAGCGAAGGCGCTCTGCTGGCAGGCGCTCGGGCTCTGCACGATGACCGGGCTTGGCTATCTCTTCACCGGATCGGTCAGCCAGGGCGGTGCGATCGCGCTCACCTCGAGCGGTGTCGCCCTTGTCGCCTATGTCGTGCATGAGCGGATCTGGGATCGGATCTCCTGGGGCCGGCGGCATCCTGGAGAGACCTGATCGCGGGTTGCGGGCGGGGGCCGAATGGCCTATCTCCGCCCCGTCGCACTCAGGCAAAAGCGTATCCGACATGCAGAACGTCATCCTCGTCGTCCACCTTCTCCTCGCGCTCTCGCTGATCGCGGTGGTGCTCTTGCAGCGCTCCGAAGGTGGCGGTCTCGGCATGGGATCGGGCGGCGGTGGCGGCGCGATGTCGGCGCGGTCCGCGGGCACGGCGCTCGGCAAGCTGACCTGGGCGCTGGCCGTGGCGTTCATCGCGACCTCGCTGACGCTGACCATCCTGGCGGCGCGGGACAGCTCCACCGGATCGGTGCTCGACCGGCTCTCTCCGGCTCCTGCAAGCTCTGGCGAGGCTCCGGCGGATGACGGGCTCGACACCGACGGGCTCCTGCCTCCGCCCTCCGCGGGCAGCGGCGGCAGCGATGGCGACGGACCCATCGTTCCGCAAGCGGACTAAGCGACAAAATAGCCACCATCACTTGAGGGCACGCAAAAGACCGCAACAGCATCTTGCGGTCGGCTTGTCAGGCGCGTGCGAATCCCATACGATCTAAATCCCGTGATGCTGCGGTCCTGAGCGGGCCGTGGGTGGGCCGAAACATGCCCTCATCGCTCGAGACATTGAGGCAAATCACGGGGTCTGCGGCACATGGCGCGCTTTATTTTCATTACTGGCGGTGTGGTATCGAGCCTGGGCAAGGGGCTCGCATCGGCGGCGCTTGGCGCGCTTCTGCAGGCGCGAGGCTTCTCGGTGCGGCTGCGCAAGCTCGATCCGTATCTGAACGTCGATCCCGGCACGATGTCGCCGTTCGAACATGGCGAGGTCTTCGTGACCGATGACGGGGCGGAAACGGATCTCGATCTGGGCCACTACGAGCGCTTCACGGGCGTGCCGGCGCGGATGACCGATTCGATCTCGTCGGGTCGGATCTACACCAACGTGCTCGAGAAGGAGCGCCGCGGCGACTATCTCGGCAAAACGATCCAGGTCATTCCGCACGTCACCAACGAGATCAAGGACTTCATCTCCATCGGCGAGGACGAGGTCGATTTCATGCTCTGCGAGATCGGCGGCACGGTCGGCGATATCGAGGGCCTGCCCTTCTTCGAGGCGATCCGCCAGTTCAGCCAGGAGAAGCCGCGAGGGCAATGCATCTTCATGCACCTGACGCTTCTGCCGTGGATCAAGGCGTCGGGCGAGCTCAAGACCAAGCCGACGCAGCACTCGGTGAAGGAGCTGCGCTCCATCGGGCTCGCGCCGGACATTCTCGTTTGCCGCTCCGAAGGGCCGATTCCGCAGAAGGAGCGCGAGAAGCTGGCGCTCTTCTGCAACGTGCGGCCGGACAGCGTGATCGCGGCGCAGGACCTCAAGTCGATCTACCAGGCGCCGCTCGCCTATCACCGCGAGGGGCTCGACCAGGCGGTGCTGGACGCGTTCCAGATCACGCCCGCGCCGAAGCCGAACCTCTCGGTCTGGGAGGACGTGGCCGACCGCATCGCCAACCCCGAGGGCGAGGTGAACGTCGCCATCGTCGGCAAGTACACGCAGCTCGAGGATGCCTACAAATCCATCGCCGAGGCGCTGACCCATGGCGGGCTCTGGAACCGGGTGAAGGTCAATGTCGACTGGGTCGATGCGGAGATCTTCGAGCGCGAGGATCCGGCCCCGCATCTTCAGGGCTTCCACGCGATCCTCGTGCCCGGCGGCTTCGGAGAGCGCGGCACCGAGGGCAAGATCAAGGCCGCGCAATTCGCGCGTGAGCACAAGGTGCCCTATCTCGGCATCTGCCTCGGGATGCAGATGGCGGTGATCGAGGCGGCCCGGAACGCCGCCGGGGTCGCGCGGGCAGGCTCGGAGGAGTTCGACCACGAGGCCGGCAAGAAACGCTTCGAGCCGGTGGTCTATCACCTCAAGGAATGGGTGCAGGGCAACGAGAAGGTCAACCGCCGCCCCGACGACGACAAGGGCGGCACGATGCGGCTCGGCGCCTATGACGCGGTGCTGAAGGAAGGCAGCCGCGTCGCGGAGGTCTACGGCACCCTCGCCATCGACGAGCGCCACCGGCACCGCTACGAGGTCGACATCACGTATAAGAAGCAGCTCGAAGAGGCGGGGCTTTGCTTTTCGGGCATGTCACCGGACGGGAAACTGCCCGAGATCGTGGAATGGTCGGACCATCCGTGGTTCATCGGCGTGCAGTTCCACCCGGAGCTGAAGTCGAAACCGTTCGATCCGCATCCGTTGTTCAAGGATTTTGTAAGAGCGGCGAAGGATGTGAGTAGGTTGGTGTAAGTGGATTTATTCACCGAAAATTCACTCGAAGAAGAAGTAAAAAGTGTACTTGCGGCACAACAAGCTAAATTTTGCATCGACTATATACGTGAGAATATATCGCGCTATAGATTAAGAATCTCTCCAGACCGAATAGAAGAAATACTCTCTGAAACAGAAGAGGCACTTTCATCATTAGATTTTAGAAAACTCGAATCGAATATTGCATGCATAGAAGAACAAGGTGTCATCCTTGAATTGCTTGATGATTCTTTGCTAAATTATGAAAAATTGCTACCAGACGTTCAAATCTCAATAAACGCTGCAATTGAGAAAGTCTCGCCCGAGTTTGCCGATACCCTAATAAGAAAATGGACCACTGAAGAAATACAATCCCAACAAAATGAAGCAGCCTTTAAGCAAAGACTTGCTCAAACTTGGCAAAACGGGCTCTCCCCAATTCGCTTAATTCTTAATTCTACTTTTGAGATTGGGAGCGCATATATCAACCACTTCAATGTGGAAAACACTGCGAGCAATGACCACCGGCGCATTGCACTAAGCCTTCTACACCGACGCGGCTGCCGAACCGCGTCTGAGACCTTGTGCTTAATTGAGAATGGCTTTGCAGACGGGGCAATGGCGCGTTGGCGGACTTTGCATGAAATTGTAGTCGTGATGAGCGTTATAAATAATGGCGACGATAGTGTTGCAAAGCGTTATTTGGACCACGCCAAGGTCGACGACTACAAAGAGTTGCAACGCCGGAAAGAAAATGAACTTAAGCTAGGCTATACATCCTTACCTGTTGAGATAACTGAAAAAATTGAAGCCGATTATGGTCGCGTAATAGAGAAGTATGGCAAAGACTTCTCCGGAGATTGGGGCTGGGCAGCCGAGTTAGCTGAAAGATCTTTCGTCCGCTTTATTGATATCGAAAAGCTCGCTGACAAAGCTCATATGAGATATCATTACAAGGTTGCTAATCGCGGAATTCATCCAGCGTCAAAAGCACTCAGCCATCACGCAGGAGCGTTTGATGCGCCAGTTGCCGGCGCGTCGAATATGGGGCTAGAAGAACCCGCAAAACACTTAGCGATCTCACTGGCTGAGCTCAATCATATCGCCCTGAGTGAAGACCCAAATATAGATCGTGCAGCATTCATATTAACTCTCAGCAAAATTCGAGACCTGGCCATCGATGAGCTCAACACCATTGGGGATGCTGTTTTTGAAAGGGCAATCAAAATAAAGATGAGTGGAGGAATTGATTGATTCGCTTGCGCGCCCAGTCTGAATTATTTGAAGATCAAAATCTCGTTCAGCCTAAGTGTTCTTGAGTAATTGTTGAGAGACGTGCTCTGCGCCTACCCACCCCACGGGCAGGCGCGCCCGGCATTGCTCCTGTGGCGAACCGGCACCGGCTGGCATAGGTTACACCAAACCCAAACCGCCCGACGCCCCATGCCCCGCGCCTACACCTTTGCGATCCTCGCGCTCGCGCTTCTCGCCCTGCCCTTCGTCCTCTACTCCGCGGGCTTCGGCCTCGCGGGGCTGACGCGCGATCTGTCCAGCGAAACGCGGCTTTTCACGACCCCGCTACCGAATGCGCTCATTTTCACGCATATGGCGACCGGGGCCGTCGCGACCCTCCTTGCGCCGTTCCAGCTGATCGAGCGGATCCGCATCCGCCGCCCGCGCCTGCATCGTCGTCTCGGCTACGTGACCCTCACCGCCAGCGCCATCACCGGCCTCGCGGGGCTCTCGTACATCGCGCTGCGCGGCACGATTGGCGGGCCGCTCATGTCGGCGGGCTTCGCGCTTTACGGTGCGCTCCTGCTGATCGCGGCGGCGAATACCGTCTATTACGCGCTCGACAAGAACCACGCGGCGCATCGGGCCTGGGCGCTCCGGCTGACGGTGCTTGCCATCGGCTCCTTCCTCTATCGCCTTCACTACTGGGTCTGGTATGCGGCGACCGGGGGGATCGGCTCGACCGAGGCCTTCACCGGGCCGTTCGACCTGTTCAATTTCGTGGGGTTCTACCTGCCCTACCTCATCGCCCTCGAGATCTACCTGCGACGGGAGCGCGCCGCCTGATGCTGTCCTACCAGCACGCCTATCACGCCGGGAACCTCGCGGACCTGCACAAGCACGGGCTTCTGGCGTCGATGCTGGACTACCTCACCCGCAAGGACAAACCCTTGAGCTATATCGAGACGCATGCGGGGCGCGGCCTTTACGATCTGTCGAGCGCCGAGGCGCGCAAGACCGGGGAGGCTGCGGCGGGGGTCGAGGCGCGGGAGCTGCCCGAGGGCCATCCCCTCGCCCGCGTCCTTGCAGAGGTGCGCGCGCGGTTCGGGCCGAGCGCCTATCCCGGCTCGCCGCTCGTCGCGGAGACGCTGCTGCGCGCGGGCGATGCCGTGCATCTCGCAGAGCTGCACCCGGCCGAGCATGACGCGCTCGAACGCACTGTCGCGCGGGGAACGCGGGTCTATCACGAGGACGGCTTCGCGCTGGCACAAAGCCTCGCCCCGCCCGAGCCGCGCCGGGGTCTGCTTCTTTGCGATCCGTCCTACGAGGTGAAGGCCGATTACGACGCGATCCCGAAACGCTTCGCGCAGCTTCATAAGAAGTGGAATGTCGGGATATTGGCGCTCTGGTACCCGATCCTGACCGATGCGCGGCACGAGAGCATGTTGCGCGCGCTCAAGGCGGCGTTTCCGGACGCCGTCGATCACCAGGTGCGCTTCCCGCCCGCGCGGCCCGGTCACGCGATGGTCGGCTCGGGCATGTTCGTCGTCAATCCGCCCTGGGGCCTCCCCGAGGCGGGAGCTGAAATCGAGCGGCTTATTCACACTCCCTGACGCAAAAGCGGCCTTGCCGAAGTCTTATAGACAAACTTGCATTCTTCGGACAGGCTCGATCGGTACCGTGCCGAAACGCGCGGAACGACGCGTGCGAGGAGACCCGGCAAGGTGGAGTGATGTCGAAGCGACTCCTTTTATGGTTGAACAAGCCGGATGCGGCCTGGCTCGATCCCGCGGATACGCCGCTGGCGCTCGGGGCGCTTGCCGTGCACGCGGCGCGCTGCGATCTGCCCCCCGACGTGCTGGGCAGTGCGGAGCTCGATACCATTCTCGCCCGCCGGTTCGAGCTGACGCGCCGGGAAGCCGCCGAGATGCGCGCGATCTGCGAGGCACTCGCCACCGCCGTTCGCCCCGGCGAGGATCTCGCGCGGCTCATTTCCGCACATGTGCCCGAGGTCGAGCGGCGCTCGCTGGCCGATTGCATGTCCGAGGAGGTGCGTCGTCGCCGCCCCCGCGACTCCAAGCGCCTGCAAGCCTCGCTCGCCGCCCGCCTCGGCCTCGACGGCGTCACGCCCCGGCGCCCCGGGCAGATCTGATCGCTTGGACATCGACGCTCTTCTGACTATCTGACACGCATGTTCAATGATTTCCTTTCCCGGCTGATCCAGCCTGAGCCGAAACCCCTGGCCGACGAGGATGCCCGGCTGGCGCTGACCGCCCTTCTCGTTCGTGTGGCGCGCGCCGACGGGCATTTCGACCCTGACGAGCGGGCGCGTATCGACCGGATCGTCGAGACCCGGTACGGGCTCGGGGCGGAAGACGCCGTCGCGCTTCGCAAGGATGCCGAAGCGCTAGAGGCCGAAGCGCCCGATACCGTTCGCTTCACCCGCGCGATCAAGGATGCGGTGCCCTACGACCATCGCTTCGCCGTGGTCGAGGCGCTGTGGTCGGTCGTTCTGGCTGACGGGTCTCGCGATCCCGAGGAAGATTCGCTGCTGCGTCTCGTCTCAAGCCTTCTGGGCCTGACCGACCAGGAAAGCGCCCGCGCCCGCCACAGCGCGCAGGGGCAAAGCGGCGCGTGAAGCGGCATTTGCCGGGCTGACCTTTCGTCACCCGGCCCCCGCATCCAGATGGATCTGCGCTTTCACGTTGCAAAAGCGTCGCAAATCCCCTCTCCTTCGGGCTGATTGCAACGATCCGAGGTTCAAGCCCCCTCCCGTGACCGACCAAGCCCCCGTCATCGCCATCCGAGATCTTCACAAGGCCTATGGCGCGCTCGAGGTCATCAAGGGCGTCGATATCGAAGCGCGTCGGGGCGATGTGGTCTCACTGATCGGATCGTCGGGATCGGGCAAATCCACGCTTCTGCGCTGCGCGAACCTCCTGGAAGACAGCCAGCAGGGCGAGATTCTTTTCAAGGGCGAACCCGTCGCGTGGCGCGGCAAGGGCCATGACCGGCACCCGGCCGACCCCAAGCAGGTGCTCCGAATCCGCACCAACCTGTCCATGGTGTTCCAGCAGTTCAATCTCTGGTCACACATGACGATCCTGCAGAACGTCATGGAGGCACCGCTCACCGTCCTGAAACGCGAGCGCGGCGAGGTCGAGGCGGCCGCGCGCGGCTATCTCGACAAGGTCGGGATCGGTGACAAATGCGATGCCTATCCGGCACAGCTCTCGGGCGGGCAGCAGCAGCGCGCGGCGATCGCGCGGGCGCTTTGCATGGAACCCGAAGCGCTTCTGTTCGACGAGCCGACATCCGCGCTCGATCCCGAGCTCGAACAGGAAGTGGTGAAAGTCATCAAGGATCTTGCGCGCGAGGGGCGAACGATGCTCATCGTGACGCATGACATGAAAATGGCGCGCGATGTGTCCAAGCACGTCGTGTTCCTGCACAAGGGCCTCATCGAAGAAGAAGGCTCACCGGATGCGCTGTTCGGCGCACCCAAATCCGAAAGGCTCCGGGGCTTTCTGAGCTCCACCATGCAGGCCTGATACGAGCAAAAAACCATGAAAACAGGGAGACGATCCATGAAAACTCTTATGATGACGGGTGCCGCGCTGGCGCTCACCGCGTCCGCCGCCTTTGCCCAGGATGTGATCCGCATGGGCACCGAGGGCGCTTACCCTCCGTATAACTACATCGACGACAACGGCGAGCTTGCGGGCTTCGAGATCGAGCTTGGCAACGAGCTCTGCGCACGCGCCGAGCTGACCTGCGAATGGGTGTCGAACGACTGGGATTCGATCATTCCGAACCTCGTCTCCTCGAACTACGACACGATCATGGCCGGCATGTCGATCACCGACGAGCGCGACGAGGTCATCGACTTCACCCAGAACTACTACCCGCCGACCGAGAGTGCCTATGTCGGCGCGAGTGAGGAGGCCGATTTCGAGGGTGGCGTCGTCGCCGCGCAGACCGCCACGATCCAGGCGGCGCATGTCGCTGAAGGCGGCGCGGCACTGATCGAGTTCGCCACCCCTGAAGAGACCGTCGCAGCCGTTCGCAACGGCGAGGCGGATGCGGTCTTCGCCGATTACGACTTCCTCAAGCCGATTGTCGATGCGTCGGGCGGCGAGCTGATGTTCGTCGGCGACCCGGTTCCGCTCGGCGGCGGGATCGGCATGGGTCTTCGCGAAAGCGACACCGAGCTGAAAGAGACCTTCGACACCATCATCGGCGAGATGAAGGAAGACGGAACGCTGAACGAGATGCTCGTGAAGTGGTTCGGCGAAGAGATCACCACCTACTGACTGAGACGGGGACGGGCCCTCGGCGGCCCGTCCCTCACACATCGACATGTTCGCCTTCTGCACAGATCCCGGGACGCTCGACGGTCTCGCCTGGTTTGCCTGTTACCTGACCACGGGCAAGCACTTGGCGTTCTATGGCGCGTTTGGCACGGTGCTCTTGCTTCTGGCGATCACCGCGCCTGCGGCGCTCCTCTTGGGCTTCGGCGGAGCTGTCGCGGCCCGCTCGCGCATCCCGCCCGTCTCGTGGATCGGCAAGGCCTATATCGCGATCGTGCGGGGCGTGCCGGATATCGCCTTCTTCCTGTTCTTCGTGATCGCCCTCGACCAGGGCTTCGAGTGGATCCGCCACAAGATCCGCTGTCCCGATTGGGACCAGCCGATCCGTCAGGGCTCGGACTTCATCGTCTGTGCAGAGGCCAAGCTGCCGCTCTCGACCGCGCCGCAATGGGTGCATGAGACCTACGGATTTCTTGTCGCGGTCCTGACCTTCGCGATCGTCTTCGGTGCCTTCGCCGCGAACGTCCTTTACGGGGCGATGCGCGCCGTGCCCCGCGCGCAAGTCGAGACCGCGGAGGCGTACGGGCTGACCCGGTCGCAAACCTTCCGGCGCATCATCGTGCCACAAATGTGGGTTTATGCGCTGCCGGGCCTGTCGAATCTCTGGATGGTTCTGATCAAGGCGACGCCGCTCCTCTTCCTTCTGGGGGTCGAGGATATCGTTTACTGGGCGCGCGACCTCGGCGGCACGAAGACCCCGCAATTCACCGATTATCCGCATGGCGATTGGCGGATGTGGTACTTCCTGGCCCTCCTCGTCTTCTACCTCGCCTTCACCAAGCTCTCCGAGACTGTCCTCGACCGGCTGATGACCCGCCTGACACGCGGACAGGCGACCCTCGCTGGCGAAGCCCAGCGGAAGGCGGGCGCATGAGCTGTTGGGAAACCCTGGCCGATTACGGTCTGCGCTCGCTGGGCATCGGCGAGCGGCTCTTGCCGCGCTCGGATTTCACGCTCTGCCAGCAAGTCGTGCTGATCGGCTCGGGCATGATCTGGAACATCTATTTCGGCACGCTCGCGCTTCTGTCCGGTTTCTTTCTCGCGACCGCGGTGGCCGTCGGCAAGGCTGCACGGAACCCGTTCGCCCGGAAGGCGTCCGAGTGGTTCATCCTGATCTTCCGGGGCTCGCCGCTCTTCATCCAGTTCTTCTTCGCGTATTTCGTCTTCCTTTCGCTGAAATCCTCCTACCCGTTCTTCGACCCCTTTACCTCCGCCTGGCTCGGCGCGTTGATCGTGCTGTTCCTGAACACGGCCGCCTATTCGGGAGAAATCTTCTACGGCGCGCTTCTGTCGGTGCCGAAGGGCGATCTGGAAGCCGCCGACGCTTATGGTCTCACGGGATGGACGCGCTTCCGGCGGATCACCTGGCCGACAATGCTGCGGCTTGCCTGGCCGGCCTATACGAACGAGGCGATCTTTCTCTTTCACGCAACCGCGCTCGTCTTTTTCTCGGGCTTTCCAACGCGGCAGCAGAAGGGCGATGCGCTGTATTACGCGAGCTATTTCGCCGACAAGACCTTCAATCCCTTCGTGCCCTACCCGATCCTTGCGGGCTATTTCATCCTGCTGACGCTGACGATCATCGGAGTTTTCGGGCTCGCGAACCGCAGGCTCAACCGGCATCTGCCGCAGGCGCGGCGGGGCAGGCTCAAGCTGCGGATGAACCTCATTCGCTAGCGCCCCCTTGCCTGCCGACGCGGCACGTGCCAGATTTGATCAAATTTTGACAGGTGGCGCATGTCCTCGCTCCAGATGAAGAATTTCCTTCGGAAGAACCCGAATGTCCGCACGATCCGTGTCGCGGCCTGCGACCTCAACGGTCAGCCGCGCGGCAAACGGGTGCCATCGCGCTTTGCCGACAAGATCGTCGAGAACGGCACGCGCTTTCCGGTGTCGGTCCTGAACCTCGATATCTGGGGAGAGGATATCGACGACAGCCCGCTCGTCTTCGAAAGCGGCGACCGGGACGGCGTTCTCTTCCCGACAGAGCGCGGCTTCCTTCCCATGCCCTGGCTCGAGGCGCCGACTGCCCTTCTGCCGATCTGGATGTTCCGCGAGGACGGGCGGCCCTATGAGGGCGATCCGCGCCATGCGCTGCGCGCCGTTCTCGACCGATACAAGGCGCGGGGGCTGACACCGGTCGTCGCGGTGGAGCTTGAATTCTTCCTGATCGACGATTCAGGGCGCACGCTCGAGGTGCCGATCTCTCCGCGGTCCGGCAAGCGGCGCAAGGCGGCCGAGACGATGTCGATCCGCGCCCTCGACACGTTCGATATCTTCTTCACGGATCTCTACGACGCCTGCGAGGCGATGGACATTCCCGCCGATACCGCGATTTCCGAGGCGGGGCTCGGACAGTTCGAGATCAACCTCATGCATGGCGACGATGCGCTGCGCGCCGCGGACGATGCCTGGCTCTTCAAGTGGCTCGTGAAGGGTCTCGCCCGGCGGCACGGCTTCGCGGCGTCCTTCATGGCCAAGCCCTACGAGGATTATTCCGGATCGGGCATGCACGCGCATTTCTCGGTGCTGGACGCGAAGGGGCGCAACGTGTTCGACGATGGCGGGTCAAAAGGCACCGACACGCTGCGCCACGCGGTGGAAGGGTGCCTCTCGGCGATGAAGGATTCCGCGCTGATCTTCGCGCCGCATCTCAATTCCTATGACCGGCTCGTGCCGGGCGCACATGCGCCGACCGGGCTCTGCTGGGCCTACGAGAACCGCACCGCGGCAATCCGGGTGCCCTCGGGCGCGCCCGCCGCGCGGCGGATCGAGCACCGTGTCTCGGGCGGCGATGTGAACCCTTACCTCTCGCTCGCCGCGATCCTTGGCGCTGCGCTCAACGGGATCGAGGATGGCCGCGAGCCGCCCGAGCCGATCACCGGCAATGCCTACGCGCTCGATCTCGATCACATGCCGGGCAACTGGTCCGATGCGATCGAACATTTCGAGAAGAGCGAGATCATGCCGCGCATCTTCCCCGAAGAGCTCATACGCAATTACCTGCTCACCAAGAAACAGGAGCGGCATTACATGGCGGAGCTGTCCCCGAAAGAGCAGGTGGAGATATACCTCGACACGGTCTGAGCGCGACGCCTTGCCCGAAGCGGAGGCGGGCCATACCTTCCGCGACGAACAAGATCGGTGAGATTGATGAAGATCGGCATCCTGCAGACCGGGCTCGTGGCCGAGGCGCTGGCAGAGGAACATGGCCAATACGCGGACCTTTTCGAGCGGCTCCTGGCGGGGCGCGGATTCACGTTCGAAACCTGGAACGTCGTCGAGAACGAATTCCCGTCCGGTGCGGACGCGGCGGAGGCCTGGCTCATCACCGGCTCGAAACACGGCGCATACGAAGATCACGACTGGATCGCGCCGCTCGAGGCGCTCATCCGGGAGATCGACGCCAGCCGACGGCCTATGATCGGCGTCTGTTTCGGCCACCAGATCATCGCGCAGGCCCTCGGCGGCAAGGTGGAGAAATTCGCAGGCGGCTGGTCGGTGGGACCGCAGCGCTACGACTTCGCCGACGGGCCCCGCACCATTCACGCCTGGCACCAGGATCAGGTAGTCGAAGCTCCGGCAGCGGCGCGCGTCGTGGCGAAGTCCGATTTTTGCGCCAATGCCGCGCTGGTCTATGGCAACCATATCTATACCGTCCAGCCGCACCCAGAATTCGGAGACGGATTCGTCAAGGGCCTTATCGACAAGCGCGGCCCCGGCGTCGTGCCGCAAGGTCAGCTCGAGGCCGCCGAGGCTGGCCTCGGTACCGAGCTTCAAAGCGCCGAGATCGCCGACCAATTCGACCGCTTTTTCCGCGGTGAGGAGCTTTTCTGATGACTGACTGGACCGAAGGTCTCCCGGACGCTGCGCGCGCCTATCTCGAGGGGCGCAGGCTCGACGAGGTCGAGTGTATCATCGCCGACATTCCCGGCATCGCGCGCGGCAAGGCGGTTCCGGCCTCGAAATTCGCGCGACAGAAGAGTTTCCACCTGCCGGATTCGATCTTCTTCCAGACGATCACCGGCGATTGGGGCGAGGCCGCCGACGAGGACGAGGGCTTCATCGAGCGCGACATGATCCTCCTGCCGGACATGTCGACCGCGACTGCCGCGCCCTGGACCGGCGACTGGACACTGCAGGTGATCCACGACGCTTACGACCGCAAGGAGCGGCCCATTCCCTTCGCGCCGCGCAACATCCTCAAGCGGGTGGTGGATCTTTATCACGCGCAGGGCTGGAAGCCGGTGGTTGCGCCCGAGATGGAATTCTACCTCGTCGCCCGAAACACCGACCCGGCGCAGGACATCAAGCCGATGATGGGCCGTACCGGGCGGCCCGCCGCGGCGCGTCAGGCCTATTCCATGACCGCCGTGGATGAATTCGGCCCGGTCATCGACGATATCTACGATTTCGCCGAGGCGCAGGGCTTCGAGATCGACGGCATCACCCAGGAAGGCGGCGCGGGTCAGCTCGAGATCAATCTGCGCCACGGCGATCCGGTGAAGCTCGCCGACGAAGTGTTCTACTTCAAGCGGCTGATCCGCGAGGCGGCGCTGCGCCACGATTGCTTTGCGACCTTCATGGCGAAACCCATTGCGGACGAGCCCGGCTCGGCGATGCATATCCATCACTCGATCAACGACATCGAGACCGGCAAGTCGATCTTCTCGGGCCCGCAGGGCGGCGAGACCGACGCGTTTTTCAACTTCATCGGCGGGCTGCAGACGCACCTGCCCGCGGCGATCGCCGTGCTGGCACCATACGTCAATTCGTACCGGCGCTATGTGCGCGACCAGGCGGCACCGATCAATCTCGAATGGGGCCGCGACAACCGCACGACGGGCATCCGCATCCCGATCTCGGGACCGGAAAGCCGCCGGGTGGAAAACCGGCTCGCCGGTATGGATTGCAACCCCTATCTCGGCATCGCGGCCTCGCTCGCCTGCGGCTATCTCGGCATGATGGAGGAGCGCTGGCCCTCCAAGCAGTTCAAGGGCGATGCCTATGACGGAGAGGGCGACATCCCCCGCGTTCTCGGTCAGGCGCTGGAGTTCTTCGACGAGGCGACCGCGCTGCACAAGGTGCTGGGGCCCGAATTCGCGCGGGTCTACTCCATCGTGAAGCGCGCCGAATATGAGGAATTCCTGCAGGTCATCAGCCCGTGGGAGCGCGAGCACCTGCTTCTGAACGTCTGAGGCGCTGCGCCCGATGAACCTTCTTCACGCCAACGATGCGCGCGGGGCCTACCCCGAAAGCTGGTACGCTGCGACATCGGAACTGCCCGAGGCCGAACCGCCCCTGCGTGGCGAGACCCGTGCGGATGTCTGCGTCGTGGGCGGGGGCTACACGGGCCTGTCCGCGGCCCTTCATTTGGCCGAGGCCGGGCGCGACGTGGTGCTGCTCGAGGCGCATCGCGCGGGCTTCGGCGCATCGGGTCGGAATGGCGGACAACTCGGCTCCGGTCAACGTGTGGACCAGCTCTCGCTCGAGAAGATGCTCGGGGCGCATGAGGCGCGGCGCTACTGGGCTCTCGGCGAAGAGGCGAAAGCGCTGGTGAAGTCGCTGATCGCGCGGCATGGGATCGCGTGCAACCTGACGCCCGGCGTCGCCGAAGCGGTATCGTCCGACACCGGCGTCCGCGACGGTTTCGACCATGCAGAACACATGGAACGGGTCTACGGCTACACCCACCTCGAGGCGCTGCGCGGCGAGGATTGGCGCGCGGTCTGCGCCTCCCCGGCCTATCGGGGCGGTGTGATCGACCATGACGCGGCACATCTGCACCCGTTGCGCTTTGCCCTCGGTCTGCGCGCGGCCTGCCTTGCGGCGGGCGTTCGCATCCACGAAGGCTCCGAAGTGCATCACGTCGAAGACGGCTCGCCCGCCCTGGTGCAGACTGATGCAGGCCGCGTCACTGCCGAGCATGTGATCCTCGCCTGCAACGGCTATCTCGGCGGGCTGTCGGGTCAGGTCGCGGCGCGGGTGATGCCGATCAACAACTTCATCGTTGCGACCGAACCGCTGGGCGAGCGTGTCGCGGAGGTGTTGCCCCGCGATGTGGCCGTCGCCGATGACAAGTTCGTGGTGAACTACTTCCGGCTCAGCGAGGACGGGCGGCTCCTTTTTGGCGGAGGCGAGAGCTACGGCTACCGCTTCCCGAAAGATATTCGCGGTCTCGTCTCGAAGCCCATGCTGGAGATCTTTCCAAGCCTGAAGGATGTCGCGCTCGACTATGCCTGGGGCGGAACGCTGGCAATCACGATGAAACGCCTTCCCTATCTCGCCCGGCCCGGCCAGCGCATCCTTTCTGCCTCGGGGTATTCGGGTCACGGCGTCGGTTCGGCCACGCAGGCAGGCAAGCTCATGGCCGACGCAATCCGCGGCGAGACGGACGGGTTCGATGCGATGGCGGCTTTGCCCACGCCGCGTTTTCCGGGAGGCGGAGCCCTGCGCACGCCACTTCTCGTGCTTGCGATGAGCTGGTATGCGTTGCGCGATCGCCTCGGCGTCTGAGAGAAGCGTATCGCCCGCGACCCTTTACCGCTTGGCGCAGGGTGCGGGGCCAAGTAACACTGCGGCAACTTGCCGAAGGAGCGCGCCATGACCCGCATCCCCGACATGCACGACGCCGAGCCCATTCCCGAAGCCGCACGCGCGGAGGTCGATCGCCTTTTCGCAACCGGCGACCTGTTCCGCTATCACGCGTCCGAAGACAGCCCTGTCACGCTTCTCGAGCGCGAGTTTGCGGATATGCTGGGCAGCCGCTTTGCCTTGGCCGTGTCGAGCTGTTCGGCCGCGATTTTCCTCGCGTTGAAGGCGCTCGGGTTGCCACGGGATGCCCGGGTCATGATCCCCGGCTTCACCTTCGCTGCCGTGCCCTCGGCGGTCATTCATGCCGAATGCGTGCCGGTCCTCTGCGAGGTCGGCGACGATTACCGCATCGACATGGCCGATTTCGAAGCCAAGCTCGAGGGTGTCTCGGCGGTGATCATCAGCCACATGCGCGGGCATACCTCCGACATGGATGCGATCCTGCGCCTTGCCGAGGCGCGCGGCATCCCGGTTGTCGAGGACGCGGCTCACAGCCTCGGCACGACATGGCACGGACAGAACATCGGGACCCTGGGGAACATCGGCTGCTTCAGCTTCCAGAGCTACAAGCTTCTGAATGCGGGCGAAGGCGGACTTCTCGTTACCGACGATCCCGAGATCATCGCCCGCGCCGTCATCATGTCCGGCGCGTATGAAAGCAATTGGAAGAAGCACGGGCTTCTGACCGACGCTTTCGCGCGATGGCAGAACAAGCTGCCGCTCTACAACCAGCGTCT
Organism: Roseivivax sp. THAF30; assembly: GCF_009363575.1. Lineage (NCBI taxonomy): Bacteria > Pseudomonadati > Pseudomonadota > Alphaproteobacteria > Rhodobacterales > Roseobacteraceae > Roseivivax > Roseivivax sp. THAF30. Next base: position 983,778 of record NZ_CP045389.1, on the reverse strand, counting down.
TTCGAACCTGTCGGCGGCGATCATCCGGCCGCAACTTGCCGAGATTCCGCGCCGGGTCGCGGATGGGCGGCGCAACCATGACCTTGTGGCCGAGCGGCTCCGCAGTTCGCCCTGGTTCCACGTCCCGCAGAAACTTGACCCCGAGGAACGTGCGCCGGACTCGCTTCAGTTCAGCCTGCGCGGCATGAGCGATGCCGATGTCACCGCCTTCGTCGCCGCCGCCGGCGAGCAAGGCGTCAAAGTGCAGGTCTTCGGGATGAGCGAAAACAACGCGCGCGCTTTCTGGAATTGGCATTTCCTGCCCGAGACGTTCCATCTGCCGCAAACCCGCGCGATGTTGCGCCGGGCCTGCGACACGCGGCTGCCCGCGCGCCTGACCGTGGAGGAGTGCGGCGCGGTCGCGGACGCGCTTCTGGCCGCGGCCGAAACCGCGATGGCCCCGGCCTGCGCCTACGGCACCTGACGCGCTACTTGCCCAACTTCGACAGCTTGGCCTGAAGTTCGGCGAATTCCTTCTTCAGAGCCTCGATATCCTCTTCGGACTCGCCCTTCTTCGCCGTCGCAGGCTGCGAGTCGTCGGGCGACGGGCCGGACCACTGGCCCGACTTGCCGCCGGTCATCGCCTTCATGAACGCTTCTTGCTGCGCCTGCATCGCCTCGAAGCCGGGCATGGTGGCCATCGGGTTCATGGCGCTCATGTTCTCGACCCATTTCGACTGGCTGTCGCGGAACATCTCGAAGCTCTGGGCCAAAAACTGCGGAACCATCGTGGAGGCCTGGCTCGTGTAGCTGCGAACGAGGTCGTTGAGGACGTTGATCGGCAGGACTGACTCGCCGCGGCTTTCATGCTCGGCAATGATCTGGAGAAGGTATTGCCGTGTCAGGTCGTCCCCGGATTTGAGATCGATGATCTGAACTTCGCGCCCATCCCGGATGAACCCCGCGATATCTTCCAGCGTGACGTAATCGCTCGTCTCGGTATTGTAGAGACGTCGCGAGGCGTAACGCTTGATCAGAAGCGGCTTTTCGGTTTCGGACACTCGGGACCTCCCAAAATCTGCGGTGCAGCAAGCCTAAGCCTTCGCCGATGAATTGAGCAAGCCTCGTCTCGCACCCGCGAAATAAAATGGGCGGACCCGTCAGGTCCGCCCTCAGTCGCGCGCTCAGATTTTGGGAGGAGAGTGAGCGCGGATCCTGTTCGTTTCAGTCGCGATTATTTCGCGGCTGCGGTCGCTTTCTTGGCGTTCGAAGTCATGTCAGCGGTCGCCTTCTTCATGGCGGCGCTTGCATCTTCGGACATGTCCTTGCCAGCGGCCATCATCAGCTCGACGGTGTCCATCTGGACCTTCTTCGCGATCTCGGCGAAGGCGGCCATGTGCTCGGCGGTAACTTCTGCCTGAGCGGATGCGAAATCGGTCATCGCCTTGGCGTAGTCGGCCGGCTCTGCCTTGGCCTTCGAAAGTTCGCTCATCTTGGACAGCGTGTCCTTGGTCCACTTGGAGGACAGCTCGGCGGACTTCTCAGCCGCTTCGAGAGCAACGCCCGAGAGCTTCTCGTTCAGGGTCGCCTGGGTCTTGAAGGCGTCTTCCATTGCCTTCGTGTCGACCGGGAAGGAGCCCATCATGTCTTTCATCATCGCAGTGAAATCTTGCTGCTTAGCCATCGTTCAATTCCTTTCATCGCTGCTGCGGCTGGCCCACCCAACCGCTTCGCTGCGTCTGAAAAGAATATGGACGCTGCACTGCAGCATTTCAAGGATTTTTGCTGCAGTGCGGCAAAAATCTTGACCCTAGGTCATAAGCCCCTGCTTTGCCTTTAAAATCACGCGTCGACCTTGCGCGATTTCGTCATCACATACGTGCCGGGAGCCGCGCCGAGCGAGGGATGCTCCGAATCGCCGGGCTGACGCGCAGCGATCCACTTGCCCGAACGCTTGGCCACCCAGCTTTCCCAGACAGGCCACCAGGACCCCTCGTGATAGACCGCCTTTTCTTTCCATTCATCGGCCGTGCCGTCGAAATCGTCGTTGATGTAATGACCGTACTTGTTCTTGGACGGCGGGTTCACGATGCCCGCGATATGACCCGATTCCGACAGGATGAAGGTGCGGTCCTTGGACCCCATGAGGCTCACGCCCCGGAAGCAATCCTTCCAGGCCGCGATATGGTCGGTCTCGCAGGCGATCGAGATCAGCGGCACGGAGACATCGTCGATGCTCAGCGTCTCGCCCATCAGTTCGATGCCCTCGCCATTTGCAAACGCATTGTCCTGGCACAGCCGCCGCAGGTATTGCACTGCCATTCGAGCCGGAAGGTTCGAGCCGTCGCCGTTCCAGTAGAGCAGATCGAACGCGGGCGGCGTCTCTCCCATCATGTAGCTCTGGATCGCGGGGCGGTAGATCAGGTCGTTCGATCGCAGGAACGAGAAGGTTCGCGCCATGATGAAGGAGCGCAGAACGCCGGTCTTCTCGACCTCCTCCTCGATGCCGTCGATGAAATCGTCCTGCAGGAAGGGAGTGAACTCTCCCTGGTCGGAGAAATCGGTGAGCGTGGTGAAGAAGGTCGCGGACTTGATCGAGGTGTCCTTGCGCTTTTTCATCAGCGCGAGTGTCAGGGACAGGGTGGTCCCGGCGATGCAGTAGCCGATCGCGTTGATCCGCTTCTGGTTGGTGATCGACTTCACCTCTTCGATGGCGGTGAGGAACCCTTCCTCGATATAGGTATCGAGCCCGACATCGCGATAGTCGTGATCGGGATTGACCCAGCTTACCACGAAGAGCGTGTAGCCCTGATCCACGACCCAGCGGATGAAGCTGTTCTTTTCGCGCAGATCAAGGATGTAGAACTTGTTGATCCAGGGCGGGAAAAGGACGATCGGCGTCTCCTTCACCTTTTCGGTCGTCGGCGTGTACTGGATGATCTCCATCATCCGATTGCGGTAGACGACCTCGCCGTCGGCGGTGGCGATGTTCTCACCGATCTTGAAGGCATCCTCGTCCGCGAGCTTCACCACAAGTTCGCCGTTGTTGGCCTCGAGATCGGAGATGAGGTTCTCGAGCCCCTTCACAAGGCTCTCGCCCTCGGTCTCGATGGCCTTTTCCAGAGCGTCGGGGTTGGTGGACAGGAAATTCGTCGGGGCCATCATGTCGACGATCTGCCGCGCGAAATACGAAAGCCGCCGCTTTTCCTTCGGGTCCATGTCGTCGATATCGGCCACCGCCTGTTCGATGGCGCGGGAATTGATGAGGTATTGCTGCTTGATGAAGTTGAAATAGGGGTGCTGATCCCAAAGCGGATTCGCGAAGCGCTTGTCTTTCGGACCGGGATCTTCGGGTGCCTTGAGATTGCCCGCGGCGAGGGCCTGCTGCGCCTCGACGAAGTGCTTCACCGTCTCGCCCCAGTAGGAGATCTGGTGCTCGAGAACCTTTGCGGGGTTCTGCATCCAGGCCTGCATATACCCCGTCATCGCCTTGGCGTAGAGATCCTGGTCCGGGCCCTGCAGCGAGGTGTCGAGCGGCTTGCGATGCGTCATCACGGAGACAAGGCGCTGTGAAAGCTCCTCGATACGATTCAGGTTGTGGTTGAACCGCTCCAGGTTTTCGCCTTGATCGAACGTCTCGGTTGTCATTCGGCAGATTCCCCCCTACCTTCGCTGCTACGCAGCAATTCTCGTCGGCGCCGCACGATCGCGGCGGCCTGTGACAGGCTCACCGGCGAAAGGAGACACGGCATTATGCGGCACATGGCTCTCTACGACATGATGGAGACGGTTCGAAACACGAACCAATGGCTCGGCGCAACAGCGCGCACGATGGCCTCCTATCCTGGTCTCGCGCTCATTCCGCATCCCGGTATTCGCTGGATGGCCGCCTGGGGAGAGGTCACCGAACGCGCGTTCGAGCGCATGATCGCCAAGCCGGACTGGGGCATCGACAGCGTCACGGGCGATGACGGACGCGATCACGTGGTCCAGCCCGAGGTCATTCTCGAGAAACCTTTCGGCGATCTTGTCCATTTCGACGTGGCCGGCCGGGACGAGCAGCCTCGCAAGATCCTGCTGGTTGCGCCGATGTCCGGTCATTACGCGACCCTCCTCCGGTCCACGGTGAAATCCCTCATCCCTAACTGCGAAGTCTATGTGACAGACTGGCACAATGCGAGGGACATTCCGGTCAGTGCGGGCAAGTTCGATATCGAGGATTACACCCTCTACCTCGTCGATTTTCTGCGCGAACTTGGCCCGGACACACATGTCATCGCCGTCTGCCAGCCCGCGCCGCTGACGCTCGCCGCGACCGCCTACCTCGCCGCTGAGGATCCCGACGCGCAGCCGCGCACGCTGACCCTCATCGGCGGACCGATCGACCCCGACGCCGCGCCGACAGATGTCACCGATTTCGGTGCACGCGTCACGATGGGCCAGCTCGAAGAGAGCATGTGCCAGCGCGTCGGCTTCAAGTATCAAGGGGTCGGCCGCCGGGTTTATCCCGGCCTTTTGCAACTGTCCTCGTTCATGGCGATGAACGCCGATACGCATGCCCAGGCCTTCTACGATCAGATTTTCCGCGTCGCCAGCGGAGAAGCGTCGGATCACGACAAGCATAACAAGTTCTACGATGAATATCTCGCCGTCATGGACATGCCGGCGGAATTCTACCTGTCCACCGTGGAGCGGATCTTCAAGAATTGCGAGATCGCCAAGAACGCCTTCACCGTCGAGGGCAAGCATGTCGATATCGGCAAGATCACGAATGTCGCGGTCAAGACCGTCGAAGGCGCGAATGACGACATCTCCGCGCCCGGCCAATGCGTCGCGGCGCTCGATCTTCTGACCGGACTTCCGAACGAAATGAAGGCGAGCCACCTCGAACCCGGCGCGGGTCATTACGGCATCTTCGCGGGCGGCAAGTGGCGCAACAACATCCGGCCGCTTGTCCTCGATTTCATCGACGCGAATTCCGAAGAGAGCCGCACCGCGAAGCCCAAGGCCAAACGCCAGCGCGGCGAGGCTGACAAGACAGTCGTCAACCTCAAGCAGTAGATGTGCGCGGGCCGGGTCCGTCACCCGGCCTTCTCGTAGACCATGTCGATCATGCGCTGCGTTCCTTTCGAGAACTCGAGCGGGCACGGATAGATCGCCCCATCCAGAACCGCTCGATTGAAGGCCTCGACCTGCAAGACGTAGTGGTTCGCATCAGGGAAGCGCTCTTCCCGCACGACGCCCTGCCCCAGTTCCAGCGTGATCCTTGCCTCGCCGAAGACCTGCGGATTGAACGGCGCGCTGAGGGTCAGTGCACCCTTCTCGCCGTGGAATGTCACCCGCTGGAACGGGGCCATCCGGGTCGAGACGTATCCGGCATAATGGAAAGACGGAAAGCGCACTGACACGTGGGCGCGCGTGTCGACGCCTGCGTGCCAGTCGAGGTCGGCCGCAAGGATCTCTTCGGGCTCTTCCCCGGTCACGAACCGCGCCCCGCCAAAGATATAAACGCCGATATCCGGCAGGCCGCCGCCGCCCTGACCCTTCTGGTTGCGGATATCGTCCATGTTGTCGTTGAAGAACGAGAATTGCGCCGTGACCTCGCGCAGCGCGCCGATCTCGCCGCCCTGCACGAGCTCGCGGGCCCGCTGCCATTGGGGGTGGTGCACGATCATGTAGGCTTCTGCCGCAAGAAGCCCGGTCTCGTCACGCTTCGCGATCACCGCATCGAAATCCTCCGCCTTGAGGGCAAGCGGTTTCTCACACAGGACGTGCTTGCCGGCTTCGAGCGCCTTGAGACTCCACTCCACATGCATCGCGTTCGGCAGGGGAATGTAGATCGCATCGATCTCGGGATCGTCGAGAAGCGCATCGTAGCCTTGATGCACAGTCACACCGGGGGCGAATTCCTCGAAGGCGCCAGCCTTGTCGGGCGACGAGGTCGCGATCGCCCCAAGCCGGCCCCGTCGTGCCATGTGGATCGCCGGGCCCATCTGTTGGCGTGCGAACTTCGACGCTCCGAGGATTCCCCACCTGACTGCCTCACCCATCTCGCGCCCTCCGTTCTGCGTCATTCTGTCGTTGAGGAAAGGTGGACCGCGGGGTGCGGTACGGCAACCCCATGAATTGACATGGAACAATGCCCCGGAGCCTGACCGTTTTTACCCTAGTCGCCATTCATCGTGCGCTTGCACGACCAGACTGAAAGGAGGCTCGACAATGTTCTCGCATATCATGGTTCCCGTGGATCTTCGTCACACCGACCGGCTGGAGCGGGCACTTGCCGTGACTGCCGAAGAAGCCAAGCATCACGACGCGAAGGTGACCTTCGTATCCGCAAGCAACGCGACACCGGGAGAGATCGCGCACAGCCCGGACGAGTTTCGTGAAAAGCTCGCAAGCTTCGCGAAGGACAAGGGTCAGGCCGGCGGCTACACAGCCGACGCGCATGCGCTGATCCTGCACGACACCACCGCAGATCTGGACCACGCGCTTGTAGAAGCGTCGAAAGAAATCAACGCCGATCTGGTTATCATGGCGTCGCACCGTCCGAATTTCGCGGACTATTTCTGGTCATCGAATGGTGGTGCGGTTGCGAGCCACGCCAATGCTTCCGTGATGATCGTGCGCGAAGCCGAATAAACGAAAATCGCCGGGCACTTGGCCCGGCGGCATCTTTCGTTCAGAGGGGTTCGGGCGTCAGCTTGCGGCCGCCATCCCTTTTTCCTTTGCCAGGTCGCGCATCCGCTTCTGCAGCTTTTCGAAGGCGCGCACTTCGATCTGACGGATCCGCTCGCGGCTGACATCGTATTCGCCAGAGAGGTCCTCCAGCGTCTGCGGGTTCTCCGCGAGCCGCCGTTTCGTCAGAATATCCTTCTCACGGTCGTTCAGAACGTCCATCGCCTCGGCCAGCATCGCGCGGCGTGCGTCGAGCTCGTCCTTCTCGGCGTAATCATCGGCCTGGTTGGCGTCCTCATCCTCGAGCCAGTCCTGCCATTGCATGGAGGAATCATCCTCCTGGCCGACCTGAGCGTTGAGCGACGCATCCGAGCCCGCCATGCGGCGGTTCATCGAGATCACCTCGTCCTCGGTCACGCCGAGATCATTGGCAATCTTCTGGACGTGCTCTGGCCGCAAATCGCCGTCCTCGAGCGCGCCGATCCGGCTTTTTGCTTTCCGGAGATTGAAGAAGAGCTTCTTCTGCGCCGATGTCGTGCCGAGCTTCACAAGGCTCCAGGACCGCAGGATGTATTCCTGGATCGCAGCCCTGATCCACCACATGGCATAGGTGGCAAGGCGGAAGCCTTTCTCGGGATCGAAGCGCTTCACTGCCTGCATCAGGCCGACATTCGCCTCCGAGATCACCTCGGCCTGCGGCAAGCCGTAGCCGCGATAGCCCATCGCGATCTTTGCCGCGAGGCGCAGGTGGCTCGTCACCAACTGGTGCGCCGCCTGGGTGTCCTGATCCTCGACCCAGCGTTTCGCCAGCATGTATTCCTGTTCAGGCTCCAGAAGTGGGAACTTCCGAATTTCCTGCAGGTAACGGCTCAGTCCCGCTTCCGGGGACGGCGCCGGAAGATTCGCGTAATTGCTCATCCCATCCCTCCATTCAGCCAGATGTATATCGGCTTAACATTCCATATGTGAAGCCGATCTTGCGGTTTCAAGTCTCTGCCCTTGGGCATCTTGTGGGTTTAACGCATTCCCTGCCCCGATGATCCTGAAGATTTCGCGCGCTGACGCACATGTTCCCTGTGTTTCAAGGACAGATCTTTCTAAAATGCACAGCAGCTCGGGCCAGCGCATGAAGGGAACGACATGACGGATAGACGATTGGCGCGGCTCGCCGGAGCCTTTTACCTCCTCATCATCCTTGCCGGTGTCACCAGCGAAGTCGTCCTGCGCGCCCCGTTTCATGTCGGATCGCCAGAGACCGTTGCGGCCGCGCTCTCCGAGGGTTTGGGCCGGCTGCGCCTCAGCCTTCTCTTCGATCTCGCGATGGTCGGGGCGGATATCACCGTAGCGCTGCTGTTCTATCGGCTCCTTGTGCCGGTCAGCGCCGGGCTGTCGCTCGCCGCGATGGTGTTCCGCCTGATGCAGGCCGCGACGATCGCCGTGGGGCTCATCCTGCTTGCCGGCATTCCGACATCGCTGACCTCCGGCGCGGATGTTCAGGCTACGACGCTGCTGACGCTGCACGGCATTGCCTACGATACCGGGCTCGCGCTTTTCGCGGTCAATTGCTGGCTCATGGGTTGGCTACTTTGGCAGGCGGGCGGCGTGCCAAGGGTGATCGCGGCTGGCATCGCGCTGTCGGGCGGAGTCTACATGGCGGGCAGCCTCGCGCGACTCGCCGCGCCGGACCTTCTGCCGCTGATCCAGCCTGCCTACCTCGTCCCGCTTCTGGCAGAGACCGGGCTTTGCCTCTGGCTTCTGATTACCGGACGTGTCCGAGCGCGCTGAGCAGATCGCTCATATCCTCGGGCAAATCCGCCTCGAACTCCATCCATTCCCCGGTCACGGGGTGGTCAAACCCGAGCGACGCCGCGTGCAGTGCTTGCCTCGGGAAGGCCGCGACCGCCTCCAGCGCCGCTTCGGACACAGCCTTGGGGCTTAGCTTGCGCCGGCCACCATAGACCGGATCGCCGACAAGGCCGAAGCCCGCATGGGTCATGTGGACCCGGATCTGGTGGGTGCGGCCCGTCTCAAGCCGGCATTCCAGAAGCGACAGTGCGGGCGGGGTGCCGAACGCCTCGAGCACCTTGGCGCGGGTGATCGCATGCCGCCCCTGTCCGTCGAAATAGACCGCCTGGCGCTGCCGGTCGGTCTTGTGGCGCGCAAGTCCTGTCGTGATCTTCATCACCGCCCCCGGCTCGAAAGAGACGCCGCGCACGCCTTTGAGCCGCGGATCGCCGGTATGCGGCACGCCGTAGGCCAAGGCGAGATAGCGACGCTCGACGCTATGGGCGGCGAATTGTTCGGAGAGACCATGATGCGCGCGGTCCGACTTCGCCACGACCAGCAAGCCAGACGTATCCTTGTCGATCCGGTGCACGATACCAGGCCGCTTTTCTCCGCCGATGCCCGAAAGATCGCCACCGAAATGATGCAGCAGGGCGTTCACGAGAGTGCCGCCCGGTGTGCCGGGCGCTGGATGCACGACCATGCCCGCAGGCTTCATCACCACGACGAGATCGTCATCTTCATGGAGGATCTGAAGCGGAATATCTTCTGGGACCGTCTCGACCTCCTCGGCCTCGGGCAAGTCGATTTCCACTTCCGCACCCTCGGCGACGCGTGCCTTTGGATCCGAGGCGATCGTCCCGTCCACCCGCACAGCGCCCGCGCCGAGAAGCGCCGCGAGACGGGTCCGCGAAAGAGCCAGCGCCTCTGGCACATCACGTGCCAAGGCCTTATCAAGCCGGGACGGCGGGTTCGGCCCGATCTGGAAACGATGCGTGGCAGAGGACATGGATAACACCCCGAGCGGCGCACCCGAGGTGCGGTTCATCAAACGGCTCGTCACGGTACTGACCGCGACGATGATCGCCGGCCTTCTAGTGATCATCGCGCTCTTTGTCATCCGCTTCCGCGAGCCCGCGCCCCTGGCGCTGCCGGAAACGCTCGATCTGCCGCAGGGCGAGACCGCACAAGCGGTCACGATGATGCCGGAGCGCATCCTCATCGTCACCGAAAGCGGGCGTGTTCTCGTCTATGACCGCGCCGGACGGCTGTCCCAGACGATCACGCTCGACCCGTAGCCGGGCCGCAACCGATGACGGTGTGAGGGATGGTACCGCCTCCCCGGCTCGAACGGGGGACCTCTAGATCCACAATCTAGCGCTCTAACCTACTGAGCTAAGGCGGCACTGGCGGGGGAGATAACGCCACCACATGGACAGTGCAAGCCCCGATTGGCCGCTCAGAGCGGGCGTGACCAATGCTGCTCCACAAGGGATTGACCGAAGCTGCGAACGGGTTTGGAGCTCTGCAACGTCCAGCCGTTGCGGGCGTAAAGCGCGCAAGCCGCGCGATGGCTTTCGTGGGTCCAGAGTTTCATCCGGGCATAGCCCGTCTGCCGCGCGAAATCCGTACAGGCGTCCAGAAGTTGCCTGCCAAGCCCCTGACCGCGCGCCTCGGGGGTCAGAAGAAACAGCCGCAGCTTCGCCGTCTCAGCATCGAGCCTCACGCAGAAGATGGAGCCGAGTCGCTCACCGGTTTCGTTCACCGCCACGAAGCCGCGCTCGCAGGCCGGATCGTGGTTATGCAGGAACTCCCGCAGGATCCCTGCCACGAGCGCCACGAACGTCTCGTCGAAGCCCTCGTCTTCTGCATAGAGCCGCCCATGCAAGTCGACCAGCCAATCATAATCAGCCTCGTCGAAGGTGCGCAAAGTCATCGTAATGTCCGCCATCGCCCCGCCTTGATTCCCAAGCGCGCCTTCACTACACCGCAATCCTCCTCAGACCCTAGCCCGGAGCGACCCTTATGGGGATCAACGACGAAACTGACATCGAAGCCAACCTGCAGATCGGGCCGACCGATCAGGGCATGGTCCGCCTGTTCATCACCGCAGGGGGAACCGAGGTGCCGATGGATTTCTCGCCCGACGAAGCCGAGGAGATCGCGGAAGAGATCCGTGCGGCGGCCCAATCGGCCGCGAAGATCAAGCCGAAGTCGCGCTAGGTCCAGCCACCCGTATCGAGCCCGCCGTCGGGATCGCGCAGGCCCTGCAGACGCCGCGCGGCATGAAAGGCGATCTTGCGGATGAGCACGTTCCGCCGCGCGCCCGCCAGCTTGTGCTCGGGCGCCATGCGGACGATCTCCGCATCGTAGGAATCCGCGATGATGAGCCCGGTCTCGTCGGGCAGAAGCTCCGTCGGGAAGTCCTGATCCACTGCCCAGAAGTACCGGTCGCACCAATCGAGGTAGCCCTGCCATTTCGCGTCGGACGTGAAATCGGCACGGGAGGATTTGCATTCCACGACCCAGATCTCGCCCTTGGGACCGAGCGCCATCACGTCCACGCGGCGGCCGCGTTCAGGCACGAACTCCTCTACGCAGGCGAATCCGTGACCGTGGACGAGGTGCCGCGCCACCCCGCGCGCAAGGAGTTGGCCGGGCATCAGGACAGGGTCGGGGGCAAGACTCATGCTGCATGCATACGAACAATCCATGAACATGCCAAGACCTCACTTTTCCGCAGGGCACATTGCCTGCAGGGTAAAGGTTCATACCTTGTTAAAGATTTACCCCAGGCAGGACCGACAGCATGGCCGACCGACCCCAGCCCACCCGCGCGGATGAGCGCGGCCTCAGGACCGCGCGCGAACTCGAAGGGCATGTAGGCTGGCTCGACACCTTCTCGGGCACGGCGCTCGGCGTTCTGGCGACGGCGTCGGGGATTTATACCTATCTCGGCGTCTCCTCTCTGCTTGATGACAACGGGGCCATGTCGGTCTTCGCGGCCATCGCCTATTCGGTCGCGGTCTCCGTCGGGATCTTCGTCTTCTGGTCCTACCTCATGCGCCTTTTCCCGACGGTCCGAACCGCGCGGGCGCGGATCGGCCTGGCGGGCGCGATGGGGCTCGGATCGCTCGCGATCGTGGCGATGTCGTCCTGGCTGAACGCGGCGGCGCTGGCCGGATCCGCGGCGGTAGAGCAGCATCTCGCGGAAACCGTGCAGGACTACCAAAGCAGCCTCGAGCGCGCGCATGAGATCGCCATCTCCGCGCAGGCGCTGCAGCGCGATGTCGCCCGCGTCCGTCAGAGCTTCGAGGATCTGTCGGAGCAGGAGGCCGAGGGGTCCCTTTCCGGGCTTGCGGGGCGCGGCGCTGTCTTCCGCGTGCTGCGCCAGAAGGCTGCCGAGCTCGAAGCGCTCGAGACACAGATCGCGGAGCAGACGCCGCTCGTCGATCAGTCCTTCGCCGAGGGCAACGCGATCCTCAGCCGGATGCGCGCGCTCACGGTAGAGCAAGGGCCCGTCGAGGCGCGCTCGGTCGAGTTCTCGGAAGCGGCGGTCAACCTTCAGGGGATTATCACCCAGCTCCGCCAGCTTTCCGTCGCGCCACTGGTCGAGCGCGCCGCGCAGGATCTCGCGGCTTCCGTCGTTCTGCCAGAGCTTGACGGGCGGACCGAAGAGAACCGCGGCAACCAGGCGGCAACGATCACCTCTGTCCTTGAAGTGCTGGGCCAACGTGCCGCGACGCTCGAGACCGCCGCGCAGAACGTGATGAACCAGACACCGGCGACCGAAGTGCAGTATACCCCGGTCTCGGCGGCCGACGCGGTCATTCTCTATGCCCGGAACTTCGTGCCCTCCTGGGCAGGCGCGATCGCGATCGATCTTCTGCCGGCCGTGCTCGTCTTCATTCTCGCGATCACGCAATCGGCGATTCGCGAAGGGCGCGAAGGCGCATCGGTCGAGGACACGATGACGCTCGCGGAGTTGCGCGCTGCGATGGCGGCGTTCCGGGATGTCGAAGGTCAATCGCAGACGCACACCGCGCAGGAGACGCCCTCCGCACCCGCTTCCGAGCAGGCACCGCCCGAAGGCTCCTCCGTCGCCACGATCCGCAAGAGCTCGTCCTGATGGACGGCAACTCCATCGGACGCGTCCTCAAGGGCGTGCTTGCGCTGCAGATCGGCATCGGCGCGTTCCTCGCCGTGGCCGATCTGTCCTCTGGAGGCATCCGCCTGCCCCGCTTCGGACCCGGCGCGCCTGAACTGACAGAACCCGTGCGCCCCGGCGACCAAAGGCGCACCTATGATCCCTCGCGCGTCTCGCCCGATCTCAACCCGGTCCGTAATCCCGGCGAGATGCCCGAGCGGCTGACGCTGACGCAGGAAAGCGGTGCGACCTGGCGGCTCGAGGGCGGCATTTCCCCCGGAGATGCCGAGCGCATCCAGGATCGGATCGCCGAAGTGCAGCCGCGCCCCGAGAGGCTGATCCTGCAATCGCCCGGCGGCTCGGTGCAGGACGCGCTGCGGCTCGGGCGGTTCCTGAGGCAGGAGGGCATCGGGACTGAGATGCTGTCGGGCGAATACTGCTACTCCGCCTGCCCCTACCTCTTCGCCGCCGGAGCAACGCGCAGCCTCGAGGAAGGCGCGCAGCTTGGCGTGCATCAGCATTATTTCGGCAAATCCACGATCCTGCCCGCCTTTGTTGCCGTGGAAGACATCCAGCGCGGGCAAGGCGAGGTGATGACCTATCTCGACGAGATGGGGATCGATCCGCTCGTGATGCAGCACGCGCTGACAACGCCGCCCGACGAGATCTATGTGCTCGTCTCAGAAGAGATCGAGCGTTACGGGTTCGAGACCGGCGCGGAGTAAGCGGCGAAAAAGCTGAAGCGCCCTCTTGTCAGGCACCTGCCCGAAGCTTAGCTCGCGGATCAGGCGGGTACTGCCCTTCTCGTGAACGGTTGCATTCCGGTGGCCTTAAGCAATTCCGAGGGAGCTGGCTCTGTTCAGGCCGTGGTCTGATTACCTGGCGCCCACCTGTATATACAGGTCCTCGGGAATGAGATAACCACACGGTCGTGGTGGTCCCGCCGCATTCCCCGACATCTCAGATGCGCCGGCGCGCCTTCTTGCGGTGCGCCGGGATATACGCCGGAGAACCGGTGCCGCCTCGCGGCCCGTCCTCGTTCTGGTGCAAGGAGAAAAGCGCAACGCCCGTTTGCGCGCCCGCGAACATCGTTCCGCAGAAGAACCAGAGCATCGCACAGCCGATAAGGCCCTGCGTGCTGCCCATGAAGAGCCGACCGAGCCCCATCACGTCGAACCAGGCGATCGCCGCAACGAAGACGGCGGAGATGGCAAAGCCGATCAGGCTGTGCCGGATGTAGAACTGAATGAGCGTGGGCATATGATCGCAAACCTTCGTGCTGCGCGTCCCCTTCCGTGCAAATTAGATGACCGGCGGGAAACGGCAAAAGGATACGAGATCAGAATGCCTCTGGCTTGGCCTCGCGTGCCATGTGGTCAAGCACCGCATTCACGAATTTCGGCTCTTTCCCATCGGGATAGAACGCCTTCGCGATTTCCACATATTCCACGATCACAACCTTGGGAGGCGCATCCGACGCCACCAGTTCCGAGCCTGCCGCACGAAAGAGCGCGCGCAGCGTCGGGTCGATCCGCGTGATCGGCCATTTCGCGATCAGTGCCCGGTCGGTCATCTGGTCGATGCGCGCCTGCCAATTGACGGCCTTATCGAGGATCTCGCGGAAGAGGTCGATATTCCCGTCGATCATCTCGACGCCCTCTTCGACCTCGAAGCCGAAGCGGTGGTTCAGGAATTCCTGCCGCACCCGGTCCGCCGAAAGCTGCGAGTGTTCCATCTGGAACAGCGCCTGCACGGCATAGAGACGCGAGGCTGACCGCGCCATGCGGCGAGCGTCTCGAGCGTCGCGTTTCGGATCGGATGCTGGAGTCGTCATGCGATGGAATTGCCTTCGCTGTCGCTGGCGATCTGGCGCTCGTCCCGTTTCGGCACGAACCCGACGCCTTTTCGCGGAGCGCCCCATTTACGGGCGAGGCTGAGAAGATGCAAGGCTGCCGCGGCCGCGCCGCCGCCCTTGTTTTGCCCATCGGCATCCGCCCGCACATCGGCCTGCGTCTTGTTTTCCACCGTCAGGATTCCGTTGCCGATGCAGTAGCCCTGCAGACCCAGAAGCGTGATCCCGCGCGAGCTGTCATTGCAGACCGTCTCGTAATGCGTGGTCTCGCCACGGATGACGCAGCCGAGCGCGACATAAGCGTCGTAATTCGACATGCGGCCCGCCATCGCGATCGCCGTCGGCACTTCGAGCGCGCCCGGCACCTCGATCACTTCATGCGTTGCGCCCCAGGCTTCGATCTCAGCCTGTGCGCCGGCGATGAGTTGGTCCGCCACGTCACGGTAATAGGGGGCGACGACGATCAGAACCTTGGTCGGCTTGTCCACCGCGCCCCGCTCAATCGTGTAATGCGTCTCGTTCGATGCCATCAGCCGAGCTCCGATATCTTGCGGGTGCCGACGATCTCGAGCCCGTAGGCTTCGAGGCCCACGATCTTGGGCGTCGGCGAGTTGGTCAGAAGTGTCAGCTTGGACAGACCCAGCGATGAGAGGATCTGGGCGCCGAGCCCGTATTGGCGCAATGTCGAGGGGCTGGCCTCCTGGACGTTGCCCATCTTCATCGAGGTGTCGCGCAGCAGAACGACCGCGCCGCGCCCTTCCTCATCCACAAGCCGCATCGCGTCGCGGAACTCGTCGGCTCGCGCCGCCGGACCTGCGCCCACGATGTCGAGCATCGGATCGAGCGCGTGCATCCGTACAAGCACGGGCTCCGGCCCCGAGATGTCGCCCTTGATGAGGACGATATGCTCGTCGCCATGCGTAGTGTCGGAATAGACGCGCATGTTCCATTCACCGCCAAACTCGGAGGTGATCGTCTCTTCCTTCTGCACGCGCACGAGATTGTCGTGGCGGCGACGGTAGGAGATGAGGTCCGAGATCGTGCCGATCTTGAGCCCGTGGCGCTGCGCGAAGGCGACCAGCTCGGGCAGGCGTGCCATCGAGCCGTCCTCGTTCATGATCTCGCAGATGACGCCCGCCGCGTTGAGCCCGGCCAGCCGCGAGATATCGACGGCGGCCTCCGTATGGCCCGCCCGGACAAGCACGCCGCCATCCTTGGCGCGCAGCGGGAAGACATGCCCCGGCGTCGCGATGTCCTGCTGACCCTTGGCGGCGTCGATCGCCACCTGCACGGTGCGCGCCCGATCCGCGGCCGAGATGCCGGTCGTCACGCCCTCGCGCGCCTCGATGGAGACGGTAAAGGCGGTCTCGTGCCGCGAGGAATTGTTGGAGGACATGAGCGTCAAGCCAAGCTCGGCAATCCTGTCCGAGGTCATCGCAAGGCAGATCAGTCCGCGTCCATGCGTTGCCATGAAGTTGATCGCATCCGGCGTCGCCCATTGCGCCGGAATGACGAGGTCACCCTCGTTCTCGCGGTCCTCGTGATCGACCAGGATGAACATGCGCCCGTTGCGCGCATCCTCCAGGATCTCCTCGACCGAGGAAATCGCGTCCTTCCAGTCCATCTCGACCGTGCCGGGGGTCTCGTAATCGATCATGTCGGCTCCTCATGTCCGGTGCTGGCGAGATAATGCAGATGGAAGCGGTTGGAAAGCCGAAGAGGCCCGACGGAATGCCGCGCGGACGCGTCACGGATCGCCGACGGTAGGCCCGATCTTATCCACATTTCCACAGGGTGGATGTTGGGCATCGGATACGCCGATCCACAACTTATTGCAGGTTTCACAAAAATATCGCTTTACAGGCGAGCCAAGGCACAGGCACCATATTTCGTGCAGGCAAGGTCAAAACGACCCTATCCTAGAGCAGGCACCTAGCGCTTGGGGGCGCTGCCAGCCCCTCCGCTAAGGCAACAATGAGGTGGCCCATGGCACTATCCGAAGAGTTCCTGTCCGAAGAATTGCATCCCATCGACCTCGTCGAGCATATCGCCGAGCATCACGACTGGGATTTCGACCGCATCGGCGAAGACCAGATCGCGATGGCGGTCGAGGGCCAGTGGCGCACCTACTCCATCACGCTGGCCTGGTCGGGCTTCGACGAGACATTGCGGATCATCTGCACCTTCGAGATGGAACCACCCGAGGACACGCTGCCGAAGCTCTATGAAGGGCTCAACCGCGTGAACGATCAATGCTGGGCCGGCTCGTTCTCCTACTGGGACGAGCAAAAGCTGATGGTCTGGAAATACGGTCTGGTGCTGGCCGGTGGCCAGGTCGCCGTGGCCGAGCAGATCGACACGATGATCGGCGCCGCGGTCATGTCCGCCGAGCGCTACTATCCCGCGTTCCAGCTCATGGCGTGGGGCAACCAATCTCCGGCAGAGGCGCTGCAGATTGCCATCGCCGAAGCCTACGGAACGGCCTGACCGGGCGTCTCTCCCCACCCGGACCAGACCGCCGCACGCGGCCGCGCACCCCATACGCGGCCGCGTGTTCTCGTTTCGGCAGCTTTATGCAGGGCGCCCTTAATGCAGTGCGACCGAGCACGTTGCACAAAGATGCGTACTCTGCAAAGCTTAGCGCGAGGGAACGAAGACAGGGACGGTTTACCTGATGAAAGACACCGATCTCGCGCGCCGCGGGCTTGTTCTTTTGGGCTGCGGGAAAATGGGCTCGGCCATGCTGGAAGGCTGGCTTGCGCGCGACCTGCCACCGAGCAGCGTCACCGTGATCGATCCCAACCCGACCGAGTGGCTGCAAAACAGCGGTGTGCGGGTGAACGACGATCCGCCAGAGGATGCCGCCCTCGTGCTCATCGCGGTCAAACCGCAGCTCATGAGCGACGCGCTGATCCCGCTCCAGCCCTACGGCAACAACTCCACCGTGTTCCTGTCGGTCGCGGCAGGCGTGGGCACGGCCCGCTTCGAGGAGCTTTTGGGCAACAAGACACCCATCATCCGGGCGATGCCCAACACGCCGGCGGCGATCGGCAAGGGCATCACCGCAATCATCGGCAATGCCCATGCGACCGAAGACCATATCGAACAGGCGCGCCTGCTTCTTTCCGCAGTCGGCGAAGTCGCGGTCCTCGAGGACGAGGCGCAGATGGATGCGGTCACGGGGGTCTCGGGCTCCGGTCCGGCTTACGTCTTTCACATGATCGAGTGTCTCGCGGCCGCCGGTGAAGCGCAGGGCCTTTCGCCCGATCTCGCTTTGAAACTGGCACGGGCGACCGTTGCGGGCGCAGGCGCGCTGGCGCAGGAAACCGGAACCGACCCGGCCGAGCTGAGGCGCAATGTCACCTCGCCGAACGGCACGACGCAGGCGGGTCTCGAAGTCCTGATGGATGAGAAGACCGGGCTTCCGCCCTTGATGCGCGCCACGGTGAAAGCGGCGGCGGACCGATCGCGCGAACTTGGTCAATGAGCGCTGAGATCGCCTTCGAGGACTTCCTGAAAGTCGATATCCGCGCCGGCACAGTCACGCGGGCCGAACCCTTTCCCGAGGCCCGCAAACCGGCAATCAAGCTCTGGATCGATTTCGGCCCCGAGCTTGGCGAGAAGAAGACCTCGGCGCAGATCACCGCGCATTACGCCCCCGACGAGCTCGTTGGCCGTCAGGTCATGGCCGTCGTCAATTTCCCGCCCCGCCAGATCGGACCGTTCATGTCCGAGGTTCTGACGCTCGGATGCGCGGACGAGGAGGGCGCCATCGTGCTCCTTGGGCCGGATCACCCGGTTCCGAACGGCGCACGGATGGAGTGACGCGAGGGCCGCAGCCCTTGCGAAACATGCCCCCGGCGACTATCCCCCGCCCATCCGAGGAGCCCTTGCCATGCACATGCCCGCCATCACCGGAACCGGCGTCTTCACCCCGAAAGAGACCGTGACCAACGACGAGCTGGTCGCGGCCTTCAATGCCCATGCGGATCTCTTCAATACCGAGAACGCCGAGGCCATTGCCGCTGGCGAGATCGAGGCCAAGCCGCATTCCTCGGCAGAGTTCATCTTCTCCGCCTCCGGCATCGAGCAGCGCTACGTGATGGAGAAATCGGGCGTGCTCGATCCTGCGCGCATGTATCCGCATTTGCGTGAGCGCAGCGACGAGGAAGTCTCGATCATGGCCGAGATCGGTCTCGACGCTTGCACCACGGCCCTCGAGGCAGCCGGACGCACCGGCGTGGAGGTCGACCTCGTCATCTGCGCCGCTTCCAACCACGAACGCGCTTATCCCGCCATCGCCATCGAGATCCAGAAAGAGCTTGGCGCGGGCGGGTTCGCCTTCGATATGAACGTTGCCTGCTCCTCTGCGACGTTCGGCATCCAGGCGGCGGCGGACATGATCCGCTCGGGCTCCGTGCGCTGCGCCGTCGTGGTCTCGCCCGAGATCACCTCGGGTCACCTCGAGTGGCGCGACCGCGATTGCCATTTCATCTTCGGCGACGTGGCGACGGCTGTCGTGCTGGAGCGGGCCGAGGACGCGCAAGGCGCGCACTTCCTCGTCCATTCCACTCGTTGCGCGACGCAGTTCTCAAATAACATCCGCAACAATAACGGCTTTCTGCGCCGCACCCGCGATGCGATGGAGGACCGGCGCGATATGCAGTTCATGCAGAACGGCCGAAAGGTGTTCAAGGAAGTCCTGCCGCTCGTCTCGACGCATATCGCCGAGCATATGACCGGCGAAGGCTGGAGCTCCGATGAGCTCAAGCGCGTCTGGCTGCACCAGGCGAACAAGGCGATGAACGATTTCATCGGGAAGAAGGTTCTGGGCCGCACGCCCGAGGCTGGCGAGCAGCCGAACATCCTGCAGGACTACGCCAATACCTCCTCGGCGGGCTCGATCATCGCCTTCTCGCAGAACTCGGGTGACCTGGCGCCGGGCGACAAGGGCGTGATCTGCTCGTTCGGGGCGGGCTATTCGGTCGGCTCGGTACTGGTGGAGCGGGCGTAGCGGAGCCAGTCGCGGGCTTCGATGCGAGGCTCCACGACCACTCGTCACCTCGATTACTCTTGAGTATCAGCCGGACGCGCCGCCGTCAGCCCTGCCCCATCGCTTTCCGCCAGTGCCGGCGGCAAAGGCTGACGTAGCTCTCGTTGCCGCCGATCTGAACCTGGTCGCCATCTGTCAGCACGCGGCCCTCGCCGTCCTGCCGGACGACCATCGTGGCCTTGCGCCCGCAATGACAGATCGTGCGTACCTCGCGCAGGTCGTCGGCGAGCGCCAGAAGCGTCGCCGAGCCCGGAAAGAGGTGCCCCTGGAAATCGACCCGCAGCCCGTAGCACATGATCGGCAGTCCGAGATCGTCCGCCGCGCGGGCGAGCTGCCAAACTTGCGCCTCTGTGAGAAACTGTGCCTCGTCAACGAAGACGCAAGCCAGCGGCCCCTCGTTCTGCCGCGCCTCGAGCCGCGCGAAGAGCTCCGTCTCGGGGGTGAAGGTTTCCGCCTCGCGCCCGAGGCCGATCCGGCTGCCGATCCGACCCGGACCCGCGCGCCTATCTAGCGCGGCCGTCAGGAGCAGCACCTCCATGCCCCGCTCTTCGTAATTGTAGGCGGCCTGCAAGAGCAGCGTCGACTTGCCGGCATTCATTGTCGAATACATGAAGTAGAGCTTGGCCATCGCCTCAGACCCGGCTGCCCCAGAGGTCGTATTCCCCGGCCTCGTCGACTTTTACACGAATGATGTCGCCGGGGCTCAGCCCCTCATGGCCCGCGTCCACGAAGAGGCAACCGTCGATCTCGGGCGCGTCGGCCTTGGTGCGGCAGGTCGCGGCGTCGTCCTCCACGAGATCGACGATAGCGTCGATCTCGGTGCCGACCTTCGCGGCGAGCTTGGCCTCCGAGATGGCTTGCGCCTTCTCCATGAACCGCGCCCAGCGCTCTTCCTTGACCTCGGGCGCAACGTGGTCCGGCAGTGTGTTCGACCGCGCGCCCGCGACGTTTTCGTACTGAAAGCACCCCACCCGGTCGAGTTGCGCCTCGTCCAGCCAGTCGAGGAGATACTGGAACTCCGCCTCTGTCTCGCCGGGATATCCGACGATGAAGGTGGAACGCAGCGTAATCTCCGGGCAGGCCGCGCGCCAGGCCGCGATCTCGTCGAGCGTGCGGGCCGATGCCGCGGGCCGCGCCATGCGTTTCAGCACGTCGGGATGCGCGTGCTGGAAGGGAATGTCGAGATAGGGCAGCACGCCGCCATCGGCCATCAGCGGGATCATCTCGCGCACGTGCGGATAGGGATAGACGTAGTGCATCCGCACCCAGGCGCCGAGACTGCCGAGATCACGCGCCAGATCGATGATCGGAGCCTTGCTCTCGCGGTCCTTCCAGTCCGTTCCGTAGGCCGAGGTATCCTGGCTGATGACCAGAAGCTCGCGCACGCCCGCCTCAACCAGCTTCTCGGCCTCGCGCATCACCGCCTTGTGCGGCCTCGAGGCGAGGCGTCCGCGCATGTCAGGAATGATGCAGAACTTGCACTTGTGGTTACAGCCCTCGGAGATCTTCAGGTAGCTGTAATGCCGGGGCGTCAGGCTGACGCCGCTTGCGGGCAGAAGATCGACGAACGGGTCGGGCGATGGCGGCACCGCGCCATGCACCGCGTCGAGCACCTGCTCGTATTGATGCGGGCCTGTCACTGCCAGAACCTTCGGGTGTGTGCCGGTGATGAACTCGGGCTCCGCCCCGAGGCAGCCGGTGACGATCACCCGACCGTTCCGGTCAAGCGCCTCTCCGATCGCCTCGAGGCTTTCCGCCTTGGCGCTGTCGAGAAAGCCGCAGGTGTTCACGATCACCGCATCGGCTCCATGATAATCGGGCGAGATGCCATATCCTTCTGCCCGGAGGCGGGTCAGGATCCGCTCGCTGTCGACGAGCGCCTTGGGACAACCGAGAGAGACCATGCCGATGGTCGGCTGGCCGGGACGGGATGAGCCCTGCACCTGGGCGCGGGCGAGATCGGGACGCAGATCGGGCGGATTCTGGGACATGGGGTTCCTCTAGTCTGCACGGCGGGCAAAGAAAAGCACCACGCTTTCCGGCGCGCGGTCCGGCGCTAGCTTGCGCTTACCGAATGAGGAGAGACCATGCTGGATCGTGCCCGGGCCTTCGTGGTCGACGGCGATGCGCCGATGCCGTGGAAGGATGTGGCGGGCACGCTCTGCGCCGTGGCGCTGCCGGTTATTCTGGCGATCTCGGTACTCGGACAAACAGGCGCTGCGGCCTTCGTCGCGGCCCTGCCCGCCCATCTTGCCGCGAAACATTCCGGCACGCATACCGCGCTTGCGGTGACGCTCGTCACCGGCCTCGGCGGCGTACTGGCGCTCGGCTCGCACCCGCTGTCGCTGATGGTTGCGGGCGTTCTCTCGGCGATCTGTGCGCTGGGATTCCGGCACGGGCTCTCGACGCCTTGCCTGCGGGCGCTGATGACGTGGTGCGTCTTCACCGGACCGATCCTGCCGGCCGATGACAAGCCGCTCGTGCTTGCGGTCTACCTTCTGGCGATGAGCTGGAGCCTTCTGGTCACCTGGGCCTTCGGGCAATCCGCCGAGACGCCGCAAGACCGCGAGTCGAGCCCCGAATACAGCCTTCTCTTCGGCATCGCGCTCGGGCTTGGACTGGTGATTTCGGTCGACCTTGGCGCGCGGCTTTTCGGAGATCACGGCTTCTGGTTTCCGCTGACCTTCGTGATCCTGTGGATCCCGCCCTTCGGCAAGCTCTTCTCGCGCACAGCGAAGCGCACGGCGGGCACGATCGCGGGCGTGGTCCTCGCCATTATCGTGACGCTCGCAGTGGAGGGGATGGCGTGGAAGCTGGCGATCATTCTCGCAATCCTCCCCCTCGCCTTCCGCATCCTGCCGCTGAGCTATGCCGGGTTCACCGCGCTTCTGACGCTCATCATCCTCGAAGCGCTGAGCATCGTGTCGGATGTGAGCGCGCTGGCGGTGGAGCGCCTCGCCTCCATGTTCGCCGCGGCTCTCCTGGCCGTCGCGCTCGGCGCGGCGTCGCTTGCCATCGTGCGCCGGATCAAGCCCGAAGCGCTCGACGATCTGATGGAGCCGGATGGGTGAGGGCCGGTTTTTTTGGCGGCTAGGTACGGCGAATGATATTTCACTCGCGCTAGGCTTGTGCATACTCCCTCAACCGGAGGGTGTTCGATGGGTATTTCGTTTTATCGCAAGTCGTTGGATGAGATTAAGGGCGGCACGGCGTGGTCTGCGGCTGAGGAGCAGTTGCTGGAAGAGGCGCATACCGGGATCGTTTTCATCTCCGAAACCCGTCCGGAGGAGACGACCGACGCCCATATGATCCGAGCCGAGCTGATCCGCCATATCACCCTCGGCGGGTGCGAAAAGCTGCGCGTGCCAGATAAAGGTATCGCAATAGCGGGCGCTTTCATCACGGACGAGCTCGATCTCCAAGGGTGTGATACACCACTCGACGTATTTCTTGTGGCTTGCCATTTCGACACGCAGCCGGTGTTTCGCGACGCGCGGCTCGGCGCGCTTTACCTGCCCGGCTGTATGCTACCCGGGCTAGATGCCCACAGATTGCGGGTCAAACGCGGTGTCCTTTTGAACTAAGGATTTGAATGCGAAGGAGCTGTTGACTTACTTGGCGCGTGTGTTGGAGATCAGGTTGCTTGCGATGGAGGTAAGTTCGACGGTCAAGGCGGTCCCGCGCTCAAGATGAATGGCATCACCATCGGAGCCGGCCTTTTTCTTCGGGGCGACTTCGAAGCCAAAGGGCTGGTCGACCTCAGGGGGGCCCGGATTTCCGGTCAGGTGGCTTGCGACGGCGGCAAGTTCAACGGACAGGGCGATCCCGCGCTCGACATGGACGCCATCACCATCGGAGCCGGCCTTTTCCTGCGGGGTGACTTTGAGGCCAAGGGACTGGTGAACCTCACGGGGGCCCGGATCACTGGACAGGTGAGTTGTCGTGGCGGCAAGTTCGACGGACAGGGCGGCCCAGCGCTTAATATGAATGGCATCACCATCGGAGCGGACCTTTTCCTGCGAGACGACTTTGAGGCCAAGGGGCCGGTAGACCTCACGAGAGCCCGGATTACCGGTCAGGTTGCTTGCACTAAAGGTAAGTTCGACGGACAGGGCGGCCCCGCGCTCGACATGAACGCCATCACCATCGGAGCCGATCTTTACCTGCGAGATGACTTTGAGGCCAAGGGTTCCGTAGATCTCGCGCGCGGAACGGTTCAAGGGGGACTGCGCATGAACGGCGGACGCTTCGAGGGCGGCATAGTTGCCGAGGCGCTGACTGTCCGGGGCCCGTTTCTTATGCACGACCTCAAAAGCCTTACCGGCCCGCTTAATCTGACCGACGCGCATGTCGGGCGACTCCATGATGATGCGGAGGTCTGGAAAGGTGCCGATCCGCTCATTCTGAACGGGTTTCGCTATGACCGGCTGACCGGCACTCTTTCCATCGGCGCGCGTTTGGGATGGCTCGCCACGAAGCGGGAAAACCCCATCCTTCCGGCGCTGCGCGACGAAGCGGTCACAATCGACGGTCAGAGATAAGGCACCCCCATGCCCTACCGCCCCACCGATTTCGGCAGATTTTGCGACCCTCAGCCCTACACGCAGCTTGCGAAGGTGCTGCGTGAGCAGGGCATGGCGCTGGGGGCGGCGCGGGTTCTTGAGGCGCGCGACCGACGCGTGCTGGATGCAACGTTCAACAGGAGGATGGCCGCGGTCGATGGCAGTCTTGCCGCCGATGTCGAAGCAGCGCTCGCCCTCGTCAAACGCCCGTTCGATTGGCTTTTCGGCGTGATGTTCGGATACGGCCACCGGCCGGGACGCGCCTTGTTCGCTGTGCTGGGCATCCTCGCGCTGAACTGGGCGCTCTACGCGCAGGTCTGGGAGGCCGGGCAGATGGCCCCAACCTCGGATGTCGTGCTGACCTCCGAGGCTTGGACGCGCCATGTCGCGCTGATGCCCGATGGCGACCTCGACACATCGGTGAACACGCTTCGGGCGTGGACGGATAGCGAAGCCGCCCAGGACTACACCACCTTCAACGCCCCACTCTACGCGCTCGACCTCTTCATCCCGCTCGATGCTCTGGGACAAGAGGCGGCCTGGGCGCCCTCGCCGGTGCGGGGTATCTGGGGAACGCTCGGCTTCGCGACCGGCTGGCTGACGCAGCTCTCGGGCTGGCTCATCACCGCCATCGCGGCGGCGGCGGTGGCGGGCATCGTCGGGCGGAAGGATTGAGGCCAGCACGCCCCGGAATCCAGAGCCGTTCCGCCCCTAGCGACGCCGGTCGCGGCGGGAGGACATGGGCTGGAACGCCACGCCGACATGCGCTTCGCAATAGGGCTTGCCCTGTTGCACGGGCAGGCCGCAGAACCAGAAATCCTCGGTCGCGGGGTCGCCCACGGGCCATTTGCAGGTCCGTTCGGTGAGCTCCATCAGCGTCAGGCGCTTGGCCTTCTTCTCGATGGCCGAGACCTTGGCGAGGGCTTCGGGGCTGATCTCGTTGGCCGAGGGCTGGGGCGGCAGGGGCTGGCCGGCCGGAATGATCTTGGGCCGCTGCGGCTGAGCGGGCGCGGTGATCTGCGTCTCCTCGGCCGGTGCCTCGGCGGTCGGCGCGTCGTTTTTCGGCTCGGAGGGCTTGGCCTTGGGCTCTGCGCGCTTCGCTTTCGCCTTGGGCTCGGGCGCGGGCTCCGCCTTGGGCGCGGCCTCGGCCGCCTCACCGCCGGTGCGATTGGACAGGCCCAGGCGATGCACCTTGCCGATCACCGCGTTGCGCGTCACACCGCCAAGCTCCTTGGCGATCTGGCTGGCCGACTGGCCCTCGCCCCACATTTTCTTCAGAAGTTCGACGCGCTCGTCGGTCCAGGACATTGTCTACCCTCAATGAATAAAGCGGCCCCGGAAAGAGAGCCGCCTGACATCTCGTCTTCGCCTTCTATTTTATGTATCGCAGCGGCAGATACAACCCGGAGACCCCATGTCCGATACCCTTCCCCACGCCCAGGGCGACCGTCGTTTCGGCCGCGTCAACTGGATGGGCCTCTACACGCTCGCCGAACGCGAAGTGCTGCGCTTCGTCAATGTCTGGACCCAGACCCTGCTCGCACCCTTGGTGACGGCGGGCCTGTTCATGGTGATCTTCACCATCGCGATCGGACCGCGCCGCGGCGAGGTGATGGGCCTGCCCTTCACCACCTTCATCGCGCCCGGCATCCTGATGATGACCGTGATCCAGAACGCATTTGCCAATACCTCGTCCTCGATCGTCGTGGCCAAGGTCCAGGGCAACATCGTCGACACTCTGATGCCGCCCCTCTCGGGCGCGGAGATGGTGATCGGCTATCTTGCCGGCGGGATCGCACGCGGGCTCATCGTCGCCGTGGTCATCACGCTCGCCTTCGGGCTCGTCCTCGGCCTCTGGCCCGAGCATCCGCTGGTGATGCTGGTCTTCGTCGTGCTTGGTGGCACCTTCCTGTCCGGTCTCGGCATCGTCGCCGCGATCTACGCCGAGAAATTCGACCAGATGGCCGCGATCACCAACTTCGTCGTCACGCCGCTCGCCTTCCTGTCGGGCACCTTCTACTCGGTCGAGGCGCTGCCGCCGGTGCTCAACGAGATCACCCATTTCAACCCGATCTTCTACCTGATCGACGGGGCGCGCTGGGGCATGATCGGGGTGTCGGACAGCGACCCGCTGCTCGGCTTCTTCATCGCGCTCGTCGCGACGATCGCGATCTGCGCGGTGGCGTGGGTGATGTTCCGGCGCGGCTACCGGCTGAAGGCGTAAGCGCTCAGCCCGCCTTGGCGGGCCAGAGCTGCTGCACGATACCGACGCTCAGGAGGTAGATCGAGCTCGGGATCAGGATCCACGTGGCCCAGGTCTCGGGGTGAAACTCGACCCAGGCGGCCCAGCCTGCCGCGATGGTCCAGACCAGCGCGATCGGAAGGGTCAGCCACCGCCAGCGCGCGGTCCGAACCGGGTGCACGAACTTGAGCGGCAGGAACATCGCCACCGCCAGCGCCGCGATCAGTGCGACCATCACCCAGATCGGCGGCTCGACCGCGAAAAAGACGAGGACGAGCATGTTCCAGCAGCCCGGGAAGCCTTCGAAGGAATAATCGTCCGTCTTCATGCGCGTATCCGCGAAATACATCGCGGAGGCATAGGTGATGACGATGATCGAATACCATCCGGTCCAGCCCGGCAGCAGCCCCGACTGAAAGAGGGCGAAGGCCGGGATGAACACGTAGGTCAGGTAGTCGATGATGAGGTCCAGAAGCACCCCGTCGAACCGCGCCGCGTTCACCCGCACCTGGTAGCGCCGGGCGAGCGGGCCGTCGACGCCGTCCACCGCGAAGGCCACGACCAGCCAGAGATACATGACCGCCCAGTCGCCCATCGCCGCCGCGAGAAGCGCCAGCATGGCAAAGACAGAGCCCGTCGCTGTCAGAAGATGGACGAGAAGCGCTTGGTGGCGAAGTTTCATCCCGGAGTGATGCCGGAAGGCGGGGGCGCCCGCAAGCAATCAGACCCCCTTTCGCCGCAGCGTGACGCGATCGCGCTCAGACGTGCAGAACCTGCCCGTCATGGCGCGCAGGCGTCGCGGTCACAAGCGCGCCCTCGGAGCGCGGCGTCGCGAACCGCACTTCGGTGAATTGCTCGGTCCGGCCCATATCGGGCGCTTCCATCAGAATGCGGTGCGCCCTGCCCGTCGCGCCGTCGAGATGCCGCGAAACCGCAATGCGCCCCGCCTCGCGCAGACGAGCCGCACGCTCCTTGATCGCGCGGCCGTCGACTTGCGGCATCCGCGCGGCAGGCGTTCCGGGGCGCGGGGAATAGGGGAAGACGTGCAGCCAGGTAAGCGCGCAGTCCTCCACGAGCCGGAGCGAATTGTCGAACTGCGCTTCGGTCTCCGTGGGAAAGCCCGCGATAATATCGGCCCCGAAGGTCATGTCGGGCCGGAGGCGGCGCGCCTCTTCGGCGAAACGGATCGCGTCGTCGCGCAAGTGCCGGCGCTTCATGCGCTTCAGAATGAGATCGTCCCCGTGCTGCAGGGACAGGTGCAGATGCGGCATGAGGCGCGTCTCGGTCGCGATCGCCTGCATCAGGTTCTCGTCCACCTCGATCGAATCGATGGAGGAGATGCGAAGGCGCGGCAGATCGGGCACCAGCTTCAGGATCCGCATGACGAGATCGCCAAGCTTCGGCTGCGCGGGCAGATCCGCGCCCCAGGAGGTCAGATCGACCCCTGTCAGAACGATCTCGTTGAAGCCCTCGTCCACGAGCCGCTTGATCTGGTCGACGACGACGCCTGCCGGCACGGAGCGCGAATTGCCCCGTCCGTAGGGAATGATGCAAAACGTGCAGCGGTGATCGCAGCCGTTCTGGACCTGAACATAGGCGCGGCTGCGCGTGCCGAAGCCGTCGATCAGATGTTCGGCGGTTTCGGTGACCGACATGATGTCGTTGACGCGGACGCGCTCGGTCTGACCGACGAAATCGGCGGCCATGTCGCGCCAGACGTCGGGGGTCATCTTCTCGGAATTGCCGATGACCTGGTCGACCTCGTCCATCGCGGCGAAAGTTTCGGGCTCGGTCTGCGCGGCGCAGCCGGTCACGATCACGCGGGCGTCCGGGTTCTCGCGGCGAAGGCGGCGGATCTCCTGCCGCGCCTTCCGAACCGCTTCTGAGGTCACGGCGCAGGTATTGACGACAACGGCTCCCGAAAGCCCCGCCTCTTCGGCCATGCGCTTCATCGCCTCGGTCTCGTAGGCGTTGAGGCGGCAGCCGAGCGTCGTGAATTTGGGCGCGGCGCTCATGATGCGAGCCCCGCCAGCCAGTCCGGCGTGAGGACGCCGTCGAAGACCCGCGCCGTCGGTCCGGTCATCCAGACCCCGTCCTCGCGCCAGTCGATCTCGAGCGCTCCGCCATCAAGCTCGACCGTGACCTTGCGCCCCGTCAGGCCCCGTCGCGCCGCAGCCACCGCCGTCGCGCAAGAGGATGAGCCGGAGGCCAGCGTCACGCCGACGCCCCGTTCCCAGACGCGCATACGGATGCGATTCTCACCCGTTACCGTTGCCACCTGCACGTTGGTGCGTTCGGGGTAGAGCGGGTGATGCTCGTAGCGCGGCCCGAAGACCTCCAGCGGCACCGCGTCGGCATCGGCCACGAAGAACGTGCAATGCGGGTTGCCCATGCCCGTGGCCGTCGGAGCACCCTCGATGGGCAGCTCGAGCGTGTCCATTTCCTCGGCGAGCGGCACGTCGGACCACTCGGTCTGCGGCGGCCCCATATTGACCGACACCGCGCCCGAGGGCGCGCGCGTCACCGGCAAGGATCCACGATCGGTCGTGAGGGTCAGGCTGTCCTTCCCGGTCTCGGTCAGCAGCATCTCCGCGATGCAACGGGTTGCGTTCCCGCAGGCAGCCGAGGTCGAGCCATCGGCATTGTAGAAGGTCAGATGGGCATCGCCCTCGCCCCGCGCCTCGATGAGCGCGAGCTGGTCGAAGCCCACTCCCCGGTGCCGGTCGCCAAGAGCCTGCGCGAGGGCGGGCGTGACCTGCGTCTCGCGCACACGTCCGTCGAGCACGACAAAGTCATTGCCGAGCCCGTGCATCTTGATGAAACTGAGATCGTTCTGCGCGTCCGTCATGGGCGCGCATATACGCGCCTCGCCCGCCCCTTTCCAGAGGGGGCGACCAGGCTCTTTCGTTTTCAGGAATTTATGGGTTGACCCTCTCCGGCGCTCTTTCTAGATAGCGCGCCAGTGGGCCGTTAGCTCAGTTGGTAGAGCAACTGACTTTTAATCAGTGGGTCGCAGGTTCGAATCCTGCACGGCTCACCACTGACTTCCTCTCATTTTCCCTGCGATCGCGCCGAACGTCAGATGACGTCGAAGACAATTAGCGGCACGATGATGGCCGTGCTGAGTGTCGCCAGGCCGAAAATCACGAACAGCCCGTCGCGGGCGAGAAGTGCTGTGGACAGGAACAGCACCGCCGCGCCAAGGATCGAGGACGAGAACGGCACGATCTCGAGGAATGGCATCGCGGCGCCGCAGAGCATGCACATGATCTGCACCCATTTGCGCGCCGGAGCGGTCACGAAGGGGCCGATCCGATTCTTGGCGTGCTTGTCGAGCCATCCGGCGACAGTTCTGAGCTTGGCAACCGCCTGCCTCGCACGCGCACCCTCGACCTGACGCTTGGTCAAGAATTCAGGCAGCCACAGTTGCTTGCGGCTGATGACCATCTGCGCGGCGATGAAGGCAATGGTCAGCCCGCAGGCCGATGAGAAAAACGGGATACCGGAGAGCGGCGAGACGACGAGCAAGGCGGGCACCATCATCACCGGCAGGAACGAGCGCGAGCCGAACGCGTCGATGACATCGGCCAGCGATACGCAGGATGCCCCGGCCAGCTCGTCGAGACGGTCGACGATTTCGCCGACCGGATGCTCGCTTGGCTCGTATGTGTGTGCTTCGCTCATGGTTCCCCTTCGAGGCTGAACAGCGCTTGAACGGCCCCGGTTCCGTCGTGTTCGCGCAGGCATTTGACATTCATCAAGGCAGATCGCCGGCCTATGCGCCAGCGTGTGAACGGAGTGACTCGGAGGAAAAGCGATGAAAGACGGAACCATACCCGACCGGACGAGGGATGAAGAGAGGCTGCTCGCCTGGCGCGACGAGATTCTCGAGCGCGAGACACGGATCGAAGCAGAGCTTGACCAGCCCGTCAGTGCCGATTTCAACGACGCGGTCACAGAGCGCGAGACTCACGGAGTCGCCGAGCGGCTCGGCGCGATCGGGATGCGCGAGCTGGCCGCCATCGATGCCGCGCTCGAACGCATCCGCCTCGGCATTTACGGGATCTGCCGCGAATGCGGAGACCCCATCGAGGCCGCGCGCCTCAACGCGATGCCCACAACGACCGAGTGCCTCGAATGCGCCAGCGCGCACGGCTGACGCCCGCTGCGCTTCAGCCCTTCTCGAGCGCGTCGATCCGCGCCTTCAGCGCTTCGTTCTCTTCGCGCGCTTTCTGCGCCATTGCACGGACGGCGTCGAATTCCTCGCGGGTGACGAAATCGCGATCCGCAAGCCAGCGGTCGAGCATGGATTTCATCGCGGTTTCGGCCTCGGTCTTGGCGCCCTGCGCCACGCCCATCGCGTTCGTCATGAGCTGGCTCAGATCGTCGAATACCTTGTTGCGCGTCTGCATGTCTGTCTCCTGATTGGTTGGTTTCTATATGGTCCGTCATGGCCCGCGTCTCAAGGTTGACTCTGGCGCGTCCGCATGGCCTCTCACCGATCATGACCGGTGCCCTTCCCTTCCCGAACATCTCGCCCGAGCTCTTCTCCATCTCGGTGGCGGGCATCGAATTCGCGCTGCGCTGGTATGCGCTTGCCTATATCGCGGGCATCCTGATCGGCTGGCGGATCGCCGTGGCGCTGGTGCGCCGCCCGGTCCTCTGGCGCGCCGAAACGCCGCCGATGAGCGCGGAGCAGGTCGAGGAGCTTCTGACCTGGATCATCCTTGGCGTAATCCTCGGCGGCCGGCTCGGCTTCGTGCTGTTTTATCAGCCAGGCTATTACCTCGCGAATCCGGCGCAGATATTGGCGGTTTGGCAGGGCGGAATGGCCTTCCATGGCGGACTTCTGGGCGTCATCATCGCGATGGCCCTCTTTTGTTGGCGCAACCGCGCGCCGGTCCTGACCACGGCCGACATGCTCGCGGTCGCGACACCGCCGGGGCTCTTGCTGGGTCGGCTCGCCAACTTCATCAATGCCGAGCTGTGGGGCCGCCCGACCGATCTGCCCTGGGGCGTCGTTTTCCCCGGCGAGATGGCGCAGGCCTGCGGACAGGCGATAGGCGAGGTTTGCGCGCGGCATCCCTCCCAGCTCTACGAGGCGGCGCTCGAAGGTCTGGTTCTCGGCGCGCTGCTGCTTTGGCTCGCCTTTCGGCGCGGCCTTCTCAAGCGGCCCGGAATGGCTGCGGGCATTTTCGTCGCGGGCTACGGGCTTGCCCGTTTCCTCGTCGAATTTGTCCGCCAACCCGACGCGCAATTCGTGAGCGAAGGCAATCCGCTGGGCCTCGCCTGGCATGTCGGTGGCTACGGGCTGACGATGGGCCAGATCCTGTGCTTGCCGATGCTCGCGCTCGGTCTCTTCCTGATCCTCCGAGCCCGGCGACCGTGAGCCTTTCCGAGATCATCCAGAGCCGCATCGCGGCCGAAGGTCCGATGTCGGTCGCGGAATACATGACGCTTTGCCTGCATCACCCCGAGCACGGCTATTACTCCACACGCGATCCGCTGGGACAGGCGGGCGATTTCATCACCGCGCCCGAGATCAGCCAGATGTTCGGGGAACTCATCGGGCTTGCACTGGCCCAGGCCTGGGCGGACCAGGGCGCGCCCGCGAACGCAGCGCTCGTCGAACTCGGCCCCGGGCGCGGCACGTTGATGGCCGATGCCCTGCGCGCAACGGCCCGGATGCCCGGCTTTCACGACGCGGTCCGTGTCACGCTGGTCGAAGCCTCCCCGGCCTTGCGCGCAGCACAGGCGGAGACGCTTGCGGCGCACGCGCCAGTCTGGGTGGACAGCGTCGACGCGCTTCCGGAGGATCGTCCGCTCTTCGTCATCGCCAACGAATTCTTCGACGCTTTGCCCGTCCGGCAATTTCTGCGCGACGGCGCTGGCTGGCGTGAGCGGGTGATCGGACTTTCGGACGGTGCGCTGACCTTCGGGCTTGCCGACCGCGCACCGCGCCCGGACCTGTCACACCGCCTCGAGGATACATCCGACGGAGATCTCGTGGAGGTCAGCCACGCGGCGCAGGGCGTTGCCGAGGTTCTGGGCGACCGGATCGCGGCACAGGGCGGCGCCGCGCTGATCGTGGATTATGGCTCCGAGGCGAGCCTCGGGGATACGTTCCAGGCGCTCCGCGCGCATGAAAAGGTCTCGCCCCTGGACGCGCCGGGCACGGCCGACCTTACCGCGCATGTGGATTTCGGCGCGCTCTGCCGCGCAGCGGCCCCGGCACATGCTTCGCCCGTCACGACGCAAGGCGTCTTTCTCGAGACGCTCGGCATCACGGCACGCGCACAGGCGCTGGCAACCCGGCTTTCGGGCGACGCGCTCGAGACACATATTTCCGCGCATCGCCGGTTGACCCACCCAGATGAAATGGGCTCTCTCTTCAAGGTGATGGGACTTGTGCCTGAGGGAGCCGCCTTGCCGCCGGGATTGGTGACATGACGCTCGAAATCATCACGTCGCAGGCGCTGTCGCCGCTGCGGCACGGTTTCTTCACGCGGCGCGGCGGGGCGTCCTCGGGCGTTTTTCAAGGGCTGAACTGCGGCACCGGCTCCTCCGATCAATCCGAGATGGTACGGATCAACCGCGCGCGCGTCGCCGATGCGATGCAGGTTGCCC
Source organism: Roseivivax sp. THAF30 (assembly GCF_009363575.1). Taxonomy (NCBI): domain Bacteria; kingdom Pseudomonadati; phylum Pseudomonadota; class Alphaproteobacteria; order Rhodobacterales; family Roseobacteraceae; genus Roseivivax; species Roseivivax sp. THAF30. The sequence goes on along the minus strand of NZ_CP045389.1, from coordinate 950,853 downwards.
CCGAAGAGCTTGTCACCGTCCACCAGATCCATTCTGCGGAAGTGACCGTCGTGACGCGCGAGACAGCGCAGCAGCGCCCCCGCGCGGATGCGATGGTGACGCGCGAGCCAGGTCTGGCCCTTGGTATCCTGACGGCCGATTGCCAGCCGGTGCTTTTCGCCGACCCCGAGGCCGGCGTAATCGGCGCGGCTCATGCCGGATGGCGCGGAGCGCTCGCGGGCGTGCTCGAGGCGACGGTCGAGGCGATGGTGAAACTCGGCGCCGACCGCGGCGCGATCCGCGCGGTGATCGGCCCGTCGATCAGCCAGCGCGCTTATGAGGTCGGGCCGGATTTTCTTGAGGATTTCGAGGCGGAAGACCCGCGCTACTTGCGCTTTTTCGCCAATGGCGAGGGCGACCGCATGCTGTTCGACCTGCCGGGCTTTGGCCTGATGCGGCTGCGCGAGGCGGGCGTGTCTGCCGAATGGACCCGGCATTGCACCTACAACGATCCTGAGCGGTTCTTCTCCTATCGCAGGACCACTCATGCCAAGGAAGCCGATTACGGGCGGCTTATCTCCACGATCCGCCTTTGAACGCCCGGTTTCCGCCGCATTTACGGAAACAGTCCCGACCATGCGGCAAGAATTTCCCTGATTTCGTGGTCAATTCGCAGCTCGGCCAATTCGCGAACAATCAGGCGACATTCCGTAAATTGTCCCGCTCTGGTCAAAAGCCCGCCCCAATCCGGCGGCATCTTGCTCTCAAGGGACAGGCGATGACCTGTCGAGCAAAACAAAGACCAAGGAACAGAGCCTATGAAACCGCAACGCCGCTTCATCCAGTCCATCCTCAAATCCGCAGAGAAGATGGACACCCCGCTTCCCTGGCAGCGCGGCGCAACGCGCGCGGCCGCCATCGCGCGCCGTAGCGAAAAGGCTCCGGTCCTCAAGCGCGCCTGACCCCGATTCGGCGCAAGCTTGCCGCGAAATGTGGCGGGCTTACGCGCCCTCCCGAGAACAATCCTCCCTCGTGAACTCGGATTGGCCGGCACCTCGCCGCCAATCCGTTTCTTTTTTTGACGAAACGAAGCGGTTGCGCCTTATTTGTCGGTGAACGCAGTCGCAATGTCCGTTCGTCGTTGTTGGTGGGGGCCAGCACGGATGTGACCAACCTTAGGGGTGATCACATGGCCAGCCTTCAGGCACCAATGTACAACGCCGGCACGCCGCGTCCGCTTCGCGTCTCGCAAGAGTCGTTTGCTCGTCCGGTCGGGCGGCCTCGCCGCGCAGTTTCTCTCATGCGTAGATATGAGGCCGCCGCCCTCCTTCCGGATCTTTCCGTTCAGCACGTCACGCGCACCGCCCCGGCGCATCCGATCTTCGAGGAAACCGCCGCGGGGTTCGCCCGCGGCACGCTTCTTCAGACCCCCTCCGGCCCGGTCGCGGTCGAGGATCTTCTGCCCGGCGACTACGTGGAGACCTCCGACGGGGCCGAGCCCGTCCTCTGGATCGGATCGACCACCTACGTTCCCCGCGTCGAGGACAGCGAAAGCATCCTGACGACGCTCTACCGCGTGACCGGCGGCGCGTTCGGTCCGGATCAGCACGGCCCCGACATGGTCTTCGGCCCGGCCGCGCGATTCCGTGTCCGCCGCGACAAGTTCCGGGAAACGATCGGCCATGACAGCGTCTTCGTTCCGCTGGCCGATTATGCGGATGGCGATCGGGTCATTCCGGTCCAGCCCGGCGGCTCGGTTCAGATGTACCACGTCGCCCTGAGAGAGCATAAGTCGCTCCGCATCGGCGATTTCGAGATCGAGAGCTACCATCCCGGCCCCGGTCTGCGGCGCGAGCTCGGTCCGGCGCTGATGGAGACGTTCCTGTCGCTATTCCCGAACCTGTCGGCGATCGAGGATTTCGGCGAGCTGTCTTGCCCACGCACCTCGCGCGAGGCAGTGCTGCGCCTCGCCGGGCATTAAGCCGTTCGCGACAGCCGCTCTTCGAGCACCTCGAACGGCACGCCGGGCTCGCCCTTGGCATCACGAATGACGAGCGAGGTTTTGACGCTGCCGACATTCGGTGCGGTGAGCAACTCTCCGGTCAGGAAGCTCTGGAAGGTCGACAAGTCGGGCGAGACGCATTTGAGGATGAAATCCACCTCGCCGTTCAGCATGTGACATTCCCGCACGAGCGGCCAGCCCCGGCAGCGCGCTTCGAAAGCGGACAGATCCGCCTCCGCCTGGCTTTGCAGACCGACCATCGCGAACACCTGGACTTCGAAGCCGAGCGAGCGCGGATCCACGTCGGCATGATACCCGCGGATGAAGCCTTGCTCCTCCAGCGCGCGCACCCGGCGCAGGCAGGGCGGTGCGGAGATGCCGACGCGCTTGGCCAGTTCGACATTCGTCATGCGGCCATCCGCCTGTAATTCCGACAGGATCTTTCTGTCGATAGGGTCGAGCCGATGGCTGGCCATGAAGTGTCTCCCGAGGTGCGAATTTGCAGATGATATAGCAGCAATGGCGAGCTACGCAATAATATGTCGCGAGGCCGCAATATTATTTCTGCGTCTGGTCACAATACGATGGAGGTGTGTGCCATGCGCTGAGGTGAACCCTGCGTTTCTGGGGTTTGCGCCGCGCCATCGGCATGCGTATATGCGGCCCCACGAGAAGGCAACCAGACCAGCCGGAGGACGTTCCCCCATGTCCGAGACGAAGCGCACCAAGGTTCTCATTATCGGCTCCGGCCCTGCGGGCTACACGGCGGGCGTCTATGCCAGCCGCGCCATGCTCGATCCGATCCTCGTTCAGGGGATCGAGCCGGGCGGGCAGCTCACGACGACGACCGATGTCGAGAACTGGCCGGGCGATACCGAAGTGCAGGGCCCCGACCTCATGGTGCGGATGGAAGCCCATGCCAAGGCGATGGGCACCGAGATCATCGGCGACATCATTACCGAGATCGATTTCGACAGCCGCCCCTTCATTGCCAAGAGCGACAGCGGCACCGAATACGTGGCCGATTCCATCATCCTTGCGACCGGCGCGCGTGCCAAGTGGCTCGGGCTGCCGTCCGAGGAGAAGTTCAAGGGCTTCGGCGTCTCCGCCTGCGCGACCTGCGACGGATTTTTCTACCGGGGGCAGGAGATCGTCGTCATCGGCGGCGGCAACACGGCGGTCGAGGAAGCGCTCTTCCTGACGAATTTCGCGTCGAAGGTCACGCTGGTGCACCGCAGGGACGAGCTGCGTGCCGAGAAGGTCCTTCAGGACCGGCTCTTCAAGAATCCCAAGATCGAGATGCTGTGGAACCACGCTCTCGACGAGGTGACCGGCACCGAGAACCCACTCGGCGTAGAAGGCGTCCGCGTCCGCCATGTCGAGACCGGCGAGATCACCGAGATCCCCGCGAAAGGCGTCTTCATCGCCATCGGCCACGCCCCTGCCAACGAGTTGGTGAAGGACCGGCTCGAGACGCATATGGGCGGCTACGTGGTGACGAAGCCCGACAGCACCGAGACATCGATCCCCGGCATCTTCGCGGCGGGCGATCTGACCGATCACAAGTATCGTCAGGCGGTCACGAGTGCTGGGATGGGCTGCATGGCCGCGCTCGAAGCCGAGCGCTGGCTCTCCGAGCAGGATCTCGACAGCGGCAAGGACGAGACCGAGCCCTTGGGCTACGGTGCGCCGGTTGAAAGCGCCGCAGAATAAGACGACACGAGAAAGGCCGCCTCTCAAGGCGGCCTTTTCGTTGGGGATAGTCGATGAGCCTAGTGCTTCACGATGGTGCCGTCGTCTTCATATAGAGGGTAACTTCCCTCCTCGTCGTGATCCTCGGGTCCGACCAGTGACGGGCTGAAGACGCAGAGGACGGTCATGCCCTCCTCGCTCGACAGGATGTGTTTCTGGTGCTTGTCGAGGGCGTAGAGGACGCCGGGCTCGAGATCCCAGGTGCCGCCTTCGGTCAGATCCTGGATCTGGCCGCTGCCTTCGGTGCAGATGACGGTTTCCTTGTGATTCTTGTACCACATATGCAGGTGTTGACCGGGCTTGATGTAGGTCTCGTGGACCGAGTGCCCCATCCCGTCCTTGCGCAGCGTGTAGCGCTTGGAGATGAACTTGTCCTCATCGACGGCCGTTTTTTCGGCGTCGCTCTTGTGACGGATGATCATGGTCGGGTGCCTCCTTCGTCAGACCGTGGTGCCGGAGGGGTCCGGCACCGAGGGGAACCGCGCGGGATGCGCGCTCATGTAGGCGTGGGATGCGCGCAAGACGCGCAGATCGTCATGCTTGCCGCCGGCGAGTTGGAAGCCGACCGGCAGGCCGTCGCTGGTGAACCCGCAGGGGATCGATGCGGCAGGCTGCTGGCTAAGATTGAACGGGTAGGTAAAGGGGGACCATTCCGTCCAATCCGTCATCTCGGAGCCCGGCGGCACATCGTGGTTCGCCTCGAAAGGCGGGATCGCGACCGAGGGCGTCATCAGGAGGTGATAGTCCTGATTGAACTTCTCGAGCTGCTGGGTCAGTTCGGCCCGTTTCGTCAGCCCGCGAAAGAGATCGACCGCCGTCCAGTTCTCCGCCCGGATCGCGTTGTCCACGAGACCGGTGTCGAGTTTCTGCCGGTCGTTCTTCGACAGCGAGAGATAGAGGTCGCGAGACGCGGTGAACCAGATGTTCTGGAACGGCTCGATCGGGTCGCCGATATCGGGTGAGATCTCTTCAATCTCGGCCCCAAGCTCTTCGAGCTGCTGGGCGGCTTCCCGCACCCGCGAGGCGATCTGCGGATGCACGTTCGCGCAGCCAAGATCGGCGGAGAAGGCAATCCGCAGACCCTTCAGACCTTCGCCAAGGCTCGCGCCCCAATCGTCGGGCATGCCGCGCGCCGCATAAGGGTCGCGATGATCGTAGCGCCCGATCACGTTCAGCATGAGCACGGCATCCTCGACCGTGCGGGTCATCGGGCCGATATGGGACAGACTCGGCGCTTTCGCGGGGGGCCATTGCGGCGTCCAGCCGAAGGTCGGCTTGAAGCCGAACGTGCCGGTAAAAGCGGCCGGTATACGGATCGAGCCGCCCGAGTCGCCGCCCTGGTGGAGCGATCCCATGTTCAGCGCCGCCGCCGCGCCCGCACCGCCCGAAGAGCCACCGGGCGTCAGCCGCGTGTCCCACGGGTTGAACGTCGCGCCGAAGACGCGGTTGTCGGTCACGCCTTTCCAGCCGTATTCCGGCGTGTTCGTCTTGCCGAGGATGACGGCCCCCGCTTCGCGCAGACGCGCGGCCGGGGGGGCGTCTCGCTCGCACAGTGCGTCGCTGGTCAGCAGAGTGCCCTCGCGCGCAGGCATGCCCGCCACTTCCGTCAGATCCTTGAGTGAGACCGGGACGCCGTCGATAGGACTCAACTGCTCGCCCCTGCCCCAACGGCGGGCGGAGGCGCGGGCCGCCTTCTCGGCACCTTCGGCATCGACATGCACATAGGCATTCACAGCGGGATTGAACCGCTCGATACGGTCCAGCGCGGCGCGGGTGGCTTCGAGCGGAGAGGCGTCGCCTGCCTCGAAGGCCGCTCCGAGTTGCGCTGCGGTGAACGTTCCAAGATCGCTTTCGTCGCTCAAGATCGCCTCCGTTGGTTGCGGAGGAAAAACACGCCTCTTGGAGTCAGGTTCCAAACGAGGCACCGGGACGCCGGTTCTGCAAAGGCTCGGTTCATTGGGAAAGGCGTTCCACGCCGATGCCGCGCTGCAGCAAATCGGCCTCATTTCCGTTGCGGGCGGCTCAGACGACTTGCCAGCGTAGAACCACGAGGCTAATGCCGCCGGCAAAACTGCCCTAGCGGCACGTCCGCCTCTACATTTGAAAAAGCAGAGATCGCCATGAGCATTGAATTACCCAATCTTGCCCCCCTGCCCGAGCTTTACGTCTCCTACGAGAGCGCACAGAAACTGAAAGTAGAGGCTGGCGACCTGACGGGCTGGGATCTGACCCCGCGCCAGATCTGCGATCTCGAGCTTCTGATGAACGGCGGGTTCTCCCCGCTGAAGGGGTTCCTGAGCGAGGCCGATTACGACAGCGTGGTCGAGAACATGCGCCTCGCCGATGGCTCGCTCTGGCCGATGCCGATCACGCTCGACGTCTCGGAAGCCTATGCCGACAGTATCGAGGAAGGTCAGGACATCGCCCTGCGCGACCAGGAAGGCGTTATCCTCGCCACGATGACCGTCACCGACAAATGGGTGCCCAACAAGTCGCGCGAGGCCGAGAAGGTGTTTGGCGCCGATGACGACGCGCATCCGGCGGTCCACTACCTGCACAACACCGCCGGAAAGGTCTATCTCGGCGGTCCCGTCACCGGCATCCAGCAGCCCACGCATTACGATTTCCGCGCCGTCCGCGATACGCCGAACGAGCTTCGCGCGCGGTTCCGCAAGCTCGGCTGGCGCAAGGTCGTCGCGTTCCAGACGCGCAATCCCTTGCACCGTGCCCACCAGGAGCTGACCTTCCGCGCCGCCAAGGAAGCGCAGGCGAACCTGCTGATCCATCCGGTCGTCGGCATGACGAAGCCGGGCGATGTCGATCATTTCACCCGCGTGCGCTGCTACGAGGCGGTCCTGGACAAGTATCCGGGCTCCACCACGGCGATGAGCCTTCTGAACCTCGCGATGCGGATGGCAGGCCCCCGCGAGGCGGTCTGGCACGGGCTCATCCGCAAGAACCACGGCTGCACGCATTTCATCGTCGGTCGCGACCATGCCGGTCCCGGGAAGAACTCCGCCGGTGAGGATTTCTACGGCCCCTACGAGGCGCAGGATCTCTTCCGCGAGCATCAGGACGAGATCGGCATCGAGATGGTCGATTTCAAACACATGGTCTTCGTGCAGGAACGCGCGCAATACGAGGCCATCGACGAGATCGAGGACAAGGATCAAGTCACGATCCTGAACATCTCGGGCACCGAGCTGCGCCGCCGCCTCCAGGAAGGTCTCGAAGTGCCCGACTGGTTCTCCTTCCCCGAGGTCGTGGCCGAGCTGCGCCGGACCCGTCCGCCACGCTCGCAGCAGGGCTTCACGGTGTTCTTCACCGGCTTCTCCGGTTCGGGCAAGTCGACCATCGCCAACGCGCTCATGGTGAAGCTGATGGAGATGGGCGGCCGCCCGGTCACGCTTCTCGATGGCGACATCGTCCGGAAGAACCTCTCCTCCGAGCTCGGCTTCTCGAAAGAGCACCGCGACCTCAACATTCGCCGCATCGGCTACGTGGCGAGCGAGATCACGAAGAACGGCGGGATCGCCATCTGCGCCCCCATCGCGCCCTATGCCGCGACGCGCCGCTCTGTCCGCGAGGAGATCGAGCAATACGGCGCCTTCGTGGAGGTGCATGTCGCAACATCGCTCGAGGAATGCGAGCGCCGTGACCGCAAGGGCCTCTACAAGCTCGCGCGCGAAGGCAAGATCAAGGAATTCACCGGGATCTCCGACCCCTATGACGTGCCGCAGAACCCCGAACTGCGCGTCGAGACCGAAGGCACGGACGTGGACAACTGCGCCCACCAGGTGATCCTGAAGCTCGAGAGCATGGGCCTGATCGCGGGCTGATCGACAGCATCGCTCAAACAAGAAAGGCCGCGCGAATTGCGCGGCCTTTTGCGTATCGGCGGATTGATCCGATTAGTGCACGGTCACCGGCGCGTAATCGTTCTGACGCGCGAGCACGAAGGCCATGTGGCGGTCCTTGACCAGCGCGAGGCGCTCACCATCGGCGCGGTGGACCGCGTAGATCGTGCCGCTGCCGGACACCTGCTCGCGGACATCTTCGGGCAGATCGGCGATCTCGACGGAGCGGACGTATACTGTCCGGCCTTCATCGATCTTCGAAAAATCAAATTCGGTATTCATGCTCTCACCCCTTCTTTATCTGGATTGTCTGCACGACGCTCTGCGGTCGGGCGACGCTCAGATCGACATGCAAGAGACCGTTCTCGAGCCGCGCCTCGCCGACTTCCACACCATCGGCCAGCACGAAGCTGCGCTGGAACTGGCGGGCGGCGATACCGCGATGCAGGTACACCCGGCCGTCATCTTCCGCGCTCTGGCGTCCTCGGATCACCAGTTGGCGGTCCTCTACGGTGATCGACAGGTCCGTTTCGGCAAATCCCGCTACGGCGAGCGTGATCCGGTACGCGTCCTCTGCGGTACGCTCGATATTGTAAGGGGGATAGCCCTCCGAGCTTTTGGCGCTGCGTTCCAGCAGGCGCTCCAATTGCTCGAACCCAAGAAGTTGGGGATGGCTCCCCAAGGTCATTTTCGTCATCGACGCATCCTCTTCGCAAGCGATCGTCTGGCAAGATCCCGTTCCGGCGATCCTGAGAGGAAATATGGGGGGCAGATCGCGGCGCTGCAAGCCTCCGGCGCATGCCGGGGCTATGCGCGGGCCTCCAAAAGCGGTATTTTGATCGTCCAACGTGCAGAGATGCGACAGGGTCGGACATGAACGCCTTTTCAGATATTTCCATGAAGTCGGACGAGGTGCTGAAGGTCGAACTCGAGGTGCTCAAACGCGAGCATCGCGACCTCGACGATTCCATCCGTGCCTTGCAGGGCACCGGGACGGCGGATGCGCTGACCTTGCAGCGCCTGAAGAAGCGCAAGCTGCAGCTGAAGGACATGATCGCCTATATCGAGGACCGTCTGTTTCCCGACATCATTGCGTAGACGGATAAGGGGCGCTAACCCGCTTCGGGCACGGATGAGGGATCAGCGATGACGGGTAGCGCGATACGGGTCGGGATCATCATGGGCAGCCAGTCGGACTGGCCGACCATGAAGGAAGCCGCCGATATTCTGGACGAGCTTGGCATCGCGCACGAAGTCCGCATCGTCTCGGCCCACCGCACGCCCGACCGGCTCTGGTCCTATGGCAAGGAAGCAGTCGGACGGGGCCTCAAGGCGATCATCGCGGGCGCGGGCGGCGCAGCGCATCTGCCGGGAATGATGGCCTCCAAGACCCGCGTGCCGGTGATCGGTGTGCCGGTGCAGACCCGCGCGCTGTCGGGCGTCGACAGCCTCTATTCCATCGTTCAGATGCCGCGCGGCTTCCCCGTGGCGACGATGGCGATCGGCGCGGCGGGCGCGGCGAATGCCGGGCTCATGGCCGCCGCGATCCTCGCCAACGAGGACGCCTCTCTCGCCGAACGGCTCGATGCCTGGCGCGAGGCGTTGTCGGCCTCGATCCCGGACGCGCCCGAGCGCGACTGAGACGATTTCTCGAACCCAAGGGCGAAACGCATGACCACCCCCCTTCCCCAAGGCGCGACGATCGGCATTCTCGGCGGCGGCCAACTCGGACGGATGCTGTCGGTGGCGGCAGGACGGCTCGGCTTTCGCACACATATTTTCGAGCCGGGCGCGGAGCCGCCAGCAGGGCAACTTGCCCAAAGCGTGACGACCGCTCCTTACGAGGATCGCGCCGCACTGACGGCGTTCGCCGACGCCGTGGACGTCATCACCTACGAGTTCGAGAACGTGCCGACCGAGGCGCTCGATCTCTTGGGCGAGATGCGCCCGATCCGGCCCGGCCGCGAGGCGTTGCGGGTCAGCCAGGATCGCCTGGTCGAAAAGGATTTCCTGTCGGGCCTCGGCCTCTCGGTCGCGCCCTATGCCGATGTCGCGGATGCGGCCGGGCTCTCCGCCGCGATCGAAACGATCGGCGCCCCCGCAATCCTGAAGACGCGGCGCTTCGGATATGACGGCAAGGGGCAGGCACGTATCAGCCGCCCCGAAGATGCCGAGGCCGCGCTTGCGGAACTGAAGGGCGCGCCCGCGATCCTCGAGGGCTTCGTCGCGTTCAGCCACGAGGTCTCTGTCATCGCCGCGCGCGGCACGACCGGCGAGGTCGCCTGTTTCGATCCCGGCGAGAATGTCCACGAGCAGGGAATCCTGCGGACGACGACCGTGCCCGCTCGCCTCACGCCCGCCCACCGGCAGGACGCGGTCTTGCTCGCGGGGCGGATTCTGAATGCGCTCGATTACGTTGGCGTGATGGGCGTCGAGCTTTTCGTTACGGCGCAGGGTCTTGTCGTGAACGAGATCGCGCCGCGCGTGCACAATTCCGGCCACTGGACGCAGAACGGCTGCGCGGTCGACCAGTTCGAGCAGCATATCCGGGCCATTGCGGGCTGGCCACTTGGCGATGGAGTCCGCCATGCGGACGTCGTGATGGAGAACCTCATCGGCACCGACATGGACCGCGTTCCCGCGCTATCGCAGGAGCGCGACGTCGCGCTCCACCTCTACGGCAAGTCGGAGGTGAAGCCGGGCCGCAAGATGGGCCATGTGAACCGGATCGTCAGAGGCTGAGAAGCCGCTCTGCGAAGGCCCCCGAAAGATAGGCGACCTGCCCACCTGCAAAGGTCGCGGCAACGCGGTTGTCTGCGTCCAGCACGACGAAATCCGCGCGGAGGCCTTCCGCGATCCGGCCTCGGTCCGAGAGGCCAAGCAGACGCGCCGGTCCGTCCGAGACCAGCGACCAGGCGGCGGGCCAATCGCAGATGCCCCGCTCCACCAGCCGCAGCACCGCGGAGAGCGGCGCGGGATAGTGGTAATCTGAAGCGAGCGCGTCGCAGAGCCCAGCTTCGATCAGCTCGATTGCTGCGACGTTTCGCTTGTGGCTCGATCCGCGCACGACATTTGGCGCACCCATGACGATCCCATCGCCGCCACGGCGCGCTTCCTCAGCGGCATCCAGCGTCTCCGGAAACTCGGCGATCCTCAGACCCTGCCCGCGCAGCCGCGCCCGCGTCTCCGCGTCGCCATCGTCATGCGAGCCGAGCCTCACGCCCTGCGCGCGGAGCCTTTCCGCCAGATCCGAAACCGCCGCGTCCACGCGCGGACCGTTCCGGTGCAGCTCCAGCAGGAGCTCGAAATGCGCCTCCGGGCTGCGGCCGCTCTTGAGCGCCTGACCCGTCATCTGCTTGGGCTGGCGTCCTTCGGCGAGCCGATCGTGTGCGAGATGATCGTTGAAGACGAGATAGTCTACTCCGTAGGTCGCGATCGCCGCCTCGGCGCGGGAGAATTCGTCCAGAAGATGCGTCTCGAGCCGAAGCTGCACGCGCAGATCCACGGGCACATCGGCGCGCATTGCGGCCCAGGCGGCAAAGACCTCTTCGGCGAAAACCGGCCCGCGCAAACCGCCTTCCCAGGACCAGAACTGGGCGAGATAGGCTGTCGTCACGCCGTTGGCGGCGAGCTCCGCCGCCGTCGCGAAAAGGCCCCCTTGCGTGTCCCTGAGCGCACCTCGGCGCGGGGCGACATGGCGCTCGAACCCGTCGCCGTGAGCGTCCACGATCCCTGGCAGGATGCGAAAGCCCGATGCATCGACAACGCGCGCATCGATTTCCGCATCAAAGCGGCCGTGGGCGAAGGCGACATCCCTCTCGTCCCAACCCTCCGGGCCCAGCACCTCCGCCCCGGACAAGCGCAGCGCGATCACGGGCAGATCCCGATCAGACACGGCAGCTCGTCAAGTGGCAGGATCTCGGCCCATTGCCCGACCGGCCCGAAATGCCCGGTCTCCAGGAACGTCAGAACCTGCGCCATCGCCTCGGGGCTTTGCATGATGAAGGTGTGGGTGAGCGGCAGGGTCAGATGCGCCGTCATCCCGTCCACCCGCGTCGAAGCGACAGACACCTTACCGTCATCCGCACCCGGAATAAGCGCCGAATAGAACGGGTTCAGCGAACGATTGCCCGCGATGACGCCCAGCTCGAAATCGACCGGCGGCAGCTGCGCGGGCAGATCTTCGGGGCCTGTGCCGAGCTCCTCGCCAGCCGGGCCATTGAGCCACTCGAACACGTCGAGCCCGCCCAGCTCATCGACCAGCTCGCTGCCGTGGTTCGGCGGGGCGAGCATGACCACGCGACCAAGCTCGGGCAGCGGGTTTTCAGCCAGCCAGACCCGCGCGAGGATGCCGCCCATCGAATGCGTGACAACATGCACCGGCGTCTCGTCGCCGCATTCCCGAACGGCGGCAGGCAGCGTGTCCCGCACCAGCGTCTCGATCCGTTTCTCGGTCGAGGGATATCCCGGCGCGACAATGCGATAGCCTTCAAGCTCGAGAACCTCGGCCAGAGGCAGAAACGACGCCTCGCTCCGCGCGAGCCCGTGCAGCAAGATCACGCAATCGGCCCGCACCGGTGCGGCGAGGAGCGTCAGGAGAAGGACAAGGGCAAAGCGCATGGGCGTGACATAGGCGCTCAGCCTCGCTTCGGAAACGGCAAAACGGAGACCGCGACGCCGCCAAGGACGAGAAGGCTTGCGAGCGCGAAATGCAGACTCGCGCTTTCTCCGAGAAAGATCATGCCGCCGCCCAGCGCGATGATTGGCACGGTGAGTTGCGCGACGGCCGCGGCGCTCGCGGCGAGGCGCGGCAAGATGCTGTACCAGAGCGCGTAGCCGAGGCCAGATGTGACCGCGCCCGACAAAATCGCGAGCGCCACGCCCGCACCGCTGAGGTTTCCCCCGTCCCCGAACGCGACCCCGATGATCAGGCCGAGAGGCGCCGCCAGCGCGAAATTCGCGGCTGTCCCGACAAGCGGATCGCCCGCGCCGCGCCCAGCCAGCGAGTAAAGCCCCCAACCCAGGCCGGCCGCCGCCATCATCATGCCGTGCGGCAAGCTCACCTCCGCGCCCGAACCCGGCCAGAGGAGCCAGGCGAGCCCGGTAAAGGCGAGCGCGGCCCCCGCCCAGCGCCGCGCCGGCGGTCGCTCCTCGCCCCGGAGCGCGCCGCCGAACATGGTGATCTGCACGAAGCCGAAGAGGATCAACGCGCCCAGCCCTGCATCGAGCGAAAGATAAGCCGCCGAGAAACCGTAGATGTAGATGAGCAACGAAATGACACCGAGCGCGCGGCCTCGCCCGCCCCAGCGCATTCCGCCGCGCAAGGCGTAGGACAATGCGACCAGCGTCACCGCCCCAGCCCAGAGCCGGATCGTGCCAAAACGCGCGGCATCCATGCCCCAATCGGCCAGCGCCATCCGGTTCAGCACCGAATTCGCCGCGAAAGCGGTCATAGTGAGCGCGGTGAGCAGAAAGAGGCGCACAGGCGTCACGCGCCGAACGCTTTGGGATAGACCAGAGCGGACTCCTTGCTCTTGGCCGGGCCGACGACCAGCGTGTGATCGACCGGAAAGGGCGAGGTCAGTCCCTCGGCCATGCGAAAGCCACAGCGCTGGTAGAATCCCGGCTCGCCAAGGACCACGATCGTCTGTCCCGCCGCCTCTGCCCAGCCTGCGAGGAAGCGGCACATGCGCCGCCCGATACCCTGACGCTGCCGATCCGGCGCGACCGCGACCGGCGCAAGGCAGAGCCATCCTTTCGGGGCGATCATCTGCGACAGTGCGAGGTATCCCAAAAGCTGATCGCCCTCCGTGACGACCTGCTCTCCGGCGATGGCACCGGATTTTCGCAAGTGGCGCACGAGATTCGCCTCATCGGGCCCGGGAAATGCCGCGCGGAGCAGCGCCTCGACCGCGTCTTCCTCACCTGCGCGCATCTCGCGCATGAAATCAGTCATAGCGCACTCCCTTCCGGGCCGACAAAGCCCGCAAGGGAGGCCGAGGTCAATCCCACCTTAGCCGAGCGGCGGCTGTCCGTTGGAGGCCGAGAGACCGCCATCCACGGGAAGGATCACGCCATTGACGAAGCGCGCATCGTGGCTCGCGAGAAAGGCGATGACGTCGCCGACCTCTTCGGGATGGGCGGCGCGGCCAAGCGGGATGCGCTCCTTGAACTTGCCGTAGAGCGTATCGTTCTCGAGAAGGCCCGAAGCCATGTCCGTCTGCGTGGCCGAGGGTGCGACCGCGTTGACCCGCACGCCGCTTTGATCCGCCTCGAGCGCGAGCGCTTTCACGAAATTCGTAACGCCGCCTTTCGAGGCGTTGTAGGCGAGCATGCCCCAGTCGCCGCCCATGCCCGAGACGGACGAGGTCATCACGACATTGCCGCCGCTTTTCTTCAGATGCGGCCAGGCTGCCTCGGTCATGAGATATACGCCGGTGAGGTTGATGCGTATGGTCTTGTCCCAGTCCTCCCGGTCGACCTCGCCCATCCGGCCGGGCTCGGCGACGCCTGCGTTGTTGACGAGGATGTCGATGCCGCCGAATGCCTCGACCGCCTGTTCTGTGACTTCGCGCGCGCCATCCTCCGTGCCGACATCGGCGGCGACCACGAGAGCGCCCTCGATGTCCTTTGCCACTGCGTCGAGCTTGTCCTTGGTGCGGCCCACGAGCACGACATGCGCGCCCTCTTCGCCGAACCTGCGTGCGGCGGCCGCGCCGATGCCGGAGCCTGCGCCGGTGACGACGACGGTCTTGTTCTTGAAGCGGTTCATGCTGCTCTCCTGTGCGATATCCTCGATAGAACGAAGGGCCGCATCCCGCGTTCCCTGAAAAAGAAAAGGGCCCGCGCGCTGCGGGCCCTTTCGGTGTCTCGGTCGATGACCGGCTGATTACATCATGCCGCCCATGCCGCCCATGTCGGGCATGCCGCCACCGGCACCGCCGCCATTGTCCTTCTGCGGACGGTCGGCGACCATGGCTTCGGTGGTGATCAGGAGGCCCGCGACGGAGGCTGCATCCTCAAGCGCGGTACGCACGACCTTCGCGGGGTCGATGACGCCAAACTTGAACATGTCGCCATATTCGTCGGTCTGAGCATTGTAGCCGAACTTCAGATCGTCGCTTTCGCGGATCTTGCCTGCAACGACGGAGCCGTCGACGCCTGCGTTCTCGGCGATCTGGCGCAGCGGGCTTTCCAGAGCGCGGCGCACGATGGCGATACCGGCATTCTGGTCGCTGTTCGCGCCCGTGAGACCTTCGAGAGCCTTCGCGCCCTGGACGAGCGCAACGCCGCCGCCGACCACGATGCCTTCCTGGACAGCCGCGCGGGTTGCGTTCAGCGCGTCGTCGACGCGGTCCTTACGCTCTTTCACTTCGACCTCGGTCATGCCGCCAACGCGGATCACCGCGACGCCGCCTGCGAGCTTGGCCACACGTTCCTGCAGCTTCTCGCGGTCGTAGTCGGAGGTCGTCTCTTCGATCTGGGTGCGGATCTGGCCGACGCGCGCCTCGATCTCGGCGCTGTCGCCCGCGCCATCGACGATGGTGGTCTCGTCCTTGGAGATGTCGACCTTCTTGGCCTGGCCGAGCATGTCCATCGTGACGTTCTCGAGCTTCATGCCGAGATCTTCCGAGATCACCTGGCCGCCGGTGAGGATCGCGATGTCCTGCAGCATGGCCTTGCGGCGGTCGCCGAAGCCCGGTGCCTTGACGGCTGCGATCTTGAGGCCGCCGCGCAGCTTGTTGACGACGAGCGTGGCCAGAGCCTCGCCTTCGACGTCTTCAGCGATGATGAGGAGCGGCTTCTGCGACTGGATGACCTGCTCGAGGAGCGGGACCAGCGGCTGCAGAGAGGAGAGCTTCTTCTCGTGGAGAAGGATCATGCAATCCTCGAGTTCCGCGACCATCTTCTCGGAGTTGGTCACGAAGTAGGGGGAGAGATAGCCACGGTCGAACTGCATGCCTTCGACGACTTCGACGTCGGTCTCCATGCCCTTGTTCTCTTCGACGGTGATGACACCCTCGTTGCCGACCTTCTGCATGGCGTCGGCGATCATGGTGCCGATCGACTCTTCGCCGTTTGCGGAGATGGTGCCGACCTGTGCCACTTCGTCGGAATTCTCGACCTTGCGGCTGGCATTCTTGATGTGCTCGACGACCTTGGTGCAAGCGAGGTCGATGCCGCGCTTGAGATCCATCGGGTTCATGCCCGCGGAAACGGCCTTGACGCCTTCCTTGACGATGGACTGCGCGAGCACGGTCGCGGTGGTGGTGCCGTCTCCGGCCTCGTCGTTGGTGCGGGAAGCAACTTCCTTCACCATCTGCGCGCCCATGTTCTCGAACTTGTCCTCAAGCTCGATTTCCTTGGCGACGGAGACGCCGTCCTTGGTGATGCGCGGTGCGCCGAACGACTTGTCGAGGACCACGTTGCGGCCCTTGGGGCCGAGCGTCACCTTGACCGCATCGGCCAGTACGTTGACGCCCTTGAGCATACGATTGCGGGCGTCGGTATCGAACTTCACGTCCTTAGCAGACATATTTTGTCACTCCTTGTTCGGGGTCAGAAAGAAAACTTTTCCGGAGGAAATCGCCCTTCAGGCGGCTTTCGCTTCGGCTGCATCGGCGATGATGCCGAGAATGTCGCTTTCTTTCATGATGAGCAGCTCTTCGCCGTCGATCGACACTTCCGTGCCGGACCACTTGCCGAAGAGGATCTTGTCACCCTCTTTCACGGCCGGAGCGATCAGCTCGCCGTTGTCCTTGCGTGCGCCTTCGCCACACGCGATCACGATGCCTTCAGCCGGCTTTTCCTTGGCGGTTTCCGGGATGATGAG
Source organism: Roseivivax sp. THAF30 (assembly GCF_009363575.1). Lineage (NCBI taxonomy): Bacteria > Pseudomonadati > Pseudomonadota > Alphaproteobacteria > Rhodobacterales > Roseobacteraceae > Roseivivax > Roseivivax sp. THAF30. The sequence continues at coordinate 934,430 of NZ_CP045389.1, read as the reverse complement.
GCCGCCCTTGGTCTTGTCGTCACTTTCGACACGACGGACCAGGACACGGTCATGGAGCGGTTTGAATGCCATCTTCGAGTCTCCTTGGCTCAAAGTTCGTTCCTGTTGGCGTCCCCCCTCAGGCAGACGCATTAGCACTCACCAGAGTCGAGTGCCAACGCCGCCGAGATAGGGAGGGTGCGACAGGGTGTCAAGCAAGCTCTGGAGAGATTTTTATCGGCTCTCTGCCGTCTCGGAGATGGGCATCGCGCCCGCTTTCAGCCAAGCCGCGAAATCCGCCTCGGAAAGCGCGCCCGACGCAAGATCTTCCATGGCGCGCACGCCCTCCACCGGATCAGGCCGAAACGCATATCCGTTGAGCCGGAGAAAGGCGACCGAGGTTACGAAAGCCGTGCGCTTGTTGCCATCGACGAAGGCGTGCGCCTTGGCAATTCCGAAGGCACATCCCGCCGAAAGGTCGAAAAGGTCCGAATTGCCATATGCATGGATATTGAACGGCCTGCCCAGAGCCCCCTCAAGAAGGCCCGCGTCACGCAGACCGGGCGCGCCGCCATGCCGAGAGATTTGCCGGTCATGGATAGTCTTCACAGCCGCAAGCGGCACCCAGACAGGCGCGGTCACGCCAGTGCGGCCAGAAGATCGCGGTTCTCGTCCATCACCGTTTCGGCTGCTGCAAGCGCCTCCGCGACCGAGGGATCATGCGCCATGATCCGCAGCGTCCCGTCATCGCCGCGCACCACGTAAAGAGTGTCGCCTTCCTTGGCGTCGAGAATGGCGAGCATTTCGGTCGTGAGGGTCATGGCCGCCGAATTGCCGACCTTGCGAATTTTGGTTTCGATCATTGCGGCCTCCGGGCGTATATACGTAAATATATACACAAGGCCCGATACATGTCCATCTCAGCGCGGATCTTCCCAACTTCCGGCCCAATGCGCCAGACCCGCATTCCCCGCCGCGGTCAGCGTATAGACCCCCGTCTCCACCTTCTCGAACCAGCCGTAATGGTTGTCGCGCATGATCCGCGTGGCCTCTGGCACGCCCGTAGCCTTTGCGACGATCGCGCCCTTCTCCGCGCCGCTCGCCGCCAGATAGGCCGCACATGCGAGGGCATCCTGCCGATAGCCGGTGACAAGCCCGTGCCGCGTTGCGCCGCCATCGTTCGGATCGCCGCGCAGGCGCTCGAATTCGCGCAGGAGCCGAGCTTCCGCCTTGCGGTTCTTTCGCGGCGCGTAGGGCCCCGGATCGGCATGGACCTCGACCTTGCCGTCCCGCGCCCGCACCGTCAGAAACCCGAGCCCGAGCCTGCGGCAGAGCGCGACATTGTCCTTCAGCGTCCGCTTCGCCCGCACGCCCGAGGGAAGCGCCACGGCAAGATAGACGTGATCGGTGAGCGACAGCCGCGCAATGCCCTGATGCACCAGGCCGAGCGTGACGGATCGCTTCAGCTCCACGATCACCGGCGGCTCGCCCGCGCGGCACGCCACCACATCCGCCGCTCCGACCTCGCCTTTGACGGCGTAGCCCTGTGCCTCGAGATAGGCCTTGATCGGCGCGTAGAGATCGCTTTCCCGTGACATCGCGGCTCAGACTCCTCGCGGATCTTGCCGCTGGCAAGCCCCTCTCCTAGCGTTGATAGAACACTTGTGGAGCTTCTGCCGATGCGCGTCTTTTTCTCCGTCCTCTTCTGGCTCATCGGCAGCACGCTGGCCCATGCCGACTGCGCCGGAACGGACCTGCGGCCGACCCTCTCGGACGCGGCCCGCGCGGAGATCGCGACACGCATCCGGGACATGCCGAATCCCACCGGCAACCACTGGCTCGCCACGCGCGGCGCACAGGAAATCCGTCTCGTCGGCACGATGCATGTGGATGATGGCCGCTTCGACGCCGTGACGGAGCGATTGCGTCCGCTGGTCGCGGCCTCTGACCTTCTGTTGCTCGAACTCACCGCGGAGGAGGAAGCCGCGATAGTCGAGAGGCTCGCCTCCGATCCGTCCTTTTTCGTTCTCGACGGCACCAGCCTGCCCGACCTTTTGCCGGAAGACGATTGGCAGCGCATCGCGGAGGCGGTCAGTGCCCGGGGCATGCCTCCCTTCATGGCCGCCAAGTTCAAGCCCTGGTACGTCTCGATGATCCTGGCCATACCGCCTTGCATGGACGTGACCCTAGGCGGGGCGACGGGTCTTGACGCGCGGCTTCAGGATGTCGCGCGCGAGACCGGCACGCCCACCGCCGCGCTCGAAGACCCCATCACCGTCTTTGAGGCATTCGAGGCCATCCCTCTCGAGGAGCAGGCCGAGACGATCACGGCGGGCATTCTTCCCCCGAACGTTGCCGAAGACATCTTCGCCACGCTCCGCGAGGCCTATTTCGAAGAACGGACCGCCGAGAGCTGGGTGCTGTCAGGAGTGCTGACCGCCGAAGCTTCGGATGCGGACCCGAGCGAGGTCCGCTCCGCCATCACGGAGATGGAAGGTGCGCTGCTTCGCGATCGCAACCGCGCCTGGATGCCGGTGATCCTTGGCGCCGCCACGCCTGGCACCTCGATCATGGTCGCGGCAGGCGCGGCGCATCTGCCGGGCGAGGATGGGCTTCTTGCGCTGCTCGAAGCGCAAGGCTTCACCCTCGAACGCCAGCCGTTCTGAGCCTCAGGCCGCGAGCCCGCGGCCTTTCAGAAGCGCGTCGACACCCGGCATCTTGCCACGGAAACTGACATAGAGATCTTCGGCCTCGGCCGATCCGCCCTTGGACAGGATGAAGCGCTCCAGCTTCTCGGCCATCGCGGCATGGAACGCCCCGCCTGCCTCCTCGAAGGCGGCGAAGGCATCGGCATCCATGACTTCGGACCACATGTAGCTGTAATAGCCCGAGGAATAGCCGTCGCCCGCGAAGACATGCGCGAAATGCGGCGTGGCGTGACGCATCGCGATGGCCTCGGGCATGCCCATTCCCTGCAGGATCTCCGCCTGGCGCGCCATTGGATCGGCGGGCGGCGGGCCGTCGTGGAACTCGAGGTCCACCATCGCGGAAGCCACGTATTCCACGGTCTGGAAGCCCTGATCGAAATTCGCAGCCTTCAACACCTTGTCCAGCATCTCCTGCGGCATCGGCTCGCCGGTCTCGACATGGGTGGCATAGCTCTTCAGCACCTCGGGGACTTCGAGCCAGTGCTCATAGAGCTGCGAGGGCAATTCCACGAAATCGCGCGCCACGCTGGTCCCGGCCATCGAGCCGAACTCCACATCCGACAGGATCTGGTGCAGCGCGTGGCCGAACTCGTGAAAGAGAGTGCGCGCGTCATCGTAGGACAAAAGCGCCGGCGCGCCTTTCGAGGGCTTGGCGAAGTTGCAGACATTGACGACGATCGGCGTCTTCACCTCCGGGCGCTTGGCCTGCATCCGCATCGCCGAGCACCACGCGCCCGATCGCTTGGAAGCGCGCGCGAAATAGTCGCCCACGAACACCGCGAGGTGCTGGCCGTGTCGCGTCACCTCCCAGGCGCGGCAATCGGGGTGGTAAAGATCGACATCGAGCGGTTTGAATTCGAGCCCGAACAGCCGGTTCGCGCAGTCGAATGCCGCCTCGATCATCCGTTCGAGCTGCAGGTAGGGTTTCAGCGCGGTTTCATCGAGATCATGCTCCGCTTTCCGGCGTTTCTCCGCGTAATAGCGCCAGTCCCAGGGCTGCAGCGGGCCGTTCACGCCCTCGTCCTGCATGAGCGCGGCAAGCGCGTCCTGGTCGGCGAGCGCCTGCGCCTTTGCCGGCTCCCAGACCGCTGTCAGAAGATCGCGCACCGCGGCGGGCGTGCCGGCCATCTCGGTCTCGAGCTTGTAGGCCGCGAAGCTGTCATAGCCGAGAAGCTTCGCCCGCTCTTCGCGCAGCGCCAGGACCTCGCGGGCGATCTCGCGATTGTCGGTTTCGCCCCCGTTCGCGCCGCGGGACGTCCAGGCCCGCCAGGCGCGCTCGCGCAGATCGCGGCGGGCCGAGAATTGCAGGAATGGCACGATGAGCGAGCGCGACAGCGTGATCACCGGCCCGTCCGCACCGCGCTCTTCCCCCGCCGCGCGGGCGGGGGCCTTCACGAAGTCCGGCAGCCCGGTGAGGTCATCCTCGGACAGCTCCATCTGCCAGCCCGCCTCGTCCGCCAGAAGGTTCTGCGTGAACGCTGTGCCGAGCACGGAGAGCCTCGACTTGATCTCGCGCATCCGGTCCGCGTCACTGCCCTTGAGCGCTGCCCCGGCGCGCACGAACCCGCGGCGGGTGAGTTTCAGCAGACGCTGCTCTTCGGGACCGAGGTCGTGCTCTTCACGGGTCTGCCACAGCGCCTCGATCCGCGCGAACAACGCCGCATTGGCGTAGATGCCCGAGAAATGCGCCGAGAGCTTCGGCGAGAAATCCCGCTGCAATTCCTGGCGTTTGGGGTTGGTGTCCGCCCCGGCCACCGCAAAGAAGGCCGACAAGACCTTGTCGAGCGCGGCGCCCGCGCCTTCCAGCGCGACGATCGTGTTCTCGAAAGCCGGCGCGGCGGGGTTCTCTGCGATTGCCGCGATCTCGGCATCATGTTCGATCAGCGCGGTCTCAAGCGCGGGCGCGTAATCCTCGTCGGATATCTCGGCGAAAGGCGGGATGCCGAACGGGGTGGACCAGGGCTCGAGAAGCGGATTGTTCATTGGGGGATCTCCTTTGCGAAGATACCTATGGCGCGCGCTGCCCCGCGGCAACGCCCCGCCGGGGACAAAGCGACGGCGCCCCCTCTTTGGATTGGTAAAAATACGCGCGGGGAGCGCGAGGGGCTGGCCCCTCGCACCTCTGTCTCAGCGCCGCGGTTTGGCCCGAAGCGTGGGATCGGCCTCGCGCGGATCTTCCGGCCAGGGATGCTTGGGATACCGCCCGCGCATGTCCTTTCGCACATCGGCGTATGAACTTTCCCAGAAGCCCGGCAGATCCATCGTGGTCTGCACCGCCCGCCCGGCCGGGGACAAAAGCGTGACCTTGAGCGGTTTCTCCCCGACCTTCGGGTGCACGCGCTGACCGAACATCTCCTGCAGCCGCAGAGAAATCTCCGGCACGTCGCCGGAATAATCGATCGGGATCGACCTGCCGAGCGGCGTTGTGAAACTGCCGGGAACCGCGCGATCAAGCGCTTGCCGTGCCGCGAAATCGAGCCGCGCCTCCAGTGCGGGCAGAAGGTCGAAGCGCTTCCAGTCCTGCCGGCTCAGAACGCCGCCGAGAAACGGCAAGAGCCAGTCCTCCAGCGTCGCCATCAAGGTCTCCTCGTCCGATGCGGGTAGATCAAGGCCCGCCTCGCGGCCGATCTCGACCCGCGCGAGGAAGCGCTGCGATTTCGCCTGGACCCCGAGCCCCATGTCCCGCACCCCGTCCAGCATCGCCTCCGCCAGCGCGTCTGGCGGCGCGTCCAGCCAGATCCGGTCATCGAGGGCGATCTGACCGAGCCGCTCCTGCTCGCGCGCGAGAACGCGGGCGTCGCGACGGGACCATTCGCAGAGGCGCATCCAGCTGATGCGATCGGCGAAGACCGCGCGCAGCTCGCCTTCGGTGATCTGGATCGCCTGCCGGATACGCGCCTCGCGCCGATCGCCGTCAAGATCGGTCGCCACGATGAGGCGCGCCGATCCCAAGGGGTCGTCCTCGCGCAACGCGCCGCCCGATCCGCCCGAAAGCTGGTATCGCGGCGCATCACCCTTGCGGCGCAGCCCGATCCGGTCGGGATAGGCAAGCGCGGCCATCTCGGCAGTCGAGAGCCCGGCATCCTCGCCACCAAGCCTTGCCAGCCGCTTGGCCTCGGCCCTGATCCGTTCGAGCCCGCCTCGGCTCACCTCGAAAGGCCGCCCCGCGGCGAAGCCCTTGGGATCGCGCAGCGCCTCGAGCCGAAGCGTCAGTTCCGCGGGCGCGCCGCGCAGAGGATCGCGATCGGACAGCAGCGCGGCAAGGGCCGCAGCCCCGTCTCCCGCTCGCGCAAGCATGTGTGCGAGACGCGGGTGCAGTGGCATTCGGGCCATGTCACGTCCATGAGCCGTGACCCGGCCGCCCGCATCGAGCGCGCCAAGCTCCGTCAGCAGCGACCGCGCTTCGGAATAGGGCCCCTGCGGCGGCCGCGTCAGGAACGGCAGATCCTCCGGCCCCGCGCCCCAGACCGCGAGCTCGAGCGCAAGTCCGGCAAGATCCGCGACCTCGATTTCCGGCGGCGCGAAGGCGGGCATGCCGCCTTCTTCTCCCTTGGTCCAGAGACGGTAAGCAACGCCGGGCGCGACGCGCCCCGCCCGGCCCGCGCGCTGCTTCGCCTCGGCTTTCGAGGCCGGCTCTGTCACCAGACGCGACATGCCCGAGCCCGGATCGAAGCGCGCCCGCCGCGCGAGCCCGGCATCGACGACGATACGGATATCTTCGATGGTCAGCGAGGTTTCCGCGATGGACGTGGCCAGCACCACCTTGCGGCCCGAGGGTTCGGGCCGGATCGCCGCGCGCTGTTCGGCGAAGGGCATCGCGCCGAACAGCGGACGGATCTGCACATCCGCGCCGACACGTTTGCCAAGCTGCGCCGCGACGGCGCGGATCTCGCGCTCACCCGGCAGGAAGACGAGGATGCCGCCCTCCTCGACCCCGAGAGCCTCCGTGACGGTCTCCGCGACCGCATTCTCAAGCCGCGCACCCTTGGCGAGCGGCGCATCGCGCCAGCGGATATCGACCGGGAAGCTGCGTCCTTCCGAGGAAATGACAGGAGCGTTCAGTAGATCTGCCACGGGTCCGGCATCGAGCGTCGCCGACATGGGCAGAAGGATCAGATCCTCGCGCAATGCGCCCGCGATCTCGAGACAGAGCGCGAGGCCAAGATCGGTATTGAGCGAGCGTTCGTGAAATTCGTCGAATAGCACCGCGCCCACGCCGGCAAGCTCTGGATCCGATTGCAGGCGACGGGTCAGGATTCCTTCCGTGACGACTTCGATGCGGGTCGCCTTCGACACCTTAGCCTCGCCCCGGATACGGTAGCCGACCGTCTCGCCCACCCTCTCGCCCAGCGTCTCGGCCATGCGTTCGGCGGCAGCGCGCGCGGCGAGCCGGCGGGGCTCCAGCATCAGGATTGTGCCGTCGACCAGACCCGCCTCAAGAAGCGCCAGCGGCACCCGCGTCGTCTTGCCCGCACCCGGCGGGGCCTGCAGGACCGCGCGGCCCTGCTGCCCGATTGCCTTAAGAAGCGCCGGCAGCGCGTCTTCGATGGGCAGGCTCATGCCGGTCGGAGGCAGTGCTGCGGGACGCTCACGCGCCCACGCACCACCGCATGATGGCCTTCTGCGCGTGCAGCCGGTTCTCGGCCTCGTCCCAGATCACCGAATGCGGCCCGTCCATGACCTCGGACGTCACCTCTTCCTCGCGGTGCGCGGGCAGGCAATGCATGAAGAGCGCGTCTTCCTTGGCGCGGGCCATGAGGTCGCGATTGACCTGGTAGGGACGGAGCATGTTGTGCCGCCGCTCGCGCGCGCTCTGGGCGTCGTGCATCGACACCCAGGTGTCGGTGATGACGAGATCCGCGCCCTCGACCGCCTTCTGCGGATCGCGCTCGATACTGACATTGGCGCCCGCATTCCGGGCGAGCCCCACGAATTCCATCTCGGGATCGAGCTGCACTGGCCCCGTGAAGGTGAAGTCGAAGCCGAATTGCGCGGCGGCATGCAGCCAGGAGGAACACACGTTGTTGCCGTCGCCCGACCAGACGACCTTCTTGCCCGCGATCGGGCCGCGATGCTCCTCGTAGGTCATCACGTCGGCCATGATCTGGCAGGGATGCGTGCGGTCGGTGAGCCCGTTGATGACCGGCACGGAGGCGAACTCGGCCATCTCGGTCAGCACGCTCTCGTCGAAAGTGCGGATCATGATGAGGTCGACGAAGCGCGACAGCACGCGCGCGGTATCGGCGATGGTCTCACCGTGGCCGAGCTGCAGGTCGGAGCCCGACAGCACCATTGTCTCGCCCCCCATCTGGCGCACGCCCACGTCGAAGGACACGCGGGTGCGGGTCGAGGGTTTCTCGAAGATGAGGGCGACCATGTGGCCGGCGAGCGGCTGTTCGGCATCGGGCACGGCCTTGCCTGCGCCGTTGCGCGCCGACTTGATGCGCTGCGCGGCGTCGAGGATGGCGCGCAGATCACCGGGATCGGTCTTATGGATGTCGAGGAAATGCTTCATCTTTCTGGTCTTTCGGATGCGCCGGGGCGGCCCGGCGAAGAATATGGGATCAGGCAGCGACGGCGCTCGCGGCGCGGCCGAGACGGGAGACGGCCTCGCCGATCTCCTCTTCGGTGATCGTGAGCGGCGGCAGAAGGCGCAGCACGTTGTCGCCTGCGGGAACGGTCAGGATCTCGGCCTCATACCCGGCCTTCATCACGTCGGTATTGGTTGCCTTGCAGACGAGGCCCAGCATCAGGCCCGATCCGCGCACCTCGGTGAAGACCTCGGGATGCTCGGCCACGAGCCCTTCGAGCCTCTGGCGGAGATGGGCCGCGCGGCGGCTGACGCCGTCGAGAAAGCCCGGCGCGGTCATCACCTCCATGACCTTGAGGCCCACGGCGCAGCCCAACGGGTTGCCCCCATAGGTCGAGCCATGCGTGCCCGCGGTCATCCCCGAGGCAGCCTTTTCGCTCGCCAGCACCGCGCCCAGCGGGAAGCCCCCGCCGATGCCCTTGGCGACCATCATGATGTCTGGCGCGATCCCGGCCCATTCATGGGCGAAAAGACGGCCCGTCCGGCCCATCCCGCATTGCACCTCGTCGAAGATCAGAAGCGCGCCGGTTTCGTCGCAAAGCTCGCGCAGGCCCTTGAGGCAATGATCGGGCACGGGGCGGATGCCGCCCTCGCCCTGCACGGGCTCGATGAGGACAGCGGCGGTCTTGTCGGTGACAGCCGCCTTCAGCGCGTCGTGGTCTCCAAACTCGAGATGGGTGAAGCCGGGCAGAAGCGGGCCGAACCCCTTGGTCATCTTCTCCGACCCCGCCGCGGCGATGCCCGCCGAGGAACGGCCGTGGAAGCTGCCGGTGAAGGCCACGATCTCCGTGCGGTCCGCCTGGCCTTCTTCATACCAGTATTTCCGCGCCATCTTCACCGCGAGCTCGCAGCTCTCCGTGCCGGAATTGGTGAAGAAGACGGTATCGGCGAATGTCGCCTCCACCAGAGCATCGGCCAGCGCCTCCTGCTGCGGGATGCGATAGAGGTTCGACGTGTGCCAGAGCGCATGCGCCTGCTCCGAGAGCGCCTCAATGAGGGCCGGATGCGCGTGGCCGAGCGCGTTCACCGCGATCCCCGCGCCGAGATCCAGGAAGCGTCGCCCATCCGCCTCGATCAGCCAGGCCCCCTCACCCTTCACGAAGGTGAGCGGCGCACGGTTATAGGTCGGAAGGACGGACGGGATCATGTTCGTATCCTCGAAATGGAAGGCCTAGGGGTGCCAAGGACACGGGGCCAAGTCAAGATTTTGCGGGGGTTATGACGGACGCAGGCGCGCCGCGTGCCCGGAAGGGCGCGGCGGGAAGAGGCTCAGCGGCCTCGTCGGGGGTGCTGCGTCGGCGTCATGGGAGGGGTGGTAGCGGGGGATGGGGTTTGTGGCAAGGGGGATGTGGGTTCTTCACGGGCGTTCGCTGAACGCTGAGCCAAGGTCGCTGATGCGGACGAAGCCGCCATTACCGTCTTATCCAAGAATTCGGAAAACTACGGTAGAAGAATATCTATCGCCTCAAGGTCAGAGGCGAGCGGACGCGCAAGGTCGAAGCTGGCATGTAGCTCCATGAGCTGCGCGCGATAGGTTTCCGCCAGCAAGCGCAGCGCCGCCATGACGGCATCGGCCTCGCATGGGCCATAGGACGCCTTGAGAACCTCCAGAACGGCGTCACTCCCCCGCTTGTCGAACTTTGCCACCACGGCCGTTTCCGGGGTCCGATCATGCAGCCAGTCGTCGGCCTGCATGATATGCTGGCGCAGCTCATCCAACAACGACAGCGCATAGAACAGTTCGCCGCGTCGCGTGCGCCGATAGGTTTCATGCGCCGCCGCCAAGCCCTTGCTGATCGAAATATCCAGATCGTTGTCGGATACCGTGAACGGCATTCCCTGCGAACGCTCAACGAGGTCCGCAACGATCCCCTCGGGGTCATGCAATATCCGGATTGGCAGGCGAAGCCAGGGGGACGGCGCAAGTGCCTCGGCATCAAAGTAAAAAATGTCGATCTTCCCGAACGGATGGAAGTGGGAAACGCAATGCTGCGTGCCGGGCAGCCATTCATTGAACAGAAAGCCCGGCCACTGCTTCGGAATCTCCTTGCGCCGCTCGACATAGTGGCGGTGCCGACCGGGCGTGACCACGACCCTCAGATCAATATCCGACCACGCATCGGCACTACCGGCGGGTAGCGAGCCGCCCAGGAATATCCCGGTGATAGCCGGATCGGCGGAAAAGGACTGCACGGCAGTTTCAAGAAGCCGATCACGCGCGGCGGTTAGTGATCTTTCATCCAACGCTACAAAACTCCTCATACCTGCGACATCCATGCAATCGTAGCGGCGCCCAGCGTCCAGTGGAAAGACGACTTTCCCCAAGCCACGGCACGCGGCTCGCTACCGGAATGTCGTGGAAGGGCTCTTCCCCGCCATCCGCTCCAGCCTGTCTGAACCTCCGCCTCCGGCGCCCCCCCAAAATTCCCCCCTTCCCTTCCGCCTCGCAGACCGTTACCTTCCGCCCCATGAGCATGACCGGCCATATCTCCGCAGCGACCGCGCCCCTCGGCGCGCTACCTGCGCTTGGCCTCCTTCTTCTGCTTACCCGCCTCTGAGCGTGCCTTGACCGGCGCGACCGCTCAGGGGAGACAGGGATCCGCGCCGACCAAGCCTTAAGCAGACACGAACCCACGAGACATGCCATGACCACCACAGACAAAGACCGCGTGTTGATCTTCGACACGACCCTGCGCGACGGCGAGCAGAGCCCCGGCGCGACCATGACCCATGACGAGAAGCTCGAGATCGCGGAGATGCTCGACGATATGGGCGTCGACATCATCGAGGCGGGGTTCCCGATCGCCTCCGAGGGCGATTTCCGGGCGGTGAGCGAGATCGCCAAGCGCTCCAAGCAATCAGTGATCTGCGGGCTGGCGCGCGCGCAATTGCCCGATATCGACCGCTGCTGGGAGGCGGTGAAGCACGCCGAGCGCCCGCGCATCCACACCTTCATCGGCACCTCGCCCCTGCACCGCGCCATCCCGAACCTGACGATGGACGAGATGGCCGACCGCATCCACGAGACCGTCACCCATGCGCGCAACCTCACCGACAACGTGCAATGGTCGCCGATGGACGCGACCCGCACGGAGTGGGATTACCTCAAGCGCGTCGTCGAGATCGCCATCAGCGCCGGGGCCACGACGATCAACATCCCCGACACGGTGGGCTACACCGCCCCGCGCGAGAGCGCCGATCTCATCCGCCGCCTGATCGCCGAGGTGCCGGGCGCGGACGAGGTGGTCTTCGCGACGCACTGCCACAACGATCTCGGCATGGCGACGGCGAACGCGCTGGCCGCGGTCGAAGGCGGCGCGCGGCAGATAGAGTGCACGATCAACGGGCTCGGCGAGCGTGCGGGCAATACCGCGCTCGAGGAAGTGGTGATGGCGCTCCGGACGCGCGGGGACATCATGCCCTACGATACCGGCGTCGACACGCGGAAGATCATGCAGATCTCGCGCCGCGTCGCGACCGTCTCGGGCTTCCCGGTGCAGTTCAACAAGGCCATCGTCGGCAAGAACGCCTTCGCGCATGAGAGCGGCATCCACCAGGACGGGATGCTGAAGAACGCTGAGACCTTCGAGATCATGCGCCCCGAGGATGTCGGCCTCGCCGCCACCAATCTCGTCATGGGCAAGCATTCGGGGCGCGCGGCGCTCCGCGCGAAGCTGAAGGATCTGGGCGTCGAGGTCGGGGACAACCAGCTCAAGGATCTCTTCGTGCGGTTCAAGGATCTCGCCGACCGCAAGAAGGAAGTCTACGACGAGGACATCCTCGCCCTCGTCACCGCCACCACCACCGACGGTCATGCGGACCGGCTGCAGCTCGTGAACATGAGCGTGACCTGCGGCACCGGCGGGCCCGCGCGCGCAGAGCTCGAGATGGAGATCGACGGCAAGGAGGTCTCGGCCACCTGCGAGGGTGACGGCCCCGTGGACGCGACCTTCAAGGCCGTGCGCGAGCTGCACCCCAACGCCGCGCGTCTGCAGCTCTACCAGGTCCACGCCGTGACCGAGGGCACCGACGCACAGGCCACGGTGAGCGTGCGTCTCGAGGAGGACGGTATGATCGCGACCGGCCAATCGGCCGATACCGACACCGTCGTCGCCTCGGCCAAGGCCTATATCAACGCCCTGAACCGCCTTCTCGTGCGGCGCGACAAGGCCGGACCGGGCGCGGATCAGCGAGAGATCAGCTACAAAGATGTGAGCTGAGCCTCGGGGTTGGGCCGGGGCCGCTGGGAAAGCGCGCTCCGGCTCATCAAACCCGGACACCCGTTAACCTTTTGTTTAGATTTGCGCGGCACCCTTTCTTCAGGAAGGGTGCCCATCGATGTCCCACAGTCTCGACCAATCCGTTGCCACGGGCGCAGCCTGCGATCTGAAGCGCGAGGACTTCTTCTGCGATACGCTCGTCAACCTGGCGGGAACGCTCGAGAATTATCTCGGGATAGAGGACGCGTCGACCTTCATCGCCCGCGTCGGCGGGGATATGGGCGACGCAATCGGCGCTCGTTACGTCGATAGCGACGGCGCCCTCCCCCAAGAGATCGAAGCGATCGGCGCGATCCTCATCGACCTCAAGGCGCGGATCGGGGGCCGTTTCCGAATAGAGGCGATCAGCCCGACCGAACTGGTGCTGATCAACACCGCCTGCCCCTTCGCGGACCGGGTCGTCGGGCATCCCTCCCTTTGCATGATGACGACCAGCGTGTTCGGCCGGATCGTATCGGATGCGACCGGCTATGCCCGCGTCCATATCGACGAGGCGATCGCGACGGGCCATGGCCGTTGCCGCGTCGTGGTTTCCCTTCGCCGCGAGACGTCCGATGACGGACACGAATTCTTCGGTTGAGCGCGCCGCGGCGCTTTTATCGCTCGAGGCCGTCTTCGCGCATGCGCCGCGGGCCATCGCCGTCTTCACCTTGTGCGGCTCGCTCGTTTACACCAATCGCCTGGGTCGCCGCGCCTTCCTCGTGACCGGGCAGGCCGGACAGCACAGATCGCGCCTGTCCGAAGACCCGACATTCGTCGCCGATCTACGGCGGATCTCCTCGGCCTCCATTGCCTGCGCCCTGCAAATCCGCACGCCCGCGGGGCGGCTCGAGGCGATCGGATGGCGGATGCACGACGTTCCGGGTCTGCCCGCGGGCCTCATCATCCTCAAACAGGACACGGAGCAGAGCATGAGCGCACGCCTTCTCGCCGCGTCGGAATCGCGGGCGCAGGCCTCGCGAGAGCTGGCAGTGATCGAGGCGGAGCGCGAGCATCTTCAGGCACAGGCGCGACGCCTGTCATATCTCGCCGCGACCGACCGGCTGACCGGCCTGCTCAATTCGGAGGAATTCGCGCGCCGGTGCCGCACTTACCTGCATGCCCCCCGCAAACGCGCAGGCACTTTCGTGTTTCTCGATTGCGACGACTTCAAGTCGATCAACGATACCTACGGACACCGGACGGGCGATATCATCCTCGCCACGCTGGGCGCGCGTCTTCGCTCCTTCGGCAGAACCGATGACCTTGTCGGCAGGCTCGGCGGCGACGAGTTCGGTATCTGGTTCGCAGGAAGCGGCGCGCGCGAAGCGGCGCGCCTGATGGACAGGCTTCGCAATATCGTCGAAGCGCCGATACCACGTCCTGAGACGTCCGGGCTCGTCGGTCCTCGGGAAATCTCGATCACGTTTTCAATGGGTGCCGCATCGGCCCCGGTCGACGGGGCGCGCTATTCGGACCTTCTCGAGACAGCGGATGCCCGCATGTACGAAATGAAGACCACGCGCCGCCTCAGAGCATAGAGGGCACGACCTGGTCGGGCGGGCGATGCCCGTCCGCGAATGTCTTCACATTGATGATGACTTTCTCGCCCATCTCGACGCGCCCCTCGCGGGTGGCAGAGCCCATATGCGGCAAGAGAACGACATTGGGCAGGTTACGCAGTTCGGGGTTCACATCGTTGCCGTGTTCGTAGACGTCGAGCCCCGCTCCTGCCAGTTCCCCGCCACGCAGCATCCGCACCAGCGCGTTCTCGTCGATCACCTCGCCGCGCGAGGTGTTCACCACCACCGCGTCCGGCTTCATCAGCTTCAAGCGGCGGGCGTTCATCAGGTGAAAGGTCGAAGGCGTGTGCGGGCAATTGATCGATAGAATGTCCATCCGCGCAACCATCTGGTCGAGGCTGTCCCAGTAGGTCGCCTCGAGCGCCTCTTCCATCTCCGGGCGCAGCCGGCGGCGGTTGTGATAGTGGATCTGCATACCGAAGGCGCGCGCCCGTTTCGCAACCGCCTGCCCGATCCGCCCCATCCCGAGAATACCAAGCCTGCGTCCGCCGAGACGTCCGCCCAGAAACGCGGTCGGGGCCCAGCCCTGCCAGCCGTCCGACTGCATCGTGGCAAGGCCTTCGGGGATGCGCCGCGTCGCTGCGAGCATCAGCGCCAGGGTCATGTCAGCGGTGTCCTCGGTCACAACGCCTGGCGTGTTCGACACGAGGATGCCGCGCGACCGGGCCGTATCCACGTCGATGTGATCGACGCCCGCGCCGTAATTCGCGATGAGCTTGAGCCGCTCACCGGCCTGACCGATCAGCCCCGCATCGAGCCGGTCGGTGACCGTCGGCACGAGGACATCCGCGTCGCGCATGGCCTCGGCCAGCTCCGTTTTGGTCATCGGCGTGTCGTCATCGCGCAGGCGGACATCGAACAGCTCGGACAGACGTGTTTCCACGACATCCGGCAGGCGTCGCGTGACGACAACACTCAGACGTTTTGAGGGCATGCCCGACCTCCCCGACCTTTTCCGATCAGCCATTTCAAGGCAGAGTGTCGCAAGACCGGACGAGGCACAAGAACCCCGCCCGAAAAACTCGAGCACTGAGAATGATCAAAGCGTTGAAGGGTCTTTTTCTGGCCGCCGTCCTGACGGTCGGGCCGATCGCAGTCTTGGCGGCCGAAGAGCGCGGCCCCGTGACCAATCTGCCGCTTCCCCGCTACGTCTCGCTGAAGACGGACGAAGGCAATGTGCGGCGCGGCCCCTCCCTCAGCCACAGGATCGATTGGGTCTACGTGCGTCGCGACATGCCTCTCGAGATCACCGCGGAGTTCGGACATTGGCGGCGCGTGCGCGACCGCGACGGCGCCGGCGGCTGGGTGCATTACGCACTTCTGTCGGGCGTGCGGACGGTCCTCGTCGAGCAGGACAAGCTGATGATCCGCTCCCGCCCCCGGAAGGACGCACCGATCAATGCCGAACTGGGCCTCGGCGTGATCGCCCGTCTCGGCAGCTGCGAGCCTGCCTGGTGCGAGGTTGAAGCCGGCGGCTATCGCGGCTGGGCACCCAAGACGGCACTCTGGGGCGTCGGCCCGCGCGAGATCCGCGAATAACGCGACACGTGCGAGCCGGTGTCCTGTTGGGTCAGGCCGCGCGATGGGTCAGGATCGCCGCCTCCGACGGCGTCAGCATACGGCGCGCAGGGGCTGAATAGCTCTGCGGAGCGCGCTCCACGCTCGGGATGAGCTGCGATAGCCGCGCCCTGTCGCCCGGATCGAGCGTGTCGAGCTGCGTCTCTCCCGGATGAAAGCTCTCGGATTCGACGCCATTTGCGAACAGGATCTCGTGCTGCGGCAGGAGCAGGTGAATATAGGTCACCTCTTTCGCCATCGTGTCCGCGACGATGCTCTGCCCGTCGATCAGATCGGATGCCGCGACGAGAACCTCGTCGGAATTGAACAGAGACAGCGCCTTCGCCCCCTTGATGAGAAGCCGGTGCTGCGGCGAGACGAGAAGCGCGTCGTCGGGACGCTCCACGCCGAGCGCGCCCGCGCGGATCAGCACAGGACGCAGCTTCGGAAGCGCGAAGAGGCGCGCGCCGGTCATGCGGCGGCTGCCGATCCAGCAGATCTCCTGCAGCCCATTATCCTTGGTCTGGACGCGGTCGCCCTCGCGCAGATCCTCGACCCGCACCGACCCGTTCTCCGCGGCGATGCGCGTGCCCTTGGTGAAGCAGATAACACCCGAGCCGAGATGCGACTGCGGATCGAGCGCCGTCATGTCGATGTTATGGTGAACCACCCATAGATCTTTATACGCCGGCGGCACCTCGTCGAGGAACATCAAGAGCGGCGGCGCGTCGCGGCCGACCTCGATCAGCGTGACAGTGTAGCTCGAGAAGCCATCCGTCACGACAAAGCTCTGGTCCGTCAGCGGGTGATCGACCTCGATGTCCGAAAGCTCGCGCGATGTGTCGAGCGCCGCACCGACAAGGCGGCGCACCATACGTGCCGCGCGTCTGCGCAGCAGAACGTCATCCTCTGCCCGGTCGAGTTCAAGTACGGAATTCGGCCCGTCCACACGCACCGTTTCACCCCGCCAGATCCATTGCGATCCGACAGTGAGAGACGCGACCGGCGCCGCATCCAACCCATCCACACCAGTTTGCGACCAAGAGATGACGAACGTGCCTCGATAGCCCGTTCCCATTCTCAAATCTGCCTCAGTCTTTTTTTATTGCTTTAAGGGTATGCGGAAAGACTTTGTTTCCCAAAGAGAAACTTCCCGAAGCGCTGCCCGGCTTCGCATCTTTCAAGCCCGAGGTTGCGTAATAGCAACAGCGCTGTGGCGCCGCCCTCGGGCCCATTCAATCAGAAATTGTACTTGATGCGAACGCCGCCGAGGAACTGTCCTTCCGGTTGTCCCTCGAATTCTTCGCTGAGATAGGTCACGCCGTATTGCGCGCCCCAGGACTTGCCCTGCCAGTTCACACCAGCGCGCAGACGGTGCCGGTTCTGCTCAAGCTCGGGCCCGCGATCCTCGGGCATGTAGACGCTTGAATTGACCTGCGCGACATCCGCGCCCAGAAAGAAGCTCGTGCCGACCGGATCCTTGCTGATCACCTGGTATTGCTGGCCGCTCACCGACTCCCGCACCATCAGCTCGTCCTTGCCGAAGGCACCGAAGGACATGTCGAACCCGACGCGCGCCAGTGTTTCGGCGCCCCAGCGGAGTTCGGTAAAGGGCCGCACGCGGCCCACGGTGCCAAGCTCGAACGTGCTGCCCACCTCGGCCACAAGGGTCGGGTGAAAGCCGTTTTCGATCTGCTCATCGAGGATATCCTCGCTCGGCCGGGGAATGTTGAGCAGGTCGTGCAGCGCGGTCTGAAGCTCGTCCAGACGGGTCTGCGGTCCGGTCACGACGAGGTCGCCTCCCAAAGACACCTCGGCAAGCCCGCGCTGGAAATGCGTATGAAGACCTGCGGAAAGCGCACCGGCATAGAGCCGGTCGTCGGGATTGAAGTCTTTCAGGCTCGACGGCGCGATGACCTGACCGTGCAGTCGCAGCTCGAGAAGCTCACCCGGCCGCGCGGGCGCCTGACCGTCCCAGCCATAGCCCCAGACGCGGCTCGACGCGATGGAGCCTGACCGCCAACGATCCTTCAGCTCGCCGGCGGAGTCATTGATGACGAGCCGTCCGTAACCCACCCGGAGGCGCTCCTGTGCGGAGCTGGCGCTCGCGGCGAAAACGGAAAGGGCCAGCGCGCACAAGGCGGCACATGCCGGCATGCGCCGGTCCATGATCTTGAAGGGCATCAAACCTGCTCGCTCGTTCTTGTCTTGTTTTTTGCAAGCTTTAGCGAGCGCTTGCGTTTACGCAAACCCGCAAGACGCGCAAAACGACCAGGCGTTTCCCTTCGGCCACAGGCCGGCTCCCAAACTCAGCTTTGGGCCTGGTCCGGCGCGAGCGGGCCGTCGTCTGCCTGACCTCGCGTTGCCCAGACCTTGTCTTCGGGTGGCGGAGGCGGCGTCTCGCAGGTGCCGCGATGGAGATGGACCTTTGAGACGAAATGCGCCGAGATCGGGGCCGTGACGAACAGGAACGCCATAACCAGGATTTCGTGCACGGAATCGATACCGGTCGTGAAGGAATGCAGGATCGAGGCCATGATCAGCGCCCCGATCCCAAGCGTGCCGGCCTTTGTCGGGGCGTGCAGCCGCTTCATCGGGTCGTCGAGCTTCAGAAGGCCGTAAGAGCCGACCAGTGTGAAGAGCGCACCGACAAGGAGCGCGATGGCGGAGACGATTTCGAGGATCGCTATCATTCGATGATGTCCCCTCTCAGCTTGAAGCGCGCATAGGCGACGGTCGAGACGAAACCCAGCATCGCGAAGATCAGCGCGCCTTCGAAATAGACCTCTGATCCTTCGGCAACGCCCAAAAGCATGATCAGGCCAATTGCGTTTATGACCATCGTGTCGAGCGCGAGGATCCGGTCACCGGTATTGGGACCCTTGACCAGCCGCACCATGGCAAGGACCTGGCTCACCGCGACGGAGGCGATTGCGATGAGAAGGCACCATTCGAAGAAACTCTCAGGATTCATATTCGAAGATCTCCTTCAGCCGGGCCTCGTAGCGGGTCTTGATCTCGTCTCTGACAGCGTTCGGGTCGTCCGCGTCGAGCGCATGAACCAGAAGACAGTGGCCCTCGTCGGACAGATCCGCGGACACCGTGCCGGGCGTCAGCGTGATGGTGCCCGCAAGCAGCGTGATCGCCTCGGGGGTTCTGAGATCCAGCGGGATCACCACCCAGGTCGAGCGCATGTCGGAATTGCGCTTGGTCAGCACGATCCAGGCGACGCTGACATTCGCGACAAGGATGTCCCAGATCACGAGGAAGAGGTAGCTCACCATCTTGAACGGCCGGAACCCCCGCGGGACATGCGGCCAGTAGGGATAGGTGAAGAACGGGATCAGGATGCCAAGGATCACTCCGAGGACGATCGTGCCCGGCGCGACGGAATTGGTGATGACGCACCAGACGACGATGAGAAGCACCGTCAGGAGCGGGTGCGGAAAGATCCGGCGCATCAGCTTGGGGCGGTCCTGTGCCTGCGACTCTGCCATGCTCAGTTGCCTCCCTCTTCAACGGCGGGCGCGTCGGCTGCGTCCTCGCCTGCAAGCGCGCCCTCCTCGCCGCTGTGGTCGTCCTTCTTGTAGCCGAGCGCGTTGCCGCCTTCCTTGATCTCCTTGCCCTCCGTGTCGAGCACGATGGAGATGTAGGGCTCCGGCGACTGCAATTGCTGCGCCGTGGCGCGGAAGAACGCTGTGGCCGGCCCTGCAAGAGCGGTATGGACGCCGATCAGCGCGACCAATCCGCCAATCGCGACGAGCGGCAGTGCCTTCAGCGGCGCGCTCGGATAGTCGGGCTTGCTGTCGACATTGTCCTGCTCACTGCGCGGATCGTCCTGCATCTCTCCGGCGATCTGGCGTGACTTCCAGAAGACGATGGTGCCCGCCCGCGCAAAGCCGACAACCGCGACAAGCGAGGAGCCGAGGATGGCCGCCCAGGCCCAGACCACGAGGTCGGTCGAATAAGCCGCGTCGAGGATCAGCAGCTTGCCGATGAAGCCCGAAAGCGGCGGCAGACCAGTCATAGCGATGGCAGCGGCAAAGAAGAGACCGGCCAGCATCGCATTGCCGCGGATCGGTGTGGAGGCGTAAAGGCGCAGTCCTGCACCGCCTCTGTGGGTCAGCACGAAGTCGGCGATCATGAAGAGTGCCGCCGTCGCCAGTGTCGAATGCACGATGTAATAGAGGCCCGCGGTGATCCCCGCTTCGGTGAAGATCGAGATGGCGATCGTCACCATGCCCATCGACCCGATCACGGAGAAGGCGATCAGCCGGTCGAGCTTCCATGCGCCGAGCACCCCGATCATGCCGATCACGAGCCCGACAAGACCAAGCGGCATCAGCCACGCCCCGTGCAGTCCCTCGAAGAGCGGCGCATCGGCGGGGAAGACCAGCGTATAGATGCGGAGGATCGCGTAGGCACCGACCTTGGTCATGATCGCAAAGAGCGCGGCAACGGGACCGGGCGCCTCCGAATAGGAGGACGGCAGCCAGAAATGCACCGGCGCGATCGCCGCCTTGATGCCGAAGACGATGATCAGGAGGACGGCCGCGACCCGGATGCCAGAGCTTTCATCGGGCGAGATCGCCGCCACCCGTTGAGCGAGATCGGCCATGTTGAGCGTGCCCGTCTCAGCGTAGATCGTGCCGAGCGCGAAAAGGAAAAGCGTCGAGCCCAGAAGGTTGTAGAGCACGTATTGCGTGCCCGCCTTCATCCGCTTCGCGCCCCCGCCATGGATCATCAGGCCATAGGAGGCGATGAGCAGCACTTCGAAGAAGACGAAGAGGTTGAAGACGTCGCCGGTCAGGAACGCGCCGTTGATCCCCATGAGCTGGAACTGGAACAGCGCATGGAAATGCCGGCCCCTCTCGTCCCAATTGGTGCCGATCGCATACATCAGAACCGAGAGCGACAGAACGCTCGTCAGCAACAGCATCGTCGTCGAAAGCCGGTCGGCGACCAGAACGATACCGAACGGCGCGGCCCAGTCGCCAAGCTGGTAAAGCGTCAGCGTGCCGTCCGAGGCATTGACGAAAAGTGCCAGCGAAATGACCAGCAATGCGACCGCCCCGCCAAGAGAGACGGTGCGCTGGATATCGCGATGGAAACGCGCGACGAGCACGATGAACGCCGCAAGCAGGCCCGGCAACAGGACGGGGGCGATGATCCAGTGGCTCATTGCCCGGCCTCCTTTCCGCCGACGCGGGTCGTGTCGAGATGATCGGCGGCATCGTTCACTCGGTCATCGTCACCGGCGAGGTATGCGCCGAGCGCGATCACGACGACCACAGCGGTCATGCCGAAGGAGATGACGATCGCCGTCAGGACGAGCGCCTGGGGCAGCGGGTCGGCGTAGTTTTCCATCCCGTCGCGCAGGATCGGAGCCGCGCCGACGGTCAGCCGACCGCTCGCGAAGAGAAAGACGTTCACCGCATAGGTGAGAAGCGCGACACCGATGATGACCGGGAAGGTCCGCAACCGGGTGACAAGGTAGAGCCCCGCCGCGGTCAGGACGCCCACGGCGCTTGCAACGATCAGTTCCATGTCAGGCCCCTCCCTCTGCGCGTTGGTCCCGTGACGGGTCGATATCCATCGGATGCTCCGGATCGCGCGTATCGGACCGGCGTGCAAGCCGCGAGAAGCTCTCGAGCGAGAGCATGACCGCGCCGACCACGGCCAGGAAGACGCCCAGATCGAAGAAGAGCGCCGAGGCGACCTCGAAGGCCTCGAGACCGGGCAACTTCACGTAGCCGAAGCTCGAGGTCAGGAATTCGCGCCCGGCGAACCAGGCACCGATCCCGGTCAGACCCGCCGCCAGAACGCCAGAGCCGATGATCGCATGGTAAGGGTAGCGCTGCCGGTCCGTCGCCCAGGCAAACCCCGATGCCAGGTATTGCATGACAACCGCCACCGCGACGACGAGCCCGGCGATGAAGCCGCCGCCCGGCTGGTTGTGCCCGCGCAGGAAGATGTAGACGCCCACCATCAGAACGATCGGCATCATGACCCGCGTCAGCACGACCATCATCAGGGGATGCCTGTCGCCCGCGAGCGGCTTGTCAGGCACACGGTTCAGAAGCCGTGCACGCACCGGCCCGGACAGCAGAGCCTCGGTCAGCGCGTAGATGACGAGCGCGGCAATGCCGAGCACGATGATCTCGCCGAACGTGTCAAAGCCCCGGAAATCGACGAGGATCACGTTCACGACGTTCGTGCCGCCGCCGCCGTAATAGCTGTTTTCGAGGTGATAGGACGAGATCGGCGTCTCCACCGCCGTCCGGCGCAGGAGATGATAGCACAGCCCCCCTGCCCCGAGGCCACCGAGGATCGCGACTGTTCCATCGAAGAGCCGCTGCATCGGCGTCGATTCCTTCGGGGTCCAGTCGGGCAGGAAGTTGAGCGCGAGCAACATCAGGATGATCGTCACCACCTCGACGGAGATCTGCGTCATCGCAAGGTCGGGCGCGGAGAAATAGGCGAAGCCGACCGACACCATCGTGCCAATGATGCCCATGAGGATGAGTGCGAGGAGGCGGTTGTGATGGGTGGCGACCAGCACGACCGTCGCCACGACCAGCATCAGCCAGCCGAGCGCAGAGGCCAGGTTAGGCCAGGCAAAGGGCAAGGCTGGCGCACCGACTTCGCCGGTCATCCAGGCATGTCCGGCCGCCGCGATGATCGCGAGCGCCAGGATCGCCGCATAGCGCGTGAATGCGCCGTCATGCAGCCCGCCCGTCAGGCCGCGCGCGAAGGAGATCGCGCCGGCGATGATGCCGTCGAAGATGGTCTTGGCCTCTGGACGCGGGGTCTTGTCCCAGCCCGCCTGCAAGCCGCGATGCAGGCCCAGCAGGATAAGACCGCCGACAACCGCGACCGCCGACATCATCAACGGGATGTTCACGCCGTGCCAGATCGCCAGGTGATAGTCCGGCACCTCCGCGACACCGCCCAAGACCGCGCCGGTCACGAACTTCACGAAGGGCTCGACGAGAAACGGCAGCACGCCGATTCCGACCACGAGCACCGTCAGGAACGCCGGAGGCAGCCACATGCCCTTGTTGGGATCATGCGGAGGCGAGGGATAATCGTCGCGCGTCTTGCCAAGGAAAGTGTGGGCGATGAAGCGGAAGGAATAGGCCGCCGAGAACAGCGCGCCAAAGGTCGCGAGCGCGGGCACCAGCCATTCCGGGCCGAAAAGCTGCGTCTCGAGCGCTTCCTTCAACATCATCTCCTTGGAGATGAAACCGTTCATGAGCGGGATGCCCGCCATCGACAATGCGGCGATGATCGCGATGGTCGCAGTAACCGGCATCAGGTGCCGGAGCCCTCCGAGGCGACGAATGTCCCGCGTATGCGCTTCGTGATCGACGATACCCGCCGACATGAAGAGCGCCGCCTTGAAGGTCGCGTGGTTGAGAATGTGAAACACCGCCGTCAGCACACCGAACGCCGTGCCCGTACCGAGGAGCATGGTGATCAGGCCCAGATGCGAGACCGTCGAGAAAGCGAGGATCGCTTTGAGATCGTGCTTGAAGAAGGAGATCACCGCACCGAGGCACATCGTGATGAGCCCCGCCCCGGTCACGAGGTAGAACCATTCGGGCGTGCCCGAAAGCGCAGGCCACAGCCGCGCCATCAGGAAGATGCCCGCCTTCACCATCGTCGCCGAGTGCAGATAGGCCGAGACCGGCGTCGGCGCCGCCATCGCGTGCGGCAGCCAGAAGTGGAATGGGAATTGCGCGGACTTCGTGAAACACCCCAAGAGGATCAGGACTAGCGCGGTCGTGTAAAGCTCCGAGGCCTGGATCGCATCGCGCGCCGCGATGATGTCGGAAATCCGGTAGCTGCCCGCGATCTGCCCCAGGATGATCGCGCCGCCGATCATCGCAAGACCGCCCATCCCGGTCACGGCCAGAGCCATCCGGGCGCCTTGCCGGCCTTCGGGCAGGTGCTTCCAATACCCGATCAGCAGGAAGGAAGAGAGCGAGGTCAGTTCCCAGAAGATCAGCAAAAGCAGTATGTTGTCGGACAGAACGATCCCCACCATCGCGCCCTGGAAGAGCAGCAGGTAGGTGAAGAATTCGCCCATGTGATCTTCGCGCGAGAGGTAGTAGCGCCCGTAGATGATGATGAGACAGCCGATCCCGAGGATCAGCGCGGCGAAGAAGAAACCCAAGGGATCGAGCCAAAGCTCAAGATTGAGGCCGAGGGCCGGAATCCAGTCGATCCGAGCGGTGATCGTCTGACCGCTCCAGATCTCCGGCAGGCGGGTCAGCAATCCGATCAACGCGGTCAGGGTCACGGCCAGCGTGACGCTCGCACAGGCTTTCCGACCCGCGCCATACATCAGGCCAGGCAGCAGAGCGCCAAGAAACGGCAGCGCGACGATCAAGAATAGCGACACGATGTCCCCCGGTCCCATTTGACAGACAGTTTCCCGTTTCTGCGAAACTTTCGCACGAGCCTCAAGCGAAACAGGACAGTTTTTCCTTATCTCGCGGGAGATATGGATCGACGTTTTCGTGAGTCACCCGAAATCGTGCTTGAAAAGAACGTCGTTTGCGAAAGCGGGGCAAGTGCGAGACGCGCGTCTGGCGCGAAGCCGTGCGAATGGAGCGGCCTCTCCGACTTCGGTGTCCGGATCGAACGCGCGTTTCAGGGCGACCCTGCCCTGCGCGGCCTGCCGGACTTGAAACCGGGCGCAATCTCGCCAATTCGCATGGAAACAACACTCGCCCCACTCATGGAGGATCGCATGACCCGTATCGCTCTGACTTCGACGCTCGCCCTTCTCGCCGCGCCCGCGATGGCCGCGATCGAGGGGCCGCTTGTCGCGCCCGCCGATCTTGAAGCCGAGCTCGGCTCCGACATCCAGATCCTCGACATCCGCGCCGAGGGCGAGGACGGGTTCGCGGGCGGACATATAGAAGGCGCCGTGAACGCGCCCTATGGTCTTTTCCGTGGCCCCGCCGAGAACCCGGGCCAGATCGTTCCCGCGGATCAGCTGACCGAAACCTTCCGACAGCTGGGGCTCGAGACCGATCAGCCGGTCATCGTGACCTACCAGGGTGAAAGCGTCACCGATTTCGGCGCCGCGGCGCGCGTCTACTGGACCCTCAAGTCGAGCGGGTTCGATGAGATCGCGATCCTCAATGGCGGTCTCACCGCCTGGACCGAGGCAGGATACGCATTGTCCACCGACGCCGTGCAGCCGGAGCCCTCCGACATCACCGTCACCTGGGATGACAGCTGGACCGCGAGCGTCGAGGATGTGCAAGCCGCCATCGACGGTGAGACCGATACGACGCTCGTCGATGCGCGGCCCGAGAGCTTCTGGAACGGCCAGCAATCGCACGCTGCCGCCGCGCGGCCCGGCACGCTGCCGCAATCGCAGTATTTCGTGCATTCGAGCTGGTTCTCGGACGGCCCGACCATCATCGACGCCTCGGCGGCGCAAAGCCTCGCCGAAGAGAACGACCTTGCGGGCGCGGACGGCCTGATCTCCTTCTGCAATACCGGCCACTGGGCCGCGACAAACTGGTTCGCCCTGTCCGAACTTGCAGGCGCCGAGAACGTGAAACTCTACCCCGAAAGCATGGTCGGCTGGTCGAATGCGGGCTATGAGATGGCCAACGTTCCGGGGCCGCTTCGCAGCCTGTGGCTCAACATCAAGAACACGTTCTGATCCATGTCCACCGCAACGACCCCCGAGGCTGGCACGGCGCCGGCCTCCTCGCTTCTCACCCGCACCGGCCTCGTGGCCGGTGCGCTCGTTCTGGCGCTCATCGTCGCGGCCTTCGTCGGCGCGCGGTATGGCCTGCTCCTGCTGATCGGTCTCGGCTTCGGCATCGTGCTTGAAGGTTTCCGTTTCGGCTTTGCCGGGCCGTGGCGGCAGATGATCACCAAGCGCGATCCGGGCGGCACGCTGGCGCAGCTGCTCTCCATCGCGCTCGTCGCCATCGTCGCGATCCCGCTTCTCGCGGATGCAGGCGGCACGCTCGTGGGCGCGCGCGCGCCAGTGGGCTTTGCCATGGTCGGCGGCGCGTTCGTCTTCGGGGCCTGCATGCAGATCGTCATGGGCTGCGGCTCGGGCACGCTGGTCAATGCCGGCAGCGGCAACCCGGTGAGCCTTCTGGCCCTGCCCTTCTTCGCCATCGGCAGCTTCGCCGGCGCCTATCACCTTCTGTGGTGGACCGAGCTTGGCACCCTGCCGCTGATCGCCTTCGATGGCACCTCGGGTCTCATGGTGACGCTGGCGCTGCTGGCGGCGTCGGCGGGGTTGCTCCTGTTCCTCGCGGCGCCCGGCACGCGCCGCATCCCGCGCCGCCTCTGGATCGCGGCGGCGCTTCTCGCGGGCCTGGCGCTTTTCAACCTCGTTGTCGCGGGCCAGCCCTGGGGCGTGGTCTACGGGCTGGGCCTCTGGGCCGCGAAGGGTGCGACGGCGCTTGGCGCGGATATCAGCGCGTCGAGTTTCTGGGGCACGCCCGGCAACATGGAGCGCGTGAGCCAGAGCCTTCTGACCGACGTCACCTCGCTCACCAATCTCGGCATCATCGGCGGCGCGTTCCTCGTCGCCGTCTGGCGGAGCGGTCTTGGCCAGGGTCTTCCCGATCTGCCGAAACGCGCCTGGGTCGCGACGGTGATCGCGGGCTTCCTCTTGGGCTATTCCTCGCGGATCGCGTTCGGGTGCAACGTGGGTGCGTTCTTCTCGGGCATCTCGACGGGTTCGCTGCACGGCTGGGCCTGGTTCGTGGCGGCCTTCGGCGGCGCGTTCGTCGGAGTGAAGCTGCGCCCGGTCCTCGGGCTGGAGGGTCGGCGATGAGAACGCGCAGACTCACAGCCGGACTGACGGTGCTGTTCATCGCCGCGCTTCTGATCTTCGATCAGGCGCAAAGCGAGCCGGTGAACCGCTTCCAGCAGCCAGCGACCATCGCGCTCGGATCAGGTCAGGCGGCGGGCGGCGCGCATTGCGCGGCCCTGCCCGAATAGCGCCTCAGCCTTCGGCCATCATCTCGGCGAAAGTGTCGAGGATCTTGTGCTTGAGGATCTTGCCCGTCGCAGCGGCGGGCAAGGCCTCCACGATGAAGATGCGAGAGGGGCGCTTGTAGCCCGTCAGCCGCTCTTTCACGAAGGACTTGAGCTCCTCCTCGGCCACAGCATCCGGCTTCGTGATCTGGCAGAAGGCGAGCACGTCCTCGCTGCCGCCGTCGAGCTTCTTGCCGACCACCGCCGATTGCACCACTGCAGGGTGATCGTTGAGCGCGGCCTCGACCTCGGGCGGATACACGTTGAACCCGCCCCGGATGATCAGCTCTTTCGAGCGGCCGACGATGTGCAAGCGGCCCTCGCCGTCGATCTTGCCGAGATCGCCCGTGCGCATGAAGCCGTCCTCGGTGATCGCGGCTTCCGTCGCGGTAGGGTTCTTGTAATACCCTTTCATGATGTGCGGGCCGCGCGTCTGCACTTCCCCAACGCCCGGCTCGTTGCCGACGCTTTCGTCGAGCCGCACCTCGACGCCGGGCAGCGGCGGTCCGACAGAGGTATCGGGATCACCCAGCACGTTCTGAGTGCCCGACACACCCGCGGTCGTCTCGGTCATGCCATAGCCGTTCTGGAGAGGAAGGCCGTAGAACGCTTCTGCCTTGCGCTTCCACGCGGGATCGAGCGGCGCGGCCCCGGAGGACACATAGCGCAGGCGCTCGGACCCGAGCGTCTCGTGCCCGTGCTCGGCGGCATACGCCATGAGAACGGCGTGCATCTGCGGCACGGCGGGCACCACGGTCGCCCCGCGCTTGAGCGCGTCGTAAAGCGCCTCGGCCGAGAAGCGGGTGGCAAGCTCGACGGTGCAGCCGGCCAGTGCCGAGGCCATCAGCATCGAGGCGAGCCCGAAGACATGGGTCAGCGGCAGCGCGCCATAGACGTGATCCTCGGGCATGAGCCGGCGCAGATCGCGCGAGGCACGCGCGGCGAAGATGAGATTGCCGTGGGTCAGCATGACGCCCTTGGGCGCGCCGGTCGTTCCGGTCGTGTAGAGGATGACCGCGACCTGCTCCGCACCCGGTTCCAGCGGCTCGGGCGCGCCGCCGCGCCGCGCGGCCACGTGCAGCTCGCCGACATCGGTGTGCAGCTTCTCGGCCTTGAGCGCACCAGCATGGGCCGCCGCATCCTTCGAGACATGGCTGGTGAACAGGATGACCTTCGGCTCGGCATGATCCTCGATCCGCGAGAGCTCCGCGGACGACATGCGCGCGTTGACCGGCACCGCCCATGCATCGAGGCGGCTTGCCGCGAAGATCGCGACCGCCAGCGCAAGGCAGTTCTCGGCCACGATCATCACCCGGTCACCGGGGCCGACACCAAGGCCACTCAGCACCGCGGCCATCTCCTCGGTCATGCGCGCATAGGTCTGCCAAGAGATCCGCGCAGTTCCGTCGATCACCGCTACAGCACGGGGCCGCGGCGCGGCGCTGGCGGCGATCATCTCATGCACCCGCGTGAATTCGGTCATGTGATCCCAGTCCTTTTCGCATATTCCATGAGTGGCGGCTGCCACCCGGTCAGGCGTCGCCGCCCGTCGCCATCCGCTCGCGCGGGACACGCTTGAAGACGCCGGTGGCGGTCGCAACGAGGCGTCCGTCCGCGTCTTCGAGCCGTCCCTCGATGAAGAGCAGCGATCGACCGCCTCCGGTCACACGGCCGGTCGCGGTGACGCGCTTGCCGATATCCGCCGGCCCGACGAAGCTCGTCGTCATCGATACCGTCAGGAACGGCGCGCGCCCGGTCTCGTCCACGGTCAGGCTGCCCGTCGCACCCATCGCGTTGTCCAGCATCATCGACACGATCCCGCCATGCAGCACGCCGTGCCGATTGGCATGCGCCTCGCTCACATCGAGATGGCAGCGGGCAGAGCCGTCCCCCTGCCCCACATCGAGCACGTAGCCGATGCTGCGCTGCGCGCCGGTCTCCCCTTCGATCACCGCCATTCTTCAGGCCGCGCTGAGGCGGATGAAGCGTTCGAGGTGATAATCGGTGTCGCCGAAGCGATGGTCGATCATCGTCAGCCGCTTGGCGAGATGACCAAGCGCATATTCCTGCGTCATGCCGATCCCGCCATGCATCTGGATCGCCTCTTCGGCCACCAGCCGTCCTGCGCGGCCGATCAGGTTCTTCGTCGCGCTGACATGGCGCTCGCGCTCCACACGGCCCGCATCGAGGTGCCCCGCGAGATTGATCGCCGCCGAGCGCGCCTGCTCGATCTCGATCAGAACATCCGCCATGCGGTGCTGCAGCGCCTGGAACTTGCCGATGGGCTGGCCGAACTGCTTGCGACCCTGAAGGTAATCGACGGTCAGCGCGCGGATCGTCTCCATCAGGCCCACCGCCTCCGAGGACAGCGCCGCGGTCGCGCGCGCAGCTGCGTTCTCGAGCGCGGGATAGGCCTGGCCTTCTTCGCCAAGGATCGCATCGGCGGGGATGGAGACGTCCGTCAGCGTCACCTCGCCCGCGCGGCCACCGCCATTCATCGCGTAGTCGCGTATATCGACCCCGTCCGCGCTCGCGGGCACGAGGAAAAGCGAGATCCCGTCCTCATCTTCTGCCGCGCCGCTTGTCCGGGCCGAGACCACGAAGGCTTCCGCGATGCCGGCATGGCCGACGACGCTCTTGCGGCCGGACAGCGTCCAGCCCGCATCGGATTTCTTCGCTTCGGTCGTCACATGCTCGAGGTCATAGCGGGCGCCGGGCTCGGTATGGGCAAAGCTCAGGATCTTGCCGCCGACGATCTCCTCGATCACCGCCTTCTGCGCGTCAGAGCCGATATCCGCGATCAGGCCGCCCGCAAGCACACCCGTCTCAAGGAGCGGCTCGAAAGCGCCCGCTCGGCCCATCTCCTCGAAGACGACGGAAAGGTCGAAGCCCGCGCCGCCGAACCCGCCATCGTC
The DNA here is from genome assembly GCF_009363575.1 of Roseivivax sp. THAF30. Classification (NCBI taxonomy): domain Bacteria; kingdom Pseudomonadati; phylum Pseudomonadota; class Alphaproteobacteria; order Rhodobacterales; family Roseobacteraceae; genus Roseivivax; species Roseivivax sp. THAF30. The sequence goes on along the minus strand of NZ_CP045389.1, from coordinate 904,811 downwards.
CTCGGTGAAGAGCGCACCGATCACCCCCATTTCCGTGAGCCCGTCCCAGAGCGCGGGGATATGACCCGCCTCGCTGTCGGTCGCCTCGTTGAGCGCCTCTGGCGTCACGTTCTCGCGCAGGTAGCGGCGAAGGCCGTCCTGAAGCATCTGCCGTTCTTCGGTCAGTTCGAAATTCATCTTGGTCCTCCTGTGGAGCCGGCGCGCGGGGCGCTCAGAGCTCCAGAATCGCTTTCGAGATGATCTGCCGCTGCACCTCGTTCGAGCCGCCGTAGATCGAGAGCTTGCGGTTGTTGAAATAGCTCTGCGTCGCGGGCAGCGCGTAATCGGGGCCGACGGGCTCCACGTTCGCGCCCTCGTCGAGCGCTTCGGAAACGAAAGGCATCGCGAAGGGTCCGACCGCCTGCCGGGTCAGCGCGTTGATCTCCTGCCGGATCACCGTGCCCTTGATCTTGAGCATGGAGCTTTCCGCGCCGGGCGCATTGCCCGCGGCGGCCGCCGCGATGGTGCGCAGGTTCGTGGTCGCCATCGCCATCAGGTCGATCTCGACCTGCGCCATCTTGGCGGCGAAGAACGGGTTCTCGATAAGAGCCTTGCCGCCGGATTTCTCGAGACCCGCGATCCGCTTGAGGTTTTGCAGCGCCGCATTGGCAAAGCCGACCCCGGCGATGTTCGTGCGCTCGTGGGTCAGGAGGTACTTGGCATAGGTCCAGCCCTTGTTCTCCTCGCCGACGAGGTTCTCGACCGGCACCTTGACGTCCTCGAACCAGACCTCGTTGACCTCGGCCTCGCCGTCGATGAGCACGATGGGTCGCACCTCGACGCCGGGCGTGTCCATGTCGATCAGCAGGAAAGAGATCCCTTCCTGCGGCTTGCCCTCCTTCGAGGTCCGCACGAGGCAGAAGATCTTGTTGGCGTACTGGCCAAGCGTCGTCCAGGTCTTCTGTCCGTTGACGATGTAATGGTCCCCGTCGCGCTCGGCGCTCGTCTTGACCGAGGCAAGGTCAGAGCCCGCGCCGGGCTCCGAATAGCCCTGGCACCACCAGTCATCGCCCGAAAGGATGCGAGGCAGGTAGTGATCCTGCTGTTCCTTGGAGCCGAACTTCATCAGGACCGGCCCCAGCATGTTGACGCCGAAGGGCACGATGCGCGGGGCGCTCGCCCGGGTGGTCTCTTCTTCGAAGATATGGCGCTGCACGGCATCCCAGCCGGTGCCGCCGAATTCCTCGGGCCAGGTCACGCCGAGCCAGCCCTTCTCGTTCAGGATGGCATGCCATTCCTCGTAATCCTCTTTCACGAGGTGCTTGCCGCCCGCGACCTTGTCCGAGAGACGCTTGGGCAGTTTCTCGTCCAGAAACGCGCGCACCTCGTCCCGGAAGGCTTTCTGTTCATCGGTATAAGTGAGGTCCATGAGATGTCTCCTCAGCTGAAAATCTCGAAAAGGCCGGCAGCGCCCTGGCCGCCGCCCACGCACATCGTCACGACGCCGAGCTTCGCACCCCGGCGACGCCCTTCGAACATCAGGTGCCCGGTCATCCGCGCGCCGGTCATGCCGAAGGGGTGGCCCACGGCGATGGAGCCGCCGTCCACGTTCATCTTGTCGTTGTCGATGCCGAGCTTGTCGCGGCAGTAAAGCGCCTGGCTCGCGAACGCCTCGTTGAGTTCCCAAAGGTCGATATCATCGACCGAAAGCCCTTCGCGCTCCAGAAGGCGCGGCACGGCGTAGACCGGCCCGATCCCCATCTCGTCGGGCTCGCAGCCTGCGACAGCGAAACCACGGAAGCGCCCGAGCGGGGTCAGTCCCGCCTTCTCGGCCTCCTTGGCGTCCATCATCACAAGCGCCGCCGCGCCGTCCGAGAGCTGCGAGGCGTTGCCAGCGGTGATGTACTTGCCCGCGCCGCGCACCGGCTCGAGCTTCTGGAGCGCCTCGAGCGTTGTGGACGGGCGATTGCATTCATCACGGGCGATCGTCGCCTCTTCGTGCGTGACTTCGCCCGTCTCCTTGTTCTTGACGGCCTTGGTGACGGTCATCGGCACGATTTCCTCATCGAAGCGGCCCGCCTCCTGCGCCTCGGCGGTGCGCATCTGCGACTGGTAGCCGAGCTCGTCCTGGGCCTCGCGGCTAACGCCGTAGCGATCCGCGACGATGTCGGCTGTATCGATCATCGGCAGGTAGAGATCGGGCTTGTTCTCGAGGATCCACTCGTTCGGGGCTTCATCCGGCGGCGGCTGCACCCCCGAGATCGACTCGACGCCGCCCACGAGAACGGCTTTCGCGCCCTCCGAGGCGATCATATGCCCGCCCATGGCGATGGCCTGAAGCCCGCTCGCGCAGAAGCGGTTGACCGTGGTGCCCGCGATGGTGACCGGAAGCCCGGCACGGATCACCGCCTGCCGGGCAATGTTACGTCCGGTGACACCCTGCGGATAGCCGCAGCCCCAGATCGAATCCTCGATGAGCGCGGGATCGATGCCGGCGCGTTCGACCGCCGCCGCCGCGACATGGCCGGTGAGGTCCGCGCCATGCGTGATGTTGAAAGTGCCGCGCCCGGCCTTGCCGATGGCGGTGCGTGCGACGGAGACGATGACGGGATCGTTCATGATAATCCTCCCTCAGCCTTGATCGTTCAGGCTGGCAAAATTGGCATTGTCGGCGACGAGCCGTTCGAGAAGCGGCGCGGGTTGCCAGAAGAAATCGTCCTCCTCGGCATACTCCTTGATGTCTGACAGAAGGTCCGCGAGGCCCGCGTGATCGGCCCAGTGCATCGGCCCGCCGCGCCAGCGCGGAAAGCCGTAGCCGTAAAGGAAGGTCACATCGACATCGAGCGGTCGCTTGGCGATGCCTTCCTCGACGACGCGGGCAGCCTCGTTCACGAGCGCGGCCATGTAGCGGCGCTGGATCTCGGCGTCGGTGAACTCGCGCGGCGCGATACCCTGTTTCTCGCGGGCCTTGGCGACAAGCTCTTCGACCTCCGGGTCTTCCTGCCCGCCGCGCTTGCCTTCCTCGTAGATGTAGTAGCCACGCCCGGTTTTCTGGCCGAGACGCCCGAGATGGTAGAGCTCATCCGCCCAGGTCGGCACCACGTCGCGCGGATCGCGCGTCGGCTCCTTCCGCTTGCGGGTCATGTAACCGATGTCGAGCCCTGCGAGATCGCCCATCTCGTAGGGGCCCATCGGCCAGCCGAAGGCCTTCACGGCGCGGTCGACCTGGTAGGGACTCGCCCCTTGCAGGACCATCCGGTCCGCCGCCGCGCGGTACTTGGCAAGGATGCGGTTGCCGATGAACCCGTCGCAGACGCCAGCGCGCACCGCAACCTTGCCGAGCTTTTTCGCCAGGGCGAAGGCCGTCGCGGTCACGTCGTTCGCAGTCTGATCCGCAACGACCACCTCGAGCAATTTCATCACATGCGCGGGCGAGAAGAAGTGCAGCCCGATCACGTCACCGGGGCGCGAGATGCTCGCCGCGATCTCGTTCACGTCAAGATAGGAGGTGTTGGTCGCCAGGATCGCGCCTTTCTTCATCACGCGGTCGAGCTCGGCAAAGACCTGCTTCTTGACGTCCATGTCCTCGAACACCGCTTCGATGGCGAGGTCCGCCTCGGACAGCGCGTCATAGCCCGTCGCCGTGCGGAAGCCGTCCGACAGGATGCTGTCCTTCTGCGCGTCCGAGAGCTTCCCGCGTTTCACCGCGCCTTCGAGGTTCTTCGAGATCGTCGCGCGCGCCTTGTCCGCCGAGGCCTCGTCACGTTCGATCAACGTCACATCGAGCCCGCGTGTCAGCGCCGCCGTGGCGATGCCCGCGCCCATCGTGCCGCCGCCGATGACCCCGATCCGGGCGACCTCGCGCAGGGCGACGCCTTCGATCTCGGGCAGCTTGGCGACCTTGCGCTCGATGAAGAAGGCGTGGATCAGGCCCGCGCGCTGCGGCGTCTCCATCATTTCGCGGAAGATGCGGCGTTCTTCGTCGAGCCCCTCGGCGATGTCCAAACGCGTTGCGGCCTCGACCGCGTCGATGGCGGCAAGCCGCGCGACCTCGCCTGCGGATTTCTTGCGCCAGAGCGCGCGCGCGTCCTCGAGCGCCGCCTCGTCCGTTTTCGGGCATGGCAGCGCGCCCACACGGCGCGGGCCTGCGCCTTGTCCGACCAGCTCGCGCGCATAGGCGAGACCGGCCTCCCGCGGACTACCCTCCCCGAGCGTGTCCGCAAGCCCCTGCGCGACCGCATCCTCGGCCGAGAGATTGCCGCCGGCAGGGATCATCTGCACCGAGGCGGCAACGCCGATGAGACGCGGCGTCCGCTGGGTGCCGCCCGCGCCCGGAATGATGCCGAGATTGACTTCCGGCAGACCGAGCTTCGCGCCCGGCATCGCCACGCGGTAGTGACATCCCAAGGCGACTTCGAGACCGCCGCCGAGCGCCGCGCCCTGGATGGCCGCCACGACCGGCTTGCCGCAGGCCTCGATCCGGTTCACCACTTCGGGCAGCCAAGGATCTTGCGGCGGCTTGCCGAACTCGGAGATATCCGCCCCGCCGATGAAGAGCTTACCTTCACCGAGGATCACCGCCGCATGCGCGCCCTCGTCCGCATCGAACCGCTCGATCGCGTCCCAGAGCCCTTGCCGCACGGCATGGCCGAGCGCGTTCACCGGCGGGTTGGCGATGGTGATGACGGCGATATCTCCGTCCATCTCATAGGCGACGACGTCGCTCATGCTGCACCTCTGTAGTCTTTGCGTTTCATTACCTAGCCCCGCATCGTCATTGCGGAACCCTGCCCCATGATCCGTTCGAGCTCGCCCACCGCTTCGTTCAGCTTCGGGCCGACCTCTTGCCGCATCCGTTCGATACTGAGCGCCTCGGGCATCGCCCCGCAGGTGAAGACCACGGGCTCCGAGAGATCGCGGGAATGGAAGGGCCGCGCCACGGCGTGGATATTGGCGGCGTAATACTGGTCGGGATCGGTGATCGAGAAGCCCTGCGTGATGAGCTGGCCCCAGGCGTCGCGGCGGATCTCGAGCGCGCGCTCCGGCGTCAGCCCGCCCGCGCCGGCGACGTTCGCGACGGTCTTCTCAAAGACGTCTTCGGGCATCGCCGCGAGCAGCGCGTGCCCCGAGGATGTGCCGTTGAATGGCAAGCGATGACCGATCTCGAGCCACAGCGAAGAGATGCCGCGTGGGCGCCAGGTCTTCAGGATGAGAAGCTTCTTGTCGTCGCGCACAAGCAGCAGCGACATGGTTCCCGTCTCGTCCGCGACCCGCTGCATGATCGGCCCCGCGAGTTCCACGAAGGAAATGGACGATGTCGCGACGTTGCCGAGTGCCAGGAGCGCAGGTCCGGGCCGGTAGCGGTCATGCCGGCGGGCGTGGTTGAGATAGCCAAGCGATTGCAGCGTGAAGGTCAGCCGCGAGACCGTGGATTTCGGGATTCCCGTCCGTTCCGAGATCTCCGCATTGCCAAGCCCGTCATCGGAGGCGCGGAACGCGCGCAAGACCGCGAGTCCCCGCGCCAGCGTCGTCGCAAAGCGGCGGTCGGTCTCGTCCTGCGGCAGGATGCGGATATCTTCCTCGGGTCGCATGCCGGTCATCACATCGAACTAGGGATCAGGAGCGACAGGATCGGGAACGCCATGATCAGCGCAAGCACAAGCACGTCAATGCTGAGGAAACGCAGGATGCCCGAGAAGATCCGGTCGATGGGCACATCCTTACCGACAACACCCGAGATCACGAACACATTGAGCCCGACCGGAGGTGTGATGAGGCCGATCTCCAGGAGTTTGATGACCACGACGCCGAACCAGATGAGGTCCCAGCCATAGCTTTCTACGAGCGGCACCATCAGAGGCAGCGTCAGCACCATGATCCCGATCGGATCGAGGAACATGCCGAGCACCAGGTAGATGATCGCGATCGCGACAAGCAGAAGGACCACCGACAGGTTTGCGTCCGAAACGAAGGAGACGATGTCCGAGGCAACGCCCGTCAAGGCGATGAAGGCCACGAAGATCTTCGCGCCAGCGGCGATGATGAAGATGGACGTGGTCTGGATCACGGTCTCGCGCAGGCTTTCCCAGAGGCCCGCGAAGGTCAGCTTGCGCTGCGCGAAGCCGATGAGGATCGCTGCGGAGACACAGACCGCCGCTGCTTCGGTCGCCGTGAAGATGCCGCCATAGATGCCGCCGACGATGATCACGAAGAGCGCAACTGCCGGCCAGGCTTCAAGCGCCGCGTCGAAACGCTCTCGCGCGGTGATCTTGCCGGTAAAGGCCGGAGCCGCCTCGGGCTCGCGCCAGACCCAGAAGAAGATGACGATCAGGAAGCCTGCGAGCGACAGAAGGCCGGGGATGATGCCCGCGAGAAACAGCGCCGAGATCGAGGTTTCGGTGAAAATGCCGTAAATGATGAACAGCACCGATGGCGGAATGAGCGATCCGAGCGTGCCGCCCGCCGCGACCGAGGCTGTCGCGAGCCGCTTGTCGTAGCCCATCCTCAGCATCTCGGGCGAGCAGATCCGCCCCATCGTCGAGGCGCAGGCAATGGACGACCCGGTGATCGCCGAGAAGCCGCCACAACCGACGACCGAGGCCATCGCCACGCCGCCAGGCACCGAGGCCAGCCAGACACGCGCCGCGTGGTAGATCTTCGTCGTGATCTCCGCGCGATAGGCGATGTGGCCCAGCGCCACGAAGAGCGGGATCATCGAAAGATCGTAGGAATGAACGAGGTCGAACGAGTTCGAGAAGACGAGGCTCGACGTCGGCGTGAACGCTCGCTCGGGCATGAAGGTGCCGGTGCGGAAGGCGAAGATCGCGAAGGTGCCGAGGCTTGCAACGCCCGCGAGCGCGAAAGCAATGGGCACGCGCAGCGCAAGCAGCACGATGACGGCGGCGAAGGCGATGAGGCCAATCGTGGTCGGATCCATCTCAGGCCTCCTCGGTCTGTTCGGGGCCGTAGCCCGTATCGGCCAGAGGCTCGCCCCGGCGCATCGCGCCGATGTCGCGCCAGACCATGATCGCCAGCCGCAGCCAGCAGAAGGAGATGCCGGCGAGGAAGATCACGCGGCCCGGCCATTTCGGCAGATTGAGATCGCCGAAGAAGTATCCCCCGGAGGCAATCGTATGCGTGACCTCGCGCCAGCCGGCCCAGATGAGCGGCGCCAGCGCCAGAAGTCCGAAGATCGAGCCGAAGACAACCAGCCCGTCCCGCACGCGCGGCGGCATCCTGTTGGAGACGAATTCCACCACGATATGCGCGCGGTTCGCGGTCGTCGCGGCCAGGGGCAGGATCACGGCGGCGACCATCAGTTCGGCCACCATGACGATCGCGTCAGGCACGCCCGAATTGAAGAAGGCGCGCAGAAGGACGGTCGCGGTGATCAGCACTCCAAGGCCGAGGACGGAAATGATCGCCAAATCCACGAGAAGGCGCTCGATACGGCGCAGCATCGCGAAACCTCATGAGGAAGGGGATTGGGGGGCGGCGCGCTTGCTGGGCAAGGCGCGCCGCGTGTTCGTCGAAGGTGCGGGCCTTAGCCCTGCTCACGCTCCCAGGGGTAGCCCTGGCTGTCGCGCTCTTCTTCGTATTTCTCGAGAAGGCCGCGATATTCCTCGAGCATCGCCTCACCGTCGAGACCCAGGCCGGAGACCTGCTCGACCCACTCGTCGATATACTTGGAGCCCTCTTCGACGAGCTTGCTACGCTCTTCGGCAGGCAGTTCGATGATCTCGACGCCCGCCTCGCGCATCGTCTCGATGGCGGCTTCGTTGTCGGCGGTGATGAGACGGCCCAGCTCGTCCGACATCATGCGGCCCGCTTCGAGAAGGACGTCCTGCTGTTCGGCCGGCAGCCCGTCGAAGGATTGCTTGTTCATGAAGATGCCAAGCGCGCCGGTCTGACCCCAGTTGAGGAGCGTGTAGCTGTCGATCACTTCCTGCTGTTTCAGCGCGGCCGTCGCGTAGGAATATGTCTGCGAGCAGTCGATGAGACCCGTGTCGAGACCCTGATACGCGTCGTAGATCGACATCGGAACGAGGTTCGCGCCGAAATCGCCGAACGTGTCGCCGTATGCTCCGACGCCGCGGACTTTGAGGCCCTCGATATCCTCGACCGACCGGATCGCGGTGCCCTTGCAGCCGATATGGACCGCGGAGGTGGTGAATGTGCCAAGATAGACGAGGTTCTGCGCCGCGAGGTACTCGGTGATCTGCTCGTTCGAGCGCATGATCTCGTCGGTCGCCTTCATGCCGACCCAGGCGTCGGAATTCTCGAGCGGCATGTCCGCGATGCGGTAGGGGGCCATCTCTTGCGGGAAATAGACCGCGATGATCGTGCCGAGATCGGCCACGCCGTCAGCGATGCCGGACAGAGCCGCACCCGCCTTGAAGAGCGCGCCGCCCCACTGGATGTTGAGCGAGAGATCGCCGCCCGACATCTCCTCGACCTGTTCGGCAAAGAAGTTGAGCGACTCGCCGCGCGCGCCGCGGTTCGGGCCCGCCTCACCGACGAATAGGTCTTGTGCGGTGGCGGCTCCCGCCCCGCAGATCATCACGCTTGCCAGCGCAGCTTTCATGAAACGCGTCATAGTTTCTCCTCCCAGTTCTACTATGCGGAATTGATTTCCGCTATATGGCTACAGAAATCAAACGCCACGTCAACGGCCATCCGCGCAAAACCGCGGATGCTCTTCGCATGACTGGAAAAGTCGAGGAGGCTTAGCTGCCCAGCAAGGACAGGATGCGCCGAATCGCGAAGCGGTAGCCGTCCGTTCCGCAACCCGCGATCACCCCATCGGCCCGCCCGGAAATGTACGAGTGGTGGCGGAAGCTCTCGCGCTTGTGGATGTTGGAGATATGGACCTCGATCACCGGCCCTTCGAACGCGTTGAGCGCATCGAGGATCGCGATCGAGGTATGGCTGTAAGCACCGGGATTGATGACGATCCCGTCCGCTCGGAGCCGCGCCTCGTGAATCCAGTCGACGAGCTGGCCTTCCCAATTCGATTGCAGCGCCTCGATCTCGGTATCGGACGTCTCCGCGATCGCCGCGCAATCGGCGGCGATGTCGGCGAGCGTCTCGCGCCCGTAGATTTCGGGCTGACGCTGGCCGAGCAGGTTAAGGTTCGGCCCGTTCAGAAGATAGATCGTCTTGCCCATAGGCGGCCTCGTGCGACGCGGATGGGTCCGTTGTCACCCGCAGCGGGGCGATCAGGCAAGACGAGCGCGCGCCTCGGGACGAGCGTTGTGGCGGAAAAACCGCCCTCAGTCGAAGAGGCTGGGTGTCTTGCGCCCGAAAAGCCGTGCAAGCGGCCCGTTCGGCGATGTGCCGAAGCAGCAGGCCAGAACGTAGCGCAGCGGGTCGAGTTCAGTCATCGGTCATGTCCCCAAATCAATCGATGCTTCCCTGAAAGGCCAGTTAGACCGAATCCGTGACGTCTCCATGACATCGGCGATCATTCGCGCCCAGCGCGGCGGAGCGACGCTCTTCCCCTCTGGGCAAGACCGTGCCAGATACCATAGCGACGACCCCAGCCGGAAAGCGCGCGCCTCATGCCATTCGACCGTTCGATCAAGATCGCCCCGTCCATCCTTTCGGCCGATTTCGCCGATTTCGGCCGCGAGATTCGCGCCATCGAGGATCAGGGCGCCGATTGGGTGCATGTGGACGTGATGGATGGACATTTCGTGCCGAACCTCACCTTCGGCCCGCCCGCGGTGAAAGCCTTCCGTCGCCATGTGACCACGGTCATGGACGTGCACCTGATGATCGCCCCGGTCGATCCGTATATCGATGCCTATGCCGATGCCGGTGCGGACATCCTGACCGCCCATGTGGAGGCGGGCCCGCATAGTCACCGGACGCTTCAGGCGATCCGCGCGGCGGGAATGAAGGCGGGCATCGCGCTTAACCCCGGCACCCCGGCGGAGGCCGTGGCGCATCTGCTCGATCTTGCGGACCTCGTCTGCGTGATGACGGTAAATCCGGGCTTCGGCGGGCAGAAGTTCATCGACATGACCGCCAAGGTCCGCACCCTGCGCGAGATGATCGGCGACCGCGAGGTACATATCGAGATCGACGGCGGCGTCGATCCAGGCACCGCACCAATGCTTGCGAAGGCCGGTGCCGACGCGCTGGTCGCGGGTTCGGCGGTGTTCAAGGGCGGATCGGTCGACAAGCCGGATGTCTATGGCCGGAACATCAAGGCAATCCGCGAGGCGGCCGAGGCTGCGTGAGGATCGTCTTCGACCTCGACGGCACGCTCATCGACAGCGCGCCCGAAATCCGCGGGATCGCCAACGCGCTTCTCGCCGAAGACGCGCGCGCGCCTTTGACGCTGGAGGAGACGAAAAGCTTCATCGGCAATGGCGCCCCGACCTTCATCGCGCGGATGCGCGCAGCGCGTGAGATACCGGGCGAGGCACAGGGCCGCCTTTTGCATGCCTTCGAGGCGCGGTACGAGACCGCGTTCGGCCTCACGACGCTGTATCCCGGGGTCCGCGGTGCGCTCGAGGCTCTGCGCCGCGAAGGCCACGTCCTCGCCATCTGCACCAACAAGCCAATCCGCCCAACCCTGGCCGTGCTCGCGCATCTGGGGCTGGAGACATACTTCGACACAGTGGTCGGCGGCGACAGCCTACCGGTTCGCAAACCGGACCCAGAGCCGCTTCGCGCAGCGACGTTGGGTGAACCGGCGGTCTATGTTGGCGACAGCGAGGTCGATGCAGAAACGGCGGCACGGGCGGGCGTGCCCTTCCTGTTCTTCACTGAAGGCTATTGTCACATTCCGCATGAGAAGATCACCGCAGCAGCGAGCTTCCCCGACTTCAAGGATTTACCGCAGCTCGTCTCCGCATTCGCCTGACGGAGCGAGGGTATCAGCGCCGAGCCGCGCCATCCCGTTGCGGCTACATCACCTCCACCGCGATCGCCGTCGCCTCGCCGCCGCCGATGCAGATCGAGGCGACCCCGCGCCGGGCCTGCCGCGCCCGCATCGCGCCGAGCAGCGTCACGAGGATACGCGCACCCGAGGCTCCGATCGGGTGACCGAGCGCGACCGCGCCGCCATGCACGTTCAGTTTGTCATGCGGGATATCGAGTTCTTTCATGGACGCCATCGCGACGACGGCGAAGGCCTCGTTGATCTCGAAGAGGTCCACGTCGTCCACCGACCAGCCGGTCGCGTCGAAGAGACGCCGCTTGGCGTGGATCGGCGCTGTCGTGAACCAGCCCGGCTTTCCGGCATAGGCGGCATGGCCGACGATCCGGGCCAGCGGCTCGAGGCCCAGCCGCTCCGCTTCGGACGCGCGTGCCAGAACGAGCGCCGCCGCGCCGTCGTTGATCGACGACGATGATGCCGCCGTGATTGTACCGTCCTTCTTGAAGGCGGGGCGCAGGTTCGGGATCTTCTCCGGGTCGATCCTGTCCGGCCCTTCATCGCGGGCGACTTCGGCACTGCCCTTGCGGCTTTTGACCTCGACCGGCGTCAGCTCCCAGTCGAAGGCGCCGCTCTCGGTGGCCCGTTTCGCGCGCGTGACGCTTTCGATGGCGTAGGCATCCTGCGCCTCGCGCGTGAACTGGTAGGCCTCGGCGCAATCCTCGCCGAATGTGCCCATGGACCGGCGTGTGCCATCGGGCGCGATGTCGTAGGCATCCTCCAGCCCGTCGAGCATCATGTGGTCGAGAACGCGCGAATGCCCGATCCGCGCACCGGCGCGGCCCTGCGGCAGAAGGTACGGCGCGTTGGTCATGCTCTCCATACCGCCCGCGATGGCAATGCCGTGCGAGCCTGCGCGCATCGCGTCGACCGACTGGATCACGGCTTTCATGCCCGATCCGCACACTTTGGAGACGGTGGTGCAAGGCACCGAAACCGGCAGCCCGGCGCCCAAAGCCGCTTGCCGCGCCGGCGCCTGACCGAGGCCGGCAGGCAGGACATTGCCCATCAGCACCTCGCCGACCTCGTCAGGTGCGAGCCCTGCCTGCGAGAGCGCCGCGCGGATCGCTGCGGCACCGAGCTCGGTGGCCGAGACGCCAGCGAACGCCCCCTGGAACGCGCCGAGCGGCGTGCGCGCCGCCCCGCAAATGAGAATCGGATCATCGGTGATGTCGCGTGGCAAATCGGCCTCCCAAACAAGCTCTCAGGTACTTTGGCGCAGCTTATCCGGGAGAGCAAACTGCCCTAGCGTTAAGCTCGCCCGCAAGCACGTGAATCCAAGCGTTAATAAATCGTGAATGCTGCGCCTGCATGCCGGGCCGCCATTGCGTCGTTGCCGCGTCATGGCAGTGTTTGCCCCGGGTGACGCAGAGAAGGGCGCGAAATGAGCATTCCAACGCATGAGCGAATTGTCTGGAGCGACGCTCAGCCCCTGCCCGAACCCGGCGACGGCTATTCCCATTGGGAAGCCGCAACCAAGACAGAGCAACTTCGCGCTGTCATGGTCTTTGCCGAACTCCGCGAAAGCGCATCCGTGACCTCCCTCAGGGATGCTATCCTCGCGCTGCAGGCCGAACCCATGGCCCGCATGCAGGCGTCCGAGCTCGATGCGCTCGATGCCGAGATTGCCGCGCTCGACGAGATGGCGCGCGGCAAGGGCAGCAGTGAGGCCGGCGACCTCTCCCCGCCGCCTCCTGCTTTTCCCTGGCCGGTCCGTGTCGCTGTCTTCTGGCTCGGAGCGCTCGACGAGCTGCCGGACTATTGCCGGCTCATCCATGTCGGCCCGCGCGTGGCACGGCTCAACGAAGCCGACCCCCGCGACCGCGATCCGATCGCGCGCCATGCCGCGACCGGGCGGGGCACGACACCGATCATCGCCGCCATCGATGACGGGATCGGTTATCTCAATGCCCGCTTCCGCCGCAGCCTGAGCGAAACCCGGATCGAGAAGATCTGGCTTCAGTCCGAGCCGCGCGGCGATACTCACGGTGTCGTGGAGCCGCTGCCGGACGTTCGGATCGGCCAGGTGCTCACCCGCCGTGACATCGACCGGGAGCTCGCGACGGGCCTCGACGAGGATCACCTCTACCGGATGCGGAACGCCGGGCTTCTGCCGCGCGATGTGCGGCACTCGACCGATCACCGCGCGGCGCATGGAACGCATGTTCTCGACCTCGCCGCGGGCGCAGAGTGCACGGGAGACGACCCATTGCGCGATCTGCCGATCCTCGCCGTGCAATTGCCGCCCGCCGCGATCGCCGAGACCTCAGGGCGCAAGACGGAAGGTTATGTGGCCATCGGCCTGCGCTGGATCGTGACCGAAGCCATGCGCGCTTCGACGTGCGACGGACGCCCTGTCGTCGTCAACTTGAGCCTAGGTGCGCTGGGAGGACCGGGCGACGAGACCGCTTTTCTTGCCGAGTGGTGCAGCTCTGAAATCGCGCGCTACGAACGCCTGACCGGCGGGCGGCTCCAGATCGTCGCCGCTTACGGCAATGCGCGGCTCGACCAGCTTGTCGCCCGCAAGGAGGTCTGCGCCGACGCGCCGCTCGCACTCGACTGGCGCATTCAGCCCGACGACCGCACAGCGAGCTTTCTTGAACTGCGTGCACCGGGTGGCGATGCCGGAAAGCGCGTGTCGGTGACCGTGCCCGATCCGCGCATCGCGCCGCTGGTGCTCGATTGGCCGGATGCGGGACAAGTGCGTCTTCTGCAGCGCGGACGGCATGTGATCGCGGCGCTCTATTCCGTGTCCGCACCCGCGGGTGGGGCGTGCCTGGTTCTCGCGGTCGCGCCGACCGCGCGCTGGGATGACGGTGCGCTTGCCCCGGCAGGCGCCTGGAAGCTCTCGGTCGAGAGCGCGGCATCGGCCCTCGTCACCGCCGAGGTGCTGCGAGACGACACGCCCTACGGCTTCCGCCCGCGCGGGCGGCAATCCTATCTCGATGCGCCGGGCTGGGACTGGGATGCGGAGCTTGGAAGCAATGCCGCGCCGGCCTTCGGGAATCCGATCTCACGGCAGGGAACGGCCGTCGCCTATGCCGGCGCCACGAGCGCGATGCTGTGGTTCGTCAGCGCCGCAGGGCCGGCAACCGGTCAGCCGGGCGCCCACATCGCGTCGCGCTATTCGGCCGAAGGCATCTCGTCTCTCGGACGTCCCGGTCAATCCGTGGGCCCGACCCTGTCCGCACGCGGCGATGACGGCGTCTTCCTGACAGGCCAACGGGCATCGGGCGTTCTGACCGGCAGCGTCGCGCGGTTCTCGGGAACCAGCGTCGCGGCACCTCGGGTCAGCCGCGCGCTTGCCACCCTCTGGGCGCGCCAAGGCGGCTCGGGCGATCCCGAAGCCGACCTCATGGCGATCCTCGGCGATACGCCGCCTCTGCCCCGCCCGGACCCAAGGCTGGGCCGCGGCACGCTACACGATCATCCCCATTCGCGGAGCGCCTGAGCGCCCATCGCACCGAGAAGCCGCGAGCGACGTCCTTCGCTCACGGCGCTCGAGATGCTGCCCGGCACAAGCGCGCGCACCCATTCACGCCACGCATCCAGCGTGAACCCGCCATTCCAGGAGGCGGCGTCGGGCGCGAAAGGCGCGCTCGGCGCGAAGTCATGGGTCAGGGACTCGCCGAGGATCGGACGCGCGAGCGCAAGACCGAGCATGAAGCCAAGAAGCCCGCCATAGGCGCTGTCGATGGGAAAATGCACGCCTGCCACGGTGCGATTGTCGGCGATACGCGCCGCCAGCGCGAAGGGCATCAGCGTCCATTCATCGGCCGGGGCCGGCTGACCGACCGCGGTCAGCGTCTCGATCACCCCGACAATGGCGCTCTCGTGCGGGCGGCGTCCCTTTTGCGACATGAGCGCAAGGATCGTGGCGAACGCGAAAGCCTCCGTCGCGTGGCCGCTCGGGCAGGAGCCGTGACCGGGCGTCTGGATGATCGGTTGCACTTTCGGGGAATATGCGATGGGGCGCGGCACGTCCGCGGCGAGTTTCACTGCCTGTTCGGGCTGGATCACGACGTCGTAGACACGGCCCAAAAGCTCCATCGTCCAGCGCCGCCGAGTCGCGTCGAGCTGCACTTGCGTGCCGAAGAAGGAGAGCATGTCGCCCTGTTGTAGCAGGATCTCCGGCAGCCGGTCGGATCGCAGATCCATCGCGGTACGCAGATACGGCAATTGATGCACTCCGAGATCCTCGGCGCTGGGCGTCGGCAATGTCAGAGAGATGCCTCGCGCGGACACGCGCGGCGCTTCGGGCGGACCGGCGACGGAGAAAAAGCCGCTCATTTCTTGCGCGACCACAGCCGCCCGCGAGCCGGGTTGCAGGGCGCGCAGACGATCGATCATCGTCGCGCTCGGCGCAGGCGGCACCTCGCCCTGCCCGTCCCAATATCCCATCAGGCCCTCGGCCGAGACGCCAAGCGCGCTCGAAAGAAGTGGCGAGCCGCCGCCACCGGCATGTGTGCCATGCGTGCCGTGCGTCCCATGGGTACCGTGCGTGCCGTGGGTGCCGTGCGTCCCGTGCGTGCCATGGGTTCCTAAAATCGCCATACCGAAAAACTCCTCGCCTGAAATATGCTGGCGGAGTTTGATACCGGTTCGGCCCGGCGCGAAGAAAATTCGCAAAACGGGCACGAAATTCGCGAAGAATTCACGCAAGCTCTCCGTGGCGCTTCCCGGAAGGCCCCGGATTTGCTAGCTTTCGTCGGGCACGGGAAGGGGAACAGGGTGACCGTGAAGATCCGTTTGATCGGAGATTTCCGCGTCCTCGATGACGCGGGATCGGACGTGACGCCGAATGCGGCGCGCGCACGCGCGCTTCTGGCGATCCTGGCCCGGTCTCCCGACTGCACCCGTTCGCGTCGCTGGATCGAGCAGACGCTTTGGCCGGACCGCAGCCCGGAGCAGGCCTCGGGATCGCTCCGGCAGGTGGTCAGCCAGATCCGCAAGGCGTTCGGTCCCCTGGCGGAGGACCACCTCGTCTCGACACGCGCGGCAATCTCGCTCGTGGATTGCACGACCGATATCGACGTCGATCCGCGCTCCTGCCTCGATCGGCTCCGCAGCGGCGGTGATCTCCTGGAGGATGTCCGCCTCAAGGTTCCAGCCTATAAAAGCTGGCACCGCGAGGAGAAGAGCCGCATTCTGCAGACGCTCGAACGCACGGCCGGCGCGCTGACCCTCGGCGCGGGCGCCCCGCCGCTCATGGGCCGACCATTATCCATCGAGGTCAAAGGCTTCGGCGAAAGCGCCCGCGAGACCGGTCAGTTCATCGGCGACATGCTTAGTCAGCAGATGGCGGGGCTGATCTCGGATTTCGGAACGTTCGACACATTGGTGGATCGGAGCGCGGAGGCCAAGGCAGGCGGCCTGACCCTGGCGATCCGTGCACTGACCGTCGGAGAGGAGGTTCAGATCCTCGCCGGGCTGACCGCGCAGGATTCGGGCAAGATGGTCTGGTCCGAGACCGCGCGGCTCGACGCGCGCGCGGGCGATCTCCTGGGCCAGGGCGATGTGCCGAGCCTTGTCTATCACTCCGCCGAACGGGTTCTGACGCAGATTCTCGACGCGCGGGAGGATGCCGGGCTCAGCCTCAGGATCGACGCGCTCGTCAACGCGGCGATCGCCGCGATGTTCACCTACATGCCCGGAGAATTGCGCCGCGCCGAAGCGCTTCTTGCCGAAGCTTACGCCTTGCGCCCGTTGTCGCGCATCGCTGCATGGCGGAGCCTTTTGCGGCAGATCATGCTGGTGGAACGGACCGAGCAGAACCTCGAGGAGTTGCACGAGGAAGCGCGCGCCTTCGCCCACGCGGCGCTCGAGGGCAATGACGGCAACACGCTGGTGATGTCGCTCGTCGCTCAGCTGTTGGCGATCCTCGAGAACGACACGGTGGTGAGCGCGGTGCTGGCTCGCGACGCTGTGGAGGCGAGCCGGTTCAACGCCTTTGCCCATTCCGCCGCGGCGACGGTGGCCTTGCGCGCGGGCGATACGGCGGCGGCGCTCGCCGCCTCAGAACACGCCGCCCGGCTCGCGGGCCGGGCCGCCTCGGCGCATTGGTTCGACACGATCGCGGGGCTCTCGGCGATCTCGGCGGGGGATCTCGACCAGGCGGTGCGCCATTATGAGCGCGCCCATGCCCGCGCGCCGCATTTCCGCGCCCCCATGCGGCACTTGCTGTGCCTCTACGCCGCGCAAGGCGAGGCGCAGAAATCGGCGCAGATGGCCCGCGCCCTCAAGCGTATCGAGCCCGATTTCGACGTGCTCCGCATCCGTGAAGACGAAACCTATCCCGTCTTCACGCTGCGCCAGTCGAACCTTCTGCCGTCGCACGAGATGGCGCTCGACTTGCTGTGACCCTCAGGCGTCGACTTCGACCTTGCCAATCGGGTGCGAGCAACAGGCGAGGATATATCCCTCTTCGATATCCTCCTCCGAGATCCCGCCGTTATGGACCATGTGGACCTCGCCCGCGGTCTTCCTGATCTTGCACGTGCCGCAGATCCCGAAGGTGCAGCCCGAGGGGATTCGCAGACCGTTCGCCCTCGAGAGCGACAGGACGGTATCGGTCTCGTGGCAAGAAACGTGCAGCCCGCTCTTCGAGAAGACCACCTCGGCCTCGGTGGCGTCCTGAGGCACGGTGTCGTCGAACTCGGGCACGTCCTCGGCCTTTGCCACCGGTGCCTCGAAGCTCTCTTGGTGGTAATGATCCATGTCGAAGCCGAGCCCCGCAAGGCCCTCGCGCACCATCGTCATGAAGTCCTCGGGCCCGCAGCAATAGACCTCGCGTTCGAGGTAATCAGGCGCCATCAAGCCCAGCATCAGCTGGTTGAAGCGGCCGAGATACCCGGTCCAGACCTCGTAAGGCTCCTCCTCGGTGACGGCGAAGCTGAGATGCAGGCCGGGCACGCGGCTTGCCATATGAATGAGCCGCTGCCGGAAAATCAGCTCGGAGGGCCGCCGCGCGCAGGCCACGAGCCGCGCATCGGGCATGTCGCCCTTGTCGTAGAGGTAGGAGGCCATCGACATCATCGGCGTGATGCCGGAGCCCGCCGCGATGAAGAGAAACTTTTTCTCGGGATCGTCGAGGGTGAAATGCCCTGCCGGTCCAAAGGCGCGCATCTTCATGCCCGGCCCCAGGTTGTCGAACATCCAGCGCGTGCCGATGCTGTCCGGCTGGCACTTGATCGTGACCGAGATCGTCAGCGGCCGCGACGGCGTCGAAGACAGCGTGTAGGTGCGGTGGATCGGCCCGCCCTTCACCGGCACTTCGAGCGTGATGAACTGCCCCGGCTTGTAGCGGAACGGTTTGCCCGAGGCGGCGCGGAACGCGAATGTCTTCACGTTCGGCGCCTCGGGCACGACCATCGTGCAGATAAGCTCTTCGGTGTCGGTCCAGTATTCGGACATGCCCTGCCTCACTCGGCCGCGTAGAGGGCGCGGCCCGTGAGCCGCGACGTCATCGTTTCGCAATACCAGTCGACGAATTGCGCGACGCCGGATTCCTGCGCTGCGCTGTAGGGGCCGGGCTCGTAGGCCGGCGAGTTGATGCCGCGCTGGTTCTCCTCGATGATCTCGCGATCCTCGTCGTTGGTGTGAATCCAGACGGTCGTCAGGCGCTCGAGGTCATAGTCTTGCCCCTCGACGGCGTCCTTGTGGACGAACCACTTGGTCGTGACCTGGGTCTCCTGCGGGCCGACGGGCTTCACGGAGAACAGGATCACCATGTCCGACAGAAAGTGGTTCCAGGTGTTGGGATAGTGGAAGAAGAGCAGCGTGCCCGCATCGCGGATCGTCACATCGCCCACCAGCTTCTCGCAGGCCTGCTTGCCGTCGAGCGTGTAGCTGACCGACGATCCCACGAGCGGCACACGGACAAAGCGCCACTGCTCGTTGGGCGCGATCGTGAATTCGGAGGGAAGGCCCGCCTTTTCGCATTTCTGCAGATGCGCCGCGATCACCGGATCGTCCTTGCCCGACCCGTCGCCCGCGATGTTGGGGTTGTCATCGAAGGTCACGCACAGCGAGGGATGGCTGCCAGAACAATGGTAGCATTCGCGGTTGTTCTCGATCACGAGCTTCCAGTTCGCCTTCTCGACGATGGTGGTCTCGTGGGCGAGCTTGCACTCGGAGAGCTTGTGCGGCCCGGCATATTTTTGCGCCATCTCAGCCATCGCGTCGAATGCCGGAGCCTCCGCGCCGAGGCAGATGAAGAGGATGCCGGCGGCCTCACGGCAATGCACGGTCTTTAGCCCGTGCTGCGACGGGTCGAATTCCGGCCCCATGTCGCGCGCCCAGAGCAGCTTGCCGTCGAGATCGTAGGTCCACTGGTGATAGGGACAGACGAGTTTCGGCGCGGAGCCCTTGTGTGTCTTGCAGATCCGGGAGCCACGATGGCGGCAGGAATTGTGGAAGGCGCGCGCCACGCCGTCCGCGCCACGCACGACGATGACCGAGTAGGCGCCGATCTCGACCGTCATGTGGTTGCCGGTCTTGGGGATCTCGGAGCCCGCGCCGACGAGCAGCCAGTCGCGGTACCAGATCCGCTCCATGTCGACTTCGAACATCTCGGGATCGGTATAAAGCGCGCGCGGCAACGTGTAGCCCGGCCGGCGGCTCATCAGGTGGGAGAGCATATCCGATTGTGCACTCATGTCAGATGTCCTTCACAAGACGCAGCGCGTCATAGATTGCAGCATGGGTATTACGGGCCGAGACGGCATCGCCGATCCGGTAGAGCGTGAATGCGCCGTCGGGGTTGCGGCCCTCGGGCTGGGGGCGGCCCTCGATCAGCGCGTCCTGGTCCACCGCGCCGAGATTGCGCGAGCGCGGTTTGAGGTCGAAATACAGCTCGTCCATCGGCAGCGTTCCGTGATTGACCACGACCTGATCGAAGTCCCGCGTCTCGCGGTGGGCCGAATAATCCGTGCCGATATGTGCGGTGAGCATGTTGCCGGTCCGGGTCACGTCCTTCAGCCGGTAGGTGACGGTGAACCGCACGTCCTTGTCCTGGAGCGCGCGCATGTATGGCACAAGGTTCATCGCCATCACGTCGGGCGCGAAGCTGCGGTCGGGCGTCATGATCTCCACATGCGCGCCAGTCTTGGCGATGACTTCCGCAGCCTGAAGGCCGGTGTGATCGCCCGCGTCATCGTAGACGAGAACGCGGGAGCCGGGCTTCACATCGCCCGCAATGATGTCCCAGGCGGAGACGACGAGATCGTTGCCGGTCTCGCAGACCTCTGTATGCGGCAGGCCGCCCGTGGCGACGATCACCACGTCGGGCGAGAGCTCCGCGACATCCTCGGCCTCGGCATAGGTGTTAAAACGGAAGTCCACGTCGCGCGCGGCGCATTGCGCCATGCGCCAGTCGATGATTGAGATCATTTCGCGGCGCCGCTCGGATTGCGCGGTCAGCCGCACCTGCCCGCCCGGATCGGGCTGGACCTCGAAGACGGTCACGGCATGGCCGCGCTCGGCGGCGACGCGCGCCGCTTCGAGCCCGGCGGGCCCCGCCCCGACGACGGCGACCTTCTTCTTCACGTCCGCGGGCGCGATTATGTGCGGCATCGACAGCTCGCGGCCCGTGGCGGCGTTATGAATGCAGAGCGCCTCTCCGGCGGCATAGATCCGGTCGAGGCAGTAGGTCGCGCCGACACAGGGGCGGATGTCGTCCTCGCGGTTCTCCATGATCTTGCGGACGATGAACGGGTCCGCCATGTGCGCCCGCGTCATCCCCACCATGTCGAGAAGCCCCGAGGAGACCGCATGCCGCGCGGTCGCAACGTCCGGGATCTTGGCGGCGTGGAACGTGGGCATTCCGGTTTCCTTCCGGATCGTGCCCGCGAAGTCGATGAAGGGCGCGTTCTTCATGCCCTGAACCGGGATCACGTCGGTCAGGCCCGGATCGGTGTCGATATGACCCTTGATGACGTTCAGAAAGTCGACCTTGCCGCTGTCGGCAAGTCGGCGAGATATCTCGAGACCTTCCTCGACCGAGATCCCGCCCTCGAGCCGCTCATCGGCGGTATAGCGGATGCCCACGATGAAACCCTCGCCGACACGGGCGCGGATCGCGTCGAGAACATCCCAGGTAAAGCGCAGGCGGTTGTCGAGCGAGCCGCCATAGGGACCGTCGAGCGCGTTGGTGAGCGGCGACCAGAACTGGTCCATCAGGTGCCCGTAGGCCTGAAGCTCGATCCCGTCCATGCCGCCGGCCTTCATGCGCTCCGCCGCGTCGGCATAGTCCTCGATGATGCCCTCGATCTCCCAATCCTCGACCATCTTCGGGAAGGCGCGATGCGCCGGCTCCCGCTCGTGGCCAGGAGAGACCGCCGGCAGCCAGTCGCCCTTGTTCCAATGCGTGCGGCGACCGAGATGGGTGAGCTGGATCATCACCGCGCAGCCATGCTCGTGGCAGGCATCGGTGAGTTCCCGGATCCACGGCACCACCTCGTCCTTGTAGGCGAGGATATTGTTGAAGACAGGCGGGGAGTTGCGCGACACCGCCGCGGAGCCCGCGGTCATGGCAAGCGCGACGCCCGCTTTCGCGCGCACCTCGTGATAGGCGCGGTAGCGTGCCTTCGGCATTCCGTCCTCGGGATAGGCCGGTTCGTGCGCGGTGGTCATGATGCGGTTCTTCAGCGTCAGGTGCTTGAGCTGATAGGGCTGCAAAAGGGGATCGTTACGCATGAGGGTGTCCTGTCGGCCTTGCCGTGAGGGTCGAGCGCCCTCCGGTCTTGCAGCGACACATCGGAGAATCGCGCTCTCGCCGCGTGCCGCAAGGCGACTACGGCGGGTCTAATTGCGACCACCCGCACAAATCGGCGCCAAAGCCCGCTATAAGCGGCTGAACGCGGGTCACGACGTGCCTCATTTGCAGGCAAACCGCCCGCGCGGACGCGCCGCGTTGCACAAGGTCTGCCGCTTGGCTATCCGCCACCAAAGGTTTCTCAGTGCGGAGTTCTCGATGACCACGATCACACGGCGACATGTTCTGGCCCTCGGCGCAGCGACGGCTTTCGTTCAAGCAGCCCCGGCGCTCAGCGCCGCGCGGTTCGCACCCTGCTCGCCAGAATGGCGGACATTCGAGCTGACGACGCGCGTGCGCCTCGATCGCGCCGGACGGACCGCGCAGGCTTGGATTCCGGTGCCCTCTCTCGATGCGCCGGATTGGTCGCGCCCCGGCCCGACACGATGGGACACGAACGCCTCCGAGGTCGTCTTGCGGAGGGACGCCGCGAGCGGCGCGGCTTTCGTGCATGCGGTCTGGCCCGAAGGCGAGGCGCCCGCGACGCTCGATGTGGTTTCATCCGTCACCACGCGCGATCGGAGCGTCGATCCGGCCGGAGCCGGCGCAGAACCCTTATCGCCGGAGGAGTGGGCCCGGCACCTCGCCCCGACCGAGCTCATCCCGACAGACGGGATCGTCGCGGAGACCGCCGCCGGGATCACCGCAGGCAAGACCGGCGATCTGGAGAAAGCGCGCGCGATCTATGACTGGGTCGTCGAGACCACGACCCGCAACCCCGAGACTCGCGGCTGCGGATTGGGCGATGTCGCCTCGATGCTGCATTCGGGCAACCTCACCGGGAAATGCGCTGATCTCAATGCGCTGTTTGTGGGCCTGGCTCGCGCCGCCGGCCTGCCCGCACGCGATCTTTACGGCTTGCGGGTCGCGCCCTCGGCCTTCGGTTACAAGAGCCTCGGCGCTGGATCGTCCAACGTGACCGGCGCGCAGCATTGCCGCGCCGACGTCTTCATCGAGGGCGCAGGCTGGGTGCCAGCCGATCCGGCAGATGTGCGCAAGGTGATCCTCGAGGAGCCGCCGCGCGATCTCGAGCTTGGCGATCCCGAGGTGCGTGCCTTGCGCGCAGGTCTGTTCGGCGCGGCGGAAGGCAACTGGGTTCCGCTCAACGACGCCCACGATGTCGCCTTGCCGGGCTCGTCCGGCGCGCCGGTGCCGTTCCTGATGTATCCGCAGGCAGAGATCGGCGGCGTGCGGCGGGATGAGCTCGACCCCGAACGCTTTGCCTACGAGATCCTCGCCGCGGAACGGACAGGCTAGTCCGCGCGGCTTTGCTCACTATGTCTTGAACGCGAAGGGACGACTTTTTCGCCCGGAAGCTACGTGTCTCCACGCGGCGGGCCCGTCCCTGACCTTTCGCTCGCCCGCCTGGCCACATAGGATGCGCCGGGTTGCGACTATCGCAAAGCGCTAGAAAGAGGAGCGCATGACAACAGCCACCGCGTCAGAATACGCAGCGGCCCCGGACGTTCCGATCGAGGATCTGATGGCCTGCCCGCATTGCGACGCGCTTTACGTCGCGCGCCTGCCCGAGCCGGGCGGCCGCGCGGTCTGCCGCGATTGTCACACCGTTCTCATCTCGCCGCGCCGCAAAGCGGGCGCGCGCATCATCGCGATGACGCTGGCGGTGATGATCCTCGTGATCTCCGCGCTGTTCTTTCCGTTTCTCGACATCAACGCGCAAGGCTTCGGCAACTCGACCTCGATCCTCGATGCCGCGTCGAGCTTCCGCTCGGGCTACATGACCTTCCTGTCGATCGTCGTCGCCGCCGCGATCATCGTCATTCCGCTGGTGCGAACGATGCTGATCGTCTACGTCCTCACGCCCGTCGTCTTCGACTTCAAACCCTGGCCGCAGGCACGGCGGGCTTTCCGTCTCAGCCAGGAGCTCAAGCCCTGGGCGATGGCGGAGATCTTCGCCATCGGGTGCGCCGTGGCGCTGGTCAAGGTCGCCGATCTCGCCAATATCGGCTTCGGCCCCGCTTTCTGGATGTTTGCCGTCCTGGTGATCCTAGTTCTGGTGAATGATAATTATTTGTGTACCTGGTCTGTATGGAAATCCCTGGAACTGGAAGAAGAGTAACGGCGCGCGAGGCGGGCCTTGTGGCTTGCCGTCGCTGCGCCCGCGTCTGGCCGATGGACCAGGAGCGCTGTTCGCGTTGCGGCAGCCGTCTTGAGTCGCGCGACTCCGCCAGCCTGCAAAAGGTCTGGGCGTGGTGGGTCGCGGGCGTGATCGCCTATATCCCCGCCAACATCTATCCGATGCTGTCGACGAATACGCTGGTCTCCTCGACCGAGAACACCATCGTGGGCGGCGCGGTCGAAATCGCGAAATACGGCTCTTACGGGGTCGCGGCAATCATCCTGATCGCGAGCGTGCTCATCCCGGTGGGCAAGTTCCTGGCGATCGCCTTTCTTGCCATCTCGGCGCGGCGCGGCTCGTCGGTGCCCGCGCGCAAACGCACCCATCTCTACGAGATCGTGGAGTTCATCGGCCGTTGGTCGATGATCGACGTCTTCGTCGTCGCGATACTCTCATCGCTCGTGCAGCTTTCGGTCGTGGCCTCGATCCGGCCGGGCCCCGCGGCTTTCACTTTCGCGCTTTCCGTCATATTCACCATGCTCTCCGCGCAATCCTTCGATCCGCGTCTCATCTGGGACGCGCGTTTCCGCGGAACCAAGAGGACCCGTCGCTGATCCATGTCTGATAACGATAACACCGTCTCGCCCGATCCCGTCCCCGTCGAGGAGGGAAAGAAATCCGTCTGGAGCCGGATCTCCTTTATCTGGCTGATCCCGGTGATCGCGCTCGCCGTGGCCCTTGGTGCGGCCTATCGCAATTACGCCGAACAAGGCCCGCTGATCGAGATCACCTTCGACAACGCGGCCGGCGTGAAATCAGGCGAGACGCTGCTGCGGTATCGCGACATCGAGGTCGGTCTCGTCGAGGACGTGCGCTTCAGCCCCGATCTTGAAAAGGTCATCGCCGAGATCCGCGTCGACAACGAAGTTGCCGATTACATCGACGCGGAAAGCCGGTTCTGGGTCGTTCGCCCCGAAGTCTCCGCGCGCGGTGTGACAGGCCTCGATACGGTGCTGTCGGGTGTCTACATCCAGGGCGCATGGGACAGCGAGCCGAGCGGCTTCACGAGCCGGTTCGAGGGCCTCACCAGCGCGCCGCTTCTGGGCGCGGACCAGCAAGGGGTGCAGTTCACGCTGCGCTCCACCGACGGGCTGCCCGCGGCGAACACGCCGATCTATTACAAGGGCGTTCAGGTCGGCCAGGTTGCCGCTGCCGAGATCAACGCCGACGGCACGGGCGTCGTCTCGCAGGCGGTGATCTTCGAGCCGCACACGGAGCTCGTCACCACCGCAACGCGGTTCTGGGACGTCTCGGGGTTCTCCTTCTCGCTCGGCACCTCGGGCGCACGGCTCAATTTCGACAGCTTCGCCTCGCTCATTTCCGGCGGCGTCACCTTCGAGACGATGGGCTCTGGCGGCATGCCGCTGGAAGACGGCACGGAGTTCCAGCTATTTGGCGACGAAGACGCCGCGCGAGACGACTTCCTCGTTGAAGGCGACGGGCAGAGCGTGACGATGAGCATGGTCTTCGATCAGAACCTCTCGGGGCTCTCGACGGGCGCGCCGGTCGAACTCGGGGGCTTGCGCGTGGGCGAAGTCTCCACGATCACCGGCCTCGTCGATGCCGAGCGGTTCGGCGACAACGATGTGCACCTTCTGACCACCGTGCGGATCAATCCGGGACGGATCGGGCTTGGCGAAGGCGCCGAAGAGGAAGAGCTTTTCACCTACCTCGAAACGCGGATCGCCGAAGGCATGCGCGCGCGGCTGACCAACGCCTCGCTCCTGACGGGCGGGCTGAAGGTCGTGCTGGTCGAAGTCGACGACGCCGAAGAGGCCACGCTCCTGCGCGACGCCGATCCCTATCCGCAAATCCCGACGGCACCGGCGGACGTGACAGACATCTCCAACTCGGCGCAGGGCGTCTTGCAGCGCGTCAGCGATCTTCCCATCGAGGAGGTCATGCAATCGGCGATCGGGTTCCTCAACAACGCCACGGCGCTGGTCGGCAGCCAGGCGCTGCAGGAGGCCCCCGAAGAGCTTCGCGGCATCCTCGAGGCCGTGCGCGGCGTCGCGGAGAGCGAGGACGTGCAAGGCCTGCCCGGACAAGTGTCGGGCGTCGTCGGTAACCTCGGAGAGATCTCCAACTCGCTCAACAACATCATCGCGGAGCTGGAGCGTCAGGGCATCGCGGAGACGCTCACCGCCGCGGTCGAAGACGTCGGCACCGCCGCCGATGGCCTGCCCGGCATCGTGGAGCAGGTCGATACCCTGGTCGCCAGCGCGAACGAGGTGCCGCTGACCGAACTGACGGGCGATGCGCGGGCGCTGCTCGCCTCGATCCGGGCCTATGTCGAGGATCCTGCGACGCAGGCGATCCCGGATGAGTTGGTCGCCGCGATGACCGAGGTTCAGACCATCCTGAACGATGTCAGCGGCCTCACCGGCAACGAGACGACGCAAGGACTGCCGGATCAGGTCTCGGGCGTGATAAGCAACCTTGGCGAGATCTCCAATTCGCTCAACAACATCGTCGCCGAGCTTGAGCGCGAAGGTATCGCCGCGCAGCTCACCCAGACGATCGAGGATGTGCGCGTCGCGGCAGACGGTCTCCCGGCCCTTGTCGATCAGGCGGACAGCATCCTGAACGAGGCCGGGGAAGTGCCGCTCGAGACGCTGGCGAACCGCACGTCGGAGCTTCTGGCCTCCGCTGAGGCGATCCTTGACCAACAATCGACGCGTGATCTGCCGGAGGAGCTGAACGGCACGCTCGAGGAGCTGCGCCTCACGCTCTCCGAGCTGCGCGCGGGCGGCGTCGTGGAGAACACCAACGCGACGCTCGCCTCGGCGCGGGATGCGGCCTCGGCCATCGAGGAGGCGACGCAGCTTCTGCCCGGCATCGCGACGCAGCTGCGGCAGGTCGCCAACCAGGCGGGCTCCACCCTCGGCGATTATGGCCGCGACTCCGAGTTCTCGCGCAACACACGCGGGGCAATCCGGCAGATCGAGTCCGCCGCCGAGGCCATTGAACGGCTGGCGCGCACCATCGAACGCAATCCGAATTCGCTTATCCTGGGACGGTGACAGACATGACGATCACGACAACACGGCGCTTCGCCGCCATCGGGCTTGCACTGGCCTTGGCCGCCTGCGGCTCGGAGACCCGTTTCGCGAGCCCCATCGCGCCGCCCGAGGTGCGTGTGCCCTCGAGCTTCCCGAGCCTCGAAGTAGCCGAGGTCACGCTGCCGTCCTACGCCGCCGCAGAGGACATCTACCTGCGCGGTGCGGACGGGGCGATCTCTCCTGCGGGCACGCTCTGGGCGGATCTTCCGGCGCGGGCGATCACGCTGCAGCTCTCGCGCGATCTGGCGACGATTACCGGCGTGACGGTCGCGCCCGAACCCTGGCCGTTCCGCCCCTTCCCCGCCGCGCGTGTCGATGTGCGCCTTGAGGAGATGCTGGCCACGGCCGAGGGCACGTTCCGCCTTGCCGGGCAGTATTTCGTCGCGCCCGAGGCGGGCGGCCGCGCGGCCTCGGGTCAGTTCGCCATCGTGGAGCCGATCGGCGGCGAAAGCGCGGCGGCGATCGCCAATGCACGCGGTCGGGCCGTGGCGCGGCTTGCGGAGGAAATCGCGCGCGAGGGCCTCTGAGCCAATGCTTGCACCCGTTACGCCGTATCACGTTCGCGTAGGCGCGATGGACGGATAGGGGTGCGGGGTGCATTCATCGCAGCATCCTCTCACCTGAAGGTTTTGCGCCGCCCATGCTCGACGCCCATATCCGCCCCCTGATCGATCCGCCGCTCAACGCGGCGGGCCGGCAGCTTGCCGGTCTCGGGATCGGGGCGAATACGGTGACGCTTCTGGGGCTGGCCATCGGACTTGTCGCCGCGGCGATGATCGCGCTCGGCGCGCCGCTCTGGGCGCTTGTTCCCCTGGTCGTCTCGCGCCTCGCGGACGGTCTCGACGGAGCGGTCGCGCGGGCCAGCCACAAGACCAATTACGGCGGCTACCTCGATATCGTCTGCGACTTTCTCTTCTATGGCGCGGTGCCTTTGGCCTTCGTGATCCACGACCCGGCGGCGAACGGTCTTGCGGGAGCCTTCCTGCTCACGTCCTTCTATTTCAACGGCACATCCTTCCTCGGCTACGCCATCCTCGCCGAGAAGCGTGACATGGAGACATCGGCCCAAGGCTCGAAGTCGCTTTACTTCTCGAACGGGCTCCTGGAAGGCACTGAAACCATAGGGTTTTTCGTGCTGATCTGCCTGTTTGAACCATTTTTCGCCCCGCTTGCGTGGATATTCGGGACGCTCTGCTTTGCCACGGGCGCGCTCAGGCTTTGGGCGGCGCAATTCATCTTCACCAACGACCGGGAGACAGAATGACACATATTTCCTCCGCCCTGCCCTTCGCCCTCGCGGCGGCGCTGGCCTTGCCCGCCGCCGCGCAGGAGATCGACCCCGCCGATTGGGATGCCGTGAGCGATGCTGCAGACGGGCAAACCGTCTATTGGCATGCCTGGGGCGGCGACACCGCGACGAATGACTTCATCGCCTGGGTCGGCGAGCAGGTTGACGCCGAGTACGGCGTCACGCTCGAGCATGTGAAGCTATCCGATACCGGCGACGCGGTGACGCGTGTCCTGTCCGAGAAGCAGGCGGGCCAGGATGAAGACGGAGCGGTCGATCTCATCTGGATCAACGGTCCCAACTTCGCCTCCATGAAAGAGGCGGAGCTGCTCTTCGGCCCGTTCGCGGAGGAGCTTCCGAACTGGCAATATGTCGATGTCGAGGGCAAGACGGTTCAGACCGACTTCACCGTGCCGACGGACGGCCTCGAAGCGCCTTGGGCGATGGCGCAAGTCGTCTTCATGTACGACACCGCCGACATGGAGGGCCCGTTGGCCTCTTCCGAGGCGATCCTCGAATGGGCGAGCGCCAATCCGGGGCGCTTCACCTATCCCCAGCCGCCCGATTTCCTGGGCTCGACCTTCCTGAAGCAGACGCTGATCGAGCTGACGGATGACAACGACACGCTGGCCACGCCGGTCGAAGAGGCAGATTTCCAGGAAGTCACCGCGCCGCTTTGGGATTATCTCGACGAGCTGACGCCAAACCTCTGGCGGCAGGGCCGCGCCTACCCGGCCTCCGGCCCGGCGCAGATCCAGCTTCTGGCCGACAACGAGATCGACCTCGCGGTGTCCTTCAGCCCCAACGAGGCCTCGCGCAACATCGCGCAGAACCAATTGCCCGACACGATCCGCACCTTCGTTCTGGAGGACGGCACGCTCGGCAATGCCTCCTTCGTGGCGATCCCGTATAATTCGGGCTCCAAGGCGGGCGCGATGGTCGTTGCGAATTACCTGATGTCGCCCGAAGCGCAGGCGCGCGCGCAGGATCCCGAGGTTCTGGGCTACAATACGGTTCTCGCGATGGACAAGCTGAGCGAGGAGCAGCGCGCCGCCTTCGACGCGCTCGATCTCGGCATCGCGACGCTTTCGCCCGAAGAACTCGGCACCGTTCAGCCCGAGCCGCATCCCAGCTGGATGACGCGCATCACCGAGGAATGGATCGAGCGCTACGGCGTCGTCCAATAGGCTAAAAGTGCGCGGCGGCACTCCCTCCGAAGCGGGTCTTTTCGCCGCCGCGCCCGCGCTCACCATGCTGGCGATGCTCGGCCCCGTCGCGGCGGGGCTCGCAGGCACGCTTCTTCCCGCCTTCGGCTACCTGCCGGCGGCGGGGATCTCAGGGTTCTCTCTTGCGCCTTTCGTGGATCTCTTCGATTGGCCCGGCCTCGGTCAGGCGATGCGGCTGTCGGTCACGACCGGGCTTTTCGCGACCGCGCTTGCGCTGGCGGGTGTCACGCTGCTTTTCGCGGGCTGGTCGGGCACGCGCGCCTTCTGTGCGCTCGAGCGTCTCCTGTCGCCCCTTCTCTCCGTTCCGCACGCCGCGATGGCCTTCGGTCTCGCGTTCCTGATCGCGCCGTCAGGCTGGGTCGCGCGCGGCCTCTCGCCTTGGGCGACGGGATGGGAGCGACCGCCCGACATCCTGATCGTCCAGGACTCCCTCGGCATCACGATGACCCTCGGGCTCGTCGCGAAAGAAATGCCGTTCCTGCTGCTGATGGGTCTTGCCGCGATGGGCCAGAGCGATGCGGCGCGGCGGATGCGCGTGGTGCAGGCGGCGGGATACGGACGGGTGACGGGATGGTTGAAGGCCGTCTTTCCGAGCATCTACGCGCAGATCCGGCTGCCGGTCTATGTCGTCCTCGCCTACTCCATGAGCGTCGTTGATGTCGCGCTGATCCTCGGCCCGTCGACACCCTCGCCACTTTCGGTTCAGATCGTCCGCTGGATGAGCGATCCCGATCTCTCTATGCGGCTCGTGGCGTCCGCTGGCGCGCTGTTGCAGCTGGGTCTCGTCATCGGGGCGCTGGCGCTCTGGCGCGCAGGCGAGGCGCTGGTGGCTGTCCTCGGACGGCGCTGGGTCATGCGCGGCGGGAGAGGCCGCGCGGCGGACCGGCTGTTTCGACCGCTCGGCGTCTTCGCGGGCAGCTTTTCGGCGGCCGTGATCCTTGGCGGCCTGGCCTGCCTCGCGGTCTGGTCCTTTGCCGGCTTCTGGGGCTTTCCCGATGCGCTGCCGCAGGGATTTACCGCGCAGAACTGGATGCGGCACGGCCCAAGCGCGTGGGAGGCGACCGGGATCACCGCGCTCGTGGCGCTGATCGCGACCGGGATCGCCCTTCTTCTGTCCGTGGGCTGCCTCGAGGCCGAATACCGCAGGGGCCGCGCGATCAGCCCGACCGGGCTCTGGCTGGTATACCTGCCGCTCCTGGTGCCGCAAATCGCGTTCCTGCCGGGTCTGCAGACGCTCCTTCTGATCCTCGGTTACGGTGCGGGCACCGGTCCCGTCATCATCGGGCATCTCGTCTTCGTCCTGCCATACGTCTTCCTGTCGCTCGGCGATACGTGGCGCGCCTGGGATCAGCGGGCGGGGATCGTCGCGCGGGCGCTCGGGGCGAGCCCGCTTGGCGTTCTGGTCCGGGTCCGCCTGCCGATGCTGACGCGCCCGCTGCTGACGGCCGCCGCTGTCGGCATCGCGGTCAGCGTCGGGCAATATCTGCCGACCCTGCTGATCGGGGGCGGCCGCGTTTCGACGCTGACCACCGAAGCCGTCGCACTCGCCTCGGGCGGGGACCGGCGGGCCATCGGCGTCTTCGGCGTGGCGCAAACGCTGGCGGTGATGGTTCCCTTTGCGGCCGCTCTCCTGATACCTGCCGTCTTGTGGCGCAATCGGCGGGGGATGCATGGCTGAGGGCCTGACACTCGATAAGGTCGAGATCCTGCATGGAGACGCGCCGCTTGTCGCGCTCGACGCGCATATCCGCCCCGGCGAGGTGCTGAGCGTCATGGGGCCGTCTGGTATCGGCAAGTCGACGCTGCTGTCGCTCGTGACCGGTACGCTCGCGCCCGCGTTCCGGCACAAGGGCCGCGTGAAGCTCGACGGGCAGGACATCACGCGCGTTGCGCCCGAGGCCCGGCGGATCGGCATTCTTTTCCAGGACGACCTGCTCTTCCCACACCTTTCGGTCGGCGAGAACCTGGCCTTCGGCCTCTCCCGCGGTGGCAGCCGGACAGAGCGTCGCGCACGGATCGAGGAGGGGCTCGCGGAGA
The DNA here is from genome assembly GCF_009363575.1 of Roseivivax sp. THAF30. Lineage (NCBI taxonomy): Bacteria > Pseudomonadati > Pseudomonadota > Alphaproteobacteria > Rhodobacterales > Roseobacteraceae > Roseivivax > Roseivivax sp. THAF30. Next base: position 873,321 of record NZ_CP045389.1, on the reverse strand, counting down.
TCGGACTTGAGGGTTTCGCCAACCGCGATCCCGCGACGCTCTCGGGCGGACAGAAAGCGCGGGTCGCGCTGATGCGGATGCTGCTGGCCGAGCCGCGCGCATTGTTGCTCGACGAGGCGTTCTCGGGCCTCGATGCCGAACGTCGCGACCAGATGCGCAAGCTCGTCTTCGAGCGGGCGGAGCGGTGTCGCCTCCCGGTTCTCATGGTCACCCATGATCGCGCCGATGCGGAGGCGGCGCGCGGACGGGTTGTCGAGCTCGGAGCCCGCGCGTAGCGTCTTCCGACACGACCGGAGCCTCAAGCCATGATCCGCAACATCGCGATCCTGCTCGCCTTTCAACTGGCCGGCGAAACGCTCGCCCGTGGCTTCGGTCTCGCGGTGCCGGGCCCGGTGATCGGCCTCGGCGGGCTGTTCGCCGCGCTCCTGTTCCTGCCGAAGCTGGCAGAGGCGATGCGGCCAACCGCAGAGGGATTGCTGGCGCATCTGTCGCTGCTCTTCGTGCCCGCCGGCGTCGGCGTCACCGCTCACCTCGTGACCTTCGCCGAGAACGGGCTCGCGCTTGCCACGGCGCTTGTCGGCTCGACGGTGCTGGCGATCCTCGCGGGCGTCGGCGCCTTCCGTCTGACCGCGCGGCTCACCGGGAGCGATGTCGATGAATGACCCGTTCGAGCTCTGGTCGTATCTCGCGCAAGAGCCCCTTCTGTGGCTCACCGTGACGCTCGTCGCTTACGTGGCAGCCGACCGGATCGCCGAGGCCGCGCATCGCCACCCGCTCGCCAATCCCGTGCTGATCGCCATCGTGCTGATCGCGGTCGTGCTCGGCCTCAGCGGGACGCCCTACCCCACCTATTTCGAAGGCGCGCAGTTCGTGCATTTCATGCTTGGTCCGGCCACGGTTGCGCTTGCGGTCCCGCTTCACGCCAATCTCGGGCGGGTGAAGCGCACGCTTCTGCCAATGATGGTGGCGCTTGTCGCGGGATCGCTGACGGCGATCCTGTCGGCACTCGGCATCGCCTGGGCGATGGGGGTCAGGGGCGAGACCCTGCTGTCCCTTGCGCCAAAATCGGCGACCGCGCCCGTCGCGCTTGGTGTGTCGGAGGCAGTGGGCGGCGAGCCGACGCTGACGGCGGTCCTGGTGATTCTCACGGGCATCACCGGGGCCATCGTCGCAACGCCGATGCTGAACGCGCTTCGGATCACCGACTGGCGCGCGCGGGGCTTCGCCGTCGGGCTTGCAGCGCACGGGATCGGGACGGCCCATGCGTTCCGCGTGAACTCCACCGCAGGGGCGTTCTCGGGGATCGGCATGGGCCTCAACGCGATCCTGACCGCGCTCCTGGCTCCGCTTGTCGTGAGCCTGCTCTTTTGAGCGACGTCTACTGGATCGTGATCTGGACGCGCTGACTGTCTTCTGTCGAGCCGGGGATCTTCAGCTCATAGGTGCCGGGCTTGATCGCGACGAACTCGATTTCCATCGTGCCGGCCTCATCGAACTCGACGGATTCGATCCCGAAGGGCCGGATCTCAAGCCCGTTCACCACGACCTCGTTGACCCAGACCGCACGGAAGAACTCGGCCCCCGTCAGCGCCAGCTCGGCAGAGCCATCCGCCTCGATCTCCATCTCGTAGACCATGCCGGAATTCAGCGTGATCGGACCTTCCGCGATGGGCTGGCCAACAACGAGTTGCAACTCGGGCATCTCGCCTCTGTTGTCATTGGAAAGAATACCGGCAAAACCATAGTTCTGCGCGAAGCCCGCGCTCGCGGTAAGGCACAGGGCCGTAGCTGTCAGAATGTGTTTCAAGGGTTCACTCCTTTGATGGGCACCGCATGCGGCGCGAGGGTTGCGGGACTGCCCCGCAGGCTGAGAATCCGGGTCGCAAGGCGCCGTGCCTCGATCTCCGAATGGGTCACAAAGAGCGTCGCCGGGCGCGTCTCCTTGATAAGAGCCTCGGTCAGCGCGACCATCGTTTCGGCTGTCTCGGGATCGAGAGAGACGAACGGCTCGTCGAGGATCAGAAGCTCGGGCCGGCCGGCGAACGCACGGGCGAGCGCCAGACGCCGCTGCTGGCCGAGGGACAGTTGGCCCGGAAAGTCGCCCGCCTTTTCAGCCAACCCCACCCTGGCGAGCGCAGCGTCAGCTTCAGCGCGTGCAAGACCCGGATGGACAAGCGTCAGGTTCTCACGCGCGCTGCGCCACGGCAGAAGGGTCGGCTCCTGAAAGACCATCGCGATGCGGGCGGGAATGTCGACGCGGCCCGCGAATTCCTTGTCGATTCCCGCGACGATCCGCAGGAGCGTCGACTTGCCGATGCCCGAAGGGCCGGTGATCGCAACGGTCTCGGCGGGCGCCACCTCGAAGGCGACGTGCGAGAGAACCGGCAGGCGGCCGAAGCGCTTCTCTTTGATCTCGACGCGGATCATGCCGTCCGCCAGCGGCGCACGCGCCGTTCCCAGGGTTGCAGGATCGCCCATTCCACGGCCAGCATGATGGCGATGAACGAAAGCGCGTAGACCAGCACCATCGTCACGTCGAAAAGCTGGAAATACATGTGGATCTTGAAGCCAATGCCCGACGAGCGGCCCAGGAACTCCACCACGAGGACAATCTTCCAGATCACCGCGACGCCCGACCGCGCCGCGCCAGCGATAAAGGGCGCAAGCTGGGGCAGGGTCACATGGGTGAGCCGCGTCCACCAGGACATCCGGTAGACCCGCGCCATCGCGTCAAGCTCGGGCGAGACCGCCCGCGCGCCTTCGCGGAGCACGGTGGTGACATTCGGCACCTTGTTGAGCGTGACAGCAAGGATCGCCGCGGTCTCGTTGAGGCCGATCCAGAGATAGCACAGCACGATCAGAACGAGCGCGGGCAGGTTCAGGAACACGACGAGCCAGGGATCAAGCCAGCGGTTGAGCCGCTCGGACCGTCCCATCGCGAGACCGAGCGCCAGCCCCAGGCCCATCGCCAGCACAAAGGCCCAGGCGACACGCACCAACGTCTGACCGAGATGGTAGAGCAGATCGCCGGAGGCCAGTTCCCGCAGGAATGGCGCGATCAATGCGCCCGGCTCCGGCAAGATCGTCGGATCGGCGGTCAGGAGCGCCGCCGCCCACCAGAACAGGATGAGGCCCGCGAGCGATATGCCGGTGACAACGCGGCTGTCGGTCATCGGACCCGCCCCTATCTTACTCGACCTCGGCGAAGAGCCCGTCCGGCACGCTCGTTGCCTCGCCCACAAGCTCCGAGCCGCCGAGATCGTTCATCAGCGCCAAGAAGGCGCTCGCACCTTCGGGGTCGACCGGTCCACGCTCAGGCGTGCCTGCCAGCCAGTCCGCTTTCAAAAGCTCGAATTGCGCGTCGGTTGACGCGTTCATCATCGGGCGGATCGCCTCCCAGGCCTCGGGATCGCTGGCCAGAAGATCCTTCGCATCGCGAGAGGCCTCATAGAAGGATTGCGCAAGATCGGGATGCTCGTTCAGGAACTCGTCCTTGAAGTAGTAGCCGAGGAGCGGCGTTTCGGGGTCGAGGCCAAGTTCGATCGCGGCGGTCTCGACCGAGATGAGCTCCCGCATACCTCCGGCCTTCATCTTCGCCAGGAAGTGCCAGAAGTTGATCGCGCCTGCATAGTCGCCGCCGAGCCCGGATTTGAAGATGAGCGGCGGCGCGCCGTAGACCTGTTCGGTCTCCGCGGCGAGGTCGAGGCCGTATTCCTGCGACGCATAGGCCCTCAGGATCAGCCAGGACTTGTCGAGCGGGCCGCCCGCGATTCCGATGCTGCCCCCCACGAGATCCTGAAGCGTCTCGGCGTTCGAGCCTTCCGGGACAACCAGGCTGCCCACGGCTTTCGAGTAGGGGACGACGACGTAATTCTTGCCCGCCGCACGTTGCCGGGCGACCCAGATCCAGTCCGCCACGGCCATATCTGCCTCGCCGCCTTCCACCGCGACGCGGGTCGCGCCGTTATCGGCATAGCCCTGCACATCGAGGACGAAGCCATGCTTCTCGTCGAGGCCGTTCTCGGCGATCGTTGCGAGTTCCCAATTGACCGTGCCGATCTCGAGGACGGCGGCGCGGACGGTGGGCAGATCCTGAGCGAGGCTGGCCGATGCCGTAACGGTAACGGCCACCGCCGCCGCGAGGCGGGTGACGTGATAGATCATGATATTCCTCCCATTCCGACACTTGGCGCCGGTCTCTGTCACAGTGTGGCAGAGGGCGGGAGCCGTGGAACCGCTACTTTCGGGTGAGAGGTCGGAGCGCCCATAAAGGAAACGCCCGGCTGCCGAACGGCAACCGGGCGCGAAAGACCTGACAGATCAGGCGCTTATTCGGAGGTCGTGCCATCCGCGTTGTATTGCGCGAGATAGGCGATCACATCGGCGCGCTCTTCTTCCTTGCGAAGACCGGCAAAGGACATCTTGGTGCCCGGAGCCCATTCGCGCGGGTTCTCGAGGAACGCGTCGAGGTTCTCGGGCGTCCAGACTTCGCCAGCTTCGCCCTTCTCCACCAGTGCATCTGAGTAGTTGAAGTCCTCGAGCGCGGCGATCTCACGGCCGATGACGCCGTTTTGCTGCGGGCCGACACGGTTCTGTGCGTCCTCGCCGACCATGTGGCAGGCTTGGCACTTGCGGTAGACGCGCTCGCCCGCTTCGGCATCGCCGGTGATCTCGTATTCCTGATCTCCGCCCGCTGCATCATCCTGAGCGAGCGCAAAACCCGCGGGCAGGATGACAAGAGCACTTGCGGCAAGAAGTTTGTTCAGCATGGATCTTTATTCCTCGTTCATTCGACGGGAGTCCGATCGCACGTCTTTCTCGGCCCCGACGTGTGAGCCTCGTACGATCGGATCGTCCCTCCTCCGATTCTCGTAACCGCTACACTAGCGCGTGTTCGGGATTTGACCATGCCTCCAAGGTGCTAGGCGAAAACTCGTCTCACAGCCGCACCGCCTCGCCGGTCTCGGCCGAGCGCTGCGCGGCAAGGCCCATCGCGACGGCGCGCGCACCGTCCTCGAGCGTGACCTCGACCCGTCCGCCCGATTGCACCACGTCGAGAAACCGGCGGTGCTGGTAGAAGGTCGATCCGTTGTGATCCCCCGCATCGAGAAGGGCGGGGTCAACCGGCACGTCCAGCACCTCTTCGCCCGAAGGATCTCGCGGGCTCAGCACCACTTTCGGCACGGGCGCGGGGCCGAGGCGCTCGGGCCAGAAGCGCGTCGGGCCGGGCACCAGCGCCTCGATCTTGCCGCGCGGACCGACGGCGCTCAGGTGCTCCTGGTACTTCGATCCCTCGGCGAACATGCACAGTTCCAGCATCGCCCGCGCGCCGTTGTCGAAATCGACGATCGTGTAGGCATTGTCCCAGATGTCTGGGGCCTTGTCGTCATAGCGTTCGTTCAGATGATTCACCGCCTGCCCGCCCGAAGCCATGATCCGCACCGGCTCGGCTCCGGTGGCAAGGCGCATCAGGTCGAAGAAATGGCAGCATTTCTCGACGAGCGTGCCGCCGGAGGTGGCGTTGAACCGGTTCCAGGAACCGACCTTGTCGAGGAAGGGGAAGCGATGTTCACGGATCGTCAGCATCCGGATGCCCCCCGTCTCCGCCTCGGCACGCTCCAGCATCATCGCGATGGGCGGCATGTAGCGATATTCCATCGCGACCCAGATCGGGGCGGGATACTCGCGGGCAAGCTTCGCGACGCGCTCCGCCTCTCCGCTCGTCGTGAAAAGCGGCTTTTCGACGATCATGGGCAAGGGCCGGATCGCGGCCACCTCTTCCATCTGTCGGACATGGTGGTAGTTCGGCGAGGCGATCAGCAGACAATCGAGCGTATTGCGCTTCAGCATCTCGGGAATGCTGTCCACCTGCACCGCGTCGGGGGCGAGCGCCCCGGCACGTCCGCGCATCTCCGCATCGGGTTCGAGGATCGCATCGACGCGCGCCCCGCCCAGAAGCTGGATATTGCGGATATGCTCCTGCCCCATCATTCCGGCGCCGATGATGCCGTAGTTTATCATGCCGTGAAGGCTCCTTCGTTGCTTATCTGAGGCGCGCCACGTAGCGGACGTGGCGGCTGTCGAACCATGTTCGGGAATACTCGACACGCGCGCCGTCCGCGGCCTGGCTCGTGCGTTCGATGAAGCCCGCGCTCTCGCCGGCGTCGAGCGTGGCCTCGGGCACGACCCAGCCCGGCACGGCGGCGACGCCGATGCGATCTTCGGCGCGGGTGATGACGAGGCCCAGCGCCTCGCGATAGTAAAGATAAAGGGATTCCGACATCGCCGCGCGATCGATCCGCGCCGTGGCATCCCCGTCGAGCCAGATCTCCTCGAGCACCGCCGGAACGCCGCCGATACGCCGAAGCCGGCGGATGCGGTGCCCTTCGCTGGAGGGGCCGAATTCGGGCATGTCCGGCTCTTTCGGCAGGCGCTCGACGGAGAGAAGTTCCGCCGTGGGCAGGCCGCCGCCTTCCACCAGCTCCAGCCGGAAGAAGGCGTAAAGACCAAGCTCCTGCGGCGCGCGCCGCACGTAGTTGCCCGAGCCCTGTATACGTTCGAGAAGCCCCGCGTCCTCGAGCCGCCCCAAAGCCTTGCGAAGCGTTCCGACCGATATGTCGTAGCTCGCCGCCATCTCGCGCTCGGGCGGCATGCGCGCGCCGTCCGCGAGCCGCCCTGCCGCGATTTCTCGGATCAGGGTTTCGGCCACCTGCAAGTAGCGTGGAAGGGCGGTCTCGTCTGGCATCGAATCCACGGCTGGAAAAAATTGATACACTATTGATGCACATCAATGACGGTGCTACGCAAGAGGAAATCCGAAGCGCGATCCGAAGGAATCACATGAGCATCGTCCCCGTTACCTCCGCCGATCTAGACGCTGCCGAAGTATCCTGGTTCGCCGCGCTCTGCTCGGACGATTACCAATATCTCGGCGTGCCGGAGGGCCGTCTGAGGTCGAGCTGGGATCACTGCTCCACCATCCTCAAGGAAGCCGAGCGGCAGGGATTTCGGAACATCCTCTGCCCCTCGTCCTACCAGGTGGGGCAGGACGTTCTGTCCTTCGTCGCCGCCGGCAGCCAGGTCACCTCCGACATCAACATGCTCGCGGCGATCCGCTGCGGCGAGATGCAGCCGATCATGCTCGCCCGCACGATCGCGACCATCGACCACATGATGAAGGGGCGGCTGACGCTCAACGTCATCTCGTCCGATTTCCCGGGCGAGAAGGCGGACAGCGCCTTCCGCTACCAGCGCAGCCGCGAGGTCGTGGAGATCCTCAAACAGGCCTGGACGCAGGACGAGATCAATTACGAGGGCGAGGTCTACACCTTCAAGAACCTCTGGACCGACCCGGCCAAGCCCTACCAGCAGAATGGCGGCCCGCTCCTCTATTTCGGCGGCTACAGCCCCCACGCGCTCGAGCTTTGCGGGCAGCATTGCGACGTCTATCTCATGTGGCCCGAGCCCGAAGAGCAACTCGCGCAGCGGATGCGCGACGTGAATGCCGTCGCCGAGCGCTACGGCAGGACGCTCGATTACGGGCTCCGGGTGCACATGATCGTGCGGGACACCGAACAGGAAGCCCGCGAATATGCCGACCACATCGTCTCCAAGCTCGATGACGAGCTCGGCCAGTTGATCCGCGAGCGCGCGCATGACGCCTCCTCCCTTGGCGTCAGCCACCAGGCCCGGGCACGCGAGCTCGCGGATCAATACGGCTATGTCGAGCCGGGGCTCTGGACCGGCGTCGGACGGGCACGATCGGGCTGCGGCGCAGCCCTTGTCGGCTCGGTCGATCAGGTCATGTCGAAGATCGAGCGCTATAAGCAGATGGGCATCCGCGCCTTCATCTTCTCGGGCTATCCGCATCTCGACGAATGCCGCATCTTCGGCGAGAAGGTGCTTCCCGAGTTGAAGACCTGCTCGCTGCCCCACGCATACGGGCGCGTCCCGTCCGAAACCCCGAACACGCCCCTCGGCGAAGGAGACCGCAAGTGACAGTATCCCGCGTCACCCTGAGCGACACTTTGGAGCTGAGCCGCATCGTCTACGGAATGTGGCGCCTTTCCGACGATAACGACGTCTCGCCCGCTCATGTCCGCGCCAAGATCGAGGCATGCCTCGAACAGGGCATCACCACGATGGACCAGGCCGACATCTATGGCGGCTACGAGGCAGAGGCGGTGCTCGGCCATGCGCTGCGCGGCAGCGACCTGCGGGACCGGATCGAGATCGTCACGAAATGCGATATCGTCGCGCCCGCGGGCCGTTACTCGGACGCGCGGGTGAAGCATTACGACACGTCCGCCGCGCATATCCGCGCTTCGGTCGACCAGTCGCTGGACCTGATGGGGATCGAGCATATCGATCTTCTGCTGATCCACCGGCCCGACCCCTTGATGGATCACCACGAGACCGGCGCGGCGCTCGACGAGATCGTGAAGAGCGGCAAGGCCCTTCATGTGGGCGTCTCTAACTTCAAGCCGCATGACTGGACGCTGCTGCAATCGGCGATGAAGACGCCGCTGGTGACAAACCAGATCGAGCTGTCGCTCCTGGCCCATGAGGGCTTGACCAATGGCGATGTGGCCTTCCTGCAGGAGCGCGGCATCGCGCCGATGGCGTGGTCGCCGCTCGGGGGCGGGTCGCTCTTTGCCGAGAGCTCGGCCAATCTGCGCGGCAAGCTTGATGAGATCGCGAAGGCGCAAGGCGTCGATGCCGCAGCGGTTGCAGTCGCGTGGCTCCTTGCGCATCCTGCCCGGATCATGCCCGTGATGGGCACCAACAACCTCGACCGGATCGGGGCGCTGGCCCAGGCGGAAAGCGTCGAAATCGACCGCCAGACCTGGTTCGAGCTTTATACGCTTGCGCTCGGCCACGAGGTGCCCTGACATGGACGGTGGCATGAGCATGAACCACGAGATATTCGAGCCCGGCCCCGACAATGCACGGGCCTTCCGGGATGCGCTGGGTCGCTTCGCGACAGGCGTGACAATCGTCACCACGCAGACCGAGGACGGGCCGATCGCGATCACGGCGAACAGCTTCGCGTCCCTGTCGCTCGACCCGCCCCTGGTGCTGTGGTCGCCCGCGAAAGCGTCGAGCCGGTTCAAGCCCTTCGCCGAGGCCGAGCATTTCGCCATTCACGTCCTTGCCGCCGACCAGGCCGCGCTCTGCACCGAGGTCGCCAAGGACGCGCGCCGCTTCCGGCCGGGGGATCTGACCGAGAACGAGAACGGCGTGCCACTCATCGAGACGGCGCTGGCGCATTTCGAATGCCGCCGCGACGCGGTGCATGACGGCGGCGATCACGTCATCGTCGTGGGGCGCGTGGAACGGGTGCGGATGCGGGAGGGGGACCCGCTTCTGTTCCTGAACGGTCAGTACGGAGGCTTCCAGGCGCTCGGCTGATCGCGAAAACGCCGGCCACGGCGGAGGAGCGGTGCCGCCGCAGGCGCGCACCGGAGAGGGAGGAAAGATGGGTCTGATCCGGGCAATGCTCGTGCCGATCGAGATCTGGAACGACTGGGCACTGGCGCTCGGCCGCTGGTTGGCGCTTCTCGCGCTGGGCTTGATGGTCGCCGTCATCCTGGCGCAGGTCTGGTTTCGCTACGTTCTCAACAACGCGCTGCCCTGGCCCGATGAAGCTGCCCGCTTCCTGATGCTCTGGATGACCGGACTCGCCGCGCCGTCGGGCCTGCGCCGGGGCGGTTTCGTGGCCATCGACATGCTGAGCGAGGCCCTGCCCCGCCGTCTCGCCGATATCCTGATCCTGGTGCTGCTCTTCATCGCGATGATCGTCCTCGTGATGGGCGTGCAGCTTGGCTGGACCCACGTCAATTCCGGCTGGCTTTTCGCGTCGTCTTCGCTGCGCCTGCCGCTCGACCTCGTCGGCGGCGCTTCCGTCAAGATCAAGCTCGCCTGGATGTACATGTCGGTCTTCGTCGGCATGGTGCTTCTGAGCATCGTCAACATCGAGCTGATCCTGCGCCGCATCCTTATCATCGGCGGGCGCGCGGAGGGGCTGAAGCCGCTCTCCCCGGTCGAGCTGGCGGAGGCCGAATAGATGCTGGTCTGGTTCCTGCCCGTCTTCCTCGTGCTTCTGATGATCGGCCTGCCGGTCTTCTTCGCACTCCTGTTCGCGCCGGGCGCCCTTTTGTGGCTCAACGGCCAGGAGCGCGACCTCGCGCTTCTCTACCGCAATCTCTATAACGGCATGGACAGCTTCCCGCTGATGGCTCTGCCCTTCTTCCTGCTGGCAGGCGAGATCATGAACCGGGGCGGCATCACCGAGCGGCTGGTGCAGTTTTCTCAGGCGTTCATGGGCCATCTGCGCGGCGGGCTCGCGCATGTGAACATCCTGTCCTCGATCCTTTTCGCTGGGCTTTCGGGCTCGGCCGTCGCGGATACCTCGGCGCTCGGCTCCACGCTCATTCCGGCGATGGAGAAACAGGGCTATACCCGCCGCTTCGCCGCGGCGATCACGGCTGCGTCGTCGGTCATCGGCCCGATCATTCCGCCCTCGGGCATCATGATCATCTACGCCTACGTGATGGGCCAATCGGTCGCCGCGCTGTTCCTCGCAGGCATCGTGCCCGGCATTCTGGTGGGGCTTGGCCTCATGGTCATGGTGCGGCTCATGGCCGACCGCTACGATCTGCCCAAGGCCGAGCGCATCGTGGAGCGAGGCGCGGCCATTGGCCCGGTGGAATACTGGGTGAGCTTCGTGCTCCTGCGCCTCAACCTTGCCGGCGTCTTCTACCTGTTTGCCCTGATGCTGCCCGAGGGGATGGCCGTGGGCGGGCTGGCCGTCTACCTCGCCATGCTGATCCCGGCGCATTTCCTGCTGATGGCCTGGCGGAGGCGCGCCGACCCCGATTTCCGCACCGTCTGCAAGAAGGCCGTCGCGCCGTTGCAGACACCGATTATCATCCTTGGCGGTATTCTTCTGGGCGTGTTCACCCCGACCGAAGCGGCGGCCATCGCGGTTCTTTATGCGCTGATCATCTCCTACGGGGTTCTCGGCGTGATGAAGATCTCGGACCTTGCCGACGTGCTGCGCCGCTCGGCGATCGCCTCGGCGACGGTGCTCTTGCTCGTCGGTGCGGCGGTGGCGTTCAAGACGGTCGTCAGCCTCAGTCACGCGCCCGAGATCCTCGCGGAGTTCATTCTCGCGCTCTCCGAGAACCCGCTGATCTTGCTGTTCCTCATCAATATCCTGCTGTTCATCGTGGGGATGTTCCTCGATGCAGGTCCCGCGATCATCATTCTCGGGCCGATCCTCGGCCCCGTCTTCACCTCGCTCGGCGTCGATCCGGTGCATTTCGCGATCATCATGTCGGTCAACCTGACCGTCGGCCTCGCGACGCCGCCGATGGGACTCGTTCTCTTCGTCGCCTCTTCCGTGTCCGGCGAGAAGGTCGAGACCATCTCCAAGGCGATCCTGCCATTTCTCGCGGTCGAAGTCCTGGTGATCTTCCTGATCACCTATTTCCCCGCGATCTCTCTCACTGTTCCGCGCCTTGCGGGATTCGTGAACTGATCAGCATCAAGCAATCCAGGGAGGACACCATGCTGAAACACACCCTTACCGGCCTCGGGCTCGCGGCAACGCTCGCGCTGTCCGCGGGGCTCGCCTCCGCGCAGGAATACACGCTGCGCGCGACGGCCAATTCGAACGACCAGGACGAGGATTACGACGGTCTCGTCGTGTTCAAGGATTACGTGGAGAAGGCGTCGAACGGGGCCATCGAGGTTGAGCTCTTCATCGGCACCCAGCTCTGCGCGAACGGCACAGAGTGTCTGCAGGGCATCGCCGACGGCTCAATCGACATCTTCGTGACGACCTCGGGCGGCGCTGCGGGCATCTTCCCCTACGTCCAGGTCTTCGATCTGCCCTACCTGATGCGCGACGACCGCATCGCAGAGGCGGTCCTGACCAACGGCACATTCACGCGCACGCTGCGCGACATGGCTCTCGAGGATTCGAACAACGCGATCCGCATCATGACCGTCGGCAATACCGGCGGCTGGCGGAACTTCGCGAACACGCAGAAGCGCATCGCAACGCCCTCGGACCTCGAAGGCATGAAGATGCGTACCGTGGTCGCGGACCTGCCGCAGGAGCTGGTGAAGACGCTCGGCGCATCGCCGACGCCGATCCCGTGGCCCGAGCTCTTCACCTCGCTTCAGACGGGCGTCGTGGAAGGTACCAAGAACGGCGTCACCGACATCATGAACATGAAGTTCACCGATGCGGGCCTTCAGTATCTGACGCTCGACGGGCACGCCTACATGGCGGCGATCTGGGTGATGAACAACGAACGCTTCATGTCGATGCCGGAGGACATGCGCACGGTCGTCGTGAACGGCTTCAAGGAGCTGCAGCAGGCGACCTTCGCCTCGCCAAAGCGCAAGCAGATCTCGGCCTACGAGGCCTTCACCGAGGCGGGCGGCGAGATCTACGTGCCCACCGCGGAAGAGATGGACGCATTCTCCGAAGCCGTGACCCCGGTCTATGATTGGTTCGAGACCAATGTCGATGGCGGCGGCGAAGTGCTTCAAGCACTCCGCGACAGCGTTGCCGCGGCAGAAGAGGAAATCGACGCCGAGATCGCGGCCGATATCCAGTAAGACGATCGGCCCGCGCGCCGGTTGATGCGCGCGGGCCTTCCCTTTTCCCCGCAAATCCGGACCTGACGCCGGGCCATGTTGGCCCTGCCCCTGATCCTTTTGCCTGACGGACCCAATAAGATGCGCCTCGCGACCTTCCAGGACAAAGCCCGCACGATCTTCCCAGGGCTCTCCGTGGCCGGCCTCGTCGCAGTGACCTCGGTCTTCCTGTCCGAGCACTACGGCGCACCCGCCATGTTGATGGCGATCCTCCTGGGCATCGCGCTGCATTTCCTCTCCGAAGAGGAGCGCACCGCGCCCGGCGTCGACTTTGCGGCCCGGGTGGTTCTGCGTTTCGGCGTCGCGCTGTTGGGTCTGCGGATCTCTGCGGGGCTCGTCGCGGACCTCGGCGCGGCCTTCGTGGGGCTCATCGTGCTGTCCACCGCCGCAACAATCGGCGCCGCGCTTCTGGCCGCCCCGCTTTTTGGGCGCGGCCGCCGCTTTGCCACGCTCACCGGCGGCTCGGTGGCGATCTGCGGCGCCTCCGCCGCGCTCGCCATCTCGGCGGTGCTGCCGCGCGATGCGCGCTCCGAACAGGACGTGGTCTTCACCGTCGTCGGTGTTACGGTTCTCTCGACCGTCGCAATGATCGTCTACCCCATGCTGGCCGCCGGCCTCGGATTCGACCCGCAGGTCACGGGCGTGTTTCTCGGCGGCACGATCCACGATGTCGCGCAGGTCGTCGGTGCGGGCTACTCGGTCAGTGACGAGACGGGCGATGTGGCCACGCTCGTGAAGCTCATTCGCGTGAGTTGCCTCGCACCTGTCGTTCTGATCGTCGCGCTCGCCTTTCGGCACGCGAGCCCCGGCGAGGCGCGCCCGCCGCTGCTGCCCGGCTTCGTTCTGGGCTTCCTCGTCCTCGCCGCGATCAACTCGACCGGCGCGGTCCCTGATATCGTGAATGCGGTTGCCTCCGACCTCTCCCGCTGGGCGCTCATCACCGCGATCGCGGCAGTCGGGATGAAGACGTCGCTGCCGCAACTCATGCAAGTCGGACGCGCCGCGATGCTGATGCTTTGCGTCGAGACAGTGTTCCTCGCGATATTCGTCGCGGCCGGCGCGTATCTTCTCACGATGTGACAGCCGCCTCCGGGCTTTACCCCAGGGGCCAAAGGCAGCACCTTGCCGCCAGGATCAGACGCCGGAGCCGACAGATGCCCAACCCTCTCTTCGATGCCCTGTTCGGAGTGCATGAAGGCCACGACACGCCCTTTCTCTATCTCCCGGATGGAAAGGTTCTCAGCTACGCCGATTTTCTCGGTCTTGCCGCGCAGTTCGCCCATGCGCTGACCGCACGCGACCTTGGCCCCGGAGACCGGCTCGCCGTTCAGGTCGAGAAATCGGCGTCCTGCCTCGCGCTATACGCAGCCGCGGTGCAGGCTGGCGTGGTCTTCCTGCCGCTCAACACCGCCTATACCCAGAGCGAGCTTGCGTATTTCATCGAGAATTCCGGCGCCGCGCTCGTGATCTGCGACGAAGCCCGTCGTCGCGAGATCGCACCCATGACAGAACGCCTGGGCGCCAGCCTCGACACGCTGAACGCAGATGGTGGGGGCAGCCTGTCCGAACTCGCAGTCGGGATGGACACCTTCTTCCCCACGGTTGATCGCCAAGACAGCGACCTGGCCGCACTCCTTTACACGTCTGGCACAACCGGCCGATCCAAGGGTGCAATGCTGAGCCACCAGAACCTCCTGTCGAACGCGGAGATCCTGACGGACGCCTGGCGCTTCGACGCCTCAGACATCCTTCTTCACGCGCTTCCGATCTTTCATACGCACGGACTGTTCGTTGCGACGAATGTCGTGCTCAAAGCGGGCGGCGCGATGATCTTCCTGCCGAGGTTCGATCTGGATCAAGTGATCGACTGGCTACCGCGCGCGACGACGATGATGGGCGTGCCGACGTTCTATACCCGCCTTCTGTCGGATAGCCGCCTCGATCAAGACCTTGTCGCCGATATGCGGCTCTTCACCTCTGGTTCCGCCCCGCTTCTCGAAGAGACGCATCGCGCCTTCGAGGCGCGCACCGGTCACCGCATCCTGGAGCGTTACGGGATGACCGAGACCAACATGAACACGTCCAACCCCTATAACGGCGCGCGCAAGCCAGGCACCGTCGGTCCGCCCCTCCCCGGTATCGAGTTGCGGATCATCGAGCCCGAAAGCGGCGCGGACGTGCCGCAGGGTGAAACAGGCATGATCGAAGTCAGGGGACCGAATGTCTTTCAGGGCTATTGGCAGATGCCGGAGAAAACCGCCGAAGAATTGCGAGACAGCGGATTTTTCATCACCGGCGATCTCGGCCGGATCGACGCGGACGGCTACGTGAGTATCGTCGGGCGCGAAAAAGACCTGATCATCTCGGGCGGCTACAACGTCTATCCCAAGGAGGTTGAACTGGTGCTCGATGAACTGCCCGGCATTCTCGAGAGCGCGGTCATCGGCGTGCCGCATCCCGATTTCGGCGAAAGCCCGGTGGCGATCCTGGTTCCCGAAACCGGCGTCGAGCCTGATCTCGCGCAAATTGAAAGCGCGACAGCCGATTCGCTTGCGCGTTACAAGCAGCCGAAGCGATATGTCGTGGTGGACGCGCTGCCACGGAACACGATGGGCAAGGTCCAGAAGGCGGCCTTGCGCGCCGAATACGCGAAATTGCTTACGGAGTGACCTGAACGTCGCGCGAATATCCGCCTGCCTTGACCCAAGGGCAAAAAAATTTCGGAAAATTCTTTGCAGGCTTGAGACATTGCGGCGTTTTGAGCTATGCCTTATGCAGCAGCGCTAATATCCATTAGTCGGCCCATCGACGTTAGGAGTTAAAATATGACTTTCCGTGCAACCATCGCATCTTTCGCCCTCGCCCTCACCGCAGGCGCGGCTTCTGCGCAAGGCACCAATGCCGAAGCGCTTCAGATCGCGGCAAACCAGAACGCTTGCGGCTCCGCTGCAACCATTCAGTCCGCTGAATTCCTGCCCAACGGCAACGTTCGCGTCGTTTGCCTGCGTCCCGCGGCTGGCGGCGACCTCGGCGGCACGCTCGGCGCTACCGGCACCGCAGTGGCCGGCCTGACCTTCGTTGCGATCATCGCATCGCTCGGTGGCGATGGCTCGTCGTCCTCTGCGACATCGTCGACTTCTTCGACGTCCGGAACCTCCGGTACCAACTGATCTGCTGCAAGGCTGATTTCGTTGAAAAGGTGGCCTCTGGGCCACCTTTTTATATTTCAGGCGTCCCGATCACTGAGTATCTGACTCGAGATTGATGCCTCTTACGTCGATTCTTGACCCCTCTAGGCTTTCCTCCGGGGTCCAGCCTGATACAAAGTGACAACTACCGTTAAGGCTAAGTGAGCGACGTGAACAAAAGCTATTCCACCCTCGGCAACCACGTTTCCGTACAATCGGCCCCGCCCGCCAGTGATGATGACGAGATCGATCTCCTCGAATTGCTGGGGACGCTTTGGCGCGGGAAGCTGGTGCTCGCGGGCGCGGCAATTCTGGCGCTCCTGATCGGTGGCTTCTACGCGTTCGGGGTCGCCGTGCCGCGCTACACGGCAACAGCCACGGTCGCGATCGAGATGCAGGCACCCTCCATCGTCGATATTGAATCGGTCGTCTCCGGGGTCTCTACCGAAGATGCCAGCTTGAACACTGAGCTTGAGATCCTCCAGTCGCGTACGGTCATTTTGAACCTGATCGACACGATGGACCTGCTTGAGGATCCGGAATTCAATGCGTCCCTTCGGCCAGAGCCGGCCATTTCCCTGGCACCCGTGATCGGCCTCGTTCGGTCGCTGATCGGATCGTCCGGTGAGGCAACTGCCTCCGAGGTCGATGAAGAAACGGCAATACTCAATAGCACCGTCGATGCCGTTCGGAGCGCGATCTCCGCGAGCATCAAGCGCGATACCTTCGTATTTAACGTGTCCGCCACGACAACTGGAAGGGTCAAATCTCAGCAGCTGGTGAACACGTTGGCGGAGATTTATATCCAGGACCAGATCGACGCGAAATTCGACAGCCTGGAAACCGCCGTCACGTTCCTGTCGGAAAGAGTTACCGAGCTTGAAGCGGAGTTGGACGAAGGTCAGGAACGCCTGCAGGCGCTTCGCACGGAGACGGATCTCGTGACGCCCGAGGCGCTCGAAGCCGTGAATCGCCAGCTGATCGACGTCCGCAATCGCGTTGAAGAGACCCAAAGCTCGGTGGCGACGCAGGAAGACCGTCTGGCCGCGCTTGAGACTGCGCGCGAGGCCCGCGATTTCCAGACCATCGCGCAAGAACTCGGAGATCCGACGCTCGATAACCTCTTGCCTCGGGTGCAGAACGGTGACGCCGATGCCGTAGAGTCCTTCCTGTCGCGTACCGATCTTTTGACCTCGCGTATCGAGACGTCCCTGCGCCGTGCGCGCTCGCAGGCGGCGGCTCTCGAGGCGTCGATGGTCCGCCAGGAAGAAGCGCTGCAATCGCAGGCGGAAGATCTGTCGCAACTGGAACAGCTCAACCGGGAAATCGCCTCGACGCAGACCCTCTACGAGACCTTCCTCGCCCGTCTCAAGGAGGCGTCCGTGCAGCGCGGATTGATGAGCGCCGACAGCCGGATCCTGTCCGAGGCAACTCCGGGCCGGCTGGTCGAGCCGCGCAAAGGTCTGATCCTGGCCCTGTCACTAATCCTCGGCCTGATGGCCGGCGCCGCGATCGTCCTCGGACGTCAGTTCCTGCATCAAGGCTTCCGCACTGCCGAAGACCTTGAAGCCCATACGGGACGGACCATCCTCGGTCAGATTCCGAAGATGCCGATCAAGCGCCGCGGCGACCTCATCCAGTACCTCAACGAAAAACCGACATCGGCAGCGGCCGAGGCCATCCGAAACCTGCGGACGTCCGTCCTCTTGTCGGATGTCGACAATCCGCCGCAGCTAATCATGTCGACGTCCTCCCTGCCCGGCGAAGGCAAGACGACCCAGGCGATCTCGCTGTCGCATAATCTCGCAGGCCTCGGGCGCAAGGTTCTCCTGGTTGAGGCGGATATCCGGCGCCGGACCTTCCAGGAATATTTCGATGTCCCGCAAGATCATCCCGGCCTTGTGGCTGCGATGATGGAGGAATGCACGCTCGAAGAGGCCATCGTTCGCGATCCGAAGCTCAAGAACGTCGATGTCATCATGGGCGACAAATCGGGCCTCAACGCGGCGGACGTGTTCTCCTCCGAGAAGTTCCGCGCCTTCCTCGATCACCTTCGGGCCACCTACGACACGATCATTATCGACACCCCTCCCGTCCTCGTCGTGCCCGATGCCCGCGTGATCGGTCAGCACACCGATGCCATCGTGTTCACCACCGCGTGGGATCGGACGACCAAAGCGCAGGTCCGCGAAGCGATGCGCCAGTTCTCGACGGTCAACGTGCATGTGACCGGTCTCGTGCTGAGCCAGATCGACCCCAAAGGCATGAAACGCTACGGGTATGGTGGTAAGTACGGCTCTTACGGCGCCTACGGGGCGAGCTACTACAACAGTTAAGACGCAGGATTTCACGTCCGATAGGCGAGGTAGAATGCCTGATCGCGAGATGCCCGATGCGGCGAACTGGTTCGCGGCACAGCTGAAACCCAATGCCGCTGCAATCGCGGAGCGTAACCTCGATCGGCAGGGTTTCGCGGCGTTCCTGCCGCGCCGCATGGAAGCCCGTCGCATTCGGGGCAAGATCGTCGACCGGGCGCAGCCATTGTTTCCCGGATATATTTTCATACAGACAGCGCCGGAGCGGACAGATTGGCGTGTGCTCAACGCAACACGCGGGCTGACCCGGGTCATCCTGTCCGATCCACGCAAGCCGCGTCCGCTTCCCGAAGAATTCATGGCAGCGCTGATGGCGCGCTGCGACGACACCGCCACCTTGACGGCGCCGCCGTCGCTCGAGATCGGAGACACGGTCCGCGTGATCGGCGGGCCCATGGCAGAGCTCGTGAGCAAGATCGAGCGGATCGGCGAAGCTGACCGGATCGAACTCCTGATGGAGCTCATGGGGCAGACCGCCCGCGTTTCGGTGTCCTCGCGGTATCTCGAGAAAATCGAGAACTGACCAGACAACGGTTTGTCTCCCCGGCCTTGTCACGAAGCAAAATCGCGCCATCGTTCATCGCCGCGGCATCTTATTCCTCGCGAAAGGACTTCGCTTCAGCATGGCGGACAAAGCACGCATCTTCGGGGTCGTCGGCCTCGGCAATTTCGGCTCCACTGTCGCGCATGAGTTGACGCGCTTCGGCAACCAGGTGATCGGCATCGATATCGACGAGGGCCGTGTAACAGCCCATGCCGACAAGCTGAGCCAGGCCATGATCGTCGATGCGCGCGACGACGCGGCCTTGAAAGAGGCGGGCATGGGCGATTGCGACGTGGCCCTCATCGCCATGGGCTCGGATCTCGAAGCGTCGATCCTATCGGCGATCAATCTCAAGCTCGTCGGTGTCGAGAAGATCTGGGCCAAGGCGCGCACCAAGACCCATCACCGTATCCTCTCGCGGCTCGGCGTCGACCGGATCGTGCATCCGGAGGTCGAGGTCGGTCAGCACGTTGCGCAGGTGCTGCACAACCCCTTGATCCGCGACTATATCAGCCTCGGCAACGGGTATTACGTGGTCAATTTCCGGATTCCCAAGAGCCTCGAAGGCAAAAGCCTCGATGACCTCGAACATCGCTCGGAGTTCAATCTGCGCTGCATCGGCGTGATGCGCGGCACGAAGTTCCTCGCGCAGGACGGCGAAGCCTGCACGTTCGAACCGGACGATCTGCTGCTTCTCCTCGGCCAGCGCAACGATCTGCGCCGCTTCGCCGCGAGCCTCTGACATGGCCAATATCGGCGTCAGAACGCGCCTTCTGGACCGCCTTGTCCGGCTCTCTCCGCCGGCACTTCTGGCCAGCCTTTACCTGATCGTCATCCTTCTTGGCGCGGCTCTCCTGAGCCTGCCCTTTGCCAATACCGGGGGCGTGTCGATTTATGATGCGCTTTTCACCTCGACATCGGCGGTGACGGTGACGGGGCTCGTGGTCGTCTCGACGGGACAGGACTTCACGCTCATCGGACAGGTGGTGATCGCGCTTCTCATCCAGTTCGGCGGGCTTGGCCTCATGACCTTCGCGGTCTTCGTCCTTTCGGCGATCGGGGTGAAGATCGGTCTCGGACAGCGGTTGATCCTGCGCGAGGACCTCAATCAATCCTCGATCGGTGACCTGATCAAGCTGGTCCGCGTGATCCTCGTGGTCGCGCTGACCTGCGAGGCAGGCGGCGCGGTCCTTCTGCTCGCGGTCTTCGTGCCCGATCTCGGCTGGGCCGAGGGCACCTGGTACGCGATCTTTCACGCGATCTCGGCCTTCAACAATGCGGGCTTCGGGCTCGATGACCAGAGCCTCATTCCCTGGGCCGCGCATCCGCTGTTCAATTTCGTGATCCCGCTCCTGTTCATCGTCGGCGGGCTCGGCTTCGTCGTCCTTGCCGATATCTATGAGAGCCGGAACTGGCGGCAGCTCTCGCTGCATACGAAGATCATGCTTTACGGTTCGGTCTGCCTGATCTTCATAGGATGGCTCGCCTTCGCCCTCCTGGAATGGACCAATCCCGCCACGCTGGGAGAATTGAACCTCTGGGGCAAGATCACGGCGAGCTGGTTCCAGGCGGTCACGCCGCGCACCGCGGGGTTCAACACGATCAATACCGGCGAGATGCATGACGCGACCGCGCTCATGACCATGACGCTGATGCTGATCGGCGGCGGCTCGACCTCGACAGCGGGCGGCATCAAGGTGACGACGGCCATCGTGCTCGTCCTCGCCACCATCGCCTTTTTCCGCAAAAGCACCGAGCTCAACGCCTTTGGACGCAGTCTCGGCCTCGAAGAGGTGATGAAGGTCCTGGCGCTCACCGTGGTGTCGATCCTGATCGTCTTCGTCGCCCTGTTCGTCGTCTCGATCACACATGACGGCACGTTCCTGACCCTCGCCTTCGAGGTGGTCTCGGCCTTCGGAACAGTCGGCTTGTCGATGGGCGCGACCGGAGACCTCGACACGGTCGGTCGCGCGATGATCATGGTGGTGATGTTCCTGGGGCGCGTCGGACCGCTGACGCTGGGCTTCTTTCTCGCCACCCATTCCGTCGCGCGCGTGCGCTATCCCAAGGGCCGCGTCTATCTGGGCTGAGCGACCGCGCGCCCTCTTTGGGTTGGCGGAAATACCGCGGGAGCGCGAGGGCAGAGCCCTCGCCGCCGCGCCCTCGGCGCGGCGCCTCTAGAGTGAGAGTTCCGGCGTCAGGCCGCTGTCTTCCAGCGCCCAGCGCGCGCGCCACTCACCGCCTCGGCGCTCCACCACGAGATAATTCCGCTCGGCGGTGTAGTTCGTGCCCCGCCCCGGCAACGGCACGATACGGATCGGGTGTTCGGGCAGCGGCGCTTCGCCAAGCCGCGCCAGCGTTCCAAGCGTCCAGGCCCAGGCCTTTGGCGGCGCGCGATGCGAGATGCCCGATGCGACGAGCTGGTGCACAGGGCCGCGCGGGCTGGCGAGCGTCGCGCGCGTGGCAAGGTGAATCTCGCCCGAAAGCGCGGTCACGTCGCTGCCCGCAGCCTCCATATCGATCACGGCGCGCAACATTCGCCTCCACTCCTCGCGATGGGCGTAGCTTTGCCACTGATCACGCAGATCGTCCTCGTATTTCTGCATCGTAGGGATCGCGTTCATCATCTTCTCGAGGATCGACAGACGTGGCCCCAGAAGCGGCACCGACGAGATCATCAGCACCCGTTCGGCGACATCCGCGCGGGTGTCGTCGAAGAGCCGCCAGCCCGTCTCGCCCATGATCCGGTCGAGCGTGCGCTCGGAGCGCAGATCCGGGGCGAGCAGCGTCACGCCCGGCAGATCCCGGCGGAAGCCGAGGCTCCGCCCCTCGGGATCGAGAAACAGGTCGGGCACATCCGCCTCGGTCGCGGCGTGCTGGTAGAGCAGGAAAGCCTCCCGCGCCGCCGCGAAAAGCCGTTTTGCCACCGGCGTCTTTTCCACGTCCGGACCGAGCGAGCCCCACCCGTCGCAGATATCGTGATCGTCCCACATCATCAGCGACGGCACTTCGGCGGTCATCCGGGCAAAGCCCGAGCCCGCGTAGGTCCGTGTGTAGCGATCGAGGAAGCCGCGGCGCAGATGCGCGGAAAGATCGTCGAGCTCTGCCTCGGGGACATCGCTCCGCAGGTCTTCGGGCCAATCGTCACTCAGCGGGTGGCCGTCCGTCACCTCGTCCGCATAGACCTGATCGCCCCCGTGCAGCAAAAGGTGCAAGGGCTCGCGGCGATGCGCCTCGTGCATGTGCCGCCACATCGCGTTGCGCTCGCCGTCTTCGCGGCCGAGATCGCCATGCTCCTCTCCGTTGCAGGACACGAAACCGATCCGAAGATCGTCCTCGAAATCGGTCGCGACCGGGTAGCTCTGTCCGCCGAAGCTGTAGCCGTGCTGCCCGCCGCGCGGCAACGCGAAGTCGAACCGCCACACACCCTGCCCGTCGATCATTGCAAGCTCGGTCGGCGCGATCCTGCTCTCGCCGGTCTCTAGCGGCTCGGGCGGTGTGGCGTCATCCGTCAGGACGAGCGCGGCCAGTTCCAGCGCGCGGTCAGTCAAATGGCGGAAGATCAGGACGGGACCGGCGGTTACTGGCATCACACTCTCGCTTTCGGCTATCGGATAGGGAGTTAGCTCGCTCCCCTCTCCTCCTCAACGCGGCGTCTTCGGAAAAGGATCGGAAGAACGCCGGGCAGCACCGCCGCAAGAAACACGAGCCCGAAGGCGATGGACGCGGCGAGGCCCGAATAGCCGCTCGCGCCAACGATCGGGAAGAGCGCGGCCGCCACCCCTTCGCGCAGCCCCCAGCCCGAAACCGTGACCGGCACCAGCATCATGAAAAGGATGAGCGGGACAAGGCCAAGCACGGCCACAAGGGGTAATTCGACCCCGATCGAACGCGCACAGGCATAGAAGGCGAAGATGTTGCAGGCCGCCGTGACCAGCGCCAGCGGCGCCTGATAGGCCAGGATACGCGGTTTGACGAGCGAGGCTTCGAGTGATGACCAAAGGTCTTCGAGCGCGCGTCGTTGCGGGCCCGGCAAAAGCCAGCCGAAATAAAGGATGAACGGCAGCCCGAGGCAGATCAGGAGGAACGGCGCGGTAATCGAGGTGAGCCAGACCGGCCAGCGCAATCCCCCCGGCTGCACGATCGTCACCACATAGGTCACGGCAAAGACCGCGAAGATCCCCGCCTGCTGCGAGAGACGTTCGAAGAACACCCCCTGCGCCGCGCGCAGAAGCCCGGCTTGCTTCCGCGCCCGATACGCCCGGCCCGCATCTCCTACCATGCCGCCCGGAAGCGACTGGTTCACGAATTGCGAGAGGTAATATTCGGATAGGGCGTGAATATAGGAAAAGCTTTGTCCGAGCTTGGCCGCGATGAGCTTCCAGCGCAGCGCAGAAAGCACGGTCTGAAGGGTCATCACACCCCAGGCGAGCACGATCCAGCTCCAATCCGCGCGACGCAGAATCCTGAGGGCTTGCTGCCCGTCCACCGCCAGCCAGAGCAGCGTGAGCAGTGTGAGGCTCACGAGGATCTGGACGATGCGGAGCTGCGTTCGTGATAAGCGCATCGCCCGCAACCTATAAAGACAAAGCCCACATGACGCGCCTATACGTGCTGCCGGAGAGCGGCACAACAGATGCGAGGCGGCACGGATGTCGCGCCACTGCCTTTCGATGTAGGCTTGCCATATGGAAAACCACCCCAAGCGCGCCGATGCCCGCGATACCGTGCGCGTCTACGAAGGTCAGGCGGCCTTCTTCGATGCGACCCGGCCGCAAGTCTTGTTCGAGAAGGCTTGGCTCGATCGCTTCCTCGCGCTTGTGCCGGAGGGCGGTCAGGTGCTCGATATCGGCTGCGGGACAGGCCGGCCGATCGCCGCCTATCTTCGCGACTCCGGAATGCGCGTCACCGGGATCGATGCCGCAGCGCCCATGATCGATCGCGCGCGCCGTCACGCGCCGGACGGCGATTGGCGCGTCGCGGATATGCGCGATCTCGAACTCGGGCAGGTGTTCGACGGGGCGTTGTCCTGGGACGCGTTCTTCCACCTGACTGCGGCCGAGCAGCGATCCGTCATTCCGCGCTTGGCCCGGCATCTGAAACCCGGCGCACCGCTAATGTTGACTGTCGGCCCCTCTGCAGGTGAGGCCTTCGGGCATGTGGGCACCGATCCCGTCTATCATGCGAGCCTGTCGCCCGACGAGTATGCCTCGCGCCTTGCGGAGGCGGGACTGTCGGTCGTGTCCTTCTTGGCAGAAGACCCGGACTGCGATTATCATTCGGTTTTGCTCGCGCGGCGCGATCAGGCCCCGTGAAAGCCACCGAGGACCGAGGTCAGATTGTGCTCGAGCGCCTTTGACAGGTAGCCGCCCTCCTGCACGAAGAGCGTGGGCATACCCGCCTCCGCGATGGCTGCACCGATGCGGGCGAACCCCTCGGTCGTCACCGCAAGCCCCTTGAGCGGATCGCCCTCGTATGCGTCGAGCCCCAGCGCGATCACCAGCGCGTCCGTCCCGAAGGCGCGGATCTGCGCGAGTGCCGGGCTGAGCGCGTCCAGGAACTCTGCATCTCCCTGCCCGCGCGCCAGCGGCAGATTGAGGTTCGCGCCGCGCCCGGCACCTTCCCCCCGTTCATGCGCGTGACCCCAGTAAAACGGGTAGAACCCCATCGGATCGGCGTGGATCGATACTGTCAGCACGTCGCCTCGGGAGTAGAAGATGCCTTGCGTGCCATTGCCGTGATGCACGTCCACATCGAGGATCGCGACACGGCGGCCGGCGCGGGTCAGATGCTCTGCCGCGATGGCTGAATTGTTCAGATAACAAAAACCACCTGCCAGATCGGCGAACGCGTGATGCCCCGGCGGGCGGCACAGCGCGTAGGCCCCGCGCTCCCCCGTCATCAGCGCATCAGCCGCCGACAGCGCGGCCTGTGCCGACCAATAGGCCGAGAACCATGTGTCGGGGCCGATCGGGCACGCCGTATCGGCCATGTGAAAGCCCGCAAGTCCGACCGGCGAGGCCGGATAGCTGTCCGTGCGGTTGGCCGGATGCACGTTCGGCATGACCTCTTCGGAGGCTCCGTCGAGCCGCGCCCAGCGCTCGTGAATCGTCTCGAGAAAGCGGATATAGGCCGGATCGTGAATCCGGGCGATAGGGCCAAGCCCGTAATCGCCGGGCGCTTCGACAATGTAGCCCGCCGCCTCGGCCCCGCGCTTGAGGCGCACGGCGCGTTCGGGCTCCTCGGGCGAGGGCTTCATCACACCCGCAACGAGGCGGCCCTTGGGTTCGTGCTTCATCTGGCGGTCGTCGAAGAAGGCGCGCATCTCAGCTCCTGAAGGTGTGACGGGTCGAGCCTAGCGGCAGCGCGCCGGCGCGAAAACCGCTGCCGGGCATGAAAACGCCCGCCGATCTGCAAACCGGCGGGCGCAACTTTGCAAATTCGGGCTGGAGGTTAGCCGATGATCTCGTTCAGCGTCCTGGACGGGCGCATCACCGCCGAGGTCTTGGCCTCGTCCGTGTGATAGTAGCCGCCAAGATCGACCTTTTGACCCTGCGCTTCGGCAAGCTCGGCCACGATCGCATCGGCATTCTCGCGCAGCGCCTTGGCGATGGGCGCGAAATGCTGGGCGATCTCGGCATCCTCGGTCTGCGCGGCCAATGCGTCGGCCCAGTAAAGCGCGAACCAGAAATGGCTGTCGCGGTTATCGGGCTGGCCGACCTTCCGCGACGGCGACCGGTCGTGGTCGAGCACGCCTTGGGTCGCGACCTCGACGCCCTTGCCCAGCACGCGCGCCTTGTCGTTCCCGCGCTGATCGGCGAGGAACTTCAGGCTTTCGGCCAGCGCGCAGAACTCGCCCAGGCTGTCCCAGCGCAGGTGGTTCTCTTCGACGAGCTGCTGGACGTGCTTCGGAGCCGAGCCGCCCGCGCCGGTCTCGAAGAGGCCGCCGCCATTCATCAGCTTCACGATGGAGAGCATCTTGGCCGAGGTGCCAAGCTCCAGGATCGGGAAGAGGTCCGTGAGATAGTCGCGCAGCACGTTGCCGGTGATCGCGATGGAGTTCTCGCCTTTGCGGATCGTCTCCAAAGTCTGGCGGGTCGCCTCGCGTGGCGCCATGATCTGGAACTTGTCGGAGACG
Organism: Roseivivax sp. THAF30; assembly: GCF_009363575.1. Lineage (NCBI taxonomy): Bacteria > Pseudomonadati > Pseudomonadota > Alphaproteobacteria > Rhodobacterales > Roseobacteraceae > Roseivivax > Roseivivax sp. THAF30. Next base: position 847,404 of record NZ_CP045389.1, on the reverse strand, counting down.
CCCTCGGCTTCGAGAATGGGCTTCACGAAGGAGATGAGCTCAGCGTCATGGGCACGGTTCGCATCGAGCCAGAAGATGGCCTCGCAGCCTTCCGCCTTCTGCCGCTCGATGGCGAGCTTCACCCAATCCTCGATCGGGGCCTTCTTGGCAGAGGCGGAACGCCAGATATCGCCGGGCTCGACCGCGTGCTCGTGCAGGATGTCGCCATTGGCGGTCTTGAGGCGCACGTTGCCCTTCGCGGGGATCTCGAAGGTCGTCGGGTGCGAGCCGTATTCCTCGGCCTTCTGTGCCATCAGGCCGATATTCTGCACCGTGCCCGAGGTCGTCGGATCGAGAGCGCCCGTCTCCTTGAAGTAGCGAATCGTCTCATCGTAGACCGGCGCGTAGGAGCTGTCGGGGATGACGCAGTTGGTGTCGTGCTGCGCGTCGTCCGGCCCCCAGCCCTTGCCGCCTGCACGGATGACTGCCGGCATGGACGCGTCGATGATGACGTCCGATGGAACATGCAGGTTCGAGATGCCCTTGCCGCTGTCGACCATGTACATGGCCGGACGCTCGTCCATTACGCGCTTGATCTCGGCTTCGATCTCGGCGCGCTCGTCCATCTCGGCGACACGGTTCATCATGTCGCCGATGCCGGAATTCGGGTTCACGCCCGCGGCCTTCAGCTTGTCGCCGTATTTCTCGAAAACGGGCTTGAGGAATTCCTTCACCGCGTGGCCGAAGATGATCGGATCGGAGACCTTCATCATCGTCGCCTTCATATGCAGCGAGAAGAGGATGCCCTCCTCCTTGGTCTTCGCAATCTGGTCGGCGAGGAACGCATCGAGCTTGGCCGCCGACATGAAGGTGGCGTCGACCACGGTGCCTTCGGGGAAATCGACGCCCTCTTTCAGTACGGTCACGGAGCCATCCTCGGCGACGTGCTCGATCGTCGCTTTGCCCGCCTGCGCGGCGCTGAGCGTTGCGGATTTCTCGTTCGAGTAGAAGTCGCCTTCCGACATCGAGGAGACATGCGTCTTGCTGTCAGACGACCATTCGCCCATCGAATGCGGGTTCGCCATTGCGTATTTCTTGACGGCGGCGGCGGCCCGGCGATCCGAATTGCCTTCGCGCAGGACCGGGTTCACGGCCGAACCCTTGATCGCGTCATATCGTGCGCGGATGTCCTTCTCGGCATCGGTGCCCGGCTCTTCGGGATAGTCGGGAATGTCGTAGCCCTGCCCCTGAAGCTCGCGCACGGCGGCGACGAGCTGCGGCACGGAGGCCGAGATGTTGGGCAGCTTGATGACGTTGGCGTCCGGCTGCTTCACGATTCGGCCAAGCTCGGCCAGATCGTCGCTCTGCTTCTGGTCGTCCGAGAGCCGCTCGGGGAAGGCGGCAAGGATACGGCCGGCCAGCGAGATGTCCTTCATTCCGACGGTAACGCCAGCGGCATCGGTGAAGCTGCGGATGATCGGCAGAAGCGAGTGGGAGGCAAGCTCCGGCGCTTCGTCTACCTTTGTATACACAATATCCGGATACGCGTTTTCGGTCATGGCCTTCGTCCTTTGCGGTCAGTCGGCCGACCTCTACAAGAACGCGCGCCGCTGGTCCACGGTCACAGGTGGCGCAGGTCCGATCAGGCGGCGATTACCGTCTCGGCCTCGGCATTTTCGACGTATTTCGGGATTTCGAAGTAGAACGTGGAGCCTTTGCCGACGACGCTGTCCACCCCGATCCGCGCCCCGTGATTGTCGAGAATGCGCCGGGTGATCGCGAGCCCGAGCCCTGTGCCGAGACGCTTCTTGCCGTCGGCCGCATTGATCTGCGCGAACGTGTTGAAGAGTTTCGCCTGATCTTCGGGACCGATACCGGGCCCATGATCTTTGACCGCAACGCGCCAGCCGCCGTCGGTTGCCGTGACGGCGACGTTCACGACATCGCCTTCGGACGAATACTTCGCCGCGTTCGACAGAAGATTGGACATGACCTGCATCATGCGGGAGGCATCCGCCTCGACCATCGCGTCCTCGACCTGCGTCTCGAGCGAAAGGCGCACACCCAGCTCCGATGCATAAGGCTGCAGGCTGCTGATCGCCTCGCTCGCCAGGGCATCAATCGCGAGGGGTTTCTTGTCGAAGGACATCTTGCCGGCCTCGATCTTCTCCAGATCGAGGATGTCGTTCACGATGAACAGAAGACGTTCGCAATTCCGCTCGGCGATATCGACAATGCCGCCGACCTGCTTGCTGTATTCGTCGCTGAACCGGCCCTTGAGCATCTTGATCGCGCCGGAAATCGCGGTGAGCGGCGTGCGGAGCTCGTGACTGACGACCGACACCGAGGAGAGTTTCGCCCGCGCGAGCGCTTCGCGTTCCCGGATGTCGCGCAGGACCGAGATCAGCAGCTTCTCGCCGTCGACGGCCTCGAAAAGACTGGTCGCCACCTCGACCGGATCGCCGGAATGCTGGCCCTGAAGATAGGTGGTCGTGACCGACCCGGAAAAAAGCGGGGCAAGGTGACGCCGGAAGCGCGCCTCGTCGAAATCGCCGCGGATGTCCGTCATGGTTTTGGACTTCACATCGGCCGTTTTCCAGCCGAACCGCGCACAGGCAGCCTCGTTCATATAGTGCATACGCAGATCGCGGGCCCGGTAGATGAACACCTCGTCCTGCATGTTGTCGAGGATCGCGCTCATCTGGCGGTCGGCTTCCGCGGCACGTTGTTCGGTCACGTCGGTTCGAACGGAGATCGCCTTCACCAATTCGCGGCGCTGGCTCATCATCGGAACGACAGTCACCTCGAACCAGCGCTTCTCGCCGGTTTTGCTGATCGAGCAATGCTCGCCATGCCATGTCCTGCCCTGATCGAGAGCAGCGCGGATCATGTGGAAGGTCTGCGTACCCTCTTCGCTTTCGTGCAGGAACCGGGGCGTGCGACCGATGATTTCGTTGCGCTCGTAGCCTGTCAGTTCCGTGAAGCGGGAATTCACGTCGATTATCCGCCCTTGCGAATCCGTTACCGAGACAATCGCGTGGGTGTCGAGCGCCATACGCATGACGGCGTTTTCCTTGCGCTCCAGCTCGAGTTTCTGTTCCTGCTGACGGTTGTAGAGATGGAGCTGGAAGAACGCCCCGGCCGATACGATCAGCGTCGCTGTCATCAGCAGGTACAGATCGAGCGGAAGGCCGCCATCATAGCCGAATTCCGCCAGGCTGAGCGCGGCGAATGCGCCGAAAATACCGCCCAAAACCAGCGCAAGACCGAGATTCCTGCGCTGACCTAGCGCGCCAATCCGCTTTGAAAATTTAATCATTACAACCCCTTACTTGCGCTCTCCAGGATGCAGTGACGTTGTTACAGGCGAATTCTGACAAGACTTGGGCAGAGGCCTGACCCGTTTTCGACCTCATGCCGCATTCTCGACCTCCCGATCTTTCGGCTTTGGCAGCGTCACATCGACAAGATCGCGCGCGGCACTATCGCGGCGATACTCGAAGCGCCCCCCGAGCCGCAGGACCAGACGCTCGGCGATGGCCAGCTCGAGGCTCATCATGTCGCGATGGCTCGATGGAACCTTCTGCTTAGGAAACGGCTCGACGATAGTTTCGTCTGGCGTTTGCGCGTTCCGTTCTCCGGCGATCTCGACTGCAATCTTGATCGTATCGGACTGTGCAGCGACGCTCATTTCGACATGCGCCGAGAGGAACCCGTCGACGCAATGGCGCAAGATCTCGCTGAGCGCCTTGCGTACCGTGTCGCCGTGATCGACCGTCGCAATGGATCCGGCCTTGTGCAGCTCAAGGGTGCACCGATCCCCGGCACGCACTTCGAACGCACGCACGAGATCGTCGAGAATCAGATCGAGAGACAGCTGCCCTCCAGCCTCGAAGCTCTCCTGCTCGGCCCGGCTTACTTGAAGAACGCGGTCGATCAGCGACAGAAGCTGGCGCGACGAGCGCGTGATGTGTTCCGCGTGGGACGTGATCTCGGCATCATAGGCGGCAAGCTCCGCGTCCGGGGCGTGGTCTTCCAGGGCGCGGCGGCCCGCCAGTCGCTCGGGCTTCGAAAGGAAGGCCGCGTAGCCCATGAGAACGGAAAGCGGCGTGCGTAATTCGTGGCTCATCCGGTCGAGAAAAGCCGATTTGGCCCGGCTTCCCGCTTCGGCGGCGCGGCGCGCTTCCATGAGTTCGGTGATATCGACGCGGAACCCGACCCGGCTTCCATCAGAGAGCTTACGCTCCGAGATCTTCAGCCAGCGACCGTCATCGAGCTCTTCGACGAAGGTGGAATTGCTGCCGGTATGGGCGGCCATGCGCTCTGCCGTGTATTCACCTTCGCGGCCATAGGCATCGCGGTATTCGCCGTTCCGCAGCCCCTTTTCGAGTATTTCGGCGAAGGTGGCGCCCGGCACGATCGCATCGGCGCTGCGGGGATAGAAGCTCTTGTACGTATCGTTGCACAGAACGAGACGGTCGTCCTTGTCGTAGAGCGCAAAGCCGTCATTGATGGCATCAATCGCGGTATGCAGGTTCTCCTCGGCACTTCTGCGGATGCTTTCGGTCCGGTCGATATACAAAAAAAGCAGAAACACCGACCCGCCGAGCGCACCGAAGAAAATGAACACGAAGGCCGCATCGGCAGGCGCGATCGCCCAGCCCTCCTGCGGGACGAGCCGCATTTGCCAGGTTTCATCCAGGACATCGAAGTCGATCACGACCGGCTCTGCATTCATTCGCGGCGCGTCACCGAAGACAATCATCGGCTCACTGGTCGGGCCGGTCTTAATGACCTGTAAATTGAGGCCGTCCCGTTCTGCGATGTCATTCGCCTTCGTAAAGAGCGAATCCAGTGTCGCCACCACCGAGACCACGCCCGTGATCTCCTCCGTCCGGACATCCTCCACACGCATCCGCGCAATCGCGCCCTTCGCGCCCTGCACGAGATCCACCGGTGCAATCATCACGGCATCCGCATTGTCCAGCGCCTGCCGGACATGGCTCAGCTGATCGGGATAATCGCGGTAGTCGAGGCCAAGAACCTCCGCATTTGCTGCCCGGGGATAGACCTGCTGCACGATGAGGTCGCGCGAAAAGGCGATGTTGAGGAACTCGACGACCGCATCGTCGGAGTTCGGAGCCACCCGCGCGACGATATCGGCGTAAAGCGTCTTATCAACCCTCGTATCCCGCGCGAGTGCAGCGGCGACGCCGCGCGCGACAAGCAGAACCTGTTGGAATCCCTTTTCCAGCTCGGCAGAGATCGTCTCGGCGCGCTCATGCGTCTCAAGGATCGCTTCCGCACGCTCCTGCTTTGCCATAAGATACACGGAAAAACTGCTCGCAACGCCCACTGCGGCGATGATCGCGACTGCAAGCACGATGTGCCGCCGATGCCAGATCAAGTTCCGAAGGTTCACTGTCGCCTGCCTGATAGTGTTTTTTCGTTGCGACTTGCCCGCTTCGGTAGATTGTGTGACGAGGACAGCTTCGAAACAGTCCTGTGTCGTGCGATGGAAGCTCGAATGTTGCCGGCATACAACGAATTTCTGCCGCATTTGCCCGTCAGGGTGGTTGCAGCATCCCACGACTTTGGCAAAAGGGGCACGGCGTGACGCAGCTTTCCAGCATCCTTCACGTAGAGGACGATGCCGACATTCGAGAGATCGCGCGCTTGGCGCTCGAAATGATCGGCGGCCTGCAGGTCGATCAATATGCCGGCGGCAAGGCCGCCCTCGACGCGGCCCCGTCGCTGACGCCCGATCTTCTGCTTCTCGATCAGATGATGCCGGAGATGAGCGGGGAAGAGACGCTCGGCAAATTGCGAGAATTCGACCATCTGAAAACCGTGCCGGCGATCTTCATGACGGCGCAGACGGAGGACAGCTCGCACGCCCTGATGGCGCGCACGGATGCGATCGGATTCGTGACCAAACCCTTCGACCCGATGACGTTGACCGACCAGCTGCGGGACATGCTGGCGGAGCATGACACCTAGTTTCCGTCTTCGAGGATCGCGTCTATATCGTCGAGAAGATCATCGAGAGCGGCGAGGATCGTCGCCTCGTCGGCGCTGCTCGGCTCGGCGATGTACTGCTCGATCGCGGTATCGAGACGCGCAGAACGTGCCCCGAGCGCAGGAAAGCCCAATGACCCCGCGACACCCGCGATACGGTGAACGCGAAGGCGCACTTCTTCCCAGACACGCGAGCCCTTGTCGCCAGACTTTATCATGGTCGTGAGCGCATCGAGCTCCGCAAGCCGGGTTTCGAGGCTTGCGAGGAATTTTACGCGGATCGCGTCGAGGGCGGGCTGAAGGTTTCGTTCACTGGCCATGGAACTCATGCTGCCAGACCTCCGAAGAGGCGATCAAGCAGCGAGTCGCGCGGCTGTTCCTGAAGAACGATCTTGCCTCCCGCAACCGCGTCGGCGATGCCTTCCGCGTTCATCACCGCCTCGCGCATCGTGGCAATGCGCGCGGACCGCGAGGTGAGACGCGAGACGCTGCTTGAGCCGACGACGACATCGGGGCTGACCTGCGATCCATCGGCAAGACGCAGATCGAGCATCCCGACTTCGGTCATCACGGCCCGGGCCACTTCCTCCTCGGTCATGTCGATCGCCCCATGAACGACGAAGCTGATGACCCCGTTGCCGGAATGGGAAATGAAGTAGTTTGCGCCCGCCAGTACTTCGGTGACCGCATCGGCCAGAGAGTTGATCACGAATTCATAATCGTTGCCTGAAGCCTTCCGATGGATTTCAACCGCGTTGGCAAGCTTGAGCGCGAAGCACTGCATGCCGCCGACACCGCCCGGGACACCTTGCAGGTAGCTTTCCAGCGCATGGTTCGCGATGGAAAAGGGCACATCATCCAGCCTGAAGGCCTCGGAGAGGCGCGGCTTCTCGCGGTCCGGCTTGCCGTGCTGCGCCGCGGCCAGCTGCGCTTGCTGGCGCTGCATCTGCTCGGCCAGGCCAAGGCGCACGCGGAACTCGGTCGCGTCGAACGGCTTGGTGACATAGTCGCTCGCCCCCGCCGCGAAAGCACGGTCGAAATGGTGTTTCTCATCGAGACGCGAGACCATCAGGATCGGCGTTGCCCTGTAGAGCGGGTTCGCACGGATCTCGCCGCAAAGCGCGACGCCGTCGATGCCCGGCATCAAGATATCCAGAAGGAAGCATTCGAACGGGCGCTCGACCGTGGAAATCACCGTCATCGCCTGCTCCGCCGAGCCAGCGGTCACGACATCCTCGTAACCGGCATCGCTCAGAACCGTGGTCACCAGTTCGAGGATAATCGGATCGTCGTCTACCGCAAGAATACGCATCAGGCTCTCCCAGGCTTTTGAGGGACGGATCCCCGTCTCATGCCCTGTGAGTGTCGAGCTCAATCGTGATGCAATTAAGGCGATAATCGGGTCAGAGGCGCCCGATTTCGCCCAACTCGTAAAATTCGGGATTGCAGTAATGCAAACAACAAAGCCGCGCCAACGAGGTCGGCGCGGCCTTGATTTCCCAGCGTCAGCCTAGTTCGCCAACCCCTGCCGCGCGGCAGATGCGGCGGTGTTGATCAGCGTCGGGAGGGCCTGCTGCAAGGCGCGGTTCCACTTGGTGATCGGCTGCTCCTCGATGAAGACCACGTCGTTCGGGCGCATCTCGAAGCGCGTCGCGAGCGTGAGGTTCGCCGCATTCCGCGCGTTCAGGTGCCAAGCTGTGACGGCGCCGAACTCTGCCGGGTTGGAGGACGACCGCAAGATGTAGATTTCCGAAGGATCGCCGGTTGTCGTCGGGAACCCGCCATTGCCGTAAATGACATCCGCCAAGGTTGTCTGCTGGTTGAACGGCATGACGAAGCGACTCTGCTCGGTTACCTCGCCGGCAAGATAGACATAGTCACGATCCTCGGCATCCAGCTCCAGCCGCGATCTGAAGTTGTCTCTCAGCTCGTTCAGCTGAGCGCGGCGGAGGCCGACTTCAGCTTGAAGTTCCTGAATAGCAGACTGGCGCGCATCGCGGCGAATGTTGATGACGTCAATTCGGGTGCGATAGAACTCGAGCGCTTGCTGGAGATCGTAGCTCGTATCGACGTAGACCGCGTCGCCATTCGTCAGACGAATGCGCTGAAGGTCCGGCCGCGAGAGGAAGTCCTCGAACGGGATCTGGTAGAGCGATCCATCGCGGTAGATGCGGATCGAGGCGAATTCCTCGTTGGAGACCTGAATGCCGCCGGCGGCGGTGATCGCCTCACCGAGATCCAGGGTATTGAGCGTGATCGGCACGATTGTCGGATCACCCACAGCCCCGCCGACCGCGACGCGCTTGGAGTTGAACTCGGCCACCTCAAGCGAGAAGGCCGGGTCGATCTGGTTCGACACGAGCGCGTCGAACAGCATCGCTTCGGCTTCCTCGATGGTCATGCCAGCGACCTGCACCGGGCCGATATCGGGTATGGCGATCGCACCGTCGTCGCGAACAGTGTAGCCCTGCCGCGCGTTCTGAGCGGCAAGAAGACCGGACAATTCCTCAACCGTCGATCCGGCGGATTTCGTCGCGAGAAGAAGAACATCGCCAACGCCGATGCGGTAGGGCTCGGTCGGGATTTGCGGCGGCACGCGCAACTCCAGCGGCTGGCGCCGCTCGTCGGGCAGGAACGGCTCTTCGGGCAGCGCGCCAGCGCCGCGCAGCTGACCACCACCGGCCGCTGCATAGAAGACTTCCGGCAGGGATTTGGGCGTGTAAGGCGCGCGGTTGGCAACGAGCAGCGTTTGCGGATCGATATCCACCACCCGCACATCCGCTCCGCCGGCCTGCTGGCTGACGGACGGACTGTTGTAACTCACGCCGCACGCACCGAGCGTCATTGCGGCGACTATCAACGCCGATCCGATGAGCGCTTTCCTCATAGCTGTTCCCTTTCCTCCCGCATGGCGCCGCCTGCGGATCAATTCAGTCGTTCGGTAATGATGACACCAGTGCCTTCGCTGATCCACTGCTCGGACCGCACGAGTTCCCCATCCGTCCCGCGCCAATAGCTGTTCGTGACGTCGAAACTTGGCGTGGCGCATGTCTCGTCGGTGCGAATCGTGGCGCGCGCTGTTCCCAGGATATTCAGGGTCTCCGGCTCTCGCGCCGTCACGATGCACTGGAAGCTCCGGAATTCCGTCTGGTATTCACCGTCCAGGGTAGTGTGGAAGCGCGGGTAATACCCGTCTCCCCCCTGCCCATTCGAAGCGGCAATGGAGCCCGCCAGATCGGCCGACATCAAATCGTCGCCGAGCGAGCGGGTCGCGACGACAAGCCCGTCGCGGGTCGAAATCGCCGAGGTGCCGTCCGGCGTGCGCCATGTGGTGACACCGTCCAGTGTCTCGATCGGCTGGACAGTGGATTCGCGGCCGAGCCCTTCGACACCGACATAGAGGAGCGGCGCGTCCACGGTGGCCACGAGTTCTGGCGTCAGCCCGGCCCGAAAAGACCCGAAGGGCGGCGTGCTGGCACAGGCAGCGAGGGCAGCCATAGCGCAGATGGGGAGAACACGGATCACTTCCAGAACCTCCCCCAACCGTCGCGGAGCTCTTGCTCATGCGACTGATTGACCTTCTCATAGAGCCGGTCGCGGATCGACAACCGCGCGCCGCCGTCTCGCAAAATGGGCCGGAGCGCGTAGCCGAAATTCTGACGGGTCGGATCGCCGCGCGCCCAATCGAGCGGGATGGTCAGCAGGAGCCCCTTGTCGAATGATCCTTCGCCGAACTCCTCGAAAGGCACGTCGGTGAGCGTGGCGAACGCACCGATCTTCCAGCCATTCTTGAAGGTCCTGTTGATCGTCAGTGTCGCGCCCCAATCACCGGCAAGGTAGCGACCAGCGTCGACTTGAGCCTCGAAGCCGTTGTTGAAATCGTAGTAGAGCGAGGCGTGCCCCGTCGCGACTTCGTAGTCGCGGAAGCCGAAGCCCTGATCGAACGCGCGCTGCTTGACGTAGTTTGCCTCAACCCCGATCCCGAGATTGCTGTCCACCGGCTTCCACAGCACTTCGGTCGAAACCCCACCGAAATGACGTTCAAGATAGCCAACAGTCACGCGACCATAAAGATCACGCCCTGGCTTGAAGAAATAGCTCCCAGTCAGGTTCAGTAGGTCCGTCGGACCTGTCCGCTCGTAAATGTTGGTCTCGCTGCGAACCCGCGGCAGCACCGAGTCTGAAACACGATCGGATTCGTCTAGATTTCCGAAGACTTTTTGGCGGACTGAACCCCGAAACAAGAATCCGGGCGCGGGCTCGAACTGTGCGTTGAGCTGAACGCCGAAATCTGCGCGGACCGGGGCATCTGGGTCGAAAAGGCTCGGCTGGGCGTAGGGCGCGAGACCGAAATCGAACCGCGGATAGACCCGCGCGAGTGGCTGGGACGGTGTCGTGGTCGGTTCGATCTGCGCGCGCGCATAGCTCGACCACGAATTGTCGAGGGAGAATGCCAACTCCTCCATATCCGCCCTGCGGATGGTGACCTCGGAGCCCGCGATGCCGTTGGAGACCGGACGAATGACGAAAGTATCTACTTGCGGCGGCATCGCACCGGTCAGAACGCGCGCCGTGCGTCCGATAGCCTGGGCGTTGGCGCGCCAGCGGGTATTCTCGATCTCGACACGCGCAACGGAACCCTCGATCGAAAAGCCGTGAAGCGGCACGCCTTCCGCCTCTAGCACCTCTTCGAGCTGCCCAACCGCAGTTGCTCCGCCGTCGGGCTGCGTCCAGCCGAGCGCGGCGACATCGACATCCGCGCGCGGCGTGACGAGGAATGGCGCAGGATCGCCGCCGCCATCATAAGGCGGCTCGGTCGGGTTGGTTGTAAACGTGACCTGAACCCCCAGCGCGGACCCGTAAAGATAAGCGGCCGAGACATTCACGTTCTCGCGCAGCTTGTAGGTCAGACCGAAGTTCCAGGGTGAGCGATAATCGAAGGTCGGACCATCTTCCCGCGCATAGGAGTCGGAGGAATATTCGATGGCGAAGCTGAGCTTGTCGGTGGCCTTTACCTCGACTCCGCCAAAGAAAGCGGCGTCTCCCCGGAAGAACTGGTCGAGTTCGGCTTCGCCGCCCCGTCCGAAATCACGGCTGGGCCGTGTCTCAAGCGTCTCGCTCAGGAAGCCCAAGGGGTTGGTGAAGCCGTTATTCGATCCCAGCCGTCCCCATCCCAGGCCGCCCGTGACCCGAAGGCGCGGCGTCAGGTGCTTCGTCGCAACGAGATACTCGGATGCGTAGACGCCCGTGCCGATAAGATCGTTGACGCCGAGCGTCAGTGCCGGGCGACGGCGCGTTTCCTCGAGCAGGCGGACATGCAGAGAGAAGCTGCGATCGAAGAGATCACCACCCGGACCGGAAAAGTTTTGGATCCGCGAGTAGCGAAACGAACCAGTGACCCGCGGCAACACCTGGAAACTGCCAGTGATCCGGCTTGTGCCGCCGAAGTCCGACACCGTCACCGACAGATCGGAGTCTGGAAAGCTGAGCGCCGTCGGCATGTCGACCATGCCCGGCAAACCATAGGTCGAGTAGCGAACGTCGAAGCTGTCCTGCGCTTCGACGGCACTGCCCGCAGCAAGCGAGACAAACGCGATGACCGCGATACGTTTCACTCAAGAACTCCCCCGGATTCTCAAGGATGCATAGATCATTCGCGTGAGCACAGCATCCCGCGGTCGGCGCACAACCGCCAAGCACGGGGCATGATGTGGCGCGTCGGCCACAGGTTGTACTGAATACGGCACTTATCCACAGATGCAGGGTGACACAGACGTGTGACGCGCCACGTGGTCAAGGTCCGCCGATCTTGGTAGGACCATGGGCATCCTTTCCAGATCCGAGGTCCCTGTTGTTCAAGTCGCTGATCGAGAAGCTTCGCAAACCATCAAAACCTGAATTCGCTCCTCCCGCTCCGGATGAACCTTTCGCGGCGATTGGCGATGTTCACGGACGGCTGGATCTTCTTGAAGAGTTGCTCGCGAAACTGCCCGCGGATCTGCGTGTCATCTGCGTTGGCGATTACGTTGATCGCGGGCCCTCGTCGGTAAACACGTTGCGTTTTCTCATGGCGCGCCCGGAGATACTCAGCCTCAAGGGCAACCACGAGGACATGCTCGTGGGCTTTCTCGACAACCCCGAGGAAAAGGGGCCGCGCTGGCTCCGCAATGGCGGCCTTCAGACGCTTGCCGATATCGGCATTACGGGCCTCAACGAGATGACGCGGGGCATGAAGCTGCGCGAGGCGCGCAACGAGATGAAAACCGCGATGGGCGACGACCTCGTCGCGTGGCTGCGCGCCCTGCCCGTGCTGCATGAGACCGGGAATGTCGCGGTTCTTCATGCCGGCGCAGATCCCTCCGAGCCAATCGCCAGCGCACCGGAAAAGACACTGATATGGGGACATCGCGACTTCCTGCAGACGCCCCGGCGCGACGGCATCTGGGTCGTGCATGGTCATACGATCGTCGACGCGCCTTCGGCCGAGGACGGACGGATTGCGCTCGATACCGGCGCGTACGCTACCGGGCGCCTGACTGCGGGCATCGTGGCGGATGGCGAGGTGCGCTTCATCTCGACGTGATCCACCTGCGACCGAGCGGTGCCGCAAAGCTTTTTCATTGACTTTGCACCTCCGCTCGCCCATCTGCCTGTTATCGCTGCGCTGCCGCGTGAGCATGCCGCGCCCGTTCGGGCCATCAGCGATACCGAATTTCAGTTCCCCATCACGCAGGGCTCCTGACGCGACGGCCGGTTGGCCCGGGATACGCCCGGACTCGCATTGGCCTTCGTCAACCCTCTGGCCGCGCAGGATGCGGCTGTCATCACGGCCGTGCCGGGTTTCTTCCGCGCGTGGCTGGTAAAGGATATACATTGTTCGATTTCGACATGCTCGGCCTTGCGCCGGCACTCAATACGGCCCTCGAGCGCGCGGGCTTCTCCGAACCCACACCGATCCAGAACCAGGCGATCCCGCTTGCGCTTGACGGTCACGACATCATGGGGCTCGCCCAGACCGGCACCGGCAAGACGCTGGCTTTCGGCCTGCCCCTCATCGACCACCTCCTGGCGCAGCCGGGCAAACCGCTGCCGAAGACCTCCAAGGCGCTGATCCTCGCACCGACGCGTGAGCTGGTGAACCAGATCGCCGAGAGCTTGCGCGGTCTCACCGAAGGCACGAAACTGAAAGTAACGACCGTCGTCGGCGGCCAATCCATCGGCAAGCAGATCTCGATCCTGTCGCGCGGCACGGATATCCTCGTTGCGACGCCGGGCCGCCTGATGGACCTGATGGATCGCGGCGCGGTCGATCTTGGCCAGGTCCGGCATCTCGTGCTCGACGAAGCCGACCAGATGCTCGACATGGGCTTCATCCACGCCTTGCGGAAAATCGCGCCGAAGCTCGGTACGCCGCGTCAGACCATGCTCTTCTCGGCGACGATGCCGAAACAGATGGAAGAGCTGTCGCGCGCCTATCTCACCGATCCTCGCCGGGTCGAGGTCTCGCCTCCGGGCAAGGCTGCCGACAAGATCACCCAATCTGTGCATTTCCTTGAAAAGCCCGAGAAACCCCGCAAGCTGCGCGAGATCCTGAGCCAGGATCCGAACGCGCTGACGCTGGTCTTCGCACGCACCAAGCATGGCGCAGAGAAGCTGATGAAGGGACTTCGCGCCGACGGCTTCAATGCCGCCTCGATCCACGGCAACAAGAGCCAGGGTCAACGCGACCGCGCGATCAAGGGCTTCCGGGACGGAGACATCACCGTGCTCGTCGCGACCGACGTTGCGGCACGCGGCATCGACATTCCGGGCGTCGCCTATGTCATCAACTACGATCTGCCGGAAGTGCCGGACAATTACGTGCACCGGATCGGGCGGACGGCGCGTGCGGGCCGTGAAGGCGAAGCGATTTCGTTCTGCGCGAGCGACGAGGCCGATCTTCTGGCGCAGATCCAGCGCCTGATGAAAATCGAGGTGCCTGTCGCAAGCGGCACATCGCCGCTCATCGACGGGCGCGCGCCGGGCGGCAGCAAACCGGGCCGCTCGCGGCGTGGCAAGGGCGGCGGCGCTGGTAAACCGAACGCGCAGGCGCCGGGTGGGCGTGGTCGAGCGCGTCGCCCGCGCCGCAAGAAAGCGGCTTGATCTCAAACATTCCGTGCATCCGCCATCAAATTGCGTGGCGGGTGCACGCACAGGCGAGGAGGCGCGTCCTCTCATCGCTCGCGCAAGCGTCACAGCAGCCCGCGCGTCACCGTGCTAGGATGGAAGCCTGACCAATCAGGGAGGCTTTCATGAAACCGCATGCTCTCATGCTCGGAGCCGGGCTTGCACTTGCAAGTGCAGCGCACGCATCGGACCACCGCACACCCGCACCCGAGGATGCCCGCGCCTACATCATCTCGCCTTCGGACGGGGAAACCGTATCCAACCCGGTCACAATCGTCTTCGGCCTCGAGGGGATGGGCATCGCCCCGGCTGGAACCGACGCCGAGAATACCGGCCACCACCATTTGCTGATCAACACCGAACTGGACAGCGTCGATCTTGACGCGAACCTGCCGGCCACGGATCAGATCGTGCATTTCGGCGGTGGGCAAACGCAGGTCACAACCGAACTCCCGACGGGCGAGCACAGGCTGCAGCTTCTGCTCGGCGATGCGAACCACGTGCCGCACGACCCGCCGGTGACGAGCGATCCCGTGACCATCACGGTGGAGTGACGCAGAACGCGCGCTGGCCCCAGGTTTGGGACAGGCGCATTTCGAACGTGCCCTTTGCGACGCGGGCCTCTAGGGTCTGGGCATGTCCCGCCCGCGCCTCGACAACAAGACCGCCCGGCGTCTCTTCCTCGACCGGCATCTTCTGCTCGACCCTGACACGGGTTCGGGCCGGGCTAAAGATCTGGAACACGTCCTCGAGCAGCTTGGCTTCGTTCAGGTCGACAGCGTCAATACGCTGGCCCGCGCACATGATCTGATCCTCTGGTCCAGACGTGGCCGCTATCGCCCATCCGCGCTCGAACGGCTGGTTGCCAAAAGGCGAAGCGCCTTTGAGCACTGGACCCACGATGCCGCCGTGATCCCGATGAAGTTCTACCCGATGTGGCGGCTGAAATTCGAACGGGACGAAGCCCGGATGCAGGCCCGCTGGCCTGCCTGCCGACGCGAGGGATGGCGGGACGAACTTGACACCGTGCTTTCCCATGTCGCGGAGCGTGGCCCGACCTCGTCACTGGATGTTGGCGCCGGCGAAGCCAAGGGCTCTTCGGGCTGGTGGGATTGGCACCCCTCCAAGACGGCGCTTGAATTCCTGTGGCGCTCCGGGCGGCTCGCCATCTGTCACCGGCAGGGGTTCCGCAAGCAATACGATCTCGCCGAACGGGTCATCCCGCCCGAATACCTGAACGCCCGGCGGAGCGACGGTGAAATCGTCGATTGGGCCATGTCCGCCGCGCTGGACCGCCTCGGCTTCGGCACCAGCGGAGAGATCGCGGCCTTCTTCGAAATCGTCAGGCGTGACGAAGCGAAAGCGTGGTGCACCGCCGCGCTCGAAGAGGGCCGCCTCATCGAGGTCGATGTCGAGATGGCCGATGGGCGCACCCGGCGCGTCTTCTCGAGCGAGGCGGCGCTGGAGGGCCTCGGCGATCTGCCGCAGCCCTCCTCGCGGATCCGCATCCTCAGCCCGTTCGACCCGGCACTGAGGGATCGGGCGCGCGCAGAGGGCTTGTTCGGCTTTCACTACAGGATCGAGATCTTCGTGCCCGAGGCCAAGCGACGATATGGCTACTACGTCTTCCCGGTGATGCAGGGCGACCGGCTGATCGGCCGGCTCGATGCGCGTCGCGATGGATCGCGTATCGCCGTGCGCGCCTTCTGGCCCGAGGCCGGGATCGCGTTGGGCAAGACCCGTGAGCAAGGGATCATGGCGGAACTTCGCCGGCTGTCTCACCTTGTCGGCGCGGATGATCTGCGCCTTGAGCCGGGCTGGCTGCGGCCCGCCCCGTCATGACCCGGCGCGCCTCTGCTGATAGGGTGGCACGGCGCTTGCGGAGAGCAAAGGAAATGGACATGAACGCGCCCTCGCCCGATTACGGCCGGATCATCGAGCTCTCGCCCGGGCTGCGGCGCATCCTCGCACCGAACCCGTCGCCGATGACCTATCACGGAACGAACACCTATCTCATCGGGGAGCGCGAGATCGCCGTGGTCGATCCCGGACCCGCAGCGCCCGAACATCTCGAGGCGATCCTGGCCGCAGTGCCCGAGGGCGGGCATGTCTCGACCATTCTTCTCACCCATACGCATATCGACCACACCGCGCTGGTGCCCGAGTTGAAGCGGCGCACCGGCGCCGAGGTGCTCGCCTTCGGGGGTGCCGAAGCCGGCCGCAGCCCCGCCATGGCGCGTCTTGCCGCCGAGGGCGCCTTGGGCGGCGGCGAAGGACAGGATGTGGGCTTCGAGCCGGACGGGGTTTTGACGGAGGGCGCGTGTCTCAGGATCGACGGGCAAGAGATCACGAGCCTTCACACGCCGGGCCATACGGCAAATCATCTGGCCTTCGCGGTCGGGGATGAGCTGATCGTCGGGGATCTGGTCATGGGCTGGGCGAGCTCTCTCGTCTCACCGCCCGATGGCGAGCTGTCGGCTTTCCTCGCCTCGCTTGAGCGTCTCTCTCGCACCGACTGGACCCGCCTCCACCCCGGTCACGGCGCAGCGATCGAGGAGCCCCGTGCCCGCATGGCGGAGCTGATCGCCCACCGCCGGATGCGCCACGACCAGATTCGCACGGCCTTGGCCGATGCGCCTGGAACCGCCGAAGACCTCGCCCGCCGCCTCTACACCGATATCCCGCCCGCGCTCCTGCCCGCCGCGGCACGCAATGTCCTCGCCCACCTCATCGAGCTGCACGAAACCTTTGAGGCGCAGCCCCGCGGCCCCCTCACCGCGGGAGCCGTATTCGAGCTTTCGTGAAACCGATACATTTTCTTCCCGACCCTCTGGACGCCCGGAATCGCACTTGCTATATGCGCCCACGTGTTCCGGCGTAGCTCAGCGGTAGAGCAGTTGACTGTTAATCAATTGGTCGTAGGTTCGATCCCTACCGCCGGAGCCAAAATCACCAAGGAAATCAGGTGACTAAGAGAACGCCCCGCAAGGGGCGTTTCTTCTTTCTGTTTCTGGGGAACGCCGGGGGAACTAGCGACGTTTTCGCGCCGCCGACTTCTCGCGGAGCTTCGCGAGGATGGCTTCGCGGTTCTTATAGTATGCCGCCCGCGCCCGCGCCTTCGCCTTCTCGCGCAGTTCGGGGTCCGTTGCATACGCTGCCCGCCGCTCCGCGTTGACTCTCTCGCGGTTCCGGTAGGTTGCGGCCCGTTCGTTGCAGGTTTTGCCGCAGTATTTCGCAAAGCTCCGAGCGTCAGGTTGCATCGGGCCTCCGCACCATTCGCACCGCTTGCGCGCATTATCGAGTGCCCGCACCCGTCGCGCCTGCTCAACGTCTGCCGCAGCACGGCATGCGGAAGTGCAGTAGATTTTATGCGAAGGGCCGCCCGTAATGTCCGCGCCGCACCGGGCGCACCGGTGCCTCATATCGAGCGTGTCGCGATCCTCACTGCCGTCTCTTCGCCGCCCTCGCGCAGAAGCGTCTGCCGTTTGTGATGACTGTTCAGGCAAACGGTGTCGCAAAACTTCCGATGCCCCTCCGGCAGATGCTGCCCGCATTCCACGCACCGCGTTCGCTCGATTAGAAGTCCTTGGCGAATCGTCCATTCCGGTTGCCCTTCATACCAAGTTGGTCGCACCGCCCGCGCCCGCCGGAACGCCTCGCCCAACAGTTCACGCGCCATGAAGTCCGCGTCGTCCCATCGCCACCCCATCAGGCAAAGGTCAGATCGAATACCTTGGCGGAGCGGCCCTTCCAGCCCGAACAGCGATCCCGTCGCCCCCGCCTCGAAGGCCAGCCGGATCGTGCCCGCCAGTTCCTTTGCCAGATGATCGAAGCGGTCGCGGCCAAGGCGACCTTTACGGGCCTCGCGCTCGCGCCGCTCGCGTTTCCGCTCAGCCTTTGACTTGATCGGGGCCATATCGAACATCACGCCCCCGCATCATTCTCATTCCCCCAATCGACCAGCTTCATCGCTGCCGCCGGATCAACACCCGATTCCTTGGCTTGCGCCAGGGCACCGACAATGGCCGTTATCGCCCTTGCCCGTCCGCCCGCGTCGAAGGCTTGCAGCGGCCGCAGAGTGTCGAGACTTACCGGCTGGCCCAGCTTGTCCGTAGCTTCCTCCGCGATCATCATGGCAATGGGTTGCAGCACCCATTGCGCCAGATGCCGCTGCGCCTCGCGCACAAGCGGGCCGGTCGTGGCGGGCGAGGTCAGTCCCGGCAAGATGCCGAACGCCATATTGATCGCGTCCCGCGCCGCTGCCAGCGTCTCGCGCGTCATGCTCTTGGATAGGTCCGGGGACAGATCGTGCGGCTTCCAGTCCTGCACCGGAGTGGGGCCGCCAGCCGCTGCGACGTTCACGCTTTCCCGGATCAAAACCTTGCCCCGATTGGCCCTGAAGCCTCGGGCGATTTGCTCCATGTCGGTTTGCGGTGCCTCGGGAAACGGGACGATCATGCTGGCGAGCGGTGCAGTCTCATAGACTTCCGCAAGCGCCGTCTCGACCGCATTGAGTAGGCTTGCCGTCAGTTGCGACCGCTTCAGGGGAGCCGTCCCGTAGTAGGGCGCCGCCACGTCGGAGCCTATGCGGAAGTGCAGCACCTCCGCTGCCAACACCGTGAAGGATCGCCCGCCACCCGCTTCGGAGACGGAAACCCGGTAGGCCGTTGGCTTTCCGTCGCGGGTGCGCAAGTCCCAGTCGGAACAGGCCACAAGGCCCGCCTCGCGGATCAGGAATAGCGCCTCGCCCCGCAGGGCCAGCGACCGGGCGCAGAGCGACAGGGACCGCCGGTCCAAGAGCGTCGTGCCGTTCACGTCCGCCAGCCCTAAACCGCCTTCCCAGAGCGTCACCGCGCCCTGCGCCGTGGCCGTGAGTTCGGCAATGCCGCGCCGCCCGGAGATATAGGACTCGCGCGCCGCCATGATTTCCGCCGTGAAGCCCGATCCGCTAGACCGGGTTTCCTCGACCGCCTTTCGCTTGAATGGCCACATGTCAGGCCCTCCGCTTGAAGGGGCGCAGAAGATCCGCCGCCCCGCTCAGTTCCATTGCGCGCCCGATCCATGCGGGGTTGCGGTCATAGCTTTCCTCGATTGCCCCGCCCATGTTCACGCTGTAGCTGGACGCGCCCGCACGGTCGGCGTCGTCGGCCAAGTATTCGGCCATGCGCCGGAACGCCTCGGAGACTGCCGCAGGCACGTCACCGCCACCCACGGTCCCGGTGAAGCGGTAAGGCCCGGCAGTCGTCAGGCGATAGCCGCCGTAGGGCGATGCGAAGACGGTTGCAGCTTCCCACGCGCTGCCATTCCAGATTTCCTCTGCCGTGACTTCGAGCGGGTGGAGCGGCGGGCACCAGTCGCCGTCCTCCTCCACGATCCAGACCACCTCGCGCGGCGTCCAGCGCACTCGGCAATATGCTTCGATCCGCTGCCAGATCGGTTCGGGGTCCAGCGCCGCCGCCGCCGTGCTCAAACCTGCCGGTGAGGCAGGATATGCGCTCGGGATCGCCTCATCCTCTTTCAACGTCACCGCCATCTGACCGGTCCTCCATACGGGCTATAAACTCCCGTCCGCGCCGGTTTCCGGGCGGGCTGCCAGTTCCGTTCCTCGATTTGGGTTTCGTCATAGGCCGGGCGCGTGACCACGCTCAGTTCATAGAGCAAGGCCGCGAAGATCGTGCGGATCAGCGCCGTGCCCTCCGCCGGGTCCTCTTCCTCGACCTTCTCCGCATTCGGTTCCGCCCGCTGCGGCGGGATGCGGAAGCCGGGCGAGATACCGACAATCAGTCCCGCCCGCATGGTCCGCAGGAAGTCGTCAACGTAGCTGACCTCCTGCATTTCGGTTGTGATGTTCGCCGTGAAGGTCAGGGCGTCGTCACTGTCCGCCAGTTCCAGCGTCCCGGCCCCGCGCGATGCAAGGGGCCGGTCATAGCTATGGCCGATCAGCAGGTGAATATCTTCCTCGGGACGCTCCACCCGGTAGGAGAACGCGCGAGGTGCGATCACCTCTTTCCGGGGACGCCCGGTCCTGCCGCCATCGGACAGGACCGCGCGTTTGCCGTATGGGAAGCGGCCATGAAGCGCCAAAGCGCCCGACGCCCGCTTGCGCAGCTCTAGGCCGCCTTCATGTCCGCCCCAGAGCATTATTGCAGCCCGGTCAGGATTTCGAGCTGCGAGCCGCGCGCCACGGTCACGTCCATCGTGGCAAGGGCCGTGATCCGCAGGCCGCCCGACTGCGCGTCGGTGTAGGGATCGCGGATCAGATCGACCGCGCCCCATTTGCCGACGAAGACCGGCGGCACGCCGCCCGCGTTCGTCGTCAGCAGGCCCGTGCTTGCCGCCGGATCACCGGCGGGAGCCGCCAGCCCGTTGGTCGTCAGCACCGTGCGGCCCATCTTCGCCACCAGCCGATCCCACTCGGAGATGGCCAGCCCGTCGATCAGGTCATCCATGCTGTCGAAGATTTCGGGCCGCAGGAGCAGGTTCACCGCGCCGGTGCCTGTCGCCGCGTTGGCCAGCATGAACCGCACCGCCGCCGCGCGGAACGCCGCGTAGGACGCCGCAGCGTCAACCGCGGTTTCGGTGATGCCGTAGGTCGAAGCGCCGGGGATCACCCCCAAGGGTTCGCCATCCGCACCGCTGCCGAGAAACACGACACGATCCATCTCGGCACCGATGGCCGAGTTCATGTCGCGCCGCACCGCGTCTTCCAGCGCCGCGCCCGACTGCTTCAGGCTCTTGCGGGTCAGCCGCATCTGGACGCCCAGCGTGTGGTCGGGAGCCAGCGCCTTGTCCACCGCCTGGAACGCCTGCGGCGCGCCCACGTTGCCGGTCTCGCTCGTCTGCCATGCGACGGTCGCGCCTTGCGTCACCACCGGCCACTCGATTTCGCCGTGGTCGATCGTCACCATCTGTGCGCCCATCTGCGCCGCGACCGAGTTCGGGAAAAGACGGTCAATGATCGGGCGCGTCTGGATCGGATCGGGCGTCCCGCTGGCAATGGTCTCGCCCGCGCGGAGTTCGAGCGCCTGCCACGGCACGGGGATGCCGCGATACCCGCCAGCGCTGCGCAGTTCGTTCACGATCTCGGCGGTTTGGCCATCGAGCGCGCGGCCCTCATCCAGCGCCAAGGCGACCTGTCGCATCTCGAATTGGCCCATCAGCTCGGACCACTCGCGATCCGACCGGGTTTCCAGTTCGGCCCCAGCGTCGCGCCGTTCCTCGTCTTCCGCAACCAGCGCGGCCCGGTAGCGGGTTTCGTTCGACCGATATTCGCGGTCGAGTTCATCCATTTGCCGCGTCTCTTCCTCGGACGGGGCTTCCTTGCCCACCATTCCCGAAAGGGCTTGGCGGATTTCCGACTGCCGCCGGGAGATTTTCACTGAATCCAACATGCTCACACCTCGTGTTTGTTGGGGTCGCGCTGCATGTCCCGCAGCAGGGATTTCCACGCCTCGCGGGCGGGATTGGGCTGGCCCATGCCAACCTCAATTCGGGTCTTGCGCGCGTGACAGCGCCCGCAGAGCGCTTGCAGATTGGAAAGCGCGTAGGCCAGATCCGGGCGGTCCCGGACGGACTCGATATGATCGATTTCGAGCCGCCGCCGCGTGCCGCATTCGACGCAGGCCCACCCGTCGCGGTCGAGCGCCTGCATACGCAGCGCCTTCCATCGCGGGCCGCGCGTCACGCGGGCGGAGTGCCGCTTGTATTCACTCCGCCGGTTCATGAGCCGCGCACCTGCACATCATAAAACCGGACCACCCCATCAGGGGCGAGCGGCATGACACGCACCACGGCAAAGGTCTTGCCCGCGACAATCAGGCTGTCCCCGTTGTTCGGGGTAATGGCCAAGCCTTCGACCGACACCAGCGCCCGCAGGTCGTTCGTCTGGATATTTGAGCCGTCACGATCTTCCGATTCATAATCGACCACCGCGACCGTGCAGGGATGTTCGGTCGGCTCGCCCGGCGTGGGCGGATAGGTCGTGTCGTCCGCCTCGCCCGGTCGCACGAACGTGCCAGCCTGCCCGTACCGCGCGATCAGCCGCGATGCTGTCTTGGTCAGCCCCATGCGATGCGTCCTCCCTTGTTCTTCGGTGCGCCGGTCATCCGAACGCCCTGCGCGACCGCGATGACGGTTGCCGCCGCCGGGTCGATCCGCCCGGTCGAGCGGGATTTCGTGAGTTTGTGATTGCCCGCCGGATCAATCAGCGTGATCGCGTCCGCGAAGGCGGAGCGCAGCAGCAGCGACGGTAGGCATTGCACCTTCTGCTCGAATAGCGCGCGCCGGAACCGCTCCACATCCTCGGAGCCGTCTTTCCAGCCCATGCCGCGCCAGACGCACGGCACCCGTTCCAGCCCGGCACCGCGCAGCGCCTCGACAAATTCGGCATGGCGGAAGCGGTCGCCCACGATTGCCGCGAGGGGTTGGCCGTCCAGTTGCGCCACCACGTCCGCAAGGAAGCGGTCCACGGGCACGGTCGTCTCGCCCATCGTGACCAGTTCGCCCCGGTCACTCATCTCGACATATCGGCTCGACACACCATCGGCCGCGCCGCGATCCGCGAGCCCCGGCTTGGTCGGGAACGCGCCCAGGCACTCAAGCCGCCCCGTCTCGGGCCAGTAGAACGCCGCCGCGCTCATGCTGCGCGAGCCGCCCAGATCGACGCCCAGCACAACGGGGCCGTCGCGCTCGGGCAGTTCATCCGGCGACACCTCCGCCGCCAGCCACTCGTCTACCGTGACCAGCACCGACCGATCATCGGACGCCACCCGCTCATTGCGGTTGAGGTTGCGGAAGCTCGACAGGGCAGAGCCGCCCCGCGCAATCGCCCGCCGGGCCTGCGCCACCAGCCATTCCGCGGTCGAGCCGATGCCCTCGCGCGCGCCGGGGTTGGCGATCAGCAGGCTTTCCAGATCGTCCGGCGGCAAGCCCGGCTCGGGCCGGTGCTCTTGGACGTAGGTGCCCGGCGGGGGCTCATCGAGCCATCGGGAAAAGGTGTTTGCGTCGTCGGGTGCCGAGGTGCTGATAATCAGAGCGCGACCGTCCCGCTTGCCGAGGCCGGACAGGATCGCGTTTTCGAGGTTGTCGCCCTTCTCGCGTTCCCATGCTGCCCGCTCATCGAGGATCGCCAACGTTGGAGCGCCGCCGAGAATGGACTTGCCATCCGCCGCGATGACGCGCGCCAGACCGCCGCCATTCTCCGCCGTTTCGACTTCCAGCTTGGAGCCGCGGCGGATCGTGAATTGCTCTTGCTCGTCTTCGGGCAGACCTTCGATGAAGCCGACCAGGAAGCCGAACGCGATCTTGGCTTGATCCCGGTTCCGGGCCGCAAAGATGATCTCGCGCTTGGGCTGCGGCGCGATCTCGCCAATCAGGTGCCCCAGAGCGATGCCGGCCGACAGCGCCGTCTTGGCATTGCCCCGACCAATCGACAGGCAACCCGCCGCCACGTCCTTCGCGAACGCACCGCGCACAAACTCTTTCTGATAGCGCGCCAGCTTCAGCCGCTTGCCGGCTGTCCTGCCCTCCGGGACGATCAGCTTGGGAAGGAAGCGCAGTGCCGCCGTCGCTTCTTTGGATGCCCTAGACATGCAGCACCTCGAGAACCGTTGCGCTGCGGCAGATCACGGCGCCAGTATTTGCGTAGACCGCAAGAAACTGGTCGCCGTATCGAGGCCCAAACTTGCGCGCCTCTTTCTTCACCAGTTCGCTGCCGAGAAAGAGCCAGGCGGTCCGAACAACCCGCGTGTCGAACCAGACCTCACCGTCCGGCTGGACCTGATAGACCACTCCATCGCTTCTTTGCGCGAACCACTTGGCTTCTTCCGGCTTGGGGGTGCAGTAGACAAACCTGCGGCGGAATTCGGCGTCACGAAAGCCGTGAGGGTTCTCGCCTGTCAGCGATCCCGGAAGAAGTTTGTCGCCAATTTGCCGACCACGGAGCCCGCCATGGAACAGCGGGCGATCAGCATGGCGCGCCGCAAGCATCTTTCTTTCAATCTCGCGTTCGACCTCCGTTAGCTCGAATTCCTCAAAGTCGCGGAGATAATCTCGTGCCGCCGCGACCAATTGATCGCGCGAAAGGTTCGCGGTCTTTCTGTAGAAAGCACGGCGCTGATTGCGGTTCATCGAGCCACCTCCCGGGATTTTTTCGGGAGAGAGAAAGGAAGACCCCGCCCCGCGGCCGCACCCCCCTCCCGAAGCCGGGGCATTGGAACCAATACAGAGCCCTCAGCGTGGCAGAGCATCGCAGCATTCTCGCAAGTAGGTCAGCATAGCTTACCCAATATAGGTCAATACAGCTGACATAATCAAGATGGACGCACCTCCGCCACCCGCTCCTTCCCCCCGCATGCAGGGGAAGGCCCTACGCTTCCTCGATCCGTTTCCACGCGATGCCCGATGTCGGGGGCCAGCCGCCTTCCCCTGAGCTTTTCACTCAGCCCGCCCTTTGCAGCCCTGCGCCGGTGCGGTCCCGGGTCATACGCCTTCTCGTCGGGCGCGTGCCACGTGGGTTTCGTTGTCGCGTCTCTGAGCGGCCCAGTAGGAGTCGGTACCGCTCGGGGTGGGTGATGCCCCCGGATCGTCATAAGCCCATTGGTATCGCCCAACGGTCAAAGGCTAGGACGGCAAAGAGGATGTGCCCGGCTCGTTGTCCGGTCTGCTCCGATGGATGGACGCCCCCACACCTCGCCCAAGGTGCAGGGGCGAGGGTCTGTCAGGGGTTCCGGTGCCGGGCGCGATGATGACGGCGGCAGAGCCACGTCACCTCGAGCGGGCTGGAATAGTCGTCGTGGTGGGCTTCACTCTTTTCAGAGCCGCACACCTCGCACGGGCTGCGCGTCAGCACCCCCAGGCGCAGAGCGTTGGCCACGGTGATGTGCGCGAGATAGGAACGCGGGTTCCGCTTGCGCCAACGCTGTTGCTTGGTCTTGGGGCGGGTGCTATCTTCGCTTTGAAGTTGGGTGACTTCATTTAGGCCCTCGGTCACGGTGACAGCCGGATCGGGGGTTTGCTTTTTCCGGGCCATCACCATGCGCCCTCCACGAAGCCCGCAAGGCCCTCGTCTGTCAGGCTCATCCGCAATTGGTTTGCGATGCCGGGGGAGGCGCAGAGATACTGCTCCGGGGGCTCATCCGGGCGGCAGATCGTGAAGACCGTGCGCCCCTCGACATTGGCGATGCGATAGAAGCCCTTGGGCTTGAGCTGCAAAAGCTCATCGAGCGAAACGTTGGCAAGCCAGTTCATGCCTTGCCCTCCGCGTCCCGCAGCTTCAGCCACGCTGCCCGCAGGTGCTCATTGGCTTCGCGGTCACGCGCGCGATGTTCCCGGAGCGTATCGACCGCAGCGGTCAGAACTGTCCACATGGCGCGGTGCGTGCAGTCCTCGCCCATCTCATGGCCCGCAACCGTGCGGACCAGTTCAAGGCTGTCCTCGACGAACTCTAGCGGGTCGTCGATCTCGACCGATACATCGGCCTTGCGAACCTCGAATGCCGCCTTGATGGCCGCTCCCGGATCGGTCCCGAGTTCCGACACGCGCTCCCGGTCCTTGATGCCTTTCGCCTCAGCGCCAAGGCACTGAAGGTCATGGAAGCTCGCGCGCTTTAGTAGCTCCTGCGCTTCGGGGGAGAAGTCCGCCAGTCTCATGCCGCCACCTCGCGGGAGTCGAGCCACGCGATGACGTCAGCTTCGCGCCAGTAGCGGCGCTGGCCGAGATAGATGGGACGGGGGAAGTCCATCGCC
This sequence comes from Roseivivax sp. THAF30, assembly GCF_009363575.1. Lineage (NCBI taxonomy): Bacteria > Pseudomonadati > Pseudomonadota > Alphaproteobacteria > Rhodobacterales > Roseobacteraceae > Roseivivax > Roseivivax sp. THAF30. The sequence continues at coordinate 821,497 of NZ_CP045389.1, read as the reverse complement.
GGATCGTTCAGCCAGCGATGCAGGGTCATTTCGGAGACGCCGCCGCAGAGTTCGCGGACGCGGGCGACGGGAACGCGCTTATGCAGATCTAGCGCAGGAGCTTCGGAAGTTTCTGTCTTCATTGGGCCACCTCATTGGTTGGTGGCCCTTTGTGACCGGCGATAGCCGCTGTGGGGATTGCGCGCGGAAATCAAAAATCAAATCGCAAGTCGTTCGCCGATTCCCACCTGTCGCGACCAGCCTGCGGTGGCGGCGCGCAGTATCCACCTGCCGGGTCCTTCCGCCGATCTACAAGTCCGTGCGCGAACAGAGCATCGGTAAATTCCCTCCATTTTGCTTCCGGCATGTCAGCGCGAGCGTCGAGTATGCGCAGGTAGGCCAACCGATCAGCGGGCGAGGGGCGCGTCTTTCGAACCGTACGGCCTTCACTAGACCTTACACGCTGCTGGCGGGACAACTCCTCCTTTGCGGCTTTAAGCTGAGCCGATAGTGGTTTGTCCAACTTAAAAACAATCGCCATTTCGTTGGGTTGGATGCCGATTGTACCAATCCCATCATCGAACCACTCACCGCTGACTAAACCAACGTCTTCATCGCGATCACGGATAGGGCATATATCGACTATAGGATGATCCCCGTACGCGGGATGCGGCAACGCTGGATATCCATATTTCTCGTCACATCCGGGCGCAGGAACTTTGAAAGACCTATCCCCAAGCTCTTTGACCTGACCAAAAATTATTTTGGTGTCTTTCAGCTTATCCCTGAGCCACAAGTCATTTCTATATGCCTGCTCCAAATTTTCCATATAGTCTTTTCGCAGATCTTCGCGGCGTCGATAAAATTCCCAACGCCAACGCCAAAGATGCCACCCTTCAGTGTCGCCGTAGGCCAACGGGTCGGTCCAATCGGGAATGCCCCAATCATTCATTGAGCCACCTCCAACCGCACAACATTCTCAGCATTGCCATCCACGACACTGCGGGCAAACCGTGCCCACGCTTCCAGAGCCTTTCGCTTTTCCTCCGCATAGTCGTGGCGCTGATAAACACCCACGATCCCGCCGCCGGTCCCGCTGACATGGTTCAAGACAGCTTCCGTCACGCGCACGGGAATGCCTAAGCGGGCCATTCCGGTCGCTGCTGTCCGCCTCAGATCGTGGAACGTCCAATGCGGTATCTCGACCGGCTCGCCCGCTTCCTCGGACGCGACCTCGACCATCCGCGTTGCAAGATGCCCCCTGCCCTTATGATAACCGCTCAGCGGTGTTGCCCCGTTCGTTGTGTGATAGAGCGCCGTGCCGTCGATCCGCTCCATACCGTCCAGAACGTCCCGGACAGCTTCGGACAACGGCACGTCATGTGCGCGGCCATTCTTGGTGCGCGCCGCCGGTAGGTGCCACGTCTCGCCCGTGATTTCCGCATCGGACATGCCCGCGACCTCGGACAGCCTTTGCCCCGTCAGTAGCAGCACCTTCCCAAGCGTCCCCCACGGTTGCCCTTCCGCCTCGCATGCCCGCCAGAACCACCGGATTTCATCATCGCTTAGAACGCGGTCGCGGCTCGCCTCTTTCGCCACCGGCTTCACCCCGAGCGCCGGGGATGCGTCGATCACGTCACGCTCCACGCACCAATTCAGAAACTTGTTCAGATAGGCGCGAACCCGGTTCGCGGTAACGACGCGCCCGCTGTCCGCGATGCCGTCCAGAAGGTCGATCACGTCCCGCTTGGCTATGTCGTGAATGTCCCGCTCGCCCCATTCGCTGACGACGTGCCGCTCTAGTTCACGCTTCACTGTCGCGCCGCTCTTGAGGCTGGCCAGATGCCGCTTGGCATAGAGCGCCATCAGCGTCCGCACCTTGTCCCGATCATCTTGGGGCTTCGGAGCCTTCGCCGCCCGCACTTCCTCGGCAGGGTCGCGTCCTTCGCTTGCCGCCGCCAGCGCGTCCCGTGCCCGCTGACGTGCATCCGCCAGAGACAGCACGGGATAAGCGCCCAGGCTCATCCGCCGATGCACCCCGCCGTGGCGATAGCGCACCTGCCAGCCCTTCTTTCCGCTGGGCTGCACCGTCAGATAAAGCCCGGTGCAAAGACTGTCCGGGATCTCCTGCCGCCGGTCGGTCGGCTTGGCTTTCTCTACGCTCGCGGCGGTCAGCTTCATAATCAATTGGTCCTTCGGGGGAACAGTCTGGGGAACAGAATGGCCGATTGCCCTTGTTCCCCGATGTTAGCCCGTGAGAGCCTTGAACGTCAATAAATACTGACTTTCATGTGCTTGCGCGACGCGATAGTTTTACATCGTTTGGCGCTGATAGCCCGAAAAATTAGACTGTTAATCAATTGGTCGTAGGTTCGATCCCTACCGCCGGAGCCAATCACCCAGCAAAGGGTTGATTTTCAAGGAAAAAGCGGCCCCTCGGGGCCGCTTTTCTCGTCTCGGGCACCGAAACTGACACACCCAGTCACACACTCCGTACACAGCGGAGTCACACAGGAGTCAGACACAGTGCCGAAGCACCGCCACACCGCCATCCCCCATCTCGAACTGCGCCCCTACGGATATGCCTGGAGACGGCGCCTGCCCCGCGATCTGATTCGTCGAGCTGCGTCGAATCAGACCCTTCGTCTTCAGATTTGCCAAATCCAAGTGTCTGATCTTGTGAGGGAATCCCGCAATTCGAGTCAAACCACGCAGAAATCGAGTCAAGCTTTGCACCGAGTCAAACCCCTTGACAGTCCGCAACCCATTGAAATCGCTGCATCTGATTTTCGGCAGGCGGCACCACCAAAATCTACCCCCTGTTTTTCTCTGAAGACCCACGATTACCACGTTGCCGCCGACCGGGCCCGACGGCTCACGGCGCTGAGTGATGAAACCTTTCTCTACGCGGCGATGATGTCCCTGAGCATGCAAGAAACATCGAGACTTCTGACCGAACTGGTACGGTTCGAGATCGCGGCAGCGGATCATCTCCGAGCCACGGAGAGCCCGCGATCCGCCGTAGCGGCGCAAGCGTCGATCGAGCGCGAGCGTGCCATTCAGGACAGTCTCCGGGACGCCTATCTGCGCCGTGATTTTGCCATCGCGGAAGATCCCCTCAGATCGGTTGCCGACAAGCTCGGTGTGAGCCTGCCAGACCTTGCATCCCCCGATGCACGCTGGCTCGCGCATGAGGCCACGCGTGTTCTGCTCGATGTGAGCCAAGAGCGCGAGCGGCGCGACCGGGGCGAATTTTCAGAGCCCAGCCCGTATTTCCAGCGCGCACTGGCGTCGAACACGGCCCACATCCCTGCACAGCCTCATCACGCTGCTGGCTCGGCACTCCCGCGCGATGCATTCGCATCGTTGCGATCCGAAACCCAAACCAAAGAGGACGACATGTTCTTCAAGTTTCCAAACTTCAGGGCCTCAACGCCCACTATCTCGCAACCCGAACCCAGCGAGCCTGAGCACCCCGAGATCCGGGAAACGCTTAAGGAGCGAGCTGTGCTCGGTGTCCTGTCCGAAGACAGCATTCGGCTTCTCGAGAAAGGCTCGTCCATCACGATCTCGGAAGCATTCAGCGTCTATCTCGAGCTCAAGTGCAATGGATGTACCGACACCTGGGAGAAGCCGCAGAAGCCCAACCAGAAGACCGGTGCGAAATGGGAAAAGACGTCTGCCAATACGCTCCGCACGGGACAGAAAATCTGGACCGATTTCCTCGACGACACGCCGATCGGCGAGATCGAGAAAGACGCAGTCGATGAGGCAATCGCGAAAATGGCCGACATTCCAAAGCACCATGGAAAAGGCGGCGATTTCATACCTTTCAATGGATATGTCGACCTTATCGACCGGATGCGCGTGAAGCAGGAGAACGACATGAACGCCGTCGAGCGGGCACTTAAGAACGAATACTCTGACAATCCAGCCTATATCGAGGATCGGCGCCGCGAAAAGGCCATCCCAACAATTCGTGCGGAAACGTACATGCGACACGTGCGTGGCCCGAACAAGGTCGCAAAAATGCTCATGGCCTTTGGCGTGATTGACAAGAATCCGTTCGAGAATTGCAGCTTCTCCAACGACGAGGAACGGCGTCTAAAGAGCGTCGAGGCCAAGATCGCGCGTCAGCGATGGGACGACCGGTTCGAGCTTCTGCTGCAAACACCGGCGTTCCAGGGCCAGGCGGACGGTCAGGATGATCCGATGTTCTGGATCCCGTTGCTGGCCGACTTGCAGGGCCTCCGAAGCGAGGAGGCAACGCAGCTCAGCCCGGAAGACTTCGGCAGCGAGGATGGACTCTCCTATTTGCGCATCATCCAGGGTTCCGACGACAGCGTGAAGTCGGAGAGCGGGAACCGGAAACTGCCGGTCCACCCCGCGCTCATCGCACTGGGCCTCCTGGATCTCGTGGAACGCGCCAAGGCAAATGGTCAGACCCGGATCTTCCCGTCCCTGACACGCGGTAAGACCAAAGGCACGTTCACCGAAAACTTCACCAAGGCTTTCGGTAACTACCGCAGGAAGCACAACGTCTACTGGCACGGTCTGGATCTCCACGCGCTCCGGACGACGTTTCACCATCATCTGATGGCCGGCAGCTGCCCGGGATACATCAAGCGCAAACTTATGGGTCACGAGCCACTCGACGAGGGCGAGAAATCCTATGCGCGGGATGGGATCCCCCTCACGACATTGCTCGAGCATGTCGCAAAGGTGCCCTTCGACGCAAACAAGGTGGTTAGCCCTGTGAGAGGACGGAAAGACCACGACACGGAAACCGCTTCGCTCCTAAAGTTGGTCAAGTCTTCCTGATTGTTACGGTCGATGCCGCCGACGTCGGCATCGACCATCATCGACAACACTTCGGCGTGGTCCACAAATTGAGGCGGTGATATTCGCTGAAGTGATGGCCATTCGCAGCACGTGCCCGACAAAAGACGCAACCGCCAAGTTAGACGAAGGCGGACAGGAAGCTGTTGTTCGCTGCGAACACTCGCCAAGAGAGGGGTCTGCTTGGTGGCAAACAGTGGAAAGTGTCCCGGTAGAAAATCTTGAAGGTCGAACGGGCCAGTCTTGGCGGGCATAGCAGTTACTCACGCTCCCCACACAATCCACCGTCCTCGATCAGAATGGGGTGCACCTTGAGCTGTGCCGTATGCGCGTCTCACCGTAACCAGGTGTTTCATATACGAACGCCCAACTGGGATCATGATAATAGACAGAACACTCATTCTCTTCAGTTTTTGTTTTGTGCCCTATGAAGCGAACCCAATTTATTCACGTAGCGGAAAATGGAATAGATACGGCCCCGAGCCGCTACCAGGGTACAATAAGAAGGTAGGACTATGGCTTCGAAAGCATTCAGCCTCGATTACTCAATTGGCCAATCTGGCGAGACGGCACATATAAGTAAAATATGCAATAACCTCTATCGAATGTTCTGTCTTGACTACCACCGCGTCATCCGGCGTCGCGACCTGAGCGCCAAGGAATACAACGCGTTCATGAATGAGCTTTTTGATCGGTATCCCGATGCCCGACATGACTTCGCAAGCATTCATGCGTTCCGCGACTACATCGCTTTCGGTCGCTTCGACGTAGATCAAGTGGATTGGGTTTTTCTCGCCAACGAGGAAGGGCGTGCTCAATCATATGAGTGAGATCACTGCCGGGGCTGCAACTCCCCGGCGCGTCTGCCCAAGTGTAAGAGGCAAAACGACGAAGGACCGCAAGTGGCCCGCTGCACCGCTACATTTTTTGCCGCGTGACGACCCTCTCTAAGCCGATCTCATTCACGTTCCCTAACGTAGGAAGGACGGAGAGCGGAAGTTCGCTGCGGGCAACGCGAACGTCTGCTCATCTGACCGTATTGGCTTGTGAAATGGTGCCATAAAGACAACAGCACTACCCAAGTTGTCTGCTGCAATAAATGTTGGAAGCCGCAGCCGCGATTGCGGCGGAGGTATCTAATTCCCAAACGCAAAAACAGACCAAGAAGCCACTTAGAATCAATTTTGTTGATTATTAAAATAGATCTGCATGCTTGAAAGCCTTCATTGGAGGAGGAAAGAGATGCTGATCAGGGGAGCAATCGCAACGGTGATTTCGATCGGCCTTCTTGCCGGATGTGCGACGACTGGAACGATGTCGACGATGGGTCCGATCGAGACGCGGCTGACCGGAAAGACGCTCGTTAATAGCGGAGGGTGGTCAATCACGCCAGAGGCTGGCGGGGTGCTATCGGGCACTGAGGCCGACGGCTCAGCGGTGGTCGGTACCTGGGAAGAGCGCAACGGGCAATTCTGTCGGACGCTGACGCAGCCCGCGGACTGGGCGGGCACCGCGTGCCAGAATGTCGTGTTTGAAGATGATGGGACTGTGACCTTTATCCGCGCGGATGGCTCGAAATCAGTGATGACCATGCAGTAGCGCGCCACTGAATAGTCGTGCGATGGGTCCATGCCAGGGTGCGTGCGCATCAAAGTCTCGAAAAGATGTGGAAAACCGATGGTCAGCTGGGCTGACGAGATTAGAGAACGCGGGTTCAGCGACGCCTTTTCAAGGTCCGCGTTTTCTATAATGTCCCAATATCAGAAATCGGAAAATGCGTGAAAAACGGTCTTTGCGAGAATAGAATTAGATGGCGGGACGCGCGTATTTAGTAAACTGGAACAGAGCTCGCTCATAGTTGAACCCAGTGGCCAGTGCCAAGGCTATAGGGGATGATAATCTTTATATGCCTTCAGCCATTGCGACACCGTTTCGGCATTGATCTCGGTCGGCAAACTGAATTCGGACATATTGCGGCAAGTCAGTGCGCTATCTCGTGTTTTCGGACCCATCGCGGCATCTACCGGGCCTGGGTCGCAGCCAAGAGCCAGTAGATGAGCCTGTAGCTCGCGTACTGCGTTCGACGTTTCGTCGTCGTAAAGTGTCGCTTCGGGTGTGAAAACGATGTTTCGCATCTCAACGCGTATGTCGGCGTAAAAATCCGTGAACTGATGCGGCTTGCCTCTTTTTCGCCATTCGTGCCCGAAACCCTGCATCACCGGACCGAGGATTGTCAGCACTCGACTGGGCCGCTTCTGCGAACCATCTTGGCAGAGATTGGTGATGTAACAGTGCGGCGCTTCCGCGGTTCGGTTTCCTTCTCGAAAATGTATGACGCGGTCGTCACAACTGACGCGGATCCACCCACGATCATTGTTGGACCAATGCACCTCCATGCGAAAGGTACTCCACTCTTCCAAGTCCTCCGGCTTAACGCAGGTCTGGTCAAGGAACCGTGCGCCGTGGCGGCTATCGAGCTTTAGCATGTAAAGAAAGTTATGGAGGCGGTTGCCTTCCCAACTTGCAATTCGAAGGCGCGAGTCTTCACAGCCAGGAAGAAAGCCGCACGCGTGCGAATTGCGCCAGCCTGAGTATCCGATCGGACCCGGCACTCTGAATTGGAATTCGTAGGTCCACGAGGAAGAATTGTTGGCTTGGTGCGCGGTCAAACTCGAACGAACATTGCCGTTCAGGCAGTCGCTTTCGCCACGTCCATCGCCATATTTCCGGCTGCTGCACTCGTGGTTGCGGATTTCAAAGCGTGTGACCCCATCTTCAGTCACTGGCTGAACACTACCATTGAAGGGATGACTGCCAAGACGCATCGGATGGGGATCGGCGAGTGCAGATGATGAACATATTAGGATAAAAGCACATATTTTAAGAAGTTGCATGATCAGGCCAATCAGTTGATTTGCAATGAAATCATATGACAAAATGATTTCATGAAACGCTCGATCACGTCAACAAAAGGATCGGAACTGCCGTACGGTACGGTCTGGATGATTGAAAGCAACGGGCCGAGTGCGACGCATGCCAGAGGTAGTCAGGCACGAGCTCGGCCCGCTGGTACTCTAAGTTGGCTCACAGTCTATTGAGCCCGTCCCCGGATCAATCGCGGTGGAAGAGCTTCGCCGTTATGCTCCACAGCCCAGTTTCATCCCGGATGAGGTGAAACTGATTGACGAAAGACCAGCCTTGCCAAAGACCGTCTTCGATCACGGTTGCCGTCGCCGAGTTGCCCAAAACAGACACGGACGCGACACAGGCTGTATAATCCGGCCCGGCATCGGCGCCCTCTGCTCGTGCGATGAAGCCCTCAGGGCCGCGCATGAGCAGATCACTTCCAAACCAGCCAGCCACCACCGCCTCAGGATGAAAAACTCGCCGGAGGATATCTCCATCTCCCTCACGGGTGCCTTTGATGTAGTCGTTCAGCACGCGCATTACTTTGAGTGTGTCTTGTGTTCTCATGGTCCGGTCCTTGTGATCGGATATGATGGCTCAGTGACCAAAAAGCTTCGGGTTTCACTGTGCCCGGGCAAGGGCTGCACAGTCTATGAGTGTCGGCCTTGCCAATGGGCAATGAATATTCTTCTGAGAGGTGAAAGTCCGCCTCAGAGAAGGCCGCGACGCCATGCACTCCTCTCTGCGGAGGTGCGCAATGGGCCGAGAGCTATGCAAACTGGACGCAACAAGACCCACGCCCTGCTGCGCTGCCGCAAGTCTGCCGCGAGACGTCACCCTCCCACGATTAGGTCAGCCACGCACCAGGAAAGGAGCAGCATGGACAGTCGGTTCGATTGGACTGCCGTCATTTTCGGTGGCGTGCCGGTCAAAGACCTTGAAACCCGCCGGTAAGATCGTCCCTGGCTGGGCTTCAGAAACAAATATGTGCTTTGCGTTCTCCGGCGTCACCGCCACCGACGACAGTTGATCCAGCGTTCCTGCATAGATGCCAATTCGATCCGGCCAGCGCTCAAAGGTCAGGGCTACCTTGGTGCCGCAACCAGTGCAGAAGTGGACGTTGATATCTTTCCCACTGCCTTCCGAGGGAAGCGAATAAACAGCGGGGCTCAGGCCCGTAAATGCAAACAGAGATCGCTCGAAGATCGGCTCGATCATGCGGTCCGATCCCGTGGCACGCTGACAGAAACGGCAATAACAGATCGTTATCCAAAGGGGATCACCGCCAGTTTGGTAGCTCAGCTTGCCGCAAAGGCAGCGGCCCTTGAACCCAGTGGACATGTCCCCTCCTTTTTCGCGACGGACAAATGAATTGCTGCCGAAAACAAGCCAAAGCCCGGTGCGGCTACAGTCCTTCCACCAGAATGAGGTCGGTATCGGAGATTTTCTCTCTTACAGCACGCGCTTCCGTATAGGCGCCGGACTCATAGAAGGACTTCGCAGTATCGTAGCTTTGAAATTCGATCAGGATCGCCAGGCCCTTTCCACCTCCCTCTCGGTGGTCAGGCGAGGGATTTCGAACCAGGACCTTGCCGTTAAACTTCGCTATGGCGGCGCCTGAGAGTTGCTTGAACTCCTCGAAGGCGTCCTTGTCATGCACGCGGATGTGCGCAATCAGGTAACCCTTGGGCATCTTCGCCGTCTCTCTCCGTAGCAGCGTTTTGAGTTGCGGTTCGCGTAGACTCAGATACTACCACGGTTCCGGTCACAAGTCTGCTGTTTGGGGGCACCGGCATCTCGAGGAGCCAAGTCAGCCGGCTGTGTGCTGAGATCAACGAACAGGTCGATGTGTTCCTTACCCGACCCATCCAAGGCGAGTGGCCCTATCTCTGGATCGACGCAACCCATCTAAAGGTCTGCCGGGGCGGGCAAAGCGCCTCCGTTGCCGTTACCATCGCGGTCGGCGTGAACACTGATGGTCGACACTCTCCCCAAAATGCCGCATCACGGATAAATGGCCGGTTTGGTGAAGCCGCTTCGAAGGAAGGGGACTCTGGGTGAATGTCCGGTCAGGGCCGGGAGCGCCGAGTTGCTCCGGCAGGGCGGTCGCACGCAGCAGTGCCGCATGACCGCTTCGAGCTCGACCTACGCCTTAGACGGGTTGCAGCGAACGGCCACTCTCCAGAGCAGCCATAAACGTGCAAGATCCACATGGGTTTTCCAGGGGCTTCTGTCCCGGCTAACCTTCTGACGACGCAGGCCCTCTTGGGGCGGGACAGAAATCACCGTTTTGACAGGTCACCTTAAACCCTATGCAAAAAGGTCCACGGCCATCTATTCGGCCGGATCGTGACCGCTTCCCAAAACACCCTGCGCGGTGAGCGCGGCGATCCGGTCATCGCTGTAGCCGACCCCGCGTAAGATCTCGGCACCGTGCTCGCCAAGACGGGGTGTTGGAAGGCGCACTGACAGCGGCGATTGCGAGAACTTAACCGGAAACCCGATCATGCCGACGTTGCCATGTCCGGGATGCGGCACGCGAAGAACCATGTCCTGTGCAGCGACCTGCGGGTCGCTCAGCGCCTCCGACAGAGATTGCACGCGACCGCAGGGCACGCCCGCCTTGTTTAGGCGCGCGATCCAGTCGTCCTGCGTGCCGCCGGCCACCGCCGCGTCGATCAGCGCATTGAGCGCGGCGCGGTTCTGCAGGCGCAGGGCGTTGGTCTTGAAACGCGGGTCCGACAGCAGGTGTTCCAGCCCCAGTTCGGCCAGAAAGCGGCGCACGATCACCTCGGTCGAGGGGGCGACGGCGATATCGCCATCCGAAGCGCGGAACAGCCCGTAGGGCGACGCGATGGGATGATTGTTTCCCGTGGGCACCGGGTCGCGTCCGGTTGCCAGCGCATTCGACGACAGGTAGGCCATCATCGATAGCATCGACATCATCATCGATGCCTCGACACGCTGCGCCGGGCCGCCATGTTCGCGGTTTCTCAGCGCGGCAACGGCCCCCATTGCGGCGTAAAGCCCGGCGAGGAGATCCGTGATTGGGGGGGCCGTGCGCAAGGGGCCGGTGTCTGGCGTGCCGTTGGTAGCCATGTACCCGGACATGGCCTGCGCGATGAAGTCGAAGGCCGGGCGGTCGGCGTAGGGGCCAGTCGAGCCATAGCCGTTCACGCTCGTCACGATCAGATCGGGGTTGATCTGCGCCAGCCGCGCTTCGGTCAGGCCCATCTTGTCGAGCGTACCGGGTCGAAAATTTTCGGTCAGAATGTCGGCGTCGGCCAGCAGGTCTTCCAGAACGGCGATGCCCTCGGGCGCACGCAGGTTCAGCTCGATCGAGCGCTTGTTGCGATTGAACCCAGCGAAATACCACGACAGCCCATCGACGATATGGCCCTGCTTGCGCACGGCGTCGCCGCCAGGCGCTTCGATCTTGACGACGTCGGCGCCCAGATCGCCCAGGACCATCGAGCAGAACGGACCGGACAGGATCCGCGTAAGGTCTATGACCCGCACGCCGGATAGGGGCAGGGCGCTCATCCTGCGGCCGTCACGGTCAGGTCCGGGTCGTGGCGCTTCAGCCGCGGCCCGGCCTTGAGCACCTGCCCGGGCAGGGCCCGGCCGATGATGTCCTGCGTGAGGGCCGCGGCCTCGATCACCCTTTCGAGATCCACACCGGTGTCATAGCCGCTTTCCTGCAGCAGATAGGCAAGATCCTCGGTGCAGATGTTGCCCGTCGCCCCGGCTGCGAAGGGACAGCCGCCAAGCCCGCCGACCGCCGCATCGTAATGCGTGACGCCCTCGGTCAGCCCGGTCATAACGCAGGCGAGCCCCACGCCACGGGTATTGTGAAAATGCAGATGAATATCGAGCCCTGGTGCTGCGTCGCGAATGGCGCGGATGGCGGCCTGCACGGTCAGCGGCGTGGCCATGCCGGTGGTGTCACCCAGCGACACGCTGGATGCGCCCAGATCCTGGTAGCGCCGCGCGATCCGCGCCAGCTGTTCGGGCGGCACGACGCCTTCGAAAGGGCAGCCGAAGGCGGTGGCGATCCCGCCCTCGACGGCGATGTTGGTCCGCGACAGCACGTCGAACACCGCGTCCAGCTCGTCCAGCGACTGATCCACGGAGCGGTTCACGTTCTTGCGGTTGTGCGTCTCCGAAGCCGACAGGACCGTGTGCACCGCGTCCACGCCGGCGCCGGCGGCGCGTTCGGCACCGCGTAGGTTGGGCACCAGCGCGGTCACCCAGGCGCCGTCGGGGCGGTCGATCCCGTCAAGCACTGCCTCGGCATCGGCCATCTGTGGCACGGCGCGCGGGCTGACGAAGGACGTCACCTGCATGTGCCTGATCCCGCTGGCGAATAGGGCGTTGGCAATCTCGATCTTCTTCCGAGTGGGGATGAACGTCTTTTCGCTCTGGAACCCGTCGCGGGGTCCGACCTCGCAGATGGTGATCCGGGTGCCGTGCGGCACGAGGGCGGCGCTCGCCATGGCGGTATCCTTCCGTAACGGGGCGCAGGACAGGCCGCGCCTCTTGCCACGTTTCGCAAGATTGCTCGGTTGGGGCAAGGGATGCCATTTTGACGCGCCCTCTGCGTTGCCGCGAACGGGCCGGCGCTGCGCGATCCGAAAAAGACGGATGGCTGCGACCACTTGCAAACCAACGACATCTGTCATTTCCTCGCCGCATCCATGGGAGGATGATACTATGAAGATATTCAGCATGACTTCGGCCGCGCTTGGCGTGGTCCTGACCGCAGGGGTGAGCTTCGGTGCGCCGGCATCCGCCACCGAGTGCATCGCACCGTCGGCGCCGGGCGGCGGCTGGGATTTCACCTGTCGCACCATCGGCCGTATTTTGACCGATCTGGACCTCGTGGAGGGCAATGTTCAGGTCACCAACATGCCCGGCGGCGTGGGCGCAGTGACCTTTGCGATGGTCGCCAACGAGCGTCCGGCAGACGAGGACCTGATCGTCGCCACCTCGACCGTCGGCATCACGCAGATCGCGCAAGGCCGGTATCCCGCGCCAGTCGAGACCATGCGCTACCTTGCCATGCTGGGCGCGGATGTGGGCGTCATCGCCGTCGACGACGACAGCGAGATCGAGTCGTTGGAGCAACTCACCGAGATGCTGGCCTCCGACCCCGGATCGCTGGTCACGGCGGGATCGTCCGGCGCCGGTGGCTGGGATCACATCCGCCTGCTGATGGTCGCGCGCGAAGGCGGGCTGGATGCGGTCGGCGATGTGCGCTGGGTGCAATTCGACGGCGGCACCGATGCGGTGACGCAGATGATGGGCGGCCAGATCGACGTGGTGTCGACCGACTTGGGCGAGATTGCGGGCTTCGTCGATTCGGGCGACATCCGCGTCCTCGCCGCGCTTTCGGACGATCCGATCCCCGCGTTTCCGGACATCCCGACCGCAAAATCGCAGGGCATCGACGTGACCGGCTACAACTGGCGCGGCCTCTATACCGGCGGAGACGTGTCCGACGCGGCCTACAACGAATGGGTTGCCAACCTCGAAACGCTTTACAATTCCGAGGAATGGCAGACCGCAGCCGTCGAATCCGGGCTGATTCCGATCTGGCGCGGCGGCGAGGAGTTCTCCGACTTCGTCATCGAGGAAGCTCAGGCCATGGAGGACATTTCGCGCGATATCGGCGTGATTGAATGACGGTCAGACTGGCCGGCGTCGCGATCTTCGTGATCGCGGCGCTTTATACCTGGTACGGGCGCGAATACACGGCAAGCTTTGGGGACGTGTTGGGTCCGTCGGTTTTTCCTCTGATTGTGGGCATCCCGGCGATGATCCTGTCGGCTTCGCTGGTGGTTTTTCCGACCGGCGCCGTCCACTGGCCCGGCCCGTCGCACATGCTACGACAAGCGGCCGCGCTTGCGATCCTGCTGGCGTATGCGCTGCTGTTGCGGGATCTGGGGTTTCCGCTTGCCACGTTCGGCCTGATCCTCGGCATCGGCATTCTGCTTGGGGGGGCGCCGTTGCGCGCCCTTATCCTGGCAGCGCTTCTCGCACCCGCGCTCTGGGCGCTTTTTGACCAGGTCCTGGGGCTCCCGCTCGCCGTTCTGGGCCGCTGGTTCGACTGACACGCAGCACAAGGTGCACTCATGGAAGTTTTTTCCCTTCTGGCCGGCGGCTTTGCCGTCGCGCTGACCCCGCTGAATATCGGGTTGCTGCTGCTTGGCTGTTTTTCCGGAACGCTAATCGGCGCACTGCCGGGGCTCGGCCCGGTGAATGGCGTCGCGATCCTCATCCCGCTTACCTTCGCCTTCGGGTTCGACGCGACATCGTCGTTGATCCTGCTGTCCTCGGTCTATTTCGGCGCGATGTATGGCGGCCGGATCAGCTCGATCCTGCTCAACATTCCCGGTGACGAGCCGGCGGTGATGACCACGCTCGACGGCTATCCGATGGCGCAGCAGGGGCGCGCGGCGGATGCGCTGGCCATTTCCGGCGTGGCATCGTTCATCGGCGCGACGGTCGCTGTGATCGGCCTGACTCTTTTTGCGCCCCTGCTGGCGCGCGCGGCGATCCATTTCGGGCCGGCCGATTACTTCGCGCTGTACGTTCTGGCCTTCATTACGATCGGCGGCATCGCCGGCGTCGATCCGCGCAAGACGCTGATCTCAGCGCTGTTAGGGCTGATGATCGCCACGATCGGGCTCGACCCGATCTCGGGCATCCCACGCTATACCTTCGAGAACTATCACATCTACGACGGCGTCGATCCCATCGTAGCACTGGTCGGATTGTTCGCCCTGTCCGAGATCCTGATGTTGCTCGAGAAGGCCGCCATCGACAGGGCCAAGCCCATAGGACTGACAAGCTGGCTGCCCGATCTGCGCGCAATATGGATGACGCGTTGGGCGACCCTACGCGGCTCGATCGTCGGCTTCGTCGCGGGTGTGCTGCCGGGGGCCGGGGCATCTCTGGGCTCTGTAATGGCGTATTCCATGGAAAAGCAGACCAGCGACAAGGACGGCACCTTCGGCAAGGGCGACCCGCGCGGCGTCGCGGCCCCGGAGGCAGGCAACAACGCGGCCTCGGGCGGGGCGCTGATCCCGATGCTCTCGTTGGGCGTGCCGGGATCGGGCACCACGGCTGTCATGCTGGCGATGCTGATTTCGCTGAACGTACAACCCGGCCCTTTGCTTTTCGAGCGCCAGCCAGACCTGGTCTGGGGGTTGGTCGCATCGCTTTACATGGCAAACGTGGCCTTGCTGGTTCTGAACCTGCCGCTGATCGGCTTGTTCAGTCGGCTGATGATGGTGCCCACATGGGCACTGATGCCTATCGTGGCGGCGGTCAGCTTCGTTGGCGTCTTCTCGATTTCGAACTCTGGATTCGATCTTCAGCTGATGATCATGTTCGGGGTGTTGGGCTATCTGCTACGCAAGCTCGACGTCAGCCTTGTGCCGCTGGTTCTGGGCTTGCTGCTGGGCGGCGACATGGAGCGCAACCTGCGCCGCGCCATGTCGATCTCGAATGGCGACTGGGGTGTGTTGATCGCCAGCCCGATTTCCGTCGTGCTCTACGTGCTGGCAGCGGCGTTCCTCGCGCTGTCGATCTGGCTGGCTCGCCGCAACCAAAAGCGCACTCAGAAGCGCGACGCCGAGACCTAACCCACACAGAGCGGCTACCTGCCGCCCTGCGTGGGTCCTACTCGGATCAGGGCAGAGGCTGGGTCACGGCGTTGCCTCGTCCAGAACCTCGCGCGCCACCCGAAAACACTCGTGCGCCTGCGGGACGCCACAATAGATCGCCACGACATGGCAGATCGCCCGGATTTCGTCCCTCGTGACGCCGTTGTTCAACGCGCCCCGGCAATGGATTTCCCATTCGTGCATCTTGCCAAGCGCGCCCAGCATGGCGAGGTTCATCATGCTGCGCGTCTTCGGCTCGATCGCCGGATCACCCCAGCCGAAGCCCCAGCACCAGGCCGTCATCGCTTCCTGGAACGAGCGAGTCAGGTCGTCGGCCCCGGCAAAGCTTTTCTCGACATACTCCGACCCCAGCGTCTCCCTGCGCTTTTCCATGCCCTTTTCGAAAAGATCCGCGTCGAAAGTGCCCATGATATTCCCTTTCTTGTTCACCCCCCACCCTCGCCCGGGGCCAATGGCCCATGGTAGTGCCTCGGGAGGTTCTCTATTCGCCGCTGTCAAGGTCTGATCCTTCTGCGCCTCGTCGTGCGTGCCGGGCTCTTGGGTTCTCCCCGCTGTCGGCGGACAGAATGGACGGTTTTGTCCCGGATTGATAGCTGCCGTTCGTCGAAGGTCAGCAAAGTCCGCACTGCCGACCTTGATCCTTTGAAAATGCTGCGCGATGGACGAATGGCCGGTCTGGTGAAGCTGCACCGCAGCGATCGGACGGGGCCTGAACGGCGGGTGAGGGCCGAAGACCGCATACTTAATAAAGGCGCAGACAACCGCCACTTATTGCCTCAGCGATACATGCCACACGTCGGCTGGTAAGCCGCTCTTCGCTGAATTTGTAATCTCGCCAAGCACATCTGGATCCGAAGGATTGATGTCTTTTTGACGGTCAGCCTTGGGTATAGGTGTCAGCAGTCGCCTTTGGGTAAAGAAAGACCGTCGACTCCATGGGGACACGGTCATACAGGTGGCGGATATGATCGTTGGTCAAGCCCACGCACCCGTTTGACACGGCACGCCCGATGGTCGCGGGCTCGTTCGTGCCGTGTATTCTGAGGAAGGTGTCGCCTCGTCCCGCCTGAAACAGATACAAGGCCCGCGCGCCGAGCGGATTGTCCGGACCGCCATCCATCCCGTCCTTAAACTGTTCATATTTTTCCGGCTCACGCGCGATCATGTCCGGCGTCGGGGTCCAAGAGGGCCATTCTTTTTTTGCCCCAATGTAAAATCTACCGGGTTCATAAAGGTCTTCCCGGCCGACACGGATCTTGTAGAGCCAAGCCTGTGCATCCGGAATTGTCCAGTAAAGCTCAAAGCGATCTGGAACGACATGGATCTCGCCTGGCGGCACCTCGACATCCATTTGCACGATCTTGGGCTCCATTGGCGAAAGCTCAGTCTCGGGCGACGTTACGTCCTGTTCATGAGCCGTACCGGCATCGGCCATGGCCACACCGATCGCCGACGCGCCAAAAAAGAGGGCCTGGCGGCGAGACAACATCGGAGCAGTCATGCCTCTTGGGACACGCCACGAGGAGGGTAGGATCGACTTCTCGGAGGTGGGGCGCTTGTTCGTTCTGGACATCACAATTCTCCGTTCATCGCTTCCGCGGAAACCATGTTAGACGAGAAATGGATCCTTGCCGCGCTTGACAACATAAAGTGAAGCCGTGTCGGCGACCGTTTCCCAGAACTGTGCAGACCGCTTGATTGACGGGCTGCACCGCTTCAGCGAGCAATGTCCGAACTACGCCGCATTATACTGTTCGGGATATTGCCGGGAGGCGACTTCGGCGCGGGGCTTGCGCAGCGCAGGCGAGCGTGAAGCCACTTCGGCAGCGAACTGGCCGCGCGTTGTCGTCGCGCGGCCAGTGAAGATTATCGTGACGCGTGTGCGAGCCACTCGGACATGTACTCGATCTCGTCCCGCTGGACCTCGATGATCTCCTCGGCGAGACGCCGCATGTCGGCGTCTTGTCCATGGTCAAGAACGACTTGTGCCATGTCGATCGCCGCTTGGTGATGAGCAATCATACCGCAGGCAAAGGCGATGTCGGGATCTTCCTGCATCATGCCCTGCTGCATCGCGGGCATTGTCAGAAGCATCTTCTGCATATTTTCGCGCACATGCTGGGGCATCATGCCACCGTGGTCTTCCTCCATGCCCATGTTGTGGTCCGCGCCATGATCCATCATGTCGTGCCCGCTTTGCGTCTCGCGCATCGCTGATACCGGCATCTCGGAGCATTGCTCCGGGAGTTCGAACACATCTCCATTCTGAGCTGGCGCTTGGCTGGCGAGCGCGAGGGCGAGAAAAACGCTCGCGGCGAGGGTCGTTTGAGTCTTCATCATGCTATCTCCTGTGGGAATAAAGTCGGGGGCTTCCACAGAAGATGCTTGGGTGGAGGCGTCTCCACCGCCGCACGAAGGCCAGGCCAGCCCGGGACCAAGCCCGTTTGGTGAAACGCCTGCGCGGCGTTAAATGAGGCGTTTAGGCTCTCCGGACTTAAATCCGGATGGCAGCAAGCGACCGCGCAGTCGCCTGCATGCCCCGATCCGTAAAACTCGCAAGACGTGATTGTCGCGGAGGGACCGCTTTTATGTGGGCCGTGATCTTCGCGATCCAGTGCGTGGGTGGCCAAGCCTGTCATGTCGCCTAAGGCCGCGTCGTGCTCTTGAGCGAGAGATCCCGTCAGGATCAATGCGCTCAAGAGAATTATGGAAAGGCACCGGATGAGCGGTGTCACGATGAGGGCGCTATGCGATATGAGGGGCGACGGAAACTGGTCGAGCTCCCGCCGTCGCCACCGATCAATGCAGTCATCATCGCTTCCACCATCCGATATTGAGAGGCCGAACATCGTCCGGTCCGGGGACGATGTTGTCTTGCAGACCTTTTACATCGGCATGGTGGTCCCGGTCATCACATTCGCGATCATCCAGATGCCCATGGCCATCATGACCAGATTCTCGGTCAACGAGATGACGCCCAGTGGCACATTCGATCCGCCGCCGACGCAGGCGCATTTGAGCTCCCGCTTGTCGATATACACAGCCTTGACCACGCTCACCGCACCGATCGTTCCGATAAAGAGCCCCACGGGTGCCACAGCCCAGATCAACGGTGAGCCGGTACCGATCAACGCAGCCATGCCGATGCCGGCATAGAGTTCAAGGAAGGGATAGGCATAGCCGTAAGGCACATAGCGCTGTGCCAACAGGTCATAGCCGAGGAAGCCGCTCACGAAGCCGCCAACGTCCTGCAGCTTCTGCACCGCGAGAGCGACCATCGACGTGGCAAAGAACCACATGAGCCATGTCGGGACCGGGAAGCCATCGTAAAGTTTGGCGACAATCGCCGCGGAAAGCAGCGCCATGGAGCCGAAGATGGCGATCACCGGCGCATAGGTCGTGTCGTCCTTGGCGAGGACGCGGTACCCGAAGCGCGTCTTCAGCTCACTGAATCCTCCGATACGTTCTCCGTCGATCCATGCCTGTGGCGTCGTTTCCACGCCATGGGCATCCTTGAACGCGTCGATCTCGGGTCGGCTCGTCAGAAGATGATCATCAACCTTGTACCCTTTCCATTCCAGAAGCGCCTTCGACTTCAGGCCGAACGGACAAAGATGGCCGGGCATGGCCATGCGATAAAGAGAGGCTGTTTTGCCGTTGCCGCGGCTCGCAGCGCGAGCAGCCTCGGGGCCGTCGATATTCGTCGTACTCATGGTCGGGCCTCCAGATCCGTGCGAAGGATTGTTCGAATTTGAGCCTTACATGCACATATACCCTACAGGGGTATCTTCAAGCGGGCGCCTGGTGCAGCGGTCGATAAAGGACAAGGACATGAAACAGGACAAGCAACGCACACTCGATCGGCTCTCCCGCCTGGAAGGCCAGGTCCGCGGTGTCGCCCGCATGGTCGAGAGTGACCGCTACTGCATGGATATCCTGGCGCAGACAGCCGCGATCAGGTCCGCAATTCTGAGTGTCGAACGGCTTATCCTTGAGAACCATGCCGAGCACTGTGTCGAGGAGGCCATTGCCAGTGCCGACCCCGAGGAACAGCGCGCCAAGTTCGACGAGCTGATCGGGCTATTGCAAAAGGCGTCACGGTAACCCTTTCAGTCGAAAGTCTTGCCGCGTCAGAGCAAGGCGGCGAGCTTGGTCGTCATGGTGACGCCGAGAGCAACAGGCCCATGTTCAGAGAACACGGGCCGTCGCTTATGCCACTTTCAATTGCGTATGACCGTCATCGGCTTTCCATATCATCGTGGCGCGCGCGAATGTCCTCGGGCCATGTCGATTTGATATAGCTGAGGACTGCGACGATTTCCTCGTCAGTCAGGACTCCGTCATACACCGGCATGTTCGAGGCATAGTCAGGATCATCGATCAATGCGCCGATCCCGAACTTCGTCAGTCGGAACAGCGTCTCGCCGTCATGGTGCCAGGTATGCCCGGTCTCATCATGCGGCGGTGCAGGGAGCCTTCCGTCCGGACCTGGCGACCGCCAATCGGGCTGCCCTTCAAGATTTGGGCCATGACAGGCGGCGCAATGCTCCACATAGACGGCCGCGCCCGTGGCAACGGTGTCTGGATCAGCGTGTCGGAGAACAATCCGTTCTTCCCCCGGTCGGAGCGTGACCGTGGCAAGCAGAGCGGCTCCCAGAAGAACCGCTCCACTCGTCGTGATCAAGAGACCCCGCTTCATTGGCCAGCCCGATGGAAGATCTCACCAGAGGCTG
The DNA here is from genome assembly GCF_009363575.1 of Roseivivax sp. THAF30. Taxonomy (NCBI): domain Bacteria; kingdom Pseudomonadati; phylum Pseudomonadota; class Alphaproteobacteria; order Rhodobacterales; family Roseobacteraceae; genus Roseivivax; species Roseivivax sp. THAF30. The sequence goes on along the minus strand of NZ_CP045389.1, from coordinate 801,348 downwards.
CATCTCCGCCGAACGCGATCACGTCATAGCGGGCGCTCGGATCTGTACCCATGCCGGGTGAGCCGACCGGCATGCCCGGTACTGCGATCCCGGCAATGTCAGGCCGTTCGTCCAGCAGCCTGTTCAGAGCTGCGAAAGGGACGTGTCCCTCGATCGTGTAGCCCTCGATCTCCGCGGTATGGCAAGACCAGAGCGCTCCTGGCACGTCATTCTCCAGTTTTACGCTCGTCACGTCCCGCGTGTCCGTGACCTCGACCTCGTAACCTGCCTCGCGCGCAAGCGCGACCCACGCGCCGCAACAGCCGCAGGTGGGACTTTTCGTGACATGCATGCTGCCATGCCCGGCCATGTCGGGATGGCTCTCCGCGTGAGCCATTCCGGCCGCACCGAAGGATTCAAGGCTGAGCGTCAGTGCAGTGACAGGAGCTAAGGCCAAAAAGGCGTTGGTCGGTTTCATGAGTTTTCCTCTCGAAAGATTAGCAAGCTGGCAAACCCAGCTTCGATGCGATTTGGGAAAGAGCCTGTGCTGGGCACAGGTCGGATCAGATCGCGCGCGGTGGATCGAGAGGGCCGGAAGGTGTGATGCCGGTCAAAAGACGACCATCCGCCGCAAAGATGTCTCCGCTGGTGATCGATGCTGCGTCGGGTCCAGCTTCGCCAGGCAGAAGCGCAGGCAGGAAATGACAGCTCTGTGTAGGCTCGAGACTGCTATCGCAGCAATGTGCGGGCATATCGGTCGTCATCTCCATGACGCCTTGGTCCGGTTCGGCGGTCATCGCATGACCCGCCGCCATCGCGCCGGAAAGCGAAGCAGAGATTGCCACCGCAGCGATCAAGAGAAAACGAACCAAGGACATAAAACATACCTACACGGGGTATCTTGCGCATTACAAGTCACGGCCGCGCTATGTGCTGACGCATCAAAAGTCATTTTGGAAAGCACCGCTCTGCTCAACGCCAGGCGATGTTTCCAGCGACAGGAGCCCTACGATGGATCTCGGTAGTTGTGGCGACGGCTTTCGCACTTGCAGAGAAGATTCACCTCGTTCGAGATCACTACGCTCTGATTTCTCGAAATGCTGCGCCATTTATGAGTGTCCGCTTCAGTGAAGCTGCGGTGCGGCAATCGCCGTCATGGCCAAGGTCGGCAATGGGCCGTCCGTGAAGACGGCCCAGCTTGTTACATTTCCACCGCCTCGGAAATTGCCAGCGCATCCTCCAGCTCAACGCCGAGGTAGCGGACAGTGCTGTCCATCTTGGTATGGCCCAGCAAAAGCTGAACCGCCCGCAGGTTTCCTGTCTTGCGGTAGATCTGTGCGACCTTGGTTCGCCGCATGGAATGGGTCCCGTAGGCACTCGGCTCAAGGCCGACCGAGGTCACCCAATCGCGCACGAGCCGGGTATACTGGCGCGTCGAAATGTGCAGACGCTCGTGAAAGCGCCCGGGCCAGAGATACTCGGAACCGATCATGGCTGGATCCTGAAGCCACGCAGCGATCGACCTGCGTGTGCCCTCGGTGATCTCGAACCGCACCGGTTGCTTGGTCTTGCTCTGGTTGACTGATGTACGCTCTTTGACCTGTCCGGCCGCAAACACGTCCGCCACCTTGAGACTGACGAGATCGCATCCGCGCAGTTTGCTGTCGATGGCAGTGTTGAAGAGGGCGAGATCCCGAACCCGGTTAGCGATTTCGAGGCGCACGCGAATGGCCCAGACATGTTTCGGCATAAGCGGTCGTTTCTGGCCGACGATGCGGCCTCTGTTCCAGGCTGATCTCCGAAGGCGGATGGCAGGGAGGTTTGTGGTGGGCATGGTGGATCCTCCGGTCCGCCCCATCCTCCGCAACACCGACATCATGTCGGCAGGGCGATCCTACCACGCTACCACGGGAGCGCTGCACGAATGGCTGCTCGGAGCCCGACCTACGCCTTAGACGGGCTGCAGCGAACGGCCGATCTCACGAGCAGCCATAAACGTGCAAGAACCACATGGGTTTTTCCTCGGGGGTCCGTCCCGGCTAACCTTCTGACGACGCGAGGCCTCTTGGAGCGGGACAGAAACCACTGATATCGCCAATTTTGGAACCGGCTTCACAGCAGGGCTTGGCGCCGCTCAGACGAGAAGGGGCATCTTTGCTGCATGACGCGGTTCCACCTCCAGCACATCGGAGCGGCGATCACAGCGATCGCACAAAGATCCTTGCTAACTTCACAAAAATATGGTTCAACGTAAAGTTAGGAGGACAGCCCATGACCCGCTTCGCGACCCGACTGAACTCGTTCGCCGCAAAGGCGGAGGCAGAGTGGCCTGATCACAAAGGCAAGCCGACACCGATGATGACAGCGCGCCGCGCGGCCAAAGTGCCTGGATTGACCCATGTTGACCTGAATTATCCGGATCATGTGTCGGACGATCCGAAGGCCGTCCGCTCCGAGGTCAACGACATGGGGCTTGAGATCAACGGCCTGGCTATGCGCTACTACACCAATCCCGCATTCAAGCTTGGCGCTTTCACCAATCCCGACGCGGCAGTCCGGCGCGAGGCGATCGATCTGACCAAAAAGGGCATCGATGCCGCTCTGGAAATGGACGCGCCGCTGATGACTCTTTGGATGGGTCAGGATGGCTTCGATTACAGCTTTCAGGGCGACTACTCTAAGATGTGGGAGGATGAGGTCAGTGGCATACAGGAGGTGGCTGAATATGCCCCTGAATGCCTGATTTCCATCGAGTATAAACCAAATGAGCCCCGCTCATTCGCACTTCTACCCGATGCCGCAACGACCTTGCTGGCCATCGATGAGGCCGGGGCAAAAAATCTCGGCGTCACACTCGATTTCGCGCATGTTCTCTATGCGGACGAGATGCCAGCCTTCGCCGCCACTTTGATCACCCGCCGCTCGCGCCTGCTCGGCGTGCATCTCAACGACGGATACGCCAAGCGGGATGATGGCCTGATGGTCGGCTCTGTTCACCCTCAGGCCACTCTTGAGCTGCTAACCCAGATCCGGCGGGACGGGTACAATGGGGTGATTTACTTCGACACCTTCCCGGACGCATCGGGCATCGATCCGGTCGAGGAATGTGCCGCGAACATCGAGATGGTCGAGCGGCTGATGGCGATGGCCGAGAAGGTCGAGGCTGACAACACTCTGAGATCCGCCATCGGAAAACAGAATTCCCCCGCTGCGCAACGCGCCGTACAGAGGATCCTCGCAGGCGGTTAAAATTCACGAAATCACAGATTCACGTAAAGGGAGGAGACCCAAATGACGAAGACACTGAAGACGATTCTGCTCGCTGGAACTTTTGCGAGCAGCGCCGGCCTTGCCATGGCGCAAGACCTGCCACCCCTTAACTCCGATACTGAGGCGGACCGCATCGACTGGTCGCAGCTTGAGGCCGAGTTCGGTACGGTTCCGACTCCGACCGATGATGCTTCGGTTGGTGGCGTCTCAAAAACGCTGACGAACGAATACTGGCGCTCTCTGGGTATCGGTTACAAGAATGTCGCCGATGAGTATGGCGTTGATTTCGCCTATCAGGCGGCGCCGAGCGAGGGCGATCAACTGGCGCAGCTATCGATCGCCGAGAACATGCTATTGCAGGGCTATGACGCGCTGTTGTTCTCGCCGCAGACTGACAACAACCTGCAGCCGGCGCTGGAGCGCGCGAGATCGCAAGACATCCCTGTGGTGAACGTGAATGATGCGGTCATCCCCTCGGTCGAACATTATGTCGGAAACGTGCAGCGCGACAACGGCGTGCGCGTGGCGCAATGGTTCATCGAAAACACCGACGGGGGCAAAGTTGCGGTGATCGAGGGCCAGCCTGGCGTGTTTGCTGCGGGTCAGCGTACCGACGGCTTTACCACCACTATCAACGAGGCAGATGGTCTCGAAGTGGTGGCGAGCGTTCCCGCGAACTGGAGCCGCGAAGAGGCCTACAACGCAGCGTCAACTATCCTGCAGCAACATCCCGACCTGATCGGCTTCTATGCCAACAACGACGGCATGGCGCTTGGCGTGGTTGAGGCGGTTAAGGCGGCCGATCTACAGGAGCAGGTAGCTGTATTCGGCACCGACGGCATCTCGGACGCCTACGACTCGATCCGAGCGGGGGACCTTACCGGAACCGTCGACAGCTTTCCCGTCCTGACAGGCGAAGTCGCGATGGAAGTCGCTCTGCGCCTTCTTGATGGGCAGGATCTTCCGCGCGTGGTGGCCACGCCCCAAGCTCTGATCACCTCGGAGAACATCGAACAGTACTCCATCGAGGATACCGCTGCGCTGCGCGAGATGCTTCTGGCCGAATAAGGCCGATTCATCGATCGGGGACCGCTGGACGCGTTTTCGCGTGTCGTGCGGCTCCCCTCATCGAAAGGTCCCACCATGGCAACCGACATCATCCGTCTCGCTGTCGACGGGATTTCCAAGGGCTTCCCAGGCGTCAAGGCGCTGGAAGATGTGTCTTTTCAGGTCCGCCCCGGCGAAGTTCACGGGCTCCTGGGCGAGAACGGCGCAGGCAAATCCACGATGCTGAATGTTCTGGCGGCTGTTCTGAAGCCCGATGCAGGCGAGATCCGGATCGACGGCGAGACCGTACGCCCTGGCAGTCCCAAAGATGCACGCGCTGCCGGGATCGCGATGATCCATCAGGAACTTCAACACATCCCGGGCCTGAGTGTGGCGCAGAACATCTTTCTGGGCCGACCTCTGAAGATGGCAGGTGGGCTCCTCGTGAACCGGCGTGCCCAAGAGACGCGAGCGCGCTCTATTCTGGCGGATTTGGACCCCAGTATCGATCCGGGCCGACCGATTCACGAACTGAAGGTCGCACAGCAGCAAATCGTCGAAATCGCCCGTGCTTTGTTGGACGATGCGAAGATCATCGCCATGGACGAGCCCACCTCGTCTCTGACGCCCTCGGAGTTCGACAGCCTCGCTGCGCTGATCCGCAAGCTGTCAGCGCAGGGGGTCTCGATCATCTATGTCTCGCACAAAATGGACGAAGTGTTCCAAGTCTGCCAACGCGCAACAATTCTGCGTGACGGACGCTTCGTAGCTACAGTCGATCTCACTGAAACCAGCGAGGACGAAGTGATCGCCAGCATGGTGGGGCGCGAAATCCAGGCGGAGCAACATGTCAGCCATGCCGAAGCCGAGACTGTGCTGCGGGTAGAAGGCTTGGGCGACGGTCGGATGATCCGCGACGCCAGCTTTGAGCTGCATAAGGGCGAAGTGCTGGGCCTTGCAGGACTCGTCGGTTCTGGCCGAACCGAGCTGATGCGGCTGATCGCGGGCATCGACCGCGCGACCGAAGGCAGCATCGAAATTAGGGGAAGCGAGCATAGTTTCCGCTCGCCGCGTGAAGCAATCTCGGCCGGGATCGGGCTGGTGCCGGAGGAACGTAAGAAGGACGGCATTGTTCGCGACCGATCTGTCGCATCCAATATGGCGCTGCCCTGCATGAACCGTTTCTCCTCCGCTGGATTGATCCGTCGCGCGCATCTGCGCCACGAGGCGACCGAGCTGATGCAGCAAATGAACCTGCGCCCGCCGAACGTGGACCGGGCCATCGGCCAATTCTCAGGTGGAAACCAGCAGAAGGCCATCATTGGTCGCTGGCTGGCCGCGGATGTAGATATCCTGCTGTTCGACGAGCCGACGCGCGGCATCGACATCGGCGCCAAATCGGAAATTTACGATCTGATCGAACGGCTCGCGGCGCAGGGCAAATCGATTATCGTCGTCAGCTCCGAGCTGCCAGAGATCCTGCGCCTATCCGACCGGGTGATGGTGATGCGCGAAGGCGAGATCGCAGGGGTCCTTTCGGGTGGTGACATAGACGAAGGCCGGATCGCCGCCCTCGCCATTCCAAAATCGAAAAGCCGCAGTTCTCAGCGAACTGCCGAACCAGCGTGAGCCAAGCCATGACAAATACATCCGATACCAAGGCCAGCGAGGCAGAAGGCCGACGCTCGTTCCTGCCCGCCTTCATCAACCTCCGTGACGCAGGCACGCTTTTTGGCCTTGCGTTGATCCTGATTGTTTTCGCCGTTCTGAACCCTGTCTTCATGACCGCGCCGAATGTACTCAACATTCTGCAGCAATCGTCGATCAATGCCTGCATCGCGCTGGGGATGACCTTTGTCATCATCTCGGGGGGGATCGACCTCTCGGTGGGTCCCGCGGCGGCGATTTCGGCCGTTGCGGGCGCCGCACTCATGACCGCGGGGGTTCCACTGCCCATAGCATTGCTGGGCGCTCTGGGCACAGGAATGTTGTGCGGGTTGTTCAATGGCTGCCTGATTGCCTTTGCGGGCCTTCAGCCGTTTATCGTAACCTTGGGGGGCCTTTCGCTCTATCGGGCGCTTGCACTGATCTTCACCGGCGGCAATCCTATTTTCGGTATTCCCACCGAATTCCGTGCATTTATCAACGGTGATCTTCTGGGCGTTCCGGTCCCTGTCGTCATCGTCGGCCTGATCGCTCTGCTATTGTGGATCGTTCTGAACCGCACTCCATTTGGTGAGTACATCTTGGCCGTTGGAGGCAACCAAGAGGCAGCGCGCATCGCAGGCGTTCCCGTCGCTCGTACAAGGATAACTGTATACGTGATGTCGGGTGGCCTTGCTGCGGTCGCCGCTCTGATCCTGATGGGCCGGCTGGGCGCGGCTGATCCCACGATGGGCAATCTTTGGGAGCTCGACGCCATCGCAGCGACCGCCATTGGGGGGGCGTCACTGATGGGCGGCAAGGGGTCGGTCGTCGGTACGCTACTGGGTGCGGTTATCCTTGGTTCGCTTCGCAACGGGCTGACGCTGATGAACGTGCAGGCGTTCTATCAACTTCTTGCGACAGGCATTATTATCATCGTTGCGATGCTCATTGACCGAGCCACAAGAGGAAGAGCCTGATACATGAATATCGACCCGCGCACTGTTGGAGCAAGAGTGAGGATGCAGACCCCGTCCCTCACGCCGCTGGAAGCGCGGGTCGTCAATACGATCACCGGACGCACGGACATGGACATGACCACCTCGCTTCGCGAGGTGGCCGAAGATTCTGGTGTCTCTGATGCGATGATCGTCAAGATAGCCAAGAAGCTGGGCTTCAACGGCTTCAGAGATTTTCGTGAGGCGCTGGTCAGCTATCAGCAATCCGACGTCGCCTCGCTCCATAGCGAAATCTCGCCAGAGGACAGTTCTTCCGACATCGTGCGCAAGGTGTTCAACACCGCAGTGCAGGCCATCGAAGAAACCATGTCAATTCTCGATATGGAGGCCTTCGATCGGGCGTCAGCCCTGCTACACGGGGCGCGACAACGGGACTTCTACGGCCTTGGCGGATCGGCCCAGATTGCGCGTGACGTGTCACACAAGTTCCTGCGCATCGGTCTGCGCAGTGCCGTGTTCGACGACTCGCACATGATGCTGATGTCAGCTGCACTGCTCGGGCCCGACGACGTAGTGGTCAGTTTCAGTCACTCCGGTGCGACCTCTGCCGTGATCGACGCGACGCGCTTGGCGCGGCAGAACGGAGCTCGCACCATCGCTCTAACCAATTATACTAACGCGCCAATCACCGAGATTGCCGACGTCGTTCTATGCTCGACTGCTCAGGGGTCACCCCTGCTCGGAGAGAACGCGGCAGCCCGGATCGCCCAGCTCAACATCATGGATGCGATCTTCGTCTCAGTCGCGCAGCGCGATTTTGAATCTGCCGAGAGCCAGCTGGCACGGACGATGAAATCCGTCGACAGCAAGCGGGAAAAATAGGAGCTTGCACATGGCAAACACGACCGCAGCCGTCGTCGTTGTCGGCAGCCTGCACTACGACATTTTCGTCGAGGCGCCACACCGCCCCGCGGCGGGTGAGACCGTGACTGGAATGCGCTGGTTTCCCAAGTTCGGTGGCAAGGGTGGAAATCAGGCTGTCGCGACTGCCCAACAAGACGTTCGTACGTTAATGGTTTCGGCTGTAGGCAATGACGGCTTCGCCGAGTTCCTGCTTGCGGGGCTGCAAACCGGCGGTGTGGATACAGCTCATGTGAGCCGAGCCAAAGACGTAGGCACAGGCATGAGCGTCGCAATAAGCGACGCATCCGGCGACTACGGAGCCGTCATCGTTTCGGGATCAAACCTGATGATAGACCCGCAACAGCTCGAGGTGCCCGAACTGTGGGACGGTTCCACGCATCTTATCCTGCAAAACGAGATCCGCGAGGAGACCAATCTCGTAGCCGCTCGTGCGGCAAGGTCGCGGGACGTTGTCGTCTGCCTGAACGCCGCCCCTTGGCGCCCTATGTCAGACGAGTTTCTGTCGCTCGTCGACATCCTCGTCGTCAACGCGCTTGAGGCGGAGGCAATGTGCGGCGTCGACGTCAACGACCTCGAGACGGCACAAAAAGCCGCGGCGGCACTGTCTCAGCGTTTCGCTTACGTGGTGGTCACAGCGGGAGGTGATGGCGTCGCCTTTGCTTCGGACGCAAACAAATTTGCAGTGCCGGGGGAGAAGGTTGAGGTCATCTCAACTCATGGGGCCGGTGACTGCTTCATCGGAACGTTGGTTGCCCGTCTTGCTGCCGGGGACGAGTTTAGTCGGGCGCTCGAACTTGCCAATCGCGCTGCTGCTCGCCACGTCTCGACGTATTGACGCCGGGCCATGCTGCACGGCGCATTGGATGGCCGCTGTGGGGAAGCTGCACGGCAGCGACGGGACGCTCCGTGAAAGGCAAGTCTGGGCCGACAGCAAACGTCCGTTGTTAAAAGGAAAACGTCCCGGGTAAGCGACTGACATTACGCTTGAATATGTCAAAGGAAGAAAGTTGCGGTCGCCGGGGCAAGGGCGACGATAACAAGGACTACCAGCATCACAGCGATGAAGGGAAGAGTAGCGCCGAAGATCTGCTCGACCCCCACATCCGGATCATTGAGCGTGTTGTGGACCGTGAAAACGGAAATCCCGAAGGGCGGCGTTAGCAGCCCGATCTCGACTGCGATCACTGTGACGATCCCGAAATGCATCAGATCGATTCCCATGCCCTGCGCGATCGGCGCGGCAATCGGCACCATAATGAGCAGGATGGAAGTACTATCCAGGATCATGCCCATTAGCAGGATGATCAGCGCATAGAAGAACAGGAAACCCAGCGGACCGAAGCCGGACTCCGTCACCAACCCGGCGATGGCGTTTGGCAGGCCCGCGATGGCCAGCATGCGCGAATAGAACGACGCCGCGACCAGAAGCAGCAGGATCGAAACCGAGATCACGCCGGTCTGCTTCATCACCTGCCAGAGCTTGTGCCGATCCAAGCTGCGGCGCGACAGCGCGACCAGAAGCGCGCCGAAAGCGCCAACGCCGCCCGCCTCGGTAGGTGTGAAAAACCCAGTATACAGCCCGCCCAGCACGAGGATCACGAGGAGGATGATCGGGATGAGCTTGGAAACCATCCGCCCCAGCGGCATGGGCTGGTGATCCCGTTCGAGCCGCCGCTTTCGCGTGCTCTCGGGGTCGTCCAGCACGAAGCCCGGAAATAGAATCGTGACGCTGATGAGCATGGCCACGAAGCCCCCCGCCAGCATCAGCCCAGGGATGATACCCGCGATGAACATGCCGCCGATCGAGACCTCGGCCAGCACGCCGTATATGATGAGCAACAGGCTTGGAGGGATGAGCATGCCCAGCACGGACGATCCCGCGACCGTTCCGGCGGAAAACGCGGGGCGATAACCGTGGCGCTTCATCTCGGGCACCGCGACCCGGGTGAAGACGGCCGCCGATGCGATTGAGACGCCCGTCACTGCGGCAAAGATCGTGTTGGCCGCAACCGTGGCGACCCCGAGGCCGCAGATCATGCGGCGCAATAGTTCCTCGGCCACCTCGAACGTGTCGCGGCCGACGTTCGAGACGCTGACAAGAAGGCCCATGAGCACGAACAACGGGATCGTGGCAAAGAGATAGTCCGCGATGCCGGAATAGGCCGTGAGCTCGAGCATCCGGAAAGCCAGGTCGATGTTGTCGCGGATCAGCCAGATGCCGACGAAGGCCACGCCAAACAGCGCATAGGCGATTTGCATGCCCAGAAGGACAAGCGCGATCAGGACCCCGATCAGGACGAAACCGAAGGCGAGTGTGGTCATGTCCGGCTCCGGATGCTGCGCATTTCCTGCGTGGCGCGGTAAAGCGCGGCGAGCACGGCAAGCGTCGCGCCCAGAACGGTGATGCCTCGGAACGGCCAGGTAGGGATGGTCCAAACGCCCTGCACGCCGAAGAACTCGGCAGAGGCCCAACTTTCGGGCAGCTTAGGCCAGGACGCCCAGAGGATCAGGGCAAAGACGACAGCGCCGGCGATGCAGAATGCGGCCTCCAGGGCCGAAACGGCGGCAGGCGAAACGCCTTGGAGCCGCCGCACGAGGAAATCGGCGCGGGTCAGGCGGCGCTGTAGGATCGCGGCCGGCACCTGAAGGAACACTATGGCGACGACCGTGCGCGCGGCGATCTCGGACACCCCGGTAATCGGCGCGTCGAGAAAGTTGCGGCCGATCACGTCCGCCACGATCAACAACATCAGCGCGCCGATCGCCGCCGTGCCGATGGCGGACATGGCCGCCGCAGCACTGCACAAGATCGCGCCCAGTGGCGCGTCGGAAAAGGCGGGTACGTACCCGTCATCGTCGAAGGCGGCCGAATTGTCGTCGCTCATGCTCCGGTCCCATCATCAGGAAAACGCCGCCCGGCTTGACGCCGGGCGGACGCGGTGCGTTCAAGGATGGCTCAGAGACCTTCGTCCCAGGCGCGCAGCGGTGTCGCGCCGCGTTCGCGCAGCGCGTCGAAATACGCCTTCAATACCACTTCGCCGGCCTCGCCCGTCTGCTCAAGCCAGGGCTCGACGATGTTGGGCAGGTTGTTGACCCACTTTTCCTTCTCCGCGTCGGGAAGCTGGTGGATGGTCAGGCCGGCGGCCTGCATCTCGTCCAGCGCGCGCGCGGCAAGATCGGCCACGTAATCGCCATGCGCGATCGAGGTTGCCTGCGCCGCCTCGCGCATCGCCTGCTGCACCGGTTCGGGCAGCCCGTTGAAGAAGTCCTCGTTCGCGGCGATGCCGCCGAAATACATCGAGCCGATGCCCACGCGGGTCAGTTCCGGGGCAACCTCGTAGACGCGGGTCGGCAGGATGCCCGAGGCGAAGGACAGTGTGCCCTCGGTCACGCCCGTCTGGATGTTGGTGTAGTAGGTCGTCAGCGCGCCATCCACCGGAGTTGCGCCCGTTTCGCGCAGCCAATTGGCCGAAGTGCCCGGCGCGTTGAGCTTCCGGTTCTGCAGGTCCTCCATCGAGGTGACCGGGAAGGTTGCGTAGATGTCGTAGCTGTCAGTGATCAGCGACGACAGGTGAACCATACCGTTTTCGGACCAGCTGTCCTTCAGCTCGGGTAGGTTCTCGGAAAGGTCGTCAAAAATCTCGATGATCATGCGGTGATCTTCGGTGGCAAAGGGCGTAAAGTAGGTCACGTTCTGAAGCGGCATGTTCGCCCCTTCCCAGACCGTGCCGACCATGCCCACGTCGACGATGCCGTCCATTACCGCCTCGCGCGTGTCGGTGAACTTGTAGAGCGTGCCGGCGTAGCTCTCGACCCAGTTCACCTCGTATTCGTTGCCGTTCTCGGCAAGGATGCGGTTCACTTCGGGCTGGAAAGTGTTCTTCATCGCATATACCCAGATGTTCTGTTCTGGGTGCGACGATCCGATATTCACGGTGATTTGTTCTTGGGCGCTGACCGCGCCCCCGACCAGAACGGCCGCCGCCGTCGTGATGACAGTCAGTTTCATGGGGTCTCCTCCTTGGTGTCGCGGCGCCTCCTCCAGCGCCGTCTTGGTTCAGTCGTCGATCCTTCCCAGCGCCCGCAGGATGCGTTCGGGGGTAAAGGGCATTTCGGTGACCTGCGCGCCCAGAGGGCGCAGAGCGTCATTGATCGCGTTCATGACGGCCGCGGGCGCCCCGGCGGTTCCCGCCTCGCCCGCGCCCTTGGCGCCCAGCTCGCTTTCACCGGTGGGCGTCTCAACGTGACCGATCTGCATGTCCGGCATCTCGGCCGCCATCGGCACGAGGTAGTCGGCCATCGACCCGTTCAGCAGCTGGCCTTCCGCGTCGTAATGGATTTCCTCATAGAGCGCGCCGCCAAGGCCCTGCACGATGCCCCCACGGATCTGTTCGTCGACCAGTTGCGGGTTGATCACCCGGCCACAATCTTCGACGCACCAATGGTTCAGCAGGGTGACGACGCCGGTGTCGGTATCGACCTCGAGATAGCTGGCCTGGACCCCGTTGGTGAAGGCAAACGGATACTCCATCGTGATGAAGTGCCGGGTCTGCACGAGCTCGCGCGCCAAGTCCTTGGGCAGTGTGTCGCCGCGGAAATAGACGATACGGCCCAATTCCTCGAGCGGCATGCGCTCTTCGCCGCTGTCCGCGTCGACGACCTGGCCGCTGCGGATGTCGAGCGTGCTCGCGTCGGTCTGAAGCATCGCCCCCGCCACCTCGAGAATCGAGTCGCGCAGGGCACGCGCCGCCTGCAAAGCGGCCTCACCGCCGATGCCCGCGCCGCGCGACGCCCAGGTGCCGCCGCCATAGGGCGTGACCTCCGTGTCGCCGGTGACGATCCGCACCTGCGAAGGGTTCACGCCCACGCCCTCGGCCACGATCTGGGACAGCATCGCCTCAGTCCCCTGCCCCTGCTCGGTCACGCCCGACAGCGCCACGACCGATCCGTCTGGGTCCATCCGCACGGTGCACCCGTCCTGGGCCGAAATCCGCGCGCCACCGATGCCGTACATGAAGGGCGAGGGGTTGGTGAGCTCGATGAAGCTCGCGATGCCGATACCACGATACTTGCCGCGCTTGCGCGCCTCTTCCTGGTCAGCACGCAGGGCGTCGTAGTCCATCATCCCGATCAGCTTGTCCATCGAGGCTTGATGCGACAGTCCCTCGAACCGCATCTTGGCGGGCGAGGTCACGGGATAGGCGTCGTCGGCATACATGTTGCGTCGCCGGATCTCGACTGGGTCCATGCCGAGCTCGGCCGCAGCCATGTCAACCAGCCCCTCGGTGATCGCCACGGCAATGGGGTGACCGACGGCCCGGTACTGGCAGGTCGGCGTCTTGTTCTGGAAAACGACCGTCGTCTGTGCGCGGTAATTCATAAAATCGTATGGCCCGCCGCACAGGTTAACCACCTGGTTGCCCTCGATCGCCGAGGTGCGCGGGTAGACCGAATAGGGGCCGATCCCCGTCCAGTCATCGACGTCGATAGCAAGGATCTTGCCGTCCTTGTCTACCGCGATCTTCGCCTCGATCTCGTGGTCGCGGGCATGGATGTCGGTGCTGTAGCTTTCCAGCCGGTCGGCGATGAACTTGATCGGCCGGCCCATCACCTTGGCGATGGCCGCCGTCGCCACCTCGTCGGGGTATACATGTACCTTGATCCCGTACGATCCGCCCACGTCGCCACAGATCACGCGTACCCGGCTTTCGGGAATGTCGAGATGCTTGGCGAACACCGTCTGCATCATGTGCGGCGCCTGCGTGGCATGATAGGCCGTCATCTGGCCCTCGGCAGGGTTCCAGTCCACCAGGATCGAGCGCGGCTCGAGCGTGACGCCGGTATGCCGCGCGGTGCGGAACCGAGCCGAGACAACCTTATGCGCCTGCGCCATGGCGCCGTCCACGTCGCCCTCTTCGTGTAGGCGCCGGAAGGCGAGGTTATCGCCCAGCTCCGGATGGATGACCGGGGTGTCCTTGTCGAGCGCGGTCATCGTGTCGGTGACGGCGGGAAGGTCCTCGTAGTCGACCATGACAAGCGAGGCCGCCTCTTCGGCCGCTGCGCGCGTCGTGGCAACGACGGCGACGACAGGCTCGCCCACCCAGCAGGCCCGCTCGACCGCCAGCGGATGTTCCGGCGGGGATTTCAGCCCCTTGAGATGCGCGAGCACGGCGACCCAGGGTGTGCAGACCTCGGCCAGGTCCTTGCCGGTGAAGACACGCAGCACGCCCTTGACCGCCTTTGCGTCTTCCAGATCGATTTCGCCGATCTTCGCATGCGCCACGGGCGAACGGGCGAACGCCACGTGTAGCATGCGCGGCAGCACGATGTCGTCGACATAGCGCCCCCGGCCCTGCACGAGCTTGGTCGCGTTCGGGCGCGGGACGGTCTTGCCGATATACGAATTCGGCCGGTCGGGATTGTTGAACTGGATGGTCATGCGTCCCCCTTCCCGGCGCGCGCCTTCGCCACGCTTTCAACCGCGTCCACGATGGCCTCGTAGCCGGTGCACCGGCAGTAGTTGCCCGACAGGTGCTCGCGGATCTCAGCCCGGCTCGGCGTGCCTCCGGCGGACAGCAACTCTTCTGCGGCGACCAGCATTCCGGGCGTGCAGAATCCGCATTGCAGCGCGTTACGCGTGACAAAGGCATCCTGAAGGTCGGTGATCGCGGCCGTGTCGGTCAGGCCCTCGACGGTCCAGACCTCGGCACCGTCGGCCTGAGCCGCCAGCATCAGGCAGCCGCGCACGGACACCCCATCCACGCGGATCGTGCAAGCGCCGCAGACGCCATGTTCGCACGACGCATGCGCGCCGGTCAGGCCCAGGTCGAGCCGCAGAAAGTCGATCATGTGCTGGCCGGCGGGCACGCGGGCCTCGACAGGCTCGCCGTTGACGGTCAGCGCCACGTCCACCTTGTCGCGAAACATCTCGGTCATGTCCTGTCTCCTTCCAGCCGGGCCACCGCACGGCGTATCAGCACGCCTGCGAGGTGACGGCGATAGGCCGCACTGGCCTGCGTGTCGGACGGCGGATCGATCTCGGAGGCCAGCGCCGCGACCGCCCCGTCCACATCGCCCGCATCAAGCGCGGCCATGGCACCGGTTGCGAGGATCGGCTTCGGCCCAACCGAGAACAGCGTGACACGATGGCCCGCCGCGCGTCTGACGAGGCATAGGCCCGCCAGCGCGTAATCGCCCGACCGGCGCGCAACCTCTTCGATAAGCTGAACCTCGCCTGGCTCGGCCGCGGGAACCGACAGCGCGGTCAGGATCTCGTCCTCTTCCAATGCCGTTGTGAACACATCCTCGAAGAAATCCTCGGCCGGAATGCTGCGGTCGCCTTCGGGCCCCTCGACGTGGATCTCGGCCCCCAACGCCAGCGCGCAGGCAGGAAACTCGGCCGCCGGGTCGGCATGGGCGAGCGCCCCGCCGATCGTGCCGCGATTGCGGATCGCGGCATGCGCTATATGCCCCACCGCGGCCGCCAGCAGTGGCACACGCGCTTGCACGATCGGATCGGCACCTACCTGCGCGTGGCGGGTAAGCGCGCCGATGCGCACCGTGTCCCCTTCTTGCGAAACGCCGGAAAGCTCGCTCAGGCGCGAAATATCGACGAGCAGATCGCCCGCAGACAGGCGCATGTTCATCGCCGCCACAAGGCTCTGACCGCCTGCGAGCACGCGACCCTCCCCCTTTGCTGCAACCAGCATTTCGATCGCATGGCGCAGGTTTTCAGCCCGGGCGTACCCGCCCGCCGATGCCTTCATGGCGTCCTCCATTCCTCCGTTGATCCGCACCTTATTAAGCGCTTGATCAATTCCGTTGATCAGTTGATCTTTTAATCCGAGTCGGTGCAAGACATTTTTCTCGACCAAGATTGCAAGGGCGCTTCATGGACCAATCCGCCGACAACAGCGCCGCCGAGAGCGAATATGGCGCGATCCGCCGCCGCCTGCCTCCGGCGGAACGGCGTCAACAGATCGTGGACGAGGCGGTGCGCTTCTTCGCCGAGGTCGGGCTGGAGGGAAAGACACGGGAACTCGCGAAGCGTCTCGGCGTCACACAATCCCTACTATTCAATTACTTCGCGACCAAGGACGACCTGATCGAGGCGGTCTACGAAAACGTCTATATCGGCCGGCTGTCACCTGACTGGCCCGAGCGGCTGACCGACCGCGACGTGGCGCTACGCGATCGGCTGATTGCCTTCTACAGCGAGTACAGCGCTCTCATCTTCGAGCGCGAGTGGATGCGGATCTTCATGTTCTCGGGCCTGGCTGGAGCTTCGCTGAACCACCGGTATCTCAAGCATTTGGGCGAGGTCATCCTGCGCCCGATCTTGGCAGAAACCGAAGCGCTGGCGCGCGGCGACATTCGCCCGACGATGGAAGACGTGTGGAACTTGCACGGCGGAATTGTCTACATCGGCATCCGCCAGCACATCTACCGGATGCCTGCGCCCGAGCACCCCGAGGACGAAATCGCGCGGGCGATCGACAAATACCTCCAATTCTTTGGAATCCACCTCGAGAACTAAGGAAAAACAGCTTCGGGGGCGTTTACAGCATCAAAGCCCAGACGATGCGGAAAAGCTGTTTCAGCGGAGAGCAGATCATTGGCATCCGGAAGGAACACCAAGCCGGGGTATCTGAGAATGCAACCGCAGGGAATGTCTGCAATGCGGACCGCAGACGCAGCATTCGAAAGGTGAGGTGGATGTCGGCTCAGGGCCGATAGGGTCACGAGCGACAGGGTCACAGCATTTCGTTTCCGCAACGACCCCGTCACGCTTTCCAGGCCCAACACTTCAAACCATATCGACTACGCGCCCTTCAGCTCCGTATTGGGCCCTTCACGTCAATCGCAAGTGAACCAAGCCATAGCCGTAGAGATTACGTTGTCGTAGTCTCCGGAAAAGGCGTCACGCATGAACGCGTTGCATTCGGATTGAGGCAGCCCGGCACGCTGCGCGGCCTGGCGACATCTCATCACGATCCCCGGTGCTGAATCGTCTTCACCGGTCAGTTGGACGCGTATGTGAGAATACTTCGGTGACATCTTTCCGTTCCTTTTGTGTTGTGTGGATGGGCAAGCGCCCTGAACAGTAAGTGGGTACGTGCGTTTAGACGGAAAAATCGATTTTGGTCCGGTGGAGCAAAATTTCTCAAAGTCGCTTCCACATCAAAATCCCATCTCAAATCATGCTCGGTCCGGGTATGTCCGACGTCGGCGTTAGAGCCTCAGGATTGGCGGCAACGAATGTCGTCTCTGTCGTGGCCGCGTCAGCCGCCGCAGGTCACCAGACGAGACATCCGGTCTGACTTGACGGCGAGATCTAAATTGCACAGGCAGGGTCCCTGCCCCGCAGAACTCTCACCCGCTATTTCTGATCGTCGGTCAAAGCCGTCTCAGATTTCTCAGATGGAGAGCAGCGCCTTCAGTTTTTCGATCTGACCATTCTTCCGGACATCCTGAAGGTTGAGCGTCCGCTTCCCGGCGCCTTGACCCAGCTCCGTTTTCATCTTTTGGAGCAGAGCTCTCTTGACCCGATTGCGACCTATGTGGTTTTTCGCGGCCTCTTCGGTGGTGAAGACTGTAGGAGCCGCCGCCACGAGACCGGCATTGGTCAAATGCACCTCGTTTCCGGCAAGTAGACCCATCTGAATCGCGCTTTCAACGCGCTCAACGCAGAGGTCCTGCCATGAAATCAGAGCATCGACCGGAAGCCCCGAGACCGGAATGTTGCATCCAATCAAAACTCGCTTCGGTGTCGTTGCACGCGCAAGCCGCAGCCGCTCGATGAGTTGCCGAGTTCGCAGTTCTCTCGACTGAAGCTGCAGCCGGCGGATCCTCGGATCCGGATGACAGGGCACCATGACTGCCATGGCGCTGCCATCGGTCATCTCGTATGAGATCTCGATTTCAGGCAGCATCTGCCCTCCATTGGCATCTTCAGGAACCAATTGCAGCGGAGCACCCGGTGTGTCGCCGAAGAGCGCCCTCCCCTGATCTTCCAGAGCGTGTATCGGGAGTTCCTCGCGACCGATGATGATGCAACTGGAATAGTCTTCATACCGATTGACGCCGAGCGATCGCCCACCGAACCAGGTCCAAGACGCACCGTGCAGCTTCGTGTCGAGCATGAATTCGTTCACCTCGTCCGAAGACAACCCTTCAAAGCGGTGACCGGCATCCTCGAAGAACGCTTTTACGATTTTTTTGGTCGCACCGACGAGAACACCGGAGTTCTGTCCCAAGCGGTCCCGCAAGACCTCTCGCGCAATGATACGCCGCCATTGCTTCCGAATTTCTCCAGAGCCAAGCAGCGAAGACGTGGACATTCGTCTATCGTGCAACTGCTCGATGATTGCATTGGGTCGAAGTGACAGTTGCTTGTCGAAAACGATATCGCAGCCGAGGGCTCTGAGAATGTCAGGATCGGCATCTGCATCAAGGACGAGTAGCGGTTTCCGGTGCTGCAGATCACGCATTTTCAACACGCGCAGCAAGTGCTTGCCGTCCTTGCGATACAAGCGAAGTCGCTCGCACCGGCCCAAGTTTTTTCGCTTCGCGTCTGCAAGCAAGTCCCAGACCGCGGCAAACCGCGTCGCAGTCCGATGAATACGCTCATACGCGTCGAGCATCTCCTTCTGCTTTCGAACAGTCTGATCAGGCGCAAAATCGGGAAGAGCCGTTCTGGCGCTTCTCTCGAGCGTTGCGAATGCCGCATATTCCTCCGCGCTATATCTGAGCGACATGGGTCCACGACCATCGACCAAAGCTGCAAATACATCTTTTGCGGCCTGCAAAAGCTCGGCATGCGCCATTGGCTGGTCAGAGATCGGCGGTGTTCGTGAGGTACAAAAATACTCTTCCTCGACATTCAGCGTGTCATAAAACTCTCGCCAGAATGTCTCATCGACGATCCGTTGATCGGCCTCAAAGCTATCTGAATTCGGTAACCTGAAATAACTGGTTGCAAGAAAGCGATGAGAAACGCGGTCTTCAAACTGTGCCATGTACGCACAGCCATCGAAATAAGGGCAATGCGTGACGTTCCCGTCCTCGTCTTTGCGTTCGCAGAAGTTCTCGCGCACAGAAATGCCCAGTCGGCTTGCGCTATCGACGAGGTCGGCCTTTGCGCACATCTTGCCCTGCTCGTCCGGACGTTTCGCCGTTCGTCCGCGAATTGCGCGAGCGGGTAAACCGAACTCGTTAGCTTGCGCTGCAGCTTCCTCGGCAAGCGACAGCGTCGGAACATGAAACGCGATCCTGCGAGGATCTCCAGCTTTGGCACGTGCCGCCATGAGCCGCCTTTGGCCTGTGCTCTTCCCGGCACCAGGGCTTGCCCTAACGATAGCTGTCGGCACGCCCTCACCCTCACCTTCAGCCTCCCTGAGATGGAAATCCGCAGCCTGCAGCGCCTGGCTGAGCTGATTTTCAGCCTCCGCCAGCGGCGTGAAGCGCGTTTCCTTTGCAGGGACGGAAACAGCATAAGCCCCCGCTCCACCGAAGCGTCCATTCCGATCACGCTTGATCACCGTGTCTGTCTTCAAGTCCATCGTCAGTCTCCATTTCTGATCTGACGAGAACGTTGGTCCGGTACGGAAATCGCGGAAGAAAAAGTTGGATCCGGAAAAAGGGTGTCATGCCGGTAGTGAATATCTTCTACCGGCGCGACACCTTTTCGACCCTGCGCCGAGAACGGAAGTTCAAGCAAATTATTCGTATCATTGGAAATTTCTGCGTCGGAAATTTCCGTGACCGGGTCATGGGACCCACTTCCTCCTCGAGATGATGGAGGACACAACGTGAAGACACCAAAATACTACAGCGCGAACGAAGTCGCGGAGATCTTCAAGCGCGACCCGCACACGATCCGCGACTGGATCAACCACGGCTGCCCCACCCCAAATGGTCTGGTGAAGCTGCAAGCGGTGAAGCTGGGGAAATCCTGGACGATCAAAGACGAGTGGCTGGCGGTCTTCGAGCTTCGGGTCCGGCCCGAGCCTGGGAGGCCGGACCTCGACCTCGAATAACCCCGCCACCTGCCTGAAAAGGAAAACTAAATGACACTCGACACAGCGCTGCGATCCTACCTCGACACTTCCGGCGAAAGCATGCGCGCCCTCTCCCTGCGCGCCGGCCTGAACCCTAAGGCGGTGTCCGATATCCTGAGTATTCCGGGACTGAAACCGCGCCATTCAACGCTAACCGCTCTCTCCGAGGCAACCGGCCACGACCTGTTCGCGGCTCTGGGTGAGAGGCGGGTGACTTATGCGGATCTGATCACCCGCGCGATCAATAAAGATCAGCGCGCGCTCGTGTCAAAACTGCGCTGGCTCTGCCGCAAAGCCGGTTGGACGCCCGAATTGCGCGCAGTCTGCAAGCAGGACGTGATCGACTTCTTCGACGCGAACACGGCGGCTCGGTTCGATCTCTCACAAGGCAGCTATGCGACCTATCGCTCAGCTCTGATCAAAGCCGCCGGGAGTGGCGAACCCCGCCAACGCAAGAGAAGGATTGACGATATCGGTGGTATCTACCGTGATGTTCAACAGGCCATCAAGAACAGTGCGCTCCCGAAATCGGCTCGGCTGGCAGCGGGATCCTTTCTGCTATTTTTACATGATGCGGACATCGCTCCGGCAGAGATCACCATGGCGACCCTCAGCGACTACTACAATCATCGGATCGTGGTTTCGCCGAAGAGCGAGGCGCAATGCGAAAAACACGTGCGCGAGATCGCGACCCTGCTCAAGCGTCTGGCCAACGACCCGGAATTCTCCGACTTCGGTTTTGTAGCAGCAGCTCACCCGTTCGCCGATGCACGCAACAGATACGGTGTCGCGGAGGAAACGATCGCTCCACTGATGACCGAATTCGACTTGCGCGTCGCGCCTTGGGCACTCGGCCAGATGTCCCGAGACGGAAAGACTCGCGAAGCCTTCATCGCCGAACTCGATGCGAAGGAAGACAAGGAGTCCATAACGGACAAGAAGGCCTTGCTTAGGAACAAGCGCCGGGAAAAGGCTCAACGTTCGGGGCAGCCCAAACAAGACTGCGGGAGTGCGCGGAACGATGCCATCCGGAAAGCTGGGTTTCTTGTTGGGAAGGGCAAGTGGAGCGAAGAAACCCTGAAGACGCGTCGGGGCTATGTCGTGTCGATCGCCAAGGCTCTGTCAGCGTCCACCGGGATCGTGCCAGACACTGTCGAAGAACTGACCGATCCGGAATTCCTGGAAGCGGCGATGCAAACGCTCGCGGAGGCCAACCAAAGTGAGTTTCCGAGCTCCTATCTTTCAACGGTTCTGAAAGCGATCCGGAAGATTGCCCAGGATTATCAATGCCGCTCCGCGGACGATCTGCTTTTGATCGACGATCTGATCAAGCTGTACAAAGCCGGTTTCAAAGGGATTTCCCCGCGCAACAAAGCGAAACTACGACAGTTCAACGAGGCCAGGATCAAAAAAACTGTCAATCTTAGCGGTGAGATCCTCAAGGACGTGAACAGGATAATCGATCAGAGGCAAAAGGTTTGGCAGAAGCGTCATGGCACGCGCCCGAAACCCGTGGAGGTCGTCAACGCCGAACTCGCCCGTGACATCATGGCGGCTCTGGCGCACGACATTCTCCTATCGCGCGCGCCGCGGAGCGCGAACGTGCTGCAAGCGCGTCTGGACTGGATCACCTGGCAAGACGACCGGGCCCGGATTGTCGTTCCAGCATCGAAAGTGAAGATGCGCCAAGACGGCGACGCTGATCTGACCATCGTACTCGCGCGCTCCACGAGCCGGCTGCTCCAGACCTATCTGCAGACGCTTCGGCCGGCACTGGTGAAGGATCAGCAGAGCGCCAATCCCTATCTCTTTCCAGGACAAGGCGCGACAAATCAGGACGGTCACTACGGAGCCCTTCTCGAGCGCGTGACCCGGATCCTCCATCGAAAAGTCGGCGTGAAGATTCATCCGCATCTCTTCCGGCATCTGGTCGGCTGGATCTGGTTGAAGCAAAGCCTCGATAACCTTCCGAAAGTGCAGAAGCTGCTCGGGCATCTAAGTATCGAAACAACAATCGAATTCTACGCAGAACTCGATGATGATCTCATCTCGGACGAATGGCTCGCGGTTCTCGACCGTCGCAAGGCAGCCTGAAGACTGAACACCGACAAGGACACTCAATCATGAATGCTCACCTGACCCTGTTGCGCACCATGCGCGCTGCGGGACCACATTCCCAGGTCCCGCAGTACGGTGAACTCGCGGCACACCTACAAGACCGGTTTGCCGCTGTAGGAAAATCCGCATGGGTGGAGTTTGCCCATGTGCAGCGCGTCGCGGCTGAGATTTGGGGGCCAGAAGCGACAGCGCATGTCGGGCAAGTGCTCCGCGCTGCCCGTGTCTTTGAGAAAACGAAGCGCAAGTCCGACTGGGAACTTGCCGAAGACGCGATCGAAAGGCTCCCGCGGCGATGGCGCGACGCATTGCGTGCCCATGCGGAGCTTTCAAAACAGGGCGCGCGCGTCAAAGCGGCACGGATCTGGAGCGCGGCCCATCTGCGCAACGTCGCTCTCGTCCTCGCGCGCTGGGTAGATCACTGCGATACCTCAGGGCTGCCAATGACACCCACGGGTGCGAGCCTCGATGCATATGCCAGCGCAATCGCAAATCGCGCCTCGGCCCGCACCGCGTCAGACTACGCCGCGCGCATCCTCTCCGGTTTCTCGATCATCGCGCCTGGCTTTTCCTCGGAGGCTTGCGATTTCGTCGTTCAGGACTGGAAGGAACGCGCCGCCAAAGAAGGCAGCAGCACGAAGACCGGTTCGCAACTGGTCGGCGTCCGTCGCATCTATGATCTCGGGTTTGAGCTCATGGATGCGGCCCGCGCGAGAACTGTCAGAGGTCCACAGGCCGCAAAGGAATTCCGCAACGGCATTCTGCTGGCCTTGGCGACCGCCCTGCCCCAGCGCGCACGCGCCATGTCGGCCCTGGCCTCCGGCACGACGCTCCATTTGATCGGAGATAACACCATCCGCATTTGGCTTCCCGCCCATTTGCTGAAGTTGTCTGAGGACCAGAAAAATGGGGAGCCGTTCGAACGGCTGCTGACCAGTCAGAAGCTCTGTGAGGCTATCGAGGAATACCTGGAGAAATTTCGGCCGATCTTCGACGACGGCACCTTCCTGTTTCCGTCCTCTCTCAACCGCGGTGAAGTGGTCACCGAAAAACATCTCGGGCGGCTTGCCGGCGATCTGACAGAGCGCGCCTTTGGAGTTCGTGTGTCGCTGCATCGCCTTCGCGACAACGTGGCAACAGACGCCAGCGAGCTTCTCTCCGCTGGCGGACGGAAAGCCGCGTATCTTCTCGGGCACAAGGACGAGCGAACCACGCAACGCTACTACGACCATTCTCAAGGGGTTGCTGTTGCCGAGGAATTCATCGACCTTGTCGAAGGGAGGCGAGCAGCCATGCCGGAGCTGGCCCTGTGAGGCCTCTCAGGAACACTCCCGCTCACCACCGCAGGCCGTTGAAAATACCGCATTTTCCGAGACGTGTTGAAAACGGGGGCCAATCACCCGCACGGGATGATGATGGGGCGTTTTCAACAATTTCTCCCCATCACCGGAACTTCCGCAACACGCTGACCTATATCGGCCTTCTGCTCAACAAGCGCCATAATCTGCTTGCGCCCCATAGCCGCCTGTCCGACTACAATGTACTCGTCGATACGACTTACAAATGCGCTGATGCGTATGATGGCGAAGGCGAGCTTTTAGCTCACCGAGCAGTTGTGCAAATCAAAGTTGCATCTATCGCAATCTGATAACTTTTGGTGATGTCTGCAAACCCCGCTGTTCCGCTACCGGAACAGAAAAGACCGGTTCCCCAGTCAGAGCAGGGCCGAAGGAGCGTCCTGAGGCTCTACGCTACGGTATTCTCAGGCAATTCGATGGTGTCGGCGGAGATTATCAGAGCGATGTAGCCATTGCAGCCAGCGACATAGCGTTCGAGAGTTTCGAGCTTCGGAACTTGTCCAGTCAGCGCTTCGAGTCGCGCGACCGCTGATTGCGTCAGACCGGAAGCTCGTGCGACATCGGCTTGCGTCATATCGCGTGCATCCCGCAACGCTCGTAGTCGCATAGCTATGAATCTCTTCCGCGGGAAAGCCTGTTGTCGCTCGGCTATTTCGGGGCGGGCCTGCAGCATCCGCTCGCGAAATGATTTCCCCACGGTGTAACCTCCCATTTTGAATGGTGTCAGAACTATATAACTCGCGTGGTATATAGACCACCTCATGGTGATGTCCGGATCTCGGTCGGTCGTGCTTTGGCCCGCGATGAAGCCATTCCAGTTGCAGTATGAGTGTGCCGTTCGCGAATGGCCGATAGCTGCCGTTCACCTACTCTCTGGATGCTGCAGCGCGGCCCACCGAACCCGATGGGGTCGATGGCTCCTGCTCCAACCGGCGTCGCAATGCGCCATAATGCAGTTGTCATGACTGCTATGAGAGGAGCCACCCAATGCAGGTTACAACAGTTGGCGTAGATCTGGCCAAGAACGTCTTTCAGGTCCATGGGATCGCCGAAACCGGCGAGGTTGTCTTCAATCGGACGATCAGGCGCGCGCAGCTTCTGGCTTTCTTCGAAGATCTGCCAGCGTGACTTGTCGGTATGGAGGCGTGCGGGTCCAGCCACCACTGGGCGCGGCGCCTTTCTGCGCTCGGCCACGAAGTTCGTCTGATCCCTGCCAATTACTTGAAGCCCTATGTCAAACGCGGCAAGTCTGATGCGGTCGATGCCGAGGCGATCTGCGAGGCCATGACACGCCCCACTATGCGGTTTGTCGCGATCAAGTCGGAAGAGCAGCAAGGAGTCCTATTCCTGCACCGGGCCCGCGACCTTATCGTTCGCCAGCGCACCCAGCTCAGCAACATGCTGCGCGGTCTGCTGGCCGAGTTCGACATCGTGATCGACCAAGGAGATGGCAGCGCGGTGAAATTTGCCAACGGTGTTCTGGATGGGGACGTCCCGAATATTCCCGCGGTTGCCGTTGACGTCCTGGCCGATCTCAGCAATCAGCTCATCGCTCTGCACCTGCGGGTCCGATGTTATGAGGTGCGTATGCGGCTTCAGGCCAAACAGGACGCCCGTGTGATGTTGCTTCGCACAATACCGGGTGTCGGCCCGGCGACGGCGTCCGCCATTGTAGCCACCGTCGGCGATGCCCGGCAATTCAAGAATG
This sequence comes from Roseivivax sp. THAF30, assembly GCF_009363575.1. Lineage (NCBI taxonomy): Bacteria > Pseudomonadati > Pseudomonadota > Alphaproteobacteria > Rhodobacterales > Roseobacteraceae > Roseivivax > Roseivivax sp. THAF30. The sequence continues at coordinate 776,285 of NZ_CP045389.1, read as the reverse complement.
GCCGTCAATTTGCGGCCTGGCTTGGCCTGACACCGCTCAATCGATCCAGTGGAGGCAAGGAGAGACTGGGACGCATCTCGAAAATGGGCGACCTCTACATCAGGTGCCTGCTGGTAACAGGCTTGACTGCCCAATTGCGGCAAACGAAAACCCACCCGCAACGGGTCGGCTCGTGGACACTGAACCTGCTCGAGCTGAAACCGACGCACCTGGCCACCGTGGCGATGGCCAACAAGACGGCCCGGATCATCTGGGCGGTGTTGACCAGGAACGAACAATACCGCTCACACTACGCCTAAAGCGAAGGAACAAACCTACAGAATAGCAAGACCTTTGAGATCATGGAGCACAGTCAGGCCGCTCGCCAAGACACCCCGTCGAATGTCAGGGACACATTGTTGTCCGTGAACCCGTATGGGACTTGGCCTGCGGAAACCATCAGGGCCAGCGGCCGCGTGCGCCGCGCAAATAGGCCGGACACTCGTCTGCTTCTGACCAGTGCGAAAAAATCTCAGAAATGTCTTGCTACGCAGGAGCCATCCACACAGGCCGATTGCAGCGGTCGCGAGATCGAGGCATCCCAGAACTCACGCTCTGGGGACCTTTCTGCCGTTCGCTGCGCGTGCTCGATCATCGCTGCTTCTGCGCGCGCCGCCGAAGGTGACCGGACAGCAGACATCACTGCGACTGCCGGGCCTCTCGCCGCTTCGCGATGACGTTGCGAATGATCGGCATCAGCACGACGACGATCGTCAAGCCGACGATGATGAGGCTGGTCCTGCTGCTCCATAGCACGGTCCAGTCCCCGCGGCCGATGCGCAGCGCGAGCCGAAGGTTCTCCTCGGCGAACTTGCCCAGGATAAGGCCAAGCACCACCGGCGGCAGTGGGAACTTCAGCTTTTCCATGAAGTAGCCAATTACCCCGAAGCCGAGTGTCAGGTAGACGTCGAACATTCGTCCATTGATCGAATAGACCCCGATGAAAACCAGCGCAATGATGATCGCGCCGAGGATCGGACGCGGCAGCCTTAGCACCTGTGCGAAGCTGTTGGTGGCGAGAGAGCCACCGAGGAAGATTAGCAAGATCGCAGCGAACAGGAACTGCCACATAAAGCCGAAGACGATCTCAGGGTTTGAGCGGAACAGCATCGGTCCCGGCTGAAGGCCATGGATTAGCAGGCCACCGAGCATGACCGCCGCAACCGCCGTACCGGGGATACCCAAAGTTAGTGCCGGGATCATGGCCGAGGCGGTGTCGGCGTTGTTGGCTGTTTCGGCAGCCGCAACGCCCTCGGGCTCGCCTTTGCCCCACTCATCTGGGTTTGACGATGCGCGCCGCGCTTCGTTCCAGCTCAGGAACGCCGCCATCGAGCCGCCGGCGCCGGGCAGGATGCCAACGAAAATGCCGATGACCGCAGAGCGCAGCCACGTCTTCCAGTAGCCCAACATCCCGGGAATGGCGCTCCAAATACTGCCGGTGGAGAGACGCGAGGCGTTCGAGGCATCGATTTTTTTGGGCTCTTCAAGCAGACCGACAGCGGGCGGAAGCGCATAGAGCCCTACCAGAAGTACAATGATGTTGATCCCATCCAGAAGCTCGAGACGGCCGAAGGTGAAGCGGTCGTAGCCGGTGATCGTGTCCGCTCCGATGAGCGAGACGAAGACGCCGAAGGCCGCGCTCATGAGGCCTTTAACAATGTCCCCGCTCAGAAGGAACACGATCGAGGACATGCCGAAGACGGCGACCCAGAAAATTTCAGCCGGACCGAAGAGCAGCGTGACCTGAGCAAGCGGCGGAGCCAACAGCATCAGGACGATTGCGGACGCAATTCCACCCAGCGCCGAGGAGACCACAGCGACCTGGAGTGCGTAGCCGCCACGCCCTTTCTGTGCCATAGGGTAACCGTCAAAGCTGGTGGCGACTGCGGCAGGCGTACCTGGGATGCGCAGGAGGACTGCAGGGATCGAGCCGCCGTACATCGCGCCGTTATAAATTCCTGCCATCATGCCGAGCGCCACAAGTGGCGACATGCCGAAGGTAAAAGGGATCAGCACCGAGATTGCCATTGTGGCGCTGAGCCCGGGTAGTGCGCCGACACATATGCCCGAGAGCACGCCGACCACCACTGCAAAAAGATTGGCCCAGCCGAGGACTTCGGGAAGGGCGTCGAGAAGAGCTCCGTACATTTTGTTTTCCTCAGCCTCAGCCTCAGCGCGCGAAGAATTCGGGCGGCAGGTCCTGGCCCATCAGCACGTGGAAGATCAAAGCGATGCCGCCCACGAAGATGACCGTGGCCAGCGCAAGCGGAATAGGCTTGCGGAACCCAAAGCCCCAGCTGACCGCCGGGATCATGATCGCGGTGGAGGTGTAGAACCCAATCAACGCAACGGCAGCAACGTAGAGGCCGATGGCGGCGCAAACGCCGAAGAAGCGCTTTCGAGAGTCGAAGACATCGGGCCTTGTCGTCTCCGGATCGGCTTCGCGCATCAGTGCGCGGACGATCATCACGAGCGAGAGGATGATCAGAGCGCCGAGCATGGCGAAGGGCAGAAGCGCGGTCATTGCAGGCATCGTCCCGGCCCGCAGCATCAGCAGGATGGACGCGAGGATGACCACGACACCCGCGACGATGTCGGGATGCGGGCGGGTCAGGTGGTATTTCATAGCTGGCCTCGTGACTATGCTCAGGAACCGGACCTGCTGGCGAAACGATCGCCGCCTGCCAGCCCGGCCCCTTTCAAGTCTTTGGTGCCCGGGCGCGAAGCGGGGTGGCCGGGCCACCCCGCGCGCCGGGGATCACTTCCAGGGGGTGGTTTCCCAGATACGGCTCGCGAGATCGAGCTGCTCTTGGGTGAGCTGTTCGAACTCGTCGCCCAGCGTCAGGCGTACCGGATTGCCGGTCGAGATCATAGCCTGCTGGAACTCGGGATCGTCGTAGGCCTGCTGGAACGCGTCGAGGAGCTGCTGCTCCACGTCCTCCGGCAGTCCGGCCGGTGCTACGAAGCCACGCAGGCCACCGTTGGTGACCTCATAGCCTTGCTCGACCAGTGTCGGCACCTCGGGCGCGAGATCCGAGCGTTCCTCGGAGGCGATACCGACGACGTTCAAGTCTTCGAGGAAGTTCACGGCTTCGGACAGATTGATGATCCCCATGCCTACGTGGCCACCCATTAGCGCGCTACGTGCTGGAGCAGAGCCGGAGAATGGCACCACGGTCATCTCGGTGTCGGTTGCCTCCATCAGCTTGACCAGGAAGAGGTGGTCGTCGCCGCCGAGGCTTGACATACCGACAGTCATCGCGCCGGGCTCCTCCTGAGCGGCCGTTACGAGCTCCTCCATCGTGTCGATTTCGCTCGAACCCGGAGTGACGATCACGTTGGGATCGTTCACCACGTTGGCAAGGTAGGTAAAGCTGTCTGCGTCATAGTCCGCCTCGCGGTCGAGAGTACGCGCCATCATGCCCGGCAGGTTGAATGTGCCCAGCGTGTAGCCGTCCGGCTCGGCCGTCGCGACCTCGGTTACACCGATCTGGCCGCTTGCGCCTGGCATGTTTTTGACCACCACGGTTGCGTCGTTGCCGAGGTATTCCTCGAGGAAGGGCGCGACTGTGCGTGCCATCACGTCAGTACCGCCGCCGGCCGAATAGCCGACAATGATCTCGATCTCGCTGGACGGGTATTCCTGCGCGGACGCCGCCCCTGCCGCGGCAATGGTTGCGCCGAGCGCGGCGGTGAAGACTGTGCGTTTCATAAGGTTCCTCCCTTGGTTTCCTCGCAGCAACCCTATTCATATAGGTTATCTAATTTACAGCGAATAAAAATGATCCACAGATTAAGCTCAGCTTACTTAATAGGGTGGTATCGATGATCACAATCGGCGCGCCGCAATGATTGACGCAAGAACGAGCGCCGGAATAGTCATCCAGAACAGCACCTTGGAGGACACGACGGTCCCGCCTAAACCGATCAGGAACGCCCCGAGTGCAGGCATGCCACGGAATATCATCGTGTAGAGCGACAGGACCCGCCCGCGTTCAGTGTCGGCTATTTCGGTCTGAAGCATGACCTGTGTGGAGACACCGTTGGCGAGGATGGCACCGGACAGGAATGCCAGGGTCGCGAGCGCCGCCGCCGCACCTGAGGACACAAGAAAAAGTGCCAGCGCGACGATAGAGACCGAACCTGTCGCCAGTATGAGCGGCACCACCCCGACTGCGGCCGTCAGCATGGAGACCGCGAACGCGCCGACCATCGCACCGAGCGCTTGCGCCGAGGTCATCCAGCCGAAGACCTGCCCGGCTTCCAGTCCCGAACTCGCTACTGTCTCAGCAAAGGAAGGCAACAGCTCGAAAACTGGTCGAAAGCAGAGTGCGAGCAGCGCGAAGTAGATCAGGACGGTGCGATGGCGGGCACCGAGTTGCGAGAGTATGTCGACCCAGCTTGTCGCCACAGAGGTCGAGGGACCGGTCTCGGGGCGGGACACCAGTGTAAGGCGCGACAGGATCGCGGCGAACCCGAGATAACTCACCACGTTCAGCACGAAGATCGCTCCGGATGCGTCGAACGAAATCGCCGCGCCCCCGAGCGCGGGCCCGATCATGCGGGCCAGATTGAAAACGATGGAATTGATCGCGACGGCACCGGGGACCAGCGACCGCTCGACGAGATTACCCACCAGCACCATGCGCGTGGGATGGTCAAAGCCGTTGACGATGCCGGTCGCCAGCGACATCGCCAGCAACGCGGGCGTAGTGATCTGCCCGGCCGAGAGAAGCCCCAGCAGGATCAGCGGCGGCCCTACAGACAGAAGCTGGAGAAGCCGCGCCAACGCGAGCCTGTCGGCCCGGTCGGCCAGCGATCCCGCAAACGGCGCGACGAGAACCGAGGGCAGCAGGTCCGCCGCGGCCATCAAGCCGATGATGGCGGTGGACTCGGTCGCCTCCCACGCAAGCCAGAACAGCACCACGCGCTGCGCCCAGGTGCCGACGATGGAAGCGGCGTTGCCGCCCAGATAGAACGCGAATGACGCGTTCCGCAGCGCGGCGACGAGGTGGTCGATCTTCAACCCGTCAAATCTTGGCAACCCGCTGCGGCCAGCGCCTTGTCGACCCAGGAGCGGTCGTTGGTGCCCTCGGCAATGGCCTTCATCTGCTTCTCTTCGGCGGCCTGCTTGGCCATCGTCGCCTCGTATACGGTTTCGAGATCGTCATACGGCACGGCCAGCACGCCGTCCGCGTCGCCAATCACCAGATCGCCGGGCGCGATTATCATGCCATCGAGCGAGATGATCACGTTAATTTCGCCGGGACCGTCCTTGTAGGGACCGCGATGGGTCACGCCGGCCGCGAAAGTTGGCAGGTTGGTTTCGACAAAGGCGTCCACGTCACGGATCGCGCCGTTCAGAACAAAGCCCGCCACACCGCGCTTGACCGCATAGGCCAGCATCAGCTCGCCCATCAGCGCATTGGTCAGATCGCCGCCAGCATCCACCACGATAACGTCGCCGGGTTCGGCCATGTCGATCGCCTTATGCAGCATCAGGTTGTCGCCGGGGCGCGAACGCACGGTAATCGCCGCTCCCGCCATGCTGCCCTTGGCGTGCATCGGGCGCAGAGTCGGCCCCGCGGCGAAGACCCGGGACATGCTGTCGCTGACATTCGCGACCGGTAGTTCCGCGAACCTCGCGATATTCTCGGCATCGACCTTGCGGTCGCGCGGGCGGATCTGATTTCCGATTGTCACGTCTTGGTCCTCTCAGTTGTGCGACGGGGCCGGTTCGGCCAGAACGTCCGCGTTCACCATCCTGGCCGGTGCGAGACCTGCGCCCTCCGCAATGGCGATGATGCTTTCGACGGCCATCAGTCCGACCCGGCGCCCGGCCTCGGCGGTGACGCCGGCGACGTGCGGTGTCAAAATGGCGTTTGGACAGTCGAAAAGCGGCAGGTGTTCCTTAGGCGGCTCGGCCTCAAACGTGTCGAGCGCGGCGCCCGCGAGATGGCCGTTGTCCAGCGCGTCCTTTAGCGCGGCCTCGTCGATGAGACCCCCGCGCGCGGTATTCACAAGGTAGCTGCCCTCCGGCATGAGGCCGATGGTGCGCGCGTTGAGCAGATGCCGCGTCTCGGAGGTAAGCGGGCAGTGCAGCGACACCACGTCAGAACCGCCGAGGCAGCCCTCGAGCGAGTCGAAGCGGGTGACGCCGAGATCGGCGAAGGCATTGGCCGGCGCGTAGGGATCGTAGATGCCGACGCTCATGCCGATCGCCTGACAGAGCTTGACGGTCTCGGTACCGATCGCGCCACTGCCCACGAGCCCGACGCGCATACCGCGAAGCTCGCGGCCGACATGGGTCGGCTTGTCCCAGTGGCCGTCGCGCAGACGCTTATCCATCGGGACCACGCGCTTGACCGCGGCCATGATCATGGCGACCGCGTGTTCCGCGACTGAGACCGCGTTGCCGCCTGCCGCGCGGGTCACGAGGATCCCGCGTTCGGTCGCAGCGGCGATGTCTATGTTATCGACGCCCGCCCCGTGCTTGGCAATGACGCGGAGGCCGGGGCTGGAATCCATCGCCGCGCCCTCGAAGCGTCCCATGCGCGAGACGACGCCGAACGGCGCATGTTCGGCGAGATGGGCGCGAAGCGTATCTGTCGAAGGATAAGCGGGGGTATGCACGACGGCAAAGCCGTGCTCGGCTGCCAGCGCGGCCGCATCGGAATCCAGATACGGCCCGGTGATCAGGATTGTCTTTTGGGATGTCACGTCAGGGTCCTCGTGTCGTGCGGCCAGGGCCGCTCTCCTCCACGGCAGAGGTTACAGATAGACAAAGTTCACAACAGCGAATAATTCTATCCGTTAAATGAAGCAGGACTGAAACTAATGGATACGCGTCAACTCAAGACCCTCGTCGCCATTGCCGAACACGGCACGTTCTCGCGTGCGGCCGAACGCGTCCTGCTCACGCCATCGGCGGTCAGCCAGCAAATCCACGCGCTCGAACAGGAGGTCGGCGCACCGCTTTTCAACAGGGAGAAACGGCCGCCGACGCTGAACCTGCAAGGGCTGCAATTACTGGAGACGGCCAAGCAGATCCTCGGGCTTGTAGACGAGGTGAAAGGTGCAATCGAGGGCAAGCAGACCACCGGCACGCTGAACATCGGAGCCGTGCGGACCAGCGCCATCGGCCTCCTGCCCCGTGCGATCGTCGGCCTGCGCGAGGAATATCCTGAAGTCCGCTTCAAGTTGCACGTCGGGCTGTCGAGCACGCTGATCAGCGACGTTCTCGCAGGGCGGCTCGATCTCGCTATTGTCGCCGAGCATGTCGGCGTACCGCAGACCCTGACCTGGGCCCCGTTCCTGCGAGAGCCGCTCGTCGTCGCGGCGCCTGGCCATGCACGCGGCATGTCGGCACACGAAATTCTCACCGAGTTGCCCTATCTGCGGTTCCGCAGCAACGTGCCCCTCGCCAACCTGATCGATACCGAACTTGCCCGTCTGAACATCATCACCGACGATATCGCCGAGATCGACACCGTCGCGGCCTTGGTGGAATGTGTGGCGGCAGGCCTCGGCGCGAGTATCGTGCCCGATATTGCCGTCCAGAACGACGGTACGGACATAATCACGCAGCCCTTCGGTGCGCCGCAGATATTTCGACAAATCGGCATCGTTCAGCGCGCTACATCGGCCAAGTCAGACCTCATGTACGATCTGCACAATCTGCTTGCGGCGAAAGCAGGACCCTTCGGCATGCCTCGTCCGTAGAGTGGGATCAAACTATCTTCATGCGAACGTGCACAAATTCTCATGATTGAGAGTTGAGGGCGATTTCCTTGGGCGCAGCGCAAGCCTGCGAAATCTTCCTTCATTTTATCGGCCAAGCTGAATGTTTTGGTCGACCTACTGACCGCGGTGGCAAGCCACGCCTCAGCAGCTGCCATTCTCGCTTCCTCGAATGGACGGCGGCTGAGGGCCGTTCTCATCTGTGACGGTAGGCATGGCAGGAGAGATGCTGCGACACAGCCGAGTTCTGCCGTGAGCCCGAACCAACCGCGTCGATCTTGGTCCGTTCGCTGCTCCAGCATGGGCGCGCCCTTCGCGATTGGCCCATCCCAACCATTCATCATCATCCGAGATTTCGCCAAAAAGCACGGGATACTGGAAATTGAAGCAGTATCGCTCTTTCGCAGGCAGAGGGTATATTCTGACTGTGAGCCCCCGAGGTTTTCGGAGGCTCAATTGTAATGCGTCCGAGGAGAGCGCCGACGCCGGTCAGACGGGCTGTACGGTCGGGCGGAATAGGATCTCGTTCACGTCCACGTTCTCGGGCTGAGATATCGCGAAGGCGACCATGTCGGCCATGGTCGAGGACGGCACGGCGATGTCCTTGACGAAGCCGCGGATTTGATCGCCAAGCTCAGGCTCGGAGATGTGCTGGGTCAACTCGGTATCGACGGCACCGGGCGAAATGACCGTTACGCGGACGTTGTAGTCCTTCACCTCCTGTCGGAGACCTTCCGAGATCGCGCGCACCGCGAACTTCGTGCCGCAATAGACCGCGCCGGTGGCGACGGCCTTATGCCCGTAAACCGAGCTCACGTTGATGATCTGGCCCGACTTTTGCTCTTTGAAGATCGGCAGCACCGCTCCGATCCCGTAAAGCGTACCCTTCACGTTGACGTCGATCATCTGGTCCCATTCGTCGACGCGAAGGCTCTCCATGGGCGAAAGCGGCATAAGGCCGGCATTGTTGAACATCACGTCCACGCGGCCAAAGGTTTCCTTCGCCTTTGCGACCAGCGCGTCGACCTCGGTGCGCTTGGTGACGTCGGTGGCGAGCGCAACTGCATCGCCGCCGGCGGCCTTTATCTCCGACACGATGGCGTCGAGCCGGTCCTGTCGTCGCGCGCCGAGCGCAACCTTGGCGCCCTTCGCAGCGAGGTCGCGGGCAGTGGCCTCGCCCATGCCGCTGGAAGCGCCGGTGATAACGATGACTTTGCCGGTGATGTTGTCTGTCATGGGTTTCTCTCCTTTTGAGGGGGTCAGTAAGGCGGATTGACCGCCGTTTCGGTCAGTCGGCCCGGGCGATGCGGACGTCGAACGGTCCGCTCTGCATCATCAGGTCGATGGGATTGTCGAAGGCGCCAAGCCGGACGAGTCCGCGCGACGTCTGAAACGGCTTGTAGAAGATCGCGAGATTGCCCCAAGGGGCGTAGATCGTTATGTCGCCAGCCTTCGGCGTGTAGCTGTCGGGCGCGTTGCTGGTGTCTACTGCGCGGGGCAAATCGGCGACTTTCTCGATGCCATGGTAGTCCGAAAGGGTCAGATCGAGCGGTAGCATCGCGGCGAAGTCGCGCGCCGCCGGGCTGTCGTCGAGAGTGCCGGCAAGGGTCTCCTTGCCGATGGTGACGGTGATCGGGATCATTTTGCCCTCCTCTTGTGCATATGCGAAGGCCCCAATGCAGAGCGCGGCGGCAAGCGCCACCGCCATCGTTGCTTGCTGTTGTCTCATGGCTCGTCTCGCACCGTTTCGATACGCCGGAGATAGACACTTGAGCCAAGCGGGAAAATCCGCCGCCTATCACTGCCACTCATGAGGCAAACTCATAAGCCGAGCGATCAAAGATGCCGACCGCTTATGAAGCTTGCTCATGGGCGCATCCCGCTGGCGGCCCATGATGAGACCAGACGCGTGGGCCAGATGAAGCCTCGTGGCGTCATGGGGCGCCACCATACTACCCTTTCCATCAGGAGACGTAGCACATGACCCGATTTATCGCCCCCACGCTCGCCCTCGCGCTTGTCGCTCCGGCGGCGCTTGCGCAATCGCTGGAGATGACCAAGGCGGAAGATCGCGCCGGTCAGATCGGAAGCGAAGAGAACTTCACCGGCACAGTCTATGTCGCCCCGGTCTTCGGCCCGGAAATGAACGATGTCAACGCGGGCGAAGTGGTCTTCATGCCGGGCGCCCGCTCGGCGTGGCACACGCATCCCATCGGCCAGTGGCTCGTGGTCACCGCAGGCACCGGCTGGGTGCAGGAACGCGGCGGTGAGAAAATGACCATGCAGGCCGGCGACGTTGTCTGGGCGCCGGCCGGTGTCGAGCATTGGCACGGCGCCACCGACAGGACCTCGGTAACGCACCTCGCGGTGCAGGCGGCCGAAGATGGCTCGGCCGTCGAGTGGGGCGAGCACGTCACCGACGAGGAGTACGGTCGCTGAACGCCGCGGGATAATCGGTGGACGCCATGAGCAGGGCGCATATATCTACACGGGACATCGTACCCGAACAACAAATCTGCGCCGCGCTCATGCTTCGAGAGAACATCACCGACCTGATCGCGCTCGCCGCCGTGGCGGAAGAGCGCAGCTTCACCCGGGCCGCGGCTCGGCTCAACGTGTCGCAATCGGCACTGAGCCATACGATCAAGGCGCTGGAGGCCCGTCTCGGCCTCCGGCTTCTGACCCGGACGACCCGCTCGGTCGCCCCCACGCTGGAGGGCGAAGACCTGCTTTCGACCCTCAATCCGTGCTTCGAGAAGATCGAGGCGCGGCTTCTCGCACTCAACGAGTCGCGGGACCAGCCGACCGGGACCGTCCGCATCTCCGCCACAGACTACGCCATCGAAACCCTGCTCTGGCCCAAGCTCGCGCCCGTGCTGCGCGAACACCCGGCGGTGCGGATCGAGCTCATGAACGATTACGGCTACACCGACCTTGCGGCTTCGCAATGCGACGCCGGAGTTCGCTATGGCGACCAAGTGAGCGACGGCATGATCGCAGCGCGGATCGGTCCTGACGAACGCATGATCTGCGTCGGCGCGCCGTCTTATTTCGAGGACAAGGGCGAGCCCGACGTGCCGCAGGACCTTTCGGACCATTCCTGCGTGAACCTGCGCCTGTCGAACCACGGCGGGCTCTATGCATGGGAGTTCGAGGATCCGGACGGCACTGAGATCAACGTGAAGGTCCAGGGCCAGGCCTGCTTCAATGCAATCGGCCCGGTGATGCAGGCGGCGATAGACGGCATCGGGCTGGCACTCGTCCCCGAGCGCCTTGCCACCAAGGCGCTGGCGGACAGACGGCTTCGCACCTGCCTCGAAGCGTTCTGCCCCTCATTCTCCGGTTTTCACCTTTTCTATCCAAGTCGCCTGCGCCCGTCATCGGCGTTTCAGGTCGTGCTGGAAGCCCTGCGCGAGCGCTCTTGAGAATTGATGAGCGACGCTCATGGGCGGCTTGACAAGGCAACCCATGACGGATCGGCCGACGTGGCCCATGTCAATCGGGTGAAAGCAACATGCCTGATAGGAGACGCTCCATGAAAACGCGCCTTGCCGCACCCGCCCTCGCACTCAGCTTCGCTGCAACCGCCGGTTCCGCGCAGGATCTCGACACCACCCTGCCCGACGCCGTCGGTCAAGTCGCGCCCAAGCTTGAGGCCTATGCACAGGACGATCTCTTCGGCAGCGTCTGGACCGACGAGGCGCTGTCCATGCGGGACCGTGCGCTCGTGACCGTCGCGGCCAAGATCACGCGGCACGAGACCGGTAGCCTGTCCGAGCACATCGCGCTTGCCCTCGATGCCGGCGTGACGCCCGCGGAGATTTCGGAGACCATCACGCATCTCGCCTTCTACACCGGCTGGGGCAACGCCGTCGCCGCTGCCGAGGCTGCCGCGCCGGTCTACGAGGAACGCGGCGTGACCGACGACGATCTGCCGACGCTCGACCCCGAGCTTCTGCCGCTCGACCAGGAGTCGGAGGATGCCCGGCAGGAGAACGTTCAGTCGACCTATGGCGACGTCAGCCAAGGTGTCGTGGACAACACCGAGGAGCTGCTCTTCCTCGACCTCTGGCTGCGCCCGGCGCTGGAGCCGCGCGACCGCAGCCTCGTGACCGTGGCTGGACTCATCGCCGCTGGCCAGCCCGAGCAGATGACGTTTCACCTCAATCGCGCGATGGACAACGGCCTTACCCAGGAAGAGGCGGGCGCGATGCTGTCGCATCTCGCGTTCTACGCTGGCTGGCCGCGCGTGTTCTCGGCGATGCCGGTGGCGGCCGGCGTCTTTGAGAGCCGCTCGGAGTAATCCCTGTGCCGGCGGGGCCAGAACCCGCCGACTACGCGACGCGACAGGAGACCGACATGAAGATCGCCATTCTCGGATCAGGCCTGATGGGCGCCAAGCTCGGGCGCCTTTGGGCCATCTGCGGTCATGATGTGACCTTTGCCTACTCCCGCGACCGGGCCAAGCTCGACCGCCTCGCAAAAGAGACCGGCAGCACCGCGGGCTCCATCGTAGAGGCGGTCGATGGCGCAGACGCGGTGTTGCTCGCGGTTCACTGGTCGCGGACCGGGGACGTACTGGAGCAGGCCGGTGATCTCGCGGGGCAGGTTGTGCTGAACTGCTGCGTGCCTCTTAACGAAGACGACAGTGCGCTGGTTGTCGGCCCCGACACGTCGGGGGCAGAGGAACTGGCACGGATCAGGCCGGACGCGCGGTGGGTGTCGTGCTTCAACACCAGCCCGTCGGAGGCGTTCAAACCGGTCTTCGCCCGCAAGGACACCGCCCCGCGCCCTCACCTGCTGGTCTACGGCGACGACGACGGAGCCAAGGACGTGGCCGGCGCCTTGATCTCGGACATCGGGTTCGAGCCACTGGAGGCCGGCGGCCTGAGCACAGGGCGCTACGCCGAACCCTTCGCCATGATCACCGCGGTTCTTGCATACGGACAGCCGGGAGGACCCACGCTGACCTATCGTTTCGACAAGCTGCGCTGAGCGCGGCCGTACAGAAGGAGACCCACCCATGAAGATCACACGCGCAGGTCAGACCGCGTCCGCCCCCGGGGCGTAGGATTATTTCACCGGAACCGGCATCAATCGCAACAGCGGATGCTGCATCATCTGTCGAAGGTCTGCTTCCTTGAAGCAAGGCCCGGTCTCGGGAATTACGGAACTGGGCCGTTCATTACGAGCGCGATCATGCTGCGACTGAAATGCCTTCTACGCCCGTCACGGTCAGTTATGCTCCGGGTCAAGATTGTGCTTCAGGCTCCGAAACACTCATCTGAATCGTAAAAACGCCGCGCAATCTGTAGGAGATGTCTGCCATGAGTAGGGTCCTCGATAAATCCAGTCCAAACACGCCCCCATGCCTAATTTCCCGCTCGAAACCGGGGCCAGTTCAAACTCGAACTGCGTCTTTCCGCCTGCAGAAATCCACTATTAGCTTTTTGCTAATGATCGCCGAACCGTTAATGCGACATGAACACCGGCACGGACGAAAATCGCACGACATCATGGGTCACTCCCCCGAAGATGTCCTGTGAGAACTTGCTGTGCTCGTAGGCCCCCATGACGATCAGCTTCGCCCCGATTTCGTCCGCGGTTTTTTGGATCGTCCGAGCGATATCGCGGCCTGAGTCTCGCACTTGGATGAAATTGGCCTCGACACCGTGGCGTTCCAGATGTGTCGAGATGCTTATTGCTGCGGGTGTATCGCGCAACAGATCCCCTATCGTGACGACCGACACCTTGCGCGGCTTTTCCTCAAGCACAGACATCGCATCATTCAAAGCCCGCGCGGCAGCCCGCTTCCCGTCCCAAGCGACAAGAGCGTGATCCGCAAGGCCGGTGGCGGCGTAGCCTTCCGGTACCACCAATACCGGACGCCCGCTCTGCAGAGCGATGATATCGGGACTCACGGCGCGGTATTCATCAGCAGGTCTGTTCGGATGGAACCCTGTCACGACGAAATCGAAATGCCGCGCGATCTCAGCCGGCGAGAGTTTGCCGACGTCTTCGGGCATCAGGAAACGGGCACGATCAGACATACCCGCCGCGGTGACCTCGCTTTCGAATAATTCCCGGGCCTGCGCAATTCTGTCTGCCCTGACCGATCCAAGCTTCTTGGTCAGTTCGGGGGTGAGCTCGAGAACCTGATCGAAATAGGAGTTCGTATTGCCGTAAACCGCAGTCAGCCAAGCCTCTCGCCGGACCGCTATCTTGACCGCATAGTCGAGTGAGCTTGCGAACGCCGAGCTTCCGGTATGGGCGATCAGGATATTTTTGATTCTCATGGGTCTTCCGCCGTTCCTACTGCCATCTGGTTATAGCCAGAATAAACTTAGATATCTATCTATTTTTGATGTTCTGCGGCTCAGCTGACCGCGACGAGCGCCACGCCTACGGCTGCGAGTATCGTGGCGAGGATCATGCCACGCCCAGGGACTGGCTCGCTCTGAAATAGGAAAGCCGCGAGATACGCGCCCACGAACATCTCAAGTGATCCGATGATCGCCACGACCGCCACTGGCGCCGAAATCAGGGCGAAGAACAAGAGGATCTGCCCCAAGGACATGCCGAGCGCGCCGAGCCATTGCCAAGGGCCAGCCGTCCGAAACACGCAAAACAGACTGTCGCGATACCGCGCGCTGACACAGGACGCCAATACATACCACACAACCCCGGTGATCGCCCCCACAAGCGCACCGAGCGCCGCGTCCGGCAGATACTGCATCGCCAGTTTCCGCGCGATATAGGCAAGCGCGTAGCAAAAGGCGGACACCGTTCCGAAAATCAATCCAAGCCGAAGATCATTCTTGGACAGGTCCGGCGGTCCACCCACCGCGCGCGGCGCGCGCACCCACATCGCCAGCCCGATACTTCCCAGGATCAGCAACATGCCAACCATCGCCGTGGGCGGATACCGCTCTCCCAACAAAAGGAAGGCAAGCGCGATGGAAAAGACGGGGATAAGGCGGCGAAACACGCTCGACCGGATCGCGCCCGACATCGCGATGGACCGGAAATTCGTCAGTCGGCCGAATACCGTCGCAAGGACACCGGCGACGACGAAGAACCCGATCCCGGCCCACAAGGCGGTCGCGCTGTCGATAGTTCCGGGATCGTTTCCGAAGGCCAGCCACAGCAGGCCCGACAAGGCCAGCGTCAGGACAATTGACAGAAAGACCCCGTTATCGCCCTTCGCGGTTGGCGCGCCCTTGGCGACCGCAGCACCGGCGATCCCGAAACTCGCCGCCGACAAGAGCGCGTAGACCTCACCCATGGCTGATGCGCTGCATGCCGCGACGCTCCTTCTGTCGCCCGCGCCTTTGCGGCAGGCCATGAAAAACTCACCCGCCGGGTCGGGCGGGTGAGATAAATGCTTCAGGGATATTGGTGTTATTCAGCCGCCTGGTTCATCGCCGAGGTCGAGACCAGCGTGCGCCAATCAACCTCTTTGGGATGCACGCCTTCATGTGACGCGATCCGCGCCTGCGGGATGTCGGATTCGGTGCCGATCGCCTTGCCGCCATCGGCGACCTTCTGCGCGGCATCGGCCATTAGACGGCGGAATTCGACGATGGCGAGGTCCGAAGCACCCAAAACATCAGTATGACGCTGCACGCGACTGCCCATCGAAACCCACATGATGATGTCCTCGTTCGGGATCCCGGGCACACCGGTGAAGTGGCCTTCCTTCATCCAGTCGCGATCCTGCATGAAGTCGTTCTCGAGCGTCCGCTTGGTCCGCCACTTGTGGTCCAGATCCTTGCCCGGCACTGCGTGGTTGAACGCACGCCATTCCTCTGTCGAGGGTACGTTCGGGCCACCGAAAGCGAGGAAATGGAACGCCGTCTCATCATCGTTGATCGGCACGATGACGCTTGCCACCTTATAATTGTTGTTCGGCGGGATCAGCGAATAATAAGGCGCGATGAATTCTGTGATCCGCAGATAGTTATGCGTCTTGGCGTTTTTGATCGGCTTTCGGATTGCCGCATAATGGAAACCGTAGCTCGTCGTCTCAGTCTGCATGCGCGGCGACTTGTCAGTTGACGGTCGATACCAAGACTTATCATCCGCAGACGCGCCTTCAACGCGGGCAGGCTTCATCGTCGAGGAGTGGAGCGAAGACGAATGCGCTGAGTCAATCTGTCCTTCATGGATCTGCGCCCAGTTAGCCGGAACGCGGATCTTGAGGATAGCGACGGGCGTGTCCTCCTCGGGCGCGAAAGCGGGCGGCTGGAACTCAGGCATGTCCTCTTTGTCGCCGAGCCAAGCCCATACGAAGCCTCCCCATTCGCGCACCGGGTAAGAGCGAGCCTTTACCTTGTCCATCAAGGGACTGCCCTCGGGCTCGGAAGACATCGCTACGACATTGCCGTCCACATCCATTTTCCAGCCGTGGTAGAGGCAGCGCAGGCCGCAATCCTCGTTGCGACCGTAGACGAGCGACGCTTTGCGATGCGGACAAAGCTCATCGAGCATGCCGAGGCGACCCTTGGTGTCGCGGAAGGCGACGTAGGTCTCGCCGAGTACCTCGACGCGCAAAGGCTTGCCGTCATTCTCCGCCACCTCCTCCATGAGGCAGACAGGCGTCCAGTGCTGACGCATCAACCGGGCCATGGGCGCATCGTTGTTGACGCGAGTGAGGAGCTCGTTTTCCTCGTACGTAAGCATCGGTTCCTCCTTAACGAAATGGCCGTCCGGCCGTTGGTACATACTTAGCTATCTAAGTTTTTGAGTCAAGCTGCATGGTGCCTGCAAATTATAGCGAAGGCGAACTGCTGCATTTGGTGAGTGGTCATCTATCTTTGGAGCCATTCGCGCAAATACCTATTCAGGAACGGTAGGATCAGACCCGTGGAAAGACCCGTGAGGCAAAACGCGACGATGAAAAGAGACACGAGCATCGGCAGGTCTCCGAAGACGTAGTTCGAAACAAGTACAAGGCAGACAAGCGGGGGATAGACAGCGAGCATGCTGACCGTCCAGCGCTTCCAGAACACCGGTTGCGTCCTGCGTAACGCTTGCTTCGTATCACCAAAGGTCTTTTCGGCAGTGTCAGACGCCACTATTTTCTCCGACAAGTTATGAATTGATGAATTGGATGACATGGCAACGGGGGCCAAACTTGCGCAAGGCCCCCGGATTTAACTACGCGGTTTCGACGCTGGCTCGCTGGCGCAGAAGGAGCATGTACCGCACGGAAATCACCAGAATGACTGCGATGCCACCAAGAGCGATGATTGGATAGGGTAAAACCGCCGCAACAGCCGCCGCTACCAGGATCAGGCGCTCGATTTGCCGAAGAGCAATGCCTACCGATCCCTCGATCGAGATCGCAATCGCCGCCGTTGCGAGCACCCCTCCAACCAAGGCAACCGTATTGGTTAGCGTATCACCCAGCATCATAATCCCAGGGTTCCAGATGAACGCGAAGGGCATGAGGAAACCGATTGCTGCCAATCGCACCGCCGAGAACGCGATCTTGAACGGGTCCTCGTCGGCAATCGCAGCAGCAGCCAGCGCCGCAACCGCGATTGGCGGAGTCAGCGCAGACATGATGGCGAAGTAGAGCAGGAACATGTGGCTCTGCAAGATCGGGTATCCGAGTTCCGCAAGAGCCGGCCCCACAAGGACCGCCGCCAAGATATACGCGCTCGGCGTCGGCATACCGAGCCCGAGAATAATCGTGACGATCGCCGCGATTATCAGAGTCAGCACTGCCTGCCCGCCACTTATCGTGAGGATGACGTTTGCAGCTTTCATACCGAGACCCGTCATCGACAGACCGCCGATTACCAGACCAGCGGCAGCGCAGGCGCCCGCCACGGGGAGGATCCGTAGCGTGGTCTCGCCTAAACCTTCGATAATCTGCCACGGTGACAGTCGCGTGGCTTTGAGAAGAGATGCTGCAACGACCGCCGCAAGAACGCCCACACCCGCTGTGAAGGTCGGAGAGTATCCAGAGAGCAACGCCCATACGATGCCCGCAATCGGGATGACAAACACCCAGCCTGTACGGAACGTGTCGACGAACGTCGGCACCTCACCCTCGGACGGACGCAAATCCTCTTTCACCGCGCGGAAGTGCACCTGGAGAAAGACACCGAGATAATAGAGCATCGCAGGGAAAATCGCCGCGAGCACCACTTCTTGGTAAGGAACGGCTGTATATTCAGCAAGGATAAACGCGGCAGAGCCCATGATCGGGGGCATCGCGCTCCCGCCCGTAGAGGCCGCAACTTCGACCGCACCGGCAAAACGTGCTTTGTATCCAAGTCGTTTCATGACCGGGATGGTAATCGAACCGGTCGCGACCACATCCGATGTTGGGCTTCCCGACATGGTACCGTATAGACCCGAGGAAAGCACTGCTATTTTCGCGGGTCCGCCCCGCGACTTGCCGGTCACCAGAGCCGCGAGATTGAAGAAAAATTCTCCTCCGCCGGCCTTCGACAAGAAGGTGCCAAACATCACGAACAAGAAAACGTAGCTTGCGACAACCTGAATTGGCACGCCGAACACACCATCCGTAGTAAAGACGAGAATATCGAGCAGGTAGGTGAAGTCCGAGATCCCGTGGCCGAATGGAGGCGGCAGGTACGATCCGAATTGGTTGTAGAGCAGGAACAGTACCACCACGCCTGTCAGGCCCATACCTGTGGTCCGTCGCGTTGCTTCGAGTGTCAGAAACAGTAGCGCGCTCCCGAAGAAAAGCTGCGCCGGCGTGAACGGATTGAGCAGGCTGATGCGGTCCGATATCGCTCCTGCGTTAACGAAGAAGTAAATCCCGCAGGCGAGACTTAATAGAGTCAGCGCCCAATCGTAGAACGGGACCTTGTCCGGCGCAGTCGGTGTGGCACCGATCGCGACAAACATGATTGTGTAAATGCCACAGACGAAGAGGATACCCAGGATGAGGGGATCCGAAATTGTGAACAGGTTCGCATAGATAACCCAGCCCGCAAAAATCGCCGCAACGATAATCAGGGCTCGTTGCGAACCTGCCGCAAGCTTACGCCTGCGGCCGGTAGCTACGAGGGATCCAATCACTGGAGCAGCCCTGCGTCTTTGTAGACGGCTTCCGCCGCGGGGTGGAACTCAAGGACGCTTGGCGTCGCGAGTAGCTCCGGCGTCAGTGCACCCATAGCGGAATGAACCGCGCGCACTTCATTGATATTGTTCAGGATTGAACTGGCCAGCGACCCGGCAGCTTCATCGCTCATACCGTCCGTCGCGACGAGAAGTGCGCCGAGCGTGACCGTTTCTACATCTGCATCCTGATTCGGATAGCTGCCCGCCGGGATCGCCAGCGTGCCGGTGCCGAACGCCTCGTTTGTGGAGGCGATGACATCTTCTGGAACAGTCAAAAGAACGACGTCGCTGTTTTCGTTCACGGCGCGGAACGAAGAGTGATTGATGAAGATGCCATTGGTGATCATATCGAGGCGCCCGTCTTGTATCAGGTCGGCCTGTTCGTTGGCTCCAGCGCGGACGAACTGTCCGCCGGCCTGTTCAAGTCCTTCTTCTGTAACTCCAACAGCTTCAAGCATGTGAAGGGCTATATTAGACGTGATATTGCCCGACCGATTGATCCCAATCCGGACCGGCGCGCCACTCGAGGCAATATCGTCGATCCCGTCTATGTCGTATTCCTCGGCGACCGAGCGCTCGAGGAAGAAGTGCATAGGCGCCCAATTGTACATGTAGCCGATTGCGCGCATGTTCTCGATCGGAGCCTGGAATGGGTCCCCGCCTTGCAGTGCGATTTTAGCTTCGGCGTCGTGAACAAGACCCAAATCAGTATTGCCCGCTCCCAGTAGGCCAATATTGGCGAAGCCACCGCCCGTTGCTTGATAGGTCACGACCGAGTCGCCATCGTCCATTTTAGCGGCCCGGTCGATACCCGCGCCCAACAGCGACCAAAGGCCACCGGGGTTGCCGCCCGAAAGAGTTAGGTTCACGGGTTCAGCTACGGCGACCGTCGAGGTTGCAGCAATGCCGATTGCAGCTGCCAGAGCAGTCAGTCTCATTTGGATCTCCTCCCAAAGTACCCCGCGGCAGACGCGCCACGGAAGTGTTTTTCCTCCTCCGACCCAAGGCCGGAACTTAGATGTCTATGATCTACGTCAAAGGAGCCGCCTGTCAACTAATTAGATATCTTATTTTATGGGCCGAAAGCATGCATTATTGGGGAAAAATAGCCGAATCTGTGAGATCAGAGGCCGTTCAGCGATCGCGTCGAGGGAATTTTCAGGCCTTTGGCCGCGCCCTGCTTCTCGTCTTCCTCGAGATTGCGAATCATTAACGAAAGCGCGCGGCGAAGCACCTTGACCTCTTCGTGGGACAATCCGTCCAGCGCGAGTTCGTTAGTCTCGACCGCCATCGGTTCGAGCCTGTCGCGCAGTGCCCAGCCTTTTTCGGTGAGAAAAGCATGCTGGCGGCGCTTATTTCCGCCGACATTGCGGCGAGTGATAAAGCCGAGTTCTTCCATCCGCAGCAGTGCTGTGTGCGCGGTCGGTTCGGTCAGATGAGCTTTTTCGCTTAGCTCACGTTGCGACAGACCATCGCACGTCCAGAGGATCCGCAGAAAGATCCATTGTCCAAAAGTGACGCCCTCAGTAGTTAGCCGCATCTGCAAAGATCTGTTGAATGCACGCGCTGAAAGACGCACGAGGCGTGCAATACGCTCTTCAGATGGGATGGCAGTCTCGGCCTTTATCTCTTTCGCGGGTAGTTGGGTCATTCAGTCTTTCTGGCGACATCAGCGCGCCTTCTGGATTAGCTCCGAGTCAATTTCGGACGCCACAAGGTTTAAGCCACAGAAAGCCGATGCCCAAGCTAATTGTTGGTCATGCCCTCGGCCATATCGTCGCTGTAGCCGGGTTCCACTCGAACATCGACGACCACCGTTCGGCCTGACTTCGCAGCCTCAATTGCCTGCTGCAGCGTGTCGCGCAGGGATCCTATGTCCCAGACGGGTCCGAACGCCGTCGCACCCTGCGCCTCAGCGATCGCGGCAATGTCGATATCCGGCTCGCTGATCGCCTGCCCGACATGTTTGTTCTCCACCGGGCGGTCCCGATCCTTTGCCACACGCTCCTGGTGAACCTCGTCATTGAAGTAAGACCGGTTGTTGGCTACGACCACAATCATAGGTATCTCATGATGGGCAGCGGTCCAGATCGCGGTCGCTCCCATAAGGAAATCGCCGTCTCCCAGAACGGCGACAGGCAACCGCTCCACCCCCCGGAGTGCCAGCGCCGAGCCCACGGCCATGCCCGGCCCCGATCCGATACCAGCACCGCCATCATAGCCGAGGTAATCAAGCGGACCCCGGAAATCGCATTTCGACCCGTTCCAGCTCAGCGTGAGCCGCAGCAGGCTCGCATGCTCATGCACCAGCGCCGCGCCAAGCGTATCGGCGAGGGAGTCGATGGAGATGAGCGCGTCGGCGCGGTGCGCCGGATACTCGGTCGCATGAATGTCCATCCGGCCCGCCGCGGCCTCCGGAAGTCCCGCGGCAGCGCAAATCGCACGGATCGCATCGTCAGGATCGGCGATAATGCTGAGTTCGGACGGCGTGAAGGACATGTGGTCGAGCGACCAGCCATTGGCAAGCAGCTGATCGAGCGTGATGTTCACGATCTGCGTGCGATCCAGCGTCGCGCCGGCTTGCCGTAGCGTACCACCAGGATCGACCCAGTCGAAACAGACGACGACATCTGCCTCGGCAATCGCCCGGTTTGCATCGGGCGACACGAAATAACTCGGCGATCCCACATGCAGCGGATGGCGCGTCGGGAAGGCCGCCCCGGTCTTGATATCCGTTACGACGCGCGCGCCGAAATGTTCCGCCAAAGCCACGCGGCGATCCCAATCGGCCTGGTCCCGCGACACCCGACCCATCAGGAACACCGGCTTTTCCGCGCGCGCGAGCCGCTGGTGCACCGCCCCGGCATCGGCCTCGGAAAATTCCGGCATCCGGGGCGCTGCGTGCTGTGCCGGGTCCGGCAGGACCGGCATCTCGTCGATCGGCTCCTCCTGGACCGACACGTCGAAACAGACATAGGTCGGCGCCTTGGGCGAAGTCTCAGAGATAACGGAGGCACGCAGCATCGATGTCAGCGACGCCGCGAGCGAAGCCGGCTGATCGTCCCACTTCACGTAAGGGCGGATCAGCGCCGCCTGATCCCGCGACGTATGGATCCAGTCGATCCAAGGCCGCCGCTTGGCGGCATCCACCGGCCCGGTCGCGCCATAGATCACCATGGGCACGCGATCGCACCATGCGTTGTAGATCGCCATTGAAGCATGCATCAACCCGACATTGGCGTGCAGGATCACCGACAACGGCTTACCGGTAACCTTGGCCCAGCCATGAGCGATGGCGACCGCGTGTTCCTCGTGCAGGCACAGAAGCATCTGGGGATCGCGATTGCCCAGGTAATTGACGATGCTGTCATGTAGCCCACGGAAACTCGAACCGGGATTGAGCGCCACATAAGGCGTGCCGAGGCGTCGCATCATCTCTGCGATGGCGTCGCTTCCATAGAGCTTCCGGATTTCGCTGTGAACCGGGCGGTCGAGATCATGGCGCATAGCTGTCTCCGAGAGGTGCGGCCTACTGGCCAGCCAGATTGATGTGGATATTCTTCTCATGCGTGAAGGAGATGAGCTCGCCGATCCCTTCCTCGCGACCGATGCCCGATTGCTTGACGCCGCCGAACGGTGCTCCGAGGAAATGCCGTCCGACCTCGTTGATCCAGACGAAACCTGCCTCGACGCGATTTGCGGCGCGGTGCGCCGTGGCGAGGTCGCGGCTCCAGATCGCGCAGGTCAACCCGACATCGAGACCGTTGACCTCTTCGAGCATCGCCGCCTCGTCGGACCAGCGGCGCACCGCGAGGACGGGGCCGAAGATCTCTTCGCGCGCGATGCGCATCTCGGGCGTCACATCGGCAAAGATGGTCGGCGCGATGAAACAGCCCTTGGATAGCGCGCCCTCAGTCACGGCATGACCGCCGGTGACGGCGCGCGCGCCCTCGGACTTGGCACTGTTGATGAAGCCCATGACCCGGTCGAAATGGTCGCGCGAGACGAGCGCACCCATCGTTGTGTCAGGATCGGTCGGAATGCCCGGCTGGTAGCGCGCGATCTTTTCAGACAGAAGCGCCACGACCTCGTCGTGCAGATCCTCGTGCAGGAAGGCGCGGCTGGTCGATCCGCAAGATTGTCCGCACCAGCCGAAATTCATGCCCGCAATGATTGCGTCAGCGATGCGGTCGGGTTTGCTGTCGGGATAAGCGATCAGCGCGTTTTTGCCGCCGAGTTCCAGAAGCACGGGCTTGAGCGTATCGGACGCGCTCCGCATTACGGCGCGGCCCGCGCCCACCGACCCGATCAGCGTCACCTTCGCGACGCCGGGATGCTCGGCGAGTGCTGCACCCGCCTCGGTCCCGCCCGGCAGAACGCTGAACACGCCCTCGGGAAACAGGCCGTCGACCAGCTCCGCGAGCCTGAGCGCCGAAAGCGGCGCCTGAAGCGGCGGCTTGATGATGACAGCATTTCCTGCCGCGAGAGGCGCGGCCATCTTGCCGCCGCAGAACATGAACGGATGGTTGAACGCGAGGATACGCGCCACCACGCCCAAGGGCTCGCGGGTGGTCATGTTCACCCGCTCGGGCCCCATTGGGATCGTATCGCCCTTCATCTCGGTGACAAGACCGGCGAAGAAATCCATCTGCGCTGCAGCGATCACTGAGTCGCCGCGCATTTCGGTATAGGGATTGCCGCAATTGGCCGCGTCGATCAGTGCGAGCTCGTCGCCGTGACGACGCAGAATCGCGGCCACCTCCTTGAGGATGCGCGCCCGTTCGAGCGGGACCACGTCACGCCATTCGAGGAACCCCTGACGTGCCTTGGCGACGACGGAGTCGGCGTCATCCGCACCGGCATCGGCGACAGAGGCGAGTACTTCGCCGGTCGCGGGGTTGAGCGTATCGGCATACCGGCCGGATTTCGGCATGTCCCACTGCCCGCCCATATAGATATCCAGATGCTTGGGCATGACGCCCAGCACGTCCATCTTGGTCATGATGTTCCTCCTCCCTTGCGCGCGACTGCGCGCACGGACGCGACGGCGCCCGCTCTGGTTCGCGGCACCGTCAGGTGCTGATCAGTTGCAGAAACCGCGATCCGGTCATGACTTCCCGCATTGGCAGGGCGTCCTGATCCGATGTCAGCTCGACGTCGTAGCTCAGGCTGCGTCCGTCCCAAAACCACCAATAGACGATCTCGCCCTTCTTGTCGCGGATCGGCATGCGGAATGTGGGGAACTCACCGTGCTCGGACGGCACGTCGAACGTGCCGAGGCATTCAAATGTTGCCCCGACCCGTGTCAGCGCCGTCAGAAGCGGTATCATCGCGACAAACCGGGTCTTGCCCGCCACGACCGCATTCAGATCGGACGGACGGTTGTCGTGTAGACCGTCGAGCGCGCGCACCACGGGCGGGTAGCTGGAGTGATTGTGCGTCACCTGAGCATAGGCCTTATGCGGACCAATCTCGATCTCGACCACTTCTCCTGGGGTCACGTCGGTCATGTTTCCTCCTTACAGGCTGTAGGCTTCATAGGTCGAAGGATGGAACAGGTCCTCGACCGCCACGCGCTTGGGTGACAGGCCCTGCGCGTGGTGGTATTCTAGGAACTTGTCGAGGACGTGGGCATTGTGCGCGACGCCATAGGTCCAGGGATCGGTGCCCATCAGCGCCTGCGCGCGGTTCAGAGTATCCTCGACGAAGGGCATCGTGACCTTGGTGGCTGAGGTGTCCTGCAAAGCCTCCTGAGCAATCGTCTTGGCCTGGGCAAAGCCCTTGACCAGTGCGCCGGGAAGCCAGGGATGCGTTTCGGCGAGCGTACGGCGTACGCCGAGAACATGCATGATCGGAAAGATCTGCGTGTCGCGGTAATATCTTTCCGCCGCGGCGATGCTGTCCGAGAACAGCCGCCCCACATGCGGATGCCCCTCGGAATAGCAGCGCGGCCAACGCGGGCCGACGAATCCGTCGATCTCGCCGTCCACCAGCATCTGGTTGAGCGTCGAGCCCTCGGGCGCGGGAGTCACCCGCACGTCCTCGGGCAGATCTACCTTGATCTTTTCGGGTCGGCCGGGCGTGTCCATGCCGCCGCGAATCCATTCGATATCCGACGGCTTCACGCCGAAATGCTCCTCGAGGATGCCGCGCACCCACACATTCGCCGAAAGCTGGTATTCCGCAATCCCGATCTTGCGACCCTTCAGGTCCTCGGGCCGGCCGATACCTCGGTCCGTTCGGATATAGACCGACGTGTGGCGGAAGGCGCGGCTTAGAAAAACCGGCACAGCAACGTAATGCGGATCACCCCGCGCGACCGAGATCGAATAGGACGACAACGACAGCTCGGAGATGTCAAAAGCCTGATGGCGGAACGCGCGAAAGAACATCTCCTCGGGTGACAGCAGCATCGGCACCGGATCGACGCCGTCAATCTTGACGCGGCCGTCCACGATGGCGCGGGTCCGATCGTAATTGCCCATGGCAAGTGAAAGGGTGAGGTCTGTCAAAGTGTCTCCTCCTGAACTACGACGCCACATTGTCGTGTGAGCGTGATTTTCTGGCCAGTCTCCGCGGATTGCAGGATTGCGTGGCACACTTCGAGACTGGCCCGGCCCCACTCGCCCGTCTGCGGCGGCGCGATGTCGTGGCGCACTGCGGCCTGAAGCGCATCGATCACCGTCCGACGTGGCGCATCGGCGAGCGGGATGTCGATCGAGTGCCGCTTGGCATCTCCGAAGACGTCGATGCCGCCGGGGCGCAGACGCAGATCGGCGCGGTCGCACATCACGATGATCGGTCCGAAATGTTCGTTGTTTTCCGCGGCGGGCGGTACCGTGTCCGCGCCGTAGGTGCGTGTGGTTTTCAGCTTGGCCTCAGCCTCCGGGTGGAGGTTCTGCAGCGCACGCCGCGCGGCGCCATATTTTTTTGGGTCCTTGGCACCGCCAAGCTCGGCGACGTTATCCATCCAGATATCGCTGTCGAAATGCGCGTACCCCGAATAGGTCAGCGTCGCGAAAGCCCCGTCCTCGAAATCCATCAGGGCGGAATAGGCACCCTCAGTCGGGCGCTGCGGATCCCACGCCCCGGTCATCGCCGTGATGCTCCGCGCCCGCCCGCCACAAAGCAGACGCACGATATCGATCTGATGCACGCCCTGACTGAAAAGGACACCACCGCCCTCCTCGGTGCGCAACTCCTCGGGTCGCCGGGGGCGGTAGAGAAAGTCGGTGTAATTGAACGCCTGCACCATGCGCACGGCACCGAACTCGCCGCTTTCGATGATCGCGCGCGCGCGCACAACCGGCGCATCGAAGCTGTGGCTCGGACCAACAATCAGGTGAACACCCGCGCAGTTGGCCGCCTTCACCATCTTGTCCGCATCCTCAAGTGTAACCGCCAGCGGTTTGTCGACGAGGATATGCTTGCCCGCCGCGGCCACTGCGGCGACGTGATCGGCATGCATCTGATGCGGCGTGGCGATATAGACAGCCTCGACCTCGGGATCGGCAGCCATTTCCTCGACCGAGGCATACCCGCGACCTCCGAACTCGGCGTTGAACGCCGCGCGGCTTTCTTCGCGCGGGGCGGCGGCGGCCACGAGCTTAACACGCGGGTCGTTGCGGAACGTTGGCAGCATCAGCACGAATGCCCGGCCAAGGCCGACTACGCCAATGCGGACTGGCTCAGAGGTCAAGAACCAGATCCCCCTGCTTGGCGCGGGAGACACAAATCATAATGTGGTCGCCCTTTTCCTCGTCCATCAGTACCATGTCACGGTGATCCACCTCACCCGAGACGAGACGGCACTTGCAGGTGCCGCAGGTCCCGCTTTCGCAGGAGCTCATTGTCGCGATACCGCTGTCGCGGATTGCCTCCAGAATTGAACGGTCCTCGGGCACGTGCACGGTGACGCCCGACTTCTCGAGCTTGACCTCGAAGGGCGTGTCGTCCGGACGCACAGCATCTACCGGTTTGAAGTCTTCGAAGATCACGCGACCTTCGGGCCAGTGTCCAGCGATCGCCTCGATCTCTTCCAGAAGCGGCTGAGGCCCGCAGCAGTAGACCTTGATGTTCTTCGGCTCCTCAAAGTGATCCCAGAAATCATAGACCTCATCGGGATCGCCGTTGTCATGATGCAAGGTAAGACGATCGCCCAATGTCGATTTCATTTCCTCGAGAAAAGCCGTATCCGGCTCCGAGCGCGTGCAGTAGATGACCTTGAAGGGCTTGTCCTCGCGCAGAAGCTGCTGGGACATAGCGTAAATCGGCGTAACGCCGATCCCGCCTGCGATTAAAAGGTACTCGTTGGCCTCGGTCAGCTCAAACGAGTTTTCAGGTGCCTCGATCCGCAACTCGGTGCCCTCGACGGCGTCGTCATGCATGGATTTCGAACCGCCGCGGCCGTCTTCTTCGCGCTTAAGCGCGATCTTGTATACCTCGGGATCGCTCCCGTCATTGACGAGCGAATAGCGCCGCATAGCACCGGAGGGTGTCTCAACGGTGATGTGGGCGCCCGCGGTGAAGGTCGGCAGCTTGACGCCATCGACGGGGGCCAGCGTGAATTCGCAGATCTGTCCGGTCAATTGCCGCCGTTCGGCGACCGTCACGTTCATGCTTTCCATGTATTCCTCCATAGCCATTGGGATCAAAGCGACACGAATCCCGGCTCCTCACGTTATTTCTTAGATACCTAAGTTTATGTCAAGCGTTGGCAAGATATGCGTCCGTTCGCGCTGCTAAGGCGTTGATGCTACCTATCGGCCCGCGCCGCGCAGGCATTCGATCAGGATAAGCCTCTCGACGCTGAAAGGGGCCGAGGTGGAGATGCTGACACCGACCGGCCCAGCAAGCAGCGGCGAGGCAAGTTCGATTGAGCAAAGCGCACCGCTGCGCAATTCGTCCGCCACGACGCCCCGCGATATGAACCAGATCGCATCCGAGGACTGGACGATCTTGCGCCCGATCGGCAGGGCAACGGTCTCAAACCGCGCCCGGTACTCAGAAACGCCGATGCTGGTGAGGAAGCGATCCACCGTTGGCGCGATCACCGCGCCTTTCGGCGGCAGGACCAACGGGTAGGAGCCGATCTCCGCGATCAGGCGTCCGCCGATAAGCGGATGCCGGGGCCGGCAGACCACAACGACGTCCTCAATGTAGAGTTGTTCGAAGGAGAGGCCCTCGCCGCTGTCACCCTCGGGCATCCGACCAACGACGAGGTCGACCTCGCCCTGCCGCAACTGATTGAACAAGAGCCAATTGGGACCGGTCAACACGTGCAGCCGCGCCTCAGGACACCGGTCGGAGAATGCCAGTGCGGCGGCAGGCACCAATGCCGATGATGCGGTCGGCAAGGCACCGACCGAGAGCTTGACGAAATGGTCGCCTCCGGACGACAGCCGGTCCCGTCCGCGCGCCAACTCGACCATCGATGCCGCGGCGTGGGTCTGGAATACACGTCCGGCCTCGTTCAGCCGCAAACCCCGACCGACCCGATCGAACAGCTTAACTTCCAACATGTCCTCGAGCTCCCGCAGCGTCCGCGACACTGCAGGTTGCGTGACATGCAGCGACTCCGCGGCGAGCGAAACACTCTCCCCGTTCGCGATGGCGAGGAAGGTCTTCACATGGCGAAGACGCAGTTCGGTTTCCCAACTCATACCAAAATAATTATGTTTGGTGTGTAAAGTATCAATAAAAATCAATCGTCCATTTGGATACAACCCCAACGAGCTGCCGCAACAGGAGGAGCGACCACGTGAGCAATCACCGCTATGAGACCGGGATGGCGACACGTCGGTCGGTGCTGGGCGATGCCCATGTGGACCGCGCCGAAACCGCAAAGACCCCGTTCGACACCAACTTTCAAAAGCTTATCACCGAAGGTGCCTGGGGCACGGTCTGGGCCGACGAAACGATCACGCGGCGCGAACGGTCCATGCTGACCCTCGCGCTCTTGGCCGCGACCGGAAACTTTGAGGAAATTCCGATGCATGTCCGCGCCACGGCGAATACCGGCGCGACACAGGAAGATATCATCCAGTGCTTTCTGCATGTCGCGATCTATGCCGGTGTGCCCAAGGCCAACCATGCCATCAAGCTCGCCAAGGCGACCTATGCGGAGATGGAGACTGACCGATGACCGAAACAATACCCCTCGTTCCGCGCCAGCGCGACAAGCACCCGCTGCCGCACTGGAGCGACTACAAGACCTCGGTGACCCGCTCGCCGTCGCTGCCGCTTCTGTCGCTGGACTCGACGCCAAGCGAGGAGACAGGTCCGCGTTTCGGTCACTCGCTGATTGGTGCGCTCGATAACAACTTGATCCTGAACTATTCGCAGGGCGAAAGCCCCGCCATTGGCGAGCGTATCCGCGTGCATGGCCGGGTCTTGGATGAATTCGGGCGTCCCGTGCCCCAGACCCTGATCGAGGTCTGGCAGGCCAATGCAGGCGGTCGGTATCGGCACGTGAAAGACACCTATTTCGCCCCGCTCGATCCGTCTTTCGGCGGTTGCGGCCGGACGATCACCGACGATGAGGGTTGCTACGAGTTTCTGACGATCCGGCCCGGTGCCTATCCCTGGCCCAACCGCGCCAATGACTGGCGGCCGATGCATATCCACTTCTCGATCTTCGGTCATGCCTTCGGCCAGAGGCTTATCAGCCAGATGTATTTTCAGGGTGACCCGCTGATCGATCTCTGCCCCATCGCAGCCACGATCCGCGACCGCGGTCAACTCGACAGCCTTGTGGCACCACTCGATATGCCCAATTCGAAGCCCCACGACTACCTTGCCTACAAGTTCAACATCGTCCTGCGCGGCCGCCGGCAGACGATGTTTGAAAACAAGCCGGAGGGAATGTGAGCCATGGTTCAACTGCTCAATCAACTGGTGGAAACACCAAGCCAGACAGCCGGACCCTACGTGCATATTGGCTGCATCCCGACCTTCGCGGGCATCGAAGGCGTTTATCCCGAGGACCTCGGCCTGAGCCCAATTTCTGACGGCGCGAGAGGCGAGATCATTACAGTGACCGGGTCGATCTATGACGGGACCGGATGGGCGATGCGCGATGCGATGTTCGAAAGCTGGCAGGCCGACGCGGCGGGCCGCTATCCCGGACAGGAGGGCGCGGACCCGGCGGTTTCTGGCTTCTGCCGTTTCGCCACCGATAAGGACTCGGGCGAATTCACTCTCAGGACCGTAAAACCGGGTGTCGTACATGAATGCAGCGGCCGCGAGATGGCACCGCATATCTCGCTCTGGATCGTCGCACGAGGCATCAATATCGGGCTGCACACCCGTATCTATTTCGAGGACGAGGATAACGCGAGCGATCCCCTTTTGGCGCGGATCGAACAGCGTCACCGTGTCCAAACCCTGATCGCGACCAAGATAGGAGACGCCGCATATCGCTTCGATGTCCGCCTTCAGGGCGAGGGCGAAACCGTGTTTCTGGATATTTGAGGACCATATGAGTGATCCTTGCATCATATGTGTGGCGATCACTGGATCGCTACCGAAAAAGGCAAACAACCCCGCAGTTCCGATCAGCGTCGAGGAACAGGTCGAAAGCACACACGAAGCCTTCGAGGCCGGAGCGAGTATAGTGCACGCCCATGTTCGCAATGACGATGAATCGCCTTCGTCGGACCCGGAGAAATTCGCGCGTCTTAAGGAAGGCATTGAAAAGCATTGCCCGGGCATGATCATTCAGTTCTCGACCGGTGGGCGCTCGGGTGCCGGCCAGACGCGCGGCGGGATGCTGCCACTTGCGCCCGACATGGCCTCACTGTCAGTCGGGTCTAACAATTTCCCGACACGTGTCTACGAGAACCCGCCGGACCTCGTCGATTGGCTCGCCGGAGAGATGCGCAAACAAGAGATCAAGCCCGAAATCGAGGCGTTCGACCTGTCGCACATCTTTCAGGCCAAGCGGATGTTCGACGACGGGCGGATCGCGGCGACGCCCTATGTGCAATTTGTGATGGGCGTGAAGAACGCGATGCCCGCCGATGGCGATGTGTTCGACTACTACATCTATACGGTTAAGCGGCTCTTTGGGCCGGATGCGCCATGGTGTGCTGCGGGCATCGGGGCAAACCAGATTATCGTGAACGAATGGTCCGTCGCGCGAGGCGGACATGCTCGGACGGGCCTCGAAGACAACGTGCGCCTCGATCGCGACGCACTCGCGCCATCCAATGCCGCGCTTGTTCGCAAAGTCGTCGAGATCTGCGACCGCTACGAGCGTCCCGTCGCAACATGGCATCAGGCGCGTCAGATACTTGGACTAAGGGGAGTGACATGAAGAAAGTATACGGGACAGCGTCCGAGGCGCTTGCTGGATTGCTGCATGATGACATGTTGATCGCTGCCGGAGGCTTCGGTCTGTGCGGCATACCGGAACTTCTGCTTCAGGCCATCAAGGAGGCGGGCACCAAGAATCTAACCTTCGCATCTAACAATGCCGGGGTGGACGACTTCGGCATCGGCATCCTGCTTCAGACCAAGCAGGTCAAGAAGATGATCTCCTCCTACGTAGGCGAGAACGCCGAGTTCATGCGCCAGTACCTCTCGGGCGAGCTGGAGTTGGAGTTCAATCCTCAGGGAACTCTGGCCGAGCGGATGCGCGCCGGCGGGGCTGGCATCCCCGGCTTCTACACCAAGACCGGCGTCGGCACCCAGATCGCCGAGGGCAAGGAACACAAGGAATTCCCGACCGGGCCCGGGGAGCGCAACGAGACCTACATCATGGAAAAGGGCATCTTTGCCGATCTCTCTATCGTCAAGGCCTGGAAAGCCGACGACACTGGCAATTTGGTGTTCCGCAAGACCGCGCGCAACTTCAACCCGGCCGCGGCCATGTGCGGCAAGGTCTGCATCGCCGAGGTGGAGAAGATAGTGCCGCGTGGCGAGCTCGATCCCGATCACATCCATCTGCCCGGCATCTACGTGCACCGCATCATTCAGGGCGGGCACGAAAAGCGGATCGAACAGCGCACCGTGCGCCAGCTTGAGGAGGCTTGAGAATGGCTTGGGACCGCAACCAGATGGCGGCTCGGGCCGCCCAGGAACTGGAAGACGGCATGTACGTCAATCTTGGCATCGGCATCCCAACGCTGGTGGTCAATTATGTGGGCGACAAGGACATCACGCTCCAGTCCGAGAACGGCATGTTGGGCATGGGCCCCTTCCCCTTCGAGGGCGAGGAAGACCCGGACCTGATCAACGCCGGCAAGCAGACCATCACCGAGCTGGCCCGGACCAGCTACTTCGACAGCGCAACCTCGTTCGCCATGATCCGCGGCGGCAAGATCGCAGCAGCGATCCTGGGCGCGATGGAGGTGGCCGAGAACGGCGACCTCGCGAATTGGATGATACCCGGCAAGCTCGTCAAGGGCATGGGCGGTGCGATGGACCTGGTGGCCGGCGTGGGCCGGGTCATCGTGGTCATGGACCACCAGAACAAAGCCGGTGAATCGAAGCTCCTGAAGGAATGCACCCTGCCGCTCACGGGCGCGGGCGTGGTGGACCGGGTCATCACCAACCTCGGCGTGCTCGACGTGGTCGAGGGCGGCCTGCGGATCGTCGAATGTGCCGACGGCGTGAGCGAGGAGGAGCTCCGCGCCGCCACCGAGGCGAAGATTGTCTAATGCCACAATTTGTGACTATCAACGGTCGCCTCCACCACTATCATTTCCGACAAAGGAGCAGAGACCGCGCGATTGTGTTCGTCAATTCGCTGGGCACGGACCTTCGCATTTGGGATGAGGTGATCGATAGGCTGCCTCCGGACATTCCGACACTCGCTTACGATAAGTCGGGACACGGACTGTCCGCCGGAGGCGTGGCCTCCATCGACGCGTTCACGGCCGATTTGGCCGCTCTGATGGACGCGTTGGGTATCAAGGACGCGCTGGTGTGCGGTGTCTCCGTAGGCGGAATGATAGCGCAGGCTCTCGCAAGCGCGCGTCCAGACCTCGTAGGCGGTCTGGTGCTGTGCAGTACAGGCTACCGCATCGGCACGTCCGAAAACTGGGAGGAGCGCATCGTCACGGTAAACCAGCAAGGTATCGAGGCAATGGCCGAAGGAATTCTTGAGCGCTGGTTCGCGCCAAGCTTTCACTTGGTCTATCCGGAGATTGTGGCTGGTTACCGCTTGATGCTGACCCGCACGCCCACCGCCGGATACAGTGCCGTATGCGCCGCAATCCGCGATGCGGACCTCGAGAACGTAGCGCAGTCTATTCAGTGCTTGACGCTTTGCATTGCTGGGACAGACGATTTGGCGACACCGCCGAACGTTGTGGAGGCTTTGGCATCAGCGATCTGTGATGCTCAATCCAAGCTCTACACGTCTGTCGGCCACCTGCCCTGTATCGAAGTTCCGAGTGTACTTGCTGATGACATCCTCAAGCATCTGGAAACGCTCTCGTGATCTCCGTTTTCGAGCATGAGTGGCTTGGCGGGCTTTTCGGAGATGACGAGGTTACGACACTATGGTCCTCGAGGGCGCAGCTGGGCCACTTCAAAGCCTTTGAAATAGCGCTGGCACAGGCCCTTGAGGCTGCGCACCGCGTTCCCGAAAGCGTCGGTGCAGCGGCATCGCGCGCAATCGAAGACGCGTCGCTGGATATTGGGGAACTGAAGCATCGCACTGGGATCGATGGGCTGCCCGTGCCTGAATTGGTACGGCAGCTTCGTGCCCGCGCTGGTGAGGCTGCTGAAGCAGTTCATACCGGTGCAACATCGCAGGATGTCATGGACACAGCCCTGTCGCTTACGCTCCGGGCTCTTACGGCTCTTTACTCGACACGCCTCACGCGCGTTCATTCGGCGCTTGAGCGCCTTGAAGGCGCCTTCGGTGTACGTGATCTGATGGGCAGAACGAGAATGCAGGCGGCACTACCCATCACGGCCGCAAATCGAATCGCTGCGTGGCGAAGCCCGATCGTACAACACCTGAATCGCGTCGAGGAGTTGCGGTTGCGCGTCGCGCGCCTTCAACTCGGCGGTGCTGTCGGGACGGCGCATGTTTTCGGCGAGGACCGCGATGACATTGCACGTCACATGGCAAAGCAGCTTGGCCTAAAACACGACCCTACCTGGCACACGGACCGCTCTGCAGTGATCGAGTTTGCCGGGCAGATATCGGCGATCACAGGATCGCTCGGCAAGATCGGACAGGACATCGCTTTGATGGCACAACAAGGCGTAGATGAGATCGTGATCTCTGGCGGGGGCGGCTCATCGGCAATGCCGCACAAGTCCAATCCCGTTCTTGCCGAACTTCTCGTTACACTGGCTCGATTCAACGCGACACAGGTTTCCGGTATGCATCAAGCTCTGGTTCATGAACAAGAACGCTCTGGCGCGGCCTGGATGCTGGAATGGATGATCTTGCCGCAAATGACTGCAGCCACAGGTCGTGCGCTGTCAACCTGTTCGACTCTGTTGGACCAAATCGGGAGTATGGGGCGGTTTGACCCCGAAAAGTGAGCGACATCCACATGTGGTCGAGCGGTCGCTTCTTCACACGTTTGGCACCTTCCCATCCGACACGCGTCGAATTCGCCTTTGCCTTAATGCTTAGAAGTCTAACTTTTCGGCAACGAAAACCAAAATGGAGGGAGCCCATGCGTTCGATCACTCTGGGCAAAGGCGGACCCAATGTGTCTCAGTTCGGAATAGGCGCGATGTCATTCTCCGGGGCATATGGCGTAGCAACTACGGACGAGTGCCATGCGGTTCTGAACGCCTGTCGCGCTGCCGGTGTTACTCATATCGACACCGCCAATCTCTATGGCAAGGGACGGAGCGAGGAGATCATCGGCGATTGGTTGACGGCCAACAAAGGCGCGCGATCCGATATGATACTGGCGACCAAGGCCGGCAACACTGGCGATCCCGAACGCCGGTTCAACAATGACCCAGACTACCTCGTGGCCTGTCTCGATGACAGCCTGAAGCGGCTGAAGACCGACTATGTCGATTTGTTCTACATCCACCGCTACGATGCTACACATACAATCGAAGACGTAGCCGGTACCCTGCGCCGCATCCTCGACAGTGGCAAAGCGCGAGCGGTCGGCCTCTCTGAAGTGGCGCCTGGCACGCTGCGGCGTGCCGTTGCGGAATGCCCGATTGCCGCTGTTCAGTCCGAATATTCGCTTTCAACCCGCGCCCCCGAGCTTGGCTTGAGACAGGCCTGCGAAGAAGTCGGAGCGATCGTCGTGGCCTTTTCGCCGGTCGGACGGTCGCTGTTGACCGACGCACCGTTCAGCTACGAGCGGGCGCAGACCATCGCGTTCACCAAGAACAACCCCCGTTTCCAGCAACCGAATTACGATCTGAACATCAAGAAAAACCAGGCGTTCCGCAAATTGGCCGCGGATATGGGATTGCCGGCGGCCACACTCGCTATCGCTTGGCTGATCGAAAAAGGCGACGACGTTCTGCCCATTCCCGGCACGCGAAATGTCGATCACCTTAAGGAACTGCTGAAAGGGACTGAGGTCCGGCTCTCAGAGGACGATTACCGGCGAATCGAAGAGGTTCTGCCGGTCGGTTGGGCCTACGGCGATCGCTACAGCTATGCGCAGTGGGCAGGCCCTGAACGATACAGCTGACAAGAAATGCCCTGTCACGATGCTGCAGGGTCACGATGCCGCCGTGTCGTTGGTGGTGAAGGCGCGCTTGGGATGCAAGCTGCTTAACCCTACGCTATCTACATCCACGTTGCCGGGATGTAGCGACAAGCCCAACCATCCGTCAGAATACGGCCAAAACCCTGGGAATAGACGTGGCTGCCCGCCACCAGCATCTTGTCTTTTGAATCCATGTCAAAGATGCGACGTCGCGAGGTAGCCGCCTTCGCGGGAACGCTGTCGAAGGCAAACCCGCCCATGATCGTCATTGCCATCGAGGCGAAGATCGACCCCACAGCGCATTCTGATACAACGTTGCGATTGCCATGCATTATCCCGATGGCGTCACCAGCCCGTCATCGTGAAACTGACCTGCTTCCGGATAACTGGACCGCTGGAACTGGGAAAATTCTCGTAATGTCCCCGGCAGGCAGAGTGAGGAAGACCGATGAAGAAATCGAGGTTCAGCGAACAGCAGATTGCGTTCATTCTGAAGCAGGCTGATGACGGGCTCAGCGTTGAAGAGGTCTGTCGGAAGGCCGGAATTTCGCAACAGACCTATTACAGGTGGCGTAAGAAGTACGGTGGGTTGATGCCGTCGGAAGTGCGGCGACTGAAGCTGCTCGAAGAGGAGAATGCACGCCTGAAGCGGATGGTCGCGGACCTCTCGCTGGACAAAGCCATGCTGCAGGATGTGCTGTCAAAAAAGGTGTAGCGCCTGCGAAGGCCCGGCGATTGGTCGACTATGTTCAGGGCGTGTTCCAGGTCTCGATCCGGCGAGGCTGCACGGTGCTGGGCTTGCAGAAGCCGACCTACTTCTACAAGGCGCGGCGGCCATCGCAGGCGGCACTGAGAAACCGGATCCGTGAGATTGCCGAGACGCGTGTGCGCTATGGCTATCGTCGGATCCATGTCCTGTTGAGGCGGGAGGGCTGGGAAGTGAATGCCAAGCGCGTCTACCGGCTATATGTCGAGGAAGGCTTGCAGACTCGAAACAAGCGACCAAAGCGCAAGGTTGCGGCCAAGCTTAGGGAGGACCGCAAACCGCCGGTCGCGCCGAATGAGGTTTGGGCGATGGATTTTCTATCCGATCAGCTCTTCGACGGGACAAAGATCAGGGTCCTGACCATCGTCGACACGTTCTCGAAACTCTCACCCGCGATCGATGTCCGAGCGAGGTACACAGGTGCAGACGTCGTGGCGACGCTGGAGCGGGTGACACGGGATCATGGCTTTCCCCGGTCGATACGCGTCGACCAGGGTCCCGAGTTCATCTCGAAGGACCTTGATCTCTGGGCTTACATGAATGGCGTCATCCTGGACTTCAGTCGGCCCGGAAAGCCTACCGACAATGCATTCGCCGAAGCGTTCAACGGCAAAGTCAGGGCAGAGTGCATCGACCAGAACTGGTTCTTGTCGATCGAGGATGCTCGGGTAAAATGCGAGGCGTACCGCCACGAGTACAACACTGAACGACCACACAGCTCGATCGGAAACAAGACCCCGATCGAGTTCATGAAATCCATTGGGGCGACCTGCCACCCAATGGCTTAGAACACGAGAAGACGCTCAAGACAGCGGTCCAGCGTTGGGGGGCAAGTCCACAACGAGCCCGGAAGGTCGCATTAAATCCGGACCAGAGACGGGGTGAAGTCCAAGACCGAGGCGGCTGATGGGGCAGCTCGATCAAAGCCGGCGCGGCCAGTCCTATACCCCTGCACGATCTGAAAGAGCCTTTCTTGTAGTTCAAGATCAGTAAATAAAATCTGCAATTAACAGTCTCTCTGGATCGATTTCTAACACGAAAAACGATGCCGTTCGGCAGAGAGGTTTGCAACGTCTCGACCGGCCGTCCGTTCAGAGCGTCGTCATCTTTGCGAGACGACACTCTGAACGGAACGTCCATCGCGATAAAAGTACTGCATCACCATGGTTCGGGACGCGGATTCACGTCCCTACCCTGGATAAGTCGACGACTTGGAAGCCGTCCACCGCGTCAGTCTTTTCAACCGAAGCCCAACGCACCGAAAGGAGGTCAGGCGGTCTTGTAGCTCGGGCAATCCCGCCTCGAGCAAAGAAAAGGAACTCGACATGTTCGATTTTCCCAGACAGCCGACAAGGCTGCATAGCTTCCTCGCTGAGCAAGGCGAGGGTCTTCAAAACGCCGCGCTCCTGCTCGGCGGACGCCCCTGGCTTCGCCGCGTGCAGCGTCTCATAGACGAAGCATGCTCAAGGCCTGGGATCACGCGAAAGATTGGCCGCGAGCTACGAGAGCTGCGGGCCCTGCTCCACCTCGAGCACATCCATGACATCGACCGTCCCGAAGCGGCGTATTTCGCCGAGCTCGATCCAAATGAGCCGTATGTCGAGGAAATTTGCCTTTTGGCAGATGGGCTCGACGACGCGCTCGAGGCAGAGCTCGGCAACGCCGTGCAGGCAACGCCGTCGGACAAGACGGTGATGTCATGACCAACGTTCACGTCGACCCGTTGGAGACCGCATTGACGAGGTACTTCGAATGCCGCGGACAGGCAGGCACCGACCTGTCTGTGATACTCCAGCATTTCCGGGACGATCCGGAGCTCAGTAAGTGTGCCTGTCGCCTGCAGAGTGCGTTCCAGTCCTACGCGATGATGTCTCGGCGCGAAGAAGTCGATCTGTCCCGCCTCCTGCGAGCTCTCGAGCGCGATATAATTGCGGGGACGTCGCAGCGATATGTCGACGACGAGTACTGCATGAGCGGCGGCGGGTACGAGACCGTGCTCACCGATGCGGCGAGGCACCTGACAAAGGTAAAT
The DNA here is from genome assembly GCF_009363575.1 of Roseivivax sp. THAF30. Lineage (NCBI taxonomy): Bacteria > Pseudomonadati > Pseudomonadota > Alphaproteobacteria > Rhodobacterales > Roseobacteraceae > Roseivivax > Roseivivax sp. THAF30. Next base: position 737,950 of record NZ_CP045389.1, on the reverse strand, counting down.
CGCTGCCTCGTACAGGTTCAATGCGCCTGGTCCCAAGTGCAGCAAGCGATTGCCGTCGAACAGGAGTTGCTCCGCCTGCGCGGATGAAATCAGGTCGCGCCGCTTCTTTTGCGGCGCGACCTCAGGGATCCGGGTCCTCCGGATATCGATGGACACAACACCGGCCGTACACAAATCAGTTGCCACGGCGGACACAGCCGTGGCACACAAGATTACACACCAGAGTCAGTCTCGGTGTCAGAGCCGTTTTTCCTTTGGAATCCGGAGGTTGAGGGCGAAGGTCCTGCCCCTACCGCCGGAGCCAAAATTCCCCTAAGCTACTGAAACCGCACACCTTCGGAACTTAGCTCCGATGGTAGAAAGCGGTTTGAGCGGAAATGTTGCACAGGCGTTGCACACGGGGTCGCACCCCGTGGGAAAACCCGTGCTGCTCCGAGGTGATCCGTCTCCCATGGAGAGACGCACCATATGCCCAGCCCATACCTTTACTGTCACCGAGGACGATTCTACTTCCGGCGTCGCCTACCGAGGTTTTCCACATCTCGATCGCCAATTTTTTTGGCCCTAGGGACGACAGACGAAAATTTTGCGCATACCTGGATCAGGAAGTTGATCGCGGAGTGGGATGCGGTGCTGGATTTCCTGTTCGTTCTGGAGGAGTTGCCGGAAGAGGTCATGGCTCGATACATGACCGTTCGCCTTCAGATGTGCGTCTCTGACTTGCGCCGACAGCATCGCATGGCTCGGATGAGCGGACGCGGACGTGGGCTATGCGATACGCGTCAGGAACACATGAAAATCGTCATCGAGTCCTTTTTGATCGATGGGCTTTGCTCGAATCTTCCCCCGCACCGGATCGATCCGGAATGGTCCGCCGACACCCTTGAGAGCATCATGCGCCTCCATCGTGCGGAATTCGACGCCACGACGAGTTCTGCCATGCGGGATCGTTTGGCCGGAGAGTTTCGAGAGGTTACCGGACAGGAGCCTCGCGCCGCCGAGCATCATGCTCAGATCCTCGAGGCCTACTTGCACTCACGATTGGCCGCGCTGAGAACGCTGGATGATCAACATGCGGCGCAGAAGGCGGAATTCGAGGCGCTTTCCCGTGAAATTATGGCTGGCGTATTTGAAGTGAATTCCGTTGCGCCTGTCACTGCGCCGATCGCGCAGGTCTCGGAGCAGCTGGCGTTACCATCGCCGTCGCCACAAAAGGCAGCGGCCGAAGACCTGGTGCTGACTCCAGGGGTCGAACTCATCAAGGGCCCGCTGACCTATGACGCGCTGTCGGCACAACTGTCGGCAGCAGCTGCTTCCGACGAATCCTTGCATCGTAACCCCTCGGAGGAACCCTTCGGCCTCGATATTGCCGGCGCCTGTGAACGCTCGATCAAACGAGCAATGGCCAAAGGCAAGATGGATGCGAGAACCGCCGAGGCCCGCCGCACGAAGGTCAAAACATTCTGCTTGTTGACCGGTCTACAACGGGTGGATGAGGTGCAGCAGTATCATATCCGGCTATTCGACGAGCTATGCGACCTTCTACCGAAGAATTTCATGCGTTCTCCGAAGGATGGCCGGATGACTTGGCAAGAAATCCGCGAACGCGCCGAGGGTATGCCTGAGACCGCCCTCGGTCGGGAGCCGGGCACATTCAATGCCATGCTCGACAATATTAGCGCCGTTCTCAAGCATGCCCGCACGAATGAGGGAAGCCCGGTCGACCCGAACATTGATACGTCCACCGAGCGACGGAAGGAGAATAAACGCGAACGAGAGAAGAGAAATGCCTTTAAACGAGACGAGGTTCGCAGGCTCTTCGAGCATCCTGTTTGGACCGGATGTCAAAGCAGTTCACGGCGGCTGCATGCGGGCGATAATATTGAGCGGGATGGTCTGTATTTCACGCCTCTTATCGTGGCCTATTCCGGCGGCCGAATGGAAGAAATTGCGGGACTGACCGTAGATGCGATCCAGCCGGCAGAAGGACACTTTGGTTTCGATATCAGGCCGCATGATCAACGGCGTCTGAAGAACCTGCAAAGCGTGCGACTCATTCCGATCCACGAACACCTGATCGAGCTGGGGCTCTTGGATCATCATGCGCGTATGAAAGCGCGGGGCGAGACATACCTCTTCCCGGAACTCGTTCCGAAAGGAGCCGCAAAGAAGTTTGCGCGCCAATTGCGCTATAACTGGAAGAAAATCCGTGATGCGCAGCTTGATGGAAATCCCCGGAAACTCGACGCACACAGCCTGCGGCATAGCTTCAACGCGGTCCTGAAACAGAACCGCTCCGTGCTGAAAGACACCCGTCTCGACATCCTCGGACATTCCGGCGAGGACCTGAATGAAGAGGTCTACGGCGATGAGGAGGGCATGCCATTCGCGCTCAAGAAGGCGGCGATCGACAGCATTCCGAGGTGGTTCTGATACCGAGACGAGAGATATGGTAAGCCCCATTCTTTTAGGGGGTGTCCGCAAAGCGTGTTTGTGCGCTTCGTTGTTTCGCGTATCCACCCGGCGGAGATTGTCCGCGTATCGTAGACCAGGTGTCACGCAGAGGTCCGCTTCGAGCCCGTATCGGAAGTGTCAAATTCTCGCTGCGCGTGCTCGCAGCGGAATTTTTGCTGTGACGCGGCAAGTCTTTATGCCGCATCGCAGCTGCGGATCCGGTCGTTCGTGCGCCGCGCAGCGACATTCTCGAAAGCAAAGCCGCGAAGGTAGGAATCTGCGATCGAAAGACGACTATCCAAGTGAACTTCGAGGAGACGATCAAGACGCTCGCAGCCGCAGCAACCAGGGTGCTGCACCGCTGCACATGCTCCGCCAATTTTCGGACTGTTAAGCCACGAGGACTTACTCGCACCCTTCCAAACCCGCTCTACGGATCCCAACAAAACGCTTCGGACGCGTTAACTCTTCATACCATCAGCTTGCTGAGCCAGACTGCGGAAAAGCCGATACACAACCATGGACCGAACGCCACTCTCGTCTCGCGCCCTGTGCCCATCGTCAGCACGAAAACCAGCGCAGATAAGGTCGCCACGAGCAGCACCCACGCTAATCCCATCAGTCCGACCCAAGCGCCCGCGGCGCCGAAAAGCTTCGCGTCGCCAAGACCGAGCCCCTCGTATCCTCGAAGCCTATAAAACGTCGCGCCGATGCCCCAGAACAGACCGAACCCGGTCGCTGCCGCAAGCAGCGAGTCGAAAAGATCACCTGCCGGGGACGCAATCGCCACCAAGAGACCGAGGACGCCGACGGATATTGTTCCGAGATCCGGAAGCCTCTGCGTGAGGGCATCCGTCCAGGCAAGTGCTACCAAGATCACCAGCAGCGGGAATGTCGCGAAAACTTCGACACTCATAGGTCGATCATCAGAATGTTACTTCGAGCCTGTGAAACTTTTCCACCACGATCTCCGTGAGTGATAATGATGCGACCAGCTGCGCAGTTCCGAATTAGATGTGTGCTGTTTAGTTGCATGTAAATACTACAGGGAGTTGAACGTAATGAGAACCAAGTCGAAACTCGGCCAAGGAGCGTTTATCGCCACCTTGGTAGCAGCTGCGTGCGGGGCGCAGGCCTCGTCGCACCGCGAAGCGCCCGGCATCACAGAGAGCCCCAAGGTCGATGCTACAGACTTCTACATGTTCCGCAGCTATCAGGCGGGGCGTGAGGACTTCGTGACCATTATAGCGAACTATCAACCGTTACAGGCGCCCTACGGTGGACCGAATTACTTCACCATGGATGCGGATGCGATTTACGAGATCCACATTGATAATGATGGCGACGCGATTGAGGATCTGACCTTCCAATTCGATTTCGACAACGCACTTGGCGCTGATGGCAACGGCATAGCTCTAACCATCGGCGACGAGACCGTCGCTATACCGCTAAAAGCAGCCGGCGCAATTACCGGGGCCGACAGCGATCCGCTGAACGAAATCGAGACATACACGCTCGACGTCATCCAGGGCGACCGCCGCAGCGGCGACGCAGAGCCAGTAGTCGGCGTTGACGGACGGCGCAACTTCGTCAAGCCGCTCGACAACATCGGCACGAAAACCATCCCCGATTACGAAGCCTACGCCGACCAGTATATCTACAATGTCGCGCTCCCGGAGTGCTCGAGCCAGGGCCGCGTATTCGTCGGTCAGCGGGCCGAAGCCTTCGCTGTGAATCTTGGCGAAATTTTCGACCTCGTGAACCTCGTGCCGCTTGAGGGGTCTATTGAGAATAGCCGCGAGAACGACGATTTGATCGACCGTTTCAACGTAACCTCGCTGGCGCTCGAGCTGCCGATCTCGTGCGTCACCGGTGACGGAAACGGTGTGATCGGTGGCTGGACGACGTCGAGCCTGCCGCAAGCCGAGATCGAGGATCCCTCGCCGACATACGAAGGCACTTCCGTTTATGGCGGGGCCTGGGTGCAGCAGTCGCGTCTGTCCGCACCGCTTGTGAACGAGGTGGTCATCGGCCTGCCCGACAAGGACCTCTTCAACGCGGCCGAGCCGACGCAGGATGGCGCGCTGGCAACCTACGTGACCAACCCAACGCTGCCGGCGCTCATCGACATCCTCTTCCGCGACGCGCTCGGGGCCGACGGAAACATCGCGCCGTCGAACCTGCCGCGTCAGGATCTCGTGACGGCGTTCCTGACCGGTTTTCCCGGACTGAACCAGCAGGCCAACGTCACGCCGTCGGAAATGATGCGCCTCAACACTGCCGTACCAGCAACGCCGCGCTCGCAGCAAAGCAATTTCGGCGTCGTGGGCGAAGACCTTGCGGGGTTCCCAAACGGTCGGCGCCCCGGCGATGACGTAGTCGATATCGCCTTGCGTGTGGTCATGGGGGCCCTGTGTCACCCGGTGCCGCTCGGGGCCGAACTTGGTATCGAGGGAGCCGAGGAAGACACCGAAAGCGATCTTGTGAACCTCGGCCTATGCGACCCTCAAGACGCGCCTGTTGGTGATCAACCCTTCATCGATGGTGCCCCGGTCAGCGCGCTCGACGTGAGCGAGCAATTCCCGTATCTGCTTGCGCCGCTTCCGGGCGCCGGCGGCTGATCCGGAGGATTAATGATGTTGAGAACCACCAAGTTCGCGCTGCTCATCGCTGGTGCGCTGGTCGTTGCAGCCTGTGACGAGAGCGGCAATGACGATGACGACGACTCGGCGCAGGGTATTGAAACGCTCGGCAGTGACTTCGTCGCCGCGTTCAACGCCGATCCGAACGACGAGCCGTTCGATGCGCAGGATGTCGACCTGGAGCTGACGCCGGGTCTACAGCCCTTCAATCCCTGATCGGACGGCTCTTTCCGGCCCTTTTTCGGTCCCCGGCAGCTTTGCCGGGGGCCGTTTTCATTCGCGGTCGTCAACGATATGAACCTCGGCGAACCTGCGCGACATTACCCCGACCGAATGCGCCGAGAGCGTGTCGATCCGCAGGATCCGGCTTTGCAGACGGACCGCGGCCGTGCCGGCCTCGGCCACGACCTCGACTTCAAAGAGGTTTGAGGTAAACCCCGAATGGTCTGGGCGGATCGCCCCTGCGCCGGCCAAGGCGTCGCGCGTGATGTGGCCATCCCGCTGTCTGACTGCAATCAGACGCGCGACGATGGTACGGTTGGCGAACATCGCCCGCATGAGCGGCGCCTCGGCCGTGTTAAGGTTGACTGTGCCTTCGATCGGCAGTGCCGTAACGTAGGGGGAGATCGCGTCGATCGCGGACGCAGGAATGCCGAACGCCGTCAGGTTATCCAGCGCAGCAACCGGCCCAACGCGTGCCAGTACGGCCGCGATCTGCGCTGCTAAGTCGGTCGGCTGATCGACCTCCTCCAGTAGCCGTGCAAGGGTCGTCACAGGCCCGAGGCCGCCGCCAGCCAGCCGGTTGATGTCATATTTGCGCTGCGCGTCGCGGATCGTGACCGAAAAGCGCCCAGTGGCGAGGCGCGCCTCCTCCTGCGCGATCTGTGCCCAGGGTTCGCCGAAATGATCCGTCTCGGGCGCGATCTCGAGGTCGCGGCGCAACTCGGCGATTACCGAGGCTTCGGCGCCGAGCGCGAGCGCTTCGGCCCGCGCCGCATCGGCCATGCCAACGACACGCTCTCGCGCTGAGTCGCGGCCGCCGAACATCAGCGCAACGATGCCCGCGGTCAGCGCAAGGATCACCAGCACGTTGACCAGGATTACCCCGTCTTCGGGCTCGCGCCTCATCGCCGCGCCGCCTCAGGTAGGATGAAAAGGCGCAGAAGAGACCCGCCGGTCCCCGGCTCCTTCTCCAAAAGGTCGAGCGTCACTTCCGCCGCGACCGGCAACGCACCTTCGGAAGCTGCGTCCGCCGGCCATTCCTGGTACCAAGTGCGCGAAGTACTGAGAATCCGCCAGCGCGCCTCCGTCACCCCGGTCAGCAGGCGTTGCTGCGACGCTGCGGTACCGCTTGCTGCAGGCAAATCGCGCATCAGCGCGCCATCGGCCAGCCGCACGGCGATCCGCGCGGGTCCCGCCTCAAAGCTGCGCGAGAACGCGAGCCCGGCCTCGTTCAGCGTGACGGGCCCCGGCGCCATTTGCGCGAGGTCGCGGCGTAAGACCAGGAGCGCGCGGTCGATCTCGGCCAGCCGCTCGAGCCGCGAAGCCGTCCGGTCGTTCACCCGAATCACAGTGTCGAGCATGGTCAGCCCCGCGACACTGACAAGCGCGAAGAGCGCCAGCGCCACCAGCACCTCGACAAGCGTCAGGCCTGCGTCCCCGAGCCGTAGCCGCGGCGGCGTCATACCGAAGTAGCACCGATCAGCGCGAAATCGCCTGACCCGACGCGCAACACCGCAAGGCCGCGTTGACAGAGTCCCGAGCGCAGAAACCGGTAAGGCCCAAGCACTCCGGAAAAGCCGTCCTCGGCCTGCAATCCGCGGCGCGACTGGCGGCCCTGACGACCGAGCGTGCGCGCCAATTCGGTGCCATCGTAGGTCAGTCCCGCGATGATCCCTGCGTTCGATCCCGTCGCCTCGGCGAAGGCATCGCGGAACGGCGCGAATCGCAATGGGTCGGGCGCCGCAAACCAGGCGCCGTTGAATGCCGGGTCGCTTTCGAGATCCAGGGCCGACCATTGCGCCGATCCCAGAAGTTGGATGTCGAGGCCTGAGAGCGCGCGGGCAAAAGGGGCCAGAGTACCATCGGCGGCGGGCAGATAGACCGCGTCGGGCGTGCCCCCGCCATCGGCGAGCGCCGCGCCGATTCCGGCGGGGTCGCCGCGCACAATGGGTGCGCGCAGCTGAATCCCTAGTTGCGGAGCGAGCGCCTGCACCGCCGCGACCGACTGCGCACCGAACGCTCCGGGCGGTACGATCACCGCGACATCGCGCAAGTTGCGCTGCGCAGCGAGGCTCAGCACCGCCTGCGCCGAATGGGCCGGGGTGATGCCGAAGACATAGAGGCCGCTGCCTGCCAGCGAGGCGTCGTTCGACATCGTCACGACCGGCACTTGGTTAGGCACGGCAGCGGCGACCGCGCGGGCCTGCGCCCCGAACACCGGTCCGATCAGCATGTTGGCGCCGGCATCGACGGCGTTCCTCGCTGCCGCCGCCGCCTCCTCAGGGGTCGAGCCCGTGTCGAAGATGTCGATGCCGATGCCCGGACCGCCACCAAGGCTTGCGGCGGTCTGCAGCATCTGGCCTAGTTGCTCGGACGAACCCGACAGCGGCAGCAGCAGCGCCGCCCTGCCTGGCCCGCCGGAAGCGCTGCTGCCGCCAATCTCCTCGCCGATGCCGCAGCCCCCAAGGACCGAAACCGATGACGCAGCCAGCCCCTTCAGGATCGCCCGCCGCGAGGATGTCGCGCGGCGCGTCATGGTTGGCGCGGATCGCGGTTTTTCTGGGTATCGCATGTGTTGGCCTCGGCGCGCTTGGCGGCGCGCTCCTCTATCTCGCTCCGATGACGATTCTTACACGTTCGCTCGATCTGCCGCCACAGGTACATGCCGTTTACGGTACCCTGCGGATGGGTGGGGCGGACCTCCCGCAAGGGTACACGCTGACTTGGTCGACGCGGCCTGGCCTTCGCCCCTGGCCCGGGTTCGGCGGCACGCTGCGGCTGGAGGGCAGCGATACCCGGCTCGTCGGCGATCTGCGGCTTTATCCGCGCGAGATCGGCATCGCGGCGGTGTCCGGGCGCGCGGGGCCGGGCTTGGCGCAGCTGGTCCCCGGTGCGTGGCGCTGCGGCATGACGGCTCGGGTCGACGAAGTGACGCTACTGAAGGCCGGTGGCGCGACCCGGGCCGATGGGAGGGTTACGCTGCCCGCCGGCACGTGCGCGAAAGGGGCGCGAGACGTCGAGCTGCCAGAGCAAAATCTGATCTTCTCCACCGAGGACAATACCGCTGCCGGGCGCCTCGACGCCGGCGGCGACCGGCCTCTCGCCTATTTCCAGATCGACGGCGCGGGCCGCGCCATTCTCTCGATTCTCGAGGCGGCGGCGGATATCTATCCGGCGCTGCCCAAGAATGGACCGCTGACTCTCGAATACTCCTTCTGAGCCGATCATCCGGCCAGATCGTTCAGGCTGACGATGGGCATCAGGATCGCGAGGACAAGCAGCATGACGATTCCCCCCATGACAAGCAGCACGCCCGGTTCCACCAACGCGACGATGGTCGCAACTTTTGCCTTAAGGTCGGCCGATTGTTCCGCTGCGCTGCGCTCGAGGCTTTGACCAAGCGTACCGCCGGCCTCGCCGCTGGCGATCATCGCCACCAGCATCGGCGGGAATATCCCCGACTCTTCCGCCGCGCGGGACAGCGCCACCCCGTCGGATACCCGCTGCGCGAGCGCTGCGAGGCGGTTGCGAAGATAGAGGTTCGGGACAGTATCCGTCGCCGCCCGGAGCGCCTCGGCCAGCGGCACACCGCTTTGCACCAGCGTGGCCAGCGTGCCCGAAAAACGCGCCGACGCGATCTTGATTACCGGGCCGCGCATGGGCCACGTGGTCGCGAGCAAATGGTGCCAGCGCGCGCGCACGGCCGGCCGACGCAGGCCAGCAAGGCCCGCCATGATCGTACTAGCAATCGCCACCGCCGCTACCGGCCCCCATGTCGTCAGCCAGTCCGAGGCCGCGATCAGCACACGGGTCAGCACCGGCAGCTCCGCCCCGCGCGAGGTAAACACCCGTACGATATCAGGCACAACGAAGGCCAGAAGCGCAGAGATCACGACAACGGAAACGATGGTCAGGAGCGCCGGATAGATTAGCGCCAGTTGCAGGCTCTGGCGGTTCTTGGCCTGTTCCTCGATGTGCAGCGCGAGGTGGTCCATCACCTGGCTCAGCCGCCCCGAGGTCTCGCCCGCGCGCACCGAGGCGCGGTAATATTCGTCGAAGCTCGTGGGATTGTCATCGAGTGCCGCGGCAAAGCTTCGCCCGTCGAGCACCGCGCCGCGAAGGTTCAGCAGCAAGGACCCCTCGCGCGAGTTCCGCGTCTGACCCGCGACGACCCGCAGAGCGTCCTCGATGCGCACATTGGCACCCACCAGCGTGGCAAGCTGCCGCGTGAGAAGCGCCAGCCGCTTCGGCCCGAGCCGGGAGGATCGCGGCGCCCGGTCGCGCGAAGACGCCTGTCCGGGGCGCCGCCGCGTCGGCTCAACCGACAGCGGCAACAGCTTGCGCTGGCGCAATTCGGACCGCGCGGCGCTTTCGCTCGCGGCCTCGATAAGCCCGCGGGCGCGGCGCCCGTCGGCATCGACCGCCTTGTAGAGAAACGCGGCCAACGGGCTATTCCGCCGCCTGCGCGGGTCGGCCGGGTGCGCTGTCCTCGCGCACCGCCCGGACGACCTCATCGGCGGTGGTCAGACCCTCGCACATCTTCCGCGCCCCGTCCTGCAGGATGCCCGGCGCCTTCGCGCGCGCTGCGGCCGTGAGGTCCGCCTCGGATGCGCCGGAATGGATCATCGCCTCGATCTCGCGGTCGGCGACGACGATCTCGTAGATCGGCAGGCGGCCGCGATAGCCGGACTGCCCGCAGGCCTCGCAGCCGGCCGCGCGCCAGACCTTTTCGCCTTCGGGCAGTGCGCCCGACAGCAGCTTTGACTCCGCCGCGCTCAGCTCATGCGGCGCGCGGCATTCGGCGCAAAGTCGGCGCACCAGACGCTGCGCGACAAGCCCGCGGACCATCGGCGCCAGCAGGAACCGCTCCACCCCCATGTCGATCAGCCGAGACACCGCGCCGATGGCGGTGTTGGTGTGCAGCGTCGACAGCACAAGATGCCCCGTCATCGCGCTCTCGACCGCGATCTTGGCGGTCTCGGCATCACGGATCTCGCCCACCATGATGACGTCGGGGTCCTGCCGCAGAAGCGCGCGCAGGCCGCGGGCAAAAGTCAGGTCGGTCTTGGGGTTCACCTGCATTTGCCCGATGCCGTCCATTGAATACTCGATGGGATCCTCGACGGTCAGGATGTTGCGCTCGCGGTCGTTGAGATGACCGAGCGCGGCGTACAGCGACGTGGTTTTGCCAGACCCGGTCGGACCGGTGACTAGGACCAGCCCCTCTGGCGCGGCTATGACATGCTCAAAGGCGGCGCGGTCGTGCTCGGACATGCCCAGATGCGCGATGCCGCGCTGAGTCTGGCCGCGGTCCAGCAGGCGCAGTACCACCCGTTCGCCGAATTGCGACGGCAAGGTGGAGATCCGCACGTCGAGTTCGTACCCGCCCACCCGTACCGACACGCGTCCGTCCTGCGGCAGCCGCTTTTCGGCGATGTCGAGCTTGCCCATAACCTTGAGGCGGCTTGCCAGCAGAGGCGCGAGCGCGCGCTTTGGCTCGATCACGTCGCGCAACACGCCATCGACGCGGAAGCGCACTACCAAGCGGCGCTCCTCTACCTCCACGTGCATGTCAGAGGCGCCTTCCTTGACCGCCTGCAGCAGCAACGCGTTGATTAGCCGTACCACCGGTGCGTCGTCGTTCTGGTCTAGGAGATCGTCGACCGAAGCGGCAGTCTCGGCCAGCGCGGACAGATCGTCGCCGTCCCGCGCTGCCATCTGTGCCGCCTCGGTGGCGTCATTGCGGAAGATGCGCCCGAGCGCATCCTCAAAGGTCTCCCCGCCGACCTCCTCGAAGGCGACGAGTTGCCCGGCCGCGCGTTGCGCCTCCATGAGCGCTAGCAGGTCGGCTGTTCCGAGGTGCCGGCAGACTAGAGCGCCGTCCAAGTCTGGCTCAACGATCGCGCCGTGCGCCTTGGCGAAGGCGTAGGACACGATGGGCCGATCCCCGATCTGATCAGTTTCCGTAGCGTCGGTTTCGGCGGTGTCCGTCATCCCGCGTCCTCCAGCGTGAGCCGAGCGCTGACCGTGCCGGGGACCGTCAGACGGTCGACCTCGAGCGCGGTGACTCTCGCGCGTTCCTCGCGTTCCAGCGCCACGATCCAAGCCAAGATTTCGCGGAACGCCGCTTCCTGCACCACCAACGTCAAGCTCGCGCCCCGCGGGTCGATGCGCGTGATCCGCACGCTCGCCGCCTCGGCGCTGCGCGTCGCGCGCTGGGACAGCGCCGCCAACGGCATTTCCGCCGTTTGCGCTGTCCCACCCGGCGCCACGTCCACCTGCTCGGCCACGCGGCGGAGCGCCAGATAGCGAGCGATTTCATCGTTCAGCGCGGCACGTTCAGCCTGAATCGGCTGCCAGGCAAAGCGCCACAGCACTAGTGCAGGGATCAGCACGGCGCAAAACAGCAGCATCATCCGCTCTCGCGGGCTGAGATTGGCGAGCGCGCTCATCCGCCGTCGCCGTCGCGGATGGTCAGTTCCGACTGCGCGCCGGATTCGCCGGCGGTGGCGGTCCCGGCTGTGACCGACAGCCCTGCGAGGCGCAGCGCCTCTTCGGTCTCTTGCAGAATGTCCAGTGTCGGCGCGGTGACCGACAGAGCCAGAGTGTTGGGAGCTGTCGACCAGACCATGCGGTCCACTGTTACGGCGAGGCCCGCGCCCATAAGCGAGCCCGAGGCACGGTCCAGCAGCGGCACCAGGCCGCCGTCGCCGGGTCCAGCGTCATCGCGCGCCACTAGGCGCGACCACAGCATGCGTGGATCGTCGAACACGGTCGCCGAGGGAACCTTTTCGGCCAGTGCCGCCTCAGTTTCGGCCCGCGCGTCCAGTGCAACGCCGTGCAGCGCTTGTAGATCGGCCCAGGCCAGCGCGAGATGCAGAAGTGCGACGACCGGCAAGGCGGCAGCAGCGGCCCGCAGCGGGCGGACCCAGCCGCTCGGCGGGCGAAACACGCCCTGGCGCAGGTCGATGGACAGATCGGCCTGGCTGGGCCGGACATCCTCGCCCGGTGTCCAGTCGATCCCGTCTGGCAAGGCTTGGCCTAGGGATTGGACTGCTGGACGCCCGGCGCGCAGCCAAAGATCGGGCAAGGCGGTCGCCCCCGCGGCAAATCCGGTGCCATCGGCAAGACGAACGACCACGCGCGCGCCCTGGCGGAAGGCCAACCATGCCGGTGGCCCTTCGACGACGGGGTGCGGCACGCGAAGGGCAAGCTGTTCGGGTATGACAGGTAAGCCGGGGCGGTCCCGCGCCGCGTCCGCCATTACGTCTCGCGCGAGGGCCGCTGCGACGATCCCGCCATCCGGTCCGTGGCCGCATAGCGCTACGTGCAGATCTTCGAGCGGCGCGGCCAGACGATCCTCGACGGCGAACGGCAAGGCGGCGAGGCGCTGGCGGTTCGACCGCAGCGGCAGCGTCACGTTCAAGAGCGTTACATGCTCGGCCGGTACGACGTAGATATCCCTGCCGGCCGCGCGCCGAAGACGCGCGGCCAGCGGGCCGATGTCGCCGACCCTGGCATCTTCGTGGCCCGGCCTGACCGGGACGTCGATCGGCGCGGTGTCCGGCCGGCGGGCCGTATATTTTCCCAAATTTGCCTTTATCAGCACGATGCTTCCGGTGTATGAAATCTGCACCTCTTCGTGGCGATTATTTAGTATGGTAACTGATACACGCCGCAAGGAGAAAGAGAGTTTCATGACACCAGCTCGAATTCGGCGCGCCTCGGCGGTCGGTCGCATCAGCCCGCGACGCAGTGGTGCCGTGCGCGCCAGACATCCCGAATCCGGCGTGACGTTGATCGAGATGATGGTGGTTCTGGTCATCATCGCTGTCGTGGCGGCCATGATCGTGCCCAACGTCGTCGGCCGCCCCGACGAGGCGCGCGCCACGGTCGCCGAGACCGATCTGCGCAGCATAGAGAGTGCGCTGGAGCTCTATCGCCTCGATAATCGCGTCTATCCCACGACCGCGCAGGGGCTGGCCGCGCTGGTCGAGCGCCCGAGTGCGCCGCCGGTCCCCGAAACCTTCCCGGCGGAAGGGTATCTCGACACCATGCCTGAGGATCCGTGGGGCAACGCGTATGTCTATCGTTCGCCCGGTCAGTCCGGGGCGTTCGACCTAATCAGCCTCGGCGCGGACGGACGCCCTGGCGGTGATGCCGTCAACGCCGATATCGGGCGCGGCGCACGGCAAGAGGCGGGCGGCTGACATGTTGCGGGCGCGCTCATCGCGGCACGGACGAGGCCGTGACGCTGGCGTCACCCTGCTAGAGGTTTTGGTGGTGCTGGCGCTGATCGGGGTAAGCGCGGGTCTGGTTTCGCTAAGCGTGCGGCCGGGCGACCGCGCGGACCAAGCCGTCCGGCAAGACTCCGAGCTTCTGGCGGCTCGGCTGAGCATTGCCGTTGAGGAAAGCCTGGTGTCCGGCCGAGCCGCCGCGCTCGACTGGCGACGGGACGGCTACAGCTTCGTGGAATGGAGAGAGGAAGACTGGCGCCCGCACGGCAACCCGCGCCTCGCGGAGCGGCAGACGGTTTCGCGTGCCCTGAGCCTCGCGGGCGACACCGGCGCGACCGAGGGGCGCCTCACGATCGGGCCAGACGCCGCGCCGCCCCCGGGGAGAACCACGATCTTCCGCATCGGCGCCCGCGCGAATGTGGCATTCGACGGGCTGTCTGCCTACGTGGAGCCTCTCCAATGAGGCCCGCACGCGCACCTGACGCAGGGTTCACCCTGATCGAGGCGCTTGTTGCCATGACGGTTCTGGGCTTTGGCGCGGCGACTCTGCTCACCGCCGCCGAAAGGCACGCCGCCGAGACCCGCGGCCTTGCCGACCGGATCGTTGCGCGCTGGGTGGCCGAGAACGCGCTCGTGTCAGTGCAACTCGGCTTTGAGATGCGCGCCGAATGGAGCACCGCACTTGGCCAAGAGATCGACACCAATACAGAGCGCCGCGCGCTGGGTGGCAGCGGTCTCGTGGAGGTGCGGATTGTTGCTGGCCCGCCGGGTGACCCGCTGGTCACGTTGGTCGGCTACTTGCCGGACGGAGCCGCGCAATGAGCAATTTGCCCCGCCTGGTCGCGATCTGTGCCGTCGCCGCCCTCTGCGCGACGCTCGTGCCGCCGGGCGCGCGGCTGGCCGCGCATCTGGCCGGTCACACCGGTGTCGTGCCGGAACGCTTCGAGGCGCCGTTGACCGAAGACGGCGCCTCCCCGCCGGTAGGCACCGAGAACATCCTCGCATTCGCACCGTTCGGCGCTCCGGCCGCGCCGACTGCGTCTGAAAATGTGGGGGCGACTGGGCGTATGCTCGACTTGGTGCTGCACGGCGTGCTGGTCGCGTCCGATCCAGCACGGTCGCGCGCGCTCATTGCCGTCAGCGGTAACGTCGACCGGTACCGGATCGGTGACGATCTGGCCGAAAACGCCGTTCTAGTTGCCATCGCCGTGGACTTCGTGGAGGTCGACATCGACGGGGACCCGCGCCGCTTCGGCTTCGACGGCGCGCACGAGGGCGCTCCGGACACCGGGTCGACGCGGACACCGGACGCCGCGCCGCCGCCATCGCCGCTCGACCGGCTGCGTGCCGCGATCGTACCTGGCCGCGGATCGCTCGATCTGCGTGAGGCGCCGCCCCCCGAGACCACGCAGGATTACATCGACTTGTGGCGCGAACGCATCATCGCCGATCCGCAATCCGTCCTAGACACGATTGGCTTGGTCCCAGGGGATGGTGGTTATACCATCGCTGAAAATCCGAACATCGGTGTTACGATGGCGGGGCTGAAGCCGGGCGACCGGGTGACGCGCGTGAACGGGCAGGACGTTGGCGATCCGGATCGGGACCGAGCGTTCTACGACGAAATTGCGGCCTCGGGCCAAGCCCGCCTGGAAGTAGTCAGGGACGGAGAAACGCTGCTGATGTCGTTTCCGCTGAGATGAAAGGTCAACACGGTTTGAAGCCAATCGGCCGCCTCATCTGCATCTGCCTGGCGATGATCGCATTCGCGTGCGTGTCGGCCGACCGGGCGTGGTCGCAGGGTCTTTCAAATGATGGCGACTTCGTCATCAATCTACGCAATGCAGATATTTCGGCACTGGCCGAGCAGGTGTCCGAGATCACCGGCCGAACGCTGGTCGTGGACCCCGCGCTCGCTGGCGAAGTCACGGTTATCTCGGCTGAAGCGCTCAGCCAGGCTGGGGTATGGGAACTTTTTCAGTCGATCCTGCGCGTGCGCGGCTTCGTCGCCGTCGAAAGCGGCGTAGTGTGGGAAATCGTGTCGGAGGCCGATGCCCGTACCAAGGGCATGCCGGTGGGCGGCGTGCTGTCCGGCCGTCAAGATACAACAACCCGCATCGTCGAACTCGACCGGTTGCCAGCCGAAGAGGCAGTTCGCGTGTTGCGTCCGCTGGTGGCCGAGGCGGGCTACATTGAAGCCCTTAGTGATCCTAACGCCATCATCGTCACCGACACTCGTGCGAACGTGGAGCGTATTGTCGAGATCGCCCGCACCTTCGACGGACCAGAGAACCTGCGCACGGAAGTCGTGCGCTTCAATTACGCCGATGCCGACGCGGTGCTACAGGCGATCAACGAGGTGCTGGGCTCCGCCGGGACCGGCGCGCGGCTGTCGAGCGACCCTACATCCAACACGCTTTTGGTGCGCGGCACCGAGGTCGACATCTCGATGGTGCGCGATCTTGTGCGCGACATGGACATCGCCCCGCGCGAGCCGCCGCAGGCGCAGCTGCGGACCTATGTTTACGAACTGCAATACGCCGACGCCGAGGTGGTGGCCGAGGTCGTTAACGGCACCCTGGGCGGCGCCACCGAGCTGACCAATCCGGTCGCCGCCGCGGTGGGCGAGGGAGGCGAAGGCCAGCCCGGCGTCGCCTTGCCCGAGGGCCCGGCACCCGCGGTGGCAGTGCAGGCCTCTACACAGACTAACGCCGTGGTGATCCGCGGTACTGCGCGGCAAATCGAGGAAGTCATCGCCATCGTGCGCTCGCTCGACAAGGAGCGCGCGCAGGTCATGATCGAGGCGGCCATCGTCGAGGTCTCGGGCGAAATCGGCGAACGTCTCGGCGTGCAGCTTGGTTTCGCCGACAACCTGCCGAACACGGGCTTCGCCTCCACGTCGTTTTCTCAGGGTGGCGCGTCGCTCAGTGCGGTGCTCTCGGCGCTCGGTGTGCCCGGCGCGAGCGGCCTGACGCCGGGACTCACCCTCGCGGGCAGCAGCGACGAGTTCGGCGTGCTGGTCCAGGCGCTCGGTCAGTCGACCCGCGCCAACCTGCTGTCGACCCCCTCGATCACCACGATGGACAACCAGTCCGCCACCATCATTGTGGGCCAAAACGTCCCGTTCCGGACCGGTAGTTTTGCCACAGACGGCAACACGCTGAGCCCGTTCACCACGATAGAACGTCAGGATGTCGGCATCACCATGGAGGTCCTGCCCCGCGTGACCTCGAACGGCATCGTGCGGCTTGATATCAGCCAAGAAGTGTCCTCGCTCGTCAACGCGAACGTGCAGGGCGCAGCCGACCTGATCACCAACCGCCGTCTAATCGAGACTACGGTGCAGTCGCGCGACGGCGGCACTATCGTGCTAGGCGGACTCATCACCGACGACGCACAAAGCTCGAATTCCAAGGTACCGGGCCTCGGCGACGTTCCAGTCTTGGGCAATATCTTCCGCTCGCGTAGCGTCGATCAAACTCGTAGGACACTCTTCGTGTTCATGCGCCCGACGGTTATCGACAGCGAACACAAGGCGCGGGTCGTCGCCGACCGCCGCTATCAGCGCCTGCGCAGCGCCGACGCAGCAGAGCCGCCGCGCAGCCTTCTAAAAGAACGCAAGGTCGACAAGCTGCCGCTCGAGATCAACGGTCTTTACTAACCGTCAGTCCGCTGGCGTCGCGAAGGTGAGCGACGCCCAAAGTGACTCCCACATTACGCGGTGTTCCGCAGCGACCTCGCGCCCCGGTTTGCGCATCAGCACGGCGTCGACCAGGTACTCTCGATCCGGCTTGAGCGAGAATTCCGCACGACCGTTCGGGTCTGTGTGCGCCATTTGGATCTCGACTGCGCCGGACGCGTCACGGCTGTAGAGGGTCACCCGCTCGCTCGCCTTCGGCGCGCCATTATGCAGAAGCCGCACAGCAAACGGGTCGCCAGGGGAGGTGTAGGGGTTCGCCTCGGCAACGAGTTCCATCTCCATTCCGGTGACCCGATCCGTGCCACGCCCCGCACCGACGGCAACGAGCGCCTTCGAGAAACGCCGATACGCCTCCCTCACCCCGTTTGTCGGCAGATTGCGCGTCGCATGCTCGCCCAGCACCCAGGTCTCGTCCTTGTCGACAAGAAACCCACGGAACACATCGAAGCTGTCGTAGGTGAGCGCGCGGTACCGCGATTCGTAGACGAGGATCGCAAGTCCCTCCGAACGTGCTGCAACCTCGACCGCGGGCATATCGCCGTTCTCGCCCTCGACGGCGAGGCTCCCAACGTCATCGACAAGCGTCACCCCGTCGATGAGCTGGTCGAGCCAAGGAAGTGTCTGGCCATCGAACATGTGTCCGTTGCTGATGTCCGCCCGGATCTGATCGTTCGGTGCAGGTCGCCAGTCTTGCACGTCGAGCCATGTCTCGTGCGCCAACACCCGCAATGGGATTACAGACGCGAGTAGCACGGCACCTGCAATGTGCGATCCGCAAGAAAGTGGCATGGTAAGGCTTTCTTTTTTGGCTTGTTCGGCGCGCTTTCAGGACGCACAGGCCCGCGCGATGTCTTCTTGGGTCAGCTGCCAATAATCCTCGTGCGGTCCGGACTGCACCTCGACCCGCAGTCCGCCCGACAGGTCGACCCCGTCCAGTGGAACTTCCGTCGCCTCGCCGGGCGCGAGATCATACGAACCGACGATGTTGCCGCCGTCGTCGCGCAGCCGGATATCGCCCGTCGCAGCCAGCTTGCCGCTTTCGCTCGTAGCACGCACCTCTATCACCTGGCAGTCCGTCCAGGCATAGACGTTGAAATGATGCGCAGCGACCGACTGCGCGGAGCATAGCGCGATGGCGAGAAAACCACAGGCGCGGCGCCCGATCATCGCTGAGCCCAGTCTTCGAACCGCACCCACATCACCGCACCAAGTTCCACCGCTTTTTCCATGCCCTCACGCTCCATTGTTTCGGGCGCGGTGTTCAGCGCAGCGAAACCCCACCAGCCGCCGCGCGGGGCGACATACGTGAAGACGCCGTTCTCATCGGCCTTGACTGTCTGAGTGATCATCAGGTCGGACGGCGCCACCGCCGAGCCATCCTCATTATAGTATTCGATCTCGACCTCGGAATGCGGCACTGGTTCGCCGTCCAGCATCACCACGCCCTGAAACGCATTCCCGGTCCAAAGTGCGAAGGGTTTCGATAGCGGGACAATCTCGGTCCGGAGTCCCAATTCCGCATCCCAGCCGCCATCATCGCCGTAGGCGCTGACATAGGTTTTGGTATAATGAATGATAAAACTATCTTCGCTCGGTTCCCAGTAGGGCTGGGGCTCCATCGCGAAGATGTGCGTTCCCGGTGCCTCCAGCGGATAGTCGAGCATGAAGCCGGGTTGGCCCATCACCTCGGTTTCCTGAAGGAGGCCGAGAAGGTCTGTGGTCTCGCCTTCGCGAGTGACGCCGAAGGACACCGGCTCGTCCAGCAACATGCCGTCACCTTCGAACGGGTGCGAGAATGACAAGGTGAGCGAGACCGACCGGCCATCCTCTTGGTCGACCATGTTGTCTGAAGGAATGATCATTCCGTAGTGCGCGGACGCCGCCGTCGCGGCCGCCGTAAGAATTCCAGTAAGTCCAATCTGCGATAGCCGAATCGGCATAGTGCTCCTCCCCTATAACGTTTGCCCTAAGTCTAACACCGCATGCACGTGCGACGTCCGTGTAAAGTTTCGCGTCGCTTCAAGCTTTGACCGGGTTGCTTCTAATGGTGGGGCGCGGACGACCGGCGAGGCGAGCGACTGCGTCCTGTTGCCCAACGCACCCACCGAACCCAGGCGAGACTACCTTAAGGCTCACTGATACCGTGACCCGGTCGCAGCCTCTTGGGGGTCTCATGATTGTCCAAAGTCGGTGCGGCGAGCGCGCGCGGCAAGCATTGTGTGTTTCTGGATCAGCGCTCAGAGCGATTATACGGCGCCGCGCGGAATAGCTGAAAACCAAGACGCCGATGAAGTCCGCTTTCGCAGATTGGCCGAAAACATCCCGCCTTCGCGGCAAGAGTCCGGAAGCCGGCGTTCCTTCCGCATGACTTCGTAGATACGGCTTAATGTGAGCATGTGCAGCGAACGGCAGAAAGGTCCCGCGTCGGCGGCGCTGCGACGAGGCGCAGCGAAAGGTGGGTTTAGATTCCCTGGTCCGGCGCAGCCTTCTACGACTGCTTCCGCGATCTGCGCCGCGACGCAGAACCCCAGTTTCTGCAGCTGCGAGCGCCTCCATTGTCATGCTGCAGTTGTATCGGTTGGCCACCGAATGACCGGAAAGTCCGCATAGCGGACCAACACAGTTTGCGGACACCCCCTTCGTTTAAGGTCCAATTTGCCCGCATCTT
Source organism: Roseivivax sp. THAF30 (assembly GCF_009363575.1). Taxonomy (NCBI): domain Bacteria; kingdom Pseudomonadati; phylum Pseudomonadota; class Alphaproteobacteria; order Rhodobacterales; family Roseobacteraceae; genus Roseivivax; species Roseivivax sp. THAF30. The sequence continues at coordinate 718,027 of NZ_CP045389.1, read as the reverse complement.
GATTTTGGGCGCTCGGCTCGAGGAAGCGCGCGATCTCACGACGTTCCGTCTACTGCTTCGTGAGTGGCGGTGCGCCGCAAGCGTATGACGCAGTCGTTTCCTTACATCTCGGGGTCCTCCAAGCCGTGGTTCTTAGCGTCGGCGTCCTGTAGAGTGCCCGAGTTCCCCACAAGTTGTTCACGTAACAGCCGCCGCCAAGCCGGATCGGGCTCGCCGGACGAAAACTCAAGGACGACCTCCTCCGCATCGTCTTCGACAACGAGGTATTCCACCGCTTCCCAGCCACGCCGAAAAAAGACGCGTCGCGGTCCTCCGCAAATTTCTCGCACGAGGCCTAGCGTCACTGCGAGCCATTCCGCCCGCGAGCCGGCGGCAGGCCGAGCATCTCGATCATATGGTCGATCCTCGAAGCCATCTCTGCCTGGGACGCCGCGTGCCGGGCGAGCGCCTCCTCCATTCGCCGCTCCGTGGCCTGGAGGTCGTCCAGCGTCACTGCCCCTGTCAACCTCGGGGCCGCCTCGTCCATCAGGCGCGACGCGCTCGTCATCGCGCGCTCGAGGCGGGAGAGCTGGTCGATGATGTCGTCGAGTCGGTCCGCTAGCGATCCGTCTGTCCGGCGTTCGAGGAGCGTTTCGAGGAGTTCGATCAAGCGCTCCACGCGGCTGCTGACGGGATTTGCGTCGAGTGAGTTCGTCACAGGTAGTCTCCAGATTGATTGCAAGCTGTGTCAGGGGTTTCGGCGCGAGCGCGGTGAACGCCCTGGCCAAAAGGAGGTCGGATAGCGTTGTCATAAGCCGATTGATCAGACGTCCGAGCAGAGAACGCCGGGCGCCGCCGGACGTCATCAGCGCTGTCGGGCCGTCGAGTAGCTCTGCGGGATCCGATCGAATAACGACTGGCCAAGTCCCGCTCCCCAGGTGGCGATTGAACTCCGCCCGGCGTCTATGCGCTTCGGCGAGCTTCGCCGGAGCCGCGGCGATCTCATCCTGACGTGCCACCATCGCGACGAAGGGATCAATCGCATCCTCAGCACCGTCGCCGAGCGCGGCGCCACGAAAGGTGACACGAGGTCCCCGCCCGTCTATCGGCCCGCACGTGATGTCGTGTGCGGACTGGCTCGTGACCGCCCAATCGTGTGGTCCGAGGCCCGCATCGACATGCGCAACGATCTCTTTGCGAGTGGCGAGGCCCGCCGCGGTCGCTTGGCGGCAGAGCGACCAGGCTCGGTAGCGTGCGTCGCTCTGGTCGACGCCGACCGGCCCGCCTCGCTCGGCCCGCCGCATCAACTCAGCGGCCTCCTTGGCCATCCATCCCGGTGGCGTGACATGCCGCCGGCGCATCGGACAACGAGGGTCGGCCCAGCCGTAAGTCGCATTGACGACATCGGTGTATGCATCCCAGTCGTCGCGGCTTGCAAGTCCGGGTGGATGCGGGTTGATGCTCCGTATCCGCTGACCAGGAAGTCCAACTGCACGCGGCAGCAGCACATTGACCTCAAGACGTCCCAGATGCGTGTGCGTCGATGCGAGGACCGGCGGTCGGGCGGCTAGCGGCACGCCGGCATAGCCCAACTCGAATAGCAATCGCAGGGCACCGGACACAGCGGTTCGTGACGCGAACTCCCCACCATTGAATGTCCGGACATCGAGCTCGTCAGCCGAGAAACTCAACACGCAGGACCGATAGCGTGCTTGGAACGGCAGAGCGTCAATATACGCACCGACGAGAGATGGGACTCCGAACAGAATTTCGGGTGCGGGATCGCGATGGGTGGTCGCTTGACGACCACCCACTTGTTTTCGGACCTGCTCATGCAGGAAATAGCCGATCGCGGCGGAAGCCGGTCCGCTCTGGTGTTTTGACCACGTTAGGATCATCTCGCGCCCTTCCGTCCGGCACCGCCAGCCGCGACGGCCGCGGCGATCTTCTCGAGCCGCGCGGCGACCTGGTCGAGTGCGGTCGCGAGTAGGAGGTGGTCGAGTGCGGCCTCGCGCCCTGCGATGCTGTCCGAGATTTCCGACAGAGTTTGCTGGGATACAGTCAAGAGACGGATCGCATCGACCTGGAAAGAGCGCGAGGTATGATCCGGGCGAGTAAGTGCAGCGTCGACAAGATACGCGGACATCGAGAGCCCGGCCGTCTCGGCCCTTTCGCGCACCATTTGCCATTCCATTTCGGTCGCGTGCATTCTACGCGGCTTCGTTTGCCTCTCGCGGTTCCGACGATGTCCCATTCTTCAGCTCCTGTCCTGCGGGTCCGCTCGAGGGGCCTCGCTCCAGAGCGACAGATCCCGATCACGGCTCCTCGGATTATCGTGAAAGGATGACCTCGCTGGCGAGCGTTGCGTAACGAGCCGATCTCCGCTGCCGCGCTCCCGAACGGAGTTGCGCGAAGCGAATTGTTCCTTTTTTCCAGCTCATTAAGGAAACCGAATGACCTGCCCTGCCATGGTGTCAGTCAGTGCCGGATCACTCGACAATCGTGCGATCCGGCCCGACGCACGGCGGCACCCCCATAAAGTATTTCGCGGGAAGTTGGTGGGTCAGCGGGACCACAGGAGGTGCCCGGTGGCCCCTCACTCGGCTCAGACGTCGGATCGCGCGCCCGGAAAATTCGGGCGGAACGCAGGGCGAGCACCCCTCGCGCAAACCGCGGCGGCATCAACCTGCTCGCCCACGCTACCGAGGAGGCCGCCCACAGACCGCAATGCCTCCTGCAACGCGCGCCGCCGTCCGACCTCGCGCTCCAGGCGCTGCCGCTCCGCCGTATCGAGGGCCTCAATCACCCTGCGGCGGATGTCCTGAAGTGCGAGCAGAGGTTCTTCGGTGACATCAAGCTCGGCATGGATCACAGTCACGATCGCGGCCTCAAGCCCAGGGGCCGTTGCGGAACCCGAGCTCTGCTCCACCTCTTTCTTGGCCTCCGGAAAGATTCGGGCCAGCCGATCGTTGCTGGCAGGCCCCCCGAGAACGTCACGAGTCTGCTTGTAGGTGGGCCATTCGCTATACTGTTCGCGATAGCTGAGGATCGCCGTGCGAATTTCGGCGTCGGTCTTTTTCGGTGTCTTGGGCATGTCTCGTCATCTCCGTTGTTGAACGATGACGAGGTATGCGCTCAGACTTGGCACTTAAGCGCGGCGGCGAGGTTATCCACATATCCTAGGCAGAGACTGATCCGAGCATCGGCAAATGATGATCAATGCATCTCGTCGATGGGGCTTATCCATCAAGCGGCGCCCGCGAGCTCGATCGTGCTGGCGCCCGCGCCGCGGCGCGTAACGCGCACCTGGACCGGGATGCGATCCTTCATCGCCTCCACGTGGGAGATCACGCCGATCGTTCGGCCCTGCGCCTGCAGCGTCTCGAGGGCGTCCATGGCAATGTCGAGGTCTTCGGCATCGAGAGATCCGAACCCCTCGTCGATGAAGAGCGTCGCGGCCAGGCCGCCCTGCCCGCCCATCTGCGACAGGGCAAGCGCCAGCGAGAGCGACACGAGGAACCGCTCGCCGCCCGAGAGGGAGCGCGTGGAGCGAACCTCGTCGCCCATATCGCCGTCGATAATGTGTAGCGCCAGGTCTTCGCCGCCCTGCATCAGCCGGTAGCGCGGCTTGAGATCCGCCAGGTGCAGGTTGGCGCGCTCCACGAGCAGCGAGAGCGTCACGGACTGGGCGATCTGGGCGAACTTCCCGCCCTGCTTCGAGCCCACCGCCTCGTTGACCGCGCGCCATGTATCGCAGGTCTCTTTCGCCGCCCGGATCTCGGCGTCGAGCCCCTTGAGATGTTCGCGGAGCGCGTCGTCGGCCTTGAACGCCTGGGTAATCGCCCCGGTCCGCTCGCGCATCTCGTCGCGGGCCTCCTCGCGCGTCGCCTTGGCGGCGCGCAGGTCGGGCTCGGCCTCTTCGGGAAGACCCTTGTCGAGGCGCTCCTTGAGATCGCCCTGGCGCGCCGCCAGCGTGGAGATTGTGCCAGTGAGCGCCTCGTCGATCGACTTGAGGATGCCTTTGAGGCGCGTGACCTCCGCCGCGCCCTTGCCGAGCAGAACCGCCAGCTCCTCGCGGCTGAGCCCGGCCTCGGCGAGCTTGGCATCGAGGTCGGTCTTGGCCTCCGCCTGTTCCTTTCGCGCCGGCACGAGGGCATCGCGCGCCGCCTTGAGGCGGGCATCGGCGCCGGATTTCAGGCTATGGGCTTCGGACACGGCGGCCGCGAGGCGCTCCTTTTCCACGGACGCCTTCAGGCGGGCCTCATTGTGCCGGGTCCGGTGCGCCTCGGTGTCCTCTCCGCCGAGCATCTCCGCCCGCTTGGCGCGCAGCGTGGCCAGCGCCTCCGTGCGGTCTTTCTCGGCGCGCAGGGCGGTATTGAGGTTCGACTGCGCCGATCGGGCCGCCGAGATCGCGGAGGCGATCTGCGGCGCGAGCTCGCGGCGCGTGGCCTCGGCAGAGTCCCGGCGAGAGATCTGCGTGGTCCACCACTGGGCGATGCTGTCGAGCTTGCCGCGCACGCCGACAGGATCCGCATCGAGCTTCTCGGGCGTCAAGTTGACCGCGGCCAGCGCTGGCGAGATCTCGCGGTCGATGTCGGCGATCCGTCGCACCGCATGCGCCGCTTCCTGGTCCGCGAGCGAGGCCGCCGATGTCTTCTCCGAGACGATCCGGACCTCCGCCTCGTGATTCGGGGCGCGAGTATCGATAGTCCCGGAATGGGTCTGGACCGCCTTGCGCGTCTCCTCGAGGGCCGTGCGCAGGCGCCCCTGCTCGGCAATCAGCTCCGCGATCTCCGCGCGCCGCGCGGCCAGCTTGCCTGTGAGCGTAGCCAGCGCCTCCTTGGCGCCGGCCGGGCTCTCCGGCAGCTGTGTGAGGCCGCTCTCCAGGGTCTGGCGACGCGCCTCGGCGAAGGCTGTCTCGGCCTCGGTGATGGCCTTGGCAGCCGTGTCACGCGCCTCCGTGGCCGTCTTGATCGCAAGAGCGGCCGCGTCGCGCGCCCTTGCCGCGGTGTCGAGCGCCCGGAGGGCCGTCTCGAGGGCGCGGCGCTCGGCCTCGAGCTCCTGGCGCATCTCGCGCGCGATGCGGCTCAGGGCGTCGTCCGCTTCCACGGGATGGCTCTTCGATCCACAGACCGGGCACGGCGCCTCCGGTTCGAGGGACCGCCGCAGCTCGGCCGCCATGTCCGACGCCGCCGCCTCGGCGCGGTCGACCGGCGCCTGCAGCGCCGCGATCGCGGCATCCGCGCGGGCGATCTCTGTCTCGGCCTTGCCGTGTGCGTCCGTCGCGGCGGCCTGCTTCGTCGTCTCCTCGGAGATGCGGATCTCGGCGGTCGCCTTGCGCGTCGATGCCTTGTCATGCGCGCCGGCGGCGCGGGTCATGTCCTTGAGGCCCTGCTCGCCCCTCGTCAGCCGGTCCATCCGGGCCTGGGGATCGTCCTTCGAGATCTCGTCGAGACGGGCCTGCGCCGTCTGACGCGCGGTCTCCAGCTCGGCGAGCTTGGCGCGGTCCGCGGTGTCGGCGGCGGTCAGCGCCGCGCGTCGCTTTTCGGCGTCCGCGGCCTCCTTGCGCGCCCCGATCGCGGCTTTGCGGGCACCGGTTTCGGTCTTCCGTGCCTCGGTGCGCTCATCGAGGAGCGCCTGGACCTGGGTCCAGTTGTCGGCCAGGCGATGCGCGTCCGGCGCCCGCTTCATCTGCGCGAGCGCGCCGTCGAGCGCCTCCGACGCGGACTTGTCCCGGCCCTGCAGCTCCGCGAGAATCTTCGCGGCGGTCTTTTGGTGGGTTTCCATCTCCGACCGGGCCTGCGTGGCCTTCTCGACTTCGCCCTTGGCGGTAACGATCAGCTCGTCGAGCTTCGTTGCCTCCGTCCATTGCGGCCCGAACGCCTTGAAGACCCGCTCCGCCTCCTCGGCGGCGGTGACGGCGCTCCGGTGCGCCTCCACGGCTTTCTCGAGGTCTCCGGCCCGCCGGGTCTGTTCCTCGGCAGCAGCCTTCTCCTCGCGCTCGAGATCGCTCACCGCCCGGTCCGCGGAGAGAGCACGGCCCTGCTCGCTCTTGAGACCGTGGGCGGTCTCGATCCGTCCGAGCGTCGCGCGATCGTCTTTCGCCGCCTCCACGGCCGCACGTGCGTCGCGCTCCGCGGCCTCCGCCTTGGTGACGCGGGACCGCGCCTCAGTGACGGCGACGTGGACCTGGATCTTCGCCTCGAGGCCGGCGATCTCGGCGAGGGTCGCCGCGATCTGCTTGCCGAGCGTGTCGGATTCCTCGCGCATCGCCTGGCGGGCCTCGTCGGTCAGCGCGTTCGTGGCCGAGCGCTTCGTCTCGAGCGTGGCGAGCGCGGCCTTCGCCTCCTCGTGGCGCGCGTAGATGCGCCGGGAGATGTCCCGGTAGATGCCCGTTCCGGTCACCTTCTCCAGGAGCGCGGCGCGCTCAGGGGTATTCGCGCGCAGGAAGGCGTCGAAATCGCCCTGCGCCAAGAGGACCGTGCGGCGGAATTCCTCGTAGGCGAGGCCCGTGATATCGGTGACCCGGTCACGCACGGCGTTGATCTGGCTCTCGATGAGCGTGTCGTCGTCGACGCGCGTCAGGGCCCGCTCGACGTTCTGCAGCCGCCCCTCGGCCTTGCCGCGGGCGCGCCGCGCAGTCCAGCTGGCGCGGTAGGTCATCCCGTCGGGCCCCCGGAAGGTGACCTCGGCGAAGCCCTGGGCGGCGCCCCGGCGCAGCATGGCGCGCGGATCGCTCGACTTGATGAACTCGCCGGCGATGTCGGGCACGTCGTCGTTCACGCCCTGGCTCGAGAGCCTCGGGCAGCTGCCGTAGAGCGCAAGGCACAGCGCATCGAGGATCGTCGACTTGCCGGCGCCGGTCTTGCCGGTGATCGCGAAGAGACCGGCCGAGCGCAGCGGCTCTTCGGTCAGGTCGATCTCGAACGTGTCGGCGAGGCTCGCGAGGTTCGCGCCGCGGATGGTCAGGATCTGCATGTCACTCTCCTACCAAGGCTTCGCGGAACGCGGCGATGTGCCGGTCTTCCGGCGCCGTGCCATTGGCCTTCTCGAAGGCCGGGCGGAACAGCGCCTCGGGGGTGGTATCCCCGAGCGATTGCAGCTCGGGCGCGGCATCCTCGTTTGCCGCGTCGCGCCGCACGCGGATACCCGCGGGCCGCACCGGCGCGGCCGCGAGGAGCTTCTCGGCCTCACCCAGAAGAACCGCCGCGGGCCCGGTCGCCTCGAGATTCACGTAGACGAAGGGCTGCAGGCCGCTCGGCGTGTCGGGATCGAAGTCCAGGTCATCGAGCGCCGCCTCGAATTCCGCGAAGGTCATGGTGCCGCGCTGCGGGAAGCGCAGCATCTCCGCGGGCCGCGTGATCGGCACATGCGTGTGTGAAATGAAGTTTTCCTCGATCTCGAGGAGGGTCACGCCGTGGTCGTAGCCAGCCTCCGCTGCGGAGAGCGGAAAGCACGAGCCCGAGTAGCGGATCCGGCCACCGAGCGTCTGGTGGCGATGCAGGTGGCCGAGCGCGACGTAGTCGAACCCCTCGGGGAAGACATCCTCGGGCAGCGCATGCTCGCCGCCGATCAGGATGCGCCGCTCGGCGCCCTCGCTCTCGGTGGCGCCGTGGCAATGCAAGTGCCCCATGGCGATGACAGGCAGGTTTCCGGCGGTCTCGCGGGCCCGTGCCGCCATCATCGCATGGAAACGGCGGGCCGCCTCGACGATGGGCGAGCCGCGCCCTTCGCCGGCTGCGAAACTGAGGCCCGGAAGATCCGGCGCGCGGAGGAACGGGATGGCGCAGACCCAGGCGCGGGGCGCGCCGTCCGGGCCCGGCAGCGGGACCATGTGGCGATCCGCCAGGATCTCCTCGCCGTCACGGCGCACCGTGGCGAAGACATGGACATCGAGGCTTTCGAGGATGGCCGAAGGTGCCTCGAGGCGGCCCGCGGGATCGTGGTTGCCGCCGGTGATCACCGTGCGCAGCCCGGGGCGAGCATCCTTGAAGCGGCGCAGGGCCGAGTAGAGCAGCCGCTGGCTGCCGCCCGAGGGATTGATGCCGTCGAAGACGTCGCCGGAAACCAGGAGGACGTCGATCTCTTCACGAGCGAGGATGCCGGAGAGCTCGTCGAGCCACACGCGGTGCTCCTCGTCCCGGGCCCAGCCGTTCAAAGTCTGTCCGATGTGCCAGTCTGCCGTGTGAAGAATGCGCATGTTACTTGATCCCTGCGTGGTCGACGATGGCTCCGGACGTTTGATCAACGAGAACATCAGAGCACCCGAGGGTTCCTTCACCAAAGGCTTGTTGTGACGGATTTTGTCACGGAAATCGGCCAGTTTGTCACGCCCTGTGACACCTCGTGTGACATACCTAACCCACTGACTTTACGAACGAATATCTCATTCTATCTATCTGTGTCACGGAATAGAGAAATATGTATTCACATGCGCGCACCTACGCGCACGCACGCACACACGCACACACGCATGTAATAAACATTCGGGTGTGACGCGTGACAAGAAGTAACTAACTGATATATTTCGATATTCGTGTCACATGTTGCTTTTGCTTCGTTGAAGCGTGACGGCCCAAGGTGGACGAAGACCGACTTCTCTCACGGTCCGGTAGGGCGAATGATCATCTTTCCCGCCCCGACCTCTCATCGAACCCGTCTGGTTCGCGGGCGCGTGTCACGTAGCGACCGATTTCTTGTTGTTCTTGGCTTGCTCAAAGCAGCGGCCCGACCGACCAAGGATCACCGCCTTTATGCACCTATCGTTCGCTCGCCTCGAAGCGGACCCTTATCTTCGCTCCGCAGAACTCTGCATAGGTTTTTAACGACGTAAGGCTCGGGAGTTCTCCCGAAGGAGCTTCAATCGCCAAAACCTCGTCCAGGCTCAGGCCACTCGCTTCAGCCAACTGCTCGACGGTCAACCGGCGGATCTTTCGCACTCGCCGCGCTTCCAACGCTATTTCGCGCTTGTCTTCATTGAGGATCAGCTGCTCTTCGACGTCCGGCCGCGTTTGCCTGAGGCGATCTCTGATGACGCCCATTGTCATACCCTTCGGAATTCGTCGTAACCACTTCCGGACCATATACTTTCGACGGCGCGTTGTCAGGTTTGATGATATCGGTCTGCTTACTTCCGAAGATCTGATGGAGGCATACCTTCCGAGGCGTGCCGAAAATCATCGCATCAAGCGCTCGGCGGTCATCACGACGCCAGTTAGGTCAAGACGACAAGATCTCGCGTCAAGCTCAAGGAGGTCTTGGCTCAAGTAGTGGTGGAATTTCTCGAACATGAGATTGGGCGCTCCCGCCGCGAGGTCGGGCTCTTCCTGATCCAAAATTCTCTTGAGCGCTTCACACAGCGCAGGCGCATCCCCCTTGCGCTCCACCTTCAGAAAACCATCATGCTGTTCGACCTCAAACCCCTGTCCTCTTAGGGCCAGCGCCAGTGATACAGCCCTGATGGTCCCTACTCGGATCGCGAGGATGGAGCTGTCCGGTCCGATCGAAACGATGCTCGTCTCACCGAAGCCAAGCATATGGAAGTTTCGACGCGCCTCTTCGAGCAATTCCGAGGCTGTCTTATCGAGGTAACTCGGGATCAGTTCGCCTTCGAAGATGTCGAACATACGCTCTATCACTCTGTCGTGGATATCACCGGGATCGCCGCCGAACATGGGCGGGGTTCCTGCCTTGGCCGGCTTGACGACGATCGCTTTCTCGCGGTCGTGCATCTTCTCAACGACCCACCGACGCCCCGAGAAAATCAGCAGCATGCCGGGGGCCAGGATATTTTCGATCGGTATAGTTCCGAGTTCGCGCCCGTCGCATATAAGGCGGAACTCCTCAGGGGTCTTGAAGACAGCATAGAAACCGTAATGCTCGACCAGCTTCTCGCCGACACGGCCAAGCAAGAGACTCCCGTCGTCAGCTTGTTCAATCAAGGCTGTATTAGCTTCCCCAATAGAGCGCAGGACGTCGAGAAACTGTGCCTGGCTCACGGCGCGAAACGGGCCCTCCCGACAAAGTATGGCGTAAAGGCGGCTTGCCGAAGCACCTCCGCGCTCCGCAATCACAGAGAGAATTTGATGGACGAGCGTGGACAGATGCAGCGCTTGCGGTTTCGGCGGTTCGCACCACCCCTCCAGCAGCAGCTCAATCATGGCGATGGCCCGGACGAGGCCCAGCCGAAGCCGATCCACGAAGCTGCTATCTGACGATAGCGCTGTCTCAACGGCATATTGCCGCAGGATCGCAGGCTGCCCCTCGCGTCGGCCGGATCGCCCCAAACGCTGACGAAGGGCAGCAACACTGAACGGCGCGCCGATCTGGGCGACGCAGGTCACATCACCGATGTCGATCCCAAGCTCGAGCGTGGACGTGCAGACCGCCGTTGTCGGCTTGCCGGGGTCTTTCAGCCGACGCTCCACGAAATCACGATGCTCCCGGGACAGGCTCGCATGATGCGGATAAAATTCCTGCGGCATGTGCTCGCGCTCGCAGAGATCGCGCAATCGGTCGGCATAGATTTCGACTGATTGACGCGACCCGGCAAATACCAGATTGTCGGTCCCGCGAAGGTTCGCGAAGAGATGTTCGGCGACCGCGTCCGTTGCTGACCGCGCATCGTCCCCTTCGCCACCAGACAAGTACCCCCTGACTTGAAGACGAAGTTCGGACTCGCCGCTATCCCCCTCGATCAGCGTAACCTCGCTCGCGCTATCGGGTCGGAGATACGCTTTGGCGAGCCCCATATCCCCTAGCGTGGCGGATAGTCCGACACGCCGCACCGGATGACCGATTGAGAGCTCCATGCGCGCTAGGAGCGACCGCAATTGCACACCCCTCTCAGTATCAAGCACGCTGTGCAATTCGTCGATCACCACCGCACGCAGGCCGCGAAAGAGGCGCGGTATCTCAAGGCCACGGCGAATGAACAGGGCCTCGAGAGATTCCGGAGTAATCATCAGGGTTCCACCGGGCGTTTTGAGAGCCCGAGCCTTGACCGACTGCGACACATCACCATGCCAAGGCACCACCGGCAATATTGCGTCCCGACAGATGTCCTCGAGGCGCGCGGCTTGGTCTGTGATCAGCGCCTTGAGCGGACCGATGTAGAGCAGATCAAACCCCTGACCTTGCGATCTCGGGCCGTCGAGAACTTCGGAGATCAGCGGCAGGAATGCTGCCTCGGTCTTCCCGCCGGCGGTGGAGGCAGCGATAATCACGTCGCCATCGCCATCAAGGATCGCTTGCGTTGCCCGCGCCTGGATGTCTCGCAACTCGCGCCAGCCCTTCGAACGGATCCATTTCTGGACCGGACGCGCAAGCTTGTCGAACGCAGCGCTCACCGATCAGAGCTTGAAACTGACGAGATCGTCGTCACCTGACGGACGCGCTCCAGTATCCTCGTCAACGTCAGTTAGATCGTCTCCGCCGTCCTCGGACAACTCGATCCTTTCGATCAAATCGCTCCATTCGGTGCCCGGGTTCTGCTCCAATATCGACAGCAGGTTCACGAAGGCCGTTACGGTGTTTCGCGGAGTCCGAAAATAGGCCTCGCCGATACGGTCCGAACAGTGCGCCATGAAAGCTTCGAGCGCCGCGTCCGACACCGCGTTACCCTCGTCCTGCATGACCGCACGGACATTTGCCAGTAATACAAACATATCTTCGGGTGTCAGGTTCGCGAGGCGGATGACGGGCCCCGAGAGATCGACGAGGCCGTCGCGGGCGAAGGTGTTCTCCGCCAGTCGAGACTGCAAGGCCTCGTAGCTGTAAAGCCCGCGGCGTGTGTTCATCAGGAACTCGGGCGTTCCGCCCATTAAGAACCCGAGGTTCTGCGCGCTCCCCTGTAGAACGTCGTTCAGAATACGTAGGATCTGCTCGTAGTTCGCATTGCGAGCCTGCGCCGAGGTCAGCTTGTAGAGATTGACCATCTCGTCGAGCCCGACCAACAAACCCTTGTAGCCTGCCTCGCAAACAAACGCCGACATCAGCTTAAGGTGATCGTAGACACTGGCATCGTCGATGATCGTCCGAACGCCGAGCGCCTTGCGTGCATCAGTGCGTGTCGAAAACTCGCCGCGCAGCCAACGTAGCGCGGCCGATTTCAGATCCTCGTCACCGTTCTCATGCCCTTCCCAGTAGCGCCGGATCACTTCTGAGAACTCGAAACCGCCGGTCAGCTCTTCGAAATGGCCAAGACGTTCGCGGATGACCGAGCCGGTCGGCATGTCGCGCGCTTCTGCATCCCGGTGGGCCTGAGATACGAACCGCTCCACGACACTCGCCAGCGCACCACCGTCCGGCTTGGTCCGCGTCGAGAGGTTGCGCGCCATTTCGGCGTAAAGCCCGCGCGCCTGCCCGCCGGTCGCGTGAATACGGCGATCTGGCGCAAGATCGGCAAACATCACGACAAGCCCTTTCTCCAGAGCGACGAGCCGGATCAAGTTCATGAAGAACGTCTTGCCGGATCCGTATTCGCCAATCACGAACCGGATCGCCGAACCGCCATCCGCGATCCGGTCCATATCCTTGACCAATTCCTTGATCTCACGCGCCCGTCCGACCTGAATGTGACGCAATCCGAGCTTGGGCACGACACCCGCTCGTAGTGCCTGCACGATCGCATCGCGTTCACGCGGTTTCAGTCTGGACATTCCTGGCCCCCCCTCCGAGTTTTTCGTTGATCGCCGCCGAGACATCCGGCGAGACGTCGTATCCATCGTATTCATCCAGCAACGGCTCGTCATAGGTCTCGAACGACCACTCGTTCACCGCTTCAAGTGCGCCAGCGGGCATTACGCCATGTGTGTCGCAGACTGCCTCGAACGTCTCTTCGCTCCAATGCGCCTGGGACACCAACGTGCGCACCAGCTCGGCGTGTTTCTCATCGAGTCCATCGAACGGATGGTCTGTTGCGAGACCACCGACAGTCTCGCTCTCTTCGTCCTCAGCGAAGATTTCACCCAGCACCGAGGACACCCGTTCTGTGTCCGATCGAATTGCCGCTATGCGCGCGCTGTCTAGTGTCCGCGCCTCAGTGACCGGCTCGTCCGGAATGGCCTCGCCGGGAGCCCCGCTCCTTGGTGGGCGCACAGTCCTAGGCCCATCCGGAACAACGCCTGCATGCAAGTCGGAATAAGCGAGTCCGGGGTCCATGCCGAGCGCCTTGTAGAGTTTTTCGATCCCGGCCACCTCCTCAGACTGGATCACACCGTCTGCAGGCGCCGCGGCGACGATCGATGCCCTGAGAGCGGCGAGGTCCTCCTCCGCGGAATCCTTCAGTTTTCGCCTGAGAAGAGTAATGTCGGGCGGCACGGCAAGGAACCAGTCTACATTTGCCTGAAGCCGGTGCTTTTCCTGTTCGCTCAAGCCCTCGGCGCTTCGGGCCTGCTCCGCCAGCGCCACTCGCTCTGCCTCAGCAATATGTCCATCCGCGTGTGCCACGAAGGAGGCCAGCGCGAGCTGCATGAGCGCGGAACGGTAGCCCGCCGAGACATCCTCGAGCTTCTCCACCGGCGCTCCGAGATGGAAGAGAACCACAGGCTCTTCGGCTTTGGGGGAACGCAAGGCGAAGCGTGGATCCGGTGCCAAGCCGAACCCAAGACGCGCCAGCGCGTCCGCAGCTCCAGTCAAATGCCGCTTCCCGATCTTCTCCGGTCTGACACCCTCGAGCCGCTTGACGACATCGCCTGCCGTAACGAGACCGCCGGCCGCAACGATCTCCGCCGCCCACGCCTTGAGGGCATCCATTTCGGCGGCGGGAAACAAAGACCAGAGTTCCAAGGGCAGCAGCGCATGCGCTTCCATGGTGCCACGCCCATCGGGATTTCGACCGAGGAATCGGCTATATTTGTCGAGGTCTTCCATCGCTTCCTCGGCGATCTTCTGAGCTTGCTGTATAGGTTGCCGCAAGCCAGACACGTCAGGCACGGGTTTGCCTCCGAGTTCGGCAGTCACCGTTCCGGTAAACTCGCTGGACGCAGCCCTGTATGTCGCTTTCAAGGTTGCCCGTGGCTTGCGAATTTTCAGCCCTTCTGGATGGAGGGCCATGAACTTCAATCTGAAAAGTTCTCTGAATTCCTCGAAGCACCGTGACGCCGGAGTTCGCAATCTGCTCTCTGGATCACACATCAGCCAGCTTAGAACCCAGTCGGCATCGAGTGGCTCGTCCTCCCGGATCCTGACACCGAGAGCCAGCTTCAGCGAGAACGGCAGCTCCCAAGTCTGGTTCTCAAAAATTGGTTCAATCTTGTGGGCTTCGATCACCCCGGCTTGGCCGATTTCGATGAATTCGCTCAGGTATCGCTGAACGGAACGGTTGCCCGGGTATAGACCTGCCAGCCGTCGCGCTTCTTCCACGAGATCCTGCCGCTCGTCCTGCGATGGCTCGTCCATGAAAAACCTGCGCTCTAGCCCGTAGAAGTAGAGGAACATGTATCCAGGATCGTAGGAGGTATCGGAGCGCCCCGAAGCCAGCCAATCGAGATACGTCGCCCGGCAGCGTGGAGGAATCCCGGAGTATCCCGGCCAGTAGGGCATATCGTGACCGGCTTTGTCGGTTCCTGCTCGAGCAACCGGCAACGCAGGATCAATATAGGGGCGCGATTTCTCACTGTAGCCGTAGGTGCTCAGCGCCGGCGGGGTCCCAACATAGATCATACCGTCTAGGTGCCGCCCCCCAACCTCGACTGTCTCCCCTTTCGGCACCCAGTCCTGACGTCGCGATGCAGACGCGGGGGCACGCTGTTGGCCACGGTCGCGCTTGGCGGCGATCTCGCGTGAATGCCGTGCGATTGCCGCGTAACCTTGGCTGGACTCCGACCTGCGATTCGAAGATGGCCTCTCCGTGGGATCGGTATTGGTTTTGCTTGCAGCGCCCCGAGGTGCCGAACTCTCTGGCGGCGCATACTCGTTGGCTCCGCCCTTCAAACCATGCTTTTCCGGCATAGGCGGAGTCGTCGGAGCAGCGGTATGCACCTTATTCGTGCGAGACGCTCGTTTGAACTTCCTACGCCTCTCAAGGCGCCATACTCCAACAGCAGGAGCGATGAAGGCAACCGCCATCTGCGCACCAGGCGACAATACGTCACCGGCTGCGACGATCCCGATCATGGCTACGACGAATAGCAGCGAATACCAGATAACCACGCGAAAAACAGCGAGTATATATTTCATTGAATATGTCCGAGCTTGGCCATTGGCTTATTCTGACGACGCGTGGCCGCTCGGGCAACTGCTGATGCGTGTGGAGCACACTAGCCCTGCAAACGGTGCGGTTGAAGCACAGTTACACGATCAGGTTGATTATCATGTCTGACTAGTGCCTTCTGCACCGCAAAGACCCTTAACCTCTAGTTCTCTATTGTCGCGTGGTGCAGCCTTGCAAATTAAGACAGTAAAAATCGTAAACTTTCGATCGATAGTCGACGAAACCATTAATCTCACTAAATATAACTCGTTTGTCGGCCCTAACGGTGCCGGAAAGTCCACAACACTACATGCTTTGAATGTGTTTTTTGGAGAAATAAATAGCTTCTCAGACGAAGACTTCCATGCAAGAAACACTGAGAAACCCATTAAAATCACTGTCATATTTTGCGATCTAAGTGAAGAGGCCGCAGAAGAATTCAAGCACTACGCACGTGCAGGTCAGCTTATTGTGCATGCAGAAGTTAGCAAAGCCGACGACGGTAGCTTTAAAAGAGTTATTAGAGGGGAGAGACTAATTTTCCCTCCATTTAGGGAGTATTTTGAGGCCGCAACAGCGAAAGACAGGGGGATCGTATTCAAGAATCTTCGAGAAAGGTATAATGGAATCGACGCGGCAACAAACGATGGAGATCGTTCTGCGGCGCTTGCTAAATATGAAGGAGAGCTGCCCGAGGATCAAAAAGAGCTAGTTCCTAGCGGCGGCGAATTTTTTGGAATTAGCAAAGGTATTCATAAATTTCAGCGCCATTTGTGCTGGGTTTACGTCCCTGCAGTTAAAGACGCATCAAGCGAATCCGAGGAAGCCAAAACCTCTCACTTGGGAAAGCTCATTCAGCACACCATAAGAAGCCAGATGAACTACGACGCTGAACTTGAGCGCATCAGAACAGACGCATTAGACGCCTACTCAAAGCTTTTGTCGGACCAAACGTCTCACCTGGGAGACTTGCAAGCTCGACTGGCGGAGAGATTGCAAGCCGCCGTAATGACCGAGGCAGACCTCAAATTGGACTGGAAGAAGGACGAGAAGTCTGTTTCTGTGCAGGATCCAATCGCGCAGGTGCTCCTGTCCGAACGCGGATATGTTGATCGAGTTGATAAGTTTGGGCATGGGTTGCAACGATCATTTTTACTTGTAATCCTTCAAGAGTTAATGGCCGTTGACAATGCAGTAAATCCAACACTCATCCTCGGCTGCGAAGAGCCAGAACTTTATCAGCATCCGCCCCAAGCTCGTCACCTTGCAGAGATATTGATGGAATTGGCGGCTGGAGACTCTCAAGTTCTTCTCACCACGCATAGCCCATACTTTATCGATGTTGAGTATTTCGATGGTATAAAGGTTTTCAGAAATACATCTGGCGTAGCAACTGTTTCATCGTCTTCATTCTCAGAAGTCCTTGACAACTACAATGCAGCATTCAAAAAGCCTCTTCAAAACGAGGATCAAGCCCGAACTAAGCTCGCAATACAAACTCAACCTAAGTTCAATGAGGTATTCTTTGCTGAACGCGTAGTCGTCGTTGAGGGCGTATCTGATTTGGCCTGCATCGAGGCTTATATGCGGCTGTCCGGAAAAAGGTCAGAGTTTCAGAAATCCGGAGCAACCATCGTTGTTTGTGAGGGAAAAAGCTCGCTTGCGCTCATGATTCTAATAATGAAGAGCTTCAAGATTCCGTATCACGCTATCTTTGACTGCGACTCCGAATATGAGGAAAAATTCACTGCCAATCCGGATAAGTTCAGGGAACCCTATAATGAGCATATTAGGGATAACGACGCGATACTAGAGCTATCGGGGCATGAAAAAATCGGAAGCTTTCCAACCGATCATATTTTTCTGTCAAATGTTACGGGCTGGCGTTTTAATATTGAGAGGACACTCGAAGCAGAGTTTGGCGAGGACATCGAGGCATGCCTACAATCTGGCCGTGACGCTGTCGGTAATTTACGCAATTCCAGAAAGCATCCGCTATTCATTGCGGCGTCTATGTCGTCTGCGTGGAATAAGGGAAAGACCTTTCCCATCCTACAAAAATTGGTAGAACGTATCTTGGTCTAGCGCCGAACCACGTAACCGCCTAATCGTCCGAGCCGCAAGCCTCTTCATGTGTCACGCTGCCTAAAAGTTCTCATGACTGCGGGACCAACGCAGCTGATCGAGGATATGGCGCGGTTTCACTCTGCGAGGGCCTCGCAACTTCCAACAGACCTGGTCGGTGCTGCGTCTCGCTCTTTCGCGGAATGGCTCACATATATGGTGCTCGGCTTGCGGACGGGCGACCCGTTAGCAGAGCTAGTTGCCAAGGCTGAATGTGTAGATGGACGGCGACCGCGCCCGTTGGCGCGTTTTGGAACTGTTGAGATCGTGGTTCGCGCAAATGATATCAAGCCAAGGGACGGCTGAGGTCTGCAAAAGTCGAGCTTTTCGCCGATTGCATGGGTGCGATCGGCTGAAGTGGAACCGGAAAGCTACGGCGAGATAGTTTCTATCCGATCACCCATCCCGCCGCTCGATCCATTCCGCGATCATCCGCCTGATCATCTCTGGCCGTGTCGGCACGTCCTGCTCGATGCGCCTTGCGTCGTCTATGGCTTGCAGCATCTCGGCATCGACGCGCACGAGGACCGGTGATGTGTCGACTTTCGGTCGTCCCTTGGATTTCATGATATTGACCTCTTGATTTTTCAATATCAATATCACATGTAATGCGTGTCGGCGCAAGAGCTGCAACTCCCGCACCGACACTGACCACTTTGATCTGTTGGGAGATCTCCATGGCTATGCACGCCCCTATCACGACCCCACCTCTGTCCGGAACCTGTCCCGAGAGCTTCTTTCGCGACGCCGATGCACTCGACGCGATCATCGATCAGCTGCACGAGGCCATCGATGCCGAAGCCCTCGTCGGCGATCAATTTTTTGATATCGCGCTGAGTGATCTCGCACACAAGGCTGCGTATGCCTGGGAGACTTGCGAGACGGCTACGCTGCGCTTCCTCGCGCGGCCCCATCTTGGAGACGCGCATGTTCTCGCGGCGGAGCATGTTCTGGACGTGCTGCAGGATCGCGGGCTGGACCATGATCGCCTGCGCACCGCGCCTGTCTCTTTGATGCGTGCCGCCTGCCGCTCGGCTGCGCGCGTCGATCTCGAAAGCTTGGTCCTGACCCGGCAGTTGTCACACCTCTCTTCCCTCCTCAGCGTCATCATCGAGGACAGCGAGACGGCAGCAGATCCAGATCCCGAAACGGTTTTTGATCCGGGCGCGCCCTCCCACGGCTGAACCCTTTTCCCGTTCACATCCCAGGGCCCCGGGCTCGGCCCGGGTCGCCTTTCTGCATCTTTATTTCCGACTTGCTCAGGAGGATCCCCATTCACAGTTTCACAACCCATCTCCTGCATCATTGATGCCACGAAGGTCACTCTGCGCGCAGGCCCCCTGCCCGCCGCCCTGCATGAGGCCGCGACGCGCTCTGGCTTTAAGATTCTCTCCCGGCTCACTGATCGCACCCGGCTGCTGATCCGGTGCCGGAACTGCAACACTGTTCTGGTCAAGCGCCGCAGCGTGATCCGCGACCACTCTCCGGAATGTCCCGTGTGCATCCGGACCCGTCGCGCGGCGGCCGCGTCCCGGATCGGGGCCATCCTGATCGGTCCCGATCCAGATCATCGCCATTATGGCGTGTTTCGGCTGAGCTGCGGTCATATCGTTCGCCGCCAGTATTACCGGATCGAGCGTGCCGCCGAAGGCGACTGTGCAGCAGGCTGCGAGACCTGCCGCGAGGAGCGCTATGATGCAATCGCGCGCGACCATGACTGGCGCCTTGTCGGACCGGCTGCATCCGGACGCACCGGATATCGCAGCTATCGCCACAGCTGCGGGCATCTACAGGACGTCTCCAATGGCAATATGCGCTGGGGCGACGTCGACTGCGCCGCGTGCGGGGAGAGCTGGACGTCGAAGCCTTCGCAACTCTACCTGTTCCGGGTCGATCTTGATCCGGAACAGGTGCTGAAGCTGGGATACAGCAGCAATCCGGCGCGACGGCTCCGACAACAACTCGGCATCACGCGCGACACTCCGAGCCGGATTCTCCGGACGGTTCCGGTCCCGACCGGCCACGATGCGGTTTGTCAGGAGAAGAAGGCACATACCTACATGCGCCGATATAATCCGGAGTTAATCGTGCCCAAGTCGGTATATGGCGACGCGATCAACACCCGCAGCGAGATCTACCATATCTCTGCGGAGCCCATCCTTCGCCACCTTCTGGACCGCATCGAAGCCGGGCTCCCCATCTCATCTCCCTGATCTCATTGCACTCTTTTCCGGACAGCTTTCGGCTGTCCGGGATTTCTCTCACGCATCCGGAGGCCGACCTATGTCTCAAGCCCTTGGGCCTGTGGCCCTTTCTTCCTTCGCGCGCGCATTCGCGCGCACGATCCTCAACGACCTCGTCGCACGCAGCCTCGTGCTCGAGGACGCGCTGCGCGCGCGGCTCCGCGACACCCCCTCCACTCCAGATCCGGACGCGGAGTCGCTCTCCGCAAAGCTCAATGCGACCTATCGCGGTGTGCCAGAGGCCAGCGCGATGACGGGTGAGGAGATTGCGACCCGGATCGCGTCCGGAGAGGATCCCTTTGCCACGGATCTCCACGGCCGCCCGCATCGCCGCATGTCCTCGCCGCCGCTCCGAGAGATGAGCATGGCGCTGCGCCTGCTGGCCCTGACGCCCACGCAGGACGCCTTCGAGCGTTTCACTGCTCCGGGGGTCGTGACGACGCTCGTAATCCCGCAGCGCCGGGACCGCGAGCTCGGGTGGCGCGCTCTGAGCGAGTTGCTGCATGCCATGCGCAAGTCTTCTGCATCTTGCGGGATCTTGATGAGTTGGCCCGAGACACCCGTATTTGGCGGCGAGGCATCTGAGCGCAATCAGGCGCGCAAGACGGCGGAGTTCCGCGAAGCGGTGGAGCTGGCCGTCTCGAAGGGCGCTGCAGTCTGGGCATTGGCGTCGCACGCAGACGACATGCCCGAGATCGGCCGCCTGCTCAGCCAGGCGACATGGCACCTCCCTTCCCTGACGCGGGAGATGATCGTCGAGATCTTGCGCGTCACCCATTCGGTTACCGGCGAGCTCGCCGAGGACGCCGTTCTCGCGCGCCTGCCCCCGGACTCCGCGCTTGCGGGACTGCACCCTGGCCTGCTCGACCATGCCATGGCGGCGGACACGACGCTGCGCGTCGCCGAGCGCCTCTCCGGAATTGCCGCGCGCGCGGATGTGCGGCCCGATCTGACACTGGATGATATCGCGCTGCCCGCTCCGCTGCGGAGCGGTCTCGATCGGCTGCTGGCAGACCTCGCCGCATGGCAATCCGGCTCGCTCGAATGGTCGGATGTCTCAGCATCGCTGTTCCTCAGCGGCCCGCCGGGCAATGGCAAGACCCTGCTGGCCTCCGCGCTGGCAGGATCGGCCCGGATCTCGCTGATCACAACGAGCTACGCCGATTGCCAAAAACATGGCCATCAGGGGGATTTTCTCCGCGCGTTATCGGACAAGGTTACCGAGGCGATGTCGCGGGCGCCGGCCGTGCTGCTGATCGATGAGCTGGATTCTTTCCTGGTCCGGAATAACGCCACGCAGAATTCGAGCTACAATATCGGGGTGGTCAACGGACTGCTCGAGCATCTCTCGCGGCTCAACGATGCGCCCGGCGTTCTCCTTGTCGGCGCCGCGAATAACCGCCATTTGATCGATCCTGCGATCCTGCGTCCCGGCCGCTTTGATCAGCATTACGAGATCGGCCCACCGGATCAGGCCGGGATCATCCGGATCCTGTCCGGATCTATGAATGACCCGGATCGGCTCGATCTCGCGGGTCACGCGCGCCAGCTTTCGGGCTGCTCCGGAGCGACCATCGCCGCGATGATCCGTGGCGCCAAGACGCAGGCGCGGCAGGATGGCAGTTCGCTGGAAGACCACCATCTTGTCGCGGCGATCGCAGAGATCGCGCCGAAACGCTCAGGCGAGGATCTGTGGCGCATCGCCATCCACGAAGCCGGGCATGTGGTCGTCAACTGGCGGCTGACCGGGGATATCCCCACCCGCGTTCGGATCACGCCAGAGGGTGGCGAGGTCCACGACAGCCCCAGGAAGATCGAAACGGCGGAGACGGCGCGCATGCGCATCGCTGCTCTCTTGGCAGGCCGCGCCGCAGAAAGCGTGCTGCTCGACGGGCCATCGAGCGGCGCGGCTGACGATCTTGCGCAAGCCACTCGCGCGGCGTTCAACCTGCGACACAGCTGGGGATTGGACGGCAAGAGCCTCCTGTCCGTGCATCCTACTCTCCTTGGGCGCATGCTTCCGGGCACGGAACTCGGCGATGCCCTCGATCGGATCATGCGCGATGAGGCGGATTTCGCAGAACACGTTGTCCGAGAGACCCGGGACCTGATCGAGGGGCTGGCAGAAATGCTCGTCCGCTCGAGAGAGATGGAGCGGGATGAGATCGCGGCGTTCTTTCGAGTTCACCCCGTCAGCACCCATGGCGACAGCCCATGTCCTTAGGTTCGCTCTGTGATAGTGTTCTCAGGGCGCAGACTTTCGCGTCGGCGTGGTTTCACAAGTGTTGCACATCAGGTTGCACAGAACGTAGCAAAGACGGCTTCACGAGGAGATCTTTTTGCTTATAAATCAGCGCCTTAGGTAGAAACAAGGAATTTAGCTCCG
The DNA here is from genome assembly GCF_009363575.1 of Roseivivax sp. THAF30. Taxonomy (NCBI): domain Bacteria; kingdom Pseudomonadati; phylum Pseudomonadota; class Alphaproteobacteria; order Rhodobacterales; family Roseobacteraceae; genus Roseivivax; species Roseivivax sp. THAF30. The sequence goes on along the minus strand of NZ_CP045389.1, from coordinate 696,102 downwards.
ATCCCTACCGCCGGAGCCAAAATTTCCCTAAGCTACTGAAACCGCACACTTTCGGAGCTTAGCTCCGATGGTGGAAAGCGGTTTGATCGGAAATGTTGCACAGGCGTTGCACATGGGATCGCACCCCGTGGACAGACCTGTGCTGCTCCGGGGTGATCCGTCTCGCATGGAAAGACGCACCATATGCCCAGCCCATACCTTTACTGTCACCGAGGACGGTTCTACTTCCCGCGCCGCCTACCGAGGTTTTCCACATCGCGATCACCGATATTTTTGTCCCTAGGGACGACAGACGAAAATTTTGCGCATACCTGGATCAGGAAGTTGATCGCGGAGTGGGATGCGGTGCTGGATTTCCTGTTCGTTCTGGAGGAGTTGCCGGAAGAGGTCATGGCTCAATACATGATCGTTCGCCTTCAGATGTGCGTCTCTGTCTTGTGCTGACAGCATCGCATGGCTCGGATGACCTGGCGAGACATCCACGAATGCGCCGAGGGTATGCCTGAGACCTCTCCCGGCCGGGAGCCGGGCACGTTCAATGCCATGCTCGGCACTATCAGCACCGTTCTCGAGCATGCCCGCACAAATGGTTGAAGCCCGGTCGACCCGAATGATCTGCCACATCTGCGGCCATAGCAGTGATCGATCCACCCTTCCCCTCAGACATGCTGAACGGGCTTTCCCGCGTGTCTTCCGAACCTATCGAGGCGCCTTCCGGGCTCCGGAGCGACGAGCGATCCGCGCTTCCAGCTGGATGAGCGCATCGTAGACGGCGACCGCGAACAGCCCGACGATCAGTCCGCCCTGAAGCACATAGGCGGTATTGCTGGTCAGAAGCCCGGCGATGATCACCTCGCCCAGCGTGCGAGCCGCCACTGTGGAGCCTATTGTCGCCGTGCCCAGAGAGATCACGACCGACAGGCGGATGCCGGTCAGGATCACCGGAAGAGCCAGGGGCAGTTCAACTTGGATGAGCCGCTGCCAACGGTTGAGACCGATACCCCTCGCGGCCTCCATCGTTGCCGGCGGCAGGTTCGAGAGCCCGGTCACCGAGTTCTCGAAGATCGGCAGAAGACCATAGAGAAACAACGCTACCAGCGTCGGCCCGTTTCCGAAGCCGAGCGCGGGCACGGCGAGGGCGAGGACAGCGACGGGCGGAAAGGTTTGACCCATGTTCGTGATCGTGCGCGACAACGGCCGGAAGGCCGCGCCCGCCTCGCGCGTGACCAGGATCGCCAGCATGATCGACACGAACGTCGCCGCCGTCGTGGCCGCCGCGACGAGGCCGAGGTGGCTCAGGGACAGTGAGAGCAGTGAACTCCTTGCATAGATCACCGGCGCGCCTTCGGGGGCCAGCGGCGCAAAGACTGGCGTGAACCATTCCGGCTTCAGAACCAGGGCCAGCAGAAGCAGGATCACGGCCGGGCGCAGTATCGCGCCGGCCTTCATGCGCGCAGCCCCGCGCGGGCGCGGATGGTCTCCAGCGTCACGCGTCCGATCAAGGCGCCCTCTCGCTCCACCGGCACTGCCGTTCGTCCGGTCCAAAGGCAGGCCGACAGGGCGTCGCGCAGGCTGCCATCGGCCGGAAGTGCCGCGCCCGGTGCGCCGCCGTCCTCGACAACCTCCGCCAGCGGCACCAGCGATAGCAGCCGCAACGGACGCTCCATGTCCCCGACCATGTCGGCGACGAAGGGGGTCGCCGGGTTTGCAATGATGTCGGTGGGCGTGCCGTGCTGCACCAGTTGCCCGCCGTCCATCACAGCGACCCGGTCGCCCAGTCGAATGGCCTCTTCCATGTCGTGCGACACCAGCATGATCGTAGAGCCCAGCGCCCGTTGAATCCGACGCAGATCATCCTGCGCTCGGGCCCGGATGATCGGGTCCAGCGCGCCGAATGGTTCATCCATCAGGAGGAGATCCGGCCGCGACGCCAAGGCGCGCGCCACGCCGACGCGCTGCTGCTGCCCGCCGGACAGTTCTGCTGGAAAGCGGTCCCGGAATTCGGCGGGCTCCATCGAGAACAGCGTCAGCAATTCGTCGACGCGCGCGCGGATCTTGTCTTTTGGCCAGTTCAGAAGCGTTGGAACCGCGCCTATGTTGCGCGCCACGTTGTGATGGGGGAACAGGCCGTGTCCCTGGATGGCATAGCCAATGCGCCGACGCAGCAGATGCGGCTTGATCTCGAGCGTTGACTCCCCGTTGATCCGGACCTCACCCGACGTCGGCTCCTCGAGCCGGTTGATCATCCGCAGCAGCGTGGTCTTGCCGGAACCCGACGTGCCCACGATGACGGTGATCGTGCCGCTCTCGACAGTCATCGTGACAGCATCCACTGCCGGCACGCCGTTGTAGATCTTGGTGATGCGATCGATCTCTATCATGCGGCACTCGCGGCTTGCGGGCGAGTCAATTCCACCAGGATGTCCATTACGATGGCGGATATGAGCGCCAGCGCCACCGACGGCAAAGCGCCCAGAAGGATCAGATCGGTGGCGGTCTGGTTCAGTCCCTGGAAGACGAATGTGCCAAAGCCGCCTCCGCCGATCAGACCGGCGATCACGGCCAGCCCGATGTTCTGCACCAGCACGATACGCAGGCCGGTCAACAGGATCGGCAGGCCCATCGGAAGCTCGACCCGCAAGAGGCGCTGGCCAGACGTCATGCCCATTCCGCGCGCGGCCTCGATTGACGCCCGCGGGGCGGCGGCAAGGCCGGCGACGGTATTGGCGACGACCGGAAGAAGCGAATAGAGCACCAGCGCGAGGAAAGCAGGTGCGAAGCCGATCCCGGCGATGCCGAAAGCCTGCGCGCCAGGGACGCTGTCGCCGATCCAGCCGAGGATGGGGATCATAAGGCCAAACATCGCCAGAGATGGGATTGTCTGAAGAAAGCTGAGGACCGGCAGGATCGCGCCGCGCAGCCTCCGGTTGCGATGGCACAGGATACCGACCGGGAAGCCGATGAGCGCCGCCGTAGCAAGGGAGCCGAAGGCAAGCGCCAGATGGCGCAGCGCCGCGTCGGCGAAGGCCGCCTTCCGGCTGGCATATTCCTGAAGGACCGAAAGCGGCGCCAGCGCTCCCGACCAGAGGATTACGGCCAGCGCTGCCAGCACCGCCGCCAGCAACGTGCCGCGTGCCAACGGCCCCGGCGCGAGTTGCACAAGCGCGTCGGTCATAGACAGCATGAAGATCGTCAGCAGGCACCACACACCCAATGCGGGGGAGACCCGAGCGTAATCTCCCGCCCCGTCGAGAAGCCCCGACGCGCCTTGCACCAGCAGCCAAAGCAATCCGCCAAGACCCAAGACTGCTCCGAGGAGCCGGAGGCGAGGCCAGGCTGCCGGCAAGCCCAGCCCGAGCCCCAGCACAAGCGCCACAAGGCCAGGTATCGTGAGCGCGGCGGGAGCGACAGACCAAGCCATGACGCCCTCACCCGCAACGATACGGTTGGCGGCGAGCGTCATGAACGGAACGAGCAGGGCCGCCAAACCGAGGACAGCGAAGAGCACCCCGGGCTGGGAGACGCCGTGCCGCGCCCCCGCCATCGCCACTGCCACGCCTCTCAGTCGAGCACTCCGACCTGGGTAAGATAATCGCGCGCAACGGCCTCGGCCGGTTCGCCGCCGACTTGGATCCGGCCATTGAGCTGCTGTAGCGTCGACATGTCCAGTTCGGCGAAGATCGGGTTCAGCACGTCCCGAATGGCAGGATACTCCTCCAGCACCTCGCCGCGGACGATCGGCGCCGGCTCGTAGACCGGTTGCACGCCCATGTTGTCCTCCATCACGACCAGTCCGGTTGCGCCGACCCCGCCATCCGTGCCGTATACCATCGCCGCGTTGACGCCGGAGGTGCCGCGCGCAGCGGCTTGGATCGTTGCGGCAGTGTCGCCTCCTGAAAGTATGACCGTCTGGTCCTCGGAAAGCTCGAAGCCGTACGTCTCCTGCATGGCGGGAAGAACGGCCGGGGAAGATACGAATTCCGTCGACGCGGCCAGTTTGACGTCTCCGCCCTCCGAGACCCATTCGCCGAAGTCGGACATGGTCGTCAGGTCGTTCTCTTCCGCCACGGGACCGGTGACGGCGATAGCCCAAGTGTTGTTCGCCGGGGCGCTGTCGAGCCAAACGATATCGTTTTCCTCGGCGTCCAGCTCCGCCGCGCGGTCATGAGCGGCCTGCGGATCTTTCCAGACATCGCTGTCGGCTTCGTTGAAGAAAAATGCGGCGTTGCCCGTGTACTCGGGATAGATGTCGATCTGTCCTGCAAGGATCGCTTCCCGCACGACCTGCGTGCCGCCGAGTTGCAGTCGCTGCTCCACGGGCAGGCCCGCATCCTCGAGCGCGAGCGCAATGACGTTGCCCAGGAGGCCGCCCTCGGTGTCGATCTTGGAAGACACGACGATGTCAGCCTGTGCTGCGGTCGCGTATGCGCCGAACACGCCGGCGGCGAGAATGAGGTGCTTTTTCATCCAGAGTCTACTTTCTGCCGTTAGAGATTCCACGCCCTGCGGCGTCCACTTCCAACGCAAGGTAGAAGAATGTCTCTGCCAGCCAAGCTCATCCGCACCTATCGTGGTCGACAGAATTCCAGACGACTGATCTGTCCCGAAAAGTTATGCGGATCGGGCTTTCCTTAGCCGGGTGAGGTTTGGACCCCTCCTCTATTGTTTCAAGGAAGCGGGCAGACCGGCAATTTTTTTGCAGGCTGGATGAAAGACGGGCCTCAGCCCTTCATGCGTCCGTTCACCGTTCCCTTCACCGCACAAGCAGGATCGGCACCTTGAACGTGCGGATCATCTCCATGCTCGTCGAGCCGACGAACAGCGATCTGAGCCCGGAGTGGCCGGAGGCGCCCATCACAAGATGATCGAAGTCTGCCTCTTCGATGAGTTTGCCGAGAGCGTCTTCCGGCTGGCCGGGCAGGATTCCGATCTCCGCGTCGAGCCCCGCAGCCGACAGCATCGCTTTCGCATCCTCGAGGCGTTTCTTCGCGGCGTCGGTCGCGGAACCGATCGTGACGATCTTGATCTTCAGACCGGTGTAGAGCGGAGAGCGGGCAACATAGTCGACCGCGCGCATGGCGCTCGCGCTGCCATCGTACGCGATGAGCACCTTGCCGATCGGACGGAACGCCCGCGAGGCGATGAAAAGGGGCTTCGACACCGCGCGGACGACGCGTTCGAGGTTCGAGCCGAGGTGCCCCTTGGCAAAATCCGCCGCCTCGCCACGCTTGCCGATCAGAAGCATCTCCGCATCGCCTTCCTTCTCGGAGATCGCCTCCATCAGGTCGCCGTGACGCAGGTGTTCGCTGGTCTTCACGTCAGCCGCATCGACGAGCGCCTTGGCATCCTCGAGAATGGCGCGCCCACGCACGATGGACAGCTTGGCGCGTTGCTCATCGAGAGCGGACAGCTCTTCCAGGAGGGAGCTGCGCGCGCCGAGAGAAATCGCTCCCGAGCGATCCGATCCCGCGCCGCTCTCACGTCGGCCGAGGACGTGCATCAGCTCGACGGCATAGGCCCCGCGTCCTGCGATCCATGCCGCGTGGTCGCAGACGCTTTTCGAGTAGGCGGAGCCATCCACCAGGGCGATGATCTTATGGGTCATGTCGTCTCCTCCCTCAGTGCGCCATCAGCTTGTCCATCGCGCCGGGCTCGTCATGGACGGCCAGTCGGTCAACGATGGTCTTCGATGCTTCGTTCATGCCCACGATCTCTACCTCGCAGCCGTCCCTGCGGAACTTGAGCACGGCCATGTCGAGCGCGGCAATCGAAGAGATGTCCCAGATATGCGCGCGGCTGACGTCGATCACCACGCGGTCAGCCGCCTCTTTGAAGTCGAAAGCGTCCATGAAGTCCTCGACCGAGGCGAAGAAGAGCTGTCCTTCGACATGGTAGGCACGCACGCGTCCGTCGTCCGAGAGGGACGAGGTGACCCGGAAGAGCTGCGCGATCTTGCCCGCGAAGAACAGGCCTGAGAGCAGCACGCCCACGAGCACGCCGATGGCGAGGTTGTGGGTATAGACCACCACAGCCACCGTCGCGATCATCACGATGGACGAGGACCGCGGATGCGTCTTCAACTGCTTGATCGAGGACCACGAGAACGTGCCGATCGAAACCATGATCATGATCGCCACGAGGGCGGCCATCGGGATCTGTGCCACGAGATCGCCCACCACGACCACCATGAAGAGGAGGAAGACGCCCGCCGAGAAGCAGGACAGCCGCCCGCGCCCTCCCGATTTGACGTTGATGATCGACTGGCCGATCATCGCGCAGCCCGCCATGCCGCCGATGAACCCGGTGGCGGTGTTGGCAAGTCCCTGCCCGATGCATTCCTGGTTCCGGTCCGACTTGGTGTCGGTCAGGTCATCGACGATGTTCTCCGTCATGAGACTTTCTAGCAGGCCCACGACGGCCACTGCGGCGGCATAGGGAAAGATGATCGTCAGCGTCTCGAGATTGAGCGGGATGTCCGGGATCAGGAAGACCGGCAGCGTATCCGGCAGCGCGCCCATGTCGCCGACGGTCCGCACGTCCCAGCCCATGATCATCACCAGCGCGCTCAGAACGATAATCGTCACCAGTGGCGACGGCACGGCGCGGGTCAGGTAGGGAAAGAGGTAGATGATCGCGAGACCGGCCGCGACGAGCGGATAGGTCAGCAACGGCACACCGACGAGTTCAGGGATCTGCGCCATGAAGATCAGGATGGCGAGTGCGTTCACGAAGCCGGTCATCACCGAGCGCGACACGAAGCGCATCAGGTGCCCGAGCCGCGCGAAACCGGCTGCGATCTGCAGGAGGCCGGCCAGCACCGTCGTTGCAAGCAGGTATTGGAGGCCATGATCGGCGACCAGAGTCACCATGAGAACGGCAGTGGCGGCCGTCGCGGCCGAGATCATGCCAGGCCGGCCACCGGCTATGGCGGTGACGACGGCAATGGAGAATGAGGCGTAGAGCCCCACTTTGGGGTCGACGCCGGCGATGATCGAGAAGGCGATCGCTTCGGGGATAAGGGCGAGCGCGACGACGATGCCTGCGATGAGATCGCCGCGCACGTTACCGAGCCATTGGCGCCGGTATGCGTTGAGAGTCATGGTGAGATGTCCCGTTCCGGTCCGGCCCGGCGGCGACGCCGCGCCGGTCATCTATTCGAATAGTCTTGGTTGACCCGGCGGATCGGCGGCCGGGAGAGCCACCCGGGGAATTCCACCCCAGGTCCAGATGATTGCCGTGCGCTTAGACCGCCAGGACGCGACACGCAAGGCTGGGACGAGATCAATAGACGGGACGACCGCCAGAAAAAGCAGAATGTCTCGAGGACGCACATAATTGATGCGGCGGTTGCTCACGCAATGCGCGTTCGGTGACTGGTCTGCCAGAGGCCGAATTTCGAGCCGCTTCTCTAAACCGGGCCTGGAACAAGCTACGATCTGACCTCTGATGGTCTTCCGAACGCTATCGCGTCAAGGCGCCTGGGTCGCATCGGCTTCGCTTGTCACAAGACGCCGCACAGATTGCCGCGCACGGGATAGGTGACACCTCGCTTCGCTCGCAAGATCGTGGCCGCGGCACGCGCCGTGGCATGGACGAACGCGGCCTGATCGCATGACTTCGGGGCAGGCATACATCCGAAGGTTGAACGGGAGCAGCAGGCCGGCAAAGCTGGCACGGTAGAGGAGGACCCCCATGAAACACATGCTTCTATCGCTTGCCTCGGTGACAGCACTCGCGTCTCCTGCCGGCGCCGAAAACCCGATCGACCGGATCCGCCCAGACGCCCCGGCGCTTTCCGCCTACGGCACGCATCCGGTCGGCGTTATCACACGGAGTTTTACCGATGTCGGCCGCGCTGACGTGATCACGGCGCAGGATGCGGAAGGCGAGCTGCCGCGCTCGGACAGGACCCTGACCACGGAGATCTGGTATCCGGCTGCCGGAGGCACCACGCCAGGCACGACCTACGAAACCGTGCTCCGCGACGGTGAGACGCCGGTGAGCCTGTCCGGCCGGGCGTCCCGCGACGCCGCTCCGGCCTCGGGATCGTTTCCGCTGGTGCTCATCTCGCACGGATATCCCGGCAACCGCTTCCTGATGAGCCACCTCGGCGAGAACCTTGCCTCGAAGGGCTACGTGGCGGTTTCCACGGACCACCCGGACAGCACGTATCAAGACATGGCGCTCTTCGCCTCCACCCTGGTCAACCGGCCATTGGATCAGGCTTTCCTCTTCGACGCTCTGTCCGAGATGGAAGGCGAGATCGGCGCCATCATCGACGCAGAGAATGCAGGGCTCGTCGGCTACTCTATGGGAGGATACGGCGCGTTGATCTTCGGAGGCGCCGGTCTTTCGGACACGGCGGTGACGCGAGAGGAGCCGGCCGCATATGTTGCGCCGCGCGACCTGCTGGACCAGCACGCAGCCGGCAGCGACAGTCACGCTGGCCTGATCGATCCGCGCGTCAAAGCGGTGATCGCCATCGGTCCCTGGGGACGCAATCGCGACTTCTGGGATGCCGAAGGGTTGGCGGGTTTCGAAAAACCGTTGCTGCTGGTCGCGGGCGATCAGGACGACGTATCGGGCTACGAGCATATCCGCGAAATATTCGAGGAGACCACCGGAACCGACCGATATCTGCTCAGTTTCGCAGGGGCGAACCACAATGCAGCCGCCCCGATGCCCGCGCCGGACAATTCATGGGACGTGTCTGAGGCGCTCGGCGGACCTCCGTTCAATCACTACGCCGATGCCGTGTGGGACACGACGCGCATGAACAACGTCCTGCAACACTTCTCGACGGCATGGTTCGATCAGCACCTCAAGGGCGAAGAAAATGCCGGGCGCTTTTTCGATCTTGTCGAAACCGCCGAAGACGGCGTCTGGTCGATAACCGATGCCGGCGAGCCGAGCGAAGAACATACCTACTGGACCGGCTTCCCGGAGCGCACCGCGAAGGGCTTGCGACTGGAGTTCCGTTCAGCCGAGTGACGGAGCGTGTAGAGATGTCCGAAAATGAAGAACGGGCGATCTCGACGCATCGCCCGTTTTGCTTTTCGTTTTCGGGGTCGAGTGCCATTGCTAAAAGCCACTCACCCCCTTCGCGCCAACCTATCCCGCCAGTCGCCGCTCATCAGTGAGATCCACGGCGATGATCGGGAAGTCGAGGTGGAACGTGGCGCCCTGGCCGGGGACGCTCTCGTAGGAGAGTTCACCGTTCATCTGGCGCGCCAGCTTGCGGGCAATGTGCATTCCGAGGCCGGAGCCTTGCGTCGCTCCCTGCCCGTCATCGGCGACCTGCTGGAAGCGGCCGAAGACGATATCCTGCATTCCCTGCGGGATCCCGCGCCCGGAATCGGTAATCGACAGGCGCAGTCCCTCGTCGCGCACCAGCGTCAGAACTCCGCTGACGACGCCGTCGCGTTCCGAAAACTTGATCGCGTTGGCCAACACGTTGTCGATGATCTGACGGATCGCGAAAGCATCGCCGCGAACGAGGCCGGGTATCTCCTCCGCGGACTTGACGACCCGGATCCCGCGTTCTTCGGCGAACATGCGGTTTTCCTCGATGCTCTCTTCCAAGAGGCGGGCCATATCCAGCTCCTCGCTGTTCAGGGACACCGCGCCGAGTTCGATTTTCTGGGCGAGGAGGATGTTGTCGACGAGTCGCGAGAGACGAATCCCGTTGCGATGCGCTATCGACAGCGCGGAGTTTATCTGCGGGTTGAGATCCCCCAACCGGCCGCTGAGAGCCAGGGCAAGACCGCCTTTCAAGGAGGTAAGCGGCGTACGCAACTCGTGGCTGACCACGGAGATGAAGTCGTCCTTCGCGCGGTTCGCCTTGTCGGCCTCCACCAGCGCGTCCTGCAAGGCGCGGTTGGTCGCAACCCGCTCCGTGACGTCGACATAGGTCACGCTCCACCCCAGTTTCGCGCCACCCGGATTGAGCGGATTCTCCACGCTCTGAACCCGGGGCTCGTAGATCCGCGTGCCGATCTCGATATGTCCGTCCGCGTCCGCTTGCCCCAGATCGGCAAAGCCCGTCGTCAGATCATGCAGCGGCGAGCCATTCGTGGTGCAGAGCCCGTTCTTCTTCGCCGCTGAGTTGCAAAGGACGATCTGCCGGTTCGAGTCGAAAAGGACGACCGGCTCGCTCATCGTGTCGAACAGGAGCGACCGTCCGATCGACGCCATGTCCATCTTGCGGTTGGTCACGATCATGCCGGTAAAACTGAGGATCCCGATCATGAACATGAACGCGGTCGGATCCATTCCGAAGACGGTGAGATCGAAGACGATGTACCCGACATTCGCAATGAGCGGTGTGAGCGTGATGACGCTCAGCATGGCGAGCAGCGGCAGAACGGTCCGGCGCGCACGTCGCAAGGCTCGCACGATGCAAAACAGCGTCGCCATGACGAAGAGGTAGACGCTGCCAATGACGAGGTAGAAGGCCGGCCCATGCACGAACCGGACCCTGCCGGTTTCGGCCTGCATGCCGGATGCGTCGGTGTAGATGAGGCCGTGCCACGGGTTCGTCATCGCCAGGAGAAGCCCAAGGGAGGGCGCGACGACAAGGACGAGATCCGTCTTGCGCGACCGGGTCCAGCCTGTCGCCTCGACATAGGCGAAGACGAAGAAGCACCAGGCAATCGGGACCAGCACATTGCCGAACCAGGCCAGCATCGCCCATTGCATCTGACACTCTGCGGAGGTGGACGCGCCTTCGAGCCCGACGCAGAGAAGCGTCCAGATCACGCCGAGATAGGTAATCGAGAGAAAGCGCTTGCCGGGAAATTCCTGGAAGCGCGTGGTAAGGATCATGACAAGTGCCGCAATAGCACTCGCTGCCGCGCTCCCGATGAAAATCGGGTCCGCCAGAACTCCCTGAACACAGTTCATGTCGTAGCCTGAGTAACCTGTCCGGCTCAAAGATAACTGCAAGATGTGGCGAAATCTGGCCATTTATGTCGTCGAAGCCGACAAAAGCGAAACATGTGGTCGCAGGGAAACGCTTGGGATTGGGGCGCATAGATAAGGCAGCCTCCCACCGCTGGCCGGTGGCGGTCGGGACGCTTTGGCCTTCAGCAGAAAAGGCAACGAGCGCTTCGAGAGGCCCCATCACGGCTCTGGGATTGCTGTTTCACTGACGAGACGCATGCCGAGATGCGCTGGTGGCGATCCTACGGCGCATCCCCCACGGGCGGGGTCGCGGATAAGGTAGGACATCGCGGCAACATGTTCGCCCGCGACGTAAAAGGCCGGGCAGCGTGCCGGATCTGCGTTGTCCGATGCGCTGGGAAAGCGCTCCCCTGTCCATTCCCAAACGCTTCCGTCAAGATCGGCGATGCCTTCGGGGGAGAGCGAGAAGCTGCCCCGTGGCTTCAGCGCACGAGGCGTCAAACCTTCAATCAGATAGGTAGACGCCCAGGTGAGGGAAGGATCGGTGAAGATCGGGTCAGCTTCCTCCGGCAGCACGGATGCCGCCATCTCGGTCCACTCGCCCAAGGTGGGCAGCCGGAAAGTCATGCCGGTTACCCCATTGATCCAGTCAAGGTATTCGCCGGCATCGACGTAGCTCAAGCTCGTCGCAGGCGTCAGCCGTGCGTCTTGGTCCGACCGGACCCGCAGGCGCAGGGTGCAGGCACCTTCCTCGTGGCAAGTGTTCCATTCGGCTACGCTGACCTCGTACTTCTGGACGTAGATCTTCGCTCCGGCAGACAGCGTGACGGGGGTTGCTGCCATCTCCGGCAGTTGTGCCGGATCGTATACGGCACCGCGCCGGGTCAGCGCGATGCCGAGAACAACCGCCGCGATGACCAACAGCGAAACCAGAAGAAGGGACACCTTCAGGCCTGGCTTCACGGTCATCGCGGCGGTCATGGTTCCGCTCCTATCCTCAGCTTTCAAAGGGTCGTGGTTCCGCGACCTGTTCCATCAGGGTGTTGTCCCACTCGCCCTCGACGACAAAGTGTGCGGTCGCTCCCAGCATCGCGCCGATGATCAGGTTATGGTTCACGTAAGCGTAGACGCCGGGCTGCTCGAACGTATACATCGCCGCCGCCGCGCTGCCGCCACGGACGAACCATGTCTCCATCCCTGTCAGTGGTGTGTCGCTGAACGAGCTTTCCCAGACATAGTCTCCGTGCCCACCGATCAGGTGCGGACGGCTGTCCACGTTGCATGAATTGTGGACCATCAGGACGGTCTCGCCGACTTTGGCCTTGAGGGCGTTCGCGCCCGTGAGGGCACCGACTGCGCCGTTGAACACCTGGTGCGTCGGCACGAGGGCGCGCATCGCTTCGAGACTGTCGGCGTAGTCGTCGCCAGCGGCGTCGTAGCTCTTGAAGTCACCGTTCTCGTCGATCGGAAGGTAGTAGTCCTGCTCGCCGATATAGGCGATGCTGTCATAGCGCAGCGGGTTGCCCTGCGCGTCCTTCAGCCCGTCGCGTGGCAGCACCATGACCGCACCATTCATGCCGTGGGTCACGTGGTACGGGATCATCGCGCCGCCGGGTGCACAATGATAGGTGAAGCATCCGGGCTTCGTCGCCTTCCAGCGCAGCACGCATTCCTCGCCCGGGTAGACATGGGTCAGGCCACCGCCGCCCAGCGCACCTGTTGAGGCGTGGAAGTCGATATTGTGCTCCATCATCGAGTCCGCGGGGTTGCGGAGGGTCAGCTCGACCATGTCGCCCTCGTGGCAAATGATCAGCGGGCCGGGCACGGAGCCATTGTACGTCAAGGCCCAGACGCTGGCACCGGTGTCTTCGTCCACGACCATCAGCCGTTCTTCGGTCACCAGGGTGACCTCGATGATCTTTGGGGCGCCCGTCGCGACCTGTTCGTGGACCGGGGCGAAGGGCGGGGCGACGAGCTCTTGCTTGACGCGGACATAGCTTGACAGGTCGGCGGGTTTCGCGGTGCTGCCTGCATTCTGCTCGGCGGCAACCTTGTGCAGATTGCGCGACACCGCGTCGGCCTTCAGCGGCAAACGGGGTTGGCGGGCGAAGGCTGCGCTCACTCCGGTCATGGCGACAGCGCCGGCCAGGACCGTTCCCCGCAACACGTTGCGGCGGCTGGTCTGCGTCAGGCCTGGGTTGTTGATCTGTGTCATGTCTTTCTCCTGGGGCACGGGTGCGGCGGAGAACCCGCCCGGCCCCGTGCGTTACATGTTGCTGAGTTGATCTTCGAAACGGGCCTTGGCCTTCGCCGGCACACGGACCTCGAGGAAGCCTTCCGGCGCATCGACGTCGCCGACGGCGATGGTCATCACCATGCCCATGGCGTAGTGCGGCTTGCAGGCCACGGCATAGACGCCTTCAGTGTCGAGGGTGATCTCCAGTTCCTCGTTGATCTTGCCCTGGAAGCCCGCTGCGCTCTCGGGGATCATGCCCTCGACGGTCTCCGCGTTGTGCCCCTTGTCGGTCGCGATGAACTTGATGGTGTCGCCTGCCGCGGCTTGGACGAAGGCTGGCTCGAAGACCATGCGTTCGCCATCGCTGCCCTTGTTGAGCATCTTGACTTCAAATGTTTCGGCGAAGGCGGCGCCCCCCATCAGGGCCGCGAATGCCAGGCCGGTTGCCAGTGTGCGGATCATCGGTCTCTTCCTTTCAGATCGCTGTTTGGGTTGACTGAAAGATACCGTGTCCGTGTCAGGTGCTTTTTGCTCTGGCGCAAACTTCTGCCCGATGACGTGAGAACTTCGTATTGGTTGAGTGACCCGGAATGTGACAAAACCCTCGCCATGGACGCTTTCCCTTCGCGCAAAACACTGCCGCGGCTCGACGAGAGTCTGCTGTCGCACCTGCCGCCCTTCTCGCGCCTCGAGAAACGACAGATTCGAACGATTCTGGATCAGGCGTCGTCGCGTCGCTACGACGCGGGCATCGCCATCTTTGAAGAGGGGCACCCGGCTGATCGCTTTTACATGCTATTGGACGGGTATGTTCGCGTCGTGCGCATTACACCCACTGGCGAACAGGTCACTGCACTGCACATCCCGCCGGGCCAATTGATGGGCATCGCCCGCGCTATCGGACGCGATACATATCCCGCGACGGCGATGACCGCGTCGGAATCGCTTGCGCTCAGCTGGCCGATGCACCTGTGGGATAGCTTCGTCGCGGAATTCGACGGCTTTGCCACCGAAAGCTACAAGACACTCGGGCAACGGCTCGGCGAAGTGCAGAACAAAATCGTGGAAATGGCCACCCAGCAAGTCGAACAGCGTGTCGCCAACGCGCTTCTGCGCCTGGTCAACCAGACGGGCCGCAGGGTCGAAAACGGAATCGAGATCGATTTTCCGATCACGCGACAGGACCTGTCGGAACTGACCGCGACCACCCTGCATACGGTCAGCCGCCTGCTCAGTGGATGGGAAAGGCAAGGGCTGGTGGAAAGCCGCCGCAAGCGCATCGTTGTGCGCGATCCCCACGCGCTGGTGGTTCTCAGCCAAAAGTAAGCACAGCTAGCCCAGCTTTGCCGCCTGCCTGAGTTCCGCCAGGAAGTCTTCCTCCTTCAGGTGATACTCAGCACAGGCGTCGGTCACTGTGTGAAGCGGGCTGATGAGGCACCCGACACACAGCATCTTGTGACGCACAAAGACGGGGATGGTCTGCGGCCACGCTCTCATCAGGTCGGCCAGAGGCAGATCGGGGTCGTCCAGACGGAGGCGGGCCATGAGATGTCTCCTTTCCGCTTCCAGCCTAACCAACCAATCGCGGCGAACTTTGCGCTGGCGCAAACTTCGGCCTCAGACGTGCCGCTACGACAGGGCATCCCGCTTTCAAGGAGGCCCGAACATGGCTGAAATTCTCACGAAATCCCGGGCGCGAAACATCTTCTACGGGGGCTCGATCTTCTTCGTCGTGGTCTTCGTCGGGATGACCGTCCACTCGCACCGCTACGTGGTGCAAACCTCGACCGCAGGAATGCCCCTCAGCGAAGAGGTGCGACACGGCAAGCATGTGTGGGAGGAACATTCCTGCATCAACTGCCACAGCCTGCACGGTGAAGGTGCCTATTTCGCCCCGGAACTTGGCAACGTCACGACCCGCTGGGGGGTGCAGGACAGTCCCGACGACGCGTTCTGGATGCTCAAGGGCTGGATCGAAAGCCAGCCGAGCGGACTCGAAGGACGCCGCCAGATGCCCCGCTACGAACTGACCGATGACGACATTCGTGCCCTGTCGGAATTCCTTCGCTGGGCAGATCAGACAGACACCCAGGGCTGGCCGCCCAACGACGCTGGATAAGGAGGCGAAGCAGATGAAATACCAATCTCAGAAAGTGGCGTACTGGTATATCCTGGCCGCGCTGGCCCTTTTCGGCATCCAGGTGGCCGGGGGGCTGCTTGCGGGCTGGGTCTATGTCTCGCCCAATTTCCTGTCCGAATTGCTGCCCTTCAACGTGATCCGAATGATCCATACGAACGCGCTGATCGTCTGGCTCCTGCTGGGCTTTTTCGCGGCAGCCTACTTCCTCGTGCCCGAAGAAGCCGAGCGCGAGATCTGGTCTCCGAAACTGGCATATCTTCAGCTTGTCATCCTGCTCGTGGGCACGCTCGGCGCGGTTGGATCCTACCTCGTCGGCATCCATGGCGGCCGCGAGTTTCTCGAACAGCCCCTCTGGGTCAAGTTCGGCATTCTCGTTGCTGCGCTTATCTTCCTGCTCAACGTCTCGATGACCGTTCTGTCGGGAAAGAGAACGGCGATCACCAACGTGTTGCTCATGGGCCTGTGGCTTCTGTCCTTGCTCTGGGTCTTCGCCTTCATCAACCCCGACAATCTCAGCCTCGACAAGATGTACTGGTGGTTCGTCGTGCACCTCTGGGTCGAAGCGACCTGGGAACTGGTGATGGCCGCGATCCTGGCCTTCCTGCTCTTGAAGCTGACCGGCGTCGACCGCGAAGTCGTCGAGAAATGGCTCTACGTCATCGTCGCCACCGCGCTATTCTCGGGCATTCTCGGCACCGGGCACCACTTCTACTGGATCGGTCTGCCGGGATACTGGCAGTGGGTCGGCTCGATATTCTCGACCTTCGAGGTGATACCGTTCTTCCTGATGATGTCCTTCGCCTTCGTCATGGTGTGGAAAGGCCGCAAGACCCACCCGAACAAGGCCGCCCTGCTCTGGTCGCTGGGATCCTCCACGGTCGCGTTCTTCGGCGCTGGCGTCTGGGGCTTTTTGCACACGCTGCACGGGGTAAACTTCTACAGCCACGGCACACAGATCACCGCGGCCCACGGGCACCTTGCCTTCTACGGCGCATACGTGGCCCTGAACCTTGCGGTCTTCAGCTACGCCATGCCGATGCTGCGCCAACGCGAGCCCTATAACCAGGTGCTTAACATGGCGAGCTTCTGGCTGATGACCGGGGGCATGGCCTTCATGACCTTCGTGCTGACCTTCGCCGGCACCATCCAGACGCACATGCAGCGCGTCGTGGGCGACTACTACATGGACGTGCAGGACAGCCTCTCGGTCTTCTACCTGATGCGCTTCGGCGCCGGGGCCGCCGTGGTGATCGGGGCACTCCTTTTCATCTACTCGATGCTGGTCGTGCGCCGGAAAGAGGTCATCACCCCCGGCCCTGCAAACCCTGTTCCGGGAGAGTGAGCCATGAACATGGAAAGCAAACCCACCCTGCCGTTCTATCAGCCCACTGGCCGCGAATGCGACCTCTTTGAGACGGCCCATGACAACGGTTTGCCCCTTCTTCTGAAGGGGCCGACCGGCTGCGGCAAAACCCGTTTCGTCGAACATATGGCTGCCCGGCTGGGCAAGCCGCTTTATACCGTGGCCTGCCATGACGACCTGTCGGCCGCGGACCTGATCGGGCGCTACCTGCTCAAGGGCGGCGAGACGGTCTGGGTTGACGGCCCCCTGACCCGCGCCGTGCGCGAGGGCGGGATCTGCTATCTCGACGAGGTGGTCGAGGCGCGCAAGGACGTCACCGTGGTCCTGCACCCTCTGACGGACACGCGCCGCACCCTGATGATCGACCGCACCGGCGAAGAACTTGTGGCGCCTGCGGGCTTCATGCTCGTGGCGTCCTACAATCCGGGCTACCAGAACGTGCTCAAGCGGCTGAAACCCTCTACCCGACAACGGTTCCTGTCGATCTCCTTCGACTTTCCGGATGCGGAAACCGAGATCGCCGTGGTCGCCGCCGAAAGCCGGCTGGAGCCGGGACGCGTCGCGCCGCTGGTGCGGCTCGCGGGCCATATCCGGCGACTGTCGGGCATGGACCTGGAGGAAGGCGTCTCGACCCGCCTGCTGATCTATGCGGCGACCCTGATGGCGGGGGGTATGGGCGTCATTCAGGCGCTCGAGGCCGCCGTCATCGAACCTCTCAGCGACGAGCCGGACGTGCAGCAGGCGCTGCGCGACCTCGTCGAGACGATCTACGGGTAAGCGCGATGCACTTTCTCGATCTCATGGAACCCGAAGAGACCGTCGGCAACCTCTGGCACGACATGGCCAGCGGGATCGGGGCCGAGGTCAGCTACCCGCAGGCCAGCGTTACGCTCGCCCCGCTCCGACCCAGCCTTGCCATGCTCTTCCGCTCGCTGGGCGGGGCGCCGGATGTGGAACTCTCCGAAGCTGCCGCGACGCTGGTGCGCCACCGCCGGCCCCTCCGGCGCAGGGTCGGGGCCGAGAGGGACCACGAATGGGTCGCGCGTTTCGACGGGGAACGCCTGGCCCTGCCGCCCGTCATCGCCGCCTTTCCGGAACCCGCGCTGAACCGTGCTGCCTATTTCTGGCTGACGGCGCTGGCGGCCTGCTCCGACATCGCCGCGTTCGACTTCGCCGTGGACGGAGCCGCGCTCGACTGCGCCCAGATCCGCGCCAACATGGCCGCAGCGGACGCAGCCTATGCCGTCTGTCCCGGGCTGCGACAAAGCTATGCACAGATGGCTCTACACTGCGCCGAGACACGTCCGAAGGTCATCCGGCCTGCCGAGGAGGCGTCCATGGAAGCCGCCATTCTCGACCAGCTTTGCGGGACGAAACCCACGCTTGCGCCTGCCCAAGCCCCACGCGGCTACATGCCCGCAGCACCCGTGCCAATTTGGCTGCGCTTTGCCGACCCCGGTTGCGGCGCACCGGCGGGCCAAGAGCAGGCGGATCCAGCCGCGCCTCCGCCCAATACCGCACAGACCAGCCGCAAGTCGGGTGAACGCAAGGATCAGGATCAGCAGAACCGCAAGGACAGCTTCATCATCCACCGGTTCGAGTCGATCCTGTCCTGGGTCGAGTCGATGAACATCAACCGCAGCGTCGATGATGACGACGACGAGAACGCCCAGAAGGCCGCCGACGACCAGGACCGGATCACCCTGTCGAAACAGGATCGCAAGGCCGCGACCCGCCTGCGCCTGCATCTCGACCTGTCGCCCGCCGACGCCGATCACGAGGCGCTGGCCGGGAAATATACCTATCCCGAGTGGAACCACCGCAGCCGAAGTTACATGACCAGCCATTGCCGCGTGCTGGACGCGCCCGCGCGCCCCGGCGGTACGGCATTCGTGCCCGACGCCCGCCGCCTGCGCGAGGTCCGCCGCCAGTTCGAGGCGCTACGCCCGCGCAGGATCCTGCAACCGCGGCAGGTCGACGGCTCCGAGCTTGACCTCGACGCCCTGCTGACGGCCCGCGCGGACCTGGCCGCCACCGGGCGCGGCTCGGATCGCATCTGGCAATCGGCTCGCCAGACCGAGCGCGACCTGTCGGTGGCCTTCCTGATCGACACATCCCGCTCTACCGAGGCCGCCATCGGCGACACTTCGGTCATAGAGGTGGCGCGGGAGGCAATGGCGGCGCTGGCCGGGGGCATCGATGCGGCGGGCGACCGTCTTGGCATCTGGGGTTTCTCCTCGCTGCGAAGGGACCGTGTGTTCCTGACGCGCTGCAAGAATTTCGACGCCCCCATGTCGCCCGAGATCACCGCCAATATCGGAGCGCTAAGCCCCGGCCACTATACGCGCCTCGGCGCCGCGATCCGCCATGTCAGCGCAGGTTTGTCGGAGCAGTCGAGTGCCCGAAAACTCCTGATCGTACTGACCGACGGCAAACCCAACGACCTTGACCATTACGAGGGCCAGCACGGTATCGAGGACAGCCACATGGCCGTGCGCGAAGCTCGAAATGCAGGGCAAAGCTTGCACGGCATCATCATCGACGAGGACGGGCAGGATTGGTTCGCACGCATCTTCGGACGCGGCGGCTTCACCCTTCTGCCCGATCCCGAACGCCTGACCCGGGCCTTGCCCGACATCTACCGGACCCTGACACAGGAGACCTGACATGCGCAGACTTATCCTTCCCTTCGCCGCGCTCTTCGCCTCGCCCGCCCTTGCCGAGAGCTTCGACCGGCCCATCCCGCAAGCCCAGTCAGCCACCGCGGAATTCTGGTACGCGATGGCCTGCATTGCGCTCGTCGTGTCCATGATCGCCGTGCAAAAACTGGTGTCGCGCAGATGACCCGGCAGGGGTGGTCCACCCGGCGCATCGCGCTGGCGCTCTATCCGTTCGGGGCCGGGGCAGCAGCGGTGAACGTCTTTTTCGCCTCGCTGATCTTCAGCTGGGTCGGCGGACCGGTCGCATCCACGGCCGTGTCGCTGACCCTGGGCTGCGTGATCGGCGCACCGGCAACGTGGTATTTCGCCCGCCATATCCGCCACCTCATGAACTTGGCCGACAGACAGGAGCCGATATGAAGATCGACATGCAAACGGGCCAGCCCACCATCGACGCCGCCGATCTCGCAGGGCTTCTGGAACTGACACCCGCCCAGGTCCGCGACCGAATGCGTGACGGCCGTATCAAGACCCGGCTGGAGACGGGCGAAGGCGACGACGCCGGAAAGATCCGGCTCACCTTCTTTCACGATGACATGCGCGTGCGCCTGACCTGCTCCGAGGACGGCACAGTGCTCAAGACCACGCGCACCAGAACAGGATCACGATGATGGCCGATACATCAGCGGAACACATGCCGGTTTGGCATGGACCAGCGCTCTTCAGCTTCGGCTTCAGGCCCTTCTTCCTTTTTGGCGCGCTCTGGGTCGCTCTCGCGATGGCTTTATGGTTGCCTGCCCTGTCCGGCGCGCTTGCTCTGCCGACGCGGTTCGACCCGGTGTCCTGGCACGCGCATGAATTCCTCTTCGGATATCTCGGCGCGGTTCTGGCAGGGTTTCTGCTGACGGCGGTGCCCAACTGGACCGGCCGCTTGCCGATAGCAGGATGGCGCTTGGCGGCGCTCTTCGCTCTGTGGGTCGCGGGCCGTGTCGCGGTGCTGGTTTCGAGCCATCTTCCCGAAGCGGTCGCCCCTGCCCTCGATCTGGCCTTTCCGCTCTTTCTCGGCGGCCTGATCCTGCGCGAGATCGTGGCGGGCCGGAACTGGCGCAATCTGATTGTCCTCGGCCTCCTTGCCGTCTTCGTGCTGGCCAATGGCATTTTCCATATCGAGGCCCTTACGGGGGCTTACGCCGCGCAAGGGCTTGGGCTGCGTCTCGGCCTCGCGACCGGCATCATGATGATCGCGGTGATCGGCGGACGGATCATCCCGTCCTTCACCCGAAACTGGCTGGCGAAGGAAAACAATCCTGTGCGTCCTGTGCCGCCGATGCAGCGTTTCGACAGGGCCGTTCTGCTGGCGAGCATCGCCCTCCTGATGCTCTGGGTCGCGGGGCCTCGCGACATGCAATCCGCAGCGGCGCTGATTGCATTCGGCGGCCTTCATCTTGCCCGACAGGCTCGCTGGACACCCCTGCACACGTGGCGCGAGCCCCTCCTCTGGGTTTTGCACGCAGCCTACCTGTTCATTCCATTGGGTGCGCTTGCGATCGGGCTTGAGCAAATCTTCGGCACTCGCGGCACCACCGGGGCGCAGCACCTCTGGATGGCCGGGGCGATCGGCGCGATGACGCTCGCCGTGATGACCCGCGCCACCCTTGGCCATACGGGTCAGTCACTCACCGCGAACCGGGCAACCGTAGCGATTTACTTCTGTATCTTCGGCTCGGTCCTGAGCCGCTACCTCGGCAGTGTTCATTCGGGCCTGACGCATCTTTCAGGGGCGCTCTGGCTGGCCGCATTCGCAGGCTTCGCACTTGTCTACGGCCCTGCTCTTCTGCGTCCAAGACCGGAGAAATAAGGATGGGATGGGCAGGCTTCGCCGCCGTATTCGCGGTCTTTTTCCTGACGCACTCGATCCCCGTGCGACCGCCGGTCAAGGCGCGCCTTGTCGACAGGATCGGTGAACGCGGCTTCCGCGCTGGTTATTCGATCCTTTCGGTCGGGATGCTCGCGATCCTGATCTGGGCTGCGGGCGAGGCTCCTCATGTGCAGCTCTGGCCGCAGTTGAGCTGGCACCGCCACGCGGCGCATCTGGGGATGCTGGCGGTATGCGTGATCCTCGCGCTGAGCATCGCACGGCCAAACCCGTTTTCCTTTGGCGGGGCGCGAAACGACAGGTTCGATCCCGCGCGCTCCGGCATCGTGGGCTGGACACGGCACCCCGTTCTCCTGGCGCTTGCGATCTGGGCGGGTGTCCACCTGCTGCCCAACGGCGATCTTTCGTTTGTGATCCTGTTCGGCGTGCTGGGCAGTTTCGCGATTGTCGGCCGGGCCATGATCGACCGGCGCAAGCGAGCCGTGATGGGCGCGTCGAACTGGGAGGCCCTCGATACGGCACGCAAGGCCGGCGCACGTTTCCATGCGCCTCGGTCATGGTTGTTTCTGATCCTGCGGCTGATGCTTGGTATCGCAGTGTTCGCCGCGCTCCTCCTGGCCCATCCTTATGTGATCGGCGTGCCAGCGGTGTGATATCTCTGGAAGCGGACGGTCGCGCTGCCGGAGGGTAGGGGAACAGTGCGTCTCATCGAGCGGAAGGGTCGTCGCTCGTGGCGAGGCGCCTTCACGCAAATCGAGAGGTTGCCAGATGCCCGCCCAGAAGGCGGGCACCAAGTCTTTATTCAGGATCGGTGTCGATCAGCCGGCGCATTCGCGCAGGGCCTCGGCATCCGGGCCATTGGGCGTGCGGCCGAGGTTGTACGGCGCCGACGCGTCACGCCATTTGGCGTAGTCGTCCAGATACTCGATCATGCTGAGATAAACCTTCGCCGAGTTCGGGTTTTCGCACGCGGTCTCGACGATCACCTCGTTGGCCATCTGCTGAACCTGCTCGAGCGTCTCGTCGTCGTAGCGGTTGATCTCGACCTCTTCCTCGAACTTGGCATAGGCCTCGGTCGCGCGCTTTTCCGTGAAGGCCAGCGACCACAGCAGCGTGGCTTCAGCCGCGATCTCCAGCTTGTTCTGCGTCTCTTCGGACAGCGCGTCCCAGGATTGCTGGTTGATCATCACACCGAAGACCGAAGCCGACTGGTGCCAGCCGGGAGTCGCCCAGTAATCCGTGACCTGCTGGAAGCCGGCCGAGAAATCGACGTTGGGCGTCGAGAATTCCGCCCCGTCGATGACTCCGCGCTCGAGCGACTGGTAGATCTCGCCACCGGCCATCGAGACCTGGTTGCCGCCCAGACGTTCAAGCAGGCGCCCCTGCTCGAGACCGGACAGGCGCAAACGCTTGCCCTGAAGATCCTCGAGCGTGCGGATGGGCTCGTCCGTGGTGCGGAAGCCGGATTCGTTGTTAGTCACGCCATAGGGCAGATAGACCATGCCGAACTGGCCGTAGATCTCGTCGTAAAGCTCCGCCCCGCCCCATTGCTGGATCCAGTTGACGTAGTCGACCGCGTTGAACAGAGCCGGCGTCGTCGCGAGCGGCGAGAACGCGGAGTCGCGGCCCGCCCAATATCCCGGCCAGTCGCCACCGGCTTGCACGGTCCCGGACTCCACAGCGCCGAAGACTTCGCCCGCGGGGACCAGCGAGCCGCCCTCGAAGAACTCGATCTGGAGCTCGTCGCCGGTCAGTGCATTGGCGAGTTCGACGAAGTGGCGATCCGTCTCGATCAGTTCGAGCGAAGACGGCCAGGTCGTGGTCATCGTCCAGCTTTCCTGGGACAGGGCCGGCGCGGCCGTCACGGCCACGAGCGCCGTGCCCAATGCGAGTGCCTTAGTCGTCATCTTCAGTCTCCTCCTAGAAGAACGGTTTTTGGTTGGAACGGACGCCCCGGCACCGCTGGCCGGGACATCAAGGGTTGCCTCAGCTGTAGAGCGCGGACGGCAACCAGGTGACGAGTTGAGGGAAGAACGCCACGAGAAAGCACATCACGACGATGATCGCGATGAACGGCAGGACGCCCCGGATGATGTGACCTGTCCTGACCTCACGTGGCGCGATAGACCTCAGATAGAACAGCGCGTATCCGAAGGGTGGCGTCAGGAAAGAGGTTTGCAGCACGACCGCCATCAGGACGACGAACCACAGAAGGCTCACGCCTTCCATCTCCTGCACGATCGGCAGGAAGATCGGGAAAGACAGCAGCACGATCCCGGTCCAATCGAGGAATGCGCCCAGGACGAAGACGATGGCCATCATCATGGTCAGCAGCATCCAAGGCTCCATGTCGAGCGAGCGAATGATGTCCTGCGTCGCGCGCAGGCCGCCGGTTATGTTGAACACACCGGTAAAGGCCGTCGCTCCCAGAACGATGAACAGGATCATGGCCGACGTTCGCCCGGTCTCGAGCATCGCACCGTAGAAGGTCGATAATGTGAAGCGACCGCGCAGGATCACGATGAGCAGCGCCAGCACGGCGCCGATCGCCGAGGCCTCGGTCGCGGTGGCGATGCCGGCGAGGAGCGATCCGAGGATGCCGAAGATCAGCACCAGCGGCGGGAGCGCCTCGAGGGCCAGCATCCGCAAGAGCGCACCGCGACTGATCTTCTCATCCGGCTCGACCGCCGGAGCCAGGTCGGGACGGAGCACGGAGATCACGTAGACATAGAGCGCGTATGCGAGCCCCAGAAGCACGCCGGGAATCATCGAGCCCGCGAAGAGCTCACCCACCGATAGCGGGGAGTAGCTCGCCATCAGGATGAGCATGATCGACGGCGGGATCAGGATGCCGAGACACCCCGAAGCGGCGATGACGCCCGTCGTCAGCGTCGGTGCGTAGCCGTATTGCAGCATCGGGCGCAGCGCCATCACGCCCATCACGGTTATCGACGCACCGATGATGCCGGTGGTCGCCGCCAGCAGGATCGAGATGAACACGACCGCCAGCGCGAGACCGCCACGGACCCGGCTGAGCAGCAAGCGCAGCGCCTCGAACATCCGGTCGGTGACGCCGGAATCCGACAGGAACCGAGCCATCAGCACGAAAAGCGGGATCGCGATCAGCGTGTAATTGTCCAGGACGTCGCCGAAGATGCGGTTGATGACGATCCCCAGCACCATCGTCTTGCCCGCGAGGATCGCGCCGAGAACGGCGGTCCCGCCAAGGACGAACGCCAGCGGATGACCCATGAACAGGCCCAATAGCAGCAGGCCGAACATGCAGAGTGCGAGAGGTTCGGGGCTCATGCCTGGTCCTCGCGATGGTTGAGGATGATCTTGAGAACCTCCGAGACGCCCTGCAGCAGCAGAAGCCCGGCGGCGACGCACATCGCCATTTTCAGCGGATAGACCGGCATCTGAATCGCACCGTAGGTGGTCTCGCCCTGGGTCCAGGACCGCATGGCGAATTCCCACGACCGCGTCAGGAAGACCCAGGCGAATGGAAAGAAGAAGATGGCGTAGCCTGCGACCTCAACCGCTTTGAGCGCGCCCGGGCCGAGTTTTTCCGTCACGAGATCAACGTTCACATGCGCTCGATGGCGCAGCGCGTATCCGCCCAGCAAGATGAAATAGAACCCGTACAATTGCTTCGAGACGTCGAAGGCCCAGCGGGTGGGTTCGTTGAAGGCATAGCGCATCACCACGTCGTAGATGATGATCGCGGCGAAGACGACCGCGACCACCGAGACAATCCTCCCGACGATCTCGTTCAGCCCGTCGATGGCGCGGATGACCATTGGCTCCTCCCAAAACCCGTGTCGTGACCGGCTGGATGTCGCATCCCACCAGTGTTGTGCCGCACCTTGGTTGGCATGAGGTCGAAGTGCAACCGGCGGAGCGAGCGCTTCTGCATACATAACCTCAAGACCGCTTTTGCAGAATCATGAGGTTGGATGATTTGCTCCAGAATGCGTCCCGAGTTCCTTCTACCTGATGGGCGACTGGGACTACCTGCCGATGCGCGAACGCTCGACGAGCGGCGGGCTCTCGGATGACGAGATGCGGATCATCAGCTTCCCGACCATTGCCGATCCGGTGACCGAACGAGGCGAGGCCGCCACGCTCGGCGGGATCAACGGCTGGGCGGTGTCCTCCTCGGCGGAGCCCGAGGCGGTCGAGTTCCTCGCATTCATGCTGAACGAGGAAAACCAGCGCCAGGCCGCCAGCCAGGAGATCGTCATCCCGGTGGCCAAAGGCACCTCCGATGCGCTGGAAAACCAGCTCTACCGCACAGTTGCCACCCATATCGAGGAAAGCAGCTATCACCAGATCTTCCTCGACCAATTCCTCGGAGCATCGGTCGGGGCGACGGTGAACGACGTTTCGGCGGACCTCGCGCAAGGCGCGATCACGCCGGAAGAAGGAGCCGCGCAAGTCCGGGAGGCTTGGGACTTCCGCTAAGCCTTCTCGGCCGGCGCGCATCTCCTCTGCGCGTCGGCCTCCTCGATTTCACCGTTTCGGAGAGACTGCAGGCCACTGCCGCCACGTCCCGGCGCTTGCCGGCGTCCGACCGTCTGCGTCGCAGCCTGTCCAACGGGCGGGTGACCGCCGCGCTGATCCTGCTGCTGCCAGCGCTGTTGCTGTTCACGCTGTTCGTGATGCTGCCTTTGGGCGAGTCCGCCTATTATTCTGTCAATCGGCGTCCAATTCTGACCCCCTATCGGCGCCGAAGATTGACCCCTCTGAGCGCACCGGAAGCTGGCCCGATGCGGTGTAACCATCATACAGCGCAACCGGATCGGGCCAGCGATGTTCTGGGGCTCAGGCTCGTGTCTTGAAGCGCCAGCTCTCGTTGTCGGTCTCGACGATGTCGCAATGGTGGGTGAGCCGGTCAGGACGCGCTTGACGTGGTTGATCGGCTGAGGACAGCGCCTGCGCACATGGTCCTGGTCTTCGACGAGTACGGCCACTTCGAAGGTATCGTCACGCCCATGGACGTGTAACGTGATGGCGGATGGCAGCTGTCTCTTCAGGATAGGCCATTCTCCAGGGGAACTTCACGCGGACCTCTGAGGTAGTCCTTTCAAAGCCACGGAGCTGTCCATGAACTGCAATTGCCACGTTACCCGAAGAGGCGTGCTTGCCGGTGTCGCGACGCTTCCCATCGCAACGCTGCCGGCATGCGACCGCGCGTCCGTCCTCGTGTCCGAGCAGGAAGCTGCGGAAATGGGGGCTGAGGCCTGGGAGCGGATCCGCGCGGATGTTCCCGAAAGCAGCGACCGGGCCTTCCGGGACACCGTGAGCGGCTTATCCATTCGCCTCATCGAGGCTGCGGGCGATATGCCCGCCAATTGGGAGGTCGTGGCATTCGAGTCCGATCAGGTGAACGCTTTCGCACTTCCTGGCGGACGGATCGGCGTCTACCGCGGGCTCTACGAGTTGGCCGAAAGTCCGGATCAGCTGGCCGCGGTGATCGGCCACGAAATCGGCCACCTGCAGGCGGACCATGTGCGCGAGCGCATGGGCAACGCACGCGCTCAGAACGCACTTCAGCGCGTCGTGGCCTTCTTCCTGAGGCAATCCGACATCGAGTTCGACGAGGAAATCATGGCGGCGCTCGGGCTGGGCCTGCGCTACGGGGTGGCTCTACCCTACGGTCGCCAGCAAGAACTCGAAGCGGACCGTCTGGGCCTCGCCCTCATGAGCGAAGCCGGCTTCCAGCCTGACGCCGCCATTCGCCTTTGGGAGCGCACGCAGGACGCACAGCCCAACCGGCCGCCAGAGCTCCTCTCGACGCATCCCGCACCGCAAGGGCGCATCCGAGAGCTGCGCGAGATGATCGAGGCCTGACGGCAAACAGGCTTGTCACTTCGGTCGTCGTTTATGGGCGCTCGAGGAGTTGTGCGTGACGCGCGCGACCGACTTTGTGATGTTAAGCGCGAGGCTGCAGTCCGCTCAGCACGGCGTCCCGGTCAAGTCCGAACTCGGTCCAAGCGTCGTGAACCGAAGTGCAAGGCGGGCACATACAAGACCAATTTGCAGACCAAATACTGTGGGGCGTAAAGGCATTCCTTCTCTTGCAAGGATGCCCAGATGTTATCGATCGTCATTCTCATAATTGCCGGCTTTCTCGCCGGTATGGTGAATGCCATTGCCGGGGGCGGCACGCTCCTCACCTTTCCGGTCCTCGTCTGGCTTGGGGTGCCCCCAATCATGGCGAACGCCACGGCGACGATGACCGCATTGCCCGGTTATATCGGGAGTGCCTGGGCATACCGGCGCGATATTCGCGCGGAGGGGAGCCTCCGGTTGGGCAGTATCCTCCTGATTGCAGCCCTCGGCGGGCTTGCGGGCGCCGGGCTTCTTCTGATCACACCGGGCGACGCGTTCGTGGGCATCGTGCCATGGCTCTTGCTGACGGCCACGCTTCTCTTCGCTGCCGGTCCGCGTCTGGTCGCGGTGGTCCGCGCGCGGGGGTGGAGTGTCGGACCGGCACTCTCGGCTGCGGCGCTCTTCCTCGTTGCTGCCTATGGCGGTTATTTCAACGGCGGATTGGGGATCATGCTCCTGGCCGTATTCGGCTTGATCGGTTTCCAGAACCTGCATGGGATGAATGGCCTGAAGAACCTGCTCTCCGCGGTGCTCTCACTGGTCTCCGTTGCAACCTACGCAACCGCCGGCCTGATTGCCTGGGAACCTGCCACGATCCTGGCCCTCGCGACCACGCTGGGCGGATACATCGGAGCGCAACAAGCTCGGCGCATCAGGAACACGGTCTATCTCCGGGCCTTGATCGTCTGCATCGGTGCTATCCTGACTGCGGTGTTCTTCATGTTCTGACGACAAGGTCACGCCAGATGGGTGCCCTCCGATAGCAGCACCTCCGTCATCGGGATGTCCCAGGGCATTGGATAGATCGTGGGCAGTCGGCATCCGGAAAAGCCGACGCCGATAATTCGTGGCCGCGGCTCCAGCCGAGCCAGGGTCCGGTCGTAATATCCTCCGCCATTTCCGAGACGAAAAAGATCGTCGTCGACCCCCACGAGCGGTGCGATCACTGTGTCGGGCAAACCCGGCTCGCCATCGGCCGGCACAAGGATGTTCCAGACACCGCGGGTCATGCGGCTCTCCGGAGACCAAGTTCGAAACTCGAGCGGCGCATGGTCTTCGACCACCACAGGCAGCAGAAGCCGGACACCGGCAGCATGGGCGGCATGCATCCACGGGCGCAGGTCCGGCTCGCCGCGGATTGGCCAATAGACGGCGAGGGACATGCCGGCCTCAAGGCTGACGATCCGGTTCAAACCATCGATCAAAAAGGCTGTCGCTCTCTCTCGCTCGTGCGAGGATAATGCACGCTCGGCAACAAGCCGCGCGCGCTCTGCGCGGCGGAACCGGGCGACGTCCCGAGCGGTCTCTGGATCAATCAAGTGCCCATCGACAAGGAGATGCGCCGCGCAGGGTCTCGTGCCCCCAGTGGTCTCGTCTCCAGTCACGTCGGTGCCTGTCCCGTCTGTTCCGGTGGGAAGACGAGGTCGTAGCCCCATGTGAAGACAAAGGCATAGACCATGTAGAAGGTCGCAAACGAGATCTCCATCACCAGCGCGGCAACCAGCGAGATCTCGAGCCACCAGGCAAAGAGTGGCAGCAGAAGGACCAGAAGGGTCGCTTCGAACAGAACGGCATGGACCAGCCGAAGCGGCACGGTCTTGCGGACATCGCCGCGCCGCCAGTTCAACAGGTGGTCGAAGCCGAGATTGAAAAGATAGTTCCAGGCTGTTGCCGCCGTGGCGCCGAGCACCACCAGGATGCCCATCTCACCCATCGGATGATCGAAGCCCCAGGCAAAGAGCGGTGTGACAATTAGAATTCCGATGAGCTCGAAGCTGACGGCCTGACGGATACGGTCTGCGGTGCTACGCATGAGAGAGGCTCCGATTGTTGATCGGGCCGTCCCGCGTGTTGGCCGATTGGCCGAGCGAGGCCGTCCTCGCCTCTTGCTATCATGAGCATTGAGGGGTGGCTTTTCAACCCAACGCTATGCGCCCGAACGCTCCGCCGCGCCATGAAGCAGCAAACGCATGATGTCGGAGCGCGTCAGGATACCGACGAGGCGGGCGTGTCGCGTCACCGGGACGACCTCGCTTCCCTGTACTGCCAGCCGGCCGAGAAGCGCTCCGACTGGCATGTCGTGCGGCGCCGACGCTGACAAGCATCGCACAGAAACTGATTCCGATAAGCGCACCGACCCCGGCGCGCATCCGCCCGGTTGCCGACGCAAAGATTCTGCGAAAGCGTTCCTGTACGAGACGGATGTGCAGGTGTTCTCTCCTCAGACTGTGGCTATGGTCCGGATATTGGTCTTAACCGGAGCGGGCGCATGCGGACGAAAAGAGAGACGGCGAAAGCGCAGCTGTGGCGGGTTCTCGAGGAGCGTGCCCCGGCGTCGGGAGATCGCCTGCCGCCGGAACGTGTCCTGAAAGATCTTGTCGGATGCAGTCGAGAGACACTTCGTACCGCCTTGGCTGCGCTCGAGGCGGAGGGCGAGGTCTGGCGGCACGTCGGACAGGGGACGTTTCGAGGCCGCGCGCCATTGGGACGCCCGGTGAAAGATACGTTGTTGTTGGAGGCGACGACCTCGGCGGACCTGATGGATGCTCGCCGACTGCTTGAACCGCAGATCGCAGCTGCCGCTGCGGACCGTGCCACTCCCGACGAGCTCGGTGTTCTGCGCGCCCGTTTGGAGGACGGCCGAACGGCGCGCGATCGTGCGGCCTGCGAGCGTGCAGACGACGCCTTCCATCAGTCGATCGCGCATGTCGCGCGCAACCCGGTCCTGATCGCCCTTCTGCGTCACTTCTCCAGCGCCCGGTGCCGGGCCGTCTGGCAACGGGAATGGGACCGCACCTATCGCCGGATAGGCGTCGACGAGTTCACCAAGGTTCATAGCGATCAACACGCGCGTGTGGTCGACGCCATCGCGGCAGGCGACGCCCCGGCCGCGCATCACGCTATGGCCGAGCATCTTGAAGCCGTGAGCATCGACATGGGCGTTCTCGATCTGGAACGGCAGAGGCCGTGAGAGCCCAGATCGTCAGCCCGACCGTATCCTGCCGCATATGATCGCTTCGCGTCGGATCGATATTGCCAAGTCGGAGAAAAGCTGGCGCCTTGCGACCATTAGCTGATCTTCGTGCTCCAGAGCCAGACACGGCAAAACAGTGCGCAAGAATGCTCGGACGCGATTCGCATTCGAACTTAATAATTTAATATCAATGACTTGATCTCCGCATCGCGCCAAAAGACGCCAATAGTATGCGCAAACAGTAATGGTCTGCCCCCACCGGGTGGTCCGGTTAGTTTGTTAGTGCATGGTCGGCCTCTGGTCTATCTGAATAGCCCCGAATTTCTTAGACGCCCTCGTTCCTCAGTTTCTGCTGCCGCTCGAACTCGAGGGGCGACAGCATTGCGTTCCGCGCGTGCTTGCGCTTCGGGTTGTAGAACATCTCGATGTAGTCGAACACGTCTCGCCTGGCTTCCTCTCGGGTGCGGTAGCTGCGCCGCCTGATCCTCTCGCGCTTGAGCAGGTTGAAGAAGCTTTCGGCGACGGCGTTATCGTGGCAGTTGCCTCGACGGCTCATGGAGTGCTCGAGGTCATGGGCTTTCAGGAAAGCGGCCCAGTCCATGCTGGTGAACTGACTTCCCTGATCGGAGTGGATCAGCACCTTAGCCTTCGGCTTCCTCCGCCATGTGGCCATGAGCAGAGCCTGGAGCACGACGTCGGTCGTCTGGCGCGACTGCATGGACCATCCGACCACGCGCCGAGAGAACAGGTCTATTACGACAGCGAGGTAGGCGAAGCCTTCCTGGGTGCGGATGTAGGTGATGTCGGTCACCCAGACCTTATCCGGCGCCTCCACGTCGAATTGCCGATCCAGAGTGTTGTCGACCACGACCGAGGGTTTGCCACCATACTTCCCGGGTCGGCGCTTGTAGCCGATCTGTGCTGTGATCCCGGCCAGCCCGGTCAGGCGCGCGACGCGGTTCAGGCAGACGTCTTCGCCCTGTTCGAGAAGATCGTCGTGAAGTTTGCGGTGCCCATAGACCTTGCCGCTTTCGACCCAGGCCTCCTTCAGCAGTTCGGTCTGGCGGGCGTCTTCCTGGGCACGCTTGCGGGGCGGCGCCTTCAACCACGCATAGAAGCCGCTCGGCTGGATGCGCAGGCAACGGCACATGGCCCGGACGGAGAACTGCCCGCGATGCTCGGCCACGAACGCGTATCTCACTTTGCATCCCTGGCGAAATACGCGGTCGCCTTTTTTAGGATATCCCGCTCCTCCGTCACTCTCACGAGTTCACGCTTGAGCCGACGGATCTCCGTGTCCTTCTCCGCCTCTCCCGATGACGCCTTCGCGAACTTCTTCTTCCAAGCGTAGAGCGAATACGGGCTGACCCCGAGACGCTCCGATACTTCCCTAACCGGGTAGCCCCGCTCGGTGATCTGCGCGACCGCGTCCCGCTTGAACTCATCGCTGAACTTGCTGCTGCTCATCATGGCCTCCTTGCCTCAAAATTAGCGAAGAAGGCGTCCACGATACACGGGGCTATTCAAACTCCAGCCACCTCTCCGAAGACATCGGCACCCGAAGTAATGTCGGGAACATGCGCTCCGTCTGGGTTCTGGATAAACCGGATGCTTTCCGTCGGAAGGTCTGCGGCGAGACCTGGGCTGTGTGTTGTTAGCACCACTTGACAACCGGGCATTGAAGCGAGGTCTCTAAAGGCGTTCATGAGCACCCGCTGATTGTCTGGGTGTTGCGACGTTTCCGGTTCTTCAATGGCATATATGATGTTAGATTTGGCGGATGTCTTCAAACGGCGTTCAGCCTCCGCCTTAAAAAAACTGACGAGAATCATTCGTCGAACACCACTGCCACGCTTATTCAAAGAAATGCCATTGTTCGCTTCCATCCCAAGCGAAAACAATCCAGCCCACTTCGAGGCCTGAGGTGGATTGTATTTTGGAGTCAATGACTCTGCGAGCTTTGGGTCAATTTCGGTCAAGGAAGAATGTGTAAGTCTTGCAATTTCTTCTGCCTTTGTCCGCACAAGCTCCTCAATTTCATGAATGTGCTCGGCTGCTTCAGCGATAGCCGCCTTGATGGCACCCTTAAGTGGGTTTTGAACCTCGTTGTCGCTATCCCTACTCGCGCGGTCACTCTGAAAAAGTGCGAACATGGGAAGGTAGCCGTTTAGCTTATCCCAAACTTTCTTTGCATCTTCATTGCCTTTCCCAAGCTCCAGTCTCTGAGGCTTCAGGTCAAGATCCTCGGCGCTCTCCCAGATTGCCTTGCGCATTTTAGGATTGCCCTTTAGCGCAACATTTAGGCCCAGGTCCTTAACTTTGGCCTGCAACCCAGATTCTTTTAGGCTGAGAAGATCATTGAAACCTTTGGCTGAGGGATGACTACAAACCAAAAAAAAACTGCTCACTAGGTTTAGGCTTGGAGCAGTCAAAAACTTTCTCAATTTGAAGTTTACCATTCTCTGCTAGAAGATACTCATCTGCCAAGCTTGTTTCTGCACCAGCATCCAAAGTGATCGTCTTGGGGAAATCTTCAAATTCAAACATGATCGAGACCAATCTATGGTCCGATTCTACATTCGCATCGGAGCTCTCGATTTTAACTACATCATTATTGAAAAATACCTCAAGTGCCTCCAGGAGGGTTGACTTTCCGACGTCATTTTTGCCGATGAGTGTGGTTAGATCGTCAAGCTCGACTCTCCGCCGATCTTTATAAGCACGAAAGTTCTCCACCTCTAGTGCAACCAGTTTCATAGCAAGCCCTATAAAATCAACAACAACTTAGCGCTACTAAAGATCGGCTTAGCGTGCATCGTTTTTATAACGCTATTTAATCCAAGAGTTTGCTCTTCGTAAGCGCTGAGTGCGAAACATTAGAGTTCAATGAGATCATTTCGTTTGAGCTTCGGCAAGTCTGCTTCCCTATCGGATGCATCGACTATGGATGAAAACGTAACCGTTCACCCGGTGCGCATCGCTGCTGCACTGCTATGATGCAGCGAGCAGCAGCTCGCCTTCCGAACTGCGTGTTCGCCTTATCCCTGGTGAATTTACATTCCAGGTTTGGGCGCATGAACGACACGTAGCCCTACCGAACGCCAGCTCCTCTCCACGCATCCTGCACCGCAAGGTAGTTTCAAAAAGCCACGAGAGATGATCGAGGTCTGGAAGCGTGCGCAGTAGAAAAGGTCGCGGTTTTCAGGTCAGGGATTATCACGGGCGGGCGCCGATGCGTGCTGGATGTTTAACCACATGCAAGTCGATTTGGAGCATCTGCTGGCTAATGAATGGCCTCGCCTGCCGATTCTCGTCTGACCGGCAGGCGATCTCACAAAGCTCAGACCTCGATAGCCCCTCGGCAATATACCTCGTGTGGAACGTTCAGTGAAGGACGTTGCCTGGCAACTGCTCTAGCCCCGCGAGGACCCTTTGAATGGTCCGCAGGCTTAAACTTCCGGTGCGTGACGCCCCGATGACCATGTCACGGACTTGGCACAGCAGCTCTTGGTCGATCACCTCGTGGTTCCGCGCAATCGCATCGAACATCAGCCCCGCGACGGAGGGCGTTACTTCAGGCATTCGAAACACTGTGCATCTGTCTACCAGCGGATCGGGCACCGCCTGCAGGTCGTTTGCGGTCAGGATCCAGGACGCGCGAGACAGATCGAACG
This sequence comes from Roseivivax sp. THAF30, assembly GCF_009363575.1. NCBI lineage: Bacteria > Pseudomonadati > Pseudomonadota > Alphaproteobacteria > Rhodobacterales > Roseobacteraceae > Roseivivax > Roseivivax sp. THAF30. The sequence goes on along the minus strand of NZ_CP045389.1, from coordinate 662,163 downwards.
GCACGCGAAGAGATGGACATTCGAAGCGCGATGCGGTTTCCGGCTCGAGCAGTTGCAGCAGGCTGGTCTCCAAGTCGTTGACGGACCCCTTTGTGCTTCGCACGCCATGAGCTTTGTCGACTTCGTTTACGATGAGCAACGGGTTGGCCACCCCGCGATCGAGCATCATCTCGACCGGCACGCCCGATTGCGCACTGCTCCAACCGCGCTCGAGCCCCGTGATCCGGAACCCGGCGCTGCCGCTCCCGACGTCGATTTGGCGAAACGGCGTGCCGGAGAGCTCCGCAATAAGCCGAGCATAGGTGGTCTTTCCGTCACCGGGAGGCCCGACGAGCAGGATCGGCGGAATACTCAGGCCGAACCGCCCCTTTTCGACGGCGCGCCGCATGTGGCGCATCAGGAACGTGCCCACCTCCGACATCCAAGGAGATGCCTCGTGGAGCGCAGCCGCCCACTCGTCGACGGCATGAAGCGTGCAAGGCCCAGTCAATGTGGCACCACGGCGGGCCAAGCGCGCCAGCTGAACCTGCTGGTCTCGCACAAGCCGCGACACACCTGCAGCCCGCAGATGACGATCATGCGCTTCCTTTGCCAAGTTGGTCGCCTTCATAATCTTGCCGTGGGTCGATCCGTATCTTGAACCGAGGTTCCGGCTCAACTGATGGGAGAACGCGGTGAACCGCTCCACGAAAGCGCGCTCCGACGGAACGTCGAGGGCGGACGGAACCACTGCGTAGGTTGGCTGGGGTCTATCAGACATGACCTCCTCCCCGGGAATGAGGGCGCGGCTCGATCTGGCGGGTCGCGAGGTCGGTCAGGATTACGAGGGTATGAGGGATCATCTTGCTCTCCATGAAAAGGATGGGAGCGCGGAACGCCGCGGGCACGGAGGCCCGGTCGCAAAGACATGATCCTGTCTGGAGAGGTCGCAGGGGATCACCGGCCCCCGCGCAGCCGGGGGTCAGATATAGACGCGTATGAGGATTGTGGCCCAGTTCATGCGATATCTCCTTCCGACACTTGAGTGGCTATGCGTGGGTCTCTCGGTGAGCAAGTCTGGATTTTCTCTATTACGAATTTTGGGTGCTCGAGGAAGACGCGATACGCGCCGAAAAGCAATTTTTCGCAATCGGTTTGTCGATTGAATTTGTCTTATGGAAAAGGCGATCTCGCATATCGATAAGGAGTTTTTCGCAAATTATAGGAGTGGCGCAAAGCTGCAACGCTTAGTATGAATCTGATAAATAAGTGCGATTTGTCCTTGGCCCTCTAAACGCCCAGACCTGCCGGTGCAGACAGAAATATGCTTTTCGGATTGGCCATCAGGGTTATTGCTTTTCGTTCTCCCACTCGCGACCGATAAAGCACGTCGAATCCTCCGGAGGCCAATACATGCTGCGAAGACCATTGCCGTTGCGTGTCGACCTCGCTGATCGGGAGACTGCCTTTTCATTCATGGCGCGTCTCGCCGCGGTGAATGGAACTGATGCGCGAGGCTTTGGCCTGGAACAAGACATCGCGTTCCAGCGCGTTCTCGATGGTGAGCCCGAGGCGGTCGCTGAACTGGCCATGCTGGGAGGCACTGATGCCTCTCAACTGACGGCTTGGACAGCGCGGAAACAGGAAGGGCGGCGCCACGTGCTGCGCGGCGAGCCGTTCCCTGGCAAACTCATCCGCGACCCGGTGATCCGGGGGTGTCCGGTCTGCTTGCGGCAGGATGCGGCCACCTCCTTTCTGCCACCCGAACAGGCGATGGCTCTACGCGGCACGTGGACGGTGCCCACCCTGACGATCTGCCTGAAGCACGATCACCCGCTCGTTCCCCTTTGGCGCCACGTGCGGCCGACCGAGCGGTACGACACGGTCGTGCGCTTTCGGTCCATCGCGTCGGACATCGTATCTGGCGTATTCGACCACGAGACACGGGAGCCGACCGACTTCGATGAATGGATCGAGGCACGCCTGACAGACGCACCAGGCTCGTGCTGGCTTGATCAGCACCCCCTGCATGCAGCTGCTACGTTTTGCTTCCTGCTTGGCAGCGCGCTCATGCGACACGAGACCGCCGCGCCCTCGGATGTTCACCCTGAAGACCGTTGGGCTCTTCTGCAGATGGGTTTCGCCGTGGCGCGACACGGTCCGACGCGCATCCGCGAGGCCTTGCAGCGTCTCCAGGATCTGCCTGGTGAACCACATCGAGGTCCGAAAGCGATCTATCCGGTCCTCTACGATCGCCTGTCCCGAGATTACCGACACGCTCCCGAGTTCGCTCCGTATCGCGAGTTGTTGCGCACCCATCTCATCGAGACTTGGCCGCTCGGGACCGGCGACGATCTGCTGGGCGAACCGGTCGATCAACGCAAGCTTCACTCCGTCCAGTCGGCGTCACGGGAAACCGGTATCGATCCTCGGCGGCTCCGAAAGATGCTGAGAAGCAGAGGACTGATCGCCGATCAGCGACCCGATGCCTGGGAAGTCTTCGATGCAGAAGCAGCCGAGCCGCTCCTGAACGCGATGACCCGACTGGTGCCAGCCACTCACTTCGCCAAGTCCCTGGGCATGTCACGGTCTCAGTTCGACCGTCTGGTGGCCGACGGAATTCTCCAGCCTGCGCTCGAGACCTCCGAAACGAAATCGGTCTGGGACCCGTGGGCCGGCCAAGCAATGCTGACCGAGCTCTTCGCCGGCGCAGAACCGCTTCGCCAGGCCCAGCATGGCTGGGAGCATATCTCGAAATCGGCAAGCCGCTTGAAGATCAATCCAGGCGTCATCATTGACGGCATCAGGGAGGGCCTCATCCGTCGCGTCGGTCGACACTCCGATTTTGACGGCTATGCGGCTCTCTATGTCTACCACGACGAGGTCGCATCGGCTGTCGCCGATGAGGCTCCTGAGGCCATGTCTCTGGAGCTCTTCGCGAAAACAGTCGGGATCGGCCGACCAATACATCTGAGGCGGCTGGTCGCAAACGGGCATACGGCCGCCACAAGGCTCCGCAATCCGCGCACCGGCGCTCTCCAGCCTTACATCACCGGCGAGGATGCGGATGCGTTCCACGCCACTTTCTACACTCTGCGCACGGCATCGAGATCACACGGCTTCTCGTGGCAGAGCCTCGTTGCCCGCCTCAAGAGAGCCGGGGTGGAGCCGTTCAGCTCGGCGGACGAGGAATATGGCGGCCTCTACCTGAAACGCGACGTCGACGAGGCCCTCGAGCAGCCCTAGAGGGCGGCGCTGGACGGAGCCGAGCGAATTGTCCATTCAAGTCGGGAGCTTAGACCTTCGGTCGTGGTGTTGTACGAGCCTATAACAAACGCTGACAAAACGGCTTGACAGAGCTTGCGCAGTCTTTTGGCGTCGTTTGCGCACTCTTTTGGTTTTTCTGGCTTCTAGTGTCGGAGCACGCCGGAAATGGCCATTCAGCTAATTCCGGTGGAATTTAAGTAGCTGTTATTAAAATATATTTTTCTGGGCCTGCGTCGGATCGGCGGCCACTTGACCATTTTGCACGCAGAAAATGGCCATCGAAAGTTCAAGAAAAATGCCGCCCGAAGGCGGCATGTGCTCGATTGGTCGCGGATTTCGATGATCGACGTTGCGAAGAACCCGTCGCCGGCGGCGGGGATCGAATCTTTACATTAGGAAGCGAACCGCTTCCGAGACACTTTCGGGCGGAGATGCCAGGAGACTATCAAGCTCTTGGGGATCGATGCGGACCGCGTTCAATCCAATTTCCGAGGAGTCTCGAAGCACGTTCTTGAGGTATCCTCCAAACAGAAGCTCCAGTATGGCGCCCGCCTTGGCGCGACACCTTTCCGCCGTTTTAGCGATGGAGACGTATTCTTCCGGGACCACCTCGACGGCTTCGAATTGCTCCTCGAGCCATCTCAGCAAGTTCCGGATATCCCGACCGTCCACCGCCTTCCCGATCTTGCTCTCGAGGTGCGGTTGCTCCTGCACCCTCTTGAGCAGCTTCAACTCAATGAGCGCGGCGACGATAGGACGTGACGTATTCATCATGTCTGGCACTTGGATTACCGGCACAGCATGCTTCACCCTGTCGATCAGTTGCTTGGCTGAAAGATAGTCGACTACGAGTTCGTCGCGACCTGCCCCCTCGCTCGCAATCAGACCTGCTGCCCGCAAGACGTTCACGGCCGTGCTGGAATGCATCCCTTCAGCCGCCGCGATCGAGCTCACACGAGTCAATTTGGGACGAGCAACAGGCTCACCCAGAAGCATATGCCCTAGAACCATGGGCGTATTGTCCAGGATGACACCGCGCAGGACGGAGCGGATGGGCCCCGGGTCCTTGGAGAGCCGGCTTGCAGAAAGCCAGCTGTAAAGCATGCCATAGGCCTTGCGCGGGCTCGCGCCACCCTTCCCTTTTCCCTGCTCTTCGATCCGAATGACGAGATGATCTCTAACCGCCTCCTCGCCTTTTACGACGAGGGGCCACCCGGCGCGTCCTGCATCATCCCACATGGTCTCGGACATGCTCGAGGCCGTCTGCTCCGCGCCAAACGCCATCAGCGCTCCGAGCATCTCGGTTGCGCGGACAGCCTGATCGATCCGCTGCCCGTCCAACCAAGCTGGTCCGTCATGCCCCTCCAAACGCTTGATGACGTAGTCTTGGAGGGGCGAAACAGCTCGCGGTCGCGGATCCATATGGCGCTTCATTTCGTCCTCGATCGCACCGCGCATGGATTGCAGCTCGTGCGCGCCATCGTCCCACGTCCCCTTTCGAAGGTCACGGAGAGCGACGCCGTGAGTGCCGCACGTCCGCACTGGAGCCAGCCGCCAAATCAGGCGGTGCCGCAGCGCTTCGTTCGGATACGAATGTTCCGCCATGTCCTCCGCCAGGCAGGAGGGACATACGCGCGTCACGGCCCCGGTGGTGAATTCGGTAGCGAACTCCTCGCCACGAAGCTTCTGGAGGCGCTTGCCGACGGAGCTGATCGTGTTCCACAGAACCGGTGCCGGATCTTGACCGGCGATCTCGCAGAGCCGCGAGGTCGCGCTCTCGTTGCCACGCGCAAGATCCATGATGGGCACCCCGAGGTCGTTGAGGAAGTTGTTGACGCGCCCACCGGTATGAAACGCCGCCTGTCGCGCCGCCCAGGACATAGGTGTCTCGTCATCGTTGAACGGGAGCAGAGGCGAAAGGCGACGCATGATCATGCCCTCTGCCGCTTGCGTTCGGTGCGACGCGGCAGCGCCCCATCGCACGCGTCACCATCGAGATCGAGCGTCCAATACTTGTCCGCAAGGAAGACGTTTTCCGACGCGGGGCGCGCTTCGAGCATCGTCCACGCCGCCGCAAAATCATCGATCGTGAGACGCGCAGCACCTTTGTCGGTCGCGCCCTCGAGAGCGAGGAGAAAGAGTTCCAGCGCACGGCCGAACTGGTAGCGTCCGGCGTGAAACAGACGCCCGATCAGGTCGGCTTCAACGGGGGGCGCCACGCCAACCCGTGAGCAGTAGCCCTCAATGATATCGGCGAAAGCCTCACCATCGACTTGCTCGACGAGGGCAGGAAGAACCATTGCGCTGAAACGGCGCTGGACCTGAGGGTCGGTGCGGATCACATCCGCCAGCTCCTCTGTCCCCGACAGGATCACGACGCACGCGTTCTCACCCTGCATCAGAGACTTCACCGCGCGGAGGATGAGCTTGCGGTCCGCGCAGAAGAGATCGTGGGCCTCGTCGATCCAGACGACTGAAATCTCGAGCCGATGCAGCCGGTTACGGAAGGTCTGCCAGAGCGACCACGCCTCCTTGCGCGGGTTGGCCTCGGAATAACCAGTCTGCTCCAATAGCGCGAGAGTCATGCTCTTGAAGGTGGCCGGGCTCGGCACCGAGCATTGAATGTAGCGCGGCTGGCCGAACCCGTTATCCACCAACGCGGGCATCTTCGCCAAGGTCCGGTTCACGAGGTGCGACTTGCCGCTCCCGGGGCTTCCGATGAGGAGGAAGCCCCGGGTTTCGCCGGTTTTCGTGAACCGCCGGGCAGCAGGCATTGCCTGCCCCTCGGCGTCCCGCTGAAGAAGCCGCTCGATGTGGGACGCAGCCTCTGCGTCCCGGTTCGATCCGATGTGGAGATTGCGAAGTGCTTCGAAAGCGTTCGACGCGGTTTGTTCGCTGCGCATGATCAGTCCTCCTCGATCGAAAAGTTGGACTTGCCAGAGGGCTTGAGCTCGTCACCCGGTTCCTGAACGTCGCCAACGGACGCACCCGTCAAATCGGCGGTGGAGGGGATTTCGTGACCGAGATCACCGTCGACTTTCTGCGCGCCTTTGCGTTCGAAGAACTCGACGCCCGCCATAAGGTCCGCCTCAGCGCGGGCCACGCGGTCGTCAGACCAGTCCTCGACGTTCAGGCTCGCCGCAGCCATGGCCGCCTTGTTGCGCTCTGCGATGGCCTTCATCGCTTCGCGAACCGCGATCATGTCCAGACGGTTCGACTTCGGACGTGCAGAGCGCACGTGACGCACGGCGGTCAGCCAGGTCTGCGCAGCGATCCCATCAAGGCTGTGGTCGAGCGCCGGAATATCGAACCACTTCTGACCGAGCTTGACCGAGATCCAGCCGATATCCTTGGGGTGCCAGCGAACGTCGATCATCCGGGGGTCCTTGCGGAGCATGTATTGCGCGAGCTCGTCATTGTGATAGCGCACGCCCAGAATGGTGATCCCGGTCTTGTCGAGGCGATACTCGCGCTCGTATCCAAAGCACAGACGGGTCATCCTCATGTCCGGCGGAGGCTGAACGCCGAATTCCTCGCTGAGACGGCGCCAGGCTTTGGCCGGCGTTTCTCCACCCAGCCCGCGATGCGGCGTATTGTGATAGATGTCGATGACCCAACGCTGAAGCGCGAAGGTGAAATCATCCACAGTGAGCGCAGCTCGGGCCTCCGGATCGGCGTCGCCTTTCTCGATAATGGATGAGAAAGTATGCCCAGTGAGCCGCGGCGCGAAGTCCATCGCAAACGTGCCGAAAGCGCGTTCGATCGTTCCACGGTTCTCGGGGGTGCCATTCATGGCCATCTCCCAAGAAACGCCCAGATCCTCAGCCGCGAACCGGAAGCGTTGCGACTTGAATGCCGCGCCACCATCGAAAACGATGAGTTCCGGGGTTCCGTGCATGTCCCAGGGACTCAGAGCGCCAACGGCATCCGCCCAAGCGCCCTTGTCGGTCGTGATCATTTGCAGAACCTGGACAGCCGCTTGGGCCTGGGGGTTCCGGCTCAGGACCATGCCGACAATGCATCGCGTCGTGCAGCAGATCGCCGCCGTCAACGTCCAGCGATCCTTCTTTTTCTTCTCGAGGCCGAGAAGTGCTTTCTCGTCGTCGGTCAGCAGCGCAAACATTCCGCTGCTTTCCATCAGCGTCATGACATCGACAGTCCATTCATCGATCTCAACGCGCTCCAGCGGTCGGGTCACCTTGATTCCGCCGGCGACCGGCCGGAATTTCTTCCGCGCCGCTGCTTCACCGTTCCGAGCGGCTTCAACCGAAAAGGGGTCGAGCGCCCGAATGGCCCGCCGAACCGTCTCTCGGCTCGGGATGATGAGTGCATCAAGCCTTCGGCTCGCCCGCTCATCATTGCGCTCACGAAACGCGTCCTGCACGTTCTCGTGGATCATTTGAATGGACGGCTTTTCGGGAGACAGGTATTCTCGCACCTGTTTCATCATAAGTCCCAGCGCTTCCGGCGACATGCAGGTCGTTCGGTTGCCACGACGGGACATGTTGTCGACAAGGCCATGGAGTCCCAGCTCGTTGCGCGCAGAGAGCCAGCGTCGCAAAGTTCGAGGAGACGGAGATACTTTAAAATCCTCTGACGGCGGAAGCTTCTCTTCTCCAGACCGATTCAGATTCTCAACAAGCTCGACCGCAAGGCCCTTAATTCCACGCATGTTAGCTCTCAAGCTCTCATCCGTGAACTTCAGCTCACCTTCACGATGCAATTCGATTGCCGCCTGGCAAAATGCCTCGCGCTTGGTAATGCGGATCTGAGGCTTTCCCTGCAGTGCAGAGAGCGACGTTTCCGCGTCCATGAACCGCTTGCGAGAAAGGCTCGGATGGTTATGATTCCGGTTGACGGTCAAACGACCCTTCGCAACCAGCCGGCTCAATTCACCATGGGAAACCTGCTTCGCGAGGCCCGTTCCATCAGCACGAGTGAAGAGGTGGCCACACTCATTCTGAGAATGCGGGACATATTCGATGCCCTCGAGAAAGATTTGATCATAGGCACCGAACGCGTAAACAGCAGTGTTGGTCGAAAAAGAGAGATCCATGGGAAGTCCTTTCTTGGGATCAGTGCAGCGATTGCTGCTTGAGACGAATGGACGTCAGGAGACGGCCAGGGCTTGGGGGATTTCAGGATTTAGAGACCCAGTCGGTCGCCATAGGCGTCGAGTTCACCAAAACAGTCGCGGACGTCGCTCAATCCGAAAGGTGCGGCGTCATTCGATCGGTCAGGATCGAAGTCACTAGACCGGAAGAGGCTTCCGCTGTCTGAAATGATGATGTCGGCGACACCGATGAATTCCCATTGATTACGTGCCATTTTTTGTCCTTTCGATGGCGTGCAGAATTTGAGCCAAGACAGATGCTGCCTCGGAGAAATTCGAGCTGGAGTTTCGTGGAAGGTCGCGCCCACCTGCTCGCGTAAAGGCAGGCGCGGTTGAATTCGCTGGCGGTCACTACATAAGATTAGACTCGCGCGGGAACCGACCGACCGTCATGGCGGATCCAGGATACCAACAAAAGGTTTCTCCACGGCTCCATCGGATCATGCGCGAGGTCTTGTCGAAGCCGACCTCGATACGGATTGTCGGTCGAGGGCCATTCGGCATCAAAGCTCTCTGGTCTGCGAACTTCAAAGAGAGGTCCGACAAGCAGATCTGGAAATCATCCAATTCGATCCGATCCAGCGACCCAAAGAGGTTCCTGGGCGGTGGGGGAACCGCGCGCTGTCGACGCTTCGGTGCTGGAAACGAGGTCGCGATACCAAATGTCCGTGCCGGACGGATTTTGAACTTCTCATCCATGTGAGATCTCCAACGCCTTGAAGATGCGGGTCTTGCGGGTAATGCGCTCAGGACAAACCAGTGCGAGATGACCTGACCGGATCAGCCGCGCCACTGCACGAAATGCCATCCCATCAAGGCCAGTGGCTTCGACGACAGCATCTACAGTGAACACCCCCGCCATGTTTTGCAGGACATCGCGGACGACTGGGTCTGCGAACACGTCGGGGCGCCGGACCGAATGAAAAAGCTTGGCATTGTGAAGCTCGAGCGGGCACACATCGGACTCGGTGAAGACGCGAAAATCGTCGAGTGCGCCAGCCGCGATGGACTGCTCCTTGATGCGGGACAGCTCTTCCAGATACCGCGCCGAGACGCGCGCCCAAGGACGCACTGCGTAACCGATCTTCACTCCGTCAGCGCGTGCGACGACCAGGTCGATGTAGTGATCGTGGATTTCACCATCGGCATCGAACCATTCGAAGCGCACCTGCTCGACGAGCGACAACGTGTCGGAGCGCGTCGAAAGGAGCAAAGCTGCTTTCGTCTCCAGGTGGCTCTCCACCCCCAGACGACGACCAGCATCGTCGCCGATGACCAGCCGTCCGGTGAAGTGCTTCGTCGAACCGACCTGTGTCGCACGGTCGCCGAGGCTCTCTTCAGGCAGCTCGGTTCCACCGTCTTGAAAATGATAGGACATCGTTTGTTCTTTCAGCGAAGGTTTCGCCTCCCGGGCATTCGGAAAGCGGATGACCCAAGCGGCGGCCCATGCTTCGCGGACGCCGATGGCGTCGTTGGCATCGGGACACACCTCTCCCGTCGCCACGCGTCAGATGCTGGCGGTTGGGTAGGTCTGCGTATGTGAGCCGGAAGAACGTTGTCCTTGAAAACGACGCGAACAATCGCTATCGTTTACGCAATCATCGGGTAGACATCGCTCTGTCCAGCAAGCACGTGGTCTGTTGGCGCAGATCACGTGTTTTTCTTTTCTCAGTCCGTCATGTGATCGTTCTCCTCGTTCCGTTTTCGGTGGCCGCTTCCAGCTTCGACAAAGCTATCGTCTCGCTCCGCATCGGGGAAGGCATTCCTCCAATTTTTTCAGAGGCTTAGATAAGGGTTCTTTCCCGATTTTTCGCATATTACGCCAAACTACCTCTTGCCCAAATTTAAAAGCGAGCGTCCGTCCCTAGATCAAGCTTCGCCAGCGACGGAATTCTGTGATCTGCGAAAATATTCCCGATTGTTTCAATCGACAAATTTTTCTTTTCTTTCGACTTCGCGTTTCGGTGGCAAATTACATGAATTTCGAACCGATGATTCTGGACTCAATTGGTATTCAGCCACTGATTCTCTCCTGCATTTTCGCGATCCTTCGATCTCGACCCTCATCAACCGCGCATAAAAAAATCGGCGCGCGGAAAGCGGCCGATTTGCGCACCAAGGCGCTCATCAAAAACATGTCGAGTTCTGAGAAGACTCAGGCCCCGTCCACATTGACCGCTAGTTTGCCAAGACGCCGGTTCGATCATCCGGTTCTTGGGATCTGCATTCCCTCTGCAAGATGCCCTGAGGCTCAAGCACTGGGGTCCGCCCGGTATGTGTAAACGATGACCTTTAAGGTGATCCGGTCTCTTTGCCGGGCCCGAGGGGATCGCTCCCCGTGTCAAAGCAACAGCTAGTAACTGCTTGATCGGGAGTCAAATAATTTTTCGCAAATTCTAATTGGGAATTCGAGCAAGAACTCTTCGTGACTTAATGGCCACAACCTAGACGGATACTATTTCCATTCGAACGAGATGCGCTCGCACCTGACGTAGATGTCCGTAGTTCTTCCTATGCTGGCGGTAAACGTTGCCCGAACCATAACCCTGGTTAAGTTCTGCAGAACGGTGCGGTGGTAGCTTGGTATGGCGCCAATGGCACAACCTTTCAGGCCGGTGCAAAGCCTCGAACTGCATCAGGCCTGGCGATACCTTCAACCACCTGATCGCAACTTCCGATTAGTTAGTGCTAAATGCGTTGCGAAGACGGACAGAAAGACAGCGCTTTCTGGATGTCATTAAGTGCTTGTCCCAAAGCTTGCCGTCCTGATCCGCAAGAGCCTTTGCGTCACACTCAACCTTCTATAGAGGGACAAAAAGGCTCACAACGCGGACTTTTCAGTCATTTGGCGAACAACCGATGCAGCTGCGGCATGACGGTTGCGTTGCTCGCAGCCGCAGCAAGCGGGGCTTTGCGCAACAGCGAACATCACCTTAGCGGTCGTCCAAGACCGCACTAGGCCCAAAAGCCGAATCCCACCATTCGCTGTGCCTCGCGGCAGCGGCGCCGATGTCAGACTTTCCGAGCTTTCGATGTAACTGCGCGATGTGGAAAATACGCAGCGCCCTATCGTCAATCCTTTTGCCCTCAGGCAGCCTCGTAGCTTGCGAAGATCTCCGTGCTGCCGTCTTTCCGGATCAAGAAGACCTCATAGGCTTCCCGCTCATTCTCCGGCCCCATGCCTGGTGAGCCGTAGGGCATGCCGGGCACAGCGAGACCGACGGCATCGGTGCGCTCGGAGAGGAGCCGTCGAATGTCGGCCGTCGGCACATGTCCTTCGATCATGTAGCCCTCAACCTCACCGGTGTGGCAGGAGGTCATGTTCTGGGGTATGCCGTTCTCGAGCTTGTGCCGGATTAGGAGGGTGCCGAAGCTGCGCTCCGTGGTGACGGCAAAGCCGTCCTCCTTCAGAATTTCGATCCAGGCGGTGCAGCATCCGCAATTGGGGTCCTTCAAAACGTGGATCGCGGGAGAGCTTCGGGACAGACCGGCGGTCGGTGCCGTCGCGGCAAAGCTTGCGGCGGAGGCCATCATGGCGCGGCGGGTGAGGGTCATCTGGATTCCTTTCAGGTCGTTGCGGCTGCTTGATCGGGGCGTGTCTCAGCAGTCAGACTGACGTGCCCCGCAGGTTCAGTTGTGCCGGTGGGCCGGAAGAACAGCAGCCGGAGCGCGTTCATCGTGACAAGCACGGTGGCGCCGGTATCGGCGAGGATCGCGATCCAGAGGCCGGTGATGCCGAGCACGGTGGTCACCAGGAAGACCGCCTTGAGTCCAAGCGCAATCGCGATGTTCTGGCGGATGTTCGACATGGTGGCCCGGGCGAGGCGGACCTTGCCTACAACATCGGTTACGCGGTTCCGAAGGATCGCCGCGTCGGCCGTCTCGAGCGCGACATCGGTGCCCGAGCCCATGGCCACGCCGACATGCGCGGCGGCGAGCGCGGGCGCGTCATTGATGCCGTCGCCGATCATCATCACATGTGCGTCCGCGCTTAGATCACGGATCGCCGTAATCTTGTCCTCCGGCATGAGTTCCGACCGATACTCGATCCCGAGTCCTTCGGCGATGGCCTGGGCCGTGCGCGCATTGTCCCCCGTCAGCATGATCGAGGAGATGCCGAGCCTGCGCAGCTGCGCGACGGCATCCGCCGCATCGGCGCGCGGCTCGTCCCTGAGCGCGATGAGACCCACCGGCGCGTCATCGCGCAGGACGATCACCACCGTCTTGCCCTCGGCTTCCAGCGTCGCCACGCGGGTCCGCAGGTCGTCCGTGAGTGCGCCGCGCTCGTTTGCCAGCCGTGGCGAGCCCACGCTAACGCTCACGCCGTCGATGGACGCTTCCGCCCCCTTGCCGGGAAGCGCGCGGCCGCCGGTCGCCGCCGCCGCATCGACGCCCCGCTTCTTGGCCTCGGCGCAGATCGCCTGTCCAAGCGGGTGGCTCGCGCCGCTCTCGACCCCGGCGGCAAGCGCCATGAGGTCCTCCTCGCTCCCGCTCAGCACCGAGACGTCCGTCACGCGGGGCCTGCCATGCGTGAGCGTCCCGGTCTTGTCGAAGGCGACATATGTGGTGCGGGCCGCCGCCTCGATCACAGCGCCGCCCTTCATCAGCAGGCCGTTCCGCGCCCCGGTCGACAGAGCCGAGGTGATCGAGGCCGGCACCGAAATGACCAGAGCGCAGGGGCACCCGATCAGCAACAGCGCCAGCGCCCGGTAGAACCACTCGCCCCATGCGAGGCCGAAGGCCAGCGGCGGGAAGACGGCGACAAGGACAGCGGCCGCGACCACCGCGGGCATGTAGACCCGGCTGAACCTGTCGATGAAGCGTTCGGTCGGTGCGCGGGCGCTCTCGGCTTCCTCAACCAGCCGGACGATGCGGGCGATGGTGTTGTCCTCGGCCGACCTCAATACCCGCACGCGCAGGAGCGCCGCGGCGTTGATCGAGCCGGCGAAGACCTCGGCACCCGGCTCCTTGAGGCTTGGGACGCTCTCGCCGGTCACCGGACTCTCGTCGACGCCCGAGGTGCCCTCGATCACCTCGCCGTCGCAGGGCACGCGGTCACCGGGGCGAACCTGCACGATCTGGCCGACCTGGAGCTTCTCGGCCGAGACCTCACGCGTCTTGCCGCCCACTTCGAGCCGCGCGGTCTTCGGCACAAGCTTCGAGAGCGCCCGGATACTGTCGCGCGCCTTACCCGCAGAGACCCCTTCCAGGAGTTCCCCCACGGAGAAGAGGAAAACGACCAGCGCTGCCTCTTCCGGCTCACCGATTACCAGCGCACCGCCAGCGGCGATGGTCATCAGCATCTCGATGGTGAAAGGCATTTGAGCCCGGGCCATGGCGAAAGCGCGTTGCGCGACGGGGACGATTCCGACGAGCGTCGCCAGGACGAACGCCCAATGGGCGACCTCTGCCGGAAGGACGAGGCGGGACGCCCAGGCCGCCGCGAGCAATGCGCCCGTGCCGATCACTAATCGCCCCTTGGACGATGTCATCCACGATCTCGGCGCCGCTTCGGCCGGCTCGTCGTTTTCTTCCGGAGCGCTGTCGGTCTCCGAGCCCTCCGTAGCACCCGGAAACGCTCCGTCCGGCAGGACGAAGCCTCCCTTGGGCTTCTCCGGCCGAGCTCCCTTGGGCGCGATCCCGAAGCCGACGCCCCGCACGGCCTTCTCGATGTGCTCGGGCGGTGTCTGTGTCTCATCGAGCGTCAATCGCAACCGCTCGGCCATCAGGGCGACATCGACACCTTCAACGCCAGGCAGGCGCTCAACCGCGCCGCGCACCTTGGCAGCGCATGACCCGCAATCCATGCCCGTCACGCGCCACTCGCGTTGTTGTGCGCTGGTGTTTGCCATGAAGGCCCTCCGCCGTGATTCTTCGACCGAACCTTGATATACGATCTACAGCAACTGTAGGTTCAAGCCTCGGCTGGAGATTTCCCTCAACCTGTGCCGTGGTGAGGAGCCACGCGTTTCCAGCACCACAGGGCAGTAGGAGGAAATCCATGTTTTCGATCGGCACTCTCGCCAAGCGCACCGGCACAAAGGTGCAGACCATCCGGTACTACGAACAGATCGGTCTGATGCCCGAGCCCGGCCGGACGGATGGTGGCCAGAGACGCTATGGGGATGTCGAGCTTGATCGTCTTTCGTTCATCCGTCACTCCCGACAGCTTGGCTTCTCGCTTGGCGCGATCCGCGAACTTCTGGATCTCTCGGACAGCCCTGAACGATCGTGCGCGCAGGTCGATGCAGTCGCCCAGAAACAGCTGCGCGAGGTCGAGGCGCGTATCGCGCGTCTCGAGGCGCTCAGGGTCGAACTTCGGCGGATGATTAGCGAGTGCAACGCCGACCGCGTGGCCGACTGCCACATACTCGAGGTCTTGCGCGATCACGAAGAATGCCTCTCTCATCACCAGCAGCCTGCCCCCTGATGCCGACGATAGTCGTATACCCGCTCGCTGCGCTTGCCGAGATTGCCGGCTGCTTTGCCATCTGGGCGTGGTGGCGCGGTACCTCGTTCCTTTTGCTGCTCCCAAGGATGGCGAGCCTCGTCCTGTTCGGTTGGCTTCTCGCCCAGGTTGACGTCGGTTTCGCCGGGCGGGCCTACGCTGCTAACGGGGGCGTCTACATCGCCGCTTCGCTCCTCTGGATGTGGAGTGTAGAGGGGCAGCGGCCGGACCTTTGGGATTTTGCCGGTACAGGTCTGTGCCTCGCCGGAGCCGGCATGATCCTGGCCGCGCCACGCGCTGGGTGACAGAAGGCTCTGATACTCCTAACGGGTGCTACATGGAAAAACAGTTGCAAGGTCGGTTCCCTCAGAGATATCTTCTTTAATCGCATATACGCGAAGGGTCGAAATCCGCCCCGACTAACGGGACGCCGCGATCGACCCGAAGCCGCCGTTCACCGACCATCTCCGCGCTGCGAAGTGGCTTTTCGATTGCTGCCACTCATGCGATACGCGGCAAATTCGGCCCGCTCGGCAGCTTTGCGGACAATCAGCGCAACATCTAGCCGGGTTTTTGCGGCCTTGTCGCGTTTCAGGCAATCGTCGATCTAGCGCTGGAGTATAAGAACAGTTCGAAGGGAAGGAAGGAGATCTTTCGCGGACGGAGGCTCGGCAGGTCTTCGGGTATGGGCGTATTCTCGGGACAGTGCATTTAGGTCTTCGGACGGGGTCATTGGGATCAAGCCGCTTCGTGCGTCGGTCACCGAAACATCAGATCGAAGCCTCGCTCCTGCAGGCCGTCTTTCGCGTCGCCACCACACAGCAGTTCAAGAGCGACCCGGAACGAAGGAGCCGAGGGATTGTCTCCGGCGAGGTCTTCTGCGCACCAGGCGGCGATCCCTGCCGTCGCCTCGTAGACGTCGGAGTGCGATAGCAGAACCTCGGACTGCCGGCCTTGTCCGGCTGCAACCGCTGAAATCCCAAGGCCGTAGGGTGGCGGATTCGCGAAGCGCATCGTTGCTTTTAGCGCTGCAAGACTGACCTCCCGCGGAAACATCCGCCCCAGAACCCGGCGCATCGACACAACCAAGTCTGCGGGGCCGTTCAGACCTCCGTGCCAAAGGGCGAGCCGGCGAAGTCCGTGACGACGGCGAAGCACATCGAGTTCAGGCAGATACACGGGCATCGCGAGCGATGCTCCGAGTCCGCCGGGCCAAGCTCGACGACGAACCTCGAAGAGACCGGCGCGCCGCCAGCCATCTGCATAGACCCAGGCCGCGTCGGTCGCGCTGTCGAGGATATCCGCGAGACCGGCTCGGCCGACCTCCGGAGCTCGGTACCGGGCCGAGATCTCGACGCCCTCGGCGGCGCCGTGGGTCTCGGCAGCGAGATGTCCGACAAGACCTGGCAGACCCGGGTCCGCTCCGGCATCGACGATCACCTTCGCCCCGGCCTGTTCGAGCTTTGGACGCGCGGCCTGCAAGCCCGCAATTGCGTCAGGGTCGTGGCTGACCAGAACCATTCGGCCACCCACGCGCGAGAGCGCCTCGCACATGGTCCGGGCTGCAACACTGTCGAGGGGCGCCGCATGGATCACGACGTCGTGGCTGGAGAGCAAAGAGCCAAGAGCGTCGCCGTCATCGGCGCCTGCGCGTTCCGACACGAGCCGGCCGGTGCGGTCTCGCCCGGCGAGATCCTTCGCGGCCTTGCCGGCCTTTTCGGAACTGCGCCCGGCGATCGTGACCCTGTCCGCCCCGCAATCGAGCAGCGGCGCCGCGACGGCGCGCCCCAACTGGCCATAGCCCCCGATGATGGCGAAAGAGAGCCCGTCAGCCATCGCGAGCGCCCTCCAGCTGTCGTTCAAAATACTCGAGCTCAACACGCGTGTGGCGCTCGGCGTCGGTCTCCATGTCGAGCAACGCGACGGATACCCAGCTCAGCAAGCGGCCGTAGAACGTGTCGGGAAAGTTTCCCCAGACAAGATGCGATACGCGGAAACCGTCTCCTTCGCGGCTTTCCTCGATCCGGAAGATCCCACCTTCCTCGACGGTCGCGACTGGCAGGCCCCAGAGCGTGTAGTCGGTCTCGGCGCGCCAGCCGAAGCGCGCTTGCGGATAGACGTCGAACAACTCCGCCTCAAGCACACCGCGGAGCCCGCCGACATACTCCTCCTGGCGGAACCGGAGACCGTCGCGCAGGGGCGCCTTTGGATCGCTCAGCACGGTGGTCCCACGGTGCGCCGGGTTCGAGTCCTCGAACGCCCCCTCGAAATCGGAGGCGACCCGCCAAATCTCCGCACGCGGCGCATCGATCATGCTCGATGCACTCACGTCCACCGTCTGCGGCACGAGTGTACCGATTGCGACGACGAACATGACAACGGCCGCCAGAGTCGACCCCGCTAAGACAAGCGGTCGTCTCATCCTGTTTCCTCCTTCCGCGCCGAACTGCCATGACCATAGAGAGCGGCGTTCATGTGCGCGTGATCTTCGTGTTCGAATTCGAGGCTGGAATGGGAAATGCCGAACCGATCCTTCAGGCACGCCTTGAGCTCAGCCTTTATGCCTTCGATCCGCGTCCAGCCTTCGTTCGTGAGAACGACATGGCAGTCGAGCGCCGCCTCGTGTTCCTGCATCTGCCAGAGATGGACGTGATGGACGTCTGCGACGCCGTCGATCCCGCGCATCGCATTGATGACAGCACCGCAATCCAGATCGGGAGGGCTTCCCAGCATCAGCGTTCGGATCGGGCCGCCTATCTCGGTAATGGCTAGATATAGAATGTAGAGAGCGATCCCGATCGTGATCGCCGGGTCCACCCAACGCATGTCGTAGAGGATGATGAGCGATCCGCCGACGATCACAGCGACCGACGCGAGCGCATCGGAGAGGTTGTGCAGGAACAAGGCGCGAATGTTCACGCTGCCCTTTTGCATGGAATAGGTCAGCAGCGCGGTAAGGGTGTCCACGACCAGTGCGACACCACCCAGGATCACGACCGTCCAGCCTTGAATCTGTGGTGGGTCGATCATCCGCATGCCGCCCTCGTAGATCAGGTAGAAACCTATCAGGATAAGCGTGGTGTAGTTGATCAGCGCGGCGACGATCTCGATCCGGCCGTAGCCAAAGGTCATGCGATCATCCGCCGGTCGCCGCGCGATTTTGCGCGCGGCGAAGGCGATCACAAGCGACGCCATGTCCGAGAAATTGTGTAGCGCGTCAGCGATCAGCGCCAAGCTGCCCGAAAGGATCCCGCCGACGATCTGCGCGACGGTCAGAAGGCCGTTGGCCCAGATCGCGACAGACACGCGGCGATCGCCGGATTTTGGGTCGATATGAGCATGGCTATGATCGTGCGGCACGGAAAGCTCCTCGAATCGGTCGAGGAGCAATTTAGTTGCTATAGTGGCTGTAGCTTCAATGCCTTTAACTACTTTCGACCGAGACCTTAGGCCTTCGGCTATCCGATGCTGCCAAGGACCGGGAAGGTTTCGAGCAACCAAAAGGCCAGACGGTTGATCTGACCGGTCATCACTCCGATCCCCATCAGCACCATCAGCCCGCCCGCGCTGCGATAGAGCCACCGGCCTGTCGCGCCGATCCGTTTGAGTTTGCCCGCGATTTCATTGGTAAAGAGCGCGATCAGCAGGAACGGCACGCCCAGACCCACGGAATAGATGGCTAGAAGCGCCACGCCATCCGCGTCCGATGTCGCGCTCACCGCGAGGATCGAGCCGAGCACCGGCCCGATGCAGGGCGTCCAACCAAAGGCAAAGGCGAGGCCCAGAAGATACGCCCCCACCGCGTTGCCGCCTTTAGTTGCGACATCGGGCCTTGTGTCGCGCATCATCGCGGGGACCCGGATCGCCCCCATCATCACCAGCCCGAAAAGTACGATTAGAGCGCCCCCCGCAAGACCCAGTTCGTATTTCCAGCGCAGCAGCATTCCGCCCAAAAGGCTTGCCCCGGCCCCGAGCGCCACGAAGACCGTGGAGAACCCGAGCACGAACCAGAGGCTCAGGATCACACTGCGCACCCGGTCGCCGATGGCTGTCGCCGTTCCCGATGCCGGAGCAGGTTGCCCCGCGATATAGGATATATATCCTGGAGCCAGTGGCAGAACGCAGGGTGACAGAAACGAGACCGTCCCGCCCAAAAAGGCTGCGATGACTCCCACACCGGAGATTTCGAACATTCAGTTACCGCCTTTCCTGCACCTCAGTCGAACGGGCTTTGAAGGGCTACGACGGGTTTAGCTTCAGGAGAAGCTCCTAGACCTGGCGCGCCGCCGCCAGGATGATCGCTGCCCCGACAAGGCAGATTGCGGTGCCGATCACATCCCACCTGTCTGGCCGCTGTCCCTCGATCAGCCACATCCAGAGAACCGAAGCCGCGGTATAGACGCCCCCGTAGGCCGCAAAAGCGCGCCCCGCCGCGGTGGCCTCGACTTGGGCGAGTAACCACCCGAAGAGCGCAAGCGCAATAAGACCCGGGGCCAACCAGAGCGGCGAGGTCCCGAGGCGCCACCATGCCCAGATGGCGAAGCAACCGGCGATCTTGGCCAATGCGGCCAGAGGATAGACGATCGCCGCGCCCATACCTCACGCCCCGATCTCGTCATGGTCGGTAAGGCATGCGGAGTGGTCGCGCAGAACCTCTAGCACGCGGCAATCGGCTGTCCGCGCGCCGCTGCATTCATGCACCATCCGATTCAGTTCCGTGCGCAGCGCCTCGAGCCGAGCGATCCGCCGCTCCACCTGCGTCAATTGCCGTCGCGCAATCGCATCGGCCTCATGGCAAGGCCGGTTGGGATGGTCACCGAGGTCCAGCAGTTCCCGAATTGCATCCAGAGAAAAGCCAAGCTGGCGCGAATGGCGGATGAAGGACAGCCTGTCGAGCTCAGCATCGCCATAGCGGCGCTGCCCGCCTGCGGTCCGACCGGGCTCGGGCATAAGTTCGATCTGCTCGTAATAGCGGATGGTCTGCACCTTGGTGCCAGTCTTCTCAGCCAAGTTGCCGATTGTAAGCATATATGTCTCCAACAAATGTGTAGTCTTAGTAGATTTGATTGGCCGCTTTGACAACGAGGACATGGCTTTCACATGTATGTGATAAAGCGCGGTAACCGCGGCGAAAGTAGTTGAACCTCCAGTGGCTAGAGCATGTATCCGCGCCATTATGAAAGACGGCAAACAGGCGGTTTATGTGACGCTGACACACCTTCGAAAAGTGCTTTGGGCGTCGGTGGTCATTGCTGCCCTGGTATTGGTCTGGCTTCTTCTCTGGGCGGATTATCGTGCCGATCGTGCGCGCACCGAGACGGAACCTGCTTTCCGAGCGGATTTCGAGCTGACCGACCACAGGGGGATGGTCCGCACCCAGGAGGATTTTGCGGGCGAGTGGATGCTGATCTTCTTCGGTTTCGCCAATTGCCCGGATATCTGCCCGACCACCCTATCCGAGGTTGCCGCGGTCATGGACGGTCTGGGGGAGAACGCGGAGCAGGTTCAGCCGCTCTTCATCTCGATCGACCCCGAGCGCGATGCGCCGGAGAACCTTGCCGACTATGTGCCGGTTTTTAATGCTGGCATTCTCGGCCTGACCGGAACGTCCGACCAGATCGAACGAGCGGCCGAGAACTTCCCCATCTTCTACGAGAAAATCGAGGAGGCCTCCGCGCCGGGCGGTTACACGATGAGCCACACATCACACCTGTTTCTGTTCGGCCCAGATGCGGGCCTCGTCACGACCTGGAGCTATGGGACGCCAGCCGAGGAGATCCTCGCCGATCTGCGGAAACGGATCACCAGATGAAACCGAGAGCTTCCGCCGATACAGCACTCACCGCTGCATGGATCGTGGCGCTGGCTGCATCGCTCGCCGTCCTGTTCATCGGCGAGGTGCTGGGTCAGATGCCGTGCCTTCTGTGTTGGTACCAGCGCGCGTTCATGTTCCCGCTGGCCGTCGTTCTGGGTCTCGGGCTGTGGTGGCAGGACCGCCGCGTCGGGCGTTACGGCGTGGCTCTCGGCCTTGGCGGAGCAGCGATCGCGCTCTGGCACTCGGGTCTCTACGTCGGTCTCGTTCCCGAACCGATCCAGCCCTGCACAGCGATCGGTCCTTCGTGTACCGACGTCAACCAGTTGGTTCTCGGCATCCCGATCCCGTTTCTGTCGCTCATCGCCTTCGTGCTGGTCGTCGGGCTGTCGACGCTTTCCTTGAAGGAATCACATTCATGAACCGAAAAACACTCGTCCTGTCAGTCCTGGTGCTTGCCCTCGCCGGCTTCGCGCTCGCTGCCTGGTTCGCCACTCGTCCCGCGCCAGTCGCGCAGACCGCGTCGGTTCCGGCGGAACAGGCGGAGGCCCTATTGCGCCCCTATTCGCCGATCCTGGGACCGGAACAGGCGCCGGTCACCATCGTCGAGTTCTTCGATCCGGCCTGCGAGGCCTGCCGTGCCTTCTATCCCGTGGTGAAGGACATCATGGCTGAGCATGGCGATGCCGTCCGTCTCGCGATCCGCTACACCCCGTTCCACGGGGAAGCCTCCGAAGAGGCCATTCGCGTCCTGGAAGCCGCCCGGATGCAGGATGTCTATGAGCCCGTTTTGGAGGCCATCCTGCGCGAGCAACCCCGCTGGGCGTCGCATGGCGCGCCGGAACCGGGGCTGATCCTCGAGGTCGCCGCCACGGCGGGTCTAGATGCTGAAGCCGCAGAGACGCAGATGATGGCTCCTGACGTCATCGGCATACTCAACCAGGACCGAGCAGACGTCGAGACCGTCGGCGTGAGCGGGACGCCAACCTTCTTCGTCAACGGCAAGCCGCTTGATCCATTCGGAGAGGCGCAACTCCGGGCGCTGGTCGCGTCGGAAGTCGCGGCCGCCGGAAGCTGATCCGACGGGCGCGCAATCGAGAATCGAGAAGGAGCTGCAATGAAATACACCATCCACGCCGCGTGCTCAGTCCTGATGCTGCCGTTCATGCTTGCGACGTCGGCAATGGCCGGCTCCGCCGATGTCGTCGTCGAGAACGCCTGGGCGCGGGCCTCGATCGGCACCTCCCGCCCCGGCGCAGCTTATATGGAAGTCCACAATGCGGGTGACGAGCCGGTCACGTTGACCGGGCTCCGGACAGACCTCGCCATGCTGCCCGAAGTTCACCGGACCGCGACGGACGAGCAGGGTGTGAGCTCGATGTCTCCGGCGGGCCAGATTGTCATTGCACCTGGCGAGACCGTCGCGTTCGAGCCCGGCGGCCTGCATGCCATGCTGATGCAGCTTCAGCGCCCGATGGAAGAGGGCGAGACCTTTCCGTTGACGCTGACATTCTCCGATGGCGGAGAGACGATGGTCGAGGTGCCGATCCTCGGGATCGCAGCGCGCGGGCCGGAGGATTGATGCAGAGCAGATCAGTTCTCGGCTACGGTGCCGCGGCGCTCGGTGTGCTCGGGCTCGCTCTATTCGTCGGCTGGTGGCAGGTCGACGGCCCCGGAGCGCCTGTACCGGACGACGGACGGCCGTTGCCGCTCACCGCGATGGAGTTCGACCTCACCGATCACGAAGGACGTCCGGTTGGACCGGATACGCTGGTCGGGTCGCCCTCAATGGTCTTCTTCGGCTTTACTTACTGTCCGGATGTGTGCCCGACGACGCTTGCAGACATTTCCGGTTGGCTGGACGCCTTGGGAAGGGATGCTGAACAACTGAACGTTGTCTTCATCACCGTCGATCCGGAGCGGGACAATGTCGATGCGATGGCGGAGTACGTCGGCTATTTCCACCCGGCGATCCGTGGCTGGACCGGTCCGGAGGAGCAGATTGCTCTGGCGGTCGAGGGTTTCCGCGCGACCTACGAAAAGGTCCCGACTGACAGCGGCGACTACACCATGAACCACACGGCGAGCGTCTTCCTGTTCGACGCCCAGGGGCGCTTCGTGACCACTATCGACTACCACGAACCGAGAGAATTCGCGGTGCCAAAGATTCGCCGCGCAATGAACGAAAAAGACGCAGAAGGGGCAACATGAAGTTGAGATATTGGACGATCGGATCGGTGATGGCGGGCGGCGTTTCGGTAACGGTAATTGCTTTGTCCAATGTGGCCGCGAACGAGCCGTTACCATCGGGTTTGACCGAGGTTAGCCGCTGGCGCCCCGAGCCCTTAACATCGCCTGTGGAGGCGAACCTGGTGGCACCCCTCGCTGTGTCCACGGTTTCAGTTTCGCCGAACAGAGCTGCAGCTCCGGCTCTCCCGACCGCACCGACTGCGAATGCTTCCTTGCCTATGATCAAGCCGCCCCTCCTAGTATGGTCTCGCGAAATCGCCTCTGGGGATACGCTCGACGGTCTACTCGCCGAAGCCGGCCTCACCGGGCCGGATCGCGCGGAGACGTCGCTGGCGATCTCCGCAGAATACGATCTGCGTCGCCTGCGTCCTGGCCACGTTCTGACAGTCGAGATGTCTGACGATGGCAGTCCACGCCGCGTGGCGCTCGATGTGGACGACGGCGTGCGGGTCGAAGCGACGTTCGGCGATACGCTCTCGACCCGCGTCGTGTCCCCCGAGCCCGAGATCGTGGTGTTGGCCGGAACCACCAGGATAGAGAATTCGATCTTCGCCGCGCTAGAAGACTCCGGGATACCGCCGCGTTTCGCGGTAGATCTGGCGCAGATGTTGGGGGGTACGGTGGATTTCCGCCGTGACCTCGGCGGGGGCGAGACCCTTCGCCTTCTATGGCACGAGGCGCGTGTCGAGGGCGATACCATAGGACAACCCAAGATCGCCTTCGCTTCGCTCGATCTGGGGGACGCACTCTACGAGG
The DNA here is from genome assembly GCF_009363575.1 of Roseivivax sp. THAF30. Taxonomy (NCBI): domain Bacteria; kingdom Pseudomonadati; phylum Pseudomonadota; class Alphaproteobacteria; order Rhodobacterales; family Roseobacteraceae; genus Roseivivax; species Roseivivax sp. THAF30. Next base: position 638,538 of record NZ_CP045389.1, on the reverse strand, counting down.
TTGTCTGGCCCGAGGACGGCACGGGTCGCGCCACGATGTACCTAAACGGCGAAATGGTTCGCGTCTTCGCTGAGCCAGTTCAGGGGGCTCGGCTTAGCTCCGTCTTTGGGCGGCGAAAGCACCCCATCTACGGCAATGTGCGCATGCATACCGGCGTCGATTTCGCGGCACCGCGCGGAACGTCGGTGCGCGCGACCGCGCCGGGGCGCATTGCCTTCATCGGACGTCGGGGCGGCTACGGGCGCGTTGTCGAAATCGCTCACGGCACGGAGACCATGACCCGCTATGCACATCTGAGCGCTGTGCCCGATGGCCTCGCAGAAGGTCAGCGCGTCACGGCCGGCGACACTATCGGACGGGTGGGGGCGACCGGAACGGCGACGGGGCCGAATTTGCATTACGAGGTGCGCGTGGACGGCCGTCCGACCGATCCACTTTCTGACGAGCGGCTGTCGGAAGCGTTCGAGGGCGAAGCTCAGGGCAACGCAGGCCTGGACCGGCTGGCTGAAGCGCGTGCGCGCTTAGAGGACGCGCTCGCCAGCGATCTTGCATCCAACACCACCGAAAGGCTCTGACCGATGGGAAAGCTGCTCACCGCGGTGACGACCGCCAGCGCCCTTCTTCCCGCCGCGAAGACTCTGGCGGAAGCGACTTCGTTTGACGTGCGCAAGACCAACGGCTGCGGCTACTGCCTCGCATGGATGGAGCATCTGGAAGAGAACGGCTTCGCGCCGGCCGGGCAGGACATGTTCGATGACGCGCTCGTCGACGGCTGCGTGATCGAGGGACATGTGCCTGCCAGCTACACCCGCCGCCTTCTGGAAGAACGTCTCGGAGCCGTCGGCGTGGCCGTGCCGGAGATGCCGCTCGGGTCCCCTGACATGGATTTCGGCGGGCGCCGAGGGGCCTACGACGTCTTACTCATCCGAGAGGACGGCTCGACCGAAGTCTTCGCAAACTACAATGGAAATGGATAAATGCTGCAAACGCGCACCACTGGAAAAGCAACACTTCTATTTGCGGGTCTGCTTGCGCTCGGCGCCTGCACCCCTCCCGTGAACGAGACTGCGGAAGCGGAGCCCGGGATCACGGAGGAGGTGATGGCGCAACTGAGCGTCATGGCCGCTCCCTACCAGAATGTTCAGACGGTAATTCAGCGGCCGGACGGCTGTTATTGGTATCGCCATGTCGGCCCGGTCGAAACGACCATGCTGCCGCTTCGCACGGTCGACGGGCGTCGCATCTGCGCCCAGCGTGTGGCGCAGGCGGCAGGCTGACGCAATGTATTCGATCATGCCGCGAGCCTTGTTGCCAACTGCCTATGGGTGTTCCGGGGCCCAACTGGCACAGGGATGCGTGGCGGGCAGAGGCCGCCTCGCGCATCCAATGGCCAAGAAACGTGCCCCGGTTAGGTGCGCTAAACGATCAGCTATGCGCCGTCATAGGACCGTCGTTTTCGGCAGGATAGAGAACGGCGGTCACACCGGTTTCGACCTGCTCGTAGAGGTCGTTGATATGGGGCATGACCATGCGCACACATCCGGAACTCGCGCGCGAGCCGATAGAGCGTGGGTTGGGTGTGCCGTGGATCCGAAGATAGGTGTCGCGATCACCGATATAAAGATAGAGAGCCCGCGAACCGAGCGCATTTTTCGGACCGGGCTCCATACCGTCCTCGTATTGCGCATAAGCTTCCGGCTCCCGGCGGATCATGTTTTGCGTCGGCTTCCAGTGCGGCCATCTCACCTTTCGGCGGATCGTGTAGGTGCCTGGCTCGTAGAGCCCGCCCTCACCGATGGCAACTCCGTATCGCATCGCCGTGCCACCCGGCTCGATATGGTAAAGATAACGTGCGGTGGCATCGACGTGGATGTCGCCGGGCACGAGATCAGGCCGCGCCTCGACTCGCTGCGGCAGCAGTCGCGGGTGAAGGCCCCACGGGTTCGTAGTGGCCGGGTCGTAGTTAGCCGGCGTCACTTCCGCGTCCCAGGCGGCCTTCTGTGCCTCCGTCGGCCAATTGCTTGCAAGAAGGGGACCGGCGATCGGTGCAGAGAACATAGCGGTGGTCGTGGTGATGAAATGGCGTCGTGTGAGCATTGCTATAGGTCACTCCCGGAAGGCATTGATTATCCCGAGCTTCCTGGGAAGCTCGGGATAAAAATAGTCAAGACACCATCGAATGTCTTGCTCGGTCACATGGGTGTGACATCGCAAAAGGTCAGAGTCGAACATTGCTTCGCGAGCTGGTCCTTCGTGCAGGGACTCCGGTGCCGCGGGAAGCGCGCCTCGCCACCTCTTACGATTTCAGTGTTTTTTCAGGAGCGCCCATGACCGAATTGTCTCCGATAGCGTTCGGCTTCCTTGGCAGTCTCGCCGCCGGTCTGATGACTGCGGTCGGGGCGGTTCCGGTGCTCTTTGGCCGGGTTCCGTCGCCTGCCATGCGGGACATGGCGCTTGGCTTCGCGGCCGGCGTAATGCTGGCGGCGTCGTTCTTCTCGCTGATCATTCCTGCGCTGGATGCCGCCGAACCAATGTTCGAGAGTGGCGCCATGCCGGCGCTGATCGTCTGCATCTCGATCCTGCTCGGCATGGGGGTGGTCGCACTGATGAACGAGCGCCTGCCTCACGAACATTTCAAGACCGGGCGCGAGGGGCCGGAGGCCGCGTCGCTCCGGCGCGTCTGGCTCTTCATCATCGCGATCACGATCCACAATTTCCCTGAAGGCCTTGCCGTCGGCGTGGGTTTCGGTGCGGATGGGCTTTCCGGCGGCCTGCCGCTCGCTATCGGTATCGGGCTGCAGAATGCACCCGAGGGGCTGGCAGTTGCAGTGTCGCTCTTAGGCGAGGGTTATCCGAAGTTCCGTGCATGGGGCATTGCTGCCCTGACTGGTCTCGTCGAGCCGATCGGCGGGCTTCTCGGCGCCGGGATCACCACGTTGTCACAACCGCTCCTGCCTTGGGGTCTCGCCTTCGCCGCAGGCGCGATGCTCTACGTCATCAGCCACGAGATCATTCCCGAAACGCATCGCAGCGGGCATCAGAACCGTGCGACGCTTGGCTTGGCCGTTGGTCTGGTCCTAATGCTGTTCCTCGACGTCTGGCTGGGATGAGAGCAATGAAGCGTCCCACCTATGCCTCAACTCTTGCAGGCTGCATCGCTGTTGCGGCATTCGTAACCGATCAAGCGACGAAGGCGCTAGCCAGCGCCAATGCCGAAGCCCTTGCCGGCGGTCTCGGCGTCTTCCCCGGCTTCAACCTCGTCCTTCATCGCAACTCAGGTGTGAGCTTCGGGATGCTCAGCGACGTGTCCCCCTTCATACTGGTGTCGCTCGCCTTGCTCATCGCCGCGTGGCTTGTGGTGCTCGCAATCCGGACTGAACGGTCAAGTGATGCCGTGGGATACGGACTCATCCTCGGCGGCGCGCTTGGCAACATTGCGGATAGGGTGCGGTTCGGTGGCGTGACAGACTTTCTCGACTTCTACATCGGAGAGACGCACTGGCCTGCCTTCAACCTCGCCGATACTGCGATCTTATGCGGCGTGGTGGTGCTTCTGTTCTTGCCCCGTCGCCATGTCCGGCGGAAGAACGCAGCCCCTTGATCGGACATCTCATGCGGGTTGGTTCAAAACACATCATCCTTAACGCGGTTCTGTCACATGGCGTCGGGGCTTTCATGGCGGGTGCTGCAGCGGTTTTGACGCTGCCTCCCTTTTCGATCCTCGCACTCGTTCCCGCCGCCTACGGCGCATTGTTTTTGCTAGTGCGGGACCGCAATCCTTTAGTAGCCGGCGCACTGGGATGGCTTTTCGGCCTCGGCTATTTCGGCTTCGGGCTGTCGTGGATCGCCGAAAGCTTCCAGATAGACGCCGAGCGTTTCGGCGCGCTCGCGATCCCAGCCGTTGCAGGGCTCAGTGGGCTCCTTTCACTTTTTCCGGCGCTAGCTATGACCCTCTTCGTGCTCCTTCGTCGACGTTGGCTTGTTGGCGGTGTGACCGCGGCGTGCCTGTTTGCGGCGTGCTGGGCTGGCGCGGAATGGCTACGCGGTCACGTATTGACGGGCTTTCCGTGGAACCTGACCGCATATGCGATGGTGGATTTCGGTGCGCTCCGCCAACCCGCAGCGTGGCTTGGCAGCTATGGTCTGAGCTTCCTCGTTATTCTCGCCAGCGTGCTTCCGGCACAGGCGGTCCTCATGAGAGGCGCACCCCGCTGTCTGGCGCTCCTGTTCTTCGCGCTCTTCGTCGGCGGCTTTTGGGTCTCAGGTCAGGCGCGCATTTCTCGGCCAATGCCGGAATCCAACGGCATCTCGCTGCGGATCGTGCAGGGCAACGTACCGCAAAGAGCCAAGTGGGCGCCGGGGAGTGCCCCTGCCACGCTTTCGCGATACCTCCGGCTTTCCACGCAAGGCGACCCGGCCGACGTCCTGCTATGGCCGGAGACAGCCTATCCGGGTTTTCTGGACGAGAACGAGGATGCGAAACACCGCATAGCAGAAGCTCTTCGAGGCCGAAGGGTTCTGCTCACCGGCGCCCCTGACCGGACCGCACGGGAAGCGGTGCCGCGCTACTTCAACACGATCCAGGCATACGACGGGTCTGGCACAATTCTCACAGGCTACGCCAAGCATCACCTCGTGCCCTTTGGCGAATATGTTCCTTTCGCGGACTGGTTGCCGATAGACCGCCTGACGGCGGGGCTTGGTGACTTCACGCCCGGACCCGGACCGAGAACACTCGCGGTATCGGGTTTGCCGGTCCTGGCTGCTGCGATCTGCTACGAAATCATTTTTCCCGGCCATGTCGTCGATGATGAGTTCCGGCCGGAGTGGATCTTCAACGCCACCAACGATGCCTGGTTCGGGACGTCCATCGGCCCCGAGCAGCACCTTGCGTCGGCTCGAATGCGCGCTGTCGAGGAAGGGCTGCCGGTGATCCGCGCGGCGAATACAGGCATCTCGGCGGTGATCGACGCGAACGGGACCATCATCCGGGAGCTCGGGCTGGAAAAGACCGGGATCATCGATGCCAGCTTGCCTGCGGCTTTGCCTGCCACGCTCTACGCCCGCGCGGGTGACTGGGTGCTTCCGCCTCTCGGCATCGCCGTGTGGTTGCTTTCGCTCGGACTGGATCGGGTCACGTCACGACGAAACGATTCTCGCCGTATCTTCTCAAGGAGGCCATTGATAATGATCGCAGATTCCGTCGATGCTGCTGGATTGGAGCTTCCACAAAGAACCCAAAAACTACGCTCTCTACGAAGCGTAATAAACAGCCGCTTTCTTTCATCGCGTCCAGCTCGGGGTGTCGGCCACCTACGGTAGATTTATCAACCCGTTATCAAAAATTCAAATTGGTCAATGCTGATGCTCTGCCCCCTGAGAACTGGACCGCTTGAAGCTGGAGTTTTCGGCTAATCTTTCCTGGCTGGGAGAGGAGCGGAAACGCATGAAGACATCGAAATTCATAGAAGCGCAGAAGGCGTTCAACCTGAAGCAGGGCGAGCAAGGCACGCCGAACACGGAGATCGGTCGCAAAGCGGGCATTGGCCAGGCGACTTACTTCAATTGGAAGAAGAAATACGGCGGTCTGCTGCCCGACGAGATGCGTCGGCTGTCCTACTCATCCGTCCAATCGATCCTAAAGAACGGGATCAATCGCAAACCATCGCCAAAAATGCTGACGAAAACCCCAAAACCTGATACCCGAAATCCACTGCCTCGCGGCATCGCGTCACTGGTGGCCGAATACATCGGACCTGGTGGCCGGCCGGATGCGTCGGAATGCGCAGGTGTCGCCTCCTTATCCTCATACACCTCAAGCAAAGCAGTGCGGCAACGTGATCCGAGCCGATATGTGCTCGCGCCTCCTGGCGCTCGAGTCTGCCAGATTTGGCAGTTAATCCCGTTAATCCGCCACCTGTGGCAGATAAAGGCTGTCGCACCTTGAATTCAGTCTATTTTTATCTTGCGCCCTCGGGCAGGCAGTCCGGTCCCCTAGACATCTATCCATCGCTCTTCTCGAAGCGGACTCTTAGCTTTGCTCCGCAAGCCTCCGCATAGCTCTTCAGAGCAGCAAGGCTCGGGAGCTCTCCCGCTGGAGCTTCGATCGCCGAAACCTCGTCCACGCTCAGGCCACCAGCCTTAGCGACTTGTTCCACCGTCAAATGGCGAAGCTTGCGCGCTCGCCTCGCTTCCAATGCTATTCCCCGCTTATCTTCATTCAGGAGCAGCTGTTCTTCTACGTCTGGGCGCGTTTGCCTCAGGCGATCTTCGATGACGCCCATCGTGACCTCCTCCGATTTCATCGTGACGGCCTGGCGATGGTATCCAATCGACGGCGCGTTGTCAGGCTTCCTGATCATGTGCAGTTCTCATCGGCTGATTGAAGAATGGCGCGCACAACGGAAGCGCCCTGCAAGTCATCGTGCTAAACGCTTTGCGAGTCCAGAAACGCTTCTCCCCGAGCCGCGCCGGATTCGTTTTCCGCGACAGGGTCTATCCGATCCGTCATTCAGAACAGCAGCGACTGCGTCTAGACCACCGGTGACCTGCCACGGGATTTTTCCTCCACCGTCGATTAGAGTCCGGCCCAACCTGAGGACGGACAATGAAGCGAACGAGATTCACGGACGAGCAGATCATCGGGATACTGGCCGAGCACGCGGCAGGCGCGAAGTGCGCGGACCTGTGCCGCAAGCACGGGATGTCCGAAGGCACCTTCTACAACTGGAAGGCCAAGTTCGGTGGCATGACGGTGTCGGAGGCCAAGCGGCTGAAGGCGCTCGAGGACGAGAACGCCAAGCTCAAGAAGCTTCTGGCCGAGCAGATGCTGGATCTGGCGGCGATGAAGGAGTTGGTTTCAAAAAAGTGGTGACGCCTGCCGTGAAGCGCGAGGCGGTCGCGCATCTGAGGTCCATGCTCGGGCTTTCGGAACGGCGGGCGTGCCGGATTGCTGGTGCGGATCGCAAGATGGTCCGCTACGAGGCGCGGCGTGATCCGGATACGGAGCTGCGCGGCCGCCTTCGCGAGCTGGCCAACGAGCGTCGGCGGTTTGGCTATCGGCGGCTGTTCGTGCTCCTGCGCCGCGACGGTGAGCGGTCGGGGATCAACCGGATCTATCGGCTCTACCGCGAGGAAGGGCTAACGGTGCGCAAGCGAAAGGCCCGGCGCAAGGCGGTCGGAACACGGGCCCCGATCCTGGTGGCGGCACAGGCCAATGCACGCTGGTCACTGGATTTCGTCCACGACCAGTTCGCCAACGGCCAGCGTTTCCGGGTGCTGAACGTCGTCGATGACGTCACACGGGAATGCCTCGCTGCAATCCCGGACACATCGATCTCGGGGCGCCGTGTCGCGCGTGAACTGACGGCCCTGATCGAGCGCCGCGGAAAGCCCGGCATGATTGTCAGCGACAACGGAACCGAACTGACCAGTAACGCCATACTTCGCTGGTGCTCCAAGCACCGGATCGAGTGGCATTACATCGCGCCGGGCAAGCCGATGCAAAACGGCTTTGTGGAGAGCTTCAATGGACGCATGCGCGACGAGTTGGTCAACGAGACAATGTTCCGGAACCACTCCCACGCGCGTGTCGTGATCACGGCTTGGGCGACTGACTACAACACCGAGCGCCCGCATTCCGCCTTGGATTACCAAACCCCGGCCGACTACGCGCGGACCCTGACCACCGCAATCGCCCGCCCCGCTGCGCGAGATGAAAGCTCCGCGCGTCGGGCGATTGCTCAACCTGCGCCTATCGGCGTAAACACAAACCGGGCTCCGGTCGCGGCTGGATGAAAGTTCAGTGGCAGGTCACCTTTCCCTGGTGAATTTTCATCCCAGGTCGGGGCGCGCGAAGGACTCGCAAGCCCTACCGACCGCCAGTTACTCTCCACCCGTCCTGCACCGCGAGGTGGGTTCTTTCAGCTACGAGAGATCATCGAGGCCTGAAAGCGCGCGCCTTAGAAAAGGTCGCGGCTTTCAGGGGAGAGCCCACCTCTTGAGGAAACTCAAGACACCCGCGCCTTCCGTTCCTCTCAGAGCTGCAGACCATGGAAACCATCAATGGATTGTCGGCATGAATGCGATCGTTTCCGCTCGATCGATCATGCGAATGACGGTTCGAAGGCTTGGAACGCGTGCTTTCGAGGTCGCCGCCGCCAAGCTCTCTTCGATTGCGCCGATCACAGCCTCAGGTAGTTGTCGTCTCTCCGCTTGCCGACGTGCGAATTTCAGAATGTCTTCACGTGAAAGGTTCGAAAGCGTTAGCGGAGGACATCTGCTGAGAAGTGGCTCGGGAAGGCTATCTGAACTGTTGGCGGTCAGCACCCACCCGACCCACGACATGTCAAACTGGATCCTGTAGTAGGGGCATTGCCAAGTCGCAGCGGTCGATACCTCCAACAGTGGCAGCAAACCGTCAGTGATGCTGAACCGAACGCCTTTGTTCGAAGTGACATCACCCGCCTTTTCGACCTCGTCGACAATCACCAAAGGGCTTGCAGTTTTCTCACGTAAAATAGTCGTCAATACCTTGCCGGGTTCCCCGCTCGACCAGCCGCGCTGGGACCCGACAATTGAAAAGCTTGCGGGTTCGGACGTCGCCTCGATTTTTGTTGTCGGACGCTCGAGGAGCTCACCAAACCGCCGCGCCCAGAACGACTTTCCGATGCCGGGAGGGCCGACCAAAAGGAGCGCGGGAAAGCGAAAGCCAGGTTCGCCTTGCCGGACCGAACGTCGCATCGCGTGCCAAACGTGTTCGGTGGCCGGAGCCATCCAAGGCATCTCTTCATGAAGCCGAGCTGCAATGGTGTCGGCTTCATGCTCATCGGAAATTCCGGTTATCGTCAGGCCGTGCCTGAGCGGCTCCAGTCGAGCGCGATCCCTCTCGCTCAGATGATCCATGCCCGTAGAAGAATGCACACGCTCAACGTAGGCTATGGCGCGGTTCGCAATGCGGATTTTGTCACGTCGCTCGACGATCGCATGATGCGCGAGCTTGTCATCCTCGGAAAGGCGACCAGCCGAAATCTCAGCGTCCTGACGGGCAATACGAAGATCCTTCAGAAAGCGTTGCAGCCTGTGTTCCACAACCTCGAGCTTTGGAATGTCTTCGTAGAAGCGGACCTTGGCAAACGGGATCTTCGAGCAGTTCGGCATTGGAATGTCCTTTCAACATGCTGCGCCGCGCGGCTCTCGACCGCGGGCTGGCCCCGCCCTGCCTCGCAAGGTGGGCGGAATGGATGTGAAAGGTTCCGGAACCTTGGAACTTTAAGAGAACATTGGAGGGCGTCAGTCAACGCCACGGGTGGTTCGCCAGCCGAATGGAGGCGCCAACAGTCTCCTCAGCGCGAGATCCCTTCAACTAATTGATATTAAATCAAATTACTGCAGATCGGGTTTCGAATGGACATTTCCTGCGTGCCGGAATGGTCAAAAAACCATGGAAAAGGACATTATTCGGTGGGTCTCACATCTAGCAACAAATCCCCACTCACCCGCATTTCGAATGACCGCAGCTTGCGCAGGTCATGCAGCCTTCGACCATCCGCATTTCGAACTGGCCGCAGGACGGGCAGGCCTTGCCGCGGGGGGCGCCGTCAAGGTTGACGACTGCGGCGGTGGGGTCGCTCTTGAGTCCGAGGCCCTCGCCTTCGAGGAAGCCTATGGCGATGAGATGCTGTTCGATCACGCCGCCGATCGCCGCGAGGATCGAAGGGATGTACTTGCCCTTCACCCAAGCGCCGCCGCGAGGGTCGAACACCGCTTTCAGCTCTTCGACGACGAAGCTCACATCGCCGCCGCGCCGGAAGACCGCGGAAATCATCCGCGTCAGCGCCACGGTCCAGGCGAAATGCTCCATGTTCTTGGAGTTGATGAAGACCTCGAAAGGCCGGCGGCGTCCACCGACGATGATGTCGTTGATCGTCAGGTAGATTGCATGCTCGCTATCGGGCCATTTCAGCTTGTAGGTCGCCCCTTCCAGCGATTGCGGCCGGTCGAGCGGTTCGGACATGTACACCACTTCGGCGCTGCCCTCGCCTTCGGAGACGAGAACTGGCTTCTCCTCGGCCTTCGGCTCGGCGTCCGACACGCTCAGGACAGAGCCCGTCACCTCGTTCGGGCGGTAGGTCGTGCAGCCTTTGCAGCCGGTCTCGTAGGCCTGCATGTAGACGTCCTTGAACGCCTCGAAGGAGATGTCCTCGGGGCAGTTGATCGTCTTCGAGATCGAGCTGTCGATCCATTTCTGCGCCGCCGCCTGCATCTTGACGTGCTCGGCCGGACTCAGCGTCTGGGCATTGACGAAGTGGCCCGGCAGGTCCGCATCCTCACCGAACTTTGCGCGGAACATCTGCACCGCGTAATCCTCGACGCGCTCCTCGGTGCGGGTGCCGTCCTTCTGCAGAACCTTGCGGGTGTAGCTGTAGGCGAAGACCGGCTCGATCCCTGAAGAGACATTGCCCGCGTAAAGCGAGATCGTGCCGGTCGGCGCGATGGATGTCAGAAGCGCGTTGCGGATGCCGTGCTCCCGGATCGCGTCGCGCACATCCTCGTCCATCTGCATCATGTTGCCCGAGGCCAGATAGCCCTCCGCGTCGAAAAGCGGGAATGGCCCCTTCTCTTTCGCAAGCTCGACAGAGGCGAGATAGGCGGCCCGCGCGATCTGCTTGAGCCAGGCCTCTGTCTGTGCCGCCGCCTCGTCGGAGCCATAGCGCAACCCCAACATCAGGAGTGCATCGGCAAGGCCGGTGACACCAAGCCCGATTCGGCGCTTGTTCTGCGCTTCCTCGGCTTGCTCGGCCAAGGGGAAGCGCGAGGCATCGACGACATTGTCCATCATGCGGATCGCGGTGCCGACGATGCGGTCCAGCGCTTCGGGATCGAGCCGCGCGTCCTTCTCGAACGGGTCTGCTACGAGCCGCGCGAGGTTCACCGAGCCCAGAAGGCAGGCGCCGTAGGGCGGCAGCGGCTGTTCGCCGCAAGGATTGGTGGCCGCGATCGTCTCGCAGTAATTGAGGTTGTTGGCCTCGTTGATGCGGTCGATGAAGATCACGCCCGGTTCGGCATAATCATAGGTCGCGCGCATGATCTGGTTCCACAGATCCCGCGCCTTCAGCGTCTTGTAAACGCGCCCTTTGAACGTCAGCTCCCATTTTCCGTCGGCCTTCACCGCTTCCATGAAGGCATCAGTGACGAGCACGGAGAGGTTGAACATCCGCAGCCGCGCGCTGTCGGCCTTGGCCCCGATGAAATCCTCGATATCCGGGTGATCGCAGCGCATCGTCGCCATCATCGCGCCCCGGCGGGAGCCTGCGGACATGATCGTGCGGCACATCGCATCCCAGACATCCATGAACGAGAGCGGCCCCGACGCATCCGCCGCCACGCCTTCGACCAGCGCGCCGCGCGGCCGGATCGTGGAGAAATCATAGCCGATCCCTCCGCCCTGCTGCATGGTCAGCGCGGCTTCCTTCAGCATGTCGAAGATCCCGGCCATCGAGTCGGGAATCGTGCCCATGACGAAGCAGTTGAACAGCGTCACGGAGCGGCCCGTCCCGGCGCCCGCGGTGATGCGACCTGCTGGCAGGTATTTGAAATCCTCCAGCGCCTCGTAGAAACGCGGCTCCCACGCCTTCGGGTCGTCCTCGACCTCCGCCAGGGCGCGGGCGATCCGTGACCATGTCTCTTCGACGCTCATGTCGATCGGCGTGTCGTCGGCTTCCTTGAGACGATATTTCATGTCCCAGATTTGCTCGGCGATGGGGGCGGCGAAGCGGGTCATCGACAGAATCCTTGGCAGCGGGGAAGGCCCTCCAATCTAGCGGAAAGCCCGGCATGGCACAACTGGTTGATGCGCGCTCTGCGACGGCTAAATATGGCGTGAAAGGAGCCCGGTCCGTGTCCAAGCCCGTTCATCTTCTCAAGCTCTCCGCAGGCACTGAAAGCGTCGAACAGCTTGTCCGCTGGCAGGCTTCGGCGCGCGCGAAGGGTGCGGACGGGCTGCCCCGTCATGTCACGCGGATGTGGCCCAAGAAGGAAGCGCAGATCCTCGAGGGCGGCTCGATCTACTGGGTGATAAAGGGCCTGATACAGTGCCGCCAGCGGATCGAGCGCCTTGATGAAGTGACGGGTGGCGACGGCATTCGACGCTGCGCCATCGTTCTCGACCCCGAGATCATCCGGGTGAACCCGGCCCCCCGCCGTCCCTTTCAAGGGTGGCGTTATCTGGCCGCCGAGGATGCCCCCGGCGACCTTTCGGCCACCCGCGCCGACGATGACGAGCTGCCGCCCGAGCTCGCCGGCGCGCTGGCCGAACTTGGCGTGATCTGAGGGCTCAGAACCCGCCGACGCTCAGCAGACCATCCACGGCGTTGCGGTCGCTCTTGGCGAGGTTCCGCGTCGCGCCGGCACCCGGCAGGCGCTTTGCCTGCGCATCGCCCAGAAGCACGGTCGCGCCAAAGGTGATGTTGTGGCCGTCCGCATCGCCGCCCAGCACTTCGGAATTATAACGCGCGTATTCCCCGCTCAGCAGGATCGGACGCCCGGCCGCCGAGAGGTTGTAGGCGACGCCGAGCGACGTGGTGTGCAGGTTGCTGTCGATCTCGTCCGACGTCGCAATCTGATGCGCGCCGAAAGTGGTCAGCCCGTTGCCGAAATCGTAAGTAGCGCCCAGCGCGTAGGATTGCGCGCTCGCGGTATCTCCACCAGCCTCGAAATCGCTGTTCACGCCTTTGCCGTAGAGGCTGAGCTGAGTGTTGACGTCATAACGCACGCGCAGACCGTAATCGGTGATGTCCACGTCGTCGCCCACGAGGTCGCTCGCATCGGTCTCGCCGATAAAGGCCGAGGTTTCGAGCCCTGCCGCGCGATACGTGCCTTCGAGCCCGTAGCTGTTCGCGGTGACGCTATCCACGCCGTCCGCATCGACGGTGGTCGATGAGAAGTAAAGGCCAACGCCGCCCGCGGGCGAGAACCAGTATTTGGGAAGGATCTCGCCGGTGAAGAGCGTCGCGTCGAAATCGTCGTCGCCGCCCTGAGCTGCGCGCGAAAGATCAAGATCGAAGGTGAGCGGACCATTCGCGATATCCGCGTCGAAGGCCATAAGGGAGGTTTGGAAATCGCTCCCTTCGACCTCGCCCAGACCATAGCCAAGCGTCAGAGCCGCACCGCCGCTCGTTTGCGCGTAGGCCGGCGCCGCCATTGCCAGAATGAGGAAAGACCCCACCGCCGTGAGTGTTTTGCCTGTCATGTCACTGCCTCGGTTTTTGTTTTATGATTTGGTGATCGCAGTGTCCGGGAATCCCGTCAAGATTGCATCACACATGGACGTGACATGAGCCATCCTCCGCCAGCGGGGTTCGCTCTGCACGGGGCCTGTGCATCCTGGAACGTTCGCGCATCTGGCATTCCCGGATCTGCGGGATAAATCTCGATCAAGGACACGCAATTCATATCGCGAGGGATCATGACCTATACGCCTCCCGAAGTCTGGACCTGGGACGCCGAGAATGGCGGCACCTGGGGCAGCCTCAACCGCCCTATCGCCGGGCCGACCCACGACAAGGAACTGCCCGTCGGGAAACACCCGTTCCAGCTCTATTCACTGGCCACGCCGAACGGCGTGAAGGTCACGGTCCTGTTCGAGGAGTTGCTTGAAGCGGGCGTGACCGACGCCGAATACGACGCCTGGCTCATCAAGATCGGCGATGGCGACCAGTTCGGTTCGGGCTTCGTCGAGGTGAATCCCAATTCCAAGATCCCGGCGCTCGTGGACCGCTCCGGCGACACGCCGGTGCGCGTCTTCGAGAGCGTCGCGATCATGATGCACCTGGCGGAGAAGTTCGGGAAATTCCTCGGTAAGCCCGAAGACCGGCCCGAGCTTCTGTCCTGGCTGATGTGGCAGATGGGCTCCGCGCCCTTCCTTGGCGGCGGCTTCGGCCATTTCTACGCCTATGCACCCGAGCCGATGGAATACCCGATCAACCGCTACGCGATGGAGGTGAAGCGTCAGCTGGACGTGCTGAACCGTCACCTCGCAGAGAACAAGTTCATGATCGGCGACGACTACACCATCGCCGATATGGCGATCTGGCCATGGTACGGGCGGCTCGTGCAGGGGCAGGCCTACGATGCGGGCACGTTCCTGTCGGTCCATGAATACGAGCACGTCATCCGCTGGGCCGAGGAGATCGAAGCGCGTCCCGCCGCGCGTCGGGGCCGCATGGTCAACCGCACCTTCGGCGAGCCGGAGGAGCAACTTCACGAACGGCATGACGCGTCGGATTTCGAGACGAAGACGCAGGACAAGATCGGCGAATGAGCCGCCCCAACGCCGCGCAGGTCGAGTTTTGGGGCGGTGATCCGGGTCGCCGATGGGTGACTCATCACGCCGATCTCGATCACCTTCATCGCGGCGTGGCAGAGCTGGTGCTTGAAACGGCGGAGCTTACTCCGGGCATGCGCGTTGCGGATATCGGCTGCGGCGGCGGGGCTTTGACCCTCGCCGCCGCGGACCGGGTGGGCGCAGGGGGCGAGGTGCTCGGCCTCGATATCTCCGCGACACTGCTCAAGCTGGCCGAAGAGACGCGCCGCGAGGCAGGCACCGCCAACGCGCGTTTCGTCGAGGCGGACGCGCAGACATACGCGTTCGACGACGCATTTGACCGCGTGATCTCTCGCTTCGGAGTAATGTTCTTCGACGATTTCGACGCCGGTTTCGCGAACCTTCGGGCGGCCCTCGCCCCCGGCGGACGACTCGTCGCCGCCACATGGGCACCGGCAGAGCATAATCCGTGGTTCTCGGACGCGCGCCGCGTCGCGGTGGAGCGTCTTGGCGCACCGCCCGCGGGCGACCCGGATGCGCCCGGCCCGATGGCGCTTCGAGATCCCGAGCGGATCGACGTCATATTCAAACGCGCGGGCTTCGGTGACATCGAGATCTTGCAGCGGGATATCACCCTCACCCATCCCGAGGGTTGGACCGCCATGGAGCGGCTTCTGCCCGCCATCGGGCCGATCCCGTCGGTTCTGCGCGACCGGAACGGCAGTGACGCGGACCTAGCGGCGATCCTCGCGACGCTGCGCGCGGAGTGGCAGCCATATCTCGCGACAGGCCCGCTGAATCTGCCGGGGCGGATCAACCTCGTGACGGTCACCCGATAGGCCTCATAAAAAACGCCGGCCCGCGTGTCGCAGGCCGGCGCGTTTCATTCCTCTCAAAGAGGATTACTGCAGCGCGGACATCACCGCTTCGACCGCATCGCCGCCATCGACGGTGGTCACGCCGTCGAGCCAGCCTTCCACGGTGTCGGTGTTGGCGGTGAGCCACTGCATTGCGGCCTCATCCCCGTCCATGCCGTCGTTCAGGATCGAACCCATGATCTGGTTCTCCATCTCGAGCGTGAATTCGAGGTTCTCGAGCAGCGTCTGCACGTTCGGGCAATCCTCGGCGAAGCCTGCGCGGGTGTTGGTGTAGACGGTCGCGCCGCCGAGGTTCGGGCCGAAGTAATCGTCGCCCCCCTCAAGATAGGTCAGATCGTAATTCGCGTTCATCGGATGGGGTTCCCAGCCGAGGAAGACGATGGGTTCGTCGCGATCCGACGCGCGGCCGACCTGCGCCAGCATCCCCTGCTCCGAGCTTTCGCGAATATCGAATTCGCCGAGGCCGAACGCGTCGTCCTCGATCATCGACAGGATCAGGCGGTTGCCGTCATTGCCGGGCTCGATGCCGTAGATGGTCGACTCGAGTGCATCGGCGTTCTGCGCAATCGCCTCGAAGCTGTCGATCCCAAGCTCCGCACCGGCGGCATTGGTCGCGAGCGTGTATTTCGCACCTTCGAGGTTCGCGCGCACGGTTTCGACGGTCCCTGCCTCACGGTAGGGCGCGATGTCGTTTTCCATCGTCGGCATCCAGTTGCCGAGGAAGACATCCACATCGCCGTCAGCCATCGCTGTATAGGTCACCGGCACCGACAGAACGCGGGTCTCGGTCTCGTAGCCCAGCGCCTCGAGAACGGTGGTCGTCGCCGCTGTCGTGGCGGTGATGTCGGTCCAGCCGACATCGGCAAAGATCACGCTGTCGCAGGTGTCCTGCGCCATCGCGGTTCCGGCCACGAGGGTCAGCGCAAATGCGGAGGTCAATGTCTTTTTCATCTCGATCTCTCCCTGAGATATCTCGGTTCTGAAGATGTCGCAGATCATGCGGGTTCTGACCGGGGTGTCAAAGAAGTATCTCGTGAAGCATGGCGAAAGGGTCGAAGCCCCTGACGATACTTGAAAAACACCATTTTCACCGCGGCGAGCACGCCCGCACACGCCGCGGTGACGGAGGAGTCAGTAGAGCGGCCCGAGGCCCTTGGGCCGCATCGACGGCAGCACGATGACGTCCGCGCCGTGAACTGCCCGGTCGTTCAGATGGATCACGTCCTGGTCCAGCATCCGGATGCAGCCCGAGGAGACCGCCCGGCCCAACTCCCGCGCGACGGCATCTCCATGCACCCGGTAGAGCGTGTCGACGCCGTTCTGGAAGAGATAGAGCACACGGGCACCCATCGGATTGTCCGGCCCGGGGTCCATGCCGCCATTTGCGACCGAATAAGGCTCGAGTTCGGGCCGCCGTGCGATCATCGCCTCGGGCACTTTCCAGCGCGGCCAGGAGCGCCAGAACTGGAGCCGCGCCGTGCCCTCCCAGTCGAAGCCGGCGGCACCGACGCTGACGCCATACCGGGTCGCGGTCTCGGGCGTCTCGATGAAGTAGAGCATCGCGGAATCGGGATCGACGACGATGGTACCGCGCGCCTTGCCCGGCCAGAGGTTGGGCACCTCCTGACGCCAGTACTTCGGGTCGAGCACACCTTCCTCCACTGCTGGGATCGGAAAGGGCTCGTCGGTGATGGCACCGTAGAAGTCAGGAAGCGCTGGCACGGATGGCTCAGGCGGGACGGCCTCGGTGACGGGATCAGCGGCAGGGCGCGCGCAGGCGGACAGCGCGGCGAAAGCGCCTCCCGCCATGAAATTGCGACGGTTCAGCATGGGAAAAGCTCCGGTCGATCAGAAATCTCGGGTTAGTGTCGAGGTCCGATCAGCCGAGTCGCGGGGGATCTTTCGCGGGGCATATGCAAGCTTGCCGGGGCCAGCCCGCCTTCTCAGGGCGGGGCGTGGTATCTACCACCGGCATTGCGCCGTGGCCCGAGGCGGCGCGCGGCACGATCACGTGCAAGCAAGGGGCACCGGGAAGGGTTGCAGTCCGGCAAGGTCTCGTCGCACGCGCATCGCGCGCCTCGGCGTCGATTGGGCCGTGCGCGGTGTCTTCATAGGGCATCTCTGCGGAAACCTGCGCCGGACTTCCCGCCGCGTGCAGATACGCGCCCCACGGCAAGGCGAGGAGCACCAACAGCATCAGGGACAGGACACGCAGGACCGGCATGGGCCCCGTATCGGCAGGCTGCGCCAGCCTGTCCAGACCGAGCATGCCGGCAGAGATGACGTCTGCGTGTGGATGACGTGATCGGCGCTAAAGCCCGAGCATGTCACACAGCTGCTTCAGAACCGCCCGATCGGCATCGGTCTTGGTCGCGGTCCGCGAGCGGAAGAGCGTCGCCTGGCTGCGGAGGATCGGCTCTTCGCCCAAGGGACGGAGGTGGTTGGCGCGCAGCGTCTCGCCGGTCGAGGTGATATCCGCGATGGCCTCGGCGGTGCGGTTCGCGACGGTGCCTTCGGTCGCGCCCTGGCTGTCCACCAGCGCGTAATCGGCCACCCCGCCATCGCGCAGGTAGTCGCGCACGAGCCGGTGATACTTGGTCGCGATCCTGAGGCGGAAGCCGTGCCGCGCCCGGAACGCCGCTGCCGCACCGTCGAGATCGTCGAGCGTCGTCACGTCGACCCAGGCCCGCGGCACGGCGAGGATGAGATCGGCATGGCCGAAACCGAGCTCCGATAGCGGCTCGACCTTCTGCTCCCATTGCACGAGCTTTTCGTGAACAAGGTCCGTGCCAGTGACGCCGAGATGAATGCGCCCGGCCTCAAGTTCGCGCGGGATCTCCCCCGCTGAGAGAAGCACAAGCGAGACACCGTCAATGCCGCTCACCGCGCCCGAATATTCCCGGTCGGAGCCAGTGCGCTCAAGCGTGATGCCCCGCGCGCCGAACCAGTCAAAGGTCTTTTCCATGAGCCGGCCCTTGGAGGGCACACCGAGCTTGATCGTCATGGATCGCCTCCGATCTCGCTCAGGATGTCGGGGCGGATGACGCCGCCCACGGCCGGGATGCTCTCGCCCTGCCCGAGCCGCGCCGTCAGCGCATCATACCGCCCGCCGGTCGCAACTGGCGGCAGATCGGGCCGCCGCTCGGCGTAGAAGCCGAAGACGAAGCCGTCGTAATATTCCATCGAAGTGCGCCCGTAGGCCGCCTCGAAATCGAGGATGTCGACGTTCACGCCGCGTGCGGCCAGCGCATCGCAGCGCCTCTCGAAGCGGTCGACAGCCGCACGCAGCGGCGGGTGATCCATGCCGAGATGCTTGAGATGGTCGATGGCGAAGGGGCAGGTCTCCGCTACGCTCAGAAGCTCGTCGATCATCTCGACCTCGCCGCGCGCGATGGGCGGCTCGTCCGCATCGGCCCGGAGCGCCTCGATCCGCGCGGCGATCTCCTCGCGGTCGCGCAGGCCGATGATCGGCGCGGCACATGCCATAGGATCGGCTTCCGCCAGAAGCGCGCGCCGGGTCTCAGGCAGCGGCGACTTGCCGGAAAAGCGGTTGAGCAGTTGCCGGAACCGCCGGGGCCGCCAGATATGCCGCAGGAGCGCCGCACGCCGCGCCTCGGACGTGCCAAGCCCGGCGACGGCTGCCATCAGGATGCCGATATCTCCCGTCGCTGCCCGCAGCGGCAGACCCTCTAGCGCCGATTGCAGCGCGCAGAACACTTCCGCATCCGCCGCTTCCGGGTCCGTCCGGTCGAAAAGCTCGAAGCCGACCTGCAGGTATTCCGACGCACGGCCGGGATGATCCTCCTGCCGCCGGAACACCTCACCGGCATAGGTGTAGCGCGCAGGCTCCGCGCCGCCGGCCATGTGCATCTGCACGACCGGCACGGTGAAATCGGGCCGCAGCATCCGCTCGCCCCGCGCGGGATCCTGGGTGACATAGGCGCGCGCGCGGATATCCTCGCCATAAAGATCGAGCAGCGTTTCTGCCGGTTGCAGGATGTCGCATTCCACGACCGCCGCCCCCGCCGCCTCGAAGATGCCGCGCAGCTCGAGCGCGCGTTCGCGTGCGGCGCGCGTCGTCATGAATAGCGGTCCACGATCTCTTTGACGCGGGCGACCATGTCCTCGCGCGGGGCCTCGAACTGCGAGGGACGCTCCTTCCACTCTTCGAGCGTCGCGTCGGCGGCAATCTCGGCGCCAAGGATGAGATCCTTGATCTGCACGATGCCTTTGTCGAACTCGTCCGAGCCCGCGATGATCGCCGCCGGGGCCTGACGCCGGTCCGCGTATTTGAGCTGGTTGCCGAAATTCTTCGGATTGCCGAGATAGACCTCGGCGCGAATGCCCGCCTGCCGCAACTCCGCGACCATCGACTGGTAATCGGCCATCCGGTCGCGATCCATCACCGTGACGACCACGGGGCCCCTGGCGCTATCCCCCGACTTGCCGGTCTCGCGGAGCGCGGCGAGCAGGCGGTCGACACCGATGGAGACACCCGTCGCGGGCACGGCCTGCCCGGTGAAGCGCTTGACCAGATCGTCATAGCGCCCGCCCCCCGCAACCGAGCCGAACTGACGCGGACGGCCTTTTTCGTCTTTGATCTCGAAGGTCAGCTCCGCCTCGAAGACCGGGCCGGTATAATAGCCGAGGCCCCGGACGACGGAGGGATCGATAACGATGCGGTCGGGTCCGTAGCCTTGAGCGGCGAGGAGGCCCGCGATCTGGCGAAGCTCTGCAATGCCGTCGGCCCCTTTCAGGCTATCGCCCACCGCGGATTGCAGGTTGGCAAGCGTCGTGTCGGCGTCCTCGCCCTTCGATGTCAGAAACGCGATGACGGGCTCGGCTTGATCATCACCGAGACCGACGCCGTCGATATACGCGCCCGAGGCGTCGAGACGGCCCTTGCCCAGCAGCTCGCGCACTCCTGCCTCACCGACCTTGTCGAACTTGTCGATCGTGCGAAGGACAGCATCACGCGTGGCGTCGTCCTCGACGCCCATCGTCTCCAGCACCCCCTCCAGCACCTTCCGGTTGTTCACCCGGACGACGTAGTCCCCGCGCTGGATGCCGACCTCTTCCAGCGCATCGCAGAGCATCGCGCAGATCTCCGCATCGGCCGCCACGGAAGGCGCGCCCACGGTATCCGCATCGCATTGGTAGAATTGCCGGAACCGCCCCGGCCCCGGCTTCTCGTTCCGCCAGACGGGGCCCATCGCGTAGCGGCGGTAGGGCGTCGGCAGATCGTTCCGGTGCTGCGCGTAGACCCGCGCGAGCGGCGCGGTCAGATCGTAGCGGAGCGCCAGCCAGTCGGCCTTGCCCTCGGGGTCGCCCTCCTGCCAGGCGAAGACGCCCTCGTTCGGTCGGTCCACGTCGGGAAGGAATTTGCCTAGCGCCTCCACCGTCTCGACCGCGGAGCTTTCCAGCGCCTCGAACCCGTAGCGATGATAGACCCCTGCGATCTTCGAGAGCATCTCTGCGCGCTCGGTCACGTCCGCGCCGAAATAGTCGCGGAAGCCCTTGGGCGTCTCGGCCTTCGGACGGGGCTGTTTCTTCTCTTTGGCCATGATGTAAGGCTCTGCGTTGGGGCGGCGTTGCGCGGCCTCCTCTAGCCTCTCGAGGCAACAGGGGCAAGAACACGCCCGAGCGGAAAGGACGAGCCATGAGCGAGCGCATCGACCGGATCGAAGAACGGCTGGCGGAGCTTCTGCGCCAGACCGACGAGCTCTCCGAAGTGATCGCGCGGCAGGACCGCGAACTCGACCGGCTGCAAGGCCAGGTCGCGCTGCTTCTGCGCCGCGAGGCCGAACGCGAAAGCGACCAGACCGGCGCGCATCTTTACGGCGACGAGAAACCGCCGCATTGGTGAGCCGAATGCGCGGCGCGCGGGAAACCCGGAGGCGCTTTGCGGCGTTATCTCTTCGGTTCAACCGGCGGAGGGTTTCCCATGTCCAGACTGATCGGCCTCATCCTTGTTGTTGTCATCATCATCGCGATCCTGATGTTCTTCGGCTTCATCGAGCTCAGCCCGGAAGGCGAGCAGGCGATCGACGACACGCAGGAGAATGTCGGCCAGGCCATCGAGAATACCGGCGAAGCGATCCAGAACGACGGCAACTGAGCTCTGCCTCGTTGTGCGCCCGTGACCGCGCGTCGCCCTGGCGCGCGGCCCTTTTTTGCTTGCCAAGCGGCGGGCCCGGATCCTAGCCTCCGTGGCTGAAGCAAGGACCAGCCCGCCGTCTTCTACGCCGCATCGAGGACGCGCTGCAGGGCAACCCGGTAACGCGGCGAGAGTTTCATCATGGATATCCGCTTTCTTCTCAACGGAGAGAGTGTCGAGCTGAGGGACGTGGCGGGCACCGTCACCCTGCTTGACTGGCTGCGCGAGACGCGCGGCCTGCCCGGCACCAAGGAAGGTTGCAATGAAGGCGATTGCGGGGCCTGCACCGTCGCTGTGACCGACGATCACGGCACGCGCGCGCTCAATGCCTGCATCCTCTTTCTGCCGCAGCTGCACGGCAAGGCCGTGCGCACGGTCGAGGGTATCTCCGGGCCCGGCGGTGCGCTCCACCCGGTTCAGGACGCGATGATCGATCATCACGGCTCGCAATGCGGCTTCTGCACACCGGGATTCGTTGTGGCGATGGCCGTGGCCCACAAGGCGGGCCGGCGCGATTTCGACGATGCGCTCGCGGGCAATCTCTGCCGCTGCACGGGCTACGCGCCTATCGTGCGCGCCGCCGAAGCCGCTTCGGAAGCGCCCGTGCCGGACTGGATGGACGAGGACATGGACGCGCTTTCGGGCACGCTCGCCGCAGAGGACGGCCCGGTCTTCGCGCCTGAAAGCGGCGATGCGCTGGCCGCGCTGTATGCGCGCCATCCCGATGCGACGCTCGTTGCCGGCGCGACGGATGTCGGGCTCTGGGTCACGAAATCGCTGCGTGAGCTCGAGACGGTGATCTTCCTCGGCCGCTGCGCCGATCTGCAAGAGATCGAGGAGGACGGCACCCGGATCCGCATCGGCGCGGGCGTGACGATGGACCGGGTGCTGGACGCCGTGCGCCCGACCCTGCCCTCCTACGCCGAGATGATCCGCCGCTACGGCTCGGCGCAGGTGCGCGCCGCCGCGACCATCGGCGGGAACATCGCCAACGGCTCGCCGATCGGGGACAACCCGCCCGCGCTCATCGCGCTCGGCGCGGAATTGCATCTGCGCGCGGGCGACAATCGCCGCTCCATGCCGCTCGAGGAGTTCTTTGTCGAATATGGCAAGCAGGACCGCGCGCAGGGCGAGTTCGTGGAAGGCGTGAGTTTTCCGCGCGAGGCCGCGGAGTTCCGGGTCTACAAGCTGTCGAAGCGGTTCGATCAGGACATCTCCGCGGTTTGCGGCGCTTTCAACATCAAGGTGAGCGACGGGCGCGTGACCGCCGCGCGTGTGGCCTTCGGCGGCATGGCAGGCGTTCCGAAACGTGCCCGCCGCGTCGAGGAGGCGCTGATCGGCGCGGAGTGGAGCGAGACGGGCATCGAGGACGCGCTCGACGCGTTCGCGGAGGATTTCGTGCCGCTCTCCGACATGCGCGCCTCGGCGGAATACCGTCTGGAGGCGGCCCGCAACATGCTGCGCCGCTATCTCGCCGAACGCGCGGGCGGCACGGTTTCGGTTCTGGAGGTCTCGGCATGAGCGTCGCCAAGCCCCTGCCCCACGACGCCGCCCGGATGCATGTGACGGGCACTGCCCGCTATGTCGACGATATTCCGGTGCCTGCGAACACGCTGCACCTCGCCTTTGGGCTCGCGCCCATCGCTCGCGGGCGGATCACGTCGCTCGACCTGCGGGAGGTGCGGCAGAGCCCGGCCGTCACGCTGGTGCTCGAAGCAGGCGATCTCGACCGGCCCGCCGATTGCTCGCCCTCGGCGCATGACGAGCCGCTTCTGTCCGGGCATTCGATTCAGTATTTCGGCCAGCCGGTCTTCATCGTGGCCGCCGACAGCCATCTGAGCGCGCGCAAGGCCGCGCGGCGGGCGGTGTTCGAGACGCAGGCGCGCGATGCGATCTTCACCGTCGACGAGGCGCTGGAGGCCGATAGCCGCTTCGAGGATGGCCCCCGCATCTGGGAGAAGGGCGATGCCGGCGAGGCGATCGACGACAGTCCGCACCAGGTTTCGGGCGAGATCGAGATCGGCGGGCAGGAGCATTTCTACCTCGAGGGTCAGGCCGCGCTCGCCTTTCCGCAGGAAGGCGGCGACATGGTCGTGCATGCCTCGACGCAGCACCCGACCGAGATCCAGCACAAGGTGGCGGACGCGCTCGGCCTGCCGATGCACGCCGTGCGGGTAGAGACGCGCCGGATGGGCGGCGGCTTCGGCGGCAAGGAGAGCCAGGGCAATGCTCTCGCCGTGGCCTGCGCCATCGTGGCGGCGAAGACCGGCCGTCCCGCGAAGATGCGCTACGACCGTGACGACGACATGACGATCACCGGCAAGCGGCACGATCTCAGGATCGAGTATCGCGCGGGATTCGACGACGAGGGGCGTCTCTCGGGGGTCGAATTCGTCCACCTGATGCGCTGCGGCTGGGCGCAGGATCTGTCCCTGCCCGTCGCCGACCGCGCGATGCTGCATTCGGACAATGCCTATCATCTGCCCGCCGCGCGGATCGAGAGCCACCGGCTCAAGACCAACACCCAGAGCGCGACCGCCTTTCGCGGCTTCGGCGGCCCGCAAGGCATGATGGGTATCGAGCGCGTGATGGACGAGGTCGCGCACAGGCTCGGGCTCGACCCGCTCGAGGTGCGCCAGCGCAACTACTACGCGGAGATGGCGGGGGGCCGTCTGCCCCCCGCACCCCCCGACGGTATTTCCGCCAATCCAAAGACAAGGGCGCGGGATGCAGCCCAGCCGGAGGCGCGCGATACCGGCGCTGATCTCGCCTCGCGCGGGGCGGTGGGCAATGTGCCCGCCTCTGAGGCCGCGCCCGCGACGTCCGGGCAAACGACGCCATACGGAATGGCGGTAGAGGATTTCATCCTCGGCGAGATGACCGAGAGGCTTGCCGAACGCTGCGACTATGCCGCGCGACGCGCCGCGATTGTCGAATGGAACGCCGGGCAGCCTTTGCTCAAGCGCGGGATCGCGCTGACGCCGGTGAAGTTCGGGATTTCCTTCACGCTGACGCATCTCAACCAGGCGGGCGCGCTCGTTCATGTCTACCAGGACGGCAGCCTTGCGCTGAACCACGGCGGCACGGAGATGGGCCAGGGCCTGTTCCAGAAGGTCGCGCAGGTTACCGCCGAGACATTCGGACTGGACGCCGCTTCGGTGAAGATCACCGCGACGGATACCGGAAAGGTGCCGAACACCTCGGCGACCGCCGCTTCCTCGGGCTCCGATCTCAACGGCATGGCGGCCAAGGCCGCCGCCGAGACGATCCGCGACCGGATGGCCGCCTATCTTGCCGCGCGCTACCAGACCCAGGGATCACGGGTCTCCTTCTCGGGTGGGGAAGTGCGCATCGGCGAGGAGACGATCCCCTTCGCCGAGGCGGCGAAGCTTTGTTACGAGGGGCGGGTCAGCCTGTCATCGACCGGCTATTACAAGACGCCGAAGCTCAACTGGGACCGGATCAAGGGCCAGGGGCGGCCGTTCTTCTATTTCGCCCACGGCGCCGCTTGTTCGGAAGTGGTGATCGACACGCTCACCGGCGAGCACCGCATCCTGCGTACCGATATTCTGCATGATTGCGGCCGATCGCTGAATCCGGCCATCGACAAGGGGCAGATCGAGGGCGGTTTCGTGCAGGGCGCTGGCTGGCTGACCACCGAGGAGCTTGTCTGGGACGATCTGGGACGGCTGTCGACGCATGCGCCCTCGACCTACAAGATCCCTGCCTGTTCGGACCGGCCGGACATCTTCAATGTCGCGCTTTGGGACGGCGAGAACCGAGAGGACACGATCTACCGCTCCAAGGCAGTGGGCGAACCACCCTTCATGCTGGGCATGTCGGTGTTCTTCGCGCTCTCGGACGCTGTGGCGGCCTGCGGACCCGCCTATCCTGCACTCAATGCTCCCGCGACACCCGAAGAGGTGCTGGCGGCGGTGCGGCGGGCGCGGGCATGAGTTTCGATCGCGCAGCGCTCGTGGAGGCCGTCGCCCGACATGGCCGTGTCGCCCGCGTCGTCGTGGCGGAGACCGGCGGGTCGGCCCCGCGCGAGACCGGCGCGGCGATGCTGGTCTGGCCGGAGGGGCAATCGGGCACGATCGGTGGTGGCACGCTCGAATTCGAGGCGGCACGCGCGGCCCGGGACGGCGCAACCGGGCTCTCTCGGCACGCGCTCGGCCCCGATCTCGGCCAATGCTGCGGCGGTCGCGTGACGCTTCTGACCGAAGCGTTCGACGCTGCGGCGCTCGCAGAGGTTCCCGAAACCGGACTTTATGCGCGCGGGATCGGAGCCGAACCGCTGGCGGTGATGCGCGCCAAGACTGCCGCGCGCAATTCCGGGGCAGACGTCACGCCCAGGCTCATCGCGGGCTGGATGATCGAGCCGGTCGCGCCGCCACGCCAGCCACTCTGGATCTGGGGCGCGGGTCACGTGGGCCGGGCCATCGTGAACATCACTGCGCCTTTGCCCGATTACGCGATCACCTGGGCCGACACGGATCGTGCGCGCTTCCCCGAAACGCCGCCGCAGGGCACGCTGATCGTGCCTGCCGCAGACCTGCCGAGGCTGGCGAGCCATGCACCCGGAGACGCGGCGCACCTCATTCTGACCTATAGCCACGAGATCGACCTTGCGCTCTGCAATGCGCTTCTGCGGCGCGGCTTCGCCTTTGCCGGGCTGATCGGCTCTGACACGAAATGGGCGCGCTTTCGGTCTCGCCTGCGAGGATTTGGCCATTTGGATGCCGAAATTCAGCGCATATGCTGCCCGATTGGGCAGAAATCGCTCGGCAAGCATCCTCAAGCCATTGCGCTTGGCGCCGCCGCGCAGCTACTTGAGTCGGGCAAGACGGGGAATACAGCGGTTTGGGACAACCACTTCTCAGCCTCCGGGGCCTGACAAAGGCCTATCCGGGCGTGATCGCCAATGACGACGTCTCCTTCGAGATCGGCGAGGGCGAGATTCACGCACTTCTTGGCGAGAATGGCGCGGGCAAGTCGACGCTCGTGAAGATGATCTACGGGCTGGTGCAGCCCGACGCGGGCGAGATGACGATGCGGGCCGCGCCCTTTTCCCCGTCCGAGCCGGCCGAGGCACGCCGCAGCGGCGTTGCGATGGTCTTCCAGCATTTCTCTCTCTTCGATGCGCTGTCGGTGGCCGAGAATGTCGCGCTCGGGATGGAAATGCCGCCCAAGACGCGAGATCTGGCGCGGCAGATCCGCGAGGTCTCCGAAGCCTACGGCTTACCGCTCGATCCGTTCCGCACCGTCGGCACCCTATCCGCAGGCGAACGGCAGCGGGTCGAGATCATCCGATGCCTGCTGCAGGATCCGAAGCTTCTCATCATGGACGAGCCGACCAGCGTCCTGACCCCGCAGGAGGTCGACATCCTGTTCCAGACGCTGCGGAAATTGAAGTCGGAAGGCACGTCGATCCTCTATATATCGCACAAACTCGAGGAAATCCGCGCGCTTTGCGACACCGCGACGATCCTCCGGCTTGGAAAGAGAGTGGCGACCTGCACGCCGCGCGATACGACGGCGCGCGAACTTGCGGAGATGATGGTCGGATCGAGCTTCGCGGCCCCCGCTGCAAAAGCCACGCGCCCGGGCGAGGTTCTCCTGGATGTCAAAGGCCTGAGTTTGCCCGCGCCGGATGCGTTTGCGACACCGCTGCGCGGCGTGTCGCTATCGCTGCGCGCGGGCGAGGTTCTCGGGATTGGCGGCGTCGCGGGGAACGGGCAGGACGAGCTTCTGACCGCGCTTTCGGGCGAACGGCTCGCCCCACAGGGGACGATCGCGTTCAAGGGGAAGGATGTGAGCCGCTCGGGACCACTGGCGCGCCGGGCGCTTGGCCTTCTGTCTGGCCCCGAAGAGCGGCTCGGCCATGCCGCCGCCCCAAACATGAGCCTTGTCGAGAACGGTGTTCTGACCGCCTCGCGCCGCGAGAAGCTGGTGCGCCGCGGCTTCATAGACTGGCCCGGCGCCGCGCGTTTCGCCGAGCGCGTGATCGAGAGCTTCGATGTCCGCACGCCCTCGGCTCAGACTGCCGCGCGGGCGCTCTCGGGCGGAAACCTGCAGAAATTCGTGATCGGGCGCGAGATCATGCAAAAGCCCGAGGTCCTGGTCGTGAACCAGCCGACCTGGGGCGTCGACGCCGCAGCAGCCGCCGCAATCCGGCAGGCGCTCCTGGACCTTGCCTCCGAAGGCACGGGGATCGTGGTGATCAGCCAGGATCTGGACGAGCTCATGGAAATCTCGGACAGGTTTGCTGCGCTCAACGAAGGGCGTCTCAGCGGCGCGCGGCCGGTCGCAGAGCTCGATATCGAGAAGATCGGGCTGATGATGGGCGGAGCGCATGACCTCGAACTGGTGTCGAGCCATGCGTGACCCGATCATTCCGTCCGACCTCGGCGCAGAAGGCCATCGCGCATGATCCGTCTCGAGAAACGCCCGCAGCCCTCGCGCACCTGGACGCTGGCCTCGCCGATCCTCGCGGTTCTTTTGACGATGATCGTCGGCGGCGCGCTCTTTGCCGCGCTCGGGGCCGAACCACTGACGGCGATCCGCACGATCTTCTGGGATCCGCTCTTCAATCCGCAATTCGCCTCCTATTCCCGCCCGCAGCTTCTCGTGAAGGCAGGACCGCTCATCCTGATCGCCATCGGTCTGTCGCTGGGGTTCCGGGCGGGCATCTGGAACATCGGCGCCGAAGGTCAGTATATCATGGGCGCGATCTGCGGCGCGGGCGCGGGGCTGGCCTTCTATCCCTCGGACAGCGCTCTCATCTTCCCGTTGATGATCCTGGCTGGCGCGCTTGGCGGCTGGGCCTGGGCGATGATTCCCGCGCTTCTGAAGGTGCGGTTCGGCACGAACGAGATCCTGGTCTCGCTGATGCTCGTCTACGTAGCGGAGTCGATCCTCGCCTCCGTCGCCTCGGGGCTCTTGCGCAATCCCGAAGGCATGGGCTTTCCGGGCAGCCGCAATTTCCGGGACTGGGACGCGGTCGCCAATACGGAGATCATCGCCAACACGGGGATGCATTTCGGCGTGCTGACCGCGTTTGTTGCGGTGATCGCGGCGTATGTCCTGCTGGCGCGGCACATCCAGGGCTTCAATATCCGCCTTTCGGGCGAGGCGCCGCGCGCTGCGCGGTTCTCGGGCGTGAACCCGGCGGCCGTGATCGTCTTCTGCCTCGGGATCGCGGGCGCGCTGGCAGGGCTTGCTGGTCTGTTCGAGGTGACGGGTCCAGCGGGCCAGATCTCCATCGATTTTAACTCGGGCTATGGCTTCACCGCCATCATCGTCGCGTTCCTGGGCCGGCTGCACCCGGTCGGCATCCTCCTTGCCGGGCTTCTGATGGCGCTCACCTATATCGGCGGCGAGCTCGCGCAGCTCATGCTGGGGCTGCCGGGTGCGGCGATCCAGCTGTTCCAGGGGATGCTGCTGTTCTTCCTTCTGGGTGTCGATGTCTTCACCAATTATCGCGTCCGGCTGAACCTCGGAGCGACCGCATGAGCGTTCTTGGGTTGGCAAAAATACCGAAACTCGCGGCAGCCACGAGCGCAATGCCAAGCGGAGTGCGCCACGGGATCAGATGTGAAAGGCGGATCTCATGGACCTGAGCTCGATCTCCCCCGTCCTCCTGATCGCGTCCGTCATGGTTTCGGCGACGCCAATCCTTCTGGCCGCCATCGGAGAGATGGTGGTGGAGAAATCGGGCGTCCTAAACCTCGGCGTCGAGGGGATGATGATTACCGGGGCGGTTGTCGGCTTCGCCGTCGCGGTCAACGCGGACGCGCCCGTGCCGGGCTTCATGGCGGCAGCGCTCGCCTCGGCGCTTCTGGCGCTGGTCTTCGGGGTGCTGACCCAGCTCTTCCTGTCGAACCAGGTGGCGACGGGCCTTGGCCTGACACTTTTCGGGCTGGGCCTCTCGGCGCTGATCGGCAAGCCCTATGAGGGTATGAAATCGCCGACGCTGCCCCGGCTCGATCTCGGTCCCTTGTCGGACCTGCCGGTGCTCGGGCGGATGCTCTTCTCGCATGACGCGATGGTTTACCTGTCGCTGCTGCTGGTGCTCGCGGTCTGGGCCTTCCTGAAATTCACCCGCGCCGGGCTGATCCTGCGCGCCGTGGGTGAGAGCCATGACGCGGCCCATGCGCTCGGCTACAAGGTTGTGCGGGTGCGGCTCGTGGCGATTGCCTTCGGCGGAGCCTGCGCCGGGCTCGGCGGGGCCTATCTGAGCCTCGTGCGGGTGCCGCAATGGACCGAAGGCATGACCGCCGGGGCGGGCTGGATCGCACTTGCCATCGTGGTCTTCGCCTCCTGGCGCGCGGGGCGTGTTGCGATCGGCGCCTACCTTTTCGGCGGGGTCACGGTGCTTCAGCTCAACCTGCAGGCCGCAGGCGCGGCGGTGCCTGTCGCGCTCTTGTCGGCTTCGCCTTACCTGATAACCATTCTTGTGCTCGTGATCATCTCGGCGCGCGGCGCGCATGGCGCGCCCGCATCGCTGGGACGACCGTTCCACGCCTCGGCCTGACGCCGGGGCCAAGACCCAACCAAGGACAGGGAGACCAAAGACAATGTATCGCAGAACACTTCTCGCCGGCGCCGCGACGCTCGCGCTCACCGCGGGCGCGGCCTTTGCCCAGGACGATCCGGTCAAGGCCGGCTTCATCTATGTCGGCCCCATCGGCGATGGCGGCTGGACCTACGAACACAACAAAGCACGCCTTGCCGTCGAAGAGGAATTCGGGGACGCGGTCGAGACCGTCTACCAGGAAAGCGTGCCCGAAGGCGCCGACGCCGAGCGTGCGATCACGCAGATGGCCCTGTCGGGGGCCGACATCATCTTCACGACCTCCTTCGGCTACATGGATCCGACCATCGCGGTCGCCGAGAAATTCCCCGACGTGAAATTCGAGCACGCGACCGGCTACAAGCGCGCCGACAACGTCTCGACCTATTCCGCCCGCTTCTACGAAGGCCGCGCGATCCAGGGTCACATCGCGGGCTCGATGACCGAGACCAACAAGATCGGCTACATCGCCTCCTTCCCGATCCCCGAGGTCATCCGGGGCATCAACTCGGCCTATCTGCACGCCAAGCGCGTGAACCCCGATGTCGAGTTCTCCATCGTCTGGGCCTATACCTGGTTCGATCCGGCGAAAGAGGCGGATGCCGCCCGCGCGCTCATCGAGAACGGTGCCGACGTGATCCTGCAGCACACCGATTCCACCGCGCCGCAGGCTGCAGCGCAGGAAGCTGGTAACGTCATCACCTTTGGCCAGGCCTCGGACATGTCCGAATTCGCGCCGTTGCCGCGGGTCTCCTCGATCATCGACGACTGGGCGCCCTATTACATCGACCGCGTGCAGGCGGTCATGGACGGCACCTGGGAGAGCCAGGATGTCTGGCACGGCATCGAGGAAGGCATGGTTGGCATCGGCGAGATCTCGGACGCGGTGCCTGAAGACGTGAAGGCCGAAGCGCTGGAGCTGAAGGCGCAGCTGGCCTCCGGTGAATACCATCCCTTCACCGGCCCGATCAATCGTCAGGACGGCTCGGTCTGGCTCGAAGAGGGCGAGACGGCGACCGATGAGACGCTGCTCGGCATGGATTTCTACGTTGAGGGTCTGACGGGCGAAATCCCGAACTGATCGCGGCAATCCCGAAAGACCAGAGCCGTTCCGGAGCGATCCGGGACGGCTTTTTCTATTCCGCGCGCGCCCGGGGCAGAGGCTCGAGCGCGCCATAGACATTGCAGCCGAGCGTGACCCGAAGCGCCGCGATCAGATCGTCCACGCTTTCTGCGCCGACATATCTGCCGCCCGTCGCATCGGCGAGGCAGCGCGCGGTGCTTTCGGTATCGGCATAGTCGCCGGGCTGGCCTTCCCAAGCGAAGAAATCGCCGCGCACCTTGTAGCCGATGACATGCACGGTGAGGTCGGCTCCCGTCGCGGCCAGTTCGGCGGCCAGTTGGCAGGGCGCGCCGCCGCAGGTCTCCTTGCCGTCGGTGACGAGGACGATCGCGCCGGGTCGTTCGCGGTAACGCAGAAGCTCGGCGGCCTGGGCGACAGCATCCGCGATGGGAGTCTCGCCAGAAGGTCTCAGCGCCTCGATCTCGGAGATGATGAGGCCATCGGCCTCCCAGCGCGGCGCGAAGCGGGTGTCGACCGTGTCGCAGCTATCCGTTTCGGGCGCGCCGGGCCCGTAGATCACGAGCCCGAGGCGGCGCATCCGCGCAATCTCGGGCACGACCTGCCGAACGGCGCGGCGGGCCTCGAAGATGCGCGGCTCGCCGAGATTGTTGAACCCCATCTCGGACATCGAGCCCGAGCCGTCGAAGACGATGACCGCATCCTCGGTGCAGACCTCGCTTGCCTGGCCCGTCCCCGCAAGCGCGAGGCAGGCGGCAACGCTCAGCGTGCGAAAACGTGTTCCGGCAGCCATGTCGCATCTCCGATCGCAAGACAGCCGAGCGTCTCGCGCAGGGCGGCGATCAAGGCCTCGGCATCCTGCGCGTCAATGTATCGCCCGCCCGTGCGGTCGGCCAGACAGCGCGCATCCGCGACCGCGCGACCATAGTCGCGGTCGACCTCGTCGCCCCGCGACAGCCTGCCTCCGGTGACGCGGAAGCCGATCACGTGAACCGTCAGTCCTGTCCGCATGAGCGCCAGGCGATCCGCAAGCGCGCAGGGGTTGCCGCCGCAGGTCTCCTTGCCGTCGGTAACAAGCACCACCGTTCCTCCGGCTCCGTCCAGGGTCGCCGCCGCCGTCCGCACCGCGCGGGTGAGCGGCGTTGCGCCCGCGGGCCAAAGCGCATCCACCCGCTCGAGGATCGGTCCGGCCGCGTTGGGCGCAGGCCGGAAGACAAGATCGACGCGCTCGCAGACGCGGCCCTCTCCCGGCCCGTAGGTCACGAGGCCAAGACGGCGCACCCGCTCGATACCGGGCAGAACCTCGCCAAGCGCCGCGCGGGCCTCGACGATCCTGGCGTCGCGTCTGCGGTCGAACCCCATGCCCGACATGGACCCCGACCCGTCGAGCACGATCATCGCATCCTCGGCACAGCCCGCCGTCAGCGCCACGTCCGGCGCAAGGCCGAGCGCTGCGGCAAGGCAAACAGGCAAAGCAAGATGCCGGAACATTGGCATACCATCTTGAGGGGTCTCTCCACCTTGCGCGGGCCAAACACGCCTGTCGAGAAAAACACGCGGTCGCCGGGCGGGGTCTTGCGCTCTATCATAGCCCTGCGAGAAGAAACGGGTCACATCGGGAAGGCGGACGTCATGCGCAAGTTACAGGTCCAGGGAGTTCACCACATCACGTTGACCGGGGCGGACCGGCAAACCTCGATCGACTTCTGGGAGGGCATACTCGGCATGCCCTTCATCTTCGATCAGCCCAATCTCGACGATGCCGACGAAGGGCATCTCTATTTCGATCCGGGCGACGGGCGGCTCATCACCATCTTCACGAGCGAGAAACGCAAGCCCGTGCATGGCCGGACGCCGACGGATCCCGGCTGCGTTCATCACATCGCCTTCAACGTCTCGAAAGCGGTCTGGAGCCAGGTCGTCACCCGGCTTGATGAGCGCGGGATCAAGCATTCGGGCCCCAAGGACCGTGGCTTCATGGATTCGATCTATTTCAAGGATCCGTTGGGCTTGCTGATCGAACTGGCCTGCTACCGCTTCGAGCCGCCCGCCGGTTGCACCCATGCGGACGTGATGATCGAGGCACATCGCATGCGCGTGGCACGCGGCGATTACAGCATCGCCGAGATCCATCTTGCGGACGCGATCGAACTGCTCGTCTCCCGGCGCCAGCAGACGCTTTCGGAAGATCGCAGCGCGAAAGATCCTTATGGCGGCTGAGACGACACGGCTGGGGGGCCTTGCGCCCCCCAGACCCCCCGCACGGTATTTTCGCCAATCCAAAGAGGGGCGCGGGCGCTGCGCGGCTTCGGTGCGCCAATTCCCATGACCGAGCTGCCAGCAGCGCTGAAGACCTGGTTCGACGCGCGCGGCTGGGACTTGCACCCGCATCAGCAGACCATGCTGGAGCGGGCCAGTGCGCCTGCGCTTCTGCTCATCGCACCGACGGGCGGCGGCAAGACGCTGGCAGGCTTCCTGCCGACCCTTGCCGAGCTTGCGGAGCGTCCAGAGCCGGGGCTGCATACGCTTTATGTCAGTCCGCTGAAAGCTTTGGCCTCCGACATTAGGCGCAACCTGTCCACGCCGATCTCGGAGGCCGGTCTGCCGATCCGCGTCGAGGACCGCACGGGCGATACCCCTGCGAGCCGCAAGAAGCGTCAGCGCGCCGATCCACCGCATATTCTACTGACGACGCCCGAGAGCCTCGCGCTGCTGACCTCCTACGAGGATGCCGGCCGGATGTTCGCCGGGCTGAAACGGGTCGTCGTGGACGAGATTCATGCGCTCGCGGAATCGAAGCGGGGCGATCAGCTCATGCTGGCGCTGGCACGGCTTCAGACGCTGGCGCCGGGGCTGCGCCGCGTCGGGCTGTCGGCGACGGTGGATGACCCGGACGCCATCGCGCGACTGATGGCGCGCCATCCCGACCCGTGCGAGATCGTCGAGGCGGATCCCGGCCCCGAGCCGGACATCTCCATGCTCGTGACCGAAGAGCGCCCGCCCTGGTCCGGGGGCGGCGCGAAATACGCGATTCCGGCTGTTCTGGAGGCGGTCCGGCAGCACCGCACGACGCTCATCTTCCACAATACCCGCGCGCAGGCGGAGATCTTCTTTCACAATCTCTGGCTCGCCAACGAGGAGGCGCTGCCCATCGGCATCCATCACGGCTCGCTCGACCGGGTGCAGCGTGAGCGGGTGGAAGCGGCGATGGTCCGCGGCGATCTCAGGGCCATCGTCTGCACAGGCAGCCTCGATCTCGGCATCGATTGGGGAGACGTGGACCTGGTGATCCAGGTCGGCGCGCCGAAGAACGTCAAGCGGCTCGTGCAGCGGATCGGGCGAGCCAACCATCGCTACAACGCGCCATCGAAGGCGCTCCTGGTGCCGGCGAACCGGTTCGAGGTGGTGGAATGCGTGGCCGCGCTCGAGGCGGTGCGGGACCGCGATCTCGACGGGGAGCCGCGCGGGCCGGGCCCGCGCGACGTACTCTGCCAGCACATCCTGATCGCCGCCGCGTCGGGGCCGTTCGATGCAGATATGCTGTATGTCGAGATGAACGCGGCGGGGCCCTATGGCGGACTGACGCGCGCCGAGTTCGACGCCTGTCTCGATTTCTGCGCGACGGGCGGCTACGCGCTTCGGGCCTACGACCAGTGGCGGCGAATCCGCCAGCGCGAGGACGGGCTCTGGGAGCTTCGCGATCCGCGCTCGGCCGCGCGCATCCGGCAGAATATCGGCACGATCCAGGACACCGACACGCTCAAGGTCCGCATGCGGGGCCGCGGTGGCAAACCGCTTGGCGAGGTCGAGGAAGGCTTTGCCGCGACGCTGAGCAAGGGCGACACCTTTCTGATCGGCGGGCAGATCGTGCGCTACGAGGGATTGCGCGAGATGGTCGTAGAGGTCAGCCGGGATGCCGCGCAAAAACCCAAGATCGCGACCTTCATGGGCACCAAGTTCGCCACCTCGACGCAGCTTTCCGACCGGATCGTGCGGATGTTCCAGAACGAACGCTGGCCGGAGCTGCCGGGCCATACCGCCGAATGGCTGAGCCTTCAGCGCGAGGTCTCCCGTCTGCCCGAGCCCGGACGGCTCCTGATCGAGAGCTTCCCCCATGACGGGCGCGAGCAACTGGTCGTCTACGGCTTTGCGGGGCGCAACGCGATGCAGACGCTCGGACTTCTCCTGACCAAGCGGATGGAAGAGGAAGGGCTCGCGCCGATGGGCTTCGTCGCCACGGATTACGCGACGCTGATCTGGGGGCTGGACGCAGTGAGCGACCCCCGGCCGCTCTTCGATCTCGAG
Organism: Roseivivax sp. THAF30; assembly: GCF_009363575.1. NCBI lineage: Bacteria > Pseudomonadati > Pseudomonadota > Alphaproteobacteria > Rhodobacterales > Roseobacteraceae > Roseivivax > Roseivivax sp. THAF30. The sequence goes on along the minus strand of NZ_CP045389.1, from coordinate 603,219 downwards.
CGGCTCGAAGCCGGGCTCGACACTTGGCTGCAAGGCAACGCGGTGATGAAGCGGACCTTCCGCGCCTCGGCCACGATCGCGGGCCTGATCGAACGGCAGGTGGGCGGGCAGCGCAAGACCGGGCGGCAGGCGACGATGTCCTCGGACATCCTCTACGATACGCTGGTGAAATACGATCCCAACCACTTGATGCTCGAGATCACGCGCGCCGAGGCGATGCGCGGGCTCGTAGATTTCTCGCGCATTCGGGAGATGTGCCAGCGGGTGGGCGACCGGATCGACCTGCTGCGGCTCGAGCGGGTGACGCCCCTCGCCGCGCCGCTGTTTCTCGAGCCCGGCCGCGTGCCGATAAAAGGATCGGCGGACGAGCGGCTGATCGAGGAGGAGGTCACGCGCCTTCTGGACGAGAGCGGGCTCGCGCAGGTCGATGCGCCAGCGAGACCGGTCTGGCGGGTTCCTTGGTAAGATGCCAAGCGGCGTGCACGGGGTTGCGTAACGCGCCGCGCGATGCATAAGAACAGGCCATGAACACCCACGCTTTCGACTTTCGCGGAACGCAGTTGCACGCGCTGCCCTCGGGCGCGCTTTTCTGGCCGGATCAGCGGCTTCTCGTGGTCTCGGATCTGCATCTCGGCAAATGCGCGCGGCTCGTGGCGAAGGGGGGTGCGATGCTGCCGCCGTACGACACGGTCGAGACGCTGTCGCGGCTGGATGCGGATCTCGACGCGACGGGCGCGGGCGAGGTGATCTGCCTTGGCGACAGTTTCGACAGCGTGGAGGCCGGTGCTACTCTACCCGAGGAGGCTGAGCTCTGGCTGGCCCGGATGCAGGCAGGACGAAGCTGGCTCTGGATCGAGGGCAATCACGATCCCGGCCCCGTCGGGATCGGCGGCACACATGCGGCTGAGGCCCGGCGCGGGCCGCTCGTCTTCCGGCATATCGCGACGCGGGACGGGCTTGGCGAAGTCTCGGGGCACTATCATCCCAAGGCGCGGCTTGCGCTGCGCGGACGGTCGATCTCGCGGGCGTGTTTCCTCGTTGATGCCTGCCGGCTCATCATGCCGGCCTACGGTGCCTATACCGGTGGCCTCTGGACCTCGAACGCCGCACTTTCGGATCTCATGGAGCCGGGCGCGCAGGCGATCCTGACCGGGCCGAAGCCTCTTGCCGTCCCGATGCCGCGCTAGGGTCTTGCCGCCGCGTGCGGCGCGTGACCAGATACAGCCATGACAGACACCCGCATTCACGACAGCTTTGCCCGGCAAAGCCTGATGGAGACCTTCGGGGCCGAGATCCTTTCGGTCGCGGACGGTGCCGTCGAGATTACCGCGCCGATCGGGCCGGGCGTGTTGCAGCAGCATGGCTTCGCGCATGCCGGGCTGACCTTTTCGCTGGGCGACAGCGCCGCCGGCTACGCGGCGCTCAGCCTTCTTGGTGCGGATATGGAGGTCGTGACGTCCGAGATGCGTATTCATCTCCTCGCGCCTGCGCGCGGCGAGCGTCTTGTCGCGCGGGGTCGCGTGGTGCGCTTCGGGCGGCGGCTGATCGTGGTTGCGGCAGATGTCTTTGCGGTCTTGGACGGTGAAGAGACACATGTCGCGCTCTTGACCGGCACGATGGTGCCCGTTCCTACCGGCTGAGCGCCATCGTCAGCGCGCGAAGCCGGGCGGACAGATCCCGACCGCCCGGAGCCAGTTCCGCGATGTCGCGCGGCGTAAGCGGCGTGCCGACGATCGGCGCCTGCGGCTTGTTGCAGGCGGCCACGACCTCGTGGATCAAGAGCCCCTGCCTGAGCGTCGGCGAAACCCGGTTCGCGATTTGGTAGGCGCGGGAATTCTGGCCGGGAAACCGGATAGGCACCACGGTCGCCCCGGACCGCAGGACCATCTTCGCGGTGAAGGGGTTCCAGTCGCGCTCCTCTGCGGGGCCGAAGGCGGTGTCCGAAGACGCGACGACGCCCGACGGGAAAAGCACGATCACGCCGCCCGCTTCGAGATGCTCCATCGCTTCGTTCCGCATCCTGAGACTTTGCTGGCGCGCATCGGGTTCATGCGGGAACGGCACGGGGATCATGAAGCGGCCGACTTCCTCGACCCCGGTCAGGAGCGAGCGGGTGAGGATCTTGTAATCTTCGCGGACGCGTCCGATCAGCTCTGCCAGAACCATGCCATCGACGAGCCCATGCGGATGGTTGGCGACGATGATGACGGGCCCCTCGCGCGGGATGCGGGCGATCTCTTGATCGGGCGTGCCAAGCTCGATCCCCATGATCTTGAGCGCGCGCGCCCAGAAGGCCTGCCCTTCGACCAGGCCCATCCGCTCGAACCGCCGGACCATACGCAGAAGGGTCAGCTTGCCGGTCAGCCATTCCAGCGTGCGGATGGCGAGCCGTTTGGACGGGTTGGCAAAGGTATTGGCGTAGCTGAGCTTGCGCTTGTCGTAGGGCGCCTGGACAGGTTCGACCTGCACCGGTTCTTCTTCGGGATCCCGTGGCGGCCCGTGTGGCTGGAGCGGATCCAGCCGCATATCAGTTGGCCTCGCCGAACCGGTCCGACACCAGCGCCTCGATTGCGTCGGCGAGCGCTTCGGCATCGCTGCCGCGGGTCTCGACGTCGATGGTGCAGCCCTTGGCAGCAGCAAGCATCAGGAGCCCCATGATACTGTCCCCCGAGGCGGACATGCCCTCGCGGCTCACCTCCGCGCTCGCCTCGAACCCCTCGACGACCTCGACGAGTTTCGCGGACGCACGCGCGTGCAGGCCCTTTTCGTTTACGATCTTCAACTCGCGGCGAACGCACTCGCTCATTTCAGGGCCTCGCTCCGGGTCACGCCGTCTTCGCCGGGATCACGCCACTGGGCCCGATATTCTGGCTGTCGATGTATTTGCGCCCTGCCTCTAGCGCGATGCGGACGGCATCGGGCACGGCCAGATGGCGCGACTTGGCAAGCTTGATGAGCAGCGGCAGGTTCGCACCGTAGAGAATGCGGCGATTGTCCGGCTGGCACGCCCGGAGCGAGAGGTTCGAGGGGGAGCCGCCGAACATGTCGGTGACGATCACCACGCCCTGCCCTTGGTCGACATTGTCCGCGGCGGCGCAGATTTCGGATTGCTTGGAGCTGCGGTCGTGGTCCGGCTCGATCGCGATGGCAAGAATACCGGATTGCGCGCCCACGACGTGTTCGATCGCCGCGAGATACTCACGCGCCAATCCGCCATGCGCTACGATGACGATCCCGATCAAAGCCGCCTTCCGTCCTTTCCGCCGTGTGCAAACTGCTCGTCCCTCGGGAGAAACCCCCGCCGCTCGAGTTCGCGATGTTCAGTTGACACCTGCCAGCCCGTCTCTGCAAGAGCAGCCGCCACGCTTTCTGTCACGGCGACCGAGCGGTGTTGCCCGCCGGTACACCCGATGCCGACGGTGATATGCGCCTTGCCTTCTTCCCGATGTGCCGGAAGCAGGAATTCGAGCAGCTCCGTTATCTGGCGAAGGAAGGGCGCGAGCCGAGCATCCTCTGCGATATAGGCACGCACGTCGCCCGACAAACCGGTCAGTGGCCTCAGGCTTTCGTCCCAATGCGGGTTCCTGAGAAAGCGGCAATCGAAGATCATGTCCGCGCCCTGCGGCAACCCGCGCTTGTAGGAAAACGACAGGAGCGACACGGTCAGCCGCGCCTCCGAGGGCCGGGTGAAACGATGGGCGATCTCCGCGCGGAGATCATGCGGCGATGTCGCGGTCGTGTCGATCAGGCTGTCCGCCGCTGCGCGAACCGGCTCCAGCAGCGCGATCTCGCGCGCGATACCATCCTCGGGCGTCGTATCGGGGCTGAGCGGATGCCGGCGCCGTGTCTCGGAGAACCGGCGGATCAGAGCATCCTTGCCGCAATCGAGAAACAGAAGTTCGACCGAGATGTCCTCGCGGGTGCGGAGCGCGGCAATCAGATCCAGAAGCGCCGGCACGCCGAAATCACGATTGCGGACATCCACACCGAGCGCGATGCCGCCCGGTGCAATCGGTGCTTGAAGAAGCCGGGGGATCAGCGAAATCGGGATATTGTCGATGGCCTCGACGCCGAAATCCTCCAGCGCGTTGATCGCAGTCGTCCGCCCGGCGCCCGAAGGCCCGGTCACGACGATCACGCGAGGTATGGTGCTGTCCTGGCTCATCTGGATCTCATGCACGTCTTCCCAGTCGCATATACTGCCGGATCGCGACGGCGAAAACCGGAGACGCGACCTTGTGAAGACAGGGCAAGGATCGCCCGAGGAGCGTTGTGCGCCGCTCGGGCGGCAGTCGCTCCGTTTCCGTGCGGGACAGATCGATCACGAGGCCAAGCGGTGTCGGCGGCGCGGGCTCTGAGGCCAGGAGACCGACGCCCCGCGCTTCGATCATGCCGAGGATGGGCCCTGGCGAGGACGCGACGAGATCGGTTGCCGTGGCGGTCAGGATCACCCTGTCATCGGCGACGAGGCTCGCGCCAAGCGCGATCAGCTCGAATGCGAGCGTCGACTTGCCGCTGCCCGAGGGGCCGAGGATGAGACAGGCTTTGCCCTCGAAGGCCACAGCGCTGGCATGGAGGATCTCGGCCTTTTCCGCTGCGCCGCCCGTCTCGTCCGGCATGCGCGTCACCTCAGATCGGCAGGCCGACCACGAAACGCGCCCCGAGCGGCTCCGAGCTGATATCGGCCTCGGTCGGGCGGATATTCTCGGCCCAGATGACACCGCCATGCGCTTCGACGATCTGCTTGGAGATCGCGAGGCCGAGGCCGGAATTGTTGCCGAAATCACCTTCGGGACGCTGCGAATAGAAGCGCTTGAAGATCTTGGTCAGTGCCTGGTCGGGAATGCCGGGGCCGGTATCCTCGACCACGACGAGCACCCGGTTGTCCCGTTTGCGCGCCCAAACGCGGATCGCGTCGCCATCCTCGCAAAAGGAGATCGCATTGGTGATGAGGTTTACGAAGACCTGCGCCAGACGCGCTTCGAGGCCGTTGATCTCGATGGGGCGCAGCGGCAGGTCGGTGATGAACTCGATGCCCTTTTTGCGCGCATCTTGGCCCAGATATTGAGTCAGGTTGTCGAGCATCTCGAGGAGGTTGAACTCCTGCTCCTCCTCTTTCACCAGTTCGCTGTCGAGACGCGAGGCGTTGGAGATGTCGGAGACGAGGCGGTCGAGGCGGCGCACATCGTGTTCGATCACGTCGAGAAGCTTGTCGCGATGCTCTTCCTTCTTGACGATCCGAAGGGAGCCGATCGCCGATCTCAGCGATGCGAGCGGGTTCTTGATTTCGTGCGCCACATCGGCGGCGAATTGTTCATTGGAGTCGATCCGGTCGTAGAGCGCGCCGACCATCCCCCGCAGCGCGCCCGAGAGCCGCCCGATCTCGTCCGGGCGGGCGGTGAGGTCGGGGATACGGATGCGGCCCGGCTGGCTCGAACGCTTGTTGCGGTCGCGGCCGATCTCGGCGGCGGCGGCCAGATCGGAAATCGGATTGGCGATGGTGGAAGCCAGAACAAGGCTGAGCGCGATGGAGACGACGGTCGCGATGACAAACATCTGCAGAACGCGGTCGCGTTCGAGACGCACGGCGGTATCGATCTCTTCGGCAGAGGAGACAAGCCCGAGCGTGCCGACGACAACGCCGCCCGAACGGATCGGCGTGAGCGCCGTGAACTCGGTCTCGCCGGCGTCGTTCACGGCCTGCCCGACATAGGTTCCGGCTTGGCCTTGCGCTTCGATCAGTTGCCGCAGACGGTCCTCCTCGGTGATCGGGGGATCACCAGACAGGATGGTGAATACGCTCGATAGCGTCTGCCAGAGATTGCCGAGGAAATCGGACAGGACAGTCGGTTCTTCGGGCTCGGAATCGGTTGCCAGCGCGTTGGTCAGGGCGAGCGCGCCCCGTGTCTCCCCGACGAGGAAGCGCTGGTCATCGAAGACGAAGAGCCGCGCATCCTGACGCAGATCGAGGCCTTCAAGCGTTGCCGCGACATTCACGCCCTCATCGGTCGCGAGGTTCACTTCATCGCCCGCGATTTGCGCTTCGAAGACATCCGCGATCAGCTCGACCTCGGATTCCATCGCCGAGGCGCGCTGGATCGCCAGCGTATCGCGGGACGAGTTCAGGAACAGGATTCCCGCCACGAGGATATTGAGCGCGATCAGGTTGAAGATGATGATCTTGCGCGTCAGTGGCGAGCGGTTGAGCGCGAAGAGGCCGCGGCGCGCGCGGCTCTCTTGCAATTCCTTCTCGACGGTGGCGTCCGGCGCGACCCAGTCATCCCCGAGCACGACATCGTCGTCGCGCCGGTTTTCGGGCGAGGACTCGTCATTCATGGGGATACGTTCGGCCAAGGCCATGACCGTTACTCTTCGTTGTATCGGTAGCCGATACCGTAGAGCGTCTCGATAGCGGAGAATTCGTCATCCACGCTGCGCATCTTCTTTCGAAGCCGCTTGATGTGGCTGTCGATGGTGCGGTCGTCCACGTAGACCTGGTCATCATAGGCCACATCCATGAGCTGGTCGCGCGACTTCACGAAGCCGGGGCGTTGGGCAAGCGCCTGAAGGAGCAGGAACTCCGTCACCGTAAGCGAAACGTCCTGCCCTTTCCAAGTCACGGAATGCCGCAGCGGGTCCATCGTCAGGGCGCCGCGCGTCATCAGCTTGGTTTCCTCGGTCTCGCCGACCACGTTGCTTTCGATCGCTTCCTGGCGGCGCAGCAGCGCGCGGATGCGCTCAACCAGCAGGCGCTGCGAGAACGGCTTCTTGACGTAGTCGTCCGCGCCCATCCGCAGTCCCAGCACCTCGTCGATCTCGTCGTCCTTGGAGGTCAGGAAAATGACCGGCATGCGGGATTTCTGGCGCACGCGCTGCAACAGATCCATGCCGTCCATGCGGGGCATCTTGATGTCGAAGACCGCCATGTCGGGCATCTTCTTGTTGAATGCGTCGAGCGCCTGCTGCCCGTCGTTATACGTCTCGACCTCGAACCCTTCCGCCTCGAGCGTTATGGACACGGACGTCAGGATATTCCTGTCGTCATCGACAAGAGCGATCTTGTTCATCGTTGCGATCCTTGTACTGCTCACATTGTTTTTTGCGCCATTATGCGCGTCGCGAGCGCCTCGAACAATTCCATTCTGCGAATCGGTTCGCAGAGCGTCACAATTTAAACGCAATTTTTCTCACGAGCGGCTTAATGGTCACGCAGGTAGCCCGTTGGGCGGACGCCCGCGCAAGATGATTGCGCTAAAGGTCATTTGGTTGCGCTAACGGACACTTTGGCACCTTTCGGCCCGCAAAATACGCGTGTTATGCCCATGTCACCCGGCCGCAAACGCCGGGTTCGCGTGCCTGTCTGGCGCGCCTTGCCACGCAGATGGCCGGAGGAGCCGAAACAATGACATCCGGACGGGTCAATCCGAACTTCCGCCTCGAGGACCAAGGGATCGAGGGGCTGGGAGAGGTTCACTACAACCAGATCGAGCCGGCGCTGATCGACGCGGCGCTTCGGCGCGGCGAGGGCACTCTTGGCCGCGGCGGCGCGTTTCTTGTCACCACCGGCAAGTTCACCGGCCGCTCGCCCAAGGACAAGCACGTCGTGAAAACGGACTCTGTCGCGAACGATATCTGGTGGGAAAACAACGCCGAGATGTCGCCCGAAGGCTTCGATGCGCTCTATGCCGACATGCTCGAGCACATGAAGGGCCGAGACTATTTCGTGCAGGATCTTTTCGGCGGAGCCGATCCGACGCACCAGCTCAATGTGCGCGTGGTCACGGAGCTCGCCTGGCACGGTCTGTTCATCCGCCACATGCTGCGCCGCCCCGATCGCGAAAGCCTCGACGAGTTCACCGCCGATTTCACCATCGTGAACTGCCCAAGCTTCAAGGCCGACCCGGCCAAGCACGGCTGCCGGTCCGAGACAGTCATCGCGCTCAATTTCGACCGCAAGCTGATCCTGATCGCGAACACCGAATATGCGGGCGAGAACAAGAAATCGGTCTTCACCCTGCTCAATTACCTGTTGCCCGAGAAGGGCGTGATGCCGATGCACTGCTCGGCGAACCACGCGAAGGGTAACCCGGTCGATACGGCGATCTTCTTCGGCCTGTCGGGCACCGGCAAGACAACGCTGTCGGCCGATCCCGACCGGGTCCTCATCGGCGACGACGAACATGGCTGGTCCGAACGGGGCACGTTCAATTTCGAGGGCGGCTGCTACGCCAAGACCATCAACCTCTCCGAAGAGGCCGAGCCCGAGATCTACGCCACCACGACCAAGTTCGGCACTGTGATCGAGAACATGATCTTCGATCCCGAGACGCTCGAGCTCGATTTCGACGACGACAGCCTCACCGCGAACATGCGCTGTGCCTATCCGCTCGATTACATCTCGAACGCCTCGTCGACGGCGCTTGGCGGGCACCCGAAGAACATCGTCATGCTGACCTGCGATGCCTTCGGCGTCCTGCCCCCGATCGCGCGTCTGACACCCGCGCAGGCGATGTATCACTTCCTGTCGGGCTTCACCGCGAAGGTCGCCGGAACCGAGCGGGGCGTGACCGAGCCGCAGCCGACGTTCTCGACCTGCTTTGGCGCGCCCTTCATGCCGCGCCGGCCGGAAGTCTACGGCAACCTTCTGCGCGACAAGGTCGCAAAGCACGGTGCGACATGCTGGCTGGTGAACACCGGCTGGACCGGCGGCGCCTACGGACAGGGCAGCCGGATGCCGATCAAGGCGACGCGGTCGCTTCTGTCGGCAGCGCTCGAGGGGCGTTTGTCCTCCGCGGAATACCGTAAAGACCCCAATTTCGGCTTCGAGGTTCCGGTGAAGGTCGAAGGCGTTGCCGAGCTTCTGCTCGACCCGCGCCGCACTTGGGACGACAAGGCCGCATATGACGCGCAGGCCGAGAAGCTGGTCGCGATGTTCGCCGACAATTTCGAGCAGTACATCCCCTATATCGACGACGACGTGAAAGCGGTCGCGATCGGGTAACGCGTCCCGCTTCGGATCAGGACGCCCCGGCGGGACACCGCCGGGGCGTTTTCGTTTCACGACCTCGGGAATTGACACCGGGGCGCTCGGCTGCACCCTTCACCCAATGCGCGCCCTGCCCGTCCTTCTTTGCCTCATCGCTTGCCCGGCTTTTTCCGAGGTCGATTATGACCCGGCTCAGTTCGCCGTAGAACAGGGCGTGTTCTGCGATGTCCCGTCGGTCGGAGAAATGGAGGCTCCCGGCACGGTCGCGGGCAAGATCGAGCTTTTCGAGACGATCCCGGAGTTCCAGTGGCAGACCAACGTGGTGCCTGCCGTGCCGGATGTGAGCTTTGGCATAAAGACGGAAAGCCTCGACGGGGCAGCCTATCCCGGTGTTGTCCTGACCCTGACGCACCCGCCCTTCACCGAGACCGGCACGACCCGGCAAGCCTACGTGACGTCGCTTGGCGGGACCGGCACCTCGATCAACGCCTATACGTTCGATGTGCCCGAGGAGCAGGTTCCCGGCCTCTGGACCTTTCGCGCCGAACAGAATGGTGAGGTGCTTTACGAGGCGCGCTTCAAGGTGGTGACAGCGGCCGAAGCACCCGAGATCGCGGCGATGTGCGAGGGCATCCCGCTCTCCTGAGATCAGGCCAGAAAGGCGCGGCGCAGAAGATTCAGTCCCGCGATCAGCAAGACCCAGAGCGTTGCACGCCGAAAGAAGCGCTGGTCGATCCGGTCCTGCACCTGCCCGCCGGCCCACATGCCCAGCACCGCCGGCGGGATCAGCGCCAAAGATAGCCAGACCGTCGCGCTATTCAGAACACCCGAGCCGATATGCGCCAGCGTCAGAACGACGGCGCCAAGGCCGTAGATGACCCCCTGGACGCGCATCTGTTCGGTCTTCTCGGTATCGAGTGCCATCAGGTAGGCCACGGTCGGCGGCCCCCAGACGCCCGAGAACCCACCGATGAAGCCCGCGAATGCGGCGATACCGACCTCGAACACCCGTGTCGGCCCGGCGGGCAGCCGTCCATCCCAGCCAGCGATCTGCGCGATCGCGAAAGCGACGATGGGCACGCCGATCAGCGCCAGCATAACCGAGACCGGCATCACGGCGACGAGCTGTGCCGAAAGGATCAGCATAACGGCACCGACGATCAGGAAGACCCTGAATTTCTTGACCGATCCCGCCGCAGCGCGCGGACCCTGCCGGAGCGCCTGCATCCCGTTGGACATCAGCGTGGGGAGGATCAGTGCAGCGAGCGCCACGTCCGGCGCGAGAATCGAGCCCAGCCCCGAGATCATGATCATCGGCATGGCGAACCCCACGACGCCCTTCACGAATCCCGCAAGGAACGTCACCCCGAGGGCGAGCGCCCATTGCGCGGGCGTCAAAAGGTCCGAAAGAAGCTCCATGCATGCTGTGTTATCAAACAAATGGCGGACGACCAGCGAAAACGGTCGCGCAATTTTTGAACGTTTTGCCGCATCGCAGCGTATCTTTGTTGCGCTGCGCCTGCGAGAGCGCTATGTCGAGGCCAAACGAAAAGAGGATGTGAACCATGGCACATGACGGTCAGGATCTGACAATCGCGGAGACCGCGCTTCTTCCCGATCTTCTCGCTCTGACGAAGGCCGCGCTCGGACCCTGCGACGACGTTTTGGCCCGCGCGAAAGCCTCGGTGTCGGCGCTCGTCATGGATGGCGACCGGGTGTCGGGCTCCAAGCTCGAGGCGCACCAGACAGCCGCGCACGGGCTCGCCTGGCTCGCAACCTACGTCGAGTCCCTGCGCGAGATGCAGGGCTGGGCCGAACGGATGCAGGACGAGGGCACGTTCGGCGAGGTCGAGCAGCTCATTCACCAGATCGCGTTTGGCGAATACCTCTGGCAGATCTATGGCGGCATCCAGATGAACCAGGGCGAGGTCGTGCGCCTGCAGGATCTTGGGCTCGCGCAGGATGACATGCGCGCGCTGATGTCCGACGCGGTGACGACGCTGACCCAGGGCGGCAACACCCAGGCGGCGCGCGTGCGGCTCGTCGAGCTGATGCGCGAGCGCTCCGCCGAGATCACGGTGGGCCGCACCGGGCTCGACGAAGAGCTCGAGATGATCCGCGAGCAGTTCCGCCGCTACTCCGTCGACAAGATCGAGCCCCATGCCCATGAGTGGCACCTCAAGGACGAACTCATCCCGATGGAGGTGATCGAGGAACTCGCGGAGATGGGTGTGTTCGGTCTGACCATCCCCGAGGAATTCGGCGGACTGGGCCTCTCCAAGGCGTCGATGTGCGTCGTCTCCGAGGAGCTTTCGCGCGGCTATATCGGCGTGGGCAGCCTCGGCACCCGCTCGGAGATCGCGGCGGAGCTGGTGATCGCAGGCGGCACCGACGACCAGAAAACGCGCTGGCTTCCCGGATTTGCAAGCGGTGAGATCCTGCCGACCGCCGTCTTCACCGAGCCCAATACCGGCTCCGACCTCGGCAGCCTGCGAACCAAGGCGGCCAAGGACGAGAACGGCGACTGGATCCTCAACGGCAACAAGACATGGATCACTCATGCGGCGCGCACCCACGTGATGACCGTGCTCGCGCGCTCCGTTCCCGGCACCGATGATTACAAGGGCCTGTCGATGTTCCTGGCGGAAAAGACCCCGGGCACCGACGAACAGCCCTGGCAGGATCCGGGTATCTCGGGCGGCGAGATCGAAGTGCTCGGCTATCGCGGGATGAAGGAATACACGGTCAATTTCGACGACTTCAAGGTGAAGGGCGAGAACCTTCTCGGCGGCGAAGAGGGGAAGGGCTTCAAGCAGCTGATGGAGACGTTCGAAAGCGCGCGCATCCAGACCGCCGCGCGGGCCATCGGGGTCGCACAATCGGCGCTCGACCAGGGCATGCGCTACGCCGAGGACCGCAAGCAGTTCGGCAAGCCGCTCATCGCCTTCCCGCGTGTCGCCTCCAAGCTTGCCATGATGGCAGTGGAGATCATGGTGGCACGGCAGCTCACCTATTTCTCCGCGCGGGAGAAGGATGAAGGTCGGCGCTGCGATCTCGAGGCCGGCATGGCCAAGCTTCTGGGCGCGCGCGTCGCCTGGGCAGCGGCGGACAATGCGCTCCAGATCCACGGCGGCAACGGCTTCGCGCTGGAATACCCGATCAGCCGGATCCTCTGCGATGCGCGCATCCTCAACATCTTCGAGGGCGCAGCAGAGATCCAGGCGCAGGTAATCGCGCGGCGCCTTCTGGCCTGATATGCGAAAAGGGCGTGGCGGAAGAACCGCCCGCCCTTTCATCCCTTGCCGCAGATGGCTCTTTTGTGAGCCAAGAGGCCCGTGACAGTGCTGGAACGTCCGGACGTCACTCGTTAGGCTGCACAAAGCCGTTCGAGCCGCAATACGGGTGGGGAGCCTTTACTCTTGTTTCCAAGTACGACTTTACGTTTCGCGACCGCTTTTGCATTAGGCGTCGCGGTAGTGGCACTGCCCGCAGATGCGCTTGAAGACATCGATATCGAGATCGCCACCGACGATGCCGAAGCGGGCAACCGCATCGGCCGGGCCATCCGCAACACGTCGAGCCTGACGACAGCTACCCCCGAAGGTCTCGAAACGCCGCAGGAGGTCGCCGCGGCGGCCCTCTCGGATTACCAAACCGTGGTCGAGGCCCTCTACGATGCGGGGTTCTACAGCGGCGTCGTCTCGATCCGGCTCGATGGCCGCGAAGTCGCGGATCTGGAGCTGCTCAACCTGCCGCCAGCGTTCCAACGCGCGGAAATTCGCGTCGAGACCGGCCCGCAATTCCGCTTCAGGCAGGCAGAGATCGCGCCGCTCGCGGCAAGAACCGAACTGCCCGACGGCTTTGCCCAAGGTCAGCCCGCGGAGACGGGCGTGATCCGGGAGGCCGCGCAAGCGTCCATCGAAGGCTGGCGTCAGCGCGGCCACGCCAAGGCCATGCCCGACAGCGAGCAGGCCACGGCGCTCCACGATATCGCGCGTCTCGACGTGCGGATCGGTATCGACCCCGGCCCCCGCGTCAGTTTCGGTGATATGCAGATCACGACCGACAGCGCTGTGCGGCAAGCCGCGATCCGGCGCATCGCGGGCTTCCCGGCCGGAGAACGCTTCGATCCCGACGATGTGGACCGCGTGGTGAACCGCTTGCGACGCACCGGCGCGTTCTCCTCGGTGACGCTCAGCGAGGCGGACGTGGTCGAGCCCGACGGCAGCATGGACATGCTGCTGTCCGTCAGTGACCGCAAACCCCGCCGGATCGGCTTCGGTGCGGAGGTCTCGACGCTCGAGGGTGGCGCGCTCACCGCGTTCTGGCTCCACCGCAACATCTTCGGCGGCGCAGAGCGGCTGCGGTTCGATGCTTCGGTCTCGAATATCGGCGCAAGTGACAGCGGTATGGATTACTCGCTCTCGGGGCGCCTCGAGATCCCTGCGATTTACGGCGCGGAAACGGATGGCTACGTCCAGGCCTCGCTGACCCGCGAAGACGAGCCAACCTTCATTTCCAACCGGGCCGAATTCGAGATCGGCGCAACCCGCCGCCTCAACGACCGCTACACCGCGGAGATTGGTCTGGGCCTCAGCTACAGCGAGACCGAGGACGACCTTGGCGAGCGCGAGTTCCTGCTGCTCACGCTTCCCGGCACCCTGACCTACGATACGCGGTCCAACGATCTGAACCCTGTGAGCGGCTATTACGTCACCGCGACCGCGACTCCCTTCGTCGGACTCATGGGTTCGCCTGGCGGTCTCAAGTTCGATGCGGATGCGCGGGCCTACCAGGGGTTCGGCATGGATGATGCGACAGTTGCCGCGCTGCGGATCCAGCTCGGCTCGGTCGCGGGGCCCGACATCACCGACGCGCCGCCCGATTTCCTCTACACCTCCGGCGGCGGCGGCACTGTGCGTGGCCAGCCTTTCCGCTCGCTTGCGGTCGATCTCGGCAATGGCGATGAGATCGGCGGGCGATCCTTCCTCGGCATCTCGGCGGAACTGCGCCGCGACGTGACCGAGAATATCGGCGTCGTGGGGTTCTACGATGCGGGCTATATCGGCGAAGAAAGCTTCTATGACGGCTCGGGCGAATGGCATTCGGGCGCGGGGCTCGGGATTCGCTACCAGACCGGGATCGGCCCGATCCGCGTCGACGTGGCCGGCCCCACCGGCGGAGAGACCGGCGAAGGCGTGCAATTCTACATCGGTATCGGACAGGCATTTTGAGACATCTTGGCAAGTTTCTCACCGCGACGACCCTTTCGGCGGGCATCGGCGCGACGACCGTGCTGGCGCAACAGGATGACAACAGCGAGCGCGGCCGGCTTGAGGCCCTGATCGAGGACAACCTCTCGGGCGAGAATTTCGGCGTCGATATTGTCGGCTTTCAAGGCGCGCTTTCTTCACAAGCCACGGTGGAAGAGCTGATCCTTTCGGATGCCGAAGGCCCCTGGCTCACCCTGCGAGGCGTCACCCTCGACTGGAACCGCGCGGCGCTTCTGCGGGGGCGGGTCTCGGTCGATGAGCTGATCGCCGAAGAGATCCTCGTCCCGCGCCTGCCCCAGGGCGGCGAGACGACCGAAGTCCCCGACGCCCAGGCCCAGCCGTTCTCTCTTCCCGAACTGCCGGTCTCGGTGCAGATCGGACGCATCGCGGCCGAGCGGGTGGAGCTTGGCGAGCCGGTGATCGGTGTCGAAGCCGTGCTCGCGCTCGAAGGCTCGGCGAGCCTTGCGGGCGGAGAAGGCGATGTCTCGCTCTCGATCGACCGGCTCGACCGGGGCGGCGAGATCAGCCTTGAGGGCTCCTACGCGAACGAAACCAACGTCCTGTCGCTCGATCTGTCGCTCGACGAGCCCGAAGGCGGTATCGCCGCGACCTTGATCGGCCTGCCGGGCACACCGCCTGTCGCGCTGAGCGTGGAGGGCGAAGGCCCGCTTTCGGATTTCGCCGCCGATCTGCAACTTGCCACGGATGGCGAGGATCGCCTCACGGGCCGCGTCGCGGTGGCAGCGCTTGAGGGGGATGTCGCGGGCACCGGTTTCTCCGCGGATGTCCAAGGCGACATCCGTCCCCTGCTGACGCCTGAGAACCGCGAATTCTTCGGTGCCGATCTCAGTCTCGACGTGGCGGGCCAAAGCCTCGAGTCGGGCGCTCTGACCATCGACACGCTGGAGCTTGCTTCCGAGGCGATCAATATCAACGGTTTCATCGCGCTTGGCCCCGACAATTGGCCGGAGCGGATCGATCTGACGGGCGATATCGCCGGGCGGGACGGCGCGCCGATCCAGTTGCCCATTCCCGGCGAAGTCACGCGCGTCGATCGCGCCGATCTGAACGTGCAATACGATGCCGAAAGCGGCGATGCCTGGCAGGCGGAACTTGCCGTGACGGGCCTCGACCGCCCCACCCTTTCGGCAGAACGGCTGAGCCTCGACGGCTCGGGCACGCTCATACGCGGCGAAGGCAATGCCGTCGGCGAAGTGGATGGCCGCTTCGACATCGCGACCGAAGCGCTCGCCTTCGCCGACCCCTCGCTAGCAGAAGCCGTCGGCACGACCCTGTCCGGCATCCTCGAATTCGACTACCGCGAGGGCGAACCCTTGAGCCTGACGCAGATCGCGCTCGATGGCGCGGGCATCGCCATCGACGGCGCGCTCGACATCACCGGCCTGACCGACGAGCTCAACATCGCGATCGAGGGCGACGTAAACGTTGAAACCTCTGATATCGCACGGTTTTCCGGACTGGCGGGCCGCGAGCTGTCGGGCGGTGCTCGGTTGAGCGCCTCGGGCAGCGTCGAGCCGCTGTCGGGCGCGTTCGACGCCGAGCTCGACGGCACGGTGAACGACCTCGTGACCGGTATCGCAGAGGCGGATCGACTTCTCGACGGTCAGACCGAACTTCTGCTCAGCGCGCAGCGCGACGAGCAGGGCATCCTGCTCCGACAGCTCGAGGTCAGCGCTCCCGAGGCGAACCTGACGGCATCGGGCGGCCTGGGTGCCGAGACCGGCAATGCCGACATCTCCCTGCGGGTCGCGGAACTGTCCGAAATCCTGCCCGAGTTGCAAGGTGCGCTCTCCTTCGACGGCACGGCCCGGAAGGAAGGTGAGAGCTGGCAGGTCAGCGGCGATGTCGCCGGTCCCGGCGGAGCGGAGGCCATTATCGATGCCGCGCTCGAACTCGTGGAAGGCCAACTCCGCGCCGTGGGCGGAACTCTCGATGCCAATGTCGCCGATCTCTCCGCCTATTCCGAGATCGCCGGCCGGCCCCTTGGCGGCGCGGCGGATATCTCAGCCGAAGGCAGCGCCGATCTTGAGTTGAACACGGTCAGCGTCGCGGCCAGCGGTGATGTCACCGATCCGATCACCGGGATCGCCGAGGTCGACCGCCTTCTCGCCGGCAACACGACTTTTTCGGTCGACGGCGCCAAGACAACCGACGGGTATCTCTTGCGCGATCTCGATGTGACAGGACAACGCCTCTCCGCCACGGCCGAGGGCGCATACCGGCCCGAGGATAGCGGTGTGAGATTCGATGTGCGGCTGGACGATCTCGCCGACGTCGTTCCGACGATGTCGGGCTCCGCCAACGTCACCGGCCGTGCCGATCAGATGGGCGATAACTGGGATATCGTGCTCGACGCGGCCGGTCCCGGTGGACTGACAGCCGATATCGACGCGACAGCCGCCCTCGAGGAGATGGTGCCGCAATCGGTTCGCGGAGACGTCTCGCTCAGCGTCAACACGCTGCGCCCCTACGAGGGCCTTGTCGGACGTTCGCTGTCGGGCTCGGTCGATGCGACCGCCTCGGGCGGTTATGATTTCGAGAGCGGCGCGGGGCAGGTGACGCTCGATGCCGAAGCGGGCAGCATCGTGACCGGCATTGCGCCAGTCGACCAGCTGTTGCGCGGCGGCGTGACCGACCTTGCGTTCCGCGGCGGTCGGCAAGAGGACGGCACGCTGGTGATCGAGAGCCTCGACCTCGACGCGCCGCAAATCAGCGCCGACGCGAACGGCACGTTCAATCCCGACAGCGGTGTCGCGGAGGTCACGCTCGATGCAGAGGCGCGGAACCCCGTGACCGGCATTGAAGCCGTGGACCAGCTCCTCCGCGGCGGTGTGACGGATCTCCAGTTCCGCGGCGGACGTCTCGAAAGCGGAGCGTTCCGCATCGACAGCCTGAACCTTGATGCACCTCAGATCGACGCGACGGCGAGCGGCAATTACGGCGCAAACGGCGGGCAGATCGAGTATGACGTGCGGCTCGCGAATGTCGGCCTCTTCGTGCCCGAATTCAACGGGCCGGCCACGGCGCGGGGTACCGCGGCGAATTCCGGCGGCGACTGGCGCGTGAATGCCGCGCTGACCGCGCCGGGCAATACCAGTGCCGACGTCTCTGGCACGGTCGCGGCGGATGCCTCGACGCTCAACCTCGACATCAACGGCTCCGCGCCGCTCGGGCTTGCCAACCCGTTTCTCGAGCCGAACCTGATCGGCGGCATCGCCAATTTCGATTTGTCCGTGAACGGGCCTCCGGGGCTCGACGCGCTGTCTGGACAGATTGTGACGCAAGGCGCGCAATTCACCATTCCGAACCAAGGCATCGCGCTCGAGAATATCGGCGCGCAGGTCGGCCTGAATGGCGGGCAGGCGAATATCGAGCTGCAAGGCGATGTGGCCACCGGCGGCGATATCAACGTGACGGGGCTGGTGACCCTATCACCACCCTTCAACGGCGATCTCACCATCACGCTCGACGACGTCATCGTCGAAGACCCGGGGCTCTATCAGACCGATGTGGATGGCACGCTGACCTTGGTCGGGCCGCTGGCCTCGACCGCGACGCTGTCGGGACAGATCGACCTCGACCAGACCGAAGTGCGGATCCCCTCGGGTGGCGGAATCCAGACCTTGGGCTTTCCCATCGACCACGTGAACGAAAGCGCGGCGGTGCGCCTGACACGCCAGCGTGCTGGCCTCATCGAAAGCCCAGACGAGAGTGGATCGGGCGGCAGCGGCGGAGGCGTCAATTACCGCCTCGACCTTCTCATCAACGCGCCCTCGCGGATCTTTATCCGCGGCCGTGGCCTCGATGCCGAGGTCGGCGGGCAGCTCCGCATCGGCGGGACGATCCAGAACGTCGTGCCGCAAGGCCGGTTCGATCTCATTCGCGGGCGGCTCGATATTCTCGGCCAGCGGATCGAGCTTGATGAGGCATCGGTCTCCATCGAAGGCGATTTCAACCCGTTCGTCACCGTGGTTGCCGAGACCCAAAGCGATGATACGCAGATCCGCGTGACGATCTCCGGTCCGGCTTCGGACCCCGAGGTGACGTTCAGCTCGACCCCGGATCGGCCGCAGGAAGAAGTTCTGGCGCTTCTCTTGTTCGGGCGCGATCTGTCGGAGATATCGGCTTTCCAGGCACTGCGGATCGCAGCAGCCATCAACACGCTGACAGGCGGCGGACCTGGCATCACAGAGACGCTGCGTGCCAATACCGGGCTCGACAACCTCGACCTCCAGACCGCTCAGGACGGCACCACGTCGGTCAGCGTCGGCAAGTATATCGGGGAAAATCTTTATACGGACGTCACCGTCAGTTCGAGCGGCGAGACCGATATCAATCTCAACCTCGATATTACCGACAGCATCACCGCTCGTGGAACGGTGACGTCAACGGGCAATACAGGTGTCGGGATTTACTACGAGCGGGATTACTGAGGCTCAGCCGTTCGCCGTCTTGCGGCGCGCGGCGGCAGCTTCGTGGCGCGTGATCTCACCGGTTGCGAGAACGGGCGAGGCATCGAATTCACCTTCGTCGAGCATTCCGGCGACACGTTGCAGGACCGAGACGATCATCGACTGCTCCCATTCCGGCAGCGCCTCGAACTTCTTCACGTAGCGCTGCTGGAGCGCGTCCGGCGCGGCAGACAGGCGTGCCTTGCCGTCTTCGGTCAGGGTCAAATCGATCTGGCGCCGGTCATCTTCCGATTGGTCGCGCGCAAGGAGCCCCCAGCTTTCGAGCTTCTTGATGATGACCGAAATCGTCGCTTGGCTGACGCTCATGCGGCTCGCGACTTCGGAGGGATGACATTTGCCCTTCTCCGCGACGATCTGCAGGACGCGCAGCTGGACGGCGGTCAGGCCTGCATCCCGTGCGAGATCCCGGCCATAGCTGTCCGTGGCTCGCAAGATCCTGCGCAGAGCAATGAGGCTTACATCCGTCCTGTCCATCGTCACATCCAACTGATCGCGGGGTCGCTGCAAATGCGGTCCTATGAGGGTGCATCGGCTCGCGGCTGTCTGGTGTCCGGTATTCTTCATAACGATACTTAGTTAGTGCTAACTATATTCATCCACAAGCAAGGACAGGCAAGAAAATTCGCATGAAGAAGCTAATTTTCGCGGTCGACTTGGACAGATTGAGCGATTTTCTCAATAAATAAAGGGATTTCCCCATGACCTCTGCCCCGGGGGAAGAAAATTACTTAGTCGGTTGAAGTATCCGCATCACGCGTTATATTTAGTTCATCAAAGCAAGTATAGCGAACTGAGGGCTGAAGCCGTGCAGACGATGCAAGAGACGAAAACCGATGGTGCTGTGACCTTCCGCAAGCCGGTCCGCGAGGACGGCGCGGCGATCTGGGAACTCATCCGCAGCTGCAAGCCGCTCGACGAGAACTCGATGTATGCCAACCTGCTGCAGGCCGATCACTTCCGTGACACCTGCGTCGTCGCGCTCGTCGATGACGAGATCGCAGGCTGGGTCTCGGCGTATATCACGCCGCAAGATCCCGATTCCATGTTCGTATGGCAGGTCGCCGTGTCTGAGAAAGCGCGCGGCATCGGTCTTGGCACGCGCATGCTGTCGGCCCTGATGACGCGCGAGGAAGCGTCGGACTGCAAGCGGATGAAAACGACCATCACGCTCGACAACGACGCATCCTGGGCGCTTTTCACCAAGTTTGCCGAGAAGAACAACGCGATCCTCGACTCCGAGGCGCACTTCACGCGTGACACTCACTTCAACGGCGAACACGCGACGGAGCACATGCTCACGATCACCTTCCGGGAAGCGGTGCAGCAGAGCGCGGCATAAGCGCTCGCCACCCCGGCTTTTCCCCCTACTTCCAAATTCTACCTCATTGCGAAAGGACACATCATGTCCACGACCGATAAATCCGTGTTTGAGCGCCGCGAATCCGAAGCGCGCTCCTATTGCCGCAGTTTCGATACCGTTTTCACCAAGGCAGTCGGCTCCGAGATGACCGACGAGGCGGGGACAACGTATATCGACTTCCTCGCGGGCTGCTCCTCGCTGAACTACGGGCACAACGACCCGGACATGAAGCAGGCTCTTGTCTCGCACATCGCCGATGACGGCATCGCGCATGGCCTAGACATGTACTCCGTCGAGAAGGCTGCGTGGCTCGAAGCTTACGAGAACATCATCCTCAAGCCGCGTGGCATGGATGATTACAAGATCATGATGACCGGCCCGACGGGCACCAACGCCGTCGAAGCCGCCATGAAGCTCGCGCGGAAGGTCACTGGCCGGCGCAACATCATCACCTTCACCAACGGCTTTCACGGCATGACGATGGGCGCACTGTCGCTCACCGGCAATGCGTCGAAGCGTGCCGGCGCCGGCAACAATTGTGCCGGCCTTTGCGGCGTGACGCACATGCCCTATGACGGCGCGTTCGGCGAAGGTGTCGAGACGCTCAAGCAGATCGAGATGATGCTCGACAACTCCTCTTCCGGCGTCGATGCACCGGCAGCCTTCATCTTCGAGCCCGTCCAGGGCGAAGGTGGCCTCAACGCTGCATCGAACGAATGGATGCAGGGCGTTGCGCGGCTTGCCAAGAAATACGGCGCTATGCTGATCATCGACGACATTCAGTCGGGCTGCGGCCGTACCGGCACCTATTTCTCCTTCGAGGAAGCGGGCATCGAGCCGGATATGATCACCCAGGCAAAATCGCTTTCGGGGTTCGGTCTGCCTTTCGCCTGCCTTCTCATCAAGAAAGACCACGACATCTGGAAGCCGGCCGAGCATAACGGCACCTTCCGTGGCAATACGCATGCCTTCGTGACGGGCCGCGTGACGCTCGAGAAGTTCTGGAAAGACGACGCGTTCCAGCAGGAGATCCACGAGAAGGCGATGATGCTGACCTCGGGTCTTCAGGCGGTCGCGGATATCGTTCCGAATTCGCGCCTCAAGGGTCGCGGCATGATGCAGGGCATCGACGTTGGCGGCGGCGAGCTTGCCGACGACATCTGCGCCCGCGCCTTCGAGAAGGGCCTTATCATCGAGACATCGGGTGCCGATGACGAGGTGGTCAAGGTGCTCGTCGCGCTGACCGTCCCCACAGAAACGCTCCGCAAAGGGCTCGACATCCTGCTCGAAGCCGCCCGCGAAGCGACCGCAAGCCACAAAATCGCAGCGGAGTAACAGCTATGATCATTCGCGACGTCAATGAACTGAAAAACACCGACCGATCCGTGTCCGACGCCCAGTGGACGTCTGTCCGCATGCTGCTGGCGGACGACCAGATGGGGTTCTCGTTTCACATCACGTATATCCAGGCGGGATCGGAGCACACGTTCCATTACAAGAACCACTTCGAGAGCGTCTGGTGCGTGTCCGGCAAGGGCTCCATCGAAGATCTGGAGACCGGCGAGGTCCACGAGATCAAGCCCGGCGTGATGTATGCGCTCGACAAGCATGACAAGCACACTGTCCGCTGCGAGGAAGAGCTGGTGCTGGCCTGCTGCTTCAACCCGCCCGTCACCGGCAAGGAAGTGCATCGCGAAGATGGCTCCTACGCCGCGCCCGATGAGGCTGCCTAAGCAATCCCGAGGGATCAGATGACCAAGATCGACTTCAACAACCACACGGTCGAGAAGATCGGCGGCACGTCGATGTCCCGTCTCGACGAATTGCTCGATCCGCTGTTCCAGGTGGATAATCCCGAATACGGGCGGCTTTTCGTCGTCTCGGCCTTCGGCGGCATCACCGACCTCCTGCTTGAGCACAAGAAAAGCGGTGAAGCTGGCGTCTACGCCCATTTCGCCGAGAACACCGAAGAGCATGGCTGGATGAGTGCGCTGTCGAAGGTGGATCGCGCGATGCGCGAGGCCCATGACCGGCTGCTCGACCACTCTGCCGACAAGAACGACGCCAACGATTTCGTTCGGGACCGCGTCGAAGGCGCGCGCAACTGCCTGATCGACCTGCACCGTCTGTGTTCCTACGGTCATTTCCGGCTATCGGCGCACATGCAGGTCACACGCGAATTGCTCTCGGGCCTCGGTGAAGCGCATTCGGCCTATGTCACCTCGCTGCTGCTGCGGCGCCGTGGCGTCTCTGCGCGCTTCGTGGACCTCTCGGGGTGGCGCGATGACCGCGAGATGAACCTCGAGGAGCGTATCACTGACGGACTTCAGGATATCGACATCTCGACCGAGATGCCGATCGTCACGGGCTACGCGCAATGCGCCGAAGGGCTGATGAACAAGTATGACCGCGGCTATTCCGAGGTCACGTTCAGCCAGATCGCCGCGATCACAAAGGCGCGCGAGGCGATCATCCACAAGGAGTTCCACCTGAGCTCTGCCGATCCCAAGCTCGTCGGTGCGGAAAACGTTCGCAAGCTGGGTCACACGAACTACGACGTGGCCGATCAGCTGTCGAATATGGGCATGGAAGCGATCCATCCCACCGCCGCCAAGGCGCTGCGCCAGGCGCAGGTGCCGCTGCGGGTCACGAACGCGTTCGAGCCGCACGACCCCGGCACGCTGATCGACGAGGCGGAGGCCGAGAAAGGCGTCGCCGAGATCGTTTGCGGCGTCGATGTCTTCGCGCTCGAGCTCTTCGAGCAAGACATGGTCGGCGTGAAAGGCTATGACGCGACGACCCTCGACACGCTGACGAAGCATGGCGTGCGGATCGTCTCCAAGACCTCCAACGCCAACACGATCACGCATTACGTGGATGCACCGCTGAGCGCGATCCGCTCGGTCGAATCCGAGTTGTCGAATGCCTACCCCAACTCGGAGCTGAACGTCCGGTCGACGGCGATCGTGTCGGTCATTGGCCGTGATCTTCGCGGGCTGCACGTTCTCGAACGCGGGCTCGGTGCGCTGCGCGAGGCGGGGATCGACGTCATCTCGGCTCACCAGACGACTCGCACGGTCGACGCTCAATTCGTCGTCGACCGCGAGGATCGCGACACCTGCGTGAAGATCCTGCACGACACGTTCATGGGAAAAGGTGAAGAGGCGCCGAAACTCGTCGCCTAAGACATCCCGCAGACCTTGATTACGATCCCTCGCGCCGTTCGGCGCGGGGGGATTTTTCATGCGGAGCGCTTCACCTCCGCACGGGCAAGCTGCACCGCGAGGATACCCCCCGCGATCACGATCACGCCGATCACGTCCCATATGCCGAGCGCCTCGCCCAGAAGCGCCCAGGCGATGAGCACCCCGAAAAACGGATTGAGGAAGTGGAAGGTCGCGGCCTTTGTCGCCCCGATGCGGTCCACCAGCAGGAACCAGACCAGCGTCGCGAGAACGCCTGGCACGAGAACCGTGTACCAGAACGCGATGACGAGCGCGGGCGACCACGTCACCTCAAGCGTCTCAAGCGCCATAGCCGGTACGGCCAGCGCCGCCGCGCCCACGAACATCTGCAAGCCAACAACCATCAGCACGTTGCCGCGCGATGTTGCTCCGCGCACCGTCAGCGTCGCGATGGCGAGCGACAGGGCCGCAAGCCCGCACAAAGCCACCCCCCAAAGATCCGCTCCGCCCGAGAG
Source organism: Roseivivax sp. THAF30 (assembly GCF_009363575.1). Lineage (NCBI taxonomy): Bacteria > Pseudomonadati > Pseudomonadota > Alphaproteobacteria > Rhodobacterales > Roseobacteraceae > Roseivivax > Roseivivax sp. THAF30. Next base: position 579,407 of record NZ_CP045389.1, on the reverse strand, counting down.
CCGCGCGCCCATGATGACGGCGACACCCGCCACCCCGGCGACGAGGCCGAAAACGCCCAGGGCGGGCAGTTTCTCTCGCAACACGATCCAGGACAGAAGCGCCACGAGAAGCGGCATGGCAGAGGCGATGATCGCGGCGAGCGATGCTTGCACGGCCTGCATGGCGACGAAGTTGAGGCCCAGATAAATCGCGTTCTGGCAAAGCCCGAAGATCACCACGCCGCGCCATTGCGCGCGGTTCAGATGCCAGCTTTGCCCGAGCGCCCGCGCGATGCCGACAGCGATGAGCCCCGAGATCAGGAAGCGCAGCGACAGCGTCATCAAAGGCGGCGCGGCCTGCACGATGATGCGTGCCGAGGTGAAGGCCGAAGACCACATCGCCGCGAAGGCGAGGCCCATGAGAATGCCGCGGATATCCATGAGGGCTCCTTTCCTGCGGCCACATGACCCCGCCGCATTCATGGACGCAACCAGATTGTCCGATTCCCGAATGGCGCAGGACATCGAGAGTGGCGTGCGATAACGTCCTCGCATGGCCCGGAATTTCGATCCGAACGTGCTGCTCTCCAAACCGCTGATGGCGAATCTCGCCACGGTGGATGCAGACGGTGCGCCGCGCAACGCACCTGTCTGGTTCCAGTGGGAGGACGGGGCGCTCTGGATGCTCGGAACGAAGGACGGAGCGTCGGTACGGCGGCTCACGCGGGATCCGCGCTGCGCCGTGGAGATCGTGGATTACGACAATGCCGCCGGGATCCTCCTGCATCTGGGGTTTCGCGGCGCCGCAGAGATCCGGAAGCTGGACGCCGCGCTCTTCCGCAGGCTTCTCGGGAAGTATCTCGGGCCTGACGAAGCGCAATGGAACACTTGGTTCGTCGAGACTATCGCTGCCATAGACGATCCGGGCGGTCGATTGATCCGGCTCGTCCCGGACAGCGTCTTCACGAACAATGTCTCGTATTTCCGCACCGGACCGGACCTGGCTTGGCCCCCCGCGTCCGAGGCCTGAACGAAAAGGCCCCGCCGGCACAAGGCAGGCGGGGTCAGTTACCTCACCGCAGGCGGTGCGGGAGGCTGGCGGTAACTCTCTGACGTGGGATCAGCCGTGCTCGGCCATCTCCGCGCGGATCTGCTGGCGCAGAACGTCGATTGGCACGGTCTTGCCGTCGCGCTTGAAGTGCCAGTAAGTCCAGCCGTTGCACGATGGGGCGCCTTCGAGATGCGCGCCCACCTGGTGGATGGACCCTTTCACATCGAGCCCGACCAGCGTGCCGTCCGCGCGAACCTTCGCGCTCTTGCCGGTCGGCGAAATCAATGTCTCGCCAGGGCTGAGCATACCGCGCTCGACAAGTTGGCCGAAGGGCACGCGCGGCTCTGCGCGCTTGGCCTTGGTGGTCTCGAGTCCGACCTTGTCGAACTTGCGGACCTTGGCGATCCGCGCCTCGGCGGCGGCGCGATAGTCCGCGTCCCGCTCGATCCCGATCCAGTCGCGGCCCAGCATCTTGGCGACCGCGCCGGTCGTTCCGGTTCCGAAGAACGGATCGAGCACAACGTCGCCCACATTCGATGCGCCCACGAGCACGCGGTGCAGAAGCGAGATCGGCTTTTGCGTCGGGTGCGTCTTGGCGCCGTCCGCATCTTTCAGCCGTTCGTTGCCGTTGCAGATTGGCAGAACCCAATCCGAACGCATCTGAACGCCATCATTGAGAGCCTTCAGCGCTTCGTAGTTGAATGTGTATCGCGCGCCCTCGCCTTTCGATGCCCAGATCATCGTTTCATGGGCGTTGGTGAAACGCTTGCCGCGGAAATTCGGCATCGGGTTCGATTTGCGCCAGACCACGTCGTTCAGGATCCAGTAGCCCTGATCCTGAAGCGCGGCGCCCACGCGGAAGATGTTGTGGTAGGAGCCGATCACCCAGATCGCGCCGTTGGGCTTCAGAAGCCGGCGCGCCGCAGCGAGCCAGGCGCGCGTGAAGGCGTCGTAGGTCTCAAAGCTGGCAAAACGGTCCCAGTCGTCGTCGACCGCATCGACACGGGAGTTATCGGGGCGATGCAATTCGCCCTTGAGTTGCAAATTATAGGGTGGGTCCGCGAAGATCAGATCGACCGAGGCTTCCGGGAGGCTTTGCATCACCTCGATGCAATCCCCGGCCAGGATCGTGTTGAGAGGGAGCGCTTGCGCGCTCTTCAAATTCGTCATCTTCGTCATTTCTCTGCCCCAAGACCCGCGGCGCTTTAGCGCTCTCGTGAAGGTTGGACAAAGACTGAGTCAAAGCCGATTCTTGGTCAATTTCTTTTTTTGAATCAGAGGTTTGCCAATTACGCTTGCCACAATATCTTGTGCACCGGGGCGAAGCTTTTTCTATGATGTGGGGTCACCCCGAGATTTTGAAGCGCCAATCTGTGGCTTTTCGACGGATAGCCCGCATTGGTCTCCCAGCCGTATCCGGGAAAGTGTTGCGCCAAATCCCGCATGAGCCTGTCGCGGTGTGATTTGGCAACGATCGAGGCCGCGGCGATGCTCACCGAGAGCGCGTCGCCCTTCACCAGAGGGGTCGCGGGATGCTTGCATTCACGCGGCACGAGATTGCCGTCGATGAGCAGGTGACACGGCGGCGCGGAAAGCGCGTCGACCGCCCGCATCATCGCGAGATGCGAGGCGCGCAGGATGTTGATCTCGTCGATTTCCTCGACCGAAGCCACGCCGATACCGACCTCCGCCTCCGCGAGGAGCACCTCGGCCAGGGCCTCGCGCCGCGTTGCCGTGAGCCGCTTGCTATCGGCAAGCCCGGCCGGCAAGCGCGCCGGGTCGAACAGAACCGCTGCGGCGACCACGGGGCCTGCTAGCGGGCCGCGCCCCACCTCGTCGACACCGACAACACGGCGTGCGCCTTGCGCGATGAGGTCTTGTTCATATCGGTCGGTCGCATCGGTCATGGCGCCTGATTAGCGCCGGCGGCGGTTCCTCTGCCAGAGGAAACCGCAAGCCGGCAGATGGTCATCTGCGGCCAAGAGCGTCGAAGCCGTAGCGTTCGAGACAGCGCGCGCCATAGGCGAGGCGACGGCCTCGGTTCGTGTTGACCGGCAACGCGCAGGCTTCCGGCAAACGCGCGACGTCGACGTAGTTCCGCTCGAGACAGCGGGCGATATACACCTGACGGTGCTTGCCGCGATGGGTGTCAACGACCGTTCGGCAGCGCTGCGGCAACTCCACCCGTCCACGACCATTGGCCTGTCTGTGGCCTGCCTTCGCGGGTTTGTCGTGGGCCACGACGGTCGTCTCATCGTTACTGTCCTTGCGAGTCTCGGCGGCCAGCGCCTCGCCGACGATGTAAAGAAGCGCGATACCTCCCACGACCTTGGCCACGTCTTCGGGCTTGGCGCGCGCCTCTTGGGCGCTCACGGCGATGGCCGTGCTGGCCGCGAGGATCATGGCTATGAAACGGTTCGACATCGGACGGTCTCCTTCCTTGTGGTGAAGGCCGGCGCGGGATGCGGGACTGCGGAGGGGCCGGCTGCCGGGATCGTCCCGCTTGGCATGCCGGTGAAGCAATGACACCACCAAGGCTATCACATAACGGCTCCGGCCCGGCCTTGGATATTGAATGACGTGAAGGTGCCCGCCACAGTGCCCGACATGAAAGCTCATGCCTGTCTTCTCACCCTGATGCTGGTCCTCGCCCCGATGGGCGCCGAGGCCGCCTGCTATGCCGATTACAAGGCAAAGCGCGACGATCCTCTTCGGCTGCATTACGGCGTGGCCGAGATCCCGGACGCCTCCTGTTCACGGGACGGCGCCGCGAGCGAACTGGCACCGCGTCTTGAAAGCGCGGGCTGGTCGCTGCTGAATATCGTCTCGGTCTTCGGTGAAGACGGGCTTGAGGAAAGGAGAGACAGTGCCGGACAGAACTTTCTCCGTTACTGACGCGCGCCGGTCGGGCACCCGTGTCGTAACATTCGGAATCGCGGCCATCGTCGCGCTTCTTGTGCTGGCCGGGATCTGGCTGTTCGTCACCCTGCCGGAGGCCGGGGCCTTCAACGATCGCGTCGAGCGGCTTTTCATCGAGAATGACGACCTGACGGCACAGGCCGAAGTGAAGCTGCTCGAGATCCTCGCGCAATCGGGCACGGCCTTTGCCGAGACGCTTGAAAGCTACCGCCTGACGATTTTCGTACTTCTCGTCTTCGCCACGGCCTTGCTGCTGGCTGCGCTGATCTTCCTGGTGATGCTGGTCGGGCTCAACCGGCGCATGGCGGCGATCGAAAGGTCGGGGATCGAGGTGCGCTCGCTTATCATCAGCCGAAGCGAGAACACCGTCTACCTCAACACGATGGGCTTTCATCTCACAGAGGCGATGATGGAGACGCTGGCCATCCTCGCCGAAGCACGTCTCGACGAGGAGATGCTGACCGGCACGCAGATCGAGGCGATGATCTCGGGGCGCGACGCGAGCGATTGCGACGAGGCGGCCGGTGCAACGCGCGTCAAGCGCCTGAGAGACGGGCTCGGCAACCAGATCGTCTCGGAGCTCTTGGTCAAGACCATCGCGAAACGCGGCTACATGCTCGCCGTCGACAAGGACGTGATCGAAGTGATCTGATCTTTCGCGGTTCGGATCGAGCCACAGCCGCCATTGATGGGCTTCCCGCGATGATCTAGCGTCCGGTATCGGCGCAGATGATGACGGTCAGGCCATGCGGGCGTCGCCCTACAGGTACATCCCCTTGATTTCGGACGCTGTGCGGATCGTGCGGCGGGAATATCGCGCCGTTGCCTATCGCGGCGACCGTTTCCATTGCCCGGTATGCACCAAGAGATGGGCCGGTCACGCGCGCAAGGAACCCTGCCTCTATTGCGGTTCCGCGACGCGTCACAAGCTGCTCGTTCTTTGGCTCGACAGGTTTCTGGCCCGCGATCCGGGACCGGCTACCGAGGTGCTGCTTTTCGCCCCGGATTGGGGTGTGCAGAAGTGGCTCGCGCAAAAAGTTTCGGTCCGCCTGACCACCGCCGATTATTCCGCGCCGGGCGTCGACAGACACTGGGATATCACGGCCATTGACGCACCAAGCGACAGCTTCGATCTGATCCTCTGCTCGCATGTCATGGAACATGTGCCCAACGACGCGGCAGGGTTCGCTGAACTCTACCGGATCCTGCGACCGGACGGGCGGCTCGTTCTGCAAGTTCCCGTCGATCAGGATGCCACATCAACAGTCGAGGATACGTCGCTTGCAGACCCCGAGGAAAGAAAGCGCCGCTTCGGCCAGTTCGATCACGTTCGACGCTACGGCACCGACATCGCCCAACGGATCACCGCTGCGGGTTTTCACGTTGAGCCCCTGACCGTTGCAGATCTCCTCAGCGCTCAAGACATGGCCTATTTCGGTATGTGGAATGACATCGCCTATATCTGCGCGAAGGATAATGCCAAGGGAGCGCCCGGCGCGACACAACGCTGACGCGGACTGGCAAGGTGTAGGAGGCATCCAAAACGTGCCATTGACGAAAAGTAGCCGTCGGTTTTCCCCTTATTTTAACTATACTGCATCTACCTCGTGAAACCAAAATGCCATTGAGGTAAGAGGTTGCGTGCCATTTCGTTTTCCAAAGAAAAACCCGCCGTTTGGCGGGCTGTTTCTCACAAACCTAGAGGCATTAAACGGAAATTTTCATCTCCCCGTCCGGCGCTTCTCCCAAGTGTCGCGCATCTTCTTGTCGGGATCGATGCGCTTCCAGTCGTCGACGAGAAACGGATTATCCTCAATGTCGCCTCCTTCTTGCATCGAATACGCATCGGCAAAGTGTTGAAGATCGACCGTTTTGGCGTCATCCCAAAGAGCTCGCTCAATCCCGTTTTCCAGCATCTCGATCGCACGCCCTAGCCGGTAGCGACTGGCAACGAGAACCCGTGATGCGAGGGAGGGATCATCCAGAGGTTTTACCGGTGAACGTTTACACATTTCGTCGAACACACCCATGATCCAGTCGCCATCCCGCTCAAGATCGAGCGGCTCCGGTTTGACAATGGAAAAGCGCCGGCGAACCTGATCATCCTGAGAAAGTAAGACCTCCAAGTCCTGCGTTCCTGACATGATGACGATCACGGAGTTCGGCCCTTGCATGAGGGACTTCGTCGCTCGAAGAATTTTGTCTCGATCTTTCGTCATCAAATCGTGCGCTTCATCAATCCACAGCACGACTTGACCATTTCTCTGCATCAACTCCCGGAGGTGGTCGAACAGCTGAGATGTCGTACGCCGCGTTCGTTCGAACTTGTAGCCAGCGACCTCGAGAAGCCTAGTCGCCATACTCTTCAGTGAAGGATCTGTCGGAACCTCTGCGAACAAGTATGGTCGGAAGCCTTCGCGCTGACTTTGCAACCGCGGATGCTTTGACAGACCTCGATCAATTGCGGTTGTCTTGCCTGCACCGGCTGCATCGACAAACAAAATGCCACGTGTCTCCTTCGTCCGCCCCATCCGGATCGGGTGGGCAATCGACGGATCCTCGTCGTCTGCCTTCAGCAATCTGTCGAGATGCCGCTCGAGTTCCGCATCCACATCCGTTCCAAAATGCAGGTTACGAATTCGCTCCATCACCTCATCGATCTTCTTCGGATCGGTCACGATCAATCCTCCTCCACGATAATCGTCCGTCCACCCGATCCACGTTTTGGCGGCTTTTTGGGATTACTCGACTTCTGTGCAGGCTTCCGAGTCCTTTTGGATTTGGGTGATACTGCGCTGTCAGCGGGCTTGGCTTGAGCCGATTTTCGTGGCGAAGGCGGTGGGTCGACGGGCTCCTCGATTGCTGTTCCCGGCAATCCGGGACGTTGGTCTTCAGCGGGGCCAGCGGGCTCCCGGAATGTGATGCCTGCCATGACCCTGCCCTCCGCGTATGCGAGCCGTTCCGGCGACCAGCGATTGAGGGCAACCCCGGCTGCCAAAGTCGCATCATCAGAGCGTTCCTGGATCGCTTCCATCGCGTCGAGAGCCGTTCGGATATCGATCTCCCGAACACTTTTTCTGCCTGATCGAACGTGACGAGCTGCCATCAGCCAGTTTTCTGCCGGGACCTCGTCGAAACCCGCCACGATCGCCGGCACTTCGCGCCATGCACCATCAAACTGGACCGCGATCTTTCCGATGTTTGACGGATGCCACCGCACTGCCAATTTCTGCTGTCCAGCTTTGTTCATGTATGCTGCCAATGTCGGCGAGTGGTATCGAACGCCCAGGACTGTGATGCCGTTTTTATCCAACACGCGGATTAGCTTTGTGCCGAAGATCATCCGAATACGCGTCTCGTCTGGCGACCCATTCACACCGTGGGTCGCGACAAGGCGGTCCCAACAGTCTCGCGGAGACTCCCCCAGCAAGCCTTCGTGCCCGGAGACATGATAGATATCCACCACCCACCGGACGATTGCGAATGCAAGGTCTTCTAGCGTCAGCGCAGCTCGATCCTCTCCGCGCGGCCGGTCTTTCGGCGCATCCGATGTCATCTTGTCGTGAAACGTGCTGCCAGTAAGCCTCTTGATTAGTTTCTGATTGACTGTGCGAAAGATGCGCTCGCCGACGCCGCGCATCTCAGGAACTCCGGCCTTTACACGTTCTGCGGCAATTCCAAGCTCGACGCATGCATGACGGAATAATTCCGAGCTAAATCCAGCACCGCAATCCGTAACAATTTTCTCCGGGAGACCGTACATGTTCCAAGACCCCGTGGCACCGACGCGATCGGACCAACGGCCTTTGTCCGTCAAAATCATCTCGAGCGTTTGAAGCGCGGCTTGGCTTGTCGGTGACGGCGTAATCGTGATGCCGACAATCACTTTGGTCGTGCAGCAGATCGCCAGCGTGATCCAGAGACGACCTTTGCCGTTCCGCAAGCCAAGTCGGGTAATGTCTTCTTCTGACAGGATGTCCGCCCAGTCATCTGGGTCGATGATTGTCCAGAGGTCGAGTTCGTGTTCGTCGATTTCGACACGCTCCAATGGTCGCGTATACTGAACGCCCATGGTCACCGGCCGAAAGGACTTCCGAGCCATTTCTTCGCTGCCGCGAGCGGCAGCGACCTGGAACGCGTCAAGCTTGTTGATGTTGTTGGCAATCGTTCGCTTGCAAGGAGCACGGAGTTCTTTGAGCCCTTCCTTTTTGCGCTGCTTGTTCGCCTCAGCGACTTCCTTGCAAACGTTTTCCCAGATCTCTGTCTTGTCAGGTCCCTGGTAGGTAAGGTATTCTCGGATCTCCTTCCACATGATCCGAGATACTTCCGTATGAAGGGGTGTACCCTTGCCGCCTCTTTTCGCAAACGCTGGGACGAGCTCGTCGAGACCATGCTTTCTTCGCGCCGTGGCCCATTTGCGCAGCGTGCCAGGCTTGGGCCTCCATCCGTCATCAAGGGATTTGGTGCCGCCACCGCGACGCCGAGCGGAGTGCTCCCCCATCATCGCCTGAGCGCGCCCCACAATCGTGTCCATGTTGTCTGCGATCGAGGCGTCCGTGATCTTGACCACTCCTTCGCACCGAAGCTCCTCGACGGCGTCGGTTAGTGCTGAGCGGACGGAAAGAAATGCCGCTTCACGATCGTTCAATTCACTTAGTTTTGGGTTCGCTGCCTCTTTCGTGAGGCGCGCCCGTTCCGGGTGGTAGAAATTGCGTTGATGATCGATCTGCTTGAGCCGATCGAGGGCTCGCATGTCCTCCAGCGACACGGGCTCCGTCCGGCCGCTCCCATCATCGTGCTCAAGAAGGTAGCCGTCCTCCGTATTCATTGCCAAGGTGAATGGTCGTCCCTCGATGACGACCCGATCAAACCGACCAATGCGAATGCGCGCCCTGTCCGATGGAAAATTCAAGGGTGTCTTTCGCACACGCATCAGCTGAGGTTCCGTTTATAGACAAGCGTTTCAGGGGTGATCCGTTCGTGCCGAACCGTTGCCAGTACCGACGTCCGGAATAGTCGGACCAGCGCGCGGAAGCCAGACCCTCCGCACCCCATAAGTGACGACAACTCCTCGATTTTCATCACACCCTTTATGGCGCGCACGATCTTCTCGGCCATCGCATCGGCCACCGGGTCTTCATGACGCGACCCGTAAAGAAGCTCCGCGTTGAACACTGTCACTGGATCGAAGGCGTTTTCGTCCAGAACGCGCATATCATCGACGAAGCCTGCGTCGATAGCTTGACGGCGGATCATCGAGAGGTCGTCTTCATACTTGGCGGTCAGCTCAGCGCGAGGACGCACCGCGTAGCCGATCACTTCTCCCGAGCGGTAGTCCACAATGAAGTCAAAATAGTGCTTATGCACCACGCCCTCGCGATCATACCAGTTGAAGCGTTGCTGCTCACGCACGCCTACGACGTTTGGATCGGCTACCAGACACATCAGGCACGTCAGCTCCAAGTGGCTGTCGACCTTCATCGCCCGGCCATCAACGACGCAATCGGCGTTACAATTCGTCGGCGTGCCGGTCGTACCTTTGCGTTGCGCAACGCTGGGCGCCGGAAACCGGATCGCCTCCGAGGAAAAATGATTGGACATGGAAAGTCCCCTTCGATGTCAGGAACCGCGCACAGCGCGGCCATGCCGATGGCCCGGACATTCGGGACAGCGGTTGGCATTCGATGAGTCGGCGGGTGAACCACAGACCGAGGGCAGGTTCAGAAGGCGGCGATCAGCCGTACTGAAGCGGCCCGCGGGTTATTCGCGCGGGAGACAAATCGCCTAGGGACAAGGGAACTTGGGGACGGGCGGGCAATCCCGTGAAAGTGTTGAAATTGGACATGTGACAGTATCCCGAACTCGAGGGAGATCAGGCGTGACAAGTCCAGGATATCAGATCAGCCGAAACTGCAGTGGAACTAGTATCCGGACCGGTCACGCATGTGGCGTGACGGTGAACTGGATATCGTTCGAATGCGGTCGGACGGAATGCAGCCGAAGCTGCTATCTCGGAAGATGAGGAAGATCATGGCTGGCGGCTCCGATGAGTGGACTGCGCCGGCCTCACAGACGATGCGAGAGTCAGGCGCCGGTTCGGCGGGTCCCTATGATTACTCGCTTCATGTCGTGTTCCTTTCGCTTCGCCACACCGATATGTAGCCTCAAGAAATTCTTGCAACCATGGGTCAGGAAAATTCTCAAATAATTTGTGAAGAGTGCCTTGATCCAGTTCTCGAGATTTGACGAGCTCAGCAGCAAGATGCTCAACGAGAGTCCAACTACGCTCGAGTATCTCGCGAGCCTTCTGATCCGCCTCGCGCAGATGTTGATCCACCCATTCACGATCGTCTTTGTACAGAAACTCGCCTGACTTTTCGACCGGCTGCCATGCGAACCGGCCCGGCGCAAGACCGAACTGCCGTTTCATCTGCAGCACGAGGCGCGTCGCTGCCGCGAGATCACTGTCAGGTCCGATCCCTGAACCTGCGGTTCTCGCTCCAAGAAATATTTCCTCGGCAGCACCTCCCGCCATCGATGTCACGATGCGTGACCGAAGAAGCGCTTCGGTCAACCCGGCATTCGTATGCCAATCGACCGCTCCACCATGACCTTGAACAAACACGGATTGCGGGTATCCAAGTCCGGAAATGACCCCGACAACCGCATGCCCGGCCTCGTGGATCGCCACAAGGTATTCGTTGGCGTCGTCGCGCTTCGGGCGGGTGAATTGAACCACATCCTGCAGATCCTGCGCTGTTACCAATTTCCCCGAGCCGTCCACGCGATGGCGTTGTCGTGCGACGCCGCGCGCTCGGCGTGCGAGGGTAGCGGCATCCGCCCCTGAACACCCGTTCAGACGACGCAGATTCGATCTCACCTCTGGGTCTTCTGCCACCCCTGGCGCGAGGTGATCGCCGATGCCCGCTAGCACGATTTCAGTCAATCCGGCCAAATCCGGTAGCTCCATGCGAACCTTGACATCAAACCGCCCGCTTCGGGCGATAGCCGGATCAATGTCATCGAGATTATTCGTCGTTCCGATGAGGATAACGCCCTCGTAACCTTGTATGTTGGTCAGAGACTCAAGTTGCGCGTTCACCAGGAGCCGCATGTAGCCATTATCCGTCCCGCGATCCCGATCCATGAGCGAGTCAAGCTCGTCCATGAGGAGGATCGAAGGCGCGCTTTCTCTGGCGGTCTTAACAGCCTCCGCTGCCGCCTTCAGGGTATCGCTAAGCGGTCCCTTCGATTGACACCGGCCGATCGAGCCATCGATGAGCGGGACTCCAAGCTCGTTCGAAAGGGCAGTCGCCGCCATCGACTTTCCAGCACCCGGTGGCCCGTAGAACAGAATAGAGGTTTCGATCTCCGACCAGGCAATTTCACCCTCCTGCCAATCACGGAGGTCGGCTACGATCCGCCACAGCTCCCGGCTTGCGGCAGCTTGGCCCTTCAGGTCTGCAAGCTTTGGGCCGCGCGCCTCGTAGGGTATCTCTTGTGTGGTGTCGTCCTCAGAATGAAATTCTTCGCCTATCCCGAGCGCGACTTGCTCGGCGAGACACTCAACAACAGCAAAGGTCGTGGGCATCGCGAATGCCGCAAACAAGATAGCGGGCGGAAGAGCCGCGAGTTCGCTATCTGTCGGAAGACGGTCCCGAAGGGCGTCCCTGGCGATGCCACCCGTGGTGCTGTGAGTCAATTTCAGCAGGTCAAGAATATCATCTCCTGTGAAAGGCTTTATCGTCGCCTCGCAGGATGTGATCGCATTGATGCGTTCGGGGATCCTGACGTTGTTGTCCAGGAGACCGATAACGGGTTGGCCTTGAGCAAGATCATGCATGATGTCGCTCGTCATCGCGTGTGCGGCAGAGAGTCTTTCCTCTTCTTCGCTCGCGGCTTTGAGTTTTGCTCCGTACCGGTGGTCGCCCTCGAGAACCCTTCTATGGGACGTGTTTAGCCACCCGTATCGATGTATCGCTGGCGGCCGCTCATCGATGATTAAGTCTTCGCATGCGACAGACAGCATCCATTTCAGGTGCGAGACCGATCTCGATATGCTTCGTTCGCTGAAGCCTGTATCGAGCCCGCCACTCAGTCCGAAAGGGAAACGGAGCAATACGGTCGACCCGCGACCGGCCAGTCGAGACAGGACGGTATACGCGTCGGTGGATGGCGCTTGGAGCACATCCCTGATCGCGTGCCCCACACTCCAGGCAGTAAGCATACTTTTTGTCGCGCTCGCTTCTAGGATTGCTTCGTCATGCTTCCCATCGAAACCAAAGCCCACCGCGTATGGGTCGAGACGCGCTGCGATCATGTCTTCGATCTCATCTGCCGACAGAGACTCTGACAGTGGCGTCGCGAGCGGTCTCTCTCCTGTCTTCCCACGCCAGTGTGTCGGAGGCGGCGACTTGAGACCGTGCGAACCTTCACAGCCAAGATGTGCGCAAATGGCAAGTTGTCTCGGTAAATCCTCGATGAGCGCGTAGAGGTCGTCTGGACTAACAGAGGGCTTTACGCTTACAGGTAGATTTATCTTCATCTGGCATTCTCCAGTCACGACCACGGCAAGTCATTCCAGGCGTAGGCAAGTGAGATTTCCTGCCGAAAGGCCGAACGTGTCGGCTTCCGCAGATGCTTTAGCGAACCGAATTGAGTTCAGCTATCGAGCGACCAGATGTCTCTCAGCCGCACCACGAGGGCCCAGCAGCGTGCCAGGTCGGATGCCATGTTCGAGCGTGTGCTGGCAGACATCGCAGCCTGAAATTCCGCTTCGATAGAAAAGATCGCATCATCCATAATTTCCGGCGAAGGCGCCCGAAGGGCCCGTCTGGCATGCATTGCCGTTTTGCAATAACCAAGTTGTTCATGTGGAACGGACTGCCGTTTGCCGATGACTTCCTCTGCCAGTTCCGAGGAAAGTGACCACGCCACCTGTGATCGGTCTGATAGACTACGGAGCGCGGGGTCCCCACACACCTTTGCGGGGCAGTTCACGTCTTCCTCGGCGAGAGTCTCGAGCTGCTCCAGGAATATCCAGAACAGACTTCCAATTTCGAAGTCTGACGGAGGTTCGTGGACTTTGGGCTTCGGAAGATATGGGACGAACGGGTATTCACTCGTGGTAGAGAGCGCGCTAGATGCAGGGCATGGCATCGATGATCTCCTGAGGTCAGTGATGTCGAGAACCGGTGCGGAGGTACCATCTCGGCACCGGTTCGCTCAAAACGTGTACCCTTCATCGCTACTCAAAATTTACTCGTAAAATCAAGAAGCTCGGCACCTCCCTAGCGAGCCAAGAAGGCCTCGCGTTTTTCGCAAATGGCCCTTGGATCGCGATCGCCCTTTAAATCATGGGCTATAGCGAGTTTGTGCTGTTTTTTCTGGGGAGATTAAGCAATGTGACAATTGAGATTGTAAAGTTTTTCGCAAATAAGTGGCGATTCGTCTTTTCACTTTGGTCGTAATTATTCGCTCCACTTCGGCGAATCAGTCGAGGAAATCGATCGACAGGATTCGATGTGCGAAAGAAACATCCCGCGGATATCCTGGGCGTGTCCCTTGTCATGATCAGCGTGGCTGTTCACGAACCCGCGCAGATGCCCATCCCGGCAGCGAAGGATGACTGAAGCGGGTTGTTCGCCGCATCACGACTAGTGGGCAGTGGGCTCAACCCAGCGGTTAGCCGCATGGTCTTCAACGGACTGCTCAGCGGGACGGACCTGGCTTTCGCTGCGCTATGCCCGAAGGGCCGCTTCTATGAGCGATGGAGACTGAACCTACCCTTCCACAGCAGCCGAGGCCACACACCTTTTCCGAGATGGCACGCGGCGCTGGCAGGTCCGGACTTGTTCAGAATTTTATGATAGACTACGTCCAACCGGCCGCGTCAGCGTTGGGCAACGGCTTCATCGCCCCTAACGCGGGCGGCAAGGACGTGTTCGTCCATATTTTTTGCACGTTGAGGCGTCCTGGGTGAGCGACAACCAGAAGGTCAGCTACGACATCAAGTCGGACCGTGACGGCCGCGAGTCGGCGGAGAACCTCCAGCTCGCCTGAGCCCGCGCTCGACGGCGCGTTCGGCGCGGGCCTTCCGCCGCGCGCCGGACAGGACAGGATAAGACACGATGCCAGACACCAATCGCTACGCCTGCGCATCCACCGGTCAAGTGATCAACATCACCGATGTCGATCCCTCCGCGCGGTATGCGCTCGGTCCCTATACCTGCCTTGCATGCGACCATGTGATGGTGCCGGCCCTTGGTCGAACCAGGCGGCACCACTTCAAGCACAAGGCCGGTCGCCCGGCCTCGTGCCTCAACGAGACATACCTTCACCAGCTCGCGAAAATGACGCTCTTCGCGGCCTTGTCAGATGCAATCCGCCTCGGCCGACCGTACAACCTAGTCCAGAACAGGAAGAGCGTCTGCGACCGCTACGCGGATCAGTTCGGATTGATCTGCACGAGGCAAAGCATGCCGGCGCCACGGGATCTGGCGGCAAGATACGATCGTGTCGCGCTCGAGGCGGGGATCGACGGCTACGCGGCGGACATCCTTCTGTCCTCGAGCCGAACCGCGGAGGCGATGCTCCTCGAGATCGCCGTGACCCACCCCTGCGACGAGGAGAAAATCTCGAGCGGACTCGAGATCATCGAGATCACGGTCAGAGGCGAGGACGAGATCGAGGCTCTGGCGCAAGGCCTCGACGCCGTGTCGGGGCGCGTGCAGCACCACAACCCGGCGCAACTCGATCCTGTCGAGAAATGCTGCACCGAGCCGTGCAGCGCGACGGGCCTTGCCTTGCTCCTCTACAGGAATGGAAAACCCTGGTATGCGGAGCCCGACCTCGCGGCGCACGAGGAGATCACGGCGGATCCGCAGCTCGAGACGAGCACGATGGTCGACCCGAGGATCTCTTACGAACAGCGCAGATGGTCCGAGATCCGCGATCCCTTGAAGGCGTTCATGATCGCCCAGGCCTTCGAGCACGGACGTCACGTCCGGTCCTGCATGCTTTGCTGGAACAACGGCGGTCGGGTCAATGACCACGACATCTATTGCGACGCGAAGGATCGCAAGGTCTGGATGTCGTCGAGCGCGGTGGGATGCCCCTCCTACTGGCCGGCCGAGACGGCGGACGAGGCAGAGCGCCTGTTCGACAGCAAGGTGCGGTGAGACCGCCTTCCCCTCGGCCGGGGCGCTCAAACGGCATCTCGGCCCGATCGAGGCCGCCGCGCCGGCCTAGCTTCCCGAAATCATTGCCCCAGACATGAGGCCCACGACGATCGCGGCGCCGAGGAATGCGAGGACCTGTTTCGCCCAGAAGAAGAACGACCTGCCTCGATAGACCCACGTCGTGCTATCGTATGTGTAGGCATTGTCCTTGCGGGTCAGGGCATGATCCACGGAGAAATATCCGCAGACATACTGAAGGTAATCGCTGAGCACGCTCAGGCAGGCTACCAGCCCGGCGGCGTTCAGCAGGGCTTCGTGCCGGGTGATTATCCCGGTCGCAATTGCACTGTCGGACCCGTGTATTGTGAATACGAGGGCAATGATTCCGAACGCGATGAAACGCGTCGTCTCCCCGATCCGTCCGCTCGTCTCACGCTTGTCGCCAAGGCGTTGCTGGCGTTGTTCGAATGCCTTTTCAGTATCGTCGGTCATGCGTCACTCCAGGGAGGGACCGGGATCGTCGGTGTCGTCCGGACCCGTTCCCGGGATGATGACCGAGTCGACCGCGTAAATCACGCCATTGGATGTCGGGATGGCGTCGGAGACAATCCTGGCGCCCCCGACCGTCACGGTGCCATCATTCTCGATCTCGAGGCTCGATCCCTGCAAGGTCGAAACTGTCATGCCGTCCCGCAGGTCATCGACGTCCAGCCGTCTGGGCACGATGTGGTAGGTGAGGATCGACGCGAGCTGATCGGCGTCGTCGTCCATCATAAGCGCATCGAGAGTGCCGTTTGGAAGTGCGGCGAAGGCTTCATCTGTCGGGGCAAAGACCGTGAACGGACCTTCGCCCGACAGCGTGTCGACGAGACCCGCCTGCTGGACCGCGGCGACGAGGGTGGTGAGATCCTCGGAGTTCACGGCATTCTCGACGATGGTGCGGTCGGCGAACATCTCGGCGCCGCCGACCATGGGATTGTCCTGCGCGAGCGCCGGGGGCGTCAGGATGATCGCGGCAATCGCGATTATGGAAAGGGCTTTCATCGAAAATGACCGCTTCAGAAACACGTCCATTACGGTCGTCAGCTTAGCGGTTGTCCCGATTGAGTCCAGATCGTCGCGCTGTCAGCAATCAGGGTGACGTATCGACAGGCGTTTCGTCCGGCTCTGGGGTTTCCAGAGCGCGCTTCAGGCGGCCCTCGTCTATCTCAGACAGGACGCCACGGAGCGATGCGGCCCGTGCCTCTACAGCGCTCGCCATCGCGGGCGATGTAGAGGCGCGCGGCGGCCTCGGTGAACGCGGTTATGTCGAGCGCCTCGCTCCTCTGGCTGTCGGCCCATTCTGCCACCATGAGCTGGCGCGCCTTCCGTCTGGCCCAGGCGTCCGCGCAAGGCCGTCCGCTTGAACCTGTGCGACGGTCGGGGCCCCTACGAGTTTCTGCTAAACGAGGCTTGCCCTGCACCCCGCGGGCCGGCCATGGGGATCTCGCGACAGGATCCGCTGGTAGGTACGGCGGCGATGCGCCCAGTCCTCCGCAGAGAACCCGTCGGAGCTGTCGGTGCCGCTCCAGTGGGAAGAAACAGTTGCCCCGGGCAAAAAGCGCATATCCGGGAACCAGTCCTCGTGCTCGGTGAAGCTCATCATGATGGCATGATCGCCGTCGTCGCAGATGACGACTTCGAAGATCATGTCGACCTCGGGGTCGCGGGTGTTCGAGCGCGAGATCTCGCGCACGCGCTCCTCGACATCGCACCCGGCGCAAACAAGTGGTTTTCGCCGGCATCCGCGCCAAAGTGAATGGCCCGGTCGTGCCGTTCGTGCCGGTCGGTGGCGATCCGGGCGACGGCCCGGGGCCAGCAGGTGGGTGACTATTTGTCGGCGACACGGGGGACCGTCTCGCAAACACTAAAGGCGTTGCATCGCAAAGGCCTGATCCGTGAACGCCGGTCGGAGACCGATAAACGGTCGTTCTCCTATGAGCCTACGCCGGAAGGGATCGCACTGGTTTCCGTCGGTGACGGATTGAGCAAGGCGCTGTCTCAGCTCTCTGCTGAGGACGCGGAAAATTTTGCCGATCAGCTGACCCATTTGATCTCGGGACTGCTGCAGGAACGCGACGGCCGATCCTTCGGTGTTTGCCGCACCTGCTTTCACCACGAGGCGCGTGGAAAAACCGGATTCTGCACTCTGCTACGGGTGGAGCTTGGCGAAGAAGAACGGGATCAGCTCTGCCACGAACATAAAGAGGCGAAGGCAGCATAAACTTGTTGGCTGTCTGGGATAAGCTTTTGAGCGAAAGCGGACGTCCATCAGTAACGCAGCATCGGTGAGAGTGGGCTCCTGCCGACCGTTCGTCGCGCTTTGCCTGAATGACCGGAGCGCTGACAAAGCGGGCTTTCTTTCGCTCCAGAAACATCATCGAGTGTCGCAGGAAAGTCTTTAGACAACGGGTGGCTAGGTCATCTCTGACGGCCGCTTCAACTTGCCGGGAACCCGGAAAACGACGAGATATCTCGGGAGGCTGCTGCCCTCGGGGATGTACGAATCGACCCAAACGCACTCGATCAGGCTCGGAGGCGGACCTGGCCGATCTGCCAGCTCGAGAATTCCGAGCATCCCGAGCTTCGGTCCCGTCGCCTGATATGCGACGGCTTGCGCTCTATAGCTACGGGCCACGCTCTCGTCGACGACTCCGTGGTGTCGCTTGAGTTCGACGACGAATTGAATCTCGCCGAAGTCGATATAAAGATCCGCCCGTCCGGTCGCGATACCGGGAACCTCCGGGGAGATCCCGACCGCGGGCATGTTTCCACGGAGCCATTCTCGCAAGTCCCGCTGCAGATCGTTCTCTACGGCATCGGTGCTTCGTAGATATCTCCCCCGCTCCCCCAATTGAGCCATATCCGCATTCTGTCGATCCTCGCAAAAGACGACGATCTGCTGGAGCAGTTCATCGAAAGCGTAACGGACTTTCCTACGATAATCCTCTGCGTCCGCCAAAGTCTCAGCGACCTCACGGCAGATGCGCTGCACGTCGGGACGCATCCTTCCCCGACTACCCTTCGTCCGATCGGCAAGGGCACCTTCCAACCGAGATGCCATCTCCTCGGGAACCTGGCTCAGAAGTCCGTGATCTTGGAGGACGGCGCCGAGCTCAGGATATGCACCGTCCCCCTCATCTAGTCGCGCAGGAAAACTCTCCTCCACCCGCTGCGCAAGCCGGTCTCGCAGCGTCGCTGCGATCGGTCGCTCAGCGGGTGCCCAGTTCTCGGTTGCGAGGAGATCATCCAGGTGTGCCGCGAGGCCTTGGTGGCGGATGAATGCCGCCTCGATCCGTGGGGCAAAGAGTACATGGAGGCCGGTTCCAATCGCCACCGTTCGTTCGGCATCGTAGACTGCCAGAACTTGCTCCATCACCAAACTGGCATTCAGCCAGCTCTCGCGGCGGATACTGTCGTCAACCGATTGCAGCAGGCGTAATAGCGACCACCACTCGACCTCACGGTCCACGCGTGGCCTCAGCCAGCCCGGTGTCTCGCCGATCCCCAACTGGTCATGTCGCTCGGCGAGCAAACGGCCGAGGTCCTCGATCTGAGCACTCAGATCTTCGGTCGAGCCGGCTGCGAAGGACGAGACGATGTCGATGACCGCGATATACATCGCTGCATCGAGGCGCTGTTCGTCGCGTCGTACGACGCCTCTGAACAAGGCGCGGGCGTCCTTCATGCGCGTGCCGACCTCGGCGCGACTATCGGCGTTCAAAGCATCGGCAAAGGCGATCATAGCGAGTTCGAAAGCCGCCTCGTCTGCCGCCTCGTCGTTCGCCTGCAGTCGGATCAGCACGTCTCGAAGGTCGCGATCTGCCCATTGGTGCCACGCGATACCGACGATACGCGCTGCGTGCTGCGAGAAGAGGCCGTTGTCATCGGCTCTCAGACCGTCGATTAGGAGCAGCGTTCTGAGCTTCGCGCGACGATCCTCAAGGCCAAGGCGAAACAGGGTTTCGAGTGCGTAGGCTGCCGTCAACGCGTCCGCACCGTCTCGTCGTTCCTCGATCCGATCTGCCAAGACACTCTCGAGCGTCCGGCGCATTGCCTCCGTTAGGCCTTGATACTCCAAGAGCGCATTCGCTGCATCCCGGAAGACGACTGGCTTATCGGCCGTGCGGAAGCCCTCCGCGAGGAGATCGACCAACGCGGCCTGTTCCTCGCACCCACCGCGGCCGACGCTCTCGATGAGCACGTCCAGGAAAGGGCTACCGATGATGGCGTCGCGGTCGGCCAGGACTCCTGCGACGCCGCCTAGATCATCAAGGGACGGGATCGTGCCGACCGTGACGCTGTGCTCTAATGCGGCACAAGCGCTCACGCCAGCTGCCCTCCTCGGCGTCTACCAGACATAGTCTTCGCCATGCGCGATGCGGCAATGCTCCTCGCCCAGCACGCCAGCGATCTCGTCCGCATCTGTCCCGGCGACGATCACCTGTAGGTCTCCCATCTCCTCGGCGATCTTCTTCAGTTCCCCAAGAAGCGCTTCGAGATTTACCTTGGTGACTTCCTCCTTGCCAGGCGAGTCGATGATTAGGAGACCTGGATGGCGACCTATCCCGAATCTTCTTCCGACCCGTAGGAGCGCAATAACTGTAGCGAGGCGAAGCCTCAAACGCTCGCCCGCCGTCACCTGAGAGAAGCTTGTCTTCGCGCCTCCCTTCCAGATTATCAGGCTCGCGTTGCTACGCAGGTCCACTGCTTCGAGCGCCTCGATGCCCAGCTGTCGACTGAGGGGAAGGATTTCGTCGTTCAGGGCCTCCAGAATGCCTGTCCTTCCAGCGTTGTAAGCCTTCGCCGTTTCCTTCTCGGCTACTGCGATCAGCGTTTCATCCGGATCAGCTTCGATGTCGCGGGGAGCAGCGCTCCGCTCCTTCAGCGCACCTTCCAACCGAGCCAACTCGAGCTCCGCGTTGCGCTTGGCCGCGAAATCCGCCCTTTTCACGAGCTCATTTAGGTTCTGCTGTGCTTCTGTCAGATCGTTTGAGGCACCTTTGGCAGCGGCACTTGCCGCAGCGCGATCCGCCTCGGCACGGTCGCCAGCCGACTTCGACGCGGCCGCTCGTTTCTCGGCGGCCTCCAGCTCCTCGCTCAAATCCTCGAAGCGGTCCTCCGGGATCGGTTCTGCACAGATCGAGCACGATAGATCGGCGACTTCCGCTTTGATCCGCGCACTTGCGACCTTGGTCTCGCATCGCGGGCAGCATTCAGGATTCAAGCCGTTGAAGAACTGCGTGGCAACGATCGTTTCCCGCAAGTTTCTAACGGAACGTTCGTCCTCTACCGCGACCGCCTGCACACGGTCGGCATCAGCCTCGGCCTTTGCAGCGCGAGCCTGCAACTCGGACATCTTACGTGTGGCCGATGCGACTGCCGTTCCCGCTTGCTCAAGCGCTTCGGCCGTCGTCGTCTCCATCGGCAGCGCGGCAAGGGCCGCACGCGCGGCGGTGATCTCCGCCTCAAGACGCGTTTGGGCCGCTTCGGCTTCCGCCTTGAAACTGCGCGCCGCCCGATCTGCCTTCGAACGCTTCTGCTCAATCTCCTTCTTCGCCGTCGTGACGAAAGTTTTGGTGCTGGCCCAGGGAATCCCGACATACATCTGCAGCATACGCGCCGGGAGGCCTGCCATCTGCGTATCTCCGAGGAGCACCTTATGCTCCCCTCCGAGATAGAAGACGTTTGAGAGGGCAAGCCATCCGTGCTCGATGACCTCCCTGTCGTAATCTCCGCCCTGCATCGCGGGCAGGATATCAAGATCGAGACTTCCCATCATGAAATGCGACATCGCAAGAGCAAAGCCCTCGTCCGACGTGAAGCTCTCTCGCGGGTGGTATGCGCCATCCGCCGCACGCCGGTCGAGCCGACCTTGGGGTACACCGTCGACCAAATCGAACACGATCCGGTGGTGCTCGTTACCGACTGCGAACTCTAACGCGACCTTCGACAACCAGCCGCGGACGTCGTCCTGCAGGTTTTTCGGGACACCTCTCAGGCACCACAAGATGACCTCCAACACGGTCGACTTGCCGCGAAGATTGCGATTGCTGGTAATGGCCCAAATGCCCGGACCCAGCCCGGCCCATTCGAAGTCGATCGGTCCTCTCGTCTCACCCTTTTTCTCCCCCGAGAATGCAAGGCGCTCGATGACGAAGGATGGTGCAGGCCGCGCGGCGCGGTCCGGCACAATTCCCCATCCTCGGAGCCGCTTCTCGGCCTGGTCTGGAGTTAAGTCCGTCTTGGCTGCGATCGTCTCAAGCCAGCTCTGGCTCATTCTCCATCCTCACCTTCTAGGTCTCCCAACCTCTTTAAGACACGGGCCGCGATCGATTGTATCGGCTGCGACAGGTCTGTTTCGGCGTATTCTTTCTGAAGATACTGGCGGCCCTTCAGCGCCGCCCCGCCCTGCCCACCGGCGACCACCGCGACGAGCGCCGCGCGATCTCTGTACCATGCGAGTTCCGGCGCGGCGGCCGCGAGCGTCTCCATCGCTTCGCGGCCCCGTCCCGTCAGTAGATAGATATGACGCCCGATCTTTCCTGGCTGTCCGACCCGCCTGATCCGGATCAGATCTGCAGCCCGCAGGATCGATAAAGCGTCGTCCAGCGGCTCAAAGGCTCCGAAATGGTAACGGATCATGGGGAGGTGACGCAGGTCCGGCTCGCGATCATCGAAGATGCGCCTTGCTATCGTAAGGAAAGCCTTGGAGGCGCCCGCTTCATGGAGGTTCAGCAGCTCGTTCGCGAGATAGTCAGGGTACCGCATCCAGAAATCGAGCGCCTGAAGTCTGGCTTGCCCCTCTAGAACACCGACGACGTCCTCGTCCCATTGTCCGGGCTTCGGAACTTCGGCGCCTGCGACGAGGCAGGCTAGAAGCCTGATGGCGCTCTGACGATCTGAGGATTTCGTATATGGTTTCAGTGACTTCTCCCCCTACGGAAACTTGCCGCATCAACAGAGAATATTCAAAGACGTTTTTTACTCGGCGCCAAACCCAAAAATTTCCAACTGCGTGCGGATCTCCGTACGCGCGCTGACGTTCGACCCGGCTATCTGGCTGGCTACTCGGGCCGGATCATGCAGCGCCAGGTGCGCCGTATGATCGCGGGAAGCGAGCTGCACCGGGCTTGGCTGCCAGGGCACATGGGCGTTTTCGAGCAGAACGGCGTTCGCTAGGCCTAGCAAATCCCTATCGGATCGGAGAGCCATAAGGCGCATGGCCCATCCCGCGCGAGCGCGGGACCGCGCCCTAGTCGTCCCTTCGGTCCTCCCCGAGCCTGCCCGTTCCGCTCTCCCTGCGGCCCAGGTGCGCCGGCGCCCGTCTCGTCCCGAGCCGCGCGCCGTCGCGGCCGCATGGTCGCCCGGGCCGGTCTGTCTCGGCCCATTCGGGTGACGGTCGCTTGTGCGGGTTCGGAGATCCCCGCGCGAGCGCGTGTCGAATGCCATGCGAACGCGACTCGAGCCCCCGGATTTCTGCATTCTGTCGGGAACCAATGCCAAGCAATCCTGACCCCGCTGCCACGGATTTCCGACCCAGACCGAACCTTCGACGCGCCCCGCGCGTGTGCCTGCTATGCGGACTTTCCGGTCATTCGGCGAGCAACCGATGCAGTTGCAGCATGACGACAGAGAAGCTCGCAGCCACAGAAGGCGGGGTTCTGCACCGCAGCTCAGATCACGGAAGCGGTCGTTCATGGCTACGTTGGATCAGGGAACCAAAACGTACCATTCGCTGCGCCTCGCAGCAGTGCTACCGATGCGGACGAAGCTATCGTCCAGCAACCAGATGCGAATGGCAGCAATGAGGGTTTGACCACATTGAACTTCAAGACCTTAACTTGCTGTAGTGCAACGGTAGGGGCGCAATGATGCAGATGGAAACGTATTTGGTCTATTTGGCAGCAGTCGCGGTGTTCTTCGCGACACCGCCAGACACCAGTCAGCTTCTCATCATTTCGAACAGCGTCAGGCACGGGCTGAGGCGTAGTGCCTACACCATAGCTGGCGACCTGGCAGCAAACAGCTTGCAGATGACTGGTGCAGCTTTCGGTCTTGCAGCAATAATTGCAACCTCAGCGAGTGCGTTTATCTGGATCAAATGGCTCGGGGTGGCCTATCTAATCTGGATTGGCGTGCAGTTGCTTCTCACTGGCAATCAAACGGATGATGTTGCCGCCAATGCATCCGGACAATCGTTTCGCTTGTTCCGTCAGGGCTTCGTAACTTCTATGGCAAACCCATTTGCTGTCGTCTTTTTTGGCGCGCTCTTTCCCCAATTTATCGACCCAACAAAACCGGTGCTGCCTCAGCTTCTTATCTTGGGTGTCACGTATTTGGTTGTTGATGGAGCAATCCTGCTGCTGTGGGGTTGGCTTGGGGTTCGCGCGGCCACGGCGCTAAAGCGATTTTCCTTTGGCTTAGTGAACAAGGTTTGTGGCGCACTGATGATAAGCGCAGCGGCGTTGCTGGCGAGCAAGGACTTGCAGCCTCAGCGGTAGTAGCGCGACTAAGTGCCGACATTCGCGCACTGCGCGGCATCATGCTTATTTGGGCTCTGAGCCAGCGTTGGCTCGCACGCCGCTGCGTGTCCGGTCTCGGATGGCGAACGGCATGCGCCGTTCGCAGAGATTATCAGATGTCGACCGACTCGGCGATGCTCAGGGCATCCTCGAGTTCAACACCCAGATACCGGACGGTACTGTCGACCTTCGTGTGACCAAGCAGGAGCTGGACCGCGCGAAGATTGCCCGTCTTGCGGTAAATTTGCGCCGCCTCAGCGAGTGCGTGCCGTAGCCGCTTGGCTCGAGGCCGATCGCCGTCACCCAATCCCGAACGAGCCGCGCGTATTGCCGCGTCGAGATGTGCGGTCTGTCGTGAAACCGGCTCGGGAACAGGAAGGCGCAGCCGATCATCTCGGGCCGCGCCACCCAAGTCGAGATCGACGCGCGAGTGTTTTCCGTAACTTCGAACTGGACGGGGCGCTGAGTTTTGCTCTGGATGACGGAGACGCGTTCGCGCACGCAACCGCCGACGACGAGATCGGCGACCTTGAGCCTGACGAGGTCACAGCCGCGCAGCTTGCTGTCGATCTCCAGGTTGAACAGCGCCAGGTCACGCAGGTTGCCCGCGAGCTCAAGGCGCGCGCGGATCGCCCAGACTTGCTTCGGCAACAGCGGGCGTTTCTGACCGACGAGCCTGCCGCGGTTCCAGGGACGTCGCTTCGGCTTGGTGGCGGGGAGCTGGATCTTGGACATGAGACTTCCTCCATCCGTCCCTCCCGGCCCAGGCGTCGACATCGCGTGACCCCGCGATAGTAAGCGAGATCGTGAACGACCGGTGACGGAGCTGACCGCCAGCGCTCCGACGCCGCGCTGCCGCAGGTCGGCTTGGAGCCCTACCTAGACGTTCATCCTGGTCAGGATTATATATTATCCATGACGATAGCTAAAGCTGAATCCCACGCCGCGCGGATTAACCGTGAGCTTGCCCACCGTATCGTGACCGGACAGATCGCGGCGGGAGAGCGCCTGCGGCAAGACCACATTGCAGAGGAGTTTAGCACTAGCCACGTGCCCGTGAGAGAAGCGTTCCGCAGGCTCGAGTCACAGGGACTTGTCAAGAGCGAACCTCGCCGCGGCGTTCGGGTCGCGGCTTTCGGGTTCGATGAGATCCGAGAGGTCGCGCAGATGCGTGGATCACTTGAGGTGCTGGCGCTTCGCAACGCCGCTCCGCACCTCACGGCTGCCATCTTGGATGAAGCCGAAGAAGCCACCCGCGCGGGGGATCGCGCCGGCGATGTCTATGGCTGGGAGGAGGAGAACCGCAGATTCCATCGCACCATACTGACGCCCTGCGGGATGCCCCGCCTGTTGCAGTCGATCGACGATCTGCACGTGGCGAGTGCGCGTTTCCTGTTCTCGGGGTGGAGCGCAGAGTGGGAAACCCCGACTGATCGCGACCATCGCGCGATTTTGCTAGCGCTTCGAGCTGGTAATATCGACCTGGCCGCCTCGCTTCTGTCGCGGCACGTCACGTGGATGGGATCGAAGGCGCCCCCGAACGGGTCGCTTAGCAGGGAGCGGTAAGCCCCCTTTCCATGCCTTTGGCCAACCGCAGGACCGCTGGTTTTCCCGGCGCTCTTGCTATGCATCTGCGTTCTCGGCAAAAGTTAGATATCGGATAGAGATTCTATCTATAATTTCGAAAAGGATGCTCGCATGACCACCTCAGCCGCCATGCCCGCCGGTGCCGCACGCACCCCGTTAGACATTCGCAATCGCTCACTCGCCTGGAAGTTCGGCGCGGTGATCTTGGGAACCGTGTTCTTGGCACTCTCGTCCTATGTCGAGGTTCCGATGGTGCCCGTCCCGGTGACGTTGCAGACCTTTTCAGTCGCCCTGATCGGCGCACTCTACGGGTGGCGGCTTGGCGGCATCACGATCACGGCCTGGCTTGTCGAGGGGGCTCTGGGTCTGCCTGTTCTGGCCGGGGGCGCTTCGGGTGCGCAGCACTTCATCGGGCCGACGGGCGGGTACCTTTTCGCGTTCCCTGTCGCGGGCATGATCATGGGTTGGCTGGCCGAGCGTGGCTGGACCGGGAAGCGCGTCGGACTGGCCTTCGTCGGCATGCTCGTCAGCAATGCGGTTTGCCTTGCTTTGGGCGCAGCGTGGCTGGCAGTGCTCATTGGCCCCGAGCAGGCTATCATGGCCGGTGTCGTCCCGTTCCTCCTAGGTGCCGTTCTGAAGTCTGCGCTCGGCGCGATGGTGCTCAAGTTGATCCACGGCAGGATGAAGCGTGCCGACGCATGACGGTGCTGCTTCGGCCCCACCATCTTCTATGCATTCTGACCCATGTTGGTAGGGGATATTCCCCTGCCTTCACGACCAACATGGCAGCGATCATCGAGCGCATATCCGCGGGGGAGGAGATCAAGATCGTCGATGGTCCCGACGATATCTGCGCGCCCCTGCTCCATGACGAAGACGCACATTGCCGCCGGAACAGCGTGATCGCGCGGGACCGGGCTGCGTCCAACGATATCGGGAAACTGCTAGGGCGCGCGACCACGCCGGGAGCGCGTCTGATGCTGGACGATGCGTCGATCCGATCCCTGCGGCGCGCGTTTGACACCATGAGCGTAAGATCGGCCTGCGAGGGCTGCGAGTGGGCCTCCCTATGCAGCGCCGTCGCCGCTGCGCAATATACCAACACATGCCTCTAAGCAAAGACTGCTTTGTCCGGATGTTGTTGAAAAACTCGCCTCAGTTTTCCCGTAGACTGGATCGCCATGGCGGTCCTGCTGACTTCTCAGGCCACTGAAGGCCTCAGCTTGGCGAGTTTGCGGAGGTTCTGGACGGTTGCGGCTATGTGGAACTCGTCTTTGGCGCCATTTGGTCCCCGGAGGCGAAGGCGGTCGAGGCCCAGAATGCGCTTCAGGTGAGCGAAGAGCATCTCGACTTTCTTCCGGGCGTATTCCGAAGCGACATAAGCATCGGTCTTGGCGATCTCCCGGGCTTTCTGGCGCGCGTGCTCGTACCGCGACCGGGAGATCTTTCGCGTGGCCTGGTTGGGTGTGCAGTGCGGCTTCAGCGCGCAGGCGGCGCAATCCTGTTTCCGGGCATAGTACTTCTTGCAGCCGTCCTTGCCGAATTCCGGTCGCCCCTTAGAAATATCCCGCCAGTAGGGCTTCAGCGCGCGGCCTCCGGGGCAGCGGTATTCGTCTGCGTCTTCATCGTAGGCGAAGTCGGTCGCCGGATACGCGCCGTCCTTGCGTTCGGATTTGTCGAAGACCGGGATATGCGGTTCGATCTCTTGGTCGTCGACGAGCCAGCCGAGCATTTCGGCGGTGCCGTAGGCAGTATCCGCGGCCAGCCTTTCGGGGTGCAGATCGAAGCGGTCTCTGGTTCGTGTCAGCATGTTTCGCACGGCACCGACTTCGGCCTGCCGGATCGGAACGGTGGCCTCGACGTCGACGATGATCGCATTGTCCAGATCGACAAGGTAGTTGGTGCTGTAGGCGAAAAAGGGCCTGTCCCCGTTGGCTCCGGTGAACCGTGCGGCGGGATCGGTGGGCGAGATTGCCTTCGGCTTGACAGGCGTGGCCGCACCGAAAGCGGCGTCATCGAGCATGGCGAGGTATTCCTGTGTCGCTCGGCTGGCGTCATCTTCTGCTGACCATTCCGAGTATTCGGCCTTGGTGTAGCGGCTGGCATCCGCCTTGTGCGCATTCCGGGGTATCCGGTCGCTTGTTCCAGCGACATCCGGTCAGCGGTTCCGGGGTATCCGGTCACTCTGAGGTGACGCCGCTGAGCGTGGTTTTCTGATCCCATCCGAAGTCAGTTCGGTCAAGTGTGGGAACGGTCAATTCTCGTCGCCGGCTGCGGCGTCCCTGGTCTTTCGCAACGAGGGTCCGTCGAGGGGCAATCGGTGGGCGTTGTGGATCAGCCGATCGAGGATTGCGTCTGCGAAGGTGGGCTCGTCGATGACGTCGTGCCAGGTCTCGACCGGGAGTTGGCTGGTGATGACCGTCGATCCGGTGCCGTAGCGATCCTCGACGATCTCCATCAGGTCGCGACGCTGGCCGGCGGTCAATCGGTCGGGACCCCAGTCGTCCAGGATCAGCATGTCGGCCTTCACGAGTTGTCGGAACAGGCGCGGGAAGCGACCGTCGCCATGGGCGAGTTCGAGATCGGCGAAGAGGCGCGGCAGGCGATGGTAGAGCACGGACATTCCGTCCCGGCACGCGCGTTGCCCGAGCGCGCAGGCGAGCCATGTCTTTCCCACGCCGCACGGGCCGGTGATCAGCAGGTTCTGGCCCTCGTCGATCCATCGCCCGGTGGCGAGCTTCTGGAACAGGGGCTTGTCGAGCTTGCGCGGCGTGCGGAAATCCACGTCCTCGATACTGGCGCCGACATGGCGCAGCTTCGCGGCCCGCATTCGGGTCTGGAACTTCTTCGTGCTGCGGCTGGCGGTCTCGCGGTCGATCAGAAGACCCAGCCATTCGGCATGGCTGAGCTCCGCGGCATCGTCGCTGCCTTGCAGTTCGGTGAACGCGTCGGCCATGCCGTCGAGCTTCAATGAACGGAGCTGGTCATGGGTGGGGTGGTCGAGCATGTTCGTCCTTTCTCAGTGGAAATATCCAGCGCCGCGGATGTTGGTGTGAGTGATCGCCGGCCCGTCCGCGGGCGTCTCGGGCCGTTTGCGATGCAGGTTGTTCTTCAGGATCGAGTTCACCGAGCTGTACGAAGTACCGCCGATCTCGATGGCGCGCTCGCAAGCCGCCTCCAGCGCCTCGCAGCCATGGGACTTGGCCAGGCGAACGATGCCGAGGCAGGCGCGGAAACCCTGTTCGGGGTGGGTCTTGGTCCGCAGGATCAGATCGACAAGAGCGCCGGTGTTGGGCCCGATCTGATCGGCGCGGCGCCTGATCTCCGCAGGTGTCCACCCGGCATACCGTCGGTGACTGGCCGGCATATGCGCGGGCACGGTGCTGTGCTGGCGGTTGCCGGAGGTCCGGACGTGAGAGGCAACGCGTTGTCCCTCATGGAAAACCTCCACGGTGCGGGCCGCCACCCTGGCCCAGACCTTGCACTTCAGGAGCTGATGCGGGACGGAATAGTAATGCCGCTCGATCTCGACGTGATAATCGAGACCCACCTTGCGCTCGACCCATTCGGCATACTCGTAGGGGATCGCCGGCAACGGCCGCAGCGCCGGTCTGTCCAAGGCTTCGAGCAACGTCCGGCGACTGGCGCCGAGATGCCGGGATACCTTGCCGTTAACCCGTTCCAGAAGCTCCCGGATCGCGGTGTTCAACTCGGTCAGAGACCGAAACCGCCGGTTCCTCAGCGCGGCTGCGATCCATCGCTGAACGAATTGGACGCCGACCTCGACCTTCGCCTTGTCACGGGGCTTGTAGGGCCGCGCAGGGATGACCGCAGTGCCGTAGTGCGCGGCCAGGTCGGCATAGGTCCGATGGACCTTCGGCTCGTAGAAGCACGCCTTGGTGATCCCGGCGCGGAGATTGTCGGAGACCAGTTGCTCCGGCACGCCGCCGAAGAAGGACAGCATCCGAACGTGGGCGCTGATCCAATCGGGCAGGGTCTGGGTCCAGACCGCCTCGGCATAGGTGTAGCTCGAGGCGCCGAGCACACCGACGAAGAGCTGCGCCTGCCGCACCTCGCCAGTCTCGGCGCAGATCACCTCGATGGTGTCGCCGGCGAAGTCCACGAAGGCGCGCTCGCCGGCGACATGGTGCTGCCGCATCGTCGGGCTGATCCGTCCCTCCCAGCGTCGATAAAGCTCGCAAAACCGGCTATAGCCGTAGCCATCGTCGGGATGCGCGGCGCGATATTCCTCCCAGAGAAGGGACAGCGTCACGTTCTTCCGGCGCAGTTCGCGATGGACATGGGCCCAGTCCGGGGCGGCAAGGCCCAGACGCGTCGCGCTGCCGGCCGGCTGAAACAGGCGATGTTCCAGACCGGTGTCGGTGGTCCCTTCCGGCAGCGGCCAAGACAAGCCGGCGCGCTCCGCCCGCTTGAGATACTCGGACACCGTGGACTGCCCCAAGCCAAGGCTCGACGCAATCTTCCGCGTCGATAATCCCGCGGCCTTCAGCCGGAGGGCTTCTGCGATCTTGCGCATCGGCAATCGTCTCATTCTCGGGCTCCTTGCTCGTCCAAATGGACGGCAAGGCTACCCCGCCGCACGATCGCCCAGCGGTCTCTCTCAACCCGGTTCCGGGGTGACCGGATGCCCCGGAATCCGTGACCGGATCAAATCGGAATCACTGACCGGATGTCATTGGAAACGGTGACCGGATGCGCCCGGTACGCGCACGCCTTGATCAGCGACGCGTCCGCCCCGAAGCTCTCACCGCCCACGAGCCCCTCGGCGATGCACCGCGCCAGCACTGCCTCGAAGAGCCGCCGGAAGAGATCGCTCTCTCGGGACCGGCCATGCCGG
Organism: Roseivivax sp. THAF30; assembly: GCF_009363575.1. Classification (NCBI taxonomy): domain Bacteria; kingdom Pseudomonadati; phylum Pseudomonadota; class Alphaproteobacteria; order Rhodobacterales; family Roseobacteraceae; genus Roseivivax; species Roseivivax sp. THAF30. The sequence goes on along the minus strand of NZ_CP045389.1, from coordinate 549,269 downwards.
TTCTTCGAGAAGGTCGAGTGGTCGGGCACAGCGTCGGTCAGGTCGAGCCGACAAAACCAGCGATATGCCAGGTTGAGATGAATTTCTTCACAGAGACGCCGTTCCGAACGAATGCCAAAGGCATAGCCCACGATCAGCATCCGTATCATCAGTTCCGGATCGACCGAGGGGCGGCCCGTCGTGCTGTAGAACGGTGCAAGGTGACGGCGCATGTCTCCGAGATCAACGAAGCGGTCGATGCCCCTGAGTAGATGCTCCGCCGGGACGTGGTCTTCTATTGTGAACTCGTAGAACAGCGCGCCCTGCGAAACCTGCCTCGGCCCCATCATCGCCAGTTCTCCCATGCTTCAGGAGAATTGAATCAGGCCCCATGCCGTCGCTCAAGCGGAGTTTTTCAACACCATCTCCGCGCTGCGGTCGCTGCTCCCGAGGGTTTCGCTGCGCGGCGCACGAACGACCGGATCCACAGCTGCGATGCGGCATAACGGTTTGCCGCGTCTCAGCAAAAATTCTCGCTGCGAGTGCGCGCAGCGAGAATTTGACACTTCCGCAACGGGCTCTTCGGTGACATTCGCCGCCCTAGGCTCGAATGAACGATGTCGGCGTAGCGTGGGATTTTTGCCGAAACTCGAACGAGTCGCCCGTGGCATGAATTGACAGTTATTCGTCTCAGAGCGAGACTGCCCCGCCGCCCTATTTCCGCAACTAGTTGCTCTTGCGGATTGATTTCACCGAGATGACGTCTTCTTGCTTTTTGCGATGTCGCATCGAAGTGCATCTTATGCACCGTCATCGGTCAGTTTTAGCGATCTGATCACAGTGAGGGATTGGTTCGAGTAGATTGGGTAAATCAAGTCTGTCGTCGCTCCGGCTCGTGGTGAACCTAACGGCGCGGATATCGACCGTCGCCGGGTCAAAGCTACTACCGACCGCCCCATGCGCCGTGGTCGTTGGCTCGCCGATCCCCGCCGCGAAAGACCTTGATGCAGGCTTTGTCAACGAGCCGCTTCAGCGGGCCTTCGGCGAAACGACAAAGGCTTGCACCCCAAGCGTCATTGGCTGACAGCAGGGCGTCGGTGAATCCTGCACGGGCCAGCTGAGCGATGCCTGCAGCACAAAGCGCGTTAATATGCTGGCGGTCGACCGCAACGAGAGGCGAAATACCTCGGAAGCTCGGACGCATTGGCTTGAAAACAAAAAGCTAATGTATTGAAATTAGGAGAATATTGTGGTTTCTCCAGCCCGTGCAACGCCAAGACTCATCCATTCCCGCTCCTCTTTCGCGCGAGACGCTACCGTCTTTTCTGAACCGGCTCGCTGCCTGGAACAGGATGCCGACGGCGGAGTTCGCGAGTGAAATGGGATTTTCGCTGAGAAGAATATGCGTCGGTGAGTCCGTCGCGATCGAGAAGATGGCTGAGGTCGGGAACCTGAGCTCAGACGAAATTGCCGACCTAAGATCTTGGACTGGCGAGATCTTGGGCGACGTCAGGATGGCATTTCGGAACGATGTCTTTGTATCGCGAGCCTTGCGCAGTCCAACTGTGCGCGGCTGTCCGCATTGCCTGCGAGAAGATATCGAAAGAAATCCTGGCCGGCCCTTCGAGGCGATGGCGCTGCGCGGCGATTGGCAGGTGAAATATGCCCATACCTGTATTCGCCACGCGCGTCCGCTCGTCCCACTCTGGACCTCTACATCGATCCTGAAGCGCTATGACATGCAAACGCAACTTCAGGAACTCCTTCCAGATCTATCTTCTGGGAACCTGACTGGTAAAACATTACGCCCGACCGCCTTTGAAGCATGGCTGGATCAACGACTTGCGGTTTACCAGGACGAGACTCAAGTGTCTCAGTTTGATCTCTATGCGGCCCTTGAGGCAAGCCGCCTTCTGGGGACTGAGTTATTGCGTCACGACAAAAACGCAGTCACGGGGATGTCTGAAACGGACATCATGCGGCACTCTCTTGAACGGGGTTTCGCGGTCGTCAGCCAAGGGGAAGAGGCCATAGCTGACACGCTTCAACAGATGACCCGATACGTCACTAAAGGCTCGCACAAGCCGAAGTATGTGTTTGGAATGTTCTATGAGCTCCTGTCGCGTGACCTTGTTCAAGAACCGGAATTCGAACCTTTCCGGCGACTGCTTCGAGATGTGATCTTGAACACTTGGCCCGTTGCAGCTGGAGAAGACCTGTTGGGCGAAAATATCGTGGCAAGACGTCTGCATTCGATCCGGACCGCCTCAGAGGAAATCGGCTACGCCGCCCACCCACTGCGCGAGGCTCTCATAGATGCTGGCATCGTCGCAGCGGAGGATCGCCGACCCGATGGCCTTGTTACCTTCGATGCTCAAATGCATGGCTCGCTGTTGCAGGAATACCCGAAGCTCGTCGGGGCCCGGGAAATGGCCAGGCACATCGGGGCTACGGAGCACCAGTTCGATGCCTTGGTGAGGGAGGGTATCCTGACACCCCTGGTGACACTTTCAGGTTTCCGGGCACCGTGGCGGCTTTCCGACGGAACCGCTTTTGTTGAGAGATTGCTTCACGGTGCCGAACCTCTCGAGGACGACTTCGAGGGTTGGGAACACATCCACCGAGCCGCGTTTCGGGCGAAATTCGGGCTGCAGCCAATTTTAGCCGGCATTGCGGCAGGCAAGATTCGAGTTGGTCAACTCGGAACAGCCGCACTCTACAAATCGATCTTCGTCAACTTCTCTGATTTCTCCGAACTGGTCAAACGTCACCGGTCCGAAGCTGGAACTGACTTGATGACCATACCGCAATTCGAGCGTTCAGTCGGATTGCGGACAAACCAGGGGTTCTCTGCATTAGTAAAGGCGGGGCTCACGCCGGCAACGCGAGTTATGAACCCCGCGTCGGGGCATGAGAAGCTCTACGTGACGCCCGACGATGCACGAGAATTTCGCGCCAAATTCACGACTCTTTCGATGATTGCGGCTGAAAGACAGATGAGCTTTGTTGCAGTGAAACGAGACTTAAAGATGGCCGGCATCAAAAGATTTGAGCATGACGGCGTCAAATTTGGGCAGCTCTTTCTTCGGTCGGATGTTAAGCGGCAACTTATAAAGAGCCCGGGCAGCCGGTCCAAGACGTAGCAGAGTACGCTAAATGCAGCTCATCCCATTCAGAAATGCCATGCGAAAGGTGACCACGCTCGCATCCGGCCGTCACTATCTAAGAACAGGCAGTCCAAGGTCGATGGATGGCAGACCGATCTATCCGAAGAACGGTGATTGAGCGTCATGCAGTCCGTCGACATGAAGGAACAGATCGATCTGCCTAGCATGTAGTTGAGCGAGAGGTGAGGCTTCAGATCGAAGTAAAGCTACTTCGCGGTATCTTCCTGCCTGCCTATCCGAAAATCTCACCCTTTCGTTTCTAAGTGAAACGGACAGCTTGCTTTGCTGCCGAATAAATCTCTTCAAAGACATGGGCTCGAATTCGATCTTCGCCGCAAATTGCATGAACTAAGTGCCGCACGCTAAGAGACTAGCTGAGACTGAACCTTTTCGCCAAGCGAACTTTGAATCAGGGCGGAAAGTGGACGTTCATAAGGTCAGACACCCCTAGACACGCGGAAAGCACCCCTTGAACATATGTGGTGCGCGGAGGGCATTTATGACGACCGATACTGAAAACGGCGGGGCTAACCCTGCCTACCAAGGTTACGATTACCAGAAGCTGGTCACCGTCTGGGTGGCTCTGAAGCTGATGTTCGGCACAGGCGCCAGCACCGACCGCATCACGGTCGAGCCGGCGTCCCACGACGACATCAAAGCGTATCTTGACGTCCCACTCGACGCGGCCGAGGCAAACCTGATTGTCGCCGCAGCCCACGAGTTGCACATCCAGATCAAGTTCAAGGGCGCGGGAGCCTGGAGTCCGAAGGATTTCGCCGGCGTGGTGAACAACAAGCCGGCCAAGGCTGCCAAAGGCCCCGAGCCGCGAGCGCGCGCTAAGGCCCTGATGCTCGCCAACCCCAAGCGCCGCTATGTCTTCATCACCAACGCCAGCGTCGATGGAACCCTGGCCTCGGGACGGGTCGACAGTCCTGAAAAGTCGTCCAATCCCACTTTCACGCCCACGAACCTCAACCTCAAAGCCGGGCAGGACCTCGCCGGCCGGTTCGCCCTTATCGAAGGCATGACGTTGGAAGCGACCCGCCGAAAAATCGACCAGATCCTCACGGGAAAGCTGCATGTCCCGAGCCAAGGTCTCGAAGGCTGTGTCGAGCGCCTCAAGAGGGCGGTCGAAGACCGCTTCCTCGCCGTCCGCAGCCCGTTGCATCGCAACGATGTCGAGCAGATCGCCGAGGCCTTCGGCGGTCTACCTCACGCCAACCCTCAGCTGACCTACTACGTTGCGCCAGCCAATTTCGGCCTCGCAGAAGAGCGCCTAGCCAATTATGGCTCGGTGCTGCTGATCGGTCCCTCCGGCTACGGCAAAAGCCTGACTGCCGACCAATTGGCTTACGATCGGCGTCAAGCCGACCCACCCTACAAAATTGTCCGATGCGAAGACGGGCTTGGCACCATCGAAGAGGTCTTCGCAGCGCCCGGCCGTGTCCTATTCCACCTCGAAGACCCTTGGGGCCAGTCCGGGTTCAAGAAGGGCGAGGCCGAAGAGTGGACCAAACGCATCAGCGCGTTGATCGTGCAGCAGGCACCCGACAAGCTGTTTGTGATCACCTCACGCAGCGAAATCTACCGGGCGGCGCTCGGCTCGTCGCCGGCCCCGCTTTGGAGCAGCCAGGCGGTAACAATAGACGATGACGTTTACGATGACGGTTCGCGCCGCGCGATTTTGCATGGCCGGCTCGCAGGCCAAGGGGCCTGGCGGCAGGACCTCGCAAAGCAGCATGAGGCGCGGCTACTGAGGGACCTGAAGTCGCCGCTCGAATTGATCAGCTTCGCCCGTGAACTCATCGCCGTCGCCAAGCCGCTCGAAGCCGACGTGAACGACTTGGTCGATCGGGCTCTCAGCGATAGCCGACTTCATGTGGTGCGCGACCAGATCGGCGCCTACGGTGACCGGGGCGCGCGCGGGACGGCCGTGCTCTGGGCTTTGCTGCGGTCTTCGCGCGTCTTACCTCCCAAAGCCTTGGCCGATCTCCGCCGAGAGGTCGACAGGGAGAGCAAGGTCGACATCGGACTCGATGATCTCGCCGTCCACCTAGCCCAGAGCCACCTGACTAAAGATGGCGATGGTGCCTACGCCGCCCACGCCAAGGTGATCGAGGCGATGGAGGCGATTGCCCGCGACCAATTCCGGGGGACGGAGGACGCCTTAAATGCCGCGGCCCGCGCAGCCTTGCGCCTAGCGGCGAATGACACGATCTGGCTCTCCGTCGTTGAGCGCTTGGTGACGGGCGCGCGTTCGCTTGAGGACGCAGGGGTCGAGTTGGAGGAGGTTGTCGTCGAGGCCTTCGACAAGAGCTTGATCGATGAGCTCACTGCAGCTGTCGGCAATCCCAGTGCCTTTCGTAAGGCTTGGAACCAAGCAGACCGGCGACTCAGTCTGCGTCAACCGATCGGCCGCTTGGTCGAATGGCTGCAACACGGCGCACCCAGGACCAAAGGCGGGTTCGCTGAGTTCGGATGGAAGCCGCCAAAGGTGTCCCACGCCGACCGCGAAGCCCTATTGGCGGCCGACCCCGAGCTGCGCATTCTCAAGGGCTTCATCGCCCACCAACTGCCACGGACCCACAACGACTACGACGCCGACAAGCTGATGGTCTGGTTAACTCCCTTCAAAGTCGACTTCACCAAGGCGTTCTTGGTCGCTGGTGAAGTCGTAGCACAGGCGGCCGAATTTGTGATGTGCGGCGACGCTATCGCCGAGTGTGCGCTCGCCGGATCCGATCCGCCCTATGAAGCCGTCTGGTCACAGGTCGAAACGATGCAGGAGATCGTCGACGACGTGCTTGCCAAGTCGAACGAGGACCGCCGCCAAGCATGGCAGGGCGAACTGGACTTCGCGCACGGCCTACGTATTCAGGAGCGAACGGAGGACGAAGAACCCTCGGCAGAGCATTTCGCCAAAGGTTATGTCCGCGCCCGCCGCCGCCGAGAAGGGCACGGCTGGATCGCTGGTCACCCCCGGCAGGACATCGTCCTGCCGCTGTGGGCCGACATAATGAAGTGGGATTTGACCAAGGTTACTGTTAGCGAGCTCGACGCCTTTTTCGTTGCCGCCGGCGACGATGACCGCCTGCAGGCCGCAGGGCTTGGCGTCATCGCTGATCGCCGCCTTGAATTTGGCCGCGATCGGGTTTCGGCGGCCCTGACCACTGGGGGGGCGAAGGCGATCAACGCGGCGGTTCGAGCCTTGTCGTTCTTGGAAGGTCGAGAAGAAGGGAGTTCCGGCCGGACCTCCGCTCAAGGTATCTTGCTTAATCTGCTGCCGACCTTGTCGCCGATGCGGGCGGTCATGTTGGCCCCGGAAATAGTCGATCTCGAGTTTGGGCACAGGAAGGCCGGGCTGGCGCAGCGTGTCTTGGCCGCCGCTCCTCCCGAGGCTGCGGCTGCCGTCCACCTTGCGCTCTCGCGCGCCCTCGGTGCCGACGATGCTACGCTTCTGAACCGCTTTCGCGAACTCCCGCCAGGTCAAGCCGAGACCCTGATGACGGAAGGGCCAGCCAAACTCGCCCGGCTTCTGTTGATGATCTCCGGAGCCGAGCATCTGGACATTCACGCTCTCGCCGAAGAGTGGGCGACTTCAGATAACGACATTGATGCGCAAGCGGCGGTGCGGGCGCTTGCCGAACTTGGAACACCCGAGGCGCGGACCGCGATCGCCAACGCGCTTAACCACGCGCATTACGAGGTCCGGCGCACGGCCCTGAAGGCGCTGGCTCCCAGAGCTGACACGGCTGAAAAGATAGCCATACTTGGCCTTGTGGTCGACAGGAGCGCGCCAGTCCGCCAGGCGCTGGCCGAGGTGATCGGAGAACAGGCATGGCCCGAGGGGCTCGACGTCCTCGTCACCCTGCTGGGCGACCGTCGCAACTATTGCCGCCATCCCGAGCTCCAGCGACGCTACGAGCCTGAGTATCTCGTCGCCCGCGCGGCCGCCGACGCCTTAGCCAGGTTCGACCCGCTTCCGCCGGAAGTTCTCGATCAGATCATCGCCGTCCTGATCAACGACGATGCCGAGACGGTCGACGTCATGCTGCACGGGAAGCTGCTCGACCTTCTGACTTGCCCAGACCACCCGGGAGTCTGGACCGCCATCCAGCGCGGGCTAACTAATGCCCAAGTTGTCGGCGACGCCGACGAGAATCTCTATCCGGTGCGCTACGCGGCCGCCTGGGCTGTAGTGCATCGGATTAGCCGGTATCCGGGCGAACACAGCCTCGCCCCGTGGGCGGCAATCAGGGCCGCCGCCGACCACATCGACGCCCAGCTTGCCGCGCCGCTCCTGCTGGCGCTCGGCGCTCAGCTGGCTGTTGACAGCGACGCCGCCACCCTCGAGGCACTGCGTGGACCGAACGCTTCGGACGTCCGAAGGGCTCTAGCGCTGTCGATGATCGACGACCGTGACACGGCCGCAGATTTGGCGCGCAAGCACGGCCTTCTCGCGGCCGACCACCCGTTCTTTGATCAGACCAACGATCTGGCGGCCAGCGACTCGGAGCTCTCGCGCTGGCCACTATCGACCCTGGCTAGGGACTGGCTTCTCAACCTCCGAGCGGGCGCGGACGTCGAGGCCACCTTGCTGTGGATGATGGCACACCGCACTGGCTTCGACTTCGGCTCCGCTGAGTTCACACCGTGGACGCTGCGCCGCAAGACCTCTATCCCGATCACCACCTTTGCTGAAATGTTCGGAATGGAATGATCGGCTGTAAAACTGCTCCGAGAGATATGCAGCCGCGCGCCGCCGCTCGCAATCATGCCTTAACCGTCGGTCGTCTCGAAGCGCACTCTTAGCTTCGCCCCACAGGCCTCTGCATAGATTTTTAAAGAGGAAAGGCTCGGGAGCTCTCCCGCGGGAGCTTCGATCGCCGACACCTCGTTGGGGCTCAGACCACTGGCCTCAGCCACTTGTTCCACAGTTAGCTCGCGAAGCTTCCGCGCTCGACGCGCTTCCAGGGCCACTGCCCGTTTATCCGCATTGAGGAGTAATTGCTCCTCAACGTCCGGGCGCGTTTTGCGTAAGCGATCTCTGATGACGCCCATGGCGATCTCCTGCGAATTCGTATTGGCAACTCTACGATGTTACACTTGCGGTTGTGCCATGTCAGGCTTGTTGATCACGGCTGTGCCCTGCAACGCGGAGCCACAGCTGGCCGAAGAGGCCGGTATCAGGCGTCAGTCCGGCCTCGACCCTCATCGCATTGAGTTCGAAACTGACCCTCGCGCCAGCCGCACACACTTAAGGCAAGAAAAAAGTCGCCAGACTGAACGGCGCGGTTTGCTGCGCTCAAGACGCACAACTGATACCCGCCGCTCGGGCGGCGCGGATCTAGGCGATGTCGAGCGGTCTCGGTTCGATCTATGTGACACTCTTCATGCTGAGCGAAGGCTAGACCGTGCGCCGCAGGAACGCTGTCAGCGTTTGCCTCCGGCTCGCGCCGAGCACCGACGCCATTGTGGTTCGCGAAACAAGGGGCATCCCGTTGTCCAGCGCCACATTCAGAGGCGTCAAAAAAATACCTTGCGGAACTGAGGGGTGGGCATATCTGCGCCTCGTCAGCAGCTTGAGTTCTAAAGGAGACACCATGAATACCCGTCAGCCCCGCCCTAAGAACACTCCCAGCGTCTCTACTTACAGGCGCGACGTCGTGGACACTCAGCGCATTATTGACGATCGTGAGGCTAGTATCCGTGAGCAGATTCGCGCCGGGATCCAGAGCGGCAAGTTTGGCCCGGAGGGCAGCCTCAGCCGCAAGAGGTGCGAAGAGGAGATTGCTATGATTGAGGCCGGCCTTCACGCTGCCCACACAAAGTTCTTGGACAACTTGAACACTCTTATTGACATTGCCGAAGAAACTAGTGGTTCTCACGAAGCATAGCCAGTCGCTTTAATTTCGACGCAAGCGATGATCGGGCAACAATGTCCGATCACGCATTAGCGGTTCATGCAGCTTTCGCAGATATATGTCCTTGCCAAGCTATGATTGGTTTTCTTTCGGTAAATTAGAGCCAGTCTTTATCAGGCCATGAAGCAATAATGGGCTTGAGGTGTGGAATCTGCTCATCGGCATCGGCTCCCAGCAAGACCCGTATTACCCCCGAGTGAGTTACGATCAAGGGAACAGTTGCCTGCTCTTTAATTCTACCGATGGCCATTAGAACACGTCTTCGGAAGCATTCTATGCTCTCGACTCCCGGTCCTGCGACTGCCTTATCACGCATCACTTTCGGCTTTCCCTCGAAGCGTCCCCAAGCTCGCTCCTCCAATCCTGGCACCACTTGCGCGGGAAGGTTGAATACGCGCTCGAATTCACTTGCCGTTTGGATGCACCTAATCAAAGGACTAGAGAAGAGCGCGTCGATTTCTGCATATTTGAAGTTGCGAGCAGCGACTGCAGCCTCACCCACCGCGCAGATATCGAGTGGTACGTCCTTCCGCCCCATCACGAGCCTTGCTCGATTCCAAGCCGTCGGAGCATGCCGCATCAAGACCATATGCGGTCCGACTTTCGAACGGGTCAAAGCAAAAGAGCGGAACCGATCCGATGGCGCAGCCCTTCGGGACCGACAAGCACACTTTCGAGACCGTTCCGGAATTCGCGCGCGACCTCGACCAGTTCTCGGTACTCGTCCGTGTCCAGCCCTTCATGCCCGGCGCGCTCCAGCGCACTGCGGATTTCACCGTCGTCGATCGAATTGAGAAAGGTTGCATAGGCTGCAAGCGGCTGGGCCATCTCGTCATGGCCAAACGCTTCAGTCAGCCGATCCGCCGGCGGCTTGGCGAAGGTCTCAAGCAACATTGCACGCTTCGCCTCTGCCGACGCGTCGGCAGTGCGCGAGATGGCCGCCACACCACCAAAATAGAGCATCATGCGCGCGAAACGAAGCTTCACAAGACGTATCGCACGCGGCTTGCCACCATCCGCGGTCTTTTCTTCGAAATCTACGCAGATAGTGCGCCAGTAGCGGATCACGTCGTTGAGCAGATACCGGCAGAGCTTGCGCTCCTCCAATTCATCGCGAACGTAGTGTCCGACGAGCCGCGAGCGGACATCATCGAACCCTGCTCGATTGTGCAGCCACTCCCCCTCCAACAAGTATAGCATTCGCCGGGTCAGATATTCGTTGGTATCTGCGTCCCCACCGATATTAGCCAAGAGATCGTTCACCGTTAGCGGATCTTCGAACACGCCACCATGGGCAGGCATCTTGACCCCGTCCGCCTGCAGACGCTCGCGGAACGCCTCCTGCACTGGGCGGATCGCGTCGGCATCGTCGCCAGTAGCGAGGAAAAACAGATCGACGTCCGAACCGCTAGTCACCTCGCGCCGTGCAACTGAGCCGTTTACTCCGACAATGATTCCCGGTTCATCGGATATGACTTCCTGCGCGGCTGCGCGCATCGCTTCGAGTTGACGGTCCGCCTCTTGCCGTGCGGTGTCGAGAACCTTGCGGACACTGCCCGCGTCAGTCAATCGTTCGATTCTTGTCATGGGGTCAGTCCAGCAATTCCGCCAAAGTGGTGGAGTTGCGCGTCTTGGTTTGTTTGTAACGACGGTCGATAGCGGCGTTGTCCACCAGCGGCATGTCCGCTTCGACAAAGAAGTCGCGCCTGCGACGCTCGACCGTTTGCTTGAGCCACGCCTTTGGAACGCGCGCACGTAAATTATCCAGACGCGCCGCCATCTTAAGGTAGTCGTGAAGCTCGGGATGTCGCCGTAGAAGCGTTGTCTCGGTGATCAAAAAGTCCTCGGGAGCGAACTCGGAAAGATGTTCCCGCATATAAGTCTGTGCAAGCATATCGAGGGCCGCACCGGAAGGACCTCCAATGAAGAGCGTGTAGACGTCGTGCTTCAAACGCCAGAACTCGTCGAATGCATCCACGGTCAAGGCGCCGCCTCGCGCCCAAAGGCGCGCGATCCTCTCGGCGCCGCGATAGGCAGGACGTGGCGCGACGAAGGCCCGGCAGCGCGTGATGCCGTCGAGCGTGTCGAGATTGATCTGGCTGGAGAAGAGGAAGCCTACGTCGCCGTCATGAGTGCCGTCGATGAGAGCGAGCACTTCTTCGATATCGACCTGCGCTGCAGCCAGCGTCTCGGCGATGCCTTCCCCTGCCGGCAGCTTGCCAGTGATGAGATCACGCGTGACACTGTGGTGGTCGATCCCGAAGGCATCCGAAAACACCGGTTCCAACGTGTGTGACAACGGCCCGTGTCCAACGTCATGCAGGAGTGCCGCGGTGAGCAACAAACGACGGCGGTCATCAGAAAGATCAGCCTCACGCGCGTAAACGTCGGCAAGCCGTGCCACGCCAAGAGAATGCTCCAGGCGGTTGTGGCGACGGCGATGGCCTGCCCGTCCCGAGCCTTGGCGCAGGTGATCGATCGCACCGAGAAAGCCAATACCGGCGAGGCGCCTGACCGGTGCAAGGGAAACAAGTGAAGAGACGATAGAGTCGCGGAAGTAGTGACAGGTGTCCGAGCGATAGGCATCGCACGGGGCATAGTCCGAGCCCCACGTCAGCATGTCCGGCTGCTTCCCTTCCCTACACATGACGTCCAACACCTGTTCCAGCCCTTCCTGCTCCTACTCAGGAGGTCGACACGCTATGGCAACTGGCAAGTTCCTAACACGACATCCAGCCGCCGCCACTCCTAAACGAACCGCGAAGACCAACGGTTGCAGCAAGCTGTTGGTTCAGTTGAGCATGTCAAGGGCCGCTCAACAACACTATCGAACCTACAGGTCGCACGCGAACGACGACACTTCCCGTCTCAAACGTAAAACTTGAACGGCTGCGGGCCGCCTACCTTCGCGGAACCCATGACGAGGATATCGCCGACCATCTTCGCGAAGCGCACCGTCACCGGCAGCCCGTCATTAAAGTTACACGTGTTGTAGTTGATCTTCGTCAGCCCCATGATGTCCGCGAGCACCGTCTGCATCGCAGGGCGCCGGTATTTTGCCCGCAGGATGGTCACAATGAGAGGGTTCGGTGTTTCCGGTCCGATATAAGTGTCCAGCTGGGGGACATAGCCGCTCGTCCATAGATAGGCGTTCCTGTCGTCCAGATGCAGCGCCGTTCCCCGGATCACGGGGTAGTCCCCGTCACGGAAGAGCTTCGTGTCCCCGTTTGTCGACCTTATCCGCACACCGACAACGTTCGTGCCTGGCGGGGCCGCACGACAGAAGGCCTCCCATTCCTCGTCGTTGAACGAGGCCTGTCCATGGATGAAGAGCTCCTTAGGAGGCGCGGAATGCGCGTCTTCGTAGGCTTCGATCACGGTCGCGAGAAGATCTTCAGCCGCCGTCGCGCTCAAATGATACTCATAGTCGCCGGTCTTCCAGGGGCCGTTGGCGCCACGAAAGACTACCCCGTCTCCCTCGCCCAGGAACATCTGGGCGGCACAGCACACGTGGTTGTCGCGATTGTTCGGGAGGTTCTTGTAGACCATTCCGATGTAGCAAACGCCGTCGCGGACATCCGATAGACGCCATGGCGGTCGCTCTTGCGTCTTGTAGTAAATGCCTGTCGCAAGGTTCCAAGCCACCGTTGCAGGATCCTGCGTCGTTCGGGTTGGATAACCCGCGCTATTCGGGAAAGCGCCGGGTTCGAGCGTAGTTTCTCGTAAGATCTGAGACGGAGCGATCGAGAGCAGCTTGGCTTTTATGTGCCTCCGAAAATCGGGGACGTCATCGAAGATGTCCTCCGCCCTCGTGTCGAATGACGGATCAAGGGAGAGAAGAGGCAGGTCTTCACGGGTGCGTTGTTTCTTCGGGGATTTCCCCGGTAGTAAGGCCAACCCCGTTCTCCGCGATTCCGGCCTACATCGTTCGTAGACGATCTCCGGGACGACAAAGAGCCAAACGTCAATCGCGCCCTCTTCGTTTCGACGAAATTTCTCTAGGCGGTCGATGTAGACGCGCGCCACCGCATCGACCGCTTCGTGCATGTTCTGCAGACGCGTCGCGCGGTCGATAGCCTCCATCTCGACCGCTAGCGTCCTGCACCTTTCAGGGTCGAACGTGATCCCAAACGTCTCTTCGAGGCCGGCGAAGTCCGCAAGGTGAAGGCGGTCCTTCTTTTCGCTCGGACCTGGTGGGGGCACCCGGATTCCCTCAAGCAGGCGCCGACTCCATGAGCCGAAGTGGCCCAACCCTTCTTGCGTTCCGATAACCCCGATCCGCACTTCTTGTGGCTTCTTGCGCGCTTGGTGAGGACCGTAGAGAAAGAGACCATCCTTAGGGTGGTGGCTGCGTTGACCATGCCGAAAATCCAGTTCGGGCTCATTGAGATGATCGACGGCTAGGTTCGCTTCAGGAAGCTTCATGGACCCCCTCGATCCGAATCTGCACCCTCATCTTCATCCGGTTCGGGACGCCCAAGTGTGCTGTGGTCCTCTTCTTCTGCATCCGGGTCCAACACGTCCGGCAGCGAAGTACTGACAGGCGAGGTGAACTGGAGCGGCTCCGATGACAAGAGCATGTCTCGCCCCGGCGCAAGCGAAACACGAATGAAAGCCGAGTCCCCCGACATGATCTGCAAGAAAGCCAGAAGCCGACCGTGCCACTGCTTGTTTCTCCAGCCCTTGCAGCCGGACCGACGAAGGCGGTGCATTTTCTTGGGATCGTCGATCCTTTCGCCTTGCTCCGTACCATTGTCCTTGGCGAACAGAACCCTCGCCTTCAAGCGAAAGTGCCAGAATGGCCAGTTCCTCGGGATCGCGGTAACTCCGTATGACCACACGTGCTTCTTGGCTACATTGCGGAGCATCGATGAGCGACGTGCTCCCTGTTTGCCCCAGGGTACGAGTTCTCCGAGCTTTAGCTGTTCCGGCGAGACATGAAAGCCGTTCCCGCCAGAGTAGCTATATTCGACCATCCCCATGCTGCGGCAGTGACGCTCCCAAGACTCCCGGAGAAGTCCCGTTATCACGTTCGACAGGTCTCTCCCCTTGAGGTCGATCTCTGGCATGCCATCCGCCGGGGCATCCATGATCGAAACTGATGCCCTATGACGCAACTTGGCGACACCCTCGAGACTCTCCCGCGCATCCATTGGATCGGCAAAGGCAATCAGTCCTCGCTCGTGCGGCACCGCCGGATAGGGAAGCGCCCTGATCCTGCGCTTAAGAACATCATCTCTGACGGCACCAACAGCCTCATAGAAATGAATCTCGTCAGGAATTTCGGCGATCCGAATCCAGTTCGAGACGAGTGATTCTGGCTTGGAGATGAGCGGCACCGCACCTCGCTTGCGAAAGCTGTCCCACTGAGAAGCCACTACCGGCTCCCCTGCACGGCGCGGAACGCCCTGTCGTCCAAGCGTGTCGAGCAGCTTCATCAGGCCCTCCGCCCAACCGCGCGCGAAGTCAGCGGGAACGGCGTCACGCAGCCCATCTATCTTCGCTCCATCCTCAAGCCGCAGGGGTATGATCAAACGTGGATCCTCGAGCGCGTCCGCGAGGCTCTTTGCCCGGTCGACCATATCCATCACGTTGTCGTCCGCCCGAGTTTCCGAGCTCACAGCGACCAGAACTTTGGCCGCACGGTGCTCCAACGCAATTGCAGTCTCTTTGCGCCATCGATCGCCGGGCTCAAGCGTCATGATCTCCGAGAAAACCCCGTAGCCGTGGGCTTCCAACTTCGGACCGAGCCAGAGAAGGAACTGATCGTGGAGCGGCCTGACACCGATAAGAAAGAGCGTGTCGCTCGTAGGCTCGACGGCATCTGCTGGACTTGCGCTCGAGTTCGGAAGGAGGTCTCTCAGGATCGGGGGCGGGCGGCGTTCCTGATCATGCCTATCCAACGCTCGGCCCATAATCCTCTCCAGCGCTCCGCCGCTGGATGGGGTCCAAAGGGATGGATGTGCCTCTTCGATGTCGGGATGGTCGCGCAGGAGCTTTTCGAGGTCTTCACATCCGTAAATGTCCGCCGTTGTCAGAAGAGAGGGACCGCAAATCTCCATCAGATCCTGCTTCCTTGCAGGCGTCATGGAGACGGAAGTCGAGAGGATGTATCGACTTGGGGCAAGCTGATCGATCTTCTTGCGTTCCTCCCGCATCGTACGCTTCAGAGACGATATGCCGGAGTTTTCATACCGCTTGGCTTGAAGTATCGTCACCCCATCCGGACCCGCTACGTGGCGACCGTCTATCCCCTCGTCGGGGCCCTCCCCGAATTGCTCGAACCGAACGCCGAGGTCGCGCCCTATTAGGTCCGACGAAAGCGCTTCGAACTCAGATGGAGAAAGCGTTGAGAAATCACGAGCCATCACCACTATTGATGCCGCATTGGTAGCAAGGACACAAGATGTAGGTGTTGTAGTTTGACTAAGGCGGCCTCCCACGCTCCGATTAGGCCCATAACTTTCCATGAAGCCGAAATGATTCCGGACTTCGTCACGACGGCTGTGAGCCCCGATTGTCATTCACCCGAAACATAGCCCCGCGGCCGAAGGGCTAGCCGATGGCATTGGCGAGGCCGCGGGCGATGGCGATGCCGAACTCCGCCAGCAGGCTGCGCAGCATGTTGATGAGCTGGGTCCGTTGCCTGACGACAAAGGCCCTTGCGCGATGCAGGCTCAGAAAGGCTTGTTGCTCCTCGGACTTGATCTCGACAATACGCGTTCTGCGCCTTTGAACGATCCCCCGGATCGTTCAATCTGCTGGTGCAGACCAACTTGAACTGGGCCGCGTCACGGCTTCGCAGATCGCCTCCGCGTCGACCGCGTCCGACTTTCCGGGCTTCACATACGGTTTGACATACATCGCCGGAATGAGCCTCACCTCATGATCGATGCGGCTCAACTCGTGCGCCAAGTAGCGGGCCGAGGCGCAGGCCTCGAGACCGACCAGGCAGGGCTCGAGACGCTAGAAGAATGCCAGAACCTGGCTGCGGCGCAGCGAACAGTTGAAGGCAATCGCTCCTTCATTGGTGATCCCGTGGACCTGGAAGACATTCTTGGCCAGATCGAGGCCGACAGTCGTGACTTTCATCGGGGTGGCTCCTTTTAAGCAGATCCTGAGATCTGCAATATGGCACCATGCGAAGCCGGGGAGCAGGAGCCATCCACCCCAACCGTTAGACAGACCAAAACCGCGATCTGATGCTGACCAGACTTATGCATCAGCGTTCTACGCTTCTCGAGCGAGCCGGAGCCCAAATGCGACGAGAAGGAGCCCAGTGGTACCGTCGATCGTCCTCCGCACGATCCGTTTGAGCAGAATGCGCCGGGCGAAGTCGATCAGAAGCGTCAGGGCGATCAGGAACAGCGTGCCGAGCAGGGGCACCATCATCGCGAAAAGAACCCACTGCACCACGGGCCCTGTCGCGCCGACGAACTGCGGTAAAAGGGCGAGGTAGAACACGAGCATCTTCGGGTTGGTGATGTTGCACAGGACGCCGTCTCGAAAGCCAAGGAGTGGTCCCCGTGCGGCCGTATCGGTCTCATCCTCATAGGTCCCGCGAACCGCCGATCTCAGCGAACTGAAGCCCATCCAAAGTAGATATGCGACACCGAGCCATCTGATTGCCTCAAAGACGGGCTGCGATGCGACGATGACAGCCCCTATGCCGAGCGAGGCGAGAAGAGCCTGAACAGACGACGCCGTGCCGATTCCGATGGCGGTCGCCAAGCCGGCGACGCGCCCTTTCGCCAGCGTGTTCCGCAGCACCATCAGCTGGTCGACGCCGGGGATGAGAACGACCATCAGGACGATCGCGAGGAACTCCAGGGGCATGGGTAACTCCGTCTTTCGGTTTTTCTATAACCTCCGCGATCCCCGACGGGTTTCTTGTCGCCTGCGCCGGAAACCTTGCATCGCTACGACTATCGGAGCTTGTGATCATCGTACGCCGAGAAGCAGCGTTGAGGCGGGCATCCTGCAATAGCCATTCTAGCTCCGATTCATTCCCCGCGTCGTGGAAGCTCCGCAGTTCTGATCGCCATCGCGCCAAGCAGTATGGCTGCGCAGGTCAAGCCGAGGCAGAAGCCCGCCCAAATGCCAGATGCGCCAAGCTTGGCCAATTCTGCGAAAGCGAGTCCGCCGCCCAAACCGACAGCCCAGTAGCACGTCGTACTCAGCACCATCGGCAGCACGGTCCGCCGCAAGCCGCGTAACGCGTGCATGAAAACGATCTGCCATGCGTCGAAGATGAAGATTGGCGCGGTCCAGCGCAGGACCTGCGACATCAAGACCCGTCCCTCCGGAGGCGTCTCGGCTCCCGAGAACAGCGCCACCGTCGCCTCCGTGAAGACGCCAACCGTCAATGCCAGGCTTGCCGCGGCAAGTCCGGACACGCTGACGCCGAGACGGAGCAAGCGATGCAGATTTCCTCCATCAGCTCGAGCGGCAGCAAGGCGAGCTGCCAACACTTCACCCACGGCTCCGCTTGCGGCGTAGTTCAATTCCATTACTGCGAACACGACTGTTCCCGCCGCCAGCCAGAGGACGGAGTACAGGCCCAGAAGGTAGAGGACCACTACGAACAGAACGCTTTCGAGGGCCTGCTGAGCGCCGGCAGCCCACCCGAGACGGATGATCTCACCCGCACTTCGGCAGACCGCTCGCGCCCGGATGGCACCAAAGCGCACGACCCCGGATCTCTGGACATGGATCAGCAGACCTATTGCGGCAGCGACGTTGACGGCGACCGTAGCCCCGGCGGCCCCAGCTACACCGAAGCCCTCCCACGCCCAAAGCCCATGGACGAGCACGATGCTGAGGGCCAGGTTCCCGAGGACAATACCGATGGAGAACCAGGCAATGACACCCGTGCGGCCGACGGCGTTCAGGGCGTTTTTCAATGAAGCAAACATAAACGTAGGCACGAGCGCCCAGGCGAACACGGTGGCATAGGCATCGAAGTCAGCGACCAGGTCGGCGGCGTATCCACTAGCGGCGAGGATCGGGATAGTGCCCCAAGCGATGCAGATGGCGACCACGACTAACGGCGCCGCCACGACGATCGAGGCAACCAGCACTCGGCCACAAGTCTCGGGATCGGATCGCTCGGCCATCAGGACCGTGCCGATCGAGAGAACTGCGAAGCCAACCACCATGATGGACAACAGGATCGTCTTGGCCAACCCCACGGCGGCAAGGGGGGTGGTGCCAAGTGCTCCGACCACCGCGAGATCGGTCAGTCCGACGAGGATCTCGGTCAGGTAGAATGCGCCGATCGGAAGCGCTGTCCGGACAAAAGAGAAAACCGTGGCGATTGAAGAGGACGACGGAGAATTGGACATGCAGGTACCCGTGCGATTGCACGGCCACCCAGGGAGCTGATGACCAAGGACCACCGAAATCACCCGGCGGGGCAGCTTACCGTCCGGAGACATAGCATGATGCGTGATGTTGTCGCCAACTGAAAATTTGATGGATGCAAAGAGGTTCGCCGACCGAGTACAGTGAAGCGCATTCAGAATGGCTCTGCGGCTACGGACAACCGCCTGCCCCGGGCATCGACTGGTTTCCATTCAAATGATGCGCCCGATGCAGACCGGGTCCGGTCAGGAGAGCGGCTTCTCGAAATACACGCGGTCGAAGCCATCTTCGGAATGGCGACCAGTCTCCACGTAGCCGAGGCGTGGATAGATCGACAGGTTCTCGGTCATCTTCTCGTTGGTATAGAGGCGCACCGCGCGCGCGGCACGCTGCCGGGCCTCGGTCTCGCAGAACCGGATGAGCTTCTTTCCGACGCCGCGACCGGCGGCGTCTGGAAAGACTGCCACGTTCTCCAGCATAACGTTCCCATGGTCCTCGTAGAAGACTACGAAACCCAGGAGGTTGTTGTCCGGGTCCACAGCGACGTGGACGTGCCCAGCCTCGATCAGCGAGGCGTAGTCGGCGTTCATCGGGGCGGGCTTTCTGCCGATCACGGACACGTACCGCGAATACGCTTCCTTGGCGCAGGCCCTAATACGCGGCTCGTCCGCGGTCTCAGCTGCTCGTATCATACCGATCGTCCCATCTGTCCAAGCTGTTCTGTCCTTCGTAACGGCAGCTTTTGATGAAGGCAAAGCCACCGTAAGCATCTCACGACCAAAGAGGCGTTTGATACTCCCCGATCACCGCAGCGCATCTCGCGCAGCCCGCCGAATACTGCTGGTCAACTGCTTGAGAAGATCTGCCGTCAAACGACTGACCTGCCAGTAGAGCGGGGTGTCCACGACCCTCCCTGGAATCACGTCCACGAGAGAGCCCGCGGCGAGATGATCGGCCACGAGCGGCTCCGGGTTCATGCCCCAGCCCATTCCGCAAACAGCGGCGTCCACGAAGGCTGTCGATGACGGAAGGCGATGAACAGGTGGCTGAACCAGAGAACCGATCTGATCCGTCAGCCATCGATCCTGCAGAGCGTCCTTGCGGTCGAAGACCAGGCACGGCGCCGCTGCCAGAGCCTCTGCCGTCACACCGTCCGGAAAGTGCCGCGCCATGAAGTCAGAGCTGGCCGTCGCACGATACCTGAGAGCACCGAGCGCCTGAACATCGCAGCCGGCAGCCGGGTCTGCGCTTGCGGTCACAGCGGCGTCTGTCTCTCCCCTCACGAGCCAGTCTTTCGCATGGTCCTGATCCTCGATGGCGATATCGAGCAGCACACCGGTGCGGGTCGTGAACTCTGCGAGCGCCGGCATGCACCATGTCGCCAGACTATCGGCATTCACGACGACACGCGCGCGCGCCTGTTGGCCGCCACCGTTTCCAACTGCCAGAGCCGGGTGGGTCGCACCAAGATCCATCTCGAGGAGCTGTATCCGCTCCACGTGCCGACAAACCCGCCGCCCGACCTCCGTCGCACGGCAGGGGGCTCCGCGAACGATCAGCGCGGCTCCGATACGCTCCTCGAGTGCCTTGACCCGGTGCGAGACAGCGGACGGCGTGATGCCGAGCCGTGCCGCAGCCCTGTCAAAGGAGCCTTCCGAACAGATGGCGTAGACAGCCTCGAAGGCAGGGTAGTCGATCATGCTGAAATCTCGTCCCGTTCGCCGCGACATCCTGAATTGAGCTCAGGTCGCGTGACAAGTCCTCATTCGATTTCATGCGCAGGAACCGCTAATCCGCCAGAAGACGATCAATCGGACGGAAGACAGCGAATGCAGCCTTGCCTGAGACAGCAGCGATTGGATCGACGTGCCTCAGACGCGGCTTTCCGAGCCGGACGCGAAAAAGTCCGTGGCCCGACCAAAGGTCGGATCGAAATCACTAGAGCGGCACGATGACCGCCGCTCTTTCGGGGTTTGGCATCGGCCTGACGCTCATATTGGCTATCGGATCGCAGAACGCCTTCGTGCTCCGACAGGGCCTGCGCGGAGAACACGTGGCCCCCGTTTGTTTGACCTGCGCGATCTCGGACGCGATCCTCATTGCGCTCGGCGTCGGCGGGTTTCAGGCGGTAGTCGCCAGAGCCGAATGGATCGAACCGGTGTTTCTCACTCTGGGTGCAGGGTTCCTGATCCTCTATGGCGCGCGGAGCCTCTGGAGTGCCGCGACCTCCACATCTGCCCTGACGCCGGGCGACAGTGCTCCGTCGAACCTCTTCAAAACGCTCGGCATCTGTCTCGCGCTGACCTGGCTCAACCCGCATGTCTATCTCGACACGGTGATCTTCCTCGGAGCGGTCTCAACCGGCTACCCCGGCGAAGAAACTGCGTTTGCTCTTGGCGCGGCCGCAGCCTCTTTCACATTCTTCTTCTCTCTCGGCTACGGGGCCCGCATCCTCCGGCCCGTGTTTGCGAGCGCCCGAGCTTGGCGCATTCTGGACCTGCTCGTCGGTCTGCTGATGTGGACCATCGCTGCAAGGCTTGTTTTCGGAGCAACCTTATGAGCGCATCATCGCAAATGCCATCGCCCGCAACCTCGCCTCTCTGGATCCTATACCCGGTCCTGCTCGTCACTTTTAGTCCGTTGGGGATCGATCTCCTTCTGCCAGCTGCAAACGCGATCACCCGAGCTTTCGACCGCACTCCAGATCGGGCTGGCTTACTCCTTAGCGTGTTCCTCCTACCTCTGGGCCTCGGCCAGATCCCTTTCGGCCGGCTCAGCGATCGGATCGGTCGCCGCCCGGTCGCCCTCATTGGTCTCGCTCTGTTCGGTGCGGGAGCGGTTCTTGGAATGACTGCTCCAAGTTGGTCTGTTCTGCTTATGGGAAGGGGCCTTCAGGGAATCGGTGCCAGCGCGACGACGGTTGTAGCATTCTCCGCTGTAAGAGATCGCTCAGTGGCAGGTGGGGCGGGGGGCTTCGCGGTCTTGACCGCCGTTCTGAATGCGGCCACTGCCCTGTCTCCCGTCCTCAGTCTAGCGCCCCTCATGTTGTTTGGGTGGCGGGCGGTTTTCGGACTCTACGTGCTTCTGGCATTTCTCGCACTCACCGTGATACGTGGCATGCCCGATACGGCTCGCAGTGCGGGATCAGTGTTACCAGTTCGCGCGATACTAGTAGAACAAAAGGCGTGGCTTCCCGCGGCCATCACAATTTTTGCAATGATATATATGATGGGACATGTAGCCATCGCGCCGGCGGTGCTGATGGGACGACTCGGCGTCAGTGAACCCGTCTTTGGAGCCCTCTTTGCTCTCAATGCCGTCGTGGTCGTCTTAGCGTCGGCAACGGTATCGCCGCTGAGCTCGCGGGTCAGTGCTACCAATCTCGCCCGGATCGGCCTCGCCCTATTCGCAGTCTCTGGTATCTGGTTGTCGATCGCATCCTTAGGCGAGGGAATGACAACGCCTATGCCGTATGTTGGGGCAATCGCTCTCGGATCCGTCGGCTTCACCTACGCCTTTGGTCCTGGGCAGGGACTCGCGATGGCGCCGTTTGCCGATGCAGCAGGTTCCGCCAGCGGTGTTCTCGGCGCCCTTCAACTCGCGATTGCTTCCATCGGGACGGCGGCACTAAGTGCCGGAGGAGCGACGGTGGGTTCCTTCGGTGTGCTCGTTCTCACATTTTCGATTGTACTCGGCACCATAAGCTTGTTCGAGGGAAGAAGGGCCCATTGAACTCATCGATCATGGGCTCGAACGTGACGCGCTGCCTACCAAAATCTTCGAAATATATTCGACTGCTTTGGTCACTTCGCTCACTTGCGTTGCAAACTGAACAAGCGTCCGCTCTTACCTTGGCGTGTGTTTCCACACACTATGCTCTCTAGGCCCGCGGCGGTGGCTACCCCGACGAACTGTGCAACAGGAGCGGCGGCGAGAAAGGCAAAGCTGATAAGGGACACGCCGAGCGGACGGCGGGCCGGTGGCAGCACCTCGCCGACGAGGCTGAGCGCGACCGGCGGGCAGCTGGAGGCGACGAAACCTTGCAAGGCGCGTCCGGCGAGAAACCAACCGAGACTGTCAGCAGCCCCGAGAGAGGCGGTCGCCACCGCCGTGGCGACAAGGCCGCATAGAAGGACGACGCGCCGCCCGATACGGTCGGACACCATGGAGGCCCTCGAGCGCGGCGTCTCGCCAAGCGCAACCAAGTTCTGCCACGGCCAGGGGGAGCGGGGATTGCCGCACGGCGCTTCCACCATCGAGCATCAACCAAGCCAGTGGTTCGGTTCGAACGTCTCGAGCTGCGATCTTGCTGGGGTCGACATCGTTGAACAGTGCCAGTTCTGCCCTACCGGTCTCGATGGGCTTTGATGGTGTAACCGCCCGCCGACGGCATCTGTTGTACCAAGGTGGGTCAGCGATGATCCACGGGAGGTAGCCGCGTCGTCGGATCGTCAATTTCATTGCCCGACGACATCTCTCGACGCGGTGCCCGCGAGCTTGGACAGAAGGTAGTCGGCTACGAGAGAGACGTGCGCTTCACTCTTTGTCGGTCGATGAATCGAAATCGCTACATCGGGCAGTGAGGGGAACCCCTCTCTTCCGTCGATGACCTTGAGGCTGGCTGGGATGGTTGAAGCCTCCATCACCGAGACGCTGGCGTTTTCGAGAATGGCCTTCTCCATCAGCCCGACACTGCGCGTGGAATAGGCCACGCGCCACGGTCGGTCGATGCGCCGCAAGGCGTCTAGGGCGATGTCGCGGCAGACACATCCCGCTGGAAACAGCACCAGCGACAGCGCCGCTATCGGGTCGTCCAGATAGTCCGGCGCAGCGACCCAGTGAAGCGGTTCGTACCGAGCTATCTCTCCAGCAACAGCATTCGTCGGGTGGGTTGCGACGACGACATCAAGGGCTCGTGTTTCAAGTTGCGGCAGCAGATCGCAGGCATTGTCGCACGTGACCTCCAAGTGCAGCCTGGGATAATCCTTGCCAATGGCAGAGAGGATCGGCGGCAACAGGAACGTGGCATAGTCGTCCGGTGCTCCAATCCTGACCAGCCCCGCGGCTTCGGGCCGCTGGATATGTGAAAGCGCGGCGTCGTTCGCAGCGAGGATGCGATTGGCATAGACCAGCAGGGCCTCGCCCGCATGTGTGACCGCGACAGACTGACGGCTCCGGTCGAAGAGGCGCTTTCCGACAATCTCTTCAAGCCGCTTCACTTGAAGGCTTACCGCCGACTGGGTGCGGCCGACCGCGTTCGCCGCCTGCGTGAAGTTGAGATGGGCGGCCACCGCCACAAAGGACCGCAGAAGGTCAATTTCGAGGTCACGCTTCATGTCTCGATGATAAGCGGTACTCATTACTCTTAGCAAACCTATTCGTTTCAGAAATCCATAGAGCTGCCGTAGTCTGATCTTGGAGGTGATCGGTATGCTGGCAACCCTTGCTCAAAGCATGTTCGTGGCAACACGCATGTCACCCTTGGGAACAGTGGAACAAGGAGGGGATGGGCGCTTCGTGCCGAAGCGGAAGGTCAAGGACCAGACCTTCGAGCCGCGAAAGGGACATCGGCACATGCATTCAGCCGAGCATAATCAAAAACTTGTCGAGTTTGTCCGTCTTCACCGAGCGCCTGGCGCGTTCCTGATGCCAAACGCCTGGGATGCCGGGACGGCACGCATCCTCGAAGGCATGGGCTTTCCCGCCTTGGCAACGACAAGCGCTGGGTTGGCCTTCTCAATGGGCTTGCGGGATTCCAGCGGCAGCCTGTCGCGCCGACAGGTCGTGGAGAATGCTCGTTCAATTGTCGAGGCTACAAGGCTACCTGTTTCCGCAGACCTGGAGAACGGCTTCGGTGCTTCGCCGGAGGATTGCGCGCAGACCGTGCGCGAGGCCGCAGCCGTCGGACTGTGCGGTGGCGCTATCGAAGATGCGACGGGTGATCCGAGCGATCCGATCTACGATTTCGAGCTTGCAGTTGAGCGGATACGCGCGGCCGTTGAGGCGAGGCCTACGAAGAGTTTCCTGATCACCGCCAGGGCGGAGAACTTCATCTACGACCGCCCTGATCTTGGCGACACGATCCGACGCCTGAAAGCCTTCGAACAAGCCGGAGCGGATGTGGTTTACGCTCCGGGCCTGCCGGACATCGAATGCGTTCGGGCGGTGTGTGAAGCGGTCACGGTTCCCGTCAACGTGGTAGTCGGGCTTTCCGCCACGACGTACACGGCAGACGATCTCTCGAAGACTGGCGTCCGACGCATCAGCACCGGCGGTTCGCTGGCGCGCGCGGCGCTAGGCGAAATGATCCGGGCCGCGGAAGAGCTGAAGGATTGTGGAACCTACGGCTACGCTGACAAGGCGGTTTCGGATGCAGCCGCCGCCAATCTAATGAGAAAAATCAAGCAGACGACAGTCTGATGCCGATTAAACCCAATTGGGCGAAACAGCAGTTCGCGGCGCACCGACGAATGCTCAGGTTGGGCTCGGAGTTGCAGATCGCCGAAGCCGGAACGAACGACCATTGTTGGCTTAGCGTAGGATTCCACATCAAACCGCAAATGCACGGATTGACGAACGCAAGAGGAACCTAACTGCACCGACCCGACGCGTTGAGGAACAAGCGGAGAACTCATGTCGGCTGGTCCACTGGTACGGTCGATCTCGCTGCTAGGTACGAAGCCAAAGCAATCGCGCCGACGATAAGCAAAGCGAGGAAAACTGCCATCGCCGGGATCAGCCCCATGGATTCGGCGAGCACGCCGCTCCCTATCACCGGCAGGGAGAACCCGGCATAGGCGTAGACGAACAGCCCCGCGGTGGCCCGTGATGTGCCGCTGCCTGCGCGGTTCGAAACCTGTGAGAGCGCGGCGAGGTAGACGAAGCCGTAGCTGGCGGCACTCGAAAGAGCCGTGCCGATCAGGACGGGAGCAATCGCCTGCATCCAGCTCCCGAAGAGAATGAGACCGAAACCCGACGGGATCAGGGCGAGCCCCAGCGCCAGCGATGTCTCGTCGCTGAGGCGTTTGGCGATGGGCTGACAGAGAAAGCCAACGAAGATCGCAAGGAAGATCACCG
Organism: Roseivivax sp. THAF30; assembly: GCF_009363575.1. Classification (NCBI taxonomy): domain Bacteria; kingdom Pseudomonadati; phylum Pseudomonadota; class Alphaproteobacteria; order Rhodobacterales; family Roseobacteraceae; genus Roseivivax; species Roseivivax sp. THAF30. Next base: position 523,759 of record NZ_CP045389.1, on the reverse strand, counting down.
AACCGGTCCATCCGGACAGGCCGTGCGTCGCGAGTTCGAGCGGGACCACCGCAATGATCATGCCCGTGGCCGACCAGGCGAGCGCGAGCGTCGCGCCGAAGATCCACGTGCCTCGCGGAAAGACGGGAAGACGCAGGAGCGCCCCGCTTTGCGGCTGCGCGACTTTCGGCGCGCAGATCATGCAGAGCGCCAAGATCGGCGCTAAGACGAACAGAACACCGAAGCTCGCGGGGAAGAACGTCGGGCCTGTCAGCGACAGGCTGATCCCGGTGGCGAGCGCGCCGCCGCCGAAGCCGAGCGAGGTCGCCGATGTGACCGCGAGCGCCGCGCTGCGGCTCCGCTCGGTGCCCATCAGTTCGACCATGAACGCCGTCCCGGCCGTGGTGGCGAGGCCGGTTCCGACCCCGAGGAGCATGCGGGCGAGAACGAGCGTGGTCCAAGAGGGCAGGACGATCAGCAGGGCGGTCGCGGCCGCGCCGAGAAGGAGCGCCATCGCCAGGGGAATGCGCCGTCCGATCCGGTCCGACAGCCCGCCGAGAAATAGCAGCGCCGGCATCAGGCCCGCCACATAAGCCGCGAAGGCGAGCGTGACGGCCGCGGGTCCGCGCCCGCTGGCCGCGGCGTAGGCGTCGTAGAGCGGCGCCTGCAGGTTGACCGCGTAGGTGACGAGAAAGAGCGAGACGGCAAGGCAGAGCGCGGCGGCGGAGCGGGACATGGGCGATCTTTCGGCTGGTTGCCGGCCGAGCGTTGACACTCGCAGGGATTCGATACAATATTTTTATTGTACTAGATACAGTTGGCCCAATGCCCCGCACACAGTTCATCGACCTCGCCGACCATGTTGCGGCCCAGATAGCCGACGGGACTCTGCCTCCCGGCTCTAAGCTGCCGCCGCACCGCGTCTTTGCCGAACGGCACGGCGTCGCGCTCGCCACCGCGACGCGCGCCTATCGCGAGCTTGAGCGCCGCAATCTGATCGTCGGCGAGCGTGGCCGCGGCATGTTCGTGCGCGACGCGGCTGTCCCTGCGGGTGTCGGCGTGGAGCAGGCGGCCTCGGACGGGCTGATCGATCTGGTATTCAACATGCCGGGCGGCGCCGCGGACGCGGACATGCTGCGCGCGGGGCTGAAGCGGCTCGCCGCGGGCGGCGATCTCGACGCGATGCTGCGCTACCAGCCCCATGGCGGCCGGCCGCACGAGCGCAAGGCCCTTGCGGACTGGGCCTCAGCGCGACTTGGCCCGGTTGCGCCGGAGACCCTGCTGGTCACGTCCGGGGCGCAGCACGGCCTCTCGCTGATCATGCTGGGATTGCTCGGGCCGGGCGATGCGGTCGGGACCGACCCGCTCACCTATGCGGGGATCAAATCGGTCGCCGCGTTGCGCGGCACGCCGCTGGTGCCGGTCGAGGGCGATGCAGGCGTGATGGACCCGGACGCGCTCGATCACGCGTGCCGAACGCGCGGACTGCGCGCTGTCTACCTGATGCCGAGCGTGCAGAACCCTCTCGGCGCGGTCATGGACGAGGCCACGCGGCGGCGGATCGTCGAGGTGGCCCGGCGGCACGACCTTCTGATCATCGAGGACAGCGCCTACGCCTTCCTCGAGACCGATCCGCCGCCGAGCCTGCGCGCGCTTGCGCCCGAACGGACCATCCATGTGGGCGGCGTCTCCAAGAGCCTCGGAACGGGGCTGCGCGTCGGTTTTCTGATCGCGCCAGAGGCGCATCTTGGCCAGCTGACGAGCGCCATCCGGGCGACGACGTGGAACACGCCCGCGCTGATCACCGCGCTCGTCACCGCCTGGATCGAGGATGGCACGCTGGAGGTCTGTGAAGAGACACGGCGGCGCGACGGGGCCGAGCGTCAGCGCCTCTGCCGGGACGTGCTCGCCGATCTCCCCCTCATCGCGCATCGCAACGCGGGCTTTGCCTGGATACCCCTGCCCCGGGGACGGCGCGCCGATCCGCTGGTCGCGCGTCTTCGCGAGCGTGGCGTCGCGGTGTCCCCCGGCGCACCCTACGCCGTCGGCGATCCGCCGCAGGCCATTCGCCTTGCCTTCGGCGGCGTGCCTTTGCCTGATTTCGCGGCGGCGCTGACCACGATCCGCGAAGAACTGACCCACGCGCAGGAGACGCAGACATGACCCTCTTTTCCGGCCTTTCGGCCTTCCCGATCACGCCGGCCGATGCCGAGGGCCGCGTCGATGCAGAGGCGCTCGGCCGTGTGCTGGATCGCCTCGTCGCGGCGGGCGTGGATTCCGTGGGCCTTCTGGGCAGCACCGGCGGCTACATGTATCTCAGCCGCGCCGAGCGGCGGCGCGCCATCGACACGGCGGCCGGCCGGCTGGCGGGTGCAATCCCGGTGATCGTCGGCGTCGGCGCGCTTCGTACCGATGCGGCCGAGGCGCTGGCGCGGGACGCAAGAGACGCCGGGGCGGACGGGCTCTTGCTCGCCCCCGCCTCCTACACGCCGCTCACAGGCGAAGAGGTCTTCGCGCATGTCCGAACCGTGGCGGAGGCCGGGGGACTGCCGCTCTGCCTCTACAACAATCCCTCGACCACGCATTTCACCTTCACGCCCGAGCTGATCGAGCGATTGTCCCGGCTGGACCACGTCGCGGGGGTGAAGATGCCCCTGCCCGCGGATCGCACCATCGCCGCCGAGCTCGACGACCTCCGCAGACGGCTGCCGCGCGACTTTGCCATCGGCTACAGCGGCGACTGGGGCTGCACGGAGGCGCTGCTGGCGGGCGCGGACGCCTGGTTCAGCGTCCTCGGCGGCATCCTCCCGGGGCCGGCCATGCAGATCACCGAGGCGACCCGGCGCGGCGACGCCGAGGCGGCGCGGACGATGGACGCACGGCTCGCACCGCTCTGGGATCTCTTCCGCGCGTTCGGCAGCCTCCGCGTGGTCTACGCCATGGCGCACGAGCTCGGCCTCACCGATGCTCTGCCGCCGCGTCCCGTTCTGCCATTGCCGCGCGACGAAGCGGCGAAGGTCCGCGGGGCCCTGGAGGAGATCGAGGGCGTCGCGGGCGGGTCGCCGACGGTGTAATTCCGGCGCGGCGACACCGCCGTGGCCGAGGTCAGCCGCCGACCCCGAGGACAGGGTAGAGCGACCCCACCAGCAATGCCGCCATGGTGATGTTGAAGACCCTGAGCCGGGTGGCGTTGGACAGCCACTGTCGGAGCATCGTTCCCATCCACGTCCAGAGCGAGATCAACGGAAAGCTGACCAGCGCAAAGGCGCCCGCCACGATGGCGACCGACAGCAGCGAGCGGTCGGGCGCGTAGAGCGTGATCGCCGACAGGCACATCGCCCAGGCCTTGGGGTTCACCCACTGGAACATCGCCGCCTGCAGGAAGGTCAGCGGACGGCCATCGGAATCGCGATCCTCCACCGGTGCGGCGGTGGCGACCTTGAGCGCGAGCCAAAGCAAGTATCCCACGGACAGGACCTTCAGCACGAGGCTCAGAGCGGGCACCGCCTCGAAGAGCGCCATCAGACCCGCCCCCACGAGGAGCGCCATCAGCGCCACGCCTCCGACGATGCCGAGCATGTGAGGCAGGGTGCGCCGGTAGCCGAAATTCGCACCGGAGGCCATGAGCATCAGGTTGTTCGGCCCGGGCGTGACGGTGGCGACGAACGCGAAGCCCAAGAGCCCGCTCATGACGGTGAAATTCATGGTGATCCCCTCGGATTGCCTGGCCGCAATATTATCAGGGGTCGCTCGCAACTTGTGATCTTCTTCACTATCATTCGCCCGACTTGCGCAACTATTCACGGGCCATGGACGAGATAGATCAGAAAATATTGCGCGAACTGCAGCGCGACGGCCGGATCAGCAATGTCGGCCTGGCCGAGCGCGTCAGCCTCTCCCCCTCGGCCTGTCTCAGGCGCGTGCAGGAACTGGAGCGTGCGGGTGTGATCCGGGGCTACCGCGTGGTGACCGACCCCGAGCAAATGGGGCGCGGCTTTGCGGCCTACGTCATGGTCGGCCTGTCCTCGCACACCAAGGCAGCGCAGGAGGGGTTCGAGCGCGCGATGGCCGTGGCGCCCGAGGTCGTCGAATGCCACAACATCGCGGGGGCGTTCGAATACCTGCTGCGGGTCGAGAGCGCCGATCTCTCCGGGTACAAGCGTTTCCACACCGACGTGTTGGGCACGCAGTCCCACGTGAACGCCATCACCTCCTACATCGTGATGGGCTCACCCAAGGACGAGCGCGCAACGTGATTCCAGCTTGCGTACGCAGGAGAGAGATGGTTAGAGGCAAGTCGGATCCTCAGCGAACTGGGAGAGGGATAAGGTCTGGGCTGGCTGACGTATCCCAAGGGATGGTACGATTTCGCCTACAGCTTGCCCGATCAACCCATATCTCGGGCGACACTTCTACACGCGGTTAGATACCGCTGGACAGTTCCTTCCATTCCATACGTGAGAGCGTCGCAAAACAGTGCATGACCGATTGAGACTTCGGCCAGGGCGGGGACGCGAGCAACAAGCGCGGCCGTGTTCGGCACGGTAAGGTCGTGTCCCGCGTTGACGCGCATACCATGATCGTCAGCTGCCTTGGCGGCCCCGGCGAGCCGGTCCAGTTCCCGTTCCTGCGCTTCCACGTCACTGTGCGCGCCACCGTAGGGACCGGTATAAAGCTCTACTCGATCCGCCCCAGTATCCGCAGCGGCGGCCATCACGGTCGTGTCCGGGTCGGCGAACAATGATATGCGGTGGCCATCTGCTTTGAGAGCCGACACTTCCCTCTCTAAGCGTGCCCGATCTGCGTGGAAGTCCCATCCGTGATCACTTGTCGCTTGGTCGGCCGCGTCCGGAACCAACGTAACCTGGTCTGCGCGAACCTCGCGCACCAGCGACAGGAAACGGGCGTCTGGGTAGCCCTCGACGTTCAGTTCGCGATTTGGAAACTCGGCATCAATCAGGGCGCGCAGATCGCGTACATCCGAGGCACGCGTATGTCGTTCGTCCGGCCGAGGATGAACTGTTAAACCGACAGCGCCTGCCGCCAGTGCAGCACGACCAAGATCTACGACACTCGGCCAAGGATGGTTTCGACGGTTTCGAAGCAGCGCCGCTACGTTCATGTTCACCGAAAGTACGGTCATTCAGAGTTACTCCGACCTTACATCCGTGAAAGATCGCAAGAACGCATCTCACGGAACCGCCACGCCTCCAAGCGTTCGCGACGAAAAGCAGCGCATGCACTCTAGGCTCGCTGCGGCAGCACAGCCGTCACAGACTGCGTTTGCTGAGACCTCTGCCCGAACCACGCACTGGCGATCGCAAGGACCATGCCGAACAGTTGGAGCGGGTTGAGCGTCTGGTCCAGAATGAACCAGCCGAGTAGGACCGCAGCAACAGGGCTCAGTCGCCCGAGGGGGGAAACGGCCGAAGGCCCGAGCAACGCGATCCCCCGGAACCAGAGAATATAGGTCATCGCCCCGCCGACGAGCCCGAGATAGACGAAGCCCGCCACGTTGGACATCGAAAGTGGTGGCAGTGGCGGCTCGAACATCAGGGCGGCGGGTAGCAGGAGGATCCCCCCCGCAGTGAGCTGCCACGCGGTGAGAGTGAGCGGTGAGACGGGGGGCTGCCATGTCTTCGTCAGAACTGTACCCAGCGCCATGGAGCTTGCCCCGCCAAGCGCGGCAAAGATGCCCACGGTATCCAGTGCCGCCTCCGGCGTGAGAACGAGAAGGCCGACGCCTACGACGCCCATGATGCCCGCAATCAGTCCGGTTCTTGAGAAAGGCTGCTCCATCATGTGGCGTGCCAGCACGAGTACGATCAGGGGCTGAACGGCACCGATCGTCGCCGCGACCCCTCCAGGCAAGCGGTAGGCCGAGACGAATAGAAGCCACCAGAACACTGAAAAATTCAGCGCACCGAGTACGAGGGCCCGGACGATCCACCGCCCATGTGGAAGTGAGCGGACAATCAGGAGCAGCAAGAGACCGGCCGGCAACGCTCTGAGCATGGCGGCCGTGATCGGATAACCTTCTTGCAGAAGCTCGGTCGTGACGATGTAGGTGCTGCCCCACACAGTGGGGGCGAGCGCGGTCAGAAGGACATCAAGCGATCGAGGCATAGAGGGCTCCACGGCATTATCTTGACGTCAAGATATCCCTCTTTCTACTGTCCACCGCATGGATGCTGTCGATCGAATTCTGAAACAGTGGGCCATCGCGCGGCCCGATCTGGATACCTCCGCTATGGGTCCGATCGGCCGCCTTTCACGGGTCTTCTACCACCTTACCCGGCGTATGGGTGAGACATTCGCCCGGCACGGGCTGAACGCAGCGGGCTTTGATGTGCTTGCGACTTTGCGCCGGTCTCCGCCGCCCCATGCGCTCTCGCCGGGCGAACTGATGGCGTCCATGATGATCACCTCCGGAACAATGACGAACCGGGTCGACCAGCTCGCCAAGGCTGGCCTTGTCACTCGTCGGCCGGACGCGAGAGATGCGCGCCGCGCTGTGGTCGAACTGACCGATGAGGGGCACCAGTTGATCGACGCTGCGCTGGCCGATCACGTGGAAACGCAAAGATCGCTTCTGACCGTCCTGACGTCGGACGAGATCGCCCAACTGGACGCCGCTCTGTCCAAGCTGATGAAAGCTGCCGAAGACAGCTAGGGGCCGCTCTTCTCGACCGCCTCAAACGCCTTTTTCGCCGCGGTGATCGCATTCATGCTGGCGGGTACACCGGCGTAGACGGAGGCTTGCAGAACGATCTCAACGATCTCTTCCCGGCTCACCCCGGTGTTCATCGCCGCGCGCATGTGGAACTCGAGTTGCCCCTGCGCTGTGCCCATGGCTGCGAGCATCGCAACCGTCAGCATCTCACGCGTCTTGAGATCGATCCCGTCGCGGCCGACAATGTCTGCAAACGCGTATCCGAGAACAAGCTCTGCGGCGTCCTGGTGAAACGCGTTGAGGTTGCCCTGGACCCGCTCGGGCGCGCCCGGTTCAAGACGCTCAAGAAGGGACAGGGCGCGGGTGAGGCGATCGGACGCGTCGCTCATGCGTCCACTCCTTTCATGCCTTCCGTAGTGTATCGGTCGCCCGCGACGGGCCGGTGTGCGAGCTCGGTGTCGATATCGGCCAAATCGTCCTCTGAGAGCGACACGTCCGCCGCACCGACATTATCGCGCAGGTACTTCGGCTGCTTCGTGCCGGGGATCGGGACGATGTCCATGCCCTGCGCTAAGAGCCAGGCGAGCGCCAGTTGCGCAGGCGTGCAGCCCTTCCGCTCCGCTATCGTCGCGACGAGATCGGCAATCCGGCGGTTCGCCTGCGCCGCCTCGTCCTGGAACCGGGGGAGCGAGGCGCGGAAATCCCCGTCCTCGAACTGGCCGTCCTGAAAGCGGCCCGTCAGAAAACCGCGACCGAGCGGAGAATACGGGACGAACCCGATGCCAAGCTCGCGGCAGGTTGGCAGAACCTCGGCTTCGGGGCCGCGGGACCAGAGCGAGTATTCGGTTTGAACCGCCGAGACTGGATGCACGGCGTGGGCGCGTCGGAGCGTCTCGGCGCTGACCTCGCAGAGACCGATCCGTGCGATTTTGCCCTCATCCACGAGGCCCGCGAGGCCCTCCATCGTTTCCTCGATGGGCCGTTCCTGATCGACCCGATGAACGTAGTAGAGGTCGATCTGCTCCACACCGAGACGGCGCAGGGAGCCTTCGCACGCCTGCCGTGCGTAGTCCGGCCCGTTGTCGAGACTGCGCCGGTACTCGCCCGGCGCGCGGACGATGCCGAACTTGGTCGCGACCTTCATGGGGACCGACGTCTCGCTCAGGAAACGACCGATCAGCTCCTCGTTGTGATGCGGGCCGTACATGTCCGCAGTGTCGAGAAAGTCGATGCCGAGATCTGCAGCTTCGTGCAAGACGCGCAGAGAGGTCTCGTCATCGCGCGGCCCGTAGAACTCGCTCATGCCCATGCAGCCGAGGCCGAGCGCCGAGACCGTTAGGTCGGCGCCGAGTGTCCGTCGTTCCATGTTTCTCTCCTGCCTTGTGCTGATGGCAGGGAGATGGCATTTCCGAATGCGTTAAGAAATGACCGGAAATGGAGACGAGGATTCCGATAATGGAAAGGCAGGGACTGATCTGGGACGACGTTCCCGTGTTCCTTGCTGTGGCGAGGTCGGGCTCCATCAGCGGGGCCGCCTCGATGCTCTCCATCGGGCTTGCGACCGTCTCCCGGCGGATCGAACGGCTGGAAGCACGTCTTGGACGCCCGCTCTTCTTGCGACACCACACGGGCTATCGGCTGACCGAGGATGGTACGGCGCTGATCGAACGCGCCGAGGAGATGGAGGCGGCGGCGCGGGCCTTCGGATCGGGCTTGCCGGAAGAGCCGGAGGTGTCGGGAACCGTTCGCCTTGCCACAGCCGAGAACCTCGCGACCGCGCTGATCCTGCCGGCACTGCCGCGCCTGCGCCGCGCGCATCCGAGGCTAACGCTCGAGATCGCGACCGACATCGCCACCGTGAACTTGCACCGCCGCGACGCGGACATCGCGCTGCGCATGGTGAAGCCGGAGCGTGGTCATGTCTCCCTACAGCGCGTTGGAACGCTCGGCTATGGGCTCTACGCCGCACAATCGTACGTGGAGCGCCGCGCCGGAGGTCCCGAAGTCGACCTTGAGCGGGATGACTTCATCGCATGGGCGGAAGGATACGGCCACCTCCCTGCAGCCCAGTGGATCGATCGAGCGCTGCGCGGCCGGAGCCCAGCCGTCATCACCACGTCCCTCGCAGCCCAAGCAGCCGGTTGTGCGTCGGGATTAGGTCTCGCCGTGCTGCCGCACCTGGTGGCGCAGCCGAGGGAGCTGATCTGCCTCGAATCCGATCTAGGCATCGACCAGCCGATTTGGCTCGTGACGCAAACCGATCTGGCATCGTCTCGCCGGGTGCAGGCTGTCGGGACCTTCCTACGCGAGGTCGTCTCGGAAAACCGGGTCTTTCTCTGCTTACCAAGCATCGCCTAGACCGGCTTCACAGGCGACAGCGGCCGCGCCCCCCGGGCAGCATGCGGAGGCGCAGAGCCTGACAATCATACCAAGCGCAGCATCGGTAAAAGGGACTCGAAACGGCCTCCCGCAGCGTGGCTCCCGAGCCGCTGGTGTGCGGGACGGAGCGGATATTGGAAACTATGAGCCGATCCATTAGCGATCTTCCGTGATTCGACGGCTATAAGGAACGGCGATGACCATTGAACAATCATACGCTTACCGAACTTTGAAAGGTGACGACCACCAGTCATGGACAGCTCTGCGTCAGGAGGGAGCACGCGACTTCCCGCTTGGTTTCCTCTTCACCGCCGAGGAAGCTGCGAACATGACAAGCGACGAAGCCCGGTCGATCCTCAATAAAGGTCACACGCGGGGTGTCTTCGACGCTTCCTGCATGATCGGATATTGCGGATTGCAAATAGAGACGCTGCAGCAAACGCGCCACCGAGCCGAAGTTGGGCCATTCTATGTGACTTCGGCGTACCAAGGGTCTGGAGCAGCGCGTGTACTGATGGATGGGCTCATAGGCGAAGCGCGCACGCGAGACGTCGAACAACTCGAACTTTACGTCGACGTCGGGAATACTCGCGCGCTTTCATTCTACGAAAGGTGTGGCTTCGAGCGTATCTCAGTCCATCCGGACGGGTTTCGGATAGGCGGTAAACCTCGGGACGCATACCTCTGTATCTTGCGGATCTGAGGCAAGGCACATGCTCTTCGCTGGACCAATCGCGTGGAAAAGCTCCGCTTATATAGCGTGAGGAAAGGGCTCTTCGCTATCCTTCGACGCGGACAGTCCAAACTACCGCAACGCGGGATGGTGCCGACACGGACGTCTATGCCGTCCCGGTCGCGCTGCGATCAATGCGATACAGGGCTGGTGTGTCGGCGTACCGCCAAAGGTGTTCGCTGAGTTTGAGTGCCTCGACGTGATCGCAGGGCCGTTCACCCCGCAGCGCGAAGACCGGACTGTCTGCCAACGGACGCATGTCGATCGGGCGATTGAACCACCTGCCGTGCTCACTCCGCGGGAACCTCGAGAGACGCTCTTTGACGCGCAGCCCCGCTGTGGTGACGGTCCGCTGCAGGCGGAAGCAGAGGCTCACAGGTGAGCCCGCCCATCTGATCGTCGCCACTACGACAAACGCCCGAGCGGGTATATGCGCGATTAGATAATTGACCGATACGTCCGAAAACGGTTCCGAGCCGCGCAGAGTAATCGCCACCCATCGATCCTCGATTTCTGTCGGGAGGGAATGCTCTTCGATCACAGCCAACCTGATGCTCATCTTGAACGGCTGCCGGATACTACCTCACTTGAGAGGGCATTTTAACGTCTTACTCACGCTCCCGCCCTTTGCCGCAGCTCTCACGAGCGGGGGCAGCGCGGGACGGAACGGGCTTTCGCTGCGCGTTGCATGGAGGTTAGTTTTCGTCGTTTCGCACATCTGCGATTACCCTCTTATGCCCTTAGCAGGACCATCCCGATTGCGATCATGGCCGCCGCGACCCATCTCCAAGGCCCGCCGCGCTCGCCGAGGAGAAGCACGCCGATCAGCATGGCCCAGAGTCACCGATGCTGCACAGCGGGTGAATGACCGATTCGGCGGGCGCGCTGAGGTAGCCGTTTAGCGTTCCAGTTCTCGAATACAGCTAAAGACCCAACCGCAACGAACGAACCGGTCGTGTCGCGAAGTTGGTGGAAATTCGAGGGCGGCGCAATCTCCGGGTGAACTGACACCCACCCAACCGGCGGCGGCAACCGCCGAGGAGATCACGCCATGAACCACATTACCGACGCCGCGAGCTTTGCGCTACTGGCTGGGGAAGCCGGGTTCGACCCGATCGAGGAGCGGCTGCGGACCAACGTCCGGGCAACCATCGAGGCCGTGTTCGAAGAGGAGCTGGCCAGCTTTCTTGGCCGGCTTCGCTACGACCGGGGCGATGGCCCCGCGAAAGGCTATCGCCACGGTCACCGGGAGCGACAAATCACCGGCACCTTCGGGACCGAAACGGTCCGTGTGCCGCGCGGCCGGGTCGAGGATGAGACGGGCAAGGTGACGGAATGGCGGTCGAAGGCGCTGCCCCGTTACCAGCGGCTGACGAAGAAGGCCGAGGCGCTGATCGCCGCGGACTATCTCGCCGGGACCAACACGCGTCGGGTCAAGCGGGCGCTGTTCGGGCTGTTCGAGGGCGCCGTCAGCAAGGACGTCGTCAGCCGCGCGTGGCGCAAGGTGAAGGTCGATTGGGATGCGTGGTGTGCCCGAGACCTGGCCGGGGAAGACATCGTCCGTCTGATCCTGGACGGCACCGTGATCCGGACGCGTCTGGACCGCAAGGCGACGAACATTTCGGTGCTGGCCGCCATCGGCGTACGGCGAGACGGCCAGAAGGTGCTGCTTTCCATCAGGAATATGGGCGGGGAGAGCACGGCCGCCTGGCGCCAGTTCCTGGATGACCTCGATGCACGTGGCCTGAAAAGGCCCGAATTCGTGATCGTCGACGGCGCCCCGGGGCTCGAGGCCGCGTTGACTGCGCTCTGGGGCGAAGACCTGCCCATCCAGCGCTGCACGGTTCACAAGCACCGCAACCTCCTGGCGCATGCGCCCAAGCACATGCAGGACGAGCTGACCGAGGATTATCGCGACATGATCTACGCCGACACCGCCGCCGAGATCGAGACGCGCCGCAAGGCTTTCCTCCGCAAATGGCGCCTCAAGTGCCGGGCGGTGTCCGACAGCTTGGAAGAAGCAGGGGCCCGGCTGTTCGCCTTCACCCGCCTCGATCCATTGCAATGGAAATCAGCCCGCACCACAAACGCCATCGAACGGCTGAACGGGGAGTTCCGTCGCCGGATCAAGACCCAGACCGTGCTGCCCTGTGCCGAGACCTTGCCCATGCTGCTCTGGGCGCTGCTGGCCTCCGGCCAGATCCAGATGCGCAAGGTCGATGGATAAGAGACCCTCTCTCAGCCCCTTGAGCCGATGCCCCTTGACCTCGCCGCCTGAGAAACCGAACCTTCACATGCCCGGAGCACGCCGCCAGAGAATTTCCACAGCTTTCGCGACACGACCAACGAACCGTTTCACATTCTCTTCGCGCTAGTGTGCAACTCATGGAACTGCCTCCATTCGAACCGGCGACCTACCGCTCCACGGGCAGGTCGAGGCTTCGCTTGTAGGTCCGCATCGCCACGGAGGTCCGGAAACGCCGGACATTCGGCTCGCCGAGGAACAAGCGACGAGTGAGGGCTTCGAAATCGTCCATGTCTTTGGCGGTGCAAATCAGCACAAAGTCTCCCTCTCCTGTCACGTAGTGACATTGCTGGACCTGCGGCTCCGCGCAGGCCGCGCGGGCGAAGGCATCAAGCTGGTCGGGCCGCTCGCGCTCCATCTCCACAGCGACGACAAAGGTCATACCTTGGCCGAGGCGGGCGGGGTCGAGTAACGTGACCGTTCCGGCGATGGTCCCGTCGGCCCGCAGTCGCGCGATGCGACGTTGGATTGTGGCGACTGACAGGCCGGCCGCCTGCGCCAGCGTTTCGAGCTTGGCGTGCGCGTCGGCTTGGAGCCGGGCAAGGATCGTGCGGTCAGCCGCGTCAAGAGGGCTCTGCATGATCCCATTATGGCACAATTCTTCCTTCACCGCGATTTTTTCCCGCGATGGCGCCACAGGATGCAGAGATCGCCGCATGCAAAGCGACTAATCTGGCCCCATGACCATATTCGATCCTGCGCCTGTGGGCGCCCGCCTCGCCCGATGCCCCGTCCATGCGACTTCGCCCCTGTTTCGGCGCGAGGTCGCAGGCCGTCCGCTCTGGATCAAGGACGAGCGGGCGCGGATGGGGTTGGGGTCCTTCAAGGCGCTCGGCGGCGCCTATGCCGTGCTGCGCCATATCGAGGATCGCGGCCCCGCCATCACCTTTGTCACAGCGAGCGCGGGCAACCACGGACTGTCCGTCGCGGCGGGCGCGAGGGTGTTCGGCGCTCGCGCCCGCGTCCACATCGCCTCCACCGTGCCCGAAGCATTCGCGAAACGACTGCGCGCGGAAGCGGCCGAGGTCGTCCGCTCGGGTGAGGAGTACGAGGCGGCGGTCGCCGCCGCAGTGGCGGACGCCGAGGGCACCGGGGCGATCCACCTCGCGGACGGATCGTGGCCGGGCTACAGCGAGCCGCCGCGCCTCGTCATGGAGGGTTACACAATCATCGCGGAGGAATTGCGAGAGTCCTTCGAGGCGGAGTATGCGTGGCCTGATACGGTCTACCTGCAGGCCGGCGTCGGCGGGCTGGCCGCTGCGATTGCAGAGCGCATCCGCGCCTCTTGGGCCGATCAGCCCCGCATCGTCGTGGTCGAGCCCGAGGCCGCCCCCTGCCTGAAGGAGAGCGTCGCGGCGGGTCGCATCGTCACCGTCAACGGCCCGGTCTCTGTGATGGGCCGCCTCGATTGCAAGACGCCCTCGATGCTCGCGTTCGACTTGCTGCGCGAAGCTGCGGACGCCTTCGTCACCGTCTCGGAGACGGAGGCCGCGGAGGCTTCCGACCTGATGGCGGCCGAGGGGCTGCAGACGACCCCCTCCGGAGCTGCCGGCGTCGCGGCCTGGAAGCGCCTGGGCGGAGAGCGCCCCCTCGTCGTCCTCAGCGAGGGGCCAAACGATGCCTGACCCCGCGACCTTCGACGCGGTCGCCTTTCGCCGCGACTTGCACGCACATCCCGAGGTTGGGGCCGACACGCCCCGCACAGCCCGCGCCGTGGCCGAGGTGCTTGGTGCGGCTGGTTTGGACATCGCGCGCAGCGTGGGCGGCCATGGCGTCGTCGCCTCGGTGGGAGCCGGTCCACTAGAGACGGCGGTAATGCTGCGCGCGGACATGGACGCGCTACCGATCACGGGCACGACCGGGCAACCACATGCCTCGACTATACCGAGCCGACACCACGGCTGCGGCCATGACGGCCACACCGCGATGCTGGTGGCGGCGGGATTGACCCTAGCCGCCGATCCGCCCGATCGGCGCGTCCATCTCGTCTTCCAGCCCGACGAGGAGACCGGGGCGGGCGCGCCCGCGATGATCGCGGACGGCCTGCTGGATCGCTTCCCGGCTGCCGACGCCTATGGCCTGCACAACGCGCCCGACATGCCGCTCGGCCATTTGGGGACGACCCCTGGCCCGTTCTTCGCTTTTGAGGATAACGTAGAAATCGTTGTGACCGGGCGGGGCGGCCACGCAGCGCGTCCCCATCTGCTCGCCGATCCCCTCGTCGGCGCGGCGGCCATGGTGGGGGCACTCCAGACTGTCGTATCCCGTGCAGTACCGCCCGACCGCTTCGCGGTCTTCTCGCTCACGGGGTTCGAGACGGACGGCGCGCGCAACGTCGTCCCCTCCCGCGTGGTGCTGACCGGGGATTTTCGAGGCTACGACGACGCGACGGCCGCGCTGATCGCCGGCCGTATACGAGAGATCGCCGCCCACGGCGCGGCGACGCACCGGCTGACGGCAGAGGTTTCCATCGCCCGCTCCTTCGAGCCGCTGGTCAACGATGCGGCGTCGGTTGCAGCGATGGCCGATGCGGGCCGCGCAGCGGGGCTATATGTCGATGATGCCTCGCCTCGTCTCGGCGTGTCGGAAGACTTCGCCTGGATCCTCGCCCGCATTCCCGGCGCGATGGCCATGCTCGGCCAAGCGGGCGAGGGCCGTCACGCCCTGCCGCTGCACAACCCCGGCTACGAGTTCAACGATGCCCTGATTCCGGACGGTGTCGCGCTGTGGCAGCGGCTCGCCCGCAGGCCCCACGCGTCCCAGCCCTGACCTACACATATGAGGAGACTCTCCATGACCAAACGCACCATCATCGACGTCCTCGGCGTGCCTCGTTCGCCTTCACCCATCTCGAACGCGGTTGTCGTCGGCAACACCTGCCATATCTCGGGCCAGCTCGCCGTCTACGACGACGGCTATCGTCCGGGAACCGCGCGGCAGGAGGCCGAACGCGCTTTCGAGCTCGTGTTCCTAATTGCAGCGGAGGCGGGCTTCAGGCGTGACGAGATTGTCTATGTCGACATCGCCTTCGCCGACCTCGACGAACTGCCCGAGGTGAACGCTCTCTACGGCGAGTTGTTCGATGCTCCGCCTGCCCGGACGATCTACCAAGCCGCGAAGCTGCCCTTCGGTGCCAAGGTGAAGGTTCAGGCAATCGCGATGCGGGAATGACGAGCCCCCGAACGCGCCCTCCCGCTTGGCACCCCGGCACGTTCGATGCGCGCTGGCAGGCGTTGCAACGCAGGATGCACGACGCGCGGCTCGACGCGCTTATCGTCTCGAACCTCGCCAACCTGCGCTACCTCACGGGACATGCCCCTATAATCGGCGTCGCGCCCACGCGACCGTGGTACGCGGTTCTGCCCGCGGACGGAGCGCCCGTGGTCGTCGTTCCCCAACTGGGGCAAGGGGACATGGAGCGCGAAGGGGCGTTCGGCTCGCTCCGATCCTGGTCCAGTCCGCGCCCCGACACGAACGAGGGCGTGGACGAGGTCGGAGCTGTTCTCGCGAACTTGCGCCGCCGCCACGGGAGGATCGGTGCGGAACTGGGTCGTGAGACACGGATCGGCACGACCTGGGATGATATGACCGCAATCCGAGACGCTTCGGGCACGGAGATGGTCGATGCATCGGACCTGCTCTGGGCGGAGCGGGCGTCGAAGTCCGATGCCGAACTCGCGCGCATCGCCGCGGCGGCAGCGGCCACGCAGGACACTTTCGACTGCCTGCCCGTCATTGTCGCAGCGGCCGAAACCGAACGGGATGTCCACCGCGCGGTTCTCCGCACCCTCATCGAATCTGACGCCGGCGCGGTCCCGTACCTCGCCATCGGCAGCGGTCCGGGGGGCTACGACAGCCTGACGCGCGGGGCGACGAATCGAAGCCTCGCGCAGGGCGATGTTCTCGGAGTCGATATCGGGACTACGATCGATGGCTACTGGTCGGATTTCGACAGGAACCTCGCCATCGGCCATCCGGACGAACTGGCACAAGCGGCGCATCGGGCCGCACAGACAGCATTGGACCATGCGCTCGCCACCGTGCGACCGGGCATCTCAGCCTGCGACGTCTGGCAAGCCATGGCCGCGGTTCTCCCTGCGGATGGGAGCGGCATCGGCCGCCTCGGGCATGGGGTTGGCCTCGATTACACGGAGCCGCCCTCGCTGCATCTCGACGATGCTACGCCCCTGCGAACCGGCATGGTTCTCGCCATCGAGCCGAGCTTCACGTTCGAGACGGCCTCGGGTCGACGGGCTGTTATGGTCTGCGAGGAACTGATCGTGGTGGGCGACGACGGATCCCGGCTGCTGTCACGTCGTGCCGATGTCGCGCTTCCGGTCGTGTCGCGGTAGGGATGCGGTTCATGCGCTCCCGCGCACTAGTCGCATAGCTCCGCTGCTTCGCGACCCTAGGGTCACCTCCGATGCTGGACTCATCTGGATCGGAGGATAACCGATGCAACTGCAGCATGACAATGGAGGCGCTCGCACCTACAGCAAGCGGGGTTCTGCGTCGCGGCGCAGATCACGGAAGCGTTCGTTGAAGGCTGCCTCAAACCAAGGAGACTTAATCCACCTCTCGCTGCGCCTCGTTGAATGGCCGCCGATGCGGGACGGAGCCGCCTTTGCACCGCGCTGCGTGAGCGTCCGCTCCCATCGGATCGAAACATCTGAGACTGCCCGCTCAGGCTCTGACCAAGACCAATCCGCTCGCGATCATGGCCGCAGCGCCCCATCTCCACGGCCCACCGCGCTCGCCGAGGAGGAGCACGCCGATCAGCATGGCCCAGAGCACGCTCGTTTCGCGCAGTGCGGCGACGAGGCCGACCGGCGCTCGCGTGAAGGCCCAGACCGCAACCCAGTAGGAGCCGAGGGACAGGACACCGGCGACGAGCCCCGATCGCCAGGCCGGTCGCAATTTGCCGAAGGCCGCTCGGCCCCGCGCGAGAACTGCGAAGGCGCTCATCGCAATGCCGTCCACGACGAACATCCACATCACGAAGCCCGAGGCGGTCCCCGAGAGGCGCGCGCCAACGGTATCGGCCAGGGTGTAGGACGCCGTGAAGCCCGCCGTGCCGAGTGCCCAGAGGATCGCGGTGCGGTTTGCTTCGATACCGCCCCTCCGCAGCGACATCGAGACCACGCCGAGACCGATCAGGGCGATCCCGGTGGCGGCGACGGGTCCGATCTCCTCACCGAGCGCGAAGACCCCGACCACGGCGACGATCAACGGGGCCGTGCCGCGCGCGATCGGATAGACCTGCGAGAGATCGCCATGGGTGTAGGCCCGCACGAGGAAGAGCTTGTAGCCGGTGTGCAGAAGACCGGAGCCAACGACCCATGGCCAAGCCGCTGCGGCTGGCAGGGGGAAGACCGGGATCAGGGCCAGCGCCAGCCCCATCGACACCAGCGCGATCAGCAGCATGGAGGAGAAGCGGTCGAGACCAACTTTCACGATCGCATTCCAGCCCGCATGCATCAGCGCGGCCGCGAGAACGGCGAGGAATGTCAGCGTGTCGAGACCGCCGGCGGTCGCCGGATCCATCTCAGTCGTCCGCCCCTTGCCAGAACCACAGGGCACATTCGGCGGAACGCTCCGCCTCGCCGATCCCGACGTCGCGCAACGCCTCGGCATCAAGACGCGAGAGCTGCGCGCGGGTGCGGGTACGGTGATGCCAGAGTGCGAGGAGCGCAAGCGGCCGAGTGAGGCAGAAGGGGCCGAACTCCGCCGGAGGACGGGGCCTGCCATTGGTGTAGGTGAGCGGAGGGATGGGCGCATGTGACATACGCGCAGGATGTCATCGACGTGTTCGCCTTGACAAACGATGTCTCGGCCGACCCGATGTGAGCCTAGATCACAGTACCGGACCCTTCCCTTGTCGCCCCTGCCATCGCTCACTGCTCTGCGTACCTTCGAGGCCGCCATTCGCCACGGCCGCATGACCCGGGCGGCCGATGAGCTCGGCGTCACCCATGGAGCCATCAGCCGACAGGTGCGGCTTCTCGAAGAGACATTCGGCACGCAACTGCTGCAGCGGACGCATCAGGGCCTTCTTCCGACCGAGGCGGGTGCCGTGCTGGCCGAGCATCTCACCCGCAGCTTTCGCGACATCGAGGCGGGCGTGGCGGCCTTGCGCGACGAGGCGGGCGGCACGCTCGACGTGTCGTGCCTCGGCACCTTCACCATGCGCTGGCTGATCCCGCGGCTCGGGCGGTTCGCCATGGCCCATCCCGGCATCGAGGTGCGGCTAATGCAGTCGGACGCCGCCACGGACTTCTCTCGCGGCCGCTACGACGTGGCGATCCGGGTGACGGACCATGCCCTCCCCGAGGACGCGCATGTCGCCACGCTCTTTCCCGAAAGGGTCGGCCCCGTCCTGTCGCCCGCCCTGGCCGAGCGGCTGGATTTGCGGACACCTGCGGACCTCGCCGGAGCCCCGCGCCTCTGGGCGCGCACCCGCCCCGCCGCCTGGGCCGATTGGTGCGACCGCGCGGGGCTTTGCCGGCTCGACGGCGGCGCGCCCTACGAGCATTTCTACTTCATGCTGGAGGCCGCCGCGGCCGGCCTCGGCGTCGCCCTCGCCCCCGAGCCCCATGTCGCCGACGACCTCGCCGCAGGTCGCCTCGTCGCGCCCTTCGGGCTCATCCCCTCAGGCCTCGACTACGTCGCCGTCCGGCGCAGAGATGGCCCGCGAAAGGCACGGGTGTTCTGCGATTGGGTCGCAATGGAAGCCGGAGGGTGAAACGCCACCGGAACTACCGGAGCCGACATTCACGGCACTCGCAGCATCCGGTAGAATGGGCTCTCCGCGAACCTTCGCTGCGGTTTGCCTGAGCGACGGCACCGCGGGACTTTCCTGACGTTCAAGGCTGTTGTCTCGGTCTAACGAGGGCTATCCATAACGAGCAGAAGCTGGGCCTCTCCATCGACCGCTTCATAGGAATGCGCAACATCGCCCGGATAGCGATAGTAATCTCCGGGCCGGATCTCAGTCACGGCATCAATCGGTCCCAGACGCGCCATCCCGCTGCAAAGGAAAGCATGTTCGACCATGCCAAGCGGATGTGCTTTGGACTGACGGGCGGAACCTGGTCTGAGCACGACACGGTAGAGGTCCCGCCGCCGGTCGGGTGGAGATTTGTCCAGCAACACCGTGGCGAAATCCGACTCCTCTGCCGCGAGACTGACACCCTCGGTGGAACGGATGAGCGCACTATAGGACGACGCGGTTTCGAACAGTGAACTGAACGGGATGCCGAGGGCGTTCGCGATGGCCCAAAGGGTTTCGACGTTCGGGTTGCCCTTGCCGGCCTCGAGCTGAGACAAAGTGGACTTGGCGAGCCCTGCCTTTGTCGCCAGAGCCGATAGACTGAGCTGAGCTTGGCTTCTTTCGCGAGAAATGGCGGCGGCAATGATGGCATTCGGTGACATGCGTTCAGTATAGCATTACATTGATCGATTTGACGAACGGGTTCTTCTCGTTCACTATTTCGAACGATGTTCGCTCAAGGCTCAAGGTGTCCCATGTCTGACCACGTTCGCAACACCGTTTTCCATGCTCGGAAAGAGTTTCGCAGCGGCTTGCGCGACATCACGCCGCTGTCGCTTGGCGTTGCTGTCTATGGCCTTGCCTTCGGACTACTGGCCGCCAGTCAGGGACTGAGCGCGCTGGTGACCGGACTGATGGGAGCATTGATATTTGCGGGTTCGGCGCAGATCGTCGCCGTGGAGCGGCTGGCGGCAGATGCCGGAGCGATCCTGGCTGTTGTCGCCGGGCTTGCGCTCAATCTTCGCATCCTGCTGATGACGGCCTCTTCTCGCACCGAGCTGAGCGGCCGGCCGCTTTGGCAGGTTTTTCTGGGCGTCCACCTGACGTCGGACGAGAACTGGGTCCTGATGCACGCGACGCGCAACAAGGGCAAAGCGGCCGGCTACTGGTATCTCGTCGGTGGCGGCACAAGCCTGATCATGGTTTGGATCGTCTCGACGGCACTTGGCGCCGCTTTCGCTCGGTCCCTGCCGGACCTCTCGGAAAGCGGTATGGATTTCGCCTTCACTGCCGCGTTCATCCTCTTGCTCACAAGCCTTTGGAAAGGTCTGCGGAGCCTGCCACCATGGACCGTTTCCGCGGTGATCGCGGCGGGCTGCGCATGGTCCTTGCCGCTGGATCCGTCGTGGGGCCTGATCGCCGGTGCCGTGGCCGGGGCCGGATTTGCCGGAATGAAGTATCATGAATGAACAAGCGATCGTCATTGGCGGACTAGCGCTCGGCACTTTCGCAATACGGTTGGGCGGCTACCTGCTCGGCGCAAGCATACCCGAGAGCGGACCGTGGGCTCGGGCCCTGCAAGCTCTGCCCGGTTGCCTGATCGCCGCATTGCTCGCGGTGATCCTCGTCCAGGCTGAACCGGCGGAATGGACGGCAGCGTCGGTGGCCCTCGCCGTCGCACTGCTATCGCGAAGCCTGCCGCTGACCATGCTGGCAGGCGTCGGTTCGGTCTGGTTGCTGCGCAGCCTGACCTGACGGTGGAGCAAAAGGCGGTAACGGGCTCGAAGCCGACCTGCGGCAGCGCGGCGTCGGAGCGCTGGGGGTAGGGCAGAGCAATTGCTGGCGAGAACCGCTCCGCGAAGATCCGTGTCCGGCATGAGACCGACCGACACCGAAAGCGCCGAACAGACAGAACAAGCCTGACTTGCCGCCCATGTGCCGGCAGGTCCGTAAGACGACGCGGGTAGTGGCTATGAACGCGTTGAGAAATCTCGCCGCATCTTGGTCAGGCGGCACCTCCGCCGGCCGGGCGCACGTGGATCAGCACCCTATCGTCAACCAGTTCGACCCGTTCTGCCTTCAACCCTCCGAGCAGGAACGCCCGTCGATCCATTCCAGATGCCATGGGCAACCTCGCGCGAAGACTGCCAAAATGTAGCGAGCCGTGGCTTCAACTGAACCAAATAGGCGTCAGACCCACTTTTCCATGCCGGGTTGCAGATTTAGATAAGCGCTCGCTCAAGAACGTCGTAGAACGCGTCTCTTGCGAAGCGTTCGATCCACGGTTTGTGACCACATTTCTCAAGCACGAATACGTCAGGTGAACCGAAGGCCGCACGGAGCGCAGAGCGCACACTGCTAACCGGATGGGGGTCATGGTCGCCGTGGATCGCAGTCACCGGGCATCGTACTTCGGACAAGGCGTCGAGCAGCTCACCGGATCGGCGCATCGTGGTTGCTTGGCGCCAGACCGCCTGGTTGATGGCCCGATCCACGGACACAGGCACAGCTGGACGCCCGTCGGTCGAATATCCGTCCATCTTGTCGAAGAGCTCTGAAAGTCTTGGCCAGGCATCCGCAGACCCGAGCTGGCCCGACAGTCGCTCATACTGTTCCACCTCGTCGCGATCGAGGCGCGCAAGACGGGTCGCGCTGATGCCTTCGGCTTCCTGCTCTTTAAATGGCGGGCAACCGATCACGACAAGGCGCCCAACCTTGTCTGGATGACGCGCGGCGTAGAGCAGGCCAAGCCAGGCGCCCCAAGACCATCCGATCAGGACGACCGGCGCATCACATCTCCGGACGATTTGGCCATGGAGTTCCTCGATTTGCCCGTCGATGCTGCGCGCGGTTTGAAACGGCTCCAATACGCTGCGGTCGGGGAGGACGAGGTTCCGAGCCAGAGGCCCGACCTCACCCGCGGCACCCGGTCCGCCGTGAAGCACCACGACGCGGGATTTGCCCGCGCCATGGAGCCGATAACCTGTCGCGATGTCCGGAAGCTGCATCCCGTCATCCCGCTCCCAGCCAGCGCCACGCGGCCGCAACCGCCATGCCCGAGAGCATCGCCCAAACGGCGCTCTTCGAAGCAAGCATGGTCAACCCCGTAACGGCAACGGCAAAGGCCGTCCGAAGGTCGGCCTGGGCAACGAAGGAGGCGACGAGCGCCGCGATGACGCCGACGGAGAGCCCATCCAGGAAACGGCCAACCCTGCGGGTCTCACGCACATGGATCATCACGGTCGCCCCAAGCAACCGGCTGGCCAGGGTGATCGCCGCCACCATCGCTACGACAATCCAATCAGCCATTTTTGCTCTGTCGGTATCCGATCCGCCTGTTGCGATGCCGGCGATCCCGGCAGCAAGCGCGCCGAGGATCACGTTCCACCCCGTCGCCAACCAAGGCAGGCTGACGACGGAGACGACCGCCGCGACAAGGACCGGCAGGATTACGTCGCGGCCCTCGCGAAGCTGTTCCGTGACGACCGCAGTGAAGAAACACACCATCACGACGTCGATTCCAAACCGGTCCGGCGCGCCCAACAGACCGCCTCCCAGAACGCCGATGGCGGTCCCGACGATCCAATTCAACCACAGAATCAAACCACCGCCGAGAAGACGGCCCAGATCCGCCCGTCCGGACTTGAAGGCTGTCTGGCTGTCGGCGAAGTTCGGGTCGCTGAGATAGGCAAGGCTCAGAACTCGTTGCCAGGGCGGCAGCCGGTTCACCCAAGGGGCAAGCGCGGCCCCCATAATGACATGACGCGCATTCAGCGCGGCGTTGTTGCACATCGCTGACGACAGAGGATTCACTTCGCGAATCCATGCCGTTACACGCGCTGCATGAGCAAGCCACCTCCCGCCCGCTATCGCACGACGAACTGGTCCAGCTACAATGCCTCGCTGCGCAAGCGGGGGTCTCTGCTGATCTGGGTAGACACGGACATGACCTGGCGCGCGCCGCGTGATGAGCGGCCAGGACGTCCAGCCGTGTTTTCCGATGCGGCCATACAATTCTGCCTGTCGATCAAAGTTCTGTTCAAGCTGCCGTTGCGCCAGACCGCAGGGATGGTGGCCAGCCTGCTGAATCTGGCGGGGCTGGACTGGCCCGTGCCGGACTTCTCCACGCTGTGCCGCAGGCAGAAGACCTTGGCCGTGCAGGTTCCCTATCGCCGCGCTGATGGCCCGCTGAACTTGCTTGTCGATAGCACCGGGATCAAGTTCCTGGGCGATGGCGAATGGCAGGCACGCAAGCATGGCGTCCAGGGCCGACGCCAATGGCGCAAAGTACATCTGGCCATGGATCCTGCCGCATCCGACATCCGCGCCGTCGAATTCACTCCCAGCCGCGACGGCGACAGCCCCGTGCTCCCCGACCTGCTCGGTCAAATCCCGGCGGACGAGCCGATCGGAACGGTGACCGCCGATGGCGCATACGACACGCGCCGCTGCCACAAGGCCATCACTGACCGGCAAGCCACACCGATCATCCCGATCCGGATAAACGGCCGCCTGTGGAAAGAGGATTGCCCGGCCGCACGCGTCAGAAACGAAACCCTGCGCGCCACCCGATACTACGGGCGAGCGTTCTGGAAACGCTGGACGGGCTATCACGCCCGCAGCCGGATCGAGGCGAGGATGCGCAACCTCAAGGCCTTCGGCGAGCGCATCGCCGCACGAGACCCCGACCGCCAGACCGCCGAAATCCACATCCGGATAGCCCTCATGAACCGCTTCTCAGCTCTCGGTACCGCCGAGATCGTCCGCGTGGCATGACGTCAGTAGGGTAAGGGGCAGTCACGTCTCAGGCGCGGGTTCTGCAACAATGCCGCTGCGCGGCAAGAAACAGCGCCTGACTTTCGACCTGACGGAACATATGGGCAGGACTTCGCAACGATTATCCCGAACTTCGGCCACGTCTTCGAGAAGAAATCTTTTGTGTTTGGTTTGAGAATTATGCGTTTCTTGTGTTCTACGTTATCCTGCGTTTTGTCGATCCCACTGGACGCTTGTTCAACAGTCCGGGTGCCTTGCTTCTAAAACCCGATCGATTGTCCCAAATCGGGTCAGTCCCGAGATTGAAGGACACTCGATCTTTGCGCGGATGGAGAACAACCGAACCCACCCTAAAGTGCTGCGCCAGCAGAAATGCCCCGCGAAGAGGTTCGCGGTCATCCTCGGGGTAGAAGCGATTCACTTGCGACGCCTCAGCATCCCAACTGCTAAGGTCGGGCCCCGGGTAAAGGAAAGCCGCGTTTACGAGCAAGCCGTTTGCACGTCCAGCTCTTTCGTCCGCTACTTGGCAGTTTGGATAATCCGCAGCCTGCCGGAACGCCCTAATCCAATTTTTGAACTCCCACGTCACGGCCGGTATTTTTACCTCGCACGCAAAGACCCAGCGATCATTAACGTATCGCGGCACCGCAAGTACGTCAGCCCTGATTTTATGACCGAACCCAGCCAACTTCAGACTGCACTCCTCAACACAGAAGAAGTCTTCTTCTAGGATCGACATTAGCTGTTGACGTTTTTCTTCTCGATATCCACCAAAAGGCCTTTTCTTTCGTTTTTACCGAAATCCTAAGAAAGGCAGCCAATCATCAATGACGATGGCCGACTCTAATAATATCGTTAAATAATAAGGATAATATCGACGTCGCATTGGATACAGTTAGTATCTCTGCGTCCCGGCGAGTGATAAAATATTCTTAAAATTTTGAATGAATTGCTGTCGCACATTATCGGGCGACATCGACCATATTTCAGCAAGTGTGATTACCACGGAATCGGCGTCTGTGGGTTCAAGTGGTCTACCTTTAACCTTTCCAAACGGACCGTCTGTCTCAGGCAGGCAGCGATCTCGAGGCATTGCCGCGACACGATCTCTTCCAGCTTTACTCTTAAGCATAGCGGGGCCAACCGAAAACCAGCAGTTTGTATCGACCGCGCGACGTAGCTGGCTCGGTCCTCCGGTGAACCAGTGCAGAACAGGTAGTCCAGCTTCGTGAGCGCGGAGCAAATCAAGAACTTCGTCAGCAGCACCTCTACTATGAATTGACATAATACGACCGCCGACGCGCTCGGTGGCTCTCAGCACATGGGCAAAAACTTTTCGTTGGATCGGCGCGTACTCCCGAAGGTGCTGAGAGCCATCGAGGCCGATTTCACCGACGTAGGGCGCTTCATCGACCAACGTGTCGAACAGTTCCAGTTCGTTATGCCGCTCATGCGCGAGTTCGGGATGGAAGCCCAATGCCGTACGTATGCGCCGTCGCCCTTTCGCCAACCGTTTCGTGCCTAACCACGCCTTCGGAATCGTCGTAACTGATAGCACGTAAACACCGGACCTGTCCGCTCGCTCAATGATCGTCTGCGGTTTCGAGTAGAGATCAAGATGGCAGTGAAAATCGATCAAACGGGTATGCCCTCAGAGCGGATGAAAGCAGCGAGTTCATCCCGCCCCCGTTCGGCAACTTTTAGGAGCTCCGTTCGTTCGCCGGAATCTGTGGGCAAGGTTCCCGCACGGATCACCCAGCGAGCAATGCCTTCCGTCCGCGACCGTTTGATGGCGTAGATGACGGAGAGCAAGTCAGTTCGCCGATCGGGCTTGTCCATCACCTGCCCGAGATCACCCAACCAGTATTTTGTCCGATCGGTAACATTACTTGCGTGAAATGCCGCCCGTCGGATTAGACATGGAACGCAGTGCCCGCACTGCATCCTCTTTCGCTTCCATCGACCACAGGAAACAGTTTCCGCCGCCAGCCTATGCGCAAGGGGCAAGTTCGAACTGCCGTGCAGCATTTCGCCCTTCGTCATATGCCGGAAAGGATTCTTGATTGTAACCGGGATATCTCCTGCGTCCAGCAGGCGTTGAATGCCTGAAAGAAACTCGGGATGCGCCGTTCTCGTGCTGAGTGCTCCTAGTCTGCGCGGACTGAGAGGCGGATTCAGGGCAATAAAACCGTTCTCGGGGATGTAGAGCGTAACTCTACCGGCGGACGAGAGAAGTCCGTCGCGGTTAGCGATTGCAGATGCCACACACGTGCCCATTGCCAGGAAGAGTAGGCTACGTGCTCGCGTCGTGTCCTCCCTCGAATAGACGCCGTACTGCACTTCGGGTCCCCGCAGTGCGTCGTTCGCCCCGAGGTGCGGACGCGAAGGAAGGTGACTACGAAGATAGGTCTGAAACTGCTTATCACCGGTGCTCTCGCGACTTACCAAGAGCGGAGATCGATTGGCGTCTTCGATCAGTTCAACGGCACCGAGAAGACTGTCGAGGCCACCTGAGAAGAGGCAAACGCAGTCCGCGTCGAGAAGCTTAGTGCGTTGCCGCAGGCCCTTCCGCGACGCCGTGGTTGGAGCGGATCGACCCTCCCCGGTAAAGCTCATCGACCAGTTATCCCCAGTCAGGAAGTTGAGGGTGCGTTCGAGGTTGCTGGCTTGAGCGATCCAGAATGCCGTGTCCTGTACGCTCGTGGTCAATTCGATCGAGCGTGAGAAGCCGTTCGAGGCAACGGCGCGAGGCACCAATACGTCCGCGGTCACTGCAGAGAGGGCGATTGATAGAAAGTCGAATGCCCTGGGTGAGATCGTTCCCTCGAGGCGACGCATTTGATCGTAAATTCGTGTTCCCGTCGCCGCTGCATCGGGAACGTCCCTACGAGGGCCAAATAGGCGAACACGCCGGTCCGCGCTCGAGGAACGCAGAGCTACCGGGTCTGCAAGACAGGCCACGTTCGTCATTCGTCGCTCTCCCAGACTTCGAGTGCTCCCCGAACCACATCAAGCTGAAGGTCGCGAAGGTCGTTGGCCGACATCTGCGAGACCGGAGCGCCGCCGCGTCGGGAAAGCATGTTGTCGACCGTCGCCCGAACTGTCTCCCTGAGATCATTCTCGCGGTCTATCAAAGCCTCCGGCGAGGCGTTCCGGTTCACAGAAGCCCCCGCCTCGCGGAACCAAATATCATGGAAGACGCAGGTGGTCACGTAGACAGCCAGAAGGTCGTGGAATTGATCCTCTGTTATTGCCGACGGATCGAATGCATTTTGCTCGGACAAGACTTGGCAGATCGCATCCTGGATGGCGGCGCGCACTTCGTCGCGATCTTGGCCCTCTGGAGCCACAGCGTCAGCAATGATCTGCGCTGCTTCTTCGACTGGTTTACCGATCGCTTCACGAAGATCCCGCCCGGTTGCGGTCTGTCCAGTTCCACCACGACTGAGATCGCCAATGCCAGCGATGCCAGCGGCACCAGATCGAGCGTTGGCTCCCTGCCGTCTATATCCGTTCGAGGAGCCGCCTACAGCCTTGCGTGCATAGTTTCGAAGCACGTCACGGCGACCTTCGGTGCTGCCACTGCGAAGGTAACGCGATACAGAGAGCCTATAACTGCGCAATGCGTTGGGCTCCCGCTGAGGGAGAGGTTGTCCTGGTTCAGCATCTGCGTGATCGGGAACCAGAGGGGATCGATCATTCGATCCGGAGCCATCCTTCGAGGTGCCCATTAGTCAGCCCACCAACTCTTGTCTTTTAGGGAAGCCTTTAGCCAATTTGGCCTCTTCACAAAATTGCGGGATCGAATAAGCGTTGCTAAGTCTCCCGCAGCGTCCTCGTCGTAGTCCGCGAGCGCAACCGTGCCGTAGAACCCCGCGGGAGCTGTGCTCCAGTCGGAAACCTTTCCGAGGTGTTCGACGAGCGCCCGCATAAGCAAGGGCCGTTCGTCCGGTAGTGCGTCATCAAGCACCTTCTTAACCGTCGGAGACGTGGAAGTCCGAGCTTTCAGGAGGGTCTGCAAGGCCATCTCACCGGCGGCGCTAAGTCCTTCGGTAGATACCCGAAGGGGCTTCAGTTCGCGGGTAAGGTAGGCCACCGGCCGGAGGTCGACGTCAGCTAGCTTCGGTTCCAATTCGGCCCACCCACGCACGAACTCTATTTCACTCGGTCCCTGCCATTCCTTCGGCAACTCCTCAGGATTGGCTGCCCTGTCAGCCTCCAACTTGGCGAGCACTTCGGGCTTACCGTCTTTTGCATTGCCGATTTCCGTGAGGAGCGCGTTTGTAGCTGCCTCGCCCATGCAACGCTCGAACAGCGCCATCTTGGCGAGCAAAGCTTCGCTGAGGGGCATTTGCCGACGTTGGGCAACGGAGAGACGCATTCGCACCGTGTTCAGCATTCGCTTCACGATGCGCGGGTTGCCACCCACACGCGCGGAAGTTGCAAGAAGCGGGGCGAGACGTTCCGCGATCTGAACAGCTTCCACGAGGACTTGTCCTTGGTCCGTGGCCAGCCGTTCGCCGTGGTTGAGCACTTCTTCCAGAGATTTCAACCCAAGTGGTCCGTCCTTCCAAGTGTTTCGAAGGTTCTCGACAAGAGCGTCGACCACAATTCCTCGATGTTTAGGTGATAAGGCGCGGCTGGCGTCGAAGGGCTGCGAGATCAAAAGAGCAATCAGGTAGGCGCGCACTTCGGCGACACCCACCCTTGGAACGCGGATCGGGAACTGGACGAGCTTGTCGAGATAGTCGGTGACCAATCGGTCCGCGTTGGCCTTGTAGTGCTCAGCGACGGCCAGCCGAACCATATCCTCGTCGGCCGCGACGACGAACGCAGTACCCGGGACGAACAAAAAGAGGCGAACGGCCTCGAGGGTCAAAATCGTATTGCGGGGAAGGCACCGATCGAGGTTGTCGATGAACACGACAAGCGTCCTGTCGAGTTCTCTCAGCAGCTCTTCCAGCTCGCGACGGAACTGCTCGATCTCCTGTGGAGGGCTTCTTTTCTGTTCGGGGTCGAGAAGCCCCTTGGTCTTTTTTCTCACCTCCTCGCTGGCCTTGTGGACAGCTTCCACATCTTCATCGTCACCTTCACCGGTCCCGATATCGCCTAGTCCTTCTACTCCCCTGCTCAGGATGCCGAAGGTCGGCGCGCCCAAGAACGCTGCTCCTCCCTCCGCCAAGAGACCAAGAACGCGGAGCTTGTTCACACGCTTGAGGAGCGAAAACGCCTTCTCGGCTCCTGTCTCGGAAGCTTTCGCCACATCGTAAAGTGCATGTGAGATCTTCTCTAAGAGAGCAGCACGAGCGTCATCAAAGTCTTGGTAGAGCCAGGCGTCGAACTCCACCACGATGTATGGGTCACCATCCGCTTTCGCGAGGTCTCGTACGACCATCTTGGACAGAGAGCTCTTTCCAGCGCCCCACCCCCCAAAGAGCCCAACCGAAATTGGCCGAAGATCTCCACGAGCGAGGAGATCGGTTACCAGCTCCACCGACTCGCCGTAATTCAGAAGGTCGATCGTCGTTTCGTTGTCGGACCACATAGCAGAGAAACTTACCGGAAGATTTTAAGGCTCTAAACTTGTTATGGAAATCAGGCTCTTGGGGCGAGCACTTTTCATCCAAGATTTAATAAAGTTACCCTCGTGTGAAGTGTTCGGATGCCGCGCTCAAGCTCGAGCCGCCGACCGAGAGCGGGCGTCCGTCAGAAG
This sequence comes from Roseivivax sp. THAF30, assembly GCF_009363575.1. Lineage (NCBI taxonomy): Bacteria > Pseudomonadati > Pseudomonadota > Alphaproteobacteria > Rhodobacterales > Roseobacteraceae > Roseivivax > Roseivivax sp. THAF30. The sequence goes on along the minus strand of NZ_CP045389.1, from coordinate 494,432 downwards.
TCCGGCGAGCGAGCGGCTCACCCTTCTGTTGAAAGATTGATGCTCCTCGGGCGTAGCTCGGATCTACCGCTATTGACCCAACTCGCTACCGTATGTTGTTGATGAAGTCTGGATATGCTCCATATAATGTATTGCAAGCCGACCAAGCGGTAGACGGAGGCAAGCCTTGAAGCGCATCGTAATTCTTTGCGACGGGACATGGAACAGGTCCGACAGCAAGACTCCTACCAACGTCGTGCAACTGGGACAGGCTGTTGCGCCCGTCGCGACAGACGGGACCGTGCAAGTTCCGATTTACATCCAGGGCGTGGGCACTGGAGAAGGCGTGACGCGAGTGTCGCGCAAACTCGACTCAGTGCTTGGGGGTGCCTTCGGGTGGGGCCTACTGGACAATATCGCTGAGGCCTACCGCCACCTGGTCTTCCTCTACGAACCCGGTGACGAGATCTACATCTTCGGCTTTTCGCGCGGCGCATACACGGCCCGGTCGCTTACCGGATTTATACGCTCGACCGGGATCGTCAACCGGGACTCACTCGACCTTATCCCCGAGGCGATTTCGCGATACAGAACGCTAGATCAGCCGAAGCGCACGCATCCAAGCAGCGACGCGAGCCATGAATTCCGCGCGAGGCTTTCGCCCCGCGTAGTCACGAGCGAGGCGGAAGCCGATTGGAGGGCAGCCAAAGGAATGCCCGAAGCTCCGCGCCTCCGGATCAGCTTCCTTGGTGTATGGGATTCCGTCGGCGCGCTTGGCGTACCAGCCCACATTCCCATCCTCGGCGAGTGGGCGAAGCGCCGCTACCGGTTCCACGATGCTGATCTCTCGAGCATGGTCGTTTCCGCACGCCACGCCGTAGCGCTCGACGAAAAGCGCAAATCATTCGAACCGACGCGCTGGACCAACATTGCCGAGCTCAACCAAGAGAGCGGGAACCCGGACCCTGCTCTCTACCAAGAACGTTTCTTTGCCGGCGATCATGGCTCGGTGGGTGGCGGCGGTGACATCCGGTCTCTATCCAGCATTGCGTTGACATGGATGATGGAAGGCGCTGACGCCGCTGGCTTGCAGTTCAACTCTGAACGGGTTGCGAAGATCGAGACCGAACATGATCCGAACGGCCCGCTTCGCAACACACGCGAAGCACCGACGGGTATTGTAAATTGGCTAACCCGTCTCTTTCCGAAAGATCGGACCGGACCAGATGCGATCGACGAGCTGCACTCTTCAGTGATGGACCGCGTAAGGACAGATCCGACTGGGTATCGCCCCGGCAGCCTAGCGAACATTCATGAGAAACTCGCCCTGCTGCTTGCAGACGAAAAGCCCAAAGCGGGTCTGCCTAAACGCAACGCCTAGATCTGCTTCCGGTGCTGGAGCGGGCGCGACAGTATCAGTCAAACAGGCGGCAACAACAATCAGCGCCGCCATCGGTGATCGCCGCGGTCGTGTGTTGCTCCGAAGTCAGAAAATTCTTTACTGAAATTTGCCTTCTACTGAGGGAACCGAAACGAGCATTAAGAGCCCGAGGTGATGGCAAGGAGGGCGGCTCCAACGCCGGCTATGTGCCTTACCGTTTCGCGATTTACGACCACGAGTAATGGATCGTAGGCGCGAGGCGATCGTTTCCGCACGCTCAATCATCCGGGTGACTGTGCTCAGCCTCGGAAGCCGCGCCTTCGGATAAACCATCGCCAAGCATTCTTCGATTGCAGATACCGCCTGGACCGGCACCTTTATCATCTCGGCTTTGCGCGGCGCAAACTGATGAAGTGTTCCCGGGCTAGGTCGGGATGGTGCAGAGGCCGATACCAACCGAAAAACGTCCGGGCCGGCTCTTGGAGCTGTTAGCCAAAAGCCACTATCCGGACCCGGAAATGTCGACTTCGAGCCCACGGCAGGGCACGGTCAATAAGCTCAAGCTGGAAATGCGCCAAAGAAAAAGCCTCAATGGCACGCAACCTGCTCACCCCAATGGCATGGAACCCGGGGTAATGGCATCTAACTGATGCCCTCTACACAAGGCGGCGATTGGCGACCCCGGCAGGATTCGAACCTGCAACCTGCCCCTTAGGAGGGGGCTGCTCTATCCAGTTGAGCCACGGGGCCGCTTGCCAGCCTTGTAGCCGTCCCGCGCGCGACTGTCACCCGTCGACGAGCCCGCTTGTGACCGGCACGGGCTTTGGGCTAACCTTCTCGCAACACGGCAGAATGAGGACATGCCCTTGGCGCCGACACCCCCGCGACCCTTGACCCTGCGCGACGTCTCAGAAGCGTCCGGCGTCTCCGAAATGACGGTCTCGCGCGTCCTTCGCAATCGGGGCGACGTGAGTGTGGCGACCCGCGAGAAGGTTCTCGAGGCCGCGAAATCGTTGGGATACGTGCCCAACAAGATCGCCGGTGCCCTCGCCAGCCAGCGCGTGAACCTCGTCGCCGTCATCATCCCGAGCCTTCGCAACATGGTCTTTCCGGAGGTCATGTCGGGGATCAGCGCGGTTCTCGAGGATACGGAGCTTCAACCGGTCGTCGGCGTCACGGATTACCTGCCCGAGAAGGAAGAGCGCGTCCTCTACGAGATGCTGTCCTGGCGGCCCTCTTCGGTCATTATCGCCGGGCTCGAACATTCCGATGCCTCGCGTGCGATGCTTGCGGCCTCCGGCATTCCCGTCGTCGAGATCATGGACACCGATGGCACACCGATTGACGCGATGGTCGGGATTTCTCATCGTCGCGCTGGACGCGAGATGGCGCAGGCGATTCTGAAGGCCGGCTACACGAATATCGGCTTCATGGGCACCAAGATGCCGCTGGATCACCGGGCGCGGAAACGGTTCGAAGGGTTCACCGAGACACTGGCGAAGGCCGGGGTCGAGATCATCGACCGCGAGTTCTATTCCGGCGGCTCCTCCCTCGCCAAAGGGCGCGAGCTGACCGAAGCCATGCTGGCGCGCACGCCCGAGCTCGATTTTCTTTATTATTCCAATGACATGATCGGCGCTGGCGGGATGCTCTACCTGCTCGAGAAGGGCGTCGACATTCCGGGCGAAATCGGGCTGGCCGGGTTCAATGGCGTCGAGCTTCTGGATGGCCTTCCCCGCCGGCTGGCGACCATGGATGCCGGCCGCGCCGAGATCGGACGCGCCGCGGCGAAGATCGTCGCGACCCTTGTCGAGACGCCTGACGCCCAGATCGACCGGATCGTGGAACTGACGCCCCGCGTCAAACCGGGCGATACGCTCAAGAAACGCTGAAACGTCACGCAGCTGTCACCGACTCACTGTAACCAACCCATGTTTCCGGGTCGCTCCGACGTGCATCGTGACTTCCGAACGACCTACCCGGCTATTCATTCTCTGTGTTTCGATTATCGGGGGGCGGCATCTGCTGCCCCCCACTTTCATGCGACGCGAGCCATGCATCCAGAGGGATGCGGGGTTTCCATTCTGGCGCTGGAAGCCTCAAGAGGCCGGGCGTATCTCTCAAGCCAAGGGAGGATCGAACCGTAGATAACCGCACGGAGATCCAAAATGGCATTCGCCTACATTCACGCCCACCGCACGGGCAAATCCAAGAACATCTTCGCTCGCATCCTCGATGGAATGATCTGGATCGGAGAGAACAACAGGCGCGTGCAACAGGCACAGGCCCTGCACGCCATGTCCGATGAACAGCTCGCCGAGCGCGGTCTGCGTCGCGAAGATATCGCCCGGCACGTTTTCCGGGACATCATGTTCGCCTGAAATCGCGTCGGATCGACATGAAAAAAACCGCTCCGGAGTCCGGAGCGGTTTTTTTGATGCCGGGCGGGATCAGGTGCGGATGTCCTGGATCTCTGCCAGACGCGCCTTGCGGTCCACGATGGACAAGATCGCACCCCAGGTCGCGAAAGACGCGACCACGGTAATCGCCATCAGGCAAAAAACGAGAAACGGTGTCATAACTGGCTCCCTGCGATTGGATGAACAAGAAACCCGAATTCGCGGATTTGTGTTCCGGAAATTGATTGAGGAACAAAATTCGTTCGGGAGTAATGCAAAAAAGCCGCGCCCCTCGGGACGCGGCTTTCGAATGCGCTGAGGCAGAACGGAAAAATCAGTTCTGCGCGTAGAATTCGATGACGAGGTTCGGTTCCATCTGAACGGCAAACGGCACGTCCGAAAGGCCCGGCTGACGCAGATAGGTCGCCGTCATCTTGGAGTGGTCGACCTCGATGTAATCGGGCACGTCGCGCTCGGGCAGCTGGGAGGCTTCGATCACGGATGCGAGCTGCTTGGACTTCTCGCGAACCTCGATCACGTCACCTTCCTTCACACGGTAGGACGGCACGTTCACCTTGCGGCCGTTCACGAGGACGTGGCCGTGGTTCACGAACTGGCGCGCGGCAAAGACGGTCGCCACGAACTTCGCGCGGTAGACGACCGCGTCGAGGCGGCGCTCCAGAAGGCCGATGAGGATCTCGCCGGTATCGCCGCGCTGACGCTCGGCTTCGGCGAAGATGCGGCGGAACTGCTTCTCGGTCAGATCGCCGTAATGGCCTTTGAGCTTCTGCTTGGCGCGAAGCTGAAGGCCGAAGTCGGACATCTTGCCCTTGCGGCGCTGGCCGTGCTGACCGGGGCCGTATTCACGGCGGTTGACCGGGGATTTCGGACGACCCCAGATGTTTTCGCCCATCCGGCGGTCGAGCTTGTACTTGGCAGAGGTGCGTTTGGTCACCGTCTGATCTCCTTCTGATGCGATGCCAGACGGGTGGTCGGCCCGGCATCTGTGAAGGGCGTTGTCCTCTGGGTGCATCGCACCCTGACAGGCATCCCCTTGCGGGGGCCACCAACACCAATGAAGGCGCGCTTATATCGGCCTTTGGCCCTGAGTCAACACGTGCCGTGCCCCAACGAATTCAATCGCATTGAGCGGGCTTTTCCTGGCATGGCGCGCTGTATCGTTAGGGCCGCGGTAAGGTGTTGCGTGAAATCTGGCGCGACACCGCATTCTTCGGAGTCCGCCGCATGTCCCGGCTCACTGATATCGACCAGCCGCGAAACGCGCTCGACGTCGCCGTTCAGGCGCGGGTGCGCGACGCCCCTGCGCTGGCGCGGGACGCGATCCGGCACCGGCGTGTCAAGCTCGCCTTCCAGCCGGTCGTGCAGGCGGCCGCGCAAGACCGCATCGCCTATCACGAGGCGCTTGCCCGCGTGCAGGACCCTCATGGCCGCAGCCTGCCCGCCGCCGATTTCATCCGCGTCATAGAAGAGGAGGAGGCAGGCCGTGCCCTCGATTGCGTGGTGCTGAGCAAGGGGCTCGGCATCCTGGCGCGCAATCCGGGCGTCCGCCTCGCTCTCAACCTCTCGGCGCGGTCCGTCGGCTACAGAAAATACGCGCGTATTCTCGAGCAGGGCCTCGGTGACGACCCAACGATAGCGGAGCGGTTGATCCTCGAGCTGCGCGATGCCTCGGTACAGCGCATCCCCGAACTCGTTTGGGATTTCATGAACCGATACGCGAGGACCGGCATTTCCTTCACACTCGACAATTTCGGCCAGGGGCCCAGCGATCTGGGCATGCTGACGCGGTTTCCGTTTGACATCGTCAAGGTCCACGGGACCGTAGTCAGGGGCGTCGGCGCCGATCCTGACCGGCAATCGCTTCTGCGCGCGATCCTCGCCATGGCACGGGAGATCGATCTGTTCACCGTCGCGGAAGGTATCGAAACGCTTGAAGACGCTCTTTTCGCCCGCGATGCCGGGATCGATTGCCTGCAGGGGTATTTCTTCGCCGCGCCCACGCTCGAGCCGCCCTGGCGCGCGACGGCATGGAAAAACAGCCGCGACTGACGCTAACAGTCCCTCGGCACGTGGTGCAGGTCTGTTGCCGAGCTTGGATGCATCCGATACGAGTTGGGCAACGCGCACGGCCCGTGCGCCTCTGGTGCGGGCCCGAGCGACCCATGCACGAGAGGAGAATGGGCCATGACCAATATCGTGATCGCATCCGCCGCACGGACAGCCGTCGGCAGCTTCAACGGCAGTTTCGCCGCCACTCCGGCCCACGATCTGGGCGCCGCCGTTCTGGAGGCGCTGGTGGAGCGTGCGGGCATCGACAAGTCCGAAGTCTCGGAGACGATCCTTGGCCAGGTTCTCACGGCGGCCCAGGGCCAGAACCCAGCACGGCAGGCGCACATTAACGCTGGCCTTCCTGAAGGAAGCGCGGCCTGGGGCATCAACCAGGTCTGCGGCTCGGGTCTTCGCGCCGTTGCGCTCGGCGCGCAGCACATCATGCTCGGTGATGCGGAGATCATCTGCGCCGGCGGTCAGGAAAGCATGTCTCTCAGCCCCCATGCGGCGCATCTGCGCGCCGGCCACAAGATGGGCGACGTCAAGTATATCGACACGATGATCCGCGACGGACTTTGGGACGCGTTCAACGGCTACCACATGGGCCAGACCGCCGAGAATGTCGCCGAGAAGTGGCAGATCAGCCGCGAGCAGCAGGACGAATTCGCCCTCGCCTCCCAGAACAAGGCCGAAGCCGCGCAAAAGGCTGGCCGCTTCGACGACGAGGTGATCCCCTTCACGGTCAAGACCCGCAAGGGCGATATCGTGGTGGACAAGGACGAGTACATCCGCCTCGGCGCGACCATCGACAACATGCAGAAGCTGCGCCCCGCCTTCACGAAAGATGGCAGCGTCACCGCGGGCAACGCCTCGGGTCTCAATGACGGTGCTGCCGGCGCGCTTCTGATGACCGCCGAGAATGCGGAAAAGCGCGGCATCGAGCCGCTGGCGCGCATCGCGTCTTACGCGACCGCGGGTCTCGATCCGTCGATCATGGGCGTCGGTCCGATCTACGCGTCGCGCAAGGCGCTCGAGAAGGCAGGCTGGAAACCGGAAGATCTCGATCTCGTCGAAGCGAACGAGGCCTTCGCGGCACAGGCCTGCGCGGTCAATAAGGACATGGGCTGGGACCCCGAGATCGTGAACGTCAACGGAGGCGCAATCGCCATCGGCCACCCGATCGGCGCTTCGGGCGCGCGCGTTCTGAATACGCTTCTCTTCGAGATGAAGCGCCGCGACGCCAAGAAGGGACTCGCGACACTCTGCATCGGCGGCGGCATGGGCGTCGCCCTCTGCGTCGAGCGCGACTGAAAGAGCGGGCGGGGGTCAAACTCCCGCCTTTTTTCATGGCGCACGCGTTCAAGCCCCCCACGCAACTCGTCTTCTCCGGAGGCGGTCTGCGCTGCTTCTGGCAGGGCGGCTTTCTCGAGGTCGTCTGCAAGGAGCACGAGATCGCGCCCAAGCGGGTCACCGGCGTGTCGGGCGGCGCGCTCTCGGCGGTGGGGTTCCTCTCGGGCCGCGAGCACGATCTCTATGACGAGATGTGCGCCGCCTTCGAGGAACAGCACCGCAACCACAATGCCGACTCGCTCTTCGACGAGAAGGAAGGCGGGCTGACCCCGCATCAGGAAATCTACTGCGAGGTGGTCGAGAACGCCATCGATGCGGAGGCGGAGCGGCGCATTGCCGACGGTCCGCAGCTGCAGATCCTGATCGCCCATCCGCCCGCTTCGAAGGCGCCGGCCACGACGGGCGCAGCGATGGCGATGGCCTATCAGACCGAGCTCTACATCAAGTCGAGCCCGCATTTCGGCTGGGCCGAGAAGATGGGTCTGACCTATTCGCTCGTCGATGCGAACAAGGCCGCACGCGAGGGCAAGCTCGTGCATCTCGTCTGTGCAGCAGCGACGATCCCCCCGGTGTTCAAGCCGCCCCAATGGGACGACAAGCCGGTGATCGACGGCGGCATGGCCGACCAGGCCCCGATGCCCGATCCCGACGAAGGCGACACGACGATCCTCCTGACCCGGCGCTACCGGAACCTGCGAAACGAGGATCGTCTGACCTATATCGCACCGAGCGAGGCGACACCCGCCGACAAGATCGACTTCACCGATCCACAGAAACTGCGATTGACCTGGGAGCAGGGCGAGGCCGATGCGCGGCGGTGGCTTGACGGCAAGCTGGATTGATGGTCTCTCGACACATGAAATAATGTTGCGCGTGAGGGGCGCGCGATAGCAACACTATTACCAAGCGAGGAGGAAGACATATGGGACGTGTAGCATTGGTCACTGGCGGTAGCCGGGGCATCGGCGCGGCAATTTCGAAAGCGCTGAAAGCCGAAGGTTACGAAGTGGCGGCGACCTATGCCGGCAATGACGAGAAGGCCAAGGCCTTCACCGACGAGACCGGCATCAAGACCTATAAGTGGAACGTCGCCGATTACGAGAGCTCCAAGGAGGGCCTCGCCCAGGTCGAGGCCGATCTCGGCCCGATCGAGGTCGTCGTCGCCAATGCCGGCATCACCCGCGATGCGCCCTTCCACAAGATGACGCCCCAGCAATGGCAGGAGGTCATCGACACCAACCTCACCGGCGTGTTCAACACGGTCCACCCGCTCTGGCCGGGCATGCGCGAGCGCGGCTTCGGCCGGATCATCGTCATCTCCTCGATCAACGGTCAGAAAGGCCAGTTCGCGCAGGTCAATTACGCCGCGACCAAGGCGGGCGATCTCGGCATCGTCAAGTCGCTGGCGCAGGAAGGCGCGGGCAAGGGCATCACCGCCAACGCGATCTGCCCCGGCTACATCGCGACAGAAATGGTCATGGCCGTCCCCGAGAAGGTCCGCGAAGCGATCATCGGCCAGATCCCCGCAGGCCGCCTCGGCGAGCCCGAGGAGATCGCGCGCTGCGTGACCTTCCTCGCCTCGGACGACTCGCAATTCATCAACGGCTCGACGATCTCCGCCAACGGCGCTCAGTTCTTCGTCTGATCTCCGTTGCAATGCCGCCCGCAAGGGCGAAAGAGCCCCGTCCCCGCGGTCGGGGCTCTTGCTTTTTCGCACAGACGTCGCGCGTAAACTCGCATTTACGCGCAGAACTACGCGCCTATCTTTGCCGCGAACAGAGATGGAGGGAGATCCCATGATCAAGGACATCCAAGGCCTGCACCATGTCACCTCGCTGGCATCGGGCGCCCAGACGAACAACGATTTCTTCACCAAGACGCTCGGCCTTCGCCGGATCAAGAAGACAGTGAATTTCGACGCGCCCGAGGTTTATCACCTCTATTACGGTGACGAGATCGGCACGCCCGGTACGGTCATGACCTATTTCCCTTTCCCCAATGCCCGCCGCGGCCGCGCCGGTACCGGAGAGGTCGGAACAACCGTGTTTTCCGTGCCGAAAGGCGCCCTTGGCTATTGGGAAGAAAGGCTGTCTGCCGCTGGCACTCCCAATCTCACCCGTGACAGCCGCTTCGGCCAAGAGAGGCTGCGCTTCGCGGGGCCCGACGGCGACGGCTTCGCGCTCGCTGAGGTCGACAGCGACAACCGCTCGCCGTGGACGGGTCACGGCGTTCCGGCGGATGTGGCCATCCGCGGCTTTCACTCAACTGACATGCGGCTCACCGACACCGCTGCGACGGCGGAGCTTTTGACCTTCATGGGCTATGAGAAGGTGGACGCGCAGGGGGAAGTCACGCGCTTTGCCATTCCGGGCGGCAACGACGCCAACACGATCGACCTTACCAAGATCGCCGCGCCGCATGCCGATCAGGGGGCAGGTTCGGTCCACCACGTCGCATTCGCCGTCGAGGACCGCGCGACGCAACTCGCCGTGCGCCGGGCGCTTTCCGACACGGGATACCAGGTCACGCCGGTGATCGACCGGGATTATTTCTGGGCGATCTACTTCCGCACGCCCGGCGGCGTGCTCTTCGAAGTGGCGACCAACGAGCCCGGATTCGACCGAGACGAGGATACCGCGCATCTCGGCGAAGCACTGAAATTGCCGAGTCAGCACGAACATCTGCGGGCAGCTTTGGAAAGCCGGTATCTGGAGCCGATCCATGACTGAGGCGAGCTATACCTACGCCGAGACGGAGGGCGCACCCGGTGCGCCCCTCGTCTTTACCTTTCATGGCACCGGCGGAACCGAGCAGCAATTCCACCGCTTCGCCTCGGATCTTGTGCCCGGTGCGCATGTCATCTCGCCGCGCGGCGATGTCTCGGAACATGGCGCTTTGCGCTACTTCCGTCGAACAGGCGAAGGCGTCTACGACATGGAAGACCTGGCGCAGAGACGCGCCGCGATGACGGGATTTCTGAAGGCTCATGTCTCTCGGCTGGGTGCGCGCCGCGTTATCGCGCTCGGGTACTCCAACGGCGCGAATATCGTCGCGGCGGTTGCGCTCGAAGCGCCCGAGATCTTTACCGATTTGGCGCTTTTGCACCCGCTGATTCCGTGGGCCCCTGCCCCGCAGCCGGGTCTCTCGGGCCGGCGCATCCTGATCAGCGCGGGCGAGCGCGATCCGATCTGTCCCGCGCCAAAGACACAGGCACTCGTTGACTACTTTGGAGAGCAGGGCGCGGATGTCACCGCACGTTGGCATCCCGGCGGGCACGAGATCGCACATTCCGAGATAGAGGCTCTGTCCGAGTTTCTGTCCTGACTGAACAAGTCCTCAACTGTCCGGCACCGCGGATCGCGCGGTGCCGAAAAGGATTATCGCGCCGCGTCAGTGCATGGGATGCGCGGACAGACGCGAGATTTCCTCCTTGAGCCGCAGCTTCTGCTTCTTGAGCTCAGCCACGCGAAGACCGTCCGTCCCGGGAGAGCGCTGGGCCGCCTCCACCTTGTCCGACAGGATCGCATGCTTTTTCTTCAGCTCCGACAGGTGCGAACTCAGGCTCATGGTAGACCTCCTAGACTGATGTGAGACTCCGAAGTGGAGCATAAGACACATAGGAAGTCACGCTGCAGGCGCAAAATCCGCAAAGCAAAACACCGCCGATTGTAATTTTATTGATCGGATGCCCCGAAATGGAGCGCAGCCGCCTCGCGGAGCACCGCACGGATGCGCGGGGCGTAGTCTTCGCCATCTCGGACGTGATGCGAGCCTTCATGCAGGACGATCGGAGCGTGAAGGCGAAACTCCGCGCGTCCGCCCTTGCGGCCTCGCACCAGCACGAGCCGCGCCGCGCGGCCTGTTCGCGGCGCGAGAGGTTGCACTTCGAGGCTGCCAAGCAAGCCCTGCATCGCGTCCAAAAGCTCCGGCAGGCGCTCGGCCCGGACGATCATCGTCAGCCGCCCGGCTGGCGCGAGGCGCTTCGATCCCGCGCGCACCCAATCTGCAAGCGGGGTCTCCTCGCCGCGTCCGGCCTCCCGGCCCGCATCCCGCGCGGCGGTCCGGTCGGCCGCTTGAAAATAGGGCGGGTTGGCAATGATATGATCGAAACTCTCGGCCCGGAGCTCGGCCGGCATCTCCCGCAAATCCGCCGCGAAGATCCGCGCGGCGATGCCCGTCGCCCCAGCGTTTCGCACCGCAAGGTCCGCGTAGGCCGCCTGTCGCTCCAGCCCGGTCAGCGACAGGCCAGGCACACGCGCGCCCAGCGCCAGAAGTGCCGGCCCCGCGCCGCACCCAAGGTCCAGCACCCGCTCGCCTCGGCGCGCGGGCACGGAGGCGGCCAGGAGAATCGGGTCGATCCCCGCGCGGTATCCCGATTTCGGCTGATAAAGCGTGATCCGTCCGCCAAGAAACGCGTCATGGCTCAGCTCCGCCTCGGCGAAGCCCAGCCCGTCAGCCGTCAAGCTTGACCCCGTTTTCCCAAAGTGCCGTCCTCGCACGCGCCAGGTCGCTCGAGCGCACCATAAGGCGGCGCGGCAAAATGCCGATGGAGCCTTCGAGGACGCTCATGTTTACGTCCAACTCGAAGCTCTCTATACCCTCGTCGTCGAGTATGGCTCGAGCCAGGGGGATCAGCGTGATGTCATTCGTGCGCAGCAATTCTTCCATGGGCGCGAGTTAACCTTCTCCTATTTCGAGTGTCGAGAGCCCGGAGACCCCATGAGCCTGGATCACCCCGCGCAGAAACCGCATGACCGCCTCGCCGCCGCTCTCGAGTCAGAGATGGGCGAGGTCAACACGCTCATCCGCACGCGGATGGCCTCTGAACATGCGCCGCGCATCCCCGAAGTCACCGCGCATCTTGTTGAAGCGGGCGGCAAACGTCTGCGCCCGATGCTGACGCTCGCCGCGGCGAAGATGTGCGGGTATCCCGGTCCCTACCACGTGCATCTCGCCGCGACGGTGGAGTTCATTCACACCGCGACGCTCTTGCATGACGACGTCGTGGACGAGAGCGCCCAGCGACGCGGGCGGCCGACCGCAAACCTTCTCTGGGACAACAAGTCGAGCGTCCTGGTGGGCGACTATCTTTTTGCCCGCTCCTTCCAGCTGATGGTCGAGACAGGCAATCTGCGCGTGCTCGACATCCTGTCGAACGCCGCTGCGACGATTGCCGAAGGCGAGGTGCTGCAGCTTTCCGCCGCGCAGGATCTTAGAACAGACGAGTCCATCTACCTCAAGGTCGTGCGCGGCAAGACCGCCGCGCTCTTCTCGGCGGCGACCGAGGTCGGCGGCGTGATCGCGGGCGTCGACGAGGCGCAGGTTGAGGCGCTTTTCGACTACGGTGACGCGCTCGGCATCGCCTTCCAGATCGTCGACGATCTGCTTGACTACCAGGGCGATACGAAGGCCACCGGCAAGAATGTCGGCGACGATTTCCGCGAGCGCAAACTGACGCTGCCGGTCATCAAGGCCGTCGCACAGGCAGACGCCGAGGAGCGTGCCTTCTGGTCTCGCGTCATCGAGAAGGGCAAGCAGGAAGACGGCGATCTCGATCACGCGCTGATGCTGCTCGACCGGCACGGCGCGCTCGAGGCGACGCGCGACGATGCGCTCGGCTGGTCGGCGAAGGCAAAGGACGCGATGTCCAAACTTCCGCGAAGCGATCTGCGCGAGATGCTGATCGATCTGGCGGATTACGTGGTCGCGCGGATCAGCTAGGGCCTTGCCAGAGGGGCAAGGCTCAGCCACGCTGACGGCAAAGCCGTTGACTGGTTTATCATGCGCCGCTCCACGATCCTCGCCCCGCTTCTGATTCCGACCGCGCTTGTCGCCGCCGATCTGCCTGCGCCCGTCACAGACGACGATTACCGCCCGGTCAGGATCTCCGAGGCTTGGCTCGGCCAGCAGCTCTTTTACGATCCGATCCTGTCGGGCAACCGCGAAGTGGCCTGCGCGTCCTGCCACCATCCGGAGTTCGGAACCGGTGACGGGCTCTCGCTCGGGCTCGGCGATGGCGGCATCGGGATGGGGCCGAAGCGCACGCCCAACCCTGACAACATGCCGGAGCAGCGTATTCCCCGGAACGCCCAGGCGCTGTGGAACCTCGGGGCTCACGAGTTCCGGGTGATGTTCCACGATGGCCGCGTCGAGATCCGCGAGGATGGCTCCATCCGCACCCCGCTTGGGCAGGACATGGTTGAAGATTTCGCCTCGCTCCTCTCCGCGCAGACCATGTTTCCTGTCCTGTCGGCCGATGAAATGGCCGGGCATCACCAGGAAAACGAGATCTCGACCGCCGTGCGCCAAGGTCGATTGACCGGCGAAGGCGGGGCCTGGGATCTCATCGCCCGGCGTGTCGCGGGGGTTGAGGGCTACGCGCAAAGCTTCCCGGCGGTCTATGCGGATATCGAGACATCCGAGGACATCACCTTCACCCGTATCTCGGACGCGATCGCCGCCTTCATCGAATTCGAATGGCGCTCGGATCAGAGCCCGTTCGACGCCTACCTGCGCGGCGAGGATGCCCTGAGCACCGAAGCGGAGCGCGGCATGACGCTGTTTTACGGCGAGGCAGGCTGCGCGGAGTGTCATTCGGGTAAATTCCAGACCGACCACGGGTTCCACGCGATGGGGGATGTGCAGCTCGGCCCCGGCAAGGCGGCCGCTTTCGAAAGCCACGCGCGCGATGAGGGACGCATGCGCGTGACCGGCGATCCGGCCGACGCCTTCGCGTTTCGCACGCCCTCCCTTCGCAATGTCGCGCTGACGTCGCCTTACGGTCACGCGGGCGCTTATGACGAGCTTGCCGCGTATCTTCGTCATCATGTCGACCCGCGCGCAAAGTTGGAAAGCTACGAGACAAGCGCGGTGCTGCCCGCGCTTCAGACGGAGGATTGGCGGATTCTCTCGGACAGCGACGAGCGCGCCGCGATTGCAGCCGCGGTGCATCGCGCGCCCGCCCCTCTCGACGAAGGCGAGATCGCAGCGCTGGTCGCCTTCCTCGAGGCTCTGACCGATCCTGCCGCCCGCGAAGGTCGTCTCGGCATTCCGGCATCGGTTCCGAGCGGCCTGCCCGTGCCTACTCCCTGACGAGGCGGTGGAGCCCGTTCAGCCTGAGCCGCAGCGGGCCGGCCTGCGTGCCGTCGGGCCAAGTGATTTCGACCCGTGCCGAGCCGGCATCCCCAAGGCCCCAATGCAGAGGCCCGGCATCGCCGCCGGCATGGCCGCCGCCAACGGTGACTTCCTGCAAGCGGCCGTTCACCCGAACCTCGGCACCGACAGCGCCGGGATTTGGACCGGGCTGCACGAGATCTATGGCGATCCAGTTCCCGGTCTGCTCGGTCACGTTGCGGTACAGCTCCATCCCGGCACGCCGATTGACCACGACGAGATCGAGCCTGCCGTCGAAATCGAGATCGCTGAGCGCCGCACCCCGCGCACGGTCCAGCGTCGCAATGCCAGCGATCTCGCCATACTCAACGAACGTGCCGTCCTCTTTCTGCATCAGCAGGTTGTTGGGATCGTCCATCGCCATGCCGGGCATCTGGTCGACATTGCCCTTCGCGATGAAGAGATCGTCGAGCCGGTCGTTGTTCACATCGCCGAACTCCGCGTGCCAGCCGGTCGAGGGTCGGCCATCGCCGCCGGTGAAGGGCCGCTGCGCGTAGGTGCCGATCTCGAACGGGGCGGCCTTGTAGCCATCCCGATCCGCGATCTGCAAAAGCTGGTCGCCCATCGAGGTCAGCATGACTTCCGCGCGCCCGTCCCCGGTCAGATCGCGCGCGGCGATGCCCATGCCCCAGAGTTGCGGGCCATCCCAGCCATCCGCTTCGGTCAGAAAGCGCCGCTCGCCAATATCCCACATCTGCTCGGCTCCGCCGCGCACGTAATAATGCCGGTCGTTGGAGATACGCAGCGTGGGCTCGCGGCGCCAATCCTTCGAGGCGAGCATCGACAAGGGGCAGAAGCCCGGCGTCAGTTCCTCGGTCTCGTAGCCGTCCGGGCCAGGCCTCAGGATCGCGTTGGCATCGCAGGCCTCGAACGGGCCGTCCGGATCGCTGCGGTCGACATAGTGACCCACTGCCAGCGTTGGCCGGTCCTCGCCGGGTTCGAACCATGCAGTGAAAGCCGTTGTCCATTGATCCGTCTGTGGCAGGCCGATCTCTTCGGTGCCGTCGCGAAACGCGCAATTCCCCTCGCCCAGAAGGGCCAGGTCGGGGCCGACGCGCATCACGTAGAGGTCGATCTCCGCGTCGTCATCGAGATGCAGCGGATAGGCTCCGGTCACTCCCGTCAGTTCCGGCAGGTCGCCCTTTGCGAATTGCATGCCCCCTTCGTTGAGAAACAGCGCCGCGGGGGTCTCGCCACCGGCGGCGAAGAGGTCGGGCAAACGGTCGTCGTTGCAATCGAAGACCGCGACGCCGCCGCCCACGAAATGCTCCCATCCGCCGGAATAGACATGGTCATCAAGCGGAGTGTCGATCCGCTCGAATCGCGGCTCGCCGAATGCGGGGCTGGCGATCAGCGCCGCGGCCAGGATGGTCCTCATGCCGCGCCTCCGAGAATGCGGTCCGTCTCTGCCGAGAGGGCCAGCGCCGTCGCCCCGCGCGCCCAGACAAGGTCGCCCCAGGCGTGGATCTCGATGCGCGCGGGCGTGCGCCCCTCGTTGAGCGACAGCGCGGCGACTTCCGCCAGCACCTCGTCGGCATAGAGGTAATCGTAGCGCATGCGCGCGCCCGATAGAATGATGAGTTCGGGATCGAAGAGCTGCACGACGTTCGACAGGCCGAGCGAGAGGTAGCGCCCGGCACGGGAGAAGATCGTGCGGGCGGCCCGGTTGCCGGCGCGCGCCTCCTGGAACAGCGCCTCGATGGCGCGGTGCGGCGCGGCAATGGTCTCCGGTCCGTGGTCGAGCGCGATCGCGGCCTCGCGGGCGAGCGCGTAATCGGCGACATAGGCTTCGAGACAGCCGCGCTTGCCGCAGCGGCAGAGCGCGCCGTCGAGCTGCACCTTCGTGTGACCAAGTTCGAGGCCCATCCCGCGCGAGCCGCGGAACGGCCGGTTGCCGAGTACCATGCCCATGCCGACGCCCTGCTCGATCGTGACGACGGCGAAGTCGCTTTTCGCGCGGCCCGCGCCGAACCAGAGCTCCGCGAGGCCAAGCATGTTGACGTCGTTGTCGAGATGGACCGGAAGCTTGAGCCGCGTCTCCAAAGCCGCCTTCAGGTCGATGTCCGTCTCGCGCATCAGGGGCGACCAGAGCACGTGGCCGCGATCGTGATCGACAAGCCCCGGCAATCCTACCGCTAGGGCCGAAAGCGCGGATAGATCAAGTCCGACCTGTGTCAGTGTCCTCTCGACCAGCGCGGCGACCTCATCGACCCGCTCCGCCATCGGGCGCCGACCGGCGCGCGCCTCGGACGTGAGCGCGCCAAGCTCCGCCCCTGCGAAGTCCGAGATCATCGCGGAGTGGATCTGGTCCGAGAGCTTCACACCGAGAACGCAGCCCGAAGACCCGACGACACTGAGCGCGATGGGTGGGCGGCCCCGCACGGCGGCACGATCCGTTTCCTCGACCTCTTCGAGCAGTCCGCGCGCGATCAGATCCGCCGAGATCTGCGTGACCGAGCCGGCGCTGATCCCGACATCGCGGGCGGTCTCGGCGCGGGTGGCCCGCCCTCGCGCACGCACATGCTCGAATACCTGTTGCCGCAGCGGTTTCGCCTCGCCATTGTCACCGCGCAGGAGCGGGCCGCACCCCTCGGCCATAAGCGAATCGCCACCCGCATCTAGCGCTGATGGCGCACCGAATTTCTTTACATCTCGAATATAAGCGGTCTGCTCGTCGGCCATACTTTCCTCATTCCAGCGCAAGACTGGCTCTCCCCGCCGCCGATTTCGACATTTTCACGTATATCCTGTCAATTTTATTTTGACACGTGAAGATAATAAACGCATCTTCCTTGGTCAGGGTCACAAGACTCGGCGCCCGCCCAGGAGAGGCGGGCGACACGTATAGGGAGGAAGACATGCATAAGGCATTGCTTGCCGCCGTCGTCGCGACGGTCGGCTTCAGTTCGGCAGCCATCGCCCAGGACAACCTGACCGTGGGCGTGAGCTGGTCGAATTTCCAGGAAGAGCGCTGGAAGACCGATGAGGCGGCGATCCGGTCCGCACTCGACGAGGCTGGCGCAGAATATGTCTCGACCGACGCGCAATCCTCGTCCGCCAAGCAGCTCTCGGATGTCGAGAGCCTGATCGCGCAGGGCGTCGACGCGCTCATCATCCTCGCGCAGGACTCACAGGCCATCGGCCCCGCCATCGACGCAGCCTTCGCAGAGGGCATTCCGGTCGTCGGCTATGACCGTCTGATCGAGGACGACCGCGCCTTCTACCTGACCTTCGACAACGTAGAAGTCGGCCGGATGCAGGCCCGTGCCGTGCTCGAGGCCGCGCCCACCGGCAATTACGTGATGATCAAGGGTTCGCCCACCGACCCCAACGCGGATTTCCTCCGCGGCGGTCAGCAGGAAGTCCTGCAGGAAGCCATCGACGCCGGTGACATTACCATCGTCGGCGAGGCCTATACCGATCAGTGGCTCCCCGCGAACGCGCAGCGTAACATGGAGCAGATCCTGACCGCGCAGGACAACAACGTCGATGCGGTCGTCGCCTCCAATGACGGCACCGCCGGCGGCGCTGTCGCAGCGCTCACCGCTCAGGGCATGGAAGGTATCCCGGTCTCCGGCCAGGACGGCGACCACGCCGCGCTGAACCGTATCGCGCAAGGCACGCAGACCGTGTCCGTCTGGAAAGACGCCCGCGACCTCGGAAACCGCGCCGGCGAGATCGCCCTGTCGCTCGCTGGTGGCACCGAGATGTCCGAGATCGAAGGCGCCGAAGAGTGGACGTCGCCCGCGGGCACGACGCTCTGGGCCGAGTTCCTCGAGCCGGTCCCGGTCACGGCGGACAACCTATCCGTTGTCGTCGATGCCGGCTGGATCGAGCAGGAAGCGCTCTGCCAGGGCGTCGAGAACGGCCCCGCGCCCTGCAACTGATCCTGGCGATCTGAACACGTCCCGCGGCGGATAGCCGCCGCGGGACTTTCACTTCAAGCCCCCAATCGCACCGCCCGGACGCCCCTCACGCGCCGCGCCCGGTCCGAGCCCCGAGACGAGCCAATCCCATGAGCGACACGACCCAAGCCTCCTCCTCCGGCGGACGGCAGCGCCGATCCATCTGGAAGAGCCTCGAGATCGACCCACGCCTCCTCGGCATGATCGGGGCGTTCATCGCCATCGCGGTCATCTTCAACATCATGACGGGCGGGCGATTCCTGACGCCGCGCAACATTTTCAACCTGACGATCCAGACGGTCTCGGTCGCGATCATGGCGACCGGCATGGTCTTCATCATCGTCACCCGGCACATCGATCTTTCGGTCGGCGCGCTTCTCGCGACCTGTTCGGCGGTCATGGCGATGATGCAGACGCGCTGGCTGCTCGACTTTGGCTTCGATCTCGGCCATCCGCTTCTGCCCTGGCTCGCCATCGGGGCGGGCATCATCGTCGGCACGATCATCGGCGCCTTCCAGGGCTGGCTCGCGGGGTATCAAGGCATCCCGGCCTTCATCGTGACGCTCGGAGGCTTGCTCGTCTGGCGAAACGTCGCCTGGTATCTCACGGACGGACAGACAATCGGGCCACTCAACGAGACCTACTCCGCCTTCGGCGGCATACAGGGCACTCTCGGCTCGTTCTGGAGCTGGGTCGTCGGCCTCATCGCCGTCGCGGCGGCACTCGTCGGCCTATGGTCCGCGCGCCGCAACAAGGTCGCGCACGACTTCCCGGTCAAGCCGCTCTGGGCCGAAGGCGTGGTCGCGGCGATCATCGCGGGCGGCATCCTCGGCTTCGTCTGGATCCTGACCTCCTACGAGATCCCCCAGCGCGTGCTGGAGCGGGACTTCGAAGCCGCGGGCCGCGTTCTGCCCGAAGGCTATACCGCGTCCTACGGTCTGCCCTTCTCGGTCCTCGTCCTGATCGCGGTCGCCATCGTCATGACGATCATCGCAACGCGCACGCGCCTAGGCCGCTACATCTTCGCAACCGGCGGCAACCCGGACGCGGCGGAGCTGTCGGGCATCAACACCAAGCTTCTCACGGTAAAGGTTTTCGCGATCCTCGGCGCGCTCTGCGCGATCTCCGCGGTCGTGGCCTCTGCACGCCTTGCCAACCACACCAACGACATCGGCACGCTCGACGAGCTGCGCGTCATCGCAGCCGCCGTGATCGGGGGCACTGCGCTCTCGGGCGGGATCGGCACGATCTACGGTGCGATCCTCGGCGCGCTCATCATGCAATCGCTACAATCGGGCATGGCGATGATGGGCGTCGACGCGCCGTTCCAGAACATCGTCGTGGGCGGCGTCCTGGTTCTCGCCGTGTGGATCGACATCCAGTACCGCAAATGGACGGGAGAAGGAAAATGACGACTCCCCTGGTCGAACTCAAGAACATCTCGATCGCCTTCGGCGGCGTGCAGGCGGTGGACGATGTGTCCATCAGCCTGATGCCCGGCGAGGTCCTGGGCCTCCTCGGCCACAACGGCGCGGGCAAGTCGACGCTCATCAAGATCCTGTCGGGCGCCTACAAGATGGATTCCGGCGAGATCCGTATCAACGGCGAGAAGGTGGACATCTCCTCCACCCGCGATGCGCGCCGACACAACATCGAGACGATCTACCAGACCCTCGCGCTGGCCGACAATCTCGATGCACCGTCGAACCTCTTTCTCGGACGCGAGCTGACCAACGTCTTCGGCCTCGTCGACGATGCGCGCATGGAAGCCGAGACGCGCAAGATCATGAAGCGGCTCAATCCCAACTTCAAAAAGATCACCGAGCCGGTCTCGGCGCTCTCGGGCGGCCAGCGCCAGTCTGTCGCTATCGCCCGCGCGGTCTATTTCAACGCCAGGATCCTGATCATGGACGAGCCGACCGCCGCGCTCGGCGTCCACGAGACGCAGATGGTCGCCGACCTCATCAAGGAGCTGAAGGCGCAAGGTCTGGGCATCTTCCTCATCAGCCACGACACGCGCGAGATGATGGAGCTCTGCGACCGCGTCTCCGTGATGAAGAACGGCCAGCTGATCGGCACCGAACGGGTCGAGGACGTGACCGAGGACGACATCCTGTCGATGATCATCCTTGGCAAGAATCCTCGCGAAAAAGCGGTCGCCTGAGGTAATTCATGTATATCGGACTGGACCTCGGAACGTCGGGCCTGAAGGCCGTTCTCGTCGACGACACGCAAACGATTCGCGCGGAAAAGACCGTCCCGCTCACCGTCGCCCGCCCCGCGCCCGGCTGGTCCGAACAGGATCCCGAAAGCTGGTGCGAGGCGGCGGATCAGGCGATGGCCGGGCTTGGCGATCTCTCTGCCGTGCGCGCGATCGGGCTCTCGGGGCAGATGCACGGCGCGACGCTTGTCGGCGCGGATGACCGCGCGCTGCGCCCGTCAATCCTCTGGAACGACACGCGCGCGAGCGAAGAGGCCGCGGAACTCGACGCGGACCCGCGCTGGCGCGAGATCACCGGCAATATCGTCTTTCCAGGCTTTACGGCGCCAAAGCTTGTCTGGGCCGCCCGTCACGAGCCCGAAGCCTTCGCCGCGACCAAGCGCGTGCTTCTGCCGAAGGATTACCTGCGCCTCTGGCTGACCGGCGAGGCCGTGGCCGAGATGTCCGATGCGGCGGGGACGTCGTGGCTCGATACCGGCGCGCGGGACTGGTCGGACGAGCTCTTGTCGCTGACAGGGCTGTCGCGCGGACACATGCCGCGCCTCGTGGAAGGCTCGGAGCCTTCCGGCATCGTCCGGCCCGAACTTGCCAGCCGCTGGGGCCTGCCCGAAGGCGTCACCGTTGCGGGCGGGGGTGGCGACAACGCGGCCTCGGCCATCGGCTGCGGCGTGGTGCGCGCAGGTGAAGCCTTTGTCTCGCTCGGCACGTCCGGCGTCCTCTTCGCGGCCGCCGATGCCTATCAGCCCGCGCCGGAAACGGCGGTTCACACCTTCTGCCACGCATTGCCCGGCACCTGGCACCAGATGGGCGTGATCCTTGCCGCGACCGACGCGCTCAACTGGTATGCCGGTACGGCCGGCAAAGAGGCCTCGGCGCTGACCGGCGCGCTCGGAGCGCTCGAACCTCCGGCGCGAACGCTGTTTCTCCCCTATCTCGGCGGCGAGCGGACCCCGCATAACGATGCGCGCATTCGCGGTGCGTTCCTAAATCTCGATCACGCCTCCGACCAGGCCGCGCTGACGCGCGCGGTCCTGGAGGGCGTGACCCATGCCATCCGCGATTGTTTCGATGCGCTGACCGCCACGGGCACACGGATCGAAAAGCTGATCGCCGTGGGTGGCGGCGCGCGGTCCGACTACTGGCTGTCGGCGCTGGCGACCTCGCTCGAGCTTTCGGTCGAACGGCCTGTCTCGGGCGATTTCGGCGGTGCCTTCGGCGCGGCTCGGCTTGCAATGATGGCCGATGGTGCGAGCGCGGATATCGCCCAACCGCCAGAGACCGACCGCGTCTTCGCCCCCGACCCCGCGCTTCGCGATGCCTTCGCCGATGCACATGCCCGCTACCGCGCGGCCTACCACGCACTCAAGGACCTGACATGACTGATTTCTTCAAGGACATCCCGCCAATCCGCTTCGAGGGAACTGAGAGCGACACGGAATTCGCCTTCCGCCATTACGACCCATCCGAAACGCTGGGCGGCAAGACCATGGCCGAGCATCTGCGCTTCTCGGTCGCCTACTGGCATTCCTTCGCCTGGGAGGGCGGCGATCCCTTCGGCGGCCAGACCTTCGAGCGGCCTTGGTTCGGAAACACGATGGACGCTGCCAAGATGAAGGCCGACGCCGCCTTCGAGATGTTCCGCATCCTCGGCCAGCCCTTCTTCTGCTTTCACGATGTCGACGTGCGTCCCGAGGGCGAGACCTTCGCGGAAAGCCTGAGCAACCTTGAAGAGATCACCGATTATCTCGGTCAGAAAATGGACGAGACCGGCACGCGTCTTCTCTGGGGCACGGCCAACATGTTCACCCATCGCCGCTGGATGTCTGGCGCGGCAACCAACCCCGACCCCGATGTCTACGCCTATGCGGCGGCGACGGTGAAATCCTGCATGGATGCCACCAAGAAGCTCGGCGGCGCGAATTACGTGCTCTGGGGCGGGCGCGAAGGATACGAGACGCTGCTGAACACTGACCTCAAGCGAGAGCGTGAGCAGGCCGGACGGTTCCTGAACGCGGTGGTCGACTACAAGAAGAAGATCGGCTTCGAGGGCGCGATCCTTCTCGAGCCGAAGCCCCAGGAGCCCTCCAAGCACCAGTACGATTACGACGTGGCCACGGTTTACGGCTTCCTCAAGGAATTCGGCCTCGAGAACGAGGTGCAGATGAATATCGAGCAGGGTCACGCGATCCTGGCGGGCCACAGCTTTGAACACGAGCTGGCGATGGCGGCGGCGTTCGGTATTCTTGGCTCGATCGACATGAACCGGAACGATTACCAATCGGGTTGGGACACCGACCAGTTCCCGAACAACGTGCCCGAAGTCGCGCTGGCCTATTACGAGGTGCTGCGAGCAGGCGGGTTCGTCTCGGGCGGCACCAATTTCGACGCCAAACTGCGCCGCCAATCGCTTGATGCGGAAGACCTGATCCTGGCGCATGTTGGCGGAATGGACACCTGCGCGCGCGGCTTCAAGGCGGCCTGGGCGATGCTCGAGGACGGCTCGCTCGAAGAGGCGCGAGCGGCGCGCTACGCGGGCTACGACAGCTCTGATGTCCTCGGCCAGGACCTCGGCACGCTCTACGAGCGGGTTCTGGAAGAGAACATCAATCCAAGCCCGCGTTCGGGGCGTCAAGAACGGCTGGAGAACCTGGTGAACCGCTTCGTCTAAGACGCCGCTCCCCTTCTTTGGATTGGCTCAAATACCGCGGGGAGCGCGAGGGGCAGCGCCCCTCGCCCTTCACGGGTTGAGCGTTACGGCCCGGACCCACCAATTGCCCTGCGCGGCTGAGATCCGGTTTGCCGCCGCGTCGGCTGCCGCGGCATCGGTATAGATTCCGAAACAGGTCGCGCCAGATCCCGACATCTGTGCGAAAAGCGCATCGTCCAGCGCCGCGAGCGCGGTTTCGATCTCGGGCGCGGCGGCTATGGCTGGCGCGGTCAGGTCGTTCCGTGTGCCAGAAAGGAAATCGGCGACATCGGCGACATCGCGCGTTTCGGGCCAGGTCTCGGGCATCGGCGGGTTTTCTCGCGCCGTCAAAGTCCTGAAGATCTCCGCAGTCGACACGCCGACACCCGGATTGACGAGAACGGCGGGCATCTTCGGCAAGCCCGGCACGATCCGGATCGCCTCGCCTGCGCCTGAAATGCGCTGCGCCTTGGGATCGAGGCACATCGGCACATCGGCGCCAAGCGCCATCGCCTGACGCGGCAGGGGCATGCCCCACAGCTCGCACAGGGCCCGCAAGACAGCCGCGGCGTCTGACGATCCGCCGCCGATCCCGGCTGCGCTCGGCAAGTGCTTTTCAAGCGTGATCTTCGCGCCGCGTACAGGGTCCAGGAACCGCGCCGCCCGAAAGACAAGGTTGTCCTCGCCATCCGGCACGCCATCGGCCATCGGACCTGTCACATCGAGCGACAGATCCTCGGCTGCCTCAACCCGCACCACGTCGCCAAGATCGGCGAACACGACCAGGCTGTCGAGGAGGTGATATCCGTCGGCTCGTCGTCCGGTGATGTGCAGCGAGAGGTTGAGTTTGGCTGGTGCGCGTTCCTCAATTACCATTGCCAACGGCCACGTCGAGGGGTGCGGATCCTTCCTCTTCGAGAACCCGGTCAAGCCCGACCTCGAGCTTGCGGCGGATCCTCTCGGGATCGGCATCCTCGGAGACATTCTCGAAATCGACGAAGGAAAGCGCGCGCTTCCACATGAATTCGGCTTCAAGCTCGCGCCCCACGGCCCAGTAGGCATCGCCGAGATGGTCGTTCACGACCGGATCGATGGGCATGAGTTCGGCGGCCCGCTCGAGCTGATCCACCGCCTCTTCGTAGCGGCCGAGCCGGTAGTAGACCCAGCCGAGACTGTCGACGATGTAGCCTGCATCCGGGCGCGCCGCGACGGCACGTTCGATCATATCGAGCGCCTCGTCGAGTTTCACCTGTTGCTCGACCAGCGAATAACCGAGGTAATTGAGCACTTGCGGCTGTTCGGGGTTGAGCTCCAGCGCGGCGCGGAAATCGGCTTCGGACTCCTCCCAATTGCCAGAGCGCTCATAGGCGATACCGCGGGCATAGTAGAGGAACCACTGCTCGCGCGCTTCCTCTTCATAGCTATCGAGCGCGCGGGTATAGGCCGCGATCGCCTCGTCATACCGCTCTTCGCGGCGCAGGAAATCCGCGAGGGTCGATTGCACGACGGGCAAATCGCCATGGGTCTCCGCGAGACTCTGCAGTGCTTCGAGCGCGGCATCGGTACGGCCGATCTCGCGCAGCGCCTCGGCGCGGCCGATCTCGGCGGCATGAAAGGCAGGATCGTCGCGCGGGACGGTGTCATAGGTCTCGGCGGCCAGCTCGTACTGCTCGAGCGCGCGCAGCAGCTCGGCAGCCATGAGGGTCGCATCCGCGAAGTCCGGTTTGAGATGCTGGGCGACACGCGCATAGAGAAGAGTGAAATCCTCGCTCGCATCCGTCGTCAGCGCAGAGCCGATGGTAAAGAACGTCTCCGCAAGCCCGTCCTTCGCGCCGCGGATCATGTCGAAGGGCACTGTCTCACCAGCGTCCAGCCGAGCGACTAGGTCACGCAGTTCGGGATCGAGCCCGGAATTGAAGCTCTGGTCGATCAGCGCGAGCGCTTCCTCGTTGCGGTCGAGCTGGCTGAGGATGGCGGTGCGCGCAAGAATGCCGCGGCGGGTGAAATCGACACCGCCGCCCATCTCGCCGGAAAAGAGCGCATCCGCCCCTTCGAAATCGCCGACGGAGGCGAGCGCCAGGGCCTTGTGATAGGCCGCGAAGGGCGCCAGTCCTTGCGTCTCGCCCACCGCGTCGAAGGCGTTCAGCGCAGATGACATGTCGCCCTGCCCCAGCAGCGACCAGGCACGGATCAGGCCATCAACGAGCGGGCCCGCGCCACGATCGTTATCGATCGCCGCTAGGACCGCGGCGTAGTTTTCGCGCTCCATGTCCGCGGCGAGCACCGCCATTTGCCCGACTTGCGTATTCTGGCCCGTCTCCAGAATGCGTTCTCCGAGGTCCGCGGCGCGCTCGACATTGCCGAGGGACATATGCGCCAGGGCGGAGCGCTCCAGGAATTCGAGACTTTCGGGGTCATGCATCAGCGTGCGATCGAAATACCGCGCGGCGGCTTCGAAATCGCCGCTCATGCCGGCATGGCGGGCGGCGAGGTAATCGCCCGCGACACCTTGCGCCTCTGCGCCGATGGGCAGGGCAAGCGCCAGTGACGCCAGCGCGGCTTTCGTCCAATGCGTGGTGGGGCCGGTCATTGGCATATCCTTCGGCTCGGGCCTCGTATTTCGCATAAGACTAACCCTGCCCCGCCCCGGCTTGCAATGCGGACAGCGCCACAGGGATCTGCACAGGCTCGCACGATGCGGTGAGGGCTGCTTTGCAGAGCGCAGAATACGAAAAGGGCGGCCCCGAAAGGCCGCCCCAGGCGTCATGCATCATAACGCAAGCGCATCACATGTTAGGATAGTTCGGCCCGTCGCCGCCCTGCGGAACCGTCCAGACGATATTCTGCGCGGGATCTTTGATGTCGCAGGTCTTGCAGTGCACGCAGTTCTGGAAGTTGATGACGAACTTCGGCTCGCCGCCCTCGTCGGGCGTGACAAATTCGTAAACGCCAGCAGGGCAGTAGCGCTGCGACGGTCCGGCATACTCGGTCCAGTCGACGGCCACCGGCGTCTTCTCGTCCTTCAACTTGAGATGCGACGGCTGGCTTTCCTCGTGGTTCGTCGCCGCGAAGGAGACATTGGTCAGCCGGTCGAAGCTCAGCTTCCCGTCGGGCTTGGGATAATCGATCTTCTTGTGATCCTTGGCCTTGCCGGTCGCCTCGGCGTCGGACTTGCCGTGCTTGACCGTCCCGAAGAACGAGAAGCCGAGCGTGTTCGTCCACATGTCGAGACCGCCCGCGACGAGGCTCGTGGTGAGCCCGTATTTCGACCACAGCGGCTTGACGTTGCGGACCTTCTTGAGATCCTCGCCGATTGCGCCGGCCCGCACTTCGGTCTCGTAGGCCGTCAGCTCGTCAGAGGCGCGACCTTCGGCCAGCGCCGCATGGGCTGCCTCGGCCGCCGCCTTGCCCGACAGCATCGCGTTGTGATTGCCCTTGATGCGCGGCACGTTGACCATCCCCACGGAGCAGCCGAGCAGCGCCACGCCCGGCGCGACCATCTTGGGCATCGATTGGTAGCCGCCTTCGGAGATCGCCCGAGCGCCATAGGCCACCCGCTTGCCGCCCTCCAGAAGCTCGGCGACCATCGGGTGATGCTTGAAGCGCTGGAACTCCATGTAGGGGTAGAGGTGCGGGTTCTCGTAGTTGAGATGCACCACGAAGCCGACGTAAACCTGGTTGTTCTCGAGGTGGTAGATGAAAGAGCCGCCGCCCGCATTCTTGCCAAGCGGCCATCCCATCGTATGGGTGACCGTGCCTTCGCGGTGCTTCTCCGGGTCGATCTCCCAGATTTCCTTCATGCCGAGACCGAATTTCTGCGGCTCGCTGTCCTGGGCCAGATCGTATTTGGCGATCACCTCTTTCGAGAGCGATCCACGCACGCCTTCGGAAAGGAAGACATACTTGCCGTGAAGCTCCATGCCCGGCTCGGTGTTCGGCCCGTAGGAGCCGTCAGCCTCGAGCCCGAAGACGCCCGCGACCACGCCTTTCACCTCGCCGTTCTCGCCATAGACGAGTTCGGAACAGGACATGCCCGGGAAGATCTCGACGCCCAGCTCTTCAGCCTGTTCGGCCATCCAGCGGCAGACATTCCCCATCGAGACGATGTAATTGCCGTGATTGTTCATGAGCGGAGGCATCGGCCAGTTCGGCACGCGCACCTTGCCCTCCTCGCCGAGGAGATAGAAATTGTCTTCCTTCACCGGCGTATTGAGCGGCGCACCCTTTTCCTTCCAGTCAGGGATGAGCGCATCGAGCCCGACGGGATCGAGCACCGCGCCCGAGAGGATATGCGCGCCGACCTCGGAGCCTTTCTCGAGCACGACTACGTCCAGGTCCGCATCGAGTTGCTTAAGGCGGATCGCGGCAGAAAGGCCGGCCGGCCCTGCGCCCACGATCACCACGTCATATTCCATCGCCTCGCGCTGGATCTCGGTCATGTCGCTCCCTTCGGGGCCGGAGACCCCTTTTCGTGAAAACCTGCAGTGGATTAAAGGGCGCAAGGGGCGGGGGTCAATTGTGACACCGCGTCCCGATGGCCTCTTTGCGCGGCTTTTGCCCCGATTTCATGCACCCGAATGTACCGAAAGCGGCGTTCGCGACCCGTTCCGCGAATGGTCGGTTGGCGGCGCCCGACCGATGAGCCGCCCTGACAGGGTGTCACCATCCCGCTCGCACCAAAATATTTTTGATGAGTTTAAGATGTTGGTTATCAAAGACGATTGTCGGCGCCGCGCCGACTTTCCGCGCTGCGGCATAAGTTGCTGACGGAACTGCACTTTCTCAGCAGGGTTGAGTGGCAACGCCAGCATCGCGCGAAGGATGAACGGCATGGGCGAAGCGCAATTCGAGCTCCATCTGATCGATTACCTGATCGTCGTTGTTTATTTCGTGGGCATCATCGCGCATGGCGTCTACGTTTCGAAGAAGCGGGGCGGTGAGTCTGACGATTACTTCCTCGCGGGCCGCAATCTCGGCTGGTTCGTCATCGGTTTCTCGCTTTTCGCCTCGAACATGTCCGGTTCGAGCTTCGTGGGCCTGATGGGCGGAGCTTACGAGAACGGCATCGCCATCTACAATTACGAATGGACGGCGGCGATCGTCCTCATCCTCTTCGCGATCTTCATCTTGCCGTCCTACCTGCGCGCCAAGATCGCGACGACGCCGGAATTCCTCGAATTGCGCTTCGATGTGCGCTCCCGAAAGGCTTACTCGATCTTCACCATCCTCGCGGTGATGCTGATCGACGTGGCGGGGGCGCTCTATGCGGGCGGACTCGTCATCGCCAACACCTTCTCGTTCCTCAACATCTGGACCGCCGCGGCGATTCTCGCGCTGATCGCGGGGATCTATACGGTTCTCGGCGGTCTCGCGGCGGTCGTCGTGACCGACACGGTTCAGTCGATCCTGCTCATCCTCGGGGGTCTCCTGATTTTTTGGCTCGGCCTGCAGGAAATCGGCGGCTGGAGCGAGATCTGGAATGTCGAGGAGTCCAAGCAGCACCTCATCCTGCCGCGCGAGAACGACTTCACGCCGTGGCACGGGCTCTGGGGCGTGACGCTGCTGAGCTTCTATCTCTGGACCATGAACCAGTTCGTCGCCCAGAGGACGCTCGCGGCGAAAGACCTCAAGAACGGTCGGCTCGGCGCAGTGTTCGCGGGCTTTCTGAAGCTGCCGAATATCTTCATAATGATCATTCCCGGGCTTATCGCGCTGCAGCTTTATCCCGACCTCGAAACACCGGACCTCGCCTTTCCCAAGCTCGCCTTCGAACTCATGCCCATCGGCATCCGGGGCATCATCATGGCGGCGCTGATCGCGGCGATCATGTCCTCGGTGGACTCGGCTGCGACGGCACTGTCCTCCCTCGTCGTGAAGGACTTCGTGCAGCCCATGAACCCCGAGATGAGCGAGCGTCGCCTCGTCATCATCGGCCAGATCGCGACGGGCGGGTTCCTTGCCTTCGCGGCGGTCTATGCGCCCTTCATCGGGTCGTTCGGCACGCTCTTCGGCTATTTCCAGTCCTCGCTGAGCTACATCGTGCCGACGATGGTCGCGACCTACATGGTGGGCCTCGCGGTGACATGGGCGAACGGCACAGGTGCGTTCTGGACGATCATCTTCGGGCTGGCCGTCGGCATTCCGACCTTCATCCTGAAGGAGGTGACGGGCGTCTGGGATAGCATCGGCCTGCCCGACATCCACTACACCGTGATGGGCACGATCCTGTTCTTCGTCGGTATCGCCCTCAACCTCGGGATCTCCGCCGCGACCCGCCAGCCTAAGAAAGAGGGTGTGGACGAGCTGGTATGGTCCTCCGCCGAAGCGCGCGAGCTGCTGACGAAAGTCGGGACGCCCGTATACACGAGCCCGCTGCTTTGGGGTCTAGTGCTTCTGATCGCGACGACGGGCATGGTGATCTGGCTCTGGTAGCGTGACGTGATGCGGCGCGCGCCCCTTGCAATCGAACGCCGCTCGCGTCAGGTATTTCATAACAAATGGGCAGTTTCGCAGGGAACCGGGCCCAGGACCAAAGACGTTCGGACGGCACCATGGAAAAGATACTGATGACCCGCGCGGGTTACACCGCGCTCGAAACCGAATTGAAGCAGCTCAAGTCCGAAGAGCGCCCGGCGATCATTCAGGCGATCGCCGAAGCGCGCGAGCTTGGCGATCTCAAGGAGAACGCGGAATACCATTCCGCGCGCGAGAAACAGGGCTTCATCGAGGGCCGGATCAAGGAGCTCGAGAGCGTGCTTGGCCTCGCCGAGGTTGTCGATCCCAAGACTCTCTCGGGCCCGGTGAAGTTCGGCGCGACCGTGAAGGTCGTCGACGAGGACACCGACGAGGAAAAGACCTGGCAGATCGTGGGCGAACACGAGGCCAGCATCGAGAAGGGTTTGCTCAACGTGAAATCGCCCATTGCCCGCGCCATGATCGGCAAGGAAGAGGGTGACAGCGTCGAGGTGCGGACGCCCGGTGGCGACAAGTCCTACGAGATCCTCTCGATCGACTACATCTGACAGCGCGAGGGCACCGGCAGATGGCCGTCGATCCCAGACAGAGCCGCCCGACCGCTCAGGTGGCACCGCCCGCCCGCGACATGCCCGGCGTCACCGGAGTGGAACGCATGGCGGTCGGCCTCAGCGGTCTGTGGCTGCTGATCGCCGTCGGTTTCTTCCTGCTCGTCGGCATCGATGGCGAAGGCGGTCTGCGTTTCCTTCTGACGCTGATGGTGGTGTTCCTCCCCGTGGCGATGATCTGGGTCGCCGCGATGGCGCTTCGGGCGACTCGGGTGATGCGGATCGAGGCGCAGCGGCTCGAAACAGCGGTCGACGCGCTTCGGAAGGCCTATGTCCAGCAGACGCGCGATGCCGCGCCCGAGACGAGCGCGGCCATCGCCAAGAAACTCGACGAGATCGCAGCGACCCAGAAGAAGACCGAGACGGCGCTCGCGATGTTCACGTCGACCCGCGCGAGAGAGGCCGTGACAAGCCGCCAGAGCCCCGGCGGCCCGGCACATAATGAGACCGATCAGCAGGATCTCGCGCTTGGCACCCCCGCCGAAGCCTTCGCCAAGCCGCTGTCCAATGGCGATTTCATTCGTGCGCTGAACTTCCCCGACACTGCCGAGGACGAGGTAGGGTTCGCGGCGCTCCGCCGGGCGCTCAAGCATCGGCCATCGGCGCAGCTCGTCCAGGCGAGTCAGGACGTGCTGACCCTTCTGAGCCAGGACGGCATATACATGGACGACCTGCGCCCGGACATGGCGCGGCCCGAACTCTGGCGCCGCTTCGCCCAGGGCGAACGCGGACGCGCAGTCGCGGCGCTCGGGGGCGTGCGCGATCGCACCTCCCTGGCGCTCACCAATACGCGGATGAAGGAAGACGCGATCTTCCGCGACGCCGCCCATCATTTCCTGCGGCTCTTCGACAAGGGGCTTGCGCGGTTCGAGCCCGATGCCAGCGACACCGACATTCAGGCCCTCGCCGATACGCGCAGCGCGCGGGCGTTCATGCTGATCGGACGGGTGACGGGCACCTTCGACTGACGCGCGTCAGAGGCCGAACGATCCGTAAGGGATGAACCGGACCGGATCGCCGGGCCGGATATGGCGCTCGCCATCCTCGATCTCGACGAGCCCTTCGCCCCAGGAGAGGCTCGAGACGCGGCCCGACCCTTCGGACGGGAACACTTCGGCACGCCCGTCGCGCATCCGCGCACGCAGGTATTCCCGCCGTCCGGGCTTCTTGCGCTTCTCGAAAGCGGCGGGGATCTCGAACCCCTGGGGCTCGGCCCAATTGCCGCCTGCGAGAACCGTCAAGGCGGGCCGCGCGAAGATCAGCGTGCAGACGAAGGCGGCGACGGGATTTCCCGGCAGGCCGAACACGGGAATGTCGTTCCAGAGGCCGAGCGCCAGCGGGCGCCCCGGTTTCAGCGCGATCCGCCATTCCTGCATCGCCCCGGCCTCGCGCAGGAGCGCAGAGACATGGTCCTCGTCCCCGGCCGACGCGCCGCCAGACGTCAGAAGAACGTCCGCGTCCCGGCCCGCGCGGTCGAATGCGGCGGCAACCGCCGAGCGGTCATCGGGGATACGTCCGAGATCGACGGGCACATGCCCCCAACGCGCAAGCGTCGAGAGAAGCATCGGCCGGTTCGCGTCGAAGATACCTCCCGCACCCGGCACGTCGCCGGGCTCGGTCAACTCGTCCCCGGTGGACAGAACCGCAACGCGCAGCTTCTCGCGGATCGGGAGGGTGCTGTGACCCACAGCGGCGGCAAGGGCGAGATCGGGCGCGGTCAGCTTCCGCCCTGCGCTCAGCACGCGGTCGCCCTCGCCTGCGTCTTCGCCGGCCTTGCGGGTATTCGCACCGGGCTTGACCCCGCCCCGAAACGCGACGCGGCCATCTCCGACGCTGCAATCCTCGTCGAGAACGACCGTATCGACGCCCTCGGGCAGATCCGCGCCGGTCAGAACGCGGAGCGCCGAGCCTCTGGGCACCGGTCCCTCGAACGGCGCGCCAGCTGCCGCCCGTCCTTGGACGAGAGGCAGCACCACGTCCCCTGCCCCGACCGATGCCGCAGCGAACCCGTAGCCGTCCACGGCGGTGTTGGGATGCGGCGGGTTCGCGCGGCGGGCGATCACGTCCTCGGCAAGGATGCGTCCTTCCGCCTCGAAGAGCCCCGACTTCGTTGTCCCCGTCACCGGATGCAGGCGCTCCCTGAGAAGAGCGAGCGCGGTGTCGACGGGCGTCCAGTCGACACCGGCGGGCAAGGCGAAGCAATCGTTGCGCAGGGGCGGCGGGCGGAGCGAAGTGGGACGGGCGAGATCGGTCAATCTCTCGCCGTGTCCCGCACCAAGGATCCAGCCTTCCTCCGACGCCTCAATGTCCATCATCCGCTCAAGCTCGTCTAACGGCAGTCGAGAAAGAGCGCGCGCCAGGCCCTCCACCTGAGCACGGTCGCGCAAATCGTCTGACGCGCGCACGGCCGGTTCGATAAGCCCCGGCCAGATCTCGGTCAGGACCGCCTGCGCCTCCTGCCATGCCTCGAAAGGCCAGGCGGCGCAGCCCTGTATCCGGCGTAGGCGTGAGAGCATCGGCATGCCCATGAGCGCCTGACCTCCAACCGTTGGCGGGAATGCCAATTGCCAAACTGACGAAGAAGCCTTGGCCGAAATATCGCAAGCCCGCTTCTCACTCACTTCCGCGGTACGGGACCGCCCGCCATAGGGGATGCCGGGATATGCGTCCCGATTGTGCTTGCCCCAAAATGGCCCCTCGCCCGGAAAAAGCGCGTTGATCTCTTCGGCGACGGCAAAGCGGTTGTTGCGCCCACGCGCATCGTCGGTAATTCGCGCCGCGAGCCAATCCCAGAGTGCGAGCGGATCAGCAGCACCGCAGATGATCTCCGCAACGCCTGTGGGATAGCCAAAAGGGAAGTCGAAGGCAGCCAAGACCCTGCGACCTGCAGCGATCTCTGCGCGGATTGTCTCCGCGATCCATGCCTCGGCGTCGAGCCGCGTCGGAAAATGACGTGCAGGCTCCACAGCCCCGTCTTGGGCAAGGGCGATCCAAATTGCGTCCTTTCCAGCCCGCCGGACTCCCTGCGCCGCTGACCAATCGGCAACGAGAAATGAGTCAAAGCCCGTCACAGCCCCACCTCGCGAAGGATGAAATCCGCAATCGCCGCCGTGTCGTCGAGATCGAAAAGCGGACGGTCCACGTCCGGGCGGGTATTCGAGGCGACGGCGCGGATCGTCTCGTCCTCGGGGGCGATCAGCGGCTGCCCGGTCTCGGCGCGATGCGCTTCGATCTTGGGATGGCGGTCCCGCTTGTAACCTTCGATCAGCACAAGATCGACCGGCGCGAGACGCTGGAGCAGAGCCTCGAGCGTAGGCTCCTCTTCGCCCCTGAGTTCGGTCATGAGCGCGACGCGGTTGCGCGAGGACAGCAGCACCTCGCGCGCGCCGGCCTCCCGGTGGCGATAGCTGTCACGCCCTTTCTGGTCGACGTCGAAGCTGTGATGCGCGTGTTTGACGGTGGAGACGGAAAAGCCCCGTGCCGTGATTTCCGCCACGAGCCGCTCCATCAGGCCCGTCTTGCCGGAGTTCTTCCAACCCGTGACACCGTAGAGCTTCATGGCGCGATCTCCCCGGCGCGCACGAGGTCTTCGGGCGTGTTGACGTTGAAGAACGGCTCGCCCTCTCCCTCGAACAGCGCCTCGCGCCCGCCATGCCTGTCGGTCCAGATCACGACCTTTCGCACACCGTCTTCCAGCGCGGCGCGCAGATCGTCGCGGAGCGCCACCGGCCAGAGGCCGAAGGTCGGGTGCCGCACTTGCCCCCGGTCTGAATCGGGCGTCGCTGCAAGGACGAGCGGATGCGCCATGCCAGTGCCCGTGTCTTCGAGACGCGCGGCAAGATCGCGGGGAAAGAAGGGCGTGTCGGCAGCGACGGTCACGATCCGGTCCGCACCCTTTCCCGCGGCCCAGTCGAGCCCGGCGAGCACCCCCGCGAGCGGGCCGGGATAGTCCGACACGGTGTCCGGCAGCACATCGAGGCCCAGCGCATCGAAACGCGTCGGATCGCCGTTGGCATTCAGTGCCATACCGCTGACCTGCGGCGCGAGCCTCTCCATCACATGCGCGAGGAGCGTGCGCCCGCCAACCTTGAGCAGGCCCTTGTCGCCGCCGCCCATGCGCGTTGCGCGACCGCCGGCGAGAATGACACCCAGGGGCGCGCTCATGGCTTTCTCCGGTCGTGTTTGTAGGCGGTCGGCATCAGCGCCGCCATCTCGACCGCCACGAACCGCCCGGGCCCGCGCGTCTCCGGCCCGTGGGTTTCGGGGATCGCGACCAACGCGCGCGGCGCATAGTCGAGCATCAGCTCGCGGCATGGCCCGCAGGGCGGGATCACCTCGCCGCGCCGATTGACCGCCGCGACGAAGGTCACGGGATCGTCCGGGTCCGCCGCCATCGCCATGCCGAGCGCGACCGGTTCGGCGCAGACGCTCGCGCGGGGCAATGTGCTGTCGAGATTGAGACCGAGATAGCGGGCGCCCGAGGCGGTCAGCACCACCGAGGCCACCGAGTGCCAGTCGCCCCGCTGCTTCTCCGCAATGAAGACAAGCGCGGCTCCCACCGCCTCCTGATGCGCGGGATCAAGACGCGGCATCGTCTCTGCGTGCTGCTCGGCGGCTCCGCCTCGGGGCGCGGTCATGCGCTTGCGCCTTTACGGCGCGATTTCGCGCTTTCCTCGGGCACAGCGTCAGGGTCGGCATCTCGCAGGAGCCGCTCCGCCCCGGAGAGGCAGGTGAAGCGCTTGCCGCGCATCCGGCCGATACAGGTCAACCCCACTTCGCGCGCGATCTCGACGCCCCAGGCCGTAAAGCCGGACCGCGACGCGAGAACCGGGATGCCCATGAGCGCGGTCTTGATGACCATCTCGGACGTCAGCCGGCCCGTCGTGTAAAGGATCTTGTCCGCCGGATCGACATTCTCGAGGAACATCCAGCCCGCGATCTTGTCGACCGCGTTGTGCCGTCCGACATCCTCCATGTAGACGAGCGGCCGGTCCTGGTGGCAAAGCACCGTGCCGTGGATCGCGCCCGCCTCAAGGTATAGCGACGGCGTCGTGTTGATCTCGTGGGCCAGCGCGTAGAGCCACGACGTGCGCAGCTCCGTCGCCGGCAGCGTCACATCCGCCAGCCCCTCCATCATGTCGCCGAAGACAGTGCCCACCGCGCATCCCGAGGTGCGGGTCTTCTTCTTCAGCTTGTCCTCGTAGCTTGTCGCGGAGGCGGTGCGAACGACGACCGTTTCCAGTTCCTCGTCGAAGTCGATGCCGGTGATCGTCTCCGCGTACCCGAGCATACCCTGGTTACGCAGGAAACCGACCGCGAGATATTCGGGATAATCCCCGATCGTCATCGCGGTCACGATTTCCTGAGAATTGAGATAGATCGTCAGGGGGCGTTCCTCGACGACCGGGATCTCGACCTCCGCGCCGGTCTGATCGGTGCCGGTCACCCGCCTCGTGAGACCCGCGCGACCAGGGTCGGGGGCGATGATATAGCGGCTTTGATGGTCGAGCTTGCCTGGCAATTGCACATTCCCTGTCGCGGGCGTAAGCCTCCAAACGAGGCGCAGGATCGGGGCAGGAGTCATGGCGGGTTCAGACGCAATGTCAAGCTATCGGCGCGGCGTCCGGGACGGACTGCCGTTCCTGCTGGTCATCGTGCCGTTCGGCATGCTCTTCGGGGTTCTGGCGACCGAGGCGGGCCTGTCGGTCGCCGAGGCGCTCGGCTTTTCGGTCGTGGTGATCGCGGGCGCGGCGCAGTTCACCGCGCTGCAGCTTCTGCAGGATGAAGCGCCGACCTTCATCGTGCTCGGCTCGGCGCTCGCGATCAATCTTCGGATGGCGATGTATTCGGCGTCGATGACGCCCTATCTCGGCAAGCTGCCGATCTGGAAGCGCGCCATCGCGGCCTATTTCCTTGTCGACCAGGTCTATGCCTGCGCCGCGCTCGACTATGAACGCCACCCTGCGGAAAGCGCCGGACAACGGTTCGCCTACTTCATGGGTGTCGTCACGCCGATCTGCCCGATCTGGTACGTCGCGACCCTGATCGGAGCCTTGGCGGGCGGGGCGATCTCGACCGGATACGGGCTCGATTTCGCACTGCCCATCGCGTTTCTTGCGATGATCGGACCGATGCTTCGCACCGGGCCGCACGTGGTCGCGGCGCTGGTCGGCGCGCTGGCCGCGATCCTCTTTGCCTGGCTGCCCTTCAATCTCGGCCTCATCGCGGGCGGCCTGTCGGGCATGATCGCCGGGGCCGAAGCCGAACGGCGCATGATGCAGAGGAAGCTGGCATGATCGAGATCGACAGAACGACCCTCTGGCTCATCATCGCAGGGCTCGGGATCGGCAGCTTCGGGCTGCGCTTCGTATTCCTGGGCCTCGTCGGCGACCGCGAATTGCCCGAATGGGCGCTGCGGCACCTGCGGTACACGGCCGTCGCGATCCTGCCCGCTCTGATTGCGCCGCTGATCCTCTGGCCGCGGGGCGCGGGCGGCGAATTTGAACCGGTGCGCTTTTCCGCAGGCATGGCGACACTGGCCGTGGCTTACGTCACGAAAAACGTCATCGCGGCGATGCTGACGGGCGCGGCGATCCTGGGGATCGGGCTCGGCCTTTTCGGCTGAGCCTTAGAGTTCGGCCTCGAACTCGGCGATGGCTTCGCCCTTGTCGTCGCCATCGGTCTCGTAGACCCGCCGTGTCTCGACGCCCGGCAGCTTCGCGAACTGCTCTGAAAGGGCGGTCGGGAAGAAGGTCGAGCGGATGCCGTCGAACCCCGGAAGCTGTTTCAGGATACCAGCCGTGGCCGAGGTGCAGAACATCTGCCCCACCCGGCCGTTCTGCATCGCAAGTTGCAGCGCCTGCTCCGCGACCTCTGGGGGCACTTCGACGCGCTGGATCACCACGTGATAGGTCTCGCGGGCATGGGCGCGTTCGTAGAAATCCTCGATCTGCGGCGTAATCCCGTAAAGGACATCGCCCCGTTCCGGGATGCGATCGCTCGACACGGATCCCGCGGGGTCGAAGATCACCCGCTGCGAGGCATTGATCATCAGGCTGGTATGCGCGCCCTCACCCGACCGGTTCGACACCATCGTATAGAGCGTCAGGGCCGGCGGCCCGTCATGGCGATAGACCGCGCGGCTGACCTCTTCAAGGCTCGCATCCGGCCCCTGCCCCTGCGGCGCACAGGCGGACAGGGCCGCCAAACCGAGGGCAGCCAGCCCGAAACGTAAGCAACGGATCATTGCGCGATGAATCCTCAGGCGTTGAAAATCGCCAGGAGAACCACCGCCACGAGGATGACGATGACCGTGCGGATCGTGAAGGTCACGAACCCGTCGAAGGTCTTCTGCTGCTCGGTTGTATCCATCTCGCCGTGCTTGTGCTCAGCCATGACGCGTCCTTCCAAATGTCGTTCGGGCGGGGATTAGCGGATTCGAGCGCGCGTGTCACGATACAGCGCGCGGCCATTCCGCCGCAGGCCCGTCAGATGGCGCGGAACCGCCACGCCTCGTCCTCGCCGACGATCCGCTCGGCCCGGCCCTCGTGCCAGAGGTGCAGGCAATGGGCCATCGCTTCCACGAGAGCGAGCCCGTATTCGCCGTCTGAAATCCGGCGCATGAAGAGCGGCGGGAAGCACTCCGCAGCCGTGCGCGGCTCCGACAGGAAGTCCTCGAGCCGCGAGAGCGCGCCGTGGTGGTTGTCGATGAGCTGGCGCAGCCGCGTCGGCACCCCGCGGAACGGCAGCTTGTGCCCGCCGAGCGCAAGCTGCTCGGTCGTGGCATGGGCGCTCAGCCGCTCGCAGGCTTCGATCCAGTCGCTGACCGGATCGGCTTCGGGCTCTGTCGCGTAGACACCGATATTCGAGCTGATCGAGGGCAGGATCTGGTCGCCTGCAAGGATTAACGTGCCGTCCGTCGACCAGAGTGTCGCGTGCTCGGGCGCGTGGCCGTTGCCGATCCGCACGTCCCAGTCTCGCCCCGCAGCATGAAGGCGGTCGCCTTCCTTGATCCGCGTATATCCGAGCGGGATCGGGTGCACGATGTCGGCGAAGTTGAAGGGGCGCGTCTCGGCGCGTTCATCGTAGATCCGCCGCTCCATCCCGCAATGCCGCCAGAAACGCAGCGTCTCGGGCGTCGGGCGCTCCTGCTCATCGAGCGTCAGCATCCGCGACATCAGCATCGCCGTGCGCGTCGTCACAAGCTCGGCTCCGCGCGCCATGAACCAGCCGGCCATGCCCACGTGATCGGGATGGTGGTGGGTCAGGATCACGCGGGTGACGGGTTTTCCCCCGAGCGGGCCCGCGAGGATCTTCTCCCAAAGCGCGACCGAGCGGCGCGAATGCACGCCCGTATCGATCAGGGTCCAGCTTTCACCGTCGTCAAGAGCGTAGACGTTGACGTGGTCGAGCGCCATCGGCAGCGGCAGGCGCAGCCAAAGGATACCGTCGGCAACCTCGATCGCCTCGCCCTCGGCAGGCGGCGTCTCCCAAGGGTAACGTATGCCGCGGGCGGGCGCGTTCATGCCGCGAGATCGTCGGGCGTGATCGCGTAGAGGTCGTCCGCGCCGCCGCGCGCATGAGCCAGAAGGCCCGTATGCTCCGGCAGAAGCCGCGTGATGTAGAACCGCGCGAGCCGCGCATGGCTGCCCTCCGGATCGGCCTTGGCTGCGCGCAGGTGGTAGTAGCCGCCGAGCACGCGGGCAAAGCCCATCAGGAAGGGCATGGAGCCTGCGAAGCGCGCGTTCATGTCCTCCGTCGCGACCAGCCATTCAACCGTCTCGCGCAGGGTCTCTGTCGCCTGCCAGACAGGTTCGGCCAGGTCGGGCATGTCCGCGCGGGCCGTCTCTGCGAAGGCCTCGATCTCATCGAGAAGCGCGAACGCCGCCTCGCCGCCATCCATCATCTTGCGCGCCACGAGGTCCATCGCCTGAATGCCGTTCGTGCCCTCGTAGATCGCGGTCACCCGCACATCGCGCAGGAATTGCGCCGCGCCCGTCTCCTCGACGAAGCCCATGCCGCCGTGAACTTGGACGCCCTCGTTGGCGACGCGGATGCCGGTTTCGGTCCCGAAGGCCTTGGCAATCGGAGTCAGCAGCTGCGCGCGCGCCTCCCATTCGGCCTCGCCCGTGGCGCGGGACATGTCGATCGCGACACCGCAAGCCAGCGCGATGGCTCGCGCCGCGAACGTGTCGGCCTTCATCGAAGCGAGCATCCGGCGGACATCGGCGTGATCGACGATGCTGCCCGTCGCCCCTTCGATCTTGGATTTGCCCTGGCTGCGGTCCTGTGCGTAGGCCAGCGCGTGCTGGTAGGCGCCATCAGCCACGCCCACGCCCTGCGCGCCGACCCCGAGCCGGGCATTGTTCATCATCGTGAACATCGCCTTGATGCCGCCATGCTCCTCACCGACGAGCCAGCCCTTTGCGCCGTCATATTCCATGACCGCCGTGGGCGAGCCATGCAAACCGAGCTTTTCCTCGAGCGAGACGACCCGCAGATCGTTCGCAGGTCCGAGGCTGCCATCCTCGTTCGGGATGTATTTCGGCACCATGAAGAGGCTCAGGCCCTTTGTGCCCGGTGCCGCATCGGGCAGCCGCGCAAGGACGAGGTGGCAGACATTCTCGGCCACGTCGTGATCGCCCCAGGAGATGTAGATCTTCTGACCCGACACCGCGAAACTGCCATCGCCGTTGGGCTCTGCCTTGGCCCGCGCCGCGCCCACGTCTGAGCCCGCTTGCGGCTCGGTGAGGTTCATCGTGCCGGTCCACTCGCCGGAAATCAGCTTCGGCAGGTAGAGCGCGTTCAGCTCCTCGGTGCCCCAGGCTTCGAGCGCATCGATCTGGCCTTGCGTCAGAAGCGGGCAGAGCTGCAACGACAGGTTTGCCGCCGAGAGCATGTCGTTGACGGCCGTCGCCATCGCTTGCGGCAAGCCCATGCCGCCATGCTCCTGCCCGGCCGCAACGGCCACCCAGCCGCCCTCGGCCAGCGCGGCATATGCCTCCTTGAAACCCTTGCTCGTGCGAACGACGCCGTTCTCGAGGCGCGCGGGATCGGTGTCGCCCGCCCGGCGGGTCGGCGCGATCACCTCTTCGCAGACACGGCCCGCCTCGGTGAGGATCGCGTCGATGACGTCCGCCGTGGCATCAGCATAGCGGTCCTGCGAGGTGACCTGCCCGAGGTCCACGACATGTTCGAACAGGAATCGGAAATCGGCAACGGGTGCGGTATAGGGCATAGGCTTCGCTTCCTCTCGCATCTTGGCAACGGGGCGGTCATCCAGTACCACGCCGCGCCAGGATAGCGCATGTTTTCGCAGCGAAGGGTGGCCCGGCCATCTGGTCCGGGCAATACAAACGCCGCGTCACGAGCGTCGGAGACAGAACCATGACCGAACGTCTGACCCTGGCCGAGGCGGACATCGTGCGCGCTGCGGAGATCTGGCGCGCAGGGGGCCTCGTCGCCTTCCCGACCGAGACGGTCTACGGCCTCGGTGCCGATGCCGGCAACGACAAAGCCGTTGCGGCGATCTTCGCCGCAAAGGACCGGCCGAGTTTCAATCCGCTCATCACCCATGTGGCCAGCCTCGACCAGGCCAAGGCGCTCGCAGTGTGGAGCGACCGGGCCGAGGCGCTCGCGGCTGCATACTGGCCCGGCCCCCTGACGCTGGTCCTGCCGCTGCGCGATGGCGCGCCCGTCTCTGGCCTGGTGACGGCGGGGCTCGACACGATCGGGATAAGAATGCCCGCGCATCCCGTCGCGCGCCGCCTGCTGACCGCCTTCGGCCGCGGTGTCGCGGCTCCGTCCGCCAATCGCTCGGGCCGGATCAGCCCGACGCGAGCCGAGCATGTGCTCGACACGCTCGACGGTCGGATCGATGCGGTGGTCGCGGGCGGCGCATCGCAGGTGGGTCTCGAATCGACGATCCTTGGCTTGACCGGCAAACCGACGCTTCTGCGGCCCGGCGGTATCACCGCCGAGGCGCTCGCGGGCACGCTGGGCACGCATGTCTTCACCCGCCGCGATACCGAGGCGATCTCCGCGCCCGGCCAGACCCCCTCTCACTATGCGCCGCGCGCAACGCTCCGCCTCAACGCGGCCGAATGGCAGGACGGGGAGGCGACGCTCGGTTTCGGCGATATGCCCTGCGATCTCAATCTGTCGGAAAGCGAGGATCTGAGCGAAGCGGCGGCGAATCTCTTCGCGCATCTGCATGCCCTCGACCGGTCCGGGCGGGAGGTCATCGCGGTGGCGCCCGTGCCCCATCGCGGCCTCGGTATCGCGATCAACGACCGGCTGAGCCGCGCGGCAGCACCGCGCTAGGCCTACGCCTGTCCGCCTTCCGCCGACAGCATCAGCGAGGAGACACCGAGAGAGCCGAGCGCGGCCTCCCATATCCCATCCGCATCCTGACCGAAGATCAGCGCGTCGGAAGAATCGCAGACTAGCCAGCCATTCTGCTGCAACTCCTCCTCGAGTTGCCCCGGCCCCCAGCCGGCATAGCCAAGACACATGCGCCGCCGCTCGGGACCCCGTCCGGCGGCGATTTCCTCCAGAATATCAAGCGTGGCGGTCATCGACACGCCCTCGTTCACGTCGAGCGAGGTCACGTCGGATTGAAAATCGCGGCTGTGCAGGACGAATCCCCGCCCCGTCTCGACCGGACCGCCGAAGAAGACGGGCTCGAAGCCGATCGCTCGATCCTCTTCGCTCACGATCTCGAGCTGTTCGAGAAGCGTTGCGATCTCGAGTCCCGGCGCAGGCTTGTTCACGATGAGGCCCATCGCCCCGTCCGCCGAATGGGCGCACAGGAAAACGACCGCGCGGTCGAATCGCGCATCGCCCATGCCGGGCATGGCAATCAGCATGCGGCCGGTGAGATCGCTGTCGCTGGTGTCGGGCTCGGAATCCTGCATCCCTGCAAGGATGGGGCGCGACCGGGCGCGTGGCAAGACCGCCACCTTCGCTGAGACGTGACTTTTCATTTCAGGACGACCGGGGCACAGAAGTTGGATGTTCAGATCGCTCTGTCTCGCCGCCGCTGCGGCCTGCCTCTTCTCCGCCGCGCCGCGTATCGCTGGCGCGCAGGATATCGACCGGGTTGTCTCTGCCGAGCTGCGGCCGGGTTGGCGTCAGGCCGACGGCACGCATATGGCCGCGCTGCATCTGAAGCTGGCACCGGGGTGGAAGACCTATTGGCGTGCGCCCGGCGATGCGGGCATTCCCCCTGAATTCGGCTGGCGCGGTTCGGCGAACCTCTCGGGCGTGTCGGTGGTCTGGCCGCGCCCGGACGTGTTCGAGCAGGGCGGCATGCGCAGCATCGGCTACCATGACGAAGTGATCTTGCCGCTTGCGATCCGGCCCGCGTCGGGTGGCGACGTGCGGCTTGCGGGCGATATGCGGCTCGGCATCTGCAAGGACATCTGCATGCCGCACGAGCTGAGTTTCTCGGCCGTACTGCCCGCCGCACCGTCGCCGCGCGATCCGGCCATCGTGGCCGCGCTCGCAGATCGCCCGTTCACGGCGGCAGATGTCGGTGGCGCGTCGGCAGAGTGCCGCGTCGATCCTTCCGGGAAGGGCATGACGTTGACCGCCGAGATCGCCGTCGACCCTGCCGGCACACGTGAGGATGTCGTGATCGAAACCGGCAATCCGCTTCTCTGGGTCTCAGAGCCGCGAAGCCGCCGCGAGGGCGGCACGCTCGTGACCCGCGCCGAAGTGCGGCACGTCGAGAAGCGGCCCTTCGCCCTCGACCGCTCGAGCCTGACTTTCACGGTCCTCGGATCGAGCCACGCCGTCGAGATCGAAGGCTGCAGCCGCTGAGGGGTCAGCCCGCGGCGCGCCTTCTCCGGCCAAGCCCGATCATAAGCGCCGCGACGGCATAGGCGACGAGCACGGCCAGCGCGGCCCCCGCCAGGAAGATCGCGAAGGCTGCGGACAGGCCGGCACCCGGAACGAGCGCCGACAGCGGCACCGGCAGCGCGCCCGTCGCGACATACCATCCGAGCGTGACGCCCAGCCAGGCAACAAGCGCGGCAAGCCCCGCGAGATACCCGCCGCGCACCCGCACATCGCGGTAGCGAAGGCCCCTGCGGACACTGGCCTTCGCACGCGCGAAATCCTCTCCGATGGCGATGAGGGCGGGCGCCACCAGCAGCACCAGGACCATGCCGAATCCGAGCCCGTAGACCAGCGTGATGACGGTGGGCTTCAGGAACTCCGCCTGGCTCGACCCTTCGTAGAGAAGCGGTGCGAGGCCGAGAACCGTGGTCAGTGTCGTCAGAAGCACGGGCCGCAGCCGGTCCGCCGCGCCGTCGATGATGGCCGGCAAGATGCCCCGATCCGCGGCATATTCATCGATGGTCGTCACCAGCACGATCGAGTCGTTGATGATGATTCCCGTCATGCCGAGAAGGCCGACCACCGTGAACATCGACATCGGCACGTCCCATAGCGCATGGCCGTAAATCGTGCCCACAAGGCCGAAGGGGATGATCGCCATCACGACCATCGGACGCGACCAGCTCGCGAAGACCCAGGCGAGAACGAGGTAGATTCCAAGGAGCACCATCACCAAGGCGGCGAGCGCGTCAGCCAGGAACTCGTCCTCCTGCTCGGAGAGGCCCGAGAGCCGGTAATCGACCTGCCGCTCGGCGGCGATTGTCGGCAGGATCTCGTCCTCGAGTGCCTGCATGACCTCGGCGGCGGCGGCCGGATCGTCCTCCGAGATATCCCCGTTGACCGAGATGAGCCGGATCCCGTTCTCGCGCCGGACGGTCGAGAATCCGACCTCCCGCTCCACCTGCACGATATCGGCGAGTGTCACGTATTGCCCCTCCGGTGTGCGGAGTTGCATCCGTTCGAGGAAATCAGCCGTCTGCTCGCTCTCGGGCAGCTCCACCCGGATCGCGGCGGAGCGCGGGCCCACCGGATAGGTCGCCGCCTCGACGCCGCCAAGCCGCGCACGAAGCGTCTGACCAAGAGAGTCGATGTCGAAGCCCAGCGCCTGCCCCCGCGCCGTCAGATCGAGCACCAGCTCGTCCTTGTCATAGGCAAGGTCGTCCTCGACGGCAGAGACTTCCGGGAACCGTGCCATCGCGGTTTTCAGATCCTCGGCCGCGCCCTTCAGGGTGTCGGCATCGGCGCCGAAGAACTGCACGTCGAGTGCGTCGCCCCCCGGACCCGACCGCCAGCCGCGGAAACTGATCGTCTCGGCAAGCGGATGCTGCTCAACGCGGTCCTGCAACTCGCCGACGAACTGGAAGGCGGAATAGGGGCGCAGGTCCGCCGAAATGAGCTCGATCGCGATGGAGCCGAGTTGTTCGGGCTCTTTCGTATCGCTGCCCGCAAGGCCCCGCCCCGAATTGCCGCCGATCTCCGACAGGACGTAAGCAACCGGGCTGCGGCCGTAGCGCTCCTCGTAGTCGGCGGCGAGATCGTTCACTGCCGCCTGCATCGCGCGCATCTGCTCGATGCTGTCCTCGCGGCCCGCGCTCGGCGCCATCGCGAAGTTGCCTGTCACGGAATCCTGCTCTGGCGCGTTGAAGAAGCGCCAAGGCACATCGCCCTTGATCAGGAGCGCGGCCTGGCTCGCCAGAAGCGTGATCACGGCGGCGACAACGACGTAGCGGCCCGCGATGACCCCCGCCATCAACGGGCGAAACAGCCGTTCACGAACCCAGCGGAAACCCCGGTTCACCACGCGCGACGGCGCATCGTACCAGTGGCGCG
This sequence comes from Roseivivax sp. THAF30, assembly GCF_009363575.1. NCBI lineage: Bacteria > Pseudomonadati > Pseudomonadota > Alphaproteobacteria > Rhodobacterales > Roseobacteraceae > Roseivivax > Roseivivax sp. THAF30. The sequence continues at coordinate 449,456 of NZ_CP045389.1, read as the reverse complement.
CATTCGCATGGTGCAGCGCATGGCGCATGTGGTTCGGCAGGATCAGGAAGCACTCGACGAGGCTTGCGATCAGGACCGCGATCACCGTGAAGGGGATGTCGGCGATCAGACCGCCGAAGCGCCCGCCGATGGCCACGAGCCCGAAGAAGGCGATGAGCGTGGTCAGGGTCGCGCAGAATACCGGCATCGCCATGCGCGCGGCGGCAGTCTCCGCAGCCTCGGCCGGTCCGAGCCCGCGCCGCGCGAGGTGATCGGCATGTTCGCCCACGACGATGGCATCGTCGACCACGATCCCGAGCGTGATGATCAGCGCAAAAAGCGAGATCATGTTGATCGTGAGCCCGCCCACATACATCAGCGCGATGGCAGCCAGCATCGCCGTCGGTATGCCCGCCGCGACCCAGAAAGCGATGCGGGCATTGAGGAACAGGAACAAGAGCACAACGACGAGGCCGAGGCCCATAAGCCCGTTGTCGACAAGGATGTTGAGCCGCCCCGAGATCGCCTCGGCCCGCGTACGAATGAGGTCGATGGAGGACCCCTCCGGCATCTCCGCCTGCAATTCCGCCGCAACTTCCTCGACCTGCCGCTGGATCGCGATGGCATCCCCTTGGGCCGTGCGGTCGACGCGGATCGAGATCGCGGGGTTCTCGCCCACGAAATAGCTGCGCTCGCGGGTCACGCCCTCGACGCGGATATTGGCGACATCGCCCACGGTCAGCTTCGTGCCGTCCGGATTGGAGCGCAGAACGATGGTCTCGATCTCGTCGGCGTTCCGCTTTTCGGTCCCGGTCCTCACGCGGGCATTGGCACCGTCCACCTCGCCCGCCGGATCGGCGTCGACCTCGCCGCCGATGGCCGCCGCGATCTCGCGCAGCGTCACATCGTGAGCGATGAGATTGGTGGAGGGCACCTCCACGATGGTCTGCGGAGCGGAGAGGCCCCGGATCGTCGTATTCGTCACGCCTTCCGCAAAGAGACGATTGACGAACAGATCGGCGTAATTGGCAAGCTGCTCCGGCGCGACCGGGCCTTGGATCACCACGTCGGTCACGCGGTCGAACCAGGTCGAGCGGCTGATCTCGGGCTCGTCGGCCTCCTCGGGGAGCTGCGTGACGCTGTCGACCGCCTGCCGGACATCGTTGGTCGCGCGCCCCATATCCCAGCCGGGCTGGAATTCGAGCTCGATCCGGGCCGATCCCTCGCGCGATCGCGCCTCGCTCGACTCGACGCCCTCCACCGCCAGAAGCGCAGGCTCCAGAAGCTGCACGATACCCTGATCCACGTCCTCCGCGCCCGCGCCGTCCCAGCGCACGGAGATGTCGATCTCGTCGACGATGACGTCCGGGAAAAACTGCGCGCGCATGTTCGGCACCGCAAAGGCGCCAGCGGCGATCATCAACACCAGAAGGAGGTTCGCCAGGGTCCGGTGACGCGTGAAGTATGAGAACAGACCGAAGAAGGGCGTTCTGCTACGGTCCATACCCTAGCCCCCGATACGCGCTTCGAGCCGGGCGACCATCGCCGCCGGCACGCGCGGCTCGCTGAGCTGGGCCAGGATACGTTCCTTGGCCGCATCCGGCATCCGGTCGCTGCCTTCGACAAACGCCCGAAGGCGTTCGCGGCGCTCTTCGGAGAGGTCCATCAGGTCGTCCTCGACGCGCGCTTCGGCGTCCTCCGGTGGCGCCATGCTGCGCGCCCGCACCTTTATGCCCGACCCCAGAAGCGGAGTGCGCTGAGCGACGACCTGACGGCCTGTGATCGATCCGGCACTCACCAGGATGTCGTCGCCCTGGCGGCGAACGAGTTCCACGGCAGCGGCCTCAAGGCGATCATCCGCGCCCACGAGCAGCACATCTCCGTTCGGGCCAAGAGCCGTAGCGGGCAGACGCACCACGTTCTCGATATCGGGCTCATCGACCAGGACCGTGACGAAATCACCCGGCTGGAAGCCTGCCGAAGAGGTCAGGCGGGCATAGACGAGCCGTCCGGTCTGGCCTTCGCCGACCTGCGGGCTCGCGCGGTCGATCCTGCCTTCGGCAACAAGATCAGTGCCATAGACATCGAGCATCGCGGTCACCGGGGCGGGGCGCACCCGGCCGGACTCGTTCAGAAGGCGCGCAAAGCCTTGGGTCGAGACACGGAAGGCCACTTCGAGCGCGTCGGGATCGATCAGGGTGGCGATCTGTTCATTGGCCGAGACGAGCCGGCCTTCGACCACCGAAACGTCGCTGAGAACACCTGCGAAATCCGCGCGGATCTCGGTCGCCTCGAGCCGGCGCTCGGCCTCGGCCACATCGATCTCGGTGCGGGAGATGGCGGTCTCGGCTTGGCTGACCCTCGCCTCCGCGTCGCTGAGCGATTGGCGGCGCTGGATCACCGCGGCGCGGGCGGTCGAAGCCTGCAGCTCCGCGGTCTCCGCCGCCGAGGCGCTGCCGACACCGCGGTCCACGAGATCCTGCTGCCGGGCGAACGCGCGCTCGTAGAGTTGGGCCTGTTCCTCGGCGGCGGCCAGGTTCTCGCGGGCAAGCTCCACCGCGCGGCGCGCATCGCGAGCCTCCGCGCGTGCATCGGTGAGGGCCGACCGCGCCCGATCGAGCGCCGCTTCCGCATCCGCAGGGTCGATGCGCGCCAGAAGCTGACCTGCCTCGACCTGGCGACCGGCGTCGAAATCCTCCGCAAGCTCCACGATCCGCCCGGCGGCTTCGGTCCGGATTTCGAGCGTGCGGCGACTTTCGACCGACCCATAGGCCGTCAGGACCGGCGTTTCGGTGCGCGGCGTCGCTTCGACCACGTTGACCGAGAAGACGCGCTCCTCGGCATCGGGGATGCGCGGCTCGTCGGCCATGCGCGTCTCGACGGCACCCCAGACAAGCGCACCGGCATAGACCAAGAGGCCCAGCGTGGCTGCCAGGAGAAAAAGTCCGGTCAGAGAACGTCTTAGAAACCGCATGGCACCTCGGCGTGGACCGGAGGATCATCCTCCGCACTGATTAAAAGGTAGCCGTCCCGAGACCTTTTCCAAAGCGTCGGGACCGCACCTCACCACCCTTTTACGAAGCGGACACCGGTATCCGTCGAAAAAATTTCGGCCGAGCGCGCTACTTCCGGCGCATATGCTCGTCGAGCCTCGGCATGATCTCCACGAAGTTGCATGGACGGTGCCTGTAATCGAGCTGAAGCGACAGGATCTCGTCCCAGGCATCCTTGCAGGCGCCGGGACTTCCCGGCAGTGCGAAGAGGTAGGTGCCCATCGCAACGCCACCCGTGGCACGGGACTGGACGGCGGACGTGCCGATCTTCGCCATCGAGACATGGGTGAAGACGATTGCGAAGGCGTCGATCTCTTTCTCGTAGACATCGCGATGCGCCTCGACGGTCACGTCGCGCCCGGTCAGGCCGGTGCCGCCGGTGGAGATCACCACGTCGATATCAGGGTTCTCGCACCATTCGCGGAGCTTCCCCGCGATCATCTCACGCTCGTCGGGCACGATGGCGCGGGTCGCAAGGACATGCCCGGCCGCCTCGATGCGTGCCACAAGCGTGTCGCCCGAGCGGTCGTCCTCGACCTGGCGCGTATCCGACACGGTCAGGACCGCGATGCGGACGGGAATGAAGTCGCGCGTCTCGTCGATACGGCTCATGTCGCTGTCGTCTCCAGTTTCGCCTGCAATTCCAAGAGGTCGGCCCAGGCCTCGCGTTTCATCTGCGGGTTCCGCAAGAGGTATGCCGGATGGAACATCGGCAAGACAGGCCGTCCCATCGCTTCTGTCCATTGGCCCCTGAGCCGGGTGATGCCGCGCTTTCCAAGCACCGCGGATGCGGAGATATTGCCCATCACGATCAGGATGTCGGGATCGGCCAAGGCGACGTGCCGCTCCAGGAAAGGCAGCATCATCGCGATTTCCTCGGTCGTGGGTTCGCGGTTCTGCGGTGGCCGCCAGGGCAGGACGTTCGTGATGTAGACACCCTTCGGACCATCCTTCGCGCGGCCCATGTCGATGGCGTCCAGCATCCGGTCGAGCAGGTGTCCCGCGCGTCCGACGAAGGGACGCCCCTCGCGATCCTCATCGCGGCCCGGCGCCTCGCCGACGATCATCACGCGGGCCTCCGGCATGCCATCCGCGAAGACAAGGTTCCGCGCGCCGCGCTTCAGCTCGCATTCCTCGAATGCCCCGAGAGCGGCCTTCAGCGCCGCAAGATCCCCCGCCGATGCCGCCGCCTGCCGCGCCAGCCCCACGGGGTCGACCTCGGCCTCGGCAACGCTGGCGCCGGCCACCGCAGCGGTCGCTTTTGCCGCGGTCTCGGCCAGCGCGGCCTCCGCGGCGGCAAACCGGTCGACGGGCATTTCCGAGATCGTCTCGGTCACGCCCATCTCCGCCTGCCAGGCGAGCATCGCCTGCGCGCTATGCCAATCGAGCGAATCCATCGGGGGCAGCATAGACCTCGCCGAAGGCGGCAGGAAGGCGGCGAATTTCCGATCGGGTTTCGCCCTCTTGCTGCCGTGACAGGGGCTTCCTATAACGCCACGACCACCCCCGAGCGGAGCACCTTCCCCGATGCGTTTCGACCAGCGTCACCTTCTCGGCATCGAGCCCTTGCGCCCTGACGAGATCACGACGCTTCTGGACCTCGCGGATCGCTATGCCACGCTCAACCGCTCACGGCAGAAGCGGTCGGGCATCCTGTCGGGCCTCACGCAGATCAACATGTTCTTCGAGAACTCGACGCGCACGCAGGCGAGTTTCGAGCTGGCGGGCAAGCGGCTCGGCGCGGACGTGATGTCGATGGCGATGGAGGCCTCCTCGCTCAAGAAGGGCGAGACCCTGATCGACACGGCGCTGACGCTGAACGCGATGCATCCCGACCTTCTGGTCGTGCGGCACCCCAATTCGGGTGCGGTGGATCTTCTGGCGCAGAAAGTGAACTGCGCGGTTCTGAACGCCGGCGACGGGCGGCACGAACACCCCACGCAAGCGCTGCTCGATGCGCTGACGATCCGGCGGGCCAAGGGGCGGCTCCACCGGCTGACCGTCGCCATCTGCGGCGACATCGCGCATAGCCGCGTCGCGCGGTCCAACCTTCTGCTTCTTCACAAGATGGAAAACCGCGTGCGCCTGATCGGCCCGCCGACCCTGATGCCCGCCGGCATCGAGGAGTTCGGCGTCGAGGTCTATCACGACATGGCCGAAGGGCTGCGCGACGCCGATGTGGTGATGATGCTGCGCCTTCAGAAAGAGCGCATGGATGGCGGGTTCATCCCCTCCGAACGGGAATATTTCCACCGCTACGGTCTCGACGCGGAAAAGCTGGCCTTCGCCAAATCCGACGCGATCGTGATGCATCCCGGACCGATGAATCGCGGCGTCGAGATCGACGGGACCATTGCCGACGACATCAACCGCTCCGTCATCCAGGAGCAGGTTGAGATGGGGGTCGCGGTGCGTATGGCCGCGCTCGATCTGCTCGCCCGGAACCTGCGCGCGCGACCGAACGAGGTGATGGCATGACCAAGATGGACATCAAGGGCACGGAGACCGGCGTCACCCGCCTGTTTCATCTCGACCTGCCCCCCGAGGCCGTCGATCGCTTCACCACACAGGCGGGCACCGGGGAATGGCCGCTTTCCTACGCGCTCGGGGCCGATAAGCTGCGCCCGAGCTTCGTGGAAACCGTCGCGATCAAGGATCTTGGGCAGATGCGGCTGTCCGATTACCTTGCCGAGGCGCATGGTGTGACCGGGAAGGACTTCACGCGATTGCGCACGCAGATCGACGGGCTCAAGGGGCACGTGGTGATCCTGCCGAGCCAGGCTTTCGGAAATACCAGCCAGACCCTGACCGTCGCGAGCCCCCTGCGCTGGATCGGCACCTTCTCGGAAGTCGAGCCGGAGACCGAGGCTCAGCCCATCCGCAGCCAGAGCGTCAAGGGCGCCGTGCCACGCGGCGAGGGGCCGGAAGACCCGCTCGCCAAGGTCGGCTCGCCGCTTCTGAGGGCCATTCTGATCGTCATCGGCGCGGCGCTTCTCGGTGTTCTCTTCTACGTGCTGTTCGGGTGAGGCCAGGCATGATCGCAACGCTGATCGAGAATGCGCGTATCGTCGACCCCGAAGCAGGGAGCGTCACCGAAGGCCATGTCCTGATCGAGAAGGGCGTCATCACGGAGATCACCGCCGAGAGCGGAGAGGGTCTGCGCGCACGCGCCGCGCCCGAGAACCGCATCGATGCGAACGGCAAGGTGCTGGCCCCTGGCATCGTCGATATCGGCGTGAAGGTGTGCGAGCCCGGTGAGCGGCACAAGGAAAGCTACAAGACCGCCGGGGCTGCCGCGGCGGCGGGCGGCGTCACGACGATGGTCACGCGGCCCGATACCGATCCGGCGGTCGACACGCCCGAAGCGCTCGAGTTCATCCGCCGCCGTGCCCGCGAAGTCGCTCCTGTGCGGGTTCTGCCAATGGCTGCACTCACCAAGGGTCGCGCCGGCGAAGAGATGACCGAGATCGGCTTTCTTCTCGATGCGGGTGCCGTCGCCTTCACCGATTGCGACCGGCCCGTGCGCGACACCAAGGTGCTCGGCCGGGCGATGACCTATGCCAAGGCTCTCGGCGCGCTCATCATCGGCCATCCGCAGGAGCCCGGCCTTTCGGCGGGGGCGGCGGCGACCTCGGGCAAGTTCGCCTCGCTGCGCGGCTTGCCCGCCGTCTCGCCGATGGCCGAGCGGATGGGCCTCGACCGCGACATCGCGATGGTCGAGATGACAGGCGCGCGCTACCACGCGGACCAGATCACCGCGATGCGCGCCCTGCCCGCCTTGGAACGCGCGAAGAACAACGGGTTCGACGTGACAGCCGGCACTTCGATCCATCACCTGACGCTGAACGAGCTCGACGTCTCGGACTACCGGACCTTCTTCAAGGTGAAGCCACCGCTCCGCGCCGAAGAAGACCGCCAGGCTGTGATCGAGGCGGTGCGCTCGGGCCTGATCGACGTGATCTCGTCGATGCACACGCCGCAGGACGAGGAATCGAAGCGCCTGCCCTTCGAGGAGGCGGCAAGCGGCGCGGTGGGGCTCGAAACCCTACTGCCGGTGCTGCTGCGGCTCTATCATTCAGGCGATCTCGATCTGCCGACGCTGTTCCGCGCGTTGTCGCTGAACCCCTCAAAGCGGCTCGGGCTTGAAAGCGGGCGCATGGCCAAGGGCGCTCCGGCGGACCTTGTCGTGCTGGACCCCGACCAGCCCTTCATCCTTGACCGGTTCAAACTCCTGTCGAAATCCAAGAATACACCGTTCGACAACGCCCGCCTGCAAGGCCGGGTGCTCGCGACATTCGTCGGCGGCAAAGCTGTCTACCGGGCCTGATCTGCCACGATTGCCGTCCGCGTTTCCACGGGCTGCTCTACCGGTTTGACCGCCCGTCGGCGCGCTGTAATGTCGCGCCAGATACCGACCGGGACCGGAGCCAATCATGCCACTGATCGAAAACACGTCATTGATCCTGGGGCTTTGGGCTCTGATCGGCTACCTTCTGGGCTCGATCCCCTTTGGACTGGTCGTCACGAAAGCGATGGGCCTTCAGGATCCGCGCGGGATCGGGTCAGGCAATATCGGCGCGACGAACGTGCTGCGGACCGGCTCCAAGGCGGCAGGGGCGCTGACTCTGCTGCTCGATGCGCTGAAGGGCGTCGCAGCCGTTCTATTCGCGCGGTTCCTCGCCGGAGAGGACGCCGCTCAAATCGCGGCGCTCGCCGCCTTCATCGGCCATTGTTATCCCATCTGGCTGCGGTTTCGTGGCGGCAAGGGCGTCGCCACCTTCCTCGGGCTGTTGCTGGCCCTCAACTTCGTGGTCGGCCTGTTGTCCTGCGCGGTCTGGATCGCGGGTCTCGCGCTGACACGGATCTCGTCGATGGGCGCGCTCCTGGCGGCGGCAAGCTCCACGATCTGGATGATCCTCCTGGCGCGACCGGAAACGCTTCTCCTCGGCATCCTCATGACGCTGCTGATCTACTGGCGGCACCGCCAGAACATCGCGCGGCTGCGCGCAGGGACCGAGCCCAAGGTCGGGCAGAAGCCCTAGCTTTCGTCCAGGAACGCCGCGATCGTCTGTCCGACCGCGTCCGGCGCGGTAATCGGCGACATGTGCCCTGCACCTTCGATCATCGCTTCGCGCGCGTCGGGCAACCGCGACATCAGCGTGGCGTGGATCTCGGCCAGGATCGGCTCCGTCTGTTCGCCGCGGACAAAGAGCACCGGCATCGTGCAGCCCTCGAGGCGCCCGTCATGCAACAGACCCGCACCATCCCATGTCAGCGCAGTCTCGGTGTTCTGCACGATCCGCATCTGGCGCATGATCTGACGGCGGGCCCGGTCGTTCATGTCGTGCCAGCTGCGCCCCACGCCCCATGTGCCGGTGAAGGCACGCGCCGCGGTCTCGGGATCGTCATGCTCGAGCGCTTCCATCATCGGGCGCGCGGCTTCCCGGCGCTCGGCGAAAAGCTTGGGCGCGCTTTCCCGAGCGGCAGCGAAGAGCACCGGCTCGATCAGGACAACGCGGCGGATCTTGTCGGGATGGGTCTCGGCGAGCCGAAGGGCCACGGTCGCACCGAAGGAATGACCGATCAACGTCATGCCGTCCTCGAGGAAAGTCTCGGCTATGCCGGTCACGTTGTCGTGGAAATCGCCGCTTTCGGGCCCGTCCCAATCGGCGCTCTGGCCATGACCGGGCATGTCGGGCGCGATGATCGAAAGTCGTCCGCCAAGCGCCTTGGCCAACCCGCCCCAGGCGCCGGAATGGGCAAGGGCGCAATGCAGCGCGAGCGCGGGTGCGCCGCTCTCGTCGCCAAGCTCGATCCAGTGAACGGATGCGCCGTCCCGCAAGTCCTTGGGCATCAGAGCTTGCCTTCGAGATGCATCTGGAGATCTTCAAGCCGGTCCTGGCCCCAGAACTTCTGTCCGGTGCCGAGCACGTAGAACGGCGCCCCGAACACGCCGGCCGCGACTGCCTCTTCGAGATTGCGGCCATAGGTCTCCGCCCCCGAGAGAAGACCGCTATTCGTCAGGTCCGGATCGAACCCGGCATCCGAGAGGCAGGCCCGGATCACCTCGTCTTCGGCGACGTCCTTTTCCTCGGCCCAGCAGGCGCGCAAGATCCCGTGGACAAGCCCGCCGAGATCGCCGCCCCCCGCCTGCTGCGCCGCGATGATCGCGTAAGAGGACGGCGCAGGGTTCGTAGGCCAATGCGCGGGATGAAGGTTCAGCGGCAGCCCCGCCTTCTTCGCCTGCCGTGGCAGATCCTGCGCGCGATATTCCTGCCGCGACGGGTGCCGGTCCTTGGGTGGCGTGCCGCCGGTTCGCGAGAAGAGGGTGATGATGTCGAGCGGCTTGTACGTGATCGTGCAGCCGTGGGTCTTCGCCAACTCCTCGAGCTTCGTACCCGCGAGATAGGTGAAGGGGGAAATCGTGGCGAAATAGTAATCGATATGCGGCATCTTCAATGGTCCTCGGGCGTCGCGCTTCCCTGCCCAGCCTAGCCCATGCTAAGGCCCCGGCAATATCGAATCCCAAAGGGACAGCGCCTCCATGCCCACCGTCATCGAACCCAAGCTCATCTCGGGCAACGCCAATCTCGATCTGGCGAAATCCATCGCCCGCCGCATGTCCCTCTACCGAGGCATGTCCGTCGGTCTCGTGGATGCCCGGATCGAACGGTTCAACGACGCGGAAATCTTCGTCGAAGTGTTCGAGAACGTGCGCGGCGAGGACATGTTCGTGATCCAGCCGACGTCGAACCCTGCCAACGACAACCTGATGGAACTTCTGATCATGGCCGACGCGCTGCGCCGGTCCTCCGCAGCGCGGATCACTGCCGTGATCCCCTATTTCGGGTACGCCCGTCAGGACCGGCGCACCAAGGCGCGCACGCCGATCACCGCCAAGCTCGTGGCGAACATGATGGTCTCAGCCGGGATCGAGCGGGTACTGACGATGGATTTGCACGCGGCTCAGATACAGGGCTTTTTCGACATCCCGGTCGACAACCTCTACGCCTCGCCGATCTTCGCGCTCGACGTGAAATCGCAATTCAAAGGCTCGATGGACGATCTGATGGTCGTCTCGCCGGATGTGGGCGGCGTCGCCCGTGCCCGCGAGTTGGCCAAGCGCATCAACGCGCCGCTCTCCATCGTCGACAAGCGGCGCGAGAAGGCCGGCGAAGTCGCGGAGATGACGGTGATCGGCGATGTCGCAGGCAAGAAGTGCATCATCGTGGACGACATCTGCGATACGGCGGGCACGCTGTGCAAGGCGGCGGAAATCCTCATGGGGCACGGCGCCACCGAGGTTCACGCTTACATCACCCACGGCGTCCTCTCGGGCCCGGCGGTCGAGCGGATCAAAGGCAGCGTGATGAAGTCGCTCGTCATAACCGATTCCATCGCTCGTACGGAAGAAGCCGAAGCCGCACCGAATATCCGCGTCGTGCCGACCGCGCCCATGTTCGCGCAGGCCATTCTGAACATCTGGAACGGCACGTCGGTGTCGTCCCTGTTCGAGATCGACACGCTCGGGCCAATCTACGAGGGGATTCTCTGAGACCTCAATAGAGGGTCCTGTCTACCATCCTTCAATTAGGTCACGTGCAGCTTTTGGCCCTTGAGCCAGTGCGGCATGAACCTCTTTCGCATGTGCTGGCACATTGTGAAGCCGTTCATAAGCCGCACGCCCATTCTGCGCGATCCGAAGCCGATCCGCGGGGCGGTCTAGGTAATATCGTATTTTATCGACCATCTCGTCGAGCGTATCGAACGCGACGAAATCGCGATCTTCGACAAGAGGCGCGCGGAGCCGCTGCTCGACTATCTCGCGCTCTGAAAGCATGAAAGCGCCTGCCCAGAGAAGCTCCAAGTGTCGGAACGTGAAAGGGCCGTGGCCACTCAGTGCAAGGTTCACCGCGGTCTCGTAGACACGGGACATATACTCAGGTTTTCCTACCTTTGTGCCTGTCAGGTGCGGAGCGACATTTGTGCCCGGCTTGGGCGTCAGACCTCCGAAGGCCACAAAGTCTTCGGACACGATCCGCTTCCAAACGTCATGGCGGCGATCGAACTTCATACCACCAACCGACCCTAAGAAACCAACATCGAAACGTTTCCGACTTTGCCAGGCATACTTACGCAACGCTCCCTCACGGTTGTTCGCAAACCGATGGGTAGAGAGCCGAGCGAACGGATTGGCAAGATGCGTAGGCACGATCTTGTCGCGGTTTCGTAGCGCAAGATTGTAGCGCTCGAGATCAGCGTAAGGCTCACGTTTGAAGATGACATCAAACACGTCGAATATTGTATCCGGATACATCTGGTCAGGATGCGCTTGCGTCATGAAAATCGCTTTTGGAATCGAGACCGCCTTGAGCGCCGCAAACAGGTCACCTGACTCGTCCGGAAAATCTTTGGTGCATTTCGAACTAACGACGACGGCATCGTAGCTCCGCAACCGCTGCGAGCCAGCGCTCATGACCTCCGAAGCGTGCGCTGTCTCCACCGTTCCCGCGCCAGATAGCGCAGCATCGAAAAAGCCGTGCTGCCCGTCAGACAACTTTCTAACCGACAGATTGAAGCGGCGCAGCAAGCTACCTCTTTTGATCGGCCGTTCGATGTAGAGAATTTTCACTTAGAGGCCTTCCTGCCGCTGCTCTTTTGTCGCCGTGCCAAGTGTCTAAACGGACTTTGACTAAAGTCTCAATAGAGGTCCCAGTCGTCGTCGCTCTTCACCTCGCCAAAGGCAGTCCAGCTCATTCGCACGCGCGCGATGCGGCTGTCGCCCCATGTTCTGAAGACCATGTCGAAGCCTTTCGTGTCGATTTTCTGCGCTCCGAGATCGACACGGATATTGGCGCTGCTGTCGATGTCCCAGAGCGACAGCGCGACCTGAACGCTGGGCGGCTCGCGGAAGGGCTCGGAGAAGGCCACGCGCTTGCGGCGCTCGCGGGAGCCGTCTCCCGTCCACATGTCGCCGCCCGAGGCGAAATCCGAGAACAGCTCGACCTCGCCCTGATCGATGCCGACAAGATGGGATGCGAGTTTCTTCATGGAGCCGCTCGATAGCAAAGGTGTTGAGCGATAATGGGGAATTCCCGTGGCGGACGAAAGACCGGTTTAAAGCGACCTCACGGCGTGTGTCGCGCAGATTGTCCGCAAAGAAAAACCCCCGACCAAACGGCCGGGGGCAGGATTGCGTCGAAAGTCAGCCGGATCAGAGGTTCGGCTGCTTGGTCGAAAGACCGATATGCGTGCCGACCGCGACCATGTCCGCGAGGAGATTCGCGGCATCGTCAACCGGACCCGGCTCGTTCTTGAACGTCTCTTTCGCCTTGCGGTACTCGGTCTCGGCGTCCTCGACGAGCTTGTCGTAGGTCTCCTGGTCCATGTCACCGCGCGGCAAGGCGCGTTCCGCGAGAACCGAAAGCCCTTCGCCCATCTCGGCAAAGCCGCCGGTGACGACAAATTCCTCGGTGCCGTTGGTGGTCTCAACGGTCAGGATACCGGGGCGCAGCGTCGTGATGAGCGGCGCGTGGTTCGGCATCGCGGTCATGTCGCCATCCGCACCGGGGATCTGCACCGATGTGACCTCGGCCTGCAGAAGTCGCCGTTCAGGGCTGACGAGGTCGAACTGCATCGTGTCTGCCATGTCTCGTTCCTTTCAGGCCGTCGGCGAGCCGGAGAACGTCCGGCTCGAGAAGCCATGCCATACCGGGGCGGACGCGAGCCCGCCCCAATGTTCCATGCGGATCAGGCGGCCTCGGAGGCCATCTTCTCGGCCTTGGCCTTCACGTCCTCGATGCCGCCGACCATGTAGAAGGCGCCTTCCGGCAGGTGATCGTATTCACCCGCAACGACCGCCTTGAAGGACGAGATCGTCTCTTCCAGCGGCACCTGGATACCGTCGGAGCCGGTGAAGACTTTCGCCACGTCGAAGGGCTGCGACAGGAAGCGCTGGATCTTCCGGGCGCGAGCCACGGTCAGCTTATCCTCTTCGGAAAGCTCGTCCATGCCGAGGATCGCGATGATGTCCTGCAGCGACTTGTAGCGCTGAAGGATACCCTGCACTTCGCGGGCCACATCGTAATGCTCCTGGCCAACGATCTGCGGGTCCATCAGGCGCGACGAGCTATCAAGCGGGTCCACGGCGGGATAGATGCCAAGCTCGGAGATCGCGCGGCTCAGAACCGTCTGCGCGTCGAGGTGCGCGAAGGTCGTCGCCGGAGCGGGGTCGGTCAGGTCGTCCGCGGGCACGTACACGGCCTGGATCGAGGTGATCGAGCCGGCTTTCGTGGAGGTGATCCGCTCCTGCATCTGGCCCATGTCGGTCGCCAGCGTCGGCTGGTAGCCCACGGCGGAGGGGATACGTCCCAAAAGCGCCGACACCTCGGAGCCCGCTTGGGTGAAGCGGAAGATGTTGTCGACGAAGAACAGAACGTCCGTGCCCGACTGGTCGCGGAACTGCTCGGCCAGCGTCAGGCCGGTCAGCGCAACGCGGGCGCGTGCCCCCGGAGGCTCGTTCATCTGACCGTAGACCAGGGCCACCTGGCTCTCGGGCAGGTTGTCGGGCTTGATCACGTTGGACTCGACCATCTCGTGATAGAGGTCGTTGCCTTCACGGGTGCGCTCACCCACGCCGGCGAACACGGAGAAGCCCGAGTGCACCTTCGCGATGTTGTTGATGAGCTCCATGATGAGAACGGTCTTGCCGACGCCCGCACCGCCGAAGAGGCCGATTTTGCCGCCCTTGGCGTAGGGGGCCAGCAGGTCGATCACCTTGATGCCGGTCACGAGCACTTCGGACTCGGTCGACTGTTCGTTGAACTCGGGCGCGTTTGCGTGGATCGGGCGATACTCGTCCGCATTGACCTCCGGGCCCTCGTCCACCGGCTCACCGATGACGTTCAGAATACGGCCGAGGGTCGCGTTGCCCACCGGCACGGTGATCGGACCGTCGGTGTCGCTGACTTCCTGACCGCGCACGAGGCCTTCGGTCGCGTCCATCGCGATGCAGCGGACAGTGTTCTCGCCCAGGTGCTGCGCGACTTCGAGAACAAGGCGCTTGCCATTGTTGTCGGTCTCGAGCGCGTTGAGGATCGCGGGCAGGTGATCGTCGAACTGCACGTCAACGACGGCGCCGATGACCTGCGTCACTTTGCCTTTCGCGTTTGCCATGTGTCTTCTCCGGTTCTTAAAGGGCTTCGGCGCCCGAAATGATTTCGATCAGCTCGTTGGTGATCACGGCCTGGCGGGTGCGGTTGTACTCGATCGTGAGGTCGTCGATCATTTCGCCCGCATTGCGCGTGGCGTTGTCCATCGCCGACATCCGTGCGCCCTGCTCCGAGGCCGCGTTCTCGAGGAGCGCCGCGAAGATCTGCGTCGCCACACCGCGCGGCAGAAGATCGCGCAGGATTTCTTCTTCCGAGGGCTCGTAGTCGTAGAGCGTGCTGCCCTCCGAACCATCTGCCTCCCCGGTATCGTAATCGGCCGGGATGACCTGCTGCGCGGTCGGGATCTGGCTCACGACGTTTTCGAACTTCGAGTAGAAGATCGTGGCGACGTCGAATTCCTCGTTGTCGAACCGCTCGAGCAGATCCTTGGCGATGTTCTGCGCGTCCGGGTAGGACAGGCGCTTCACGTCCGACAGATCGACATGCCCGACGAGGTGCTCCCCGAGGTCACGCTTGAGCTGGTCGCGGCCCTTGCGCCCGACGGTGAGGATTTTGACCTCCTTGCCGTCGGCCTTGAGCTTCTGCGCGTGGGACCGCGCAAGCTTGGCGATATTGGTGTTGAACCCGCCGCACAGACCGCGCTCGGCGGTCATCACGACGAGAAGTTGCACCTTGTCGCTGCCCGTGCCGCGCAGAAGACGCGGCGCGCTGTCGCTGTCCCCGACCGAAGCCGCGAGCGACCCCATGACGGCGTTGAACCGCTCGGCATAGGGACGCGCGCTCTCGGCCGCGTCCTGGGCACGGCGGAGCTTTGCCGCCGCGACCATCTGCATGGCCTTCGTGATCTTCCGGGTCGATTTGACCGAGGAGATCCGGTTCTTCAGGTCCTTGAGATTTGCCACGAGGCTCTCTCCTTACGCGAAGTCGGCGGCGAATTCGTCCAGCGCAGCCTTGATCTTGTCGGCGGCATCGCCCTTCACCTTCGGATCTTCCTTGGTGATCCAGTCGAGAAGATCGGAATGCTTGCCGCGCAGGTGCTGCAGGAGACCCTGCTCGAAACGACCCACATCGGACGTCTTGATCTTGTCGAGGTAGCCGTTGGTGCCGGCGAAGATGATGACCACGATCTCGGCGTTCGTCAGCGGCGAGTATTGCGGCTGCTTCATCAGCTCGGTCAGACGCTCACCACGGTTCAGCTGGCGCTGGGTCGCCGCGTCGAGGTCCGAGCCGAACTGGGCGAAGGCCGCCATCTCGCGGTACTGCGCGAGCTCGAGCTTCACGGGGCCCGCGACCGACTTCATCGCGTTGGTCTGCGCCGAGGAGCCCACGCGGCTCACCGAGAGGCCCGTGTTCACCGCCGGGCGGATGCCCTGGTAGAAGAGGTCGGTCTCGAGGAAGATCTGGCCGTCGGTGATCGAGATCACGTTGGTCGGAATGAAGGCCGAGACGTCGCCGCCTTGGGTTTCGATGATCGGCAGCGCGGTGAGCGAGCCGGACCCGTTCTCTTCGTTCAGCTTCGCCGAACGCTCGAGCAGGCGGGAGTGAAGGTAGAACACGTCGCCCGGGTAGGCTTCGCGGCCCGGCGGGCGGCGGAGCAGGAGGGACATCTGGCGGTAGGCCACGGCCTGCTTGGAGAGGTCATCGTAGACCATCAGCGCGTGCCGGCCGTTGTCGCGGAAGTATTCGCCCATCGCGGTCGCGGTGTACGGGGCGAGATACTGCATCGGCGCGGGGTCGGACGCGGTCGCGGCCACGACGATCGAGTATTCGATCGCGCCGGTCTCTTCGAGCTTCTTCACCAGCTGCGCCACGGTGGAGCGCTTCTGGCCGATCGCGACGTAGACGCAGTAGAGCTTCTGGCTCTCGTCGTCGCCTGCGCGCTCGTTGTAGGTTTTCTGGTTCAGGATCGCGTCGAGCGCCACGGCGGTCTTGCCGGTCTGACGGTCGCCGATGATCAGCTCGCGCTGGCCGCGGCCGATCGGGATCATCGCGTCGACGGCCTTGAGGCCGGTCGCCATCGGCTCGTGCACCGATTTGCGCGGCATGATGCCGGGCGCCTTGACGTCCGCGAGGCGGCGCTCGGTGGATTCGATCGGGCCCTTGCCGTCGAGCGGATTGCCGAGGCCGTCCACGACGCGGCCGAGGAGGCCATCACCGACGGGCACGTCCACGATCGAGTTCGTGCGCTTGACCGTGTCGCCTTCCTTGATGTCGCGGTCGGAACCGAAGATCACGACACCGACGTTGTCCTGCTCGAGGTTGAGCGCCATGCCGCGAATCCCGCCGGGGAATTCGACCATCTCGCCGGCCTGCACCTTGTCGAGACCGTGCACACGGGCAATCCCGTCGCCGACAGACAGAACGCGACCCACCTCGGCAACCTCGGCCTCCTGACCGAAGTTCTTGATCTGCTCCTTCAGGATCGCAGAAATTTCGGCTGCTTGGATACCCATTTATCCGACCTCTTTCATTGCATTCTGTAGGGAGGAGAGCTTCGAGCGGATCGAGGTATCGATCATCTTCGAGCCCACCTTAACGATAAGACCGCCGATGAGGCTCTCGTCGACGGTCGTCTTGATCTGGACGTCGCGGCCGACGGAGGCCTTGAGCGTTTCGGCAAGTTTCTTGGATTGCTCGCTCGACAGTTCCACCGCGGTGGTCACGTCGGCGGTCACGAGGCCCTTGGCATCGGCAATCATCTCGCGCAGCTGCACGATGAGCGCGGGCAGCACGAAGAGGCGCCGCTTCGAAGCCATCAGCGCGAGCGCGTTCTTGAGAGTATCCATCAGGCCCATCTTGTCGGCCACGGCCCGGATGCCCTGCTCCTGAACGGAGCGGCTGTAGACCGGCGAGTGAATCAGGTCGCGCAGATCGCTGCTGTCCGCATGAGCCTGGGCGAGATCGTCGAGATTGGCTTCGAGCGTGTCGAGCGCATCAGCCTCCCGGGCGAGTTCGAAGACGGCCGCTGCATAGCGCTCTGCGATGCCGGAGGAAATCGAAGCTGGTTCAGACACGTCCATCCTTCCGCTATCAAGCCCCCGTGGCCCGTCGCGATGCGGACCCGGAGGCGTTTTTGTCTCCCGGCAGGAGCCGGGGCGCTGAAATCAGCGCGGATGTAGCAGAGCATACCCGACCCCGCAACATGCTAGGGCGCTTTTAGAGAAAACCGCCGTTTCCTGTGAATCCAAGGACTTAGCCCAAGACATCGCCAGGTGCGACCTTCTGTGCCGCTCCGAACCCCCTGAGCGGCAACGAAATTTCAACCTTTTGAAACGATTCCCGCGATCTGCCCGGCCCCAATTGCGGTCAGACCGGCTTTGCCAACGGTTTGGGCGCCAGCGCGCCAAGGGGCGCGCGCACCCGTTCTTGCGTGCCGCGCGGACGCGGAGGATGCCGCTTGACCGCACGCACCGCCATGACACCGCCCGCCATCACCGCCGGAATGGCGCGGCCCATCCGCTCCCACATCGCGCCGGTCTTCATCCAGAATCGCCGGGTAGAGGGCGGCTGGTAGAGCAGCGAGACGTGATCGTCCGGCACGAAATCGTGCCAGGAGAGAAGGTTCTCGAGCTGGCTCAGCGAATAGGGGCGGCCATATCCGAAGGGTGTCCGGTCGGACCGCGCCCAGAGCCCCGTGCGATTTGGCACGATGAACAGCGCCTCGCCTCCCGGCCCCAGCACGCGGTAGCATTCATCGAGGAGCGCCGAGGCATCATCGGATGTCTCGAGCCCGTGCATGACGACGAGCCGGTCCACGTGGCCCGTCTCGAGCGGCCAGCGCGTTTCTTCGCAAAGGACCGAAACATTCGGCAGTCCCGCCGGCCAGGAGATCACGCCCTGCGGTGCTGGCATCAGTGCCACGACACGGCGGCTGTCCGAGAGGAACGGGCGTAGAAGCGGCGCGGCGAACCCGTAGCCTGCAACGGTGTGGCCGTGCGTATTGGGCCAGGTGAAGCGCACCTCCGTGCGGATCACCTTCTGCACTTCGCGGCCGAGCGCGCTTCTGTAATAGAAGTCCTTCAGATCGCGCACGTCGAGATGCATTGCCGGGCCCCTGCCGCCGTCCTAGCCTTAAGGGAACCCTGACAAAGAGTGATGGAAAACGCCATGCCCCTTGAGCTCGTGACCGTGCCCTGCCTTTCGGACAATTACGCCTACCTCTTGCACGATCCCGATAGCGGCGCGACCGCCGTGATCGACGTGCCCGAGGCTGCGCCCCTCGCGGAAGCGCTCGACAGCCGGGGCTGGACCCTGTCGGAGGTATGGATCACGCACCACCATCCCGACCATGTCCAGGGGCTGGGCGCGCTGCTCGACGGGCGATCCGCCACGGTGACGGGTGCAGGCGCCGATGCTCATCGCCTTCCCGATCTCGATCGCAAGGTCGGCGATGGCGACAGCTTCGATTTCGCCGGCCGCGAAGTGCATGTCATGGACGTCTCTGGCCATACAATCGGGCATATCGCCTTCCATCTGCCGCAAGAGGAAATCGCCTTCACCGCCGACAGCCTCATGGCGCTCGGCTGCGGGCGTGTCTTCGAGGGCACGATGGAGCAGATGTGGGAGAGCCTTTCCAAGCTCGCGAAACTGCCACCCGAGACGACGATCTGCTCGGGCCACGAATACACCGAAGCGAACGGACGTTTCGCGCTTACTATTGAACCGGACAGCGATGCGCTTAAATCTCGTGTAGACGCGGTGGCAGCGGCCCGTGCGAAGGGTGAGCCGACTGTTCCCTCGCGTCTGTCGGAAGAATTGGCCACCAACCCCTTCTTGCGTGCGGGCGACGCCCCAATCCGGGAAAACCTCGGAATGACAGATGCGCCCGCGGCGGAGGTCTTCGCTGAAATACGACGCCGGAAGGATTCATTCTGATCGCCTGTGATGCGGGCGATTGCATGACAGTTCCGGATTTGTGACCATCAAGGCCACAGAAAAAACTTGAAGCAGTGCGGCAATCGACCAAACTTTAACTTCAAGAGGCAATGCTGGGGAAACCGCCTCGGCGCAGACAAGAGGAGCACCGCCCGTGCCTTCATTCTCGAACTCTCTTGAGCAGTCCATCCACGCGGCGCTGGCGCTTGCCAATTCGCGCAGCCACGAGTTCGCCACGCTAGAGCATCTGCTGCTGGCCCTTATCGACGAGCCAGACGCGGCCCGCGTGATGAAAGCCTGCGACGTGGATACCGAAGAGCTGCGCACAACGCTGGTGGAGTTCATCGACGATGATCTGTCGAACCTCGTCACCGACATCGAAGGCTCCGAAGCCGTGCCTACTGCGGCCTTTCAGCGCGTGATCCAGCGTGCGGCGATCCACGTGCAAAGCTCCGGCCGGACAGAGGTGACGGGCGCGAATGTCCTCGTCGCAATCTTTGCCGAACGCGAGTCGAACGCGGCCTACTTCCTGCAAGAGCAGGACATGACCCGCTACGACGCGGTCAACTTCATCGCGCATGGCGTCGCGAAGAACCCCGCTTACGGCGAAAGCCGTCCCGTCCAGGGATCGAGCGATGACGAGGACGCACAGACAGCCGATGCCGCGCCGTCCGACGATGGCAAGGAATCCGCGCTCGCCAAGTATTGCGTCGACCTCAACGCGAAGTCGCGCAAGGGCGATGTCGACCCGCTCATCGGCCGCGAGCAGGAAGTGGAGCGCTGCATCCAGGTGCTTTGCCGCCGCCGCAAGAACAACCCGCTCCTCGTGGGCGATCCGGGCGTAGGCAAGACCGCCATCGCCGAGGGTCTCGCGCGCAAGGTCGTGCAGGGCGAGGTGCCGCAGGTTCTCTCCAAGACCACGATCTTCTCGCTCGACATGGGCGCGCTGCTCGCCGGCACCCGCTATCGCGGCGACTTCGAGGAGCGTCTGAAAGCCGTCGTGACCGAACTCGAAGAGCATCCCGACGCGGTCTTGTTCATCGACGAGATCCACACCGTGATCGGTGCGGGCGCGACCTCGGGCGGCGCGATGGATGCCTCGAACCTCCTGAAGCCCGCGCTTCAGGGCGGCAAGCTTCGCACGATGGGGTCCACCACCTACAAGGAGTTCCGTCAGCACTTCGAGAAAGATCGCGCCCTGTCGCGCCGGTTCCAGAAGATCGACGTGAACGAGCCGACGGTCGCGGACAGCGTGAAGATCCTCAAGGGCCTCAAGCCCTATTTCGAGAAGCACCACGCGATCAAGTACACGAACGACGCGATCAAGACCGCGGTCGAGCTGTCGGCGCGTTACATCAACGACCGCAAGCTGCCCGACAAGGCGATCGACGTGATCGACGAGGCTGGCGCGGCGCAGCACCTTCTGGCGGAATCGAAGCGCCGCAAATCCATCGGCACGAAGGAAATCGAGGCCGTCGTCGCCAAGATCGCGCGGATCCCGCCGAAGAACGTCTCCAAGGACGATGCCGAGGTGCTCAAGGATCTCGAAAGCACGCTGAAGCGCGTCGTCTTCGGGCAGGACCTCGCGATCGAGGCGCTGTCCTCGGCGATCAAGCTGGCGCGGGCAGGCCTGCGCGAGCCTGACAAGCCGATCGGCAACTACCTGTTCGCGGGCCCGACCGGCGTCGGCAAGACCGAGGTGGCCAAACAGCTCTCCGATTCTCTCGGAGTGGAGCTGCTGCGCTTCGACATGTCCGAGTACATGGAGAAGCACGCGGTCAGCCGCCTGATCGGCGCGCCTCCGGGCTATGTCGGCTTCGACCAGGGCGGCCAGCTCACCGACGGTGTGGACCAGCACCCGCATTGCGTGCTTCTGCTCGACGAGATCGAGAAGGCGCACCCGGATGTCTACAACATCCTGCTGCAGGTGATGGATCACGGCACGCTGACCGACCATAACGGTCGCACGGTGGATTTCCGCAACGTGATCCTCATCATGACCTCGAATGCCGGTGCGACCGAGCAGGCGAAAGCGGCGATCGGCTTCGGCCGTGACCGCCGCGAGGGTGAGGATACCGCCGCGATCGAGCGGACGTTCACGCCGGAATTCCGCAACCGTCTCGACGCGGTGATCTCGTTCCAGCCGCTGCCGAAGTCGGTGATCCTCCGCGTGGTCGAGAAGTTCGTCCTGCAGCTCGAAGCGCAGCTTTTGGACCGCAACGTGACCATCGAGCTGACGCAGCCCGCCGCGGAATGGCTGGCAGAGCGCGGCTACGACGACAAGATGGGCGCGCGTCCCCTGGGCCGCGTGATCCAGGAGCATATCAAGAAGCCGCTCGCCGAGGAGCTTCTCTTCGGCAAGCTCTCCAAGGGCGGAATCGTTCGAGTCGCGGTGAAGGACGGCGAGCTCGACCTGCAGCTCGACGGGCCCGAAAAGCGGCGTCTGTCCTCCAAGAAGCCGCCGCTCCTGACGGCTGAATGATTAGGTCGGCGCTTCTCGCGCTGATCGCAGGAACCTCCGCCGCGCCCACCGCGGCGGAGGTTTTGCTTTCCTGGCCCGTCGATTGCGACAACGGCCGCACCTGTTTCATCGAAGATTACGTGGATGCGACGCCCGGCCCGGGCATGAGCGACTTCATGTGCGGGCTCAAAAGCCGGGACGCGCATAGCGGCACCGACATCGCGCTTTTGTCCGACGCACAGCGCCTCGCCGGGGTCGATGTTCTCGCCGCCGCACCGGGACGCATCGCCGCGCTCAGGGACGGCGTCGAAGACCGACGCATGGACAACGCGGAAGCCATCTCGGGCATCGAATGCGGCAACGCGGTGCGCCTCGATCATGGGGATGGGTTGCACACGCTTTACTGCCACCTCGCCAAAGGCTCCTTGACCGTCGTCGAGGGCGATAGCGTGGAACGGGGGCAGGCGCTTGGGCGCATCGGCCTTTCGGGTCAAACGAATTACCCGCACCTGCATTTCACCGTGCTCCGCGACGGAGAGAGTATCGATCCGTTCGACTACGAGGCGGCTGGCATCTGCAGCGCGACCGCGCCGACCCTCTGGGAGGACGCGCCACCTTACGTCGAGACCGGACTCTTCACAGCAGGATTTTCGAACCGGGTGCCCGAGTTTTCCGAGGTGCAAAATGGCGATGCCCGCGTCGATAGTCTCGCCGCGGACACAGCGCTCGTGCTTTATGCACACATGTTCCACGCAGAGCGCGGCGATGTCCTCCATCTCGAGGCGAACGGACCGGACCGTCCCGTCTTCGACCACTCGATCCTCGTGAAGACGGGTGACGCCCAGGCCTTCCGCGCCTTCGGCCGCCGCGCGCCCGAGGAGGGCTGGCCGTCCGGCGACTATACCGGCACGGCCCGTCTCATGCGCGGCGAGACGGTGATCGCGGTGCGCCACGCCTATGTCTCGGTGCGATAACGCCTGACAGGGCGAAAGAGCTACTTCTCGGTCAGTTTCAACTCAATGCGGCGGTTCTGCGCACGCGCCGCTGCGGTATCGGCCTCGTTGATGGGCTGGTATTCCCCGAAGCCGTTCGCCGCGAGCCGTGAAGGCGGGATACCTTGCGTGTCGGTCAGGAACCGTACGACCGACAAGGCGCGCGCTTGGCTGAGCTCCCAGTTGTCGGCGAATTCGGCACCAGGCAGAAGCGGTGTGGAATCGGTATGTCCATCAACCCGGATGACCCAGTCGATGCTCTCGGGAATGAGGTCCGAGATGTCCCGCAGGATACCCGCGACATTGGCGATCTGCTGGCGCCCCCCCGCCGACAGATCCGCGGAACCCGGCGCAAACAGCACTTCGGAGGAGAAGACGAACCGGTCGCCCTCGATCCGCACACCCTCGCGGTCGGCCAGAAGGTCGCGCAGCTCGGCGAAGAACTCCGAGCGATAGCGTGCGAGGTTGCGGTTCTCCTCCTCGAGCCGTGCCGCGCGTTCCGCCTCGAGGCGACGGGCTTCCTCTTCGGCTTCCCGGCGGCGACGCTCCTCGTCTGCGGCCCGTGCAAGCGCCGCGTTCAGCCGCGAGCCAAGATTGTCGATCCGGACCTGCGCCGCATCATCCGCCGCCTCGGCGGCTTGCAAGGTCTCCTGCAGCGAGGCGAGTTGCCGGCGCACCTGCGCCAGCGATTGGCTAAGCGCCTCGCTTTCGCGCTCCGCTTCCGTGGCCCGCTCGCGCTCCTCTGACAGCGTGTCGCGCGCAGTGGCCAGAAGCGTCGCCTGCTGCTCCGCCTCGCTCATCGCCTCTTCGACGGCGGCTTCCGAGGCTGCCTGAGCCGCGAGTGCCCGCGCCAGCTCCTCGCGCAGATCGGCCTCGACCTCCCGCGATGCCTCGCGTCCTTCGAGCGCGGCAGCGAGCCGGGTGTTCAATTCGTCCTCGGCCGCGCGCGCCGCCGCCAATAGAGTGAGCGTTTCCTCGGCCTCGCGGCGCTGCTCCTCGAGGCGCAAGGTCATCGCGGTCAGTTCGGCATCGGCGGTCTCGAGGCGGGCGCGCAAGGCACGGGCGGCCTCTGCTTCGGCCAGCCGGGCGGCCTCTTCCTCGCTCAACGCCTCGCTCAGCTCATCGACTTGCCCCGAGAGCTGCGCGAGCTGATCTTCGGCACCCGCATTTTCGGCCCGCAGATCCGCGACAAGCGCTTCGAGCGCCTCCCGCCGGGCGGCCGCGAGCCGCGCCGCTTCCTCGTTGGCATCGACCTCGTCGCGGGCCTGGGACAGTGCCAGTTGAAGCGCCTCCTGCTCCGAGATCAGCTCTTGCTGTGCCGCTTCCAGCTCATCACGCGATGCGGTCAGGTCCGCGATCCGCTCCTCCGCGCGATCCTGCTGGGCCAGAAGCGCCGCGACACGATCCTCGAAATCGCTGATCTGCCCTTCCGCCTCTTCGAGCGCGGCAGCCTGCCGGTCCCGTTCGGCGCTGAGCGAGGTGATGATGCTCTCCTGTTCGAGGATCCGCGCGTCGCGGTTGTCGAGCGTGGCTTCGAGCGAGCTGACATTGTTCGAGAGCGCAGTGTTGCGCCGCTCCGCCATGCCAAGCTCTTCGGAGAGGGCCGCAATCTGCTCGGTGAGCGAGGTCAGTTGCGTTTCCTGGCCCGTGATCGTCTCGCGCAGGACCGCCTGGATCACCAGGAAGATCGTCAGCACGAACATCAACACCAGGAGGAGCCCGGTCATCGCGTCCACGAATCCCGGCCAGATCGAGCTCTGGAACCGTTGCCCTGTCCGGCGCGACAGCGCCATGACTCAGCCCTCCTGCCGACGGGTGACGCGCTGCGGCCGTGTTGGCGTATCGCCCGAACGCCCTTGCTGGCGGCTCATCTGCCCCAGAACGCGGCTGAGCGCGGCCAGATCGGTGCGGATCTCTGCCATGCTCTCCTGCCGGCCCGCGGACATCTCTTCGAGGATACTCAGCATCTGAACGTCGATCGACCGCAGACGCATCCGGCTTTCGGCGTCGAGCCCGGTCTCTTCCTGGTGCGACAATGCCTCGATCAACCGTTCCTGCCCGTCCGCGAGCCGCGCGAAGGTCGCGGCAGACGGCGAGGAGGCCTCGATCCGCTCGGTCATGCGCTCCACGCTGTCCGCCAGTTGTGCAAGACGTCCCTCGATCTCAGAGCGCCCATCCTCGGAGCGGGCATAAAGCCTCTGCATCCCGTCGAGCTGATCGGCCACCTGCTCGAGCGCCAAGGCCGCGCCCGACATCTCGCCCGCGCCTTCGCCATCCCCGGCCGACACGCCGATCCGCGTGATCGACGACAGCCATTCCTCGAGCTCGCGATAGAAGCGGTTCTGGCCATGCCCCGCGAAAAGCTCGAGGAGCCCCACGATCAGCGATCCTGCCAGCCCCAGAAGCGAGGAGGCAAACGCGATCCCCATGCCGCCGAGCTGGCTTTCCAGCCCGCCGATGAGCCGCGAGAAAACATCGGTTCCGCTCTCGCCCTCCTGCGGGGCAAGCCCGCGGATCGTATCCACGAGCGCCGGAACCGTCGTTGCAAGTCCCCAGAACGTGCCGAGAAGTCCAAGAAAGATCAGCAGCGAGACGATGTAGCGGGTGATTTCCCGCGCCTCGTCGATCCGCTGCGCGACCGAGTCGAGGATCGACCGGCTCGACGTCGTGGCGATCTTCATCCGCCGACCGCGCGCCCGCAAGAGCGTTGCAAGCGGAGCCAGCAGCTGCGGCGCGCGCCCCGCCTTGGCCTTGCCGTGCACGAAATCCTCGATCCAGCGGACCGAGTACATCAGCTGCACCACCTGCCAGAAACACGCGAGCACCCCGATCCCGAAGACGAACAGGATGAAGCCGTTGAGATAGGGATTTGCCTGGAAGACCGGCAGCACCGAAGGCAAGGCCATGATCGCGCCAAAGGCCGACAGGCCAAGCACCGCCAGCATCAGGAACACCTGGCGCAGCGGTTGCGAAAAATGCGGCTCGGCCTCTAGGTCCGGTTGATCCAAGGGGATCGCTCCTGACGCTCGGTTATCGTTGGGCGAAGGTTAGACGCCTTGCCCAGTCAAGGAAAGGTTTATGCGGTCAACTCACGCACCCGTTTGTCCAGCCATTGCAGCTCTGCATCGGGCAGGCCCAAGGTCTCCAGATGCGTGGAGGTGTTGTAGAGATATTCACTGTTCGGCCCGCGGCCCCCGACAGCCTGTGCGATGATCTGCGCCTGTTCCTCGAGCTCGAGCGCGCAATATTGCACATGATCGGGGTCGATCACGTAGACGAGCGCCGTCACGTCGCGCCCATCTTCGAGGGCGAGCGGCAAAAGACGTTCGAGATAGGCCGCCGAGACAAGCTCCCGCTCGCGCAGGTAGGCGAGGACCGCTTCGCTCTGGTCAGGCGCGGCGGCCAGTGCCAGACCGTCGCAATGCGCCTCGTCCGATGCGTCGAGCGCAAGAACCAGGCCTGGCTCTTCCGGTGTGCCGCGATGGTGGATCGAGCGCATGCAGAAGCTCCGCCGATACCCCGAGAGCCGCGCCGGCACCTGCTCGATCACCTCGAAGCCCGGGTTCCAAAGAAGTGATCCGTATCCGAAGACCCAAAGTGTCATGGTTTCTGGTCCTTTGCCTGGCATGGCTCTAAACACGGATCGCACGTGCAGGAAAGGCATCCCCCGTGAAGAGACTGACACTCGCCGTCATCCTGGCCGCCCTTCTTTGGTCGGGACTCTGGGTCTGGCAGGCCCGCGCGTTGCGCGCCGAGATCGATACCTGGTTCGAGGCCCGCCGCGCCGAAGGCTGGACCGCCGAGGCGTCCGAGATCGCTGTCAGAGGATTTCCCAACCGCCTCGATGCGCGGTTCTCGGACTTGGTGCTCGCGCCCGAGGACGGGCCCCGCTGGCAGGTGCCCGAATTGCAGGTCATGCGCCTTGTCTACCGCCCGAACCACCTCATCGTCGCGGCATCCGGCGAGCAGATTGTCGAGCGCGGCGGGTCCACCTGGCGCATCGACGGCGAAGGTCTTCGGGCCAGCGCGGTGTGGCAGGAGGGCCGCCTCGATCGCGTCGCCGCCGAAAGCGGCGCAATCAGTCTCGCGCATAACGAAGCCGGGTCCGTTCACCTCGCCCAGATGACCGCTGCGCTGCAATCCTCTGGCGGCCCCGAGATGTGGCGCGCGGCTTTCAATGCCTATCCGGCCGAAAGCGCGGACGCCGCTGCCACGGACGCCCGTGTGACGTTGAACGCCATGCTCGGCACCAGTGATCCGACCGATCCTCGAACGCTGCGCGAGATCGACCTCTCCACGCTCGAATATGCCGATGGTGCGGGCCGCGTTGCGTTGTCCGGGCCTCTGTCATTCGGCAGCGATGGTCGTGCCACCGGCACACTGGCGCTGCGCGCGGAAGACTGGGAGGCGCTTCTCGAGGAGGCGCAGGAGAGCGGCCGGCTTCCCGCCATCCTGGTTCCGCCGCTGCAAAATGTTCTCTCGGTGCTCGGCCGGATCTCCGGCGGCGGCAATCCGAGTGCCGAGTTGCGGATCGACGACGGTCGCGTCAGGCTCGGGCCTCTGCCGCTGGGACGCATTCCCGCTCTGCCACGCTCCTGAGCGCTTGCGCGCGGCGCGCCAAGACCTGAGAGTATGGCCATGACCGACCGGCTGGCCACCCGCATCGAGGATGCGCGCGACGACTTGATCGCGCTGACGCAAAGCCTGTTGCGCGTGCCCACGCTGAACCCGCCCGGCGAGCATTACCGCGATATTTGCGAAGATCTGGCAACACGGCTCGCACTGTCCGGGTTCGAGACGCACCTGGTCCGTGCGACGGGCGCGCCGGGCGATAGCGACGCGTATCCCCGCTGGAACCTCGTCGCGCGGCGCGAAGGCGCGCGGCCCGGACAATGCGTGCATTTCAACAGCCATATCGACGTCGTGGAAGTGGGCGCCGGTTGGACCCGAGACCCGTTCGGCGCAGAGCTAGACGGCGACCGGATTTACGGGCGCGGCGCCTGCGACATGAAAGGCGGGCTTGCCGCCTCGATCCTCGCCGCCGAGGCGTTCCTGATCGAGCATCCCGATTTCGCGGGCGCGATCGAGATTTCCGGCACGGCGGACGAGGAATCGGGCGGCTATGGCGGGGTTGCCTATCTTGCCGAACAGGGCTGGTTCGATCCGGATCGCGTGCATCACGTCATCATCCCCGAACCGCTCGGCAAGGATCGGATCTGCCTCGGCCATCGTGGCGGCTGGTGGGCCGAGATCGAAACAAAGGGCGAAATCGCCCACGGCGCGATGCCTTTCCTTGGCGATTGCGCGATCCGGCACATGGGCGCGGTTCTGGACGCGTTCGAACGCGACCTTTTTCCAGCTCTCGCGTCGCGGCGCACCGAGATGCCGGTCATTCCCGATGGCGCGCGCGCATCGACCATGAACATCAACGCGATACATGGCGGCCAGCCGGAAGAGCCAGAGGACAGCAGCGCCCTGCCCGTGCATTGCGTACCGGACAGCTGCCGGATCACCATCGACCGCCGCTTCCTGATCGAGGAGGGCATCGACGCGGTCGAAGCAGAGATGCGCGGCCTTCTCGACGGGCTGAAAGCGCGGCGCGCGAATTTCGATTACGAGCTGCGCGAGATCAATCGCGTTATCCCCTCCATGACCGATCCTGCAGCGCCGGTGGTCACGACGCTCGAAGCCGCCATCGCCGAAACGCTCGGGTCGAAGGCCCAGCATGTGGCCTCACCGGGGAGCTACGACCAGAAACATATCGACCGCATCGGCCGTCTGAAGAACTGCGTGGCTTACGGGCCGGGTAAGCTGGAGCTGGCCCACAAGCCGGACGAATGGATCTCGGTCACGGACATGCTCGAAAGCGCCCGCGTGATGGCCCGGGTGCTCGAGAAGCTCCTGCTTCCCGACTGACTGTCTCTTTGGATTGGCCCAAATACCCGCGGGGAGCGCGAGGGGCTGGCCCCTCGCATCTCAGCCCAACGTCTCGCGGAAGGTCGGCAGCAGATCGCCCGGCTCGGGACTGGCCTCCCAGATCGCCCGCGCGATGGCGCGCGCCATGCAGATCGCACCCGCATGGCCGATTGCGGCAAGCTCGCCCGCCGGGTCGGACAGGGCCTGCGCGCCGGTCGAGGCCCCGAAGATGAGATCGCCATCGAGAGGCGAATGGGCAGGCATGATCGCGCGGCCCAGCCCGTCATGTGCGGCGATCGCCATACGGTGGCATTGCGCTTTACTAAGTGCCGCATCCGTCGCGACGACACCGATCGTCGTGTTTCCAAGGCTCGCCATCGCCGCGAGCTTCTTCGAGGGCGGAGCCATTTGCAGCCCGCGTGCGGGGTCGGGCCCAAGACCGCCGAATTCGGCGCCGATCTCGAACGGGGCCGCGTGAAAGTGCCGACCCGACGGCGTCGTCACGCAGCCCATCGGGTTCACGGCCACGAGCGCGCCGACGGTTACACCGCTGTCCAGCACCAGCGAGGCAGAGCCGAGCCCGCCTTTGACCTGAGCGGTCTGCGCGCCGGCTCCCGCCCCGACGGATCCCAGCGAGACGTCCGCGCCAGCGGCACCGAGGGCGGCCCGGCCGAGCGACGGATAAGGGTTCTTGCCCCAGCCTTTCTCGCCGCCGTTCAAGAGGTCGAAGAGGATCGCCGCGGGCACGATGGGCACCCGCGCCGACAGGACGGCAAAGCCCCGCCCGGCCTCTGCGAGCGCGTCCATCACTCCCTGAGCCGCCGCGAGGCCGAAGGCCGATCCGCCCGAGAGCACCAGCGCATCGACGCCGGGCGCGGTCTTGTCGGGCGCCAGAAGGTCGGTCTCCCGCGTGCCCGGCGCACCCCCCATCACCGCGACCGACGCCGTGAAGGGCGAATCCGCCGTCAGGACGGTCACGCCCGATTTCAGCCGACGGTCCTCGGCGCTTCCCACATGCAGCCCCGCCACGTCTGTGATGGTATTGCGCGGGCCCGTTTTCGGCTCAGATGCAGCGGCCACCGTCGACCTCCATCGCCGTGCCGGTGATCATCGACGCCTCATCGGAGGCCAGAAACAGCGCCGCGCGGCCCAGATCCTCGGGCGTCGAGAAGCGTCCGATCGGGATCGTGGCGAGGAATTTCGCACGCATCTCGGGCGTGTCCTCGCCAAGAAAAGACGCAAGAAGCGGCGTTTCCCCCGCAACGGGGCAGAGTGCGTTCACGCGGATGCCGGAGGGCGCGAGTTCCACTGCCATCGTCTTCGTCGCGGTGATCATCCAGCCTTTCGAGGCGTTGTACCAATTGAGCTTCGGGCGTGGCGAGAGACCGGCGGTAGACGCGATGTTCACGATGGCGCCCGCACCGCTCTCCTTCATCAGCGGCACCACCGCGCGCGCGGTCAGGTAGACCGATTTGCAATTGACCGCGAAGACACGGTCGAACTCCTCTTCGGAGACATCCTCCAGCGGCGTCGGCATGTGCGTGATCCCGGCATTGTTCACCAGGATGTCGACACCGCCCATCACTTCGCGCGCACGGCGCACCATCGCATCGACGCTCGGGCCCGAGGCCACATCCGCGCGGGCCGCAACGCCATTCACCTCGGCGGCAACGGCGCGCGAGGCTTCCTCGTTGATGTCGGCCACCATGACCCGTGCCCCTTCGGCGGCGAAGGCGCGCGCGATACCTGCGCCGAAGCCCGAGCCGCCACCGGTGACGATGGCGCGTTTTCCTTCAAGTCGCATGGCTCTCCTCCGTTCGGGCCCGATCTTCCGGCAGACGCGGCGCGGCCGCGATCAGCTCTTGCGTATAGGGATGGCGCGGCGCGCCCATGACCTCTTCGGTCGGCCCCTCCTCGACGATCTCGCCGCGCCTCAGCACCAGCACCCGCGTTGTGATCCCCCGCACCACGGAAAGGTCATGGCTGATGAAGAGATAGGCAAGCCCGTATTCGTCCGAGAGACGGGCAATCAGGTCGAGGATCTGCGCGCGCACCCGCACGTCGAGCGCCGAGACCGCCTCGTCGAAGATGATGAATTTCGGCCGGGTGATGAGCGCGCGCGCGATGGCGATGCGTTGGCGCTGCCCACCCGAGAAGGCGTGGATGTAGCGGCGTGCGTCCTCGGGCTTCAGCCCCACGGCCTCGAGCGCGTCCGCCACTGCCTGCTGACGCGCCGCGCCGCGCGGCGGATCGGCCATGAGGTGAAAGGGTTCGGCCACGAGCCGCTCGACCCGGTGGCGCGGATTGAAGCTGCCATAGGGATCCTGGAAGACGACCTGCATATCCGCCCGCGTCTCGGCCAGTGTTGCGCCGGGCACGATCGCCGCGCCGCCGAGACGGATCTCGCCCCGGTCGGGCGTCTCGAGCCCCAGGATCGCGCGGGTCAGCGTCGATTTGCCGGAGCCCGACTCGCCGACGAGCCCGACCCGCTCGCCCGCGCGGATCTCGAGCGAGACGCCCTTCAGCGCGGGGAAGCGCGGCCGCGCACCGAAGAGGCTCGTCCGCGGCAAAGCATAGCTCTGATCGAGGCCGTCGACCGACAGAAGCGGTGCGTCCGCCGCGCGCGAGGTCAAACTGGCGCGGTGTCCGGACGCGGCGAAGAGCGCGGCAGTATAGGGATGCGTGCGCGCCGCGAAGACATCGGCGGTCGGTCCCGCCTCGACGATCTCGCCCGCCTTCATCACCGCGAGCCGGTCGGCGATGCCATGCACGACCGCGAGATCGTGGGTGATGAGCAGCAGTCCCATGCCCTCGTCCCGCGCGAGCCGGCGCAACAGGTCGAGGATGCGCGCCTGCGTCGTCACGTCGAGCGCCGTCGTCGGCTCGTCCGCGATCAGGAGCTTCGGGCGCAGCACGGTCGCCATCGCGATCACGACGCGTTGGCGCTGCCCGCCAGAGAGCTCATGCGGATAACGATCGAGCGGGATCTCGGTCAGGCCCACGCGGTCGAGCGCGGCGCGGGCCAGCTCTTTCGCCTGTGCGGAGGACGCGCCCTTGTGCAGGCGCACGGTCTCGGACACTTGCCGCCCGATGGTCTGCACCGGATTGAGCGCGGTCATCGGTTCCTGGAAGACCATGCCCATCTCCGCACCGCGCATCCGGCACAGCGCGGCTTCGGGCCGGTGCAAAACCTGAGCGCCTCCGACACGGATCTCACCTGACGCCTCGGCCGCGCGAGGCAGAAGACCCATCGCCGCAAGCGCGGTCATGGATTTACCGGACCCGCTTTCGCCGGTCAGCGCGACGATCTCGCCCGGTGCCACGGTCAGGGAGACATGGCGCAGGATTTCTGCCGCGCCGATGCGGACAGAGAGGGCCTCGACCGACAGCACGTTCATGCCCGCCCCTCGCCAAGCTTGGGATCGAGCGCGTCGCGCAAGCCATCGCCCAGAAGGTTGAGGCCAAGCACTGTCAGCACGATCGCGAGCCCCGGCATCAGCGCGACATGAGGGGCCATCGCGACCATCGTCTGCGCGTCGGCAAGCATCCGGCCCCAGGACGGGATCGGCGGCTGCGCGCCGAGGCCGACATAGGACAGCGCAGCTTCCGCCAGAATGCCGAGCGAGAACTGGATGGTTCCCTGCACGATCAAGAGGTTCGTCACGTTCGGCAGGATGTGCTCGAGAGAGATCCGAGCACGGCCCTTGCCCGCGACCTGGGCCGCCAGAATGAAATCCCGCGACCAGAGCGCCAGCGCCGCGCCGCGGGTCAGCCGCGCGAAGACCGGCACGTTGAAGATGCCGATCGCGATGATCGCGTTGACCGCAGACGGGCCCGCGATGGCCGTGATGAGAATCGCGATGACAAGGCTCGGAAAGGCGAAGACCAGATCGTTGCCGCGCATGATGAGTTCGTCGAGAAGGCCGCCATGCCGCGCCGCAGCCGCGAGGCCCAGAGGCACGCCGAGCCCCATGCCGATCCCGACCGCGACCAGCGCCACCGCGATGGAGGTGCGCGCGCCGACCATGATCATTGACAGGATGTCCCGCCCGAAGTGATCGGTGCCAAGAAGGTGCGCCGCCGACGGCGGCTGCAAGCGGTTCGCGATGGCCATCCCGTCGACCGCGTACGGCGTCCACAGGAAGGACAGGAGCGCCGCGATCACGAAGACCGCGCTCAGCGCCGCGCCGGGGGCGAGACGCCGCATCATGCCCGCCGCCTCAGCCGCGGATCGACCGCCGCATAGGCCAGATCCGTCAGGAAGGTCACGAGGATCACGGCGAAAACGAGAAGCATCACGACGCTTTCGACGACGATCAGATCACGCTGGGAGATGGCCTGGAAGATCAGCCGCCCGAGGCCCGGCAGGAAAAAGACCTGCTCGATGATGATCGCGCCCGCGAGCAGGAAGGAGAATTGCAGCCCGATGATCGTCAGAACCGGGATCAGCGCGTTACGGACACCGTGCCGCCAGAGCGTCTGGCTGCGTGTCAGGCCCTTGGCGCGGGCCGTCCGCATGAAATCCTCGGCCATGATGTCGATGAGCGCGGAGCGCATGACCCGCGCGAGGATCGCCGCCTGCGGCAGGGCTAGCGCGATGGCCGGAAGCGTCAGCGCCTTCATCGCGGCAAGAGGATCGTCCCAGCCCGGAAAGCCGCCCGCGGAGAACCAGCCGAGATTGATCGCGAAGAGGAGGACCAGCAGCATCGCGAACCAGAAATTCGGCACCGCGATACCGAGCTGCGTCGCTCCCATCACCGTCATGTCGCCGGGGCGGCCCCGACGCGAGGCGGCATAGAGCGCGGCGGGAAAGGCCAGCGCGGTCGACAGCGCCAAAGCGTAGAGCGCGAGCGGCAGGGAGATCCAGAGCCGATCCGCGACCATCTCCGACACCGGGGTGCGGTATGTATAGGAGGTGCCGAAATCGCCCGTCAGCATGCCGCCGACCCAGGTCAGGTAACGCTGCCATTTCGGCACATCGAGCCCGAGCTCGGCCCGGAGCGCCGCCACCGTGTCGGGCTGCGCGTTGATGCCGAGCATGAAACTCGCCGGATCGCCAGGCGCGACCTCCACGACGAGGAAGATCACGAGCGAGGCCACGATGAGGCTCAGCCCGAGTGAGACCAGGCGGTTCAGGGCGTATCTCAACATGCGCGGACCCGGCGCGGCATCACGCGAAGGACAGGCGCTTCACGATACGGCCCGCGCCTTCCCGGTCGGTCCGGAATCCCATCGCCTCGTAATACTGGAGCCCCTCGGCGTTGTCGTCCGCGATGCTCGCATCAGCCGCGGGCAGCCCGGACTGGCGAACCACGGCCTCGGTCGCCTCGAAGAGACGCGATCCAATCCCACGACGGCCGGCATCGGGTGCCACATGCGTGCCGATGGAGCCATAACCCTCGGGCACGCCGAACGGGTCGTCCGGCCCGGCGAGGATGACCACCTGAAGTCCCAGAATACGCCCGCTTTCACTCTCGGCGACATGGCTCGAGACGAGCGCATCGTTCTCCACATAGGTCGAGCGCACGAAATCGGGATCGCTCGGACGGGTGCGCTTGCCGGCATCGGCAAGCGCCGTCAGCATCTCGCTGATCCCCGTCACATCGTCCGGGCGTGTCGGCCTGATCCGCATGATGCCTCTCCGTCTGGTGCCCGCCGCAGCCGAACGCTCACTCGCTCCAGCTGACACCGGCCAGCGGGTTGGCTTGGGTCGGCTGGTTTTCCCAGAGGCCGCGAAGCCGCGCATCGGCGACGGTCGGATAGGCCAGCTGGAAGAGATAGGCGTTGACGTAGTCCTCCGAGATCATGCGCTGCGCGTCGGCCACCAGCGAGGAGCGCTCGGCGGGATCGGTCGTCGCGGTCAGGGTCGCCATCAGCTCCTGGAACTCGGGATTGTCGTAGGAGAAGTAGTAATCCGGGCGCGCGTAGATCCCGATATCGAAGGGCTCGGTATGGCTGACGATGGTCAGGCCGAAATCCTTGCCGCGGAAGACTTCCTCGAGCCATTGGGCCCATTCGAGATTGGTGATCTCCGTCTCGATGCCGACCTCTCGAAGCTGCGCTGCGATGATCTCGCCGCCGCGCCGCGCATAAGACGGCGGCGGTAGCTTGAGCGTGGTCGAGAACCCTTCTTCGTAGCCCGCATCGGCCAGAAGCTGGCGGGCGATCTCGGGATCGTAGGGCGACAGATCCGTCAGGTTGACATAATCGGGATTGTGCGGCGCGAAATGCGTGCCGATCGGCGTGCCCTGGCCGAACATCGCGCCATCGATGATCGCCTGACGGTCGATGGCATGGGCCACGGCTTCACGCACTTCGGGGTCGTTGAACGGCTCCTCGGCGTTGTTCATCGCAAGGATCGTCTCGCCCTCGGTTGAGCCGACAATCACCTGGAAGCGTGGATCGGCCTCGAATTGCGGCAGGTTCTCGGGCGCGGGGTAGCCAGCGAAGGCGTCGATATCCTGCGCCATCATCGCGGCGAACGCGGCGGTCGGATCTGAGATGAACTTGATCGTCGCGGCTTCGAGGGACGGGGCCTCGCCCCAATACTCGGAATTGCGCGCCAGCTCGACCCGATCGCCCTGCACCCATTCGGAGAAGGTGAACGGCCCGGTGCCGACCGGGTTCGACTTGATGTTCTCGATGCTCTCTTCGGCGACAATCACGGCATCGCCCCAGGCAAGGTTGAAGAGGAAGTTGCCGTCGGGCTGCGACAGCACGATCTCAACGGTCTGCGGATCGACGACGTTCACCTCGGAGATCCCCTCGAACAGCGCCTTCTGCGCGTTCACGCTGTCCTCGGCGCGGGCGCGGTCGAGGGTGAACTTCACATCCTCCGCCGTGAAGTCGCTGCCGTCGTGGAAGCTCACGCCCTCGCGCAGAGTGAAGGTGTAGGTGGTTCCGTCCTCGGAAATCTCCCAATCCTCTGCGAGCGCGGGCTCGACGGAGCCATCAGCGGCAAAGCGCGTCAGCCCTTCGAAGACGTTGGAATAAAGCACGCTGTCGATGGCGCCCGCTGCGGCCGAGGTCGGGTCAAGATGCGGCGGCTCGAGCTGGATCGCGATGGTCAGGTCGGTCTCTTGCGCGAGCGCGGGGCTCGCGACGAGGGCGAGCGCGGTCAGTGTGCGGCGGAACATGGGCGGGCCTCCTCGGGCTCTGTTGTCTTGGGCGCATCCTTGATTCATTCGCCGCGACGATCAAGCGCCGAGGCGGCAAAGCGCCCCTTAGCGCAGGCGGGGAGGCTTGCTGGGGTCGCTTCCCGGCGCGGCCGGTGCCGCGCGCTGTGGCTCCTGCGGTTCGGGAAGGTCGAAGCGCAGTCCGACCCGCGCGATGCGCGCGGTGAAGGGATCGGTCTCTGACAGGAATACCACGTCGAGCGCGCCTGCTTCGATCCCGGAGAACACCAGCGCCTCGTTCACCGCGCGGGCGAGCGGCGCTTCGGCGCCGTCTTTCGCGCCGGTGATACCGAGCATGTGTCCGCGGCTGCCATCATCGTAGCTGACGGCGGCGAGATAGGCCTTGCGCGCAAGGCCAGCCGCACGGCCGAGTTTCCCGTCGAGCGCGGTAAGGAGCGCTTCGGGAAGATCGCTCGGCGCGAAGAGCTCGGACGGTTTCGCCGCGCCTTCCTCGGGGCCGTGACCCAGCGTTTCGGCAAGCCACGCCACCGCGTCGGGCGGGATGAGGTAGGCTGACGGTGCAACATCGAGATTGAGCCCGAGGCCCGCGCCCTGCCCGGCGAGCATTTGCGCGATCACGCGGCCCGGCAGTGCGGCATAGGGCGCGGCGCGGCCGACGAAACCCGCAAGCCGCGCATCGGTATCGAAGACCAGAACGAAGGACGTTCCATCGACCTCGAACACCTCGGGATCGAGGGTTTCGGCCGTGGGTTCGGTTTTCAGAAGGAGATTCAGCTCCGTATCGGCCAGCCGCTCGTAAAAGCGGAGACGGGCCGCGTCGCTTTCAGGCGCGGCCTCCATAGCCGCGAAGGCCAGATCGAGGGGGGTATCGCTGTCCATGACTGCGAGTTAGCCGGGCAATGCGCGCGAAACAAGCCTCACGCCCCGTCCGTCCCCTCCACACGATATGTCGATGGCAGCGCCTTGGGCCAGCGCCCCCGTGCTTCGGCCCGCGCGATGACGGCGGCGTGGATACGTGCGTTGTCCGGGATCGTGCGCGGATCGCAGAGCGGCAGATACCATCCGCCAAGACTCGGCCGGCGCGACCCTTCGGGCTGCCGGCGCGGCAGGATCTCGAGCGGCTTCCAGCCGGGGGTCATGGAATTATGCGTCTTGCCCAGTGGATCGGGCGGGACATATCCCTCGCCGTCACCGCGCGCGATGCGATTGACGCTCTGCGTCCAGAACCCGGCCCCTTGGCGCTGCGCCTCGAGGATCATCCAGAGAAGCGGCAGCTTCGCCAGACCCGACTCCGCTTCAGGATAGCCCCCGCCGACATCGCCATGCACGCCGGTGAACCAGACCTCCCGCGCGTCCTGCGGCGCGGCGTCCTCGTCCTTCATGAACCGGTGCCGCTTGTAGAGCCCGCCCTCGGGCCAGAGCTTCGCGCGGAACATAGTCCGGCGTTCATCTATCGCGACAGCGTGGCGCACGCTCTCCACGCTGGGGTTGGTCTTCGTAAAGGCATGAGATTTCAGACGGGGCGCGATGCGGCCCCATTCGATCACCGAGGCAACAGTATCGAAGAGACCGAGAAACCGGATCGGCGGGCGGTCGGGATCGAGAAACTTCTCGAACAGGCGGATCTCGGCGAAGGCATCGTCGTCGCCATCCTCCCCGATGCGCTTGTAGGCGCGATAGGCGTAGTCGAGCAGATTGAGGTTGCGCCGCTCCATGATGCCGAAAGCGTGGATGAAGCCTGCAAGGACACGCGCGGAATAGGCGCCGCGCGAGAATCCGAGAATGTAGATGCGGTCGCGATCCGCGCTGCCCTCGCCTTTGTCATAGGTCTCCACGAGAAAGCGATACGCCTCCTTCACGTTGGTATCGAGGCCCCAGCCCGTCGCCATGCCCCAGATTTCCTGCGCCTTGCGCCAGACGCGCAGCCACGCGGTCTCGTCACCGATCGTGCCGACGCCGGGATCGTAATAGACGATCTGATCGTCTCGCTTCAGCAGGCATTCGTAGAGCCGCAGGATATTGGTGTGTTTGGATTTCTCGATCTCGTTGGATGTGCCGTCGAGCAGGATGACGATGTTCCGGGGCATCGAAATGACCTTCCTGAGGCGCAGGATACGCGCGAGTAGCCGGCAGGCGAAAGCGATCTCGCGTCACAATTATTTTCTGAATATGTAGCGAAGAGCCTGCCACGAAGCTTACCCTGCGGCAAGCGCGAGGAGCGCTTCAGCCGAGCGCCTCGGACACGCCAGCCCTGAGCGCAGGCAGCACGTCGCTCTCGAACCAGGGGTTCTTCTTCAGCCAGGCAGTGTTACGCCATGACGGATGCGGCAGAGGGAAGGTTCCCTCCCCGGCGTCGCGCCACTGCGCGACGGAATCGGTCACGCCCGTCCTGACGCCCAGGTGATACCGATGCGCGTAGCCGCCGACGATGAGGCGCAGGCGGATATTCGGCAGCGCCGACATCACCCGGTCGTGCCAGGTTTGCCCGCAAATCCGCGGGGGCGGCAGATCGGAGCCCTTGGCATCGTAGCCCGGAAAGCAGAAGGCCATCGGCACGATGGCGATGCGGGTCCGGTCGTAGAATGTCTCCCGGTCGACGCCGAGCCAGTCACGCAGGCGATCACCGGACGGATCGTCGAAAGGAATGCCCGACTGATGCACCCGCATGCCCGGCGCTTGTCCCGCGATCAGGATCGTGGCGGTGGGCTCGAACCACGCGACCGGGCGCGGCGCATGTGCGGTCTTTGTCGCGGCGAAGCGATCCGCGCAAAGGCGGCAGGCGCGGATCTCATCGGCAAGGCTCACCGGCCCAGCGCCTCGGGCACGATGAGCCGGGTCTCGTAGCCGATGCGTGGCGCGATCCAGTGCAGGTCTTCGCGGCGGAACGCGACGCATCCTTCGGTCGGATAGCCGGGCCTGCGCCATTGGTGCAGGAAGATCGCCGATCCTCGCCCGGCTTCGGCACGCGGCCAGTTCCAATCTGTCAGGATGACGAGATCGTAGAGCGGATCGGCGCGCCGCAGCGCCTCGTGGCTGTGCGGGTATGGCGTGCGGACCATGAGGTTGTAATCCTCGTGGCCGGGATCGTCGGACCAGAGATCGCCGGGCCGGATCGGTACGGCCCAGTCCGCGGGCCGCGCAATCCGGTCGGGACGATAGAGCATCCCGACAATCCGGTGTGTGCCGCTCGGAGTAGCGCCGTCGCCTTCGCGCTTGTCGGACCTGACCCCGCCCCGCCCGATCACGCACGGAATCGTTCGTCCCCGGAAGCGCAGGCCGCGCTGGGTCAGGACCATGTCGGCAGGCGTCATGCGGCGTTCGCCCGCTCGAGGTTGGAGAGCGCACCCGCCGCGATCTCGAATGAGCGCATTCGCGCCGCGTGATCGTGGATCTGCCCTGTGACAATAACCTCGTCAGGCCGGTGGCGGGCGATCAACTCGGCAAGCTGCCCCTCGACCTGCGCGGGCGTGCCCGTGGCCGACATCCGCAAAGCCTCGTCGACCTGCGCCAGCGCGCCTGCGGGAATGACCTCGCCGATATCGTCCACCGGCGCGGGCAGCTTCCCGGGCTGGCCGGTCCGCAACCGGTAGAACGCCTGCTGCATGGAGGTCTTGAGCCGCTTGGCCTCTGCCTCGGTATCCGCACCGAAGACGTTCACCGCCAGCATCGCGTGCGGTCGCGGGAACGCGGCGCTCGGCTGGAACCTCTCGCGATAGACCTCGAAGGCCCGCTCCAGCGCGGCGGGCGCGAAATGCGAGGCAAAGGCATAGGGCAGTCCGAAATGCGCCGCGACCTGTGCGCCATAAAGCGAGGAGCCGAGGATCCAGAGCGGCACGCCTGTCTCCGCGCCGGGATGAGCGTTGATCGGCGCTGAAGGCTCGTGCGGGCCGAAAAGGCGCAGGAGTTCGGCCACCTCCTCGGGGAACTGCTCGGCGCGCTGGGGCGTGACGCCAAGCGCCTGCATCACCATCTGGTCTCCCCCCGGCGCGCGTCCAAGCCCGAGGTCGATCCGCCCGTCATAGAGTTCGGAGAGTGTACCGAAGGCTTCGGCCACGGCGAGCGGAGCATGGTTCGGCAGCATGATCCCGCCCGCACCGACGCGCATCCGCGAGGTGCGCTGCGCGACATGGCCAATCAGGACAGCCGTCGCCGCCGATGCGATGCCCGGCATGTTGTGATGCTCTGCCAGCCAATAGCGGTGATATCCGAGCCGTTCGGCATGTTCGGCAAGCTCTCCGAGGTTCTTGAGAGCCTCCCTCGTGGTCGTGCCTTCGGGCACCGGGGCAAGGTCGAGTAGGGAATAGTGCATGGATCGCCTCCTGTTGGTTCGAACCTAAGGGCTGAACCGATCGGTTCAAAGGGGGCGACGTTCAGAGAAGGTGACCGGACTTCTTCGCCTTGGTCTCGAGGTAATGATGATTGAAGCGCGTCTCCCCGACCTTGAGCGCCACGCGTTCTGTCACGACGATCCCCTCGCCTTCCATCCTTGCGATCTTGGCGGGATTGTTGGTCAAAAGCCGCACCGCGCCGAAACCGAGACGCGCAAGGATCTGCGCGCCCAGACGGAAGTCGCGCTCGTCATCCTCGAAACCGAGGCGATGGTTCGCCTCGACGGTATCGAATCCCTGATCTTGCAGCGCATAGGCCCGCATCTTGTTGGCAAGCCCGATCCCGCGGCCCTCCTGGTTGAGATAGAGCAGCACGCCCTCGCCCTCGGCTCCCATCTGCGCGAGCGCGGCATTGAGCTGCGGGCCGCAATCGCATTTGAGCGAGCCCAGAAGATCCCCCGTGAAGCAGGCAGAGTGCAGGCGACTCAGAACCGGCTTGTCCCGGTCCGGCTTGCCGATCTCGACCGCGTAATGCTCCTCGGAGCCGTCCTCGGGGCGGAAGATGTGCAGTCTTGCGCGCTCTGCGTGCTTGAGCGGCACGCGCGCGCTGATGACGTGCTCCAAGGGCGCGAGGCGGGACAGGTGCGGCGCGGCAAGACCGGCATCGAGCGTGGTCAAGCCTCCGGGTGGCGCGTTCTCGCCGAGAGGCACGACCAGAGCCGCAGGCAGAAGGCGCGCGGACTTGGCCAGCGTCAGAGCAAGCCGGTGCAGCTCCGCGCTGCCCTCGCGGCGCGTCTCGAGCGGGCCTTTCATGGGGCGAGCGAGATCGTCGGCGGGATCGGCAAGCGCCTGCACCCAGCCGAGATCGGCATCGGGCGGGAGCGCCACGCGCGCGATATCGCCGTCATAGGCCCGCGCGCGGAGCGTGGTCGCCCGCCGCCCGGTCAGCGCAAGATCCACTGGCCGCGCCAGCCCGCGCGCCGCTGCAAGTCGCGCCTCGGTCAACGTCTCGGCCGCCATGACAAGCGCGGCCCTCTCGGGCGCGCGCAGGACGACCGGCACGCCCATCCGCAGATCCCCGCGCGCGCGGGCAATCGTCTCCGTCAGGTCGGGCGAGAAGGCGGGATCGGAGGTCATGTCCTTACAATCCTGTAATAATCCTGCGCCGTTTACACGACGACGTGAGAGACTTGCAGCAAAACTTGCCGCAGATCGCATCGGCTCACATTTCTGTCACAAGAAACGGAGGACGCACCAATGGCGCAACTCAAAAACATTCTTCTCGTCGATGACGATGATGACCTGCGCGAAGCGCTCGCGGAGCAGCTCGTTCTGACCGAGGATTTCGAGGTCTTCGAAGCAGAGAACGGCAGCCAGGCCATGCAGAAGGTCAAAGAGCAGCACCACGATCTTGTCATTCTCGATGTCGGGTTG
This sequence comes from Roseivivax sp. THAF30, assembly GCF_009363575.1. Lineage (NCBI taxonomy): Bacteria > Pseudomonadati > Pseudomonadota > Alphaproteobacteria > Rhodobacterales > Roseobacteraceae > Roseivivax > Roseivivax sp. THAF30. The sequence continues at coordinate 408,111 of NZ_CP045389.1, read as the reverse complement.
CCAGATACCGATGGCCGCGAATTGTGCAAGCTGATGCGAAAGCAAGGCGTGAAGGCACCCGTGCTGATGCTGACCGGGCACGACTCGGACGCGGACACGATCCTCGGCCTCGATGCGGGCGCGAACGATTACGTCAGCAAGCCCTTCAAGTTTCCTGTCCTGCTGGCCCGTATCCGGGCACAGCTGCGCCAGCACGAGCAGTCCGAAGACGCGGTCTTCCAGCTCGGGCCGTATTCCTTCCGTCCCGCGATGAAAATCCTCGTGGACGAGGCCGAAAAGAAGATTCGCCTGACCGAGAAGGAAACCAATATCCTGAAATTCCTCTACAGAGCGCCCGACGGTGTCGTGCCGCGCGACGTGCTCTTGCATGAGGTATGGGGCTACAATGCGGGCGTGACCACCCACACGCTGGAAACGCACATCTACCGGCTTCGCCAGAAGATCGAGCCAGATCCGTCAAATGCGCGTCTGCTCGTCACCGAGAGTGGCGGATATCGGCTCATGTCCTGAGCCGTTCGCGGCACGCGGGAACCTGATGAGATTTCGCTTGTTGCATCTTCAGCCCGTTGCATGTGCGGGACCTCACATGCACCTCCCTGTTGGACTGGCCCGGGCTTCGCGCCCGGGCCTTTTTTCGTCCGACCAAGTTTCAGAGCCAGTCTCAGACTCGCGCGCGGCCTAGAGCGTCGCAAAAGAAAAAGCCCCGGGCGCCGCCGGGGCTTTTCGCATTCGTAGAGAGGTTGCGGATTACTCCGCGTCTTCCTCGCTCTTGGCTTCCTCGCCGGTCTCCTGATCCACGACCTTCATCGACAGGCGCACCTTGCCGCGATCGTCGAAGCCCAGAAGCTTGACCCAGACCTCCTGGCCTTCCTTCAGCACGTCCGACGGATGGTTCAGGCGGCGGTTCTCGATCTGGGAGACATGCACAAGGCCGTCCCGCTTGCCGAAGAAGTTCACGAAGGCGCCGAAATCAACGATCTTCACGACCTTGCCTTTGTAGACCTGGCCCTCTTCCGGCTCAGCCACGATCGAGTAGATCATGTCGTATGCCTTCTGGATGGCCTCGCCGTTGGGCGATGCGATCTTGATGATGCCTTCGTCGTTGATGTCGACCTTGGCACCCGAGGTTTCCACGATCTCGCGGATGACCTTGCCGCCCGAGCCGATCACTTCGCGGATCTTGTCGGTCGGGATCTGCATCGTCTCGATACGCGGTGCGTAATCGGAGAAGCTGCCCGCCTCGGAGAGTGCCTTGTTCATCTCGCCGAGGATGTGCATCCGGCCTTCCTTGGCCTGCGCCAGCGCCTGCTTCATGATCTCGGGCGTGATGCCCTGGACCTTGATGTCCATCTGAAGCGAGGTGATGCCGGTTTCGGTGCCCGCGACCTTGAAGTCCATGTCGCCGAGATGATCCTCGTCGCCAAGAATGTCGGTCAGGACAGCGAACTCACCGTCATCTTCCAGAACGAGGCCCATCGCGACACCGGCGACCGCGGATTTCAGCGGAACGCCCGCATCCATCATCGACAGCGAGCCGCCGCAGACGGATGCCATCGAGGACGAGCCGTTCGACTCGGTGATCTCGGAGACAACGCGGATGGTGTAGGGGAAGTCCGTCGGTGCCGGCAGGACCGCCTGAAGCGCGCGCCAGGCGAGCTTGCCGTGACCGACCTCGCGGCGTCCCGGAGGACCGACGCGGCCCGCTTCGCCGACCGAGTAGGGCGGGAAGTTGTAGTGCAGGAGGAAGTTCGAGCGGAAATTCCCGTGGAGCGCGTCGATGATCTGCTCGTCGTCACCGGTGCCGAGCGTGGTCACGACCAGCGCCTGCGTTTCACCGCGCGTGAAGAGCGCCGAGCCATGGGTCCGGGGCAGAACGGAGGTCTCGCTCTCGATCTGGCGCACCTGGTCGAGCGCCCGGCCGTCGATGCGGCGCGAGTTCTTCACGACATCGGCGCGCAGAACGGTCGATTCCAGCTTCTTGAGCGCGGAGCCGAGATTGGCGTCCTCGAGGTCTTCCTCGGAGAGCTGCGCCTTGATCGCCTCTTTCGCGGCGGAGACGGCAGCCTGGCGCTCCTGCTTGTCGGTGATGGCATAGGCGTCGCGCATCTGGGTCTCGCCCAGACCCTTCACCTTCTCGTAGAGCGCGGAATAATCCGGCGGAGTGAAGTCGAACGGCTCTTTCGCAGCATCTTCGGCGAGCGAGACGATCAGGTCCACGACGGGCTGGATCTGCTCGTGCGCGAAGGTCACTGCGCCCAGCATCTCTTCCTCGGTCAGCTCGTAGGCTTCCGATTCGACCATCATCACCGCGTCCTTGGTGCCTGCGACAACAAGGTCGAGACGCTGGTCGGGGTTGGCCCGCAGGTTCTGCATGTCCTCGACATCGGGGTTGAGGATGTATTCGCCATCCTCGTAACCCACGCGGCAGCCCGCGATCGGCCCCATGAAGGGCGCGCCCGAAATGGTCAGCGCCGCGGAGGCCGCGATCATCGCCACGATATCGGGATCGTTGACGAGGTCGTGGCTGAGCACGGTGCACATCACGAGCACTTCGTTCTTGAAGCCCGGCACGAAGAGCGGGCGGATCGGACGGTCGATCAGGCGCGCGGTCAGCGTTTCCTTCTCGGTCGGACGCGCCTCGCGCTTGAAGAAGCCGCCGGGCACCTTGCCGGCCGCATAGTATTTTTCCTGGTAGTGAACCGTGAGCGGGAAGAAGTCCTGCCCTTCCTTCGCCTGCTTGGCAAAGGTCACGTTGGCCATCACGGAGGTCTCGCCCAGCGTGGCGATCACCGATCCGTCAGCCTGACGGGCAACCTTACCCGTTTCCAGCGTGAGCGTATCCTCGCCCCACTGCATGCTTTTCGTCGTCGTTTTGAACATCATCGTATCCTATCGAGGAGCACTCCCGGGCGTATCCCGGGTCTCCCGTTTGATTGGCGGCCCCATTGCCGCCGCCCCCTATCCTGTCGCATGGCCCGGGGGCTCAGGGCATCACGTCTCAGATAGCCACGCCCCTAACGGTTTTCGAGGCGTTTGGAAAGAGAAAGCCCCGGCGTCATGCTGGCACGGGTATCAGAGCGGCTTGGTCTGCCAGAGGCGCACCTTGGTGCCGCCATGATCGACATGCGGGCCCGGCTTGCCAAAGGGCAGACCCGTCGCCTTCGCGAGACCCGCCTCAGAGGTCACGAGCCCGATGCGCCATCCGGGAAAGGCCTCCTTCATGCGCGTGCCGAACGCGGCATAGAGCGGGAAGAGCGGGGACTTCGCGCCGATCCTCTGGCCGTAGGGCGGGTTGACGATCACGAGGCCCGGCGGGCCATCTGGCGGGCTGACCTCCGAGATCGGCAGCGTCTCGAAAGTGCACAGATCGGCTATACCTGCACGCTCGGCATTCGCGCGGGACATGGCGATCGCGCCCGCGTCGCGATCCGAGCCTTGGAAGCGGTGAGGCGGCTGGCTCTTCCGCCCCTGCGGGACGTCTTCGCGGTCTGCGGGATCGAACGTTGCGAGATACTCGTAGGCAAAGTCGCGCCCGCGCCCGGGCAGGAGGCCCGCCGCTCGCTCCGCCGCTTCGAGGATGAACGTGCCCGAGCCGCACATCGGATCGCAGACAGGCTCCGACCCATCGAACCCTGCGGCCCTCAGGAAGAGGCTCGCCAGCGTCTCGCGCATCGGCGCCTTGTTCACCTCTTCCTTGGTGCCCCGCTTGTGCAGCGACGTGCCCGATGTGTCGACGGAGAGCGTGCAGACGTTCTCCTCGATCCGGGCCTTGATCGCGACCAGCGCGCCCGCGCCGGTCTCGGCCCCCGTCGCCATTGCGATCGCCCGCTCGATCCGGTTTTTCGCATCGCCTTCATGGTAGATTTTCGAGGCCCGGCAGGACACGTCGGCCCGCACCGGCACGTCGCGCCGCAACCAGTCGGACCAGGGCAGGTGCCGCAGGCGATTGTCGAGCTCGGCGGTGTTGGCGACCGGAAACCGCGCGAGGCGGACAAGCACGCGTGTCGCGCCGCGCAAGGTCAGGTTCGCGCGCCGCACTTCGGACCAGCCCCCCTTGATGGAGACACCGCCGACCAGATTGGCGGTGACCTTGAAACCGGCCTCGCGCGCCTCCTGCCCCAGGAAATGCTCGAGTCCCGGTGCGGTGACGAGGAATATGTCCAAGCTGTCGTTCATGCCTCGGAGTAGCGCGCCGCAGCGCCGCGCCACAATGCGAAAAGGGCCGCCCCTGAGGACGGCCCTTCGCGAAATCCGTGCGGATCGGTCAGCGGCGGATGCCGAGCTTGCCGATCAGGGTGCGGTAACGCTCTTCGTCGCGCGCCTTGAGATAGTCGAGCAGCTTGCGGCGCTGCGCGACGAGCTTCAGCAGACCGCGGCGCGAGTGGTTGTCCTTCGCGTGGGTCTTGAAGTGCTCGGTCAGGGCGGTGATGCGCGTCGTCAGGATCGCAACCTGAACCTCGGGCGAACCGGTATCGCCTTCGGCCGTCGCGTGTTCCTTGATGATCTTCTGCTTCTCTTCTTGCGTAATCGACATCGGGGTCTCCTTTGAATTCGAGTGAAGGCGCAAGCCGGGATGTCGTCCAGCAGGGCCGATGGAGGTGTTCCGAACCTGGGTTCGAGACCCGCGGCGTATAGGTTACATGCCGTGCCTTGAAAAGGGGGAATCTACTGGGGCCGCCAAAGGTCAGATCGCGAAACTTTCCGCCTCTGACGCGGACATCAGGATGATATCGCCGAGGGCCGGTGCGGTAGCGGCTGCAAAACGGGCAAGGACCTGATCTTCGGCACGGAGGAGGACGCTGCCCTCATCGTCCGGGTCGGCGGTATAGGTCAGATCGTTTGGCGGTCCGTCAGCCTCGTCGTAGACCACGATCATGCGATCGGCGGTGCTGTCGAAATCCGCGATCTCCGCGCCGCCCGCCTGCATCCAGTATCCGGTCAGGAATGAATCCGCCCCGTCGCCGCCATGTCCGGTATCGCCATCGCCAAGCACCAGCACGTCCTGCCCCGCACCGCCATTCACGAAATCCGAACCATCGTCGATCCCGCGCATGGAGGTTCCTGAAACAAGGTCGTCGCCATCGCCGCCAAAGAGCGTGTCGATGCCGAGGCCGCCAGAGAGCGTGTCGTTCCCCTCACGCCCGTGAAGCGCATCGGACCCCTCGTCACCGCTCAGCCAGTCGTCGCCCAGCCCGCCTTCGAGGGTATCCGCGCCGTCACCGCCAGACAGCGTATCGCTGCCGTCATGACCGAAGAGGGAATCGTCCCCTTCCTCCCCGGAAAGAAGATCATCGCCGGCACCGCCATGCGCCGTGTCATTCCCGGAACCAGCCTCGATCCGGTCAGCATCGTCTTCGCCTTCGAGCGAATCGTCGCCGGCGCCGCCGAGGATCGTATCGGACCCATCGCCGCCCGAGAGATGATCGGTCACATCGGTGCCCGTCAGCACATCCGCATCGGGCGAACCTGCGGTCATGATGCCGCCCTCGTCCGTCAGGACGAGCTGCTGCGCGGCAGCTTCCAGAAGGCCATGATCGGAACCTGTGGGCTGCGCCTCGTCTGCCGAGGTCGGCGCGTCGATGTCATCGGGGTCCGGTCCGTCTTCGCCGGGGGCAATAGAAAGAACGGCGACGGAGCCGACGATCATCATTCCCATCAGCCCCGCCAGAAAGAGCACCGCATCACACCTCGAACCAAGACAACGCCGTGATCATGCCCGTCGCGCCTGGCGCGCGCAAAAGTATTCGCCAGCCGTGGTTAAGCAGGTGTGTCAACAGACCAGCGCTCCGGCCGGCGCGCATAAGGCACGTAGAGCGGATGGCGCGGGTGCCCGGCCTTGGTCAAGCCCAAGTGCCAGAGCGTGCCAAGCTTGGGCCGGAGCGCCGCAGCCCGCCCAAGATGGGCCCCATGCACGCCCCACGCCGCAATGGTCATCGCCGAGCCCGCGGCCCACTCCATCAGCAACGTGTCATTCTCCGGCCCGACCGGATCTGCCGCGCGTTTGAGATCCTGCGGCCGCGTTGCACGGAACGCGAAGAGGTTGGCGATCCGCACGCCTCCTGCATTCATCGCGCGCGCCCGTGTCTCGCAGCGATGGATGGTCGGGTCGTTCGCCATCTCCGTCGCTGTCGAGGGATTGAGCATCACGAAGAGCACCGGCGCAGCCTCGGACCATGTGCGCGCCAGCCCGTAGCGATAGGTCTCGCAGGTGGAATAAAGCGCTTCGGAAAAGCTCTCGGTGGTCTGGTGCGTGCGGCGGATCATCGGCGCGGTTCAAGCGCATCCGCTCGAGGCACACAAGGCCGTGTGCCCCCTTCCTTTCGGCAGATGCGCTCTAGCTTCCCTAGCGTCATCAAAACCAAGAGGGAGATCATCATGTTCCGCACAACCCTGACAGCACTTCCGATGATGCTCGTCGCAGGCATCGCCTCGGCCGAGATCACCGGAGAGGCGTATACCTACACCGTGGGCGATACCGAGTTCGAGGGCTACGTCGCCCGTAACACGGATCTCGAGACCACCAAGGGCACGGTTCTCATCGTGCACGACTGGGACGGGCTCACCGAGTACGAGATGCGCCGGGCCGAGATGCTCGCCGCGGCGGGCTACACCGCCTTCGCGATCGACGTCTACGGGGCCGACGAGAACCCGCAAAGCGTCGAGGAGAACCGGGCGCTGTCGGGCGCGCTCTATGAAGATCGGGAGCTTTTCCAGGAACGCCTGATGGGTTCGATCATGGAAGCGTCGAACATACCCGGCGCAACCGAGAACATGGTCATCTCGGGCTATTGCTTCGGCGGTGCGGCGGTTCTGGAAGCGGCGCGCGCGGGCGCAGATCTCGATGGGTTCGCCGCCTTCCACGCGGGGCTCGGCACGCCCGAGGGGCAAAGCTATGACGGCGTGACCGGCCCGATCATGCTCTTCCACGGCTCGGCGGACCCGGTCTCGGGAATGGACGCGATGGCCGCGGTTCTGAACGAGATGCAGGAAGCCGGGGTCGAGCACGACGCGCAAATCTTCGGCGGCGCGCGCCACAGCTTCACCGTCTGGGGCTCGGACGATTACGATCTCGACGCCGACGAAGCGTCCTGGGACGGCTTCATGAGCTTTTTGAACGCGCAGCTCTGACGCGTCATCCAGCTTAAAAAAGAACGCCCCGGGTCGTGGCCCGGGGCGTTTTGCATGTGAGGCGTCTCAGCGGCCCGGATCGGCGTCCGGACCTTCCTCGTCGGGCGGGGCATCCTGCGTCGGCGTCTTGCCCTCGTCTTCCGAGGCTTTCGGCGCATCGGGCTCGCTCGCCTCGCCCTCGATCGTCTCTTCCTCGACGTTCCGCAGGCGCAAGGCCTGGGTCCGGCCGTCCTTGGCCTCGCCGAAGAAGATCGTCTGGTGCGGGAACGGGATCTCGATACCGCGCTCGTCGAAGATGCGCTTCAGGATCGCGTTGTAGGCCCGGCCGACACCCCATTGGCTGCCCGGCACGGTCTTGATCCGCGCGCGCAGCACGACGGCGCTGTCGCCAAAGGAGTTAAGGCCAAACCACTCGAGATCGCCGAGGATCAGCGCGTTCTGGTCGGGGTCGCTCCGCAGCTCCTCGAAGCCGTCGAACATGGCCTGCTTCGCCTCTTCGATATCCTCGCGGTAGGCGATCCCCATGTCGCACACGAAGTAGGAGAAATCGCGCATGAAGTTGGACACCATGTCGACCGAGGAGAACGGAATGATGTGGTAGGTGCCCTGCAGATCGCGCAGGGAGACCGAACGCACCGTCAGCTTCTCCACGACACCCGTCGTGCCGCCCACGGTCACGACATCGCCCACGTTCATCGCATTCTCGAACTGGATGAAGACACCGGTGATGATGTCCTGCACCATCTTCTGCGCGCCGAAACCGATGGCGAGGCCAAGGACACCCGCGGAGGCGAGAAGCGGACCGATATTGATGCCGATTTCGGACAGCGCGAACATCAGCGTGAGGATGATGAGCGCGATCGTCGCGGCATTCCGCAGAAGCGTCAGAAGCGTCTTTTCACGCGAGGTAGGCACCGCGCCGATATCGGGGCTGAGCCGAAAGTCGATCCACGAGTTCATCGCCAGCCAGATCAGCGCCGCGACGGCGAGGATGAAAAGGACCGACACGAGGCGGCCCGACGCGTCGATGCCGACATCGCTCGAGAACCATCCGCCGATATTCAGAAGGCCACTCGCGTTGATCGCGTAGAGCAAGACCGCAATCCCGACGATGACGCGAAGCGCGATCAGGATCTTCGGCACGATCTTGTTGAGACGCTGCTCGAGAAGCGGAATGCGCTGGTTGATGTCCTCGGGCAGCTCGATCCCGTTACGGAGCCAGCCGCCGATTGCGCCGACCAGCACCGAGCCGAGCAGGATCGCCACGAACACCTTCGCAGAGCGGGTGATGTAGTCGAAAACCACGTCGTTCGGCTGCGACAGCACCACGATCACCATCAGCGCAAGATAGGCGAGGACGAACCAGTGCCAGGTGCGGGTCAGCGTGCCGAGGATGCCGCCAAGACGCTCGCGCGCCGGGGCCGCGTCATCTTGTTCGGGCGCGCTGTCTTGCGACATGAGCCGCCGCGCGATCCAGTTGGCGACCGCCTCGCGGTTCCGGATCACGATGACGACGAGATAGACCAGAACGAAGATCGACAGGATCGCCGAGATCGCCGTGCCGCCCGCGAGGGAGACGTTGCGGTTCACGATGGGCACGATCAGCAGCTGGCCGTAGCCGAGGACGCTGACCACGACATTGATGTGCCGGTTGAGCTTCAGTGCCGCCCGGTTCGACACGTTCACGAGGCGAAGGCCGTAGCTCGACGGCGAGATGATCGCGCGAGCGAAGACCTTGACCATCTCCACCAGCAGGAACGCGTTGAGATACAGCGCCTGCCGGAAGCCGATCTGCCCCGCATCGCCGAGGACGCCAAGGGCAATCGCATAGCCAAGCCCCCAGGCCACGACGACGATGAGCGCGTCGAGGATGAGCGTTTCAAGGAAGATGAAGACCGTGCGAAGGGCGTTGGCGTCCTCGGCGCGTCGCCCCATCCGCGTATAGACCGGCATCGCGAGGCGGCGCAGCACAAGATAGACCGCGACGGTAATGACAATGACGAGGATCAGCGCCTGGAAGGCTTCGATGAGAACGCCGAGTTCGTCTCCCGAGAGGCCGGAGAGGACGGTATCGCCGCTGGTAACACCATTGAAGACGCCGAGCACCCAACCCGCCGTGCCCTGAGCCACTTCCTGCGTGAACTCCGCGACGCGGGCACCGAGCGAATTCGTCTCCCCCGGAGCCGGCTCCAGTTGCGGCTCCGACGGGCCGGTCTCACTGGACGAGCTGTCCTCTTCTGACGTGCCGGAGCCGCCTTGCGTCAGTTGTTCCAGCTCGTCGATCAGGGTCTGACGGGCCTCTTCGTTCCGAAGGACTTCGAGCAAGGCTTGCAGCGCGAAAGGTGTCTCGCTTTGCGCCTCCTCCCCGGAGGAAGAGCCGCTTTCACCGCCACCGGCGCCGAGGGCGCCTTGCGCCGAAGCACTTTGCGGGGATGACAGCGCCAGAGCGGCGGTTGTGAGAGCGACGAGAACAAGGGCGAGCGCGCGAATGCCGCAAATCCGCTCGAACAAAACTCGGAACATGGGTGACCCTTCTGTGTGATCCGGACATACCTAACGCCCGCTTTGACGTGTCAAGAGGCGCTTGAGCACCGGACTCGCACATGGTTATGCGATAAACAACCGGATTGCCGAAGCCGTTCCCATAGCGGTTGAAAGCCGCCGTTCGGGCCTGGCGGAGGCATATTCAGACCCCGTAACGCGCCTTGGTCGCGCCGATATGCTCCGCTTCCGTTCGGTCCGGAAAGATCCGGTAGCTCGGCGCGAGGATCTCGGCGCTGCGCTCGATCTTGATGCGGATGACGTGCCGGATCGGGAAATGCGGACCGGCCATATCGGCAAGCGGGCCATGCAGCGCGTCGAAGCCTTCATCCTCGCACCCGATGATCTCGGCAGCGCCAAAGAGCTTGTGTCCCCGCTGGCGGAAGATGTCGATCAGGCTGACGCAGACTTCGGGATTGGCCCGGATCGCACGGACCGAGCCTGCCGAGGCGATATCCGCGATATGGAACTCGTCGCCGGCAAGACGCCACATCTCTTTCGGAGAGACGCTGGGACGGCCTCTCGCGTCAACGGTCGCAAGCCAGCAAAGAACGGAGTGGCGGCAGGTGTTTTCGATCGTCCAGCTCACGGCTCATTCTCCTGATGTCCGTTTGCGCGTTTCGCGGTCTTCGAGGTTGATGCGCCAGCACCAAGGTGACGTTGACCTCCATGACCCGGCAGGTTCGCAAATGTCGTCAGGCATCGCCGACCTGCGCGGCCAGAGGCGCGAGCGCGATACGCATTCCGTCCTGTCCGATGTAAATCGGCCCATCCCAGCCGCGGCGCACCTCGCGCTGCCAGTCTTCCTCCGTGAAAGCCGGATCGTCACAGGGCACAAGATGATTGAGCGCGAGCGCACCCACGCCGGCCTCATGCGCGATCCGTCCCGCCTCGGCCGCGGGGGTGTGAGATCGTTCGAGATGGCGGCGCAGCCTGTCGTCGCCATTGCCGACCCGCTTGCACAGCGCATCGATCCCGGCGGCGAGCATCGCCTCGTGCACGAGCAGCTCCGCCCCTCTGGCGAAGGACACCATGTCGTGCATCGGCGCGGTGTCACCGGAAAGAACGGCGCTTTGCCCCCCGCACTCGAAACGGAGCGTGTAACTTTCCACGATGGGCGGATGAACGTTGCGGAGGCTGGAGATGGTCACCGGACCTACCCTTAGGCCAGACTCCGGCATCTGCTTGATCTCGGCAAGGGCCCCGAGGTCCGGGCGTCCCTCGTCGCGGATCCGAAGCTCGATATCGAAGGCCATCGAGGTCAGGAAACCCTGCCAATAGGCGGCGAGCCCATCAGGCCCGTAGATCGGCACGGGCCGCTTCAGCCCGGCCGTCCAGGCTGTGTGCAACAGCGGGCCGAGCTCGAGGTAATGATCGGAATGCAGATGCGTGATCAGGATTGCGTCGAGCTCCGTCAGCGCGATGCCCGCATCGCAGATCCCTCGCGTCACTCCAAGCCCCGCATCGACGAGGATCGTCTGCCCGCCCATCTCCATCAGCGTCGCGGTCGGCATCCGCGTGCCCGGACGAATCGCAGGGCCGCCTTTCGTGCCGAGAAGCGTGACCGCTGCCTCGCCGCTCATGACCCGTCCGGCTTGGCGTCGAAGGTCAGGTCGTGAAGTGTCATATCGGATCCTCCCGGGCTTATCGCCGCGCTCCGGAAGAGACCTTAGACTGACTTGCGAGGCGGATGAAACGCCGCAGAAGCAGCAAAGGCGACGTGGCGCCTCCTCCGGCCTGCACAGTGCCTGCGGCTGTGATGGGCCGCGATCATCAGAAGCGCCGATACCGCGATATCGTGCACGGTGACCGGGTCCATGCAGGCTTTGCTCCGGCGCAGCGGTGAGGACGGCCTGAGCTCCGGGTCGATTCGCGAAAGGCATTCCTGCACGCGCGGGACCATGCGTCCCTCTTGCGATGCATCGGGATCTCTCTGCTTCAAGGCGTATTTCTCAAGTTCCATCGTAGGTTCCGATGTCACGGGGAAGCCCGGAGGTCCGGGTGCTTCCGGTGGGGCCTGTCTGCCGGTTGCCGAACGGCGCGCTGAGGCGCCGACGGACTCCGTCGCTCTGCCTTTGCTCTTTATCATATTTTCGTGTCAGCTCGAAGCGGCAGGATGGATCTCCCCGCGCGATGCAGGATGTTTCGGTGCAGTCGAACGCGGCTGACACAAGCGCGTTGTAAAGTCCGGCGAAGACCGCGGCATGCCAGCCGCAGACGGCCTGATCCGAAACCGCACCGTGCGCGAAGGGGTTTCGCGTCAGCTCGAAGCCATAGGGGCCAAGCGTCCGGAACCCGGCCGAGCCTGCGAACGTCCAGGCGTGCCGCGTGATCGCGCCGGAGAGCAGGCGCGCCGAAAGCGGTGGCGGCAGGATCTTCAGGATCCGCTGCGCGAGAGGCGGGATCCGGTGCGCGAGGATATAGGCGGCGGTGCGCTCTCCGGCCTCGCGCAGGATGTCCTCGGCGCTTTCGGCAAGTTCTGCGCGCACGGCATGATGCAGCGAGACCGCGATGCACTCGTCGATCATGGCGCTGCAATCGGGCAGGCTTGCAATCCCCGCGCGCGACATCACGCGCTCGCACAGGCGTGGTCCGCCCCGCGCTTCGAGCACCGCGAGCAATTGCAGGATCGCGTTCGGCCCGATCCTCGCGAGAGGCGTGCCTGCGACCGGCATGATCAGCGCTCCTCCATCTGCAGATCGCCGCCACCGCAGGCGCGCAGCTCGGCGCGGTCCTTCATCTGTGCTCGAAGCGCATCGCGCCGTTCGGTGGCCCGTGCCGCGCGGTCTGCCGCGGCTTCCCAATCGGCGAGCTGGGCGTCGGCGATCTGCCGCGTCTCGTCGAAATGGAAATCCACGGAGTTCTTCGTCTGCGGCCCCCAATAGCCCGCCTTGCCGAGATCGTAGAAGGTGCGCGCAAAACCCGCTTTCATGAAGGCGTAAAGGCATCCGAGCAGGTAGCGGCGGCGGAAGCCCGTGCCGCGCCAGGGGTAATGGAACAGCGCTTTGCGCATGTAGAACCGCCGGTAGTTCTTCATCACGCCGTCGAGCAATTCCCCGCGTTCCATCGCAGCGGGCTTCATGATCGGGGTCACGAAGTTGTACTTGCTGAAATCATGCACCTCGACCTGGTCACGCAGCTCCTGGAAGAGCGGCGTGAACGGCCAGGGGGTGTACATCGACCAATTGGCGAGGTCCGGCTGCCAGTCCCAGGCCATCCGGTAGGTTTCTTCCAGCGTCTCTGGCGTCTCGTTGTCGAGCCCCACGATGAACTGCGCCTCGACGAGAATATCGGCCTCGCGCAGAAGTCGGATCGCGGTCTTGTTCTCGTCGACTTTCGTTTCCTTGTTGAACAGGTCGAGCTTCATCTGGGCCGCGGCCTCGGTGCCGAGCGAGACATGCACGAGTCCCGCCTTGCGGTAGAACGTCAAAAGCTCACGGTCGCGGTAGATGTCGGTGACGCGGGTATTGATGCCCCATTTGACCTTGTCCGGCAGGCCGCGGGCGATCAGCTCCTCGCAGAAGGCGACGAATTTCTTGCGATTGATGGTCGGCTCCTCGTCCGCGAGAATGAAGAAGCCGACACCGTGGTTCGTCACCAGGTCCTCGATTTCGTCGACCACGTCTTTCGGCTCGCGCACGCGGTAATCGCGCCAGAACTTCCATTGCGAACAGAAGGAACAGGTGAACGGGCAGCCGCGCGCGAGGTTCGGGATCGCAACGCGGGTGCCGAGCGGAATGTAGATGTATTTCTCCCAGTCGAGGATCGCCCAGTCCGGTTTGATCTTGGAGAGATCCTTCACGGTGCTCGCTGCAGGTGTCGCGACGATCTCGTTGCCGTCGTGATAGGCCAGCCCCTTGATCCGGCTACGATCTTCCGGCCAGCGCCCCGCCGCGATGGTCTGGAAAAGATCCGTGCAGACCTCCTCGCCCTCGCCGCGCACGATCACGTCGACCCACGGCGCCTCGGAGAGAACCTGCCGGAACATGAAGGTCGCATGGACCCCGCCCAGAACGCGCACCGCGCCCGGCACAGTGTCCCGCGCGATCCTCAGAACGTCCTCGGCGCGGTAGATCGACGGCGTGATGGCGGTCACGCCTACGATATCCGGCCGCATCTCGGCCATCCGTTCGGCCAGCGCTTCGTCTGAGACGTTGTCCGTCATCGCGTCGATGAAATGGATGTCGTCGAACCCGGCCTGCCTCAGATGCCCGGTCAGGTACGCCACCCAGGCTGGCGGCCAGGTGCCCGCGATCTCCGCGCCGCCGGAGCGGTAATTGGGATGGACGAACAGAATCCGCATGGCTGGCCCCTCGTTTGTGTCAACCTAAGTTGACACGCAGGGCGCGACGCAGCCTTGATTTACATCAAGGACGGCCGGAGGGCGTCATTGCCGGACAAGCGGCACTCGGCGAAGACCGGATTCCGCGGAAATGGGCAAGCCCACGGCCAGCTGACATTTTCTGAGGGAAATTGGTGGAGCCTAGGGGGATCGAACCCCTGACCTCTTGCATGCCATGCAAGCGCTCTCCCAGCTGAGCTAAGGCCCCGGATCGCCGGAGGGCGGACCCTCTCGCGTGGCGGATCAATTATCGGGGGACCGGGGCGGGTTCAAGACCAAAATCGACCCGCCGCGGCCCGTTTTCGAGGTTCAGTCCTCGTCGTCGTCGGAGACGTCTGCGATCTCGTCGAGCGAGACGTTATCGTCATCCTCGTCGTCAAGAACATCGTCATCGCCGAGATCGACGTCGACATCATCGTCGTCGGTGTTCTCGGTCTCTTCTTTTTCCTTGGACTTCGACTTGCGGGTCGCGCCGTCCTCGGCATCGGCGGCGATCATGCTGCGCTTGCCGGTCTCGATCTCGACCACTTCGCCCGTGTAGGGGCTGACGACCGGATCCCGGTTCATGTCGTAGAACCGCTTGCCGGTGGTCGGGCAAAGCCGTTTGACGCCCCATTCTTCCTTGGCCATGGGAAGTCCCTTTCACTCTGGTCACTCTTGCGGACAATTCGGGGCACCTGCCATAAGGCCCGGGCGGTGTCAAAGGCTTTGACGCCCCCGCACGCATCCCCCGTGAACGGAGCCGATATGGGTGTGATCGAACTCTCCGGCAACCCGCCGATTGCCGTCACGTTGCGACGCTCCTCACGGGCGCGGCGGATCTCGTTGCGGCTGTCGGGCGTCGATGGGCGCGTCACGCTGACCCTGCCCCCACGCGTCCCGGAGCGCGAGGGCATGGCGTTCCTGCGCGAGAAGGAATCCTGGCTGCGCGGGCACCTGGAAAACCGGGGCGAGCCGGTGCGGATCGGCCTCGGAGCGATGCTGCCGATCGCCGGGGAGCCACGCGAGATTCGCCCAGGCAGCGGGCGCTCCGTCGTCCTTGAGACGGGCGCGCTGCTTGTTCCCGGCCCCGAAGAGCGGATCGCCGCGCGCAGTCTCGGCTATCTCAAGACCCTCGCACGAGAGCGGCTGGCGGCCGCCTCTGACCGCTACGCGGCGGTCCTGGGCAAAGACTATACCCGGATCACACTGCGCGACACGCGCTCGCGCTGGGGGTCTTGCTCCTCGCAAGGGGCGCTGTCCTATTCCTGGCGGCTGATCCTCGCGCCCCCGGAGGTGCTCGACTACGTCGCCGCGCACGAGGTCGCGCATCTGGCGCACATGAACCATTCCCGCGCCTACTGGGATACGCTGACCCAAATCCACGGCGACTGGCGCGCACCCCGTCGCTGGCTGCGCGAGAACGGCGGCGAGTTGCACCGCTACCGTTTTCAGGATTGACCAAGGCGCGAACGTGATCACAAATTCCGTCTCATGATCACGCCGCCCCGATCCATCCCCGTCACCGCGCCTCGCGTCGCCGAAGCCGCGCCCTCGGCCCATGACCGCGTCTATCGCGGGCTGCGCTCGCGGATCATGTTCGGCCAGATCGCGCCCGGCGCGGCGCTGACATTGCGGGGGATCGGACGGGAATTCGGCGTCTCGATGACGCCCGCCCGCGAAGCGGTGAACCGGCTTGTGGCCGAAGGCGCGCTGTCGATGTCGGGCTCGGGCCGTGTCGCGACGCCGGAGCTGTCCTCGGAGAGGATCGAGGAATTGGCCGCTCTGCGCGCGCTGATCGAGGTGGAACTTGCCTCGCGCGCCCTTCCCCGCGCGCATATCGCGCTCATCGACCGGCTGCAGACGATCAATGGCGGGATAAGCGACGTCGTCTCGAACCGAGATGCGGTGGGGTATATTCGCGCCAATCTCGAATTTCACCGCACGCTGTACCTGCGCGCGCAGGCTCCGGCGATGCTCGCGATGGCCGAGACCGTCTGGCTGCAGCTCGGACCGACGATGCGGGCGCTTTATGCGCGGCTGCGCCGCACCGAGGCGCCGCAATATCACCGGCTCATCATCGCGGCACTGAAGGCGGGCGACGAGCCGTCCCTGCGCCTCGCCGTCCGCTCCGACGTGACGCAGGGCCTCAAGATGCTGATCGGCTGAGCGGCGATCAGGCCGCCTCGGGATCCCAGCCGGACACCGCTTTCACCTCGACGAAATCGTGGATGCCCCAGGCACCGCCTTCGCGGCCGTTGCCCGACTGCTTCATGCCGCCGAAGGGCGCGCCAGCCGCGCGATCCTGTCCGTTCATCTCCACCATGCCCGAGCGCAGCGCCCGCGCCAGCCGATTGCGCCGCGCGCCGTCTTGCGTCTGGGCGTAGTTCGTCAAGCCGTACGGCGTGTCGTTGGCGAGCCGGATCGCCTCTTCTTCGGTCTCGACGCGCATGATCGAAAGAACCGGCCCGAAGATCTCTTCGCGGGCGATGGTCATGTCGGGCGTGACATCCGCGAAGACGGTGGGCCTGACGAAGAAGCCCTTGTTCATGCCGTCGGGCAAACCCGGACCGCCCGCGACAAGTCGCGCGCCTTCGTCGATACCCGTCTGGATAAGGCCCTGCACCTTGTCCCATTGCGTGCGGTTCACGACGGGACCGATATGCCGGCCCTCTTCCGCCGCGGGGCCGACCTCGACCTTGCTCGCGATCTCGGCGGCCTCTTCGACGACGCGGTCGTAGACCGATGCCTCGACGATCATCCGCGACGGTGCATTGCAGCTCTGCCCGGTGTTCTGCATCATGTGCAGGACGCCGCGCTTGACGGCCTTCTCGTCGGCATCGGCGAAGATCAGGTTCGCGCCTTTCCCGCCAAGCTCGAGATGCACCCGCTTCAGCGTATCGGCCGCAGCCTTGGAGATAAGCTTGCCAGCCCGCGTGGAGCCGGTGAAGCTGACCATGTCCACATCCTCATGCGCCGATAGCTGCGAGCCAACGCCCGCGCCATCTCCGTTCACGAGGTTGAAGACGCCCGGCGGAAAGCCCGCCGCATCCATGATCTCGGCGAAGACGATACCCGAAAGCGGGCTCTCCTCGGAGGGTTTCAGAACCATCGTGCAGCCTGCGACCGCGGCCGCGCCCACCTTGAGCGTGATCTGGTTCATCGGCCAGTTCCACGGCGTGATGAGCGCGCAGACACCGACGGCCTCGTGGATGATCCGGTCGTTCGGCGCGTGATCGCCGAGCGGGGCTTCCCAGGAGAACGCCTTCGCCGCCTCGATGAAATTCTTGAGGTGGAAGGCCCCGGCGAGGAACTGGTTCTTGCGTGCAAGATCGATCGGCGCGCCCATTTCCTGGCTCATCGCATGGGCGAGGTCCTCGGCGCGGGCCTTGTAGGCGTCGCGCAGCCGCTCTACCGCCGCGATCCGCTCTTCGGGCGGCGTCGCCATCCAGCCAGGCAGCGCGTCTTTCGCCGCCGCGACGGCCGCGTCGGTATCGGCCTGACCACCAAGCGAGATCGTCGCGAAGGCCTCTTCGGTCGACGGGTCGATGACCGCGTGATCCGTACCCTCCTTGGGGTCCACCCATGCACCACCGATATAGAACTGCCGCTTTTCGATCATCGCTCTCTCCCGCAATGGCGCGCGAACAGGCCGCGCGAAATTTGATCATATTGCCGCTGAGCATGCCGCCCGCAATCGGGGGATGCAATGGTCCGGATCGCGTCTTAAGTAGAGCCACGAAGTTAACAGACAGGAGGATGCCATGTCCTTGCGTATCAACGAAACGATCTCCGACCTTACCGTCGAGACCGATCTCGGCACGTTCAGCCTGCACGAGTGGATCGGTGACAGCTGGGCTATCGTGTTCTCGCACCCGAAGGACTTCACGCCGGTCTGCACCACCGAATTCGGTGCGGTCGCGCAGCTCAAGGACGAGTGGGACAAGCGCGGCGTCAAGGTGATCGGCGTGTCCGTGGACGGCGTCGAGGAGCACAAGGGCTGGAAGAAGGACATCAAGACCGCAGGCGGCGCGGATCCCGAATTCCCGATCATCGCCGATAGCGATCTCGCCGTCTCCAAGGCGTTCGGGATGCTGCCCGCCGAGGCGTATCTGCCCGACGGCCGCACGCCCAACGACACCGCGACCGTGCGCGCGGTCTTCATCATCGGACCGGACAAGACGCTGAAGCTCTCGATGACCTATCCGATGAACGTCGGCCGCAACTTCGCCGAGGTGCTGCGCGCGCTCGACGGGCTGCAAACCGCGGCGACCCACACCGTCGCGACGCCCGCCAACTGGAATGTCGGCGACGATGTCGTGATCCCCGCGACGGTCAGCGAAGAGGACGCACGCGAGAAGTTCGGTCAATACCAGACGGTTCTTCCCTACCTGCGGATGACAAAGCTTCCGGGCTGAGGCCCGTGCGGACGCGCATATGAGTTTGTGCAATCCCGCACTTTCCTTGGGTTGAACCGCTCGGTTCAGTTATACATTGACAGAGGGCCGGTGTTCCGCACCGGCCTTTTTCATTCGTTTGCCGTATTGGTCCCTCGTCATGACACATCCCGTCGCATCCCCAGCGCCCTCCCAGGCTCCGCACGACCGTGAGCCGACAAGCGCCGCAGAGCGCATCCCCTACTGGGAATTCGTCGGCATGATCGCGTTCCTCATGGCGCTCAACGCGGCGGCCATCGACGTCTACATTCCGGGTCTGTCGGAAATCGGTGCAGCGCTCGGCGTGGCCGACGACAATACGCGGCAGCTCGTGATCGGAGCTTACGTCATCGGCTTCGGCGGCGCGCAGGTGATCTACGGGCCGCTCTCGGACCGCTTCGGGCGGCGACCGGTCCTGTTCTTCGGGCTCGGGCTGTATTGCGCCGCGGCCATCGCGGCGGTCTTCGCGCCGACATTCGGCACGCTTCTTGCGCTGCGTCTTTTGCAGGGGATCGGCGCGGCCTCGACGCGGGTGGTGGCACTTTCGGTGGTGCGCGACCGCTTCAAGGGCGAGGCGATGGCCTCGGTCATGTCGCTGGTGATGATGGTCTTCATGGTCATGCCGGTGCTTGCGCCCAATATCGGCTCGGCGGTCCTGCTCTTCGGAGATTGGCGCGTTCTGGCGGCGGTGATGTTTCTTTTCGGGGCAGCGGCGTTCCTCTGGACGTGGTTCCGCCTGCCGGAAACCTTGCGCGAAGAGGATCGGCGCGAGCTCAGCGGTGCGCGCGTCTGGGAGGCGTTCCGCATCATCTTCACCAACCGTCGCGCGTTCGGCTACACGCTGGCGACAGGGGCGTTCTTCGGCGTTCTCTTCTCCTTTATCGCTCAGGCCGAGCAGATCTATGTCGAAGTCTTCGGGATCGGCGCGGAGTTCACGCTCTATTTTGCGCTGGTGGCCTGTTTCATGGCGGCGTCCAGTTTCGCCAACTCGCGGCTTGTCAGGATTTTCGGCACGCGGCGGCTCAGCCACTCGGCATTGACCGGGTTCGCGATCCTCGGCGCGATCCATTTCGCGCTCGCGGCCTCGATGGGCGGGGCGACGCCGTTCTGGCTGTTCCTCGTCCTTCTGATCCCGCAATTCTGTTTCTTCGGCTTCATCCCGGCAAACTTCAATTCGCTCGCGATGGAAGAGCTGGGCCATGTCGCAGGCACCGCCTCGGCGGTTCTCGGCACCGTGCAGACGCTGGGCGGCGGCATCATCGGATCGGCGCTGGGGCTGCTCTACAATGGCACCATCCTTCCGATGTTCGGCGGCTTTGCCATCCTCGGGGTCATTTCGCTGACGCTTGCGGCGTATGCCGAGGGATGGGGGCTCTACCAGCGCCGCCGCGGCTGACCCGGTTGCCTGCCCGTCCCTTGCATCGTATCCGGGCGCAAGCCAGCAGGAGCCGAAACCATGCAAGACCCGTTCGAGATCGGCGACATCTCCATCGCGCCCGGTCACCGCGCCTCGGTCGACCTTCCGGTCTCCGTCCTTTCGGATCACACTCCGGTCACGCTGTCGGCAGAGGTGCTGCACGGCCGGAAGCCCGGCCCCACGGTCTTCGTCTCTGCGGCGATCCACGGGGACGAGGTGATCGGGGTAGAGATCGTCCGACGTCTCCTGCGCGCGCAGCCCCTGACGCGTCTGGCCGGTACGCTGATCGCAGTGCCGGTGGTCAACACATTCGGCTTTCTGAACCAGTCCCGCTACCTGCCTGACCGGCGCGATCTCAACCGCTGCTTTCCGGGCCACGGAGATGGATCGCTCGCCGCGCGCCTTGCCAATATCTTCATGACCGAGATCGTCACGCGCTGCGATGTGGGGATCGACCTGCATTCGGCCGCGGTCGGACGAACGAACCTGCCCCAGATCCGGCTGACGCCAAACGATCCGCGCCTCGCCGAACTTGGCCGCGCTTTCGGCGCGCCCGTGACGCTGACCTCGCGCGTGCGCGACGGGTCCCTGCGCGAAGCTGCCGATGACGCCGGGGTGGACGTGTTACTCTACGAGGCGGGCGAGGGCCTTCGTTTCGACGAGACCGCGGCCCGGGCGGGTGTTGCGGGCATTCTGCGAGTTCTCCACCATCTCGGCATGATCGCCGGACGCGGCGTGCCGAAAACGCGCGGACCTTCGGTGTTCTGCGAAACCTCGACCTGGGTGCGGACCCCCTCGGGCGGGCTTCTGCGGACGCTCAAGGCTGCGGGCGATTACGTCTCCGAGGGAGAGACGCTCGGGATCGTTTCGGACCCGTTCGGGCATGTCGACGACGAGATCGCGGCCCCCGCTGCCGGCGTGGTGATCGGACGCACGAACCTGCCAGTCGTGAACGAGGGCGACGCCTGCTTCCACATCGCCGTGCCCGCGCGGCCGATGGGCCCCGACGCGATGTCGGATCATCTCGAATTGCCGCAACTCTACGACGAAGACGAAATCATCTGAATTCCGAGGAGCCGCCGATGCCCTTCACCCTGGCCACATGGAACATCAACTCGGTCCGCCTGCGAGAGGGGCTCGTCGCAGACCTTCTAGAGACTGAAGCGCCCGACATTCTCTGCCTTCAGGAATGCAAGAGCCCGGTCGAAAAGATCCCGATGGAGCGTTTTCGCGCGCTCGGCTACACGCACATGATCGCGCGGGGCCAGAAGGGTTATAACGGCGTCGCGATCCTGTCAAAGCTGCCGATCGAAGATGCGGGCGACAAGGATTTCGCCTCGCTCGGCCATGCCCGTCACATCGCAGGGCGGCTCGAGAACGGCGTGACGATCCACAATTTCTACGTGCCCGCGGGTGGCGACAAGCCCGACCGCGAGGTCAATGAGAAGTTCGGCCAGAAACTCGACTATCTCACGGAGATGCGCGACTGGTTTCACGCAGAGCGCCCCGAGCGGGCGATCCTCGTCGGCGACCTCAACATCGCGCCGCGCGAGGACGATGTCTGGTCGCACAAGCAGCTTCTGAAAGTGGTCTCGCACACGCCGATAGAGGTCGAACACCTGGGTGCCGCGCAAGAGGCCGGCGGCTGGGTCGACGTGACCCGCAAGGACATCCCCGAAGGCCAGCTCTATTCCTGGTGGTCCTACCGCTCGCCCGACTGGGACGCCGCCGACAAGGGCCGCCGCCTCGATCACGTCTGGGCGACCCCGGACATCGCGGGCGCAGCGCATGGCAGCCGGATCCTGCGCGAGGTGCGCGGCTGGACGCAGCCGTCGGACCATGCGCCCGTCTTCGCCACCTTCGATCTCTAGGATCACCCGGTGCGTCCTTGGACCGTTCTTCTTGAGCACGGCCTGCTGCGGCTCTGCAGGGGCCCAATGACGCATGCCGCAAAGCTTGCCCGGCGCCCCTTGCATCACGAAGCTGCGAGCGCCATCTAGCAGGCAACTGACCCACCCCGACAGACAAGAGGGATCCGCCCGATGATCGAGCTCGGAACTTCGACGCAGAATGCCGCCGCAACGGATGACGTCATCAAGGACGTCGCCGAACAGGACTTCATGAAAGAAGTGATCGAAGCGTCCCAGGACGTGCCGGTCATCGTCGATTTCTGGGCACCCTGGTGCGGCCCCTGCAAGACGCTCGGGCCCCAGCTTGAAGCGGCGGTGCGCGCCCAGCGCGGCGCGGTGAAGATGGCCAAGGTCAATGTGGACGAGGCGCAAGCCATCGCCGGGCAGCTTCGCATCCAGTCGATCCCCACGGTCTATGCCTTCCACAAGGGCCAGCCGGTCGATGGCTTCCAGGGCGCGGTCCCCGAAAGCCAGCTCAAGCAATTCGTGGAGCAGATCGCCAAGATGGGCGGTGGCGATACGTCGGGCGGGCTCGACGATGCACTGGCTGCCGCTGAAGAGATGCTCGAGGCCGGCCAACTCGAAGATGCCGCGCAGATCTTCCAGGCTGTCATGGCCGAGGATTCAACCAATGCGAAAGCCTATGGCGGCTTCGCGCGGGTCGCTATCGCGGCAGGCGATGTAGAGCAGGCAGAGGCGATCCTGAATGGAGCTCCCGCCGAGATCGCGGACCATGCCGAGCTTGAGGCTGCGCGCGCCCAGATCGAGCTTGCCCGCCAGGCCGAGCAGGCCGGACCGATCGCCGAGCTGCAAGAAAAGGTCGATGCCGAGCCGGACAACCACCAGGCCCGCTTCGACCTCGCGCAGGCGCTCTACGCAGGCGGTCGGACGGAAGACGCCGTCAACCAGCTCCTGGAGCTGTTCCGCCGCGATCGCGAGTGGAATGACGGTGCCGCGAAGCAGCAGCTCTTCACGATTTTCGACGCCCTCAAGCCCAACGATCCGATCGTTTTGAACGGTCGGCGAAAACTCTCGTCGATGATATTTGCCTGAGGCTCCGGCGACGCTAGCTGAACCGTCATGCCAAGGCCCACGGATCTTCCCGAGACCATTGCGATTTTCCCGCTTCCGGGTGCGCTCCTTCTACCGAGGGCGCACCTGCCGCTGCATTTGTTCGAGCCGCGTTACCTCCAGATGTTCGACGACATCATCAAGACCGACGCGCGGCTGATCGGGATGGTTCAGCCGAACCCGGTTCCCGGCAACGACAAGGCGCTGCACAAGATCGGCTGCGCGGGACGCCTCACCCAGTTCTCGGAGACCGAGGACGGACGCTACATGATCACCCTGACCGGCATATCGCGCTTCCGCGTCATCGAGGAGGTGGACGGCTTCACCCCCTACCGCCGCGCCAAGGTGAACTGGACAGGGTTCGACCGCGACAAGGGCAAGGCGGAATACGATCACGACTTCGACCGCGCCGCGTTTCTCGCGCTCCTCAATCGCTTCTTTTCCTCTCGCGAGCTGTCGGCGGATTGGGAATCGCTCAAGGAAGCCGATGACGAGCTCTTGATCAATTCGCTCGCGATGCTTCTGGAATTCGACGCCGAGGAAAAGCAGGCGCTTCTCGAAGCGCCCTCGCTCTCGACCCGGCGCGAGACGCTGGTTACGCTTCTGGAATATGCGCTACGCTCCGGGGACACCGGCGAGGGAGGCATCCTGCAATGACCGAAGGCCCCGGTTTCGACCGTCACATGCTCGAAGCGCTGATCTGCCCCGAGAGCCACGGCACTCTCGACTACGATCCTGACCGCCAGGAGCTTGTCAGCAAGACGGCGAACCTGGCCTATCCGATCCGCGACGGAATCCCGGTCATGCTCGTTTCCGAGGCACGGACGCTGGACGATCCGGCTTGACCGTCTAGGTCGCTCCTGACCGCGACAGGAGCCCCGACCGGTGAGCAATCTCGATCTGAACGATATTTCCGTCCCGCGCGCCCTCTGGCGTGTCAGTGCCCCGATGGCGATCGGCATCCTCGGCGTCCTGTCGGTGGGCCTTGCCGACAGTTTCTTCCTCGCCCGCGCCGGTGCCGACGAGCTCGCCGCGATCGGCTTCATCTACCCGGTGATCGTCGCGATCACGTCTCTGTCCATCGGCCTCTCGGCGGGCACGAGCGCCGTCGTCAGCCAATCGCTCGGCGCAACGCGGGGCGACGAGAGTGTCAGCGCCCGGCTTGCGCTGCACGCGCTCATCGTCGCGGCGTCGGCGGCGACGCTCGTCGCGCTAATCTTCTGGCTCTTCTCGCCCCTGCTCTTCGCCACGATGGGGGCCGAAGGCGCGGTCCTCGACGGCATTCGCGCTTATACGCCCTGGTGGGCGCTCGGCTTTCCCTTCATCGTCGCGGGCCAGGCACTGAACTCGGTATTCCGCGCAGGCGGCGAGGCGCGGATCGCAGCGACGGTCATGGTGTCTCAAGCGCTCATCAATGTCGCTCTCGATCCGCTCTTGATCTTCGGGCTCGGCCCGGTGCCGGCGATGGGCATAGAAGGCGCGGGCATCGCCACGGCGGCGGCGCGGGTCCTCGCCTTTGCAGGCTGTCTCGTATTCGCGATCAAAACCGGGCGCATCGACCTGTCCGAATGCTCGTTCGAGGGCTTCAACCGCTCGGTTGCGCGGATCGCGAAGATCGGCGGACCTGCGGCCTTTTCCAACGCGATCAACCCAGCCGGCATGGCGATCGTCACAGCCGCTGTCGCGATGATCGGCGAGGCGGCGGTCGGCGGCTTCGGCGCGGCGACGCGGGTGCAAAACCTCTTGTTCGTGCCGATGCTGGCGCTCTCCGCCGGGATCGGCCCGGTTGTGGGCCAGGCCTGGGGCGCGGGCGACAGGGCGCGCGCGGAAGCGACGGTGCGGCTGACCTTCCTTCTCTGCCTTGGCTACGGCGCGATCCTGTCAGCCGCGCTCTGGCTCCTGGCCGAGCCCGTGGCGCGGGTGATGACCGACGGGCTTGACGCCGTGCCATACGCCACCGACTACCTGCGCTGGGTGTCGCTGAGCTTTTTCGGCTACGGCATCCTCGTCACCGCCAATGCCGCGATGAACGCCCGCGAGAAGCCGCTGCACTCGCTGAGCCTCAGCCTGGGGCGGATCGGGCTCGTCTATGTGCCGGTCGCGTGGATCGGAGCCTCGGTCTTCGGCTACGGCGGCATCCTCGCAGGCGCGGTCGCCGCCAATCTCGCCGCGGTCGCGGGTGCACTGATCCTGACCCGCCGCGTCGGCCTTTTCCGCGCCGATCCGGGCCATCCGATTGCAGAGGCCAAAAGCGCCGCCCGCGCCGATTGACAGGCATGACGCCTTCGGCTACCTCCCGCGCCTCTGAAACGCAGGAGGCATCATGGGGCGCGCGCGCAAGGGACGCGATATCTCGGGCTGGCTGGTCGTGGACAAGCCGGCGGGCATCAGCTCCACCGCTGTGGTGAACAAGGTCCGCTGGGCCTTCTCGGCGAAAAAGGCGGGACATGCGGGCACGCTCGATCCCGAGGCAACCGGCGTTCTCGCAGTGGCGCTCGGCGAGGCGACGAAGACCGTGCCCTATATCACCGATGCACTCAAGGCGTACCGCTTTACCGTCACGTTCGGCGCGGCAACCAATACCGACGACGCCGAGGGCGAGGTGATCGCGCGCTCGGACACCCGGCCCTGCGACGCGCAGATCAAAGAAGCGCTGCATGGCTTCGTCGGAGAGATCATGCAAGTGCCGCCGCAATTCTCCGCCGTGAAGATCGACGGCGAACGCGCCTACAAACGCGCGCGCGACGGCGAGGCGATGGAGATCGCGGCCCGCCCGCTCTGGGTCGAGGAGTTAACCATGACCGGGCGCGAGGATGCCGACCACGTCACCCTTGAGATGGTCTGTGGCAAGGGCGGCTACGTGCGCTCGATCGCCCGCGATCTCGGCGACGCGCTCGGCTGTCTCGGCCATGTGCGCGAGCTGCGCCGAATCTGGTCGGGTCCTTTCGAGGCGGAAAACGGCCTCTCCCTCGACGAGATCGACCGCCTCGCCAAAGACCCCGCGCTCGATGCATATCTTTTGCCCGTGGAAGCGGGCCTCGCCGATCTGCCCGAAGCGCGCTGCACGCCCGAAGAGGCCACCCGCATCCGCAACGGCAATCCCGGAATGGTCTTCGCCTCCGGCCTCGAATACGGCGAGGAATGCTGGGCATCCTGCGACGGCCGCGCGGTGGCGGTGGGCCGCTTCAAGGCCGGGGCGCTGCACCCCGCGCGTGTCTTCGCAGGCTGACGCCCTCTCTTTGGATTGGCCCAAATACCCGCGGGGAGCGCGAGGGGCTGGCCCCTCGCTTGCCCCCTCTCCGCATGCGCGGCCTCAGAACGGCGGCTTCGCCCGGAATTGCATGCCCCGCCCGCCATCAGGATGCCGCAGCCGCAATTCCTCGGCATGCAGCATCATGCGCGGATAATCGGCCGCCGTCTCCGGCGCATAGAGCGGATCGCCGAGGATCGGATGGCCAAGCGAGAGCATGTGAACCCTGAGCTGATGTGACCGCCCGGTCCTGGGGTAGAGCCGCACGCGCGTCTCTTCCTCGCGCGCGCGCTGCACCTTCCATCCCGTCAGCGCCGCCCGCCCGTTCTCGGGGTCGATCATCTGCCGCGGCCGGTTCGGCCAATCGACACCGATCGGCAGATCGACCTCGCCCGCCTTCTCCTCCATGCGGCCCGCGACACGCGCCACGTAGGTCTTTTTCGTCTGCCGCTTCTCGAATTGCAGCCCCAGATGCCGCTGCGCGTGATGGGTCAGCGCAAAAACCATGACGCCCGAAGTATCGCGGTCGAGCCGGTGCACGAGCAGCACTTCGGGAAAGGCCTCCGCAAGCCGCGCGATCAGGCAATCGGTCAGATCCGGTCCCTTGCCGGGCACCGTCAGAAGCCCCGCCGGCTTGTCGACGACGAGCAGTTCGTGATCGGCATGCAGGACCGGGATCTCGCCCTCGGGCGGCGCGTAATCGGTAAGAAGCGGTTCAGACAATCTCGTGCCCGTCATTCTTCAGCGCTTCTGCAATGGCGCGGATATGGTCGGGGCCAGTCTCGCAGCACCCGCCGACGATGCTCGCGCCCCGCCGCACCCAGTCGAGCGCGAAGCCCGCATAGCGCTCCGGCCCCATGTCGCGGCGGGTGGAGAGCGCATCGACCGTTGGATCGGGCGTGAGGAAATCCTTGGTGATCTGCGCGAAGGCATTGGCATAGGCGCCGAACCTCAGATCGGTTTCGGCAAAGGCCGACAGCGCCGGGGCCATCGCCTCGGGGGCAGAGCAATTGGCGAGGATCGCGCCCGCCTTGTAGCGCTCCGCCATCCGCGCAGCCTCCGCCACGCTCTCGCCCGAACGCAGCACGCTGCCATCCTCGTCATCGAGCGTCACCGCGACCCAGACGGGCCGCGAGGAGACCTCTCCCGCCTTCAGCGCCGCCTCGAGGTTCTCTAGCGTCGCCAACGTCTCGAAGACGATCACGTCGACCTCGGGCGACATCTTGCGAACAATCTCGGAATAGGTCTCGACCGCGATGTCCATGCCGGGGAAAAGATCCGTCCGGTAGGAGGCGCCCAAAGGGCCGATCGCGCCCGCGATACGCCCCTTGGGATAGGCCTCGAGCGCCCATTCGGCCTCGGCAAGCGCGGCCGCGCGGAACTCCTCGATCCGGTCCTGAAGCCCCGCGCGCTCCAGCCTGTCGGGCAGGAGGGCGTAGGTATTGGTCATCGCAACGCTCGCCCCCGCGCGAAAGAAATCCTCGTGGACCTGTTGCACGAGACCCGGCCGGTCGATCATGACCTGCGTCGCCCAGAGCGGCGTCGGCGCCTGCCCGGACCGGCGGATGAGCTCCTGTCCGAGCCCGCCATCGAGCAAGGTGATCTTCGCCATTCTCCGCTCCTTCGATTGCTGCGCTATCCAGAGGCCAACCTAACCGCCAGTCCGCCGAAGACCAGCGCCGCGATCCGGTTCAGTGCCCGGCCGTGCCGCGCGATCCGGCCCGCGAGCGCCCCGCCGGCCGCGCCATAGGCGGCGGTGATGCAGAAGCCCGTCAGCACGAAAACGAGCCCCAGCGCGAGAAGCTGGCTCCAGAGTGGCCCGCGCGCCGGATCTGCGAATTGCGGCAGGAAGGCCAGGATGAAGAGCGCGACCTTGGGATTGAGCAGGTTCGTCACGAAGCCCCGCCGAAACGCTGCCGCGAGCCCGTCCCGGCCAGCGCGCGCCTCCTGCGGGAGTGCCCGCCAGCTCTGCACGGCAAGATAAAGAAGATACCCGGCACCGGCCCAGCGGATCACCTCGAACGCGCCCGGCATCGCACGAATCGCCGCTGCCACCCCAAGCGCCGTGAGCGCTATATGCACAAAGCTCCCCGAAGCGACCCCCGCCGCAGCCGCCACGCCCGCCTTAGCGCCGCCGCGCGCGCCGGAGGCGATGGCGAACATCACGTCCGCGCCCGGCGTCAGGTTCAGCAAAATCCCCGCGCCGAGGAACGCTATCAGCGTGGCAAGGTCAGGCAAGGCGATCACGGCGGCTCCTCAGACGAAAATCGTCGCGGCCAGCGCCACGCCGTAGAAGATGAAACATCCCGCGAGGATACGCCGGACCATCGTGTTCGCAACCGCGCCCAGCGCCGCCTGTCCGATCCAGACGCCAAGGAGCGTGTAGCCGGTGTAGCTCGCCGCCGTGATGGTCAGCGCTGTCGGGACGATGACCCACATCTGCTGGCCGATGGGCACGTTCGGTGCCACGAATTGCGAGAACGCGGCGAGATAGCCCGCAACGCTCTTGGGATTGATCGTCGCGACGAGAAAAGCGCGCATCCAGATCGGGGCCGCCCCGTAAGGCGCATCGGCGATAGGTTGACCCGCACGCATCCACCCGCGGACGCCGAGCCAGATGAGCACCGCCGCGCCTGCGATCTTCGCCAACAGAAAGAGCGTGGGCGCGGTTATCAGGAGCGCCGTGATCCCGAGCGCGGAGAGCGTCAGGAACAGCGCCGCCTGCGTCAGGATCGCAAGGACGGCCCAGAGCGCGCGCGGCAATCCGAACGCCATGCCGTTGCGGATGCAATTGACCGCGTTCGGCCCGGGCGAGGTCACGAAGAGAACCCAGAACCCGGCGAAGACGAGCCAGCTCTCGACGCTCATTCGGCGTCCCGGAAACTCGCCTCGAGGATGGCCCCGAGCGCCTCGGCATCCGCCGCGTCGAACGCCCCCGGCTGATCGCTGTCGATGTCGAGCACACCGAGGAGCCGCCCGGATCCGTCCGAAACCGGCAACACGATCTCGGACCGCGTCGAGGACGAACAGGCGATATGCCCCGGAAACGCCTCGACATCGTCCACGATCTGCACCTCGCCGGTGCGCGCCGCGGCTCCGCAGACACCCCGGTCGAACGGGATCACGAGGCAACCATGCCCGCCCTGGTAGGGCCCGATCTTCAGGAGCGCGGGCGCGGTCACCCGGTAAAACCCGGTCCAGTCGAAGCGCGCATCGGCGTGGTGAAGCTCGCAAGCGATGGTCGCCATCAGCGCGACGCTGTCGGTCTCGCCCTCGGTCAAGGACGCGATCGTCTTGGCCAGCTCGTCGTAATCCGCGCGCATCGCCCTCTCCTTTGCCTTTCCTCGCCTCTAGCCCCGCGCAAGGCCCGAGTGCAAGCGCCGCCCTGCCCCCTTTGGATTGGCGAAAATACCGCGGAGAGCGCGAGAGGCAGGGCCTCTCGCCCGGGGCAGGCCGGGCTCGATGCCCGGTCCGCCGCGCTCCCTCTTGCGTTGCGGGGCAATTCGGGGAAGGAGGCGCTTATGACGCTCGATCTTCTCTCTGCCCTCGTGGCCTTCGCGCTCGTCACGGTAATCACGCCGGGGCCGAACAACTTCATGCTGATGGCCTCGGGCGCGAATTTTGGCTTCCGCCGCACCTTGCCGCATATGCTCGGTGTCGGGCTCGGCTTTCCGGCGATGTGCTTTTGCGTCGGCCTCGGCGTGATGCGGCTCTTCGATCTCTGGCCACCGCTCTACACGATCCTGACCGTGCTGTCGGTCGGCTACATGCTCTATCTTGCGTGGAAGATCGCGAATGCCTCCGCCCCCGAAAAGAGCGCGGTGACAGGCAAGCCGCTCACGTTCTTCGAGGCCGCCTCGTTCCAGTGGGTGAATCCCAAGGCCTGGTCGATGGCGCTGTCGGCGATCACGCTCTACGCGCCGGGCCGGTCGGTGGGCGCGGTTCTTTGGGTGGTCGGCGTCTATGTCGCCTGCTCGGTCATCTCGACCTCCACCTGGACCGCGATCGGCACGAGCTTGCGTCGTTTCCTGCAGGAAGGGCGCCGTCTCAAGATTTTCAACTGGACGATGGCAGCGCTTCTGGTGGCATCCCTGATCCCGGTGATCCTGCGCTAGGGCGGTTGCAAAGCGCCCCCTGCAGCGGCATATCGGCACAAGAGCGAAGGACATTGCGATGACCCATTATCTGGATTTCGAGAAACCGCTGGCCGAGATCGAAGGCAAGGCGGAAGAGCTGCGCGCGATGGCGCGGTCGAACGAGGAAATGGATATCGAGGCCGAAGCCCGCGCGCTCGATCAGAAGGCGACGAACCTTCTCAAGGATCTCTACTCCAAGCTCACGCCCTGGCGGAAATGCCAGATCGCGCGCCACCCCGAACGGCCGCATTGTCGCGACTACATCGAGGCGCTCTTCACCGAATACACGCCCCTCGCGGGCGATCGTGCCTTCGGTGACGACCACGCGGTCCTGGGCGGGCTTGCGCGTTTCAACGATCGCCCCGTCGTCGTGATCGGGCACGAGAAGGGCCACGATACGTCCTCGCGCCTGACGCATAATTTCGGGATGGCGCGTCCCGAAGGCTATCGCAAGGCGATCCGCCTGATGGATATCGCGCACCGTTTCGGCCTGCCGGTGATCACGCTTGTCGACACGCCCGGCGCCTATCCCGGCAAGGGCGCCGAAGAGCGCGGCCAGTCCGAGGCAATTGCCCGCTCGACCGAAAAATGTCTGCAGATCGGCGTACCGCTCGTGTCGGTCATCATCGGCGAGGGCGGCTCGGGCGGCGCGGTGGCCTTTGCCACCGCCAACCGGATCGCGATGCTGGAGTATTCGGTCTATTCGGTGATCTCGCCCGAAGGCTGCGCGTCGATCCTGTGGAAAAACGCCGAAAAGATGCGGGAGGCCGCCGAGGCGCTGCGACTGACGGCACAGGATCTGAAAAAGCTCGGTGTTTGCGACCGGATCATCCCCGAGCCCCTGGGCGGCGCGCATCGCGACAAGGCGGCGACGATCGAGGCCGTGGGCGAAGCGATCTCCGCGATGCTGGGTGAGTTCGACGGCAGCGCGCCCGACGCGCTGGTCGAGGCGCGCCGCAAGAAGTTCCTGAATCTCGGCTCCAAGGGCCTCGCCGCCTGAGACTGCGCGATACCGGTCCCCGAGGAGATTTGGGCCGATCCAGGACGAACAAGCGGCGAGTATGGCCCCGGCAGGTCACCGCCGGGGCCGAGTTAGGGCGTCAGCCGTCCTGACGGATGCGCGCGTTCTCAGGATCGTACGGGCTGTCTTCCGTGACCGTCGCATCCCAGAGCTTGTCGAGCATCTTCACCTTGAGCGCCTGGCCGGTCTTCGCCACCTCGGGTGAGACGTAGCCCATGCCGATGGACTTGCCGAAGGCGACCGAATAGCCGCCCGAGGTCAGGCGTCCGACGCGGGTGCCATCCTCGAGGTAAAGCGCCTCGCGGCCCCAGGGGTCGGTATCATCCGGCCCGTCGATAAGGACCGTGACGCATTTCGAGCGGATACCGGTTTTCTCCATCGCGGCCTTGCCGTGGAAGTCCTTCGACAAATCGACGAAGCGCGGCAGGTCCGCCTCGAGCGGGGTCGCGTCGCGGCCAAGCTCGTGACCGAAGGCACGGTAGGATTTTTCCTGACGGAGCCAGTTCTGCGCCCGCGCGCCGACGAGCTTGAGCCCGTGCGTCTCGCCCTCGGTCGTGATCAGATCCCAGAGATATCTCTGCATCTCGATCGGGTGGTGCAGCTCCCAGCCGAGCTCGCCGGTATAAGCGACGCGAATGGCGCGGACCGGGCACATGCCGAGCTCGATGTCTCGGCAGGAGAGCCAGGGGAAGCGCTTGTTCGAAAGCACGGTGGCCGGATCGGCATCCTTGACAAGCGCGTTCAGAAGATCGCGCGATTTCGGCCCCGCGACCGCCAGGACGCCCCATTGCGTCGTGACATCCTGGATCTCGATCCAGCCCATCTCGTCGCGCTTGTCCTCGGCGGCTTTCCGCAGGTAGTCGCCGTCATACGCGGTCCAGGCCCCTGCGGAGACGAGGTAGAACTCGTCGTCGGCGAGGCGCACAACGGTGTATTCGGTGCGCGTCGTGCCCGCTTCGGTCAGCGCGTAGGTCAGGTTGATGCGCCCGACCTTGGGCAGCTTGTTGCAGGTGAACCAGTCGATGAAGGCCGCAGCACCCGGGCCTTTGACCACATGCTTGGTGAAGGCGGTCGCGTCGATCATGCCGACACCGTTCCGGATCGCCTCGGCCTCTTCCTTGGCGTAGTGCCACCAGCCGCCGCGACGGAAGGAGCGCGCGTCATGGTCGAAATTCTCGTCCGCATCGAGAGGGCCGTAATAGTTCGGCCGCTCCCAGCCGTTCACCTGTCCGAACTGCGCGCCGAGCGCCTTCTGGCGGTCGTAGACCGGTGCCGTCCGCAAGGGACGGCAGGCGGGCCGTTCCTCGTCGGGGTGGTGGATGATGTAGACGTGCTCATACGCTTCCTCGTTCTTGCGGGCGGCGTATTCGGTCGTCATCCAGGAGCCGTAGCGCTTGGGGTCGAGCGAGGCCATGTCGATCTCGGCCTCCCCTTCCACCATCATCTGCGCGAGGTAGTGGCCGGCGCCGCCCGCTGCAGTGATCCCGAAGGAGAAGCCTTCCGCGAGCCACATGTTTCGCAGGCCGGGCGCCGGACCGATCAGCGGATTGCCGTCGGGCGTGTAACAGATCGGGCCGTTGAAATCGTCCTTGAGGCCCACCTCCTCAGACGACGGGATGCGGTGGATCATCGACATGTATTCTTCCTCGATCCGCTCGAGGTCGAGCGGGAAGAGGTCGGCACGGAAGCTGTCGGGCACACCGTATTCGAACCGCGCGGGCGCATTGCGCTCGTAGGGGCCGAGGATCCAGCCGCCGCGCTCTTCGCGGACATACCACTTGGCGTCGGCATCGCGCAGAACCGGGTGCTCGCCGTGGGTCTTGCGGTATTCCACAAGCGCCGGATCGGGCTCGGTCACGATGAACTGGTGCTCGACCGGGATCGCCGGGATCTTGATGCCGAGGAGTTTCGCCGTGCGCTGCGCGTGGTTGCCGGTGGCGGTGACCACATGCTCCGCGGTGATCGTGGTCTGTTCCTCGGAGGGGACGAGGTTGCCGCCCTTCTCGACCATCTTGGTGAGCGTGACGCGCCATTCGGAGCCCGTCCAGTCGTAGCCATCGACCTGCCATTTGCGCTCGATGGATACGCCACGCTGCCGCGCGCCCTTGGCCATCGCCATCGTGACGTCAGCGGGGTTAATGTAGCCGTCCGTCGGGTGGTAGATCGCGCCTTCGAGGTCGGAGGTATTGACCAGCGGCCAGCGCTCCTTGATCTCTGCGGGCGTCATCCATTCAAAGGGCACGCCGCAGGTCTCGGCGGTTGTGGCGTAGAGACGGTACTCGTCCATCCGCTCTTTCGTCTGCGCCATCCGCAGGTTGCCGACCACTGAAAAGCCCGCATTGAGGCCAGTCTCTTCCTCGAGCGTCTTGTAGAACTTGATCGAATAGTCATGGATGTGGGTCGTCGCGTAGGACATGTTGAAATAGGGCAGAAGCCCCGCGGCATGCCAGGTCGAGCCCGATGTCAGCTCGTCGCGTTCCAGAAGAACCACATCCTCCCAGCCGGCGCGGGCCAGATGATAGGCGATGGAGGTTCCGACGGCGCCGCCGCCGACCACGAGGGCTTTTACATGTGATTTCATCGGAGCGAGACTCCCTGTCCGTTTCGACCCCTCCTATCGGCTCACGCGGGGCGCTCTCAGATTGCGCCCGACAAGTCGCGGCAGGAAAACGACATGCGGCGCTCGCGGCCTGGGACGACTCTGCCGAATTCGCGGTGACTCGGTGCACTCGGCCCTGTCGCGACGCGCCTCCATGCGCGGGTCGGCGGCAAATTCACGCTGATGTGCCCCGCGACAGCCCTTTCGTCTGCATCGCGACGGACCTATAAGGCCCCCGCTCGGCCTTGCGAGGTAACGCGGGCCGATGACGCTTTAGGGGAACGCAATCATGTTTGGTTTGGACAAGCTCATGGGCGCCTTTTCGGCGGACATGGCCATCGACCTCGGCACCGCGAATACGCTGGTCTACGTCAAGGGACGCGGCATAATCCTGTCCGAGCCGTCCGTGGTCGCCTATCACGTCAAGGATGGCGTGAAGAAGGTTCTGGCCGTGGGCGAGGACGCCAAGCTGATGCTGGGGCGGACGCCTGGATCCATAGAGGCGATTCGCCCGATGCGCGAAGGCGTGATCGCCGACTTCGACACTGCCGAGGCGATGATCAAGCACTTCATCCGCAAGGTTCATCGCCGCTCGACCTTCCACAAGCCGAAGATCATCGTCTGCGTTCCGCATGGCGCAACGCCGGTCGAAAAACGTGCGATCCGCTCCTCGGTGCTTTCGGCGGGCGCGCGCAAGGCGGGTCTCATCGCGGAACCGATCGCGGCGGCCATCGGCGCCGGCATGCCGATCACCGATCCGACCGGCAACATGGTCGTCGATATCGGCGGCGGCACCACCGAGGTTGCGGTCCTGTCGCTCGGTGACATCGTTTACGCGCGCTCGGTGCGCGTCGGCGGCGACCGGATGGACGAGGCGATCATCAACTATTTGCGCCGCCAGCAGAACCTCCTCATCGGCGAATCGACGGCCGAGCGGATCAAGACATCCATCGGCACCGCGCGGATGCCCGATGACGGTCGCGGCGCATCGCTGCAGATTCGCGGGCGCGATCTTCTGAATGGCGTGCCGAAAGAGACCGAGATCAGCCAGGCACAGGTCGCCGAGGCGCTGTCCGAGCCGGTGCAATCGATCTGCGAGGCGGTGATGACCGCACTCGAGGCGACCCCGCCGGACCTCGCTGCCGACATTGTCGACCGGGGCGTGATGCTGACCGGCGGCGGCGCGCTTCTGGGCGATCTGGACCTTGCGCTGCGCGAGCAGACGGGTCTCGCCGTCTCGATTGCGGACGAAAGCCTCAACTGCGTGGCGCTCGGCACCGGCAAGGCGCTGGAATATGAAAAGCAGCTGCGTCACGCTATCGACTACGA
Organism: Roseivivax sp. THAF30; assembly: GCF_009363575.1. Classification (NCBI taxonomy): domain Bacteria; kingdom Pseudomonadati; phylum Pseudomonadota; class Alphaproteobacteria; order Rhodobacterales; family Roseobacteraceae; genus Roseivivax; species Roseivivax sp. THAF30. The sequence continues at coordinate 372,952 of NZ_CP045389.1, read as the reverse complement.
CAGCTGACGACCGCCCCTTTGCCCCGGGGATGACTGAATGGCACGGGAGAGATCAGGAGACGATTTTACCGGTCCGCTGAAGCGACTGCTTGTTGCGGTTCTGGTCCTGTGCCTGATCGCCATCTTCCTCGTCTGGCGTATCGACAGCCCGCGCGTGGAACGGTTCCGCGCGCAGGTTGTCGATAGCATCGTGCCGAGCTTCTCCTGGGCGATGGCGCCGGTCACGGCTGTTGTCGATCTCGCGGGCGATTTCCGCTCCTACCAACAAATCTACGAGCAGAATCAGGAGCTGCGCCGCGAGCTGCGCCAGATGACCGCCTGGAAGGAAGCCGCGCTGCAGCTCGAGCAGGAGAACGCCCGGCTGCGCGATCTCAACAACGTGCAACTCGATCCGAAGCTCACCTACATCACCGGCGTTGTCCTCGCCGATTCCGGCTCTCCGTTCCGGCAATCGGTGCTCATCAATGTCGGCAGCCGCGACGGGATCGTGGATGGCTGGGCAACGATGGACGGGATCGGCCTTGTCGGACGGATCTCCGGAGTCGGCGCGAACACGTCGCGCGTCTTGCTTCTGACCGATGCGACGAGCCGGATCCCGGCGGTCATACAGCCTTCGGGACAACGCGCGATCATCGCGGGCGACAATTCCGCGGCACCGCCCATCGACTTCCTGGAAAATCCCGACCTCGTCCGCCCCGGCGACCGGATCGTGACCTCCGGGGATGGTGAAGTCTTCCCGCCGGGCCTGCTGGTCGGGCAGGTGGCCGAAGACCCGAACGGGCGGCTGCGCGTTCGCCTCGCGGCCGATTACGAGCGGCTCGAGTTCCTGCGGGTGCTGCGCGATCACGGAGCGCGGCGCGTGTCCGAACAGGGCGGTCTGATCGCGCCCGTCTCGCCGTTGCCTGGCCCCGTGCAGCCCGAGGAGACCGGCTTGGATGCCGACGCGGAGGAGGTCGGGCAATGATCGACGCCGATCTCGTCCGCATCTGGACCATGCGCGCGCTCTTCGTGGGGCTGTCCTTCGCGGTGATCTTCTTTCACCTCTTGCCGCTCTCGCACCTGCCACCGCGCGTGGCCGGGCCGGATCTCATCACGCTGATGGTCTTCGCCTGGGCGCTCCGCCGTCCGGAATACGTTCCGGTGTGGCTCGTGGCGCTGGTGGCCCTTCTGGCGGACCTGGTTCTACAGCGGCCGCCGGGTCTCTGGGCGGCGCTGACGGTGATCGTCGCCGAAACGCTGAAGAACGGCGAGCGCCGGCAGCGAGAGACCAATTTCCTGCTGGAATGGCTGTCGGTCTCCTTCAGCATCTTCGCGATGGGTCTGGTCTATCAATTGATCAAGCTTCTGCTTATTATCGAGCCGATCGGATGGGTGCTGGCGCTCTCCGCCGGACTGACCTCCATCCTCGCATATCCCGCGGTCGTGGCGCTGAGCCGCCTGCTCGGCGTGTCACGTCATGGTCGCGGCGACGGAGATAGATTGGGGCAAGGCGCATGAAACGCACCGCCAAGGAGAAGAGCGAAAGCTGGGCACGGATCACCCGCCGCGGGCTGATCCTCGGCGGCGTGCAGCTTGGCTTCGCCAGCGCGCTGGCGATGCGGATGCGCTATATGCAGGTCGACCAGGCCGACGAATTCCGTCTTTTGGCCGAGGAGAACCGGATCAACCTGCGGCTCATTCCGCCGTCTCGCGGGCAGATCTTCGACCGCGAAGGGCGTGTCATCGCCGCCAATGAGCCGGCCTACCGGATCACCATGGTCCGCGAGGAGGCGGACGATGTCGACGCCGTGCTGGACCGGCTGGCCCAGCTCGTCTCGCTCGATCCCGACGAGATCGAGCGTGCCAAGGCCGAGATGGCCCGCTCCGCCCCGTTCCTTCCGGTCAGCGTCGCGGATCGCGTGACCTGGGACGAGGTGAGCCGCGTTGCGGTCAACGCTCCCGCCTTGCCCGGAATCACACCCGAAGTGGGCCTCAGTCGCATCTATCCGCACCGCGAGACCTTCGCGCATGTGGTCGGCTATGTGGGCCCCGTCTCGGAACGCGATCTCGCCCGCTACGAGGAGCCCGAACCGGTCCTGCGAATCCCGCGCTTCCAGATCGGCAAGGTCGGTGTCGAGCGGAACTACGAGGAACAGCTGCGTGGCCGCGCCGGCGCCAAGCGGGTCGAGGTCAACGCCGTCGGCCGCGTGATGCGCGAGCTCGACCGCCGCGAAGGTGAGGCTGGCTCCGACGTGCAGCTCACCATCGATGTGGAGCTGCAGAACTACATCCGCGCCCGGCTCGGAGAGGAAAGCGCGAGCGTGGTCGTCATGGACCTCGCGGAGGGCGACCTGACCGCGATCGCCTCCTCGCCCTCCTACGATCCGAACAAGTTCGTGCGCGGGATCTCGGTCGCCGATTACGGCATCTACCGGGACAACATCCGCCGCCCGCTGGCGTCCAAGGCGGTGCAGGATGCCTACCCGCCAGGCTCGACGTTCAAGATGATCACGGCGCTCGCGGCGATGGATGCAGGCGTCGTCTCGCCGTCCGAGACCGTCTGGTGCCCGGGGCACCTGACCGTGGGCGGCCGCCGCTTCCACTGCTGGAAACGCGCAGGACACGGCTGGATGAACCTTGAGCAGTCGCTGCGGGAAAGCTGCGATGTCTATTATTACGATCTCGCGCTCAAGGTCGGGATCGAGAAGATCGCCGAGACCGCGCGCCGCCTCGGCCTGGGCGAGGTGCATGACATCCCGATGTCGGCGGTCACCGACGGGCTGATCCCCGACAAGGACTGGAAGCGCATCAACCGCGGCGCGGGATGGGTGATCGGGGATACGGTAAACGCCTCTATCGGCCAGGGCTTCGTTCTTTCTTCCCCGCTGCAACAGGCGGTCATGTCGGCACGACTCGCCACCGGGCGGTCGATCTCTCCCCGGCTCGTGAAATCGGTCGACGGGGTCGAGACGCCGGGACGCCCCGGCGAAGATCTCGGTTTCAATGAAGCCCATCTCGCCCGGCTGCGCGAGGCGATGTTCTCGGTGTCGAACAACCGCCGTGGGACCGCCTACGGATCGCGCATCATCGACGACGCGATGCGGATGGCGGGCAAGACCGGGACGAGTCAGGTTCGCAACATCACCGCTGCCGAACGCGCGCGGGGCGTCGTGCGGAATGAGGACTTACCGTGGAATCGGCGGGACCACGCTCTGTTCGTGAACTTCGCGCCCTACGAGGCACCGCGCATCGCGGTCTCGGTCGTCGTCGAACATGGCGGCGGCGGCTCTTCGGCGGCCGCGCCCATCGCCCGCGACGTGACGTTGCAGGCCCTCTTCGGCGGTGATCCACCGCTTGAGGCGTATCCGACCAAGGATCGCGACCGCATCCGCGAGTTGCAGGACCGCCTCGCCGCGGAGCGCGAAGAGCGCCTCAAATCCGCGCAGAGCCGCGCATGAGCTATCTCGAATACACGGTCAAGACGACACCGTCGGGATGGCGCAAGGTGCTCTATTTCAACTGGTCGATCGTGGTGCTTCTGACCGCGGTGGCCGGCGTGGGGTTCCTGATGCTCTACTCCGTCGCGGGAGGATCGCTCTCGCCCTGGGCGGAGCCTCAGATGAAGCGCTACATCCTCGGCCTCATCGTGATGTTCGTCGTCGCGCTGGTTCCGATCTGGATCTGGCGCAACATGGCCTTCGTTGCCTATCTCGGGGCTTTCGCGCTCTTGATCGCGGTCGAGTTCATCGGCTCCGTGGGGATGGGCGCGCAGCGCTGGATCGATCTGGGGTTCATGCAGCTGCAGCCGTCGGAACTGATGAAGATCGCCCTCGTCATGGCGCTGGCCGCCTATTATGACTGGCTGCCGCTCAAGAAGACCTCGCGCCCGTTCTGGGTGCTCCTGCCGATTGTCCTCATCATCCTGCCGACGGGCCTCGTGCTGACACAGCCTGATCTCGGCACGGCGATCCTGCTTTTGATCGCGGGTGGTCTCATGATGTTTCTCGCCGGCGTGCACTGGGCCTATTTCGGGCTGGTCATCGCGGCAGGCGCGGCGGGCATCTCCACCATCTTCAAGAGCCGCGGCACTGACTGGCAGCTCCTCAAGGATTACCAGTTCCGCCGGATCGACACCTTCCTCGACCCGTCGACCGATCCGCTGGGTGCAGGCTATCACATTACGCAGGCCAAGATCGCGATGGGCTCGGGCGGCTGGACGGGTCGCGGCTTCATGCAAGGCACGCAGTCGCGTCTGAACTTCCTGCCCGAGAAGCACACCGACTTCATCTTCAACACGCTGGCCGAAGAGTTCGGGTTCGTGGGCGGCATGTCTCTCCTTGCGCTGTACGTGCTCGTGCTTGTCTTCTGCATCGTGGCGGCGCTGCAGAACCGCGATCGCTTCTCCTCGCTCCTGATCCTCGGCGTCGGGCTGACCTTCTTCCTGTTCTTCGCGGTGAACATGTCGATGGTAATGGGCCTTGCCCCGGTCGTCGGCGTGCCGCTGCCGCTCGTGAGTTACGGCGGCTCGGCCATGCTGGTTCTCATGGCCGCGTTCGGCCTCGTGCAAAGCGCGCATATTCACAGGCCCCGCTAATGAGCATCAATATCCTTTTCGCCGCGCAAGCTGACCGCTGGACGCAATACGAGGCGCATCTGCGGCGCGCGCTGGACGAGACCGGACTCGACTACGCCATCGACACCGAGATGCCGCCCGAGGAGGTCGACTACATCGTCTATGCGCCCAACAGCGATGTGCAGGATTTCCGTCCCTATACCCGCCTCAAGGCGGTGCTGAACCTCTGGGCCGGCGTCGAGGGCATCACCGGCAACGAGACCCTGACCGTGCCGCTGACGCGCATGGTCGACAAGGAGGGTCTCACGCAAGGCATGGTCGAATGGGTGACGGGCCATGTGCTGCGCCACCATCTCGGCATGGACGCGCATATCGTGAACCCGGACCATGCCTGGGACAAGACGATCCCGCCGCTCGCCTCCGAGCGCGTCGTTACGATCCTCGGGCTTGGCGCGCTGGGCTCTGCCGTGGCAGGGATGCTGCGCCATCTCGGCTTCACCCTGCGGGGCTGGGCGCGCAGTCAAAAAGCGCTCGACGGTGTCGCGTGCCACGCGGGCGAGGACGGGCTCGACGCCGCGCTCTCGGGCGCGGAGATCGTGGTGTTGCTACTGCCCGATACGAGCGACACGCGCGACGTGATCAATGCGCGCACGCTGGCCTTGCTCGCGCCGGGCGCCGTGATCGTCAATCCCGGCCGCGGACCGCTTATTGACGAGGCCGACCTGATCGCGGCGCTGGACAGCGGCCAGCTCTCGCATGCGACGCTGGATGTCTTCCGAACGGAACCCCTGCCACAGGATCACCCGTTCTGGGCGCATCCCAAGGTCACCGTCACGCCGCATATCGCCTCCGAAACCCGGCCGCCTTCGGCCTCGCGCGTCATCGCCGAGAATATCCGCCGGAGCGAGGCGGGTGAGCCGCTTCTCTACGTGGTGGACCGCGACGCAGGCTACTGATCCGGGCGCGGCGCGCTCTCTTCCTTGGGTTGGCCCAAATACCGGCGGGGGAGCTCGAGGGGGCAGCAAGCCCCCTCGCCCCGGGCGCCACATGCCGCAGGATCGGCATGATCCGGCTCAGATCCACGCACGAACTCGCCCGGCGCTGGCCTTCTCGGACAAGGCTCGGCAGGCTTTCGTGAACTCCTTCGTTCTTGTGAAGCCAAAGGCGCTTTTGTATGCGGATTGAAACGCGAACAATGCCCATTGGGAGGATCCGATGCTGAAGCGCCCCTTCGACAAGACCAAACTGCCCAGCCGTCATGTGACCGAAGGGCCCGCGCGCGCGCCGCATCGCTCCTATTACTACGCGATGGGCATGACGGAGGACGAGATCCACCAGCCTCTCGTCGGCGTCGCCACCTGCTGGAACGAGGCCGCACCCTGCAACATCGCGCTGTCGCGACAGGCTCAGGCGGTCAAGCTCGGCGTGAAGGCGGCCTCCGGCTCCCCGCGCGAGTTCACCACGATCACCGTGACCGACGGCATCGCGATGGGCCATGAGGGCATGCGCTCCAGCCTCGCCTCGCGCGAAGCCATCGCCGACACGGTGGAGTTGACGATGCGCGGGCATTGCTACGACGCGCTTGTCGGCCTTGCGGGTTGCGACAAGTCGCTGCCCGGCATGATGATGGCGATGGTCCGTCTGAACGTGCCCTCCGTCTTCATCTACGGCGGTTCGATCCTGCCGGGCAAGGCGCCGGCCCATGCAGACATTCCGGCCGATTTCGCGAGCCGCGACCTGACCGTGCAGGACATGTTCGAGGCGGTCGGCCGTCACCAGAACGGCGAATTGTCGGACGCTGCCCTCGAGATGCTCGAGCGCGTGGCCTGTCCCTCAGCGGGGGCGTGCGGCGGCCAGTTCACCGCGAACACGATGGCCTGCGTCTCCGAGGCCATCGGCCTCGCGCTCTTCAACTCTTCCGGCATGCCCGCGCCCTACGAGAGCCGCGACCAGTATGGCGAAGCGTCGGGCCGGGCGGTGATGGACCTCATCGAGAACAACATCCGTGCCCGCGACATCGTCACCCGGCAATCGCTCGAGAACGCGGCGCGGGTTGTGGCCTGCACCGGCGGGTCGACCAATGCCGGCCTGCATCTGCCTGCCATCGCCCATGAAGCGGGTATCGAGTTCTACCTCGACGATGTCTGCGAGATTTTCCGGGACACGCCCTATTTCGTCGACCTCAAGCCGGGCGGTCAGTTCGTCGCCAAGGATCTCTACGAGGCCGGCGGCCTTCCGGTCGTGATGAAGGAGCTGCGAAAGGCGGGCCTTGTCCACGAGGATTGCATGACCGCGAGCGGCCGCTCCATCGGCGAAGAGCTCGACCGCACCGCGCGCGAGGCCGATGGCCGCGTGATCCACGCGATCGACAACCCGATCACCAAGACCGGCGGAGTCGTCGGCCTGAAGGGCAATCTCGCACCCGAAGGTGCGATCGTGAAAGTCGCCGGGATCGCGGCCGAGAACCAGGTCTTCACCGGTCCGGCGCGGGTCTATGAATGCGAAGAAGACGCCTTCGAGGGCGTCAAGAACCGCGAATACAACGAGGGCGAGGTCATCGTCATCCGCAATGAAGGCCCCGCAGGCGGGCCGGGCATGCGCGAGATGCTGGCCACCACCGCCGCGCTTTCGGGTCAGGGCATGGGCAAGAAGGTTGCGCTCATCACCGACGGGCGTTTCTCGGGCGCGACCCGAGGCTTCTGCGTCGGCCATGTCGGGCCCGAAGCGGCCCAGGGCGGACCGATCGCGCTTCTGAAGACCGGCGACGTCATCACCATCGACGCGATCAAGGGCGAATTGTCTGTCGACCTCTCGGAGGACGAGCTCGAAAAGCGCCGCGCCGCATGGTCCGGCCCCCGCGAAACGATCTATTCGAGCGGCGCGCTTTGGAAATTCGCCAAGCTCGTCGGAGCCACCTACAAGGGCGCCGTAACCCATCCGGGCGGCGCTGCCGAGAAACACGTCTACATGGATCTTTGATGCTGCCTGTGCGCGCCGCCCTCGTTCTGCCCGTCCTGCTGGCTCTGGCCGCCTGCGAAGTCACGCCCGAGGGCGAGATCGCCCCGCAGCGCGGTTTCCTGAGCGGTTTCGCCCCTCCGGATGTGAGCGGCGGGCCGAGCGCGCGGGCCGAACCGGGCGGCGGCGCGGATCTTGTCGAGGCCGCGGCGATCGCGGGCGGCGACGTCGTGGTCGCGGGCCCGCCGGGCTACTGCATTGACACCTCGACGGTGGAGTCCTCACCGCGCGGCGGGTTCGCCGTGCTGGCAAGCTGCAACATTCTCTCGGCGGGCCAGTCGGGAGCGGCGGTGACACCGGCCCTGGTGACGGTTTCGGCAGGCCCGCGCGAAGCGCAGCCGGTGCAGCCGGGCGCAGAAACATTGGCCCGCCTGTCGGATGCCTCGGCGCTGGCAGCGGACGAAAGCGACACGCTCACGATGGTCTATCTCGCTGAAGGCGGGGATGCGCTCCTGCCCGGCGGGGCACCGCAATATTGGCGCGGCGCCTTCCTTGTCGGGGCGCGGTTGATCGGCATCGCCGTCTACGCGCCACCGAATAGCGGATTGACCCGCGCCGAAGGCCGGCGTCTTCTGGAGCTCACCGCGGAACGGATCCGGCGCGCGAGCCCGGACGCACCGATCCCGGTCTCAGGCAACGGAGCCGGCACGTCGCGCGGTTGATCTCTGCGCGGAAACCGGAAACACTTTGTTGCGAAAACGGAAACGACCGGCACTCGAGGCCGCGGGCAGATAACGGGCAAAATGGCGGATCGTCAGGGGATTCTCGACAACCTCATTCAGCGCGGCGCGGTGCGGCGGCTGCGGCGCATGGCGAAGGCCGCGCCCGACACCGCCCTGCCCCGCCTTCGCCGGCAGCGCGGCTGGGCGCGCAACCTGAAGCGGGAAATCGACGAACTTCTGCATGTCGCCGACAATCGCCTCGCGCTGCCTGCCATCGGCACGCAATCCTTTCCCCGACCGCATGATGCGGACTGGGCGTGGCGGCCCGAGATCTGGTCCGGTCCGCTGCCGGTGCAGGGGATCTCGTCGGTGGCGACGAAATCCATGCTGGGCCGCGAAGCGACGCTGTTTCACGATTGCGACCGCTCCGAGCTGACCTTACGCCAGCTCAGGAACACGCGGCAGGCCGATCTCGCGGCCTATGGACTCCGGATGGATGTCTTTCGGTTCGACGGATCGTACCTCTCGCTCGCCATTGATCTGCCGCCGGAAGCCGCACAGGGCCTGATGCGACGGCACCTCATCCGGCTCGAGACCATTGTCGAGCTCGAAAAGCCGATCGAGATCTTCGCGCGCCTCAACATCAAGAACGGGCCGAACACCGAACAGGTCGTGCGGGAATTGCCGCTTCACGAGAGCGATGTGATCGTCGAATTCGACCTCGCCTATACCAAGCTCAACGAAAAGCGCGTGGAAAAGCTCTGGCTCGATGTGATCTTCGAGGGACCGCAGATGAACCAGGTGATCCTGCGCGACTTGACCTTTTCGCGCCGCCCCCGCGCCGAGTTGTGACGAAGGAAGCCCGATGAGCCGCTACAGCCTGACGAAAACCCGTTTCAAGGAAGGTGTCTGGGAGGGATTGATCTCGAGCGAGGCGCGCGATGCACCCGCCCCGGACGTGGTCGTCTCGCTCTTTGACACACCGATCCGCGGCGCGAGCGTCGCACCGGTCGGCGAGTCGGGGCAATGGCTCCTCGAAGTTCCCGTTCCGCCCGAAGCGATCGGCGACGGCGTGATGACTTTTCTCGTGGCCGATGCGGTTACCGAGGAGGTGATGGGCTCCTTCACCATGATCGGAGACGACGCGCTCGCCGAGGATATCCGCGCCGAGATGGCGCTTCTGCGGGCCGAGCTCGACATGCTGAAACGCGCTTTCCGGCGTCATTGCCTCGAGACCAGTTAGGCGGAGCGCGGCAGAGCCGCGCACTTTTCTGGCCCGAGGATCGTTCCGATCCCCGGGCGGATCGGGGCGCTGCCCCGAACCCCGCGGTATTTCGGCCAACCCAAAATGCAGAAGGTCAGAGATCGAACCACTCCGCCGCGAGATAGGCCGGCGCGAGAAGGGCACGGCGATACCGCCCAAGTGGAAATCGCCCCGGTTGATGGCGCATGACCGCAGGTATCGCGGGGCCTCGGCCGAGGATATCTTCGGCGATGAGCCCGCCCGTGTGGCTCGCCATCGCAACGCCGTTGCCGTGATAGCCGAGCGCCGCGAAGAGGCCGGGATGACCGGGTACAGGCCCTGCATAAGGCGCAAGATTCGCCATGAGGCAGACAAGGCCGGACCATTCATGGGTGATCGCGACATCGCGCCAAGCGGGAAACATCCGCGCGAAATCGCGCCGGATGCGCGCCGAGATCGCCGTCGCGGCGGACGGGCGGGCGGTCAGGCCGCCGCGCATCCCGAAAAGGAAGCGGTTGTCAGGCAAAAGGCGGAAATAGTGCAGAAGCTGGCGCGTGTCGTAGGCCATCTGCCGCGTGGTCCAGCCCTGCGCCTCGCGTTCGGCATCGGTGAGCGGACGCGTGACGATCACGGAGCTTTGCACCGGCAAGGTGCGCGCGCGAAGCCAATCCGGCAGATCTTCTGACGAATAGCCGTTGGTCGCGATCAGAACGCTGTCCGCGCGGATCTGGCCATGCGGCGTGTCGATGCGCCAGTCGCGCCCACGCTTGAGACCGATCGCGGGGCTTTGGCCGTAGAGCCTTGCTCCGGCCTTCTGCGCCGCGCGGGCCAGACCGCCGTGGTACTTGCGAGGATGCAGCGCGAAGCCGAGCGGTGTCGTCATCGCGCCATGGAACGTGCCGCCGAAGCCGCCCTGCCGCAACGTCTCGCGCGCGTGGATCCGGGGCGCGAGCCCGTATGCCGCCTCGATCTCGCGCGCGGCTGCCTCGAAACCGCGGGCCTGCCGGGGCGTATGGGCCAGAAGCGTCTCCCCGTCCGAATGGGTGTCAGCCTCGATGCCGTATCGCGAAAGGCGTGCGGCGACGGTCTCGATCGCGGCCATTTCCGTGCTGCGCCACTCGGCAAGCCCGTCCTCGCCGAAGCGGCGGCGCAGGAGGCTGGCGGGGGCCTTCGCGCCGCCAAGGCAGCAGAACCCGCCATTGCGGCCGGATGCACCCCAGCCGGGGGTCTCGGCGTCCACGAGGATGACCTCGGCTCCGGCTTCGGCGAGGGTGAGCGCCGCTGAGACACCGGTATAGCCACCACCGATGATGGCGATAACTGCCCGGTCTGCGCCCTCGAGGCGCGGCCAGACGGGTGGCGTGACGCCTTCGTCCCAGTAGCAGCGCCGGGGCGTCTCGTAGGCGCCGGGCTCGTAGATCCGCCTCATCCGGTGGCGCGCACCGCAGCCTGTTCATCCCGTGCCTGGGTGACCGCCGCACGCTTGGTGATGAGCGAGGCCGTGATGACGCCGACCGCCACGATCGCGATCATGATCGTAGAGAGCGCGTTGATCTGCGGGCTGACACCGAGCCGCACCGCGGAGAAGATCTTGATCGGCAGCGTGGTCGCCGACGGGCCCGTGGTGAAGCTCGCGATGACGAGATCGTCGAGCGACAGCGTGAAGGCCAGAAGCCAGCCCGAGATCACCGCCGGCGCAATGATTGGCAAGGTGACGAGGCGAAAAGCCTGAAACGGCGAACAGCCGAGATCGAGCGCCGCCTCTTCGAGCGAGCGGTCGAACGTCGCGAGCCGCGAGGAGACGACCACGGAGACGTAGCACATCGAAAAGGTCGTATGCGCCAGCACGATGGTGAAGATCCCGCGGTCGAGACCGATCCCGATGAAGAGAAGAAGCAGCGACAGGCCGGTGATCACCTCCGGCATGACGAGCGGAGCGTAGATCATGCCCGAGAAGAGTGTCCGCCCCCGGAAGCGGCCCGCACGCACGAGGACGCTCGCTGCCATCGTGCCGAGAACGGTCGCGATGGTGGAGGAGAAGACCGCGACCCGGACCGTGACCCAGGCCGCGTCCAGGAATTCCTGATCCTGGAAAAGCTCCACGTACCAGCGGGTCGAGAAGCCCGCCCAGACCGTCACCAGCTTCGAGGCGTTGAAGCTGTAGATGACCAGGATGATCATCGGCAGGTAGAGAAAGGCGAAGCCGAGCGTCAGGGACGTGGCGTTGAACCAGGAAAAGCGTCTCATCCCTCGGCCTCCCGCGCTTTCTGCTCGTTCCGCTGGAAGAGCACGATGGGCACGATCAGGATCAGCAGGAGCACGATCGCCACCGCGCTCGCGACAGGCCAGTCACGATTGGAGAAGAACTCCTCCCAGAGAACCTTGCCGATCATCAGCGTGTCGGAGCCGCCGAGCAGCGAGGGAATGACGAACTCGCCGATAGCGGGGATGAAGACGAGAAAGCATCCCGCGATGATCCCGCCTTTGGACAGGGGTATCGTGACGAGCCAGAAGGCCGAGAGGCGCGAGCAGCCGAGGTCTTCGGCCGCCTCGAGGAGCGATTCGTCCATTTTCTCGAGGGTCGCGTAGATCGGCAGAATCATGAAAGGCAGGTAGGTGTAGACGATGCCGATATAGACGGCGATGTTCGTCGACAGGATCTGCAGCGGGGTATCGATCAGTCCGATCCCAATGAGGAACTGGTTCAGCACGCCCTCCGAGGACAGGATGCCCATCCACGAATAGACGCGGATCAGGAACGAGGTCCAGAACGGCAGGATCACCAGCATCAGCAGCGTCGGCCGCCATTCGGGCGCGGATCGGGCCATCGCGTAGGCAATCGGATACCCGATTGTGAGGGTGATGAGTGTCGAGATCGCGGCGATCCGGAGCGAAGACAGGTAAGCGCGCCAGTAAAGATCGTCGGTCGTCAGGAACACGAAGTTCTCGAAATCGAGCGCACCGAAGAAATCGCGGATCGCGCTCCAGCCGCCGGACAGATCGAGGGTCGGCGTATAGGGCGGGATCGCCAGCGCGATATCCGAGAGCGAGATCTTCAGAACGATGATGAACGGCACCAGGAACAGTGCCAGGAGCCAGATATAGGGAACCGCGATGAGAACCAGACGCCGCATCGTTCAGTGCTCCAACAAAACGCCGGAGGTCTCGGTGAAGGAGAGCCAGACGCGGTCCTCCCAGGTGATGTCGCGATTGGCGAGACGGCGAGTATTGGCGGTTTGCGCCTTGATGATCTGACCGCCCGCGATCTTCACGTGATAGGTCGAGATATTGCCGAGATAGGCGATGTCGATCACCTCTCCCTCAAGGAGATTACGCCGGTCCTCGGGCTTGTCCTTGGCGATGGAGACCTTCTCGGGGCGGATCGCGAAGGTCAGCGCGCGGTCCGTGTCGACCGGTCCGCGCGGCGTCGCCCAGATTGGTGGCTGCCCTTCCGCCCAATCGAGGCGGATGCGCTCGCCCTCCGTCGTGCCGCGCCCCTCGATCAGGTTCACGTCACCGATGAAATCGGCCACATAGACGGAGTTCGGCGCTTCGTAGATCACGTCGGGCGTGGCGACCTGGATGAGTTTGCCTTCGTCCATTACCGCAACGCGAGAGGCGACGGTCATCGCTTCTTCCTGGTCGTGGGTGACGATGACGAAGGTGGTGCCGGTCTTCTCCTGGATATCCATGAGCTCGAATTGCGTCTCTTCCCGAAGCTTGCGGTCGAGCGCGCCCAGCGGCTCGTCGAGCAGAAGAAGCTTCGGGGCCTTGGCAAGGCTGCGCGCGAGCGCGACGCGCTGACGTTGGCCGCCGGATATCTGGTGCGGCTTGCGCTTGGCGAACTTGGTCAGGCGCGTGAGGCGCAGCATCTCCTCGACGCGGGCCGAGATCGCCTCCTTGTCCTTGCTCTCGCGCTTGAGGCCGAAGGCGATATTCTCCCAGACGGAGAGATGCGGAAAAAGCGCGTAGCTCTGGAACATCATGTTGACCGCGCGCCGGTTCGGCGGGATCGGCCCAATATTCTGACCCGACAGCAGGATCTGGCCCTCTGTCGCGTTCTCGAAGCCCGCAAGCATCCGCATCATGGTCGTCTTGCCGCAGCCCGACGGGCCGAGCAGCGCGAAGAATTCCCGCGCGTAGATGTCGAGCGACAGATCGTCGATGGCTGTGAAGCTGCCGAACCGCTTGGTGACGTTCCGAAACTCGATGAGGGGCTTTTCCTCCGGGTTCTCCCAGGGGGCGAAGACGGTCTGGCTCATGAAGATGTCCCGATGATCGGAGGAAGCGGCCCGCGCCAGGGTGAGGCGCGGGCCTTGGAGCGTCGGATCAGACGCCGGACTTGATCGCAGTCCAGAGCCGCGTCACGTCACGCTGCACGCGCGGCGGATAGGGCGTCGTCGTGAACAGGTTGTCGAGCGCCGCCTCGGAGGGATAGATCGCCGGATCACCGATCACGTCCTCGTTGAGGTATTCCTGCGAAGCCTCGTTGCCGTTGGCGTAATAGACGTAGTTGGACGCCTGGGCCATGTTCTCGGCATCCATGATGAAGTTCAGGAAGGTATGCGCCGCTTCGGGGTTCGGGGCATCGACCGGGATGGCCATCTGGTCGAACCACATCTGCGCGCCTTCGTCCGGTGCGTTGTAGGCGATCTCCACGCCGTTGCCGGCCTCGGCGGCACGATCACGCGCTTGCAGGATGTCACCGGACCAGCCGACGGCCACGCAGATGTCGCCGTTTGCCAGCGCGTTGATATACTCGGACGAGTGGAACTTCTGGATATAGGGACGGATCGGCTCGAACACTTCGCTCGCACGGGCGATCACCTCGGGATCGTGGCTGTCGGGATCCTCCCCCAGATAGTTGAGCGCGGCGGGGATCATCTCTGCCGGTGCATCGAGGAAATGCACGCCGCATTCTGCGAGCTGCTCCATGTTGGCGGGGTCGAACACGAGATCCCAGGAGGTCAGCGGCGCATCCTCGCCGAGGATTTCCTGCACGCGGCCGACATTCACGCCGATGCCGGTCGTGCCCCACATGTAATTGATCGAATATTCGTTGCCCGGATCGTAGGTCGCGGTGCGCTCTTCGATGACGTCCCACATGTTGTCGAGGTTGGGCAATTGCTCGGTGTCGAGCTTCTGGAACGCCCCGGCCTGGATCTGACGCTGCAGGAACGTGCCCGTCGGCACCACCACGTCATAGCCGGAGGAGCCCGCGAGCATTTTCGTCTCCAGCACCTCGTTGGAGTCGAAGACGTCATAGATCAGGTCGATCCCGGTCTCTTCCTCGAATTGGGTCAGCAGGTCTTCGTCGATGTAATCCGACCAATTGTAGACCCGAACTTCCTGCGCCGAGGCCGCACCGGCCGTAAGCGCGAACACGGCGACGCCGGTCGTGAGCTTGAGTGTCATTCTTCATTCTCCCTAGGTCGTGAGGCGGTTTCTCCGCTCTGACCGTGGCAATTTGATCAAATATTGCCGCCTCTGGCAACAATGGGATGTTTTCACCTCGCACGGGCGCGTGCAAGATTGAGCGCACATGCAGGGTCCGGAGAGAGCATTCGATGAATAAAACGGCATCGCGCGAGGACATGTCGGGCCCTGCGGGTCTGCCCGCGCACGAACAGGTCTACCGGCACCTGCGCGAGATGATTCTCTTCGGCGAGCTTGCTCCGGGCCAGGCGGTCACGATCCAGGGTCTGACGGAGACGCTTGGTGCCGGCATGACACCGGTGCGCGAGGCGCTGCGGCGGCTGACGGCGGAAGGCGCGCTCGACTTCCAGGGCAACCGGCGGATCGCGGTGCCGGTGCTCGATCACGCCGCGCTGGAGGAACTTACCATCGCCCGACGCGCGCTCGAGCCCGAGCTTGCGCGCCGCGCGGCAGAACGGGCATCGCCCGACGTCGTCGAGGCACTGAGCGAGATCGACACGTCCATCGACACCGCCATAAGGCGTGGCGACGTGCCGGGCTACCTCATTGGCAACCATGCATTTCATGCGCGCATCAACGCCTGCGCCGATGCCGCGATCCTGACCGGCCTCGTCGAGGGTCTGTGGCTGCGCTTTGGTCCGTCTTTGCGGGTGGTCTGCGGCCGTTTCGGCACTGAAGGCCTGCCCGACCGACATAAGGATCTGCTGAACGCGCTCTCGGCAGGCGATGCCGATGCGGCGGCCAGTGCGATGGATGCCGATGTCTGTCAGGGCATGGAGCAGATCGCTCTCGGGCTCGGCCCTGCGCGGCCTTCTGATTGACAGCGCAGAATTTGATCATATTTTGAGCGCAACTCACCGAACAGGAAAGGTGCGCCCATGGCACAGCTCACGAACACGCGTCCGACCGCGGAATTGCAGGCGCTCGATGCCGCGCATCACATGCATCCCTTCACGCATGGCGCGGAGCTCGGCCAGAAGGGCGCGCGCATCATCACCAGTGCCGATGGCTGCTGGCTGACCGACAGCGAAGGCAACCGCATCCTCGACGGGATGGCCGGCCTCTGGTGCGTGAACATCGGCTATGGACGGCAGGAACTCGTTGACGCGGCAACGCGCCAGATGAGCGAGCTGCCCTTCTACAACACCTTCTTCCAGACCAGCCACCTTCCCGCGATCCAGCTTGCCGAGCGGCTGGCGCAGCTGGCACCCGGCGATCTCGATCACGTCTTCTTCGCGTCTTCGGGCTCCGAGGCGAACGATACCAATATCCGTCTCGTGCGGACCTATTGGGAGATGAAGGAAGAGCCGCAGCGCCGTGCGATCATCTCGCGGTGGAACGCCTATCACGGCTCGTCCGTCGGCTCGGGCAGCCTCGGCGGCATGAAGGGCATGCACGCCCAAGGCGGCCTGCCGATCCCGGACATCCATCATATCGACCAGCCGAATTGGTGGTCCGAGGGTGGCGAGATGAGCGAGCACGATTTCGGCATCGCCCGCGCGCGACAGCTCGAGGAAAAGATCCTCGAGCTCGGCCCCGAGAATGTCGCGGCCTTCATCGCCGAGCCGGTGCAGGGCGCAGGCGGCGTCATCGTCCCGCCCGAAAGCTACTGGCCCGAGGTGAGCCGGATCGTGAAGGAATACGGCATCCTTCTCATTGCCGACGAGGTGATCTGCGGGTTCGGACGTACCGGCAACTGGTTCGGCAGCCAGACCGTCGGGATCGAGCCGGACATCATGACAGTCGCGAAGGGCCTCTCCTCGGGCTACCTGCCGATCGGCGGATCCATCGTGTCCTCCGAGGTGGCGGGCGTGATCGGCGGTGGCGAGTTCAACCACGGCTACACCTATTCGGGTCACCCGGTGGCCGCCGCGGTCGCGCTCGAGAACCTGCGCCTCCTCGATGAGGAGGGCATCGTCACCCGCGTCCGCGAAGAGACGGGCCCCTACCTCAAGGAAAAATTCGAGAGCCTCGCCGAGCATCCGATGGTGGGCGAGGCGAAGATCGTCGGCATGATGGGCTCCATCGCGCTGACGCCCGACAAGGCGCGACGTGCCGCGTTCAAGGCCGATGCGGGCACGGTGGGCTATCTCTGCCGCGAGCGCTGCTTCGCGAACAACCTGGTTATGCGTCATGTCGGCGACCGGATGATCATCTCGCCGCCACTCGTCATCTCGAAGGAAGAGATCGACGCGCTGATCGCCCGCGCCTGGAAAAGCCTCGACGAGGCCATGGTCGAGGCCAAGGAAAAAGGGCTCTTCGAAGCTGCCTGAGCGGAAGCCTCACCAGCGGTCGAGCGCCGCTTCGTCCTCGTCCTTCGCGGCGACCCAGGATGCATCTTCGCCTGCGCGCTCCTTTTTCCAGAAGGGCGCGCGGGACTTGAGGTAATCCATGAGGTATTCCGCCGCCTCGAAGGCATCCTTGCGATGCGGGGCAGCGGTAGCGACCATCATGATCTTCTCGCCGGGCCGCAGCGGGCCATATCTGTGAATGACCAGGACGTCGCCAAGCGACCAGCGCTCTTTCGCCTCGCCTGCGATCTGCTCCAGCGCCTTTTCGGTCATACCAGGGTAATGCTCGATTTCCATCACGTCGAGATCGCCATCGCCGCGCACGATGCCGGAGAAGGTGACGATCGCCCCCACATCGCTGCGCCCCGCGGCGAAGCGTTCGGCTTCCTCCCCGAAATCGAAGGGCGCGTCCTGAACGACGATCCGCATCAGCCCCCCGTCATCGGCGGGAAGAAGGCAACCTCGCGCGCACCCGACAGCGTTGCGTCGAAATCGGAAAGTTCCTGGTCGACCGCCACGCGCAGCGCAGACAGATCGGCAAAAGCCGCCGCGTAGCGCGCCTCGCGGGAGCGCAGCTCGTCGACGAGCTCGCTCACCGTCGCGGCCTCGGTCTCGATCCGTTCCTTCGGGATGCCGATCCGCTCCCGGACCCAGGCGAAGTAGAGTACATCCATCAGCGCGTCTCCTTGAGATGTGGCACGGCCTTTCGGAAATAATCCCAGCCCGTGATCGCCGTCAGCAGCGCCGCGATCCACAAGAGCGTCAGGCCGAGATAGCCGGTCCAGATCATGCCGGTTTGCCGCCAGGCGAGCCCGAGTTCATCCTCCGTCTCACCGGCGAGGATCGAGGTGACGAGATCCGAATCCATCCCGTAGGTCGCGGCGATGAGATAATGTTCGAAAATGCCCTGCCCGAACAGCACCGCGATGGCGACCATCTGCAGCGTTGTCTTCCACTTGGCGAGCTTGGTCACCTTGAGAAGGCCCGCGGTGTCGCCCAGAAACTCGCGCAAGCCCGACACGAAGACCTCGCGAAACAGGATCACCGTCGCGGGCAGCACGATCCACGGCGTGTAGGAGGAATAGCCCACGATCACCATGAGCGCGATCACGACCATCGCCTTGTCCGCGATCGGGTCGAGCATTGCGCCGATCTTGGTCTCGGCCCCCCATGACCGCGCGATATAGCCGTCGAACCAGTCGGTAATCGCCGCGCCGAGAAACAGGATCAGCGCACACCAATCGGCGAAGGGGCGCGAGAAATAGAGGAACATGACCGCCAGGCCAGGCGCGGCCAGAAGGCGCAGGGCGGTCAGTATGTTCGGCAGCGTCCATTGCATGTCTTTGTCCTATCCTGCCTTTGCGTCACGCGAAAGACGCCAGCTCAGCTTGTGGCCCGCGCACGCCGCGCCAGCCGATCCAGAAAGAGCGCCCGCGCCGGTGGCACCGGCCGATCGCCCAGCGAGGGAGCGAGGTGCGCCTCGAAGAAATGTCCCGTTGTGCCGAGAGCGGCGAGGACCTCTGCATCCTCTCCGGACCCGCTTCCCATCATCACCGCCGGTAAAGGCAAGAGCCGCGGCGCCCAGTCGCCCGCGCCCGACCGGCTCACCGCCCGGCCCGTCTTCGGAGAAACGTAGGCGAGGTCATTGGCGTTCCCGCCCGCCGCGCAGCGCGACAGGTCGAGCCCGAAGCCCATATCCTCCAGAAGCGCCATCTCCCAGCGCAAGTAGGCCAGCGGCCAGATATCGGGCCGGTCGAGCAGGTCGAGCAGCGTCGCGGTCCGCGCATAGATGTCGGGCTGAGCCTCCCGCTCGGGCAAGGTGAAGGACAAAAGCGCAAGGAGCGCGTTCAGCCCCGCCAGCGTGAGCCGGTCGGCCATCGCGATGGCCGCGCGCGAGCGATTGAGCTCGACCGTGTAGGTGCCGATATGATCCTCGAGCCGCGCCCTCCAGGCAAGATCCAGCTCCGCCCCCGGCTGCAGGATCGGCGCGAGCTTGCGGCTGGCCCCACCCCGCACGACCCCGGCATGGCGTCCATGCCCTGCAGTAAATACCTCGAGGATGGCCGAGCTCTCCCCGTGCCGCCGCGTCGAAAGCAATATGCCGGTATCGCGCCATTCCATCCCGGCAACGTTGGCCGAGCGGCAGGCAAGCGCAAGGGGCCATCCTGTCTTTGGGTTGGCAAAAATACCGCGGAGAGCACGAGAGGCAGCGCCTCTCGTCGGGATCGCATCAGGCGAGCCCGTCCTCGTCCAGAAGGTGCCGCCCCGCTCGGTCCTCGACCTCTATGACCCAGAGATCGGGATCGAAGCCGCGCTGCCTGGCGATGGCCGCGTCGACCTCCGCCTCGGGCCCCGAGGAAAGCTCGGCCCAGACACGCGCGCCGCTCGCAAGATCGAAGCTTCGCGTGAAGGCGCGCGCCCGCCCGTCGAGCGTTGCGAGCTTGACGAGGACCGCGCCCGCCGTATCGTCGCCATGGGCGACCACGAAACAGGGGATGTCGTGGAAGGCGAGTCGCCGCCGGTAGGCATCGACCCAGAACCGCGCGGTGAGGCGCGGCTCAGCCATCGCCGTCGCGGAAATCGAGACCCATCTCGGAATAGCGCTCGGCCTCGTCCTGCCAGCGCTCGCGGACCTTCACCTGCAGGAACAGGTGCACCTTGCGGCCCAGGAAATCCTCGAGCTCTTCGCGCGCGGCCTTGGAGATTGCCTTGACCGTCTCGCCCTTGTGACCGAGCAGGATGCCCTTGTGACCGTCCCGGCTGACATAGATCACCTGGTCGATCCGTGCCGAGCCGTCCTTGCGCTCATCCCAGCTCTCCGTCTCGACGGTGAGCTGGTAGGGCAGTTCCTGATGCAGCCGCAACGTCAGCTTCTCGCGCGTCATCTCGGCGGCGATCATACGCATGGGCAGATCGGCGATCTGGTCTTCGGGATAAAGCCACGGCCCCTCGGGCAGACTGCCTGCGAGCCAGAGGCGCAGATCCTCGACGCCGTGTCCCTTCTCTGCCGAGATCATGAAGGTCTCGGCAAAGGTGAACCGCTCGTTGAGGGTCTTGGAGAGCGCCAGCAACGTCTCCGCCTTCACCCGGTCGATCTTGTTGATGGCGAGCGCTACGGGCCGGCCGTGACCGACCGTGTCGAGCTCCTCGAGGATCGCCTCGACCCCTTCGGTCACGCCGCGATGCGCCTCGATGAGCAGCACGACGATATCGGCATCCGCAGCGCCGCCCCACGCGGCCTTGACCATCGCCCGGTCCAGCCTGCGGCGCGGCTTGAAGAGCCCGGGAGTATCGACGAAGACGATCTGCGCATCGCCTTCCAGCGCGACGCCCCGGATGCGCGTGCGCGTCGTCTGAACCTTGTGCGTCACGATCGAGACCTTCGCCCCGACCATCCGGTTGGTCAGGGTCGATTTGCCCGCATTGGGCTCTCCGATCAGCGCGACGAAACCGGCGCGGGTGGTCATGGGCGGCGCTCCTTGCCTGAGGCCCGCTCGCTTAGCCGAGTGCGCGGCATTTGGCCAGAGCCCGCGCCAGAGCGGACGAGCGTATAGAGCCCCGACACGACGATCAACGCCGCGCCCACGAGCGTCAGCGCGTCGGGCCGTTCACCGAAGACGAGGAATGCCAGGATCAGCGCGAAGAGGAGCCGGCTGTAGCGGAACGGCGCGACGACCGAGACCTCGCCCGTGCGCATGGCCCGCGTGAGCGCGGTGTAAGCCAAAACGCCGGTGAGCCCCGTTGCGAGGATCAAAAGCGCGGCGCGCGGCGTCGGCATGGCCGGAAGCCCGGGCTCGAACGCCAGGATCACCAGCCCGGCCAGTGTCACCGTCAGAAAACCCGGAATACCGAGTTGCATCGCGGAGATCTCGGGCGGGCTCGCGCGCGTGGCGACATCCCGGCAGGCAAAGCCGATCATGCCCAGAAGCCCGTAGAGCGCCGAAAGCTCGATCCCGTCCAGCGACGGGCGCAGGATCAGAAGGACGCCGGCAAATCCGACCGCCATCGCGATCCAGCGCCCCGCCCCGACCCGCTCGCCAAGGATCAGCGCCGCGCAAAGCGTCACGACCAGCGGAGCCGCCTGCAGGATCGACGAGGTCACCGAGAGCGGCGCGTAGGCCAGCGCAAGCGCGAAGAAGAGCCGCCCCATCACCTCGAAAGCCGAGCGGATGAGCATCGTGCGGCCGAGATAGCCCCGCGTCCAGACCGGCAGCCCGCTCCGGCGCACAAGCGCGGCGTAGATCACGAGCCCCGTCAGTCCGAAGAAGAATGTCCCGAGCCCCGGCGAAATACCGGCTGTCGCCGCCTTGAAAAGCGAATCCTCGATGGCAAAGCCCAGCATCGCGGCGATCATGAACAGAGAGCCGCGGAGGTTGTCGCTCACGCCTTCGCCTCGACCTCTGCCAGGAGCGACTGGGCGGCACCTTGCTCGGCCTGGCGTTTCGAGCCGGCGGTCGCACTGGCACTCTGTCCCGTCTCCAGGCGCGCCTCGATGGTGAAGACAGGCTGGTGATCGGGGCCGCTGCGCGCGGTCTCGACATAGGCCGGGGGCGGAAGGCCGCGGGCCTGAGCCCATTCCTGCAGCGCGGTCTTGGCGTCGCGGGCATCCTCCTCGACCGAGGCGATCCGCTCGCCCCAGAGGCGCAGGATGCAGGTTTTGGCGGCCTCGAACCCCTGATCGATGTAGATCGCGGCGATCACCGCCTCCATTGCGTCGCCCAGAAGCGCCATCTTGCGGCGCCCGCCCGAGAGGCGCTCCGACCGGCCAAGTTTCAGCGCATCGCCGATGCCGAACTCGCGCGCGACATCGGCGCAGGTTTCTTTCCGCACAAGCGCATTATAGCGCGGCGCGAGCGCGCCTTCGGCCGCTTTGGGGTCACGCTCCAGAAGCGCTTCGGCCATGACGAGACCGAGCACGCGGTCACCGAGAAATTCCAGGCGCTGGTTGTCGCTGCGCGTGGGGCTGGACATCGAAGGATGCGTCAGGGCCTCACGCAAGAGCTCCGGCCGGTCGAAACGCACGCCGATCCGGCCTTCGAGGTCGGCAATCTCGGCTGACCGCTTCAATCCAGCGCCTCGAAGAACCTGTCCCCGCGCCAGGTCCAGAAATACAGCATCGAGCGCCCTGCGGAGGAGAAGATCACGCGATCGGCACGACCGACGAGGTTCTCGAAAGGCACGAAGCCGACGCCGCCCGCGACGCTCGGCACACGGCTGTCGGCCGAATTGTCGCGGTTGTCGCCCATGAAGAAGTAGTGGCCTTCGGGGACGGTATAGACGGGCGTGTTGTCCGAACCCTGGGACGTGATGTTCAGAACCGAATGGCTGACGCCGTTCGGCAGCGTTTCGACGAACTTTTCCTTGATGCAGGTGCCGCCCTCGCCGACGGGTCCGTTGGCGCAGCGCGGCCGGACCCCTTGCGGGCCTTGCGGACGAGCGATCTCTTCGAAGGTGCCGTCAGGTTCGAGGCCGACCGGCTCGTCGTTGATGAAGATGCGGCCGTCGCGCACCTGCACGCGGTCGCCAGGCAAGCCGATGAGGCGTTTGATGAAATCCGACCCGTTCACCGGGTGGCGGAAGACGACAATATCGCCGCGCTCGGGCTCAGAGCCGAGAAAGCGTTCGTTGTCGCCGTCGAAAATGCCGCAGATGTCTTCGGCATCGATGTCGATGCCGATGCTCGGAATCCGCACTGAAGGGCAGGAGGCGTAGGAATAGCCGTAGGCCATCTTGTTGACGAAAAGGAAGTCGCCGATCAGCAGCGTGTCCTTCATCGAGCCCGAGGGAATCCAGAAGGGCTGGAAGAACAACGTACGGAACACACCCGCGATCAGGAGCGCGTAAACCACCGTTTTGACGGTCTCGACAAAGCCGCCCGACGATGCTTTCGATGCCATGTTCTGCCCCTTTGCCCTTTGCGCCGGTTAAGTGCCGACCGGCACCCGCGAAGTCAAGCGCGAGGGCGCGCCTCGATCACGACGAAGGCCTGCGCCCAGGGATGATCGTCGGTCAGGGTGACGTGGATGATCGCCTCGTGTCCTTCGGGGGTCATTTCGGCCAGCCGGTCGGCGGCCCAGCCGGTGACATGCATGACGGGCTGGCCCGTTCGCAGATTGGTCACGGCCATATCCTTCCAGGCGATCCCCATGCGAAGCCCGGTGCCAAGCGCCTTGGAGCAGGCCTCCTTCGCCGCCCAGCGCTTGGCATAGGTGCCGGCGACATCCGCGCGGCGTTCCGCCTTGCGCTGCTCGGTCTCGGTGAAGACACGGTTGCGGAAGCGGTCGCCAAAGCGGTCAAGCGTGCCCTGGATGCGCTCGATATTCGCCAGATCTGTGCCGACGCCGAGGATCATGTCTCTCCCCGATAGATATGCGCGACGTCGTCCTGCCGGAGCCCGCCCGTCCAGATGAAGGCATCGCCCGAGGCGCGGGCGTAATCCGCGATTCCGAGGCCTGGAAACTGGAAGAAATCCGGCGCGGCCTCCTGCGTCATCGCGAACGCCAGACGGTCGATGCCCGCCCAGCGCATCGCGGCCAGGCACATCTCGCAGGGCTGCATCGAAGCGATCAGGCTCGCGCCCGACAGATCCTTCGTGCCGAGCGTGCGGCAGGCGCGGGCGATGGCGACGATCTCGGCATGCCGGGAAGGATCGCGCTCGTCACCGACCTCGTTCCGGGCCAGCATCACGATCCGGTCGTTTCGGACGATCGCCGCGGTGAAGACGGGGCCGCCACCGGGCGTGTAAAGCCGTCGCGCCTCGTCGATCACGCGGCCAAGCGCATCCGCCTCGGTCGGGGTCAGCTCGAAGCTCATCGCTGCGAGGTCGCGACGACGCCGCTTTGCTGATTGATGGTGACGGTCAGCGTTTCGTCCACGAAATCCGCACCGTCGAAGACGCGCACGGGGACATCGACACTGAGACCGGTCGCGGCATCGTAGGAGGCGACAGCCCCTGCAAGATCGAGCCCGCCATAGCCAAAATTGCGTTCATTCGAGATCAGGGTGCAGATATCACCCGGATCTTCAGGCGATGGCAGGACCACCATCAGGTGCGAGGAGCAGCAGGCCGGCTCGCCGCCGGTGTCGAGATAGAACATCCGGATCGCACCTTGAGCGAAGGTACGTATGCCGATCTCGGGCGGCAGGACGAGATTGCGCGCATTCGCCTCGAACGTGTCGCAATCGCGCGTGACATCGGCCAGGGCGGCCTGCCCGGCCAGCGCGAAGACGCTCGCAAGAGCGAAAGAGCGGATCATGCCCGCGCCTCGTCCATCAGTCGGCGCATTTCGCGGATCGCCCCGTCAAGACCGAGAAAGATCGCCTCTGCGATCAGGAAATGCCCGATATTGAGCTCGCGGATCTCGGGGATCGCGGCGATCGGCCCGACCGTTTCGAAGGTGAGCCCGTGGCCTGCATGGACCTCGAGCCCCAGCCCGTGAGCCTGAGCCGCCGCCGCCCGCAGCCGTTCGAGTTCCGCGTCGCGTTCTTCGAACCGCTCCTCGTAGTGCAGGTCGCAATAAGCGCCCGTGTGCAGCTCCACGACCGCCGCGCCGATGCGGGCGGAGGCCTCGATCTGCTCGGGATCGGCCGCAATGAACAGCGACACGCGCGCGCCTGCCTCGCGCAGGGGGACGATGAAATCGGCGAGCCGGTTCTGATCCTTCGCAACTTCGAGCCCGCCCTCGGTCGTGCGCTCCTCGCGCTTTTCGGGCACGATGCATACCGCGTGCGGACGATGCCGAAGGGCGATTTTCTGCATCTCCTCGGTCGCGGCCATCTCGAAATTGAGCGGTGTGCGGAGCGACGCCATCAGCGCTTCGATATCGCCGTCGCGAATGTGCCGGCGATCCTCGCGCAGATGCGCCGTGATGCCGTCGGCCCCGGCCTTCTCGGCTATCTCTGCCGCACGGACGGGATCGGGATAGGCGCTGCCGCGCGCGTTTCGTACGGTCGCAACGTGATCGATGTTCACACCGAGCCTGAGTGTTTGATCCTCGGTCGCCATGGCGGGGGTCTCCGTCCTGTCTGTGGCGGGAAAGCTAGTCCGCGGAGGCGTTGCCGTCAGCCTGTTTCTGCTTTTTCGCCTTCATCGCCGCGATCTTGGCCGCGATGATCCCCTTGCGCCGGTTCTGGTAGGCGCGGATCAGCGGCAGCGAGATGTAGTAGCAGATGAGCCCCGTGACGATCCCGGGAATGATGCCTCCCACGAGATAGGGAAAGAAGACATCGTCGTAGAAAAGCGCCAGATCGCTCCAGTCGGCCCGGTCGGACGTGAAGATCGCGACGAAATTGTCCCACAGGTCGCGGCCAGCGGCCGCGAATTTGTCGCCGACCCAGCGGTGATCCTCGGGATCGCTTTCATCGCCGAGAATCCAATGCCCGGTCTGCAGCGAGACCACCGCGATCGGCACGTAGGTCAGCGGGTTGCCGAAAAAGGTGCCCATCAGTGCCGCGACGATATTCCCGCGCAGCACCCATGCCAAAAGCGCCGCCAGAAAGAAGTGCAACCCGTAGAGCGGCGTGAAGGTCATGAAGACGCCGGCGAAGATGCCGCGCGCGATCTTGTCCGGCGGGTCGGGCAGGCGCTGCAGCCGGTGACGGATATAGCGTGCCGCGCGGCCCCACCCGCCTTTCGGCCAGAGAAAGCGCAAGCCCTGCTTCCAGTACGGCTGCTGTTCGCGTCTCCTGAAGACCAAGGAGGGATCCCAATCCTATTCGGCGGCCGTGCGGGCCTTTTCGCTTCGGTCCGTGTCCCGGCGGCGCTCGACCTGTGCGACGTCGCTTTCGGCTTCGAGAGCCGAGATCACCGAGTGAAGGTGTTCGGCATCGCTGAGCTGCAGCTCGACCTCGAGCCGGTAGTAGTCCGGCTTCCGGTCACGGAACTCAAGGTCCGAGATATTGGCCTTGCGCTCTCCGATCAATGTGCAAATCCGCCCCAATACGCCCGCATCGTTTCCGATCGTCAGTTCGAGGGTGACATCATAGAGCGGCGGATGCCGCCCTTCGGCCCATTGCAGGTCGAGCCAGCGGTCCGGCTCGTCCTCGAACTCGGCAAGGCTCGGGCAATCGATCGCGTGGACCACGACGCCGTGACCGCGCCGCGCGATACCGACAATCCGCTCGCCGGGCAGAGGCTGACAGCATTTCGCACGTGCGAACCCCTGGTCATGGGCCAGACCAATGACAGCCCGAGCCGTGTCGACTTCGGAGGATGGACGCGGCGAGAGGTCGGGATAGACCGCGGCCACCACTTCGCGGGCGGAGATCTCGGCCGAACCGAGCCGCGCCAGAAGCTCTTCGCCGTCCTCGAGGCGCAGGGTCTTCGCCGCCTTCTCAAGCACTTTATCGGAGGCTTTCTTGCCCACATGCTCGAAAGCGGAGCGCGCGATCTCGTGACCGAGCTTGACGAAACGCTCCTTGCGCGCCTCGCGCAGCGCCCGCCGGATCGCGGTCTTGGCCTTGCCGGTCTGCGCGATATCGAGCCAGGTCGCCTGCGGCGTCTGTCCTTCGGCGGTGATGATCTCCACCGATTGACCGTTCTTGAGACGGGTCCAGAGCGGCACGCGCAGCCCGTCCACCTTCGCGCCGACGCAGGCCGAGCCGATGCGGGTGTGGATCGCGTAGCCGAAATCGAGCGGCGTCGCGCCGCGCGGCAACTTCACCACGTCGCCCTTCGGCGTGAAGCAGAAGACCTGGTCGGAATACATCTCGAGCTTGACCGCCTCGAGGAATTCGTCGTGATCCTCCTCAGCGGTGAACTGCTCCGTCAGGGAGGCGATCCATTTGGCCGGATCGACCGCGAACGGGTTCTGCGCCCGCACACCGTCGCGGTAAGACCAATGCGCAGCGACGCCGGTCTCTGCGACCTCGTGCATCTGCCGGGTGCGGATCTGCACCTCGACGCGCTTGCCGTCGCGGCCCGAAACGGTGGTGTGAATCGAGCGGTAGCCGTTCGTCTTGGGCTGGCTCACGTAGTCCTTGAACCTGCCCGGCACGGCACGCCAGCGGCGGTGGATGGCGCCGAGCGCGCGGTAGCAATCCATCTCGCTGGCGGTGATGACGCGGAAGCCGTAGATGTCCGACAGCCGCGAGAAGGACAGCTCCTTCTCCTGCATCTTGCGCCAGATCGAATAGGGTTTCTTCGCGCGCCCGAAGACCTCCGCGTCGATCCCGACCTGGTCCAGCTCATGGCGCATGTCGGACGTGATACGCGGAATGACGTCGCCGGCCTCGCGCTGAAGGGTGATGAAGCGGCGGATGATCGACAGCCTCGCTTCGGGGTTGATGACGCGGAAGGCGAGATCCTCGAGCTCCTCGCGCATCCACTGCATCCCCATCCGGCCTGCGAGCGGCGCGTAGATATCCATCGTCTCGCGCGCTTTCTGGAGCTGCTTCTCCTCACGCATCGCCTTGATGGTACGCATGTTGTGCAGCCGGTCGGCGAGCTTGACGAGGATCACCCGCAAATCCTTCGACATCGCCATGAAAAGCTTGCGGAAATTCTCCGCCTGCTTGGTCTCGGTCGAGGAGAGTTGAAGGTTGGTGAGCTTCGTCACCCCGTCCACCAGCATCGCGGTCTCCGCGCCGAAACGCTCGGAGATCTCGTTGTAGGTCGACTTGGTGTCTTCGATCGTGTCGTGAAGGAGCGCGGTGATGATTGTGGCGTCGTCGAGCTGTTGCTCGGTCAGGATCGCCGCCACAGCGACGGGATGCGTGAAGTAGGGCTCGCCCGACTGCCGCATCTGCCCTTCATGCATCGCGCGACCGTACTCGTAGGCCGCGCGAATGAGCTTTTCATTCGTTCTGGGATTGTAGTTGCGGACGAGCGCAATGAGATCCTCGGCGGCAATCATGCGCCATCATCCTCAAGATGCCCGACGCGCGCGAGGCATCAGTTCTCGCCCTGCGCCTCCATCAGCGCGCGGAGCAGCTTCTCCTCGGACATGTCGTCGTCCTGCTGCGGCTTGTCCGGCTCGGAGCCCATCAGGAGCGCCATTGCGTCGTCCTCGGGCTCGTCCACCTCGATCTGGGTCTGCTTGGACTCGATGAGGCGCTCGCGCAGCTCTTCTGCGGACTGCGTTTCCTCGGCGATCTCGCGGAGCGACACGACGGGGTTCTTGTCGTTGTCACGGTCCACCGTGATCGCGGCGCCGGACGAGATTTCGCGGGCGCGATGGGCGGACAGGAGAACCAGCTCGAAGCGATTCGGAACCTTGTCGACGCAATCTTCAACCGTCACGCGGGCCATGTATGTCTCCAGTCTTCGGGTCTGACGTCAGAAAGGTGGTATGTAACGCGCAAGCTAAGGCTTGACAAGAAGCCTTCTTTTTACATCGGCGCGATTTCGTCGCAGGCCTCACGGGGCAGCGCGGCTCGCATCTCGAAGATCGTTCGCCCCAGGATCGGGTGCCGCCAGGCGGGCGCGATATCGGCCAGCGGCACCAGCACGAAGCCCCTGTCCTGAAGCCTCGGATGCGGCAGGATCAGCTCATCAGGCGCAACGCGGCGCTGCTCCGCCGCGGGAAGATCGTGCCATTGGCGCCAAGTATGCTCGTCAGGCGCAACCGCACCGTCCATCGCGACCAGATCGAGGTCGAGCGTCCGCATCCCCCATCGTTGCGCCCGCGCCCGACCGAAATGCGTCTCGATCCGGTGAAGCTCGGCCAGCACGTCGCGTGCTTCGAGCCCGTCCGGCACGTCGCAGAGGATCGCGGCATTCACGTAATCCGGGCCTGCCCCCGCGGGAAAACATGGTGTCCGGTAGAACCGGCTTGCCGCCCGAAGACCGAGCGGTCCCTGAGCGATCACGACCAGGGCCTCGGCCAAAGTCGCCTCGGGTGGCGCGTCATTCCAAGGCAGATTCGCACCAAGCGCGATCAGCGCGGTGCGGTGTTCGCCAGACAGGAAGGGGGTTTCTTGCGTGAACGTCATGTTGCCGTTACGTCTACGCTCGCTTGCAGTGCAGTTTCGCGGTAATATGTTCCAATTATAATCGCACGTCTGGCACTCGGAGGATTGCTTTCGTTCGCCCGACGGCAGCCCGCATTCATTGAAGAGGAATTTCATGTTTTACAAGGACGAACGGCTGGCGCTGTTCATCGACGGGTCGAATCTGTACGCAGCAGCCAAGTCCCTAGGCTTCGACATCGACTACAAGCTTCTGCGGCAGGAATTTGTCCGGCGCGGACGCATGATTCGCGCCTTTTATTACACCGCGCTTCTGGAAAACGAAGAATACTCGCCGATCCGCCCTCTGGTGGACTGGCTGCATTACAACGGTTTCTCGATGGTGACCAAGCCGGCCAAGGAATACACCGACAGCCAGGGGCGCCGGAAGGTGAAAGGCAACATGGATATCGAACTGACCGTCGATGCCATGGAGCTTGCCCCGCGGGTGGATCACATCGTGTTGTTCTCCGGCGACGGCGACTTTCGTCCGCTCGTGGAAAGCTTGCAGCGTCAGGGCGTGCGCGTCTCGGTCGTCTCCACGATCCGCAGCCAGCCGCCGATGATCGCCGACGAGCTGCGCCGCCAGGCTGACAACTTCATCGAACTCGATGAGCTTCGCACCGTGATCGGGCGTCCGCCGCGCGATCAGGACGAGGCGTCCGAGCGGCAGGCCTCGAACGGCTGATCTCAGCCGATGATGGCAGCTATCGCGGCTCTTGGCGGCCTGTTTCTTGCGGCCTTCGGGGCTGCGACGATCCTGCCGTTCCAGTCCGAAGTGGTCTTCGTCGGCTTGCAACTCGGCGGGCGCTGGCCGGTCTGGCTCCTGGTTCTCGTCGCAAGTATCGGCAACATTCTCGGCGCGGTCGTCAATTTCGTGATGGGCCTTTATGCTGAGCGATTCCGCGACCGCCGCTGGTTTCCCGCCTCTGGCCGGCAGCTTGATCGCGCACAGGACTGGTGGCAGCGCTACGGGCTCTGGACCCTGCTCCTGAGCTGGGCTCCCTTCGGCGATGCCTTCACCGTCATCGCCGGGATCATGCGCGTGCCGCTCTGGCAATTCCTGGCACTCGTGAGCGTCGCGAAGACCGGCCGCTACATTGTCCTTGCCTGGGCGACCGCCGCTGCGGCGGGCTAGGTCAGAAGATCGGTCCGATCGCGAGACAGAGCACGACAAGGGCAGTCAGAAGCACGCGCAGCTGCATCCACCAGCCCGGCGCGAGTCCCCAGCGCCAGAAGGCGAAATCGAGGATCAGGAGCCCCGCGAACCCGGTCATCAGATTGATCGCCGCCGAGGTGGGCCCACCCCCCGTCATGAAGAAGGCCCAGAGCGCCGGGATCACCGACAGCGCATAGCCCGTGGCGGCGCGGCTGTCTTCGGCCTTCGTCGCAAAGCCCCAGAGCACCCCCGACATGAAGCTCAGAATGATCGCCCCGTAGTAAAGCTGCACATACGGCCCGATGAAGCGCGGCCCCAGCGTCTGCTGACCCCAGCCGGCCAGAGCGGGCGCCAGAAGCGTCAGCGCGCCCCAGGCGAACGGGATCACGCCTGCCAGTCCAAGGATCAGGGCGGAGCGGGGAATTTGGGTCATCACGTCTCTCGGCGAACAGGTCTGCGGAGCGCGAGATAGCGCGAGCGGCCTCTCCTGTCACCCGGCCCGTTCGAGCGCCAGTCTGCCGGCCAGCGCGGCAAACAGCGTTGCGAAGGATCGGTTGAGCCAGCGCATCGCGCGGGCGCTCGCCAGAAGACGGTCGCGTGCCTCGGCGGCAAGCAGCCCGTATCCGACGAAGACAACGAAGGTGAGTGCCATGAAGATCGCGCCGAGCGTGGTCATCTCGAGGGTCGCGGTCGCGGGATTGCCCGAGAGGAACGGCGGCAGCAGTGCCAGGAAGAACACCGACAGTTTCGGGTTCAGGATGTTGATGAGCGCTCCGCGTCGCGCGATGCGAATGCCCGGCTCCGCCGTCCGGTCCTCGGAAACGGCCAGCGCGCCGCCCGCGCGCAACGACTGCCAGGCGAGATACAGAAGATAGGCCACGCCCGCCCACTTCACCGCCGTGAAAAGAAGCGCCGAGGTATGCAGGAGCGCCGCAAGCCCAAGGATTGCCGCAGCCAGATGCGGTACGATCCCGAACGTGCAGCCCAGCGCCGCCCAAAGCGCCGCGCGCCGCCCCTGCCCGAGCGAGATCGCCAGCGTATAGAGAACACCCGTTCCGGGAGCGATCACGACAACGAAAGCGGTCAGAAGGAATTGTAGCGACATGGAGCGGCTTTCCCGGTTCGAACCGCCCGACTCTCCGTCGGGCCAGGACCGCGGTCAAGGCGCGTTCTTTTCCGGGATAGCCCGAATACTCGGGGGGACGAACGCTAAGGCCAAGCCGCGCTTGCTTCAGGCAGGCTCACGCAGGACGCGGGGCACCTTGAACTCGACGTTCTCCTCGGCCGTCGTCACCGTCTCCACGGTCACATCGTAACGCGCGCGGAAGGCGTCGATCACCTCTTCGATGAGCACGTCTGGCGCGGAGGCGCCCGCCGTGAGGCCGATGGAGCGGATACCCTCGAGCGCGCGCCAGTCGATGTCAGCGGCTCGCTGGACGAGTTGGGCATAACGGCAGCCTGCCCGCGCACCGACTTCGACGAGCCGCTTGGAGTTGGACGAGTTCGGCGCGCCGACCACCAGAAGCGCGTCGCAATCGGGAGCCATCGCCTTCACCGCTTCCTGCCGGTTCGTGGTGGCGTAGCAGATGTCTTCCTTGTGCGGGCCGACGATGGCCGGGAAACGCGCCTTGAGAGCGGCGACGATTTCGGCGGTGTCGTCGAGAGACAGGGTCGTCTGCGTGACGAAAGCCAGTTTCTCGGGATCCCGCACGTCGAGATGCGCGACATCCTCCGGCGTCTCCACCAGCAGTACCTCGCCCTCGGGCAGCTGCCCCATCGTGCCGACCGTCTCGGGATGCCCGGCATGGCCGATCATGACCATCTGGAGACCATTCTCGTGGTGCCGCGCCGCCTCGATATGCACTTTCGAAACAAGCGGACAGGTCGCGTCCACATAGACCATTTCGCGCTCGGCGGCCTCGGCGGGCACGGCCTTCGGCACGCCATGCGCCGAGAAGATCACCGGACGGTCCGGCGGGCATTCGTCCAGCTCCTCGACGAAGACCGCGCCTTTCTCGCGCAATCCGTCGACGACGAACTTGTTGTGCACGATCTCGTGGCGCACGTAGACCGGCGCGCCCCATTTCTCGAGCGCCATCTCCACGATCTTGATCGCGCGGTCGACGCCGGCGCAGAAGCCGCGCGGCGCGGCGAGGTACAGCGTGAGGGGCGGGGTCGTCATTAGGGCTCTCCGGTCGTCTTACCTGTCACAGGTAAGGGAAGGTCGGTACTGAATCCACCCCGGGTGCGGCTCATTCGCGTGCAAGCAGCACAGCCTCGACACGGCGATTGAGCGCGCGGCCCTCCGGCGACAGGTTCGAGGCGCGCGGCGCGAGGTATCCGACGCCTTCGGCAGCGACCTGATCGGCAGGTGCACCCGCCTCGCGCAGATAGGCCGCGACCGAACGCGCGCGCGCAAGGGACAAGTCGCGATTGCCCGCGAGCGAGCCTTCCGCATCCGTGTGCCCGACCAAGAGGATGCGCCGGTCGGGCGTGTCAGCGAGATACCGGGCCAATGTATCGAGAGAGGCGATCCCGTCCTGACCGAGGGAAGTGTCACCGCTGGCGAAGGTCACATCCTCGAGCGGAACATGCCCCTGCGCCTCGAGCCGCGCGATCAAGTCGCCGGTGGCAACGTCAGGTGCCGATGTGCCCGCACGTGTCGTGACGATCCCGCCCGAAGGTGTCTCGTTCTCGGAGATCTGGATGCTCTGCACGAAGCCCGCCGCCGCACTTCGGCTCGTGAGGACAGATATGGCCCTGTCGCCCTTTCGTGCGGAGAGGAACCGATAATCGGTCAGGTCGACATACATGCCCGGCGCGGGCGCAACGCGCGTTGCGAAGCGGAAGTCGAACCCGCCGCACCGCGCAGCAGCGCAATCGAGCAGGATCTCGTAGTCCGACCCTTCCAGGCTCTCGCGAATCGGCCCCATCAGATCGGCCGGCGTTGCGGCGCTATCGTCGATCCGCCAGGCGCGCAGCGAGAGCGTGCCGTCGACACGCAGTGCGGGCAGACCGCTGTCGGCCGTCCAGGGTCCGCTCGGCAGCGCGTAGCTGACCCCGGCCTCGGTGAGCGACACCGTTTCTTCGGCGGCTTCCGGCAGAGGCAGATCCTGCGCGGCAAGCGGCCCCGCGAGGCAGGCAAGAAGAAGGCTAGCGCGCCTGAGAATGATAATCATCGTTCGGACGCATATCGGTCGCGCTCGCGACCCGGTTCGTCATGTTGAAGAAAGCGGCGACATTTATGATGTCCCAGATGTCGCGGTCGGTGAAGCCGACATCGCGCAACGCCGCGCGGTCTGCTTCCTGCACTTCGGCGGAGGCCTTGGTCACGGCTTCTGTGAAGGTCAGCATCGCGCGATGGCGCGGAGAAAGATCCGCGACCCGCCAGTTCATGACCATCATCTCGCCAAGCTTCGGATCGCCGGAAAGCGCGCGTACGGCCGCGCCATGCGCGGTCAGGCAGTAGAAGCATTTGTTGATCGAGGAAACGCAGACCGCGATCATCTCGCGCTCGAGCTTGCTAAGGCCGCTCTCGGCGAGCATCAGCTCGTTATAGAGCCCGGTGAAGGCGTTCAGCTTCTCGATCGAGAAAGCATGGGCGCGAAGAACGTTCGGCACCATGCCGAGCTTTTCCTGGCAAATGTCGAAATAGCGCTGCGTCTCGTCGGGCAGCGGATCGACCTGGGGCAGATCGAGCGCGGTCGGCTGGGTCGTGTCGGTCACGGTTCCTCCTCGGCGTGGATGCGGTAGTGATACTCTCCCACCTCCTCCATCCCAAGGGAAGCATAGAGCGCGTTCGCGCCCTCATTCGCGCGCGTGACGAGGATCGCGATCCGCGACGCGCCGTGCTCGCGCCCCCAGCGGGCGGCCTGCCGCATCATCCAGGCGGCAAGCCCGAGACGGCGGAGCGCGGGCGTGACCTCCACCGCGTGAACCATGACCGTCTCGCCGTGGATCGCCGCGAAGGCGCAGCCACCGGGCGTGTCTTTCATGCGCCCGAGGATCGCCGTCTTCGGGCCATCCACGCGCGCCATCACATCGAGCCGCGCCGGCCCGATCCCGCCAGCCTGCCAAAGCTCGCGCATGATCGCGAGCGGCTCCCAGATGGTGAAGGCGGTCACGCGCGGGATCGGGCGATCATCGATTGCCTCGACCGGCGCCGCGCGGATCACCACCGGGTCGATCACGCGGTATCCCCGCGCCTCGAGCGCGTCGTCGAGAGCCGTCTCACCGCTCCGCACCATAAAAAGCGGCGTCTGCTCGAGACCGCGCATCCGCGTCTCCGCGCCTGCGATATCCGCCTCGGTCCACCCGTCCCGTGCTGTTGCAGCCGAGACGCGCTTGCCGCCGCCCGCCCCGTCGCGAAGCGTGAAGCCTGGCACGTCATGGCGCACCAGGGGCGGCCATGTCGCCTCGGCGATCTCGAAGAGATCGGTCATTCCGCGAAAGTTTCTGCCAGCTGCGTCACCGCCGCATCGACCCGCGCTCCGTCGCTTCCGCGGACAACCACATGCGCGCCGTAGATGCCGTTTTCGTGGAACGGATAGGAGCCGAACGACAGGTCCGGGAATTCCTTTGCAAGCTCGCGAAGCGGTCCGGCAATATCGCCCTCGCCGCGCTCGACCCGGATGGATTGCGACAGCAGAGGCGCGCCGCCGGTCAGCGTCGGCAGGACGCTCGCCACCATCGCCTGGAAGACCTGCGGCACGCCGGCCATCACATGCACATTGCCGATGGAGAAGCCCGGCGCGGCGGAGACCGGGTTCTCGATCAAGGTCGCGCCATCGGGGATGCGGGCCATCCGCAGGCGCGCGTCGTTCAGTTCCTTGCCGGTGCGCTCGTAATGTTCGGCCAGGATGGCACGGGCGTCGTCCCGCACGTCGATGGAGACGCCCATCGCGTCGGCCACGCAATCGGCCGTGATGTCGTCATGGGTCGGTCCGATCCCGCCGGAGGTCACGACGATGTCGTACCGATCTTTCAGTGCCGTGAGCGCCTCGACGATGGCGGCGCTTTCGTCCGAGACGATCCGCACCTCGGCGAGGTCGATACCGCGCTTGGTGAATTCGCCCGCGAGATGATGCATGTTCGCATCGCGCGTCCGCCCCGAGAGGATCTCGTTGCCGATCACGAGCATGGCAGCTGTGGGGTTGGGCATCTCGTCTCCTCCTTGGCCTCGGCTGGAGGCATAGCTATAGGCCTGCGCCATGCGCTTTCAAACCCCTCTCGTCCGCGCGACGCTGCTTCGGCGGTACAAACGCTTTCTCGCCGATTGCCGTCTCGAGGACGGACGCGAGATCACCGCGCACGTGGCCAACCCCGGCTCCATGCTTGGCCTTGCAGAGCCGGGCACGATTGCCTGGCTCGAGCCCAACGAGGATCCGAAGAAAAAGCTCAAATGGAGCTGGAAGATCGCAGAACTGGAGACCGGCGCGCGCGTCGCCGTCGATACCGCGCTCGCCAACAGGATCGTTCGCGAGGCGCTCGAGGCGAAGCGAATCGCAGGACTCGACGCCTATGACAGCGTCCGCCCCGAGCAGAAATACGGAGAGGCGAGCCGAATCGATTTCCTCCTCCAAGGCGCGGGCCTGCCCGCCGCCTATGTCGAGGTGAAGTCCGTCACCCTCTCCCGAACGCCGGGCGTGGCGGAATTTCCCGACAGCGTGACAGCGCGCGGCACCAAGCATTTGAAAGAACTGGGCCAAATCGCTTCAGTGGAGGGGCGGGCCATCATGCTCTACCTCGTCGCGCGCGATGATGCGCGCGAGGTGGCCCTCGCCGCCGATATCGATCCCGCTTACGCAAAGGCGTTCCGCGAGGCCCGAGCCGCGGGTGTCGAGGTCATCGCGCTGGCCACCAAGATCGGGCCAGACGGCATCAAAACCACGACGCCGCTGCCTTTTTCGGAGCCCTGAAAGCCATCTCGCAGGCCACTTGAACGCCCCTTTCAAGCTGCATCGCAGCAAGCGGGTGGAAATACCCGCTTTTTGGTCCTAAATTCCGCGTCAAGAGATGTTTGGAGATAAACCTTGAACGAAGCCAGCCCCGGACGACTGACCCGAGACGGGATCCGCATTTATGAACCCGGCGATTTCGCGGGAATGCATGCGGCCGGGCGTCTTGCGGCGCAGCTTCTCGACGAGGTGGCCGAGCATATCTATCCCGGCCAGACCACCGGCGCGCTTGACGACTACATTCGCAAGCGGATCGAGGAAGAAGGCGCGACCTCTGCGACGATCGGCTACAAGGGATACCAGCACGCCACCTGCATCAGCGTGAACCACGTGGTCTGCCACGGCATCCCCGGCGACAAGAAGCTGAAGGATGGCGACATCCTCAACATCGACGTCACCGTTATCGTGGATGGCTGGTACGGCGACACAAGCCGGATGTATGTCGCGGGCAAGCTGCCGCGCAAATCCGAACGGCTGATCCAGGTCACCTATGACGCATTGATGATGGGGATCGAGGCGGTCAAGCCGGGCAACACGTTCGGCGACATCGGCCACGCCATTCAAACCTACGTGGAGAGCCAGCGCATGTCGGTCGTGCGTGATTTCTGCGGACACGGGTTGGGCCGGGTGTTCCACGCGCCGCCGAACGTTCTGCATTATGGACGCGCAGGCACCGGCCCTCAGCTCGAGGAAGGCATGTTCTTCACCATCGAGCCGATGGTGAATCTCGGTCGTCACGAGACCAAGGTGCTGTCCGACGACTGGACGGCGGTGACGCGGGACAAGTCGTTCTCCGCACAGTTCGAACATTCGGTCGGCGTGACCTCGGACGGGGTCGAGATCTTCACGCAATCCCCGGCGGGCAAATTCCACCCCACTTATGACTGACGGCGCAAGCCGGAGCGTCATCGCAACGCTGTCGGCCTGCAACTTCGTCATCGGCATGGGCGCCTTCGTGGTGATCGGGCTGATCGACCCGATGTCCGAGGCGCTCTCTGTCTCGCGCAGCGGCGCGGGCTGGGTGATGACGATCTAC
This sequence comes from Roseivivax sp. THAF30, assembly GCF_009363575.1. Taxonomy (NCBI): domain Bacteria; kingdom Pseudomonadati; phylum Pseudomonadota; class Alphaproteobacteria; order Rhodobacterales; family Roseobacteraceae; genus Roseivivax; species Roseivivax sp. THAF30. The sequence goes on along the minus strand of NZ_CP045389.1, from coordinate 335,655 downwards.
GCGATCTCCTACGCGATCTTCTCACCGCTCCTCGTCTCCGCCACCGGCCGGATCGGGCGGCGGCGTGTGCTGGCGCTCGGTATGGCATTGTTCGGGGTCGGCATGACGGGCGCAGCCCTCGCGCCGTCGATGGGCTGGCTCCTCCTCGCCAGAGGTGTCGCGGCGGCGGGCGCGGGGATGTTCACGCCTGTCTCGGTCGCCGTCGCGGCGGCGCTCGCCGCTCCTGAAGAGCGGGGCCGCGTCCTTGCCGCTGTCGTCTTCGGGCTGACGCTCGCACAGGTCGCGGGCGTGCCCGCGGGCGGCTGGATCGCGTTTACCTTCGGCTGGCGCGTGGCGTTCTGGCTTGTCGCCGCACTGGCCGTGGTCGGCATCGCGCTCGTCTGGACGCGCGTGCCTCGCGGCCTCAGCTTCGCGCCGGTCTCGCTGTCGGACCTCGGCCGTGTCATTCGAGACGGGATCGCAATGGGGGCAATTCTTTATACCGCCTCCTTCCTCGGCTCGATCTTCGTCCTTTACACTTACATCGCGCCACTTCTGAGCGAGACGATGGGCTTTGGACGCGATGCGATCACCCTGACGCTCGTTGTCTTCGGGGTGGGTGCGGTGCTCGGCAATCTGCTCGGCGGCTGGATGGCCGACAATCTGGGGTTCCTCCGCACGCTTCTGCTTCTGGTTGCGGGCCAGCTTTTGACTATGCCGCTTTTCTCGGGGCTGCCCTACCCGGTCTGGGCGCTGATGGCACTGGTCTTCCTCTGGTCGATCCTCGGCTGGTCGTTCATGGCGGCGCAGCAGGTACGCCTTCTCGGCCTCGCCCCCGAGGAGGCGAGCGTCGTGCTCGCCCTCAACGCGGCGGCGATCTATGTGGGCACGGCTTGCGGGTCGGCCTTCGGCGGGCTGGTGCTCGATATGGCCGGTCTCGACGCGCTGGGGATCGGCGCGAGTGTCGCAGCGCTCTGGGCACTGACACATATCCTCTGGTCGCACCGGTCGGCGAAACTTGCGGGACGGGAAAGCTAGGCGGCAGACGCGCCCGAGCCTGTGCGGCCCACTCAGTCCGCCTCGAGCACCGTCACGTGCGTGTCGCCGTATCGCCGCGTATCGAGCCGATCGAAGCCGTCGGGTGCCTCTTGCGGGCTGCTTTCCTCCCAGACGATGAGCGCGCCTTCCGCGATCCAGCCCGCCTCTTTCGCCCCGACCAGCGCTCGCGCACCGAGATCGCGACCGTAAGGCGGATCGAGAAATACGAGGCTCGCCGTTTCCTCCGCCCTTGGCAGGCGCGTTGCGTCCATGCCGATGACCTTTGCCCGCTCACCGCAGCCCAGAAGCGCGACATTCTTCCGCAAAAGCGCCTGCGCCTTGCGCCCCTCATCGACGAAGACCGCCCGCGCCGCCCCGCGCGAGAGCGCCTCTAGGCCGAGCGCCCCGGTCCCGGCAAAGAGGTCCAGCACGACGGCATCTTCGAATGGATCGCCGAAGCGCCCGCCTGCGAGCATGTTGAAAAGGCTCTCGCGCACGCGGTCGGTCGTCGGGCGCAGATGTGCGCCGGGATCGCCCTTGCCCACGGCGGTCAGCGGCCGCCCGCGATATGCGCCCGCGATGATCCTCACGCTTTCAGCAATGCCTTGAGATCGGTCGCGGGATCGGCCACTGCGACGGGATCGGGCGACTTGCCCGCCTCGATGAGACGCTTGCCGACCATGTACGCACGCGCATCGTTCATCGCGTCGACAGCAAGCAGGCGCGTGCCAGCGTAATACCAGAAAGACACCGCGCCCTCCTCACCGGGGCGCATGACGACACGGTCGTAACCCGACGAGAGCCCTGCGATTTGCAGCTTCACATCATACTGATCCGACCAGAACCACGGTTTGGCGGCATAATCGCGCGCCGCGCCCGCGATGTTATCCGCAACGCATTCGGCCTGATCGATGGCGTTGCCGACGCTTTCGAGTCTCAGGCGCGTCTCGCCATGCGGGAAGGAGGCGCAATCGCCCGCCGCCCAGATCGACGGATCGGAGGTCTGCCCCTGAAGATCAGTCTTGACCCCGTTCTCGATCTCCAGACCCGCCGCCTCCGCGAGTTGGGTTTCAGGCAAGATGCCGACACCCACAACCACGAAATCGAGATCGAGACGCGTGCCGTCGGACAAGTCCGCCCCAATCACGTGCCCGTTCTCGCCGATAAGCTGCGTGAGACCGGTTCCTTCGCGGATCGTCACGCCGTTTCGCTCGTGCAGGGCGCGGAAGAAATCGGAGGTCTCAGGTGCCGCGACCCGCGAGAGAATGCGGTCGCTCATCTCGACAAGCGTCACATCGAGATCGCGCTTCGCCGCGACAGCCGCCGCTTCGAGGCCGATATATCCGCCGCCGACGATCAGGACGCGCGCCCCCGCTCCGAATCTGTGCGCCATTGCATCGACATCGTCGAGGGTGCGGACGGTCACAACGCCGTCGAGGTCGCCGCCCATCTCTGGCGGCAGGCGGCGCGGCGAAGAGCCGGTGGTCAGAACGAGATCGTCATAGGTGAGCATCTCGCCCTCGACCGTCACAGTCTTGGCGGCGGGGTCGATTGCCTCGACCCGCGCACCGAGGCGCAGCTCGATTCCGTTCTCGGCATAGAAACTTTCGGGGCGAAGATAGAGCCGTTCGAGCGGCATCTCTCCCAGAAGGTAAGCCTTGGACAAGGGCGGACGCTGGTAAGGCGGGACCGGCTCTTCGCCGATCAGTGTGATCCGGCCTTCGTATCCCTTGCTCCGCAGACGCGCGACACAGGCGGCCCCGGCCTGGCCCGCTCCGATGACGACGACATGGCGCATGGACGTTCTCGCTTGTTTTCCTCGGGCGTCCCCTGCCTATATCGGGCAGAGACGGGAGCTTAAAGGGAGACAGGGCATGCCGATCAAGACAGGAGACACGCTGCCAGGGGCGACGATGGTGCAGATGGGCCCCGACGGCCCGGAGCAGGTCCGCCTCGGAGACAAGCTCGACGGACGGCGCGTCATCATCTTCGCGGTGCCTGGCGCCTTCACGCCGACCTGCCATTCCGCCCATGTGCCGAGCTTCATCCGCACCAAGGACGCCTTGATGGAGAAAGGCGTCGACGAGATCATCTGCATCTCGGTGAACGATCCCTTCGTGCTGAAGGCGTGGGGCGAGGCAACGGGCGCGAGCGAGGCTGGGATCACGCTGCTAGGCGATCCCGAAAGCGCCTTCACGCAAGCGATCGGCATGGAATTCACAGCCCCTCCCGCAGGTCTCGTCGCACGCTCGAAGCGCTACGCGATGCTCGTCGAAGCGGGCGTCGTGAAAGTGCTTCAGCAAGAGGAAGGCCCCGGCGTCTGCGACGTGTCGGGCGGCGAGGCGATGCTCCAAGCGATCTGAACGCCGCGCCGGGGCGAGGCTGCTTGCCCCGGCGTTGCTTGCGTCTGCAGCGATGCAAGAGCATGAGGCTCCGATACCGGCGTGATCCGGCATTCGGGAATGCAACGCCCGAACACATCCCGAAAAGCTTGGAGGAAAGGCGCCGCGCGCAGGGCGATCAGTCGATGCGGCTGGCCAAGCGGGACGCGTGGTGAGCTGCGGCGGGCGAGTCTTTTCCGAATCTGTGTCATCCTGACGGCCGTTAAACCCCGCATATTCCCCAAGGCGCCCGGCCCGGTCTCGCCGCGACCGGAAAGCGGGGACACGTCGCATCGCGCCTTGCCGCAATGTCGCCTCAAACCCACCGCGGTCCGCCGGATTCCCGCCGGAAAGGCATCCGACCTTGGTACGACAGACGTCCGACAAGGGGTCGAGAGGCCAGGTTCGAGACCATCGGTGGATATCGTGGGATCACGTTTAGGATCAGGAATGCGGCATTCCCGGATCATTCGGGTCCATCACACAAACAGCGAGACGAACCATGACCTTCACACGCAAAACCATCGCCACCATCGCCCGCACCTTTGCTCGGGACGAAGACGGAGCCACCGCCATCGAATACGGCCTGTTCGCCGCTCTGATCGGTGCGGTGATCGTTGGTGCAGTGGCAACGCTCGGCACAGATACGCGAACCGGTTTCGAATCCGTCAGCACCGCGATGCAGGCCGCAGCTGACGAACAGTGATGCCGTTCGGACCGTCGCGCGTCTGTTCCGCGCGTGCGGCGGCCCGCCTTTTCTGTCGCTGAACGGGTGAATCGTGATGCCTATCAACATTCAAAATTCAGAACAGACGGCCCGTCTTGCCACCTTCGTTTGCACGGATGCAGGTGCGCGATCCGTTCGGGCCGCCATCGAACGCGCCGGCCTTGGCGATGCGGTCATACATGGCGGCGGCCTGGGCGGTGCGGCGCGGGTCAGCGCCGAGCGCCCGGTTGCAAGCAAGATCATCGCCGAAATGGGCCAGATCTCTCTCTCGATGGCCTGCGAATACGTGACGGCCCTTTGTGACAACGGCGCCGACGTCATCGTTCTGGGAGAGCACGACGATATCGAGACCTATCGGGCGCTCCGCCGGGCGGGCGCGTCGGAATACTTCGCCATGCCGGTCGAAGCCGAGGACATCCTGAACGTCGAGCCGGCGCCCCGCCCTTCCGCGCAGGTGCTGCAGATGCCGCAGCCTCGGGCGACTGCCCCCTCCATCGCCGTTGTCGGAAGCTGCGGCGGCGTCGGCGCGAGCCTGCTCTCCCAAAGCCTCGCAGTCGATTTCGCGGGCACCAAAAGCAAGAGCCTTCGCACGGCGCTGATCGATGCGGATCTCGAGTTCGGCTCGCAGGCCGTGACCCTCGATCGTGACGGCACAGCAGGACTTTTCGAAGCGCTGAGTGCGCCCGAGCGGGTGGACGGCACTTTCCTTGCCGCCACGATGGAGGAGATCGGCGATCAGCTCTTCCTTTATTCCGGGCAATCGCGCGCAGGCCAGAACACCCTCGCGCTGGAAGCGGGATTGCCACCTCTCTACACGCGGCTGCGCCGCGAATTCGACGCGGTCGTCACCGACCTGCCCCGCAGCGTGCTCATGCGCGATCCGCAGATCGCCGAGTTGTTCGATGCCCTGCTCCTGGTGGTCCCCGCCGGATTTGCGGGCGTGAATGCCGCAAGCCGCTTGATGTCACGGATCGGGGCGGAGGCACCGGATGTCCGGGTGCATGTCGTTCTCTCCGAAGTACGCAGCGATGCGAAGCTGTCATCCAAGGCGGTTCAAAAGGCACTGGGTGTCGATGCGGTCGCGGTCTTGCCGCGCGCGGACCGCCAGATCGTCCGGGCGCAGCGCGCGGGCCGCCCGCTTCTCGAATGCGTGCCGCGAAGCGCCTATGCCAAGGCCGTTCGCAAGATTTCGTCCGCCGCGACCACCCCGCCATCACCGGCCGGCAAGACATCCGGCCGTCCATCCTTGCTACGCAGGTTCGGCAAATGAGCGTGCACATGTTCCAGCCGTCCCACCGCGAGGCTCTAGAGAAGATCAATGCCATCGCGGCACGGATAGATATTCCCGGCCTTTCGGCACAGGAGCGGGCCAACAACGCGGTCAGCTTCTTCGTGGAAAGCTCGAACGAGCATTGGCCCCTCGCCAGCCAGATCGATCTGCTGCACGCGGCGACAGCGGCACTTGAGGCGCAAGCCGAGCGGGACAACAAAGCGTCGGCAAAACCTGAAGGACGGCCCACGACAGCCACACCCGGGCCGGAGACGCGCCCGCAGCTTCAGCCGGTTGCCGAGATGCCGCGACCCGCTCGGACGCCGGCGCCCATGCCGGTCCCTGTTCCTGCGTCCCCATCCGCGCCATCCGCATCGATGGACTCTTCCGACGTCACGGCTCTTTCGGGCGATGTCATCCGCAGCCTGTCGCGGACGCTCGACTTCTCCGATCTTGCCGCCCAATCCCGCGAAGAGCAGGAATCCGCGATCCATCAGGCGATCCGGGCGCTGTCCGACGAGCGCAAACTGCACCTGAACGGACGCGAGATCGCCGATCTCGTCCGCGCGGTTCTGGCCGACATGCTGGGCCTTGGCCCTTTGGAGGCGCTGCTCAGCAATGACGAGATCACCGATATCATGGTGAACGGCCCCCGCCGCGTCTTCATCGAGCGGAACGGCAAGCTGGAGCTGACCGATGTGCGGTTTCGCGACGACACCCATGTGCGCGCCGTCGCCAGCCGCATCGTTTCCGAAGTGGGCCGCCGGATCGACGAGAGCCAGCCCATGGTCGATGCGCGCCTTGCCGATGGCAGCCGCGTGAACGTCGCGATCCCGCCCTTGGCGATTGACGGACCGACGATCACCATCCGCAAGTTCCCGGCCCATCCCATCGGCCTCGACACGTTGGTGCAAGGTGGCAGCCTCACCTCGCAGATGGCGGGCTTTCTCAGCCTCGCGGCGCATCTGCGGCTCAACATCCTGATCTCGGGCGGCACCGGGTCGGGCAAGACGACCCTGATGAACGCGCTGTCGCAATACATCCCCGAGGACGAGCGTCTGGTCACCATCGAGGACGCGGCCGAGCTGCGCCTGCAGCAGCCGCATGTCGTGCGCTTCGAGACGCGCCCGCCCAATGTCGAGGGCACCGGCGAGGTGACGATGCGGACGCTGGTTCGCAACGCGCTCAGGATGCGGCCTGACCGCATCATCATCGGCGAGATCCGCGGCGACGAGGTGCTGGACCTCCTGCAGGCGATGAATACCGGGCACGATGGCTCCATGAGCACGCTCCATGCCAACTCCCCGCGCGAGGCCCTGACCCGCGTCGAGAGCATGGCGTCGCTTGCCGGGTTCAACCCCGGAACCGGCGTGGTCCGCCGCCAACTCGCCGAGGCGGTCAATCTGGTGGTCCAGGTGTCGCGGATGCGGGACGGCAAGCGCCGCATCACGTCGATCTCGGAGATCGCCGGGATGGCCGAGGACGTCATCACGCTACAGGATATCTTCACCTTCGAGACAGATCCGCGCAGCACCCGCAACCGCGTCATCGGAGACTTTCGATACACGGGGTTCCGCCCAAAATGCGCCGCGCGAGCCGCCGATTACGGCGTAATTGACGACCTGAACGCGGTCTTGGGGCACTAGGCGATGAATATGCCCACCCTCCTCGCAGGCGCGGCGGCGCTCATGTTCGTCGCCAGCGCCTTGTGCCTGATCGTGATGGCCGATCGCCGTCGCCGCCGGCATGACGGACGACTTGCCCGGATCTGTACCGATGACCGCACGCCCCGTAGCGCTGCACCCATCGCACCGCGCGCCAGGAAGAGCGCCACGCGCGAGGCGTCACCGTTGCTCACGCGGATCGAGCAACAGCTCGCACAGACGAACTTGCGAACGAGCGTGTCGGAACTTCTTCTGCAGGTATCGCTGGGCACGCTCTCGCTCTACGCGCTTGCCGTCCTGGTCGGACATTTCCATCCGGTTATCGCCCTGCCCATTGCGATCGTGATCCCGCCCGCCGTGGCCGTGCTTGTCCTTCGCATGGCGAAAGCGCGGTATCGGGCTGCCTTTACCGCCGATCTGCCTGAAGCCCTCGACGTCTTCGCGCGCGGTCTCAGAGCGGGCCGTCCGGTCTCGGCGTCGCTCGATATCGTCGTGAAGAACGCCAAGGGCCCGATCCAGCGCGAGTTCACGATCTGCCACGACGAGATTTCGATGGGCACCAGCCTCGCAGAAAGCCTCTCGCGGCTGGAAGAGCGGATGCCCACCGCGGAAGTCAGTTTCTTTTCTGTCGCAACGAGCCTTCAGGCCGAGACCGGCGGCAACCTCATCGAAACGATGGAGAGCCTCGCCTCGCAGCTTCGCGAACGCCGCAAGCTGCGCAAGAAGGCGCGGGCCTTGTCCTCGGAGGCGCGGGCGAGCGCAGTGATCCTTGCGTCCCTGCCCTTCGCCATCACGCTTGTCCTGTTTCTTATGAACGCCGACTACTTGGCGCCGCTCTGGACCGACGGACGCGGCCGGGTCATGGCGGCTGTCGCTCTGATCAGTATCGGTCTGGGCATATTCTCGATGACGCGGATGGGGCGGCTCGATGTCTGATCCTCTGACGCATCTCGTCTTCCTGATCGCGCTTGGTGGTCTGTGCCTGATGCTCGGCGGCTTCGGCGCCCTCTTGCAGGCAGGACGCGTCCAACGCCGCCTGGCGCTCAGGTTGATGCGCGCGACGGGGACCGCGCCCGCAACGCGCGCGCCTGCACGGCAGACTGGTGGCGGCAGCGTTGCCCATGCGTTGCGGCAATTGCGCCGGATCGTCGCCCGGATCGGAGAGCGGTTCTCGGCAGTCCTTGGCGGCGAAGCGATCGAGACCACGGCAGAGCTTGCCTCCGCAGGCTATCGCAGCCGGGATGCGCTTCTGATCTACGCCTTCCTCAAGACCGTTCTGCCGCTTCTCGCCGTCGTCGCGGGGCTTGCCTGGCTTCTGGCGACGCGCACGCCCGGCCTTGAGATGATGATGCCCGCCGCCGCCGTCATCGCCATTGCGCTCGGGCTGTCGAAAGGGGTCGATGCGGTTGTCGGCAGACAACGCCAGCTCCGCCTGACGCGCATCCGCAAGGGGTTTCCGGATATGCTCGAATTGCTGGTGATCTCGTCCGAGGCGGGGCTTGGCCCGCAACCGGCGCTGCATCGCGTCGCGCGGGAGATGGCATCCATCTGCCCTGAATTGTCCCAGGACATCCACGAAATGGTCTCCGAGATGGCGATGACGAATGACCGCCGCGCGGCCTATGAGCGACTGACAGCGCGCGTCCCGCTGCCTGAAATCGGCGTCTTTACCCAGACTCTCGACCAGTCAGACACCTACGGCACGCCGTTCTCGCGCGCCATGCGGACGCTCATCAACGAACAGCGCGCCAACCGGCTGATGGCGATCGAAGAGAAGGCCGCGCGCCTGCCCGTCCTGATGACGATCCCGCTGATCTTCTGCATCATGCCCTCTGTTTTCGTGGTCCTCGTCGGTCCTGCCGCGCTGAGCGTCTTCGACAATATTCTGTCGGGAGGATGAGTGTGATGAGCCGCCTCCGAGCCTTTTGCCGTGATACATCGGGCGCCGTTGCGGTCGAGTTCGTGCTGATCGCGCCGTTCCTTCTGGCGCTCCTCTTCGGGACCGTCGTGCTGGGCTATTTCATGGGCGTCAGCCACTCGGTCGATCAGCTCGCCGCCGGCGCGGCCCGGACTTCGGTGGCCGGGCTCGATCAGGACGAACGCGAGGCCCTCGCGACCACCTATCTCGAGGAGGCGGGAGAGCGCTATCCGCTTCTGATCCAGGAGGCGGTCGTCGCCAAGGTCGCTTTCGACGAGGACAGCACAGCCGGCGGTATCACCGTCAATATCGACTACGACATCGACGGCTCGCTTCTCGATATCGCCAATGGGTTCCTGGGGCTGGACCTCTCGACCATCAAGGGACAGGCCTATGTCGCGTATTGATCTCGTTCGCCGGATGGTTTCGGACGAGGATGGCAGCGTGGCCGTCATCGTCTCGCTGGTCCTGACGGTCCTCCTCGGTTTCGTCGCCTTCGGGGTCGATGTCGCCTCGCTCTACCGCGACCGGGCACGGCTTCAAGCGACGAGCGACCTCACCGCGATGAGCGCCATATCGGATCAAGGCAACGCCGAAAGCCGCGCTTTGGCCGCGATCGCACGCAACGGGGCACCGGATGCTACGCTGGCACGGCTCGAACACGGGCGTTTCCTGCGAAACCCCGCGATCCCGGCGGAAAGCCGGTTCTCGGTGCAGCCCGCGGGCAATCCAGGCAACAATGCCGTGCGCGTCGTACTGGAAGACGAAAGCCCCCTGCATTTCGCGCGTGTCTTCAGCGAAGCAAGCCATGTCACCCTCGACCGCACGGCGATGGCCTCACGGACCGCACTTGCCAGCTTCACGCTCGACAGTCACGTCGCGCATCTCGACGGCGAGGCGCTGAACGATCTTCTCGCGCAGAGTTTCGGCGTGAACGCTCGGATCACGGCTGGCGATATGGACCTTCTCGCAGAGCGCAGACTGGATTCCGGCGCCCTAATCGCAGCGCTGTCAGGCCTGATGGAAAACCCGCCCCGCAATCCCGCCGCGATCTTCGATGAAGCCGTGCCGACCGAAACAATGGTCGCGGCACTGCAATCCCTTCTGCCCGGCACCCTCGCTTCAGCGCTCGATGGCATGGCGGACGGGGCCGGCGGACAAAGCTTCGCCGTTTCGGATCTCGTCGGCGGCATCGATAGCGCCCTGGGAATGACCGCCACCGAGACGCTTGCGGAGATCGATATCTCCGCGCTGGACGTGGTGCGCGCCACGGTCGCTGCAAGAAGCGGCGGCAGAGACCTCGACGTGCCAGTCAATCTCGCCGTGCCGGGCCTTCTTTCCGCGGATGTGCAGGTCACAGCGAACGAGCCGCCCGCCCGGTCGGGTTGGATCGCGCTTGGCGAGGATGGTGTTCAGCTCAGCCGGGCCGCGGTCCGCCTCTCCACCGATATCGAGCTTTCGACCGCGATCCTGGGCAATCTCGGTCTCGGCGTGGATGTCGCGCGGATCAATCTGCCCATCGCGGCAGAGATTGCCGGCGCGACGGCACAGTTGGACGAGATCGCCTGCGCGCCCACCGAAAGCACGGATCTCGCCGCGAGGTTCATCACCGCGCCGACACCGCTCCACCCCGGCAACGGCACTTCGGTCGCGGCGCTTTATCTTGGATCGCACGGCGCCGGCGCGGGACTCATCGATCCCGCCAATCTGGAATTTGCCGATATCGTCGAGGTCAACGTGACGATCGCCGTGCCGCTTCTTCCCGACATCGTCATCCCCGGCATCACGATCCAGGCGCGCTCGCATGTCGAGGTCGGCACCTCGCGCGCCGAGACGCTTACCTTCTCGCATGGCGAGATCACGCATAGCGACCTCGAGGACGAAAAGATTTCCAAGAGCTTCGGATCAGCGGACCTCTTGAGCAGCGCTGTCGGCGACCTTTTCGCGCCGGAGCATCTGGAACTGCGGGTGGATCCCGAGCAAACGGGTCTCGTGAGCGGCGTGGCAGGCCCCATCGTCTCGGGCCTGCTGCCGGTTCTGCGCACGCAGCTTCTGGGACAGGTGACAGCACCGGTCGACAGTGTTCTGGATGCAGCGCTTGCCGAGATTGGCATCGAGCTCGGCGCGGGTGAGCTGACGCTGACGGGGCTTCATTGCGAAACCGTCAGGCTGGTGCGCTGAGATATGTCGCGAGCCGAGGCTTCGGACGTGGGATCAGGCCGCCTCGGTCACCCGCCCTGTCAGCGGCAAGACCTTCCGCGTCTCGATCTGCGCAGTGTCATCGGCGGATTCGCTGGCCATTGCACAGACCTCGTCGGTGACGAAGGAGATCAACTGATAGCGCGATTCGAGACCCGACTTCTGATAGATCTTGCCAAGCTGGGATTTGACGGTGGAGACGGCGCAGCCACGCATCTCGGCGATCTCGTTGTTGGAGAAACCTTTCGCGACGAAGATCGCGATATCGGCCTCGGCTTGCGAGAGCCGCCAATCGGTCGCGTAGCGCAGAACGACGGTTTCTTTCGCAATCGGCTCACCGGCGCCGGGCACCAGCTTCTCCTTGCGCTGCCGCTCAAGGAACGCGCGGAGCTGAATGAAGCTCACGTAGGCGACCGCAGCCGTCAGCGCGAAGAACAGAACGTATAGTCCGGTGATCGTCACGACGCCGACAGAGGCCTTCGGAAAGACGAATGTCAGCAAGATAAGTGTCTTAATCGCGGCAATCGTTGCGACGACCGCTGTGCCTGTAATCAAGATGCGGGACATGACGAGATTCTCCTTCTGTGCCGCGAAGGTGTCTGCCGAACATGTCTAAAATTTGTCCCGGTCTTGTTCTGGGGGAGGTCCGCGCTGCTGAACGGGCCGCGCAAGAAGCACGGCAGATGCCTCAACCCGCACATGCATAGCCGCGAAGCCGCGCGTCAGTCGAGATCGAGCCATTTGTCGAGGTCGGGGCCGGCATTTTCGGTATAGTGGAAAGTGGTCCAGCCCCGCGCGCGAGCGGCGGCGATGTTCTCCCCGGTGTCATCCACGAGAAGGATCGCGGACGGAGGCACGCCGGTCTCGCGCTCGATGATCTCGAAAAACCCGGCATCAGGCTTGCGAACGCCCATCCGGCCCGAAGAGAACATGCCGTCGATGCGCGGGCCAAAGCCCATCTCTTGCTCGATATAGGTGCAGCGGCGGTCCTCGTTGTTGGTGGCGATGACTTGCCGCAGACCGCGTGCGCGCATGGCATCGAGGCGAGCCCACATGTCGGGGTCCGCCAGGCTGTCTTGGGCGAACCAGTAGTCGAGAACGACATCGGGTCCGGGCGCAAAGCCGACGTCGCGGGTCCATGCCCCGACAGCGTCGCGCAGATCGCGGCGGCCGGTCACGATGGCTTCAAAGGTGTCACCGGACAGATATGCCTGCAGCGAGGAGAAGGGGTGGCCGAAATCGGCCTCGAAGCCGTCCGCCCAGACGAAGCGCCCGTTCACGATGTTGCGGTTGAGAACGCCGTCGAAGTCCCACGCGATGAGTTGCAGATCCTGTGTCATCGGCGGCGAGATATCGTGCGCGGCGCCCCCGGCAAGGGACGCCGCGTCCGGCTTGACCGGGCACAATATGGGCCGCAGGCTCGTATGGGGAGGACATTCGAACATGACACCCGGCAAAGCCTACCTGACATCCGAAGAAATCCGCAGCCTCTCGGCCCGGTCCGATCTCTGGGGCGCGTGGCTCGTGACCCATGCCTGGGGCGTGATTCTCGGCGCGCTTGCCCTCTTCGCTGTCTGGCCGAATGCGCTGACCTTCCTTCTCGCCGTGATCCTGATCGGCTCGCGCCAGCTCGGTCTTGCGATCCTGATGCACGAGGCGGCGCATAACGCGCTTTTCAAGACGAAGTCCGTGAACGAATGGGCGGGTGAGTGGCTTTGCGGGCGGCCCATCGTGGCAGACCTGCCGGAATACCGGCACTACCACCTCACACATCACCGGCACACGCAGACCGAGAAAGATCCCGACCTGCGCCTGTCGAAGCCGTTCCCGACGACGCGCGCCTCGCTGATGCGGAAATTTCTGCGGGACATCACCGGGCAGACGGGTCTCAAGCAGCGGGCGCAGCAGATCATGTTTGCCTTCAAGATGGCCGGCGAGGTCGAGGGCAGTCCGTCGAGCCAGGATCTCGCGCAGGCGTTCTCGGGGCCGGTGATCGGACGAGCGATCATCGCGAATGTCTTGATCTTCGCGCTCTTCTGGGCGGTTTCTGGCCTTTGGTGGGCGTGGCTCGCCTTCTGGCTGCTGCCGCTCCTGACCTGGTTCCAGCTCGTCCTGCGGATCCGCAACATCGCCGAGCACGGCGCTGTGGAGTTCTCGAACGATCCGTTTCGGAACACCCGAACGACATTGGCGAACCCGATCGAGCGCGCCCTGGTTGCGCCCTACTGGGTGAACTACCATCTCGAACATCACCTGGTGATGCATATCCCGGCGCATAACCTGCCGAAGTTGCACAGATTGATGATCGAGAAAGGCCACGGCGAGAAGATGACCACCGCTCCGAACTATCTCTCTGTCCTGGCGCGTGCGTCGTCGAAACCCGCATGAGCTATGCCGCCTATGGCCCCGTGATCGAGGAGGCCCGCGCCAAGCCGCAGATCTGGCGGCTTCTGGCCGGGCTCGCGCTTGCGGGCCTCACCGCCCTCGCCATAAGCCAGGCGGCGCTTTTCGGCGCGCTGGCCCTTGGCGGCAGCGAGCTGATCCAGGGCGCGCTCAGCGGAACGACACCGGGCGGGCTCTTGGTGATCCTCTACGCGATGGGAGCGCTGGCCATCGGAGCCTTCCTCGCGGCCCGGCTGTTGCATGGGCGCGGCATCGCCAGCGTGATGGGTCCGTTGCCTTTGGCACTGCACCAAGGGCTGCGGGTGCTCGTTGCCATCGCGATCCTGCAAGCGGTGCTTCTGGCGCTGCTGACGCTGGGCTCGGGGCAGGAGCTGTCGCGCAACGTGCCCATGTCGCGCTGGCTGATCTTCCTGCCCTTCGCGCTTCTTGGCCTCCTGATCCAGACCGGCGCGGAGGAGGTCTTCTTTCGCGGCTACCTGCAAAGCCAGCTCGCCGGGCGGTTCCGGCATCCCGCGCTTTGGCTGATCCCGCAAGCGGCGCTTTTCGCGGCGGGCCATTACGCGGCGGGCACGTTCGGGTCGAATGCGCTTGGCATCGCGCTCTGGGCAGGGGCGTTCGGGCTTCTCGCTGGCGATCTGACGGCACGGTCGGGCACGCTCGGTCCGGCCATCGCGCTCCATTTCGCCAACAATGCGGTGGTGATTCTGCTGATCTCCATGAACGGCGTGCTGTCTGGGCTGTCGCTCTATACGTTCCCGTTCTCGCCCTCCGACGAGGCAGCGGTGGCGGCGGCGCTGCCGCTTGAATTCGCCTCGCTGATCGTGAGCTGGCTTGCCGCGCGCCTCGCCCTTCGGGTCTGAGCCGCACTCGATTGCATTTCACGGTTTCGCGTCATAAGTCGGGCGCACGTGTCGCAGCCCCGGAAGAGCCGCATGAACTGGATCACGAACTACGTCCGCCCGCGCATCAACTCCATCTTCTCGCGGCGCGAAGTGCCCGAGAACCTGTGGACCAAGTGCGATAGCTGCGGAACGATGCTGTTCCATCGCGAACTGACCGACAATCTCCATGTTTGCTCCAATTGCGGGCACCATATGCAGATCACGCCGCGTGCGCGGTTCCGGGCATTGTTCGACAGCGGCATCTTCACGGAAGTATCCGTGCCGGAGCCGGTGGCCGATCCTCTGCAATTCCGAGATCAGAAGAAATATCCCGACCGCATGCGCGCGGCGCAAAAATCCACCGGCGAGAAGGAAGCGATGCTTGTTGCCTCCGGTGAGATCGGACGAACGCCCGTCGTGGCCGCGGCGCAGGATTTCTCGTTCATGGGCGGCTCGATGGGCATGTATGTCGGCAACGCGATCATCGCTGCGGCCGAAGAGGCGCTGAAGCTCAAACGTCCGCTCGTCCTGTTTTCGGCCGCGGGCGGTGCACGGATGCAGGAAGGTATCCTCTCGCTGATGCAGATGCCGCGCACCACGGTGGCGATCCAGATGCTGCGCGAGGCGGGTCTGCCCTATATCGTCGTCCTGACCCATCCGACGACCGGCGGCGTGACGGCCTCCTACGCGATGCTGGGCGATATTCAAATCGCGGAGCCGAACGCGCTCATCTGTTTCGCAGGCCCCCGCGTGATCGAACAGACGATCCGCGAGAAGCTTCCCGAAGGCTTCCAGCGCGCAGAATACCTACTCGAGCACGGCATGCTCGACCGGGTCACTGACCGGCGCGAGCTTCGCGACGAGCTCGTAGGAATACTGCGAATGCTGATGCAGCAGCCGCCGCCGGTTTGGGGCGACCTACCGCCGCCCGCAGATCCCGTTCTCGAAGACCACGCGGATGACAGCGACGACGGCGCAGAGACGGCCGCGAAGTCCGGGGAATGAACGGGAACACGTCGGATCACATCCTCATGCGGATGATGGCCCTGCACCCCAAATACATCGACCTTACGCTGGATCGGGTCTGGCAGCTTCTTGAAAAGCTCGGCCATCCCGAGCGGTCGTTGCCCAAGGTCATCCACCTGGCGGGCACGAACGGAAAAGGCTCCACCCAGGCGATGATCCGCGCGGGGCTCGAGGCGCAGGGCAACCGCGTCCACGCCTATACCTCGCCGCATCTTGCCCGGTTCCACGAGCGGATCCGGCTCGCCGGAGACCTGATCTCGGAAGCCGATCTCGCGGTGCTGCTCGACGAGGTCTATGCGATCAACGGCTCTGACCCGATCACCTATTTCGAGATCACGACCTGCGCGGCGCTGTTGGCGTTCAGCCGTATTCCGGCGGACTACCTCCTTCTAGAGACAGGGCTCGGCGGACGGCTCGATGCGACCAACGTGGTCGAGCACCCAGCCCTGACGATCATCACGCCGGTGGCGATGGACCACGAAAGCTATCTCGGCGACACGCTCGCCAAGATCGCTGGCGAGAAGGCGGGCATCCTGAAGCGCGGCACGCCATGCGTCGTGGGCCCGCAGGAGGAGGCAGCGCTCGAAGTGATCGAAGCGCGCGCGGCGGCGCTCGGTGCACCGCTTATCGCCCAAGGCCAGCATTGGCATGTGAACGAAGAGCATGGCCGCCTCGTTTTCCAGGACGAGCAAGGTCTCCTGGATCTGCCGAAACCCAACCTGCCGGGGCGGCACCAGTTCGACAACGCGGGCGCAGCGCTGGCGGCGCTCCGGCACCTCGGCGCGGAGGAGGCGGGCTGCGAGGCGGCGGTCACGCGCGCCGAATGGCCTGCCCGAATGCAACGCCTACGGTATGGGCCGCTTGTCGAGGCCGCGGGCGCGGCCGAGCTTTGGCTCGATGGCGGTCACAACCCAGCGGCGGGCGTCGCGCTTGCGGCGCATCTCGGCGATCTGCCGGAGAGGCCCACCTACATGGTCTGCGGAATGCTGAACACGAAGGACGTGCGCGGCTATCTGCGTGCATTCGAGGGCCAGGTGCGCGGCCTCAGCGCCGTATCGATCCCCGGCGAAGCGAACACGCTCTCGGCGGAAGAGACGGCGGAGTGCGCCCGCGATGCCGGCCTTGCCGCGCGGACGGCTGCTTCGCCGCTTTCAGCCGTCGAGGGGATCGTCGCCGACGCCCCGCATGCTCGCATCCTGATCTGCGGCTCTCTCTACCTGGCTGGATGGGTGCTGCGCGAGAACGGCTGACACGCCACCTGTTGCGGCACAGAAAAAGTCCACCGCGAGCGCTTGATGGCCATACTATATGTTGACGCACCATCCGTTCGTCACGTATGATTCGGTCAATATCTTGCCGAAAACGACCGAAACCAGACCACGGCACGAGGGACATCGCCCATGCGATGACCGCGTTGCGCGAGCTGCCGGCTATTGCCCGGCTCCAGCACCGCGTCATCGGGCGAACGACGACAAAACAGGCGCATAAAAGCCGGATCGAGCAGCAGCAGACAGAATATTTCAGGGGTCCTTCGGGGCCCCTTTTTTTGTCACGCCTTCGCGCCCCACCCCTCTGACTGCATCTCGCGCAGACGGCTCGCCGTCCTTTCGAATTCGAACGCACCCGGCCCCTCGACATAGAGATATTCCGGCTCAGCGGCCGCCGAGACGATCAGCTGCGTTCCCGCCTCGTAAAGCGTGTCGATCAGCGTCACGAAGCGCTTAGCCTCGTTGAAGTTCGACCGGCCGAGCTGCGGCACGTTCTCGAGGATCAAGACCCGCACCGTTTCGGCGAGCTTGAGGTAATCCGCCGGTCCCAGAGGTTTGCCGCACAGCTCGTAGAACGGCACGCGCGCGGCCCCGCCCGAATAGCGTGGCAGCTCGATCTGGCGGCCTTTTACCGTCAGGGTCAGAGGCTCCTCCTGTCCGCCTGACAGACGCTGCCACAGGGTGTCGATGGCGGTTCGCGCCTCGGCGTTGGCAGGCGTGAAATAGCTCTCACTCCCGGCGATCCGGTCTTGCCGATAATCCTTCTCGGCCGCGAGTTCATGGATGACCATCCACTCTTTCAAAAGCGCGATGAAGGGCAGGAACAGCTCGCGGTTGAGCCCGTCCTTGTAAAGATCGTCAGGCACGCGGTTGGAGGTCGTGACGACAACGCAGCCCGCTTCGAAAAGCCGCTCGAAGAGCCGCCCGACGATCATCGCGTCGGCGATGTCGGTGATCTGCATCTCGTCGAAGGCGAAGACCTTCACGCTGTCGGAGACGGCCTTGGCCACCGGTTTGATCGGATCTTCGGTGCCCGCCTTCCGTTCGCGATGCACCGCGTCCTGCACCTCCTGCATGAAGGCATGGAAATGCACGCGGCGGGCGGGCACATCGAGGCTTTCGACGAAGAGATCCATGAGCATCGACTTCCCGCGCCCGACCCCGCCCCAGATATACAGACCCTTGGGCGGCGGCGGTGCCTTTCGGAAGAACCCCCGTTTTTGCGGCGCGTTCACCGCTTCGGCGATCCGGTCGAACTCGGGCAGGATGGCACGCTGTGCGGGGTCGTCCTCGATGCTGCCAGCCGCCACCCGCGCCTCGTAAAGCGCAGAGAGGGGCTCAGACATTCGGCTCGCCCTGAAGGCCAAGAAGCTTGCGGAACCCCGTCCAGTAGCCCGGAAGCTGCGGCGGCCCGTCCAGGCCTTCGATAGCGGGCTCCGCCCAGCGTGGCATGTGAGAGCGCGCGAACAGCCGTCCCCATTCGAGGTAATCCTCGGCGAATTCGGGCCGCAGACGGCAGGCCGAGCCGACGAGCCCGACAAGTGTCTCGGGCGGCGAATACCATTCGTCCTGGATACCCGTCACACGCTTCTGCATCATTGGCCCGACAAGTCGCATCATCCGCTTCTCGGAGAATTGCAGCAGCAGCTTGCCCATCTCTTCGCGGCTGTAATGGATGAGCGGCGGGAAGGTGTCGAAAAAGACCGCGCGCCCGTCCCTGATCGCGAAATTGCGGATCGAGGGATGGAAGCCGACGCGCGTCTTCACCCTCTGCGCCTCGGTCCAGAAGGACGCGATGACCTCGCCGGCGGCCTGCATCATTGCCAGCGTCTCTTCCTTGCTGTCCTCGCGCATCCGCGGCCGCATCAGGCTGCTGAGAGGCAACGCCTCCTGAACGATGACCGGCGTTCTTGTGGACCCTCCGAGATCAACGAGATGGAACTCGGTCTCGGGCAGCGTGACGCCGCACTCGGTCAGCACCCGAACGTAATCGTCATGCGCCTCTGCAAGGCGTGTCAGCTCCGCCGGCTTGGCCGCGCCACGATAGACCTTGATGACCTTGTCCGAGAACGGACCTTCTAGGGGCTGGAACGGCGCGCAGAAATAGCCCAGCCGCGAGATCGCCCTGCCACGGGTCTCGGTGTCGGATCGAATGAGGTCGGCAAGGGCAGCGAGGTCGGTCATGATCTCTCCGGTCTCGGGCGGTTTGCCCTCCGGTCTACCCCTTTGCCAGCCGATCCGCCACCTCTTGCGACAGCGCGTCGACCTCGGCGCGCGCCGGTGTCTTGCGACCCTCGGCCCCGGACAATCCCTTGCCCATCGCTTCGGCATAGATCGTGCGATTGGCGATCTGCGTCTCGGCGATGGCGGCCTCCAGCCGTGCCGCCGCTTCCGCCACTTCGCCCGCAAGACGCGTGCGCGCACGGGTGCGGTTCATCACGACAAGCGCGTCCTTCTCCTCGCGCCGCGCGAGATCCAGCACGCCTTCTGTTGCCCAGAGATCCACATGGCTCATCGCCACGGGCACGACGACAAGGTCCGCCACCCGAAGCGCGGGCCGCAGATCGCTGTCGGCCTTGGGCGGAGTGTCGACGATGACGATGTCGCAGGCGCCCGCCAGCTTCCGGGTCTCGTAGGTGATCCCCCAGGCGGAAGAGGTCGCGAAATCGAGGCCGACCGTGGCGTCCGGGTGTTCCTCGACGCGCGTCATGAACCAGCGCCCGAGGCTGCCTTGCGGGTCGGTATCGACCAGCGCCACGGTCTTTCCCTGACGCAGGAACCCGACCGCGAGATTGGCGGCCAGCGTCGTCTTGCCCGAGCCGCCTTTTTGCTGAGCTACGGTAATGATCGAGCCGGTCATCGCGAATCGCCCCTCTTGCCTGACGCGGGCGCATTTTGCACCTGCAGCATGGAAATGACCACGCCACGCCTATTCGTCTACGGCTATTGAATCGGACTTGCGTATTTAACAGCTCATTAACCTTAACGCGGGATAGCTCGCGGTCATGATCCGCGTGTGTCTCGCCCTTGCTCTGACCCTGTTCTTACCTGGCCTGGCCGCGGCAGGTGCCTGGCCGCGCGAGAAAGGCACCGGCTTTGCCTCGGCGACCTCGTACCTGTCCTGGGCGCAGGATTACACGACATGGGTCAGCTACGCGCCCGCCGCGCGCTACGACACGCTCTATCTCGAATACGGTCTGACGGATCGCTGGACGGTCGGGCTCGATCTCGGCCGTTCGGTCTCGGGCGGCACCAAGCTCGTAGCCTTCGTGAGATACCCGCTTGGCGAACGGCTCGGCATGCAGATTGCGCCGGAACTCGGCATCGGCCAGATCGAGGGCAAGACCGTGATCCGCCCGGGATTGTCCTTGGGCAAAGGCGTGGCGCGCGGATGGGCGGCGGCGGATTTCGCGGCTGAGCTGTTTCCGGAGACGGGCAATGCCGACGCGAAGCTCGATCTCACTCTGGGAATGAACCTTGGCGCACGGCGCGCGATGGTCCAGTTCCAGACCGGGCAGCAGACCGGCGACGAGGCCTTCCTGCGAATCGTACCATCGGTGACGACGCCGCTCGGCAAGCGCTTCGATCTCGAACTCGGCGTAAGCTACGGCGTT
The DNA here is from genome assembly GCF_009363575.1 of Roseivivax sp. THAF30. Lineage (NCBI taxonomy): Bacteria > Pseudomonadati > Pseudomonadota > Alphaproteobacteria > Rhodobacterales > Roseobacteraceae > Roseivivax > Roseivivax sp. THAF30. The sequence continues at coordinate 315,287 of NZ_CP045389.1, read as the reverse complement.
CTTGGCGATACCAGCATGGGTCTCAAGCTCGGCCTCTGGACGGAGTTCTGAGCACCGCCTAGCTTCGCGCCATGACCGACACGCAAGATCCGATCAGGCCCACCGACGACGAAGCGCGCACCCTCGCCAGAGAGTTGATCCAGGCCGCCCGATACGCAGCGCTCGCGGTTTTCGATCCCGAAACGGCCTTCCCGATGGCGACCCGGATCGGCTGCGTGCCGGGGCCGGACGGGTTGCCGCTGGCTCTCGTCTCGGAACTCTCACACCACACCCGCGCCCTCAAGGGCGATCCACGTTGCTCGCTCTTGGTCGGGCAGCCCGGCGCGAAAGGCGATCCGCTGACCCATCCGCGCCTGACGCTTCAGGCGCGCGCGAGCTTCATCCGTCACGGCGATCCCGACCATGCCTCCCTCGCCGATCACTATCTCGCGCACTACCCCAAGGCCCGCCTCTATATCGGCTTCTCGGATTTCTCGCTCCTGCGCTTCACTCCGGTGGAGGCACATCTGAATGGCGGTTTCGGCAAAGCCTTTCGCCTGACACCGGCCGATCTCGCGCCCTAGATTTGCTCATGATCTGGCGAAAAATACTCCGGGGAGCGCGAGGGGCAGCGCCCCTTGCTCAAGCGTTGTTTGCACAGAAACAATGAGCGTGCGTTGCATGAGACGCGCCTCCCAAAAACGGCGCTATGTGTGTCATTCGGTGTCCGACGTCTCGCTTCGACGTGAGACAAAGGTCGCACCGGTGGCTTGCGCTCTCTCTGCCGGAGCGTTCTCAACCTGCTCGGAGGCAGTTGATCTGCCTTTTCGCAAGGTCAGCAAGATCAAATGGATCATGGAGACGATCAGGTAGATGACCCCGGTCGATACAGTCAGAAGAAGTAGAAGCCCACCTGTGGTGCCCGGATTGACCCAGAAAGTGAAAAGCATGCCCAATATGACGGACAAAAGCAGACCACGTGAGAGCTGTGCGATGCCCATCAGTCTATACCGCCCCAATGAGGATCAGGAAGGCCTGGCCATGCTGATCCGCCCAGTCCCTGACGATTCGGCGTGCGAGTTCGACTGAGAGTCCCCTGCGCAATAATTCTTCGTTGGTTGCAATCTTTTGCTGCCAACTCTGCAACTGAACAAGAGCTTGCTCGTAGGTGGTGACGCGGGAAAGATCCAGCATCAGGATGAGCTCGGGGCTCTTGCCGAAATCGTCAGCCGGAATCCATCCAAAGAGGTATGGCCCGCGACCATCGAGCGCCGTATTCTTGACGGCGCGTACGTCGGCGATGACCTTCCTCGCATACATCACGTCGTAAGCATTGATGGCCCTATCGCAGAAAGACGACGCCTCCGATCGATGCATTATCCGGTTAAGACCGGTTGCAAGAGACTTATCCCTGAGGGGCCAAACCGTTACGAATTGATCCATGCGCGGCTGCTGCACGGCAGAGCTTTCCGGCAGGCTGTTCATGTAAGCTTGGCAGAGCAACATATGACGGTCGAGATCATATTCCGAGGCCTGCGCAGGAAAGGCTAAGAAGCCGTACCCTCGAAATCTGGAAGGCGGAAATTGGTCAGGCCCAGCGAATATGCGGGTCGGAATGGGTGCCTGGCTTGTGGTCGACGTTTGCGCCGCGGACGCCGCTGCAGTGCGAATGCGCCCCCCAGTATCCGCGGTAGTGGTTCCGGTTCCCACATACACGCCGGCAGAAAGGTCACTGATCTGACCTGCGGTTCGAATTACTGCAAAAGCCTCATTCAGCTTAAGGGAGTTGCTCGGCGGTACGCCTCGGGAGGCTCTAAATTCATTGAGAGCGCTGTTGGTCCGAGGACCAAACAGACCATCTGCCGGGCCCGCATTATACCCTAAAGCTTTAAGGCTGTTTTGTAGGTCACGGATAGTTCGTGGGGTTATGCAGGGCTCATCAGCTGTGTGTACGCATGGCCCGTTCGCTTCGGTAGTCGTGCCTTGTCCGACACGCACAGTTTCGCTGATACTGGGAAGCACATCGCTATCGGAGGTCGTCTCACTCAAATCTTGGGAGCGCGCAACCGGAGTTGTCGTCAACAGAATTGTTACGATGAGCGCGCGGCTCGATGAACCAAGTAGACCATCAAAAAACCTAAACATGAGCACCTGCCTTGAGGTGTGCGAAGGGAGGCATCTGCCGCTTGAAAGTTCGATATGTCTTGCAAATACGGCGATCCAAAAGCTGCCGAACTCGCACTTCAATTATCAAATCGTGCCCGACCGGCCTCAGAAAATCAAGAATTTCGGACCTTCAGAGCCGGTGAGTCATAGTCTCGCAAATCAAGAGAGAGGATAGGGGCGGCAGCGTACAAGATCTTTTCGACACTCGCACTCGACGAGCAGTTCTCACGGATCAGGTTCAGAAGAATGTTTGCCTCCGGCCCAAGAACGCAGAAGCACCTCCGCCAGATGCATGACGGAGGTGCTTTTCGAAGTCGAGATCGGCGCTTCTCGAGCGCATGCGCCGCTCGTCAGCAAACGACCTTGGTGCCGCTCTTCGAGCTTGCGCCTCGATCACCGCTGACCCCCGGCAGCAACGCCTCGCTGGAGAGCTCCATGGTAGCGCTCAACCCGTGCTCTGCGGTCTCGTCCGGCATGAGCACGATCTTCCGGATGAGCGCCGCGAGATAGCCGTGGGCCTCCTCCACGAAGTCCGGATCGGAGAGGAGCTGCGTCAGCTGGCTCAGGACGCGCTCATAGACGGCCGCGCCACTTTCCATGACCTGCGTGCTGTTCTCGATCTGTGTTTCGATGTCCGAGACGCGCTGCGTGAGCTCGGTGATCTCGAGCTCCAAGGCTTCCGCTTTCTCCTTGAAGATCGCATAGGGCGCACCCTCGGCAATCGCGTTCAGGATGTTGGTCTTGCCCTGATCCGCCTTTTTGAGCGCGGCGCTGATGCGCGCCCGTTCTGTATCGAGGCTGCCGTCTGCGAGCGCTTTCCGCTCGGATTCCATGGCGGCTTCGAACTGCGCGATGAGCTCGGGCGACCGGAAGGCCTGATCGAGGGCTGCAAACACCCGCGCCTCGATGCGTTTACGGGAGATCAGAACCTTGTTGCTGCAGCCTTTTCTGCGCGCCTCCCTGCAGCCGTAGCTCGTCTTGTTTATCGTGATGTAGGAACCACCGCAGCAGCCGCAGGTCAGAAGACCGGAGAGCAGGTACGTCTTCCGCCGCGCAGCCCGCGCTGCCTTCGGCGAGGCGGCGGCCCGCCGCGCGAGTTCGGCCTCGACAGCCTCCCAGAGCGGCTGATCGATGATCCGGAGTTCAGGAATCTCTTGCTCGACCAGTTGGTCCGGTGTCGGTTTGATCCTCTTCTTGAACGTCTCGGGATGATAGGTGTGCTTCGTTCTGCAGATACTGGCGATGCCGATATAGAGGCGGTTGCGCAGGATGCCTTCCCCGCCGGCGGGGTTGCCTCGGATCGTCGAGCCTTCCCAGCTTCCGCCCTTCGGTGCGGGGATACGATCCGCGTTCAAGCTTTCCGCGATGGCGTTTGCGCTCTGGCCAGAGGCAAATGCCTCGAAGATGCGCCTCACGACAGCTGCCTTCTCCTCATCGATCTCGCGGTTGCATCCGTCCTCTGCGTCGCGTTTGCGGTAGCCGAACGTTTTGCCATGAAGGCGCTTCCGCTTCGCTGCGCCTTTCATGCCGCGAAGCGTGGCTTCGCCGATCTTCTCGCTTTGCGCTTGCGAGCCATAGCCGAGGAACAGGACCCCGAGGAAATCCTGATGCTTCTCCTCTATCGTGTAGAGGCTAACGTCTTGAAACGAGAGCAGTGTATAGATGTCGATGGAGTCCCGAACATTGCGGTTCAGGCGGCTCATGGACTCAGTGACGACGATGTCGAACTGCCGGCGTTGTGCCGCCGCCTTCATGGCCTGGTAGCCGGCGCGATTGGTATTCCGCCCGGTCTTTTCCATGTCGACGAATGTCTCGACGATGGTCCAGCCTTTTTGTTTGCAGAGAACCTCTGCCATCGCGATCTGGTCTTCGATCGACGTCGGCTTTTGAAGTCCAGAGCTATAGCGGGCGTAAACGGCGACACGGGTCGTCATGCGCGGCCTCCTTTCTTGTTCTTGTCGGTGTTTGTGTTGGCCGCGGCCTCGGAGGCGCGGCGGATCTCTGCACGCGCGAGGAGCGTGACGAGACCGCAGAGCGCGACTTCTGCGCTCTGGTCTCCGCCCGGGTTGTCGTTTGCGGCGTGAAGTGTTGCTCGATCTGTCTGGGCCTGCATGTTGTGTCCTTCTCGGTGCTTTGTTTGGCTCGAGGAGGACGTCGGTCTCGGCCCAGAAACCGAGAAATCGAGGTTTGGATCGATTTTGATTTTTTTGCGGGGCACCCGGAGATGCCCCGCAGGGGGTCAGTGTGCGAGCTGGGAATAGATCCGATCGACGCGGCGCAGATCCCGCACATGGCGGAGCGCGTCGCGCAGCTTGAAGAGCGGCGCGCAGGTCTCTTGCAGCTCGCGGACCTCGGGGATCAGGATCGTCTGGATCCAGGATTCGTCGACATAGCCCTCGTCGACGATCACCTCGGTGCGCTCACCGGCCTCGATGATCTTCTGGAGCGGCTTCAGCAGCCGCTCCAGTTCTTCGAGGTGGCGGTCATGGAACACCTTGCCGTCGTCCAGCTTGCCCGAGAACTTGAACGCAGCCTTGCGCTGGCTTGCATCCAACTGTGCCCCCGCCTCGGCGAGAGCGCTCTTGGCGGCGGGGACCAGTTCGATGACGGCGAGGAGAGCGCTCTGCAGCGGATCAGACATTGCGCGTCTCCCGGGCCATGATCCGCCCGTCCTTCCGTCGCTCGACGGTGATCTCGCGCGCCGGGTTATACCCGCGCCGTGTCCGGAAGAGCCCGGCCCGGCGCATGTGGTGCTCGGCGTGAATGCGCGCGCGGATGCGGTGCATGCGCTCGATGGCGCGGCCGGTCAGACGGCCGAGAACCGGCGTGCCGCGGGTCGGGCTGACATCGAAGTTATGGTTGGCGAGCGAGACGATGATGCGGCGGCCAGCATCGAACCGGGTCGGTTTGTGCAGCGACGCGAATGCGATCTCGTCTGCATCGGTGACGTCGATCGCATAGCCCGCCCGGCGGGTGGTGGGCGAGGTCGTGCCGTAGGCGAGATGGGCGTAGCGCTGGCCGTCTCGCATCTCGACGTCGAGGACGAGGCTCGGGCGCACCTTGGGCGCGTTGGAGCCTTCCCGCTCATGCGGAAAGCAGAACGAGACGACATCGCCCGGGGCGAGGCTGTCTTTCCAGGCGGTGTGGGGTTGGGACGTGTTCATGCGGTGTCTTCCTTTCTGGGATGAGAAACACCGCGTTGCTCCTGTCTCCGAGGCTCGGGGCCTCTTTGAAGCGACGCGGCACAAGCCGCGCGTCGCTTCAAAGAGGATCCCGGGCCCGGGCTCCGGCTTCACTTTGGGAGAGCGTCGAGAGGGCAGACCCTCTCGGCCCCGCGCGGGGAGCTGCGAGCAGGTGGTCTCGGAGGAGTGCGGAACGATGCTCCGAGCCGTCGGAGACGCCAGCGGTGCAGGAGAGTGGCGAACGACCTCCTGCCCCTCGGAGAGCGGGGTCCGGGGCAGCGCCCCGGCGAACGACAGCCCGAGCACCAAGGCGCGCGCAGCGCGCCGACTGCGCGGGCTGATTAGTGAGTAAGGGAGACTGCACCGCTCGCGCAGCCTTTGACGCGAAGCGCTGATCCCAACCCGTTTCTGCGGAACTCGGCCCGACCAGATGTCCCGACCTCCACAACGGAGGACGGACAATGACAGAGACGACAGGCACGCCCGTGGTGCTGCGCATGACGGGGCTTTGGCCGAAGGATCTCGGAGGCTACGAGGGCCACCGGACGCGCAAGGGCGGCGATCTCGGGCATGTGGACAAGACGCGCTCAAAGGACAACCGGCGTCTTCTCGGCTCGGTGGGCTGGGCGCGCGAGGTGCAGGACGAAGTGCGGGAGATGGCGACGGAGAACTTTGCCGATGAGCTCGATAAGCTGAAGAGGCGGCGGCGGAAGAGCGAGCTGCACAAACGCATCACGGAAGGCCCGCGCGATCCCTGGCGGGCGACCCAGCATGGGCCGATGCGAGAGGTCATCCTGACGGTGAACCGGAAGTGGTTCGAAGCGGGCAACGCAAAGACGTCACCGGAGACACGTCAAGCCGCCCAGCCGACAGCGCCAGGCTTCCAACCCATCGACGAACTCTTCGGCGACGAGGGCGAGGCGCGCGCCCTCAACAGGCACGAGGCCCAGTTCGAAGAGCTGGCGGTCGCCTGGCTGCAAGAGCACTTCGGCGAGGATGTCGTGCATGCCCGCGCGGATCTCGACGAGGAGGCCTATCACATCCATGCGGTGATCCTGCCGCGGGCCAGAACCAAGGATGGCCGGCATATGCTGCAGCCGTCCAAGCACGCGATGATCGAGGATTATGAATTGGCGCAGGACAGCGTTGGCGCCTGGTTCAGCCAGATCGGCCTGGTGCGGGGCGAGAAACGCGCCAAGGCGATCCGGGACGCGATCGAAAAGAATGCCACGCGTCGCGGCGACGCGCCAAAGGTCGATGTGCCGGAAAAGCGGCAGCATGTCTCGCCGCGGGATTGGCGACGAAAAGAAGAGCGCAAGCTCTCTACGCGGGCTTCCGAGCTTGAGACCCGCGAAGGCGTCGTCGCGCAGCGCGAGAGCGAAGCCGACGAGGTTCTGGACCTTGCCACTGCCGTGGCGTCTGGCGACATCGATCTGGTGGAACGTGCGGAGGCTCCAAGCAACGAGGAGCCGGCAAGCGAAAGCGGTCCGTCACCGAAACCGGCTTCAGAGAAACCGGCAAGCCCGCGCCTGCAGAAAGCCCGCACGCTGTTCCGCAAGGCCCTCGCGCGCTTGCGAGGCGAAGCGCAGGAGGCAGCCCGCCGCAGTGTCGCGCGGGATGTCGAGGAAATCCGCAAAGCGGATGACACGATCGTGGAGATCGCGAGCAAATTGCCAAGCTCTGCCCGTGAGACGATCGCAGGGCTGCGGAAGGGGCTGACCAAGCGCCTCCTTGGTCTGCGGCACCTCGATCAGAAGGGCGGCCGCGATCAGGCGGACCGCGATGAGAGCTGAGCAATCAAACTTTGAAAAAAGTTTTTCTGCCCAATCCCAGAGGAACACACGTCCCCTTCAGCCGAGGGTGAGATGTCCAGGAGATCGACCCCGGGGCCGCGGGCCATGCCCGGAAATTCAATCGAGCAAAAGGAAGGATCAATCATGACCCCAGCTCAAAAACGTGCCCTCGGCACGATCCTCGCCACCGACGACCGCAACACCGCGGAGGCGTCCATGATCAAGCTTTTGCAGAACAAGCTGCCGAAGCTTCTCGAAACCGCAGACGTGGAGTTCCTCCGCCTCTTCTTCACGCATCTCGAGGTGCATGCACCTGCCAGCCTGGCGAAGAAGATCGCCGTGCACGAGCTGCGCCCCGAGGAGGTCACCAAGCTGGTCGAGGCCCGCAAGGCCGAGATCGATGCGCAGAAAGCCTCAAAGCCCTCGTGCAATCCCAAAGACAGCGGAGAGGCCGACTGAGGCCGATCCACTCCCCACGATCAGTGGTAAAGGCGCGGCACCTGGAGCCGCGCCTTTTTGTTTGCCCGAAAAACCGACGGCGGCGCCGTTAATCGGATTAACGCTTGCGCTGTAAGTAAATTCTAGCAACCTTGGCGTAAAAGAATGGCCCGATTGGAAATTACAAGATAAAAATTTAATTATTTTAATAAAGGATCTGTAAATGATAAATTTTGTTAAGCTTGTTTTGGCTTTTGGCACGATCGTCTTCCTGCCGCCGCCAGCTGCTGCCTTTGATTTTACGTTGACTGAGCTCAAACCGCGCCACGTGCGCATTGATCTCAATGATATTCCCGATCTCGAACAGCGGATTACGGACCGCCTGACCGGAAAACCTGATATTCTGCATTGCCTTGCACGGTTGCGCGACCCGTCGATCGAGGAGACGCCAGTGACCCATGAAGTGGGTGTCTTCAACCCACATCTCCAAAAATCGATTTGCACGCTGGATCGCGAGAGGTTGGAGTTGCGCTCGCTCACCTTGGGCATTCGCGCGCTTGCGGTGGGGCTTGAGTGGGCAGGCAGCGGCCTTCCGGCTGAACAGGCGCAGCTGCGAATATATGATGATATTTCCCGCCACGGAATCGACATGGCTCTGATCACGCCTGCGGTCAGCCTTGCCCGACTGGCGGCCACAGACGAAGCAGGGCTCTCTGCCGTCCGACGGGACAATATCCGAGAACTGGCTAACCTTGCGTTGGCGCATGTGCTCTTCCCGGACGCCGTGTTGCCGTCTGAATGGGGTATTTCTTACTTGCCTGACGATGCCACCCGCGAGATTTGCAAATGCCAACGCTGTTTTGACCCATCTCCGGATCAGGCACTGGTTGGATACGAATCCGACTTGACGGAAGGCGTCCGGCCATTGGCCGCGGTCGAGGGCTGGCCGGATGGAAATTCAAGGCGGTTCGGCTTTGACTCCAATCGGCTCAGATTAGTCTTTGAAGAAGCCTACCTCGGGCAATACGGAGACTTCCCGGAGATATCGATGTCGCTCAACCACACTGATGCGATGGCGACTAAGGTGATCGCCGACCATAACTGGAACCCGTTGAGCGCTCGGGAGAATACTGCTTTTCCGGGGCTTCCTGCGCGCATTCCTTTCGAATGGTATGCCTCGGGCGATCTGGGCGCAAACCTTCTTCAACTCGCCGGTCAACGGGCCACCTGTCACACGGCCTGCGAACACGACATCACCGATGGTCGTCAAAAGATTTATAAGCGAATTGCGAACACAGCAGAGGAAGCGAAGAAATTCACCTCGACTTTTGCCGTAACGGGAAGTGTGGATCGAAATCAAATCTTCGGGGTTGTGCGTGAATTTTCCGATACACAGACCTATCTATCTGAGATTGTCCGGCTATGCACCAATGCCTGCGGGGCGGCCAGTAGTCTGGCGCAGGCGCGACATGCTGCATCCTTGGCGCGGACGGAGTTGCGTCGGGACGAGGCTGCGCTGGATCAGATCAATCATCAGATTGAGGCGCTGCCCGAACGGCGCGCTATGGCCGATGCTGCAGTCGCGACGGCCAAGGACCGACGTGCCGAGAAAAAGAATAAAATCGACGAAGATGCGCACAATCTCACCGAGGAACAGTTCCAACAGCGCAATGCAGAGCTTGATGCGGCCGACGACGCAGTCGACGAGGCAAAAAAGAAGCGCGATGCACTGCCAGACCCCGAAGATCTGAACCGGCAGCGCGACGCGGCCCAGGCCAGGGTCGATCAGTCAAAAGCCGAAAACGAAGCCGCGCGGGCAGAAGCAACCAAGCAGGCAAAGGAGGCCGAAAAGGCGGCCAGCGAGGCTGAAGCCCTCAAACCCGCGACCACGACGATGGAAGGTGGGTGCTTTAACGAAGCTATGCCGCGTCCACCGTTCACAAAATGCGTCTACAAGAACGGTAAATGGGTGTTGATGCCCGATCAGGGTGCGATCAACGCACAAATTTACCTGAAGACCTGCGCCCTGCGCGATCCGGCGCCGGGCTACACCTGCGTCATTCGTGGTGGTCAGCCATTGATTGTGCCACTTTTCCCCGATCCAGCCCCCGAGGTCGTGTATGATCCAGTGCCACCCAACGGATGCGCCGTGATCACCCTGCAACCAGGGGATCGCTGCAAAGACGGGCCATTTGGTCCGGAAATCACTTGGGCTCCCGACATCTCACCATCGCTGGACTACGAAGTTTCAGCCTGCGCGTGGGTCAATCCCGGCCCGGGATATGAATGCGTGCCATCAAGTGGTCCATGGGGATATGACCTCGTCCCTATCGGAACGAGCATTTTGGATGACATATTGCCCTATGATCCGCCCGAGGCCTATCGCCCCGATCCCTGTCTCGATGACGGGTTCACCCGGATCTATGAGGCGGACATTTTGACGCGGGATGTGATCCTTCTCCACCCATAAATGCAAACTTGGCGATCTTTCAATATTTTTGAAGGTGAATTGATACTATTTTCAGGAGCCGGTTGGTGCACGTTCCACATCCATGGTTTCAGCTTGCAAAAAACTCTGTAGAAGGAGGCTTTCGCGCTTGCCGGGATATCTGAGCGCTTGATATCGTCAGTTTGAAACGCCCGCTGTACAAATCCAGGATCCAGCGCGCGCTACTTCTGAGAAGGCTGATCGAAAAACTGCCGACGGTCATTAAGTAGATCCTCGGACCGCCAACTTGAAAGATTATTTCATAATAGTGGCGCTATAACTAAAGGCAATTAGGAACTCCTTTTGCCTCCAGATTCTCTCTTTCCGCGAGCCGCTTAGTCTTGTCATCGTCATACTCATGATAAATCTCATTCAGATCCTCATCATATAATGTATATTCGTCGTATCCCCCGAAAATGGTGTCGCAACCAATGTTTATAATCCGTGTGCTACCATTTATCTCAATGGTCGCCCATCTCGGCTGTCCGCCCATCGCATTAAAGGTCTCATTCAGCAAGCTCCAGTTCCCGTGAGACTTGGCTTCTGTTTTGCTCCCTTCGAGAAAAATGTTCAGGTAATCGGCGCGCCAGCCTCTCTTGTTGCACGAGTTTCCCAAGTAAAGCACCCTACCACCCTTTCTGGTTGTAATTATGTCTCCAGTTTCCAAGTCATAAATGCAGTCACCATATACGACATACTTATCTAGTATTAGACTTATTCGATCGCTCTCAATTCCCAGCGTGAGCTGCCTTCCACTCGAGTCAAAAATGGCAAACTCTGTGTTACCGATACTATAAAAATAATCCTCGTCACCAATCTCGCGGCGCCCAGTTCGGTTTGGGATTGAGAGCAAGCGGTATTTCTTCGTCACAATATCGCGCCCCTCCTCGAACTCCCGCGGCGACAACCCCAGCGCCAAAGGATAATCTCTGAGGCCGCGATCGGTGCGCTTGTCCGCCAGCTCCGCAATATCTGAGCGCAACTCGGCCACCGCCGCGTCGAACAGGATCAGATCGCCCGTCGGCTCGAACTTCTTGGGCATCGCCAAAAGCTTGCCAAGCCGCTCGCTCAGGATCTTGTAGTCGATCTCGGCCGCGCGCAGACCCTCCTCTTCGGGAAGGTTGCTCATGCCTTCGGTGTCCCAGCGCTCCTCCGGGGTCACCTCGGCGAACTCTTCTGGGTCAATCTCGTATCCAAACCCCTGCTGGATCCCCGCCGCCAGGTTTCGGATTGCCTTTTTGGTCACTTCAATTTCAGGCTTCTTGCTTTGCTGCACGTACCAGCGCACCAAGTCATGTGTCGAAACCTTTACATCCACGAGCCGGGCAGTATGCAGGCGCAGCCCCTCCTTCCAGATCCTTTTCGCCTCGCTTTCCGATACGTAGTCAGCCCGGTCATTCGGCCCATCGAGAGGTGTACGGTAGAAGAGCTCATCCCAGTCTGGCGAGCCAGGTACATTAAAGCTCCAGGTCTCGCCATCACCGGGGCCAGGGTCGCCGCCGTCGGCCAACAGGTAGTAGACGCCTGTGGCCCCCGACATTTCGAACTCGATGTCTACGTCGTAGATACGTGCCTTGAGCTGTGCCTCGCGTGGCACGTTCAAGAGTTTCACTCTCCGCCGCTCGTCCGATATCAGCTCGGATACCTCGAACTCACTGAAATTGGGATTGAGCCGCCACCGGAACCGTGTCCCGACCACCGGCTCACGCAACAAGGTTTCGAGACGAAGGTGGACATCGTAGCTGAAGTTCAGTCCGTCGGTCGATCCACGGAGATCGCCCGTACCGATGTTCTCGATCTTGTAGATCTCGGCATAGGATCCACTCGCGCCAAGCGTCAACGCAGCGCAGAGAGATAGACGAAGCATTTTGATCCACATCAGTTCAGCCAGTCGCTGATCAGGTCTTTACGTGCTTTTGAGACCTCACCCGGCTGCTCGCCCTCAGCGGTATCCAGAACCTTCTCCAACGGGCTCAGTGAAGCGCCAATGATCCCCTCGGGAGCATCCTTGTTCGCCAATCTGAAGCCGGTACCTTCATAGACGTCCCGAACGAAACGCTCCCACTCACGTTCGCCGCGAAGCACGTCAGGATAAGGTGCATCCTCCCCGGCGACGAAGAGCTTCTTCTCCACAGTCACTGGACAACGTATCGCTGCCCGGCACTCTGCATCCTTCGGCCTGCTCGGACAATACTCGTCCCATTCGCAGCTCGGTCCCTCAACCAGCTCCCTGGTCGTAGTAACCATCAGGCTGGCAACACCTTTGTCGTAACCATATTGCGCATAAAGCCCATCCCACCAGGAATACGCATAGGTCTCATATTTCAGCCCCTTTTTCGGCTGAGGATCGCCCTGCGGCCAGTGAAGAAAGCTCACGGATGCCGAGTAGAATCCAGACCCGCCGCCTTGAGTGTAGTAACGTATCTCCGGTTCGCCATCGCTGTTCACGTCTGTCTCGTCGACACCGTTCACGCAAGCGCTCTCGTCGCTCCAGATCTGCGCCTCGCCGCCTTGTTGCAGCCGGAAAACCGCAAGCTTTCCGAATGATGTTGCGCTACAGTGACTGAAGTAGTACACATCGGAGTTCTCGAGATAACCGGTATCAGCCCCGAACCCTTCGCCGAATTGTTCTTTTAAATCCGCAAAAATTGCTTCTGCCGCAATGTCATCGCGTCCCGTTTGCGAATTCGCTGCCGCCTCAACTACGGTTGATCCGCTTTCCGCCTCCTCATTTTCAATGCGATTGAGCTTGGCTCTTACGATCCGAAATTGGTCGCCTTTCATATTCTCACGCTGGGCGATCTCAAAAAGCTCTTTCGCCTTACCGATGTCGCGCGGCAGTACGTCACCGTCGATGAGAAGCTCCGACAGTTCCAGGGCGGCCACCCCGAACCCACCTCGAGCAGCGGACTCCAACAGTTCGGCTCCGCGCTCAGGCTGTTTCCCGACACCATATTTGCCAGTTGTCAGCATCACCATTCCGAGGTTCTTCTGCGCGATTGGATAGCCCAGATCTGCCGACTTGCGCATGTATTCCCAAGCTTCTTCACCCGAAATAATCTCGGAGCGCCCACAGTTCGTGCGCAGCCAGTTGACGTTGTTCATCAGCACAGCGTCGCCTTCTTCGACTTTCCTCCAGAATTTCTTGTCGGCATACCCGCTTCCTTTGCAGGCATGATCCGTTAGAAGATTGCCCTCATCACGCTTGACCTGCCATTCGGGTGGCAGAGGGTCAGCTAACATCACTTCGGCACTTAAAAGAATGGAAGAGAATACAAAAATGAAGAGCCTAAGTGTCATATTAAACCTTTAAGCATTTGGATTTTAAGCTTTGACGTTAATAGCCAAAATTGTGTCAATCAAGGGTCGTGTGTAGGTCGTCTGAATAGACCCGTGTGTCGTGAACGCCTTCATCGCTAATTTTGAGGCAAGGAAGCCATTCTGAGCTGGAAATTTATTGCGATTAACGGAATGGTCGCTCAAGCGGGCTCTCGGCTCTACTGCAGCGAAGATCCCGTTCCCGCGCTCGTTGCGACCGAGCTTTTACAGCGGTTAGCTGAAAGGCCGCTCACTCCAACATTGATGGCGGGACCGAACCTGCAAATGAAGGGCAAATTAAGCTCCTTGCAACATTTGCCGCAATAACAAGCCACGCACGGGCTCAGATTAGCCGTCGAATCATGCAATCAACGCTTGAGCAGCGCCCCTCGCCCGCCTGACGATCGGAACGATCGGCAGGCCAGACATGTCGCGGCTTGTCCGCGTCTTTCGGATCAGAATTCCACGACGTCCATGATGCCTGCGAGCGACTTGATCGCGCCCTTGATCTCGGGCGTGACGGGAAACTCTTCCTCCAGCCCGATCTCGACCTCGCCGGGCAAATCGCGATGTGACAGGCACAGGTGCACGGGGCCCCGGCCCGCTTTCGGCATCTGCTCGGCCGCACGGCTGAGAACGGATGCGATCTGCGGAATCGCGGCTTCCTCCTCGAGGTAGATCCGAAGGCCCGACGCACCGGCATCGGCGACCGCCACGTCCACCGGCGCGACTGACCGGCCCAGGAGCTTGAGCTGATCGCTCTCAAGCGTCGCCTCCACCGTCACCACGACCTTCGCGCCGGTCTCCAGGTGCTCGCGGCTTTTCTCCAGCGTCTCGGAAAAGAGCGTGACCTCGTAAGCCCCGGTCGGGTCGGAGAGCTGGCAGAAGGCAAAGCGGTTGCCCTTCGCCGATTTGCGTTCCTGCCGCCCGGCGACGGTTCCAGCGAGCTTGGCAAGAAACGGGCCGCCCTCGGCTTTCCGCATCACCTCGTCGAGCGTCATCACGCCCTTGCGCTTCAGCGCTGCGAGATAATCGTCGAGCGGGTGCCCGGAGAGATAGAAGCCGATCGCCTTGAACTCCTCGGCGAGCCGCTCTGCCGGCAGCCAATCGTTCACCGGTGCAAGGCGCGGCTCGGGCAGATCCTCGCCCGCATCGCCGAAAAGCGAGACCTGGTTCGAGGTCTTCTGCTCCTGCACCGCCGCCGAATAGGCGACCAGCGCATCGAGGCTGTCGAAGACCCGCCGCCGGTTCGGATCGAGCTGATCGAACGCGCCCGCACGCGCCATCATCTCGAGCGGGCGCTTGCCCACGCGCTTGAGATCGACGCGCCGCGCAAGATCGTAGAGCGTCGCGAAAGGCTGTGTTCCGCGCCCTTCGACCACGAGCCGCATCGCTTCGACGCCGACATTCTTGAGCGCGCCGAGGGCGTAGACCAGCTCTCCGTTCTGAACATCGAACATGGCCTGGCTGCGGTTCACGCAAGGCGGCACCCAGGGCAGTTCAAGCCCCTTCTTCACCTCTTCAAAGTAGATCGCGAGCTTGTCGGTGAGATGGATATCGCAGTTCATGACGCCGGCCATGAACTCCACCGGATGGTTCGTCTTGAGCCATGCGGTCTGATAGCTGACCACCGCATAGGCCGCAGCGTGGGACTTGTTGAAGCCGTAATTGGCGAACTTGTCGAGGAGGTTCCAAACCTCCAGTGCCTTGTCGTCATCGACGCCGTTTTTCTTGGCGCCTTCGATGAATTTGGGGCGCTCGGCGTCCATCGCCTCTTGGATCTTCTTGCCCATCGCGCGGCGCAACAGGTCCGCACCGCCAAGCGAGTAGCCCGCCATCTCCTGCGCGATCTGCATCACCTGTTCCTGGTAGACGATGATGCCTTGCGTCTCGTCGAGGATGTGGTCGATCGAGGGGTGGATGCCCGCCCGCTCGCGCAGCCCGTTCTTGACCTCGCAATAGACGGGGATGTTTTCCATCGGACCGGGGCGGTAGAGAGCCACCAGCGCGACGATGTCCTCGATGCAGGTCGGCTTCATGCGCTTCAGCGCATCCATCATGCCCGAGCTTTCCACCTGGAACACCGCGACCGTCTTGGCCCGCGAGTAAAGATCATAGGTCTTTTCGTCGTCGAGCGGGATCTGACCGATATCGTTCTCGGCCCCGTCGAAGGGCTCATAGAGCGTGGTGCCATCGGCTCCGACGTGCAGATCGCGGCCGGACTTGTGGATGAGATCCACGGCATTCTGGATCACGGTCAGCGTTTTCAATCCAAGGAAGTCGAACTTCACGAGGCCCGCCTGTTCGACCCATTTCATGTTGAACTGCGTCGCCGGCATGTCCGAGCGCGGATCCTGGTAGAGCGGCACCAGCTCGTCGAGCGGCCTATCCCCGATGACGACGCCTGCGGCGTGGGTCGAGGCGTTCCGCAAAAGACCCTCGACCTGCTGGCCATAGGTCAGGAGCCGGTCTACGACCTCTTCGTTCCGGGCTTCCTCCCGCAAGCGCGGCTCGTCCGCGAGCGCCTTCTCGATGGAGACGGGCTTCACCCCCTCGACGGGGATCATCTTCGACAGCCGGTCGACCTGTCCATAGGGCATCTGGAGCACCCGGCCCACGTCGCGCACGGCGGCCTTCGAAAGAAGCGCGCCGAAGGTGATGATCTGGGCGACCTTGTCGCGGCCGTATTTCTCCTGGACGTAGTGGATGACCTCCTCGCGGCGATCCATGCAGAAGTCGATGTCGAAGTCGGGCATGGAGACACGTTCGGGGTTCAGGAACCGCTCGAAGAGGAGTTTGTAGCGCAATGGATCGAGGTCGGTGATCGTCAATGCATAGGCAACCAGGCTGCCCGCGCCCGAACCGCGCCCCGGCCCCACCGGGATGTCATGCTCCTTGCCCCACTTGATGAAGTCCGCAACGATCAGGAAATAGCCGGGAAAGCCCATCCCCTCGATGATGCCGAGCTCGAAATCGAGCCGGGCCTGGTAGTCCTCTACGCTGGCGGCATGGGGGATGACGGCGAGGCGGGCCTGCAAGCCTTCATTGGCCTGACGGCGCAACTCCTCGACTTCGTCATCGGCGAATCGCGGCAGGATCGGGTCGCGCTTGTAGGTCATGAAGGCGCAGCGGCGCGCGATCTCGACCGTGTTTTCCACCGCCTCGGGCAGATCGGCGAAAAGCGTGACCATCTCTTCGGGCGACTTGAAATAATGCTGCGGCGTCAGGCGGCGGCGCGGCTCCTGCTGGTCGACATAGGCGCCATCGGCGATGCAGATCAGCGCATCATGCGCCTCGTACATGTCCGATTTCGGGAAATAGACATCGTTCGTGGCGACGAGCGGGAGGCCCATCTCATAGGCCATTTCGACGAAGCCGCGCTCGGTCAGGCGTTCGGCCTCGGGTTGGCCGTCCTCTCCGGGATGGCGTTGAAGCTCGACATAGAGGCGATCCCCGAACATCGCATGGAGCCGCACCATCAGCGCCTCGGCCGCGCCCCGGCTGCCCTGCCGAAGCAGCATTCCGACCGGTCCATCCGGCCCGCCCGACAGGCAGATCACGCCCTCAGAATGGCGTTCGAGCTCATCGAGCGTCACATGCGCAAGCTCCCCGTCGCCGCGCAGGTAGAGGCAGGAATTGAGCTTCATCAGGTTCTCGTAACCCGCCTCGGACTGCGCGAGCAGCACGACCGGCGCGGGATCGCGGGGACGCTCTCCGGGCTGGGGATCGGAGAAACGCAGATCGACCTGGCAGCCGACGATGGGCTGCACGCCCGCCCCCGCCGCTGTGACCGAAAACTCAAGCGCCGCAAAAAGGTTGTTCTTGTCGGTCACGGCGACCGCCGGCATCCCCATCTTCTCGCAGAGGCCGGGCAGCTTCTTGAGCCGTACCGCCCCTTCGAGCAGGGAATATTCGGTGTGAACGCGCAGGTGGATGAATCGGGGATCTGCCATGGCGCCACAGTATTTGGGTGCGCCGCGTGCGAAAAGTCATAAATCTGCCGATCCGCACGCACCCGCGCGTGCCCGCTCAATCCATGCGGATCGTCACGTTCGCATCGCCCCGAACCTGTCCGGGATAGATCAGGTGCACACGGTTGCTCTGCCCGCCTTCCCGGGTCGAGACATAGGGCATCCACCATTCGCTGACATTGGCCGCGTTCCGCAGCCGCGAGGTATGCACGATCCCGTCCACCTCGGTCGCCCAAGCGTCGAAAGGCAGCTCGCCGCCCGTCTCCACCATCCACGTATCGGCATGAGTGTTCTGCGCGTGCGCGACGATCAGCGGATTGCGAGAGGCTTTTTCGATGTTGTGGAACGTGTTGTCGGCGAAATAGACCCGTTTCATCCGGCTGAAATCGAGCGGGGCGAAGCTCGTATCAGGCCGCTCGACCCGGTCTATCGTGCCCGAGGAGGCGCGGAAGGTGTTGCCCGTCACGGTCATGCCGTTGATGAAATGCCCGGTCCCGTAGGGCTTCACGACGATGTATGAGAAGCTCGTGGCGACCTTCGAGCACAATAGCACGTTGTCGGTGATCGAGAGGCCCGCAAAGCCGAAGCCCCCGGTGAAATCGGGCTCAGGCTCGCGCTCGTTGGTCCATTCGATGAAGCAATTGTCGATGTAGTTGTTCGAGATCTGCGTATTGCAGGCCCGAAGTGCGATCACGATGCCCGCGCTGCGTATCCCGTTCTCCGCCGCGTCTCCCTGGAAGAAGTGATTGCCGGAAATGATGTTTTGCGCGCCGGAGGCCACGAGGAAATGCCGGAATTGCGACGCGCGGTTGTCACGCACCTTTACATCATTGGCGTTCACGTTGATCGCAACGGATTGCCGGTTCTGCGTAAGCTCGCCGCCTTCGTGGCTGAGGAACTGGCAATGTTCGATCAACATGCCCTGGCAGCCCTCACCGGGGCTGGTGATGCCGCGGTTCTTCGGTCGATTGAACGTGCATTCACGGATGACCATGATCGTGCCGGTCGGTGCAAGCATCACGCCCGAGGCCTCGATCCCGCACTGAAATTCGATATCTTCGAGCTGGAAGACGTCGAGCCGGTCGAAGCCGGAGAAGTCGAGCATGTAGGCAAAGCGCCGGAAGGTGAAAGTCTGCGTTCCCGTCGCATCCGAGAGCGGCTGCGAAAGAACAACGTCGCCGGCACCGGGATTGACGCTGCGGACGTAGATTTCGCGTCCGACACCCGCCCCTTCCACGAGCGCGCCGACGGGAATTTCCCCGGCATTCGAGATACCGGTGAGACGGGTTGCGTTGGACGGCGAATAGCTTGCCTGCCGGGTGACGACGACTTCGCCCCAGTTTCCTCCAGGGGCCGCTTGAAGCTGCCCGTTCCTGAGAACCCGCCGCTGAGCGTAGCTCGCGCGGTTCGCGACCGCTGCGCGCACGTCGAGCGGCCCGGTCAGGGTCACGCGCCGCCCGGCCATGTCGAGGCTTTCGTGGTCGGCGTCGTTCATCAGCGCCTGCAAAGCCTTGCGGAGCGCCTCCTCCTCGTCGCCGAACGCATCGATATAGGCGGGCAGGCTGAAATTTTTCGTCAGCGACAGACGGCGATGGGTGGGCATTGTGACACGGCCCTCGAAGACGACTTCGCTGTCGATGGTCACGTCCTGCGCCAGAAGATACTCGCCCACCGAGACGAACAGCGTCCGCCCGCCTGCGGCTTGATCCGCCGCTTCGAAGGCCGCGCTGTCATCGGTGACGCCATCGCCCCGCGCGCCCCAGTCTCGCACATCGACATAGCCCAGCATGTCGCGCAGGAAGACCGAGGTGACATCCTCGATGACCAGATCGTCGATGCGGACGACCGATCCGGTCGCGCCGGTCAGGTCGAGCCCGAAATGACCGAAAGTCGGCTCCGCGCCCCAGACGAGATCAACGCCAGAGCGATTGCCGGAGCCGATGATCGCGCTCACCTCGACGATCTCGCCGTAGCCCGGAATCTGCGTGGCGGGGCCCGCAGTCGGAATCCCGCCGACCGCCTGATTGTTCGCGCGGCCCGCCCAGGCCGCAATCCGTACGGATGGCAGACTGCCAGACAGCACCTTTACCCGTGCGGTCACGCGCAGGTAGACGCCCGGCTCGATCCGCGTGTCGCCCATGTAGCGCAGGCGCTGTGTCGCTTCGGTCTTCAGAAGTTCGAGGCAGCCACCGAAATCCTGGTCGGCCGAGACGAAAGCTGCGGTAGGAATATTGGCGTAGGTGTCGGAGCCGGGCGTGCCATCCTGGCTCGACCAGACGCCGAGCCCGTCCGCAAATGGCGGCGGCATGATCTCCCAGCCGTCGGTGATCGCCTTGTTCATCGCTACCCCTTTCCTGACCGAAACGCCCGCTGCGTTTACCTTGCAAGGGTCAGGGGTAGCTGTGCCGCATTAACGGGGGCTTGGGCAGCCGAGCGTTGCGCGGATCAGGCGGCGAAGCCTTGCTGCGGCAGGATCTGGACGCCGTCGATGAGCCAGCCGTTCTCGGTCTCGAGCATTCTGTAGTCGAGCATGTGGACCCGGCCTGCGTCGTCGGTGACGATCACCCGCTGGGTCAGCCGGCCATCCACCTCGCGCAGATCGCCGAAATCGACGTCAGAGGGTTGCCAGACCATCGGGTAGCCCTGCTCGACCATGCGGCCGAACATCTCCGGCGTGCGGAAAATGCCTTGGATCATCGGGCTTGCGAAGTCGAAAGCGCCTTCCACGTCGCCCGCGTCGAACGCCTGCATCTGGCCCGAGATCGTCTGTTCGATGCCGGGTACCGGGGCCACCACTTCCTGCGCCCAGGCCGGCAGGGCAAGCCAGAGCGCGGCGACGGGCCCAAGGATACGCGCATGTCTCATGAGGTCCTCCTCTTGCTGACGCAAGGGAAGATAGCGCGACCCCGGCATCAGCCAAAGTCACGCATGTGTCACGACAAGAGTTTCGGGAAGGCGCGCGAAGCCTGCGCCCGGAAACCGGGCATCCGCCCTGCCAGACCAACCTCAGCCGAGCTCGCCGCGCAGGCCCCGCTCGATGAGCTGTACGCTCTCCTCGATACCATAAAGCGCGATGAACCCGCCGAAACGCGGGCCCTGGCTTGCGCCCAGAAGCACCTCGTAGAGAGCTTTGAACCAGTCCCGGAGCGGGTCGAACTCGTGCTCTTTCCCGACTGCGAACACGAGGCTCTGCAGCGTCTCGTCGTCGGTCGGCCCGTCATGCGCCTGAAGCCGCGCGGCAAGATCGCGCATCGCGGCTTCCTCTTTTTCGTCGGGCGCCCGATAGACCTTCTGCGGCTTCACGAAGTCCTCGTAGTAGCGGATCGCGAAGCCGGCCGCCTGATCGAGGTCGGGATTGGCCTCGGGCGAGGCATCCGGCGCATAGCGCATGATGAAGCCCCAAAGCGTTTCCGTGTCCTCGGCGCCCGAGACCGAGGCGAGGTTGAGGAGCATCGCGAAGGGCACGACCATCGTGGAGGCCGGCACATCGCCGCCGTGAATATGCCAAACGGGGTTCGCGGCCTGCTGCTCGGGGCTTTGCCCCGGATAGGCGCGGAGCTGCTGGTGGTATTCGTCCACGGCCTTGGGAATCACGTCCCAGCTCAGCCGCTTGGCGGTCTTGGGCTTGAGGAACATGTAATAGGCAAGGCTCTCAGTCGAGGCATAGGTCAGCCATTCGTCGATCGACAGGCCATTGCCTTTCGACTTGGAGATCTTCTCACCCGACGCGTCGAGGAAAAGCTCATAGGTGAAATGCTCGGGCTTCGCGCCGCCGAGAATTTCGCAGATCCGGTCGTAGATAGGCGTATTGGTGGAATGGTCCTTTCCATACATCTCGAAATCGACGCCCAGCGCGGCCCAGCGCGCGCCGAAATCGGGCTTCCACTGGAACTTTACGTTGCCCCCGGTGACCGGCAGCGTCCATTCGCGACCGCCTTCGTCGTCGAAGGTGATCTCGCCGTTCGCTGCGTCGACGTTCTTGATCGGCACATAGAGGACGCGGCCCGTTTCGGGATGAATGGGCAGGAAAATCGAATAGGTCTGCTGGCGCTCTTCGCGGAGCGATTTCAGCATGACTTCCATGATGTCGTCATAGCGCTCGCAGGCGCGCAGAAGCACCTCGTCGAAAGCGCCCGAGCGATAGTATTCGGTCGCCGAATAGAACTCGTATTCGAAGCCGAACGTATCAAGGAAGCGCCGCAGCATGGCGTTGTTGTGATGCCCGAAGCTTTCGAACTTGCCGAACGGATCCGGCACCGATGTCAGCGGCTTTTGCAGATGCTCTTTCAGCGCCTCGGGATTCGGCACGTTGTCAGGCACCTTGCGCATACCGTCGAGATCGTCCGAAAAGCAGATGAGACGGGTCGGCACATCGGAGATCGCCTCGAAGGCGCGGCGGATCATCGTGGTGCGCGCGACCTCACCGAAGGTGCCGATATGCGGCAGGCCAGAGGGTCCGTAACCCGTCTCGAAAAGGATGTGGTCCTTCTTCACCTTCCCCGCCTCGTAGCGTTTGAGAAGGCGGCGCGCCTCTTCGAACGGCCAGGCCTTCGAATTCATCGCGGCGTCGCGGAAGTCCGACATCTTGCTCTTTCCTTTTGTGGCGGGGCACCGCCTGTTTCACGGGCCCCAGGTGCTCAAGCGTGCGCTACCTATTGCGGTGTCGGGACCGGGTCAATATTTCTACGACGAGTTCCCGTGACCCCCAAGGATGACGCACGATGCCCGATAGCGTAGAACACTCGATGTCCCCGCAGGATGCGCTCGTTGCATTGATGGTCGCGGTGTCGGCTTCGGACGAGAATATCCGCACCTCCGAGCTGGTGAAGATCCAGTCCATCGTCGGCACCCTGCCCGTTTTCCTTGGCTACGACACCGACCGGATCAAGCATCTCTCGCAGATGGTCTTCGACCTCTTCGATCAGGATGATGGGCTCGACGCGCTGTTCGGCCTGATGCGCGAAGCGCTGCCCGAGCGCCTGCACGAGACCGCCTACGCGCTCTCCTGCGATGTCGCCGCCGCGGACGGAACGCTCACCGACACCGAGCTGCGGCTTCTCGAGGAGTTGCGCTACGAACTCGAGCTCGACCGCCTGCACGCCGCCGCGATCGAGCGCGGAGCCCGCGCACGGCACATGCGGGCGTGAAATCGTCACCAATACAATGAAGAAATTGCCGTAGCGGGCCCCTGCCGGTAATTCATGACGTCGAAGGAGAGACGTCATGGACCGTCCCGCACCGCTCGTCACGCCCGTTCTCATCGCGGGCTGTATCATCATTCTCGTGTCGTTCGCGATCCGCGCGAGCTTCGGCGTCTTCCAGATCCCCATCGCAGAGGAATTCGGCTGGCTGCGCGCGGAGTTCTCACTCGCCATCGCGATCCAGAACCTCGCCTGGGGGATCGGGCAGCCGATCTTCGGCGCGCTCGCCGAGAAGATGGGCGACCGCCTCGCGATCATCATCGGCGCGCTGATGTATGCGGCGGGGCTCGTGCTGTCGTCCTTCGCGACGACACCCGAGGCGCATCAGATGCTGGAGGTGCTCGTGGGCTTCGGCGTCGCGGGCACGGGCTTCGGCGTCATCCTCGCGGTGGTCGGGCGATCTTCATCGGCCAAGAACCGCTCGATGTCGCTGGCGATCGCGACCGCGGCCGGCAGCGCGGGTCAGGTCTTCGGTGCGCCGCTTGCCGAATGGATGCTGGGCTTCATGGCCTGGCAGGACATCTTCCTCGTCTTCGCCGCAGCGATCCTCTGCGTGCTTCTCTGCCTTCCGATGATCCGCGCGCCCGAGGCGTCCAAGGCCGAGCTCGAGGAAACATTGGGCCATATCCTCGGCCGGGCCTTCCGCGATCCGTCCTTTTCGCTGATCTTCATCGGCTTTTTCTCATGCGGCTATCAGTTGGCTTTCGTCACGGCGCATTTCCCGGCCCTCGTGACCGAGATGTGCGGGCCGATCCTGCAGGGCGGCGTTCTGCATTCCATCGGCATCACCACGACCTCGGCGCTTGGCGCGGTGGCGATCTCGCTCATCGGGCTGTTCAATATCGCGGGCACGCTGATCGCGGGCTGGCTCGGCAATTACTTCCCGAAGAAATACCTCCTCGCAGCGATTTATACCGGACGAACCATCGCGGCGGCACTCTTCATCGCACTGCCCATCACGCCGCTTTCGGTCTTGGTCTTCAGCGCTGTCATGGGCGCGCTCTGGCTTGCCACCGTGCCTCTGACCTCCGGGCTCGTCGCGCATATCTGGGGGCTGCGCTACATGGGCACGCTCTACGGCATCGTTTTCTTCTCGCACCAGCTTGGCAGCTTCGTGGGCGTCTGGCTGGGCGGGCGGATGTACGACCTCACCGGCGATTACACGATGGTCTGGTGGGTTGGCGTCGGGGTCGGCGCGCTCTCGGCGCTTGTGCATCTCGGCGTGAAGGAAAACCGCGACGCGCCGCCTATGCGTCCTGTTGCGACGACCTGACGCGGACTTCGTCCATCAGCCGTGCGAGCGCGAGCCCAAGCTCCTCGGGATGGGTGAAGGGCAGACCGTGATCGGCCCCGGCAACGACCTCCTGCCGGGCCTCGCGGTTCGCCTGGGCGAGTTGCCCCATGCCAGACAGCGGGATGACCGGATCGACATTGCCCCAGACCGCCAGAACGGGAAGCCCCGTCTCGGCAAGCGCGCGATGCAGGCGCGGCACGGGCTTCGACAGGCTGTGCCTGAGGCTCGAGAGCACCGCGCCGACGAAGCCCCGCCGGTCCAGCGCATCGCGCTGCGCCTCCCGCACGAGCTCCGGCGCCTGCCCCCTATCGATCGCGGCACGGTGCCGGCCTGGCCAGAGCATGTGAAACAGCCAGTCGCCGATCCAGGGCCAGTCGATGACAAACCGCTGGAAACGACTGAACGGCATCCCGAGCCCGGCAGGCGCCACCAACGCGACCTGTCGATAGCGGCCCGGCTCTTGGGCCGCCGCGGCGGTCGCGATCACTCCGCCCATGGAATAGCCGATGAGCGTCAGATCCTCGGTCAGATCGTAGTGATCCAGCACGTCCTGGAGCTGCCGCACGTAGAAGCCCGGCGTATGCCGGGCGCGCGGCGCGTCGGACAGGCCGCGCCCGTAGAGATCGTAGACCAAGACGCGAAATCCGGTCTCGTCGAGTTGCCGCGCAAGTCCTTCCCACGCGGTCGACGGCGTGGTCAGGCCGTGGATGCAGACAGCCACCGGCCCGCGCGTTCGCCCGAGCCAGCGGCAATGGGTGACACCCTGGCTGAGGGGCACCAGCTCGCCCGGCGCGGTGTCGCGAAGGGTACGCACATCCTGCCGCATCCGCTCCCGCATGACCGGCAGGGCCGCGACCACCGCCAGGGCAAGCGCGAGCGCCCAGATCATCCGGCCCAGGCCTGGTGGATGTAGCGGGCGCACATCAGGTCGAGATGCGCGCCGCCGCCGTTCTTCAGGATGGTGATATCGTCGTCGCTCCGCGTGAAGGCCTCGGGCGAGTAGTAATCCGCGATCACGTCCTCGCGGCGGATCGCGCCCGAGGCCAGCGGGATCTTGAGCTCTCCGATATGATCGAGCGTCGTCTCGAAACTGTCGACGAAGATCCGCGCTTTTTGCAGCGCCGCGTCGTCGACCTCCCGCATATCGGGCCGGAATGCGCCGATGAGGTCGAGATGCTGGCCGGGGCGCAGCCACTCGCCGCGGATCACCGGCTCCTTCGCCATCGTCGCCGTCAGGATGATGTCGGCCTCGCCGACCGCCGCTTCGAGGTCGGCGGCCACGTTCAGCCCCGGAATATCTTCGGCCATACGCGCCGCGCCCTCGGGCGAGCGGTTCCAGACCGTGAATTCGGCATTCGGGAAGACTGCGCCATAGGCCTCGACCATGGAGCGTGCGACCGTGCCCGCGCCGACCAGGAGGATCTTCTGGCTATCCGGCCGAGCAAGCTTGCGCGCACCGTGAAGGCTGTCTCCCGCGGTTTTCCACTTCGTGACGAGGTGGAAATCCACGACCGCTTCCAGCTCACCCGTCGTATCGGAGAAAAGGTTCACCGCACCGTTGATCGCCGGCAGTCCATTGGCGCCGTTGCCGGGAAAGATCGTGGCGGCCTTCACGGCCAGACCCAACCCGTCGATCCAGGCCGAGCGGTTGAGCAGCGTGTCGTCACCCCGGTAGAGGAACTTGTCCGCGATTTCGGCCTTGGGCAGCCGGTGCCCGGCCTCGAAGGCATCGCAAAGGCCGAGCCAGTCGAGCCTCGCTTCGCCGTCCTCGAAGGGGATCACGGCCGGTGTTGTCACGGAAGATCGCCTTTCTCCAGAAGCCCCTGTTCGACGAGCGCGCGCCCGAACCCGTCGGGGCCGTTAAAGTGGTGAGTGCGCCAGCCGCGCGCCTGCGCTGCCTCGATGTTATCCGCACGATCGTCAGTGAAAAAGAGCCTGTCCGGGCGTATCCCGGAGTCGGCCTCGAGTGCGGCGTATATCTCCGCGTCGGGCTTTGCCATTGCCATATGCCCCGAGATGTAGGCGCGGTCGAATTCCTCGAGGAACGGCCAGATCACCCGGGCAATCTCGAATGGAGCGACGCCGAAATTCGACAACGCGAAGACCGGCACGCCCTTGTCGCGCAAGCGGCGCAGGAGGGCGACCGATTCCGGGATCTCGGGGCCCGCGATCTTGCCCCAATCGTCGTGCCAGAGCCGCACCTCTTCGCGCCATTCGGGGTAACCCTCGGCGGCACCGTAGATCGTCTCGCGGAAATCGCCGCCACGATCGACGCGGTCGTTGATCTCGTGCAGATCGACCTCCGCGAAGAGCCGCTTGCGCCGCGCCTCGCCGATCTTAGCGTCGAAATAGCGCTCGGGCTGCCATTCGATCAGCACGTTGCCGATATCGAAGACGACGGCGTCCGGCGCGCTCATCGGGCGACCCTTTGCGCCGCACGCAGCTCGCGTTCGAGCGCGTCGAGAAAGCGCGCGCGGTCCGCCTTCGAGAACGCGCGGCCACCGCCCTGCCGGAACGGATCGGCGGCACGCAGATCGCTCATCAGATCGCGCGTCGCGAGGCGCTGGCCGATATTGGCCTCGGTGAAGGCCTCGCCGTTATGCGCCAAGACCCGCGCGCCGTTCTCTATCGCACGTGCGGCAAGCGGGATATCGCCGGTGACGACCACATCGCCCGGCCCCGCGCGATCCGCGATCCACATATCGGCGATATCCGGGCCGTCGGGCACGATCACCACCTCGACCAGCGGGTTGCGCGACATACGCAAGCCGCCATTCGAGACGAGCTTCATCTCGAGCCCATGCCGGGTCGCGACGCGCTCGGCTTCTTCCTTGACCGGGCAGGCATCGGCATCGACGTAGAGTACGCTCACGCGTAAAGTGCCTCGGCGTGGAAGGCGACATGCTCCTCCATGAAGGTCGAGATGAAGAAGTAGCTGTGATCGTAGCCCTTCTGCATCCGGAACGCCCCGTCCTGCCGCCGGGCCGTCATCGCGTGGGCGAGCGCTTCGGGCTTCAGAAGGTGCAGGAACTGGTCGTCTGTTCCCTGATCGATCAGCACCGGCCCGTCGAAGCCCCGCTCCTCCATGAGGCGCGTGGAATCGCGCAGTGCCCAGGTGGAGGCATCGCCGCCGAGATAGGCGGTGAATTGCTTCCGCCCCCAATCGCTCTCAGTCGGGTTCGCGATGGGCGCGAAGGCCGAGACAGAGCGGAAGCGGTCCGGAAGATGCATGGCGATCGTCAGCGCACCGTGCCCGCCCATCGAGTGCCCGCTGATCGCTTGCCGCTCCATGTCGAGTGCGAAGTTCCGCTCCAGAAGCGTCGGCAATTCCTCGGTGATGTAGTCCCACATCTTGAAGTGCGTCGCCCAAGGGTCTTGCGTCGCGTTGACGTAGAACCCCGCGCCCTGCCCGAGATCGAAGGCCTCGTCATTGGCGACATCGTCACCGCGCGGGGAGGTATCGGGAAAGCACAGAGCGACGCCGTGATCGGCGGCCCAGGCCTGCGCGCCTGCCTTGGTCATGGCGTTCTCGTGGGTGCATGTCAGCCCCGAGAGAAACCACAGAAGCGGCACCGGCGCGGTGCGCGCTTCCTCGGGCAGAAACAGCGCGAAGGTCATGTCGCAACCGCAGGCCTCGGAGGCGTGGCTGTAGACGCCCTGCGTTCCGCCGAAGGACCGGTTCTCGGATTTCGTTTCCATGCGCGTCTCCTGACGTTTGTCGGTGCTGTCCCGAACGGCTAGCGGGCGCGTCCGTGCGGCGCAAGTGACTCAGCTCGTGACCCAGGCGATCCAGGCCGAAACGGTGACGATGCTCGCCGCTGTCGAGATCAGGATCGAGGCCGAGACCCGCTGCGGCGAGGTGCCGTAATGCTGCGCGAGGATGAAGACGTTGCCCGCGACCGGCAGCGAGGCCGCCGAGACCGCGACCGCCGCGGCATAAGGCTCGACCGGAAACAGGACGAGCGCGGCAATCGCCACGAACAAGGGATGCAGCATGAGCTTGGCGAAGCTGAGCCAGCCCGCGATAAAGAGGCGCTCCGCCGATTTCGAGGCGAGGGACGCGCCGATGGCGAAAAGCGCGCCCGGTGTCGCCGCGTTGCCAAGGATGGTGACGAACTCGTTGACCGGCACCGGCAACGTCCAGCCCGACGCGGCGACCGCGAGCCCAAGGGTGATCGAGACGATCATCGGGTTCTTCACAAGGCCCATGCCGATTGTCTTCAGAACGCCAAGGCTCATGCGTCCGTCGCGCGAGCCTTCAACGAGGATCACGAGAGCCGAGGAGAACACGATAAGGTCGATCGACAGAACGAGGATAATCGGCCCGACCGCCTCGTCGCCCAAGAGAAGCGCCAGCATCGGCACGCCGAGAAAGCCGGTGTTGCCGATGGCCGCGCATTGCGCCTCGATCGCCGCGGTCTCGACCTTCACGCGCCGCCAGAACGCGACCAGAAGCCCGACCGCGTAGACGAAGGCCGTGCCCCAAAGATAGGCCATTGCCAGCCAGGCATCGAAGATCTCGGCAAAGGACAGGTTCGCCGAGAAGCGAAACAGCATCGCCGAGAGCGCGAAGTAGAACACGAATTTCGTGAGGTACGCGCTGGCTTCCTCGGTGAAGAAACGCGTCTTGGCCGCGCCGTAACCCAGCCCGATCAACGCGAAAAAAGGCAGGGTCTTGAGGAAGATCGCCAGCATGGAACGTTTTTGAGCGAGCTTTCGCGCGGGGTCAACGCGATCGGTTCACTCGGCGAGGATCGTCATCACTTCGTCGAGGGGTTTTTTGCGTTTTGCCGATTCCGGCACCGTCGCATCCTCGGAAGGGTAGCCAACGGGCAGGATCATCACCGGCTTCTCGCGCTCGGGCCGGCCACACATCTCGTTAAGGAACTTCATCGGGTTCGGCGTGTGCTCGAGGCAGACGAGCCCCGCGTGATGGATCGCTGCAATGAGCATGCCCGTCGCGATGCCGACACTTTCGGGCACGTAATAATTCTTGTAGCGAGCGCCCTCCGCATCGACGCCCCAGCGCTCTGCGAAAACGACGATCAGCCAAGGGGCGCGGGTGAGATGGGGCTTCTCGACGCTTGTGCCTATGGGCTCCAGCGCCTGGAGCCACGCGTCCCCGGCGCCGCCGCCGTAGAATTGACGTTCCTCTTCTTCAGCACCTTCGCGGACGCGCGCCTTCATCCCCGGGTCCGAGATCGCCACGAAATGCCAAGGCTGCCGGTTTGCCCCGGACGGCGCGCTATGCGCCGCGGCGATGCAGGCGCGGATGACCGCTTCGGGGACCGGCGTCTCCGCGTAGTCGCGCACCGAATGGCGCTTTTGCATGTAGACGCGGAACGCCTCTGCGGCGGAGAGCGCCTCTTCGGGCGGGAGCTGCACCCGGTCGGGCAGCGGCAAGGGGGTATAGACCGGCTGGTCGTCTTTGGGCATCGGCTCTCTCCTCTCAGCCCGGACGAGAGCCGCTTTTCCCCGTCCCGTCAACCGGACCCGATCAGCGCCCCGGCAGCGAA
Source organism: Roseivivax sp. THAF30 (assembly GCF_009363575.1). Classification (NCBI taxonomy): domain Bacteria; kingdom Pseudomonadati; phylum Pseudomonadota; class Alphaproteobacteria; order Rhodobacterales; family Roseobacteraceae; genus Roseivivax; species Roseivivax sp. THAF30. The sequence goes on along the minus strand of NZ_CP045389.1, from coordinate 285,941 downwards.
GACCAGCGCGCCACCGAGGACGACCTGGAAGGTCGCGCGCAGGAATGGCGTCTGCATGAAGCGGTTCTGGATCCACGCAATGGCCCAGAGCTCGATGAAGACGACGATGATGGCGGTGATCGTCGCGGTCCAGAAATGCGGAATGAGATAGGGCAGCGCGTGCCCGAGCCCGCCGACAGTCGTCATCACGCCCGAGGCGATGCCACGCTTGACGGGGGAGCCGCGGCCGGAAAGCTCTCCATCATCGGACGCAGCCTCGGTAAAGCCCATCGAGATGCCCGCGCCGACGCTGGCGGCAAGTCCGACGAGGAAGGTGGTCCAGGTGTCCTGCGTCGCGAAGGCCGTGGCGAAGATCGGCGCAAGCGTCGAGACGGAACCGTCCATCAACCCTGCAAGGCCCGGCTGCACCCAGGTCAGCAGGAATTGCCGTTTCGCGCCGTCATCCTCGGCGCTGCGGACATCGTCCGGCAAATGCTCTGCCTCGAGCGCACCGGCCTTGCTTTCATGCCCGGCCTCGGCAGCGGCAAGATCGCCAAGAAGCTTGCGGGTGCCGGCATCCTGCGTTCTCCGCACAGCCTCGTGGTAAAAGCGCTCGGCGTCCCGCTCCATCGCGCGGGCCTCTTCGCGGATCCGGTCGAGGCTGAGGTTCTCGATCAGCCAAACCGGGTTGCGGGAGTAGAAACCCGCTACGTGTTCTCGCCGGATCAGGGGAATGACGGTCCCGAAACGCGCGGTATGCATGTCGATCAACCGCTGGCGGTGCCCATCTTCCTCGGCAGCCATGCCATCGAAAACCTTGGCCGACCCCGGATACTCCTCTCGAAGATGCTCGGCATACATCCTGTATATCCGTGCATCGTCTTCCTCGGAGGAAATCGCGAGCGCGAGGATCTCTTGTTCAGACAGGTCATCGAACCGCCGTCGGCTGGGAAGGAAACGCATGAGACCACCGGAAATTAGAATAATTCTAATTTAGACGCTCAGCCTCATGGCGCAAGCCCAATAAATGAACCGAACAGTTTAAACTTAACCTTGAATAGTGAACCATACTGTTTAGTTTACTTTTGTCTTTCAACGATGGAGATTTCCATGCGAACTCTACTACTCCCCCTCATCGTCACCGTCAGTATCGCCACGGGCGCATCCGCCGGTATCACCGCGCCGCAATTGCCTTACCTGTGGTTCCCGGACAGCGCTCCGACAGAGCCGCAGCCTGCCCAGGACGGCGCGGCGGAGACACGGTAGGCTTTGCGACGTCGCGGCGGAGATTGTTGAAACTGAACCAAGCGGTTTATACTTCTCCTTCGAGCGAGGAGAATTCATGGACGCTTCAGTCGACAAGATCCGCAAGGGCCGAAAATACGATCAGGTGATCGAAGGGGCCCGCGATGTGTTTCTGCGCGACGGCTACGACGGTGCGAGCGTCGATGACATCGCTCGCGCCGCCGGCGTGTCCAAAGCGACGCTCTATTCGTATTTCTCCGACAAGCGCCTTCTCTTCATGGAGGTCGCGCGCCTGCAGTGCCGCCATCAGGCCGAAGAGGCGATCACCCATCTCGATCGCGACAAGCCGACGGCGGAGCTGTTCTACGATGCGGGGCGGACCTTCCTCGACATCATCTTCTCGCCGCTTGCCATCCAGAATTGCCGTATGTGCCTTGCGGAGGCGGAGCGCTTTCCGGCCCTTGCCGAAGAGTTCTGGCGCTTTGGCCCGGTTTACTTCGTCGATGCCATGCTGAGCCTCTTCGACCTCGCCATCGCGCGCGGCGATCTCGACATCCCGCAGGATCGACGCGAACACGCCGCGCACCAGTTCGGGGAGCTCTGCAAGGCCGGGCTCTACATGGCACGGCTTTTCAACATACGTGGCACGGTCTCGGACGTCGAGAAGGACGAGAATGTCCGCGACGCGGTCAAGGTGTTCCTTGCGCGCTACGGCACGGCCTGACCGTCAGTCGAGCCGCCGCACCAGCATCTGGTTGCCCTGTGAGCGCTTGGTCTCGAAGACCTTCAGATCCCTGATGAGATCCGACAGCTTGCGTTTGCCATAGGTCCGCGTGTCGAAGTCGGGATTGGCGGCGGTCAGATACTGGCCGAGCTGGCCAAGCGTGTACCATTCGTCATCCTGCTCGATCGCATCCATCGCGTTGAAGATGAGATTGCGCGCCTCCTCGAGGCTGCCCGTGGCCTTCGTGTCGCGCTGCCCCGATTTCGAGGCTTCGGCGGCCGCGTCGATGTTCTCGAGGAAGATGAAGCGCTTGCAGGCCTTGCGGAAGGCATCCGGTGTCTTCTGCATTCCCATCCCGAACACCTCGAGCCCCTGTTCGCGCAAGCGCGAGGCGAGGCGGGTGAAATCGCTGTCCGAGGAGACCAGAACGAACCCGTCGAAGCGCGCCGAATGCATCAGGTCCATCGCGTCGATCACAAGCGCGATGTCGGAGGCGTTCTTGCCAACCGTGTTCGCAGGCTGGTGATGCGGCACAAGACCGAACTCGGCCGCGACCTTCGACCAGCCGGACATCTGATGGCTCGAGAAATCGCCATAGAGACGGCGCACAGCCGCTTCACCGAGCGTGGCGATCTCATCGAAGAGCGCGCGCGCGTATTTCGGTGACGTGTTGTCGGCGTCGATCAGCACAGCAAGCAGCGCGGTGCCCTTCTCGTCGGCCATCGGATCCGTCCTTTCCGCCTAAAGGCGTTTCATCATCACGAGAGCATCGACGTAGCCGTGTTCGGGATGCCGGAAAGCCTCCGGCAACCGGCCTGCCGTCACGTAGCCCGCGCGTTCCCACGTTGTCACGGCGCGGGTATTGGAGGCCACGACGAAATTGAACTGCATCGCGCGGAAACCCGTCTGCCGCGCCGCGTCCTCGGCATGGGCGAGCATGGCCCGCGCGAGGCCTTTGCCGCGCGCATCGGAATGAGTTGCGAAACCGGCATTGGCAACGTGGCTCCCCCCGCCCTTCTGGTTTCGCACGAGGTAGTAGGTGCCGAGAACCCTGCCATCGCGCTCGGCCACGAAGACCTGTCGCTCGCCGCCGGTCCAATAGGCAAGCGCGTCGGCCTCGGAGATATCGGGATCGACCGTATAGGTATCGCCCGCGCGAAAGACCGGCATCAGGATCGCGGCGATCTCCGCGTTGTCCGCCTCCGTCGCCGGGCGGATCGCGGTCGGCTCGCCCGCATCGCGGCTGAGCGCCTCAAGAGCGGAGAGCGCACGATCCGCATCCTCTTCCGGCACGAAGACATGATCGTGATTGAGCCCGGCGACGACGTTGCAGGCGATCCCTTCGCGGGTCAGCGCGTCAGCGACCGCCGCCGTCAGCCCGATTCCGTCAAGCGCCGAGGTCACGTTCAGCGTGATTTGCCGCATTATGGGACCGGACGGCGCGCCGAATTCGGCCGCCACCTCCACGGGCAGGATCAGTGACAGCCCCTCCGCCTCCCGGACGGTCGCGATCGCACGATCCGCTGCCGCTGCGGCCTCCGGCCCGGCGAAGACGTAGCGATCCGGCAGCAGCGATGGCGCCATCTGCCGGATCATCTGGTCTGTATCGCGGACGGGGCTGGTCACCGGTCAGAACGTCACGACCGCCCGGATCGACTTGCCCTCGTGCATCAGGTCGAAGCCGTGGTTGATCTCGTCGAGCGACAGCGTGTGCGTGATCATCGGATCGATCTCGATCTTGCCGTCCATGTACCAGTCGACGATCTTCGGCACGTCGGTGCGGCCCTTCGCCCCGCCGAATGCCGTGCCTTTCCAGACGCGCCCCGTGACGAGCTGGAACGGACGGGTGGAGATCTCGGCGCCCGCCGGCGCAACGCCGATGATGATCGACTGACCCCAGCCCCTATGCGTGCATTCGAGCGCATCGCGCATCACCTGCACGTTGCCCGTCGCGTCGAAGGAATAATCGACGCCGCCGGTCTGGTCGAACTCGGTCTTGGTCATCTCGACGATATGCGCGACAACCGAGCCGTCGATTTCCTTTGGATTGACGAAATGGGTCATGCCGAACCGTTCGGCCATCGCCTTCTTCTCGGGGTTGATATCGACACCGATGATCTTGTCCGCCCCGGCCATGCGGAGCCCCTGGATGACGTTGAGGCCAATGCCGCCCAGCCCGAAGACCGCGGCGGTCGAGCCGATTTCGACGCCAGCCGTGTTGATGACCGCGCCGATGCCGGTGGTTACACCGCAGCCGATATAGCAGATTTTGTCGAAGGGCGCGTCCTCACGGACCTTGGCAAGCGAGATCTCGGGCAGGACGGTGTGATTGGCGAAGGTCGAGCAGCCCATGTAGTGATGGATCGGCGTGCCATCCAACATGGAGAACCGCGTCGTCCCGTCCGGCATCACGCCCTGGCCCTGGGTCGCACGGATCCGCGTGCAGAGGTTGGTCTTGCCCGAGAGGCAGGAGGCGCATTCGCGGCATTCCGGCGTGTAAAGCGGGATCACGTGATCGCCGGGTTTGAGGCTGGTGACGCCCTCGCCGACCTCCACCACGACGCCTGCGCCTTCATGGCCGAGGATCGCCGGGAAAAGGCCTTCGGGGTCCGCGCCCGACCGGGTGAATTCGTCGGTGTGACAGATGCCGGTGGCCTTGATCTCCACGAGGACTTCCCCGGCCTTAGGGCCTTCGAGATTGACCTCCATGATCTCAAGGGGCTTTCCAGCCTCGAGGGCGACAGCGGCGCGGGTTTTCATGGTCAGGCTCCCTATGTTTGTCTGGACCTGTTTTCAGGAAAGGATCGCGTTATGCAACAGAAGATCATCGCGCTCGGAGCGCTGTTTTTGTCGGCCTGCACGAGCGCTGGAACGCCTCCTGCCGAGCCCGGCCCCGACGCGTGCGGAGCATCTGGATACCAGAGCCTCGTCGGCACGCCGCTCGCCGCCGCAGCGCTGCCTGCGGATCTCGATGCGCGGATCATCCGGCCGGGCATGGCGGTCACGATGGATTTCCGCGCCGACCGGCTCAATATCGAGGTGAACGAGGCCGGAGAGATCGTCCGCGTCTATTGCGGCTGAGAGGCGGCGCGGCAGCTCCGGACTCGACCCCGGAGGCGACTCGGGCTAGATGGAACATATCAGGAACATTCATGCTGCCCGATGCCCAACCGACGCATTCTTTCCCTCTGGTTTCCCCGGCTGGGCGCCGAACGGCTGATCCGGCGTGACCCGGCTTTGGCCGAGGTGCCCTTTGCCACCGTTACCGAAACCGGCAATGCCCAGAGCCTCGCGGCGCTGTCGGTGGCGGCCTCGCGCGCAGGGCTATATCCCGGTCAGCCCTTGCGGGATGCCCATGCCGCCTGCGCCGACCTTCTGACGCGCATCGCGAACCCGCACCGGGAAGCGGCGTTTCTCGGCAGTCTGCACCGCTGGGCGGGCAAGTTCTCGCCCTGGGTCGCGCGGGAAGCGCCGGATGCGCTGGTCATCGACCTGACCGGCTGCGCGCATCTTTTCGGTGGCGAGGTGGGGCTTCTGGCGCAGGTCGAACAGGATTGCGCCGATCTGGGGCTGAGCGTGCGCGCGGGGATCGCCGACACGCTTGGCGCGGCTTGGGCGCTGGCCCGGCATGGCGGTGCGCGGGCCGGATCGCACCGGAGCGGCGATGCGGTCGACCAGGAAGCGCGCGCCACCCGCTCACGCGCCGGCAAGCGGCGGCATTGGGAACGGGGCGGCGCTGCACCCGCGCTCTTGGCACCACCGGGACCGGACGTCACCCGCATTGCCGCGCCCGGCAAGACCTATGGCGCGCTCGCGCCCTTGCCCGTCGCGGCGCTCCGGCTCGATGCCGAGACCGTCGAGGCGCTCTCGCGCCTGGGGCTGCGGCGAATCGAGTATCTCGCGGGCCAGCCCCGCGCCGCTCTGGCCCGTCGTTTCGGCACCGGGCTCGTTGCGCGTCTCGACCAGGCGATGGGAGCGGCGCCGGAGCCCGTCGCTCCTGCCGCGCCGCCCGAGCATTTCTCGATCCGGCTCACCCTGCCCGACCCGATCGGGCTCGAGGCGGACCTGATGGCCGGGCTCGACCGGATGCTGCCGCCGCTCTGCGACAAGCTCCGGCGGCGGGGGCGAGGCGCACGGCGGGTGCGGCTCGAGGCCTACCGCGCGGATCAGAGCATGGAATGGGCGCTTGTCAGCCTGGCACGGGCGACGCGAGATCCCGACCGGCTGCGCCCGCTTCTGGCGATGAAGGTGGCCGAGATCGACGCGGGCTTCGGCATCGACATGCTGCGCCTCGACGTGGTCGGTCACGAACCCGTCCACGCCGCCCAGCCTGCCGGGCATCTCGAGGCAGGCCGCGCGGTGAGCGAGCGGATGCGGGCCGATACCGCGCTCGAAGATCTGATCGGACGCCTCGGCGCGCGGCTCGGTCTCGAGGCGATCACGCGCAGGCATCCCGCCTCGAGCCACATTCCAGAGAAAGGCGCGCTGACCCTCGCGGCCGCCTGGTCAGAAGCTGCGACGCCCTGGCCCGACGTGGCGCGCGGGCGCCCCCTCCGGCTCTGGCGGCCCGAGCCGGTGTACGCCCCGGATGCGCCCGATCCGCCACGAACCTTTCGCTGGCGCGGACGCGACATGTCCGCCCGCGCGGCAACGGGCCCCGAACGGATCGCGCCCGAATGGTGGCTCGACGAACCCGACTGGCGTTCGGGCCAGCGCGATTACTGGTGGGTAGAGACGGACCGGGGCGAGCGGCTCTGGCTCTTCTACGCGCATGGCGGCGCGCTGTCCTCAGGCTGGTTCTGCCACGGCACGGCGGGGTGAGGCCCCGCCGATCAGCTCTCCTGTCCGAGCTTCGGCGCCGCGCGATCCAACACCAGCTCCGCATCCGAGAACCGGAAGGGCGCGCGCACGCCCGGCAGGCCTTCGGGCGCGATCTGCATCCCCCGCGCGACGATCTGCGGATCGGCCATCACCTCGGCCATATTGTTGATCGGCCCGGCGGGAACGCCTTCCGCCTCGCAGGCGGCAAGAAGCTCCGCCTTGGTGAAGCGCAGGCTCGCCTCGGTCAGCCGCCGCGTCAGTTCCTCGCGATTGGCGATGCGGTCGGCATTGGTGAGGAAGCTAGGATCTTCCGCCAACTCCGCGACGCCCAGAAGCCCGCAGAGCCTTCGGTACTGCGCGTCGTTCCCCGTCGCGATGATGATATGCCCGTCAGAGACGTCGAAGACCTGATAGGGCGTCAGGTTCGGGTGGTAGTTGCCCGTCCGGCCCGGCGGGGTACCGGTGGCGAGATAGTTCAGCGCCTGGTTCGCCGTTGCCGCCACCGCGCAATCAAGAAGCGCCATGTCAAGATGCTGGCCCCGCCCAGTGCGGTGGCGCTGCTCCACCGCCGAGAGGATTCCGATGACCGAATAAAGCCCGGTGAAAAGGTCGGTGACCGCCACGCCCGCGCGCTGCGGCTGCCCTTCCGGATCGCCGGTGATCGACATCAGACCCGACATGCCCTGGATGATGTAATCGTAGCCTGCACGATGCGCGTAAGGCCCATCCTGTCCGAAGCCGGTGATCGAGCAATAGATGAGCCGCGGATTGAGCGCCGAGAGGCTCTCGTAATCCGCGCCATATTTCGCGAGCCCGCCGACCTTGAAGTTCTCGATCAGGATATCCGCATCGGCCACGAGATCGCGCAACGCCGCCTGCCCCGACGGGTCGCGCAGGTCGATCACGACCGAGCGTTTGCCCCGATTGCAGGAATGGAAATAGGCCGCCGACCGCTCGTCGTCGCGATCGATGAAGGGCGGCCCCCACTGGCGCGTATCATCGCCCGCAGCGGCCTCGACCTTGATGACCTCCGCGCCGAGATCGGCAAGTGTCTGACCGGCCCAGGGGCCGGCCAGGATGCGCGCCAGTTCGACGACCTTCAGGCCCTCGAGCGGCCCACGCGGTGCCGATACGCTCATTCCGCTTCGGCGATCTTCTCATCGAGAAGCGCGGCGAAGTCGTCATAGTTCATGTTCGAATGAAGCTCGCCGTCGATCACGAAGGACGGCGTCGATTCGATCCCGTCCTCGGTCGCGTTCGTGCGGTACCATTCCACGAGGGTCCGCAGCTTGTCGCCATCGGTCAGGCAGCTTTCCAGCTGGTCCCCGTCCAGGCCCGCGACCCGGCCAATCCGGCGCAGCTCATCCGCGACCGCCGCATCGGAGCCTGCGCGAACCCATTCGGATTGCTGCTCGTAGATCATGTCCGTGATGCCGAAGAAACGCTCCTGGTTGCCGCCACACCGTGCCACGAGCGACGCCCACATGCCGTACTTGTCGAAATAGACCTCGCGATAGGTGAATTTCACATCGCCCGTATCGACGTAATTCTCCTTGATGCGGTCGAAGACGTTCTGGTGGAAGGTCGCGCAATGCGGGCAGGTGTAGGACGCGTATTCGATCACCTCGACCGCCGCATCCTCGGCTCCGAGGGTCATCTCCTGAACGCCGCCATCGGCCTGAGCGGCTTCGGTCTCCGTGCCTTCGGCCTCCGCGCTCTCGCCGGCATCTGCATTGTCCTGCGCCTGCGCTGCGCCAGGCAGTTCGAACTCGGCCGTGTCCGGCGCACCGAGTCGCTCGATCGCCCAGAAGCCGCCTGCGCCCAGCACCGCTGCGAGTGCGGTCGCGGAAATTATGCGTGTCATTGTCATCACCTTTTGCCTGCCGGATCTTCAGTCCGAATGTCTGTTTCGGGATAGAACGTTGGTTGCCAGCGTTTCAAGCGCAACCCTGAGCCCGTCATCGCCGACATCCTCGGCGGTTCGCCGCGCTGCCTGCCGCACCTCGGGAGTTGGCTCCGCGGGTGCGGCCTTCGGTGCGGGTGTGAAGGCCACCTGCCCTTCGGCGAACCCTGTCGGCGCGGTCTGCGTCACGCGGATCTTCTGGATCGCGTTATAGCCGTAGACCTGATTCACGCGGGCGCGGATCCGCTCTTTCTGCATCTCGAGTTGCGGCGCGTTCGCACCGGTCGTCAGCAGAACCAGCGTCGCCCCCATGCCGCCCCGCGAATAGCTGACCTCGACGGGTCGGGCGATGCGGGCGGTATCGGGGCCTGCGATCTCCTCCCAATGGGTCAGGAGGCGCGATTGCGCGAAGCCGCGCGTCTCGGATGCCTTGCGGATCCGGCTCTTGAGGAGGCTCGCGGTTTGTTGAAAGCCGCGCGTGCTGCCCTGATGTCGCGCCATGGTTGGACTCTCCTTCTAGCGCATATACTAGTCAGCCGCAGCGCGAGCACCACCCCGCGCGACAGCCCCGCGATCAGAGGAGTGTGATCCGTGCGTGAGACCGCCGACCCCGACGCGCTGCTCTCCTGGTATGACCGCCATGCCCGGCAGATGCCGTGGCGTGTCGGTCCGAAAGCACGGGCGGACGGTGTGCGGCCTGATCCCTATCGCGTCTGGCTGTCAGAGGTGATGCTGCAGCAGACCACGGTCGCGGCGGTGAAATCCTACTTCCTCGCCTTCACCGAGCGCTGGCCGCGCGTGACCGACCTTGCCGCGGCAGAGGATGCAGAGGTCATGGCGGCGTGGGCGGGGCTTGGCTACTACGCACGGGCGCGGAACCTTCTCAAATGCGCGCGGGCGGTGGCGGAAGAGCACGGCGGCGTCTTTCCCGATACCCATGCCGGGCTGATGGCGCTGCCGGGGATCGGGCCCTACACGGCCTCCGCCGTCGCCGCGATCGCCTTCGACCGCCCCGAAACGGTCGTGGACGGCAATGTCGAGCGCGTGATGGCGCGGCTTCATGACGAACACATGCCGCTGCCGCAATCGAAGAAGATCCTGACCGAACATGCCGAGGCGCTGACACCGACCGACCGGCCGGGCGATTACGCGCAGGCGGTGATGGATCTTGGCGCGACGATCTGCACGCCGCGCAATCCGGCCTGCGGGCTTTGCCCCTGGCGGCCCGCCTGCGCGGCATGGGCGGCGGGCACGCAAGCCGAGCTGCCGAAAAAGGCGCCGAAAAAGCGCAAGCCCATACGCCAGGGAACTGCGTACCTTGTCCGCCGGGTTGATGGGGCGTGGCTTCTGGAGACCCGGCCCGAAACCGGACTTCTCGGCGGAATGCTGGGCTGGCCTGGCACCGATTGGGTCGACACGAGCGAGCCGGCCCCGGCCGAGGCACCGCCGATCCGCGCCGAATGGAAGACGCTGCCCGAGGAAGCGCGGCACACCTTCACTCATTTCCACCTGCGCCTGACGCTCAAGACCGCGCTCGTGCCGATGGATCGCGCGCCGGAACGCGGCGCATTCGTTGCGGCCGAAGAGTTCCGTCCGGCCGATTTGCCGACGCTCATGCGAAAGGCTTTCGATCTCGCCCGCCCGCGCTGATCTGACCTCTTGCGAGACAGGGCGGGGCGCGTATCCTGCCGGGCAAAATCGAGCAAGGTCAAAGGTCTCAAATGGCTGACGGTTCTCTGTCGCAACGTCCGTTCCTTTCGCCAGACAAGGTCTCGCGCCTCTCGGCGGCCCTGCCCTTCTGGATGTCACTTGCGCTCATTCCGGTGCTGTGGCTCGGCGTCATGCTGGGCGGCTGGTGGATCGCACTGACCCCGCTGATGACGTGGTATTTGTTCTCCGCGCTCGATGCAGCGCTCGGCGTGAATATCGACAATGCGGATCCCGAGACGGAAGAAAACCAGCTGTTCTGGTATCGCCTCGTCACGCTGGTCTGGCTGCCCGTCCAGCTTGCGACCTTGGTGGCGCTGCTCGCCTATGTGCCCGATGCGAGCCATCTCGGCACCGCAGAGAAGATCTGGATCTTCTTCGGCATGGGCGTCGTGTCGGGCACGATCGGGATCAACTACTCGCATGAGCTGATGCATCAGAAGAACAAGTGGGAGCGCCTCTTGGGCGACATCCTCCTGGCATCGGTGCTCTACTCGCATTTCCGATCCGAGCATCTGCACGTCCATCACCGCTACGTGGGTACGCCCCGCGATCCGGTGACTGCGCGTTACAACGAGGGGTTTCACCGTTTCTATCCGCGCGTTCTCTGGCAATCGCTCACATCGGCCTTCGAGGCCGAGCGCGCGATGCTCGCACGGAAGGGCCTACCCTGGACACACCACCGCAATCCCTTCTGGCAGTATTGGGGGCTGCAGGCAGGGTTCCTTCTTCTCGCTGTCGGTCTCGGGGGATGGACCGGTCTTGGCCTCTTCCTGCTGCAGGCCGGCGTGGCGATCTGGCAGCTCGAGCTTGTGAATTACGTGGAGCATTACGGGCTCACGCGTGAACACCTGGGCGACGGCAAATACGAGCATGTGAAGCCGCGCCATTCCTGGAATGCAGCACAGAAGGCGTCGAACTGGCTGCTCATCAACCTGCAACGCCATTCGGACCACCATTACAAACCCGACCGCCGCTTCCCGCTTCTTCAGAATTACGACGAGGACGAGGCCCCGCAGCTGCCCTACGGCTATCCGGTAATGACGATGGCGGCGATGGTGCCGCCGGTCTGGCGACGCGTGATGAACCCCCGCGTCCGTGCTTGGCGCAAACAGTTCTATCCCCATGTCGAAGACTGGTCGGCCTATAACAAGCACGCAACGCCGATGCCGCGTTGAAGGATTTGCGTTTCTCCGCAAGCTCACCGCCTGACACAAACAAAAAGACCCGGAGCAGACGCTCCGGGTCTTTCTAGTTGGTTGCCTTCAAATGCCTCAGTGTAGCTTCGCACCGACCGTGTCGATGGACTGATCGACGAGCTTGGCCTTGTCCTTCGCGCCAAGTTCTTTCGCCACCACTTCCCGTGCAGCGGCAGTGGCCACGACGATGGCGCGGTCGCGGACTTCCTTGACGGCCTGGCTTTCCGCCGAGGCGATCTGGTCTTCAGCAGCAGCGATGCGGCGCTCGATGGAGCGTTGCAGGTCTTCTTTCGCTTGTTCCGCATTGGCCTTCGCGTCTTCGCGCGCCTTTGCGACGATGCGATCGGCCTGTTCCTGCACTTCGCGCTGCTTGCGCTCGTAGCTGGCCAGAAGGCTCTGCGCTTCCTCGCGGATACCGCGGGCTTCGTCGAGCTCGGACTGGATGCCGGAAGCCCGGTCGTCGAGCATTTTGCCCAACATGCCCGGCACTTTGAAGTAGACGAGCACGCCAAGGAACACGAGGAATGCCAGAAGCACCACGAAGTCTGTGTTCGACAGCGAGAAGAACACGTCACCCGCCGCGAAGGAGGGAGTCGCGATCACGCTGGCGGTTGCGGTGAGTGTCAGCAGTTTCTTCATCGCGCTCACCCCTTGATCCGGTCGTCGACAGCCTTGTCGATTTCGCCCTGGTTCGCCGAGACGCCCAGCGCAGCCACGAGAGCGGCGGCGGTGTCCTTGGCGACGGCTTCGACATTCGACAGTGCCGACGCGCGGATCTCTTCGATCTGCTTCGTCGATTCAGCCGTCTTGGCGGCGATCTCGGCGTCGGCCTTGGCTTGCGCCTCAGCGACCTGTCCTTTGATCTCCTCGCGGGTCTGATCCGCGATCTTCTGCGCCTCGGCGCGTGCGTCGGCGAGAGCCTTCTCATAGGCCTCTTCCGCCTCGGCTGCCTGTTTCTTCAGGTCTTCCGCCTTGGCGAGGTCGTTGGTGATCGTCCCCTGACGCTCAGCGAGGACAGCCGCGATGCGCGGCAGCGCGATGCGCGACAGGATGAAATAGATCACGACAAGCGTGACGATCAGCCAGAAAATCTGATTGCCGAAGGTCGAGAAATCGAGCTGCGGCATGCCCGGCGCGGTCTCGGGGCTGGTTGCAAGCCCTTCGCCGGCTGCGGCAGTTGTTTCGGTCGCCATTGCGCCCTCCGTCAGGCTTCTCAATCAATCAGCGGGCGGGCCGGAAAGGGTCCGGTCCCGCCCGTCGCGTAAGGATTGTTAGGCCCGTGTCTTAGACGGCGAACATCAGCAGCAGAGCGACGAGGAACGAGAAGATGCCCAGCGCTTCTGCGAATGCGATGCCGATGAAGAGGGTCGCGGTCTGCGACGCTGCGGCGGAGGGGTTGCGCAGAGCGCCGGCAAGGTAGTTGCCAGCGACGTTGCCCACACCGATGGCCGAGCCGCCCATGCCCATGCATGCGAGACCGGCACCGATGAATGCACCCATTTGAACGATATCGCCTTCCATGATCTTTCTCCTTACGATGGAATTGCGTGAATTAGCGCCGGACGGGTCAAGCCCCGCCGCAGCATCAGTGATGCGGATGAAGCGCGTCCTTGAGGTAGACGCAGGTCAGGATCGTGAAGACATACGCCTGAATGAAGGACACCAGCACTTCGAGGCCATACATCGCCGTGATGGCCAAGATCGACAGCGGCGAAATCGCCGCGATGGCCGCGAAGCCCGCGAAGACTTTGATCACCGCGTGACCGGCCATCATGTTGCCGGCAAGACGGATGGAGTGGCTGACGGGGCGGACGAAATACGAGATGATCTCGATGATCGCGAGAACCGGCCGCAGCGCCAATGGGGCCGAGCTTACCCAGAACAGCGACAGGAACGACGCGCCGTTGATGACGAAGCCAAGGACCGTCACCGTGAGGAACACCGCCATCGCGAGCACTGCGGTTACGGCGATATGCGAGGTGGTGGTGAAGGCCATCGGGATGAGCCCGAGGAAGTTCGCCAGCACGATGAACATGAACAGCGTCATGATGTAGGGGAAGTACTTCACGCCTTCCTTGCCGGTCACGTCCTCGACCATCTTGTAGATGAAGCCGTAGGCGAGCTCCGCGATCGACTGGGCGCGCGAGGGCACGATGGCGCGGCGGCTCGTGCCGACAACCAGAAGGCCGATCACCGACAGAACGGTGATCGCCATCCACAGCGTTACGTTGGTGATCGTGAACATGTTCACCGCGCCGTCCCCGAACAGCGGGGAGACGATGAACTGATCCATCGGGTGGAAGACCAGGCCGCCTTCTTCTGCACCATTGGCTTCAGTCGCCATGCTCGTCCCTCTCGTTCTCTTCGGCCGCTTCGGCCAGACGTTGGTCCTGGATCTCGCGCGCCGAGCGGATCATCACGTTCACGCCCGCCGCGAAACCCAGCAATGTGAAGAGCACCAGAAACAAGGGGCGCGTCCCGAGCGCCGCGTCGATCCCGTATCCGATGCCGAAGCCGATCCCGAGTCCCGCGACCAGCTCGATAACCATGCGCCAGGCGAGATGAGCCTGGCTGTAATGCTCCTCCTGGTGGCGCTTGGGCGGCTCTTTGGCCGCTTTCATCGCCGCGATCTTGGCGTCGAGCGCCGCCATCCGCCGCTGTCTGTCGTGGTCTTCCACGTCTGCGAGCCCCGTTCGGAGTTTGGCAAGGTGCTATGCGCCGCCCGGCTCCGAGTCAAGCGGCAGGCCGCCGCAGGCTTGGCGCGCGTAAGTAATTGATTTCATTATACTCCATGAGAGCTCGGCGCTGTGGCTCAGGACCTTCAAGCGCCTTCGAGCGTGCAATGCGGCCCGAAAGCCATATTCAACCGGCAAGTTGACTATGGCGCGGCAGCCGCTTGACCGGGCCTGCGTTTCGCGCCCATGTGCCGGGTCATGGCGCATGATCTCGACCTCGTCTTCGCGGCACTCGCCGATCCGACCCGACGCCGCATCCTTGCGATGCTGCTCGAAGACGACATGGCCGTGACCGATGTCGCCGAGCCGTTCGAGATGTCGCTGGCCGCGATCTCCAAGCACCTGGCGATCCTCGCGGGCGCCGGTCTTATCACGCAGGAGAAGCGCGGGCGGGTGAAATGGTGCCAGCTCGAACCCGGCGCATTGCGAGAGGCAGCGATCTGGATGCAGAGCTTCGGTCAGATCGAGCCAATCAACCTCGACGCTTTCGAGCGGTTTCTCGAAACCGAACTCATCCGCGAAGACGCCAGCCTGGGCGAATGAGCTGCCTCAGGCGAGGCCGCGCTCGGCGACGTAAGCCTTGAGGTGCTTCAGGAAGGCTTGGACCTTCGCGGTGCGGTGCAGGTCCACATGGGTGACGAGCCAGGTATCCGAAACCCAATCCTCGAGCGAGGGCATGATCTCCACGAGGTTCTCATCCACCTCGGCGACCCGCTCGGCGACGAAACCGATGCCGACGCCATCCATCACCGCGCGCTCGATCACGCGGCTATCGCCAGCGCGGAACACGACCCGCTCGCGCGGGATGTTCTCTTTCATCCACCGGAAAAAGGGAGCGCGGTTGTCGATATTGTCCGGGCCGACGAAACGGTGCTCGAGCAGCTCTTCGGACGTCGTGGGCCGCCCGTGCGTCTCGACATAGGATTGCGAGGCATAAAGCGCGACATACGCCTTCATGAACGATTGCACGACATTGTCCGGCTCGTCGGGCTTCGGCCCGGCGCGCAATGCGACATGCGCTTCGCCGTATTCGAGCCGGAAGACCCGATCATCGGTCAGGTAGCGCACCGTCACTTCGGGATGGGCGGTCTGGAAGGACGCGATGGCCGGCACGAGAAGCGGTGAGAAATTGATGAGCGAAGTCACCACGAGTTCGCCCGACACTTCGGAGCCCTGCCCCTTGATCCGGCTCGAGAGCTGCTGGAATTGCTCATCGGTCGATTGTGCGACGCGCAACAGATCCTGACCGGCCTCGGTCGGCGTGTACCCGCGCGCGTGCCGTTGGAACAGCTTCACGCCAAGCCGGCCTTCGAGCGCGTCGATATGCCGGATCACCGTCGCATGGTGCACGCCGAGCGCATCCGCCGCGCCCGACACCGTCCCCATGCGCGCAACCTGAAAGGCCGTGCGGACCTCGTCCCAGTTTTCCATTGGCGCGGGCTCCGTGTTTTGTGCGTGGTTTCACAGTTTTCGCGGAAAGTTCGTCATAAGGTGCAATTTTGCAAGGCGCATTCGCGTGAGCCCGTCGCCTCGGACCCCGCCCCGCTTGACTCGTGAGGCCCGCGCGCGTAAGCGCCACGACAACTTCCGGAAGTGCCATAGCTTCCGGTCCCATGGGCTCGGCCCGGGATCGCCCTCCGTCAGCGCGTTGCGCCCACGGGGGCGCTACTGGTTTGAGCCTCGAAGCGGTTTGCGTGCGCGCGCCTCTGCCCCCAAGTTCGGGGACAGAGGATCAACGGAAGACAAGGGGGCATCTGCCCATGTTCGAGAACCTGTCAGATCGCCTGGGCGGCGTCTTCGACCGGCTGACAAAGCAGGGCGCGCTCAGCGAGGAGGACGTCAAGACGGCGCTGCGCGAGGTGCGCGTGGCGCTTCTGGAAGCCGACGTCTCGTTGCCGGTGGCGCGCAACTTCATCAAGTCGGTAGAGAAGAAGGCCACCGGCGCGGCAGTGACGAAATCGGTGACACCCGGCCAGCAGGTCGTCAAGATCGTCCACGACGAGCTGATCCAGGTGCTCGCGGGGGACAGCGAGGAGTCCGGAGAGCTGCGTATCGGCACGCCGCCCGCGCCGATCCTGATGGTCGGCCTGCAGGGCGGCGGCAAGACAACCACCACCGCGAAGCTTGCCAAGCGCCTCTCCGAGCGCGATCGCAAGAGAGTCTTGATGGCGTCGCTCGACGTCCAGCGCCCCGCGGCGATGGAACAGCTTGAAGTGCTGGGCAAGCAGATCGGGGTCGACACGCTGCCCATCGTCAAGGGCGAGGATCCCGTCGCCATCGCCAAGCGCGCCAAGACTCAGGCAAGCCTCGGCGGCTATGACGTCTATATGCTCGACACCGCCGGCCGCCTGTCGATCGACGAAGAGCTGATGTCGCAGGTCGAGGCGGTCCGCGACGTGGTCAACCCGCGCGAGACGCTGCTGGTCGTGGACGGCCTGACCGGCCAGGATGCCGTCAACACCGCCGAGAATTTCGACGAACGCATCGGCATCTCGGGCGTGGTGCTGACGCGGATGGACGGCGACGGACGTGGCGGTGCGGCGCTTTCGATGCGCGCCGTGACCGGCAAACCGATCAAGTTCGTCGGCCTTGGCGAGAAGATGGACGCGCTCGAAACCTTCGAGCCCGAGCGCGTCGCGGGCCGCATCCTCGGCATGGGCGATATCGTCGCGCTCGTCGAGAAGGCGCAGCAAACGCTCGAGGCCGAGCAGGCCGAGCGCATGATGAAGCGCTTTCAAAAGGGTCAGTTCAACATGAACGACCTCAAGATGCAGCTCGAACAGATGCAGAAGATGGGCGGCATGGGCGCGATGCTCCAGATGATGCCGGGTGCCGCGAAGATGGCCAAGCAGCTCGACGAGAGCGGCATGGACGATTCGATCCTGCGCCAGCAGATCGCGCTCATCAACTCCATGACAAAGAAGGAACGCGCCAATCCCGCGCTCCTCCAGGCGTCCCGGAAAAAGCGCATCGCGGCAGGGTCGGGCCTCGAAGTCTCTGACCTCAACAAGCTTCTGAAGATGCAGCGCCAGATGGGCGACATGATGAAGAAGATGGGCAAGATGGGCAAAGGCGGCATGCTCAAACAAGCCATGTCCGGCATGTTCGGCAAGGGCGGCGGCATGCCCGAGGGCATGGACCCGTCCAAGATGGATCCCAAGCAGCTCGAAGCGGCCGCGAAGGCGATGGGCGGCAAGGGCGGCTTTCCCGGTATGGGCGGCAGCAGTCTGCCACCGGGTATGTCGGGCTTCGGCAAGAAGAAGTAAGTGACGGCGGCCCCGGTCATATCCACGGCGCGCCTGCGCCTGCGCGGCCACACCCTGGCCGACCTAGAGCAGCTCTGCGATCTGTTCGGGACGGACCGGGCTGTGCATATGGGCGGCCCCGTGCCGCGCGTTGCGGCCTGGCGCTGGCTCGCGTCCGAAGTCGCGATATGGGAGCTGATGGGCCACGGTGCCTGGGGCATCGAGACCCAGGATGGCGACTTCGTCGGGCAGGTCGGAATTCTGAAGCCGCCGCATTTCCCGGAAGTCGAGCTGGGCTGGACCGTCCTCGCCGAGGCAGAGGGCAAGGGCTACGCATTCGAGGCCGCGCTGGCTGCGAGCCTCTGGGCGTGGGATCAGGGCTTCGAGACCCTCGTCTCTTATATCGATCCGGCGAATGCCCGCTCCATCTCGCTCGCGAAACGCCTCGGCGCGACCCATGACGCAGACGCTGCCTTGCCGGATGGCGAGACACCCGAAGACACCATCGTCTACCGGCACCTTCCAGACACCGATGGCGGTGCGGAGGCTTACGCATGAGCCTAACCACGGCACCCCGCCTCGAGACCGAGCGCCTGATCCTGCGCGGCCCGGAGAAATCCGACGCCGAGGCGGTCATGGCCTTCCTTATGGACCCCGCACGCAGCGCTGGATTCGGCCACATCGCCAAGCGCGGCGAGGCCTGGCGCTGGTTCGCGATGAATGTCGGCCACTGGCATTGGCACGGCTACGGCTATTTCGTGATCGAGGATCGCGAGACAGCCGCGCCCGCAGGCATTTCCGGCATCTGGTTCCCCGAGACCTGGCCCGAGCCGGAACTCGGCTGGGTGGTTTTCGACGGCTATGAAGGCCGGGGCATGGCCTTCGAGGCAGCATGCCGCGCGCGTCGCTGGGCCTACGACGAGCTCGGTTTCACCACGCTTACGTCGAACATCCTTCCCGACAATGACCGCTCCAAGCGTCTCGCAACGCGGCTCGGCGCGGTCTACGAGCGGACCTACCACAACGAGAACATGGGCGAGGACGAGCTCTGGCGACATCCCGGCCCCGAGGCGGTGGCGGCATGAACGTTCCTGTCATTCATACCGAGCGTGTGACCCTGCGAGAGCCGCGTCTTGAGGATCTGGGCGAAATGGCCGCCTATTTCCGCGATCCGCGCAGCGCGTGGAATGGGGGGCCGCTTGAGCGGCACGATGCGGGCCGCGCGATCTTTACCAATGCCGGCCAATGGCAGCTCAGAGGTCACGGCATCTGGCATGTCACCCTGGCGGGTTCCGACACGTTCATCGGCTTTGCCGGAATCTTTCACCCGGTCGATTGGCCCGAGCCCGAACTCGGCTACGGCATCACGGCGGAGCACGAAGGCAAGGGGCTCGCCTTTGAGGCCGTCGAAACCGCGCGCAAGGCGGCCGCGACCCATCTCGGGCTGACCGAACTGCCGAGCTTTATCGCGCCCGAGAACGAGCGCTCCCAGCGCCTCGCGATCCGTCTCGGTGCGGTGCGCGAGGACGATATCATGCTGCGCGGCAAGCTCGCCCGGGTCTATCGCCACCCCGCCCTGCAAGAGGACGCGGCATGACCGAGCGCGTCTTTCTCCATACCGACCGGCTGGTCCTGCGCCCGCTCCGCGCCGGCGATTTCGAAGCCTATGCGGGCTATTATACCGGGCCGCGCGCGGAGTTCGTCGGCGGGCCGATTTCCCGGGTCGATGCGTTCAACCGCTTCTGCTCGATGATCGGACACTGGCAGATGCGCGGTTTCGGCCGTTTCGCGATCTGCCTGCGCGGCGAGGACGAGGGTTTCGGTCACGCCGGGCTCATGCAAATGGCCGATGGCGCACTGCCCGAGCTGACCTGGACGCTCTGGACGCCCGAGGCCGAAGGACAGGGCTATGCGCGCGAGGCCGGTCTCGCCGTGCGCGATCATGCGTTCCGGGCTCTTGCCCTGCCGGCGCTCTCTGCCATCGTGCACAAAAGCAACGCGCGCTCTGCCAGGATCGCCGAAGCACTCGGCGGCGTGGCCGACGAGACCATTCCGACCCGCTACGCGGATGAACGGGCCTTCCGCTTCGACCGCGCACGTCTCGAGCAGGAGGGCGCGGCATGACCGACATTCCCGTCCTCTCCACCCACCGTCTGGAATTGCGGGCGCCCGAGCCGCAGGATTACCCGGACTTCAAGGCGACCTTCGCCTCGTACCGCTCGCGCTTCATGGGCGGGCCGCTCAATCCGTATGAGACCTGGATGCTCTATGCCGCAGAGATCGGCCATTGGCAGATCCGCGGCTTCGGGATGTGGATGGTCCACCTGCGCGAGACCGGCGAGACCGTGGGCATGGCCGGGGGCTGGCAGCCCGCGAAATGGCCAGAGCGCGAGATCGCCTGGATCATCTGGTCGGACCGCGCGGGCCGCGGTTACGCGCTCGAGGCAACGGCACGCGTGCGCCGGCATCTCTACGAGGATCGCGGCTGGGATGGCGCGGTGTCCTACCTCGACCCCAAGGATCTCGATTCCATCCGCCTCTGCGAGCGGCTCGGCGCGAAGAAGGACCATTCGGCCTCCAGCGTCGACGGACATGATGTCTGCTACCGCCATCCCGAACCGGCGGCCCTCAAAGGCTCGCAGCTCGCCCACGGGATCGAGATGGAGATCCAGAACTACATCGACCCTCTCTTCAAACCGAAAGGCTGGGCCATTGACTGACACATCCGCCACAGACGCGGCCCAGGCGGCCGAGCTTCTCAAGCATCACCGCGAGTCGATCGACCGTCTCGACGCGATCCTCGTCTTCACGCTTGCAGAGCGGTTCAAGCACACCCAGTCCGTCGGCGTCCTGAAAGCACGCCACGGCCTGCCCCCCTCCGATCCCGCGCGGGAAGAAAAACAGATCGCGCGGCTCGAAACCTTGGCGCATGACGCGGACCTAGATCCCGAATTCGCCAAGAACTTTCTGAATTTCATCATTCAGGAAGTCATCCAGCACCACCGAAAGCACCAATCCTGAGGCCGGTGCGACCGGCCCGATCAAAGACAGCCCAAAGGAGATAAACCATGGCTCTCAAAATTCGTCTCGCCCGCGGCGGCTCCAAGAAGCGCCCCCACTACTCGATCGTCGTCGCCGACAGCCGTATGCCGCGCGACGGCCGCTTCATCGAGAAGATCGGCACCTATAACCCGCTTCTGCCCAAGGGCGACGAGCGCCGCGTGATCATGGATGTCGAGCGCGCCAAGCACTGGATCGAGCATGGCGCCGTCACCACGGACCGTGTCTCCCGCTTCCTCGAAGCGGCTGGCGAAGTCGAGAAGAAGGAACGCTCGAACCCCAAGAAAGGCACGCCCGGCAAGGCCGCGCAGGAACGCGCCGCAGCCCGCGCCGAGAAGGCCGCGGCCGCGGAAGCTCCTGCCGAGGAAGCCTCTGCAGAAGAGTAAATCCGGGCCCGGCCCGAAACGAAGAGCGCGCGGGCCCCGTCCGCGCGCTTTTTTTGTCGCGACTTTTCGCGCATCACACAGACGGGATCGGCGGAAACTGGCAATGTCGCGCGCGACGGGATAAGGCTTGGTCAAACACGCCACATCCGACGCATCCGGAGCCTACATGACCCGCCTGCTTCTCGCCTCGACGACCCTCACCGCGACCCTTCTTGCCGCGCCTCTCGCCGCGCAATCCTCCGATCCGGCGCTGAGCTTTACTCTGCGCGGCGGCGTGGCATCCGGCCCGGCCTATTTCGGCGCTGAGGAATACGAGGTGAAGCCCGATCTCGGCTTCGGCTTCAATTCGGTCAATATCGGCCCGCTGCAATTCGGCGATCCGGATCCCCGGACAGAAAAGCTCGGCTTCGGGCTGCGCGGCTCGTTCAATTACATCGGGATGCGCGATGCGAGCGAATACGATGCGCTGACCGGGCTCGACGATATCGACGCGGCGGTCGAGCTTGGCCTTGGCGTCGGTTACACGACGCGCAATTTCGCGGCCTTCGCAGATGTGCGCCAGGGCTTCGGCGGGCATACCGGCGTTGTCGCCGAAGCGGGCGCCGATGCGATCTTCCGTCCCAGCGATCAACTGACCCTGACCGCCGGTCCCCGGGTTCTGTTCGGCAATTCCGAGTACACGGACACTTACTTCGGCGTGTCCTCCTCCGAGGCGAGCGTGCTCAACCCGGCCTATGACGCCGATGGCGGGCTGGTCTCTGCAGGCATGGAATTCGGCGCGACCTACCAGATCAACGATGTCTGGGGCGTCGAGACGGCCGTGACCTGGGACCGCTACATGAACGACGCGGCCGACAGCCCGATCGTCGAGAACGGTCGCGAGGACGATTGGGGCGCGCGCGTCGGCCTGACCCGGACCTTCCAACTCGGCTTCTGATCGTTCGCTGCGATTGCACCTCCGCCCGCGCCCGCGCTATTGAGACGCGAGAGCAAGGCTGAGACGAGGCAAAGCGTGAGCGACAGGATTTGCGTGGGCATGATCGGCGGCGCCTTCGGCGTCCACGGTGAAGTGCGCTTGAAGAGCTTCACCGCCGATCCGGAAGCCATCGCCGATTATGGCCCGCTTGAAAGCGAGGACGGCTCGCAGAGCTTCGACGTCCAGCTCACGCGGCCGGTCAAGCAAGGCTTTGCCGCGCGGCTGTCTGGCGTTCGCAGCAAGGAAGACGCCGATGCGCTCAAGAGCGTTCGGCTCTACGCCCCGCGCGAGCGCTTGCCGCAGCTTCCCGATGACGAGTTCTACCATGCCGATCTCATCGGGCTCGAAGTCATGGATACCGGTGGCGTGTCGCTCGGTCATGTGAAGGCGGTTCTGAACCACGGCGCGACCGACCTTCTGGAGATCGCGCCGCCGGGATCGTCGCAGACAGCGCTCCTTCCCTTCACTCGCGAAGCTGTGCCAACGGTCGATCTCGCCGCGGGCCGGTTGATCGCCGATCCGCCTGCTGGGATTTTCGACTAGGGAATTCGCGGCTGCGCCACATCGTCGCCACGTTTCCGCCCCTTTTGGTTGATATGTTTTTCGACATATCGGGCCTGAGGGGGACGATGTCGCAACGATTGATCTTTTCAGCGGTTGCTCTGGCACCTGCCTTGGCGGCACTTGCCGTACCGGGCTTTGTGCAAGGTCCCGTCCTCGGGATGATCGGACCGTTCGGCGTGTCGTCGCTGGCGATCTTCCTCGCTTTCGTTGCTGTTCACGCCACGCGGCGGACACGAGATAAAGAAGAACAGGCAGGCCTACGGGACGAGGGCAGTCTGCTGACAACCGCGGCGCATCATACGCCGCCCATCGACATACCCGACACCGAAGAGCTTCGCGCCCGCGTGGCGGCGCGGCTGGTGCGGCGTCACTGCCCCGATAACAAGCCGTTCGGGCCGGCAGAGCCCGACAGCATGGATTTCGCGCTGTCGCGGATCGTCGGGCAGGTTGTCGATCTTTGGGAGGCCGACAGCGCCGAGGCGTTGAGCGAGACGCAGCTCCGGGAGCTGCACGTTCTCGAAACGCTTGCCCTCGCCGATGCCGTGGCCGCGGGAAAGCTCGCGCAATCCTTCCGCAATCCGGCGCTCGCCACGGACATCCGCGACCAGATCTCGGCGCTGGCAGAGCGGCGCGAGGCCTTCGAGGAGGCGCGCGACGCCTACCGCGCCACGCTCGACCTGGCAGATAGCGCGGCGCGGCCCTGGGACCTGAAAACGAGCCTCATGTTGATGACCGCGCCGGACGCGGACCTCTGGCACCGGGTCATCGCGGAGGGAGATCTTCGAGATCCAGGATTGCGGGCTGCGGCGCTCTGGTGTCTCGAGCAACCGACGCTCAGCCGGGCGAGTGTTGCACTGTTCTTCGCGCGCCTTGGGCGTGAGAGGCTCCTGACCGACGCCGAAGCCACGGGCGACACCCTGTTCCTTCGAGGCGCGCGTCATGCCATCCGGCGCTGGAACGAGGGCGGATACAGGAACAAGACGATCGGACTCGATCCGGCAAACGCGGTCGTCGATGCGGGGCCGGCGCTAAAAGCCGAACTCGGCGCGCTCGCAGAAGACTGGCCCTTCCCCGAAGGCGCGTTCGATTGTTATTCGGGCGACGTCGCGCGACCACGCCGAGCCTGGGACATTCAGGCGGGCGTCCTGATCGGCACACCGCAGCCGCAGGATTATTTCGATCCGGTCTGAACCTGGCCCTTTGCCAAGAGGGGGCCAAGCGGGTATGGGACGCGGCTGAACCCGCTCCAAGGACAGCCAAGATGCGCTCACTCGGCCGCAAATCCATCCAGGCCTCGCTCCAGCCGCGCGACCTCATGGCCGAGAAGCGGCTGAAAGGCGTCTGGACCGCGCAGGTCGTCACGCTTTTTCCCGAAGCCTTTCCCGGCACGTTGGGCCTGTCCCTCACGGGCCGCGCATTGAAGGACGGGCTGTGGCAGCTCGAAACCGTGCCGCTGCGGGAATTCGGCGACGGCAAACACCGCAACGTCGATGACACGCCTGCGGGCGGGGGCGCGGGGATGGTGCTGCGACCGGACGTGATGGCCTCGGCGCTCGACGCGGCGCAGTCCCGGCTTCCGGGCGCGCCGCTCCTCTACCTCTCGCCGCGCGGGAAACCGTTCACGCAGGCCCGTGCTCGGGCGCTTGCGGAAGGGCCGGGCATGACGCTGATTTGCGGGCGTTTCGAAGGACTCGACCAGCGCGTGATCGACGCCTACGAGATCGAGGAAGTCAGCCTCGGGGACTTCGTGCTCACCGGCGGAGAGATTGCCGCGCAGGCCTTGATCGATGCGAGCGTCAGGCTTATACCGCGCGTGCTCGGGAATCAGGAATCCGTCGAGGAGGAATCCTTCTCGCACGGATTATTGGAGCACCCGCAGTATACGAAGCCCGCCGTCTGGAACGGTCGCGCGATCCCCGAGATTCTTCTTTCGGGACATCACGCGAAGATCACCGACTGGCAGCGGGTGCAGGCCGAAAGGCTGACCAAGGAAAGACGACCTGATCTCTGGCGGGCTTATCTGCGAGCGCAGAATAGGGACCCGGACGAAGACCAAGAGCTCTGAGGCGGCAATCACCTTTGCGGAAAAAACCGCAAGCGACATAGGAGTAAGGTCAATGGACCTGATCGCAGAACTCGAGGCGGAACAGATCGCCTCGCTCGGGAAGACGATTCCCGATTTCAAAGCTGGCGACACCATTCGCGTCGGCTACAAGGTGACCGAGGGCACCCGCACCCGCGTGCAGAACTTCGAAGGCGTCTGCATCAGCCGCAAGAACGGCCACGGGGTCGCAGGCTCGTTCACCGTTCGCAAGATTTCCTTCGGCGAAGGCGTCGAGCGGATCTTCCCGCTCTACTCGACCAATATCGAGCATATCGAGGTCGTGCGCCGTGGCCGTGTTCGCCGCGCGAAGCTGTACTACCTGCGCTCGCGCCGCGGCAAGTCGGCCCGTATCGCGGAAGACGTCAACTACAAGGTGCTCAAGGGCGACGGCAAGAAGCCGGTGCAAGGATCCTCGACATGAAAAAGAACCTTCATCCCGAATATCACGTCGTGACCGTCAAGATGACCGACGGGACGACCTTTGACACCCGCACCGTCTGGGGCGCAGAGGGCGATACGCTGACCCTCGACATCGACCCGACCGTGCACCCGGCCTGGACCGGCGGCTCCTCGCGCCTGATGGACCAGGGCGGCCGCGTGTCGCGCTTCAAGAAGAAGTACGAGGGCCTCGGCTTCTGAAGTCGGCACAGCCCGCAAGATCGAACGCCGCTCCCGCGTCGGGGCGGCGTTTTTCGTTGGCCTCCCGGCTCTGTCATTCGACAGATGCGGCAATCCGGGGTAAGCGGGCTCAAAACACGGGACGTGAGGGATACGAGCATCCATGACAATCCTGGCCTACCTGCGCACCACGCTCTTCGTCTGCCTAGCCGCGCTTCTGACCGCCTGTGCCGCGGCGCCAATTCCCGAGACGCCGGACGTTACGCGCACCGAGATCGCGGCGCTTCGGCAGGCCTTCCTCGAACTCGATCCCAACGTCGATCCCGAGGAGGCAGACCGCGCCGCGCGTATCGCCGTGACCTATCCGCTCGAGTTGCGCGCTCTTTACGAGATCGAGGACAGCCCTGTCGTTCACAACACCAAGGTCAATGCCGGCCTCAAGCCGCGCGGGCTGTGCTGGCACTGGGCGCAGGACATGGAACGCCGGATGCGGTCGGAGAATTTCGCGACGCTCGACCTGCACCGCGCCGTTGCGCCGCCGCGTAACATTCTGCGCCTCGAGCATTCCACGCTCATCATGAGTGCGCGCGGGAAAACCATGCAGGAAGGTCTCGTCATAGACCCATGGCGCAAGGGCGGTGTCCTCTATTGGGGACCAACCCTAGAGGATGCGCGCTACGACTGGCTTCCCCGTCACGTCGTGCTGGCCGAGAAAGGCATCACCGTCCCTTAGCGATAGTGGCTGAGGGTGTTGTCGAAGGCCCCTCTCTTGAGATCTTCCTTGTAGAACACATGATCCCTACGCAGCCGTTCGACGGCTTCCTCTGCGCTGCGGATCACATCCTCAATATAGAGGGGTTGCGGCATCACCGCCTCAAGGATGCTCTGCTCGACATCGTAGTCGAGCTGACCCGCCTCGTCCGAGCGCGCATGGGCCTGCGCAAGCACCCATCCGCATGCATGGGCGTAGGCTTTCCATGACTTCTTCGACAAATCGTCGAGGTCGATATCCTCGCGGAATGGCGCACGTTCGCGGGTCATAAAGCTCTCGCCGTCGATTTCGGCGCTCCCGTAAAAAACATCGCCTTTTGCGAGGTGGACGGACTGTCCGTGCGCGATCCGGTCGCCTTTTTCGCCAGCATCGAACTCGTGCGGCGGCACCAGCCCGTCGAGCGCGGAATGGCGTGCCTTCTTGAACTCGACGATCAGGTCGTCGGTCGCGTTCTGCGACGGCCCCTCCAGAAGGCAGTAATAGCGCGGCAGCCCGAGCGACGCGGTGCCCTGCCCGTGCCGCATCGCGACATCCTTGAGTTTCAGTGAGCCGATCCGCCCCGTTCCCTCGATGTTGTTCTGCTTGCCAAGCTTGTCGATGAGCTTCTGAAACTCGTCGCAGCGCGTCGAGATCGGCGTCAGCTCATCGCTGGCACGGAAGCCCGTGCCGGTTTCATTGAGATAGCGATCCCACAGCCAGTCTTCGCGCGGCTTCTTGGCTTCCTCGAACAGGCGCTTGATGACCTTCGGGGCATTGTCCTCCCGCATCTGTTCGCTGCTTTCGGTCTCGTAGCGCGCGAAATGCGCCATGCCGTCAAAATAGCCCTTGAGGAATTTGCGCGCGATCTTCTTCTGCTTCTTGCGCTTGTAGCCGCCCTCTTCCTCCGCGGCGATCATGAAGCCTGCCGTGCCACGCTTGAGATCCCACGAGAACGGCGCGTAGATCGCATCGTCGAAATCGTTCACGCCAAAGATCGGCACGTTATCAGCATTGGGCATTACGCCGAAATTCTCGGGATGCACATCGCCCAGCGCCAAGACCGTCGGCATCCGGGCATCTTCGCCCAGCATGTCGCGGTGAAAAAGCAGCGAAGTGCCGCGGAAGAACTTGAAGAGCGAGGACGCGAGCTTGTCGAACTTCTCCTTCGTTCCGAAAGCTTGCTGGTCGATCCGAACCGCATGGTCCTCGAGGATGGTCTCGCGCACATGATGGCGCCGATCCTGCCCGGTGATGTCCTTCGGGCGCATCGTGATCGGCGAGGCGACATAGGCCTCCGTCAAACGGCGATATTCTTCGAGACGGCTGCCGATTTTCTGCTTGTGCCGCACGCGGTCGCGCGCTTCGCTCTTCGCCGCTTTGGCAGAGGATGTCGTCTTCGCGGATGTGCCGCTTTTTCGCTGCGACGTCTTCGGTGCCGTGTTCGACATATCGGGCCCGTCCTATAAGTCACTATAAGTGTCTTAACGCGCAACAAGGCCATCAGGGTCCGAACAGAGACGAAAGTCAGGCGGCGAACCATGACCATCTTGATACGGATTGCGAAGGCGGGCGGTCTTATGGCTGCGCTGCTTGTGCTCGTGGCCTGCGCCCTTCAGGTCGGAAACTCCGTCGATCCGGACCTGCCCGCAAAGCAGAACGGGGCGCACCGGGTCGCCACGCATAACGTGCATTACATCTGGTACAACCGCGCCGACGGCCCGTGGTCACGCGGCGATTGGACGGCGCGCGCGCCGTCGATGGACGCCGCGTTCAAGGCTCTCGGCGCCGATATCGTCGCGTTTCAGGAGATGGAGAGCTTTGCAGGCGGCAACTCGGATGACGTGAACCTCGCACGCAGCTACCTTCTGGAGCGAAACCCAGATTATGCCGCGGCGGCGGTCGGCGATTGGCGAGAGTTTCCGTCGACACAGCCGATCTTTTACCGGACCCAGCGCTATGAGCTTGTAGAACAAGGCTGGTTCTTCTTTTCGGACACGCCTGACGTGATTTATTCCCGCACCTTCGACGGATCCTACCCGGCCTTCGCGTCCTGGGCACGGTTCCGGCCGCGTGACGGCGGGCCGGTCTTTGCCGTGATGAACGTGCATTACGAATACTCATCTGGGTCCAATCGCATCCTGTCGGCCGAGCTGACGGCGCGCCGCATCGACCCGTTTCTCGAGCGGGGCGAGCCGGTGATCCTGACCGGCGATCTGAATGCCCGCCTCGGCTCCCCAACAACCGAGACGCTCGAAGCGGCAGGGCTGCGATTTCTCGACGTTCCCGGCTCCACCTATCATTTCGATCTCGGCATCAATCTTTTCGGCGCGATCGACCATATCGCGATCAGCCCCGGCATGAACGCGGTGTCCGGGCCGGTCACGCTGCAGCGCAAGTTCGCGGGCGACTGGCCGTCCGACCATTATCCCGTCGTCGCGGACCTCACATTTCCGTAGTGGCTTCCGCGCCGCGGATTCCGCTTCAGATGCCGTGACGCCTTCACTTGTGGCAGCCCCCAAGATACCGTAGCGCCCAAGAACTTTTGGGGAATATCTGGGGAACCACGTGGCACATATCATTGTGGTCGGGAACGAGAAGGGTGGCGCGGGGAAGTCCACCGTCTCGATGCATATCGCCTCCGCGCTCGCGCGGCAGGGCTTTCGCGTCGGCACGCTCGATCTGGATTTGCGGCAGCAGAGCTTTGGCCGCTACGTCCGCAATCGGAAGGCGTTCATGGAGGCCGAAGGGCTCGACTTGCCCTCGCCGCGCTACATGGAATTGCCCGAGATCGACAAGGAGACGCTGCAGCCCGGCGAGAATGCCTACGACCATCGCCTGTCGGCCGCGGTCGCGGTTCTGGAGCCGGAAAGCGATTTTGTCCTGATCGACTGTCCGGGTTCGCATACCCGGTTGAGCCAAGTAGCGCATTCGCTTGCCGATACGCTGGTGACACCGCTCAATGACAGTTTCGTCGATTTCGACCTGCTCGCCCATATCGGCGCGGACGGCGAGAAGATCGAAGGGCCTTCGGTCTATTCGGAGATGGTCTGGCATGCCCGCCAGCTTCGGGCGCAGGCCGGGCTTCAGCCGATCGACTGGGTCGTGCTCCGCAACCGGCTCGGCGCGCAGCAAATGGTCAACAAGCAGAAGATGGAAAAGGCGCTCGAGCGTCTGTCCAAGCGGATCGGCTTCCGCATCGCGCCGGGCTTTTCAGAGCGAGTGATCTTCCGCGAACTCTTCCCGCGCGGGCTGACGCTGCTCGATCTCAAGGATATCGGGGTCAAGCAGCTCAACATCTCCAACATCGCCGCCCGGCAGGAGCTGCGCGACCTGATGAAGACGCTGAACCTGCCCGGCGTCGAGGTGGATTTCTGATGGCAGCCGGAGGTCCAAGCCGGGGCGAACTGATCTTCCGCCTCTGCTTTTCGCTATGCGGACTTGGCCTTCTCGCCGTTGCCGTGGCAATGCGCGGAATGCCGCGCGGTCCCGCCCTCTTCGAGGTTTTCGGTATCGCGGGCGTCTTCTTCCTCGGCACCGCGATCTGGTCGGCCTGGAAACTCTGGGGCCGGCGCTGACGCGCAGGTCCATTTTGCGAAAGACCGAACATATGTCCGCACCGAAGAATCTGTTCAAGGACGCGCTCGCACAGGGGCAGCGGCAAATCGGTCTCTGGATGGGTCTCGCGGATCCCTATGCTTCCGAGATCGTCGCGCGCTCCGGCTTCGACTGGGTTCTGATCGACGGAGAGCATTCGCCGAACGACCTCGCCGCGATCGTGCGCCAGGTGCAGGTGATCGAACCGCATACGCACCCGGTCGTGCGCCTTCCGATGGGGGAGCCCTGGCTCATCAAGCAGGTGCTCGACACCGGCGTGCAATCCTTGCTGATCCCGATGGTCAATTCAGCCGCAGAGGCGCGCGCCCTCGTCCGTGCCATGCGCTATCCGCCCGAAGGTATCCGCGGGATGGGCGGCGCGCTGGCGAGAGCGACGAATTTCGGACGCACTCCAGACTATGCAGCGACCGCGAATGACGAGATGTGCCTGATCGTGCAGGTCGAGACAGGCGCGGCGCTCGAGGCACTGGACGAGATCCTCGAGGTCGAGGGCGTGGACGGTGTCTTTGTCGGACCCGCCGATCTCTCGGCGGATCTGGGCTTTCCGGGCCGCGCCGATGCGCCGGAGATGCGTAAAGTCGTCGCCGAAACGCTTGGGCGGATCGCCGCGTCGGGCAAGGCTGCCGGGATCATCGATTTCTCCGAAGACGCAATCGAGGGCCATTTCGATGCGGGCGCGCAATTCGTGGCCGTCGGATCGGATGTGACCTTCCTCTCGCGCGGCCTCAGCGCCTTGTCCGCGAAATGGCGCGTGAGTTAACACAGCGTTAGGACAGCGCGCGGTAGCCTCGCCGAATGCGCTGGCTGCTCGCCCTTCTTCTCTTCATTCTCGCCGCCTGCAACACCGGTGGGCCGGGCTTTGGAGGTATCGAGCCCGAACGGGTGAGCCAGGATGGCAGCTCTTTCCTCTTCCGTCGAACCGGGCCGCTGATCGAGGCGCAGCGAATCTCACCCGAAATGATGCCGCGTTTTCAGACGGTCGCCACCAAGGCCGGGCGCGCCGCCGAGGCGCGAACCGGCTGCGATGTCGCATGGATCATGGGCGATCAGGCGGTGATGATGATGGCGCTCGATTGTCCGGGTGGCCCGCCTCCGCCCAAGATGCCGCGCACCCAGAACTGGTCGTGCCACGCTATCACCGCATCGCGTGCCATCACCGATGCCCTCGTCTCCAGCGACATCTCCCTCAACTGCACACGCGGATGAGCGGTTTTTCGTAGAAGACCGAAGTGCCGTTCTCCCTGTATTCACCGAACGGGCCACGCCGGACATAGCCCATCCGGGTGTAAAGCCGAGCGGCTGCGTCCAGAAGATTTCCGGTCTCGAGCCGAAGAAGCCCGATGCCCTCGCCCGCCGCTGCGCCTTCAAGGTGCTCCAGAATCCGGTGCGCCAGTCCGGTGCCTCGTGCGGCCTCGGTCACAAAGAGCGACTTCACCTCGCCATATCCGTCGCAGCGCATCAGCGCGACGGTGCCGAGAACCCGGCTGTCGTCGCGTGCCGCCCATAGCGTGATGCCGGGGGCGGCCAGCGCGTCGAGATCGAGAAAGCTGTTATGCTCGGGCGGGAAGAGCGCCTGCATCAACGCGTGGCTTTGCCGAAGGACGGTCGCAATGCTTGGATCGGACGGGTGCGCGATGACGATTTCCATGACGGGCTCCGGCCAGATGTCAGCGTTATGCGACATACCACAAGGCCGGCGGGCCCTTGCGTCAAGCCGGCAATATCTCGCCTTTTACGCGATATCTTGTGGATAAAGGCGCTGCAAACCCGATATACGGCGCAATTTGTTTGACTCAAGACAGCCGTCTTCGCACGCTTTCCCTCAACCGCGGAATCGGGAGCCTCCAGAACGTGCGCTTTTCGAAACTGAAACTCACAGGCTTCAAAAGCTTCGTCGACCCCACGGACCTCGTCATTGCCGAGGGTCTGACAGGCGTGGTGGGCCCCAATGGCTGCGGCAAGTCTAATCTACTCGAAGCGCTGCGTTGGGTCATGGGCGAGAACCGCCCGACCGCGATGCGTGGCGGCGGAATGGAAGATGTGATCTTCGCAGGCGCCGCCTCCCGCCCGGCCCGAAATTTCGCCGAGGTCGTGCTTCAGATCGACAATTCCGACCGGCTCGCCCCCTCCGGCTTCAACGACCAGGACCAGATCGAGATCGTGCGCCGCATCACGCGCGATGTCGGCTCGGCCTACAAGGCCAACGGCAAGGATACCCGCGCGCGGGATGTGCAGATGCTCTTCGCCGATGCCGCGACGGGGTCGCAATCGCCCGCGCTCGTTCGTCAGGGCCAAATTTCTGAGCTGATCAACGCCAAGCCCAAGGCCCGGCGGCGGATCCTCGAGGACGCGGCAGGGATCGCCGGCCTCTACCAGCGCCGCCACGAGGCGGAACTCAAGCTGAAGAACACCGAGGCGAACCTCACCCGCGTCGACGATGTGATCGAAGGGCTGGCCAGTCAGCTCTCGAGCCTTGCGCGACAAGCCAAACAGGCGGCGCGCTATCGCGCCATCGGTGAGGATCTGCGCCATGCAGAGGGGCTCCTCCTCTACCGGCGCTGGAAGGATGCCGACGCCGCGCGTGCCAGCGCTGAGGAGGTGCTGCGCGGCAAACTGACCGAGGCCGCCCGTGCCGAGACCGCCGCGCGCGAGGCCGGAAAGACGCGCGAGGCACAGGAGAGCGCACTGCCGCCCCTTCGCGAGGAAGAAGCCGTTGCGGCCGCGATCCTGCAGCGCCTGACGGTGGAGCGCGATACGCTCAAAGACGAGAAGGCCCGCGCCGAGGACACGATCCGCACTCTGACCGGCCGCATCGAGCAGCTTGCCCGCGATATCGAACGCGAGACCGGCCTCAACCGCGATGCGGGCGAGACGATCGAGCGGCTCGAATGGGAGGCGCGCGAGCTCGCAAAGGCGGGCGAGGGCCACGAGGATCGGCTGTCGAGTGCGGCAAGCGAGGCCAGTGAGGCGGCCACGATCCTGCAGGAGCGCGAGGATCTTCTTTCAACGCGTACCGAGGATGTGGCGCGTCTGTCCGCGCGTCACCAATCGGCCCATCGCTATCTTGCCGACATGCGTAAGACGCTCGAACGCAACGAGGCCGAGGCGGTGAAGGCGCGCGGGATCGTTTCAGACGCTGAGGCGAAACTCTCGGCTGCCAGCGGGACGCGGACAGAGGCCGAGACTCGCTTGACCGACGCACAGGCGACGGCGCGGCGCGCCGAAACCGTGCTGTCGGAGGCCGAGACCGCGCGCGCGGACACCCAGGCCCGCGAGGCCGAGGCGCGCAGCGAACGCTCTTCTGCCGAAGGCGAGCTCAACGCGCTCAGCGCGGAGGTCACGGCGCTTGCCCGGCTTCTCGACCGCGACACCGCCGAAGGCGGGCAGATCCTCGACCGGCTTCAGGTCGAACAAGGGTTCGAGAAGGCGCTCGGCGCCGCGCTCGCCGACGATCTGCGCGCGCCCGAAGTCGACGCGGACGGTCCCTCCGGCTGGACCGTGCTGCCCGCCTACGACGCCGCGCAAGCACTGCCGAGCGGCGTGACGGCCCTCACCCAGCACGTCTCGGTCCCGTCCGTCCTCGAACGCCGCATGAGCCAGATCGGACTGGTCGACGCCGATGAGGGTGACACCTTGCAGCCACGGCTCTTGCCCGGCCAGCGGCTCGTCAGTCGTGAGGGTGATCTCTGGCGCTGGGATGGCTACCGGGCCTGGGCGGAGGATATGCCGTCGGCTGCCGCGTTGCGCCTCGAACAGCTGAACCGCCTCGAGGCGCTGAAACAGGACATGGCGCATTCGGAGGCGCGGGTCGCCGGGGCTCGGCAAGCGCACGAGGTTCTTCAGACCCGCCTCACCGACCTTGCCCGTGCCGACAAGGACGCGCGCGAGGCACGCCGCGCAGCCGACCAGGCCGTGACAGAGGCGTCTCGCGCCGTGAGCCGCGCCGAGGCGGACCGCGACATGGCCGAAGGCCGGCTCGAAAGCGCGCGGCTTTCCGTCACCCGCTACGCCGACGAGGCGAGCGCCGCCCGCAAACAGGTCGTCGAGGCCGAACGCGCGGTGGCCGAGCTTGGCGATCTCGACGCAGCGCGCGCCGAGGTCGAGGACATCAAGCTGACCGTTGAAGCCGCACGCATGACGATGATGGCCAAGCGCTCCGCCCATGAAGAGCTGCGCCGCGAGGGCGATGCCCGCAAGGCGCGCAGCCAGCAGGTCACCAAAGAGCTGTCAGGGTGGCGGCACCGGCTTGAGACCGCGAAGGGCCGTAGCGCGGAGCTTACGAGCCGAAAGGAACAGGCCGAGAGCGAGTTGGCCGCGGCGCAGGGAATTCCCGCCAAACTGGAGGAACAGCACGACAAGCTGAGCCGCTCCATCGAAGATGCGGAAGTGCGCCGCAAGAAAGCTGCCGACGCGCTTGCCGATGCCGAAACGTCGCTCCGCGAGCTGGTCGCAGCGGAGCGCGATGCCGAGCGCACCGCCTCAGAGGCTCGCGAATCCCGTGCGGCAGCCGAAGCCCGCGCGGAGTCCGCCCGCGAAGCTGGCAGCGCTGCCGCCGAACGCGTCAGCGAAGAGCAGGAAACAACCCCTCAAAAACTTCTCGAGAAGCTCGGCGTCGATCCCGATGCCATTCCCGCGGCGCAAGAAATCGATACGCAGGTCAACGCCCTCAAACGACAACGCGACGCACTCGGCGCGGTGAACCTGCGCGCCGAAGAGGATGCCCGCGAAGTTCAGACCGAACACGACACGCTGTTGTCCGAAAAACAGGATCTCGAGGAAGCGGTGAAGACCCTGCGCTCGGGTATCGCCTCTCTCAACCGCGAGGGCCGGGAGCGGCTCTTGACCGCCTTCGAGCAGGTGGACGCCAACTTCTCGATGCTGTTCACCCACCTCTTCAACGGTGGCGAGGCCAACCTCGTCATGGTCGAGAGCGACGATCCGCTCGAGGCCGGTCTTGAGATCATGTGCCAACCGCCGGGCAAAAAGCTCTCGACCCTGTCGCTTCTGTCGGGGGGCGAACAGACGCTGACCGCGCTCGCGCTGATCTTCGCCGTCTTCCTCGCGAATCCTGCCCCCATCTGCGTGCTCGACGAGGTGGACGCGCCGCTCGACGATGCCAACGTCACCCGGTTCTGCGACATGCTCGACGAGATGTGCCGCCGCACCGAGACACGCTTCCTCATCATTACGCACCACGCGGTGACGATGGCGCGGATGGACCGATTGTTCGGTGTGACGATGCAGGAGCAGGGCGTGAGCCAGCTCGTCTCGGTGGATCTCAAGAAGGCCGAGAAGATGGTGGCTTGACCGCGCGGTGCAACGCGGTCTTAACAAAGTTCAGCCTTCCTCTTTCTGCCGCGACCCTTCGCGGTGAAAGGAGGTGAGACTAGTTGAATGAAAAATCATACCGAAAGTGGATGGTCGTGATAGCCATCGCGATGCTGTGCGTCGCGATCATCCGGCTCTGGATCGGCCGATAGGCTGAAAAAGAGTGACCCGGCAGAGTAGCAGCTCTGCCGGGTCTTTCATGAGGTGAGCATGTGAACTCAAATCATACCGAATGCCAAGGCAATACCATAAAGGCTATCATTCGGTAAAGCGCGCCCGCAGCCTATGGTTAAAGCCGCTCCAAGAGCTCCGGGGTCGGCCAGGCATCCGCTGGCAGACCCAACTCTCGCTGCACATCGCGCACCGCGGCGCGCGTGCCAGAGCCCAGGATTCCGTCAGCGCCGCCTACATCGTACCCGCGCGCCTGCAATGCCTCTTGCAGCCGGACCATCTGCTCGCCGTTCAGCCCCGGCTCGGGGTTGCCGGCGTCATAGATCTGAGCGCCTTCGAGGCGCGTCGCGAAATAGGCGGCG
Organism: Roseivivax sp. THAF30; assembly: GCF_009363575.1. Taxonomy (NCBI): domain Bacteria; kingdom Pseudomonadati; phylum Pseudomonadota; class Alphaproteobacteria; order Rhodobacterales; family Roseobacteraceae; genus Roseivivax; species Roseivivax sp. THAF30. The sequence continues at coordinate 250,448 of NZ_CP045389.1, read as the reverse complement.
GTCAAAACGTAGGTGAAACTCTGGTTCCACTCGAAGAGCACCGGAAAGTTCGGATAGGCGAGAAAGGCCGGGCCATCCTTGCCCTGCGGCAAGAGGATCGACGCTTGAAGATCCGGCGCATCGATCTCGCCATCCCGCGCGGTGACGCCGAGCGCAGCCCAGTCGGACGCGGGCTTACGGGTCTCGAGGCCCGTTTCATACCAGTCGAACTCAGCGGGCATCTCGACCTCTTCGAGCCAAGGCTCGCCCGCCCGCCATCCGAGGTCCGCCAGCATCGCAGCACCCGAAAACAATGCATCGCGCGGCGAGGTCTTGAGCGACACGCGCCCATCACCATCCGCGTCTATACCATTGGTCAGAATGTCCTCGGGCAGCATTTGCACCATGCCGATCTCGCCCGCCCAGGCTCCGGTCGTCGTATCTGGATCGAAGGCATCCTGCGCGTAGAGTTCAAGCGCGGCGAACACTTGGGGACGGAACAGCTCCGGGCGGCGGCAATCGTGGGCGAGCGTTACCAGCGCGTTCGCGGTATTGTAGTCGCCTTGGAAGCTTCCGTAATCCGTCTCGAAGGCCCAGAACGCGAGCAATATGCCACGCGGCACACCGTATTCCGCCTCGATCGCCTCGAACGTCGTGGCATAGTCGCGCCCAAGCGACCGTCCGCGTTCGAGACGATCCGAGCTGATGAGCCGGCGCGAGAAGTCGATGAATGGTGCCTGGAAGATCCCCTGACGGCGATCGGCATCGAGCACCGACTGGTCTTGCCTGATCCCGTCAAAGAACGCGTCGACCGTACCGGGGTTCTGCCCGCGCTCCACTGCCGCGGCCGAAAGCGCTTCTACGAAATCCCTAAACGGCCCGCCGCAAGGCGTTTGAGCCAAGGCCGGTCCAGCCGCAATGGTCACGGTGCAGGCGATCGCGCGAAACATGAGCGTCCTCTTCATCATTCCCGCGACATCTACCACCCGATCCCGCGGGGCAAAAGCGGCTCACGCCGCCTTGAGGGACTCCCGACCATGCGGCGCCATCAGATCGAGCGCGGGGCCGATCGGGATGATGCGATACGGATTCACCGATTCATGGCTGTAGTGATAGTGGCGCACGATGTGATCGAAATGCACGGTCTCCGCCACGCCGGGCCACTGATACAGCTCGCGAAGATATCCCCACATGTGCGGATAATCGACGATCCGATTGCGATTGCACTTGAAGTGCCCGTGATACACCTTGTCGAAGCGAATGAGCGTGGTGAAAAGCCGCCAGTCTGCCTCGGTGATCCGATCGCCCATGAGGTAGCGGTTCTCGCCAAGACGCTCCTCGATCCAGTCGAGGCTTTCGAAGAGCGGATGAACGGCGTCGTCATAGGCCTCCTGCGTCGTGGCAAAGCCCGACTTGTAGACACCGTTGTTGACCGTATCGTAGATCCGCGCATTCACGGGCTCGATCGCGTCGCGGAGCTCTTCCGGCCAATAATCGTCCGTGTTCCCGGTGATCTCGTCGAAGGCCGAATTGAACATGCGGATGATCTCGGCTGACTCGTTCGAGACGATGGTCTCGCGCTCCTTGTCCCACAGGATCGGCACCGTCACGCGGCCCGTCATCTTCGGGTCCGCTTTGAGATATATATCCCGTGCAAAAGGCAGATCGTAGAGCCGGTCGCCAGTCGCTTCGTTGAACTCCTGATCGAAGGTCCAGCCGTCGGACAACATGTCGGGATGCACGACCGAGACGCCGATATGATCTTCGAGACCTTTCAGGGCGCGGAAGACGAGCGCGCGATGCGCCCAGGGACAGGCATAGCTGACATACAGATGGTAGCGGCCGCTTTCCGCCTTGAAGCCGCCCTCGCCCGAAGGCCCGGGGCTGCCATCTGCGGTGATCCAGTTGCGGAACGCGGTCTCCGAGCGGACGAATTTGCCACCCGTCTTCGATGTGTCGTACCCCTGATCGAACCATTCGCCGTCGACAAGCTTTCCCATGTCTTCCTCCTGAGCTTTGGATGGAAAACTACGGCGACGCCCGAAGAGGTCCATGCCGACCTGCGCAAAGCCTCCCTGCGCGAGCGCACAGGCCTCATGGCTTGGGTTATCCAATACCGGGGCGGCCCGCGTGACGGCGCGGCACTTCTTGCTCATGGAGGCTCCGCATGCGACCGTTCGGCTAATCTACCGAAAGACGGCTTTCCCATGCACGAGACACGCCTCGCCACGCACCTGCCCCAGACCGTCGAGCCCCGAAATCCGGGGCTCGCGCTCGATCTCGACTGGGTCATGCGCGCGACCGCGAACCGCTCGGCGATCGAGCGGCGTGCGGCGACGCTGCCGGGTCGCCGAAGCGTGAAGAAGGACCACCAGGCCGCCTGGCTGGCCCGCGCGGTTTCGATGATCGACCTGACCACGCTCTCCGGCGATGACACGGAGGGTCGTGTGCGGCGGCTCTGCGCCAAGGCGCGCCAGCCGGTGCGCGCCGATATCCTCGAGGCGCTCGGGCTCGAAGGCCTGACCACCGGCGCGGTCTGCGTCTATCACGACATGGTCGCGCCGGCCGTTTCCTTCCTCGAAGGCTCGGGCATCCCGGTCGCTGCCGTCTCCACAGGCTTTCCGGCGGGCCTCTCGCCCTTCCATCTGCGCCTCGCCGAGATCGGAGAAAGCGTGAATGCCGGCGCGCAGGAGATCGACATCGTGATCTCGCGCCGCCATGTCCTGTCCGGCAGTTGGCAGGCCCTTTACGACGAAATGCGCGCCTTCCGCGAGGCTTGCGGCGATGCACATGTGAAGGCGATCCTCGCGACCGGCGAGCTTGGCACGCTGCAGAACGTCGCCCGCGCGAGCCTCGTTGCGATGATGGCGGGGGCAGATTTCATCAAGACCTCGACGGGCAAGGAAAGCGTCAACGCCACCCTGCCCGTCAGCCTGGTGATGATCCGCGCAATCCGCGACTTTCACGACGCGACGGGCGTCCGGATCGGTTACAAGCCCGCGGGCGGCATCTCCAAGGCGAAGGACGCGCTGACCTATCTCGCTCTCATCAAGGAAGAACTGGGCGACGACTGGCTCTCGCCGCATCTCTTCCGCTTCGGCGCCTCGAGCCTTCTGGGCGATATCGAGCGGCAACTGGAACACCATGTCACCGGCGCCTATTCGGCGGCCTGGCGGCACGCATCGGCGTGAGGATTCCCGAATGGGCGTGAAAGAGATCTTCGAGACAATGGACTACGGCACTGCTCCAGAAGGCGCGGGTGACGCTTTGGCCTGGATCACGGACCAGGGCGCTCGGTTCGGACATTTCATCGACGGCAGCTTCAAGAAGCCCGGCGAGACGTTCGAGACGACGAACCCCGCTACAGGCGAGGTGCTTGCCGAGATCACGCAAGGCAGCGAAAGCGACGTCGAAAAGGCTGTCGCCGCCGCGCGCAAGGCACAAGGGCCGTGGGAAAAGCTTGGCGGGCCGGGCCGCGCCCGGCATCTCTACGCGATCGCCCGGCTTTTGCAGAAACATTCGCGGCTCTTCGCCGTGCTGGAGAGCCTCGATAACGGCAAGCCCATTCGGGAAAGCCGCGACATCGACATCCCCCTCGCCCAGCGGCACTTCTACCATCACGCGGGCTGCGCGCAGCTCATGGAAGACACTATGCCGGGCCGCGTTGCCCACGGCGTTTGCGGCCAGGTCGTGCCGTGGAATTTCCCGCTCCTGATGCTGTCCTGGAAGATCGCGCCCGCGCTTGCCATGGGCAATACGGTGGTTCTGAAACCCGCCGAGTGGACATCGCTCACCGCGCTTCTCTTTGCCGATATCTGCCGGCAGGCAGGGCTGCCGAAGGGCGTCGTCAACATCGTCACGGGCGATGGCGTAACCGGCGCGGCGCTGGTCTCCGCCGAGGTCGACAAGGTCGCGTTCACCGGCTCCACCGAGGTCGGCCGCAAGATCCGCGAGGCGACGGCTGGCAGTGGCAAGGCCCTGACGCTCGAGCTTGGCGGGAAGTCTCCCTACATCGTCTTCGACGACGCCGATCTCGACAGCGCGGTCGAAGGGCTTGTCGATGCGATCTGGTTCAATGGCGGGCAGGTCTGCTGCGCGGGCTCGCGTCTTTTGGTGCAGGAGAGCATCGCGGAGCGCTTCCACCAGAAGCTGCGCGCCCGGATGGACAAGCTGCGTGTCGGCGATCCGCTGGACAAGTCCATCGATGTCGGCGCGATCGTGCATCCCGAGCAGCTCTCGCGAATCCGCGCGCTGGTCGATGGGGCCGAGGGCGATGTCTACCGGGCCGATGCGCCCGTTCCCGAGGGCTGCTTCTATCCTCCGACGCTCATCAGCGATCTCGCGCCCGCCTCGCCGCTCATGCAGGAAGAGATCTTCGGCCCCGTTCTCGTATCGACCACCTTCCGCACGCCCTCCGAGGCGGTGGAACTCGCCAACAACACCCGGTACGGCCTAGCCGCTTCGGTCTGGTCCGAAAACATCAACGTCGCGCTCGATATCGCGCCGCAGCTCGTCTCGGGCGTGGTCTGGATCAACGGCACCAACATGTTCGATGCCGCCGCGCCCTTCGGCGGGATGCGCGAGTCGGGCTTCGGCCGCGAGGGCGGCCCGGAGGGCCTCATGGCCTACACCAAGCCTGCCGGCAGCGCGAAGGCGCTGAAGCGCATCAAGCCGTTCGAGGGCGACGCCGTGGAGCCGCAGGCCGTGGACCGCACCGCCAAGCTCTATATCGGCGGCAAGCAGACCCGTCCCGATGGGGGCTACGCGCAGGTCGTCTACGACGCCAAGGGTCGGGTACTGGGTCAGGCGCCTATCGCGAACCGCAAGGATGTGCGAAACGCGGTCGAGGCGGCACGCGCCGCGAAAGGCTGGGCCGGTGCCACCGCCCATATGCGCGCGCAGGTGCTCTACTATCTCGGTGAGAACCTCTCGGCCCGTAGCGACGAACTGGCGCAGCGCCTCAACGCGATGACCGGCGGGAAGTCCGGCGCGAGAGAAGTCGAAACGGCTATATCGCGTCTCTTCGATGCCGCGGCCTGGGCCGACAAGTTCGCAGGAGAGGCCCGCGCCGTGCCCATGCGCGGCCTTGCGATGGCGCTCCGCGAACCGACCGGCGTGATCGGCGCGCTCCTGCCGGACGAGGTGCCGCTCTTGGGAATGATCTCGGTCATGGCGCCCGCGCTCGCGATGGGCAACCGGCTGGTACTCGTCGCCTCCGAACCGTTCCCACTGATCGCGCAGGAGATGACCCAGCTCCTCGAAACCTCGGACATCCCGCCAGGGGCCGTGAACCTTTTGACCGGACCGCACGAGGATCTGGCGAAGACACTCGCCGATCACGCGGACGTGGACTCGGTCTGGTCCTTCTCCGGCGCGGATCTCTCCGCCGGAATCGAACGCCGTGCGGCGGGCAACCTGAAGCGCAGCTGGGTCAATTACGGCAAGAGCCGCGACTGGTTCGGACCCGAGGCAGGCGCCCGCGCGTTCCTCGATGCCGCGACCGAGATCAAGACCGTGTGGGTGCCTTACGGCGCGTGATGGCTGTGTCATTGAGATTTCATGCCCGCGATGCTATCTTTTACTCACGCCATGCGCGGTGCGTTAATCTGCGCGTCATCCAGAGGAGGACATTGTCCTGGTGCCTAATGCTTCCGCGGCCTATGCCGCTGACATCGGCGGCCCGATGACGGGCCAGACTCATTCCGAACCCGCAAGCGAGACGACGCTTGCCGCGATCCGGAACACCCTCGACGACATGAAGGCCGAAGACGTCGTGCAGATCGATCTGCGCGGGAAATCCGCCATGGCCGATTACATGGTGGTCTGCTCGGGCCGGTCGTCGCGCCAGATCGGAGCGATCGCAGAAAAGGTCGCGGACGATCTCAAACAAGCCTACGGCATCCTGTCCAAGACAGAGGGCAAGGAAACCGGCGATTGGGTTCTGATCGATGCGGGCGACGTGGTCGTTCACGTTTTCCGTCCCGAAGTGCGCGAGTTCTACCAGATCGAGAAGATGTGGATGCCAGCGCCGCAGGCCCACAAAGCCCAGTAGGTGCGGCTGCATCTCTGCGTGGTCGGCCGGCTCCGAAAGGGGCCGGAGAAAACGCTCGTTGACGATTACCTTGACCGCGCGGGAAAGACCGGTCGGGGCCTCGGCCTCGGCCCGGTAAACGTGACCGAGGTCGAGGACAAGAAAGGCGGCGGCGCAGCCTCGGAGGCCGCTCTTCTCTCCGCCGCCCTGCCCAAAGGTGCCCTACTGTGCTGCCTCGACGAACGCGGCGCGCGCCTGTCTTCCCCTCAATTCGCGGATCTTCTGGCCAAGTGGCGCGATACCGGCCGGCAGGATGTCGTCTTCGCCATTGGCGGCGCGGACGGGCTCGACCATGCCTTTCGCGACAGTGCCGACGCCACGCTCAGTCTCGGAGAGATGGTCTGGCCGCACATGCTGGCCCGCGTGATGCTCGCCGAGCAGATCTACCGCGCCGCCACGATCCTGGCGGGAACGCCCTATCACCGCACGTAAACCTTGAATTAACCAGGCCCGGCCAAAGTCGACGCGCGGTACAGGCGGGAGCGCCGATGACCGCGCCGGATCATACGGATGCATGGCCACCCCCGCCGCGCCTCACGCCGGCGGGGGTTTCGCGTCTGCGCTTCATGTATGAGCCGGCGATAAATACTCCCGCCGGAGGCAAACCGGAGACCGGGGCCTATGGCCCCGGACGACATGACCTGCGCGGGCGGCCCTGCCGCCCGCTCCGCCGGATCAAATGCCGACGTCGATGATCGCGCGGGCGAGCTTCGGCACCGTCTCCTCGTTGAGGCCAGCGATGTTCATGCGGCTGTCGCCGACCATGTAGATCCCGTGTTTCTCCCGCAGCGCCTCGACCTTGTCGGGTCCGACGCCGAGCCGCGAGAACATGCCGCGATGCTGCGCAAGAAAGCCGAACCGGTCCGAGCCGGAGCGTTCGCGCAGCTCGTCCGCGAGTTGCTGTCGCAGGCGCAGCATGCCGGTGCGGACGTCCTCGAGCTCGGCCTCCCAATCGGTGCGAAGCGCGTCGTCGCCCAGCACCATCAGCACCAGCCGCGCACCGTGATCGGGCGGGAAGGAAAAGTTCTGCCGGTTGAGATAGGCCAGCGTGCCCTGGTTCACCTTGTGGCGGCCTTCTTCGTGGGCGATGGCCATCAGACAGCCCGTCCGCTCCCGGTAGATGCCGAAATTCTTGGAACAGGAGGCCGCGATCAGCGTCTCGGGACAATGCGCGGCAACGAGGCGCGTCGGAGCGGCGTCGTCCTCGAGCCCGTCGCCGAATCCCTGGTAGGCGATGTCGATCATCGGGATCGCGCCCTGCTTGTTCAGAAGGTCCGCAACCGCCTTCCACTCCTCCATGTTGAGGTTCGCGCCCGTCGGGTTGTGACAGCAGCCGTGCAGCAGCACGATGTCGCCGCGCTTTGCCTCCGCGAGATCGGACATCATGCCCTCGAAATCGACGCCGCCGGTCTCGCTGTCGAAATACCGATACGCAACATGGGGAATCTCCATGTGCTTCAGGATCGACAGGTGGTTCGGCCAAGTCGGATCCGAGACGAAGACGCGCGCATCGGGATTGGCCATGCGGATCATGTCGAAGGCCTGGCGCACCGCACCGGTGCCGCCGGGCGTTGCGACCCGCGCGACCTTGGAGAGCGGAACCGCGTCGCCGAGCACCAGCTCGGCCATGCGATCCCCGAATTTCGGATCGCCCGCGAGCCCGGTATAAGCCTTCGTCTCCTCGGCCTCCCAGAGCTGCTTCTCGGCGGTCTTGATCGCGCGCATGATCGGCGTGTTGCCCGTGGCGTCCTTGTAGACGCCGACCCCGAGGTCGATCTTGTCCTCGCGCGGATCGTCCTTGTAGGCCTGCATCAGGGCAAGGATCTTGTCGGCGGGTTGTTCTTTGAGATGTTCGAACATCAGTCGTCTCCGGTTGCGACGGGCAAGGTGGGAAACTGGCCCCATTCGGACCAGGAGCCGTCATAAAGGGAATGGTCGCTCTTGCCGAACCGCTCCATGGCAAGGCTCAGGATCGCGGCGGTGACGCCGGATCCGCAGGTGGTGATTGCGGGCTTGGAAAGGTCGATCCCGGCGCTCTCGAACACGTCCCGAAGCTGGTCGGGCGCCTTCATCGTGCCGTCCTCGTTGAGCAAGGCCGCGTAATGGACGTTCTTGGAGCCGGGAATGTGACCTGCGCGCATGCCTGGGCGCGGCTCCGCCTCCTCGCCCCGGAAGCGGCCGGGAGAGCGGGCGTCGATGATCTCGTGATCGCCAAGTTTCGCCGCCGAAGAGACCTGCGTGACATCGCGTGCAAGATGGGCCTGGCGCCGCACGGTCATGTGCCGATCGCGCACCACGGGCGCGACATCCTCCACGGGATGGCCCTCGGCTTGCCATTTCGGAAAGCCGCCGTCGAGCACCGCGACATCGGCGTGACCCATCAACTTGAATAGCCACCAGATCCGCGCAGCGGAGAACATGCCCGCGCCGTCATAGACCACGACCTGATGACCGTCACCGACGCCCATTGCACGCATCCGGCTCATGAACTTCTCGGGCGGCGGGGCCATGTGCGGCAAGTCCGACCGCGCGTCGCTCAGATCGTCGATATCGACGAAACGCGCCCCGGGAATATGCGCGGCGTCGTATTCCGCGCGCCCTTCCCGGCCCATATCCGGCAGGTACCAGCTTGCATCGAGGATACGAAGGTCGGGATCCGACAGATGCCGGGCCAGCCAGTCGGTCGAGACCAGGGTCTTGGGATCGTCTGTCACGTTCACCACCTCGCTCGGGTCATGGAGTGCGGGCTTTGATTACGGTGCGGCCAGGGCAGAGGCAAGCTCAGCCATGTTCTTTCAAAAGCCTTTGCTTCTGCCGGTTCCAGTCGCGCTTGGCTTCGGTTTCGCGCTTGTCATGGGTTTTTTTCCCCTTGGCCAGCGCCACCTTGATCTTCGCCATGCCGCGATGATTGAAATAAAGGACCAGCGGAACCAGCGTCATGCCCTTGCGCGCCGTCTCGTTCCAGAACCGCGCCAGCTCGCGCCGGGAGGCCAAAAGCTTGCGCGGGCGGCGATCCTCGTGGCCGAACATCGCCTGCTCGTACGGCGCGATGTAGCTGTTGATCAGCCACAACTCGCCATCCTTCACCTCGGCATAGCTCTCGGCGATGTTCGCCTGGTTGAGGCGCAGGGATTTCACCTCTGAGCCCGTGAGCACGATCCCGCATTCCACATCCTCTTCGATCTGATAGTCGAAGCGGGCGCGCCGGTTCTCGGCGATCACCTTGTAATTCGGGTTATCGTCTTTCTTCTTTGCCATGACCGTCGTGGCTATCCTCTTCGCGCGTCTCTGTCCATCCGGGGGACTTAGTGCGCTTGCCCGATGATTTCACCTCGCGTTGCTCCTGAAGCTCGTCGAGATAGGGCACCTTGATGCCGCGCTTCTCGGCGCTTTCGCGCACCGCGTCCTGCAGCGCGGTCGAGCGGCGCAGGAGCCGGCGGAATCGCCGCTCGTCGAGGGCGAGCAGCGTCGAAGGTGCGATCGCGCGCACTTCGGTCTTGCGCGCCGATTTCGTGAGCATGGCAAGCTGGCCGAACAATTCGCCCCGGCCAAGCCGGTAGGACACGCCGCGCGTACGGAGCTCGACTGCGCCCGATGCGATGAAATAGACCGTCTCCGGCACCGAGGCATGGCTGAGGATCATGTCGCCTTCGGAGGCGTAGCGCGTAATCAGCGCCTTGGAGAGACGCTGCAGCGTCGCATCGTCGAGTTCCGAAAAAAGCGGGAATTGCCGCGCGATCTCCGCCTTTTGCAGTACGATATCGAGCGCCGGCCGACGATCCTCGCGCGCCATGCGGCGGGCCAGACGGTGCATCAGGTCGGTATGCAGCTCGACCCCGATCAGACCTTCCTCGAGAAGCTCGTCATATTCGCGTTTCTCCAGCCGCAGCGCCGTGCGCCGGATGAAGCGGCGCTCGAGTTCCTCGGCATACCCGGGATATTGCAGGCGCAGACCGTCGAGCGCCTGTTCGACCATTTCGGCGCGCCGCGCCAGAAGCTCGTGCAAGAGCTCGGCCACGCGCCGGCCGTGAATGCGCCGGATGCGCCGGTCGATGAACCCGTCGAGATCGCGCAGGACGAGGCCTTGCAACAGCAGCACCTCGAAGCGGTCTGCCGTCAGCCGCCCGAGTGGCGCGGAGATGCGCGCGCGGTTGAAGAGCCGCACCGCAATTCGGAAGGACAGGTTCAACCCAACCGCCTGACGCGCGGCGCGGCGATATCCGAAGCGGCCCGATTGCCGCGCCGCCTCGACCAGCCGGTCCACGTCCGACAGGATGCGGTCTCCGAGCCGCGAAGAGACGGCACGCTCTTTCAGGCGCTCCAGAACGATGTCCCGCTCCGCGCTGGCCAACGCAACGAGGCCCAGCGTGATCCGGTCGCGATCAAGGACGTCTTCGGAGTTCTCGGCCTCCTTGACCGCCCCGTCGAGCCGCTCACCGAAGCTCTTGGCTTCGGATCGGGCGATGTCATGGCTGATGTCGTAGTTCTTGGTGGTCTCCGAAACCTCTTCGCGGACCGCCTGAAGCGCCACGGCAATGACTTGCTTTGCCAGCGCAGCGTCGAGCGGCGAGAGACGGTCGAGCCGCAGCTTGCTGATAACCCATCTCAGCGACGAGCCCTGAACGATCAGCGTGAACAGCGTATAGCCCGTGGCAAGGATGCCGATCATGCGGCGCGTCTCTTCGGGCACGCGCAGGCTTTCGGTGACGGCGAGCGCCAGCACCAGCGTCACCGCGCCGCGCAAGCCGCCCCAGAGGATCGCAGTGCGGTAGGGCCGCTCCACCGCCGGAGAAAGGCGCACCAGCGTCAGGAGGGGCAGAAGCCCGAACAGGATCACCGCCCGCGCCGCAAGCGCCGCCCCGGCGACGACGAGGATGAGGCCGATATCGAGAAGCGTCACATCCTGCAAAAGGCGCGGGATCAGCAGTGCGGCGAGAACGAAGATTAAGCCGCCCGCCCAGTGCGACAACAGCGTCCAGACTTCGCGCATGTTGTTCCAACTCGTCGGGCTGATGGCACCGGGGGCCGCCACCGTCATCGTCATGCCCGAGGCGACCACGGCGATGACGCCCGAAGCCCCGAGCATCTGCTCGGCGGCGATATAGGCCAGATAGGGTAGCGCCACCGAGAGCGACACCTGCGCCGCCTCGTAGCGATCGAAGAAGGACATCACGAAGACGGTCGCCCTCGCCAGCAGGAACCCGACCGCCGCACCGCCGAAGATGAGGCCGGGAAACCTCAGGAGCGCCCCGGTCCATGTCGGGTCCGGCACCCCTTGCATCACGAAGCCCATCAGAAGACCGAAGAGCGCGATGGCCGCGGCGTCGTTCATCAGGCTTTCGCCTTCGATGATGCGCGCAAGCCTCCGTGGCGCGGCGATGGAGCGGAAGATCGAGACAACCGCCGACGGATCGGTCGTCGATACGATCGCCGCCAGTAGAAGACAGGCCACAAGTTCCATCCCGCTGACCAGCGACAGCGTGTAGCCTACGACCAGCGTCGAGAAGAAGACCGCGACCACGGCAAGGACGAGGATCGGCACCCAATCGTCCGCCATGCGGCGCAGGTTCATGCCAAGCGTCACCTGGAACAGCAACGTCGGCAGGAAGACATAAAGGAAGACGTTCGAGCGGATCGGGAAATCGAGGATCGCATTCGCGACCGGGTTCAGAGCATCGGTCAGCTCGGTTCTGAGGAAGAACGAGGCAAGAAGGCCGATCACGATCCCGATCAGCGCGAGGATCACCGTGTAAGGCAGCCGCAAGCGACCGGCGAGCGGTTCAGCCACGCCGAGCACGATGAACAATCCCGCGATAATCGCAATGACGACAACGACATCCATGTAACTTGAGCTAGCGCGACATGGCGCGAAGCGGAACTGACTTTTTTGAAAAGTCGCGCCGCAATCGGCGGATCTTCGACCTTCGGCTCCTCAGCAAGCAATGGCGCGATTGACTTTTCTGATTGTTTTAATCAGGAATAATCGCGAAAGGACCGCTCATGCATCAGACCCTCGTTTCCTCCGAAATCGCGACGCGGCGTATCGAGATGCTTCGCAGTCCCGAAGCACGCTTTCTCGTGATGCTCCGGCTCTGGCCGGAGGGGGCCGAGGCTCAGGCTCAGGTCTGGTCCGGGCTCTGCCATGACCTCGGTGCGGGACGAGCCCGCGCCTGCCTCTCTGCGTTCGAGGATCTCGACAGGATCCTGCGGAAAAGCGCCTGGCACATGCCGCGTCTCGGCGATCCCGGCGATGCGGCGCTGACGCCGGACGAGGACGCGCTCTGCCGGTTCCTGCTGGTCTCGCTCGAGGCCGAACGCGAGGCGGCGCTGGCCGAGGCGATGTTCCTCGTCAGGCCCGACGCGATTCTGCCCGTAACGCTCGCCGCGTCTCGCGTCGCGCTGCCGCTTCTGTGCGTCGAGTGTCGCTTGCGGCTCGAAGGCGCTCGGTGCCGCCGGATCTCCTGACAGCAAAAAACCCGGGCGATCGCTCGCCCGGGTCCGTCATTCAAAGGCTGTGAGGGAGGAGCTCAGCCCTTGGAGAACTCGGGATATGCCTCCATACCGAGCTCGGACATGTCGAGCCCCGCGATCTCTGCTTCTTCGGACACCCGGATGCCGCCGAGGGCCTTCAGGATGAACCAGACGATGGCCGAGACCACGAAGGTGAAGATGCCGATAGAGACGATGCCCATGATCTGTGCACCCCAGTTGCCGGTGTAGAAGGCCACGGCGAGCGTGCCCCAGATACCGGCGAAGAGGTGTACCGGGATCGCGCCGACGACGTCGTCGATCTTCAGCTTGTCGAGCAGCGGCACGGTGAAGACCACGATCACACCGCCGACCGCACCGGTGAGAAGCGCGCCGAAGAGCGACGGAGCGAGCGGCTCTGCCGTGATCGACACGAGACCTGCGAGGGCGCCGTTCAGCGTCATGGTGAGGTCGGGCTTCTTGTACATCACTTGCGTGAGGATCAGCGCGGCAACCGCACCCGAGGCAGCGGCCATATTGGTGTTGGCGAAGATCCGGCTGACATCGGTGACGTCACCCACGGTGCCCATTGCGAGCTGCGAGCCGCCGTTGAAGCCGAACCAGCCGAGCCACAGGATGAACGTACCCAGAGTGGCGAGCGCGAGGTTCGAACCCGGCATCGGCACGGTGCGGCCATCCTTGGAGTACTTGCCGAGGCGCGGACCGAGGATAAGGGCACCCGCGAGAGCCGCCCAGCCACCGGCTGCGTGTACCAGCGTCGAGCCTGCGAAGTCGGAGAAGCCCGCTTCGGAGAGCCAGCCGCCACCCCACTGCCAGGATGCTTCGATCGGATAGATGAAGCCGGTCAGCACGACGACGAAGATCAGGAACGGCCACAGCTTGATACGCTCGGCCAGGGTGCCCGAAACGATCGACGCGGTGGTCGCGCAGAACATCAGCTGGAAGAAGAAGTCCGAGCCGACCGATGCGTAATCGAGCGCGGCATCGGCCGCGTCGAGACCCACGGGCTCAAGCGAGGTGATGTTGAAGAAGCCGCCGACATAGCCGGGGATGATCCAGCCATCTCCGGGATACATCAGGTTGAAGCCGACGAGCCAGTACATGATGGCCGCGATCGAGAAGAGCGCGATGTTCTTGGTGAGCTGCATCGTGACGTTCTTGGAGCGCACGAGGCCGGCCTCGAGCATCGCGAAGCCCGCTGCCATCCAGAACACCAGGAAGCCGCCGATGAGGAACAGCAGGGTGGTGAAGATATACGGATTGATGTCCGGCGCGGCCTCTGCCTCCTGGGCGAGGCCGAGGCTCGGGAGCGCGGCAAGCGCGACGGCCGGAGCGAGTGTCTTGAAAAGTTTCATTGTGTCCGTTTCCCTTTGTGATCTTGTTGGCGAGCCGCCGCGCGCTCAGAGCGCGTCCGCGTCGGTTTCGCCGGTCCGGACGCGGATCGCCTGACCCACATCGAGCACGAAAATCTTGCCGTCGCCGATCTTGCCGGTCTTCGCGGTCTTGGCGATCGTCTCGATCACCTGGTCGGCCATCGAGGCTGCAACGGCGATTTCGAGTTTGATCTTCGGTACGAAATTCACGGCATATTCCGCGCCGCGATAGATTTCCGTGTGGCCGGACTGCGATCCGAAGCCCTTGATCTCGGTCACCATCATGCCGCGCACGCCGATGGCGGTGAGCGCCTCGCGCACCTCCTCCAGCTTGAACGGCTTGATCGTCGCAATGATGAGTTTCACCTTCGTCCCTTTCGGTTTGGCAGGCCGGAACCTGCAATTCGCAGCTGCAGAAAAGAAAGACGGAGGGATTAGGGGAAGGAAAACGCCCGTTTTCGAGCCGTCACCCCTGAGTTTTCGCATAATTTTTGTGCGCTCCAGACTAAACGCACAAGAATTGAGCACTTATAAAACTCTGAAAAATCCGCGAGGCTCTGTCCACATCCGGCCGCCGAAGGTTTATCTTCCCCGAAACGAACGAGGCCCCGGCAGGACCCATGAGCGATTCACCGAAGAACAAGCGCAGGCTTGTCGCCGACCGGCGGCCGGCCAAGGGCAAGGCACAGCCGGCCAAACCGAAAGCCCGCAAAACGCCTCCGAAAAAGCGTGGCGGTCGCGGCGGCGGCGGACGCAAGCTCAACCCGATCGCAGCCATGATCCTTGGGCTTTTCCGCTTCCTGATGCGGCTTGTTTGGGTTGTCACGTCGCGCGTCGCCCTGGTGGCAATTCTGCTGGTCGGGCTATGGGTCGGCTACACCTACACGACACTTCCCCCTGTCGATGAATTTCTCGACGGCCGCGCGAACGGGTCCGTGACGCTTTACGACCGGAACGGCGAGGTGTTCGCCTGGCGCGGCGATCAGTTCGGCGGCGTGGTCACCGCCGACACCGTGTCGCGTCACCTCAAGCACGCAGTCATCGCGACAGAGGACCGACGGTTTTACTGGCATGTCGGTGTCAGCCCGCGCGGCATCGCCTCGGCCATTCGCATCAACCTTCGCGAAGGGCGTGGCCCCCTCTCGGGTCATGGCGGCTCGACCATCACGCAGCAGACGGCGAAACTGCTCTGCCTCGGCGTGCGCTACGACAGTTCGGTCTGGGAAACGGAAAGCCAATACATTGCCGATTGCCGGGAAAGCTCGATCGCGCGGAAGGCCCGCGAGGCGATCTACGCGTTGGCGATGGAGGCGAAGTACAGCAAGGACGAGATCCTTTCGATCTACCTCAACCGCGCCTATTTGGGCGGCGGCGCCTACGGCGCGGAGGCCGCGTCGCAGCGCTATTTCTCGAAACCCGCCGCGCTTCTAGAGCCGTCCGAGTCCGCGATGCTCGCCGGGCTTCTGACGGCCCCGTCGACACTTGCGCCCACCAATGATCTCGAGCGCAGCCAGAACCGCGCGAACGTGGTCATCGGGCTGATGGAGGACCAAGGATACCTCACCTCTGCCGAAGCGCAGACCGCGAGAGCCAACCCCGCGACGCTCTCGCGGGCGGCCGAACGCCGGGATGGCGGCTACTTCGCCGATTGGATCATGGACACGCTCCCACCCTTTGCGGATGTCTCCTCGCGCGAGGATGTGGAGATCACCACGACGCTAGACCCGCGCCTGCAGCAGGCCGCCGAGGATGCGATGATCCAGATCTTCGACGAGAAGGTCCGCGATGGCTCGAAGGCGCAGGCGGCGATCGTCGTGATGTCCGCGGACGGCGCGGTGCGCGCGATGGTCGGCGGACGCAAGACGGGCGTGTCGGGCGTCTTCAATCGCGCCACACAGGCCAAGCGCCAGACCGGGTCAGCCTTCAAGCCCTTCGTCTACGCAACCGCGCTCGAGCTCGGCTACAGCCCCTACGATACCGTGGTCGACGAGCCATTCTGCATGAACATTCCGGGGTCGGGCCAATGGTGCCCCGAGAACTACTCTAGAAACTACGCCGGCCGCGTCACGCTGACGGAAGCGTTGAAGCGCTCTCTGAACATTCCCGCGGTGAAGATTTCCGAGAGCGTCGGGCGCGACCTCGTGGCGCGCGTCGCCACGGATTTCGGTATCGACAGCCGCGTGGTGGACACCCCGTCGGTCGCGCTCGGCGTGTCGGAATCGACGCTGCTCGAGATGACGGGCGCCTATGCGGGCATTCTCAACGGCGGCTCCTCGGTCAAGCCTTACGGCGTCAACCAGCTGCGTTACCAGGGCGACAACGAGCCCTTGCTCGACGTGCAAGGCGGCATCGGGGAGCGCGTGATCCAGGAGGAAGCCGCGCGTGAGCTCGTCTTCATGATGGAGAAGGTGATCTCCGAAGGCACGGGAACGCGGGCGCAGATCGGCAGACCCGCCGCCGGCAAGACCGGCACCTCGAACGAGCAGCGCGATGCCTGGTTCGTGGGCTTCACCGCTGATTACGTGGCCGGTGTCTGGATGGGCTATGACGACAACACGCCTCTGAGCGGTGTTACCGGCGGCGGTCTGCCGTCCGAGATCTGGCGCGAGACGATGGCACGGGTCCATGACGGCCTGCCCGTGCGCGATCTGCCGATGTCGGTGCCGCAGGCACCGCAGCCGCAGGTCCAGCAGCAACCCCAGCCGCAGCAGCAACCCCAACCGCAACCGCAGCGGCGCCAGCAACCGCAGGACCCGGTGGGCGCGATCATCGATTCGGTGTTGCGGGATCTCTTCGGCAATTGACCCCGTCACGCGGCGCGCAGCCGTAAATGGACAGGTAACATACCGTAGCGTAAGGTGCGTCCCGGACGGGGATCGGACGCGATGGTATCGAGGGGCGAATCGACGAGGGCAGAGCTGCGCCGCGCGCGGCGGGGCGTGCGGCGCGGGCTGATTGCCGTGGCGCTCTTCAGCGCCGCGATCAACCTTCTGATGTTCACCGGTCCCCTCTACATGCTGCAAGTCTACGACCGCGTACTGGGCTCCGGTTCGGTCGAGACGCTCGTGGCGCTGTCGGCGCTCGCGCTGTTTCTCTATGCCGCGATGGGGCTCATCGATGCCTTCCGCAGCCGGGCGCTGTCGCGGATCGCGGCGAGCTTTCAGGCGCGGCTCGATCCCGTCGCCTTCCGCCTCGCCCTCGCACAGACTGAAGACAACATGCATCAAGGTCCGGCTCCAGGGCCGGAGGCGCTGTCGACCGTGACCCGTGGTCTGTCCTCGACGGCCGCCGCCTCAGTCTTCGACATTCCCTGGACACCACTGTTTCTCCTGGTCATCGCGCTCTTCCATCCGTGGCTCGGCCTTCTTGCGCTGACGGGCGGCGCGGTCCTCGTGCTGATCGCGCTGACGCAGCGCTGGACGACGACGCCGCAGGAATCCGGCCTCGCTGCAGAGCAGACCCGCACGCAGCGACTCGAGGCGCAGGCCAAGGGGGAACGCGAGACCATTTTCGCACTCGGAATGCGCGGCAGTCTCGAGGATCGCTGGCTGCGCCGCAGACGCACCGCGCTCGACGATCATGTCATGCTTTCGGACAGGGTCGGCGGGTTCACAGCCACGGCGCGCGCGATCCGGCTTCTCCTGCAGTCGGCGATGCTCGGTCTTGGCGCATGGCTTGCCATCGCCGGAATGGTCAGTCCCGGCGCGATGATCGCGGCATCGATCCTTCTGGGCCGTGCGCTTGCGCCGATCGAGGCGGTGATCGGGCAATGGCGGCTCCTTTCCACCGCGCTTGCCGCCTGGCGCAGCATGAGCCGATCGCTGGACACCGAGCCCGAAGCGCCCGAACTCCTCGCCTTGCCACGGCCCGAAGGCCGCATCGAGGCGCAGGGCGTGACCATTCTGCCGCCAGGGCAAGCGCATCCCGCGCTTCGCAATGTCAGCTTCGAGATCGCGCCCGGCCAGGCGCTCGGCGTCATCGGGCCGTCCGGCGCCGGCAAGACCACGCTCGCCCGCGCATTGGTCGGCCTCTGGCCTGCGCGGATCGGTGAGATCCGCCTCGGCGGTGCGCGGCTCGACCGTTACGATCCCGAACGCCTGGGGCGATTGATCGGTTACCTGCCACAGCGCGTGAGTCTCTTCGATGGCACCGTGGCGGAGAATATCGCCCGGATGGACGAAGATCCCGATGCCGAGGCGATCCTGAAAGCGGCCAAGGCAGCCGGCGTGCACGAGATGATTCTGAGCCTTCCGCAAGGATACGAGACCCAGATAACCGCCCCCGGCGCGCCTCTCTCGGGTGGGCAGGCACAGCGGATCGGCCTCGCGCGGGCGCTCTACGGCGATCCGGTGCTGCTCGTTCTCGATGAGCCCGACGCGCATCTCGACCACCCGGGGGCGACCGCGCTCAACGCCGCCGTCTGTAGCGTGAAAGCGTCAGGCGGCGCGGCAATCATCATGGCGCATAGACCTTCAGCCATCGCCGAATGCGATGTCCTGATGATGCTCGAAGCGGGGCAGCGCACGGCGCTCGGCCCCCGCGAAGAGGTCTTGCGCGCGCGCGTCGCCAACCATGCAAGCCTCGCGCCTGCCGTTCGAGGTGCGGAAGGCGCGGCGGGATGAGCGGGCGTTCCTATTCGCTGAAAGGTCCGATCTTTGGCGGGCTCACCGTTCTTGCGGCCCTTGCGGGCGGCCTCGGCCTTTGGGGCGCGACGGCGAGCATCGAGGGCGCGGTGATCGCTCCGGCGGTGATCGAGGTCGCGACGGACGAGGTCGTCGTCCAGCATCCCGAAGGCGGAGTTGTCGCAGCGGTTCCCCTGCGTGAGGGGGACAGCGTCGCGGCGGGCGACACACTCGTCCGGCTCGACCCCACCCGGCTCGATGCAGAGATCGCGGAGGCCGACAGCCAGTATTTCGAACTCCTTGCCCGCCGCGCCCGGCTCGAGGCGGAGCGGGACGGCAGCGACACTCTCTCCTTCGCGGCCCCCCTTCTCGCGCGGGCCAAGACCGATCCGGCTGTGGCCGAACTTGCGACCGGGCAGGAAAACCTCTTCGATGCCCGTGCCCGCACCCGCGCGGAGGAGACACGCGAGCGCGAGATCATGCGCGCCCGCCTCGCCGAAGAGCTGCGCGCCCACGCGACGGAACGCGCGGGCATCATCGCGGAGCGGGCCATCGTGCGCGAAGAGCTGGGCGACCAGCAGAGCCTCCTCGACCAGGGGCTGGTGCAGATGACGCGCGTGCGGGGCCTTCAGCGAACCGCGGCACAGCTCGATGCACGGCTCGACACGCTCGCCGTGCAAGCCAGCGCCACGCGGATGCAAAGCCAGGAGGTCGATGCACTGGCCGCCCGGCTCGAGGAAGAGCGCCGAGCGGAGGTCATCGCGGAATTGCGGGACACGAGCGCCGATCTGCGTCTCCTGGACGCCCGCCGCGCGGCCTTGGCCGAGGATCGCCGCAGGCTCGAGATCGTCGCGCCGATTGCGGGCGTGGTGCACGATCTGCGGGTCACCGCCGCACGGGCGGTGATCGGGCCGCGCGATCCGATCATGACGCTCGTTCCGCAGGACCAGAGTTTCCGCGTGATGGCCCAGATCGCGGCGTCGGAGATCGACCGTGTCTGGCCCGGCCAGCCGGTCACGCTGCGCCTCACCGCGCTCGATCAGCGGCGCACGCCCCGGATCGATGGCACCGTGTCCTGGGTCTCGGCAGATGCGCTGACAGAGCAGCAATCTGGCCGCAGCTATTACCGCGCAGAGATCGCGTTCGCCGAAGACACGCTGCCCGAGGGTGTCTCGCTCGTGCCCGGCATGCCGGTCGAGGCCTTCCTGAAGACCGGCGCGCGCACGCCCCTTGCCTATCTGCTGAAGCCGCTCACCGATTACATGACGCGCGCATTCCGCGAAGCCCGTCTTTCAAAAACGCCCTTTCGCAGCGCCCTTGTCGCGACTAGCGTCCTTTCAAAGACGTGATCGGAGACCACCAATGCCCAATGATATCGAGACCCGCCTGGCCGAGCTTGGCCACAGTCTGCCCGACGCCCCCGCACCTGCCGCGAATTACGTGCCGTACGTGATGGCCGGGCCGCTTCTTCACATCTCGGGCCAGATCAGCATGGATGCGGACGGCCTCATCACCGGCAAACTCGGTCAGGATCTCGATGTCGCCGCCGGGGCAAAGGCGGCGGAGCGCTGCGCGCTGTCGCTGATCGCGCAGGCCAAGGCGGCCTGCAGCGGCGATCTGGGGCGTGTCAAACGGGTGGTGAAACTCGTGGGCTTCGTAAATTCCACCGCCGATTTTACCGATCAACCGAAGGTCGTGAACGGCGCGTCCGACCTGATGGTCGCGGTCTTCGGAGAGGCTGGGCGGCACGCGCGGTCGGCGGTCTCGGCGGCGTCCCTGCCGATGGGCGTCGCGGTCGAGATCGAAGGCATCTTCGAGATCGCCTGACCGATGCCGCCCCTGCCGCGCGCCTTCCTCGATCGCCCGATCGCGCATCGCGGGTTCCACGACGCGCGCCTTTCGCGGCCCGAGAATAGCCGCGCGGCCTTCGAGGCCGCCATCGCGAAGGGCTACGGCATAGAACTCGATCTGCAGCTCTCGCGCGACGGCGTGGCGATGGTCTTTCATGATTACGACCTGCGGCGGCTGACCGGGCAATGCGGCCCGCTTCGCCAGACCGACAGCTCGGACCTGACGACGATCCCGCTCCTTTACGGTGACGAGCCGATACCGACGTTGGCCGACATCCTGTCGCTCGTCGACGGGCGTGCCCCACTGCTGATCGAGATCAAGGATCAAGACGGCGCAATGGGCCCCGATGTCGGCCCTCTGGAGGACGCCGCAGCGGCTGCGCTTGCGGGCTATGACGGACCGGTCGCGCTCATGTCGTTCAATCCTCACAGCGTCGCCCGGTGCGCCGACCTTCTGCCGGACATTCCGCGCGGCCTGACGACCTGCGCCTTCCTGCAATCCGACTGGCCCATCCTTCCCGCCGCCACCCGCGAGCGCCTTGCGGCCATCCCCGATCTTGAAAACGTCGGCGCGAGTTTCGTCAGCCATGACAGAAAGGGGCTGAGAAGTCCGCGGATCGCCGAGATCAAACGCGCAGGTCTGCCGATCCTGTGCTGGACGATCCGATCACCCGAAGAGGAGGCAGACGCCCGCAGCGTTGCCGACAACGTGACCTTCGAGGGATACGACGCTTGATCGACCTGAACGCCGGGCCAGATACTGGCCGGAAAGGGGATTGGGCGCCATGGATGACGGGCAGACCGACCGCAGCATTTCCGTAAGCCTGTACCAGAGCCTCGGCGATATCGCGCCGGAGGTCTGGGATGCCTGCGCCTGTCCGGAGACATCGGATGGCGGACCGCCGAACGATCCGTTCACGACGCATCGTTTTCTTTATGCGCTGGAGCAATCCGGTTCCGTCGGCACCGGGACGGGCTGGGATCCGCGTTATCTTGTCGCCGAAATCGACGGGCAGGTGATCGCGGTCGCCCCGCTTTATGCCAAGGGGCACAGCCAGGGCGAATACATCTTCGACCACAACTGGGCCCATGCCTATGAGCGCGCGGGCGGGCGCTACTATCCCAAGCTACAGATCGCCGTGCCGTTCACTCCCGCGACGGGACGGAGGCTTCTGACGCGGCCGGGCATGGAAGAGGTGGGCTTCGGTGCGCTTCTTCAGGGTGCGATCCAGATCGGCGCGGAGAACCGGCTGTCCTCTTTGCACGTCACCTTCTGCACCGAAGACGAGGCTCTGCGCGGCGCGGATATGGGGCTTCTGCACCGCGTGACCCAGCAATTTCACTGGCGGAACGACGGTTATGAGAGTTTCGACGATTTCCTCGGCTCGCTCTCCTCGCGCAAGCGCAAAACCATGCGGAAAGAGCGGCGGCAGGCGCAGGACTTCGGCGGCACGATCCACCAGATTTCCGGCGATGACCTGCGGCCCGAGCATTGGGATGCCTTCTGGCAGTTCTACCAGGATACCGGCGCGCGGAAATGGGGCACGCCCTACCTCACGCGCGCCTTCTTCGACCTTGTACAGGAAACGATGCGCGAGGACGTGATGCTGGTTCTGGCCGAGCGCGAGGGGCGCTACGTCGCCGGCGCGCTCAATTTTATCGGTCGCGATGCGCTCTATGGCCGGTATTGGGGCTGCACCGAACACCACCCCTGCCTGCATTTCGAGGCCTGCTACTACCAGGCTATCGACTATGCCATCGCGCATGGCCTCGCCACCGTGGAAGCGGGCGCCCAGGGCGAGCATAAGCTCGCGCGCGGCTACATGCCGACCGAGACGCATTCCTTGCACTGGATTGCCGACGAGGGTTTCTCGGGCGCTGTCGCGAATTACCTTGAGGCAGAGCGCCGGGCCATCGAGGAGGATATCGAAGTGCTCACCTCCTACGGCCCGTTCCGCAAAGCCAACCCAGAGGAGCAGGAATGACCGACACACTCAGCGACGCCGATCTCAAGCCCGTGCTCGACGCCGGATGGTCCAAGACCGATGACGGCAAGGGCATCACCAAGACCTTCAAGTTCGAGGATTTCGTGGGTGCATTCGGCTGGATGTCGAAAGCGGCAATCCATGCCGAGAAGATGGACCATCACCCCGAATGGTCCAATGTCTACAACAGCGTGACCGTCACGCTGACAAGCCATGACGTGGGCGGACTGACCGACCGAGACACCGACCTCGCACAGGCGATGGACAAGCTCTGAGCCTCAGTCGGGCGAGAGCATGTAGCCCGCGCCCCGCACGGTCTGCAGGTAGCGCGGCTCTTTCGGATTGACCTCGATCTTCCGGCGGAGCCGCGTGATCTGCACGTCGACCGCGCGCTCCTGCGCCTGGCCCTTGTCGCGGCCAAGGTCTTCGACCAGTTGCGATCGGGTCAGCGCCTCGCCGGGAGTTTTCGCAAAGATCCGCATGAGCTGCGTTTCGGTGGCGGTGAGCCGCACGACCTCCTCGCCGCGCCACATCTCGCCCCGGTCGATATCGTAGCGGATCGGCCCGAGCGTGATGAATTTCGGCTTGGCCGCATCCGCTGCAGGTTCGGGCATCCGCCGCAGGATCGCGTTGATCCGCAAGAGAAGTTCTTTCGGCTCGAAGGGTTTGGTGAGGTAATCATCCGCCCCGGCCTCCAGCCCTGAAATCCTGTCTTCGGTCTCGGACTTGGCGGTCAGAAGCAGGATCGGCGTCAGAGCGCTTTCGCGGATATGCCGCGTCAGGCTCACGCCGTCTTCGCCCGGCATCATCACGTCGAGCACGATCATGTCGAATTCGAGCCCTTGCAAGAGACGTCGCGCATGGGCCGCATCGCGCGCCGCGCTTACGAGAAACCCGTGGCGTACGAGAAACTTCTGCAACAACCCGCGTATGCGTTCGTCGTCATCGACGATCAGCAGATGTGCGTCTGGATCGCTCATCCCCTTCCCTCCCTGAGCGCATGATATCTGCGCCGCATCTCGGGATCCATCATCGCCTCGAGAACGCGTTTGAACCCCGCCACCGCCTCGGGCCCGGCATCCCGGTAAGCCTTGCGCATCCGCGCGCGCTGCGCGTCCGACAAGGCCCGCTCGAGGGCCGCTCCCTTCTCGGTCAGGTAGAGATGCCGCTCGCGCTTGTCCGACCGCCCTACCCGGCTTTCAACAAGACCGTCTCCGATCAGAGTGCGCAAGACACGGTTAAGCGATTGTTTTGTAACACCGAGGATGGCGAGCAGGTTGTTGACGTTCGTTCCGGGGGCCCCGTTGATGAAATGCAGCGCCCGGTGATGCGCGCGACCGTAATCGTAATCGGCAAGGATCATGTCCGGGTCGGCGGTGAAGCCACGATAGGCAAAGAACATCGCCTCGATCCCCTGACGAAGCTGTTCGTCCGTCAGAAAGAGAAGCGTCTCCCCGCCGGCCGGTGAGGCGTGGTCCTGATCGGCCATGTGTGTCCCTCAAGTCTTTTTCAGGACATTAAGTCAGTCTTGTTGACATTCCAACCATGAACTGGTAGCGACTCGCAGATTTTGGGACACTTTATGTCCGAACCGGACGTATCCCACGCAACAAATGAAAACGCGAATGAGGAGTCTCGCGATGGCCGGAGGTTATGACGACCGCGACGGTAAGATCTGGCTGGATGGCCGGATGGTGGATTGGCGCGAGGCGAATGTGCATGTGCTGACGCACGGGCTGCACTATGCCAGTTCGGTGTTCGAGGGCGAACGGGCCTATAACGGCAAGATCTTCCTCAGCCGGGACCATTCGGAACGGCTTCACTACTCCGCCAGCTGCCTCGATTTCGACATTCCGTTCTCCGTCGACCAGATCGAGACCGCCAAGGCCGAGGTGCTGAAGGCAAACGGCCTGACGGACGCTTACGTGCGTGCTGTCGCATGGCGCGGTGCCGGCGAGGATATGGGTGTCGCCTCCGCGCGGAACCCAGTCCGCCTTGCCATCGCGGCGTGGGAATGGGGCAGCTATTACGGCGACGCGAAGATGAAGGGCGCCAAGCTCGATATCTCGAAGTGGAAGCGCCCCTCGCCCGAGACGATCCCGGTTCATGCCAAGGCCGCCGGTCTCTACATGATCTGCACGACGTCGAAGCATGCCGCCGAGGCCAAGGGCTGCTCGGACGCGCTCTTCATGGATTACCGCGGCTACGTCGCAGAAGCGACCGGCGCGAACATCTTCTTCGTGAAGGATGGCGAGGTGCACACGCCCGATCCCGACTGCTTCCTCAACGGCCTCACGCGGCAGACCGTGATCGGGATGCTGAAAGAGCGCCAGATCAAGGTGCACGAGCGGCACATCATGCCCGAGGAACTCGAGAGCTTCGAGCAATGCTGGCTCACTGGCACCGCCGCTGAAGTCACGCCTGTCGGCCAGATCGGCGACTACACCTTCGAGGTCGGCGGCATCACCCGCGAGATCGCGCAGGCCTACGAGGACAAGGTACGCTCCTGAGCGCCTTGTCTTTCCGGGTGACCCCGGTCTAGGGTCGGCACCGGCCCAGCCCGCGCCATTTCGCGCGGGCATTTTTTCTTGAGAGCAAGAGGTCACGCATGGACGGTCTCGACATGACAACGCTTCTGACGCTGGCAGGCGTCGCGGCCGGGGCCGGGGTCGTGGGCGGCGTGCTCGCGGGCCTACTCGGCGTCGGCGGCGGCATCGTCATTGTCCCTGCGCTCTATATCGCGTTGTCACTGACCGACATGGACCCCGCGCTGATCATGCAGGTGGCAGTCGGCACCTCGCTTGCGACCATCGTCTTCACCTCGCTCTCCTCTGGCTGGGGGCACTACAAGAAGGGCTCGATCGATTTCTCGGTGTTGAAGCTCTGGGCCCCGGCGATCCTTGTTGGCGTGGTCATCGGCGGCATTCTGGGCGGGGTCGTGTCGGGCTATGCCCTGATCGCCGTCTTCACGGTCGTCGCGCTCGCCGTGGCGGCCGACATGATCCTGCGAAGCCCGAACCCCGAGCCCAATCCGCGCAGCTTCTCACGCCCGGTCTGGGCGGGGCTCGGCGTTGTCGCTGGGGCAATCTCGGCGATGATGGGGATCGGCGGCGGCACGGTCTGCGTCCCACTCCTAAGCTTTCTCGGCTACGACATCCGCAAGGCGGTCGGCACCTCGGCCGCGATCGGCTTCATCATCGGCCTTCCCGGCGCGCTGATCTACGCCGCCACCGGGTTCGGCGCCGAGGGCCTGCCGCCCTTCTCACTGGGCTATGTGAACCTCTTTCTTGCCGCGGTGATCATCCCGCTTTCGACCACCTTCGCACGGGTCGGGGTGATGATCGCCCATGCCATCCCGCGCCGCGCCTTGCGGCTCGCTTTCGGGCTGTTCCTCCTGGCAACAGCGATCCGGATGGGATCGGACCTCGTCTCCGCGTTTTAACCGACCGGCGAGATCTTCGAGAAATCCCTGGCGCTTTCCACCTGCACGTCGATCGCTTCCAGCGCCTTCATCGCCGCCTTGTCCTTGGCACCCGCGCCTTTGCCCGGCTCGCGGAGGATCACGCGGGTAATGCGGCCCGGATGTCGCTTCGCGGCGTCGAGATAGACCTGCGGATCGTGCTGGCCGGTATCGCCGACCAGAACGAACGGCGTCTCCGGCAGGGCGGCCAACAGCACGTCGATGGAGCCGCCCTTGTGGTCGCCATGCGTGCCCGAGATGAGCTGCGTGCGCGACATTCCGAGGTCGCGCAGGAACATCGGCGCCTTCGGCATATGGTGCCGCTCGAAGATGCGGCGCAGGAAGAAGTGCAGGTTCCACGGCGAGGACGAGACGAAGAAGACTGGCGCGCCCGCTGCCTCGAACCCGCGCACCAAGGCGACGGCATCGGGAAAGATGTGGCGGGTCAGCGCATTGCCGGTCAGCGACGTCCACAGATTGCGAAGAAGCGAATAGGCCCCAGTTTGGAGCACCGTGTCGTCGATATCGGAGATCACCGCGAAGGGTGGATCATGCGGCGGAACGAGGGCTTCCAGCTCGCGCGTCTCACCGTCCTCGACCGTGACAGGCACCGATACCCAGCCCGGAGCGGCATCCTCGCGAGGAAGATGCAGGTCGAAATAGCCCTCCTCGTCGGTGCGGGCTTCGGTCCCGCCAGCGGTGACGCCTATGTCGGCGACCTCGCGGGTCAGGAACAGCGACAGCATCTGCCGCAGGTTCGTCCACCACGACCCTTCGGGCGACGGATTGGTTCGCCGGAGGGCCGTCAGGACGCGGCCCCGGAGTATGATCTCCGAGGCCGTCGCGTAGCCGAGATAAGGGTCGATGACGAGGTTATCCGTCCGCCGCTTGGGGCGGAGGCGGTCGAGCCAGCGCTCGACCGGGTAAAGAACCCTCGCGAGCGCTGCCTTCGCCATGTCAGCTCGGGCTCAGCCCGCGCAGTTTCTCCGACCGACGCCGCAGGATCTCGACCGTCGACAGAAGCGCGATGGAGATACAGACGAGGATCGTCGCCGCGGCGAGGATCGTCGGAGAGATCTGTTCCCGCAGGCCCGTGAACATCTGCCAGGGCAGCGTCTGCAGCTCGGCCGAGCCGATGAAGATCACCACCACCACCTCGTCGAAGGACGTGATGAAGGCGAAAAGACCGCCGGAGATCACGCCGGGCAGGATAAGCGGCATCTGCACCTTGAAGAACGTCCGCACCGGGTTCGCGCCAAGATTGGCAGAGGCGCGCACCAGCGACTTGTCGAAACCGACGAGCGTTGCAGTCACAGTGATGATGACGAAGGGAATGCCGAGCACCGCATGGGCGAGTACGACGCCCCAATAGGTGCCGACGATGCCGATCTTCGAATAGAAGAAGTACATCCCCGTCGCCGAGATGATGAGCGGCACGATCATCGGCGAGATCAGGATCGCCATGATCGCTTGCCGTCCGGGAACGTGGCTCTGGCTGAGGCCGATCGCCGCGAGCGTGCCCAGCGTCACCGCGATCAGTGTGGAGACCGGGGCAACCCGGACCGAGTTCCAGACCGCGTTCGTCCATTCGGGGTTAGTCAGGAAGTCGCGGTAATGCCTGAGGCTGTAGCCGTCAGGATCGAGGCGCAGCATCTCGGGCGTGAAGGTGAAGAAGTTCTCGGCGTTGAACGAGAGCGGCATCACCACGAGGATCGGGGTGATGAGGAAAACGAGTACCGCGCCGCAGAGCACCCGGAAGGTGTAATGCCACAAGACCTCACGAGCGGTCAGGTAAGGCGGCAGGAACTCGCGGTATCGTTGCCGGCCGATCCAGTAGATGAACCAGCCGAGGAACCACGCGAAGAGCCCCATGACGATGAGGCCTGCGAGGCCGCCGAAGGCAAAGCCTGCGACGAGGAAGATGGCGATCAGACCATATTTGAAGGTCTTCTCCATCTCCGTGCCCAGGAGCTTGATCGCCGCGACGCCGAGCGCGGCAGCGATCAGGAAGCCGACGATCACACCGCCGAGCCCAGAGCCCTGCGCGGTGCCGACGAAGAGCCCGAAGAAGGCTCCCGCCGCGCCGATCACGGAAGCGGTGAACCAGAGCGGCTGATCCTTGGTTTCGGTCAGAACGACGTCATTCATGGCTCAGCCCCCGAGTTTCACGTTGTCGATGCCGACGATGCGGTCATAGGCCCAGTAGAGCACCAGCACGACCACAAGCAGGATCGTACCCAGCGCCGCCGCGAGGCCCCAGTTGAGAGACGACGAGATGTGATAGGCGATCCGGTTCGAGATGAACGTACCGGTGGTGCCGCCGACGATCTCGGGCGTGATGTAGTAGCCGATCGACAGGATGAAGACGAGGATAGAGCCCGCGCCGATCCCCGGGATCGATTGTGGGAAGTAAACCCGCCGGAACGCCGTCGTCGGCGTCGCACCAAGAGACCTGGCCGCCCGAACATAGGAGGGCGGGATCGTCGACATCACCGAATACATCGGCAGGATCATGAATGGCAGCAGGATGTGGGTCATGGCCACGATCGTACCGAACTGGTTGTTGATCATCACGAGCCGGCTGCCGTCACCGATCATGCCGAGCCAGACCAGTACGTCGTTTATCACGCCTTGTTGCTGCAGCATCACCTTCCAGGCCGAGGTTCGAACCAGAAGCGACGTCCAGAACGGCAGCAGAACGAGGATCATTAGGAGGTTCGCCGTACGCGCCGGCAGGTTCGACAACAGATACGCCACCGGATAGCCGAGCGCGATGCAGCTGAAGGTGATGACCAGCGACATGAAGAGCGTGCGCTGGAACAACAGGCCATAGATCCGCTCATCAGCATCGCGGAGCGCAGGACCATCCGCGGTCTTCTGCATGTCCACGGAGTTCAGGAAGTAGCCCGTGGTATAGTCGGGCGAATACATCTGCAGCGTGGTCCAGATCTCGGGATTTCCCCAATCCTCGTCGATCTCGATCATGCCTTCCTTGAAGCCGATGCTCTCGAACCCGTCGACCGCGGCATCAGCTTCCTGCACGAGATCCGCGCGCGGGCCGTCATACTGGCTGTAGCCGTTTTCGGTCAGATCCTTGTAGAGCGCCACATGGACAAGTCCGTAAGGCTCTTCTTCCAGCGGGCTGTCTTCTTCTTCGGTTTGCGAGAAGCGCGCAAAGGTCTCGTAGGCGGCAGCCGCGTTCGGGAATTCGTTGATCGCGCCCTCGCGCAGCTCGAACCGCGGCATCCGGCCATCTTCGCCAGCCTCGTCGAACGCCTGCTGCTCCGCGATCCAGTCGGGATCGCCCATCAGCTCGGCCCACGGCAGAGCCTCGTCCCAGGCTTCATTGAGGTCTTCGAACTGGTCGAGATAGACGTCCGAGATGTCATCGAGGCTCCGACCCGAGCGGCGGAAGAGCGAAGACATGCCCGTCATCTCGTAATTGAGACGGGTGCCGAGACGGGTATGTTCCCGCCGGGCTTCGGCGACGAAGAGATCGTAGAACAGTGCTTCGTACAACGCCTCCTCCGGCGTCTCGCCGGATGCCGAATCCCACTCGTCGATCCGCGCGGTAGTGCGCGGCAGCGTGTCCGAGACGATCTGGTTCTCGACCGAGCGGAAGAGCATGTCGCCGATGGGCGCGATGAAGCTGACCAGAACGAAGATCAGAAGCGGAGCGATCAGGATAAGCGCGCGCATCTTCTGCACCCGCAGCGATTTGGCGAGCGATTTCTTGAGCGGCGTTCCGTCCGCCGCGAGCATCGGACCGTCATCGGCGGCCTTGGCGGCGCGCATCGCATTGTCGGGCGTCGGACCCTCGATCTTGTCCGGATCGGTACTGGCGTCGCTCATGGCTCAGACCCCTTCTGCGAGGATGATTGTGCTTTGCGCGGTGCGGCGGCGAATATCGGCGACAGCCTGGTATTCAGGGTCGCGGTATGCGCGCTCTGCGCTGGCGTAATCGTCGAATTCGATGACGACGTGCCGGTCATGGGATGCGCCTTCGACGACCTCGGACGGGCCGCCGCGAACGATGAAGCGTCCACCGAGGCCGGTGAGGATGGGCGTGTCCTTCTCGACGTATTCGCGATACGCCTCCGGATCCTCAACGGTGATATGGGCGATGATGTAGCCCTTGGGCATGTCGCTTGGTCCCATCCCTGCCGCGGTCTTATTGCCGCTCGTTCTTGGTTGGCGGGATGCGCCTCTGCGGCGCATCCCATCGGTATCACACCGGGCGATACGTGCTTTGACGCATCGCCCGGAATCTCGTCCTTACTGTGCGAGCCAGGACTGGAACTTCGCGTCGATATCGTCGCGATAGTCAGCCCAGAACTCGTAGTTGTAGAGGAACGTGTTGGCCGAGTTCTCGGGATCGGTCGGCATGTGCTGCTTCATGTCCTCCGGAACCAGCGGAGCCGAGGACTGGCGCGCCGGGCCGTAGGAGATGTAGTTTGCCTGATCGGCCAGACGCTGCGTGTCGGTCGCGAAGCGGACGAAGTCCATCACGCGTGCCAGACGGTCTTCCGGCAGACCTTCGGGAATGATCCAACCATCGAGGTCGAACACCTGCGCGTCCCACATCATGCCGATGGGCTGGTCCTGCTCTTCGATCGCCGAGTAGAGGCGGCCGTTATAGGTCGAACCCATGAAGACTTCGCCGTCGGCCAGAAGCTGCGGCGTGTCTGCGCCTGCGTTCCACCACACGACCTGGTCCTTGATCTCGTCGAGCTTGGCGAGCGCCTGATCCTGGCCCTCTTCGGTCGCGAGCACGTCATAGATCTCGTCCTTCGCGACACCGTCGCAGAGCAGAGCCCATTCCATGTTGTTGATCGGACGACGCTCCAGCGCGCGCTGACCCGGATAGGTTTCAAGATCCCAGACGTCGCAGATGTCGTTCGGGGCCTCGACGCCTTCCGGCACCATGTCGGTGCGGTAGCCGAAGGTTGTGGAGTAGACGATCTGCGGGATGTAGCAGTCGGAGACGATCAGGTCGCCGAAATCGTCGGACGCTTCGGTGCCGTCGGGCGCGGCTTCGAGCATCTCGTCGTGGTCGATCTCCATCGCCAGACCTTCGTCGCACAGACGGATGGCGTCAGAAGCCACGACGTCGACGAGATCCCAGGTGATGTTGCCCGCTTCGTTCATCGCGCGCAGACGCGCGACCGCTTCCGCGGAGCTTTCGTCCCAGCTCACGGATACGTCGGGATTCATCTCGAGGTAGGGTACGACATATGCCTGCTGCTGGCTGTTCTGGTAGGCACCGCCCCAGCTGACCAGCGTCATGCTGTCGGCCATTTCCTGATCCTGCGCGAACGCGGTCGCGCTGGCTGCAACGGTCAGAGCCGTCGTTGCCATAAGTGTCTTCGAGAACTTCATTACAGTCTCCCTAGTCATTGCCCGTCTTTTGGTTTGAGGGGCCCGCGTCACGGGTCGGACGTTCGAACCCTCATGGCACCCCCGACGCGCGGGCCCGAACCGGGCGCGCGTCGAGGTATTCGGTGCTTATGCGTCCAGAGCGCGGCAATCCTCGGCGAGCCAGCCGATCTCGAGCTGTTCGCCAGGCTTGAGACGCCGCTGGTCGGGCGCGTTTCGCGTCTTGATGATGAAATCGTCGTTCCCCGCCACGGAAAGGCGGGTGCGGAAGATGTCACCCATGTAGATGAATTCTTTGACCTCGGCCTTCAGCAGGTGTGCGCCTTCCTGGAGGCGCTCCTTGTTGAACTCCACCCGCTCGGGCCGGATCGACACGACCGTGCGCTCGCCCTTGTTTGCGACGTTGACCGGCAGCGCGTCGATGATGTCGCCGGAATCGAGCCGAACGGTGCATTGATTGCCGTTGATGCTTTCGACCACGCCATCGAGCGTGTTATTCTCGCCGATGAACTGGGCGACGAAGCTGTTCTGCGGCCTCTCGTAAAGTTCGTCCGGCGGCGCGAGCTGCTGGATGCGTCCGTCGTCGAAGACCGCGACGCGATCAGACATGGTCAGCGCCTCGGTCTGGTCGTGCGTGACATAGACCACCGTGATGCCGAGCTCGTGGGCCAGGTTGGTGATCTCGAATTGCAGGGTCTCGCGCAGCTGCTTGTCGAGCGCACCGAGCGGCTCGTCCATCAGGACCAGTTCGGGCTCGAAAACAAGCGCGCGCGCCAACGCGATCCGCTGCTGCTGGCCACCTGAAAGCTGGGCCGGGCGGCGGCCGGCGAAACTGCGCATCTGCACCATGTCGAGCGCGCGATTGATCTTCTCCTCGCGATCCGACTTGGAGATGCCGCGAACTTCCAGCGGGAAGGAGAGGTTCTCGGCCACCGACATGTGCGGAAAGAGCGCGTAGTTCTGAAATACCATCCCGATCCCGCGTTTATGCGGCGGGATATTGTTGATCGACACGCCGTCGAGCTTGATCGCCCCATGCGTTGCCGTCTCGAAACCGGCAAGCATCATCAGGCAGGTTGTCTTGCCCGATCCCGAAGGCCCGAGCATCGTCAGAAACTCGCCTTTCGGCATGGAGAGATTGAGGTCCTTAACGACGAGTGTCTCGCCATCATAGCTTTTTTGAACTCGCTCGAATGCTACGAACGAGTCGGTCTCAGCCGCTTGCGCCATCTCGGCTCCCTGATTGTCGTTCACGCGGTTATGGCTCCGCTTGTCACTGAAGAACTAAATATGGTGAGGACCTCACTTGCAACTGTCTTGACCGTGGGGTCGCTCAGAAACCCAAGAAGAAGGCCCTTTGCGCGTCAACCGCTAGGCATTTGCGGCATTTGAACTGCGAAAAGCGAAGATTCGGGCAAATCTCCTCGTGACTGAGGACGAGAGAACGTCAGGAAGCCTGAAGATCGGGCGAGGACGAATCGCGCGGTGCCCAGCCTTTGGATGTATACATCCTGCCGAAAAGTTGCCCGTCTCTGCCGAGCACAGCAGCAAATTGTCGTTCAAATGCAAGATTGCGCGCGCGCATGTCGTTTTTGGTGAGGCCCCGTTGTACACAAAGGGGCACAGATGACAGGGTAACGACATCCGTTTCGGAAAGGCTTGCCCATGGTATTTCACCGCTTCTCGAAGGACCTTCCTTTCTCCGAGGCCGAGTACAATCGGCGGCTCGACAAGACCCGGCGCGCAATGGACCGCGCGGGCGTCGAGCTTCTGCTTGTCACCGACCCGTCCAATATGGCGTGGCTGACAGGCTATGACGGGTGGTCCTTCTACGTGCACCAGGGCGTCCTGGTCTTTCCCGACGCGGATCCGATCTGGTGGGGCAGGAACCAGGATTCGAACGGCGCGGTGCGGACCGTCTGGATGGGCGACGACCGCGTCATCGGCTATGCCGACAATTACGTCCAGTCGACCGAACGACACCCGATGCAGGACCTTGCCCAGCGCGTGATCGGCATGGGGCTCGACAAGGTGCGGATCGGCATCGAGATGGACAATTACTACTTCTCGGCCAAGGCCTACCAATCGCTGACCGAGGAACTGCCGGACGCCACCTTCATCGACGCGACGGCGCTCGTGAACTGGCAGCGCGCGGTGAAATCGGAAGAGGAACTCGTCTTCATCCGCCGCGCGGCGAAGATCTCCGAAAAGATCATCGACGGGCTCGTCGAACGGGTCGAGCCGGGGGTGCCGAAGAACGAGGTGGTGGCCGAGGTGTATCGCGACGCGCTGTCGGGCGTGGACGGCCATTGGGGCGATTATGCCGCGATCGTTCCGCTGCTGCCCTCGGGCTCTGACGCGGCCGCGCCGCACCTCACCTGGGATGGACGCCCCTTCAACCAGGGCGAGGCGACCTTCTTCGAGATCTCGGGTTGTTTTCGCCGCTATCACGCGCCGTTCTGCCGGACGATCTTTCTGGGCGAGCCCTCGGACATCTTCAAGCGCGCGGAAGCGGCGCTTGTCGAAGGGCTGGAGGCCGGGCTCGACGCCGCGCGGGCGGGCAACCGTGCCTGTGACATCGCCAACGCGCTGGCCGCGCCTCTCGAAAGCGCGGGCATCGAACGCGGCGCGCGCTGCGGTTATCCGATCGGGCTGTCCTATCCGCCCGACTGGGGCGAGCGGACGATCAGCCTGCGCTCCGAGGACGAGACCGAGCTTGAACCCGGCATGACATTTCACTTCATGCCCGGCCTCTGGATGGCCGATTGGGGGCTAGAGATCACCGAGTCGATCCTCATCACCGAAGACGGCCCGGCCGAAACCTTCTGCAACCGGCCCCGCAAGATGTTCGTGAAGACATGAGCGATCTCTGGGCCACAGAAACCATCCTTGCCGATCTGATCGCGCACCCGACGGTCTCTTCAGAGCCGAACCGCGCCCTGATCGACCACATGGCCAACATCCTCGACGATGCCGGCGCGAAGGTCGATGTCTATGCGGATCCGACCGGCGCGAAGGCGAATCTCTTCGCGACGCTCGGGCCGGAGCGGTCGGGTGGCGTCGTGCTCTCGGGGCATTCCGACGTCGTGCCCGTGACCGACCAGAACTGGACCACAGATCCATTCCGCATGTCTGCCTGGGAGGATGCTCTTTACGGGCGCGGGGCGTGCGACATGAAGGGCTTCATCGCCGCGAGCCTCGCGATGGCGCGTGAATTCTCGCACAAGACCCTGAAGCGGCCGGTGCATTTCTGCTTCACCCATGACGAGGAGGTTGGCTGCCTCGGCGCACAGGCGCTGGTGCCCGAGCTTGCAGAGCGCGAGATCCGGCCCGCCATCGCCATTGTGGGCGAGCCGACGGAGATGCGGATCATCGAAGGGCACAAGGGCTGCTGCGAATATACCGCAACCTTTACTGGGCTCGAAGGGCACGGCTCCGCCCCGGACCGCGGCGTGAACGCGGTGTCTTATGCGGTGCTCTACGTCACGCGGCTTTTGCTGCTGGCCGATCAGCTGCGCGGGCGCGCGCCCGAGACGTCCAAGTTCGATCCGCCCTGGACCACGATCAATATCGGCCGTCTTGCGGGCGGTCACGCGCACAATGTCATCCCCGGCTGGGCCGAGGTGCAATGGGAGATGCGGCCCGTGCAAGGCAGCGACGCCGCGTTCGTGAAGGACGATATCCGCGCCTATGTCGAACGCGATCTCCTGCCCGCGATGCGCGAGGTGCATCCTGACGCGGATATCGTGACCGAGGTGATCGGCGAAGTCGCGGGGCTTGAGCCCATGTCAGAGAACGCCGCGCGTGATCTCATGGCGGAACTGACCGGCGCGACGAAGGCCGAGCTCGTGCCGTTCGGCACCGAAGCGGGCCTCTTCCAAGAGATCGGCATGTCGGTCGTGGTCTGCGGTCCCGGCTCCATCGCGCAGGCGCACAAGCCCGACGAGTTCGTCACCCGCGAGCAGCTCAGCCAATGCATCGACATGCTGCACGGCCTCGGTGCGCAGCTTTCGGCATGAGCGAGGCGGAGACCCGGCATCACCAGCTTTACGACGTGCTACGCACGCGGATCTGCCTGCTTGACTATCCGCCGGGCACGAAACTGGGCGAGGAGGCGCTTGCGGCCGAGTTCGGCGTCTCCCGCACACCCCTTCGCCGGGTTCTAGCGCGTCTGTCCGATGAAGGGCTCGTCGAGACGCGGCACGGTGTCGGCACGCTTGTCACCGATGTGGAGCCATCGGAACTCGCCCATATCTACGCGCTCCGGATGGAGCTTGCCGAACTGATCGGCCATCTCTCGCCAAGGCCCGTGACGGAAGACATCGTCGCGTCCGCGGAAGACATGCTGGCCGACGCCGAACGCCTCTCCGCTGCACCGGATCCGCGCGCCTTTGCCGAACTCAACGCCGCCTTTTTCCGCCTCGGGCTGCGACTGACCGGCAACGGCCCTCTCATCGAGGTAGCAGAGCGGCTTTACCTCAAGACGGCACGGATCTGGCTTGCACGGATCGGAGAGCTCGATCTCATGCGCGAATGCGAGAGTTTCGAGGCCGAGATCCGGGAGACGCTGGCCGCCCTCGAGGCAGGCGACGTGCAGGCTGCGGCGCTCGTGCGCCGGGCGCATATCTCCATGAGCTTCAGCCGCCTGCGGACCGCGGCATAAGAAAGCCCCCGGGCACTCAGCCGGGGGCCATGCTCGTCACAACACGGTGCTATCAGCCCATACCGTTGGGATACCATTCGCCCATGCGGACCTCGGAGCCGTCGACCATCGACGCAAATTCTTCGGGATCCTGCGTGCCGCCGTCGCGGCCCCGGTAATGGTAGGGGTAGACGACCGCCGGTTGAAACGCGTTCACGCCCTCGGCGGCCTGTTCCACACCCATCGTGAAAGGCAGGTTCATGCAGACGAAGGCCACGTCGATATTCTCGAGCGCGCGCATCTCGTCGGTCACCTCGGTATCCCCGGAGATGTACATCCGGAACCCGCCCCAATCGAGGACGTAACCATTGTCGCGGCCCTCCGGGTGGAAGTTCATCCGGTCCTCGGTGGTGTTGTGCGCCGGGATCGCGTCGATCGCGATGCCCATCATCTCGCCGCTGTCGCCATTGGCCATCGAAGTTGCTCTGGATGCAAGCTCCTCGGGCAGCATGTCGAAGACTGCGGGATTGGTGACGATCTGCGTTTCCTCGCCCGCAAGCGCGGTCAGTGTCTCCGCGTTGTAATGGTCGCCATGCTCATGCGTGATCAGGATGAGGTCTGGCGCAGGGAAGTCCGAATACAGGTCCGCATCTCCGACCGTGTCGACATAGATCGTGCCGGACGGCGTTTCGAGCACGAAGGAGGCATGCTCCACCGGGTGTACCGTCACCGGGCCGGCCTCGGTCTCGAACGTGTTCGACGTCTGGTCCTGTGCCATCGCTGCAAAGGGCATGATCGTCGTTCCTCCGGCGAGTGCTGCGGCGCTGACGAGGAAGGTTCTGCGCGTCTGTGTCATGGGAGACCTCCTGTTGCATGACGTTATCGTGGCGTCGCTGCGGAGGTAGATCGCCCGGCGCGGGCTTCAATTCACATGCCTGCCGCGCAGGGTTCCGGAAATGGAGACAGCGCACCTGAAAGCTTGGATTTTGTTTCCTGCATGGGCCATAATCTGACCAAATTTTCATCTCAATGGTGGTGCAAAGCCGTCATAAGCCTCTTAGCAGAACGGCAGAGCAGTCTCGGATAGCGCCAATGTTGGAGTTCGAAAGCGTCAGCAAATCCTTCTGGACCGGATCGCATCACAAGGTGATCCTGAACCAGGCGTCCTTCCGCGTGGAGATGGGCGACGCGATCGGGATTCTCGCGCCGAACGGCACCGGCAAGACGACCCTCGTCAACATGATGGCCGGGCTCGAAAAGCCCGATGAGGGCGCAATCCGACGCGAAGGCCGCATCTCCTTCCCGCTGGGATATATGGGCGGCGTGGTCAACCGGATCTCGGCTGCCGAAAATTCCCGTTTCATCGCGAAGATCTACGGCCTCGATCCCGATTACGTCGAGGCATTCTCGCGCTGGGTTTGCGGGCTCGGCGAGTATTTCGATCAGCCGCTCGGCACCTATTCCTCGGGCATGAAGGCCCGCTTCACGTTTTCGCTGCTTCTGGCACTCGACTTCGATATGTATCTCATCGACGAAGGGATGCCGAACTCGACCGACGTGGAATTCAACAAGAAGGCGGGCGACCTTCTGGCCGAACGGCTCCAGCGCTCGACGCTCGTGATCGTGTCGCACCAGCCCGCCCTGCTCGAAAAGTTTGCGAAGAAGGCCGGTGTCCTCATGGATGGCCACCTGCACATGTTCGATACCCTGGAAGAGGCCAAGCGGCTCTATGACTACGAAACCCAAAGCTAAGAAGTTCCGCATCCGCCGGAACGAGGGATCGGCGCAGCCGGCACCGGAGGCTGCACAGGGTCGTGAGGACACACCGCCCTCCGCCCAGCCCGAGACCCGCATGAGCGCACCGCCGCAAAGTTCCGAGCAGCGCGCGACCGCGCCGCGTGAGGATGCCTCGCGTCAGACCGAAGCGTCCTCCGCGCCTCAGCCACGCTCGGGGGAAGTATCCAGCGCCGGGCAGGTCGCGGGCGAGACGGACATGCAGAAGATCCGCCAGGAAGGTCTGACCGGCCGGCAGCTACGCATGGCGCGGCGCATGGCGCAGAAACACGGCCTCGCGCCGACCTCGGATTTCGATGCGGTGCGGCTCCTGCGCGCCAAGGGGATCGACCCGTTCCAGCGCGCCAACATGCTCGAGCTCGTCGTCGGGCGCGACGAGTCCGACGGGCAGAGCGCCGTTGAGCCGGGCCTTCCGACCCGCGCCAATCCGGTCGATCCGGCCCGTGTCGGTGACGGTGACGGTGTGAAACTGCCGCAGACGATTCCGTTGAAGAAGCAGCAGGTCCCCTCGACGGAGACCATGAGCACCGCCGAGCGCCGCGCGATGGAAGTGGCGAAGGTGCAGCGCGAGCTCGGCAAGCGTCGGCGCCGCCGCTTCGCGCTGATGATGGCGCGCCTCGCCTTCTTCGTGATGCTGCCGACCCTCATCGCGGGCTATTACTTCTACGCCGTGGCGACCCCGATGTATGCCACCAAGTCCGAGTTCCTTATCCTGAAGAACGACGGCGGTGGCGGCGGATCGGGCGGCATGGGCGGCCTCCTGTCCGGCACCCAGTTCGCCACCAACCAGGACGCCATTGCGGTGCAATCCTACCTTTCCTCGAAGGATGCGATGTTGAGGCTCGACCAGGATGTCGGGTTCCGCGAGCATTTCATGCAGGACGATATCGACCCCATTCAGCGTCTCGATGCCGATGCGTCGATGGAAGACACTTACAAGGTCTACAAGCGCAACGTGGAGATCGGTTACGATCCGACCGAGGGTGTCGTACGGATGGAAGTCCGCGCCGCGGATCCGCTGCTCGCAAAGCAATTCTCCGAAGCGCTGATCGACTACGCCGAAGAGCGGGTCGACAATCTCACCCAGCGCAAGCGCGAGACCGCTGTGGTCGATGCCGAAGAGGGCCTCGCCGAAGCCGAAGAAAAGCGCGTCGACGCGCAGGAGATGCTGGTGCGTCTCCAGCAGGAGAACGCGCTGCTCGACCCCGAGGCCAAGATCGCATCCCTGCGTAGCCAGATCAGCTCCCTCGAAGTGCAGCTTCAGGAGAAACAGTTGCAGCGGCAAGCGCTGCTCGATAACCCGCGCCCGAACCAGAGCCGCGTTGAAGGTGTCGAAGGCGATATCCGGCGGATCAACAACATGCTCGGCCAGCTCAACGAGCGCATGACCACCGAGACGACCGGCGACGGCAACCTCGCCGAGATCGCGATCCGAACGCAGCTGGCCCAAGCGGACCTCGCCACGCGCGATCTGATGCTGCAATCGGCGCTCGAACGACTGGAAAGCGCGCGCCGCGAGGCCGACAGCCAGGCGCGCTACCTGACCACCTCCGTCGTTCCCGTGGCCTCCGAGGATCCCAGCTACCCGCGGAGTTTCGAGAACACGATCCTGGCGTTCCTGATCTTCGCCGGCATCTATCTGATGATCTCGCTCACGGCATCTATCCTGCGCGAACAGGTCTCAAGCTAAGAGAAAGACCTCTAGGGGCGGTTGCGCTCCTAGAGGTTGTCCTCGACGCGGAAGCCCTCGGGGATCGCGTCGCACCCGTCCAACACCAGATCGGCCATGACGTCTCCGACCTTTGGCGCCATGCCGAAGCCGATCTTGAAACCGCCATTCGCGATGAAGTCCCCCGGCCGGTCCGGCCAGGCCCCGAGCATCGGCGCGCGGCTCTTGGCGCGTGGACGCACCCCCGCCCAGCGGCGCAGGATGCGGGCGCTCTGAAGCTCCGGCACAGCGGCGACCGCGCGGGTCAGAAGCGCGTCGGCGGCGTGGTCGGTGCTGCCTGGCGCATCGAAGTCGCGCTCCGTCGTGGACCCGATGGCCGTCGTTCCATCCGCGTGCGGCACGATATGCAACCCGTCCACGAAGAGTTGCGGTGCATGCCTCGCGTCGTGATCGAGAAGAAGAGCCTGCCCCTTCACGCCCGCGCCCACCCGCTTGCCGAACCTCTCGGAGAGGGCCTCAAGACCGTTCCAGCCGGTCGCCCAGACCACCGAACCTTGCAAGGCGCCTTCGCGCAGAACCGGACAGCCCCGCGCCTCCAATGCCGCCACGAGCGCCGCGCAGCCTCGGGCCGGATGAACACGCGCCGTCAGCGTGTCGAAGATGAGCTTGCCCGTAGGCGAGTGCGGCGCAAAGTCATCCGCATCAACGCGATCGATGATCGTCCAGTCGGCGTGACCGTTCCAGAGCACCCTTGCGGTTTCGATGCGCGCCTCGGCCAATGCCAGTGCGGCCTCGTCCGGGATGGGTTGAAGACGCCCGAGCCGGGCATAGCCGGGCGCTTCGCCTCCGGCCTCCGCCACCTCGGACCAGAACGCCTCGGCCATCAGCAGGCTGCCCAGCTGAAACGCCTTCTTGGCGTTCCAATTCTCGGGCACATGCGGAGCCAGGGCCCCGACGATCCCGCCCGAGGATCCGGCGCCCGGCCCGTTCGGATCGATCACCGCCACGCGCGCTCCGCGCTGGACCATTGCCCAGGCGATGCTCAGGCCGAAGATCCCCGCCCCCATCACGGTCGCGTCTCTTGTCATCGCCGTGCCTTTCGTCGCAGTGTCGTGCCGTTCTGCTATCGAGGCCCTGCCCCATGCACAAGCATGCCGAGCTCGACTGGCGGGACGGGCGGGTGCCCGTCTCGACCCGGTTCGACGATCCGTATTTCTCGCTCGATGACGGCCTCTCGGAGACGCGGCATGTCTTTCTTGCGGGCAACGGCCTGCCCGAGCGGTTCACGCCAGGCTTCCGCATCGCCGAGCTGGGTTTCGGCACCGGCCTCAATCTTCTGGCGGCACTGGAGGCCTGGCGGGCGAGCGGCACCGCAGGCCCGTTGCGCTTCACCACCTTCGAGGCGTTCCCGATGGCGCCCGAGGACATGATCCGCGCGCAGGGCGTCTTCCCTGAGCTGGCGGAGATCGCCGCCACGCTGGAGCCGATGTGGCGTGACGGCCGAACAAGTTTTGAGACCGATGAGCTGATCTTCGAGATGCGCGCCGGCGATGCGCGGACGACGCTTACGGCGTGGGACGGCATCGCCGATGCGTGGTTCCTCGACGGTTTCTCGCCCGCCAAGAACCCCGAGCTCTGGGAACCTGCGCTTCTGGCATCGGTCGCGGAGCATACCGCACAGGGCGGCACCGCCGCGACCTATTCCGCTGCGGGCGAGGTGCGCCGCGCGCTTGCCGCGGCGGGATTTGCAGTCTCCCGCGTGCCGGGATACGGGCGGAAGCGGCACATGAGCGTGGCCCGGAAAGAGATCCCATGACCAGCAACGACACAACGCGCGGCATCGGCCTGATGGTCGTGACCACTTTCGTCTTCGCCATGCAGGACGGCATCTCGCGGCACCTCGCCGAGACGTACAACACCTACATGGTCATCATGATCCGCTACTGGTTCTTCGCAGCCTTCGTGATCGGGTTGGCGCGGGTGCAGGCCGGGTCGATCAAGGCCGCAGCCCGAAGCGCGCAGCCGTGGGTGCAGGTGTTCCGCGCCGCGCTCCTCGCGCTCGAAGTTCTCGTGATGGTTCAGGGCTTCGTCTATCTTGGCCTCGTCGAAAGCCATGCGGTCTTCGCGGTCTACCCGCTCATGATCGCGCTCTTCGCCGGCCCGGTTCTTGGCGAGTATGTCGGCTGGCGGCGCGCGCTCGCGATTGCGGTCGGCTTTGTCGGGGTGATCATCATCCTGCAGCCGTCCGGCGGTGTCTTCTCGCCCTACGCGGCGATACCGCTGCTCGCAGCGTTGATGTTCGCGCTCTATGGACTTCTGAACCGCTACGTTGCGCGTCGCGACACGGCGGCGACAACCTTTTTCTGGACGGGCGTCGTCGGCGCGGTGGTGACGACCGCGCTCGGTATCTGGCGGTGGGAACCGATGACGAGCGGCGATTGGGCGTGGATGGGGCTTCTCTGCCTCACCGCGTCTTTCGCGCATTGGACGCTCATCAAGGCTTACGAGGCGGCGGAGGCCAGCGCGGTTCAGCCCTTCGCCTACCTGCAGCTGCCTTTCGCCTCGGCGCTCGGCATCTTCGTCTTCGGCGAGACCTTGCGCCTCAACGTGGCGATCGGCGCGGCGATCATCGTGGCGGCGGGTCTCTTCACTCTCGCCCGTGCGCGCCGCGCGTCATGACCCCGAGCCGAGCGTCGATCCCCTGAGCTCCTCCGAGAATGGCACCGGGTGCGGGTCCTTGCCAAGCCGCGCGCGATAGACCGGCAGGCTTTCGGCGACGCGCATGACGTAATTGCGCGTCTCGTCGAAGGGGATGTGCTCGATCCAGTCGACCACATCCATCTCACCGCGGCGCGGATCCCCGTTGAGGCGCATCCAGCCGATGGGCCGCGAGGGGCCCGCGTTGTAGCCGGCAGAGACCATGACAACGTTGCCGTCGAATTGCTCGGCCAGGTTCGCGAGATAAGCCGCGCCGAGCCGGGAGTTGTAGACCGGCTCCCGCGTGAGCCGCTCGAGCGCGTAATTCTCCCCGAGCCAGCCCGACACTTCCTGCGCGGTGCCCGGCATGAGCTGCATGAGACCACGCGCGCCCGCGCCCGATATGACGCTCGGATCGAACTCCGACTCGCGGCGGGCGATGGCGAGCACCATCTCGGTCGGCACCGGGTGGTCGCGATCCACCAGCGGATGCAGCGGGTAATAGGGGCCATAGACCTCAAGGCCCGCCTGCGCTGCCCGCTTGCCGAGCATCACCTGGATATGCGGCTTGTCCATTTCGGCGAGCATGTCGCCCATCTGGCCGATCCCTTGCCGGTCGAGCCGTTCGGCAAGATGCGTCAGGAAACGCTCGGCAAGCCAATCCTCGCCGTTCTCCATCAGGAGCATCGCCGCGCGGTAAACCGATGTGTCGGTCCAGTCCGCGCTTTCCCAATCCCCGAAATCCTCGTTGCCATCGAGGCGCGGCTCCGGCGGGAGCCCCGCGCGCTCCGCAGCCAGAAGCCCGTAGAACGAGGTCTGGTATTGCGCGCCGAATGTGTAGGCATCGTCCGCGCCGGTGACATCGCCCGCCGCCTCGCGGGCACGGCCCAGCCAGTAGCCGGCGCGGCCGAGGGAGATAGGCGTGTCGACCGCCCCGCGGAACGCCATGAAATGACGCGTCGCGGCTTCGGCATCGTCGAGGAAAGTGAGCGCGATGTAGCCTGACAGCCATTCCAGCGCCGCGAAGTCGCTGCCGCCCAGAAGGTGATGCGAAGACGCGATGCGGTAGGCTTCCTGATGCGCGTCATCGAGCATCCGCTCGCGTGCAAGGTCTTGCCGGCGGTTCGCCCAGGCAGCCGGCTCTCCGAGATCGGTGGCGCTGCCCGAGCGCTCGAGCAGCATCTCGATGGCGTCGGCGTCGCGGCCTTTTCGCGCGCGCCAGACGAATCGCGCATGGGCGAGGCCGGGATCGTTCGCCAGCTCATCGGGCACCGCCTCGATCAGCGTATCGACGCCGGGCGCTTCGTCATAGAGCGCAAGCCGCGCCTCGGCGAGCGCGCGTTGGCCGTCCGAGACGAGCGGCAGCATGCGGCGGGCATTGACTTCCCAGCCCTGCCAGAGCGCCATGTCGAGCCGCGCGTTATGATGCGGTCGCAGAAGGTCGGCGTGATTGGCGAGGAAGGTCGCGTGCTCTTCGCTCGACATCGACAGCGTGCGCCAGGCGAGCACGATCTCCGCATCCGCTGCGCCTTCATCACCGAAATGGCGGTAGGCCCGCGCCAGCGACAGCGCGCCGGTGCCGGTCTGGGGGCGGTTGTCAGCGAAGAAATCGCGCACATCCTCGTGGCTTGCGGCGGTGACGGCCTCTTCGCTCTTCTCGCGCAGATAGGGCATACCGGGCCAATCCGCGTTCCGCTGCACGAAGTCGAGCACCTGCGACGCGTCGCCCTGCCCGTCGCGCAGGTAATGCCATAGGATGATGTCGAGCGCTGCCTGACCGTCGCCGCGCGCCTCGATCATGGCAGCGGCCCAGTTGCCGTCACGCATGTCGGACATCGCCCGGGCGAGAGCCGCCTGAGCATGCGCCGCAGGTGCGGTGAGCCAAAGAGAAACGGCCAGGCTGGCCATGAAGAACCGGCTGAGCATCGTCTTGCAATTTCCGCGCTGAGGATGGATAGACACGCCCCTGAGGATATGGCCAAGAGCGGCACCCGCAACTCACTTTCGCGGGAATTTTCGAATCCTCTTCGGGTGGGGCGCAGAGTGCCTCGTGAAACGGGAAAGGAGCGTGTCATGTTCAAGGGGTCGATGGTTGCCCTGGTGACGCCGTTCAAGGACGGCGCTGTGGATTTCGACACGCTCAAACGTCTCGTGGACTGGCATGTCGAACAGGGCACGCATGGGCTGGTGCCGGTCGGCACAACGGGCGAGAGCCCGACGCTCAGCCACGAAGAGCATGAGGCGGTCGTGGAGACCGTGGTGCGGCAG
Source organism: Roseivivax sp. THAF30 (assembly GCF_009363575.1). Taxonomy (NCBI): domain Bacteria; kingdom Pseudomonadati; phylum Pseudomonadota; class Alphaproteobacteria; order Rhodobacterales; family Roseobacteraceae; genus Roseivivax; species Roseivivax sp. THAF30. The sequence goes on along the minus strand of NZ_CP045389.1, from coordinate 206,153 downwards.
GCCGCAGGTCGCGTGCCGGTGATTGCCGGGGCGGGGTCGAACAATTCGGCGGAGGCGCTGCGCTTCATCAAGCATGCGGAGTCCGTGGGCGCCGATTGCGCGCTCGTCGTCACCCCTTATTACAACAAGCCGACGCAGGCCGGTCTCTACGCGCATTTCAAGATGCTGCACGACGAGACGAACCTGCCCATCATCATCTACAACATTCCCGGCCGCTCGGCGGTGGACATGTCCCCGATCACGATGGGTGAGCTTGCCAAGCTGCCGCGGATCGTCGGTGTGAAGGACGCAACCGCCGATCTCGCGCGGGTCTGCGCCCAGCGGATCACCTGCGGCACCGAGTTCCTTCAGATCTCTGGCGAGGATGCCACGGCGCATGGTTTCAACGCGCAAGGCGGTGTGGGCTGCATCTCGGTCACGGCCAATGTCGCGCCGGCCATGTGCGCCGAGTTGCAGGATGCATGCCTTGCAGGCGATTACGCCCATGCGCTGAAGGTGCAGGACCGGCTGATGCCGTTGCATCACGCGATCTTCACCGAACCGGGTCTTTGCGGGGCGAAATACGCCATGTCGCAGCTTGGTCTCTGCGGCGAAGAGGTGCGTCCGCCCCTCGTGCCGCTGACGCCCGAGACCCGTGCCAAGGTGGATGACGCGCTGCGCTACGCCGGTCTCGTCAACTGATACCGCGATGTGCGGAGGCCCCAAGGCCTCCGCATTCGTTTTTGCCTATGGCGCCTTACTGGCTGACCTCGGCCCCCAGACCCTCGGGCTGACCGACCACCACGAACAGCAGCTCCTCCGGCTTCAGAAGCCGGGCGGCGACGCGTCGGACATCCTCGATCGTGACCGCGTCGACCTTATCGTTGCGCGTGTTCACGTAATTCGGATCAAGACCCTGGGTCTGCATCCCGACGATGATGTTCGCGATGGGCGCGTTCCCGTCGAACCTTAGCGGATAGGCGCCGGTCAGGTAGGTCTTCGCCTGATCGAGCTCGTCTTGCGTGACGCCCTCCTCGGCCATACGCCGCCATTCGGCGCGGATGACCTCAATCGCCTCGGCGATACGGTCGTTGGCCGAAGCAACGCGCCCCATCACGAGATCGGCGTGATCCTTGTCCGCGAGGTAGGAATAGACCCCGTAGGTCAGGCCGCGCTTTTCGCGAACCTCGGTCATAAGCCGGGCCTCGAAGCCGCCGCCGCCGAGGATCTGGTTCATCACGTAGGCCGCGAAGTAGTCGGGATCGTCGCGGTCGATACCCGCGTGACCGAAGACGGCAACGGATTGCGGCGTGTCGAACGGCACGATCTCTGTGTCGGCTTCCGTTTCGACCTCTACCGCCTCCGGCAGCGGCGGACCGTCAGCGGGCAGACCTTCGAAGAGCGTATCCATCAGCTCGCCCAGCTCTTCTGCGGAGATATCGCCCGCTGCACCCACATGGGCGCGGCTTGTGACTATGGCTGCCTCCTTGGCAGCGACGAGATCCTCGCGGGTGATCGCCTCGACGCTCTCGGCGGTGCCCTGGATCATGCTGCCATAAGGGTGATCGCCGAAAACCCGCGCGGTGAACGCCTTCGCGGCAATCGTGTCGGGGTCGGTGGAATCGGCCTGGATGGCCGAAAGCACCTGACCTTTGACCCGCGTGATCGACGCATCATCGAACGCGGGCTCGACAAGGCTCTGGCGCAGGAGGGCTATGGCCTCGTCCATGTTCTCGGTCAGGAACCGCGCCGAGACCGTCACCATGTCGTCGCCCACATCGTAGGAAAACGACGCGGCGAGGCTTTCCTGCGCGGCGATGAAGGCGCGGGCGTCCATCTCCCCCGAGCCTTCCTCGAGCAGACCGACCATCAGGTTGGTCACACCGCGCTTGCCCTCGGGGTCGAGCGACGCCCCACCCTCGAAACGCAATTCGAGATTGACGAAGGGGATCGACGGCTCCTCCACGAGCCAGGCCTCGTGCCCGTTCTCGGAGGTCACTTCCTGGATATCGATCGCGGCGGTGGCAGAGGCCGCCCAGAGGCAGGCGATGCCGGTCAGAACGATGCGGATCATTGGGTCACCTCCGGTTGCGCTTCTGCTGCGTCGGCTTGCGGCTCGGGCGCCATCAGCCAGCCCGTGACGGACCGGTCGAGGTCGAGCACATTTCGAGCGACAGACAGGATGTCCTCCTCCGTCACGGCCTGGAGGATATCCGGCCAAGCCTCGACATCGTCGACGCCAAGGCCCGAGGTCAGCGCGGTGCCGTAAAGGCGCGCGATGCCGCCCGAGCTGTCGAGCGCGTAGATTTGTTGCGCCCTGAGCTGGAACTTGATCCGTTCAAGTTGCTCGGCATCGACACCTTCTTCGAGGAAGCGGGCGAGACTTGCATCCATCGCATCTTCGGCCTCCTGCAGCGTCACGCCGTCTTGCGGCACGACGATCAACCCGAAAGAGGCGTCGTCATAGGACGTCCCCGAGTAGAAGGCCGAGCTGTAGACGGCGACCTGCTCTTCGAATTGCAGATCGCGGGACAGGACGGATGTCTGACCGCCGCCGAGGATCTCGGAGAGTATCGTCAATGCAGCGGCCTCTTCCTGCGCGCCGGGATCGCGTTCGGGTGCGAGGTAGCTGCGGATCACGTAGGGTTGCGAGACGCGCGGATCCTCGAAGGTCAGCCGGCGCGGCGCCGTCTGGGGCGGCTCTTGCGGGCGTTCACGCGGCCCGAGCTCAGGATTTGCCGCAAGCGGTCCGTAATGCTCTTCGGCAAGATCGCGCACCTCGTCCGGCGTCACGTCGCCCGCCACGACGAGGATGGCGTTGTTCGGCGCATAATGGCGCTCGTAAAAGGCCAGCGCGTCATCGAGATCGAGGGCCTCCATCTCGTGCCGCCAGCCGATGATCGGCGTGCCGTAAGGATGGTTGAGATAGAGCGCGGCATTGCGCTGCTCGCCGAAGAGCGCCGAGGGGCTGTTCTCGACCCGCTGGTTGCGCTCCTCGATGATGACGTCGCGCTCGGTCAGGATGTCTTCTTCGTCGAGGTTCAGGTTGACCATCCGGTCGGCTTCCATCTGCATCATCAGGCCAAGCCGGTCGGCCGCAACGCGCTGGAAATAGCCAGTGTAGTCGTAGCTGGTGAAGGCGTTGTCATCGCCACCATTGGCCGCGACCACCTCGGAAAACTCTCCCGGCTCCATGTTATCGGTGCCCTTGAAGAGAAGGTGCTCGAGGAAATGCGCCACTCCAGAGACGCCGGGCTCTTCATCGGCGGCGCCTGCCTTGTACCAGACCATATGCGTGACCACCGGGGCGCGGTTGTCCTCGATCACGACGACGTCCATGCCGTTGTCGAGCGTGAAGGTCGTCACGGCCTCGTCGATGGACTGCGCCTGTCCGGGCATCGCCCAAAGCGCGACCGCGCTCAGCATCGCCGCAGCGATTCTCATGAAGCTACCTCCTCTTGGTCAGAGCTGACGGGAAAGCTACCCTGTTCCGCCGCGACTTCAACGAAGGTTTCGCAAATGTAATCGGCGGATCAGCGCTCTTGCGGCGGCGCGCTCGGTGTCGCGACGTTGCTGCCGGGCTGACGGACGTTCCGCAGCCAGGTGTAGGCGTCGAGCGACTGGGAGCGATAGGCGCGATTGTATTCGTTGTCCGGCACGAGCCGCCAGTTGAAGAGGCTCTTGCGACGGCGGAACTCCGCGTCTTCCTGCGCGAGTGTCGTACGGATGCCAGCGGACCGCCCGAAGCGGCTGGCCGCGTTCACCAGCGCCGCGTCGGACGAGGGCACGCCGGTCGCCGAAAGCGCCGCCGGGTTGCCACCGAGGGCCGCGACCGCCGCGCCAAGCGGCTGCTGATCAGCGCGGTTCGCCCCGCCAGGCGTCGGCGCGGGCAGCTCTGCGAAGTTCACGGGCGTCTCGAGAGGCTGGTTCGGCACGATGTCGAACTCCTCGGGGGAGCGGTCGTCGCTGCCGAAGGTCCTCAGCGTCCCGTCGCCACAAGCGCCGAGAGCCAGAACCGAGATCAACATTGCGAATTGCGCGCGGCGCATGGGCCACCTCCGTGTCACTCGCCCCTGATTAGCCGATGTCCGGGCCGAGGTCACGAGCCGTTTTTTCCTTCGGGTTTTCCCGGCATCAACGCAAGCCCGATCGCGCCTGCGAAGATCGCGATATCCGCGACGTTGAAGGCAAAAGGATTGTTGATGCCGCAGCAGGACATGTTGAGAAAATCTGCCACCGCCCCGTAGAGCAGACGGTCGATCACGTTGCCGACAGCGCCGCCGATGAGCAGGCCCGCCGAAACAAAGCCCATCCGCCCCGGCGGATCGCGCCTGAGCCACACGAGAACCAGAAGCACGATGCCGATGGCCACCGCGATCAGCACCCAGCGGGTAATATCGCGCTCGCCGGACAGTAGGCCGAAATTGATGCCGTAATTCCACGCCATGCGAAATTGCAGGAAGGGCGGAAAGACCAGGATCTCGCCCTTCTGCGCGAGCCCCATGACGTGAACGACCAGCCATTTCGTAAGCTGATCGAGCACGAAAGTGACCGCGGCAACGGACCAGAGCAGCTTCATGGCCGTCCTCCTGTGCATAGGTGGAAGGTCAATGCCGGAAATGACGCATGGAGGTGAAGACCATCGCAAGGCCCGCCTCGTCGGCCGCCTCGATCACCTTGTCGTCCCGCATGGAGCCGCCTGGCTGGATCACCGCCGTGGCGCCGGCTTCGGCGGCGGTCAGAAGCCCGTCGGGGAAAGGGAAGAAGGCGTCCGACGCCACGACGGAACCTTGCGTGAGCGGCGTGGACAAGCCCAGCGCTTCGGCCATGTCCTGGCTCTTGCGCGCGGCGATGCGAGTGGAATCGACCCGGCTCATCTGGCCCGCGCCGACACCCACGGTCGCGCCGTCCTTGACGTAGACGATGGCGTTCGACTTCACGTGCTTGGCAACTTTCCAGGCGAACAGCAGATCGGCCAGCTCCTCGCTCGTGGGCTGGCGCTTGGTGACGGTCTTCAGCTCCCATTCGCCGATGCGCCCGTTGTCGCGGTCCTGCACGAGAAAGCCCCCCGAGACCTGCCGCACGGCAAGACCGCCCGCAGCCGGATCCGAAAGCCCATCCGTTGTCAGCAGCCGCAGGTTCTTCTTCGCCGCGAAGACCTCGCGCGCGCCCTCGTCCGCGCCGGGCGCGATCACGACTTCGGTGAAGATCTCCGCGATCGCCTCGGCGGTCGCCCGGTCGAGCGGCTGGTTGAGCGCGACGATCCCGCCGAAAGCCGAGGTCCGGTCGCAGTCGAAGGCGCGGGAATAGGCTTCGGTCAGGCTCGCGCCACGTGCGACGCCGCAAGGGTTGGCATGCTTGATGATCGCGCAGGCCGGGCCGTCCTCGGGCAGGAACTCGCTCACAAGCTCGAAGGCCGCGTCGGTGTCGTTGATGTTGTTGTAGGACAGTTCCTTGCCTTGGTGCTGTTCGGCGGTGGAGATCCCGGCGCGCGCGGTGCCATCGGTATAGAAGGCCGCGCCCTGATGCGGGTTCTCGCCGTAGCGCAGGGTTTGTGCGAGCGTTCCGGCAAAGACCCGGCGGCGCGGCGCCGTCTCGCCCAGCGTGTCCGCCATCCAGGCCGACACCGCCGCATCGTAAGCGCCGGTGCGCGCATAGGCATTGAGCGCAAGGCGTTGGCGGAAGGCGTAGCTCGTCCGTCCGTCATGGGCCTCGAGCTCGTCGAGCAGCGGCTGGTAATCCTCGACATCGACCACGACGTTGACGAATGCATGGTTCTTGGCCGCGGCGCGGATCATCGCAGGGCCGCCGATGTCGATATTCTCGATCGCCTCGTCATAGCCCGCGCCGCGCGCGACTGTCTGTTCGAACGGGTAGAGGTTCACGACAAGCAGATCGATCGCACCGATGCCGTGCTCTTTCATCGCGGCGACATGCGCGTCATCGTCCCGAAGCGCCAGAAGCCCGCCATGCACGCCGGGATGCAGCGTCTTCACGCGTCCGTCCATCATCTCGGGAAAGCCCGTGAGATCGGAGACATCCTGCACCTCGAGACCCGCTTCCCGCATGGTGCGCGCCGTTCCGCCGGTGGAGACGAGCTCGATCCCCCGGGCGGCGAGCGTCTTGGCCAGCTCGACCAGACCGGTCTTGTCGGAGACGGAAAGGAGGGCGCGGCGGACGGGGGTGAGATCGGTCATGTCTGGTCCTGATATGGCTCGGTCGTGTCGTCCTCGTCGTCGTCTCGCGCCAGATCCCGGATGGCAATTGCCGTATCCTGCGCCTTGGCGAGCGACCAGCGGACGCGGGTCGCATACTCCATCGCGCGGCCGGATAAAACGATCTGTTGGCTGCCACGTGGCCGCAGCCGCCCTTTTTCGAGGTAAACCGATGGCTCCAGCGCCAGATCGGCGGAAGAATTGTGCCGGAACACCCAGATTTCGCCCGACCTGAGGCCCAGCGACACCGCCGCGCCGCCCAGGTCGATCTCGGCGTCGACTTCGGGATGCAGATGGAACCGGATCTGGTAGGGCAGACCCGAAAGCGACACCGCATCCATACGGCGGTCGAAGAGGGCTTTCTCGGAGGGCTCGACCGCGAGGAGGAGATCCTCGCCCGCGACGGCGCGTCCGTCGAAAGTCATCTCGAGCGTGCGGGCATGGGTCAGACCGTGCGTGGATACGTAGCCGTCATGCCCTCCCTGGAAGCTGAGACCGTCCGGCGCGCGAGAAAACTCGGTCGGCACATGGGTCGGCGCGTCGACCAGATGCTCGCGCGCCGCCGCGCCGATCTTGCCCAAGGGTCCAAGTCGGGCAGAGGAATACCCATCGAGGCTGAGCGTCGAATGCGACGGCGTCGCGCGTCCCGCCTTGCGCCAGCCTTCCCCGAAAATCGCGCCGGAGCCGCAATTCACGATCAAGGGACGGCGGCCCGAGGTGACCTCGAATGCCAGCGTCGAGGCATGTGCGTTGAGCGAGGCCTCGCCGGTTGGAGGCGGCGCCGCGTCGACGACGAGGCTCGTGCGTCCCGCCGACATCCGGGCAAAGCCCATCGCAAGCTCGTCGGTGCGCCGCCGTTTGACGCCGCTTGCCGCGAGGGCCTGGTCGAGCTGACCGTCTAGCCCGCGCCCCCCGCCATGAAACCGCGCGAGCCCGCCGTCGGAATGCCGAAGCGCCCGCAGCGTCGGCGCGACGCGCCCAAGCGCGGCCTCGATCGCCGGGCTTTCGGTGTGGCCCGCTTCGTCCAGCGCGGTCTTGGCCCAGGTGAGCAGGGTGAACACCGCCAGAAGGTCTTCGGGATTGCGCGTCGGCAGTCCCCCGGTCTCATCGATCTGGCGCCCGCATTCGCGTTCGAGCGCGGCCAACGCTGGGGCAACCTGATCTTCCATGCCCTTGAGCGAAAGCCCGGCATAAAGCAGCCCTGTCAGCGCCTCGAAACGGCTGAGCCCGGGCCTCGACGCTTTCCAGCGACGCGACAGGAACACCGCCTGCGCCGTCAGCATGGCGTAGAACTCCGCGCTTTGCTCGGACGTGCGGCCAGACAGAAGGAAGAGCGCGTGATGCACGAGGCGAAGGATTCGGCATCCGGCCAGCTCTGGCGTCCAGCCGGGACCGGTGCCGCGCCCGTAGCGCGCATTCCAACCCCAGACCCAATCCTGCGCGGCCCGGCGCGCCTTGGGATCGCTCACCGCGGCAAAATGATCGAGCCAGCCGAAGCCGTGGAGCTCCTCCTCGAAGGCGGCGTCAGGCGCGTCGAGATCCCAAGGCAGATGCCCCGGAGCCTGCACGAGATGCCCTGCGAAAAGGAGATTGCCTGCCGCGAGCTGCCGTCCCCGCGCGAAAGACCCTACTGTGCGCGGCTCGGGACGAGAGACGAAACCGGTCGCCGCGCGCGAGCGTGCGGCGCGGCGTGCATGATAGCGGTTCATCAGGAGGCTCGACCGGGCCCTCCAGCGCTCCAGTATCGACATGTCCCTGCCTCTTCGCGGCCCTTCCGGCGCATCTTGCCCCAAGTGATACGCAAGCGGGCGCGCGAAGTCACCTGAGAAACGGCGGCGATGTCGGTAGCGGCGCCTCCCGTGCAGGACAGAGCCTACCAGACATCCTTGCGGTGAAGCGCCTCAACGCAGCGGGACGCGCCGACCAGCTTCGGCATATCCGTGCCTGTCAGGCTCTGGCCGAGCCACCCCTGCGGCATGCTGAGCGGCAGGGGCGCGGCCGCCTGCGCCTCGGTGATCGGCTGGAAACCCACCCGCTTGTAATATTCGGGATCGCCATAGGTGATCGCGACATCCGCGCCGCCCTCGCGCAGCGCATGCAACGCGTGCCGCAAGAGCGCCTGCCCGATCCCCTTGCGTTGATGCGCCGTCGCGACGGCCATCGGCGAGAGCAAAACGACCCGATTCGGATCTTGCGGGAAGCTCAAGTTGGTGAAGATCGCTGCCGCGATGATCGCGCCATCCTGTTCAGCGCGAAAGACCCGGATATCGACCTTCGGCGTGTCCGATACAAGATCGCTCACGAGGCCGCCGATCACCTGGCCTTCCTCTGGCCCCTCGGCGTCTTCGAAGGTGGTTGCGAACAGATCCGTCAGAGCGGCCTCGTATCCGGTCGTTCCTTCAAGAAATTCCATACCAGCCTCGCTTGCATCATATGCACTCTGGCCCCCACCGGAATGATGACACAGCTCTATTCAAACGAAAACGCCCGGCCGAAATGGCCGGGCGTTTCCTGACTGGCCGTCAGAGCGGGAGAGTTACTCGGCGGCGGCCAGCTCTTTGGGAAGGCGGAATGTCCAGAGCATGCCGCCTTGGTTGAGGTAGTTCACCTTCTTCGCGACCTCGCCGCCCCAGAGCGGCACCGCGCCGCCCCAGCCGGAGATGACGGAGACATACTGCTCGCCATCCTGCTCCCAGGTGACGGGCTGGCCGACGATGCCCGAGCCGGTCTGGAAGGACCACAGCTCTTCGCCGGTCTCGTCGTCGAGCGCCAGGAACTTGCCCTCGGGCGTGCCGAAGAACACCAGGCCGCCCGCGGTGGTCATCACGCCGCTCCAGAGCGGTGCGTCGTTCTTGTATTCCCAGACGAGCTCACCGGTATCGGGGTCCATCGCCTTGAGAGAGCCGATATAATCCTCGTAGTTCGGCTTGATGGTGAAGCCCGCGCCGAGATAGGCCGCGCCCTTCTTGTAGGTGATCGGCTCGTTCCAGATATCCATGCCCCACTCGTTCGAGGGGATATAGAAGTTGCCGGTCTTCTGGCTGAACGCCATCGGCATCCAGTTCTTGCCGCCGAGGAAGGACGGCGATGCGAAGATGACCTCGCCCTTCTGGCCGTCAGCCGCTTCGGTCGGATCGCCGGGGCGGAACTCCTCGTTGAAGATCGGACGCCCGTTCTCGTCGATGCCGTTCGCCCAGGAGATGTCCTTCACGAAGGGCGTGGCGGAGACGAAGGCACCGTCTTCGCGGTTCAGCACGTAGAAGTAGCCGTTCCGGTCGGCGGTCGCGTAGCGCATGTTTCCGTCGCGGTCGGTATAGGCCACGACCTCGTTCACGCCGTCATAGTCCCAGCCTTCGCGTGGCGTGGTCTGGAAGTGCCACTTGATCTCGCCCGTATCGGGATCGATGCCGAGGCGTGATGCGGCGTAGAGGTTGTCGCCTGAACCATCGTTCATCTGGCCGGCGTTGCGCAGCCAAGAGTTCCACGGCGCGGGGTTGCCGGTGCCGAAGACGAGCGTGTCGGTATCGGCATCGTAGGAGCCGCCGAGCCAGGTCGCCCCGCCGCCGGTCTTCCACATATCGCCCGGCCAGGAGGCGTTGAGCTCCCCGGTCATGGTGCTCTCTTCGCCGTTGAGCGTGCCCATGTGGCCTTCGATCACCGGACGGGTCCAGACAAGCTCGCCGGTATCGGCGTTGCGCGCCTGTACTTCGCCGACGATCCCGAACTCACCGCCGGAATTGCCGGTATATACCATGCCGTCCACGATGAGCGGCGCGGCAGTGTAGGAATAGCCTGCCTTGTAGTCGGCGATCTTGTCGCGCCAGACGACGTCGCCGGTCTTGAGGTCGAGCGCCACGAGCTGCGCGTCGAGCGTGCCGAAGATGATCTTGTCGTTCCAGATCGCGCCGCCGCGGTTGACGACGTCGCAGCAGGGCAGGATGCCCTCGGGCAGACGTGCATCGTACTGCCAGACTTCCGCACCCGTCGCGAGGTCGATCGCGTAGAGGCGCGAATAGGAGCCGGTGATATACATCATGCCGTCATAGATGAGCGGCTGGGTTTCCTGGCCGCGCTGCTTCTCGCCACCGAGCGAGAAGGCCCATGCGGGCACGAGGTTGTCCACGTTTTCCTTCGTGATCATCTCCAGCGGCGAATAGCGCTGGAGGTCCCGGCCCATGCCGTTGGTGACGATCTGATCGGTCGTCGCCTGGTCATTTGCCAGCATCTCTTCGGTCACCTGCGCGTGGGCCACCGGAGCGGTGGCCACAAGCGCGAGTGTGACAGCGGCGATGAACTTGTTCATTCGGTCCTCCCTTGGATCGGGACCCCTGTCAGCCGCTTGGCGCTCCTCCGCGCCCGGACCCGGGATTCCTTCGCTTAGGGAGTATATGGAAGCCGCTGCGCGGCCATACGCCGCTTTGGTCGTAAGACCCAAAGCCGCTTGACAGAGAATGATTCGGCGATTCGGAAAGACGTCGCCCGTCAGGCTCGGTCTAGGCCAAGACGATCAGAAGAGTGGCGCGTATTTCCAATCGTCCGCGTCGGGCGTGACCTCGTCAAGATCGTAGTCCGCAGCCTGCATGCGCTGCGCGATCTGGAGCCCTTCGCCCGCGGCGTCGTCGATCAGCGCGCGACCCCGCTCCTCATCCCGAGCAACGCCGTGTCCGCGCAGGAGCGCGAGGCCGTAGTTGAACTTGCCCACGGGATCACCCGCCTCGGCGGCCTTGCGGTCCCATTCGGCGGCGGCATCGGGATTGTAGTCTCCGCCGAGCCCGTTGTTGTCGAGCTGGCCCATCCAGGTCATCGCGCCGGTATAGCCCGCATTGGCGCAATTTTCGAAAAGCGCCCGTGCCGCGCCGTGCTTGCCCGACTTCGTGAGCATGTAGCCGGTGGAGCAGAGCACCATGCCGGTCTCGCCCTTCTCGGCGCGGTCGAGCATCGATTCCCAGGTCATCTCGTCGGGGTTGAGCGTGCCGTGCGCGTCTTCTTCGGAATACGCGGCGAAGGGCAGAGACACAGCGAGCGTCGCGATCAGGATGTGTTTCATGTGATCCTCCTGAAAGCTGACATAGCATGGCAGCGCGTCAAAAGCAGAAACCAATCCTCAACCCCCAGATTTTTAAGTAAAAATCTGGGGGTTGCGCTTAGTTCGTCGGACGGAAGGCGGCTCCCCAGGGAAAGCGGCCGACCTTGATCGTCTTCTCCGCCTTGCGCGAGGCGACATCGACCATCGTCACGTCGCCCGAGACACCGTTCGTTGTGAAGAGCTTCGAGCGGTCGCCATTGAAGGCCATGTGCCAGACGCGTCGGCCCACGAGGATGTAATCCTCGACCTCGTAGGTCTCGGCGTTGACCACGGCGACATGGTTCGAGGGGCCGAGAGCGACGAAGGCATGGCTGTCGCCTTCCGTGAACTCGAAACCGACGGGCTGCACGTTCGCAGGGTTGATCGAGGGGATCTCAAAATTGATCTTACCGATTTCCGCCTTGGTCTCGACATCGAAGACGGTGATCGTGCCGCCGATCTCGGAGGAGACCCAGAGCTCGGTGCCGCCCTTGACGAATTCGGCGTGGCGCGGACGCGAATCGACCAGCGTGTTCGCGATCAGCTCCTGCGTCTCCGTGTCGATCCAGTGCGCCATATTGGTCGTCTCGGACGTGGTAATCACGATGGACCCGTCGGGCGAGACCGCCATGCCCTCAGGTTCGATCCCGACATTGATCTGGGCAATGACTTCGCGGGTTTCCGTGTCGACCACCGTGGTGATCGCGTCGTCCTCGTTGGCGATGTAGAGGCGGCGGTTGTCGGGATGCAGCACGAACTGCTCGGGATCTTCACCGGAGGGCAGATCATGCAGGATCTCGCCGGTTTCAGGGTCCATGACCTGAACTGCGTCCGAATCGGAGGCGCAGATATAAAGCACGGAGTGATCCTGCGCGAAGGTGATCCCGCGCGGACGTTCCCCGGTCGGGATCGTGCGCGTCACCTCGAGCGTGTCGAGGTCGATGACGCTCAGCGTGTTGTCCTTCTCGTTGGAGACCCAGATCTCGTCCGCCAGCGCCGGGGCGGCGACGAGGGACAAGGTGGCAAGCGTAGCGGTAAACTTCATGGTTTTTTCCTTGTTGCAATGGGGGAGCGAGGGGCCAGCCCCTCGCGCTCCCCGACGGTATTTGGGCCAACCCAAAGAGGGGGTCAGTCGAAGGCGCTGCATTCGGCCTCGCCGCGATCCTGGCCCAGCGTGTCGAGCTCGTTGGTCTGGTGAAGGAAGCCTTCGAGCGGCGCCTGCGCGACGAGCGCGCGGGGCTGCACGATGGGGATCGGCTGGCGCAACTGGCCGTTCCAGGGCCGGAAGGTCAGCGGCCGGCCCAGAAAGCCTGCAAGCTCAAAATCTTCACCAAGAAGGTAGGCGCGCAGATCCTGCGCGTCGGGGCTGCCCGTGCGCGTCACCGCCTCGCCAATGCTCCGCAACGCGGCCCAGGCCGCGTAATCGCGGGGCGCCATGTCGCGGCCTGCATGTTCGGTGAAGCGCGATTGCAGCTGCGCCGCGCCCCATTGCTCCACCGCGGGGGACCAGGCTTCGGCGGTCAGCCCTTCGGAGCCGGCGACGGGCCGTGGCAGCCAGGTGTTGTAGAGAATGTAGCGACCGAAATCGTGGCGCTCGTCCGCAACCAGAAGGACGTCATACTCGCCCAAGTCTTGGGTCAGGAGCGGCACTTCGGCGCTCGCCGAGCGGCGCATGTCGGCATCGAAACTCCACTCCGTCTCGCTGCCAAGCTCCATGCCGAACTTCGTCAGGGAGCCGCGCAGCGCCTCGGCATAGGCTTGATCCTCGGGATTCTGGCCCGCCACGAGCGCCAGATCCTCCCAGCGTTTGACCCGCAGCATCTGGACGAGCGCATCGGTTCGCATCGAATAGGACGGGATCGTGTGAAAGAGGTTCGCTCGGCACGCACCCGCGCGCAGATCGCTGTCCTCCACCGCGACGTTGAAGAGAAGCGCATTACTGCCTTCGGCGATGTCCGAGGCGGCAAGGAGCGCGTCGCGCGGTGCGTCGATCAGGAGAAGCGAGCTTGCGGCCAGCGCCGTCTCGACCGCGCCCGCCCAGTCGCCGCCTTCGGGCACGGAGGTAACGGTCAAGGTCCAGTCCTGGCCCATGAAGCGGCCGGTCGTTGCGTTGTCTGCAAGGCCGACCTCGGCCCCTGCAATCCCGAGATCCTCCGGGATCGGATCGAGGTTCGACAGGACGGGCGGTGGCGGCACGTCCTGCCGCAGGTACTGAATGTCGAGCGTGACGGGCTCTTGCGCGACCGCGGCAACGGACCCAAGCGCCAAGAAAGCCGCCGCTCGAAACGCCGGTGTGATCATGATGTCTCCTCCTGCCACGGACGATATCGGTGCGGAAAAAGCGGGAAATACGACCTATGTCGGGGCGCGGAGAGACCGTTTGCGGACGAAAGTCCAATATCTCGGCCCCGGTTCCCCTGCCTATGAAAGAGGTCAAGCCAATCCATTCGATTGCGTCCAAGGGAGGGACCCAATGAACCGCACCACGATTCAAAGCCTCGCGAGCGCCGCCGCGATCATCGCAGGCGCGAGCTTCGCGCTGGCCCACGGCGATGTCGCCCCGCAACCTGTCGACACGGGCAACCTGCCCGAACTCGGCGAAGAATGGCTGACGGAGAACCCCTACCGCGCGGAAGCCGCCGGCGAAGAGGTCTGGGCCGAGGCGGTTCGTATCGGTGCGTCGGGCTACAATCAGAACTGTGCGCGCTGCCACGGTCTCGAGGTGATCTCGGGCGGGCTCGCCCCCGACTTGCGCTTCCTCGAGGCCGAGGAATACGGCGACGAATGGTATATGGAGCGCTTCATCCACGGCTACACCCAGAACGGAACGACCAAGATGCCCGCCTTCGGCGAGCTTCTGGGCCAGGAGGCCGCCTGGGCGATCCGCACCTATATCGAGACGCGCCCCGATGGCGCGACGATGGAGGGTTTCAACGACGAGCTCGCCTCGATCCGTGACGAGCTGGAGGCGGGAAATGCCGATGCCGACGCCGTGCAGGCCCGCCTTGCGGAGATCGCCGGTGAGATCGAGACCATGTCCGGCGCTCCGGTGGCCGATTCCATTGCCTATCGCGCGGCCAACCAGCTCGCCGCCGGCGAGACCCAGGACAGGGCCGCCGAGACGCTGACCATCGGCCTTTCGGCAGCGAACTGACCCATGAGACAGGTCCTTCGGGGTCTGATTATCGGAGCGGCGGCGGCTTTCGGGCTTGCCGCCGCGCCCGTGCGCGCAGCCGACCCCTGCGCCGATTACACGCCGCAGCCGAAACCGCAGAACACCGCGCGGGACATTATCGGCCAGAGCGTCGACGAGATCCGCGAGCGCGGATTCATGACCTTCGCGCTCTATGAGGATTATCCGCCCTATTCCTGGGAAGAGGGCGGGAAGGCGCGAGGTGTCGACGTGGAGATCGCGCGCCTCATCGCCGAGGCCATCGGTGTCGAGCCACGTTTTTCGTTCGTGACCGCGGGAGAGAACCTCGATGCGGATCTGCGAAACCACATCTGGAAAGGGCCGATCGTCGGCGGCGCGGTGTCCAATGTGATGATGCGCGTACCCTTCGATCCCTCCTTCGCCTGCCGGATCGAGCAGGTCAGCTTCGGCGGGATCTATGGCGAGGAATCCATCGCCATCGCCTATGACGCGGAGAGCTATCCCGACGAAAAACCCGTCCCGGCCTATTTCCGCTTCGATACGGTCGCGGTCGAGAACGATTCGATCTCGGATTTCTATCTGTCGAACTTCGCGGGCGGCCAGCTTCAGGGCGGTATCCGCCGCTATCCCTCGCTTGCGCTTGGCATGGAGGCGCTGCGCGAGGGCGAGACCATGGCGGCTATGGGCCCGCGCGCGCAGCTGGAATACGGCGCGGACGAGGGAATCGGGCTGCACGAGCCGCCACTCGCGGGCTTCGCCAAGTCACGCTGGAAGATCGGGCTTGCCGTGCATTTCGCGTGGAAGCCGCTCTATTACGAGGTCGATGATGCGATCAACGCCGCGCTCGCGGACGGACGCATCGCCGCGATCTTCGAGAGCTACGGACTGACGCATCAGCCACCGGAGTGGTAGTTCGCGCTATTGCAGATCGGAGAAGGCCGCGCGCAGGCGCGTCGCGGCCTCTTCGATACGCGCGCGTGGCGTTGCGATGTTGAACCGCAGAAAGCTTTCGCCGCCCGTCCCGAAGGTCTCTCCGTGGTTCACGGCGATCAAGGCATCCTGTTCGACGCGCTTGCGGAACTCGCCGGGCGCCATGCCGGTGCCAGAGAAATCCACCCAGGACAGATACGTCGCCTCGAGCGGCATCGACGCAAGGCCCGGAATGTCCGCGATCGCCGCGTCGAAGATCTTCCGGTTGCCGTCGAGATAAGCGCAAAGTTCATCGACCCAGGCCGCCCCTTCGGGCGAATAGGCTGCCGTCACCATCTCGCGCCCCATGAGACCCGGCGACATGCCGAGCGCGGCCATCTTTCCCGCGAAAGCGCGGCGCAGGTCGGGATCTGGAATGATGACGTTGCCGATATGCGCGCCCGCGATGTTGAAGGTCTTGGTCGCCGCGGTCATCATCACCAGGCGGTCGCGGATGCCGTGGTCGATCGTGTCGAAGACCTTGTGGGTCTGGCCGGGCATCACGAGATCCATGTGGATCTCGTCGGAGACGAGGATCAGGTCGTGCCGCCTCGCGAAGTCCGCGACGCCTTTCAGCTCGGCTTCACTCCAGCAGCGCCCGCCGGGGTTGTGCGGCGAGCAGAGCACGACCATCTTTTCGCGCCCGGTCATCTGAGCGTCATATGCGTCGAAATCCATCTCGTAGCGCCCGTCCGTCAGGGTGAGCGGGCATTCCACGACCTCGCGGCCGCCCGCGCGGATGACCTTTGCGAAGGCGTGGTAGACGGGTGTAAAGAGCACGATGCCATCGCCCGGCTCGGTCCAGGTCTCGACGCACATGGCGGTGCCGTTGACGAGCCCGTGGGTCGAGAAGATCCAGTCGGGCGAAACCTGCCAGCCGTGGCGTTCGCGCATCCACCATGTGATGGCGTCGCGGTATGCGCCATCCGGGCCGGGATAGCCGTAGACGCCGTGCGCGATCAGCTCTTTCAGCCGGTCCTGCACCACTTGCGGCGCCGCGAAATCCATGTCCGCGACCCACATGGCGAGCCCGTCATCGGCTGGAACGCCGTAGATGCCCTCCATGCCATCCCATTTCATGCAGCCCGTACCCACACGGTCGATGATGTCGTCGAAACTCATGACAGCCCTTCGCAAGTTGGTCGCGCGAAGACTGCCAGATAGAGCGCGGGCGGCAAGTCGAAAGCGCCGGTCGGCCAAAGCGCCCTTTCAGTTGCGCCCCGGCGGCGAGATGCTTAAATCGCGCGCATGGCCAAGCGACCGATCATTCTTCACCCCGACCCGCGCCTCAAGAAGGTCTGCGATCCGGTCGCCGATCTGTCGGACGATCTGCGCCGGCTTGCGGACGATATGCTCGAGACGATGTACGACGCGCCGGGTATCGGGCTCGCCGCGCCACAGGTCGGCGTGATGTCGCGGCTGATCGTTCTCGACTGTGAGAAGAACGAAGATGCCGATCCGCGGCCGACCGTGATGTTCAATCCCGAAGTGAAGGCCGCTTCGGACGAGCGGAACGTCTACGAGGAAGGCTGCCTGTCGATCCCCGATCAATACGCCGATGTCGAACGGCCCTCCGAGGTGACCGTGACTTGGCTCGATCGCGACGGCCGGTTGCAGGAAGACACGTTCGACGGGCTGTGGGCGACCTGCGTGCAGCACGAGATCGATCACCTCAACGGCAAGCTCTTCATCGATTATCTCGGGCCGATGAAACGGCAGATGATCACGCGCAAGATGCAGAAGCTGAAGCGCGAGAAGGCCCGCGCGTGAGCCTTCTGCCGATCCTGATCTGGCCCGATCCACGGCTTTCGACGCGTTGCGAGCCGGTTGGCGCCGAGGGCGTCACCGAGGATCTGATCCGTGACCTGTTCGAGACGATGTACGATGCGCCCGGACGCGGGCTCGCCGCGCCGCAGGTTGGCGTGATGCAGCGCGTTTTCGTGATGGATGCTGGCTGGAAAGATGGCACCATGACGCCCCGCGCCTGCATCGATCCCGAGATCATCTGGCGCTCCGATGAGAGCGGCGAGGCCAAGGAAGGCTGCCTGTCGATTCCTGGCGTATCCGTGCCGGTCACCCGCCCCACCACGATCCGGCTGGCCTATACCAGTGCCGCGGGCGTGCGGATCGAGGAGGAGCTGACCGGCGCCGAGGCCCTGATCGCGCAGCACGAGATCGATCATCTCGACGGTCTCGTGACACTCGATCGCGTGGACGAGGCCGTGCGCGCCGACATCCTGTCGATCTATACCGCTCAATGAGCGTCCGGACGATCCTGCGCTGGCCCGACAAGCGGCTTCGTACCGCGGCCGAGCCGGTGGCGGAGATCACTGACGAGGTGTGCGCGCATTGGGACGACATGATCGCCACGATGGAGGCGATGCCCGGCGTCGGCCTCGCCGCGCCCCAGATTGGCGTGATGCTGCGGCTGGCGGTCGTGGATGCCTCCGAGGCGCGGGGCCAGGCGATCCGCATGGCCAATCCCGAAATCCTTCATGCCAGCATCCAGCCGCGCGAGCATGACGAGGCGAGCCCCTGTCTGCCCGGCGTCTCGGCTGTCATCGCCCGCCCGCGCGCCGTGACCGTGCGGTTCCTGAACGCGGACGGCGAGACCGAGGAGCGCGACCTCGTGGGTCTCTGGGCGACGTCGGTGCAGCACCAGATCGACCACCTGAACGGGCGGATGTACTTCGATCACCTGTCGAAGATCAAGCGGGACATGCTGATCCGCCGCGCCCGAAAGCGCGGCTGAACTCAGGCGGCGGCCAGGCCCGTGTCGAGCGCGGTCAGGATCGTGTCGATCTCGGCCTCGGTAATGACGAGAGGCGGCGACATCAGGATGTTGTGCATCCCCAGCCGCACCATCGCGCCCGCCTCGTAGGTCGCCGCATGGATACGCGCCATGCCGGCGGCGTCCATGGGCGTCTTCGACCCGCGATCCGACACGATCTCCAACCCGGCCATCAGGCCATGGCCGCCGCGCATATCGCCAATGATCTCGTGACGCTCGGCCAGCGCTTGCAGCCCCTTGAAAAGCTGATCGCCGCGTGCGGCCGCATTGCTTGCAAGATCGAGCCGCAGCGTCTCTTTCAGCGTCGCCACGACCGCTGCCGCGCCGACGGGATGCGCCGAATAGGTGTAGCCGTGCCAGATCGCGCCTTCCGCACCCGCGCCTTCGAAAACCCCTGCGACCTTGTCCGAAACGAGCGTCGCGCCCACCGGGTAATACCCCGAAGTAATGCCCTTCGCCGTGGTCATCATGTCGGGCTTCACGCCCCAGTGCCGCGCGCCCGACCAATGCCCCGTGCGTCCGAAGCCGGTGATGACCTCGTCCGAGATCAGGAGGATGCCGTGCCGGTCGCAGATCTCGCGCATGAGTTTCATGAAGGAGGCGTCGGGCACGATAACGCCGCCCGCGCCCTGGATCGGCTCCATGATGAAG
This sequence comes from Roseivivax sp. THAF30, assembly GCF_009363575.1. Lineage (NCBI taxonomy): Bacteria > Pseudomonadati > Pseudomonadota > Alphaproteobacteria > Rhodobacterales > Roseobacteraceae > Roseivivax > Roseivivax sp. THAF30. Next base: position 187,329 of record NZ_CP045389.1, on the reverse strand, counting down.
GCCGCGATGGTCTCCGCGCCCTGAAAGGCGATCTCGTCCTCCATCGCCGCGGCGATCTTTTGGGCGAGCGTCGCAGGGTCGGTCTCGTCGAAGGGATTGCGGTAGGTGTAGGGCGACGGCAGATGGAAGCAGCCCGGCAGAAGCGGCTCGTAGCCGATGCGGAAACGGTTGTTGCCGTTGACCGAGGCGCCGCCCCAATGGGTGCCATGATACCCCTTCTTCAGCGACAGGAACTTGGTGCGCTGCGGTGCGCCGTTCAGGCGATGGTATTGGCGCGCAAGCCGAAGCGCGGTGTCGACCGAATCCGACCCGCCCGAGGTGAAGAAGGCCCGCGCCATGCCGTCTTCGGCGAAGAACTCGCAGACCGCATGGCTTGCCTCGATCGCGGAGGGATTCGTGGTGCCGGCAAAAGCTGAATAATAGGGCAGATCCTGAAGCTGGGCCGCAATCGCGTCCTTAACCTTCTGGTTGGAATAGCCAAGGTTCACGCACCAGAGACCGCCCACCGCGTCGACCGCGCTGTGCCCCTCCTGATCCGTGATCGAGACGCCTTGCGCCGAACGGATGATCCGCGGCGGGGTCTCGCGCAACGCGGCCGGATGACCCATCGGATGCCAGAGATGCCGGGCGTTTTCTTCTTTGAGGAAATTGTCGTCTTTCATGGGACCGCGCCTCCGCACAGGATTTGATCAAATCCTAGCGCGGCCTCACGCTCCCCGAAAGCGATTCCTGCAGGCAGGCGCGCGGACCCTGTCTTTGGGTTGGCAAAAATACCGAAATGGCCGAGCCTTATCGCAGGCGCGTCGCTCAGAGTGTCGCGGCAAGCCGCACGCCCTGGTCGATGGCGCGCTTGGCGTCGAGTTCGGCCGCGACGTCCGCGCCGCCGATCACGTGAACGCTCACACCCTTCGCCTCCAACGCATCGGCCAGACTGCGCTCGCTCACCTGCCCCGCGCAGAGAACGATGCTGTCGCAGGCGATCACCTCGGGACGCTCGCGCGCCTCGCCATAAGAGATGTGCAGCCCCTCGGCGTCGATCTTCTCGTAATTGACGCCCGCCTTCATCTCGACCGCCTTCATCTGGAGCCCGGCCCGGTGAATCCATCCGGTGGTCTTGCCGAGCCGCTTGCCGGGCTTTTCGGATTTGCGCTGAAGAAGCGTGACCTGCCGCACCGCCGGGTGCGGGTTCGGCCCGTCCGGATCAAGGCCCGAGCGCGCGTCGGATGTATCGACGACGCCCCATTCGCGCATCCAGTCGGGCAGGCTTTCGGTGGCGCTGTCATCGGTGACGAGGAATTCGGAGACGTCGAAGCCGATACCGCCTGCGCCGATCACGGCCACACGGGCACCGACCGGGGCCTTACCGCGCAGGACGTCGACATAGCCGAGAACGTTCTCGCCCTCCTGGCCGGGAATGCCCGGATCACGCGGCAGAACGCCCGTGGCGACGATCACGTCGTCGAAGCCGGCAAGCGTCTCGGACGTCGCTTCGGTGCCGAGGCGGGTCTCGATACCGCGGATCTCGACCATGTGCGCGAACCAGTCGACGAGACCGCGGAACTCCTCTTTGCCGGGGATGACCTTCGCCATGTTGAGCTGGCCGCCAAGCTCTTCGGCCTTGTCGAAGAGCGTCACCTGATGCCCACGCTCCGCCGCGGTGATCGCCGCCGAGAGACCGGCGGGCCCGGCGCCAACGACCGCGATGCGACGCGGCGCCGCGGCGGGCTCGATGACGATCTCGGTCTCGAAGGCGGCGCGCGGGTTCACCAGGCAGGACGAAACCTTGCCCTGAAAGGTGTGATCGAGGCAGGCCTGGTTGCAGGCAATGCAGGGTGCGATCTCGCGCGTCCGGCCGGAGGCGGCCTTGGTCACGAACTCCGCGTCGGCGAGCCAGGGCCGCGCCATCGACACCATGTCGGCGCAGCCCGTGGCGAGCACCTCTTCGGCGACGTCCGGCGTGTTGATCCGATTGGATGTGATGAGCGGGATCGAGACCTGACCCATCAGCTTCTTCGTGACCCAGGCGAAGGCGGCGCGCGGCACCGAGGTTGCGATGGTGGGCACCCGCGCCTCGTGCCAGCCGATGCCGGTGTTGATGATCGTCGCGCCCGCCGCTTCGACCCGTTTTGCCAGTTCGACGACCTCGTCGTAGGTCGAGCCATTTGGCACGAGGTCGATCATCGAAAGACGGTAGATCAGGATGAAATCTGGCCCGACGGCTTCACGAACGCGGCGCACGACCTCGAGCGGCAGGCGCATCCGGTTCTCGTAGGAGCCGCCCCAACGATCCTCGCGCTTATTGGTGTGCGTGACGAGGAACTGGTTCAGGAAGTATCCCTCGGAGCCCATGATCTCGACGCCGTCATAACCGGCTTCGCGCGCGCGGGCAGCGGAGGTGACGATGTCGGCAATCTGTTTCTCGATCCCGGCCTCGTCGAGCTCGTTCGGCGCGAAGGGCGAGATCGGGGATTTGATCGCGGACGGTGCGACACATTTCGGCCCGTAGGCATAGCGGCCCGCATGCAGAACCTGCATGGCGATCTTGCCGCCCGCCTCGTGGACACGGTCCGTGACCACGCGGTGATTGGCGATGTCCTGCGGCGAGAAGAGGCCAGCCGCGCCGGGGAAGACACCGCCTTCCTCGTTCGGGGCCATGCCGCCGGTAACCATGAGACCAGCCCCGCCGCGGGCGCGCGCTGCGTAGAATTCAGCGACGCGGTTCCAGTCGCCCCTCTCTTCGAGGTTGGTGTGCATGGACCCCATGAGCACGCGGTTGCGCAGCGTGGTGAAGCCCAGATCGAGCGGGGCGAGGAGATGCGGATAATCGGTCATGTGGGCCTCCCTGTTCGCGCAGGAGTTCACATGACGGGCGCTGGACTGTCATGCCCAACGTCGCGTCAGAGCGCGAGGAGAGCCCGACCGGACTCGAGGAGCTGCTCCCCGGTCCGGTCAGGCGTCCTCGCGATTGTCAGCTCTTCATGCTGTCCCAGAAGCTTTTCACCGAACGGAAGAAGCTCTTCGATTCGGGGTTGTTGTCTTCGCTCATCTCCTCGAACTCGCGCAGAAGCTCCTTCTGCTTAGAGGTCAGGTTGACGGGCGTTTCGACCGCAAGCTCGATGAACATGTCACCCGATCCGCCGCCGCGAAGCGCCGGCATGCCCTTGCCGCGGAGGCGCATCTGCCGGCCCGATTGCGAGCCCGCGGGGATCTTAACCCGGCTGCGCCCGCCGTCGATCGTCGGCACCTCGATGTCGCCGCCAAGCGCGGCCGCCGTCATCGAGACCGGCACCCGGCATTGCAGGTTCACGCCGTCACGGTCAAAGATCGGATGGCTGGTGACCTCCACGAATATATAGAGATCTCCCGGAGGTCCGCCGCGCATCCCGGCTTCCCCCTCTCCGGCAAGACGGATACGCGTCCCGGTTTCGACACCCTTGGGGATGTTCACCGACAGCGCACGCTCCTTTTCGACACGGCCCGCGCCATGGCAGGTGCCACAGGGGTTCTTGACCGTCTGGCCGAGACCCGAACAGGTGGGGCAGGTCCGCTCGACCGTGAAGAAGCCTTGCGTTGCGCGCACCTTGCCCATGCCGGAGCAGGTCGGACAGGTCGTCGGCTCGGCGCCGCCCTCGGCGCCGGTGCCATTGCACGAGCCGCATTGTACCGCCGTCGGCACCTGGATCGTCTTGTGCAGGCCTTGGAACGCCTCTTCGAGCGTGATCCGCAGATTGTAGCGCAGATCCGCGCCGCGCGCCGCCCGGCTGCGACCACCCCGGCCGCCGCCCATGAAATCGCCGAAGAGATCGTCGAACACGTCCGAGAATGCCGAGGCGAAGTCGCCCTGACCGTGGAAACCACCGCCGGGACGGCCGCCGCCTCCGCCGCCCATGCCGCCTTCGAAGGCCGCATGGCCGAAGCGGTCATAAGCCGCCTTCTTCTCGGCGTCCTTCAGAACATCGTAAGCCTCGTTGGCTTCCTTGAACTGGGTCTCGGCGTTGGGGTTGTCGGCGTTGCGGTCGGGGTGCAGCTCCTTCGCCTTCTGGCGATAAGCCTTCTTGATCTCGTCAGCCGACGCGCCCTTGGAGATGCCGAGCACATCGTAATAATCGCGTTTGGACATCTAAGCCTCCTTCGCGCATGGCAAAACGCGGAGAGGGCCGGCCCGGCATCCGGACCGGCCCTCTCTCAGGCGTTTCGCACCGGGCTCAGCCCTGCTTCCGATCTTCGCCGAGATCTTCGAAATCGGCATCGACGACATCGTCGTCCGAGCTGTTGCCGCCGCCGCTTTCGGAGCCGTCATCGCCGTCGGAGCTGTCGGCTTGCGACTTGTAGATCGCCTCGCCAAGCTTCATCGACGCCTCGGTCACGTTCTGGATGCCGGACTTGATCTTCTCGGCATCGTCGTTCTCAAGCTCGTCCTTGAGCGCGGCAACCGCAAGCTCGATCGCCTCGACGGTGGACGGATCGACCTTGTCGCCATGCTCCTCGACCGATTTCTCGGTGGCGTGGATCAGGCTTTCCGCCTGGTTCCGGGCTTCGACGAGTTCGCGGCGCTTCTTGTCGGCATCCGCGTTCTCCTCGGCGTCCTTGACCATCTTGTCGATGTCCTCGTCGGACAGACCGCCAGAGGTCTGGATGGTGATCTTCTGCTCCTTGTTGGTGCCCTTGTCCTTCGCGCCGACGGAGACGATGCCGTTGGCGTCAATGTCGAAGGTCACCTCGATCTGGGGCATGCCGCGCGGTGCGGGCGGGATCTCCTCGAGGTTGAACTGGCCGAGCATCTTGTTGTCGGAGGCCATCTCCCGCTCACCCTGGAAAACACGGATCGTCACCGCGGACTGGTTGTCCTCTGCGGTCGAGAAGATCTGGCTCTTCTTCGTCGGGATCGTGGTGTTGCGGTCGATGAGGCGGGTGAAGACACCGCCCAGCGTCTCGATGCCGAGCGACAGGGGCGTGACGTCCAGAAGGACCACGTCCTTCACGTCGCCCTGCAGGACACCCGCCTGAATGGCGGCGCCCATCGCGACGACCTCGTCGGGGTTCACGCCCTTATGCGGCTCCTTGCCGAAGAACTTGGTCACTTCCTCGACCACTTTCGGCATCCGGGTCTGACCGCCAACGAGGACAATCTCGTCGATATCGTCGGTCGAGAGACCTGCGTCCTTGAGAGCGGCCTGGCACGGCTTGATCGACGCCTTGATAAGATCGCCCACGAGGCTTTCGAGCTTCGCGCGGGTCAGCTTCATCACCATGTGCAGCGGCGAGCCGTTGGAGCCCATCGAGATGAACGGCTGGTTGATCTCGGTCTGGCTTGCGCTCGACAGCTCGATCTTCGCCTTTTCGGCCGCTTCCTTGAGGCGCTGGAGCGCCATCTTGTCCTGCGTCAGGTCGACCTGGTTCTCTTTCTTGAACTCGTCGGCGAGGTAATTGACGATCCGCATGTCGAAGTCTTCACCGCCGAGGAACGTATCGCCGTTGGTGGACTTCACTTCGAAGAGGCCGTCATCGATCTCGAGGATGGTCACGTCGAACGTGCCGCCGCCGAGGTCGTAGACCGCGATCGTCTTGGTCTCTTTCTTGTCGAGGCCGTAGGCCAGCGCCGCCGCGGTCGGCTCGTTGATGATGCGAAGGACCTCGAGGCCCGCGATCTTGCCGGCATCCTTCGTGGCCTGACGCTGCTGGTCGTTGAAATAGGCCGGGACGGTGATGACCGCCTGCGTGACCTCTTCGCCGAGATAGCTTTCGGCGGTTTCCTTCATCTTCTGCAGGATGAAGGCGGAAATCTGGGAGGGCGAATACTTGTCACCCTTGGCGGAGACCCATGCGTCTCCGTTGCCGCCGTCGATGATATCGTACGGCATGTTCTTCTTGTCCTTGGCAAGATCCGCGTCGTCGAACCGGCGGCCGACAAGGCGCTTCACGCCAAAGATCGTGTTCTCGGGGTTGGTCACTGCCTGGCGCTTGGCCGGCTGGCCGACGAGACGCTCGTCATCGGTGAATGCCACGATGGACGGCGTCGTGCGTGCGCCTTCAGCGTTCTCGATCACTCGGGACTGGCTGCCATCCATGATGGCGACGCAGGAGTTGGTGGTGCCGAGGTCGATACCGATCACTTTACCCATGATTTTCGATCCCTTCTTCAATTCAAGGCGATACTCCGGGGCGCGGACCCTTTATGGCATTCCGTGCCCGGATGGCTGTTGCGGACCGGGACACCCGATCACGCGGTCGTGGGGTATATAAGAAGGGCGTTTTGGGGCTGCAAGCGCCACGGACGCAAAGAATCCAGGCAATTTGCTTCGTCTTCTCCGAGCGCTGTTTTCTTCGGCGCGCAGGACGGGCAGGTTCTGCATATGACCGAGGTTCTCCTCAGAGGTGTCCGGGTGCATCCCGGCTTTCTCGACCGCGCTCGACAAGAGTCGCTGGTAGAGAGCCTGCGCGGCTGTTTGCGGCAAGCGCCCCTGTTTCATCCCGTTACTCCGCGCGGCAAGCGTATGTCCGTCGCGATGTCGGCGGCGGGGCGCTTCGGCTGGGTGACGGACCGCAAAGGCTACCGCTACGAGGAACGGCATCCGGACGGAATGCCTTGGCCCGAAATTCCGGACGACGTTCTCGAGATCTGGAATGCGGTCTCGGGATCGGCACGCGCGCCCGAATGCTGTCTCATCAACTGGTACGGTGACGGAGCGAAGATGGGTCTGCACCAGGACCGCGACGAGATCGATTTCTCGGAGCCTGTCGTTTCGATCTCGCTCGGCGACGAGGCGCTTTTCCGTGTCGGCAACGACACGCGCGGCGGCAAGACCGAGTCGATCTGGCTCCGTTCAGGCGACGTTGCGGTGATGGGCGGGGAGGCGCGGCTGCGCTATCACGGGATCGACCGGATCCGGCACGGCTCTTCCAGTCTTCTGCCGCAGGGCGGCCGGATCAATCTGACCCTGCGCGTCGTGACCTAGCGGCTCTGCATCGTGCAGCAGCCGGAATAGAGCGTCCCGCCGATGACGATCTCGGAGGACAATCCGAAGAGCTGGTCGGACATTCCGTCGCTACAGCTTTGTTGAGAGAGGGTCGCTGTCATATGCGCGCCCTCCAAATCGCCCGCGATGAGGAAGCGGTCGGTGCGGTTCACCGATCGCGCGCGGTGGGTCACGAGGCCGGTTTGTCCCTCGGCGTCGATCTGCTCGAACGTCATGTCCGGGCCGTCGAAGGAAAGCGTCCAGAACGGTTCCGTTCCGAAACAGCTCTCAGGGGCAGGTTGACCGTCAGGCCACTGATCCGCAACGCGGGTCAGGAACGAGAGCGATGCCCAGCCCGATTGGCCGTTCACGTTGACCCGGCCCCAGCCGTCATCCGCAGCGGTGACCTCGATCCCGGTCGAATCAGGGGCAAGCTCGCCGATCATCTCGGCGCTCGCATCGGGGGCGACGCGCACGTTCAGAACGTCGTAATCCGCCACGTCCGAGACATCGTATAGCGCCGGCAAATCCTGCGCGGCCAGCGGTCCGGCCATAAGCAGCGCGAGCAGGCCAAGCCCCCTCATCGACGTGCGCCCCAGGAGACGGAGATCCGTCGCCGCGTGTAGAATTCGAGCATGAGGCCGATCATCACCAGGGTGATGATGACCCAGACCGGATACGTGATCGACGAGTTGCGCGGCCAGTAATTCAGAAAGGCAAAACCGCGCGCCTGGTCGATGGCATGAAAGAGCGGGTTCCAGTCGAACATCGCCAGCATCGACGGCGTGAGCATGTTGGCCGCGAACATCTTGCCGGACGCGATCATGTTCGCCCGTGTGTAGACGGTAGAGATGATACCCATCGGCGTCGGCGCCCACGGCGTGAGGGCCATGAAAACGAGGCCGATCGCAGCCCCTGACATCCAGGCGAGCAGCAGCATTCCGTAGGCGCCGATCGGATCGTGAATCGAAGCCAGAGCCCCCGGCGCGACGACAACATCGTACACGAACAGGATCGCGATCAGCGACAGTGTCTGGATATAGAGCGTGGACAGCATCGCGGAGAGAATGGTGATCGCGGTGTTCATCGGCGCGTGCTGCATCATCGGGCCGAGCGCGTTGCCCGCGCTCTTCACCGCGCCGATCGTCTTGATATGCGTCATGTAAATAAAGACGCCGGACATGATGAAGATGAGGTAGTCGCCCCGGATAGGCGAGCCCCTCATTCCCAGAAGCTGGAACATGAAATAGAAGGCCAGCGTGAAAATCACCGCCTGTGCCATGTTCATCACCACAGCGAGGATCGCGTTCGCGTGGCCCGAGCGCACGGAGCGAACCGCGTTGTGAAAAATCAGCTCCGCGATCTGGATTGCACCAGCCGTCTTGCTGCGCGGTTGGACTTTTTCGAACATCGGGCCTGCTTTGCCTCTGTGGCGGGCCCCTCGTGCTTGCCCGCGCTTTCACGGCGGATCATAAGGTCGGGGCGATTTCAAATCAATGAACGCGGGAAATGTGCCCCGGGAAAGGCAATAGTTTGAATTATTCCGAATTGACGAAGGTCATGCGGCGTCTCGCGCTCGAAGCCGGCGAAAAGATCATGGAGATCTACAACGCCGACGATTTTGCTGTGAAAACGAAGTCCGATTCCAGCCCGGTGACAGAGGCGGACGAGGCCGCCGATGCCCTTATCTCCGCCGGGCTGCGCGCTGCCTTCCCCGACATTCCGCTCGTCACCGAGGAGCAAGCCGACAGCCACCGCCAGGAGGTGAGCACGTTCCTCATCGTAGATCCGCTCGACGGCACCAAGGAGTTCATCAACCGTCGCGGCGACTTCACCGTGAATATCGCGCTCGTGGAAAACGGCCTGCCGACGCGGGGGATCGTCTACGCCCCGGCGCGAGAGCGGATGTTCTATACCGACAGCGTGGGCGGCGCGGTCGAGGAGGAAGGTCCCTTCGATAGCGACGAGGCAGGCTCAACCAAGCCGATCCATGTCTCCGAGCCGGACAATTCCGCATTGATGGTTGTTGCATCGAAATCGCACCGGGACGCGGCCACCGACGAATATATCGGCAAGTACGACGTAAAGGATTCGCGGTCTGCGGGCTCATCGTTGAAATTCTGCCTTGTGGCGACGGGTGAGGCGGATTTCTATCCGCGGCTCGGGCGCACGATGGAATGGGACACCGCCGCGGGCCAAGCGGTTCTGGCAGGCGCGGGCGGACGGGTCGTTCGGTTCGACGACCACACGCCGCTCACCTACGGCAAACCGGGCTTCGCCAACCCGTTCTTTCTTGCCCACGCACCCGGCGTGACGCTGAAGGACGGCTGAGCCAATGGAGCCCGTTCCGGTCAGCGTTGTCGTCGTCAGCCGCGCGCGACCGCGCTGGCTGGCACGCTGCCTGACCGGGATCGCGCAGCTCGACCACCGTCCCTTCGAGGTGGTCGTCGTGGCCTGCCCCGCCGGCTGCGAGGCGGTCCGGGCGCATCCCAAAGCGGACGAAATCAAGCTCGTTGCCTACGATCAGGACAATATCTCCGCAGCGCGCAATCGCGGCATCGCGGCGGCCGCCGGCGAGATCGTCGCTTTCATCGACGATGACGCGGTGCCGGAACCCTCCTGGCTGTCTCGGCTCACCGCGCCTTTCGAGCACGAGGAGGTCGCGGCTGTCGGCGGGTACGTGATCGGACGGAACGGCTTCTCGTTGCAGTGGGGGGCTGGCACCGTCGATGCGTCGGGTGAGCGCCGCGCGCTGTCTCTGGAGGGCGAAGAGCCCGTCACCCTGCATCCCCAGAACGACCGCGCGATCAAGACCGAAGGCACGAACATGGCCGTGCGCCGCTCTATTCTGGCGGAGATGGGCGGCTTCGATCCGGCCTTCAGGTTCTATCTCGACGAGACCGATCTGAATCTGCGCCTTGCCGCGCGCGATCATGCCACCGCGCTCGCCCCGATGGCGCGCGTGCATCACGGCGTCGCCGAGAGTGCCCGCCGCGCGGCCGACCGGACGCCGCGCGATCTGCACGAGATCGGGGCCTCGAAGATGGTGTTTCTGCGCAAGCACATCGCTCCAGACGAGCACAAGCGCGCGCTGGCGCGGTTTCGGGCAGAGCAGAAAGCCCGCCTCCTGCGGGCGATGCGGGACGGGCCGCTCGATGCCGGTGACGTGTTCCGCATCATGCGAAGCCTTGATGCGGGCATCGCGGAAGGCGCGGGACGCGATCTCCCCCGCATGTCCGCCCTGCCCGCGGCCTCCGAGGGCTTTCGCCCCTTCACCGCGAGACCCGGTGCGAAGCACCGCATCCATGCCGGACGAAGCTGGGTGCGCCAGCGACTCGAAGACGAGGCCCGCGCCGCTGTGATCGCCGGCGAGACGGCGACCGTCCTGTCGCTCAGTCCGACCGCGCTCTTTCATACGCTGCGCTTCGGCGAGGACGGCATCTGGCGGCAGATCGGCGGACAATATGGCCGGGCGGAGCGCAGCGGCCCGCTCTTCCGGTTAGCCACACTGAAGCGAAGAATCGCGCTCGAGGGACGACGCCTCTCGAAATTCCGGAATGTTTGAGATTTTGTGCTGGAAAGCCGCCATGCAGCAGGCACCGAGACGCGGCACTATTGAAAGAATTTACAGAGGACAGAGGTCATGAAGAAAAAGGTATCCAAGGCGATCTTTCCGGTCGCGGGGATGGGAACGCGGTTCCTTCCAGCGACGAAGTCGGTCCCGAAGGAGATCATGACCCTCGTGGACCGTCCGCTCGTACAATACGCCATCGACGAGGCGCGTGCGGCGGGGATCAAGGAATTCATCTTCATCACGTCACGCGGCAAGGGCGCTCTCGAGGATTACTTCGACCACGCCCCTCAGCTCGAGCAGGAGCTGAAGAAGAAGGGCAAGGACGAGCTTCTCGAGATCCTGAAATCGACCAACATGGAATCGGGCGAGATCGCCTATACCCGCCAGCACAAGGCGCTCGGCCTCGGTCACGCCGTGTGGTGCGCGCGCCGTCTGATCGGTGACGAGCCCTTCGCCGTCATGCTGCCGGATGACGTCATCGCCGCCGAGAAACCGTGTCTGCAGCAGATGGTCGAAGCCTATGCGGAGACTGGCGGCAACATGGTCGCGGCGATGGAAGTCCCGCAGGAGAAGACCTCGGCCTATGGTATCCTCGACGCCGATCGGGGCGCAGACCCGCTGGTGAAGGTCAAGGGCATGGTCGAGAAACCCGATGCCGACAAGGCGCCGTCGAACCTTGCCGTGATCGGCCGATACATCCTTACGCCGCAGGTTCTGAAGAACCTCAACAAGATGAAATCGGGCGCCGGCGGCGAGGTGCAACTCACCGACGCCATCGCACAGGAGATCGACGCCGAAGGCGTCCATGGTCTCTGCTTCGAGGGCGAGCGCTTCGATTGCGGCTCGAAATCGGGCTTCCTTCAGGCGACCGTCGCGTTCGGCCTGAGCCGTCCGGATCTGCGGGACGATTTGCGCGCCTTCCTCCACGAGGTTGTCGCGGAAGACAAGGCCGCGGGGTAGCGCGACGTGTCAGGCACGGTCCTAGTCACCGGCGGCGCGGGCTATATCGGCAGTCACGCCTGCAAGGCGCTTGCCCGCGCCGGGTATACTCCGGTGACCTTCGACAATTTCGCGACAGGCTGGCGCGACGCGGTGAAGTTCGGCCCGCTGGCCGAGGGCGACCTGCTCGACCGCGCCAGTCTCGATGCGGCCTTCGAGACGCATCGGCCCAAGGCGGTCCTGCATTTCGCCGCGCTGTCGCTCGTGGGCGAGGCAATGGAGAATCCGGGCCTCTACTGGCGCACCAACGTGATGGGCGCGCTCAACCTCTTCGAGGCGATGGTCGCGCATGGCTGCGACCAGATCGTCTTTTCATCGACCTGCGCGACCTATGGCGAGCACGACAATGTCGTCCTCGACGAGACGACGCCTCAAGAGCCGCTCAACGCCTATGGCAAATCGAAGCGCGCGATCGAGGATATGCTCGGCGATTTCGAGGCCGCGCATGGTCTGCGCTCGGTGATCTTCCGCTATTTCAACGTGGCCGGCGCCGACCCCGAGGGCGAGATCGGAGAGCATCACCGCCCGGAGACACATCTCATTCCCGTCATGCTCGAGGCGATCCAGGGCAAGCGTCCGGCGCTCACCATTCACGGCACCGACTACGACACGCCCGATGGCACCTGCATCCGCGATTATGTGCATGTCTCGGATCTCGTGGATGCCCACGTCCTCGGCCTCAAATGGCTCGAAGACGGCAATAAAAGCGCGCTGTTCAATCTCGGGACCGGGACGGGCTTCTCGGTCCGCGAGGTGGTCGACGCATCGCGCAGCGTGACCAACCGCGAGGTGCCGATGACCGAAGGCCCCCGCCGCGCAGGCGATGCGACCAAGCTGGTCTCGGGCTCGGACCGCGCGGCGCGCGCGCTCGGCTGGACGCCCGACCGCTCCACCATGCCCCGGATGATCGAAGATGCCTGGCGCTGGCAGCAGCACGGCCATTACGCGCGCTGAGTCGCCAGCGCGCTGTCTCGACCTGACGCGCCTTGTCAGCCGCGCCGGGCGGCAGGCGACGGGGGTCGACCGGGTCGAGCGGGCCTATCTGGAGCACCTTTCGCATCAAAGTGCGCCGCTCTTCGGACTGGTCCGAACAGCGCTCGGCTATCTTCTGATCGACCATGCTGGCTGCCGCGCCTTCGCGTCCCGGCTCGGGGCCGGCGAGATCGGCAGGCCCACCCTCTTTTCGCGTCTCGCGCGCCGCGGCGATCCCGCCCGCGCAGGCATGGAAAGCGATCTGAGGCGAGATGCGGTGGGGCGCGCGCGGCCGCGCAAGCTTGGCGCGATGCTGCGGCGGCACCTGCCAGAAGGCACAAGCTACATCAATGTCGGGCACACGAATCTCGGCCGTGACACGCTGTCCGGGCTTCGCGCGGTGCCCGGTCTTCGCATCGGGGTAATGATCCACGACACGATCCCGCTCGATCTGCCGGAAATGCAGCGGGAGGGGAGCGTCACCCGCTTCCAGATGCTGTTCGACCGCGTTGCGGCAGAGGCCGATACGATCATCGCCAACTCTCGCGCGACCGCCGCCGATATCGCCCGCCACAGCGGACGGCGCGACGGTGTCATCGCGGCGCATCTCGGCGTGTCGCAGCCTCGGCTCGGGACGCCGCCCATAGGGCCCTGGTCACGCGCACCCTGTTTCGTCGCCCTCGGCACGATCGAGCCGCGCAAGAACCACGGGTTTTTGCTGGACCTCTGGGAGCGCCTCGTGGCCGAACACGGAGCGGACGCGCCGCATCTCTTGATCCTCGGATCACGCGGCTGGAGGAACGAGAGGGTCTTTGCCCGTCTCGACGCCGCACCGCCCCACATCCACGAGCTGCCCGGACTTGAAGATCCCGAGGTCTTCGCGCTTCTCGCGGCTTCGCGGGGCCTCGTCTTTCCCTCGCTCGCAGAAGGCTACGGGTTGCCGCCTCTCGAGGCAGCCGCGCTCGGAGTTCCGGCCCTCTGCAACGATCTGCCCGTCACGCGCGAAGTGCTCGGCGACAAGGGCATTTACGCAGATGTGGCAGACGGTTATCTTTGGCGCGAACATATAATGCGGCTCGCGCGGCAGGACGATCGTGACAGCCAGCCGGCGGAATGGGCTCCGCCCGGCTGGGATGCGCATTTCAAGACCGTCTTAAGCTACGTCTGATAGCCGGAACAAGAACCGGGCGGCATGCCGCCTTTGAGGGGAAAGCGGGGCAGAGCGCAGGTTGGGCGTCTGGCGATCATACATGCTGAGATTGCAGCGTCGGCGCTGGCGCATCCGCGCTTTCCGCAAACGCCGGAACCTTCGCGCGATCTCGAACCGGACCGACCAGATCCGCAGCTCCGATATCCTGCTCTTCTCCACGCAGCGCAACGAAGGTGTACGCCTGCCCTATTTCCTGAAGTATTACAGGGAGATGGGGGTCGATCACTTCCTGATCGTCGACAACGATTCCACCGACGGCTCGCTCGACTATCTCGCGCGGCAGCCGGATGTCTCGGTCTGGACGACGCGTGCCAGCTACAAGCGCGCGCGCTTCGGCGTCGACTGGATGAACTGGCTGCAGATGAAATACGGGCACGACCACTGGTGCCTGACGGTCGATCCCGATGAGCTGTTTCTCTACCCGTTCTGTGACACGCGTCCGATCCGGGCGCTGACAGATTGGCTCGATGCCTCTTCGATCAAGTCCTTCGGAGCGATGCTTCTCGACATGTATCCCAAGGGCCGTATCGACGCCGCGCCCTACAGCCCCGGCCAGGATCCGCTCGAGATCGCGTCTTGGTTCGACGCCGGCAATTACACGATCTCGAAGAACCCTCGCTTCGGAAACCTGTGGATTCAGGGCGGCCCCCGCGCGCGCATGTTCTTCACCGAGGAGCCCGCGCGCGCACCCGCGCTCAACAAGATCCCGCTGGTCAAATGGAACCGGCGCTACGCGTATGTCAGCTCCACCCACAACCTGCTTCCGCGCGGCCTGAACCTCGTCTACGACGAGTGGGGCGGCGAGAAGGCGAGCGGGGTTCTTCTGCACACGAAGTTCCTCGACACGTTCTCGGTGAAGGCCGAAGAAGAGCTGGACCGCCGGCAGCATTACGGCGGCTCCAAGGAATATATCGCCTATGCCGAGGGGCTGAAGGATAACCCCGACCTCTGGTGCAAGTGGTCCGAGAAATACATCAACTGGCGCCAACTCGAGATTCTGGGCCTCATGTCCAAGGGCAACTGGGCATGAGCGTCGGGATCGTGATGCTGGTCCATACCGCGCTCGGGCGCGCCGAGCAGGTCGCCCGCCACTGGACCGCCGCGGGCTGCCCCGTGGTCATCCATGTCGACAGCAAGGTGCCGAAAGCCGCTTACGAAACGTTCCGGGACGCGCTCGAGATCGATCCGATGATCCGCTTCTCGCGCCGGTATCGATGCGAATGGGGCAGTTGGGCGCTCGTGCAGGCCAGCCAGGATGCCAGCGAGATGATGCTCGCGGCCCATCCCGACGTGCGCCATGTCTACCTCGCTTCGGGCTCCTGCCTGCCGCTGCGTCCCGTCGAGGAGCTGATCGCCTATCTTGCAGAACGGCCCCGGACCGATTTCATCGAGAGCGCGACAACGGCGGATGTGCCCTGGACGGTCGGCGGGCTCGATGAGGAGCGCTTCACCATGCGCTTTCCGTTCTCCTGGCGGAGGCAGCGCTATCTCTTCGACCGGTTCGTGGAATTGCAGCGCGCGGTCGGCTACCGCCGCCGTATCCCTACCGGTATCGTGCCGCACATGGGCAGCCAATGGTGGTGCCTCACGCGCCAAACGCTGACAGCGATCCTGCAAGACCCCAAGCGCCAGAAGTATGATGCGTATTTCCGCTCCGTCTGGATCCCGGACGAGTCCTATTTCCAGACGCTTGCGCGGCTCTACTCGACCAATATCGAGAGCCGGTCCCTGACGCTGTCGAAATTCGATTTCCAGGGCAAACCGCATATTTTCTACGACGATCACCTCCAGCTTCTGCGGCGGTCGGATTGCTTCGTCGCCCGCAAGATCTGGCCCCATGCGGAACGGATCTACGACGCCTTCCTGACCGATGCGGCCCGCCAGAAAAACCGCATGGAACCCAATCCCGGCAAGATCGACCGCATCTTCGCCCGCGCCGTGGACCGCCGGACGCGGGGGCGCGCCGGTCTCTACATGCAATCGCGCTATCCCAACATGGGCTGGGAGAATGGCGTGACTGCCGGCAAATACTCCGTCTTCCAAGGCTTCGCCGAGCTGTTCCAAGGCTTCGAGCCTTGGCTTGCCAAGGCCACCGGCGCCCAGGTTCACGGGCATCTCTTCGCGCCAGAGCGTGCGGAGTTCGCAGGTGGTCAGCGTATCCTGAACGGGGCGCTTTCCGACTGTGCCGCGCTGCGGGACTACGACCCCCGCGCCTTTCTGACGAACCTGATCTGGAACACACGCGGCGAGCGACAGTGCTTTCAGTTCGGGCCCGCCGACAATACCAAGATCAACTGGCAGATCTCGCGCGATCCCAACGCGCAATTCTCGGTAATCTCCGGCGCCTGGGCAGTGCCGCTCTTCAAGTCGAACCGCGACTTCGCGGATCTGCGGCAGGAGGCGGCGGCGCTGCAGAAGATCGAGGCGAAGATGCTGGACGAGCTGCGCTCTCCCGACGCCAAGGCGCGTATCCGCATCTGGACGATGGCGGAGTTCATCGAGGCCCCGATGGAGCCGTTGCAGCTCATCATCGACGAGATCGGCCAGCGCCCGTCACGCCGGCTGACCGAGGCGCCGCGGCTCGAGGATCTGACCGGCTTCGGTCAGTTCCTGCAGAACCTCAAGAACCACGGGATGCACCCCTACCTGATGGGCGACTTCCCGGTCGATCCCGCGCCGCGGCACGGCCAGAGGCCGCAGCGCAAACCCTACCTGGTGAAGAAATAGGTCCCGATGAGCGAACGTTTCGACTATTTCGTGGTGTTCGCGGAGATGCGGACCGGATCCAACTTTCTCGAGACGAACCTGAACGCCTTGCCCGCGATCACCTGCCACGGCGAGGCGTTCAATCCGCATTTCATCGGCTATCCCAATTCCGAAGAGATCCTCGGCATCACCCGTGACGAGCGTGACCGGAAGCCCGAGCGGCTCTTGCAGCAGATCCGCAGGGCGACACAGGGCATGGGCGGTTTCCGCTATTTCCACGACCATGATCCGCGCGTGCTGGACGCGATCCTGGCAGATCCGCGCTGCGCGAAGATCGTGCTGACCCGCAATCCGGTCGAGTCCTACGTCAGCTGGAAGATCGCGCAGCAGACGGGTCAGTGGAAACTGACCAATGTCCGCAGGCGCGTGGAAGAGAAAGCGATCTTCAAACCCGACGAGTTCGAGCGACATTTGGCCGAATTGCAGGGCTTCCAAACGACGATCCTGAACGCGCTCCAGAAGGCGGGGCAGACGGCCTTCTACCTCGCCTACGAAGATCTGCAGGATCTGGACGTGATGAACGGTCTGGCCGCCTGGCTCGGTGTGCCCGACCGGCTCGAGGCGCTGGACCGGTCGCTGAAGGTTCAAAACCCCAAGCCGCTCTCCGAGAAGGTGGCGAACTTCAAGGAGATGGAAGAGGCGCTCATCCGGCTCGACGGATTCAACCTCGCGCGCACGCCGAACTTCGAGCCCCGCCGGGGACCGCTTGTGCCGAGCTACGTGGCGGCTGCAGACTCGGCTCTCCTCTACATGCCGATCCGCTCGGGCCCCGAGGCGAGCGTCCTGCATTGGCTGGCGCGGCTCGACTCGGTCGCGGAAGACGCGCTTCTCACCAAGTTCAGCCAGAACAGCCTGCGCCAATGGAAGCGCGAACGGCCCGGCCACCGCAGCTTCACCGTGATCCGCCATCCGCTGGCCCGCGCACATGACGCCTTCTGCAGCAAGATCCTCGCTACGGGCCCCGGATCATTCGGCAAGATCCGCGCGCATCTCATCAAGGCCTACGATCTTCCGCTGAAGGACGACCAGTCCGCCTATACGCTCGAGGATCACCGCGAGGCCTTCACCGGCTTCCTGCGCTTCTGCAAGGCGAACCTCTCCGGCCAGACCCCGATCCGCGTCGACGGACATTGGGCGAGCCAAAGCCAGACGCTTGTCGGAATGGCGGATTTCACCTTTCCGGACATAGTCGTGCGCGAGGAAGAAATGAGTGTCTTCCTGCCAGCTTTGGCGATGCAGGTTGGGCATACGGCGCCGCCCGACCCGGTGGCGCAGGCCACGGATGCCCCGTTCGGCCTCGCGCAGATCTACGACGATACGCTCGAGGAACTGGCGCAGGACGCCTATTCCCGCGACTATACGATGTTCGGTTTTTCAGATTGGGGCTGACCGGCCGCGCTCAGGCGGCTTGGACGGACTGCGCCTCGGTCAGGATGGTATAGAGCTTCGCCGGATCGGGATTTGCCCGGAGCTTGTCGCAGAAGGCCGGATTACGCAACGTCCGGCTGACAAGCGCCAGCGCCTTCAGATGCTCGACCCCTGCATCTTCCGGTGCGAAAAGACCGAAGATCACGTCGACCGGCTGCCGGTCGATCGCGTTGAAGTCGACGGGCTTTTCGAGAAGCAGGAACGCGCCTTTGACCTCATTGATGCCGTCGAGGCGCGCATGCGGCAGCGCGACGCCGTGGCCAACGCCCGTGCAGCCAAGGCTTTCGCGCTCGATCAGCGCCTCGACCACGCCGGAGGCCGGCAGGTCATAAGCGCTTTCGACCACGTCGGCGAGATCGTGCATGACGCGTTTCTTGCTCGATGACGCGCTGAACACTTTCACCGCCTGCGGGACCAGGAGATCGACGAATTTCATGTATCTCGACTTTTCTGCTCAGACGTTAGATCGCTTCAGGTGATCTGCCGTAGTACCGTGTCACGGGTCGATCCAGCCGATATTCCCGTCGTCTCTGCGGTATACAACGTTAACACCGTCTTTCTTGTCGTTCCGGAACACGAGCACCGGTGCGCCTGCGAGTTCCATCTGCATGACCGCCTCACCCACGGAGAGCGAAGGAATCTTGGTTTCCATTTCGGCGACGATGATCGGCTGAAGCGAGTCAGGCTCAGCGGTGTCGTCGGCGTCTTCTGATCCGGCGAGGATATACGAAGAAGCGCCAATGAGTTCAACCGGGGTCGTCCGTTCCTTGTGGTGATCCTTCAGGCGGCGCTTGTAGCGACGCAGCTGCTTGTCCATCTTCTCGATCGTAGCGTCGAAAGATCCATATATTTCAGGGGCTTTCCCCTTGGCCGTGCAGGTCAGCCCGGTAGACAGGTGGACTGTGGCTTCGCAGACATGCTCATGGCCGGACTTGGAAAACACCACCATCGCGTCGGTGGGGCGACCGGCATACTTTTCGACCACATTGCCCAGTTCGGTCTGAACATGGGTCTGCAGAGCTGCACCGATGTCGATTTGTTTTCCGGAAATCTGGTAGCGCATGAGGTGTTGTCCTTCTTATGGGAGGCACGACCCGTCCGGTCGATTGCGATCGATCTCTAGGAAACGAACGGGGCAAATGCCGGAACATGATGCCGGCGCGGCGGCTTGTGAGCGGCACTCCCTTTGGCAAGGGTCCTCTGGTTCGAAACTGCGAAGGCGCGCGGCATCATGAAACTATTTGAGGGCAGAGCCGGGGGGGCTGTCAATCGAATCCGGCGCGTTTTCGCTGGGCGTTCGATCAGCCGATCTTGAAGCTGTCGCCGAGATAGACGCGGCGCACATTCTCGTTGCGAACAACCTCGTCGGGCGAGCCCGACATCAGGACCTGTCCATCGTGCAGGATGTAGGCGCGATCCACGATCTCGAGCGTTTCGCGCACGTTGTGGTCGGTGATGAGAACACCGAGGCCCCGTGTCTTGAGATCCGCGACAAGAGCCCGGATATCGCCAACGCTGATCGGATCGACCCCCGCGAACGGCTCGTCGAGAAGAAGGTACTTGGGATCGGCAGCGAGACAGCGCGCAATCTCCACCCGGCGCCGCTCACCACCCGAGAGCGCAAGCGCGGGCGCACGGCGCAGATGTTCGATCGAAAACTCGGACAGCAGGTCTTCGAGACGCTCGCGCCGCCGGGAGTGGTCGTCAACCGCGATCTCGAGAATGGCCGAGATGTTGTCCTCGACCGAGAGGCCGCGAAAGATCGACATTTCCTGAGGCAGATAGCCGATACCGAGCCGGGCGCGTCGATACATCGGCAGATAGGTCGCATCGATTCCGTCGATCATCACCGAGCCGCCCTCGGGGTTCACCAGCCCGGCGATGGCGTAGAAACTGGTCGTCTTGCCCGAGCCGTTCGGACCGAGCAGCGCCACGACCTCGCCGCGCTTGAGCGACATCGAGACATCGCGGATCACCACGCGCTTCTTGTAGCTCTTGCGAAGATGCGAAACCGTCAGGCCGGCCTGACCTTCGGTGACGTTCAGCTCGGGACGGGACACCCTATTGGCCCTCGCCTTGCGGCGCTTCCTCGTCAGGTTGGAAGACGGTCCGCACGCGACCGTCCATCTGCGCCGTGCCATCGTCGAGGTTCACGACCATGCGGTCCGAGGTCAGCGCATTCTCGCCTTGCGTCAACAGCACGTTGCCGATCATGACGACCGTCCCGTCGGCGACATTGTAATCGGCGCGGTCGGCCTCTGCCGCCTCCTCACCAGAAACGAGCGTCACACCGCCCGTCGCTTCGAGACGGTCGATCTGACCTGCGCCTTCAGCGTAGACCACCAGAACCCGCGGCGCGGCGAGACGCATATCGCCCTGCCCGATCACGACATTGCCGGTATAGATCGCAGTGCCGCTCGACTGATTGACCGAAAGCTGGTCCGCACTGACCTCGACTGGCAGCGAGCTGTCCTGCTGCATGGTCCCGAACGCCACTTCCGCGCCCTGTCCGAAGGCCGCGAATGGAATGAGGCACCCCAAGAGGGCCAGAGTTCGGGTCGTCACCATAGATCGCACTCAGTCTTGTTGTTGCGGCTCGTATACCATCTGAACGCCGTCCGTGAAAAGCAGTTGCACGTCGCCCTCCTCGCCGGTCTCGGTTTCGGCAGGCAGGATCCGCATCTTGCCAGCGGTAAGACGCCCGGCCGGACCATCGGCCTCGACCGTGCCGTCGCTCTCGACGTCGATGCGATCCATCGCGGAATTCAGTGTTTCGGTCCGCACCGTGTAGCCTGTGGAGCTTTCGATGACGACGCCACCGGTCAGCCGTGTCGCCGCGGCAGAGTTGTCCATCGCCGCGCTCGGCGCGGATAGATCGATCCGGCTGCCATCCGGGAAGTCGAGCGTCGCCCCGAAGCGGTCCGCGAGCAGGTTGTTCTCCGCCTCTGGATCGGGTCGGGTCATCTCGGCGCGCATCGTGACCTCCGCGCCGTTGTCCGCAACGCCCGTATAGACCGCGCCGGTCGCGCTTTGAGATTGCCGGTCCCTGAGATCCTCGGCGGTCGACATGGGCAGATTGCGCGTCGGATCCGTGCTCCGCGCGAACAGGAACAGCGTCGACAGGAGCGCCAGGGCCAAGAAAGGCAGCAGCACCTTCAGCCCCGCAACGATCCGGCTATAGGTTCCCGCCGCGCGCGCCATGGCTCAGGAATGCGCGAAGATGTCGGTCTCGGGCCATCCGGCCAGATCGAGCTGCGCCCGCATCGGCAGGAAATCGAAGCAGGCCTGCGCCATCTCAAGGCGGCCTTCGCGCTCGAGCATCTCGTTCAGCACGTCGCGCAGGCGATGCAGATAGAGAACGTCCGACGCCGCATATTCCATCTGCGCCTCGCTCAGCGATGCTGCGCCCCAGTCGGAACTTTGTTGCTGTTTCGAGATGTCGATGCCGACAAGTTCCTGCAGCAAAGCTTTGAGCCCATGGCGGTCCGTATAGGTCCGCACGAGCCGCGAGGCGATCTTCGTGCAATAGACCGGCGCCGCAAGCGCGCCGAGCGTATTGTACATGGCCGCGATATCGAAACGGCCGAAGTGAAACAGCTTCAGCGTGTCGGGATCGGTCAGCAGCGCTTCGAGATTGGGCGCACGCGTCTGGCCGCGCTCGATCTGAACGAGATGCGCGTCGCCGTCGCCGCCCGAAAGCTGCACCACGCACAGCCGGTCGCGATGCGGGTTCAGACCCATCGTTTCGCAATCGATCGCGACCTCGGGACCGAGATCGAGGCCGTCGGGCAGATCGCCCTTGTAGAGATGGTTGGCCATTGGACCTCCGGCTCAACGCTGCGTTTGAACCGGACATAGAGGCAGCGCTTGCCTCGCGCAACGCCCGGACAGCGGCGGATCGAGGACACTCATGGCGCGAATCGGGCGAATTGTGGCGAAGTTCGGGCGAACAATGGCGCCAATACGGCTCTCTTTGTGGCGCAAATCGGAACGGTTGAGATATATGGCCGAATTTGGACGTCGAGCCTGGCGGCATTAGCAATCACGACTTCGCGCGCGGAGTCATCTCTCGGTGCTTTCGCTAAAGGCGATCAGCACAATTCTACAGTCTCGCATCAAGCCAAGAGCCTTTGCGTTAATTTTGGAAACTATACTCTGAAATTTCTGTCGAAAGCTGAGATTTCCAGAGCTTTCCGAAACAATACTTCGCGAAATTCGTTGCTCTCAAAGTGGCGACTATCGTCACGGAAAGCAGCCTCGCGGCGCAAACCCGCGCTCAACCCACGAAATCGCACACGCATAGATTGAGCTTTGCGTTGTTTTCGCAGGCCCTAACGCCACTCACGCCCTTGCAAGCGCATTGACTAAAAAAGGCCGCATTTGCATATCTTCCGGATGCAAGGGGGCGGTCCCAAAGCCGCCATCTTGTAACGAACGCACCTGGGGGTTGGTGCCTCACCTTTTGAACGCATCGCGGAGACGCGGCTGTGCAGATCGCTGTGATCTGCGCCGGTCGACGACTGCGTTCGTAAACTCGGGGACGGCAACGTGACGCTGCATATTCGGAACTCATTCTCGCTGGCAGATTTCGACCGCGACCTCGCGCGTCGCCTGCACGCGCCGCAGTCCGGCGGCCTGTATTGGCGTGCGGGCAAGCGCGCGCTGGATATCGCCCTGGTCGCAATCGCCGCGCTGCCTGCGCTTCTGATCGTGCTGCCGCTCCTTGCGCTGATCTCGCTCGACGGCAGCTCTCCGTTCTATCGCCAGAAGCGACTTGGCCGAAACGGCGAGATCTTCTGGATGTTGAAGCTCCGCTCCATGGTGCCGAACGCCCATGCGCGTCTTGCCGAGCACCTGGCGCAGGATCCGCTGGCCGCCGCGGAATGGGACCGCACCCAGAAGCTCCGCAACGACCCCCGGATCACTCCGATCGGCCGAATGATCCGCAAGACTTCACTCGACGAGTTGCCGCAGCTCTGGAACGTGCTGACGGGCGATATGTCGATTGTCGGCCCGCGCCCGATCATGGTGGAACAGGCAGAACTCTATCCGGGCTCTGCCTATTACGCGATGCGTCCCGGGATCACCGGGTTCTGGCAAACCTCCGTCCGCAACGAGTCGAGCTTCGTCGAACGGGCGAGCTTCGATGCGAGCTACCTGCGCGAATTGTCCTTCGCGACCGATCTGTCGGTGATGCTGCGGACCGTGCGAGTCGTCATCAAGGGCACTGGCTGCTGATCAGGCGCGGCGCGACTGCGCCGCTTCCCTCAGGAGCGTCATCAGCTCGTCAAGCAGCTTGATCGCGCGCTCGTCGGTCAAGCGATCCTCGTCGTCCCAATGCTGGGACGTGTTGCCCACCATCACCTCAGGCCCCGGCAGCAAATAGGGGCGGAACGGGTTGAGACACAGCCGGGCCATGTTCTGCGACCGCTCGCCTCCTGCGCGCCCGGCAGCCGAGGATATCAGCGCGACCGGCTTGTCCCGCCAGGGATTGCCCTCCGTCCTGCTGATCCAGTCCAGCGCGTTCTTCAGGACGCCGGAGATGCCCTTGTTGTATTCGGGTGTCGATATCACGACGGCATCCGCCTCTGCAATCTGGTCCGCCAGAAGCTGCACCGGCGCCGGTATGCCCTCACCGTCTTCGATGTCCCCATCGTAAACCGGAAAGACGATATCCGCGATGGTCACCTCGGCCGGCCCGAAGCGGCGCGCGGCTTCAGCGGCCAATTTGCGGTTGGTGGAGGCCGCGCGGAGAGAGCCGGAAATCGTGAGCAGCTTCAATTCGGACATGAATAGGACGATCCTTCGTGGTGCGGTGCGTTCCGCGCAGGAGCTACAACGAAAACACGCCGCGGCAAGCCGCGGCGTGTTCCTGTACGTTTCACCAAAGGTGCGTGATCAAGTCGTCGGCAGGATCACGATCTCGACGCGGCGGTTCTGCGCGCGGCCTTCGGGCGTGAGGTTCGACGCAACCGGCTGGTCCTCGCCACGTCCGATCGACGAGACACGGAAGCTCGGCACGCCGTTCGAAGTCAGGATGGAGGCCACTGCCTGCGCGCGGCGCTGCGAAAGACCCTGGTTGTAGGACGCATCGCCGGTATTGTCGGTGTGACCGATCACCTGGACGTTGGTGTCCGGGTATTGCTGCAGGTTCCGCGCCACGGCGATCAGGTCGCCCTGGATCGAGGGGCTGACCGCGGTCGAGTCGGTCGCGAACAGGATGTTCTGCGGCAGCGTCACGATGAGACGGTCACCGGTGTTCTGGATGTCGATATTGTTGTTGCCGATCTGCTGGCGCAGCGCGGCTTCCTGCTTATCGAGCTCGTTGCCGACAATCGCGCCACCGGCCGCACCGATAAGGGCGCCCGCAGCGGCGTTGCGGCGACGCTCTTCGGGATCGTTGCCCGCGGCGGCACCGGCAAGCGCGCCGACACCGGCACCGATCAACGCGCCGGTTTGCGCCTGGCGGTTGGGGTTATTGGGATCGTTCAGCGGCGCGCAAGCAGTGATGGCAATCAGGCTTGCAGCCGACAGGATCAGGGAAGTCTTTGCTCGGATCATTAGGTCCTCGTCCGTTTGACGTTTTTCGTCGGAATGACACGCTGGTCATAGCGCGCATGCCACGTGTTATCCAAAAACATTGCCGAAAGCATAGGCGGGGCTCCGCCGACACCGGCGTCACGCGTCGGCCCGCACCGATTCCCAGGCGAGGATCGCGCGCTTGACCGGCAGACCCCAGTGATAGCCGCCCAGCGCTCCGCTTTTCCGAAGCGCACGGTGACATGGGATCAGCAGGGAGATCGGATTGCGCCCGACCGCCGTTCCGACCGCGCGCACAGCCTTGGGATGGCCGATCGCCGCGGCGATCTCGGAATAGGTGGTCACGTGGCCGGAGGGAACCTGCATCAGTGCCTCCCAGACCTTGATCTGGAACGGCGCGCCGATGAAATGCAGAGGCACCTCACCGCCCTGCCCGAAGATCGCCTCGGCCTTAGGCATAATGCGCGCGGCATCCTCGGTGTAGCGTGCATCCGGCCAGCGAGACCTCAGATCCTCGAACGCGGCCGCCTCACCGGCCTCGGCGGTGAAGGCGATACCGCAGATGCCGCGATCCGTCGCCATCAGGAGCGCCGGGCCGAACGGACTGTCAGCCATACCCCAAGTGATGTTGAGACCCGCGCCGCCCTTGGCGAAATCGCCCGGGCTCATCGCCTCCCAGCGCATGAAGAGATCGTGCAGCCGCCCGGTGCCAGACAGCCCCGACGCATGGGCTGCCTCGAGCGTCGTGAACCGCTCGCGCAGAAGCGCCTTGGCATGGCCGAGCGTCAGGTATTGCTGGTAGCGCTTCGGGCTGACCCCGGCCCATTCCGAAAAGACGCGCTGGAAATGCGCGGGGCTCATCTGCATCTCGCGCGCCAGATCGTCGAGCCGCGCGCCGGGACCGAGCTCGTCCACGAGCACGATCGCCCGGCGCATGACCTCGAAATGGTAGGCGCTGCGGCCTGCGATAGGGGTCTGATCGGTCATTGTCGTGGCTCCGCGTGTCTCCTGCGCCCCTTTTTACAGCGGCCGCGCCTGTCCCGGCGACCCGATTGTTGCGTATCCGTCAGGCAGCGGGCAAGAGAAGCGGGATGGCCAAGCAGCTCGACTACAAGACGATCCGCGAGATCTTCCGCCGATTCCATGAAGCGGAGCCCGAGCCCAAGGGCGAGCTCGAGCATGTGAACGCCTATACGCTCGTGGTCGCGGTCGCGCTCTCGGCACAGGCGACCGATGCGGGGGTGAACAAGGCGACCCGCGCCCTTTTCGAGATCGCCGACACGCCCGAGAAGATGCTGGCACTCGGCGAAGAGGGGGTGATCGAGCATATCAAGACGATTGGCCTGTATCGGAACAAGGCCAAGAATGTCATCAAGCTGAGCCGCATTCTGGTCGAGCAATATGACGGCGTTGTGCCGAATTCCCGCGCCGCTCTTGAAAGCTTGCCGGGTGTCGGACGCAAGACCGCGAACGTCGTGCTCAACATGTGGTGGCGCTACCCGGCGCAGGCGGTCGACACGCATATCTTCCGTCTCGGCAATCGCTCGGGCATAGCGCCCGGGAAGGATGTCGTCGCCGTCGAGCGGGCCATCGAGGACAATGTGCCCGCCGATTACCAACTTCACGCCCATCACTGGATGATCCTGCACGGGCGATACACCTGCGTCGCGCGCAAGCCGAAATGCCCCGCCTGCCTGATCCGCGACCTCTGCCAATTCGAGGACAAGACCTTATGAGCAAGACCTACCAGGTTGCCGGGATCGGCAACGCCATCGTCGACGTGCTGACCCGGGCCGAGGACAGCTTCCTCGACAATATGGGCATCGAGAAGGGCATCATGCAGCTCGTTGAGCGGGAACGGGCCGAGGTTCTCTACGGTGCGATGGAAGGCCGCGTGCAGGCACCGGGCGGCTCGGTCGCGAACACGCTCGCGGGCCTTGGAAATCTTGGCCTGCGCACGGCCTTTGTCGGCCGTGTGAAAGATGACGGACTGGGCCGCTTCTACGCCGAGGAGATGGAGAAAATCGGCACCGCGTTCGTCAATCCGCCGAAAGCCGAAGGCGAGTTGCCGACATCGCGATCGATGATCTTCGTCTCGCCCGACGGGGAGCGGTCGATGAACACCTATCTCGGGATCTCCGCCGAGCTTGGCCCCGACGATGTGGATGAGAGCGTGGCCGCAGACGCGGAGGTGGTCTTCCTCGAGGGCTATCTCTTCGACAAGGACAAGGGCAAGGATGCCTTCCAGAAGATGGCGCGCGCCTGCCGCAACGCCGGGGGCCGCGCAGGGATCGCGATCTCCGATCCGTTCTGCGTGGAACGGCATCGCGAGGATTTCCTGCGGCTCATCGAACACGACCTCGATTACGTGATCGGCAACGAGGCCGAGATCCGGGCGCTGTATCAGAACGATGATCTCGATGCAGATCTCGCGGCCGTCGCCGCGATCTGCCCCTTGGTGATCTGCACCCGCTCGGGTCATGGATGCTCGATTATCCGCGACGGCGTGCGCACGGATGTGCCGGTGGAGCATATCACGCCCGTCGATGCGACCGGCGCGGGCGACCAGTTCGCCGCTGGCTTCCTCTATGGGCTCGTCACCGGGGCGGATATGGAGATTGCGGGCAAGATGGGCCACGCCGCCGCGCGCGAGGTGATCAGCCATATGGGGCCGCGTCCGGAGACGTCGCTCCCCGATCTCTTCCGCCAGCACGGGCTGATGAGCTAGAGCGAGGGGGCCGGCTGCCCCCTCGCGCTCCCCCGCCGGTATTTCTCCCAATCCAAAGAGTGTGGCGTGGCGCTCAAGCTCGCCGGGATCGTATCCCGTGGCAGGCTCATGCCGCGACCTGTCCGGCTGCGCGTTTCAATGCGCCTCGGCCCAGTTCGCGCCTTGTCCGGCATCGACGACAAGCGGCACGTCGA
Source organism: Roseivivax sp. THAF30 (assembly GCF_009363575.1). NCBI lineage: Bacteria > Pseudomonadati > Pseudomonadota > Alphaproteobacteria > Rhodobacterales > Roseobacteraceae > Roseivivax > Roseivivax sp. THAF30. Next base: position 159,962 of record NZ_CP045389.1, on the reverse strand, counting down.
GCTTCAGAACCGGATCGGTCGCGCCTTCCATGACGGCGCGCGCTGCGTCGACCAGCTCGTCGACGGAATCTTCGGCCACCTCGAAGATCAGCTCGTCATGCACCTGCAACAGCATCCGGGCCGGCAGGTTCGCGATCGCGTCCGGCATCCGCACCATGGCGCGCCGGATGATGTCAGCCGCAGTGCCCTGAATGGGCGCGTTGATCGCGGCACGGCGGGCGAAGCCGGCGCGCGGACCGCTCGCGCTGATCTCGGGCGTATGGATGACCCGGCCGAACAGGGTCTCGACGCGCTTGTGCTCCTTGGCGAACGCGGTCGTCTCGTTCATGTAATCCTTGATGCCGGGAAAGCGCTCGAAATAACGGTCGATGAAACCCTGCGCTTCGGCGCGCGGGATACGCAGGTTCCGTGCAAGGCCGAAGCCTGAAATCCCGTAGATCACGCCGAAATTGATCGCCTTGGCCTGACGGCGCACCTCGGGCGTCATCTCATCGAGCGGCACTCCGAACATCTCCGATGCGGTGGCGGCGTGAATGTCCTGCCCGTCGCGGAAGGCCTCTTTCAGCGCGTCGATCCCGGCGATATGCGCGAGGATCCTGAGCTCGATCTGGGAATAGTCGAGGCTGACGAGCACCTTCCCCTCCTCGGCGATGAAGGCCTCGCGGATGCGGCGCCCTTCCTCGGAGCGGACGGGAATGTTCTGCAAGTTCGGATCGGTCGAGGCGAGCCGCCCGGTGCTTGCCCCGGAAATCACGTAGGAGGTATGCACCCGCCCCGTCTCGGGATGGATATGCTCCTGCAGCGCGTCGGTATAGGTCGATTTCAGCTTCGAGAGCTGCCGCCAGTCGAGAACCCGGGCGGGCAGATCGTGTTCGGTCGCCAGATCCTCGAGCACGTCCGCGCCCGTGGCATAGGCGCCGGTCTTGCCCTTCTTGCCGCCCTCGAGCCCCATCTTGTCGAAGAGGATCTCTCCAAGCTGCTTGGGGCTGCCGACGTTGAACTTCTCGCCTGCAAGCTCATGGATCTCCTCCTCGAGCGCCGCCATTTTCTGGGCAAAGGCCCCTGACATGCGCGAGAGCGTGTTGCGGTCGACCTTGATGCCGGCACGTTCCATGTCCGCGAGAACCGGAACGAGCGGGCGCTCCATCGTCTCGTAGACGCGGGTGACGCGTGCGCGATGGAGCTGCGGTTTGAAAAGGTGCCACAGGCGCAGAGTGATGTCCGCATCCTCTGCGGCATACTTGGTCGCATCGTCGATGGGCACGCGGTCGAAGGTGATCTGGCTCTTGCCGGTGCCGATGATCTCCTTGATCGGAATGGGCTGATGGCCGAGATACCGCTCGGCGAGCTGATCCATCCCGTGCCCGTGCAAGCCCCCATGCATCGCGTAGGACATGAGCATGGTATCATCGATCGGCGCGACATCGATGCCGACCCGGGCCAGGATCTTGGCATCGTATTTCACGTTCTGGCCGATTTTCATGACGCTCGGATCTTCCAGAAGCGGCTTCAGCATCGCAAGCGCCTCGTCCCGGTCCATCTGTCCGTCCAGCAGCGCGTCCGAAGTGAAGAGATCGCCATCATCCTTGGCCCGGTGGAGAAGCGGAAGATAGCCCGCCGTCCCGGCCTCGATGCAGAAGGACAGGCCGACAAGCGCGACCCGCATCTCGTCAAGGCCGGTCGTTTCAGTGTCGAACGCGATGTGCCCCCGCTCGAACGCGGCGTCGATCCAGGTCTGCAGCGTCTCTACATCACGGATCGTCGTGTAGCTCGCCTCGGCGAAATCCGGCTGTTCGGGCGCGTCCCCGGCATCGGCGGCTTCGGGCGCTGTCTCGGGGATGACCGGCGCCTCCTCGCCCAGCGTCTCGGCGATGCGGCGCGAGAGGCTGCGAAACTCCATCTCCGCGAGAAAACCCAGCAGCGTGTCCGGATCGGGGTCGCGCAGTTCGAGATCCTCGAGCGTGAAATCGAGCGGCGTGTCGAGATCGAGCTGCACCAGGCGCTTCGAAAGCTCGATCTGCTCGCGCTTTTCGATCAGCGTCTCGCGGCGCTTGGGCTGCTTGATCTCTTCGGCACGATCCAAAAGGTCTTCGAGCGTGCCGTACTCGTTGATCAGAAGTGCCGCCGTCTTGATCCCGATCCCCGGAGCGCCGGGCACATTGTCGACGCTGTCGCCCGCAAGCGCCTGCACGTCCACCACCCGTTCGGGCGCGACGCCGAACTTTTCCATCACGCCCTCGCGGTCGATCACCCGGTTCTTCATCGCGTCGAACATCTCGACGCCGTCACCGACGAGTTGCATGAGATCCTTGTCCGAGGAGACGATCGTGACGCGGCCGCCCGCGTCGCGCGCCTGGCAGGCGAGCGTTCCGATGATGTCGTCGGCCTCGTAGCCTTCGACTTCCTTGCAGGCGATGTTGAAAGCCTCGGTCGCGCGGCGCGTCAGCGGAATCTGCGGGCGCAGATCCTCCGGCATCTCGTCGCGGTTGGCCTTGTACTGATCGTAAAGATCATTGCGGAAGGTATGGCTGCCCTTGTCGAAGATCACCGCGATATGGGTGGGCGCATCGCGTCCGTGATCCTTCGCTATGTAGCGGCGCAGCATGTCGCAGAAACCCTGCACCGCGCCCACCGGCAGCCCGTCCGACTTGCGCGTCAGCGGCGGCAGGGCATGGAAGGCGCGGAAGATGAAGGCCGAGCCGTCGATCAGATGCAGATGAGAGCCTTTGCCGAAACTCATGGGCGCCGCCTTCCCTTACCGGAGTCGTTTCTGCCCGAGGACATATCGCGCGGCAGGCACGGTGACCAGCGCCCGTCCGTCTCTGAAAAGGTCGGAGGGGTATCGTAGAACGCTCATATCGCGAGCGCGCGGGGCTACGGGGGCTTACTTCCCGTCCGTCTCCGCGAAATCGCGATGGACGAACCGCGCATCGCAATAGCCGCATTCGACCCAGCCGCGATCTTCGGGAATCGAGAGCCAGACGCGCGGATGGCCGAGCGCCCCTTCGCCGCCGTCGCAGGCGACACGGTAGCTGTCCACGATCTTCGTTTCTGGCGCGTCCGGAGCCATGCTGCGAATTCCCATTCGGTTGCCTTTGCCTTATGCGCGTTATGTCCGATGACAGACCAAGGAGCAAGGCAGGCATGGCAGGCGACGCGATCCGGATAGAGGGCCTCAGGAAAACCTATGGGGGGCAAGGCAAAGCGCCCGAGAAAGTGGCGCTCAAGGGGATCGATCTGACCATCCCGCAAGGCTCCGTCTTCGGGCTGCTCGGCCCCAACGGCGCAGGCAAGTCGACGCTCATCAATATACTCGCGGGCCTCGTTCTCAAAAGCGCCGGCAGCGTGGAGATCTGGGGCTTCGATCAGGACCGCAATCCGCGCCAGTCGCGCGCCTCAATCGGGGTGATGCCGCAGGAGTTGAACCTCGATCCGTTCTTTACGCCGCGCGGCGCGCTCGAAGTGCAGGCCGGCCTCTACGGCGTGCCGAAAGGCGAGCGGCGCTCGGACGAGATTCTCGAGATGGTCGGCCTTGCCGACAAGGCCGAAGCCTATGCGCGAACGCTCTCGGGCGGCATGCGCCGGCGGCTTCTTCTCGGCAAGGCGCTCGTGCATCGCCCGCACATCCTCGTGCTCGACGAGCCCACGGCGGGCGTCGATATCGAGCTGCGCCAGATGCTCTGGGACAATGTGCGACGCCTCAATCGCGAGGAAGGGATGACGATCATCCTGACCACGCATTACCTTCAGGAAGCCGAGGAGATGTGCGACGAGATCGCGATCATCAACGAGGGTGAACTGGTCGCCCGCAACACGACATCGGCGCTTCTGGGCGAACTTGACGCGCGTACGATGGTGATCGAGCCCGAGGCGACGCCCGAAACCCTCCCCGACCTCGAAGGGGTCGAGGTGGAAGAGCGCGGCGGCGGCATCCTTGCGCTGACCTATCATGCCCGCGAGATGCGGGCCGAGGATGTGCTCGATGCGGTCCGCGCCGCAGGCATCCGCATCTCCGACGTGCGAACCGAGCAGCCGGACCTCGAAGATGTCTTCCTCGCCCTCACGAAAGGCGCGCATGGCTGAGGCGCTCGCCCCTGGTATGAGCCGGCCGTAAATACTCCCGCCGGAGGCATACCGGAGGCCGGGGCCACCGGCCCCGGACGACACAAGATGCGCGGGCGGCCCTGCCGCCCGCTCCGCCGGATCAGGCTTTGGCGAGCATTCGGCCCAGGGGACGGCCTGCAAGGATATGCACGTGCAGATGCGGCACTTCCTGCACGCCATTCCGTCCCGCATTGGAGATCAGCCGGAAGCCATCCTCTTCGACGCCTTCCATGCGGCAGACTTCTCCGATGGCGCGGACGTAATCGACGAGTTCCGCCTCGGTCGCTTCCTGCGCGAAATGGTCGTAAGACACATACGGCCCCTTCGGGATCACCAGCACGTGGACGGGCGCCTGGGGCTGGATGTCTCGGAACGCGAGGGAATGCTCTGTCTCGAGAACCGTGTCGTTCGGGATCTCGCCTCGCAGGATCTTGGCGAAGATGTTCTGGTCATCGTAGTCGAAGGGCATGGCGGCTCCTCAGTCGGCGAATAGGTGATCGGTGCGCGCGATCTCGCGCGCCTTGTCCTGCCCGACCGAGAGAAAGGCCGCAATCGCCTGGGCGTTCACTTCGGGCGGATCGGTCTCGCGGATACGCAAATGGTTGTCGAACTCGGCATCCCGGATCCGGTCGCTTTCGTGCAGCATGTCGTTGCGGATAGTCGGTAACAGCCGCTGCAATGTCTCGGGCGGGGTGTTGTCCCCGGCAAGGCCGACGCGCATCGCGTGGCCGATCAGGTATTCGTCGGAGAAATGGCATTCTACCTCGAGGATTCGCGTCAGCGCGCGGTCGCGGCAGAAATCCTCAAGAAGGTCGAGATTGCCAGGGTCCATGCAGATGATCATGCGTTCGCTCTCGAAATATTCGAACAGCATCCGCATCAGCGCGCGACGGTGCCGATGCCGCTTGGACATCGTGGCCTGAATTCCGCCGAGATCGGGCAGCGCCGTGTTGTCCTCGTTGAAGAGGTACTCGATGCAGGGAATGTTGGTCATCTGCCGTATGCGGTCGAGGAGCCGTTTGGCCACATGCCACTTCTTGCAGACGACGATCAGAAGCTCGCGCTCCCGGCCGAGCGAACTTTCCGTCTCCCAGAATCGCGGCGCGAACCTGCGCCCGATCCGGCCCCGTTCGGTCAGGAACTTGAAGAGCTGACGGCCCTCGTTCGAGATGTCGAACTTCACGCCCTCCGCCGAGTAGAGCGCGCCGAGGCGGCGCTTCAGGTCAGCCGCCTCGGGGCTGATCTTGCGCGCGAAAAGAAAATCCTGGCTCAAGAGCACGTCGTAATGATCGTTGTAGAACGTGACCGGCATTCCGTAGTCGGTGAACATCAGGAAGGTCAGCGTCCGGCTGTCGATCTCCCGTTCGGGCACGAGATGGCGGACCAGCGTCTGGAAAAAGGTCTCGTCCGGGATCCAGGTCGTGCGGAAGAAAGAGACAACGTCGGGCCGCCTCCGCGTGAAGTCGAGCACCCATTCCACAGTGCGCCGCCGCAGGCACCACCATTGGCTGCCGATCATGATATCGAGGTCGGGCGGGATCGGCCGCGTGATGCCGAGCCGCTTTTGCAGCTCGAACATCGCGTAGAAGCGCTTTTTCTGGGTCCGCTCGTTGAACCAGTGGCGGTAGATCAGCCGCTCTTCCTTCCAGCCAGTCTTGATCCAGTCGGATTTGAAATAGTCGAAGCTCTCGATGTAGTCGCATTCACGCCGGTCGAGGAAATCATGCGCGTATTCCGCGGTCTTGATCGCCATGCAATCGCCCGAAAGCATGTAGAAATGCGTGGCGCGCGGGAATGCATCGACCGCGGCTTTCAGCGCCTCGAGCGTGGCTTCCACGAGGCTCCATTCGCCCCAGCCGCAGCGCACGCGGCGCTTGGCGAAGACGACGCCTGGATTGTCGGCCAGCGCCGCGCGGATCTGGCGATAGGCGGTCGGCGAGGCGCTCCGGTCGAAATGGATCGCGATGTAGTCGCCCACGGCTGTGAGCGATTGCGCCTGACGGACAATCGCCTCGGGGTCCTTGTGACACAGCAGAATGAAGGCGATCTTTGCCATTAAGGAAACACAGCGCCCATTTTTTGCCCGATTGTCTAGGTTGATACCCTAAACTTAGATTGAAAGAACACGGTTTGTTTGCTTGTTTGGCTCAAACCCGGCGCGCGAGGCAAGCGCGCGATCAAGAGGCAGAGCAGAAATATGGGCTTTCCCGGAACCTGGATGACCGAAAGCGAAAGCGTGGTTTATCGCGTGGTGCCGAAATGCGCCTGCTCGACCATCGGTCAGATCATGTACTATTCCGACCACGGTAAATTCTTCGACGGGGACATCCACGATGCGACCGAAGGGCTGCACAAATGGGCCCGCGAGGAAAGCCAGCCGCTCATCCGTGCCAACGTGAAGACCCGCTCCTCCTACGCGTTTACCTGCGTGCGGAACCCTTACACGCGCATCCTGTCGTCCTTCTTCGACAAGATCTGCGGCATCCAGCGCAACGGGAAGCGGTACCGCGGCAATCTGGTGCCGCTTCTGATCCAGAAATACGGAATCGAGGTCGGCGGCGACGACGGGACGGAGGAGTTCGACCAGATCAGGTCGTTCCGCCGCTTCCTCTTGTTCGCCCGCGACACGATCCGCTGGCGCCGCCCGATGGAGCCCGACATCCATTGGTCGGCCATGTCGGGCCATGTCTCGACCTTCATCGTGAATGGCGGCCGTTACGATCGCATCTTCTGGACCGAAGCCTTCAACGACGGCATGCAGCAGGTTCTGAACGACATCGAAACTCCGAAGAAGGTAAAGCTCAAGGACGTGCCCCGCTTCAACGAGAGCGAGGGACACGGGCCGAAGCGCGCGCATCCGGTCGAAGACTATTTCGACGATCTGTCGATGCACCTTGTCTATGAGATCTACAAACGCGACTTCGAGCTCTTCAAATACGATTTCGAGAACCCCGGCAACAAGATGCCCACGGGTGAGATCGATCTTGATGAAGTGCACGCCAAGCTCGGCGACTAGGTCGCCTTACGCTTCGGCCATCGTCACCCGGCCAAGCCTGTCTCGCAGCTCCGAAAGCCATCCGAACCCTTCGCCGCGATCGTGATATTCGGCGCTGAGCCAGCCCTCGTAGCCCGACGCGGTCACCGCTTCGTAGAACGCCGCCTCCTCGGCGGTGTCAGGACGCGGCGCGCCTCGGTTCTCGAAGCCGGAAATCTGCACATGGCCTACAAGCCGCGCATGACGCTGCCAGACGGCCAGGGGATCGCCGTGAATGCGCCGGGCGTGCCAAGTGTCGAATTGCAGCTTCAGGTTCGGCAGCCCGATCCGCTCGACGATATCCGCTGCCAGGTCGAAATCGTTCAGGTAATAGCCCGGCGCATCATGAGAATTGATCGGTTCGATCAGCATCGTGACCTCAGGCGCGGCAAGGCAGGCCGCGCGAAGGTTGGCTTCGAACCGGTCCCGCGCCCGCGCGCCGCTCGCCTTTCCCGCCATCACATGGATGCGCGGCACGCCGAGCGCCTTCGCGTAGTCGAGCGCGCGCTGCATCTCGGCGGCGAAGGTCGCCATCTCGCCGGGCACCGCGGCCCGGCCGCGAGCGCCATCCTCCCAATCGTCGACCGGCGTGTTGATCAGTGCGAGCGGCATCTCGTCGAGCGCACGGCTCATCTCTCCGGTACTGAGCGCATAGGGGAACAGGCACTCCACACCGTCGAAACCAGCCTCATGCGCGAGCCGGGCGCGGCCGGCAAGCGGCACGCCGAAGTCCAGAAAGGTGATGTTCGCTGCGATCCTCATTTTATCAGCGTAGCACTTTTTTCGCTTTTCAATAGGGATTTGACCTAGCCGGGCAATTCGCTGCTGGGGATCATCGGGAAGAACTCGCCCGAGGACCAGAGGCCGAACCAGGCCGTGCCGCCCACCTCGCGCTCCGCTCCAAGTTCCACCAAGCGGTAGAACGATTTGCGGTCGATCAGCGCCTCGAGATTCCGGCGCACGAGGATATAGGGGGCAGGCTCTCCGGTCTCGCGGTCGCGTTCGACGCGGATCGGGTGATCAGGTCCGGCCGTGGCCGTATCGTCGACATGGGTCACGAAGGTCAGGATCTGCGACTCGCCCTCGCCCTCCGCCTCGAAATCGACGGCGACGAAGGGCGCGTCTTCGACTGTAATGCCGACTTTCTCCACCGGTGTGACCAGAAAATAGGCGTCGCCCTCTTTCTTGAGGATAGAGGAGAAGAGCTTCACGAGCCCCCGGCGATTGATGGGCGAGCCGTTGTAGAACCATGTCCCGTCCCGCGCGATACGCATGTCGAGATCGCCGCTGAAGGGCGGATCCCACGTCTCAACGGGCGGCAGGCCCTTGCCCTTGGCGGCTGCCTTCGCAGAAGCCGCGATCCCGTCCGCCGACGGTTGCCCGCGATTTTGTGACGTCATTGGTTTTGCCATTTCCGTGTCGAAGGATACTCTCAGCACAAACGTAGCCGCACCGAGGAGCAATGCCATGGCCGACGCAGAAGACCTTGTCGCCGAGATCGAAGTGCTAGAGGCGAAGCTCTCCGAGGCCAAGGCCGCGATCACCCGCCGTTTCATTGGCCAGGAGCAGGTTGTGGACCTTACTCTCGCGTCCATGCTCTGCGGCGGGCATGCGCTGCTGATCGGTCTGCCGGGCCTCGGAAAGACGCGACTCGTCGAGACGCTTTCGACCGTGATGGGCCTCAACGGGAATCGCGTGCAGTTCACGCCCGACCTCATGCCCGCCGATATTCTCGGCTCCGAAGTGCTCGAGACGGGCGCGGATGGCAGCCGCGCGTTCAAGTTCATCGAAGGTCCGATCTTCTGCCAGCTCCTGATGGCGGACGAGATCAACCGCGCCTCGCCGCGCACGCAATCGGCGCTCCTTCAGGCCATGCAGGAAAAAGTCGTGACTGTCGCCGGGGAAACCCGCGCGCTCGAAGCACCGTTCCACGTTCTCGCCACGCAGAACCCGATCGAGCAGGAAGGCACCTATCCCCTGCCCGAGGCGCAGCTCGACCGTTTTCTGGTGCAGATCGACGTGGCGTACCCGGATCGGGACACCGAAAAGGACATCCTTCTGGCCACGACCGGCGCCGAGGAAGCCGAGGCCTACCAGGTCTTCGATCCCGCGAGCCTCATCGCGGCGCAGCGCCTTCTGCGGCGGATGCCCGTGGGTGACACCGTGGTCGAGACGATCCTCGATCTCGTCCGCGCGTTCCGGCCTGCGGACCCGTCCTCGCCCGAGCGTGTGCGCGATATCGTGGCGTGGGGGCCGGGACCGCGCGCCGCGCAGGCGCTGATGCTGACGGTGCGGGCACGCGCGCTTCTGCAAGGTCGGCTCGCTCCTTCTATGGAGGACGTGACGGCGCTGGCACGGCCGGTGCTTGTTCACCGGATGGCGCTGACCTTCTCGGCCCGGGCACGTGGCGAGGATCTCGGCGCGCTCATCGAAGAGGTTGCAGGCGGGCTCCTGCGGAGCGAGGCCGCCGCTTGACACCAGAACTCGCCCTCCGCGCCCGCGCCGAGGCCGAGGCCGCGCGGCTCCCGCCGCTGCTCGCGCGCGCCGAAAAGCTCGCCGGAACGGTCCTCCTGGGCGATCACGGTCGCCGGCGCGCCGGGCTCGGCGACGATTTCTGGCAGTACCGCCCGCTGATGCCGGGCGACAGCTACCGCTCGATCGACTGGCGGCGCTCGGCGCGCGGGGACTCGCAATTCGTTAAGGACCGCGAATGGCAAATCGCGCAGAGCGTACTTCTGTGGGTGGACCGCGCGGCATCCATGCGCTTCGCCTCCGAGGAAAAACTGCCCCAGAAAGCCGACAGGGCGCGCCTTCTCGGCCTCGCGGTCGCGATCCTGCTCAATCGCGGCGGGGAGCGCGTGGGCCTGACCGGCTTCACACTGCCGCCCCGGCGCGGGTCGGAACAGCTTTTGCGGCTTGCCGAATATTTCTCGGACGAGGACGCCGAGGAATATGCCGCTCCGGAGGCGCGGGGCATGATCCCGCATGCACGGGCCGTCTTCATCTCGGATTTCATGGGGGATTTCGAAGGTGTCGAGGCAGCGCTGACAAAGGCTGCGGATCGCGGCGTGCGGGGCGTGCTCCTGCAGGTTCTGGACCCCGCCGAAGAAGCCTTTCCCTATCGCGGGCGCACCATCTTTCAATCGGTCGGCGGGGCGATGGCGCACGAGACGCTCAAGGCCAACGATCTGCGCGATCGCTACCTTGAGCGGCTGGCCGAGCGGAAAGACCGTCTGTCCCATCTCGCGCGGCTGACAGGGTGGCACTACGAATGCCATCACACCTCGTCGACGGCGCAATCCGCGCTTCTGTGGCTTTGGCGCGCGATTGACGGAGGCGCCGCATGACGTTGTTCGGGATCCTCGGCTTCACGACGCCGTGGCTGCTTCTGGGTCTTCTGGCCCTTCCCATCCTCTGGGTGATCCTGCGCGCTGTCCCGCCCGCCCCGGTGCGGCGGATGTTCCCCGGCGTCGTGCTGCTGATGGGCCTGAAAGACGACGAGCAGGTCAGCGACCGCACGCCCTGGTGGCTTCTCCTGCTGCGGATGCTTGCCGTGGCGGCGATCATCATCGGCTTGTCCGGGCCGATCCTCAATCCGGACGAAGAGACGGCGGCCGATGGCGACGCGCCGCTTCTCGTTCTCTTTGACGGTTCCTGGGCGTCGGCGCAGAACTGGCGCGCGAAGATGCTGGCGCTGGATGGGCTTTTGGCCGAGGCGGGACGGAACGACAGGCCTGTGGCGACGCTGAACCTCGCGAGCCCGGAAGCCGCAACGTTTCAAGGCGCGCAAACCTTGCGCAACAGGTTGTCGGGCCTCACGCCGCAGCCCTGGGAGCCGGATACAGCGCGCGTAGAAACCGCGCTGGCCTCGTTGCCGGAGGGCGATTTCGACACATTCTGGTTCTCGGACGGGCTCGCCCGCGACAGCCGGAGCGACGTGCTGGACGCACTCGAGGCGCGCGGGCAGGTGACAGTCTTCGAGAGTCCCGCGCCGGTCTATGCGCTCGAGCCTGCCCGGTTCGAAGATGGCGAGGTCGCGCTGACGCTGCATCGTCTGCGTGCCGGCGCAGAAGCGGAAGTCGGCATCGTGGCCGAGGGGCGGGATCCGTCTGGCAACCCTGCCGTGCTGGCCCGCCTGCCGATGACCTTCGAGGATGGCGCGACCACGGCCGAGGGCGCATTGTCGTTGCCCGCCGAGCTTCGCGCCCGCGTCGAGCGGTTCGAGGTCGAAGCCTCGTCGTCCGCCGGGGCGGTCACGCTGCCCGACGACAGCCTGCGCCGCCGCGAGGTCGCGCTGATCGCGGGCTCGGAAAACCGCGAGGGGCTCGAGCTGCTCTCGCCGCTGCACTATCTCAACCGCGCGCTTGAGCCGACCGCCGACCTGATCGACGGCGGACTTCTCGATGTCCTGCCCGCCAATCCCGACGTGATCGTGCTTGCCGATGTCGCCACGGTCAGCGAGGCCGAAAAAGAGGCGCTGCTCGAATGGGTCGAGGGCGGCGGCATGCTCCTGCGCTTTGCCGGTCCCCGCCTTGCCGCAAGCGAGGTGAGCCGCGCGACGGAAGACGCGCTGATGCCGGTGCGACTGCGCGCCGGGGGCCGCACGGTGGGCGGCGCGATGAGTTGGGGCGAGCCCAAGACGCTCGCGCCGTTTGACGCTGAAAGCCCGTTCTTCGGCCTTGAACTTCCCGAGGATGTCACGGTCACCGCGCAGGTGATGGCGCAGCCCGACCCGACGCTGGCCTCCCGCGTGATCGCGCAGCTGACAGATGGCACGCCGCTCGTGACCCGCAAGCGCGAAGGCCAGGGGCAGGTCGTGCTTTTCCATGTCACGGCGAATGCAGAATGGTCGACCCTGCCGCTCTCGGGCCTCTTCGTGCAGATGCTTGAACGGCTCGCCGTGTCCTCGATGCCCGCCGAGCCGGAGGCGAGCGAGCTAGAGGGCACGACCTGGCAGCCGGTGCGCGTACTCGATGCATTCGGCGGGCTTGGCGAGGCCGGGAACCTGCCCGGCGTATCCGGCGAGACCCTGATCGAGGATCCGCTCGGCCCCGATCTGAGACCCGGCCTCTACCAAGGCGACGAGCGCAGCCTGTCGCGCAACGTGACGCCACGCGATGCGGAGCTGACACCGGCGGCCTGGCCCGACCGGATCACCGTGGAGGGGCTGGACCGCGCCGAGGAGACGCCGCTCGCAGGGTATCTTCTGGCCCTCGCGACGCTGCTACTGGTCGCGGACATTCTCGCCTCTCTCGCGCTCTCGGGCCGCCTGATAGCGGCGCGGGCCGCGGCTGTCGTGCTTGCCGCGATGACGCTTGCCGTGCCGCAAGCGCGCGCTCAGGAGAGCAGCGAGCCTCAGGGCGAGACCGCCTTTGCAATCGATGTGACCGCCGAGTTGACTCTCGGGCACATTCTGACCGGCGACGAGGAGATCGACCGCGTGGCTCAGGCCGGTTTGCGCGGCCTCTCCGACACGCTGTTCTATCGCACCTCGGTGGAGCCCGGTGATCCGGTGGGCGTGAATCTCGAAGAGGACGAGCTGGCATTCTTCCCGATGCTCTACTGGCCGGTCACGCCGGATCAGGCGACGCCCTCGCCCGCCGCCTATGCCAAGCTCAACGAATACCTGCGCTCTGGCGGGATGATCCTGTTCGATACGCGCGATGCGGATATCGCGAGTTTCGGAGCTTCCTCGCCCAACGGTCGCAAGCTGCAGGAACTCGCGCAGCCGCTCGACGTGCCGCCGCTCGAGCCAGTGCCCGAGGACCATGTTCTAACGCGCACCTTTTATCTCTTGCAGGATTTCCCCGGGCGCTACGCAAGCCGCGATGTCTGGGTCGAGGCCGCGCCGCCCGATGCCGAACAGATCGAGGGAATGCCCTTCCGCAACCTCAACGACAACGTGACCCCGGTGGTGATCGGCGGAAATGACTGGGCCTCCGCATGGGCGGTCGATCAATCCGGGCAGCCCCTGCGCCCGATTGGCAGCGGCTTCTCCGGTGAGCGTCAACGCGAGATCGCCTACCGCTTCGGGGTCAACCTCGTGATGCATGTGCTGACCGGCAATTACAAATCCGACCAGGTGCATGTGCCCGCCCTTCTGGACAGGCTTGGCCAATGATCGACGGCATCATCTTCGACCCGCTTCTGCCCTGGATCGCCATCGGCGTTCTGGCCGCAATCGCCTTTGCCGGCCTCGTCGTCGCGGTGTTCCGGGGACTGGCGGGATGGGCCTTGCGGGGCCTCGCCGCACTGGTCCTCATCGCCGCGCTGACGCAGCCTTCGCTGCAGGACGAGGACCGCGCGCCGCTGTCGGATATCGTGATCCTTCTTGACGACCGGTCAGCCTCGCAGCGGCTGGCCGAACGGGAAGGTACGACCGCAAGCGCGCTTGACGCCATCGAGGCCGAGCTTGCCGATCGTCCCAATACAGAGGTTCGCCGCGTCGCAGTCGGCGACGGCCAGGAGGATCAGGGCACGCTCCTGATGACGGCGCTCAACACGGCGCTCGCCGAAGAGCCGCGCGGCCGGATCGCGGGGATCATCACCGCGTCGGACGGACGTCTGCACGATCTCGATCGTGCGCCCGACCTGCCCGCACCGATGCATCTTCTGCTGACCGGGCAGGAGGACGACTGGGATCGACGTCTCATCGTCAAGAACGCGCCCGCCTTCGCGATCCTCGACGAGCCGGTGACACTGACCGTGCGGCTCGAGGATGACGGCGCGGCGCCCGATGCGGGGACCGTGCCGCTCGACATCTCGGTCGACGGGGCCGAGCCGCAGACCTTCACCGTTCCAGTGGGCGAGGATATCGAGCTGCCGATCACCCTGCCCCACGGCGGGCTCAACGTGATCCAGTTCACGACGCCCACCGCAGAGGGCGAGCTCACAGACCGCAACAATTCCGCGCTCGTGCAGATCAACGGCGTGCGCGACAGGCTGCGGGTGCTGCTTGTCTCAGGCGAGCCGCATGCGGGCGGTCGGACCTGGCGAAATCTTCTGAAATCCGACAGCTCGGTCGACCTTGTTCACTTCACCATCCTGCGCCCCCCGGAGAAGCAGGACGGCGTGCCGGTCAACGAGCTTTCGCTGATCGCCTTCCCGACGCGCGAGCTCTTCCTCGACAAGATCGAGGATTTCGACCTCATAATCTTCGACCGTTACAAGCGGCGCGGCATCCTGCCGGCGATCTATCTCGACAACGTTCGCAACTATGTCGAGGAAGGTGGCGCGGTTCTGATCTCGGCCGGGCCGGATTTCGCCTCGGCGGATTCGCTCTTCCGATCGCCGCTCGGGGACATCGTGCCAGGCACGCCGACCGCTCGGGTCATCGATGAGAGCTTCCGCCCGCAGATCACGGATCTCGGCGACAAGCATCCGGTGACGGCGGGCCTTCTGGGTGAGGAGACCTGGGGACGCTGGCTCAGGCAGATCGAGATCGAAACGAGTGCCGATGCGGGGGATACCCTGATGTCCGGCGTGGGCGACCGCCCGCTTCTGGTGCTCGACCGAGTCGGCGAGGGGCGTATCTCGCTCATGGCGTCCGATCAGGCCTGGCTTTGGTCGCGCGGTTACGAGGGCGGCGGCCCGCAGCTCGAGCTTCTGCGCCGTCTCGCCCATTGGATGATGAAAGAGCCCGAGCTCGAGGAAGAGACGCTCTACGCCGAGGCGACCGGCCAGACCATGCGGATCATCCGCCGGACCCTGGGTGACGAAGTTGGTGCCGTGACGGTCACTCGACCCAACGGAGAGACCGAGGAGATCACGCTGGAAGAGGTCAGCCCCGGCCGGTTCGAGGCCCTTTACGAAGGGCCGGAGATCGGGCTCTACCGGCTTGCGGAAGGCGAGCAGGAGGCCGTGGTCGGCCTCGGCCCCGCCGCGCCGCGCGAATTCGAGGAAACCATCGCTTCGGGCGAGGCCATGCAGCCGGTGATCGACAGCCGGGACGGCGGAATCCTCCGCCTCGAAGAAGGTCTGCCGCGTATTCGCGAAGTCGCAGAGGGGCGCCCGGCAGCGGGACGTGGCTGGATCGGTATCACGCCGCGTGACGCCTATCAGACGCTGGATGTGCGGAACGTGCCTTTGCTGCCGGCTTGGCTGACGCTGCTGCTGGCCTCGGCGCTGATCCTGGGCGCGTGGCTTCGCGAGGGACGGCGCTAAGGGCTGGGCACGAAAACGAGACGACCCCAAGCGCTCCGGGCTTACAGCTCGGGGCGCACCTTCACGGCCAGCCGCTCCTCTCCCCAACCGTCGACCGAACATTTCGCGCGGATGAAGACTGTCCAGACGCCATCGGGCACCTGAACCGATGACAAGGACCGGGTGAAGGGCTGCTCGGTCACGTGAGGATGGTGAAGGGTCCGGGTTCCGAGAACCTGTCCGTCCTCGGTCTCCACGCGCCAGCCATCGGCATAATGATCCCAGCCGGTATCGGGGTGTTCAAGCGTTACGGAGACACGCCAATCCATGCCCGTCTTCTCCATCGACGCATCGACGATCGTGACCGGATCGGCCTGAGCAGCGGTGGTGGCGAGGAGGAGTGGCAGGAGCAGTGATTTCATGTGTCTCTAGCTAGCACCGACGCGATGAAACGGGGCTCATTTTTCCGTGTCTTTCGGCAGGTTCGACAACAGCACCTCGCGGCTGTCCGACAGGAACTCGCGTCGCAGGATCACCGCCGTCGTCAGAGCCGTGGCGAGGATCAGCGCCCAGGCCCCGACCAGCCATGCGGTGGAGGCGATCCCGAAATAGACGGCCCTGAGGCCGCGATTGTAACTGCGCGCGGCGGTCACGTTGATCTCTCCTGCCTGCCGCGCCCTCTCGAACGTGCCCGGATCGGCGATATCGTTCGGCACCGCAGCCATAAGCACCGCGCAATAGCCGAACAGCCGGTGCGACCAGACGAATTTCAGAAAGGCATTGATCGCGAAAAGCAGCATCAGGATCACCTTCAGCTCCCACAGGACGACCGGATCGGTGCCCAGCGCAAGATCGCTCGCCAGCCCGCGCAGTTGATCGGCATTGCCGATCAGCGCGAGCCCGCCGCCGATCGCGATCATGCTGGCCGAAGCGAAGAACGCCGTGCCCTGCCGCAGGATACCGACAATCTGGCTGTCGAAGATGCGCGGCTGACGCGTCACGAAATGCACCATCCAGGCACGCCGGTAGGAAGCCATCAAGGACGAGGTCGAGGGCCGCCGTGAAGGCGGATGTTCGACCGCGCGGGTCGTAGCGAGCCAGGCGATCAGCAAAAGCGCGAGAGCGAGCCAGTCGAGCCAGGTCAGAAGGTCGAGGACGCTCGGCATGGGTCAGAACGGCTTCGCGACGACGACCCAGAGGATCGCGATGACCCCGAACACGCTCGCCTCGTTGAAGATCCGCAGGAAGCGGTCGCTCTCGGTGAAGGTGCCCTTGCGTGCGCGCAGGACCATGCGGCCGGTCCACCCGTAATGCGCGGCCAGAAGGATCACCAGCGCGAGCTTCAGCCAGACCCAGTCCGGCATGGCCAGAAGCCCGCCGAGCCAGAGCCCGGTAATGAGCGCGATCACTCCAAGGCCCAGCGAAAAGCGGTAGAGCCGGATCGTCAGGTCGCCCAAAGGACCGAACTCTCCGAGGCGTGCATATTCGCGCTTCCAGTAGATGAGCGCGCGCGGCACGGCGAAGATGGAGGTCATCCAGCCCATCACGCAGAGAATATGGACGATCTTGATCCAGGTCATGTCTCTCGTTTGAGCGATCGGACAGGTCCGCGCAAGGCTAATGTCGCGCGGGCGATGCGGCGAGATGACAGATGCGGCGCACTGGACTTGAGGCCCCGTATGCTAGATGTTTCCCGCGCGTCAGAGGAGGGCCGCGCCATGGATATGCCGACACCCGACAGTGCCGTTCTGTCCCGCAAGGACGAGATCGTCGCGCGACTGCGAAAGGTTCTGCCTGCGGATGCCGTGATCGCGGATGTGGCCGAAACACGCGCCTACGAATGCGACGCATTGACCGCCTATAAATGCCCGCCGCTTGCAGCCGTGCTGCCCGCTTCCACCGAAGAGGTCTCGGACGTCTTGCGGATCTGCCACGAGATGGACGTGCCGGTCGTGCCGCGTGGCTCGGGCACCTCCCTTGCCGGGGGCGCGCTGCCGACTGCCGATTGCGTGATCCTCGGCGTCGCGCGCCTCAATGAAGTGATCGAAACCGACTACGACAACCGCTTCATCCGGGTGCAGACCGGGCGGACCAACCTGTCGGTGACGGGCGCCGTCGAGGAAGAGCAGTTCTTCTACGCCCCCGACCCGTCCTCGCAGCTGGCCTGCGCCATCGCGGGCAATATCGCGATGAATTCGGGCGGCGCGCATTGCCTCAAATACGGCGTGACGACGAACAACCTTCTCGGCGTCACGATGGTGCAGATGGATGGGACCGTTGTCGAACTCGGCGGCGCGCATCTCGATGCGGGCGGGCTCGATCTTCTGGGCGTGATCTGCGGATCCGAAGGGCAGCTTGGCGTCGTGACTGAGGCCACATTGCGGATCCTGCGCAAACCCGAAGGCGCACGGCCGGTGTTGATGGGTTTCGGTTCGAATGAGGTGGCCGGAGCCTGCGTGTCGGATATCATCAAGGCCGGTGTCCTGCCCGTCGCGATCGAGTTCATGGACCGGCCCTGCATCCGCGCCTGCGAGGCGTTCGCAAAGGCCGGCTATCCCGATTGCGAGGCGCTTCTGATCGTGGAGGTCGAAGGATCGGATGCCGAGATCGATCACCAGCTGAGCCTCATCATGGAGATCGCGCGTCGGCACGACCCGGTCGAGCTGCGCGAGGCCAAGGATGCCGACGAGGCCGGGCGGATCTGGCTCGGGCGGAAATCGGCCTTCGGCGCGATGGGCCAGATCAACGATTACATGTGTCTCGACGGCACGATCCCGGTATCCGAACTGCCCCGCGTTCTGAGCCGCATCGCCGAGATGTCGAAGGAGTACGGGCTCGACGTGGCGAATGTCTTCCATGCGGGCGACGGCAACATGCACCCGCTGATCCTCTTCAATGCCAACGAACCCGGTCAGCTGGAAAAGTGCGAAGCGCTCGGCGCCGATATCCTGAAGCTTTGCGTCGAGGTCGGCGGTTGCCTGACCGGCGAACACGGCGTCGGCATCGAGAAGCGCGACCTGATGCACACGCAATATGCGCCGGAGGATCTCGAGGCGCAGATGGCGGTAAAGGACGTGTTCGATCCCGGCTGGCTACTGAACCCGGCCAAGGTCTTCCCGCTCGACGCCTCGGATGCCAGGCGGAGCGTGAAGATCGCAGCCGAATGAGCGAGGGGGCCGTCTGCCCCCTCGCGCTCCCCCGACGGTATTTGTCCCAACCCAAAGAGCATGAGGCCGCCCGATGAGACCCGGCAGCGAACAGGAGATGAGCGAGGCGATCCGCGCGGCGTCCGGCCCGGTCAGGATCGTGGGGGGCGGAACTCGGGGCGGCTTTGGCACCGGCGAGGTGATCGAGACCGGTGGCCTGTCGGGAATCACGCTCTACGAGCCGGGCGCACTGACGCTCGTGGCGCGCGCCGGCACGCCGCTGTCGGAGATCGAGGACGCGCTGGCCCGTGAGAACCAGCGACTTGCCTTCGAGCCGATGGACCATCGCGCGCTTCTGGGCACGCGCGGCAAGCCGACTTTGGGCGGCGTTGCGGCGGGCAATATTTCCGGCCCGCGGCGGATCCAGGCGGGGGCGGCGCGGGATTTCATGCTGGGCGTGCGTTTCGTCGATGGCAACGGGACCATCGTCAAGAATGGCGGGCGGGTGATGAAGAACGTCACCGGCTACGATCTCGTGAAGCTGATGGCGGGAAGCTGGGGCCAGCTCGGGGTTCTGACTGAAATCTCGCTCAAGGTGCTGCCGGTCCCCGAGATGCAAGCGACACTGGTGCTTCACGGACTCAACGACAGGGACGCCGTTGCGGCGATGTCGCGCGCGCTCGGCTCGCCCTACGAGGTGACGGGAGCCGCGCATCTGCCCGCCAGCGGGCGCACCTGTCTCAGGATCGAGGGGTTCGAACGCTCGGTGCAGTATCGCCTTGAGGCGCTCGGCCAGCTCTTTGCCGAGGCGGCGCAGGACCGGATTGTCGATTCGGCCGAGAACGCGATCCTCTGGCAAGCGATCCGGGATGCCGAACACCTCGCCGAAAGCGCGGGGAATATCTGGCGGATCTCGGTCAAGCCGAGCGAGGGCCCGGTCGTCGCGGAGCGGCTTGGCGCGAAGGCGCATTTCTTCGATTGGGGCGGCGGTCTCGTCTGGGCGTGCCTGCGGCGCGGCGACGATGCCCGCCATGCGCTTACCGGCATCAGCGGTCACGCGACATTGGTGCGCGCAGATCCCGCCGACCTTGCAAAGCTCCCGCGCTTTCAGCCGGAACCGCCGGCCATCGCGAAGTTGACCGATGGGCTGCGCCGGAAATTCGACCCCAGAGGCCTCTTCCGGTCGGAGCCCGTGACGGCATGACGACAGAGCTTCTTCTGGCCTTCGCGATTTCCTTTGGCGCCGGACCCCTCCTGTTTCTCATCCTGACGCGGGCCGAACCTTCGGTCGCGCTTATGGCCGCTTTGGCCATCGGTGCGCTGGCGTTGATGGTCGCGGGGTCGAGCCTTGTGGATCGCGCGCCGTTCGCGGCCGTGGCGTGTCTCTGGCTCGCCTGGGTCAGTGCTGTCGCCTTCACGGCCCATGCGGCGATGCGCGCGATGAGGTCCGCGCCACTCCGCAAATGGGCCCGCGTGACCGGAAGCCTTGCGACCACCTTGCCGTGGTTCGGCCTCGCCACCGCGCAATTCCTCACTTCCTGACCCGATCAAGGACCATCATGCAGACCGAATTTCGCCCCGAGCAATTGCAGAACCCCGATTTC
This sequence comes from Roseivivax sp. THAF30, assembly GCF_009363575.1. Classification (NCBI taxonomy): domain Bacteria; kingdom Pseudomonadati; phylum Pseudomonadota; class Alphaproteobacteria; order Rhodobacterales; family Roseobacteraceae; genus Roseivivax; species Roseivivax sp. THAF30. Next base: position 139,932 of record NZ_CP045389.1, on the reverse strand, counting down.
GAGCGATCGAACGAGATCCTGCGCGCTTGCGTGCATTGCGGTTTCTGCACCGCGACCTGCCCGACCTACCAGGTGCTGGGCGACGAGCTCGATTCGCCGCGTGGGCGGATCTATCTCATCAAGGACATGCTCGAGAACGAGCGCGTGCCGGACGAGAAGACGGTCAAGCATATCGACCGCTGCTTGTCCTGCCTCGCTTGCATGACGACCTGCCCTTCGGGCGTGCATTACATGCATCTCGTCGATCACGCCCGGACCTATATCGAAGAAAATTACCAGCGCCCATGGCAGGACCGTGCCCTGCGTTGGGTGCTGGCGCGGATCCTGCCCTATCCGGCGCGGTTCCGCCTTGCGCTGCTCGGCGCGAAGATCGGGCGGCCCTTCAAGGGGCTGATGCCGGACAAGCGGCTGCGCGCGATGCTGGACATGGCGCCGGCCACGATCCCGCCGGTCAGCCGCAACGACGACCCCCAGGTCTTTCCGGCAGAGGGCGCGCGCCGGATGCGGGTCGCGTTGATGACCGGCTGCGCGCAGAAGGCGCTCGATACCGATATCAACGACGCGACGATCCGGCTTTTGACTCGGCTTGGCGCGGAGGTGGTGATCGCGCGCGGCATGGGCTGCTGCGGCGCGCTGACCCATCACATGGGGAAGACGGACGAGGCGCACGGCACGGCGGCGCGCAATATCCGCGCCTGGTGCGGCGAGATGGACGGGGACGGGCTCGACGCCATCGCCATCAACACCTCGGGCTGCGGTACGACGGTCAAGGATTACGGGCACATGTTCCGCACCGAGCCGCTGGCGGCAGATGCCGCGCGAGTGTCCGCCATTGCGCGCGATGTCTCGGAGGTGCTGGCCGAGTTGATGAACGAGCCGCCCACGCAGACGGCGCAGGAAGCGCGCGACGGGATCGCGGGCATCGATGCCGCGCCCGGTCACGGCGTCTTTGCGCCGCCACAGGCCACGCGGGGTGGCGCGTTCCGCGTGGCCTATCACGCGGCCTGCTCGCTGCAGCACGGACAGCAGATCAAGACGCATCCGAAGGCACTGTTGAAACAGGCGGGGTTCGAAGTGGTCGAACCTGCCGACAGCCACCTCTGCTGCGGCTCTGCAGGCACCTACAACCTGATGCAGCCCGAGATCTCGGGTCAGCTCAAGACGCGCAAGGTGCGTACGCTCGAGGCCAAAAGCCCCGACATCATCGCAGCCGGCAATATCGGCTGCATGATGCAGATCGGCTCGGGCACGGAGATCCCGGTCGTGCACACGGTCGAGCTACTGGATTGGGCGACAGGCGGGCCGAAACCGGCGAAACTCATGGAAACACTCTGATCGCAGGACGGCGACCCATTGCCCCATCGGTGCCGCATTCCCGTCATGCCGCATCGCTAGATCGGACTGATCCGAACCTGCAGGAGACCTGAGTGCCGCGTCGTCTTATCCTAGCCGCCCTTTTCATGCTCGCCGCCGGGCAGAGCCCCGCCCAGGGAATCTTTTCGCTCGGCTCATCGGCCTCCGGCGGCGCATGGGACGGGGTGGGTCGGCTCGAGGTCGGCGGCAAGGCGTTCTGTACGGGAGCGTTGATCGCACCGGAACTCGTTCTGACAGCCGCCCATTGCCTCTTCGACCGAGAGACCGGCGCGCGCGTTCCCGTTGACGAGGTGCAGTTCCTCGCCGGCTGGCGCAACGGCCGGGCGGCCGCCTACCGCCATGTGCGCCGCGCCGTGGCGCATCCCGATTACGACCCGAACCGCCCTTCGAGCCCGGAGCGGGTCGAGCGTGACATCGCGCTGCTCAAGCTGCAGCATCCGATCCAGAACACCACGATTACGCCCTTCGAGACAGATACCGACCCCGCACGCGGCGACCGGATCGGCGCGGTGTCCTATGCCGCCGATGGCGAGGACGCGCCGTCGCTGCAAGAGCGCTGCGAAGTGCTATCCTTGCAGGACGGCGTAATAGTGATGTCCTGCAAAGTGGATTTCGGCGCCTCGGGCTCGCCCGTCTTCTCCTTCGAGACAGGCACGCCGCGCGTGGTGTCCATCGTCTCTGCAAAGGCCGAATCTGACGGCGTGCCGGTCTCCCTTGGCGTTTCTGTCGAAGCCGCGTTGCCGACGCTGCGTGACGCGCTTGAGGCCGACAGCCTCAATGCCCGCTTGCCGGGGGTGAAGACGGTCACGCAATCGGGCTCCGCGGACTCCGACGCGAAGTTCCTCCGGCCATGATCCGTGCGGCCCTCGCCTTCCTCCTGCTGCCCTGTCTCGCCGCAGCTCAGGGCGCGACGCCGCTGGACGCGCTCGACCGCAGGGACGAAGTGCTGAGCTGGGAAGGGGTCGGCCGGCTCGATACGCCTGAGGGGTTCTGCACAGCGACCCTCATCGCCTCCGACATTGTCCTGACCGCCGCGCATTGCGTCTCCGAACTTGCCTCGTCCGCTGGCGTCACGTTCCGCGCCGGTCTCACGGGAAATCACGCAATCGCCGCTCGACGGATCTCGCGTATGGCGCTCGATCCCGCCTATCCGGGGGCCGGGGATGGCGGGCAAAGCGCCGAAAAGATCAGCAGCGATATTGCCCTGCTTCAACTTGAAACGCCCATCACGTCGGCCGAGGCCAGCCCCTTCCGCGTGGGCGCGCCGCCCGGACGCGGCACAGACCTCAGCGTCCTGTCCTACGGGCGAGGCCGGGAGACAACCCTCTCTCGGCAAGCCATTTGCCAGATGACCGAGGCGTATCGCGGCGGCATCTTCGCCTTCGATTGCGACGTGACCTTCGGCTCATCGGGCGCGCCTGTTTTCGAAACGAGCTTCGGCAGTCGGCATATCGTCTCGCTCGTCTCGGGCGGGGGCGGCGGCGCCGCCTACGGGATGGACCTGTCGGCCAAGGTGCCGGACCTGATGCGCGAGCTGCGGAACGAGGGCGCTCGGCCGCCGGTTTCCGAAGGCGCGCGGCGGCTGCGGGTCAGCGACGGCGCGCGTGCCGGAGGAGCGAAATTCGTCCGGCCCTGAGAGATCTTGAAAGCGCTGAACACGCTCCCCAAATTTCTGCCTGGGACGCCTCTATGGGTCCCGATTGACTGAACGCTGTCTGTCCCGAAACGGGAAGGCATACAACATATGGTATCGCTCAAAGGAGGATAATCCATGCGTAGTTTCGATCTCGCACCGCTCTACCGAGCCACCGTCGGCTTCGACCAAATCGCCGACATGATGGACAGGGTGCTCGCCAATGATGTCACCCAGCCCACCTATCCGCCCTACAACATCGAGAAGACCGCCGACGATTCATATCGCATCTCGATCGCGGTCGCCGGTTTCTCGGAAAACGACCTGTCCGTCGACGTCAAGGACCATGCGCTCGTCGTCTCGGCTCGCAAGGCCGACGAAGATGATGGCCGCACGTACCTCCATCGCGGCATCGCAACCCGTGCGTTCGAGCGTCGCTTCCATCTCGCTGACCATGTGCGCGTGATCGGAGCGAGCTATGCAGACGGAATGCTGCATATCGATCTCGAGCGCGAAATCCCCGAAGCGCTGAAACCGCGCCGGGTCGAGATCCGCAAGATCGAGAACTCAGCGAAGGCGAAAGACGTCGTCGATGCTGACAAGGTGAACTGATCCTGCCTGCCAAGACTGGATGACCTCGCGAACGCCCCGGCCCGATGGCCGGGGCGTTTTTCGTCTTATACCGTCAGGCAGACGTATTTCATCTCGAGATATTCATCGATCCCGTGATGCGAGCCCTCGCGACCGAGGCCGGATTGCTTGACGCCGCCGAAGGGCGCGACTTCGGTCGAGATGAGGCCGGTATTCACGCCCACGATCCCGTATTCGAGCTCTTCGGCGACCTTCCAGACCCGGCTCAGATCCTTGGCATAGAAATACGAGGCTAGCCCGAAGATCGTGTCGTTCGCCATTGCGATCACGTCGTCGACATCCGTGAACCGGAAGAGCGGCGCGAGGGGACCGAATGTCTCTTCGGTGGCAAAATCCATCTCCTGCGTCGCGCCGGTGACGATGGCGGGCTTGAAGAAATTGCCGTCGAGATCTTCCTGATCGGAGCCGAGAATGACTTTCGCACCCTTGGATTTGGCGTCGCGGATATGCGCCTGCACCTTGTCTATGGCATCGCGGGTGATCATCGGGCCGAGATCGACATCGTCCTCGGCAAGACCGTCGCCCACCTTGAGCTGCTGCACCCGCGCCTTCAGCTTCTCGGCGAACTCGTCATACACGCCGTCCTGCACGTAGAGGCGGTTCGCGCAGACACAGGTCTGGCCATTGTTGCGGAACTTGCAGGCGATCGCCCCTTCCACGGCCGCGTCGATATCGGCGTCATCGAAGACGATGAAGGGCGCGTTGCCACCCAGCTCCATCGAGCATTTCATCACCTGGTCCGCGGCCTGACGCAATAGGATCCGGCCCACCTCGGTGGATCCGGTGAAGGTCAGCTTGCGGACTTTGGGGTTCTCGCAGAACTCCTTGCCCGCCTCGGAGGAAGACGAGGTCGGCACCACATTGAAGACACCCGCCGGAAGTCCGGCCCGCTCTGCCAGAACGCCGAGTGCGATCGCCGAGAGCGGCGTTTCGGAGGCGGGACGCGCGACGAAGGAACAGCCCGCTGCCAGTGCAGGTCCGGCCTTGCGGGTGATCATCGCATTCGGGAAATTCCACGGCGTGATCGAGGCCGCGACCCCGATGGGCTGCTTCATCACCAGGATGCGCTTGTCGCGCGCATGACCCGGAATCTGCTCACCGAGAACGCGCTTGGCCTCTTCCGCGAAGAATTCGACGAAGGACGCGCCATAGGCAATCTCGCCCTTGGCTTCGGCCAGCGGCTTGCCCTGTTCTGCGGTCATGATCTTCCCAAGGTCGTCCTGGTTCTCCATCATCAGGTCGAACCATTTGCGCAGCACCTGCGAACGCTCCTTGCCGGTCCAGCGGGCCCATTCTTTCTGCGCTTCGAAAGCGTGGTCCACGGCCTTGCCGATCTGCGCGCGCGACAGGTCAGCCACCTCCGCGATGACGTCGCCGCGCGCGGGGTTCGTCACTTCGAACGTCCCGTCGTCGCCGTCGATGAACTGCCCGTTCACATAGGCGCGTGCCTCAAGGAGCGACGGGTCGCTCAGCATCGCCTTCAGGTCCGTCGTCCGATCCAGCATGTCTCTCTCCTGTCTGATGCGGGCAATCCGGTTGGACCCGCGGATTCATCTCGATATTGTCGCCAGAAACGCCCCGGAGAGAGCTTATGGATCTGGACGACGACTACAACAATCAGGACCACATTCCCGACGCCGCGAGCTTCCCGCCGTTTTGGGCGGAGAAGGCGCAAGATTTGCGTAAAAGACTGGGGGCGGCGAACCGGGCACGGCTTGGTCTCATGTACGGACACGGAACGCGAAACGTCTTCGATCTGTTCCTGCCGCTGAGGCGGGCCGAGGGCCTCTTGATCTTCGTTCACGGCGGCTATTGGCGCCGCTTCGGCCGCGGAGACTGGTCGCATCTGTCCGAAGGCGCGCTGCGGCGGCATTGGGCGGTCGCCATGCCGTCCTATGATCTGTGCCCGCGTGTCAGCGTGGCGGACATCACCCGGCAGATCACCGATGCGGTGACCACGGCCGCGCGGGAAGTGACGGAGGTGCCGATCCGACTCGCGGGGCATTCGGCAGGCGGGCATCTCGTGGCCCGAATGCTGGAGCCCGGCCGGCTGCCGGAGGATGTCGCAAGCCGGATCGATCACGTCATGCCGATCTCACCCGTGTCCGACCTGGAGCCGCTTCTGCGAACCTCGATCAACGAGGATCTCAAACTCGATGCAGAGATGGCTCGCGCCGAAAGCCCGATTCATCAGCCGAAACCGAGCGCCCGCGTGACCGTCTGGGTCGGCGCGGACGAGCGGCCCGCCTTCCTCGATCAGGCGCGCTGGCTTGCCGAAGCCTGGGATGCCGAGCACGTGATCGAACCCGGCAAGCACCATTTCGATGTGATCGCGGGGCTCGAGAGCGAGGACAGCCGGATAACCGAAGCGCTTTTGGGCTAAGGAGAGTGCGCTTGCCGTTCCCCTATCGCGCTCCTACCTCAAAGGAATGACCGATACGCTTCCGGAAACGGGGCTCGAGGCCCTGCTCTGCTTCGATCTTTACGCCGCGCAGAACGCGATGGGGCGGTTCTACAAGTCGCTGCTGGAACCTCTGGGCCTGACCTATCCGCAGTATCTGGTCATGACGACGCTCTGGGCCGGAGAGCCGCTCAGCGTCGGACAGATCGGGCAGCGGCTGGGGCTCGAGACGAACACGGTCACGCCTCTGCTGAAACGGCTGGAAGACGCCGGGCGCATCCGGCGCGACCGGGACGCGGCAGATGACCGGCGCGTTTTGTTGTACCTGACGCCGGAGGGTCGCGCGCTTCGTGCCAAGGCCGCGCATGTGCCTGCCTGCATCACCGAGGCGCTCGGCATGTCGCAGCGGGAGATCGGCGAATTGCAAAATGGCCTTAGGCAGTTGCGCTCGGCGCTTCTTCCGAAGACAGAGTGAGGCCTTGGATCGCCCCCGCGGTTGGGGCAATGTCACCGCGCAGAACAAGGTAACGAGGTGCCCGCCCGATGGCCTATGTGAAATGGACCTTCATCATCCTCTTCTGGGCGGTTCTTCTGTCCTTCCTGCACTATACGTTGCCGCAGAACGATATCGTGCGGATCACCGATACCTACGAAAAACGCGAGGATATCGGCGCGAACAGCCTGTTCTGGACGCGCGGCGATGCCGGGGCGAGCCCGAATGACAGCCGGGATGTGTTCTTCATCCAGACGCGGCGCGCGGGCGACGACATCATGGTCTATCGCAACGAGGATACCGGCTGGGGCTGGCCGCCCTATTTCAAGTTCAACAGCTCGAACCTGCAGGCCGAGGCCGCTGATCTGCGCTCGACCGGAAGCGAGCCCAACTGGGTCGCGATCCGCCATTACGGCTGGCGCGCGGAGTTCCTGTCGATCTTCCCGAACGCCGTGGCGCTGAAGTCGGTGGAGGGCCCGGATGTCCGCATCATTCCCTGGCGCGCGATCTTCATTCTCATCGTCCTCTTCGCGGTGTTCTGGGCCATCTGGGTTCGCTGGCGGCGCTTTCGCGCGGCGCGGATCGATCCGGTCCTGAGCGAAGCCGCGGACAGTTTCGACGACGCGGCACATGGCCTCAAATCCCGGCGCAAGCGGGTGACGGACTGGGTGCGCGGGCGCTGACCGCGCCGCTTTTGTTGCCAATTCTGCCATAAACGGGCCGAAATCCCCCTCTACTCTGCTCAAGTGTGGACCCTGGCGATCAGACCGGGGCCGCAACGGTCAGCAAGAGGGCAGTTTCGATGTTTGAGACGATTGCGGCTCTGGGCGTCGCCGTTTTGGGCGGGACGCTCAGTGCGTTTCTTCCCGGTCTGGACGAGGCTGACGACCTCGAGGAGGCCGGCCCCGAGGCAGCGGCCGCGGCCGATCCCGCCGATGCGCCACGACTTCCCGTCATCAGCGCCGAGGAGCCCTGGTTCGAGAACTTCGACCCGATGGTCGACCAGGTTGTCGTCGTTTTCCCGGACAGCATGGGCAGCGCCAGCCTTTCGGATCTGAGCTTTGCCTATGACGAGGAGCACGATGAGACCGAGGTGACCTTGAAGACGCCTCAGGGCGAGCGCTGCGTCTGTTTCCTGCCCGAAGTCGCGCCGGGTGAGATGGACGCCGCCAATTTCGACTTCATGTCCGAAAGCGAGGCCCGCGCGCAGCTTGGCCTCTGACGGGGTCCGGTATCACGATGGCGCGGCAGCGCGCGACAGGCTAGGACGCGGCTGGTAAGCTCGCGGCGCAGGCGCAGAAGATCGAGGTCGGCAGAACGCAACATGCCCAACGCCATCGCATATCTGATGCTCGGCTTCTGGCCGATTGTCACGCTTGCGGCGTTCCGGCTCCTTCCGCCGGGCCGGGCGCTGCTGGTGTCGGTGATCGGAGGATACCTTCTGCTGCCTCCCGAACCCGCCGCATTCGATCTGCCGCTTCTGCCGGGTCTCGACAAGGTCACCTTGCCCGGCGTGGTGTGCCTGGCCTGCCTCGTCGCGTTCCGCAACCAATCGGCCCGATCCTTCTGGCCTGAATCGCCCCTGGTTGGCCTTCTGCTGACCCTCTATCTCGCGACCCCGCTCATGACCGCAGTGATGAACCTCGATCCCGTGCGCTGGGGCCGCTTCGAGGTACCGGCAATGAGCCTGAAGGACGGAGTGGGGTTAGCCCTCCGACATGCGCTCACCATCCTGCCATTCCTGCTGGCGCGTCAGCATCTCGCCTCAGGCGGCGCGCTGCGGGACGTCGCCTTGGTGGTGACGCTTGGCGGCCTCGCCTACGTGCCTTTGATGCTGGTCGAGGTGCCGCTCGGCCCGATCCTTAACGAAGGGTTCTACGGATTCCAGCAGGCGCTCGAGAGCCAGGCGGAACGTGGAGACACGTATCGCCCCGTCGTCTTTCTACAGCACGGCCTTTGGGTGGCGTTCTTCACGCTGTCGGCCACGCTATGTGCCTTCACGCTTTGGCGGAGCGAGTCGAGCGGGCGCACGAAATTGCTGTTCGCCGCGCTTCTTCTTCTGGGAACACTTCTGGCAATGAAATCCTTCGGCGCGCTTCTTATGGCGCTCACGGTGGTCCCGCTTCTTGTCCTGACCGGCCGGCGCATCCAGACAGGCGCTGCGATACTCATTGCCTGTCTCGCGCTGGCCTATCCGCTCTCGAAGACGAGCGGCATCGTGCCGGAAGAAAAGCTTCTCGCCAATATAGCCGAGATCGATGCCGAACGAGCATATTCGCTCGAATTCCGGATGGCGAACGAGAATGTGCTGATGGAACGCGCGCTCGAGCGGCCGTTTTTCGGGTGGGGCAGCTGGGGGCGCAATCACGTGATGAACTCCGCCAGCGGCGAATGGGAGACGATCACCGATGGCCGCTGGGTTCTAACCCTGGGCGTGCTGGGCGCGGTCGGACTGGTTGCGGAATTCGGCCTCTTGCTCATGCCGATCTTCCTGCTCCTTTCCGCTGGAATCGCGCGCGACCCCGAGCGCTTCTCACCCTATGCGCCGCCGCTCGCGCTCTTGCTATCGCTCAATATCTTCGACCTCATTCCGAACGCCACGCTTACACCGATCACTTGGCTTTTGGCCGGTGTGCTCCTCGCGCATGCGGAGCGGCCCGAGCGGCGGAGCACAACCGATTCACCTGATGCGACGCCAAGAGGGCCTGCGCCGTTGCGCTGGAAGCCGATCCTTTGAGCGTTGAAGCATCCCGCCCGCGCGTCCTCGCCATCGCCGAGGCGGCCAATCCCGAATGGGTGTCGGTGCCGCTTGTCGGCTGGTCGATGGCCCAGGCGCTGCGGGAGGTCGCTGATGTCCACCTCGTCACGCAGATCCGCAACCGGCAGGCGATCCTGCGGGCAGGCATGATCGAAGGTGACGAGTTCACCGCGATCGACACAGAGGCGCTCGCCCGACCCGCGTACCGCGTCGCCGAGATGCTTCGCATGGGCGAGGGCAAAGGCTGGACGATGATCCAGGCCGCGCAGGCGCTCACCTATCCATGGTTCGAGCGCAAGGTTTGGGAGCGGTTCGGCGCGGATCTCAAGGCGGGGCGCTATGACCTCGTGCACAGGATCACGCCATTGTCGCCGACCGCGACATCGCCCCTGGCTGCCAAGCTCGCAGCGATTGACGTGCCGTTCGTCGTCGGACCCATCAATGGCGGCGTGCCCTGGCCGGAAGGCTACGGCCATGTGCGCCGCGCGGAACGCGAATGGCTGGGTTACATCCGCGATGTGCACAAGCTCGTGCCGGGCCGGTCCGCCACGCTCAAACATGCCAGCGTCATCCTCACGGGCTCGCGCCTGACCGCGGCGGAGCTGCCGAAGTCGGTTGCGAACAAGACGATCTGGTTGCCCGAGAACGCGATCGACACGACACGCTTCTCGGGTCGCGCGAGCCCGGGCAAGCGTGGTGCGCCCTTCCGCGCGGTGTTTGTCGGGCGACTCGTCGCGCTCAAGGGTGTCGACATGCTGATCGAGGCCGCACGCCCCCTGATCGAACGCGGAGAGCTGGTCATCGATATCGTCGGTGACGGCCCCGAAATGCCCCGCCTCAAAACCCTTGCCGACCCTCTCGGGGCTGGCATCACCTTCCACGGCTGGCAGGCGCATGGCGCGGTGCAGGACATCCTGCTCGGAGGCGACGTCCTCGCCTTCCCGTCGATCCGTGAGTTCGGCGGCGGCGTGGTACTTGAGGCGATGGCCCTCGGATTGCCACCGCTCGTGGTCGATTATGCCGGGCCCGGAGAGCTCGTGGACGAGACCACCGGTTACAAGGTGCCCTGCCTTCCGCCCGAGGGCTTGGTGCCTGCGCTGCGCGAAGCGCTCGAACGCATCGTCGCGGAGCCTGACGTCCTCGCCGCCAAGGGCGCTCGGGCTGCGGCGAAGGTCGCGCGGCATTTCACCTGGCCGGCGAAGGCGCGACAGATCGACGAGGTCTATCGCTGGGTGCTGGCGGGCAGAGAGGGCCCGGCGCCGAACTTTTTCGCAGAGACGCCTTCATCCTACGAGGCAGGGTCATGACCTATCCCTCATTGCAGGAAGACCGGGACGCGGTGGTGGTCGGCGGCACGTTCGAACGCGCGCTGATTGAAGGCGGGCGCGGGTGCCTACACACTGGCAAGATGGATGGCGACCCCGCCCTTGCCAAACTCTGCGCCCGCACCGGATCACGGAGAGTGGCGTTGCCTGAGCGCGCGTATGACCTCCAGAGGCAGGATCGCGCCGCATTTCGCGTAGCGCGGGGCCAATCGTCGCGGGTCACTCAGCATTCGCCAGAGCCATTCGAGCGCCAGCTTCCGGACGAGTCTCGGCGCGCGTCTCTGGTGACCGGCGAAGAAATCGAGACCCGCGCCGATGGAGACGAAGCCGATATCCGGCGCGATCTCGCGTCCGCGTGCAGCGAAGCACTCCTGACGCGGGGCGCCAAGAGCCAGGAAGACAAGGCGCGCTCCTTCGGCTTGCATACGTCCGAGCGCATCGCGTGCGGCGTCGCCATCAGGATCGAACCCCATCGGCGGGGCTTCGGCAAAGGCGATCCTGAGGCCCGGCACCTCGGCTTCGAGATAGGTTTTTGCGCGACCGAGCGTTTCTTCCGTACTGCCATAAAGGCCGATTGCCGCGCCAAGCTCGGCCGCGACACGGCAGAGCGGCAGGATCGCATCCGAGCCAGGCACCAAGTCGACGGGACGCGAGGCAAGACGCGAGAGCCAAACGACAGGGTTGCCGTCGGCCGTCACGAAGTCATGGCTCGCATAGGCCGCGCGGAATTCGGGATCGCTTCGGAGCTTGACCATGTGATCGAGATTGAGCGTCGCCACGGCAAAGCCCCGTCCCTCGGAGAGACGGTCGCGGACGGCGGCCGACAGCGCGTCGTGATCCGCGACATTCACGGCAACGCGCGTGCCCGCGTATTCGAATGTCATGTCCTGTCCCATCGCTGCGCTCATAGCATCAGTGGCCCGCGGCGTGCAGGACAAATGCGCGTCGCTCGACTTCGGTGCATGCCGCCCGTGTCCTGTCTGCCCGCGAGGTGCCCAGGATGAAGCGCGTGGCCTACCTCACCGGACACTATCCGCGCGTCTCGCATACCTTCATCGAGCGCGAGATCGAGGGTTTGCGCGCGGTCGGACACGAGGTCCAGACCTGCTCCATACGGCGCACCGCCCGGTCGGAGCTGTCCGGCCCCGCACAAGAGGCCGAGCAAGCGCGAACCTGGCATGTGATCGAAGCTGCAAAGCGCCCTGCAACGCTTCTCGGCGCGCACTGGCATTACCTGAGACATCATCCGAGACGCTGGTGGCAGACGCTCCACCTCGCAGTCCGCACCTCCGCTGACGGACCGCGCGCCCTGCTCTGGCAGCTGTTCTATTTCCTTGAGGCTGCCGTCCTTGCCCGGCATCTCGAACGCGAAAAGGTGGCACATCTGCACAACCACCTCGCATCGCAATCCTGCAACGTGGCAATGCTTACCTCGGCGCTATCCGGCATCCCCTACTCTTTCACGATCCATGGGCCGGATACGTTCTTCGAAGCGCCCCGTTGGCATCTTGCCGAGAAGACGCGCCGTGCAGCCTTCGTCTCGTGCATTTCGCATTTCGCGCGCTCGCAGCTGATGTGCTTTGCCGATCCCGCCGACTGGGACAAGCTGAAGATCGTGCATTGCGGCGTCTATCCAGAGGCTTACACGGCTCCAGAGACAGAAGGGGCCCGCCTCCTCTTTGTCGGCAGACTTGTCGGGGTGAAAGGGCCGCGCCTTTTGCTGCGTGCGCTGACGCAGCTGTCCGGGACGCATCCGGACGCGACACTGACTTATGTGGGCGATGGCCCGGACCGCGTGGCGCTCGAGACGCTGGCGCGCGAGACGGGCCTCGCGGAGCGTGTTCGGTTTCTGGGATATCAGCCGCCCGAGAAGGTGGCCGAGGCACTGGCGGACGCGGATGTCTTCTGCCTGCCGAGCTTCGCCGAGGGCGTGCCCGTCGTGCTCATGGAGGCGATGGCCGCCGGGCGTGCAGTCGTCACCTCGCGCATCGCGGGCATCCCAGAGCTTATCGAGGACGGTGTCAGCGGCCGGCTGGTGCCGCCGGGCGATCTCGGCGCGTTGACGGATGCGCTGGAGGCGTGCCTCTCGGATCGGGATGCAGCGCGCCGCATGGGAGAGGCCGCCCGTGCGCGCGTCGCGGCGGAGTTCGACGCGCGCATCGAAGCACGCAAGCTTTCGGCGCATATCGAGGCCGCCCGATGAGCGACGTGGATATCGTTCTGATCGGGCGCAACGAAGCCCAACGCCTGCCGGCGGCACTTGCTGCCGCCAAGAGGAGCGGCGCGCGACTTGTCTACGTGGATTCGGGCTCCAGCGACGGCAGCCCGGAGATCGCGCAGGAGATGGGGGCGGAGGTTGTGCGGCTCGACATGTCCCGTCCCTTCACCGCAGCCCGCGCGCGCAATGCCGGCGCAGCCGCTTTGCACGATCCCGCCCCGTATCTGCAATTCGTCGATACCGATTGCGTGTTGGCGCCAGGCTGGATCGAGACTGCGAAGGACTTTCTCGCTCAGCACCAGCGCCACGCCCTCGTGACCGGGTGGGCACGGGAAGAGCAGCCGGACCACTCTGTCTTCAACCGTCTCATCGACTGGGAATGGCGCGCGCCGGCCGGCCCTATCGACGCCTGCTCTGGAAACCTGATGGTGCGCCGGTCGAGCTTCGATGCGGTCGGCGGCTTCGATCGGGGCTTCATCGCCTCGGAGGAGGAAGACCTCTGTGCCCGGCTTGCCAGCGATGGGTGGGCCCTAGAGCGGCTGCCCGAAGAGATGGTCACACACGACGCCGGCATGACCCGGCTTTCGGAATGGTGGCGGCGCACTGAACGGGCGGGTCATGGGCTCGCGCAGCTGGGCGCGAAACATCCGGGCCGCAGGCACACGGAACGCTGGCGCGCATGGCTCTACGGATTGGCGCTCCCCGTCGCAACGCTGGTTCTCGCGGTGCTCTGGTGGCCGCTCGTCATCCTCCCGCCCGCGATCTACGGACGCAGCTGGCTGAGCGGCTACCGCACACTCCGCAACACCGGGACACGACCTGCCGACGCCCGCGCCTTCGCCACGCTCTTCACGTTGGCGAAAGCGCCGGTTCTGGTCGGAATGCTCCGTTTTTATTTTCGGTCGATGCTGCGGCGAGACATGCGGCTGATCGAGTATCGAAAAGATCGGGCGTAGCGGCACCCGCACCCAATGCGGCCCGTAAACAATCCCCGCTTTTCGACCCAATTTTCGACAGAATCGTCGTCTTTAACCAACGTGGAGCAGAAGACACCAAACTTGAGACCAGGCATATTGATGCAGGCAGGCCTATCCTCAGCGTGGCAGCAGCCACCGAGCACCGCGTTCCGTCCCGAATGGAGCGCGCGATGAGTGCTGACCGGACCTTCCGCCGGAAGAACCGCCCGGTGCGCGCCCGCGAAGAGGATGACATGCGCCCCGTCGCGCCACTGGAGCGTCCGAAGGATCGTGTCCCGCAAGATGCGGCGCCCCCCGCTTCCGTGGAGAGTGGCGAGGCAAGGGACAAGCCGCGCACCTTTCGCCGCAAGAATCCGCCGCGCCGAACGCCGGAGGCACAGCGCCCTGCGGGTGCGCCCGAAGCGCGGCCGGACCCGGCTGACAAGGAACCGGACGTTCCCCGGAAAACGCTGACCAAACCGCCAGTCCGCCTTGAGCCCGAGATGCGCCAGGACGCGCCGACAGACGCAGCGCCGGAAGAGACGCCGCCGTCTATGGCCGAGGCTCAGGAGCCGGCTGCCTTGACGCGCGCTGACGAGTTGAATGACGGTCCGGCAACCGCTCCGGCGATGGCACCTCCGGCGGAACGGACGGCAACGCCCGTGACGCGAAGCCTTTCCGAGAGCGCCGCGGATCAGGACGCCAACTGGCGCGCGCTCGACACGTTTCGCGTGGACGAGCGCCTTCTCGATCGCAACCGGATCATTACGGCAAGCCGCTACGACCCGGCGCATTCCTCGTTCGACGTTCTCCGTACACGGCTCCTGCAGGCGCTTGCGGAGCGTGGATGGACCCGTATCGCCATCACCTCACCGACACAGGGATGCGGCAAGACGTTCACCGCCGCGAACCTCGCGATAAGCCTCGCGCGACAGGAAAACTGCCGCACGATCCTGTTCGACACTGATTTGCGGAATCCCTCTCTGTCGAAGGTGTTCGGACTGAGCGGGATGGGTCCGATCGGCAACCTTTTGCGGGGCGCGAGCGGCCCCGAAGACCATCTGCTGCGGCTCGGACCGAACGCCATCCACGCTTCGCAGAACCTCGCCATCGCGTTCAACGATGCGCCGGAGACCTACGCGTCGGAGCTCTTGCAGGATCCGCGCACGGGTCATTCGCTGAACCACGTTCAGGAACGTTACAGGCCCGACGTGATGCTGTTCGACATGCCGCCTGCCCTCTACGGTGACGACGTGATCGCAATGCGGCCGCATATCGACGCGGTGATCCTTGTGGTCGGCGGCGGCCTGACAAGCGAGCGCGAGATCCGCGAAGTCGAAGCGCGCCTCGGGACCGAGACCCCGCTGCTGGGCGTCGTACTCAATCGCGCGGAAGGCTCCACCGCGCGAAAATACACCTACTAGAGATTAGTCCGCGAGGCTTCGGGGCAGAAACCGCTCCCAGAGCGCCGGGTCGAGCAGCCGAGTTCCGAAGAACTGAACCGCCGCCGCGACGGCGGCTGCCAAGGCTGCAAGCGCGGCGAGAATGCCGAGGCGGCTGCCCCAACCCGATTTGCGGCGCTCAACCACCGGAACCGTGATGACCGGCGTGATGCCAAGGCGACGCTCGAGCTGCGCGGCAGTGCGGATCGCGGGATTGAACGCCTCTGCCGCATAGGCGACGCCAAGTGCAAGAGCCACGCTGAGCGCTGCGCCGATGGTCGCGATCGAGCGGCGGCTGCGCGAGATAGACTCGTCCGCAGGCACGGCCCGTTCCAGAACGGTCAGCCGGTCGGATTGATCGCGCGCCTCCAGCACCTGTTCGAGCTCCGCATCGGAGCGTTGGCTCACGACCGTGCGGTACTGCTCCTGCAGGTTGCCGATCTGCCGTTCGATCAGCGCCAGCTCCTGCGCCACTTGCGGCGCACGCGCGATGGCCTCTTCGATCTCGGCCATGCGCGTCTCCACGAGCGCTTTCTGGTCCTCGAGAAGGGCGATCTCCTGCTGGCGCACCTCATCGCGCTGGCGCGTGCTCGTGGTTTGCAACTCGGCGATATCGCGGTCGATGCCGAAGGCTGTTTCCTCCAGAGAGGTCAGCCGCGTACGAAGCGCTCCGACAGAGGAGGGAAGCGCCTGGTCGTTCTCCCGGCGAAAGACAGCAAGCTCAGCCTCTTTTTCTTCGATGGCCGCTTCGAGCCGCGCGGCTTCCTCGTCGAAGAAAGCCAAGGCGTCCTCGGCGCGCGACAGGTTCTGCTGGCGCGCTTCTTCTATTCCCGCCTGCATCACCTCGTTGGCAAGCGCCGCGGCGCGAACCGGATCGTCCGTTGTCGCCTCGATGATGAGGGCATAAGGCGCGGTGCGCGGCTGGTTGATCCGGTCGTCGGCGATCTCACGGATCTGGATCGCCTCACGCATGATGATCAGCCGCGAAGTACGGCTGAGCTCCTCGGAGGAGTCCTCAACGTCGAACATACCGATCTGCTCGCCGATGCGAAGTAGGTTTTTGGAGGATGTCATCCGCTGCTTGATCAGCTCGATCCGGCGCACGGCGTCGGACGTCACGCCGATCCCCTCCTCGGGCGCGGATATGCGTGCATTTTCGACCTGAACGACAGCCGTTGCCATATAAAGCTTCTGCTGTCCCAGCGCGAACAGCACCGACAGCACGCAGCCGAGGAGGATGATGCCCGCCATGATCGGCATACGGCGACGCAACGCTGCGAACAGCTCGTCCTTGCTCTGGATCTGCAACATGTCGTCACTCCGGCAGTTGGGCCCCCACTGCACAGAGACGAATCGCACTTGGGGCGCGGCCCGTCCTCGACACAATCTAGACGCTTCGCCCGAATGTTGCCACTTTTGCGACCCTTCAGGTGGCGAAACAAACCATCCCGATTTCGGAAATCACGGCCATGTTTTCGCCGCAATTGGGCAGGTCAGGTGCGGGATAATGCCGATAGCGACAGGCAGAGGCCGTCGCCGGTCCATTGACTGACCGGGATCGTCTGGCCCTTCGCGAAGGGGGGCACCGGACGGGCGAAACGCAGCGCCCGCACGGCCCCGTCATAGCGCAGCGCATCGAACCCGAATAGCGTCCGCGAAAGCGGATATTGCGCCTTGTAGGCCGCCTCCTTGGCCGAGAAGAGCTGACGTCCGGCAAGCCTGCGGTCCGGACCGACCGCGTCGAGCTCGGATGCGAGGCCGATCTCTGGCAGGATGTCCTCGGGCAGCGGGTTGAAAGGCTCGATGTCGACACCAAGCGCCATGTAATCGGTTTGCCGCGCGACCACGGCGATGCAGGCCGTATCGCAATGCGAGACGCTGCCGACAATGCCCTCGGGCCAGATCGGGCTGCGGTCCTCCGCCATGGGAATTGCCACCTCCGGGTGGCCGAGTGCGGCAAGGGCGCGGCGGGCAGCTCGGCGCCCGCCCGCAAATTCCGCGCGCCGCCCGGTGACAGCCCGGCTGACCGCTGCTTCCTCGACCGGGTAGAGATCGCCGGGCTCGGACTGCGGCGGACAGATCGCCACAGCCACTCCGGCCGGCCATGCGGAGCCGAGCCCCGCGATCATCTTCTCCAGAACCGCTGCGGGCATGGGGTCACCCGTCCTGCCGCGCGCGCATCTGCCGTCGCCGCGCCATCGCCGCGCGGCGAGCTTCCGCCCGCGCATTCCGGGCGGGGCTTGCGGGCGTCTCGGCGGCCCGCACCGCCGGTGCCGGAACATCGCCCCGCAACTCGCCGATGCGTCCGGCCATGCCGCCCAGCGTCGGGAACCGGAAGACATCGGTGATCGCGAAGCTGGTCACGCCGAAACGGTCCCGGACCGCGCGAAAGAGCTCGACCGCCAGAAGCGAATGACCACCAAGGGCGAAGAAATTGTCGGACCCGCCGATCTGCGAGACACCGAGCACTGCTGACCAGACCTCGCCCAGCTCTGCCAGCGTTGCCGCGTCTCCCGCCTGAGCGGGGCGCACGGGGCGTGCGTCTTTCGGTATCGGCGCGGGCCGGGTCGTTTTGGGCTCTGTCGGTTCGGGCAGCCGCGCGCGATCCACTTTCTTGTTCGGGGTGAGCGGCAGCTCGTCGAGCGTTACGATCCGCGCCGGGACCATATGGGCAGGCAGCCGTGCTTCGAGCGTCGCCTTCATCTGGATTTCATCGCCCGCATCCCCCGTGACGAACGCCAGAAGCCGGTTGTCGCGGACCACGGCGGCGGCCTGCCGCACGCCCTCCAATGCCTCGAGACGGGCCTCGACTTCGCCAAGTTCGATCCGCATGCCGCGCAGCTTGACCTGGCCATCGGCGCGGCCGAGGAAGTCGAGACATCCATCGGCCCGGCGCGCGACGAGATCGCCGGTGCGATACATGCGTCCCCCGTGAAACGGGTCCGGGCGGAAGCGCTCTTCGGTCAGCGCCGCGCGTTTCCAGTAGCCGCGCGCAACGCCGGCGCCACCGATCCAAAGCTCGCCGGGCACGCCAATAGGCTGCGGCTCCATCGCGTCGTCGAGAACGTAGAGCCGCGTATTGGCGATGGCCGCGCCTACAGGCACCACACCGTCCCCAGGTGATGCAGGGCCGCAAGCCGACCAGATCGTCGTCTCGGTCGGGCCATACATGTTCGTGACGCACGCATCCGTCGCTTTGCCCAGCGCCGCAACCAACGGTCCGGGAAGCGCCTCACCGCCGAGGAAGACATGGCTGAGGCTACCGAGCGCCGCCCGGGCGCCGTCATCTGCCAGCATCAGCCGCATCAGCGACGGCGTGCATTGCAGATGCGTCGCATCGTGCCGCCGGATCTGCGCCGCGACGGAGAAATCGTCCTCCGCCGGAAGGTCCGGCCCCGTCACGCGCGAGACGACTTCGGCCAAGGGATGCAGCCCTTCTAGGATCGTGTCCGGCGCGATGCCGTAATCGATGAGGCAGGCGATCTCGCTCACGCCGATGGCCTGCACTTCGGCGACGCGTGCCTCGGCATCCTCGATCGTGCCGAAAAGGCCGCTTTCGTTGAAATAGCGCTCGAAGGCATGATCGAGGATCGCCTCGAGCTCATCCGGCTCGAGCGCGCCAAGGTCGAGCTGCATCGGGTTCGTGACGCCCGCGGGCTTCTTGAAGGCCGGGAAGGCCCAGGCATATTGCTTGATGAGACCCGCCGCCGAACGCAGGTAATCTTTCATCGGCTCGCGCGCGATCTCGCGTGCCGCGTCTCGCGTCTCGGAAAGGTAGGTATGCAGCATCAGGGCCACTTCACCCGTTTTCGGATCGAACCCTGCCTCTGCCCGCGCTTGTCGGTAGAGCGCGATCTTCTCGGCGACCTCGTCGATGCTTTGCCCCAGAAGGTGCGTCAACACGTTAGCGCCGAGACGCCCAGCCTCTTTCCAGGTCTCGGGATTGCCCGCCGTCGTGATCCAGAGCGGCAGCTCCTTCGACATCGGACGCGGCTGCGTCACGACCTCGTGCAGGGAGCCGTCGGCCCGCGGGAAGGCCACCGCTTCACCGCGCCAGAGCCGGCGGATCTGGTCGATCGACTCTATCATCGCGCGCTTGTTGTCCGGCGGCGCGTTCTCGGGGCGGAGCACGAAATCATCGGGCTGCCAGCCGCTCGCGATGGCCAGGCCCGCGCGGCCTTCGGTGAGGTTGTCGATCACCGCCCATTCCTCGACCACGCGGGCAGGATGGTGCAGCGGTGCGACGCAGGAGCCGGCACGCACGCCGATCCGGCTGGTGACGCCGGCCACCGCCGCGCCTGTCACCGAGGGGTTCGGATAGGGACCGCCGAACGCGTGAAAGTGCCGCTCCGGCGTCCAGACGGCGGTAAACCCGTGCGCGTCCGCGAATTTCGCGCCTTCGAGGAGCGTGCGGTATTTGTCGCGCCCTGTCCCGTCGTCGTTGCCCCAGTAGTAGAGCGACATCGCCATGCCCGAGGCGCGCCGCGCGCCGGAGGATACGCCGCTCGCCACGTTCTCGGAGGCCATGACCACCTTGTAGCCGCGCGAGAGTGCATAGAAGAGCTCCAGCACCGAGATATCGAAGTTGAGGCTCGTCACCGCGAGCCATGTGCCGCCCGCGTCCGGCACGACGGCATCCATGCCGGTGAAGAAATTGGCGACCTGCGCGTGTTCGACCATCACGCCTTTTGGCGTGCCGGTAGAGCCGGATGTGTAGATGAGATAAGCGAGCGCCTCGGCGTCCGGGCCGGGATCGGGCCGCGTGGCGGGGACCGAGAACAGCTTGGGCTCGATATCGAGACGGATTTCCTTCGCGGCATGGCGAGGGAGTGACCGCGCGATCGCGCTTTCGGTCAGAACGATCGCCGCGCCGCTGTCGGAGAGGTAATGCGCCTGCCGCTCCGCGGGATAGGCGGGGTCGATTGGCAAATATGCCGCGCCGGCCTTCAGAACGCCGAGAGCCGCAGCCACGAGGCGCGGTCCGCGTTCCAGATGCAGCCCGACAATTGCGCCCTCTGCGGCGCCTGCACCCTGCAACAGGTGCGCGATCCGGTTGGCGAGCCCGTCGAGGTCGGCATAGCTCAGCGACTGATCTTCGAAGACAACGGCCACGCGTTCGGGGTGCGCCTGCGCCGTTGCCTCGAAGCGGTCGAGCATCGTCCGGTCGGCAAGCGGCGTCTCCGTCGCGTTCCAGGTCTCCAGCGTAAGCGCGCGCTCCGCTTCGCTCAGAAGCGGCGCATCGGCCATGTCGCCGGACCATTCGGCAAGCTGGTTCAGACGTGCCGCGAGGAGCTCCGCCATAGACGCGGTCATCGCCCCAGCGTCATAATGCAAGCGTTGAACCGCGCCGGTCTCCAACGTCAAAAGCGCACCCGGCAGAGGCCCGGCGCCTTCGCTTAACGCCAACGCGGGCGTCGCGAGCGACATGGCTGGCGATAGGCGGTGCCCCAGATCGCGTGCAAGCGGACCGGCGTTGCGCGCCGCGTTGAATTTGACCGTCATCTGCTCCCGGAACGCATCCGCCGGTCCTTCGGCATGCGCGGCAATCGGCATCCAGGGCAGCGCGAGGCCCGAAGCCGCGCGCTGCACGCTCGTGAGGGTCACGAGAGCGATGTCCGCCCGTCCTTCGGGAGCAAGGCGCGCCGCGAGCGCCGCCAGCGCATGAGGCGGGATGTCCGACACCGTCATCTGCGCCGTCTCCCCGGTCGGCGCTCCGAAGCCCGGCAGCCGCGCCGGAATGTAGCCGCTCAACGCACGCCGCCAGTGAAACTCTCCGCGCGCGAGATCCGACAGATCGTCCTCAGGCGGTTCAGGCAGAACCGTGCCAGCGTTGGGCAGCTCGCCTAATCCGTCGAGGCGCTGCAGGCCCGAAAGCCGCACTGCGCCGTCGCTTGTGGCAATGGTGATCGTTTCGTAAGCGACCGAGAGAACCTCGCCTGGCTGGCCGCGCCCTTCGGCAGTCTGCGCTTGCCCGATGGCGAAGAGCGCACCGTCCGTCCGGAGCTTCGGCAGAGCGACGGGGTTGGGATAGCCGCCGTGGTCGAGCGCCCGGACGAGCCGCAGAATTTGCGCCGAGGTCTGCGAGAAATCGAGCGTTCCGTGATGCGCGGGGCGATCCTTCAGCCCGAAATAGCTCCGTTGGTCCGAGGTTTGCGGCGCGCGGTTCTGGGCACCCGCCTCGAGTTCGGCAATCACCGTGTCGAAACTGTCCAGCGCGGCGGCGAAGCACTTGGTGTTGAGCGTCAGCGCGGTATCCTCGGGCGCGATCTCGACCGAGCGCGCGACGAGGATGTCACCGCGATCGACGCATTCGTCGAGCATGTGCCAAGTGATGCCATGCCGCGTCTCGCCGTTCAGGATAGCCCAGACCGGCGCGTTGACGCCGGCATAGGCGGGCAGCGGGCCATCGTGGAAATTGACGCCGCCCTTGCGTCCGAGCCGCAGGATCTCGGGAGGCAGAAGATCAAGGTTGGCGACGCTCAGGAGCCAGTCCGCCGCGCAACCCTCGAGCCGCTCGGCAAGACCTGGACCGGGTGCGATAACCCGCACGCCTTCCTTCGACGCCCAGTCCGCGACATCCCCATCGCGCGTCACGCAGGCGGTGAGCGTGTGACCCGCAGCGCGCAACTTGACCCCGGCCTCGCGGGTGAGACGGTCGTTGCCGATCAGGATCGCCGTGAAGCTCATGGCTCGCTCCTTCGAGGTTCTGCGGTAAGGGGATGGGTGCCGCGCGCGCTGGTGCCGAAGAACCGGCGCAGACCGTGCACCATGAGGCGCCGAAACATGCCCGGCGCATCGAGACGCGGCGCACCCAGAAGGCGGCGCAGTTTCCAGACCAGAAGGCCCGCGCCACGCGCCAGCGTCGCGGCGGCGGCATAGCCGCGCCCATGTGCCTTCTCGAAATACATCCAGCGGCTTTCGAACCAGTAATCCGGGAACTCGTGCCAGTCCTTCATGCCGGTCGAGACCGACCCGAGGTGCCGCACACGGCTCTCGGTGACGTACATCGTCGCCCAGCCGGCCCGTCGCGCCCTCAGAAAAAGCTCGGTTTCCTCGTAATAGAGAAAGAAATCCTCGTCGAAGAGGCCGATCTGATCGAGAACGTCCTGCCGGATCATGGCCGAGGCGCCGGCCAGCCAGTCGACCTGCCGCGTCCGCGTGAGATCGGCGATCACGATCCGCTTTTCCCAGAGGAGCTTCGAGATCGGACCCGTGCGCGCGGTCTGCTCGAACTCGCCCGCGAGGGTCGGGAACCGGAACGCGCTCGAATGGTGCGGATCTTCATCGTTGTAAAGCTGAGATCCCGCAAGGCCGACCTCGGGATGTGCATCGAGATAGTGGATGAGCGCGCGGATCGCGTCTTTGTCGGGAAACGCATCGGAATTGAGGATATACACCGCATCCGGGCGCTTGCCGTCACTGCGACCCGCGCGGATACCGACATTGTTCCCGAAGCCGTAGCCACCATTATGGCCCGACTGCACGACGCGCACGGGAACCGGCCACTGCCCGTTTTCAACCGCTCGGCGCAGCGCCTCTTCGGAGCCGTCCCGGCTGTCGTTGTCGACCACGACGATCTCCGCATCGAGACCGTCCAGCGCCCGGGCCAGGGCACGCATGGCGCGCTCCGTCATCTCGGCGCTGCGCCAGTTCAGGACGACAGCGAGAACCGTCTCGATCGGCTGGCTCATTCCGCGGCCTCGGTGCGCTTGAAAGGTGTCACATGACTGGTCGCGCTTCCGCGTTCCGCATCCTCGATGATCCTTTTCAGCGCCGCGGCCAGCACCCGGACATTGGGCTCCAACACCATCGAATCGTGATCGCCCGGCACCTCGACGACCTCGAGCTCAGATGCCCAGCCGCCCCATTCATTGTCATGGGTGAGATAGGCGCGTTCATGGTTCACGAGGCGGCCACCGGCGACGCGCCATTTGGCCATGAGCGGCGGACGGAAGAGCGCGACGCGCCTGCCATATGGTGCGACTTGGTAGCGGCCGATCGCCTCGATAAACGCCGCTTCGATCTCGACGTTGTGGAACGTCTCCGCGCTTTCGGTCGCGCCCTTGTCGCGGCGTTTCTCGATCTCCCACCGCACACGGTTGCGCGCCCAGATCACCGGATAGAGGGGCCCCTTGCGCCGCGCTTCGTGCAGCTGGATCACCGCGCGGTCGATCGCCGCGAGCGGGCGCTTCTGCGGCAGCGGCGTGTCGAGCATCGCCACAAGCGCGACCTCGTCACCGAGAGCGGTCAATTGCCGGGCGATCTCGTAGGCGGTGATGCCGCCGCCCGAGAAGCCGCCAACCAGATACGGGCCGTCCGGCTGCACCTGCTTCATCTCCGCGATGTAGTCACGCGCGGCGTCCTCGATGGTGCCATGCGGGGCCTCATCACCGTAGAGACCCTTGGCCTGGAGGCCGTAGAACGGCCGGTCCCGTCCAAGCAGCAAGGCCAGATGGCGCAGGTTCAGCACGTTGCCGAACATGCCGGCCACGAGGAAGAACGGAGTCTTTGACCCTGCCCCGCCTTCGTGCATCTGGACGATATGCGAAAAGCGCCGCTCCGGCCGCGTTTGCGTGGGGCGGTCCGGCACCTCCGCCACCGGGCCATCCGAGATGCCCGCCCGTTCCGCGATCAACGCCGCGCATTGCCGGATTGTCGGTGCCTCGAAGAGGATCGAGATCGGAAAATCGACGCGGTAGGCCTTTTTGACCATCGAGAACAGCCGCACCGCGATCAGCGAATGCCCCCCAAGATCGAAGAAGCTGTCGTCGATCCCGACATTCCGCACGCCCAGAAGCTCGGCCCAGAACCCGGCAAGTCGCTTTTCAACCTCGGTCTCGGGCGCTGCGAACTCGCCGTCCATATCCGGGCGCTCGAAGCTTTGGTTGCTCGTCTCCGCCCGTGCGGCGGTATCGGCTTGCGCCTTCAGTGCATGGACCGGGATCGGGCTCACCGCCAGAACGGGGACGCCTGTCGCCATCGCGCGCGCGAACGCCTCCGCGCCCTCTTCCGGTCGGATCCCCTGGGAGAGATTGTGCTGCAACAGCTCTTCACCCGGAGACAGCGGCGCGGCTGCCTCGCCTTCCTCGGAAATCAGCTCCGCCGCGGTCGCGCGGGGCGCGCGGGCAAGCTGCGCGGGATCGTCGAGCCGGCGGATCGCGAAGCCCCGGATGTCGACCAACACCGTGCCGTCCGGCGACGCGAGCGAGATGTCGAAACTGGCACTCTCGCTGTCGGCGCGGGCCTCGCCGCTAGGCCGGACCCAGCTCAGAACCTTGTCCGACAAGGGGCCATAAACCTTGATGCTCGCATAGGACAGCGGCACCCAGAGGTGGCGCGCCTCGTAGCCCGAGATGAGATCCATCGCCCAGCCGGTGGCGATGTCGAAGAGCGCGGGATGAACGAGGCATCCATCCTCTGAGGCCGAGGGCGAGAGCGCAAGCTCCGCAAGTCCTTCCTCCGACGAGAGCCCGCGCGCCTCAAGGACCCGCCAGCGGGCACCAAACTCAAGATGCGTCTCCTGGCCGGTGACGAGCGTTTCGCCGGGTGCTGCGGTCTCGCGCTTCGACATGCGGGCCCGGATTGCCGCCAGGTCGAGACGCGGCGCAGACCCGGGCGCACGGAGCGCGATGTCCGCTTCGGCAAAGCGAAGCATCCCCTCCTTGCCCTGCACGCGCGCATCTTCGAGAAGGTACATCTCATAGCCCGCCTCGGTCCGGGACAGGCGCAACGTCATCTTGCGACCCTGGCCGGATGTCACGATGAAGGGGCGCAGGAAGGCGAGATCCCGGATCTCGAAACTGTGCCCCTCGCCCGCCGCATCGAGCGCATGAGCGGCGAGCGTGACCACGGCAGAACCCGGCAAAAGCGCCGTGCCATTGCGGGTGCGGTGCTCGTCGATGATCCAATCCGATGTCGAGAATGTCTTCGCGAAGACGCGCCGACCGGCTGCATCGAAGCGCATCGTGTCGAGGAGCGGTCTGTTCGCAGGCTCGGGCGCGCTTTCTTCGGTCGCTCCGGTTCGCCGGGCCAAGGCGTCGGCGGCCATGCCGGTTTCCGCCCATATCCCCCAGTTCAACGCCACGACACGCGTTGCACCGCCCGACCGCGCGGCCGCCATCGCGTTGAGATACTCGTTCGCCGCCACGTAATCGAGCTGGCCCGCCGCCGCGGCCATCGTCGAGACCGAGGAGAAGAGCGCGATCCAATCGACCGAGCCGTCCGGAAACAGCGTATTGACCGCGTTGGCCCCGTGAAGCTTGGGCGCGAAGGTGTCTTCCACATCCGCGGGACCAAGCGCCAGAAAGGGCTGGTCCGACAGGCGGCCCGCGGCATGGATCACGCCGTTGATGCGGCCGAACCGGTCTTCGGCGGATCGCACGAGATCCTGCATCGCCGCGAGGTCGCAGATATCGGCGGTCGCGACCATGACTTCGGCCCCGACCGCTTCGAGCGCCTCCACATGCGCGATGGCGCGGCTCACGGGATCGTGCGGCGCGTGCCGGCGGCGGTATTCGGACCAGTCAGACCGATCCGGCAATACGGTGCGCGAGACCAGCACCAGCTTCGCGCCGTTCTTCGCGGCAGCCAGGCCGAGCGTTCGCGCGATCCCGCCAAAGCCGCCCGTGATCAGGATGGTGCCTTGCAGGCTCACGTCCGGCGTATGAGGCAAGAGCCTGTCCGCGAGGGCGCGCTCGAACCGGCGACCGCCGCGCAGGGCGGCCTCGCGGGCGCCCGGCGGGATCAGAAGCTCCTCGGTGACAAAGCTTGCAAGCGTCGCGATGCTGTTCTGATCCACCTTTCGGCGTCCGAACATGGCGCGGCTTCCGCCAGCGGCGGGAAGTGTCACGTCGAGCGTGCCGAAGGTCAGCCCCGGCACTTCGCGCGGGATCACTCGGACAGGGCCGGCGATGGTCGCCTTGACCGGGCATGGCACGGGCTCATCGCGCACTTGCACCGCCCCGTTCGTGAAAATCTGCAGATGCAGGCCCGACATGCCTTCATCGACGAGCGCCTGCGAGAGGAACAACAGCGAATAGAAACCCTGCTCCTGCAGCCGGTGGAAGAAGCTGGAACCGGGACGGTGCGCCTCGTCGTTGGTCACCAGCCAGAAATGGGCGATGCGCGTCGGGACAAGGCCACGCGCGGAGAGGTCGGCGAGGAGAAGATCATACCCCTCCCGCCCGCGTTCCGGCGCGAGGATGTACTCGTGCTCACCCCGTCTTGCGAAGGTGTCACCGGGGCGAACCTCCACGACCGTATGGCCCGCGGCGCGAAGCGGCGCCAGCGACGCCGCCGCGAGACCTGCATCGTCCACGAAGACGAGCCAGGTTTCGGGGTCGAGTAGGTGCAGGTCGTAGTGCGGATCGACCGGCACTTCCGCCGCGCGCGGCTGCCAGACAGGGGCCGCGCCCCACTCGGCCATATCGTCCCGGCGTGCGGGATAGCGATCCGCGATATCGGCCGAAGCCGCCTGCCCCGGTTCGATGAAGTAGGAGGCATGCTGGAAGGCGTAGGTCGGCAATGGCACGCGGTGCCGCCGTGCCTCGCCCCAGACCTGATCCCAATCGACCTCGACACCGAGCGCCCAGAGGCGGCCAAGCACTTCGTGGAAGTAGCGGTCATCGGCGATGGCGTCGTCGGGATGACGCAAGCTGGCAACGACGCGGTTGCCGCCGATCTGGGGTTGCTGGCGGGCGAGCGCCGAGAGCGCATGACCCGGCCCGACTTCCAAAAGGACACGGTTCTCGGTCTCTGCCACGCGCGCGACGCCATCGGCGAAGCGCACCGTATTGCGCAGATGTCCGACCCAATATTCAGGGTCCGTCGCCTCTTCGTCGGTGAGCCAGGTTCCGGTGCGGTTCGACAGGATCGGAATCTCGGGCGGGCGCAGGTCGAGCGTCTCAAGATGCGCGCGGAACTCCGGCAGGATCGGGTCGAGCATCCGGCTGTGCGCTGCGATGTCGATCCCGATACGCCGGCATTCGATCCCCTGGGTCGTCAGTCGTTTCTCAAGCGCGTCGAGCGCGGCATCGGGGCCGGTTGCCACCGTGAGCTGCGCGCCATTGATCGAGGCGATATCGAGATCTCCTCCGAGATGCGGGACAAGCGCCGCCTCGGAGAGCGCGACCGAAAGCATTCCCCCGCGGGGCACGGTATCGAAGAGCGAGCCGCGCTTGTGAACGAGGCCGATGGCCTCTTCGAACGTCATGACGCCCGCGAGGCAAGCCGCCGCGTTCTCGCCCATCGAATGGCCGATCAGCGTCGAGGGTACGACGCCCCAGCTTTCCCAGAGCCGCGCGAGGGCGATCTCGGTCACGAGGATAAGAGGCAGCTGCACCGACGGGACAAGAAGGGTCTTCTCCGCCTCAGCGCCCGGCGCGGCAAGCCACGCGGCGCGCGGATCGCTGCCGGTAAGTGCAGAGAGATGATCGAGACCCCGGTCCATCCATTCGGCAAAGACCGGCTCTGTCTCGTAGAGACCCTTTGCCATCTGCGGATATTGCGCGCCACCACCCGGCAGAAGGAAAGCGACGTCGGGATCGCTCAGTGCCTTGTGGCTATGAACGCGCCGACGGTCACCGCTTTCGAGAAGTCGCGCAGCCTCTTCGTGGCTCTCGGCGACGACGATGCGCCGCTCTGCGAAAGCCGCGCGGCCTTCCTTGAGCGTGTAGGCCACATCGGCGAGCGGCACCTCGGGATGGGTCCGCAACCACTCCGTCAAACGTGCGGCATTGCCGTCGAGCGCTGCTTTCTTCCGCGCCGAGAGCGTCAGGATCTGGAACGGGAACTCCGCCTCGTCCGAGGTCGGACGTTCCGGCGCAGCTTCCAGCACGACATGGGCATTCGTGCCGCCGACGCCCAGCGAATTGACCCCGGCGCGGCGCGGATGCCCGGTTTCGGGCCACGGGGTCAGGCGGTCGTTGACGCGGAATGGCGAGTGATCGAAATCGATGGCCGGGTTCGGCGCCTCGTAGCCAAGGCTGGGCGGGATCTCGGCATGGTGCAGCACAAGGGAGGCCTTGATCAGGCTCGCAACGCCCGCTGCGGTGTCGAGATGGCCGATATTGGTCTTGACCGAACCGATCCGGCAGAAGCCGGTTTCATCCGTCGTCTCGCGGAACGCTTGCGTCAGGGCCGACACCTCGATCGGATCGCCAAGATAGGTGCCCGTGCCGTGGCATTCGACGTAGCCGATGCTGCGCGCGTCGATATCCGCGATGGCCTGCGCCTCGGAGATCGCTGCGGCCTGCCCTCCCACGGAAGGCGCGAGATAGCCGGCCTTGTCCGCCCCGTCATTGTTGACAGCCGTGCCCTTGATGACCGCCCAGATGTAATCGCCGTCGGCCAGCGCATCCTCGAGGCGGCGCAGCACCACGACGCCAGCGCCCGATCCGAAGACCGTGCCCGCGGCACGATGGTCAAAGGCGTGGCATTCACCGTCGGGTGACAGGATTTCGTTTTCCTTGAAGACATAGCCGCGACCCTGCGGCAGCTCGATCGTCACGCCCCCCGCGAGCGCCATGTCGCACTCGCCCGCCAAAAGAGCCTGCGCCGCGTAGTGGGTGGCCACGAGCGAGGTCGAGCAGGCCGTCTGCAACGACATCGACGGACCCTTCAGGTCGAACACATGGCTGGCGCGGGTGGTCAGGAAGTCCTTGTCATTGCCGGTATGGCGCAGAAGGAACATTCCGGTCTGATCGACGAGATCCGGGTTCGAACAGATGTTGAAATAGAAATACGACCCCATCCCGCAGCCGCCATAGACGCCGACCGCGCCGGGGAAATTCTGCGGAACGTGGCCGGCACTTTCCATCGCCTCCCATGCGACCTCGAGGAAGCGGCGGTGCTGAGGATCGAGAATCGCGGCCTCCTTCGGCGAGAAGCCGAAGAACTCCGCATCGAACATCGTGTAGCCGTCGAGCGGGGCCGCGAATGGCACGTAATCCTTCCGGCGGATCATGCCGGGCGCTTCGCCCGCTTCGAGAAGTTCATCCTCGCTGAGACGGCGGATCGACGAGAGGCCCGCGCGCAGGTTCGACCAGTACCGCTCGACAGAGTTCGCACCGGGCAAATGCGCGGCCATGCCGACAATCGCAATGTCGGCTTCGCCGGTTCCGTGGAGATCGGCCGGGTCTGTCATGAATCGTCCTGCTCTTTCCTGGCCTCATCCTGTAGCCCCGGAATTGGGGCAAATTGAGGCAAACGGAGTTTATCACATGTCCCGTGTCAAATTGCCTTTCCGGCTGCGTCACATCGTGGCGCTCGCAAGCGCGGCGATGTCACCGGCGTGAAACCATATCACCCCTCCGGCAACGGCAAGTCCGACGCCGCCGAAGACGACATCATGCACCGGATCCCACGCGCCCGATTTCCGGGACAGCCAGACCTCGGCCGGGTATGTCAGAAGTCCCGCAACGCCCTGCCCGACGATGGCACCGGGCAGCCCCGCGAAAGCGAGCCCGAGACTGACGCAGACAAGAATCGCGACGGCGCGCACGAGCGTCAGCAAGAAGAAGTTCCGGCTGTCTCCCCGGGCGAGCGCCGCCTGATCGTAGGTCAGCGTCACGATTTGCGGAATCCACATAATCGCGAGCAACACGGTGACCGGCCCGGCCTGCTCGTAGCGCACGTCATATAGAAGCTCGACGAGCCAGACACCGATGAGGCCCATGATCGCGACCATGCCCACAAGCGCCGCGCTGACGATCATGCGCATCCGGCGCAGTTTGAGAAAGTTGGCGCGGCTCTCGGACGGAGGCGCTTCGCGGTAAATCGGGATCAGCACCTTGGATGCCACCAACCGCCCCAGCATGTTGGGAAATGACGCAAGGAAGTAGCCGATATTGTAGACGCCGAATGCGCCCAGCGCGAGGAAACGACCGATCAGGATCCGGTCGCCCTGCGCTGCGATGAAGCCGCATATCGTGGCGAGGAAAATCCATTTTCCGAAGGAGGTCAGCTCGCGCGCAGCTTCGGCGTCCCAGCTCAGCCGCTCGCCTTCGCCGGGCAGAAGCGCCCAGTTCAGACCGACCTGAAGCGCGGTTCCGAGAACCCCGCTGACGACCAGCGCCCAGACCGAACCTGTGAGCCACGCAAGGACGATGCCGATCACCAGCCCCCCGGTCTGCGCCGCGAGTTCAAGTCCCGCGACCCGCCCGAGCAAGAGGTTGCGATGCGCCAAAGCGATCCGCATCGGATTGAGGCCCAGGAGAATCAGTGAGAGCCCCGCGACCGGCAGGATCGCGGTCAGTTGTGGGGCGCCGAAGAGGAGCGACAGGGGCCAGGCCAGAAGGCAGGCGGCGAGCCAGAGAAGTACGCCCCGGATCGCCTGAATGGTAAAGGCCGTGTCGAGAAACCGCCGATCTTCGGCCCGCCGATGCTGCATGATGGATTGCAGCACGCCGGTATCGGAGAAATTCGTCAGGCCCTGCATGATGACCGCCACCAGCGCCATCAGGCCGAAGGCCTCGGGAAAGAGCAACCGGGTCAGGACGAGATTGCCGCCAAGCCGGATGGCCTGACCGGCGACAAAGGCCGCCGTCGTCCAGATCGAAGAGCGGATCGCCCGCGCGCCAAGCGATGCGCCGCGCAGACGGGAGAGGCCGAATGTCGTCATCGCCCGCGGCTCCAGCCCTGTCCGGGCCTGAGCCGTGCCGAGGCGGCCACGGCGGAATAGACGGCGAAGGCGAAAGGATCGCGCAAGGCGAGGCGCAGCTTACGCGTCAAGGGAAACGGGCGATGATCGTCGTTGTCCATGCGTGCGGGGTAGAGCCGTGCCACCTCGGCGACCCCGCGATCCTGACGGGCGCGGACCCGCGCAAGCGCGCCAAAGCCGCGGACAACCGGCCAATCGTAAGCCGCGGGGACGGCGATCCGCTCATGCGGCGCGAAGGAAAGCCGCACGAAGGTATCGTCCGAGATGATGTCGGGGAAGGCGCCCCAGCGGGCGCGGCCCGCTGAGTTGACCGCGAACAGACCACATCCCGGAACAGCATCGGACATGAACGGTACACGCGCCCAGTAGCGCGCATAGGCCCGGCTGATCGCATTATCAGGCGCGGCGATCCTGAGAGTGCCGGTAACGAACCGTGGTTCCGGGGTATCGAGCGCCTCGGCGATCTCGGACAGGAGCGCGGGCGACACCGTGACATCGGCATCGAGATACACGCGCCGGGCGCTCCCCGCGACCCTATCGCCCGCGTTGAGGGCTGTCGGCTTTCCGGCCGGTGCGCTTTCGATCACCGCGAACGACCAGCCTCTTTTCGACAGCGATGCCCCGGAGGTTCGCGCCACCTCCGCCGTGGCATCGACGGAGCCGTTCTCGACCACGATCACCTCGGGCCGGGCCTCTCGCGTCCAGTCCGAACGGGCCAGTGCGGTGAGGCAAGCGCCGAGACGTGCGGCCTCGTTGCTGGCCGGTATGATGATGCTCAGGTCGGTCGCACTCATGGTCCTGCTCGGTCGCGGGCGATTGGGTCTTGTCCCGCGCTACTCGTCCAGAAGCACGAAAAAATGGCCAAAAGAAGGTTGCGCGTCACGGCAAGGAAATGGCTTCGCCGGTCGTGCCCTCGAAGCTCAAAAGCTCGAAATCGGTCAGGCGCACGATCAGCCAGCCTGACTGCACCAGCGTGCGCCCGGCTGCGTCGCGGCTGATCGTCCAGTCGCTCTGAACGCCCGGCAGACGCGCCTCGTCCTCGCCCGCCCCACCGTGCAGAAGGTCGGCACCGCCGCCCGAGATCACCAGATCGTCGCCCGGACCGGCAAGGATGAGATCCTCCTCGCCAGATCCGCGAATCTCGTCATCACCGTTGGTTCCCGCCGCGACAGCGCCGTTCGCGAAGACGGCGGCCCCGCGCGCATCCGGTACAGGAGCCGCGTCATTGTAGGACACGAGGCTTTGCCAGCGCGGATTGTCGTCCCAAGGATGGCGTAAATGGCCCCAGATGCCCCATTGCGAAGCCCGGCCCATGTCGACGAAGGCGTTGAAGAGGGTTCCGCCTGCCGCAGACCAGCCGGAGAGAAGCTGATCATAGAGACCCGCCATCGCATCCGAGTAGCCGAAGGCGCTGAGAAATTCCGCCAGACGTTCGGCTTCGGGATGGCCTGCCGGAACGAGATGCGCGCCGCCTTCATACATGATGAGGTCGAGCCCTGCCTGCTCCGCAGCCTGGGCATGGTAGGGAAATACCTCGTCGGTGAGGCGCGCGACATTGGGCTCCAGACGCTCCGCGAACGGCCCGAAAGCCTCGTTGAAACGCGTCTCGCGCACATGCTCGCGCAAGGCGACGCGGGCAAGGCCCTGAGCTTCCCCCGCTTCTTGCGCCGCCGCCTCGGCGTCGTCGAGATCCGCGAGGAGCGCATCGCCCTGCGCCTCGAAGTCGAACAGGAAGTAGCCTGTCACGGCATAAGCGTCGAAACTGTCCTGCGGCATCTTGCCGAGCGTCAGGAACGCCAGCGGCGCGGCCAGGGCCCGTGCCTCGCGGCCTGCCCAGCCGGTATGGGTCGCGAAGACCCGGACAAGCCGCGCCTCGGCGGCATCGTCGAAGACATCAGCCCAGATATCCATGACCTCGGCGGCGCGTTTTCCATAAAACTGCATCCGCAGGTCGTCGCCTGGCCCCCAAAGCTCCTCGGCCTGCCGATCGGCCCAGCGCGCCTGCTCGAAAATATCGTTCCACATTTCGTTCGAGTATTCCGCATAGGCCTTCAGGCGCGGATCGAGCCCGTCCCGTACCGACTCCGCAAAGGCGCGGACGTAAGCGTCGTCCGCCATGTGCGGCAGCGTGAACCAGGGATCGGCGCCGACCTCGTTCGCCAGCCGCAGGAGCACCGGCAGCGGCACGCCCCAGGCGGCATAGGTGGCATCCTCGACGCGCGGGCGGCTGTCCCAATCGGTGACGGGCGAATTGTTCGTCTCCATCCAGTCCATGAAGCGCAGAACGCGCATATCCGCGATCCGCGCAAGCCAGGCCGGGTTGAAGAGCGCGCCGGCCTCGAGAAGCGGCTCGTGTTCTTCCCGAAATAGCCGGATGTCACGGATGGGGTTGTCCGCATCTAGGGCGGCAATCGAGACGCCGACCGCACCCGGACCCGGCTCGTAGAAGAAGCGGATGCGTCCCGGCGCGGCATCGACGCGGCGTGCGAGACCCGTCACGGAAATCTCGCCCTCCCCTTCGTAAGTCAGAACGTAGGCGCCGCGCAGTTCCTGCGCCTCTTCGGGCCTGTCAGTGAGAACAAGCGCCTCGATCCGCTCGGCCTCGTCCGGGATGGAGAGCGGCCAGCCACGCGCATCGATGTGACCACCGGCCCGCAGGACATCCGTCTCGATCCCGCCCCATTGGCCGGGCAGATGTCCGATCCAGGGACGCGAGGTCTTGAAGATGTCGAGGAAGGGCTGCTGAGGCGACCAATCGTGTATCCCGTTGAGCCCCATCGCCAGCGCCGGTGCCCGGGACGCAGCCTCTGCGGCAACCTCGCGGGGGGTCTCGGTCTGCGCCTGTGCGAGCCACAGGGTCGCGGGGATCGGCCCCGGTTCCTGTCCGAATACAGTGTCGCGCGCGGCAAGGGACGGCGCGGCCAGCAATGCCAGGCAAAGGGCGGCGATCAGACGGGACGAGACGGACACAGGGAACTCCAGACTGGCAGTAAACCAAGCCGCACTCTAGGCTGATCGCCCGCCCTGCCGCAATCGGGCCGAGGCATCACGAATGAGGCATCGGGCCCCGCGCGTGGACACCCGCTTGCGGCAGGGTTATCACCAGCGCAAGAGAGCGGGATCGCGAAAGGCCACGAGATGACAGCAGCTTCCCGAGACCCGGCGGACCTGACCCGCTGCTCAGCGGAGATCGCGCGCGACGTGCTGCGAACCGAAAGCGCCGGCCTGTCGCTGCTTGCCGACGAGCTGTCGGCGGATTTCGCCCCGGCGGTCGCGCGGCTTCTGGAGATACCGGGCCGGATCATCGTCTCCGGCATGGGCAAATCGGGCCATATCGCCGCGAAGATCGCCGCGACACTCGCCTCGACGGGCAGTCCCGCGCAATTCGTGCATCCCGGAGAGGCCAGTCACGGCGATCTCGGCATGATCACGCGCGAGGATGCGGTGATCCTGATCTCCAATTCCGGTGAGACGCGCGAGCTTGTGGATATCATCGCCCATACGCGCCGCTTCGCCGTGCCGATGGTGGCGATCACCCGCAACGCGCAATCGACGCTGGCGCGGCAATCGGACTTCCTGCTGGTGCTGCCGGACGCGCCCGAGGCCTGCTCGCTGCGGCTCGCCCCGACCACCTCGACGACCATGACGCTGGCCCTCGGCGATGCGCTGGCGGTGGCGCTGATGGAGGCGCGCGGCTTCGACCGGGATAGTTTCCACTCGTTCCATCCCGGCGGAACCCTCGGCGCGCAGCTTCTGAGCGTGGCCGCGGTCATGCACAAAGGCACCGAGCTGCCGGTCGTCGCGCCCGATACGGATATGGGCGAGACGTTGATCGAGATGACCGCGAAGGGCTTCGGCGTTGCGGCCGTGGTCGAGGACGGCGCTCTGAAGGGCGTCATCACCGACGGCGACTTGCGCCGCAATCTCGACGGGCTGATGGCCCGCAAAGCCGGCGAGGTGGCGACCAAGACGCCGACCACGATCCTGCCCGACGCGCTTCTGGTCGAGGCTTTGGGCGTGATGAACGCACGCAAGATCTCGGCGCTGTTCGTGGTCGATGAGACCGGCGCGCTCCAGGGTCTTGTCCATATCCATGACGCGCTGCGGGCGGGGGTCGCATGAAGACCGTCGTCTTCATTCCCGCGCGCTACGCCTCCTCGCGCTATCCCGGCAAACCGCTGGTCGAGCTGACGGGTGCGACGGGTGAGAAAAAGACCCTGATCCAGCGCAGCTGGGAGGCCGCACAGGGCGTCGCCGGGGTCGATGCGGTCTATGTCCTGACCGACGATGCGCGCATCCGCGATGCGGCGGAAGGGTTCGGGGCCGAGGTGCTGATGACGAGCTCGGCTGCCCGGAACGGCACCGAACGCTGCGCCGAGGGTCTCGCCCAGCTTGGCACGCCGCCTGACGTGGTGGTGAACCTGCAAGGCGACGCGCCGCTGACGCCCGTCTGGTTCCTCGATGCGCTCATCGCGGCGATGGCGGACGAGCGGGTGCAGATGGCAACGCCCGTCCTGCGCACGGAGGCCGACACGCTCGCCAATTTCGTCACCGACCGCAAAGAGGGCCGCGTCGGCGGCACGACGGCGGTCATGCGCGCGGACGGCACCGCGCTTTATTTCTCCAAAGAGGTGCTGCCCTACGTGGCCAGTCTCGAAGCGCCGCCCGAGGTCTGGCACCATGTGGGCGTCTACGCCTACCGGCCCGCCGCGCTCGACGCCTATGCCGGCTGGCCGGAAGGCCCGCTCGAGGCAGCCGAAGGGCTCGAACAATTACGATTCCTCGAGAATGGCTGGCCCGTGACCTGCGTCGAGGTCGAGGCGCGGGGCCGGGTGTTCTGGGAACTCAACAACCCCATCGACGTGGCACGGATCGAAGCCGTGCTCGCCAAGGAAGGTCTGTCATGAAAGACGTCTCTGTCGGCAAGCTAACACTCTCCAATTCGGCGCCGTTCGCCCTGATCGCCGGGCCATGCCAGCTCGAGAGCCTCGATCACGCGCGGATGCTGGCGTCCCGGATCGCCGACGCGGCGGATGCGGCAGGCGTGCCCTGGATCTTCAAGGCGAGCTACGACAAGGCGAACCGCTCCTCGCTTGGTGGCAAGCGCGGGCTCGGCATGGAGGCCGGGCTGGAGATATTAGGCACGATCAAAGCGGAATTCGACGTGCCCGTCCTGACCGACGTTCATGCGCCCGAACATTGCGCGCCGGTGGCCGAGGTGGTCGATATCCTCCAGATCCCCGCCTTCCTGTCGCGGCAGACCGACCTTCTCCTCGCCGCAGGAGAGACCGGCGCTGCGATCAACGTCAAGAAGGGTCAGTTCCTTGCGCCCTGGGACATGGGCAATGTCGCCGACAAGATCGCCTCGACGGGCAACGAGCGCATCATGCTTTGCGAGCGGGGGGCGAGTTTCGGCTACAACATGCTGGTCTCGGACATGCGGTCACTGCCGATCATGGGCGAGACCGGCTACCCGGTCGTGTTCGATGCGACGCATTCGGTTCAGCTTCCGGGCGGGCAAGGCACCTCCACGGGCGGACAGCGCGAATTCGTGGAGCCTCTGGCGCGCGCGGCCATCGCCGTCGGCTGCGCGGCGGTCTTCATCGAAACGCATGAAGACCCTGACAATGCCCCGAGCGACGGGCCGAACATGGTCCCGATCGACAAGCTGCAACCGCTTTTGGAGGGCCTCGCCGCGATCGACCGGCTGACCAAGGCGCGCTGAGCCGAATAAGGGCACCGTTTTCGCCCGTTTGAAGACCGGACGCACGGGGTTGCGACCAAGATCAGCATCGCCGGCGGGCCTTCTGAACCGATCCGGGCGACCCTTCGGACGGAATCCCGCACGGGATTGACCCTGAGGAACGTCAGCAGACCGGCGCTGCACGCTTCTTGCGTGTCTGGCGCGCTGGTGCGTTTGGTAGAAGTTCTCTGCGTGAAAATCCCCGCTCTTGGCACAGGATGCCCAAGCGAACGTTCCAATCCACGTGCCGCAGGCGGTTTTTGCAGGCGATGTGATCCGCATAAACCGGGGCTTAAGGCTCCGTGCGTTTTGGTGGTCCGGTCAGATTCTCTTGCCGGGGGCAGAACGCCATGTTGCGACGACTAGCGGCCTTGTTCGATCTCTATGCGGCGCGGCAGTTGCAAGCCAGCTGCGATGGACCCGCAATACACGATCGCGGTGGGACACGGGTCGGACATGTCGACAGAATTGCCTATGCGGACGGGCGGCTCGTGGTGGAAGGCTGGGTCGCAGCCGAAGCGGTTCGGCTCGTTCACGGCGCAGCCAGCGTGTCCTGCCCGGCAACGTTGCAACGGGCCGATGTCGCCGCCTCCGGTCTGTCGGGAGCTGGCTTTTGCCTGTCCGTTCCGGCGATGCCGGGCAATCTCCGGCGCAGCGCACCGCCCGGCCTGATCTTCGAGACCGGCGGGCTCGAGGCGGGCATCAATAATCTCAGTTTGCCCAGACCGCCGCTTGGACGTTGGCACCTTGTCCCAGGCTTTGCGCTGCGCCTTCTGCGTGCCATGCCCGCCGCGATCGGCTGGCGTTTGACCCGCAATCCCCATCAGCGTGCGCGCGTGAAAGCGTTGCTCGGGTTTTCGGAGGTGGCGCGCCCCGGGCCGCTTCTCCCCGGCATGATCCGGTCCGAACCGCATGATCCCCCGATCACGGCGCCCGACGTGACCATCGTGCTGCCCGTGTATAACGGCTTCGATCTCTTGCTCGACGTGCTGACGCGAATCGAGGCGCATACCGACATTCCCTGGCATCTCATCTTGATCGAGGATTGCTCGACTGATGTGCGCGTGCGGCCGTTTCTGCAGGACTGGGCGACGGAGCCAGCGCGCCTTTCACGCGTCACCTTGCTGGAGAACCGCGAGAATGTCGGATTTATCCGCTCGGTGAATCGCGGCTTCCGCGCGGCTTTGGCCCGGAAGGAGACCGGACCGATCCTCCTGCTGAACTCGGACGCGATGCTGCCGGCGCATTGGGCCACACGGCTGCTGCGTCCCTTCGCCGCCCATGAACGCGTCGCGAGCGTGACGCCCGCCTCGAATGCCGCGGAGATCCTGTCGGCCCCCGTCATCTGCCGCGACGTTCCCCTGCGCGCGGACATGGCAGAGGCGATCGACCAGGTCGCCGCGCGGCTCGACCCAGATGGGGCGCTGGCTGATCTGCCGACCGGCATCGGCTTTTGTATGGCGATTTCACGGGCCTGGCTGTCGCGTTGCCCGCGCTTCGACGAAACCTTCGGGCGCGGCTATGGCGAGGAAGTCGATTGGTGCCGCCGCATCCTCGCGATGGGGGGGCGGCACCTTGGGCATATGGGGGTCTTCGTGGAACACCAGGGCGGCGCAAGCTTCGGCGCCGAAAAGGCCTCGCTGCTGAGGCGGAACAATGTCCGCCTCGGTGTGCGTTATCCCGGCTATGAAGCCGCGGTCGCCGCCTTCAAAAGCACAGATCCGCTACGCACGGCACGGCTTGCGCTGGGGCTGGCTTGGGCGGGCGCAGCGACACCGCTGGCGCCAGTGGAGGTCATCCTTGGGCATAGCCTCGGCGGCGGCGTCGAGCGCGCCATAAGAGACCGGGTGGCGCGCGGTCTTGCGTCGGGGCGGGCCGTGATACGGCTCGACGTCGGCGGCGCGCAGCGGTGGACGCTGAGGCTTATCACACCCTGGGGAGAGAGCGAGGGTGCATGCGATGACACGTCCACCATCACCGAACTGCTGTCGATCCTGCCCCGCAAGCACATCGTCTATGCCTGCGGCGTCGGCGACCGCGACCCGGTGGAGCTGCCTGCCATCCTGAGGAGTTTGATCGGGCCTGCAGATACCGCCGAGCTCGAGGTTCACGACTACTTTCCTCTCTCGCCGTCCTACACGCTTCTGGACAGCCACGGCGTCTTTCACGGCCTGCCGAGCCTCACCTCCCGCGATCGCGCCCATCGCATTCGGCGGCCGGACGGTTGCGACGTGTCGCTTGCCGCATGGCGCGCGGCTTGGCATGGATTTGCGAAACAAGCTTCGATTACCTGTTTCTCCGAAGCTTCGGCAAAACTTGTGCGCGGCGCATGGCCGGACCTGGTACCGGCGATCACGGTTGCGCCACACGGGCTTCGGCTGCCGTCACAAGTGCCGGTGGTCAGGCATCCGAACAGGCCGCCCACCCTCGGTATCCTCGGCGCGATCGGACCTCAGAAAGGTGCGGCCATCGTCTCGGCCCTGGCAAGTCTGTGTGCCGAAACCGGGCATCCGCGTCTCGTCATGATCGGCAGGATCGCACCCGGTTTCTCATTGCCGCCGGACATTCTACAGACCGGCCCCTATCGCCCCGAAGAGATTCAAAGTCTTGCCGAACAGCACGGCGTGACCCATTGGCTCATCCCGTCGATCTGGCCGGAGACGTTCTGCTACGCCTTGCACGAGGCGCTTGCCACGGGCCGCCCGGTCTACGGGTTCGACCTCGGAGCGCAGGGCGAGACCCTCGCCTCTGCCTGGAACGGGCATGTCTTGCCGTTCCTTCCGGATGACCCTCAAGCGATGGCGCGTGCTGTTATATCCGCGCTTGCGACCTGCGCCCTCGCTGAACGACACGCCGGCATCACACATATGCATCGCTCTCCCGCCGCGCTACGGCACAAGCTGCCACGTGCCGCGGCGACCGGAACAGACGGATGAGCGAGGTCGGCATAGACTGGCTCGCCGCGCGCGGAATAGAGGCGCTGCCGCGACCGGGCGGCCGAGTTCGTCTTCCAGATACCGGCCGGATCGAAGCGCCGTCCAGCCTGAAATGGACCCGGTTCGAGCAGATGCTCGAACTCGGTGCCTTTTCCTACCAAGTGTCGGGATATGCCTGCGCCGCTCGGATCGGCCGTTATTGTTCGATCGGCGAGGACGTTCAGATCGGCCGGCAGAACCATCCACTGGATTGGGTGTCGACGAGCCCCGCCTTCTATCTCGGCTCTCGCCTCTTCGACCTCAAGCGCGGCTTCAGCGGTGCCGAAGAATTTCGCAACTCCACGCCGCCGCGCTGCTCCAACGGCCCGCCGACCCGCCTCGAGATCACGATGATCGGCAATGATGTCTGGATCGGACATGGCGCGATCATCACCGCGGGGGTCACGATTGGCGACGGGGCGGTGATCGGGGCGGGATCCGTCGTGACCCGCGACGTTCCCGCCTACGGCATCGTTGCCGGCGCACCTGCGCGCTTGATCCGGATGCGACACGCGCCGGAAATCGTTGCAGGTCTTCTCGAACATCGATGGTGGCAATGGGCGCCGTGGCAGCTGTCGCACCTCGACCCCTCGGATCCTCGCACGTTCCTTGAGGGGCTTGGTGCAATGACATCAGAGCCCCCGTTCGACTGCGATGTCCTTGATCTTTCGAAGGTACCCGAATGAGCCTCCACGCCGATCAGACCGCGCGCAAACTCGTTTTCCTGCATATTCCGAAGACGGCGGGACAGGCCGTTCATCAAGCGATCGCGCAGGCGGTCGGCGCACCCGCGATATCTCCAGTGCGGGTGCATAGCCAAGCGGGCCGCGGGCGGGCTCAGTTTCCACCCGGATACCGGGTCTATAGCGGCCATATCGACTGGGAATCGCTGGAAATGCTTGGGCCCGGGACACGCACGTTCACGGTTCTGCGTGATCCGCTCGAACGGATTGCGTCCTTCTATTTCTACCTGCGGCGTAAGGCATCGCAGATGGACGCAAGCGCGCTCGAGCACGGGCAGCACACGGGACTCTCGCGCGCCCTGCGCTGGTCAGCCGAGGCGTATTTCTTCGGCGGTGACAAAGAGTGGCGGCGCTTCATCGCCGATCACTATCGCGCACCCTATTGCAGCTACCTCGTGACCCGGCGGATCCGGGGCCATTCTCAGATCGCGCATCTCCTTCGGCCCGATCTCATCAGCCGCGCAGTGCTTGCGGCGCGGCAGCTCGACGGTGTCTACGATCAGCGCGACCTCGGCACTCTCGAGGTCGATCTGTCCCTTTGGCTGGGCACGGAAATTCGTCTCACGGAGGTCAACCGCGGGCCGGGGACGGGTCCGCGCTGGCCGGATCTCGCCGCGGTCCTCTCACCGGATGGCGCAGCACGGCTCGCCGATTGGGTCGCGCCGGACCAGGCGTTGATGGCCCGCCTCGGCCTCGCGCCACCAAAGATCTCCGCCACGCCCAGAGGAGCCGCTGCATGAGCGCCCTATCCGACATCAGCCTGACGCCGAGACACGAAGGCCGTGCCGCCCTGTTCGCACGGCTTCGTGAGAGCGAGAGCGAGGGCGTGCCCGCCCCTCGGATCATGCGTCCCAAGACAAGCACGCCGCGCAGATTTCCGCGAATGGCAGCCCTCGGCCTATCCGCCGCCTTGATGATCGCTTTACCCGTTCTGCTCGCGTCCTCGTATCTCTGGAACCGCGCCGCGCCACGCTTTCTCTCCGAGACGGGCTTTTCGGTACGAACCGAGGAGGCGAACAGCGCCGTTGAACTCCTTGGCGGTATGGCGGATCTGTCGACCTCATCCTCCTCGGATACCGATATCCTGCATGACTTCATCACGAGCCCGGACCTGGTGGCCCGGGTCGACAAGGCGCTCGACTTGCGCCGTCTCTGGGCGGGGCCGGGGGCGGATTGGTCCGATCCCGATAGCGATCCGATCTTCGCCTTCGCCGGACCGGGCGATATCGAGACCCTGAGGCGTTACTGGAACAGGCGTGTTCGAGTGGACAGACTGGCTGGCACCGGCCTTCTGTCGCTGACGGTCGAAGCCTTCTCTCCGGCGGAGGCACAAGCGGTCGCGAACGCCATCGTCGCGGAGAGTTCCGATCTCATCAATCGCCTCTCGGCCTTGGCGCGAGAGGACCGGATCGGTCAGGCGCGGGCCGAACGCGATCGCGCGAAGGCCCAGCTTGTCGCGGCACGGGTCGCACTCACGCGGTTTCGCAACGAAACGCAAATTGTCGACCCGGTGACCGCGCTGGCGGTTCGGATGGGAGTCATGACATCGCTTCAGGAGCAACTTGCCGAGGCCTTGATCGAGCTCGACCTTCTGCGCCAATCCGCCCCGGATGCACGCTTCCGGATCGAGGCGGCACAAGGCCGCGTCGCGGTGATCGCGGCGCGGATCTCGGAAGAGCAGGCCCGACTTGGAGCAGGCGCAAACGGGCCGGGCACCGATCCGGCGTTCGCGGACCTTATGGGCATGTTCGAGACCTTGGCGACGGATCTGCGTTTTGCCGAGGAAAATTATACGCTTGCCCGCGCCAATCTGGAAGCTGCACTGGCTGAAGCGGACCGCCGGGACCGATACCTCGCCTTGCATATCGCGCCCACCTTGCCCGAGGCCGCGCTCCGCCCGGCCCGATGGGAAACGCTCGCGCTCATCGCCTCGTGGCTTGGTCTGATCTGGTCGCTGCTCGCGATGGTCGTCGCGGCCCTACGGGATCGCCGCTGATGATCGTGCTCGAGAATGTCGAGAAATCCTATCTGCGCAAAGACTGCCGCGTCAGAGTGGCGAATTGCATCAACGCGACCCTGCCGGGGGGTGTTTCCATCGCGCTTCTGGGCAGAAACGGTGCCGGCAAGTCGACGCTTCTGCGTATGATCGCCGGTACCGCGCGACCCGATCGCGGACGGATCCTGACATCGGGCCGGATCTCCTATCCCGTGGGCCTTGCGAGCGCGCTGCACGGGGATCTGACAGGCGCGCAGAACGCCCGTTTCGTCGCACGCCTGTACGGCACCTCCAGTCAGGATGTCTGCGCGTTCGTCGCCGATTTCGCAGAGCTGGGTGCAGCATTTCATGAACCTGTCAGGCACTATTCCAGCGGCATGAAGGCGCGTCTCGCCTTCGGAATCAACATGGCGATGGAGTTCGACACCTACCTGCTCGACGAAGCGCTGGCAGCCGGGGATGCCGAGTTCATCCGCAGATCGCGCGCGCTGTTGTCGTCACGGCTGCAGGGCGCCGGCGCGATCATCGTCAGTCACGCAATGGGCCAGGTACGCAAACTCTGCAGCATGGGTGCCGTTCTCGAAAACGGACAGCTTCGTCT
Organism: Roseivivax sp. THAF30; assembly: GCF_009363575.1. NCBI lineage: Bacteria > Pseudomonadati > Pseudomonadota > Alphaproteobacteria > Rhodobacterales > Roseobacteraceae > Roseivivax > Roseivivax sp. THAF30. The sequence continues at coordinate 96,965 of NZ_CP045389.1, read as the reverse complement.
CTACGACGATCTGGAGGACGCCATCGCGATCTATGAGAGAGGAGCGGCAGCATGAGAGCTCAGCCTCAGCCCGAGTTTGCATCCGTTGCGTTTCCGAAAACGGCGCGCATGGTCTTCGTGATCGGCGCGCAAAAGGCGGGGACGACCTTCCTGCACAAGGCATTCGGTAAAAGTGCCGAGGTTTTCCTGCCGAATGTCAAAGAGCTGCACTATTTCGACATTCGACGCGGCGTGGGGAAGCTGGCCTTCGCTGCGCGCTGCCGGGAAGTGTCGCGCGCGGCGGAAGCGCTGGCGACAAATGGGCCTTCACCCGATCGCTGCGCCCGCCTGCGCCGCGCCACCGATCTTGTCGGGATGCAGAACTCTGAACCGCTCGGGGCCACGGGACCGTCGCGGCACTCAGCCTACACGACGTACCTACTTCAAGGCTGGCAGGGCGAGCCGCTCATCGCGGATGTCACCCCCGCCTACGCCATCCTGCCCGCCCGCGATTTTGCCGATATGGCCGCATTCACAGACGCGCGTTTCATCTTCATTCTTCGCGATCCCGTCTCGCGGATGTGGTCGCAGCTTCGCATGGCGGCGCAGGTCGAGGCTGGGACCGCTGCCTCAAGCGAGGCAATACTGGCGCTCGCGCGCGCCAAGGCGGAGTCGCTCATCGCGACCGGCCGACTCCCCAAGGTCGAACGCGCCGATTACGCCCGGACTTTTGGCAACCTGGATCAAGCCGTCGCGCCGGACCGTCTGCACGTCATGTTCTACGAAGAGATGGTCTCGTCCCCTGCGCCCATTCATGCGCTTTCCGAATTCCTCGGTATCGACCGGATCGATCCGGATCTCTCTCGCCGTGTCAACGAAGGCATCCCCATCGCGATCCCCCCCGATCTGGATCACGCGTTCCGCGAAGCGTTCGCACCGCAATATGCCTTTGTTCGCGAACGTTTCGGCGCGCGCGTACCCGACGCGTGGCGCAGCGTGGCCGCGGTGACGAATGAGGAGCCATCGGCAGACACACCGCCGCTCACCGCTTGAAGGGTGTAACGAACTCCACAAGACCCGGTGCGGCCGCGTCTTTCTCGGATAGCGTGGGCGCATGACCCGCATCCGGCCAGTCGATGCCTATATCGGGATCGTTCCATCGCAGGCTCCCCTCAGTCTCGGGCGCGTAGTAATCGGAGCATTTGTAGACGATCTCGGTGTCAGTGGTCAGTGTCATGAACCCGTGAGCGAAGCCTTCAGGGATCAAGAGCTGTCGGCCATTCTCGAAGGTCAACTCGACGCCGACCCATCGCCCGTAGGTCGCGCTGCCTTCGCGAATATCGACGGCCACGTCAAAGAGCGCGCCGCGCCCGCAGCGCACGAGCTTGGCCTGAGCGGAGGGCGGCCCCTGGAAATGCAGACCCCGCACCGTTCCGGGCATCGCGGACATCGAGTGATTGTCCTGCACGAAGCTCGTCGTGATTCCCTCGTCCGCCAGCAGTCGGCTGTTCCAGGTCTCTTCGAAAAAGCCGCGATGATCGCCGAAACGCCGAGGCGTCAGCATCAAAACGCCGTCGAGCGCGGTATGATCGATCTGCATGGGAAACTCCTTGGACGTGCGAGAGACAGACGAGCAAAAGATTGGCCGGACGCTACTGCGCGCGCCTCGAGCCCGTCCAGCCGCCCGAGGCGTATGGCAGCTCTGCGTGGCGAACGCGACATATCGCTTGTGAGCGCGGCGCAGTCGCTGCGCCTTCGTTGACAGCACTGGTCCGCTGCCGCAAGGAAGACCTCAAAGCTTTTAGACAAAGGGCATTGCACATGAAAATCGCGATGATCGGGACGGGATATGTTGGTCTGGTCTCGGGGGTTTGTTTTTCGGATTTCGGACACGAAGTCGTCTGTGTCGACAAGGATTCGCGCAAGATCGAGATGCTCGAGCGCGGCGAAGTGCCGATTTACGAGCCCGGCCTCGAAACCCTTCTGGCCAAGAACGTCGATGCAGGACGGCTGTCCTTTACCCGCGACATCGCGGTTGCCATCGACGGCGCGGATGCGGTCTTCATCGCCGTGGGCACGCCCACGCGCCGCGGCGACGGACATGCGGACCTGACCTACGTCATGGCCGCTGCCGAGGAGATCGCGAAAGCGGCAGATCACTACATCGTCGTCGTCACCAAATCGACCGTGCCGGTCGGGACCAACGCCAAGGTTCGCGACACGATGGCCGCGGCGAATCCCGATCTTGAGTTCGATGTGGCCTCGAACCCCGAATTTTTGCGCGAAGGCGCGGCAATCGACGATTTCATGAAGCCCGACCGCGTTGTCGTCGGCGTCGAGTCCGAGCGCGCGGGCCGCGTCATGGAAGAAATCTACCGCCCGCTCTATCTGCGCGATTTCCCGATCGTGGTGACGGATCTCGAATCCGCGGAGATGATCAAATACGCGGCCAATGCGTTTCTCGCGACGAAGATCACGTTCATCAACGAGATCGCCGCGCTGTGCGAAAAGGTCGGCGCGGATGTGAAACAGGTCTCCAAGGGAATGGGTCTCGACGGGCGGATCGGCAAGACGTTCCTGCATGCGGGTCCCGGCTATGGCGGCTCGTGCTTTCCGAAGGATACCAAGGCGTTGGCACGGATCGGCCAGGATCACGCCATGCCGATGCAGATCACCGAAGCCGTCATCAAGATCAATGACGAGGTCAAGCGGCGGATGGTGGACAAGTTGCTGGACCTGTCGGATGGCAGCTTCAACAACCGGAAGATCGCCGTTCTGGGCGTGACGTTCAAACCCAATACGGACGATATGCGCGATGCGCCGTCGCTCACGATCATCCCAGCGATGGTCGGAGGTGGCGCCAAGGTCAGTGTCGTCGATCCGCAAGGTCGCCGCGAGGGCGAGGCGCTTCTGCCCGGCGTCACCTGGGAGAGCGATCCCTATGTCGCCGCGAAAGACGCCGATCTTCTGGTGATCCTGACGGAATGGAACGAGTTTCGCGCCCTCGATCTCAAGCAGATCGCGAACGGCATGAAGACGCCCCGCCTCGGCGATCTGCGTAACATCTACTCGGCCGAGGATGCCCGAGAGGCGGGCTTCGAGGCCTATTCCGCGATCGGCCGCCCCGGCTATCCGGACTGAAACCGCGCCCGGTTTGAGTAAAACGGAAACGGTTTTCTCAACCGGGCGTTAGATCGTAGTACGCTAGCCTTCGCGGGATCTGTCCAGGTGCGAAGGCGATGCCGATCTACATTCCGCAACCCGACGTGACGCCCAGCGTGGCGGAACAATATTACCTGTGCCTGATCAACCGCGATCGGGCCGACCCCGCCGGCGCCTATGACCGCCTCCTTGCAGAGGCGACTCCCGGCACCGAGGCGGCGCTCGCTTACTTCGGCGTGTCCCTGTCACTGCTCGAGGATCAGCTTGCCGCGTTTCCTCCCGTACCGCCCTTGGCCTGGAACGCGTCGCTCGCCATCTCGGCTGAGCGGCATTCGCTTCTCATCGTCGAATACGACGAGCAATCGCACAACCTGCCAGGGGAGCCAGGGCTTTATCAACGGATCGTGGAGGCGGGCTATGACGATGCCCGCGCCTTGGCCGAAAATGTCTATGCCTATTCTGACGGGCCGCTTCACGGGCATGCCGCCTTCCTGATCGACTGGGGCTATGGTCCGGGCGGCATGCAATCGCCCGCAGGACATCGCATCGCGATCCTCAGCCCGACCTATACGGAGATCGGGATCGGGATCGTGACGGATGCCGATTCAGACACGCGCGTCGGAACCGAGATCGTCACCCAGCATTTCGGAACAACCTGGTCGCCGGAGGCGCAGATCGTCGGCGTCGTGATCGACGATCGGGACGGTGACGACTTCTACGATCCGGGAGAGGGACTGGGCGGCGTGACCGTTACGGCCAGCGGCGGCGGCGAAACCTACGTGACGACCAGTTGGGCGTCCGGCGGCTACCAGATGCAGCTGCCGCCCGGAACTTATGTCGTCACCTTCTCAGGCGGCGGGCTCGAAGGCGAGATCACCGAAACGGTCACGATCGCGGCCAGCAATGTCGGGCTCGACGTGGAAGCGGACGATGCGGTGCTGCGACCCGCGGCCCTGATGGGCGGTGGCGGTGCGGACCTGTTGGCAGGCGACGCGCGCGCCGAGGTGATCGAGGGACGCGGCGGAAATGACAGCCTCTCGGGCGGAGTGGGGAATGACACGATCTTCGGCGGCACAGGGTTCGACGAGATCCACGGCGGCGACGGGGCGGACTGGATCGAGGCCGCGGGCGGCTTCGACACCGTCTCGGGCGGTGCGGGCGATGACACGATCCTGGGGCAGGCAGGTGCGGATTCATTATCGGGAAACACAGGGGACGACGTGCTGAAAGGCGGCATAGGCCCGGACGCGCTGATGGGCGGCAGCGGCGATGATTGGCTGGAGGCAGGTGATGGAGCGGATTTTCTTCAAGGTCACGATGGTTCGGACACGCTCTCGGGCCAGGCAGGTGCAGACACGCTGGATGGCGGGCCGGGGCACGATCTGCTGCAAGGCGGGATCAATCGCGACGTGCTGCTGGGCGGGGCGGGAAACGACCGGCTTGAAGCCGGGGACGGCTTCGATCGACTCGATGGCGGCGAAGGCAACGACACGCTTCTCGGGCAAGCAGGGAACGACACGCTGGTCGGCGGTGACGGCGACGATCTTTTGCACGGCGGTATCGGTACCGATGTCTTCGTCTTCGCACCGGGTGGAGGACAGGATGTGATCGTGCATTACCAGCCGGGCATCGACGTCATTCACCTCGAGGCAAGCCTCGCACCGGGCGGCGTCGCCGACCTCGATGCCGAAACCGTGGGCAATGATCTTGTGTTAATACTCGCGGATGGCGGCGAAATCACCTTTGACGGGATACGAACGCTCACCGAAATCGAGGCGGATTTCGTGCTGATCTGATGCTGCTGCCGTGGCTTGGGAAAGCAAACGTTAGCATTTTCAGTGGATAACGAGCCATGAACCGAAGCGTCGATCAAATCTCCACAGCCACTCTTGGGTCGCATCCACCGCTTCTCTCCGCGACGTTCCGATCCATCGGCGCGCTCATGCTGCGCGAGATGGCAACGCGATATGGTCGTAATCCGGGCGGCTATCTCTGGGCTGTGCTCGAACCAGCCGCCGGGATTGCGTTTCTCTGCCTCGTATTTCAGGCTGGCTTCCGTGCGCCGCCGCTCGGAACGAGCTTTGCGTTATTCTACGCGACGGGCATCTTGCCGTTCTTTGCATTCCTGACGGTCAGCAACGCAGTCGCACAAGCACTCAACCGCTCCCGGCCGCTCCTCGGCTATCCGAGGGTCAGCCTGTTGGATCCGCTGATCAGTGCAGCTTGCCTTGCCGCACTGACACAGCTCATCGTCGGCGTGATTATCCTGGGCGCGCTCGTCATCTCGCTCGCCCCGATGACGCGGATCGACATTCTACCGCTCGGGATGTCCTACGTTCTGGCGATGAGCTTCGGCCTTGCGACCGGTGTCGCGCTGGCGGTGCCGGTCACCGCGCATCCCATGTGGCAAAGCATCTGGTCCGTACTGACCCGTCCCTTGGTCATCGTCTCGGGCGTGATCCTCTTGCACGAGAAACTGCCCGATCCGTGGCGCAGCTGGCTGGAATGGAACCCGCTCGTTCATGCGACCGGTCTTGCGCGGCAGGCGGCCTATCCCGGCTACAGTGCAGCCTATGTCAATCCGGGCTACGTCTTGGCGGTCTCGGGGTGTCTTTGTCTTTTCGGGCTTGTGCTCCTGCGCCTCATGCAACGGGACCTCTTCGAGCGCTAGCTTACAAAAGCCCGATGTCGTTCAGCAGCGCGTCCGGATTGACCAGACCTTCGATCACCAGGCGTTCGCCGCCGGGAAAAGTGAATACCGTTGCGCCATCGACTGCCTCTGCAAAAGACAGCATCGCCGCCGCATCATACGCCGCTCCGCCCCAAAGCGCAGGATCCAGAAGCAGCATGTCGACGTCGTTCTGGAATGCAGTCACGACCGCGACACCTTCGGCGAAGATGAAGACATCGGCGCCGTCGCCACCGTCGAGGATGTCGTTGCCGCCGCCACCCGACAGCGTATCGTTTCCGGAGCCTCCGAAAAGCGTGTCATCCCCGGCGCCACCATCGAGAATGTCAGAGCCGTTTTTCCCGATCAGCCGGTCGTTGCCGGCATCGCCTTGAAGCGTGTCATGACCGAGCCCGCCATCAAGCGTGTCGTCACCGCCTCCGCCACTGAGGTCATCCTGGCCGCCACCCCCCCACAGCTCATCCGCGTCACCCGAACCCAGCAAGACATCGTTGCCGCCTTCGCCGTAAAGCAAATCACGGCCCTCCCCGCCATCCAGCGTGTCGTGGTTGATCCCGCCCCAGATCGTGTCCGATCCGGTCTCGCCCATTACGAGGTCCGTGCCGGCATTGCCCGTCAGAAAGTCGTCGCCCTCCCCCCCTTGCAGCGTGTCTGCGCCGTCATCGCCGGAGATCCGGTCATTGCCGCCACCGCCATTCAGCAAGTCGGGCGCGTTGCCACCCAGAATGTGATCGTCTCCGGCATCACCGAAGATCGTGTCGAAGCCCGCATTACCGGACAAGTGATCATCGCCGTCTCCTCCCTCGATCCAGTCATGGCCGTCGAGCGCCGTGACCGTATCGGCGCCCGCTCCGCCGAAGATCGTATCCGCGCCGATCCCGGCATTGATCGTGTCATTGCCCGCCCCAGCCGAAATCAGGTCCGATCCGCCGCGCCCTGTGATCGTATCGTTACCAGAGCCGCCCTCGATACTGTCGTTTCCGGGCGTTCCCGACAGCTCCTGCGGCGGATCGGCGGGCTCGAGGGTCAGAACCGGCGTCAGCCAGTCAGGCAGGAAGCGGTCCGGCTGAGGAAGGATCGCCGCGATCACGGCATCAGCCGAAAGCGGGCCGCCCCCAGCGCTCTCCAGCACGAGGACCTCCACGCCGACAAGGGACATGAACCGGATCTCTGCACCGCTTGCGGTCGGGCTGATCGAAAGTTGCGACGGATCGCGGTAAAACGCCCAGCCGGATAGATCGAGCCGGTCCTCGCTCGCATCGAATGCAACGATACGGTCGGGATCGGCGTCCGCGATCATCACGAACAGGTCCGCTCCCGCCTGCCCGATCAGCGTGTCGGCACCGGTCCCATCCATGTGGGATATCCCGCTCAGAGCGATTGAAAAGGCGCTGAGGCCCTGGTCGGACACGCCAAGCGTCACAAGATGCAGGGAGCCGCCTTCGATATACAGCTCGAGATCCGAAACGCCTGACACCGCCGTCGACACGCTGTCCGCCACGACGCCGAGGTGAACGAGTTGGCCGTCAGCGGTCAGGCGAAACAGGCTCACGCCATTGTCGGAGCCAGCAGCAGCGAGAAATGCATCGTTCTGCAAAACGGCGCTGTCGAGTGTGGTCACATTCGCGAACCGACTGTCTCGCGTGTCAATGACATGGTCGGTCAGTCGAGGCCTCCCGCTCTCGAGGCCATAGACCGTGAGCGTGCCCGACCCGGCTGCCCCCAATACGGCAAAGGAGGTTTCTCCGATCTGCAAGGTCTCGAGCGTGATTGACCCTGCGATGCCGGGGTTGTCGGCTTCGCCAAGCTGCGCCGCCATCGAAAGCCGCCCGTCGGGCTGGATGTCGTAGATCGTTAAGAATGTCGCGTCGGATCCAGCGGCGACAAGCATGCCATTCGCGATCTCGATATCGGTCAAACCTGGCCCGTCCGCGCTGCCGCGAGACCCCGAGGACAGCACCGTCAGCGTCCCGGTCGGTCCGATTTCCCAGACCATCGGACTGCGGCTGCCCGGCGCGATCCCGTAAAGAAAGAGCCCCTCCCCGCTGTCCATGACGGCGATATCGGACAGGTCAGCCGGCACGCCAGCCGCGGCGGCGTTGATCGCAACGGGCGCCCCAAACGAGCCGTCGGCATTGATGCGAACCATCGCGAGACCGCCGGCCACACCGGTCAAGAGCGCGACCTCCTGACCTGATGGCAGCACGGCAGGCGTGATGTCCGGCGCAACGCCTGCCACCGGTCCGGCGGTAAGCATCGATGTCGCCTCGGCTATCGGCGCGCCGCCCCGCAGATCCCAGCTCGTCAAACGGGTTGCGCCATCTTCACCGGAGAGGACCTGGACAGTGACCCCGTCCGGTCCTTGGTGCAGCGCGAGACTCCGCACTCCATCGAGTTGCCCCGCGCTGGAGGCGAAGACCGTACCGTCATGCGAAAAGACCGCCTGCATCGGCGCACCCTTTATCCACTCAACCCGAGCTCTGAAGCTCTGGTCGAACGAGGGAAGCGGCGGGGCGCGATCCTGGCTGAAACCGGGCGTTTCGGGCCAATCGTCAGGAGTCCGGCAAGCGCTCGTTTACCACGAAGTCAGAACCAGCGACCAATCGCCGTCATCCGCAGCGTGCAGGTATCGACGGCGGCAAAATCGGTCTGTCCGGCAATGCGGCGCAGCGAAATCGTGGTGCCCGCTCCATCGCCGCCAGTGCAGGTCACAGCGCCAAGTGCATCGAGACCGGGAGTGATGTTCGCGGTGCCCGGATCGAGGCTGCCGGACACGAAGGCCGGCCCGGCGAACATCTGCGGAAAGGTCCAGTGCGCGGACAGGGTCGCGGCATCGCTCCGCGTGAGGGCCACGGTATCCCAGACGATCTGCGTGCCGCAGGCGAGACGGAGGTAGGTCACGCCTGCCTCAAGAACCGCTCCAGTCGGCTTGCCGGAGGCCTGCGCGACCTGCCCGAGAAGAGTGCCCGGACCATATCCCCAATCGGCCCTCATCAGCCTACCCGGCGTCGTATCATCCGGCTGTGACTGAACCGCCGCACCGCCTGCATGGCCTGTCGCCGGATCGAAGACCAGCGCGTCGTGCCACGTGCCGCCATCGGCGCTGACCTTGATGGTGAACGCGTCCGACCCTGTCGTTCCCATCTCTGCGCGGCCGCCCCAACCGGTCTGGAACAAGAGGCTCGCAGTCTCGCCGGGTGCCGCCTTGTTGATCTTGACCTGATGGCCGCCGCCCACATTGTTGAACAACGAAGCCGGCCCCGCCACGATCAGCGGATTATTCGCATCGCTCGTCGCGTTGATACCAAGACCGGGCAGATTTTGAAGCTCGGGCTCGAGCGCCTGCCATGTGCCGCCGGTCCATACGACGAAGCGTCCTTCCAACGCGATCCAAGCCTGCCAACCTTGCTGTGGCGCGGTGAAGGTCCAACCGCCTGGCTCGAAAATGGCGATGTCATTCGCGTGGCCGATCCATGCGCCCGAGGGGGACGCACCGACGATAAAGCGAGTATTCTCCGAAGGCGCTTCCGGAGGCGCGTCGTCGCGGCCTTGAACGGAGAGCTGCACGACAAGATCAAGCCGCCGGAGCGCTTCGTTGAACGTGACGTGTTTCTGAGCCTGGGACGGTGCCATGAAAGGCAGCCCGAGAGCGGCGGACGTGAACATGCGCGAGACCTCATCGACGGATACATCGAGGATCAGGCTCGCGTGCGGTGGTTAACGCGCGTTAACCAATCCGCGCGTTGCAGAGGTCTATTCCGCCAAGTGGCACGCCACGCGGGTCTCGCCGATGGGGCGCAGGCGGGGACGTTCTTCGCGGCAGCGGTCGACCGCGATAGGGCAGCGCGGATGAAAGGGGCAGCCGGGCGGCGGGTTGATCGCGTCCGGAATCTCGCCTTTCGGCGGATCGACTTCACGCCCGAACGCGTCCATGCGCGGTGCGGCATCGAACAGCATCTGGGTGTAGGGATGCTTCGGCGCATCGAAGAGCCGGTCGCGCGGCGCCTCCTCGACAAGACCGCCGAGATAGAGCACGCCAATCTTGTCAGCCATGTGATGCACGACGGTTAGATCGTGGCTGATGAAGAGATAGGTCAGCCCGAGCTCTTCGCGCAAGTCGGACATGAGGTTGAGAACCTGGCTCTGCACCGAGACATCGAGCGCCGATGTCGGCTCATCGCAGACGATGATACGCGGTCCGGCCGCCAGCGCGCGCGCAATGCAGATACGCTGGCGCTGCCCGCCCGAGAATTCGTGGGGATACTTGCCCGCATCGACCGCCGAGAGGCCGACTTGTTCAAGCAGCCGTTCGGCGAGCCCCTTGGTGTCGCCGCCCTTGATCGAGACCGGCTCATTGATGATGTCGCGGACCGTCCATCGAGGATTGAGCGAGGCGTAGGGATCCTGGAAGATCATCTGGATATCTGCCCGAACCGCATCGACCTTGGCGCGGTCGGTCTCGGTGGCAAGATCCACGCCATCAACTTCCACGCGGCCGCGGCTTGGCGGAACCAGCCCGACCATGATCTTGCCTATGGTCGACTTGCCGGAGCCAGACTCGCCCACGAGCGCGTAGACGGAGTTCTCCTCGATCTCGAAACTGACCTCTGAGACGGCGGTCAGAAGCGCGCGCGGGCTGCGTTCGATCACCCGGTTCAGCCAGGGTTTGGAGACGTCGAAGATGCGCGTGAGATCCTCGACCTTGACGATGGCGCTCATGCGGAGACCTCGGTCTTTTCGGTCAGGGGGAACCAGCAGGCGGCGCGGCCGTCGCAGGCTTCGAGGCTCGGCCCCGGCTCTTCGCGGCAGCGCGGCTCAGCGCGGTCGCAGCGCGGATGGAAGGCGCAGCCCGAAGGCAGGTTGTCGAGACGCGGCATCGCGCCGGGGATCTGCCTGAGGCGGCGATGGCCCTGGCTCGCAACCGGCGTCGAGGCCATGAGCCCCGCCGTATAGGGATGCCGCGCGTTGGTGATGACCTCGCGGACCGGGCCCAGCTCTGCAAGACGGCCCGCATACATCACCGCGACGCGGTCGGCAGCCTCCGCGATCACGCCCATATCGTGCGTCACGAGCATAACCGCGACGCCTTTCTCGCGGCAAAGCCGTTTCAGAAGCGCAACGATTTGCGCCTGAACCGAGACGTCGAGCGCGGTGGTCGGCTCATCGGCGATGACGAGGTCAGGCTCGGCGCAGAGGGCGAGCGCGATCACCACGCGCTGCCGCATGCCGCCGGAAAACTCGTGCGGGTATGAGCCGATCCGCTGCCGCGCCGCCGGGATACCCACCTCGTCGAGCGCGGCGATCGCACGCTCGCGCGCTTCGGACTGGGTGACATCGAGATGCTCGAGGATCGTCTCGGTGAGCTGTTCGCCAATGGTCAGCAGCGGATTGAGCGAGGTCAGCGGATCCTGGAAGATCATGCCCATCTTCTTGCCCCGCAGCTTGCGCAGCCGCTCGCCTATCAGCGCATGCACCGGCTCGCCGGACAGAAGCACCTCGCCCGAGACGATCCGGGCCGGCCGATCGAGAAGTCCGATCACCGCGTTTCCGGTCATCGACTTGCCCGCGCCGGACTCGCCGACAACGCCGAGGATCTCGCCGGCATGGATGTCGTAGCTCACTTGGTCGACGGGTCGCAGCACACCGCGTCGGGTCGGGATCTCCACCACGAGATCGCGGACGGACAGGACGGGGGTGGTCATCGGATCACCTCAGTTTCGGATTGAGCGCATCGCGCAGCCAGTCGCCCAGAAGGTTGATCGACAGGGCCAGCGCGAGAAGCGTGACGGCGGGGAAGAAGAGGATCCACCACTCGCCGGAGAACATGAATTCCTGCCCGATCCGGATGAGCGTGCCGAGCGAGGGCTTCGTCGGCGGCGCGCCGACCCCAAGGAAGGACAGCGTCGCCTCGGCGATGATCGCGAGCGCTAGGCTGATCGTGGCGATCACGAGCACGGGGTTGAGCACGTTCGGCAGGATATGCCGCACCATGATCGAGAAGGGCGAACGCCCGATCAGCCGTGCGGCCTGAACGTATTCACGGTTCTTCTCGACCAGTGTTGCACCGCGCACGACGCGGGCGAACTGCACCCAGTCTGACAGGCCGATGGCGAGGATCAGAACCCAGATCGCCATCTGGTCGCGGTATTCGGGCGGCGTAATCCCTTTGGCGATACCGAAGATCAGCATCGCGACAAGGATCGCCGGGAAGGTGAGCTGAATATCGGCGATCCGCATGATGATCGTCTCGACCCAGCCGCCGAGATAGCCTGCGAGAAGCCCCAGCAGCACACCGATAACCAGCGCCAGCATGACAGCGGCAAAGCCAACGAAGAGCGAAATCCGCATCCCGTAGAGGATTGTTGAGAACACGTCCCGGCCCTGATCGTCGGTGCCGAGGAGGAAATATTCTTGCGTAAACTGGTTTGCCTGCCCCGGAGGTGTGAAGCCGTTCATCAGGTTCAGCGTCGCGGGATTGAACGGATCGTGCGGCGCAATCAAAGGCGCGAAAATCGCCGCGAGGATCAGGAGGGACACGACGAAGGCAGAGACCATCGCGACGGGATTGTTCCGAAACGAATAGGCCAGATCGCTATCCCAGGCTCGGGCCAGCCGGCTGGGACTCGTCTTCGCTTTCGTCTCGATTTCTGTCTGAAGCTCGGACATCTCAGTGTCCTCCTGCCGTGCGGTCGACGCGCAGACGCGGGTCGATCGCGAAGTAAAGCATGTCGACGATGAGGTTGATGCCGACGAACATGACCGAGATCATCATCAGATAGGCGGCCATCACCGGGATATCGACGAACTGGATCGCGTTGATGAAGAGAAGCCCGACGCCCGGCCATTGGAACACCGTCTCGGTGATGATCGCGAAGGCGATGATCGAGCCGAGCTGCAAGCCCGTGATCGTGATGACCGGCACCAGCGTGTTCTTGAGCGCATGGCGGAAGTTGATGGATTTCTCGCGGATGCCGCGCGCGCGGGCGAAGCGGATATAGTCCATCCTGAGAACCTCGAGCATCTCGGTCCGCACCAGCCGCATGATAAGCGTCATCTGGTAAAGGCCAAGCGTGATCGCCGGAAGGATGAGGGCCTTGAGGCCGCTTTCGGTCAGAAAACCCGTGCTCCACCAGCCGAGATCGACGACTTGCCCCCGTCCGAAGGAGGGCAGCCAGCCAAGCTCCACCGAGAAAAGGTAGATCAGCAGGATCCCGATCAGGAAGGTCGGCAGCGAGACCCCGATCAGCGAGAGCGTCATGATCGTGCTCGCCGACGGGCCGCGCCTTCGGATCGCCGTGAAGATGCCGAATCCGATCCCGCCAGCAAGCGCCAGAAGTCCGGACACGGCTGCAAGTTCCAGCGTCGCGGGCAGGCGCTCGACAAGGATCTCGGAGACGGGCCGCCCTTGCCGGTAGCTCAGCCCGAAATTGCCCTGCACCGCCTGTTCGAGGAACTTGTAGTACTGGACCGGGAACGGCTGATCGAGGCCAAGCTGGGTTCGCAGCCGCTCCACGTCGGCCTGCGTGCGTTCCTGACCGAGCATGTTGTCGATCGGATCGCCCACGAAGCTGAACATGGAAAAGGCAACGAATCCCGTGACCAGAAGCACGAGGACAGATTGCGCGACCCGTCTGATGATGTAGGCGAGCATGTTTTCCCTAGTTCACCGTGACCCAGCGCAGGATGAAGAAGTTATCCTCGCGTTGGGTGAGCTCGATATTTTCGGCCGTCCCCCAGAGGAGCGGCTGCACGTAGAGCGGCACGTAAACCATCTCGTCCTGCACGATGCCAGCGATCTCGTCGAGCATCTCCTGCCGGGCCGAGTCGTCGATCTCGGACTGGATCGCGGGGATCAGCTCGTCAACGCGCGGGTTGGAATAGCCGCCGAAATTCCACGTTCCGATATTTTCCTGCGGCGTGTGGACCAGGAAGCGGAACGGATGTTCCGCATCGAAGGTGCCCGGCGACCAACCGAGGAGATACATGTCGTACTCGTCGGCGCGCAGTTCCGGCCAGTAATTCCGCACCGGGATCGCATCGAGTTGCGCGTCAAGGCCGACCTGCGCGAGCATCGAGACCGTGGCCTGGCACACCGATTCATCGTTGATGTAACGATCGTTGGGGCATTTCAGAAGGAACGAGAAACCGTCCTCGTATCCCGCCTCGGCCAGAAGTTCGCGGGCACGTTCGGGGTCATAGGCGGGGCGTTCGGAGAGACCCTCGGAATAGCCGCGCATCGCAGCGCTCACGAGCTGCGCCGCGGGCTCGGCCGAGCCGCGCATGATCGTCTGGCGGATGGCATCGACGTTGATCGCATGGGCCACGGCCTGGCGGACCAGCGGATCCTGGAACGGATTTCCCTCTACTCCGTCGCCGCCGACAAGGCTGTCCTTGTCCTGGCTGAAGCCATACATCATCACCCGAGCCTCGACGCCACGCTGAAGATCGACGCCTTCTGCGTTGTCGATCCGCTCGGCGTCCTGCACAGGCACGGGTTCGATCATGTCGACTTCGCCCGACAGAAGCGCCGCGACGCCGGTCGCGGAATTTTCGATGGGCGTGAAGATCCCCTCGGTGACATTACCGCGATCGTCGCCCCACCATTCTTCGAACGGCGCAAGGACCGTACGCAGAGCCGGCTCTCGCTCCATGATCCGGTAGGCGCCGGTGCCGTTGGTGTTGAGAGTCGCGTAATTGCCCTGCTCGATATTGGGCCGGGTCGCGTTGTTCGCCTCGGCCCAACCGCGATCCATCATCATCCAGTTGGCGATGGAATCGGGGAAGATCGGGTTCGGCGCGTCGGTGCGGATCTCGACGGTGTACTCGTCCGGCGCGGTGACCTCGGTCACACCGGCGAACCAGCTTGCCGTATCGGCCTCCGCGGAAGACGCACGCTCGTAGGAAAAGATCACGTCATCGGCGGTGAAGTCCGCGCCATCGTGGAAGGTCACGCCCTCGCGCAGATGGAACCGCCAGCCGGCACCGTCCTCGAGCGGCTCCCACTCGGTCGCGAGCGCTGGTTCGATCGCCATGTTCCGATCGCGCCGAACGAGCCCTTCGTAGACGTTGTTTAGAAAACCCAGGACAGGCGCGGAATTTCCGGCATGAGGATCCATCGTGTTGGGATCCGTCTGCCCCGCCCAGCGGAAGGTTTCGGCCGAAGCCGGAGCGGCCAACATGCCAAGCGCAGCAATTACGAGAGAGGTCCTCATGGCGACAATCCTCTTGATTGGGAAGACCCGGCGCGGGAATTCCGCGCCGGGCTGTATCTAGCGTCGGTGCGCGCGTATCTGCGCGCACGGGCCCATCAGTTCATCTCGAAATACTTGAACTTCGGATCATCTTCGGGGCTCACTTCGATGCCGACGCTGTCAGTCATGCCCCAGTTCAGAACCTGGTGGTGTAGCGGCAGGTAAAGCTGCTCGTCCTGAACAGTGTTCCAGATTTCGGCGATGGTCGCGTTGCGTGCCTCGAGATCGGTCTCCGACGCCAGGCTGACGATCTTCTCGTCGAGCTCAGGGTTCGAATAGCCGGTCGCGTTCCAGCTGCCACGCTCGTCGCCGCGCGTGTGCACGAGGAAGTTGAACACGTATTCCGAGTCGTAGGTCGGAACGCCCCAGCCGAGCATGAAGAAATCGGTCTCGTCATTCGTGATGAGCGGGAAGTGCTGCGCCTTGGGCTTGGCATCGAGGTTCACAGTGATGCCGATCTGCGCCAGCATGCCGACCGAAGCCTGGCAGATCGCTTCGTCGTTGACGTAGCGGTCGTTCGGGCAGTCGAGCTGGATCGAGAAACCGTCACCGTAGCCGGCCTCTTCCATCAGGCTGCGCGCTTCCTCGAGATCGGTCGTGACCTCGTCGAGCTCCTCGGTCCAGCCATTGACGAAGGGTGGTGCAATGACGCCTGCAGGCTCGCTTTGGCCGCGCATCACGACCTGCTGGATGGCCTGGCGGTTGATGGCGAGGTTCATCGCGCGGCGCACATTGACGTTCGCAAGCGGGTTTTCGCCCTCGACATCGTCATTGGCGATATCGTCCGCGCCCAGGTTGAGCCCGAAAAAGATCGTCCGGTTCTGCGGCGCGGTCTTCACCACGAGTCCATCGGTGTCGTTCACGCGGCCGAGATCCTGGACCGGAACATCCTGGATGAAGTCAACCTCGCCCGACAAGAGCGCGGCAACGCGGGTCGCGGCGTTCTGGATCGGAGTGTAGATGATCTCGGTCACTTCCATCGAGAACTGGTCCATTCCCCAATAGTCAGGGTTCTGCTCGAGCACGGTGCGGACGTCGGGCTCTCGGCTGACGAGCGTGAAAGGGCCGGTGCCGTTGGCGTTGGTGGCGGCGTAGGTTGTCTCGCCGCCCTCCATGTCCTGAACGTCCACGGCGTCATTCGCCTCGGCCCAGCCTTTGTCCATCATGAACAGATTGGTGAGGTTCGCCGGCAGGATCGGGTTCGGCCCATCGGTCACGAACTCGACGGTGTAGTCATCCACGGCGCGGACTTCGGTGATGGAGTTCAGCAGCTCCTTCATGTCCGAATCTTCGGACTTCGCACGGTTGATCGAGAAGACCACATCCTCGGCGGTGAAGTCGGCGCCGTCATGGAAGCTGACGCCTTCGCGAAGGTTGAACACCCAAATGTTTGGGTCGTCCTCGCTCGGCGCCCAGTCGGTCGCCAGCGCCGCCTCGAATTCACCCGACGTGTCGCGGATGATGAGCGGCTCGTAAATCTGGTGCGACAAGGTGTGCGTCGGCCCTTCGTTCTGAGCATGCGGGTCGAGCGTCAGGCTGTCGCCCGCACGCGCCCAACGCAGCGTTTCTGCCTGCGCGGTCAGAGCGGTGGACGCCAGAAGCGCCACGGCAAGAATGCCGGTCGATTTCATAGGATATCTCCCTGTGTCTGGTCCGGGGCTTCCTGTCCCCGTTTGAACCTACGATGATAACGAAGCGCGCCGCAGTCGCAAGGAAAGCGCTGGATTGCCGCGGCGGCAAGTCCTGGCTCGGGCCGGAAGCGCGCTCAAAGGCCGAAACAGGGCAATATCCGTCAGGCAAAGACATCATCGCGAGGTCTGCCGGAATCCGGCGAACCGACTGGGTATGGAAGTCATGATTGAACACGAAAAAGCCGCCCGGAAGGGGCGGCATTTGCATCGGTTTGGATTAAATTCGAACTGGTTGCGGGAGTAGGATTTGAACCTACGACCTTCAGGTTATGAGCCTGACGAGCTACCGGACTGCTCCATCCCGCGGTATTTGTTATATTTTATCGTTATGAGAGATACGTTTGTTATTGATCGGGCTTTACTAGGTTTGGCGGCGACCTACTCTCCCACGTCTTGAGACGCAGTACCATTGGCGCTGCGGCACTTAACGGCCGGGTTCGGAATGGGACCGGGTGTTTTGCTCGCGCTATGACCACCAAACCGAGGAAAGCCCGCAGCGCGTTTGCGCTTTGGTGTCCTTCTGGAATGAAGGGGATCAACCTTTGTTGTCCGAGTTTTGTATTGCGGGTTTGTGTGCTTTTGGTCCGAGTGTTTGGCAATCCTGCCTTTTACTGGATCAAATCAAGCCTATCGGGCCATTAGTACCGGTCAACTGAGCGCATTGCTGCGCGTACATCTCCGGCCTATCGACGTGGTGGTCTTCCACGGCCCTCAGGGATACCTTGTTTTGAGGGGGGCTTCCCGCTTAGATGCCTTCAGCGGTTATCCTGTCCGATCATAGCTACCCTGCACTGCTGCTGGCGCAACAACAGGTCCACCAGTGGATCGTTCACCCCGGTCCTCTCGTACTAGGGGCAACTCCTCTCAAGTATCCTACACCCACGGCAGATAGGGACCGAACTGTCTCACGACGTTCTAAACCCAGCTCACGTACCTCTTTAAACGGCGAACAGCCGTACCCTTGGGACCTGCTCCAGCCCCAGGATGAGATGAGCCGACATCGAGGTGCCAAACACTGCCGTCGATATGGACTCTTGGGCAGTATCAGCCTGTTATCCCCGGCGTACCTTTTATCCGTTGAGCGATGGCCCTCCCACTTGGGACCACCGGATCACTATGGCCGTCTTTCGACTCTGCTCGACTTGTCAGTCTCGCAGTCAGGCTGGCTTCTGCCATTGCACTCAACGAGCGATTTCCGACCGCTCTGAGCCAACCTTCGCGCGCCTCCGTTACGATTTAGGAGGCGACCGCCCCAGTCAAACTACCCGCCACAGAGGGTCCCGGAACCGGATAACGGTTCGCGGTTAGACATCAAGCAGGCGAAGGGTGGTATCTCAAGGGTGGCTCCACCGGAACTGGCGTTCCGGTTTCAAAGCCTACCACCTATCCTGCACATCACATGCCTGATGCCAGTCTGAAGCTGTAGTAAAGGTGCACGGGGTCTTTCCGTCTAACCGCGGGTAGCCTGCATCTTGACAGGCAATTCAATTTCGCTGAGTCGACGTTGGAGACAGCGGGGAAGTCGTTACGCCATTCGTGCAGGTCGGAACTTACCCGACAAGGAATTTCGCTACCTTAGGACCGTTATAGTTACGGCCGCCGTTTACCTGGGCTTCAATTCGGAGCTTGCACCCCTCCTTTTAACCTTCAGGCACCGGGCAGGCGTCAGACCCTATACGTCGTCTTGCGACTTCGCAGAGCCCTGTGTTTTTAGTAAACAGTCGCCACCCCCTGGTTTGTGCCCCCAGCCAATACTTGCGTAGAAACTGGGCCTCCTTCTCGCGAACTTACGGAGGTATTTTGCCGAGTTCCTTCAACGTCGTTCTCTCAAGCGCCTTGGTATTCTCTACCAGTCCACCTGTGTCGGTTTAGGGTACGGTCTCATGGAGGGCTATTTCCAGGGACCCCTTGGCTGCCGATCCAATCCGATAAGGATCGACAACGTCCGGGATCCGTCACCATCTCCTGGCCCAGGAATATTAACCTGGTTCCCATCGACTACGCCTTTCGGCCTCGCCTTAGGGGCCGGCTTACCCTGCTCAGATTAGCTTTAAGCAGGAACCCTTGGACTTTCGGCGAGAGTGTCTCTCACACTCTTTGTCGCTACTCATGTCATCATTCTCGCTAGTGATCACTCCACCGGATGGCTTACGCCCCGGCTTCACAGTAAAGCTCTCTCCTCCAATGTGGGCGAACCCACTAAGGAGGAATGAACCTATGTCACACTACGCTCCGCTACCATGCCATACGGCATCCTAAGCTTCGGCTCATGGCTTGAGCCCCGTTACATCTTCGCCGCAAGACAGCTTGTTTAGACCAGTGAGCTGTTACGCTATCTTTAAAGGATGGCTGCTTCTAAGCCAACCTCCTGGTTGTTTTGGCCGTCTCACCTGCTTTCCCACTTAGCCATGAATTGGGGGCCTTAGCTGTAGGTCAGGGTTGTTTCCCTCTCCACTACGGACGTTAGCATCCGCAGTGTGTCTGCCATCTAGTACTCCCGGGTATTCGGAGTTTGGTTAGGATCAGTAAGCCTGTGGGGCCCCATTACCCATCCAGTGCTCTACCCCCCGGGGTATTCGGATGACGCTCTACCTAAATAGATTTCGCGGAGAACCAGCTATCTCCGAGTTTGATTGGCCTTTCACCCCTAGGCACAACTCATCCCGACCTTTTTCAACAGGTGTGGGTTCGGACCTCCAGTTAGTGTTACCTAACCTTCATCCTGGTCATGCCTAGATCACTCGGTTTCGGGTCTGATCCATCTAACTCAGGCGCCCTATTCAGACTCGCTTTCGCTGCGCCTACACCTAACGGCTTAAGCTTGCTAGATAGACCAAGTCGATGACCCATTATACAAAAGGTACGCCGTCACAAGACTGGACACTTATAACATCTGCTCTCGCCTAGAATGGCACCGAGATCCGGAATTGCACCGTCTCGATCCCGGGATTGTCGTCGTAGATCCCCGCATTCGAGCGATGGTCATAGCTGACGCCCGCGCGCCAGCCATTCCGCATCTCGTAGCCGAGCTCCACCCCCGAGCGGAACGCAACCGGCCCGCCGAGATCGAACTCGTCTTCCACATATAGACCCGGCATCGCATGCAGTTCGGCATAGAACGGCGTCGATCCGAAGGGCACCGTGTAGGTGGCCCCGAGACCGATCCACGATCCCGCCTCGCCCGTCGACAGACCCAGGCTCGTGCCGAACGGCCCGAGCCGGTATCCCGGATCGTAGCGAAGATAGATCTCCGGGCTTTCCTCGGCATTGCGTTCGATCACCGAGCCGGCCGACAAGGCCAGTCGCGGCGACGTCTCCGTCTTGCCAAGGCAACCCGTTCCCGTTCCGCAGTAATTCGCGCTCATGTCGGTCAATCCCGCCACCAGCAACAATACTGCAAACGTCCCGTCGGCCATGTTCGTCCCTACCTGTCTTTGCTTGAGGGCTTTATGCCGCTCAATTCCTCAGGCAGGACCATGACCGCAGATTGTCATAAGAGTCCAGTCAAGCTCCGACTGATTGTAGGCGCTCGGTTTCAGGTACTGTTTCACTCCCCTCGTCGGGGTGCTTTTCACCTTTCCCTCACGGTACTGGTTCGCTATCGGTCAGCAAGGAGTACTTAGCCTTCGAGGGTGGTCCCCCGATCTTCAGACAGGATTTCACGTGTCCCGCCCTACTTAATACGTCCTCTCGAGCTTCCCGTACGGGGCTGTCACCCGCTACGGCCATGTTTTCCACCATGTTCCGGTCACTCTAAAGGCTCGGCTGGTCCCCGTTCGCTCGCCGCTACTAGGGGAGTATCAATTGATTTCCTTTCCTCCGGGTACTTAGATGTTTCAGTTCCCCGGGTTTGCTCTTATAACCCTATATATTCAGGTCATAAGTCCCTGTTTTACCCAATTATCAAGAACCTTGCGGCTAATAATAACTGAGTATCAGGTGGGTTGCCCCATTCGGAGATCCGCGGATCAAAGCCTATTCTCGGCTCACCGCGGCTTATCGCAGAGTATCACGTCCTTCATCGCCTCTTGCTGCCAAGGCATCCACCAAACGCCCTTCTCGCGCTTGATTTGATCCAGTAAGAGACAGGATCTCTGCCGTCCCTGCGCGAAGGCAAGGCGACACAGCCCGTATCCTACCGATCAAAAGCATACTTTCCCGCGCTTTATTGTGTCCTACCGCCTTCGGCTACTTGAGGACGATTGCCGCTCAAGACCAAAGGTTTCGTCGCAATAAAGCACTTGTCTCACTGCCTCTATGCAAAGACAGTGAGTGGTTAGTGTACTTGACTTGGACAACGATTGCTCGTTTCAGAAGGGGTATATGAACAAGGTCGGCTAGACCCGGCGCATACCGCTCACTCGAGGTGAGACCAACTGAGGTCGCCAAACACTTATGGCAACCAAGCAATGTTGATTGTATCTCTCTTAACGATGTCATTGAGGCGTCCGATTGGACGGAACAGACGTTCGCAAACGGCTGATCGATCTAATCGGGACGAGTTCTGGGACCAAATCCCCCGTCAGGAGGAAGTGGTGGGTCGAGGAGGACTTGAACCTCCGACCTCACGCTTATCAGGCGTGCGCTCTAACCACCTGAGCTACCGACCCAGCTGATTTTGCTTTGCAAAATCGGCGTCGCCCGACAGGCGCTTTTGCTAGCAAAAGCTGCCGAAAGGGCTGTCCAGCGGGGCCGATGCGCCTGAATGGCTACCGGGTGACGCTCTCGGGACATTGCTTCGCAATGCCCTGCCGCGCACTCGGCATCCTTGCTGCGCAAGAAGCCGTGGTGGAGCCTAGGAGGATCGAACTCCTGACCTCCTGAATGCAAATCAGGCGCTCTCCCAGCTGAGCTAAGGCCCCGTGCTATGGAACCCCGCACGGCGATCCGTGCAGGACCCAGCGTTCTGAAGAGATATGAGGACGGTTCGGTCTTATATGTCCATGAAGGACTGCTAAGTGACCCTCGAGATCGTCGTGACGATCTGCCAGGTCATCCTTAGAAAGGAGGTGATCCAGCCGCAGGTTCCCCTACGGCTACCTTGTTACGACTTCACCCCAGTCGCTGATCTTACCGTGGCCGGCTGCCTCCCGAAGGTTAGCGCACCGTCGTCAGGTAAAACCAACTCCCATGGTGTGACGGGCGGTGTGTACAAGGCCCGGGAACGTATTCACCGCGTCATGCTGTTACGCGATTACTAGCGATTCCGACTTCATGCCCTCGAGTTGCAGAGGACAATCCGAACTGAGATGGCTTTTGGGGATTAACCCACTGTCACCACCATTGTAGCACGTGTGTAGCCCAACCCGTAAGGGCCATGAGGACTTGACGTCATCCACACCTTCCTCCCGCTTATCACGGGCAGTTTCCCTAGAGTGCCCAGCCGAACTGCTGGCAACTAAGGATGTGGGTTGCGCTCGTTGCCGGACTTAACCGAACATCTCACGACACGAGCTGACGACAGCCATGCAGCACCTGTCACTGCGTCCCCGAAGGGAACCATCGGTCTCCCGATGTAGCACAGGATGTCAAGGGTTGGTAAGGTTCTGCGCGTTGCTTCGAATTAAACCACATGCTCCACCGCTTGTGCGGGCCCCCGTCAATTCCTTTGAGTTTTAATCTTGCGACCGTACTCCCCAGGCGGAATGCTTAATCCGTTAGGTGTGTCACCGAACAGCATGCTGCCCGACGACTGGCATTCATCGTTTACGGTGTGGACTACCAGGGTATCTAATCCTGTTTGCTCCCCACACTTTCGCACCTCAGCGTCAGTATCGAGCCAGTGAGCCGCCTTCGCCACTGGTGTTCCTGCGAATATCTACGAATTTCACCTCTACACTCGCAATTCCACTCACCTCTCTCGAACTCTAGACCGATAGTTTTGAAGGCAGTTCCGAGGTTGAGCCCCGGGATTTCACCCCCAACTTTCCGATCCGCCTACGTGCGCTTTACGCCCAGTAATTCCGAACAACGCTAACCCCCTCCGTATTACCGCGGCTGCTGGCACGGAGTTAGCCGGGGTTTCTTTACTGGGTACCGTCATTATCTTCCCCAGCGAAAGAGCTTTACGATCCTAAGACCTTCATCACTCACGCGGCATGGCTAGATCAGGCTTGCGCCCATTGTCTAAGATTCCCCACTGCTGCCTCCCGTAGGAGTCTGGGCCGTGTCTCAGTCCCAGTGTGGCTGATCATCCTCTAAAACCAGCTACTGATCGTCGGCTTGGTAGGCCATTACCCCACCAACTACCTAATCAGACGCGGGCCGATCCTTCTGCGATAAATCTTTCCCCCAAAGGGCGTATGCGGTATTAAACCCCGTTTCCAGGGACTATTCCGCACAGAAGGGCACGTTCCCACGCGTTACTCACCCGTCCGCCGCTAAGCCCGAAGGCTTCGCTCGACTTGCATGTGTTAAGCCTGCCGCCAGCGTTCGTTCTGAGCCAGGATCAAACTCTCAAGTTGAAACACCCTAAGGTGTTCTTGACGTTCGAACCCAAGCACATCCTTCCACTCGACTAAAAGTGAAAGGCCATCTGTTCTCACGTGCTTACGTCTCCAAAAGAAACGAAGCCGCTCAAACAGTGAAGCTGACACCTTCATCATCGGGCCGAAACCCTAGAAGGCCGATATGCCTGGACGTCTGTCGAGTTGATCGACCAAACCGCCCGCATATCTCTTCAGATACCAATAATGTCAAAGAGCCAGAGACAAAAACCAGACCAGTGCGCCCTATTCCTACGACGCGCCCGCCCAGCAATGCCTCAGATGTTATCCGCCTCGTCTGCGATCCGCTCGAACCCTCAGGCCCTCGCCGCCGCCCCGTCTGGCGCCCCAACCGCGCCTCAGCGCCGCCGGTGAAGCGCTATCTACGGATACCTCTCCAAACCCGCAAGAAGAAAATACGAGAAAATCCAATTTTTCTTCAGATTTCCGGTTTCAGTCTAGTTTTCAGTAAGTTGTGGGAAAATTCTGTCGCGGACCCTACGTCCGATCGCAAGGATCTTTCGCGGTACTCGCCGCGCTAACAGGGCAAGCCAGCGGAAGAGCGCAAGTTCAGCCGCGTGAGCGCGCAAATCCGGGAATCGAACGCACTTCGAGTCGCAAAGCGAGCAGTGCGACGACCACCAAAAGGTAGATCAGCGGTTCGATCTGCAGACCCTTGCGGAGCATCACGAAGTGAATCGCACCGAGCAGCACCGCCGGATAGACGAGCCGATGCAGTTTGCGCCAACGCGGGCCGAGCCTGCGGACGGATAAAGCGTTCGATGTGAGCGCGAGCGGCAGGAGCAAAAGGAAGCCCGCCATGCCCACGGTGATATAGGGGCGCTTCACGATATCGGCCCAGACGGCCGAAAGCGCCTGCACATCGAGGATCGCCCACACGCTCAGGTGCAGCACCACGTAGAAGAAGGCGAGCAGGCCGAAGGCGCGCCGGAACTTCATGAAGTTCAGACCTGCATGACGCCGCAGAGGTGTGATGCAGAGACCGATGATCAGAAGCTGCAGCGCGATCTCGCCGTATTCATGCTCCAGCGCTTCTATGGGCTCGACGCCAAGTCCGCCGGTCAGCCCGAGATAGAAGAACCAGGGCGCGGGCAACGCGTAGACAAGGTAGACGGCCCAGGTCGGAATGCGCCGAGCCCAGCCATTTACCCTGTCGCGCCACGCCATCAGAAGTTCACCGACAGATCCATGCCTTCATAGAGCGCGGCGACCTCGTCTTCGTAACCGTTGAACATGAGCGTCGGTTTGCGCGGGCTGAAGAGCCCGCCGCCGATCTCGCGCTCGGTGGCCTGTGACCAGCGAGGATGATCCACGTTCGGGTTCACGTTCGAATAGAAGCCGTATTCGCGCGGATTGGCCTTGTTCCAGCTCGTCGGCGGCTCGCTGTCCGTGAGCGTGATCCGCACGATGCTCTTGATCGACTTGAACCCGTATTTCCACGGCACGACCAGCCGGATCGGTGCGCCATTCTGGTTCGGAATGTCCCGCCCATATATGCCGGTCGCCATAATGGTGAGCGGATGGCGCGCCTCGTCGAGCCGCAGACCCTCCACATACGGCCATTCGAGAACCGGGCGCGAAACGCCCGGCATCTCTTCGGGACGCAGCAGCGTCTCGAATGCCACGTACCTTGCGCCGTCCTGAACGCCAGCCATGTCCAGAAGATCAGCCAGTTCGAAGCCGTTCCAAGGCACGACCATCGACCAGGCCTCCACGCAGCGGAAGCGGTAGATGCGCTCCTCGATGGTCATCTCGGACAGGATATCTTCGAAGTCGTAGGTGCCGGGACGCTCGACCATGCCATCGATCTCGATCGCCCAAGGCGACGTCGTCAGCTGACCGGCGAGCCGCGCCGGGTCGTCCTTGCCGGTGCCGAATTCGTAGTAATTGTTGTACTGGGTGATCTCCTCCCAGTCGTTCGGCTCGAGACCTTCCGCTTGCGCGCGCGCCCGCGTGGGGAAAAGACCCCCCGCGACCGAGCCGGCAGCCAGGGCCGCGATGATCTGCCGGCGATTGAGGAAAATCGGCTCGGGTGTTGCGTCGGCCCGTGTGAAAGTGTTCGTCCAGCGATGCGCCATGAAACCTCCGGAAGTTTCGCCGATGCTACGCGCGGCCCGGCTTGAACGCCAAGCACGGCTGGCTCAACTTGCCGTGGTTTCGGTGAAATCTTTCGCGTTTGCCGCGTCCAGAGTGACGCAGGGTAACGATGAGTTCATTGGAAAACCAAATAGGCCGTGGCTTAGCGAGCCGGGCCCTTCCGTCAAGCGCGGATCCCCGCCGTCTCTCCGCCCCGTGAGGTGATCTTTTTCGTGTCCGGCTACGTAGGTCAGCCAGATGCAGATCCTGCATCGGACACCAAAATAGGAGAGTTTGATGTTCCGCAGAACTTACCTCGCATTGACGTTGGCTGCTACCACGTCGCTCGGCACCGCCGCGTTCGCTCAGGACGAGATGAACATTGTTGAAACCGCGCAGGATGCGGGCAACTTCACCACGCTCCTCGCCGCAGCCGAGGCAGCGGGTCTTGTCGAGACGCTGACCGGAGAAGGCCCCTACACCGTCTTCGCGCCGACCGACGAAGCCTTCGAGGCGCTGCCGGAAGGCACCGTGGACGAGCTGCTCATGGAAGAGAACCAGGATCAGCTGACTTCGATCCTCACCTACCATGTTGTCTCGGGTGCCGTGATGTCCGGTGATCTGTCCGACGGCATGGAAGCAGAAACCGTCGAAGGCAGCACAGTGACCGTCTCCATCGACGGCGACACCGTCATGGTGAACGACGCGACCGTCACCAGCGCCGACATCGAGGCATCGAACGGCGTGATCCATGTCATTGACTCGGTGCTGATGCCGTCCGAGTGAGTTCAGGCGTCGGGGCGGCCCCAAGCCGCCCCGATCCGTTCGGCGCAACGTTCATGCGTCCGCGAGACGGACATGAAGGTATCGCGCCAAGCCGACAATGCATTTTCACCTTAAAGAAAGAAGCAACAATGCCATCGCCGAGACGAGCATGGTTCCCGTCAGTACGTGAGCCCAAGAGCGGTTTAGTATTGGCGTTCCGCTTCCGCAGATTGAGCATTCCGTCGCACCGAACCGGAGTCGGTGAGAACAATACGAGCATTTGAAAATACGTTTTGCCACAGCAACCCCTCACTGTGCAGCCGTAGTGCAAATCGGCTATTGCGAATTTGCTTAACATACATCGAATGATCGACGTTCGCGTGACAAAACGACCTTTGTTCAGTCGCGTTTGGCCATCTGCTCAAAATATAAATGAAGCGCACCCGCGAAATGAACTTTCGCGGGTGCGTTTGCGGTCAATTACCGCTTGGGCTGCCTTGCATCCGTCTCAGTGCACGACGGCATCGTCCGGGCGCGGGCGATTCGACGACGCCACCTTGTCCCCGATCACCAGTCCATCCGCACTCGCCGAGACCGGCAGGACGCTGCCATCGGTCACGTCGCCCGCGAGGATCATCTCGGCCAATGGATCCTGAAGAGCGCGTTGGATCACCCTCTTGAGTGGCCGCGCACCGAACACCGGATCATAGCCTTCGTCGGCCAGCCAATCCTTCGCGGCATCGTCCAGCTCGAGCGTGACCTTGCGGCTCGCAAGGCGGTTCAGGAGGCGCACCAGCTGGATCTCCACGATGCCACCCATGTCCTCGCGCTTCAGGCGATCGAAGATGATGGTCTCGTCGAGCCGGTTGAGGAATTCAGGACGGAAATGCGCACGCACCGCGTCCATCACATCCTGCTTCGCCTTGCCGCTATCAGCGCCTTCCGGCAACTGGCTGAGCGCCTGACTGCCAAGGTTCGACGTCAGTACGATGAGCGTCTGCTTGAAGTCGACGGTGCGGCCCTGACCATCGGTCAGCACACCATCGTCGAGAACCTGCAGAAGCACGTTGAACACGTCCGGATGCGCCTTCTCCACCTCGTCGAAGAGCACGACCTGGTAAGGCTTGCGCCGGACTGCCTCGGTCAGAACGCCGCCCTCGTCGTAGCCCACATACCCCGGAGGCGCGCCAATGAGCCGGGCCACCGCGTGCTTCTCCATGAACTCCGACATGTCGATTCGCACCATCGCGCCATCATCATCGAAGAGGAACTCGGCAACAGCCTTGGTCAGTTCGGTCTTGCCGACGCCGGTCGGCCCGAGGAACAGGAACGATCCCAAGGGGCGGTTCTCGTCGTTCAGACCCGCACGGGCGCGCCGCACGGCATTCGCCACGGCACGGACAGCCTGATCCTGTCCGATGACCCGCTTGTGCAGACCGTCTTCCATCCGCAGCAGCTTTTCGCGCTCCCCTTCCAGCATCCTGGAGGTCGGGATACCCGTCCAGCGCTCGACGACCTGGGCAATCTGCTCGGGGCGGACGGCCTCTTCGACCATCACGTCCTCTCCGGCATCCTCGGCCTGGTTCAGCTCTTTCTCGAGACCCGGGATCACGCCGTAGCTGAGCTCACCCGCCTTTGCGAGATCGCCGTTGCGCTTGGCGATCTCGAGATCGGCGCGCGCCCGGTCGAGCTGCTCCTTGAGCTCGCGTGACTTGCTGAGCTTGTCGCGTTCGGCTTGCCACTTGGCAGTCATCTCGGAGGCGCGTTCCTGCAGCTCGGCGAGATCCTTCTCGAGTTTGGTCAACCGATCCTTCGACGCGGCATCGTCCTCTTTCCGAAGCGCCTCCTGTTCGATCTGCATCTGCAGGATCTGCCGGTCGAGCGCGTCGAGCTCCTCTGGCTTGGAATCGACCGCCATTCGCAGCCGCGAGGCGGCTTCGTCCATCAGATCGATCGCCTTGTCGGGCAGGAAACGGTCGGTGATGTAGCGGTGCGAAAGCTGCGCAGCCGAAACGAGTGCGGAGTCCGAGATCCGCACGCCGTGGTGCAGCTCATATTTCTCCTTGATGCCACGGAGGATGGAGATCGTATCCTCGACCGTAGGTTCATTCACCATGAGCGGCTGGAACCGCCGGGCAAGGGCCGCGTCCTTCTCGACATGCTTGCGGTACTCGTCGAGCGTGGTCGCACCAACACAATGCAGCTCACCCCGCGCCAGAGCAGGCTTCAGCAGGTTCGAGGCATCCATCGCGCCATCGGCTTTGCCGGCGCCGACCAGCGTGTGCATCTCGTCGATGAAGAGGATGATCTCTCCGGCCGCGGCCTCGATCTCTTTCAGGATGGCCTTCAGACGTTCCTCGAACTCTCCGCGATATTTCGCGCCAGCGATAAGCGCGCCCATGTCGAGCGCCATGAGACGCTTGTTCCGCAAGCTTTCGGGGACGTCACCATCGACGATCCGCAGGGCGAGGCCCTCGGCGATCGCGGTCTTGCCGACGCCGGGCTCACCGATGAGTACCGGGTTGTTCTTGGTGCGGCGGCTCAGAACCTGCATCGCGCGGCGAATTTCCTCGTCGCGACCGATGATCGGATCGATCTTGCCTTCCTCGGCCCGCGCGGTGAGGTCGAGCGCATATTTCTTAAGCGCATCATAGCCTTCTTCGGCATTGGCGCTGTCAGCGGTCCGGCCCTTGCGGATGTCGTTGATCGCGGCATTGAGGTTCTGCGCGTTCACCGCACCCGCGTCCAATGCTTCTTTCGCAGGGCTTTTCACCATCGCGAGCGCGGTCAGCATCCGCTCGACCGGCACGAAGCTGTCGCCAGCCTTCTTGGCGAGCTTCTCGGCTTCGGCAAGAACCCGGCCAGTCGCGGCGTCGAGGTAAGTCTGGCCCGCATCACCCGAAACTTTCGGCACCTTGCCGAGCGCAAGATCAAGCGCTTGCCGGACGCGGTCCGGAGCGCCGCCGGCGCGGGAAATGAGATTGGACGCCAGTCCCTGGTCGTCGTCGAGCAAGGCTTTCAGCAGATGCTCGGGTGCGATGCGCTGATGGCTTTCCCGCATCGCGATGGTCTGTGCGGCCTGAATGAAGCCGCGCGCACGTTCCGTGAACTTCTCTAGGTTCATGGGTCTCTCCTTGGTAAAGCGCTCCGACTGTTGCGATGCCCGTCATGCGGCACATCAATTTTTCGGAGCCTCAAGAGATAGATGGGGTCGGCTTCGGTTGGTGCAAGAATGCAACACGCAAAAAAGGGCGCCTCCGAAGAGACGCCCTTCAAGCTTTGCAGGGGCAGCGATCAGTTGCTGCTATCCGACGAGCCGGAGCCGCCTTCCGACGATCCGCTGCCGCCTTGGCCGATGGACTCGCTGGCTTGGCGCAGCCGCTCGAACGCTTCGGCTGCCGCATTCGCAGCTTGCTCTGCGGCTTGCGCGGCCTGATCGGCAGCGGCCTGGATATCCGCGGCTGCTGCGCGCGCGTCTTCCGCGGCGGCTTGCGCGGACCGGGCGGCCTGTGCCGCTTGCGTCGCGGTTTCGGTCAGCTCCTGAAGGTCTTCGTCGCTGAGGTCGGCTGCCATCGCGTTGCCGGTCTCCGAGCTCTCCTCAGAGGAGCCGTCAGAGCTCTGACCTTCGGAATCGCCCTCGGCGGAGGCCGTCTCGGACCCCTGCTGGGACTCATCCTCAGAGCCGCTTGCAGTCTCTTCCGAGGCAGCCTCGTCGCTCGAGCCTTCGCTGTCCGACGTCTCGCCTTCGGAAGAAGCCGCTTCACCTTCGCCCGAGCTTTGACCTTCGGCGGAAGCGGTCTCGGTCTCGGAGCCTTCACCACCGTCCGAAGCGCTTTCACTCGACGCATCGCCTTCGGAAGACTGGCCTTCGGTGCTTTCGCCACCTTCGCTGCCCGAGTCGCTTTGCCCCGACGCTGCGCCTTCGGCGGATGCGGTTTCAGTACCTGAGCCTTCAGCTTCGTCGCTGCTGCTTTCGGAACTCTCGCTGCCTTCCGAGGCAGTCTCGCTTTCGCCGGAGGTGTCACCTTCGGAGGATGCGGCCTCGGAGTCCGAACCTTCGGAGCTTCCGCTCTCTTCGCTGGAAGACTGGCTGTTGGCCGCCGCCATCTCAGTGCCCGAAGCTTCGGTGTCACCGCCGCTCTCCGCGCTTTGGGCCGCGTCACCCTCGGACGCGGTTTCCTCGGAAGAACTCCCCTCGTCAGACGAGGCAGTTTCCTCGGAGGAGCCGCTATCGGCAGATGCCGCCTCAGTCTCCGAAGCTTCGGAGCTGTCGGCCTCAGACGTGCTCTCGTTGGACGAGCCGGTCTCAGAGCTGCCTTCGGCTGCCGCGGCATCGGAGCCGTCCGCGCTGCTCGCGTCGGATGCGTTCTCTTCGGATGCAGTTTCTTCACCAGAGCTGTCGGACGCTGCTGCTGCGTCAGATCCGTCAGAGTCGCTGCCGCCCTCGCTACTTTCAGAGCCTTCCGCGGCCTCACCGGAGGCATCGCCCTCGGAAGCTGCGGTTTCAGTCTCAGAACCGGTCGCGTCTTCAGAAGCTGCACCGCTCTCACTGGAGCTCTCGCTGTCGGCAGATGCGGTTGCGGTCTCGGAGCCGTCCGACGCACTGGCGTCTTCGGAGCCTTCGGCGCTCGTATCGCTCTCGGAGGACGTTTCGCCTTCCGTGGATGCTGCCGCGCTGTCGGAGCCTTCCGCGTCGGAGCCTGCCGCATCACCTTCGGTGCTTGCTGCATCGCCCTCGGCACTCGCCGCGTCATCTTCGGATTCCGAAGCGCCATCGCTTTCGGCGGATGCAGTGTCCTCGCCAGATGCATCGGCGGACCCGCCGCTATCGGTCCCGGCACCTTCGGCGGATGCGGCTTCGCCAGACGCCTCGCCCTCGGAGCTCCCTTCGGCCGCGCCGCCGCTCGTGTCGCCTTCGCCGCTCATGTCGGCGGAGGCCATCTGCATTTCGTCAGCGCTTGCCGTTTCTTCGCCGCCGCCCTGGGTCAGGCCGAGCGTCAACGCGATACCAGCGGCGACAACGACACCCGCGCCGATGGTGATCGGTGCGACGCTCATCGGTTTCTTCGCAGGTGTTCCCTTGGGCTTGTTCTCTGCCGGACCGGTGTCGGTCTTCCCTGCAGACTTGTCGTCAGCCATCCTCACACTCCCAATAACGAATTGTTGTGACCTAATGAATGGAACGAAGCCGGGTGGATTCCGTTCCCGATCCCCTTTAACCGGGCATAACTTAGTCCAGAGAGGTTCCTTGTCATGTCGGATGACCGTCTAATCGTTGCGCTCGATGTGCCGGATGCGCTCTCTGGGCTGAAACTGGCCGAAACGCTTGGCGATGCTGTCGGCTTCTACAAAATCGGCCTCGGGATGCTGACAGGCGGCGGATTGGCCCTTGCCAACGAGCTGAAGCAGGAGCACGGCAAGCGCATCTTCCTTGACATGAAGCTGTTCGATATCGGCCAGACCGTCGAGAATGCCGTACGCGGCCTCGCGCAGTTCGACATCGACTTCCTGACCGTGCATGGCGATCCGCACGTAGTTCGCGCGGCGATGGAAGGCGCGTCAGGCACCAGGACGAAGATCCTCGCCGTGACCATCCTGACCTCGCTGGACCGGGGCGATCTCGATGAGTGCATGATGCAGAGCGGCGATATGTCAGATCTCGTCGAAGAACGGGCGGGCCGCGCGTTCGAGGCAGGGGCCGATGGCGTCATCGCGTCCCCGCAGGAGGCCGCGCGCATCCGTGGGCTCGGAGAGTCCGCCGGACGTCTCATCGTGACGCCAGGCGTCCGGCCCGACGGCGCAGCGCATGGCGACCAGAAACGAATCGCGACACCGACTCGAGCCATCGCCGACGGAGCCGACCATATCGTGGTCGGCCGTCCGATCTGGCAGGCCTCAAATCCTCGGGGCGCCGCCGCTGACATCTTGCAAGAGATTGCCTGACAAGGGCTTTCTGGAACTATCCACAGGTTTTCCTCGTTATTGTGGCAAGAACAGCAACGAGGCAGACGACATGACACAGATTCCAGAATTGGGCGACGTGACCTACAACGCCGCCTCCCAATCCTTCGAAGCGCTTGCAACCTGCGACACGCAGACCGGCCAGATTAGACTGCCTGCCAGTTTCGAGGCGCCGCTCGACGCGCCGGAGCAGTTGGTCCGCCAGGGCCTTGTCGCCGATGCAACACGGAAGATGCGAAACGGCAGCGAACTACGGAGCCACGTGGCGCACCCGATGGGTGACGGCAGCGACGGGAGCGAAGTCGCGAGCCTGTTCACTTCGGCCAAAAGATTTATCGGAAATGCATGGAACAAAGCGGCCTGACCGCGAGTTTCGATCTTGTTCCCTTGGAGGTCTTTTCCCTGTCCCTTGACCTCCCCCTGCCGGAGCCGGCCCTTCCCCCGGCTCCGGCTCTTCTTTGTCTGCCGCACGAGCCATTGAAGCGGCGCGAAGGATCGCTCATCTTCGCAGGGATCCATACAGCCCGAAGCTCCTGAAATGCCCGCCCTCTGCCGCGATTGCCTGACCGAGTTCGACGCGGGGCCACGCTGCCCGTCCTGCCGCTCGCGCCGGGTTGTGGCTCATGCGGAGCTGCGCGATCTTTCCATCGCGCATATGGATTGCGACGCCTTCTACGCCTCCGTCGAAAAGCGCGACAATCCGGAGCTGGCGGACAAGCCCGTCATCATCGGCGGTGGGCGCCGCGGGGTCGTCTCGACCGCCTGCTACGTCGCGCGGATCAAGGGGGTGCGATCCGCCATGCCGATGTTCAAGGCGCTCGACCTCTGCCCCGACGCAATCGTCATCAAACCACGGATGCAGCTCTATGCAGAGATCAGCCAGCGGATCCGCGCGATGATGGAAGAGCTGACGCCTGCGGTCGAACCCCTTTCGCTCGACGAGGCGTTCCTCGATCTGACCGGCACCGCGCGACTGCACGGCGCCCCGCCCGCGGTGATGCTCGCGCGGCTCGTTCGGCGGATGCGGGACGAGCTTGGCATCACCGGCTCGATCGGGCTCAGCCACAACAAGTTTCTCGCCAAGGTCGCGTCCGATCTCGACAAGCCGTTCGGCTTCGCGGTGATCGGCAAGGCGGAGACGCAAGCTTTTCTCAGGCCGAAGCCCGTCCGTCTGATCTGGGGCGTCGGCACCGCGACGCAGGAGGCGCTGGATCGCGCCGGCATACGCACCTTCGAGGATCTCTTGCGATGGGACGAGCGGGATCTGACGGCCCGATTCGGATCGATGGGCACGCGGCTTTTCCATCTCGCGCGCGGAGAGGACGCGAGACGCATCTCGGCCCGGAATCCCGTGAAGTCGATCTCCAATGAGACCACGTTCCACGAGGACACCGCCGATCCCGACCTCCTCGACGGACATCTCTGGCGTATGGCGGAAAAGGTGGCCGACCGCGCCAAGGCCAAGGATCTGGCGGGGCGTGTCGTCGTGTTGAAGCTCAAGCGCGCCGATTTCTCGCTCATCACGCGGCGGCATGCGTTGCGTGACGCGACACAGATCGCGGACCGGATCTATCGCGAAGCCCGCGCTTTGTTCGATAACGTCGAAGGCGCGCGGGCCTACCGGCTGTTGGGCGTCGGTCTGTCCGACCTCTGCAGCGCAGAGGTAGCCGATCGGACACCCGACCTTCTCGATCCCGATGCCGCAAAACGCAGCGAGGCCGAACGCGCCACGGATCGCATCCGCGCGCGGTTCGGTCCAGACGCCATTCTCAAGGGGCGTGCGTTGCGCTGATCAGCGCGCGAAGAGCCGGTAATAAAGGCCCTCGGGCAGAATCTGTCCGACCTTGAACACCCAGGCGAAGGGGTTGGGGAAAGCCCGTGCGAAGTTGTCCGAGTTCAGATGCTCGAACACGATCCGCGCCGCGTCCTTCGGCTCCATGATCTGCGGCATCTTGAAATCGTTCTTTTCAGTGAGCCTCGTCTTGACGAAACCGGGGCTGAGAAGCTGCACCTTCACGTTCGTCTTGTGCAAATCCGCGTAGAGGCATTCGGCCAGCGACATGACACCCGCTTTCGAGGACGTGTAGGCAAAGGAGCCCGGCAAACCGCGATACCCTGTCAATGAGCCGACGAGCGCGACATGGCCGTGATCGCGCTCGATCATGCGCGGGACGACATGTCCGAGAAACCGGACCGCACCGACGTAATTGACCTCCGCCATCGCGACGGCCTGCTCTGCGTTCCACTCGTCTGCACCAAACGGCCAGTAGACACCGGCGCAGAAGATGACGCCATCGACATCGCCAACCTCCTCGACGGCCTTCGCGCAGGATTCGTCATCCGTCACATCGAGCGGCACGATCTTCGTGCGCCCGTCGAGGCGCTGGCTCAATTCCTCGAGCTTGTCGGTGCTTCTGGCCGAAAGAACGACCTCGGTGCCGACGCGGCTCAGCTGTTCTGCGATCGCGGAGCCAAGACCGGCGCTCGCGCCGACGATCCAATACCGTTTTCCGGTCCATTCCATCATGCAGGCTCCTTCCGACGCATCGTCGCCACGAGCTCGGCGACCTTAAAACCGTATTTCCGAAACTGGCTGCGATTGATGATGGTTCCGTCGGGCGTGAGATACATCCAATCGACCACATCAAGCACGTGACCGCCCGCATCGGGCGGCAATTTGATCCGATAAGACAGGCACACCGTAGGGCCCGATTGCACGCCGCTGCCCTCACCGATGAGATCGTCCGCATTGGCGGTGAACCGTCCATCCTCGCGGAGCTCAAGATGCCAGGCGCGGTCCTGCGTCTCCCCGCTGTCGTAGCGGAAATGCTCCGACATGATCGCCTTCGCGCCGTTCCAGACGATGTTGAAGTCCGCCGCGAACCGCGACACCACCCGGCCTGACGGGCCGTATATGACACCGTCGCAGAACATCTCTCCGCTCAGGTGCCGGGTCAGATCGAAGGTGGGTCCACCTTCTGCGTAATGTTCCGGACGCTGACCGAGGAAACCGATCCTGCGCCGAACAAACCATACTGCCATGAGCGCGACGAACGCGCCGATGATGAAGGACAGTGCCGCCATGTCCTCACTCTTCCAATTGGGTCGCCCAGAGGAGGGCGAGTGCGATAAGTTTCAAGAGACACGGGACGAACGCGTATAACAGGCTGAGGGTCCACAGCGCGTCAGAAGAATTCTCTTGTCCCGACTCGAAGCCCGACGCTTCGAGAAGCGGCAGGAGCGCCGCGGCCGCGAATGCCAGCGTGAATTTCTGAGCGAAGGACCAGAGGGAGAAACCCTCCGTCGCGTTGGGCGCGATCTTTTCCATCCGCTGCGCGAAGATCGCCGGAAGAAGCGTCAGGTCCGCGCCAAGCGTCGCACCCGAGGCGAGGCAGATCACCGCGAAGGCCCAGACGTCGCCCTCACGCAAGAACAGCGCGAAAGAGAAGGCGATGATCGCCGCGACCATCGCGGCCATGAGCGTCCGCCGGCCGCCGAACCTTTCGGCCGCACGGGACCAGAAGGTGGCCGATGCTGCCGCGGCAAGGAAAAACAAGAGCAGGAGCGGCCCTTCCCAGCCCGGCGCATCGAGCCGCGCTTCCACGAAGAACAGGAACAGCGTCGATGTCACAGCGACCGGCGCGGCATTGGCCAAGGCGACGAGCAGCAGCTTGCGGGCCACAAGATCCGACAGGATCACCTTGAAGCCCGACGAGCCGACCGCGAGGCCGCCGCGCCACTCCGTCCTCATCAGGAGAACGGCAAGAAGGCAAAGCCCGGCAAAGACCAGAGAGAAGACCGCGAATTCAGGCAGCCCAGCCGCCGCGAAAGCCGTTGGCATGACCGATGCTGCGCAGATCCCAAGAAGCGCGCCCGTCTCTCGCCACCTCGCAAGCTTCAGGTGGCCCTTCTCGCCCAGATCCTCGGCTTTCGCCACGCCGCGCGCGTAGAAGGTGATCGTCATGAAAGAGAAGGCCGAGAACACCATCGTCAACGTGATCGCGAACCAGAGCGTCGGATGGACGGGCGGCGTCACGGCGAAAAGCCCGATCATGCCAGAGCCCATGATCGCCGCGGCCACGGCAACAGCCAGACCCCTGACACCTCGCAAGCGTTCCGCCAGCCACCCGAAGGCCGGATCCTGCACGAGATCCAGTAGCCGCAGCGCGAAAAGGATCGTGCCCAGCGTGCCCAGCCCGACTGCGTAGCTGTCGGCATAGAATTTCGGTGCGTGGATGTAGATCGGCAGCCCCGCCGCCGAGAGCGTCCCGGCAAAGACCGCATATCCCCAAAGATTGCGCGGCGCCTCGCTCATCGCGAGACGTCCTCGACCGGCGGTTCGGGACGCGGCCGATAGCGTGCGCCTTTCCACCAGAGCTTGAGCGCCTGCCAATGGATCAGCGCCAGAACCCGGCGAGAACCGAAGGGACGGCGCAGGAGCGCACGCAGGATCGAGCCATTCGTCATCGGCGCGCGTCGCCCCGTGAGCGTCGCGATCACGCCGCCACCGTCGCCGGTATCGAAATCGATCCAGATGCCGATCCGGTCCGGGCGGATGTCGAAGCGAAACTCGTAGCCGCCGCCGATGGGCTGGAAGGGCGAGACGTGGAAGATCTTGCGCGCGGTCAGACGGTCGCTGGCCGCGATCGGCGCACCGTCCTGCCGCTGCGCGAGATAGGAATGGCGATCGCCGAAGGTATTTGTGACCTCGGCGATCACGGCGACGAGCGCACCGCTCGCGTCATGCGCCAGCCAGAAGCTCACCGGGTTGAAGACATGGCCGAGCATGCGCGGCTGCGCCAGGAGCAGGAGCTCGCCATCCGCGCGCACCTGGTATTGGCTCAGAACATCGCGCGCCCAGGCCGCGCCGCGTCCCTCTTTCGGAGGTCCGCCGTGATCGAGATCGCGAAGCGACAGGATGTTCGGAGCATTCCGGGAAAAGAAGCGAGGCCCCTCGGTCTGCGCTTCGGCATCGAGGCAGACATAGTCGATACCGTAGCGAAAATCGTTCTTCGTTTCGCCTTTCCGGCCATGCCACGTATGGCCCTGGATATGCTCGACGCGGCTCATGCGGCCTCGGAAACCCGGTCTCGACGCTGGATCGCCTTGGCCACGTCGAGGGCGGAGGAGAGGCCGTCTTCGTGGAAGCCGTTCTTCATCCACGCCCCGCAGAACCAGGTATTGTTCCGGCCGTTCATCGCCGCCACGTCACCTTGCGCGGCCAGCGCCTCGAGGTCGTAGACGGGGTGCCTCAGAACCGTCTCGTCCCAGATCAGATCCTCGCGGATCGGGCGTGTCGTGTTCAGCGTGACGAAGCACAGATCGTCCTTCGGGATCGGCTGCAGCGAATTCATCCAATAGGTCAGGTCAATGGCGTTCATCGCTCCGGGCGCATCCTCGGTATAGTTCCACGAGGACCAGACGCGCCGGTTCTTGGGCATGATGCCGGAATCGCCATGCAGCACGACGCGGTTCGGCTGGTAGCGGATCGCGCCGAGCGCGGCCTCTTCCTCGGGCGTTGCATCCGCCAGTAGCGCAAGAGTGTCGTCGGAATGAGTGGCGAAGACCACTTCGTCGAAGTGCTCCCATTCGCAGCCTTCCATACGCAGCTCCGCGCCGATCTCACCCCGCCGAACTCCGGCCACGGGCGTGCCGAGCCGGATGTCGACATCTGCCCGACGCAAGGCAGCCTCGAGGCGGCGCACATACTGGGCAGACCCGCCCTCGACCGTGTACCATTGATGCTGGCCGAACGTGCTCAGAAGTGCGTGGTTCTCGAAGAACCGCACGAGCGCGTGGGCGGGAAAGTCGAGAATCTTTTCGGTCGGCGTCGACCAGATCGCGCCCGAGAGCGGCAGAAGGTAATAGTCGCGGAACCACGGCCCGACGCGCAGCGCCTCCAGGAAATCCCCAAGGCTTTGCGAGCGATCATGCGCCGAGGAGGAGGCGCGCGCATTGAAGCGGAAGATATCCCGGATCATCCGCAAGAACTGCGGGTTGGTCACGTTCTTGCGTTGCGCGAAGAGGGCGGAGAGCGACGCGAGCCCGTATTCCATGCGCCCGCCGCCAAGGGACGCACCAAAGCTCATGCTGGATTCGACCACCGGCACGTCGAGCCGCGCGAACATCTCCGCGAGATTAGGGTAATTGGCGTAGTTGAAGACGATGAAGCCTGTATCGACCGGCTGGTCGCCGCGCTTTCCCGCGATGATCGTGCGCGCATGTCCTCCGAGCCGCGGCTCGGCCTCGATCAGCGTGACACGATGCGTGCCAGACAGCGCTTCGGCAGCACCCAGACCGGAGATCCCCGAACCGATGATCGCGATCTTTTTCGGCTCGGCCGGTCGATATTCGAATGGCATTCGGGAACTTCTCCGGTGTTGTGCGTCTTATTGGGTTACGTGATGCACGGATCCGCGGATGAAAAAGATCCAGATCGCAAAAATTAGTGATCCGGGAGATGCCCCGCCCCGTAACCCGCTCATGATGGGTTATGTGGACGCCGCTCCCGCCGAAGTCGAGCCCGCTTTTCGGCAGCCGCCGAGAGCGAATGGCACGCGCGTGCTCCGCGCGCGCCCCGAGACCGGGCACAAAGTCGGCGCCGATGACTGGGTGGCCGAGATGCTCTTGATCCGTGACGACAGGTGCCAGACGTCCTTCGCGGCGATCTTCGGCCATTTCGCACCGCGCCTCAAAGCCTTCCTGATCCGCTCCGGTCTCACCCCTGCCGTTTCCGAAGATCTCGTGCAGGATGTCATGCAGACCGTGTGGCGGAAGGCAGACATGTTCGACCCGCGCCGCGCGAGCGTCGCGACCTGGCTCTTCACCATCGCACGTAACCGCCGGATCGATTTTCTCAGAAAGCACGCGCGCCCCGAGCCCGAAAATTTACCCTGGGGCCCCGAGGCCGAACCCGATCAGGCCGAGGTGATCGGCCTCAAACAGGAAAGCGACGTGCTTCGCCAAGCGCTGCGCGAACTTCCCGAGAAGCAGCGCGTGCTCGTCGAGAAGGCCTATTTCGGGGATCTCACTCATACCGAGATCGCCGCCGAAACCGGCCTGCCCCTCGGCACGATCAAGTCCCGTATCCGTCTGGCGCTCGATCGGCTGCGTCATGCGATGTCCTCATGAGTGTCCCGATGATCCGTCACCACCTGCCAGACTCCCTCTTGATGGCATATTCCACGGGCACGCTGCCCGAAGCCTTCGACCTCGCCATCGCAACGCATCTGTCGCTCTGCGATGCCTGCCGCGCCGCGGCGGAAAGCTACGATGCACTCGGCGGTGCGCTTCTGGAAGAGACCGATGACAAGGTCGAGATGACATCGGGCGCGTTCGAAGCGCTGATGGCGCGCCTCGACGAAAGCCCCGCGCCGGAACCCGTCGCAACCCGACCGCGTGATCCGGTTTTGCCCGAGCCCCTGGCCTCCTATGTCGGTGGCGGGCTCGAAGCGGCCCGCTGGCGTCCCGTCGGGCGCGGCGTCCGGCAGGCAATGATCCCCCTCACCGACAAATCCGCCACCGCGCGCCTTCTGCATATCCCGGCCGGGACCGCCGTGCCGGATCACGGCCATCGCGGCACGGAGATCACGCTGGTTTTGCAAGGTGCCTTCACAGATGCCGACGGCACCTTCGCCCGCGGCGATGTCGAGGTCGCGACCGATGAGCTCGACCATATGCCCGTGGCCGACATCGCCGAGGATTGCATCTGCCTTGCCGTCACCGATGCGCCCCTGCAGTTCAAGGCGCTTCTGCCCCGGATCGCGCAGCCCTTCCTCGGGATCTGATCCCGCTCTTCAGTCTTGGGTTGGCCCAAATACCGTGGGGTGAATTGGCAGCTTGCTGCCAAGAGGGGCCACGCCCCTGAAACGGCAAAGGCCCCGCAACGCGGGGCCTTTGGTCAAGATGACCCGCGCGCAGATGCGCGCGGGACCGCTGGATCAGGACGCCTTTTTCTTCTTGGGCGGCATCAGGTCTGTGATCGTTCCTTCGAACATCTCCGCGGCGAAGTTCACTGTTTCCGACAGCGTTGGATGCGGGTGGATCGTGTGCCCGAGATCGACCGCATCGGCGCCCATCTCGATGGCCAGAGCCACTTCGGAGATCAGATCGCCCGCATTGGTCCCGACGATCGCCGCGCCGATCACGCGGTCATCCTCGGGATCGAAGAGAAGCTTGGTCATGCCCTCTGAGCGTCCATTGGACAGAGACCGCCCTGACGCCGCCCAGGGGAACACGCCCTTCTCGACCTTGATGCCCTGCTCCTTCGCCTGCGTCTCGGTGAGGCCGCACCAGGCGACTTCGGGATCGGTATAGGCGACGGAGGGAATCACGCGGGCATCGAAGGCACGCTTTTCGCCCGAGGCGACCTCGGCCGCGACCTTGCCTTCGTGCACGGCCTTGTGCGCCAGCATCGGCTGGCCGACCACGTCGCCTATGGCGAAGATGTGGCTCTGGCCGGTGCGCTGGAATTCGTCCACGGCAATGAAGCCGCGCTCGTCTACCTTCACCCCGGCCTTCTCGGCGTCGATGAGCTTGCCGTTGGGCTTGCGCCCGACCGCGACCAGCACCTTGTCGAACGTGTCGGTGAAGCTCTCGCCCTTGTCGTCCTCGAACGTGACCTTGAGTCCTTTTTTCAGCGCCTCGACATTCGTCACCTTGGTCTTGAGATGTATGTTCTCGTAGCGGCCCTTGATCCGGGTCATCAGCGGCTTGACGAGATCCTTGTCCGCGCCGGGGATGATCTGGTCCATCAGTTCGACGACGGTGATCTGGCTGCCGAGCGCGTCATAGACACAGGCCATCTCGAGACCGATGATGCCGCCACCGAGGATCAGCATCCGCTTCGGAATGTCCTTGAGCTCCAGCGCGCCGGTGGAATCGATCACCCGGTCGTCGTCATTGGGAATGAAGGGCAGTTCCACGGGCTCCGAGCCTGCCGCGATGATGCATTGATCGAACGAGACGTTCGTCGTCCCGTCATCCCCCTCGACCGCGATCATGTTGGGGCCGGTGAACTTACCGAAGCCGCGCACGACCTCGACCTTTCGGCCCTTAGAGAGCCCCTCGAGTCCGCCTGTCAGCTGTTGCACGACGCCGTCCTTGAAGGACCGCAGCTCGTCGAGATCGATCTTGGGCTTGCCGAAGCTGACACCGTGGCTGCCCATCTCGTCCGCCTCCGTGATGACCTTGGCAACGTGCAAAAGAGCCTTGGAAGGAATGCAGCCCACGTTCAGACAGACACCACCCAGCGAGGGATAGCGCTCGATCAGGATGACCTTCTTGCCGAGATCAGCGGCGCGGAACGCCGCACTGTAGCCGCCGGGGCCGGAGCCCAGCACCACGACTTCCGCGTGCTTGTCGCCTTGGCCCGAGGCAGAGCCGGCGGGTTCGACCTTTTCCGGCGCAGCGCGCGCATCCGCGCCCCG
The DNA here is from genome assembly GCF_009363575.1 of Roseivivax sp. THAF30. Taxonomy (NCBI): domain Bacteria; kingdom Pseudomonadati; phylum Pseudomonadota; class Alphaproteobacteria; order Rhodobacterales; family Roseobacteraceae; genus Roseivivax; species Roseivivax sp. THAF30. The sequence goes on along the minus strand of NZ_CP045389.1, from coordinate 55,457 downwards.
ATCGCCATAGCCGCCGCCCTGCTGGCCGCCCTGGCCCTTGGCGTCGTCCGCTTTGTCTTCGGCCGCATCCGCGTCGGCGGCCTCGATCACCATGATCACGTCGCCTTCGGAGACGGTATCGCCCTCAGCCACCTTGATTTCCGTGATCTTGCCGGCATGCGAGGACGGCACTTCCATCGTCGCCTTGTCGCTTTCAAGCTCGATCAGCGGATCTTCCTTTTCGACGGTGTCCCCGACGCTCACCAGAACGGTGATGACGGGCACGTCGGAGAAGTCGCCTATATCGGGAACCTTGATATCCATGGGGTTCGGGCCTCTCGCTTACAGCATGATCCGGCGCGGATCGGCCAGAAGGTATTTCAGATGCGCGTTGAACCGCGCGGCGAGCGCACCGTCGATAGCCCGGTGATCGTAGGACAGCGACAGCGGCAGCATGTTGCGGGGCACGAATTGCTCGCCGTCCCAGACGGGCGCCATCTTGGAGCGTGACAGCCCCAGGATCGCCACTTCGGGCGCGTTGACGATGGGCGTGAAATCGGTGCCCCCGATCCCGCCGAGGGACGAGATCGTGAAGGTCGCGCCCTGCATCTGGTCGCCCTTGAGCTTGCCGTCGCGCGCTGCCGCGGACAGATCGCCGAGCTCCTTCGAGATCTCGACGATGCCCTTGCGGTCCGCATCCTTCAGAACCGGCACGACGAGGCCGTTCGGCGTGTCCGCCGCGAAGCCGATATTGTAGAAGTGCTTGCGGATCAGCTTGTCGCCGTCGGGATGAATCGACGAGTTGAACTCCCAATGCTTTTTCAGCGCGCCGACGCTGGCCTTGATGATGAACGACAGAAGCGTGACGCGGTAGCCCTGCTCCTTCGCTTCGGTGTCGAGCTCCTTGCGGTATTTGTCGAGCTCGGTGATGTCGGCTTCTTCGTTGTTGGTCACATGCGGGATGTTGAGCCAGGAGCGGTGAAGCGCGGGGCCCGACAGCTTCTTGATCCGGGACATCTCCACATCCTCGACCGGGCCGAACTTGGAGAAGTCGACCGGCGGGATCGGCGGAATGCCCATTCCGCCCTGCGCCTGCGCGCCGCCCGATGCGGCGGGCGTCGAACGGGAAGCAAGCGCCTTCTCGACATCCTCACGCAGGATCCGGCCCTTCCGGCCAGTGCCGTTCACCGATGCTAGGTCGATCTCGACCCGGCGGGCGAAGGCCCGGACGGAAGGCGAGGCATGAACCTTGCCGAAACCCTTGTCGGTCACGGGCGCGGGGGCCTCCGCCGCTTTCGGGGCTTCCTCGGCCTTGGGCTCCTCTTTCTTGGGTTCCTCCTTGGGCGCGGCCTTTTCTTCGGATCCGTTCGATCCCTCGTCCGAGCCGCCCGACGCTTCCTCGATGATGAGGATCACGTCGCCTTCGTTGACGTTGTCGCCTTCGGAGATCTTGATCTCCTTCACCGTGCCGCCATGCGAGGATGGCACTTCCATCGTCGCCTTGTCGCTTTCAAGCTCGATCAGCGGATCTTCTTCCGAGATTGTATCGCCCACGCTTACGAGAACCGTGATTACCGGCACATCGGAGAAATCGCCGATATCGGGAACTTTCACTTCGGTCGTCATGTCGTCTGTCTCCTCGTTCCGCGTGTCAGCTCAGGCGCGGGTTCGGCTTGCCGCCGTCGATGTTGTATTTGTCGAGCGCCTTCTGAAGGTCTTTCTCGCTCACCGCGCCTTCGCGGTAGAGATCGGCCATCGCGGCCGCCGCGATGTGGTTGGCGTCGACCTCGAAGAAGCGGCGCAGGTTCTCGCGGCTGTCCGAGCGCCCGAACCCGTCGGTTCCAAGCACCGTGTAACGCTGGGGAACGAAAGCGCGGATCTGCTCGGCGAAGTTCTTCATGTAGTCCGTGGCCGCGATGACCGGGCCCTTCACGCCGTCGAGCAGTTGCGTGACATAAGGCACGCGCTCCTCGCCGAGCGGGTTCAGCCGGTTATGGCGCATCGCATCCTGACCGTCGCGCGCAAGCTCGTTGAACGAGGTCGCCGACCAGATGTCGGAGCTGACGCCGAAGTCTTCCTTCAGCATCTCCGCCGCGCGGATCGCCTGGATGAGGATCGTCCCGGAGCCCATGAGGTTCACGTGCTTCTTGCCCGGGCGCGAGGTCTTCTGCATCCGGTAAAGACCCTTGATGATCCCTTCTTCCGCGCCCGTCGGCATTTCGGGATGGGCGTAGTTCTCGTTCATCAGGGTGATGTAGTAATAGACATCCTCCTGGTCCGCGTACATGCGCTGGAGCCCGTTCTGAACGATCACCGCCACCTCGTAAGAGAAGGTCGGATCGTAGGAGATGCAGTTCGGAACCGTGCCGGCGAGGATGTGGCTGTGCCCGTCCTCGTGCTGAAGTCCCTCACCGTTGAGCGTGGTCCGGCCCGCCGTGCCGCCCAGCATGAAGCCCCGCGCACGGCTGTCGCCTGCGGCCCAGGCGAAGTCACCGATCCGCTGGAAGCCGAACATCGAGTAGAAGATGTAGAACGGGATCATCGGCACGCCGTGCGTGGAATAGGCGGTCGCCGCCGCGATCCAGTCGGACATGGCGCCGGCCTCGTTGATGCCTTCCTGAAGCACCTGGCCGTCCTTGCTCTCCTTGTAATAGGCCATCTGGTCGGCGTCTTGCGGCGTGTAGTTCTGCCCCAAGGGGTTGTAGATGCCGACGGACCGGAACAGCCCTTCCATCCCGAAAGTACGGCTCTCATCGGGCACGATGGGCACGACGTACTTGCCGATCTCCTTGTCGCGCAGGAGCGTCGTCATGATCCGCACGAAGGCCATCGTCGACGAGAATTCGCGGTCGCCCGATGACTGGAGTTCCTTCTTGAACTTGTCGAGACCGGGCACCTCGAGCTTCGGTGCGTCCGCGCTGCGCTTGGGGAACTCGCCGCCAAGTTCCTTGCGGCGATCAGCAAGGTAGCTCTTCTGCGCGTTGTTCAGCGTAACGAACGGCACCTTCTCGAGGTCGTTGTCCTCGATCGGAATGCGGAAGCGGTCGCGCATCGCTTTCAGCTGATCGACCTGCATCTTCTTGGACTGGTGGGCGATGTTCATGCCCTCGCCCGCCGTGCCCATGCCATAGCCCTTCACGGTCTTCACGAGGATACAGGTCGGCTGCCCTTCGGTATGGGTCGCGCGGTGATAGGCGTTGTACACCTTCTTGATGTCGTGCCCGCCCCGGCGCAGGCCCCAGATCTCGTCGTCGGTCCAGTCCTTCACAAGCTCGGCCGTCTCGGGATACTTGCCGAAGAAATGCTCGCGGATATAGGCACCATCCTTCGATTTGAAGGTCTGGTAATCGCCGTCGATCGTCTCGTCCATGAGCTGGCGCAGCTTGCCGGAGGTGTCGCGCTCCAGAAGCTCGTCCCAGCCGCGGCCCCAGAGGAGCTTGAGCACCTGCCAGCCCGCGCCGCGGAAATTGCCCTCGAGTTCCTGCACGATCTTGGAATTGCCGCGCACCGGACCGTCGAGCCGCTGCAGGTTACAGTTGATGACAAAGATCAGGTTGTCGAGACCTTCCCGCGCCGCGATGGAGATCGCGCCGAGGCTTTCGGGCTCGTCCATCTCGCCATCGCCAAGGAAGGCCCAGACCTTGCGGTCGCCCATGTCGATGAGGCCGCGATTGTGCAGGTATTTCATGAAGCGCGCCTGGTAGACCGCCATCATCGGCCCAAGCCCCATCGAGACCGTGGGGAACTGCCAGTAATCCGGCATCAGCCAGGGGTGGGGATAGGAGGACAGACCACCATCCACTTCGGAGCGGAAGGATTTCAGATCCTCCTCGGACAGACGCCCTTCCATGAAGGATCGCGCGTAGATGCCTGGGATCACGTGGCCCTGGAAGAAGACCAGATCGCCGCCATGCATCGTCGATTTCGCCCGCCAGAAATGGTTCAGGCCGACGTCGTAGAGCGCGGCCGAGGAGGCGAAGGAGGCGATATGACCACCGATCCCGTCCTTCTCCTTGTTCGCGCGCACGACCGTCGCCATCGCGTTCCAGCGATTGATGGTCCGAATGCGCCACTCCATTTCCATATCGCCCGGAACGTCGATCTCGTCATCGGGGGAGATGGTGTTCTGATACGGCGTGGTCGCCGTGAAGGGGAGGTTGGCGCCGGCGGCACGAGCCTGGCTGACGGCCTTGTCGAGAAGGAAATGCGCCCTGTTCGGGCCGTCGCGCTGGATGACGTCTTCAATCGCCTCCTGCCATTCCTTCGATTCGACAGGATCGATATCGTTCGGGGTATCTTTCATCTGGCATCTCCCTCATCGAGCGCGACTGCGTCGTCATATTTTCGCTTAACGCTAAGCGAAGCATTAATGTCGGACGCGATTTGACGCTGCGGCATAGTCAGCGCCGGATGTAGCATTGCAGAATTTTCATGGATACGCGGAGAGACGCAAGTTTGATATGCGTCCAGGACATGCCGTTTTAGTTCATCGTTGAACAAAAACGCGCAATGACGCGGCTGCACGTCTCGCAAATCGCCATCCTCCCTGTCGCGCCGCCCTTGGGGCTGTTCGCGGATGCACCGAAAAACCTCGGTGCCCGATGATTGGTTCCGGATACATGGTGTCTCCGTTACCGCTCACTTCAAGAGAAGCGCACCACGGCCCGGACGATCTTGCAACCTTTTCAGGAGGATTTCGCCGATTTCCGGCCTTAGTGGCCGTCTTTCAGCTCGAGGACGCGCGGCTCGGCGCTTTCGGCCAACTCCTCGAAGTCGAAATTGTCGAGCCGCTTCGCGCGCCGGCCCGCCTTGTCGGCCGAGATCTTGATCTCGGCGATGTCTTTCGAGGCCTGCCCGAAATGCCGGTCGAGGTTCTCGACCCGGGTGCCGAGGCGGTCGACATCGGTGTAAAGCAGCGAAAGCTCCTTGCGGATCGCCCCCGCCTGCTCGCGCATCCGCGCGTCCTTGAGGATGGCGCGCATCGTGTTCAGCGTCGCCATGCAGGTCGTGGGCGAGACGATCCAGACCCGCGCGGCAAAGCCTTCGCGGACGGTATCGGGGAAGTTGGCGTGCAACTCCGCGTAAACCGCTTCAGATGGCAGGAACATGATCGCGCCCTCGGCAGTCTCGCCTTCGATGATGTAGCGTTCGGCAATGTCGCGGATATGCTTTCGCACTGCCAGCCGCAGCGCTTGCGCCGCGCGCGTCGCTTGCTCCTGCGTCTCGGCGCGGCGGAGCGCCTCGTAGGCCTCCAGCGGGAATTTGGAGTCGATCGCGATCGGCCCCGGAGGGTTCGGCAGATGGATCAGACAATCGGCGCGCTTGCCGTTCGAGAGCGTCGCCTGCAGCGTGTAGCTGTCCGACGGCAGCGCCTTGCCGACGATATCGGTCAGCTGGATCTCTCCGAACGCCCCACGCGTCTGCTTGTTCGACAGGATGTCCTGCAAAGATAGCACGTCGCCCGAGAGCTTGGTGATGTTCTCCTGCGCCTTGTCGATTGTCGCGAGGCGTTCCTGCAATTGAGTGAGCGAGGACGCCGTCTTGGTCGCCTGCCCGTTGAGCACCTCGCCCATCTTCTCCTGCATGTCGGACATGGAGCGCGCCTGCTTGAGCTGACTATCCGCCAGACGGTCAGCCATCTGCCGCTGCACTTCTGCAAGCCGGCTCTCCATCGTTTGCAGAACCTGCATTTGCGCGTGGCTCGCCGTTTCGGAGACGGTCTGCAAGCTGCCGGCAAGCTGGGTTTGCCCTTGCCCAAGTTGCTGCACGTCCTGCCCAAGGCGCGAGAGATGCCGCGCCAGATCTTCGGTCACGCGCGCCGAGCGCCCGGCGCGGCGGATCGCGAGCACCATCAGAAGCACGAGCAACACGGCGACAGCAGCCGCCGCGGCGATGCCGAGCGCGAGAGGGTCGCCCGTTTGCAGATCGGTGAGGAAAGCGTCCATCAGGCCCGTCCGAAGAGTTTTTCGATATCCGCGAGCCCCAGCTCGATATAGGTGGGCCGGCCGTGGTTGCATTGGCCCGAGTGCGGCGTGGCTTCCATCTCCCGCAGAAGCGCGTTCATCTCTTCTGCGCGCATCCGGCGGCCCGAGCGGATCGAACCGTGACAGGCGACGCGACTCAGGATCGCTTCGAGCTTGTCCTGAACAAGACGCGAGCCGCCGCCTTCGGACAGCTCATCGAGCACGTCTCGGATCAAGGCCTCTGCATTGACCTCACCAAGGATCGCGGGCGTCTCGCGGATCGCGATGGCGCTGCCGCCGAATGGCTCGATCGTGAGGCCCATGCGCGCCAGGTCGTCCGCGGCCTCGAGGAGAAGCGCGCAATCGGAGGCGGAGAGATCCACCACTTCGGGGATCAGAAGCGCTTGCGCCGCGACACCGCGTTCGGCCATCTGACGTTTGAGCTTTTCGTAGACGAGACGCTCATGCGCGGCGTGCTGATCGACGATGACCATGCCGGTTTCAGTCTGAGCGATGATGTAATTCTCGTGGACCTGTCCGCGCGCCGCGCCGAGCGGCAGGACGGCGGGATCGGTTTCCGGCGTTTCGGGTGTGGTGTCTTCCACACGGCCGGACCAGGCGGTCTCCATCTCGGCAAAACCCGGCGCCTGAGCCGCCCGAGCCGAGGACAGCGCCTGCGGTGAGGGCCGGTCCATCTGGTAGACGCGCGGTCCGACGATTTCTGGCCGCATCGCACCGAGCGCGGCCCCCGCCACGGTCGAGGACGCACGGTGTCCGGCTTCTGCCAATGCGTGTTTCAGCCCCGACACGACCAGGCCGCGCACGAGGCCGGGATCACGGAAGCGGACTTCGGATTTCGCCGGATGCACGTTCACGTCCACGCGCCGCGGATCGCAATCGATGAACAGCGCCACAGCGGGATGCCGGTCGCGCGACAGGAAGTCCGAATAGGCTCCGCGCAGTGCGCCGATCAGCAGCTTGTCTTTCACAGGACGCCCATTGACGAAGACATGCTGCGCCACGGCCGAGCCGCGCGAATAGGTCGGCAGCGCAGCGAGACCGGTCATCCGCGTGCCCTCGCGCTCGGCATCGACGCGGATCGCGTTATCGGTGAAGTCGCGCCCCATGATCTGGGCCAGCCGTCCGGTCAATGCTTCGAAAAGATCGCCGGTGACTGGATCGGCGCGGAAGGTCACGCGCCCCTCGCAGCCGCCCGAGACATCGCGCAGGGTGAACCCCACGGACGGCTCTGCCATCGCAAGACGGCGCACCACCTCGCCCACCGCCTGAACCTCGGCCCGGTCGGTCCGCAGGAACTTCAGACGCGCGGGCGTGGCGAAGAAGAGATCGCGCAAGGTCACGATCGTGCCGGGTCGCAGCGCGGAAGGTCGCGCCAGCTCCGCGATGCCGCCAGAGACCGAGAGTTCGGCCCCGTCAGCCGCTTCCGCGCGGCTCTGGATCGTCAGCCGCCCCACCGCGCCGAGCGAAGGCAGCGCTTCGCCCCGGAACCCGAAGGAGCGGATGTCCAAGAGATCCGATCCGTCGATCTTCGAGGTGGCGTGCCGCGACAGCGCGAGCGGCAGCTCTTCGGGGGTCATCCCGCAGCCATCGTCACTGACCCGTATAAGGGTCTTGCCCCCATCCGCGATGTCGATCCCGATCCGGGTTGCGCCCGCATCAATGGCGTTCTCGACCAGTTCCTTGACCGCGGAAGCCGGGCGCTCCACAACTTCGCCCGCCGCGATCCGATTGATGGCCGCGTCGTCAAGCTGTCGGATTGTGGGCCGGATCTTGGGGCTGTGCGAGTTCATGACGCGATATCTAGCATGCCAGCCCGCGATTCTGAAATGACGATTTCAGCCTGCGCCAGAGATTGCCAGAGGATCGGCCCGCGGGCCTTGCATCACCAACACATTCCATTATCTGAATACAAAAGCGAATGAGGACATGCCCGCAATGTTTACCAGAACATCCCCGTCGACAGGCCCCCGAAGCCCCGAGGTCACGGGATTCTATGACCAAGCGACCGGCTCCATCATGTACGTGGCAACAGATCCTGCGACGCGGAAAGCCGCGCTGATCGACGTGGTGCTGGATTTCGATCCCGCCTCGGCGCGACTGTCGACCGAAAGCGCGGACGAAGTGCTCGAATTCGTGGCGCGTGAAGGTCTCGAGGTCGAATGGATCCTCGACACGCATCCCCATGCCGACCACGTCATGGCGCAGGCCCATCTCAAGGAAAAGCTCGGAGCTCCGACCGCGATCGGGGAAAAGGTGCGCGAGATCGCCGTCCTCTGGCGAAAGATCTACAACATGCCGGATGCCTTCGATCCGGCGCGCGATTTCGACAGGCTTCTCGCGGATGGCGACAGCTTCCGGCTTGGGGATATCGACGTGCAGGTCATGCTCTCGCCCGGCCATACGCTCGGCTCGATCACCTATGTCATGGGCGATGCGGCCTTCGTGCATGACACGTTCATGCATGTAGATGCCGGAACGACGCGCGCCGACTTTCCGGGCGGCTCCTCGGCGGAGCTTTACCGCTCGCTGATGGCGATCCTCGATCTTCCCGAAGAGACGCGTCTCTTCGTCGGTCACGATTACCCGCCCGTCGGCGACCGCACAGACCCCGCGTGGGAGGCGAGTGTCGCCGAGCATCGCGCACATAACAAGCACCTCGGCGGAGGCATCTCCGAAGCGGACTATCGCAAGATCCGCGACGAGCGCGACGCAACCCTCGGCCTGCCTGACCGGATGCTGTTTGCTTTGCAGATGAACCTGCGCGGCGGCCGCCTGCCGGAACCCGAAAGCGACGGCAGCGCTTACCTCAAGATCCCCGCGAACAAGTTCTGAAAGGATACCCGATGGACAGCGAGAAGATTGGCTCGGCCACGTTCGAGCGCTGGACGCCCGAGGAGGTCGCCACCGCACTCGAGGCCCGCGAGATCGTGCTGATCGACGTCCGGACACCTCAGGAATTCGGGCTCGAGCGGATCGAGGGGGCACTGAATTTCCCGATGGCCTATTTCGATGCGACCGCGCTGCCGCCGCAACAAGGCCGCCGTCTCGTTCTGCATTGCGGCTCGGGTCTCAGGTCCGAGCGTATGGGGAAAATCGCCATCGAAGCGGGCTTTGATGTCATCGCCCATCTCGAAGGCGGCTTCCAGGCCTGGAAGGACGCGAAAAAGCCTTACATTGGCACGGATTTCGCGTCTGGCGAACCCAAGCGGATGAATACCGGGAATTGATCAGCGAACCGGGTTCGGCACGTCCCGCCCGGCGAAGAACGCATCTAGATTGTCGAGAACCATGTGCCCCATCGCCTCGCGTGTCTCCGCGGTGGCGGATCCCAGATGCGGCAGCAGAACCACGTTGTCGAGTGCGCGGAGCGGCTCGGGGACGTGCGGCTCCGCCGCGTAGACATCGAGACCCGCACCGCCGAGCGCGCCGCTATGCAACGCGTCGATCAAGGCTGGCTCGTCGACAACATCGCCGCGTGCGGTGTTCACGAGGAACCCTTCCGGGCCTATCTTCGCGATGCGCCCTGCATCGAGAACCTTACTATTCGCACCACCGCCCGGCAGGTGCAGCGAGACTATGTCCGCCGCCTCGCAGACCGCGTCGATATCGTCCAGTCGCTCCGCCTTGAGCCCGTCAAGACGCTCGGGCGAGACCTCGGAGCGATTGTAGTAGACCACGTTCATGCCAAAACCTGCTTGCGCCCGCCGCGCGGTGGCGATCCCGATCCGGCCCATTCCGACAATACCGAGCGTCTTGCCCGTGAGCCGCGCGCCGACGAGCTGCGTCGGCTTCCAACCATGCCAGTCTCCCGCCCGCACCAGTCGCTCGCCCTCGCCCGCGCGGCGCGTGACCATCAGCATCAGCGTCATCGCCAGATCCGCCGTGCAATCGGTCAGCACGCCGGGTGTGTTGGTGACGGTGATCCCGGCCTCTTCGGCTGCGTCCACGTCGATATGATTGAAGCCGACCCCGAAATTCCCGATCAGCTTTGTCTTGGCGGCTTTGCTCAGAAGGTGGGCCGAGAACCTGTCTGTCACTGTCGGGCAGACCGCGTCGAACCTGCCCAGCGCCTCCTGCAGATCATCTTGAGAGAGAGGCTCGTCAGTCTCGTTCAGCACGACATCGTAGTCGCGCCGGACGCGGGCCTCGCAGGCGTCAGGCCATTTGCGCGTGATGAGTATTCTCGGTTTCGCCATCTCGTCCTCCCGGGTCTGCCCCAGAGGTAGCGCCCATCACGGGCTCGCAACCACCCCTTTCCGCACCCGTTGCCGCGAAAAGGAAACCCGTAGTCGCTTACAGACGCCATGAGCGCGCGGATTCGCGATTGTTCAGAACACGCAAGGGCGTCATCCGGCCCTGCACAGGCATGAAGCGCCCGCACGGGAGAGCGAGGGACAATGGCACCTAAGACCGATATCGAAATCGCCCGCGCGGCGAACAAGAAATACATCCAGGAAATCGGCGAAAAGCTCGGGATTCCCGGCGATGCGCTCCTGCCCTATGGCCATGACAAGGCCAAGGTCGGACAGGACTTCATCAACAGCCTCGCGGGCAAGCCCGACGGCAAGCTGATCCTGGTGACCGCCATCAACCCGACCCCTGCGGGCGAGGGAAAGACCACGACGACCGTTGGCCTCGGCGACGGCCTAAACGCGATCGGCAAGAAGGCGGCGATCTGCATCCGGGAAGCCTCACTCGGGCCGAACTTCGGCATGAAAGGCGGCGCGGCAGGCGGCGGCTACGCACAGGTCGTGCCGATGGAGGACATGAACCTCCATTTTACCGGCGACTTCCACGCGATTACCTCCGCGCATAACCTGCTGTCGGCAATGATCGACAACCACATCTACTGGGGCAACGAGACCGAGATCGACATTCGCCGCGTCGTCTGGCGCCGCGTTCTCGACATGAACGACCGCGCTCTCCGCCAGATCACTGCCTCGCTCGGCGGTGTCGCGAACGGCTTCCCGCGCGAGGCGGGCTTCGACATCACCGTCGCCTCCGAGGTGATGGCGATCCTCTGCCTGGCCTCCGATCTCAAAGATCTCGAAACGCGCCTCGGCGCGATGATCGTCGCCTACCGCCGCGACAAGAGCCCCGTCTATTGCCGTGACATCGGTGCGGAAGGCGCGATGACCGTGCTCCTCAAGGACGCGATGCAGCCAAACCTCGTGCAAACCCTCGAGAACAACCCCGCCTTCGTGCATGGCGGCCCCTTCGCCAACATCGCGCACGGATGCAATTCGGTCATCGCGACCAAGACCGCGCTCAAGCTGGCGGACTACGTGGTGACGGAAGCCGGCTTCGGAGCCGACCTCGGTGCCGAGAAGTTCTTCGATATCAAGTGTCGCAAGGCGGGTCTCGCCCCCTCCGCCGTGGTGCTCGTCGCGACGGTGCGCGCGATGAAGATGAACGGTGGCGTCGCCAAGGCCGACCTCGGAGCAGAGAACGTCGAGGCGGTGAAGTCCGGCTGCGCCAACCTCGGCCGCCATATCGAGAACGTCAAAAGCTTCGGCGTTCCGGTCGTGGTCGCGATCAACCACTTCGCGGGCGACAGCGATGCCGAGGTGCAGGCGGTGAAGGATTTCGTGGCCGAGCAGGGTTCCGAGGCGATCCTCGCCAAGCACTGGGCCGACGGCTCTGCAGGCGTCACCGAACTTGCCACGAAGGTCGCCGAGATCGCCGACAGCGGCGTGTCTGATTTCGCCCCGCTCTACGAAGACGAGATGGGCCTTGCGGACAAGATCGAGACGGTCGCAACCCGCATTTACCGCGCCGACGGCGTGGTGATGGACGGCAAGATCCGCGCCCAGCTCAAGGAATGGGAAGATCAGGGCTACGGCAAGCTGCCAGTCTGCATGGCCAAGACGCAGTACTCTTTCTCAACCGACCCGACCCAGCGCGGCGCGCCGACCGGCTTCACGATCCCCGTCCGCGAAGTGCGCCTGTCCGCCGGCGCGGGCTTCATCGTCGCGATCTGCGGCGAGATCATGACGATGCCTGGCCTGCCCTCGGCACCTGCGGCGCAGAACATCCGCCTCAACGAAGCCGGCGAGATCGAAGGGCTGTTCTGAGACTGTTCATCGACGGGGGCGGGGTATATCCCCGCCCCGCGACGCCTTGGGCATGACCGGGAAAGGAACAAAATGAGCGCCACCATCATCGACGGCAAGGCCTTCGCCGCCGACATCCGCGAGAAGATCTCGGACCATGTGACGCGTCTGCGCGAGGAGAACGGGATCATCCCGGGCCTCGCCGTCGTCCTCGTGGGCGAGGATCCGGCCAGCGAGGTCTACGTCGCCGCCAAGCACAAGCAGACGACAGAGGTCGGAATGCGCTCGTTCAAGCATGCGCTGCCCGCCGACACCTCCGAGGCAGATCTCTTCGCGCTGATCGACAAGCTGAACGCCGATCCAGAGGTACACGGAATTCTCTGCCAGTTCCCCGTGCCGGATCACCTCGACGAGCGTGCGATCGTCGCGCGAATCGATCCATCAAAGGACGTTGACGGGCTGAGCGTCGTGAATGCAGGGCTTCTGGCCAGTGGCGAGAAAGGCCTCGTCTCCTGCACGCCACTCGGCTGCCTGATGCTGCTGCGCGACCGCATTCCCAATCTCTCGGGTCTGGACGCGGTCGTGATCGGCCGCTCGAACCTGTTCGGCAAACCGATGGCCCAGCTCCTCCTGCGCGAGAACTGCACGGTGACCATCGCCCATTCCCGCACGAAGGATCTCGCCGAGACGGTCCGCCGCGCCGACATCGTCGTGGCCGCCGTCGGCCGCGCCGAGATGGTCAAGGCCGATTGGGTCAAACCCGGCGCGACGGTGATCGATGTCGGGATCACGCGCATCCCGCATCCTGACAAACCGGGCAAAACCAAGCTCCTCGGCGACGTCGCGTTCGACGAGGTCAGCGAGGTCGCGGGCGCGATCACCCCGGTTCCGGGCGGCGTCGGTCCGATGACCATCGCCTGCCTGCTGGCCAATACCCTGACAGCATGTTGCCGGGCCCATGACCTCGACGAGCCGGAAGGTCTGACAGTCTGACCTCCCCTCTTTGGGTTGGCGGAAATACCGCGGGAGCGCGAGGGCCGCGCCCTCGCCCGGACCGGGACCGGCTCAATGCCGGTTCCGGTCCGCCCCTGGCTAGCCCAGATCGAGCTTCATCGTCGCCATGCCGCCGCGCTCCGACAGGGTCGCGAACCCGGCCGAGCGATAGGCGTTGAGCGCGGGCAGGTTGTCCGTCTCGCATTTCAGCGTCACGGTCAGCGCCTCGAGGCTGCGCGCCGCCTCGATCACCAGTCCGGCCATCTGCTCTCCCGCGCCCCCTCGCGCTTCGGGCACAACGAACGCATAGGTCAGATGCCGGACCTCGGGTCCGATACCGACGCGAAGCGCGAAGAAGCCGACGTCGCTTCCGTCGGCATCGACGAGATAGAACGATTTGTCGTCCGGCTCGTTCAGCCATTTTTCCTGCCATTCCAGCGGGTCCAGCGGGAACTTAGCATTCGGATTGACGAGCGCCATCTCCTCGGCGCTACCGATCATCTCACCAAGGGTGACCACCTCGAAAGGGGCGTTCCGGCGCAGCCTCAGTCGGGGCATGCACTCTCCTCCGCATCGCGTTCGCGAAGGCGCCTAGCGCAAGTCTGCCGCAGCGTCCACCGCCACCGCCGTGCAAGGCGGTGTCGCGTATCTGCGCGTTTGCGGGGCTTGCCCCTCGTCTCAAGAGCGGCTCGTGGCGCTCTCTCTCAAAGGCAAATGGCCCATAAAAGACTTACAGGACGCCACTTACCCCGCATCGCGGGTCTGTCCTGCGGCACATTGCAGCGCTCGCCCGACTGTTATGGGAAAGGCGATTTGCCCGCATAGATATCATCCCGATCGCCGGGTGTTTGTTCCTCCCGACCCTCTCTGGCCAGTTTTGTGGCAGGCCGCCCTGGACGAAAAGGATGTCGACGACGATGCAAAATGCGTTTCGAGCCTCGTTGGTCGCGGCCACGTTTCTTGCTGCGTCGCCAGCGCTTGGGCATGTGAATTGGTTCGTCGATACGCCCGGCGACGTGGCGCCGAATTATGCCTTTACCGATCCCGCCTTTCTTGTCTGGTCGGCACTCGCCTTGGGACTCATCCTCTTCGCGGTCTGGCTCGATTTGAAGCTGCCGGTTCTGAGGATCGTCGATAGCAAGACCCGGCATGATTTCATCGAAATCCTCCGCGTATTCACCGGAATGAGCTTTCTGCTCACTGCCTATGAGGGCGCTCTGCTTGCGCCGCATCACGTCATGGAAGGCCCTGTCTTTACCGCGCTTTTGTTCTTGCAGGCAGGGATCGGGATTCTCCTGATCGCCAATCGATGGCTCAAATGGACAGCGGTCCTGATGCTCGTGTTGCACGCGGGCGTTCTGGTCACCTGCGGGCTGCGCGCGGCACTGGAATATTCGATCTTTATCGGCATCGCGCTCTTCATCCTGTTCAACAACCTAAACGACCCCGAAAGGCGCGAGATTGCCAAGCTCTACTCGGTTGCCGCCTTGCGAATCTGGACCGGCATTTCGCTCGTGGCGCTCGCGATCGGGGAGAAGCTTGCGCCGTCGGCGCTCGGGCAGTCGTTTGTCGCCGCTTACGGGTGGAACTTCATGGAGGCGTTGGGCTTCACGGTGTTCACCGACCAGCTCTTCGTTCTGTCCGCAGGCATGATCGAAGCCGTGATCGGCGTCGTCTTGATCCTGGGCGTCACTGTTCGGCTCGCCGTTCTCGCCCTGTCGATCATGATGGCGATCTCCAACGTAGCCTTCATTCTTCAAGGCGAGAACGAGGCCGCGCTGGTGGAGTTCATCGGGCACATGCCCATTATCGGCACAGCGCTCATCCTGCTTCTGCTTGGCTACGGGCAACGGTTGAAGATCACCCAGCTCCTCGGATGGGAGGCCGTCCCCTCCGCTCAGCCTGAAAAGCTCGCGGAGCCGTCCGTGGTCAAAACGTGAGCGCGCGCAGTCAACGCGCGCTCCAAGCCGCCTCGTGACCCCGGTCCGGGAGAACTCGTACTCTCCGGAATGACCGGTTATCCCAATTGCGACGCGCCCGTCGCCAGTGCCTTTTTCGGATCGAAGAACGGGCGCTCGACCACGTCTCCGCGGACCATCAAATTGTCGACCATCACCTGCACGTCGTTGCCGATACCGGCGTATGTCGCGTCGACCATCGCGAGAGCGATGTTTTTCTCAAGACGCGGCGAATAGACCGCCGAGGTGACATAGCCGATCCGTGCCGCGTCCTTGAGGATCGGCCAGAACACCGTATTCGGTCCGGGCAGCGGCGTCGTCTCCAGCACCAGTCCGATCTGCTGACGGGTCACCCCCGTCTCTTTGATCCGCTTGAGTGCCTCTTTGCCGATGAAATCGGCATCGATATCGAGGTTCACCAGACGATCGAGGCCAAGCTCGAACGGGTTGGTCTGTGCGTTCATATCGGCATGGTAGGACAGCATACCTGCCTCGATCCGGCGGATCGTCGAGGTATGCCCCGGTTGCAGGCCATGATACTGACCCGCGGCCATGATCGTCTCCCAGAGCTCATCACCGCGTGTGCTGTCCTGCAGGTAAATCTCGTATCCAAGCTCGCTCGACCAGCCCGTCCGCGACACGACCACGGGTATCCCGTTGAGCTCGAGTTCACGCAGCCAGAAGTAACGCAGATCGAGGATCTCGTCTCCGAGCAATGCCTGCATGATGCGCCCGGAGTTCGGGCCTTGCAGCTGCAGCGGCGAGACGTCGGGTTCGCGGATCGTCACGTCCATTCCGGAATTGACCGCCAGCCCCTGAGCCCAGAGCAGGATGTCGCTGTCAGCCAGCGAGAGCCAGAACCGGTCCTCGTTCAGCCTCAGGACGATCGGATCGTTCAGAATGCCGCCTTCGGCATTGGTGATCAGCACGTATTTGCACTGGCCGACCGCCATCTTGGACAGATCGCGAGGTGTGAGCATCTGCGTGAACCGCGCCGCGTCGGGTCCGGTGATCTCCACCTGACGCTCAACGCCGACGTCGCACAGGATCGCGGTGTTCACGAGGTTCCGGAAGTTCTGCTCCGGATCGCCGAAGTCCCGCGGGATATACATGTGATTGTAGACGGAAAAGTTCTGCGCGCCCCAGCGCACGGTGGCGTCGAAGAACGGCGATTTGCGGATTTGCGTGCCAAACCCGAAGCGGTTCGGCGTGATGGTCTGCGACAACAACATCGATGGACTCTCCTCTGTCCGGGTGATGCGGTGCCGCCCTTCTCTGACGGATCGAGAGCAAGCAGGGCTTGCGCCATCCATGTGTGAGGGCTTGCAGCAACGCGCGCGACTGGTTCGCGCAGCGCCCAATCTGTGGGCCACGTGATCAAATACTCATCTCAAGTGCGACGTGATACGCGCGAGAACCGGCATCAAGCCTTTGGAGGCGACGTTTTCCCAAGCGGCAGAGGCGCGACACTGCGCCTTCCAGACGATCCGCCCGAGTCCGCGCTGCTAGAAGGACCATTCAGAAACAGCCGCAACCATCGCCTTTGTTGCGTCTGACACCAGATACGACTGCATGACCGCCTCTCGACTGACCGTTCTGATCACTCTTATCGCGCTCGCGCTTGGCGCCGTGTCGGTCTTGCAACTCGAGAGCGCGCGACGCTCGGTCGCGACCGAAGACGTCATGCTCGGGCGCACGCCCGCCACGATATATGAGCCATCAGGCGCGAGCGACATGCTTGTCGTCGTATCCCACGGCTTTGCAGGATCGCGCCAGATGATGGACGCCATTTCCCTGACATTGGCGAGGGAGGGTCATTCGGTGGTCGCGTTCGACTACATCGGTCACGGACGCCACGAGGAGGCGCTTTCGCCTGAAATCGGGAACGTGACCGGAACGACCGAAGATCTCGTCAGGCAGACACTCGAGGTCACGGAGCGCTCAAGGGCACGGACGGGTCAGAACCGGGTCGCGCTTGTCGGGCATTCGATGGCGACCGACGTCATCGTTCGCGCCGCGCAGCGAGATCCCTCGGTCGAGGCTGTTGTCGCGATCTCGATGTATTCCGAGGCAGTCACTTCGTCGCATCCCGAACGCCTGTTGATCGTGTCGGGAATGTTCGAGGGACGGTTGCGCGATGTCGCACTGGAAACGGTCGCTCAGGTCGGCCGTGCCGAAGAAGGCTTTACCGCTCGGGACGGGAGCGTGTCGCGACGCGCTGTCGTTGCGCCTTGGGTCG
This sequence comes from Roseivivax sp. THAF30, assembly GCF_009363575.1. Classification (NCBI taxonomy): domain Bacteria; kingdom Pseudomonadati; phylum Pseudomonadota; class Alphaproteobacteria; order Rhodobacterales; family Roseobacteraceae; genus Roseivivax; species Roseivivax sp. THAF30. Next base: position 38,251 of record NZ_CP045389.1, on the reverse strand, counting down.
GGCACGTGGGCGTCTTGTGGTCGACACGAACGCTGAACGAAGTGTCCGCGTGGCTCGGAAGGGCGACAGATGCCAAGTCGACGGGACCGTGGATTCTCGCGTTGCTTCTGTCGATCACGCTTCTCTTCAAGCCGATCGTATCCGTCTTGCCCAAGGCCAGGAGGCAGACAGCGCAGGATCTGCGTCCTGCCATCATCGCGGCGTCTTTATCAGCGGTCCCTGCAAGTGGTCTGGCGATGACGGGCCTGCCACTGAACGGATTGGCCGCGTTCGGGGCGCTCGCGCTCAGCTTTGGAAGCTGGGGGGTCTTGGTGCTCCTGCTTCTGCAAGCCGATCTCCGTTTGGCCCTGCGCGATCTTGGTGGAGCGCTGGTGATGGTCGCCTGGGGACTTGGCGCCTTCGCGCTGGCGCTCGACCGCTATGGTGCCGCATTCGTTCCGACCGGCCCGAGAGCGATCCTTTTCCTCTCTCTGCTGCCCGGAATGCTTCTCTTCGGACTGGCGGATCGCCACATGGTCCGCGGGCGCGGTTTGCTCGCGCGGATCGGGCTGCGCGTGCCATTTTTATTGGCACTGGTGCTCGCGATGACGGTGCATCCGGCAGAGCTCGGCCTGACCTTTACCGTGCTTCCCGTGCTGGTCCTGTTCTGGGCAGTTTACGGCACGATGGCGAGGTGGGTCGAAGAGCGGTCAGGCCCCAACGGTGCCGGTCTGGGGTCCGGGATCGTTCTTGCCTGGGCCATCGCGGCCTCGACGCCCTTGTTCAACGCCTGATCCCAAGCTCTCGGCCCAAGCGGCGTTCGCAGCGAGTTAGAAACTGGCGTGGCCCTTGGCGCGCGCACGCTGAAGGATGCGCTGAAGCGTCCGCCGATGCATGCCAAGTCGCCGCGCGGCTTCGGAGACGTTGCCGTCCACCTCCTCGAAGATCCGGGCGATATGTGTCAGCCGAGCCTGCTCGGGCTCGACGATCGTATCGGGCAGACCCTTGGATGACGCCGGGTCTGCCAACAGCGCATGAGCGATTTCATCTCCCGATGCGGGCTTGGCGAGGTAGTCGAATGCGCCGAGCTTGATCGCCGCAACCACTGTCGGCGTGTCGCCGTACCCTGTGAGAATGATCGATCGCGCATCAGGCCGCGCTTTCTTCAAAGCTTCGACGATGTCGAGACCGCTTCCATCCTGCAGACGCAGATCGCAGACGGCGAAGGCAGGTTTTTCGGCCGAAGCGATGCGCCTTGCGTCCGAGCAGCTTTGCGTCACGGTGGGCACGAAGCCGCGTCTGGCAAGTGCCCGGCCAAGACGTTCCGAAAATTCAATGTCATCGTCGGCGATGAGGACCGTCATGTCGTCGGATTGATTGATATTTTCCATGGTGTTCAGCGACCGAATTGCGCTGCCTTCCGTAGCTTCTGGAGTGTGGAAGCTACGCGGTCGTGCAAGTTTCGGATCGGAATTAGCTCGATATAACACGGAATTGTCAGCAAGTCGCACACGCGGCCCAAGCCCTCACCACTGCCGGAGATGGATGCGTGGATGCGGCTATCAGCCGCCGATCTCGCGGGCGGGCAGAATCTGACCCATGCAGGCGCCAAAGCCGATGCGATAGCCTTTGCCCTGGGCGGCACCGCGCAGCGTCAGCGTGTCACCGTCCTCGATGAAGCATCGGGTTTCGCCGGTATCGAGCGTGACCGGCTCCTTGCCGCCCCAGCTCATCTCGAGCAGAGAGCCGCGCGCGTGCGACTCTGCACCCGAGATCGTGCCCGAGCCGAGCAAATCACCGACGCGCATCGGGCAACCGCTGCTGGTGTGGTGGGCCAGTTGCTGCGCGGCAGAGTAATAGAGTTCTTTGAGGTTCGTTTGCGAGAGCACCGTTTCCCGCCCGCCCTCGGGTGTCAGGCCAACCTCGAGCGCTATGTCGTAGAGCATTGGCGCTGGCTCGGCGAGGTAGGGCAGAAGCTCCCGTTCGCGCTCCGGGGTGGAGGTTCGAAAGGGCTCGAGCGCGGCGGCGGTCACGATCCAGGGCGAAATCGTGGTGGCGGTCGCCTTGGACTGGAACGGCCCCAGCGGCTGGTATTCCCAGGCCTGGATGTCGCGGGCGGACCAATCGTTGAGAAGAACGTAGCCGAAGATGTTCTCGAAGGCCTGTTCGACCGAGATCGGACCTTCCGACGGCTGGCCGACAATGGCGCCCATCTCCAGCTCGATGTCGAAACGCTGCGACGCGGCGAAGCGTGGCGCGTCGTCGTCCGGACCTTTCAGCTGGCCATGCGGCCGGATGATCGGAGTGCCAGAGACCACGACGGATGAGGCCCGGCCATTGTAGCCGATCGGGATATGCAGCCAGTTCGGCGGCAGCGCGTTCTCGGGCCCGCGGAACATAGAGCCGACGTTGAAGGCGTGGTTTCGGCTGGCATAGAAATCGGTGTATTCCGACACCCTGAACGGCATGTGCATCTGCACGGCTGCCTGATCGACCAAATAGCCGGGCAAAGGTTCGGCGCCCTCCGCCAAGAGCTCGGTCAGCCGGGCGCGCAACTCTCCCCAGGCCTCGGGACCAAGCTCCATGAAGTCGTTCCAGAAGGGCACGTCGAAGACCGGATGACCGGCAGGCGTCACGAGGTCGTCGCCCTCGGCGGCGCAGAGATCGAAGATCTTCTCGCCGATTGCGACCCCGCAGCGCGGCATGGTGCCTTCGCCGCTCGAAAAGACGCCGTAGGGCAGGTTGTTCAGCGGGAAGTCGGTTTCAGGTGTGTTGGCGCTTTCGACCCAGGAGCGGAGCAGATCGGTCATGTCGGTGCCTTCCAGTTGGCGTCGTGTTCGGGTCGCATCGAAGACCGGCAAGTCGAGAAATTCAGCGGCTTCGGAATTGCGCTCAATATAACGATCGGCCCTTTCGGCAGCGACAGCGGTGCCGATGGACGGACGATCATCGACTTCGTTCCCAGGCAATCCGCACACGCCTGGACGTGACGGACCGCCGGTATCCGTAGAGCTTCATTTCCGGCCAGGAGTGCCGTCGAACTTCTTTTCAAGACTGTCCCAACAGTCGATGTAATCGTCCTGCAGCGGCGCCTCCTTGCCCGCGAACTCGGTCAGGTGCTGCGGGAAGCGCGTTTCGAACATGAAGGACATGGTGTTGTCGAGCTTGTCCGGCCCGAGATTGGCGTTCGACGCCTTCTCGAAGGCTTCGCGGTCCGGCCCGTGCGGCAGCATCATGTTGTGCAGTGACATGCCGCCGGGGACAAAGCCCTGCGGCTTGGCATCATACTGGCCGTAGATGTTGCCCATCAGCTCGGACATGACGTTCTTGTGGTACCACGGCGGGCGAAAGGTGTTCTCGGCTACCATCCAGCGCTCGCGGAACAGCACGAAGTCGATGTTGGCCGTCCCTGGCACCGCCGAGGGCGCTGTCAGCACGGTGAAGATCGAAGGATCGGGATGGTCGAAGAGGATCGCGCCGACCGGGCAATATGTCTTGAGGTCATATTTCATGGGCGCGTAATTGCCGTGCCACGCCACAACGTCGAGGGGCGAGTGCCCGATGTGGGTCTCGTGGAACTGGCCGCACCACTTGATGGTCAGGGTCGAGGGCACCTCGCGGTCCTCGAAGGCGGCCACCGGCGCCTTGAAGTCGCGCGGATTGGCCATGCAGTTCGCGCCGATCGGCCCTCGGCCGGGCAGCTCGAACTTCTGGCCGTAATTCTCGCAGACGAAGCCGCGGCAGGGGCCGTCCAGCACCTCGACCCGGTAGACGAGGCCGCGCGGCAGGATGGCGATCTCCTGCGGCGCGACGTCGATGATGCCGAGCTCGGTCGCAAAGCGCAGGCGGCCTTCCTGCGGCACGACCAGCAATTCGCTGTCGGCGGAGTAGAAGTAGCTGTCGGTCATGCTCTCGGTGACGAGATACACATGCGCCGCCATGCCAATCTGCGTGTTCACGTCGCCGGCGGTGGTCATGGTTCGCATGCCCGTCAGCCAGGTCAGCCCGTCCTCATGCGGCACCGGATCCCAGCGGTACTGCCCAAGGCTGGTGACGCTCTCCGGCACATGCGGCGCGGTCTTCCAATAGGGCAGGTCGATGCGCGTATAGCGGGACGAGTGCTTGACCGAAGGGCGGATACGATAGCACCACGTTCGCTCGGGGCGCACATCGGTAAAAGCGGTGCCGGAAAGCTGCTCACCATAAAGACCGTATTCGCATTTCTGCGGAGAGTTCATGGCTTGGGGCAAAGCGCCGGGCAGCGCCTCCGTTTCGAAATCGTTGCCGAAGCCGGGCATGTAGCCGGGCGTCGTCGTGCCACCGTCAGCTTGGATCGTGACGCCGGATTCGAACTTGGTCATGATGCTTCTCCTGTGGTCTGGCCCGATGTGCGGGCGGCTTCGAGCGCGGCCGAAAGCGTCTCGCGGTCGCCAATGTGATTGGCGAGGATGAGGATCAGCCGCGCATTGAGAGCGTGGCTTTCCTCGGGCGTAAGACCCTCATGGGTGCCTAGAAGCTCCGCGTAGAACCCGTCGGGGTCTGGGATGTTCGGGGTGTCGTTCAGCATCTGTCAGTATCCCATGGCGCGGCGCATCGCGGCGCGGAGTGCTGTTTCGTCGAATTCCGGCCAGCGCCCTGCGACGTGCTGGTCAGGCCGGATCAGATAAAGCGCCGCGGACGCCGATCCGAGATAACGATCCCGGATTTCGGCTGTCCGCTCGACAGACAGGCGGGTGGCCTTCGCCCCGGTCTCCTCGAGGCTGTCGGGCGCGTCGCAGCCGATGGCCAGCAAGGTGAAACCGCCGCCGAGCGACTGGAGCAGGAAGCCATCGCCAAAGGGTGCGTCCGGGCAAGGCGCGCCGGGACGGCTGCCCGCCGGTCCGTCGAGCGCATCGGCGGTGTTGAGCGGCGAGCCGTCGTAGATACACGGCAGGCTGAGGCGCCCCGAATTGATCAGTGGCCGGGCGAAGGCGTGGTGCGGCGCAAGGTCGAGGACGGCGTTCCGGAACAGGCGGGAGACCTCCGTCTTCGGCGTCAGGAAATCGGTCGAACGGGACGAGTTGAGGATGTTCTCGTCGGCCGCCATCACCCGCTCGGCATCGTAGCTGTCGAGCAGCGCATCGGGCGCACCAGCCAGCACCGCCGCCAGCTTCCAGCCGAGGTTGTCGGCGTCCTGCACGCCCGAATTCGCGCCCCGCGCCCCGAAGGGCGAGACCTGGTGCGCGCTGTCGCCGGCGAAAAGAACGCGGCCATGCCGGAACCGCTCCATCCGCCGACACTGGAACGTGTAGATCGAGCACCAGTCCAGTTCATAGTCGGAATGGCCCAGCATCTTGTCGACGCGGGCGCGGATGTTCTCGGGCTTGAGTTCCTTTTCGCGGTCGATGTCCCAGCCCAGCTGGAAGTCGATGCGCCAGATATCGTCGGGCTGCTTGTGCAGAAGCGCGCTGTCGCCCGACTTGAACCACGGCTCGAACCAGAACCAGCGTTCAGTCGGGAAGTCGGCCGTCATCTTCACGTCGGCGATGAGGAAGTTGTCCTCGAAGACGCGGCCCTCGAAGCCTAGGCCGAGCATCGAGCGCACCGGCGAACGGGCGCCGTCGCAGGCGATCAGGTAATCGGCGGCGATCCGGTAGGGGCCGTCGGGCGTCATCAGGTCGATCGTCGCGCCGTCCTCGGTGACGGTCACGGCATCGACGCGGTTCTTGCCCCTGACCTCGATCGGCGCTCCGCCTGCCTGCGCTCGCGCGATCGCCTCCATCGTGAACCGCTCGAAATGCGGCTGCTGAAGGTTGATGAAGGCCGGGTATTCATGCCCCGCCTCGGGCAGCAGATCGAAGTCGAAGATCTCGTCGCGGTCGCGGAAGACACGGCCCTTCTGCCAGACAATCCCTTTGCCCACCATGTCCCGGCCGGCGCCAAGCCGGTCCATGATTTCGAGCGTCCGCTTGGCAAAACACAGCGCTCGCGAGCCGAGGCCGACGCCTTCGTGATCGTCGAGCACGACGACCGGCGTGCCGCGCAGCCCAAGATCGAGAGCAAGCGAGAGCCCCACCGGACCCGCGCCCACGATGACCACCGGGTGCCGGACGGGCGCCTCGGCGTCCTGATCGGGCGACCGGGCATAGGGGTAGAGCCGGAACGCCAGCGGATAGCGGTCTTGCAATGTCATTGGCCTCCTCCCCAGTCGACCGTCAGGACTGTAGCTGTTCCCACATCGCGATGTCGCGTTCGGCGGTCCAGATCCGTGGCGTGTCGATGCCGCGCGCCTCGTCATAGGCGCGGGCCACGTTGAACGGCAGGCAGTGTTCGTAGATGGCGTAATCCTTGAACTTCGGATCGCAGGCCTCGCGCACGGCGTCCCACGCGTCCTTGAGGCTGCCGCCTTTCGCGGCGACCTGCTTGACCGGGCGATAGGTGCTTTCGACGAAATCGCGAGTGTTCTCGAGCGCGGCATCCACCATCTCGCGCCCAACCAGCGCGTCGCCGCGGCCCGGCGCGATGAACTGCGGGTCATAGGCCTTCACGTTGTCGAGCGTGCCGCCCCAATCCTCGTAATGCCCGTCACCGCAATAGCAGGCGGAGTGGTATTCGACGATATCGCCGGTAAACATTGTCTGCGCATCGGGCACCCAGATCACCGCGTCACCGGCGGTGTGGGCACGGCCAATCTGCTTGATCTCGACCTTGCGGTTACCAAGGTACACGGTCATCTCGTCGCTGAAGGTCGTGGTCGGCCAAGTCAGGCCGGGGATGCTTTCATGCCCTTCGAAAAGGCGCGGAAAGCGCTGGAACTCGCTGTCCCAGTCTTCCTGTCCTCGCTCGACCACCATGGCGCGGGCGGTGTCCGACATGATGATCTGGCCCGCCCCGAAGGCAGAAGCCCCCAGCACTCGCACAGCGTGATAATGGGTCAGCACCACGTGGCTAATGGGTTTGTCCGTCACGCTGCGGACGCAGTCGATGACCTTGTTCGCGAGACGCGGGGTGGCCTGCGCCTCGACAATCATCACGCTGTCGTCGCCGATGATGACGCCGGAATTGGGATCGCCCTCGGCGGTGAACGCGTAAAGCCCCTCGCCGATCTCGGTAAAGGAGGTCTTCTTCTCCGTCATGTCCCCCTGGGATGCGAATGCCTTGGCCATATCGCAGCTCCTTCCTGAGCGTCATTGCACTCTTGCTGAACTCGTTTCGATTGCAACGATACGGTTATCGTTGCACCCATGGCTAAAGTCAATATTGTTGCGTCTGCAACGAATTTGGGACCAAGTATGCCGACGGACTTCCACCTGTCGACCTTCCTGCCTTATCGCCTCGCCGTTCTGTCCGAGCGGGTCAGCCGCCGGCTTTCGTTCGAATACGGGCGCAGTCATGATCTTTCGGTCGCCGAGTGGCGGGTCTTGGCGCATCTGTCCCGCTGCGGCGCGGTGTCGGTGCGCGAGATCCATGGCTGCGTGAACCTCGATAAGCCGCGCGTGAGCCGCGCCGTCAGCCGCCTCGAGGCGCAGGGCTTGGTCAGCAAAGCCCCGGTCGACCTCGATGGCCGGCTGGTGGCTATCTCCCTGACGGAGAAGGGCCGCGGCATATTTGCCGATATCGTTCCCAAGGCCCATGCCGTCGAGCGGCGGCTTCTGGACGCGATCGCCCCCGAAGACCTCGCGACCGTCTTCCGCGTGATGGAACAATGGCACGGCGTGCTCGACGACGACCCGGATGCCAGGCCGCGCTCGCGAATGGACCTCGAGGGCCTGGACGACGGAACACGCCGAGGCGCCTGAACCGCTCATCGGATCGCTTCCCGTCAAGAGCTTGGAAGGAAACTCCCGCTTTGACCGGCCCAGATTTCAAACGGCAAGTCAGGATTGAGAAGACGCGCTGCTGTGACCCCCCGATTTTCCCTCCATCTGATAATAGAGTCCGGCCCAACGAGAGGACGCGAATATGAAGAGAACGGGCTTCAGCGAATAACAGATCATCGCGATCCTGCGGGAGTAGGAAGCGGGCGCGAAGAGCGCCGACGTCGGCCGCAGGCACGGCATCAGCAGTTCGACTGTCCGTCGTCAGATGATTTGGAACTCGAAGGCCTGACTGGGAACGGAAGGCCTGGCTCGCTCGGGATTCTGTTTATGCCGCGCGCCCCGAGAGCCGCACCGGCGTTTCGCCATCGTGCAGCACGGTCTCGTAGGTGGTGCCACCCGCAGTGCCGTCGGCGGCAAGATAACAGACTTCGGAGGTCAACTTTCGGTCGGTGCTGGGGATTTAGCCCTCGTTCCCCTGCGCAGCGACGACGCCGGCGCGATGGGCGTGCGTTACGACACCCACCGGATAGCTGCCATTGGCGGCCCGCTCCGGGGCGTCCGGCCGGATCCGGTCGATCGGGTTTTCGGCATGGGTCGGCAGTGGCAATGCCGGTTCAGCGCCGAACGCGAAAAGGACCGACCTCATCGGGGTCGGCCCCTGACGGGGTCAACGTCGCAGCCAAGCACTCCACAGCCAACCATAGGTTGATCATTTTCCGTGTTCTCATGAGTGACGAACTGCGACAGGACTTGCGCGATCACGCCGTCATCGTGATCGAGCGTCGCAACATGCAAGGACCGCGACAGCCAGACCATCCGGATATCGTTGGAACCTGCCGAACTCGCGATATGCGTGGCGTTTGCCGGGGCTACCACGTTGTCTGTTCGCGACTGCACTATCAGAAGGCGCGCGCGCAAAAGCGGCAGCAGCGCGCCGGTCGCGTTGGTCAATAGAAACCGGTGTTGTAGGGTGCCGCGCGGGATGCGGTCGTAGCAAATCTCGCGCACGCCGTGTCTTGCGATGTCGCTGCCGATACCCGGGACAAAATCCGGCCCGCCCTCAGCGTAAAGTGGTGCGACGACTTCGGGCCGGTAGAGCCCAGTCGAGCCGTTAATGCTGAACACACCATCGATTTCGTCGGGTCTGCGCGCAGCGATATTCAGCGCGATCGTCGCGCCGAGAGACAGCCCGCCGATGATCACGCGATCGCAACGAGCGAGCAGGTCCTCCAGCGCGAGTTCCGCTGAGCGGACCCAGTCGAGATGCCCGGTGCGCGCAAGATCTTCCGGGGTCGTCCCATGCCCCGAAAGCAACGGCCCGAGCACTGTGGCGTTAGTGACGTCATGCAGGCGGCGCGCGACGGTCCTGACGCTTTGGGGCGTGCTGGTGAAGCCATGCAGGAAAAGAACACCGAGCGTGCTGCCCTCGAAGAGGAAGGCTTGCGCGTCTGGCTCCTCGAAACGGGATCGCTCGATCTTGGTCATGTCCTTATCTGGCCTGGAGGCGCCACAAGAGACAAATAGACTTGCGCGATCACCTGATAGCGAAACTATATCACCTCGGCAGAAAGTGCCGTCGAAAGGCGTGCAGCAGGCCTGTGTCGGCCTTTGCGCCCCACGCCATGGCAATGGTGACCTCCTCGCAAAAATCCTCCACTTGCCGGGCACCCAGACTTGCCGGAAAGCTGTCCGCCGAACTCATGGGAAGAAGCGTAAACCCCCTGCCCTCGGCAACACGTTGAAGAATGACCTGGATGTCCCAGACCTCTTCGATCACGTGAGGCATTATCCCTGCGCGGACGAAAGCCTCGTCCAGCAAGAGCCGCCAGGATCGCCAATTCTCTCGCACGCCCAGGATAAGCTCGGCCTCGGCGAGGGCCTCGAGCGATGTCGGAAGCGCCCCGTGCGGTGCCACCACGCCAATCCGCGACCGCCAGACCGGCACCTGCTGAATTGCCGGGTTCTGCGCCGTTGGATGGGACAGCAGGAAACCCACGTCGATGGTGCCGCTTCGAAGGGATTTCAGGATGTTATCTGTCGACATGACATGCATCTCGACCTGGACGCCCGGCGCCGCCGCATGGAACGCATCCAACCCCTCTGATATCTGGGGAGCGGTGGCGAGCGCAGAATAGCCGACGATGATGTGTCCCCGCGCACCCTCGGCGTTCCGCCGTGAGGCACGTATCGCGCGTTCGAACTGCGCTACAGCCAGCCGCGCATCTTCGAGGAAGGTTCGGCCCGCATCGGTGACACCAACCCCGGTTCCGAAACGCTCGAAGATCGCGAAGCCAAGATCGGTCTCGGCATCTTTCACGCTCTTCGAGATGGCGGGCTGTGCAACGTTCAAAGCTTCGGACGCACGGCGGAAGCCGCCGGCATCCGCAACCGCGATCGCATATCGGAGATGCCTTACGTCAAGGCGCGATGGCTTCATGTCTCAATCCATGATCAAAGCGATAACAGTTCGCGATCAAGCGATCATGAAACACTATTTGTCAACACGGCGTCCATCCGGAAGGCTGACTGTTGATGCGACAGGGTCGCGTTGTCTGCGGGAGGAGACATGCTCGGATTGTTCCAGCGCATAACCGCGGCGCTCATGCTGCTCGGCGGCGTTGGCGTCGTTCTCATGATGCTCACCATCGTGGCGGATGTAGTGTCGAAACTTCTCTGGAACACGCCCATTCAGGGCACTGTCGAGATCTCCTCTTACTATTACATGATCGCGCTCGTCATGCTGCCGATGGCCTTTGTCGAAATGCAAGACGAACAGATTTCCGTCGACCTGTTGTTCGATCGCTTTCCGCAACCGGCACAGCGGATCCTGCTGGTGCTGACCGGATGCGGAGCCGCGATGATCCTGTCGGTGATGGCATGGCGCACCGGGCTCGACGCCCTGCGCGCCATCCGTGTTGGCGAGGTAGTGATGGGGAGTCGCGAAGTGGTGGTTTGGCCCGCGCGCATGGTTCTGCCTCTTGGATTCGGGCTGGCTGCCTTGGCCTCGCTCCTACGCGCTATGCTTGCCATTCGCGGCGGAACTACTGCGCGCACGGTGCACACGCGAGGCGCATCATGACCAACCTGGAAATCGGCTGGACTGGCGTTGGCGTCCTCTTCGCCCTGTTGGCGATGCGGATGTCCATCGGGGCAGCGCTCATGATCGTCTCGTTCGTCGGCATCACCGTGATGCTGAACCTCCAAGCGGCACTCGGCATCGTCAGCGCGATGCCCTTCAACCTAATCGGGGACTGGTCGCTCACGGCGATCCCGATGTTCCTTTTCATGGGGTTCGTTGCTGCGAATACCGGGCTTACGGCGGGCGCGTTCGACCTTCTTCGCGTGCTTCTGTCGCGCGTACCGGGCGGACTTGCCTCGGCCAGTGTCGGAGCCTGCGGGCTGTTCGCGGCGGCCTCGGGGTCTTCGATCGCGACAACGGCCGCCATGGCGCGCATCGCCGTCCCTGAAATGTTGCGGGCGAAATACCACCCCTCTCTCGCGACCGGGGTGGTCGCGGCGTCGGGAACGCTCGGGTCACTGATCCCGCCATCGATCCTCATGGTGCTCTACGGAATCTTCACCGAGCAATCGATCGGGCAATTGTTCGTCGCGGGGCTCATTCCGGGCGTCCTGTCTGCTTTTGTCTACATGGCGATGATCACGACACGCTCTGCGCTGCAGCCTGATCTGGCGCCGCCCGTCCGCCGCCGTGTCGACCGCGCCGAATTGGGACGGCTCGTGTTGTCGGTCTGGCCGTTTCCGGTTCTTGTGCTGGGCGTTCTGGGTGGTATTTTCGGCGGCTTCTTTACTCCGACTGAGGCCGGCGCAGTAGGGGCTTTCCTCGCCCTTTGCGTCGCGCTCCTGCGTGGATCGCTGACGTTGGATGCGCTCAAGACTGCGATCCGACAGACGACCCTGGCCACCTCATCGATCTTTTTCCTTTCCATCGGCGCGGTCATGTTTACCCGATACATGGGCCTCTCCGGTGTACCTGGATACCTCGCTGACGCGATGCTGGCGGTTTCGGACAACCAGATCGTCATCATCCTCATGATCGCGATGCTCTTCATTGTTCTCGGCATGGTCATCGACTCGATCGGCCTGATCCTATTGACCTTGCCGGTGCTACTGCCGGTGCTCGAGGCGGCGGATGTGAACCTCATCTGGTTCGGCATCATCTGCATCAAGCTTCTCGAGATCGGACTGGTGACGCCGCCGGTCGGCCTGAACCTCTATGTTCTGCACAGCGCCCTCTCGGGAGAGGTCAAGCTGCGTGACATCATCTCGGGCACATCCTGGTTCATTGCAATGGACATCGTGACCCTGCTGCTGCTGATCGCCTTCCCGGCCATCAGCCTGTTCCTGCCATCGCTGATGCAGTGAGGCAAAATCAATCCAAGGGAGGATAACATGAAGATACAAACCGCCATGATCGTGCTATGCGCGAGCGCTCTGGGCTCGGCGAGCGCTGCCCAGAACGCTAACCATTTCTTTGCCGAGCGGCATTCTATGGTGCGCGGACCATACGTCGAGTTCGCCGAAAAAGTGGCCGACGCGACGGATGGAGAATTGACCTTCACCGTCTTTTCCGGCGGCTCACTGTTACCTCCGGCAGCTTCGTTGCAAGGTCTGCGCGACGGGGTCGCACAGGTCAGCTATCACGCTGGCACATATACCCCGTCCGAACTGCCGATCGCCAACCTTGTGGGCAACGCCGCATTCTACAACACCGATCCCATGGTCATGGCCTTCGCCTCGACCGAATTCGGTCTCACGAATGAAGCCGCCCTGAACGAGTGGCGCGAGAACGGCATCGTGTTCGGCGGCGGCTATTCCACTTCGGAATACGTCATGATGTGCAACACACCTGTCGAGACCTACGAAGACATCCAGGGCAAACGCTTGCGCATGGCCGGCGGCGCATGGTCCCGCTTCGCCGAGTTTGTGGGTGCCGTGCCCGTGTCCATCCCGTCCTCGGAGATGTATACCGGTCTCGACACCGGATCGCTCGATTGCGCTGTCGCTGCAGCCGACGCGCTCGACAGCTTCTCGCTGTCGGACGTGGTGACATCTATGAACACACTTGCGGTAGGCAACTACTACTCCGGCTTTGAATGGGGGTACAACAAGGCCTTCTGGCAGGGCCTGCCCCCCGAGCAGCGCGCCGTTCTTTTCGACCAGATGGCCTATTACCTCGCACAGCACCGCGTCGCATTCGATGCTGACGTGGAGCAGGCCGTCTCCAGCGCCGTCGCGAGCGGCATGGAGGTCTTCGAGCCTGACCAGAAGCTGCGCGATGAACTCGCTACCTTCGTGGAGGCGGACGAAGCGGTCCTGATCGAGAACGCCAGATCGCGCGGTGTCGAGAACCCCGAAGAGATCCTGACAGACTACAAGCGCATCGTGGATCGTTGGGCAGAATTGCTGGCTGATGTCGATCACACCGATATCGAAGCCCTGGCAGAACTGGCCCGCACCGAGATCTACGACAATCTCGATCCGGCGACCTACGGCGTCGAATGAAGCAAGTCTGAAAATCCGCCTAATCACGGCCGGCCATAAAGTCGGCCGTGATTGCCTCGTCGGGCACTCCACGCGCCACCTTTTCGACAGTGATTCGCTCGGGCGCCGCTACAGCGTATCGTCGTCGCCGTGCACCGAGGTTGGCCGCTAAACCGTCGACCTATTCTCTGACGAATCTGCTGCACTTGCCCATCCATACCTCAGTGGAGCAACAGACTGACCACAGAATGAGGAGCTTGCAGCGCGCAGGTCAGGCGCAACGCTTTCTATTGTAAGCCAACTTGTACCGCGCTTCTTGCAAAGCTCGAGTTGGGCGTATTCCGTTGAAAAACTCGTCCTTGATCGGGGGGCATCTGGCTGTTTCAATTCCTGTGAAGGGTGGGAGGATCGGCGATGATGGGACCGCGGCAGGAGGTGCAACCGGCGTTGTTCTACGAGTTCTCGCTTGAGGATCACGTCCCGCAAGACCACTTGCTTCGATCCATCGACCGCTTTGTCGACCTGAGCAGCATCCGCGCCCATCTTGCAGATTTCTACAGCCACACTGGCCGCCCCTCGGTCGATCCCGAGTTGCTGATCCGCATGCTGCTGGTCGGCTATTGCTTCGGCATTCGGTCAGAGCGGCGGCTGTGCGAAGAGGTGCATCTGAACCTGGCATATCGCTGGTTCTGCCGCCTCGATCTGAGTGACAGGGTCCCGGATCACTCGACGTTTTCGAAGAACCGGCACGGGCGATTCCGCGACAGCGAATTGCTTCGCCACCTGTTCGAAACGACCGTTGCCCGCTGCATCGACGAAGGCCTCGTCAGCGGCCAGCGCATGGCCGTTGATGCAAGCCTCATCGAGGCGGATGCCAACAAGCAGAACTCGACGCCAAAGGAAGAATGGAATCCGGCGCAGGCAGATCCCGCCGACGCATCGCGGGCCGTTCGCGAGTATCTCGACACCCTGGACGAGGTAGCGTTCGGTGCCGCCAGCGAGGTGCAGCCCAAGTTCACGTCGCATTCCGACCCCGCCAGCCAGTGGACGGCAGCCCGCAAGGGCCCGGCATTCTTCAGCTATTCCGACAATTATCTGATCGACACGGATCATGGCGTGATCGTGGATGTCGAAGCCACCAGGTCCATCCGGCAAGCCGAGGTCGGTTCGACCAAGACCATGCTGGACCGGGTGAAGGCCAGGTTCGATCTGCATCCTGAACGGCTGATCGCGGACACGGCCTACGGCACTGGGCCCATGCTGGGCTGGCTGGTCGACCGCGAGATCGCGCCGCATATTCCCGTCTTGGACAAGTCCGAGCGCACCGACGGCACCTGAAGCCGAGCGGACTTCGAGTGGGACGCCGAGAACGACCGATACATCTGCCCTGAGGGGCAAGAACTGAAGCAATTCCGAAGGAACTATTCCGACCCGAACCGGGGGCCGACCGGACAGGGTAGAGCGAAGTACCGTGCCCTGAAACTGACCTGCCAGGCCTGCCCATCCAAAGCAAAATGCTGCCCGAACGCTGATGCCAGATCCATCACTCGTGAAGAACATGAAGACGCCCGCCAGGTCGCCCGCGAGATCGCCAAGACCGACCAATACGTAATCTCGATGAAGCTACGGAAGAAGGTCGAGATGCTGTTTGCCCACCTCAAGCGAATCCTCGGCCTCAATCGGCTCCGATTACGCGGGCCATACGGCGCAAACGACGAATTCCTACTCGCCGCAGCCGCCAAGAACCTCCGCAAACTGGCTAAGATCCTTCCTGCACCGCAGCAACCGCGAAAAGCCTGACACGAAAGGCGCTCGTGCCCCTTCCATGCGGCGATATTCTGCGCCAGCAAACGAGTGTTTTTCCACAGAATCGGCGGAGACCGGACCTTCGCCGCTTGTGCCAACGGTTCCGGAGGCGCAGGCAAAAGCGGACCTCGATACGCTGGCCGCTATGGTTCGCGAAGCGGGATGAGCCGAAGAACCAGTTTGCGAAGAACCTCGGTCACCGTGCCGGCAAGCAAGCCGGCAAACGGGTCGAGAACGACGCAGGTCAAGGCGGTGATGGCGATGACCGGATAGCAGGATGGCCGGCTGTCCGTCAGTCGACGATCTTTGGCGAGTTCGATCGCGGCGACGAGGAGCATGACGCCGAGCACGCTGTCAGGAAAGCGTGAAAGAAGGCTGGTGCTTGTGTCCGCGGCAAGGGCGGCGAGCACCAGCAGGCACGCCATCATAAGCGCCGCCGCGCCGCTTCGGGCACCGAAGGCATGATGCGCGGCCAGCCCGCCCGCGCCGTGGCACATCGGAAGCGCGCCGAACGGAGCCAGCGCGCAGTTCATCGCGCCGGACGTCAGGCAAAGCCGTCTCGGCGTCACATGTGCGGCGTTGTTCCCAAAGAGATCACCGGCAACGAGGGCCGTCAGGATGACAGCGTTCGTCAGCGTCAGGGCCAGCTGCGGCAGGACGAGGTCGGTCAATGTGTCCGAGACAAGCGAAAGGTCCAGCGAGAGGATCCAGAGGAGTGTCTGCGGCCCCTCCACATGAACTGTGGAGGCGCCCGAAAATGCAGCGATGCCAAACCCCGCAACCAGCAGGAGAAGCGCAGAGGGAGCCTTGACGATGCGCGCAATCGTCAGGAGCGCGAGGGACGCAGTTGCAAGACCGAACTCGCCCATCATCAGGCCCGTAGCGACCCAGGCGAGGCTCGCGCCGAGGCCAAGCCGAAGGCCCGCGATGATCGACCGTGGCACGAGACGCGCGAGCCGGTTGATCGCTCCGGTGGCGCCGAGGATCACCAGCACAGCACCCATCATGACGCCGGATAGGGCAACCGCATCGGGCGAGATCTCCCCGACCACTATGAGCGCCGCGATGGCTTTCATCGGTTGGACCGGGACAGGCAGGCGGTAGACAAGACCGGTGAGAAGATATGCGATCGCAAAGCCGATCAGCACCGGTGTCGCGGACAATCCTCCGACCGTGATCGCCCCGATCACCAGCGGCAGCAGCGTCCCTGTATCGCCGAGTGCGCCATTGAACTCGGACAGCGTCCAGCGATGCCGCACACCGGTCACTGCGCCACTCCCGCGATTTCGGACTTGAACTTCGGTTCCGGAAACAGACCTTGAAGAGTGAGGCAAGCCAGGAGGAAGTTTCCATGAAACTCAGCGCACGCAACACGCTCAAGGGTACGGTCGTCGATGTCGAAAAAGGCGCCGTGAACGCCACGGTGAAGATCGACGTCGGTGGCGGGACGATCATCACCTCGATGATCACGAACGATTCCGTCGAGGAGCTTGGGCTCGTGAAGGGCAAGGAGGCCTATGCGGTCATCAAGGCGTCTCATGTGATGGTCGCCGCCGACGATTGAAGCTCGGGCAAACAGACGCGGCGTCCGCTGGCGGTTCGCTCGACCGTCAGCGGAACGCCGTAAATCTCCGAAAGACGCGCAGGCGTCAGCACATCCGCCGCCTGTCCTTCGGCTATCATCTTCCCGTGCGACATCGCGAGGACACGCGCCGATAGCGCAAGCGCCTGGTCGGGATCGTGGGTCGACAGGATGATGCCGCGACCGCTGCTTGGCCCTGCCAGCGCCGAGATGCGGTCCAGCACCGCGAGGCGGTTGCCGAAATCGAGGCTCGCTGTCGGCTCGTCCATGACGATGAGCGGTGCCTCTTGCGCCAGCGCACGGGCAATCAACACCAGTTGTCTTTGGCCGCCTGACAGCCGTGCATAGTCCCGTCCGGCAAGCTCTGAGATGCCGAGCGTGGCAAGTGCCGCTTCTGCGATCTCGCGGTCTCGCGCAGACGGTTGCGCGAAGGTGCCGATCCGCGCAGTCCGGCCCATCAGAACGACCTCGATCACGTCGAAAGGAAATGGCGGGGCATGCGCTTGCGGCACGTAGGCGATGGCGCGAGCGATGTCCTGCCGGGACAGGCCCGCGACGTCTTGTCCGCTCAGTGAAAGCGCGCCGCCCAGCCGCGGGAGCAGACCCAGCAGCGTCTTGAAGAGAGTGGTCTTGCCGCATCCGTTCGGGCCCAGCAGGCAGACGATCTCACTGGGTCCGAGCGCGAGTGACAGATCCTCGCCGATACGCGCCCGCCCGTATCCGATGGCAAGATTCTCGGCCTCGATCCTCATGTCCAGCCTCTGCGGCCTGAGGCCAGAAGCCAGACGAAGACTGGCGCACCGATGACGGCAGTGAGAATGCCGAGCGGCACCTCGATCTCGGCGATCGTCCGGGCGGCGGTATCGACGAGAAGAAGATAGCCCGCCCCGATAAGAGCCGATGCTGGCAGCAAGCGCCCGAAGCCCGGACCGACCAGCATTCGTGCGATGTGCGGGATGACGAGCCCGACCCAGCCGACGACGCCCGCGACCGCGGTGACGGAGGCCGTGACCAGCGTCGCCGCCGCGATGACCAGAAGGCGCGTGCGGCCCGCCTCGATGCCGAGGGCGCGCGCTTCTTCGTCGCCCATCGACAGCACGTTGATGCGCCAGCGCAGAAGCACCAGCGGCACCAGCCCAAGTGCGACGACGGGTAGCGCCGGCAGGATGTCGTCGGACGTGACGGAGGCGAGCGAGCCAAGGAGCCAAAAAGTGATTGCAGGTAGCTGGTCATAGGGGTCCGCGAAGACCTTGAGAAGCGACGTTGCAGCACCCGCCAGCGCGCCGATCACAACGCCCGTCAGCACGAGCGTCAGCACCCGGTCGCCCCCGCGCACGGCGGACGCGACGGCCATGACCACGGCAACCGCTGCGAGTCCGCCCACGAAGGCCGAGAGCTGGATGAGAACGACGGGCAGCGACAGGAAGATCCCGGCGACGGCGCCAAGACCGGCCCCGGCAGAGACCCCCAGAATATCAGGAGAGACAAGAGGATTGCGGAAGAGCGCTTGGTAGCTCGCCCCGGCCGCGGCCAGCGCGGCGCCAACGAGGCAAGCGGCCGCCACGCGCGGCAGGCGAATGTTCCAGACGACGATCTGGGCCTGCGCGTCACCGCGTCCGAAGAGTGCCGCCACGGTCTGCGCTGGCGTCAGTCCGAACGGGCCGACGAGAAGCGCACCGAAGGCGAGCGCGACAAGAGCGGCCGCCAATGCGCCGTTCAGCCCGGTCCGCATCATCCCGCCCTCATTCGGGCGGACGGCCCTCGGCCCATTCGAGCAGCCGGTCGAGCTCTGCATCGCCGAGATCGACCTGGTACCACGTCTCGTAGAATTCAGCCGTCTCATCGCGCAAGCTGCCCTCCCATCGGTCGGGATAAAAAAGTCTCGCCATCCATTTGAGCCCCATCATACGGTTGAGAGAGGGCGGGCGGTCGATCCAGCCGAAGGGCGCCGTCGGGGAGAGGTAGACCTCACCGCTTCTGACCGCGCCGACGCCAGCCCAGAGCGGGTCGGACCAGACGCGCTCGTAGAATGTCGGATCCCAGGTCACGATCATCTCGGGGTCCGCGACGATCACCTGCTCGGGCGAGACCTGCACGAGGCCTTGCGTCCGCCCGCCGTCATCGGCGACGTTCGCGCCACCCGCCCGCTCGATGATCTCGGTGTTGATCGACCCTTTCATCCCGGTCTCGAGCCCGTCCGGCCCGCGGGCAAGGTAGGTGCGCGGCCGCGCGTCCGCGGGGACTTCGGCCAGGATCGCGTCGATCCGGGCAAAAGTCGCTTCGGCATCCTGCGCCAGCAATTCGCCGCGCTCGGGCTTGCCGAGGACATCGCCGAGGAGGCGCAGCGCCTCCGGCGTGTTCTCGAACCGTCCGTCGATGAGGATGTAAGGAATGCCCGTCTGTTCCTGCACGCGGTCCGCAAGATCGACATACGTGTCCCGGACCGATCCGAAATCGAGGATCAGGTCGGGCGCGATCTCGAGAACCCGTTCGAGGTTGGCCTCGCCGCCGCGCCCGGTCAGGCGGCCCGTCTCGGGCAGGTCGCGGTAAGGCTCGGCGATGTAGTCGCGTTCCTCGGGCCTGAGGGCGCGCGGCCATCCGGTGAGCGTCTCGGGCGCGACGACGTAAACCAGCACAGAGGCCGGCGGGCCCGCGGCAAAGACCGTCTCGATCTCGTCCGGGATCTCCACGGTTCGGCCGGCGCTGTCGGTCACGGTCCGCGCGGAAGCGGGTGCGGCAAGCAGTGCAAGGGCGATGAGGGCTCGCAAGATCATTCTGTCACTCCTTCGGTAAGCCCGGCGCATCGAAGCCATATTCGGCGAGAACGGCCTGCCCAGCGGGCGAGAGGATTTGGAACGCCAAGCGCCACGCAGCGTCCGGCGCGCCATCGAGCACTGTCAGCCCGTAATCGGCACCCACGGACAACGCTTCGGGCACCTGCACGATTTGCAGATCCGGCACCTCGCGCTGCGCCAGTACGGCATTGGTGCAATAGGTCAGGAACAGATCCGCGCGGCCATTTTCCATCACCCAGGCATAGGTGTTGCGACCCTCTGGCGCGGGATCGCTCTCCGGGCCTCCGGTCAGCGGCATTGCCTTCCGCTCGAGCATCTCCTGCGCGCCCGGAGCCAGGTCCTCGGCCTTGCCGAAAAGCTCCCAGGCATAGTCGCCCGACGGATCGGCGCCGGGCGTCGACGTGCCGAGGCGCGTCTCCTCGGACAGCATGACGTCGAGAAGTGTATCGGACGTGACATCGAGATCCGGCTGCGCGAGCCCGCAAAGACGGTTCCGGGCAAAGAGGACCACCGGCCCGCCAAGACCTGCGTCTTCCAGACGGCGGGGGTGGGCCATGTTCGCGGACGCGAAGACATGCGCCGGTGCGCCGCCCTCTATGTCCTGCCGCATGAGCCCGGAGGGCCCAAACCTCGCCTCGACCGACGTTCCACTGATTGCTTCGTAGTCGGATGCGACCTGCTCAAGCGCCGCGCGCAGGCTCCCCGCCGCGACAAGCGAAACCGTGTCCTGCCCTACCGCCGGACCCACGCTCAGGACGGCCACCCCGATGAAAGGCAATATCGATACCCGCATTGTGCCACTCCGCTCATGAACATGCGCCGCCACAGCCTCTTGCTCCGGGAAATAATGACTTCGGGAAATTTTGCAGTCAAATGCAAGATATTGCCAATCACGGAATGCGGCACAGACGTCCCGCAGGACATTCCCGGCGAGAAACCCTCGTTGCCTGCCGTGACGCTCGCATCCGAGAGGCGGTCAGGTCAGGACGTGATCTTCGGGCACAAGCGGATCGGGCGGGGTCATACCGAGGCGCGGTGCGAGGGCGATCTCGATCGTGCGGCACATCGCATTCAGCGGCAGCGCATGAACCGCCGTGCCAAAGGGATGCTCGAGCTCGTCGGTGACCGCCGCGAGACCGAAGAAGACGTAGGCGATGACGGCTGCAAAAAGGGGCGTCAGAACGCCCGTGGTCTCGATCAGCGCGAAGGGCACGGCGAAGCAGTAGAGCCACGTCGTGCGCAGAACGAGAAGCGAGTAGACGAAGGGCAGCGGCGTATTCCGGATCCGTTCGGACCCCGCCTGCGCCAGTGCGATCGCCGCCAGCCGTTCGCTCAGCGCCTTGCATCCGAACCCGTCGATCTCGCCGCGCCGGGCCGCATCCCGAATGTGGCGCGCGGCCCTGTTCAAGGCATCGCAAGCCTTGGCCCGTTCAAACTGCGTGCCGGGCCCGCCCCAGCGCGCCAGATCGGCCGAAATATCGTCGCCGCGCAGATCCCGCTTGTGCAGGTGGATGAAACACAAAGCCTCGTGGATCAGCGCCTCCCGTGTTTGCGCATTCTCGACGAAAAGATCGCTCTCGCGCGCAAAACTCCGGAAATCGGCCACCAACTGACCCCAGAGGCGACGTGCTTCCCACCAACGCTCATAGGCGGCGTTATTGCGGAAACCGAGGAACAGCGACAATGCGATGCCAAAGATGCTCGTGGCCTGAAGAGGGATATGCGGCAGTGTGAACAGCGTCCCGTCAACAAGCCAAATCGTGAAAGCAAACACGAAAACGAGCCCGATCAGCGGCGCGATCCGCGGCACGATCGAGCCTTGGGTGACAAGGAACAGGCCAAGATGGCTGGGGCTGTCTCGAATGATCATTGACGCGCTCGTTGTGTGATATCGCCTTCATAGCGCTCAGGCCGTCAACAAAGAGCCTTTGAACGGCATGTCGACGTGTTGTGGCGACGTGTCGGGTTTTCGGGTGCGTTACGGCTTGCACCCGAGGTGATGGAAGAATGCGCGATGCCCAGAGCATGCCGCTGTATTTCTTGAGCGACCGCGCACAACGACGTGCCGAAAGATCGATTTCAATAGAAGCGGTAGTGATCGAGCAGCAAGGTTCCGAAAAGGTATCTCAATCGTTTGCGGGTATCCAAATCCCGTCCCGTGTCCGCGTTGGGATATTGACGGACTTCCGATCGACAGCACCCTCGGCATCCCTCTTCATGTATGCTGAGCCTGAGGAGCATTTTTGCCGTTGTGGGCCATTCGCCTAAATTCGTCGAGCCCAGGAAGAATGGACGTGCTGCTCTGCCTCGGTGATCACCTGGATCGCATCATCGCAGGTCCTCGATATGTCGGGTAGCCGGAGGCGTCTCCTCTCGGTTTAGGACATTGTCTGCCCGGCGGACGCGTTCCGCCGGGCAGCCGATTGAAGACCGGGCCTCAATCGAGGGGGAAGAGATCACGTTCGATCCCGGCGGCGTCGAACAGGTAGTCGCGGGAGGCCTCGATCCGGCTGCGAAGGGCATCGAGGTCATGGCCAACGAGCTGGCCACGCCACTTGCGGAATTCGCCTGCCACCATCACGCTCTCCACATTCGTGCGCTCCATGAGACCGACAACGGCCCCCGGAACGTTGTTGAGCGGCGCGACGTTGAGTGCGGTTGCGTCGAGCAGGATGATATCCGCTTCCTTGCCCGGCGTGAGCGATCCGACCTTCCGCGACAGCCCAAGGCCCTCGGCGCCATTCACGGTCGCGTATTCGATCACGTCACGCGCTCTGAGCAGTGCGGGCCGATCCTCCACGCCATCCAGCGCCATCTCGTTGACCATCGCGCGCTGCATCGTCATCGCGCCGCGCATCTGGGTGAAGAAATCCGCCGTGAGGGTGCATTCGACGTCCACGGACAGCGATGGGGCCATTCCGAATTCCGACACTTTGAGCATTGGCGGCGTTCCGTGGCGCATGGTCATCTCGATCGGGACCGCCAGCGAGACATGGGCGCCGGCATCCGCTGCGGCTCGCCAGACATCATCTGGCATCCCCGTCATGTGGATGAGCATGTGGTTTTCCGCGATCACACCCTCGCGTGCGAGGGCCTGCATCGACTCCGCCATCCCAAGGCTGCCGACGACGTGGTAGGCTACCGGCAGATCCAGATCGCCGGCGATACGCCGCAATTCGGCGGGGTCGACATCCTCAAGGTAGATCTCCGCGCCCATGCTCATGGTCAAGAGCTGATCGTCGGACGCGAAGAATTGTTCGCGAATGCGCGTGGCGTCCGTTGGATAGCGCGTCTGCGGGCCGTAGCCCTCGAAATAGCCGAACACCGCGCGACGCCCGGCATCGAACAACGCCGAGATGGCCGCGTCGGAATGTTCCGGCGAATGGTGGATCTGGGAGACGTCATGAACGGTCGTGACGCCCGCATCGAGCTGGCTGAGGCCGCCGAAAAGCTCCGAGACGTAGACATCTTCCGGACGGTAGGCCATCGCGAAGCGCCCGAGGATGTCGTCGAGGTAATTCGGGCTGCCCGCCTCGGTGCCATCATCATACATGATGCCGTCCGCCAGCCAGCCGCGCAGCGCGGTTTCGAACTGGTGGTGGTGGGTGTCGATAAAGCCCGGCATGACGACGCGCCCTGTGGCATCGACCACCTCGGCGTCGCCTGCGTCGATGGAGGCCCCCACGTCCACGATCCGCCGCCCCTCGATGAGCACGTCGCCGGTCTCGAAATTGCCCACGGTCGGATCCATGGACATCACATGCCCGCCACGCAGCAGGATGCGCCGCCCTGTCTCGCCGGGCACGTTGTTTCGAGGGCCGGATTGCGCCTGCGCCTGTCCGCCACCGAAAAGGAGCGGGGAAGTTGCGGCCAGCGCCGACCCTTTGAGGAACTGGCGGCGTGACGGCTGGTGAGTAGGATCGCCACAGGCTCTACACATGGTATATCTCCGTATCCAAGTATCGAAAAGTGTGTTAGCGACTGCGAGTTAGCACCTCCCATTTTTTGGACAAGACGGCACGTTTATGCGACTTGGTCACCTCGAAGTTCCTGGCGATTGTCACGAAATCTCGCCCATCCTGTCGCGGGTCGGCAACAAGTGGTCGGCGCTCGTCGTGCTGGTTCTCACGGAAAGACCAAAGCGATTCAACGAGTTGCGCCGTGAGATCGAGAGCATATCGCAAAAGATGCTCACGACCACGTTGCGTGCGCTGGAAGAGGACGGCCTTGTGGTGCGGACCGTGAAACCCACGACACCGCCGCAGGTCGAGTATGCGCTCACGCACCTTGGCGAAAGCCTCGTGGAGCCGCTCTTTGCACTTTGCGACTGGTCGGCGCGCAATCTGGAAACCATCGCCAAGAACCGCGCAGCCTTCGCCAAGCGTCAGAGTTGAGGGATGCCTGGATGCTCGGCGAACGGTCAGCGTTCACGTTTCGCGAACGCCCTCGCTGTCATCTTCCGCAAACGTTCGCTTTTCTGGCTAAGGTGCCGATGACCACCGGCCAGACGGTTTAGATCGGACAAGCGCAGGGGTCGGAAAGACACCGCGCAATGCTGATCTTGCGCTCATCAAATTGCTGCATGATCGGTGATGGCTGGTCTCCGAAGGCGGATGGCAGGGAGGTTTGTGATCCGCCCCCTCATTCGCAACACCGACATCATGTCCGCAGGGCGATCTTGCCAAGGGAGCGCTGCACGAATGGCTGCCCGGAGGCCAAAACGGCGACGTCGATCCTGCCTGAGTTGACAATTACAGAATTGAAGGGACGCGCCAGCCCACGCCCTTTTGGCTATTCGGCTCCGCGAGCGACCGCGCGGCAGACCTACAACTTTGCTGGCTTCTTTGCCCCCTCACGCACGCGAGCCACCGCTCCAAGGACGGCCACGTAGAAAACCGGCACCAGGAAGATTCCGATCACGGCGGCGGCGGTCATGCCGCCCAGCACGCCGATGCCGATGGATTGCTGTGCGGCCGCGCCTGCACCCGAAGCGATTGCCAAGGGCAGCACGCCGAACATGAAGGCGAGCGTCGTCATCAGGATCGGACGCAGGCGCATACGGCAGGCGGTGATCGCTGCGTCCAATAGGCCCTTGCCCACGCGGCGCTGCTCTTCAGCGAATTCGACGATCAGGATCGCGTTCCTTGCTGCCAGACCGATCGTCGTCAGGAGGCCGACCTTGAAGTACACGTCGTTCAGCTGGCCGAAGAACAGCGCCGCGCCGATGGCTCCGAAAATGCCGACAGGGACCGTCATCATCACGGCCAGCGGCAGGGCCCAGCTTTCGTAGAGTGCGGCGAGCGCGAGGAAGACGACGAGCGCCGACAGAGCGTAGAGCATCGGTGCCTGGTTGCCCGACAGGCGCTCCTGATACGACAGCCCGGTCCATTCGACGCCGAAGCCCTCGTCCAGGTCGGAGACGAACTCCTCCATCACCAGCATCGCGTCGCCTGAGGACACGCCTTCGGCCGCAGTGCCGGTCAGTTCAATCCCCCGCGTGGCGGCGAAGCGATCGATGGATTGCGGCTGCTCGTCCCAGACCAGCGAGGTGAACGCATCGAGCGAGACCATCTCGCCGGAGTCGTTGCGGGCATACCAGCGTCCGATATCCTCGGGCTGCGAGCGGGCCTCGGCCTGTCCTTGCACGATCACCGGGCGCAGGTCGTCGGCCATCGGGAAATCACCGACCTCGCGTCCACTGAAGATCACCGATAGCATCGCATTGACGTCGCTGACGGCCAGGCCAAGGGCGGCCGCCTTCTGCTGGTCGATGTCAATGCGCAAGGAAGACTGGATCGGGTTGTCGTTGCCACGCAAGTTGGTCACGCGTCCGTCTTGCTGAGCTGTCGCCACGACCTCGTCGGCCGCCTGCGCCGTGCGCTCCGCACCTTGGCCGCCCCGGTCAACGAGGTACATCGAAAAGCCCGACGTCGCCCCCATGCCCTGGATCGCCGGCGGCTGCAAAGCGTAGACGGTGCCCGCCCGGTTGTTGAGGTAGAAGTGCTGGTTGATCCGCCCGGAGATATCGGCGGCGCTCGTGCCCTCGCGCTCTTCGTAGTCGGCCAGCTTGACAAAGAGCATGGCCGCCGATTGCCCCGAGCCGCTGAAGCTGAAGCCCATCACGCCGAAGACAGAGTCGACCGCCTCGCCCTGTGTGTTCAGAAGGTAGTCCTCGACCTCTGCGACGCGCGCTTCGGTCTTGGGGGTCGTGGACCCGTCGGGGGTCGAGACCATGACGAGCAGGACGCCCTGATCCTCCTGCGGGATGAACGAACTGGGAAGGCGGTCGTAGGAGTAAAGCGCACCCCCGGTGATCGCGGCCAGCACCACCATCATGGCAAAGGGCCGCCTGATCAGAACGCCGACCGCGCGGCCATAGCCGGACGTGGTGCGTTCGAGGGAGGTGTTGAACCAGCGCGCGGGTGCGAAACGGGCGCGGTGGCTGCTTTGCTTGAGCAAGGTCGCGCACATGGCCGGTGTCAGGATGACCGCGACACCCAGCGAAAGGACCATGACGGTGATGATCGTGATCGAAAACTGGCGGTAGATCGCCCCGGTGGAGCCCGTCATGAAGGCCATCGGCAGGAAGACCGCACAGAGGACGAGTACGATCCCAATCAGCGCCGAGGTGATCTCCCTCATGCTCTTTTCGGTCGCCTCGACGGGGCCCAGCCCTTCCTCGTCCATAATCCGTTCGACATTCTCGACGACCACGATGGCGTCGTCGACCAGAAGGCCGATGGCGAGAACCAGCGCGAACATCGTCAAGGTGTTGATCGTGTAGCCGAAGAGCAGCAGCACGCCGAAGGTCCCGAGAAGCACCACGGGCACAGCGACCACGGGAATCAGCGTGGCCCGCCAGCTTTGCAGGAAGACGAAAATCACGAGGAAGACGAGAACCACCGCCTCGATCAGCGTGTGATAGACTTGGTTGATGGATTCCTCGATGAAGGGTGGGGTATCGTAGGGATAGACGACCTCGACCCCCTCGGGCAGCGCCGCACCCAGGGTGGCCAGCGTCTCGCGGACGAGATCGGCGGTTGCGACGGCGTTCGAGCCTGGTGCCAGCGACACCGAAAAGCCCGCTGCGGGCTGACCGTTGTAACGCCCGCCCGTCCCGTACGCCTCCTGCCCGATGGCGATGTCGGCGACATCGCCGAGGAAAACCGTCGATCCGTCCCGAGAGGTCTTGAGCAGGATGCGTTCGAACTCTTCGGCGGTGCTCAGCTGCGACTGCGCCGACAGGGCCACCGTGATCTGCTGGCCCTTGGCGATGGGCTCGCTGCCAAGCTCGCCCACGGTGACGTTGGAGTTCTGATCGGAGATCGCGGCGGTCACGTCGGCGGGGGTCACGCCGAACTGGTTCATCCGCAGCGGGTCCATCCAGATCCGCATGGCGTAGCCGGCCCCGAAAAGCTGCGCCGAGCCAACACCGTCGAGGCGCTGTACCGGGCCCACGATCCGGCCCGTCACCAGGTCGCCCAGCTCCAGCGAGGTGCTGTTGCCGGCGCGGTCGACCAATGCGGCGACCAGCAGCGTCGAGCTGGTCGAGCGCCGTACGGAAACGCCGTTCTGCTGTACGATTGACGGAAGCTGCGCCGTGACGCGCTGCATCGCGTTCTGCACCTGCACCTGCGCGATGTCCGGATCGACACCGTCCTCAAAGGTCAAAACAACGCTGCCACTTCCGGCAGAGGAGGATGAGGTCATGTAGATCACGCCCTCGATCCCGGTCAGCGCATCCTCGATCACCGTGGTGACCGAGTTGGCGACAACCTCGGCGTTGGCGCCGCCGTAATTGGCACTGACATTGATCGTTGTTGGGGCGATCTGGGGGTACTGTTCGATTGGCAGTCGCCAAAGGCTGATCGCCCCCATGATCATCACGAGAATGGCGATGACCCAGGCAAAAACGGGCCGGTGAATAAAAAACTGAGCCATGATGCGCCGTTATTCCGCTTCGACGTCGCTGGGCGCATCCGTGCCCTCGAGATCGCGGACCACGCCGTCCTCGTCCAGCATCGCCGGAACCGTCCGGACCTCGGCGCCGGGCGTGAGGCTCGCCAGTCCGTCGATGGCCAGAAGCTCTCCGGCCGCGACGCCGTCGGTCACGATCCAGCCGTGTTCGTGCGTGCCGATTTCCTGCAGGCTGCGCTGCTCGGCCGTTTCGTCAACGACGATCCAAGCTGTCAATTCTCCGGTTGGAGCACGCTCGGTGGCCGATTGCGGCACGAGGATTGCCCGGGTCGATCCCAGCATGACTTCCGATCGCACGAACATGCCTGGCAGCAGCACGTGGCGAGGGTTCTCGAAACGAAATCTGGTCGCGCGGGATCCGGTTGTCTCAGAGACGCTCTGGCTCGTCGCGATCATCTGCCCATCCGCGTCAAAGGTGCGTCCCGTCTCGAGTGTTAGGGTCGCCGTAATTGACTCCGCGATCTCCACACGATTGCTCGACACATCTTCGATCAGCGACAGAATGCGGGCCGACGGTGCCCAGATCTCGACATCGATCGGGTCGAGTTGCGTGACGGTCGCAAGGGCATCCGCCTGCTTGGCTGCGACCAGATCGCCCACCGAAACCGTCGCGAAACCGGCGACCCCCGTGATGGGACTGGTGACTGTCGTGCGCTCCAGGTCCGTCCGGGCGAGGTCGCGGGTCACGGTTGCCGATTGCAGTGTCGCTCTGGCCTGTTCCAGCGTGCTGCGGGCTGTGTCTACCTGCGCCTGCGACGTTCCGGTCCCGAGCAATTGTTCAGAACGCTGCAGGGCGGCTTCGGCCTCCTGCACCGACGCTCGGGCCGCGGCAAGGTCGGCTTCTGCCGCGCGCAAATCGGCCTCGTATGTCGACGAATCAATCTGGAAGAGGACATCGCCTGCCTCGACCGGCAGCCCTGCTTGGTAGGCAATCTCCGTTATGGTGCCTTCGACCCTCGGGAGGATATCCACCTCGGCCGAAGCGATCGCGCGCCCGGGCTCAACGATGGTACGGGGAACAGCTTGGGCCTCGAGTTCAATCACGCCGACGGTCGGCGGTGGCATCTGGGCATGCGCGGCGCTTGCAATAAAAACGACGGTAAGTAGGTGCAGGAAGCGAAAGGCCATGTCTAATCCTCGTGCGGGCCGACGAGCGCGCCCTGATTTGCCGCGTCACTTCCATAAAATTGCACTCTGTGCAATAATCTGAAGCAAACGTGATGGAGTGTCGCAATGGGCGCCCAAAAAACACCGGCCACTTCCAACAAGCGGACAAAGACAGCGCGTGCGATCCAACGCGCGACCCTGCAGCTTGCGGTGGATCATGGATACAAAGCCGTAACCATCGATATGATCGCCAAGCATGCCGGGATCAGCCGTCGCACGTTCTTCAATCACTACAAGAACAAGCAGGACGCTATCGTCGGTCCGAAAATTGACCGGCTTGGACATGCTTACGATTGGTTCGCGACCTCCGAAAAGCCGCTTTTACATGACCTGCAATGCCTCGTTCGCCAGGTCATCACCGATGCGTCACCAGACCCCTTGGTGATCCGGACCATCGGCGCGGTTCTGGGGGATACGCCCGATCTCCAGCCGGCATTCAGCGCCATGATCACGAACTTCACTCACGAATTGGCCCCGCTTCTGTCGCAGCGCTTCGGGAACGGACAGGAACCCGCAGCTCACCTGATCTCTCACCTGGTTTCACACGCAATCGTGCTTTCTTTCCAGGAATGGACGGCAGGAAATGAGATCACTCTCGACGAGATCGTCGATGAGGCCAACTCCAATATCCGATGCGCGGTGCGGGCGCTCGCACCCACGTAGGCGGAACCTGAGCGCCGATGGCTCTTCCAGCCACGTTGCCGAAGTCGTCGGACAGACTGACCCTTAAACCCTGTTCATCCACCCGGCTGGCGCCAATCGGCCGTCATAGGCTGTAGCTCGCGACGTCCTTTGCTGAGATTAGGTTTCGCGCGCTGAGACAGCGAAATCCGGCAGTCGAGGCACCAAAGAACGGTGTTCGACGAAGTGCCACCCCGGTGCCCCTCGCGATGTGCTAACGCACGAGACAAAGTTCCGCATCCGCTGCCCGGATCACTGCGCGACACAGCTCCTAACAACCGCTTCCGGCATCACGGCCGGTGGCCTTCGCGGTCGCGGTGAAAGCTGAGCGCACGTAGCGAACGACTGAAAGGTCTGAATAGCCCCGAATTTCTTAGACGCCCTCGTTCCTCAGTTTCTGCTGCCGCTCGAACTCGAGGGGCGACAGCATTCCGTTCCGCGCGTGCTTGCGCTTCGGGTTGTAGAACATCTCGATGTAGTCGAACACGTCTCGCCTGGCTTCCTCTCGGGTGCGGTAGCTGCGCCGCCTGATCCTCTCGCGCTTGAGCAGGTTGAAGAAGCTTTCGGCGACGGCGTTATCGTGGCAGTTGCCTCGACGGCTCATGGAGTGCTCGAGGTCATGGGCTTTCAGGAAAGCGGCCCAGTCCATGCTGGTGAACTGACTTCCCTGATCGGAGTGGATCAGCACCTTAGCCTTCGGCTTCCTCCGCCATGTGGCCATGAGCAGAGCCTGGAGCACGACGTCGGTCGTCTGGCGCGACTGCATGGACCATCCGACCACGCGCCGAGAGAACAGGTCTATTACGACAGCGAGGTAGGCGAAGCCTTCCTGGGTGCAGATGTAGGTGATGTCGGTCACCCAGACCTTATCCGGCGCCTCCACGTCGAATTGCCGATCCAGAGTGTTGTCGACCACGACCGAGGGTTTGCCACCATACTTCCCGGGTCGGCGCTTGTAGCCGATCTGTGCTGTGATCCCGGCCAGCCTGGTCAGGCGCGCGACGCGGTTCAGGCAGACGTCTTCGCCCTGTTCGAGAAGATCGTCGTGAAGTTTGCGGTGCCCATAGACCTTGCCGCTTTCGACCCAGGCCTCCTTCAGCAGTTCGGTCTGGCGGGCGTCTTCCTGGGCACGCTTGCGGGGCGGCGCCTTCAACCACGCATAGAAGCCGCTCGGCTGGATGCGCAGACACCGGCACATCGCCCGGACGGAGAACTGCCCGCGATGCTCGGCCACGAACGCGTATCTCACTTTGCATCCCTGGCGAAATACGCGGTCGCCTTTTTTAGGATATCCCGCTCCTCCGTCACTCTCACGAGTTCACGCTTGAGCCGACGGATCTCCGTGTCCTTCTCCGCCTCACCAGACGACGCCTGCGCGAACTTCTTCTTCCATGCGTAGAGCGAATACGGGCTGACCCCGAGACGCTCCGATACTTCCCTAACCGGGTAGCCCCGCTCGGTGATCTGCGCGACCGCGTCCCGCTTGAACTCATCGCTGAACTTGCTGCTGCTCATCATGGCCTCCTTGCCTCAAAATTAGCGAAGAAGGCGTCCACGATACACGGGGCTATTCACTATGCGCCCGCTTTGGTCAGCAAATGCTCAGTTTCTCGGCCATCGTTCAGGTAGGACCCTCGGTACGTGAAGCCGAGATTAGGCAGTGCTGCCGTCCGATAGTTACAGGTGCAACATCGCAGAATGTCCGGTTCCAAGCTTCCGTCCAAGGCTGCGATGACCATGCCAACGACCGCTTCCCGCCCAGTTTAATCGTTTTGCCATAAGCGCGTGTGTATAGAAAATAGCTCAAAGCGCTTCTCTTGCTGCTTCTATCACGGCGCCACGCCTTGGATGGCTCAAATTTCTCAAATGAAAAAGCTTGAGCCGGTTCGTCCTTGAAAGCGACCGTCCTCCGCTTGGAAGTGTCGAGCGCAAACCTTTGCGAAAATCGCGCAAAACTATGGGTGCCGCGCAAGGTTATGCGCAATCCTACAAAAACTCAGAAGTCCAAGTTCTCCACGCTCAGCGCGTTCTGCTGGATGAAATCCCGACGCGGCTCGACCACGTCGCCCATGAGCTTGGTGAAAAGGTCGTCCGCTTCGGCCATGTCGTCCACCGTTACCCGCAGAAGCGTGCGCGCGTCGGGATCGAGCGTCGTTTCCCAGAGCTGGTCGGGGTTCATCTCACCTAGGCCCTTGTAGCGCTGGAGCTGGTTCCCCTTCTCGCCCTCTTCGAGAATAGCGTTCAGGAGGTCGAGCGGGCCATAGATCATCTGCCGCCGCTCCTTGCGCTGGAGCGCTGCAGGCGCGCCGTAGACGGCCTGAAGGCTCTGAGTGAAGGAGCCCGTGCGCCGCGCCTCGCCCGAGCGCAGCATCGTGCCGTCGAGGGTACGGACTTCCTCAACACCCCGCAGGATTCGCGCCAGGCGGATGCCGCGATCCTGCGTGATCCGGCCCTGCCAGCCACGCTCGTATTCGAGCGCGATGAGATCGAGCCGTTCGGCCACACGGTTCGCGACGCCTTGCAGGTTTTGGTCGACCGCACCGGGCACGAAGGCACCGGCGATGGCCGCCTGTTCGAGAATGCGGCGCGGGTAATGCGTCGGGAAGGCCTCGAGCACGCGCTTGAGCTGCCGAGCTTCCTCGACCACGCGCACGAGGTCCTGGCCAGTGATTTCCTCGCCATTGCCCTGCTGCAGGATCGCGCCTTCCGTGCCCATCTGGATCAGGTAATCCTCGAGAGCCGGCGTATCCTTGAGGTAAACCTCCGACTTGCCGCGCGACACTTTGTAGAGCGGCGGCTGCGCGATGTAGAGGTATCCGCCGTCAATGAGTTCGGGCATCTGGCGGTAGAAGAACGTCAACAGAAGCGTGCGGATATGTGCGCCGTCGACGTCAGCGTCAGTCATCAGCACGATCTTGTGGTAGCGCAGCTTCGAGATGTTGAACTCGTCGCGGCCGATCCCGGTGCCGAGCGCCATGACGAGATTGCCGATCTCCTGGCTTGATAGCATCCGGTCGAAGCGCGCGCGCTCGACGTTCAGGATTTTGCCCTTGAGCGGCAGGATCGCCTGCGTGCCCCGATCGCGGCCGGTCTGAGCCGAGCCACCTGCGCTATCGCCCTCGACAATGAACAGCTCGGTCTTGGACGGATCCTTCTCGGAGCAATCCTTGAGCTTACCGGCGAGGTAATTCACGTCCATCGCGGTCTTGCGGCGTGTAAGCTCCCGCGCTTTGCGCGCCGCCTCGCGGGCGAGCGCGGCCTCGACGATCTTGCCGACGACCATACGCGCCTCGTTGGGGTTCTCCTCGAACCATTCCGAGAGCTTCTCGTTCATCATGCTCTCGACCGCTGGGCGTACCTCGGAGGAGACCAGCTTGTCTTTGGTCTGGGACGAGAATTTTGGGTCCGGCACCTTTACCGACAGAACGCAGGTCAGACCTTCGCGGGCGTCGTCGCCGGTGAAGCTGACCTTCTCCTTCTTGGCGATCCCGCTATCCGTCGCATAGCGCGTCAGCGTTCGCGTTAGGGCGCCACGGAAACCGGCCATATGGGTGCCGCCATCACGCTGCGGAATGTTGTTGGTGAAGGGCAGCACCGTCTCGTGGTAGCTGTCGTTCCACCACATCGCGATCTCGACGCCGATCCCGTCCCGCTCGCCGGTCATGTAGATCGGCTCCGGCATCATCGGCTGCTTGGAGCGGTCGAGATACTTCACGAACTCCTTCACGCCACCTTCGTAGAAGAGCTCCGATTTCAGGGGCTCGGCGGGGCGCTCGTCTTCCAGAAGGATACGGACGCCGGAATTGAGGAAGGCGAGCTCGCGCAGGCGCTTCTCGAGAACGTGGAAATCGTAGTCGAGGTTCGAAAACGTCGTCAGCGATGCGAGGAACCGCACCTCGGTGCCCTGCTGCCCGTTCGCATCACCGACATCCCTCAGATGCTCGACGGTCTCGCCGCGCTCGAACCGCGCGACGTGCTCGCGCCCGTTCCGCCAGATCCGCAGCTCCAGCCAATCGGACAGCGCGTTCACGACCGAGACGCCGACGCCATGCAGACCGCCCGAAACCTTGTAGGAATTCTGATCGAACTTCCCGCCCGCATGGAGCTGGGTCATGATGACCTCGGCGGCAGAGACGCCCTCTTCCTCATGGATATCGACCGGGATGCCCCGCCCGTTATCGGCGACGGAGACGCTGGAATCCGCATGGATCTTCACGCGCACATGCGTCGCGTGGCCGGCCAATGCCTCGTCGATGCCGTTATCCACGACCTCGTAGACCATGTGATGCAGGCCGGAGCCGTCATCGGTATCGCCAATATACATGCCGGGCCGCTTGCGCACGGCTTCCAAGCCTTTGAGAACCTTGATGGATCCCGCGCCATATTCTTCGGGAGCGCCTGCGTTCTCTGCCATGGAATTTATCCTCGTTATTGCCTCGGGATTTATAAGGTTTCCGGGCAGGGATGTCACGATCCAGACACCATATTTTGTGGGGCTTCGCGGCGTTCGCCGCGACAGGCCGGGTCAGGTGAAGGGGATCAGGAAACCGACGCCGATCAGAAGGCAGCCCGCGACGATATTCGTCCGCCGGACGGCTTCCGGACTCGACAGAAGCCGCTTCACCCGGTCGATGGACAGCGCCAGCATCAGGTTCCCGAACAGAGGAACTGCGGCAGAGATGAGCGAGATCACCGCCATGTCGGCCCAGGTCACGCGGCTGACATCGAAGAAGCCTGGCAGCATGCCCATGTAGAACAAAATCGCCTTCGGGTTGCCGATGATGACAGCAAGGCCCGCGAGAAATCCGGCCCACATGCCGGGGCGCGTGAGGCGGCTGTCGCGCGACAGATCGGCATTGGCATTCTTGAGGATCAGCGCGCCCATGATGAGGAAGGTCGCCGCCGCGATCCAGCGCAGCGCGTCGATGAACCCGCCATAGACCGAGACGATCCAGGAGACGCCGAGAATCGCGAGGAAAGGCCAGAGGACATCGCCCACGACGACACCCAGCGCCAGTGGCCAGGCGGCGTTGAACCCACCCGAGAGCGCACGCGCGACCAGCGCCACCCACACCGGACCGGGCGTCAGGAACAGGATCAGGAGCGCGCCGGAATAAAGAAGAAGATCGGAGGCAGTGAGCGTCACGGTGCGTCTTTCTGTATCGTACGGCTCTCGCCGCTGTCGTCGGTGACTTCCACGTATTGCGCCTTGTCTCCGAGCTCCTCGAAGAGCTCGGCCCCTGTGCCTGTCATCCAGGCCTGCGCGCCCAACGCCGTCACTTCGGCATAAAGCGCCGCGCGGCGGTCCGCGTCCAGATGCGCTGCCACCTCATCGAGAAGAAGGATGGGGGGCGCGCCGAAATCGGCCGCGATCGCACGCGCATTGGACAAGATCAGCGAGATCAGGAGCGCTTTCTGCTCGCCCGTGGAGCAATCCGAGGCCGGAACACCCTTTGCCGCATAGGTGCCCAGAAGGTCGGCGCGGTGAGGGCCGACGAGCGTGCGACCGGCCATGAGGTCACGCGGGCGGCTTTCGGCAAGAGCCGTGGCGAAGGCATCTTCACCCTCGGGCGCGGGCTCTTCGGCATAGGTCAGCACCAGATCGGCTGCGGGGAACGCTGTTTCCGCGCCCTCTTGCGCCGCTGCGATCCTGGACAGGGCGGCATGTCGGTTCGCATCGATCACCGCGCCCGTGCGCGCCATCTGCGCCTCGAGCGCGCGATACCAATGCGCGTCGCGCACCTGGTCCTTCAGGAGCCGGTTGCGGTCGCGCATGGCCTTTTCGTAGTCAAGGCTCGCCTCGGCATGATCGGGAAAGAAGCTCAGCGTCATCCGGTCGAGAAACCGGCGTCGCCCTTCGGCCCCTTCGATCCAGAGTCTGTCCATCGACGGCACGAGCCAGAGAACCCGCGCCATGCGTCCGAGCATCGTCTGTGGCTGCGGCTTCTCGTCGATCCGAACCTGGCGCGGCTGGCCGTTCTCAGACAAAAACGCGATCTCGTTCCGCCCGCCCGGGCCGTTCAGAAGCCCTTCGATCTTCCAGCCGATGGCCTCGGGACGGCGGGTCATCGTCTCGGCCGAGGCGCGTCTCATCCCCCGGCCGGGCGAGAACAGGGATACGGCTTCGAGCAGGTTCGTCTTGCCCGCCCCGTTCGGCCCGTAGATTGCCACCGGCCGCGCATCGACGCGCAGCGCCGCGCGCCTGTGGGAGCGGAAGTGGGAAAGCGTCAGGGTTTCGAGCGCGAGAGCCATGAGCCAGACCTAACCAAGCGATGCGATGCCTGCCACACGCAAAAAAGCCCCGCATCGCGGGGCCCTTTCACGTTGCGTGAGGTGCTGCATCACACCCGCATCGGCATCACGACATAGACGGCGCTCTCGTCAGAGCCTTCGCGCATCAGCGTCGGGTCACCCGACGAGTTGAACATGAAGACCGCGTTCTCGCGATCGACCTGGCTCGCGATTTCCAGAAGGTATTTCGCGTTGAAGCCGATCTCTAGCCGCTCGTCTCCATACGCCACAGCGAGCTCTTCCTCGGCAGCCCCGCTATCGGGCGCGTTCACCGAGAGGATCAGACGATCCTCGTCGAGCTGGAGTTTCACCGCGCGGGACCGCTCCGAAGACACGGTCGAGACGCGGTCCACCGCACGGGCGAATTCGGACGCATCGACTTCGAGACGGCGGGTGTTGTTCTGCGGAATGACGCGGGTGTAATCGGGGAACGTCCCGTCGATCACCTTCGATGTCAGCGTGATTTCAGGCGTGGCAAAGCGCACCTTGGTCTCTGAAACAGAGACGGCGATGTCCATATCGTCGTCATCGAGAAGTTTGCGGAGCTCGCCGACGGTCTTGCGCGGCACGATGACGCCCGGCATCTCTTCGGCGCCCGAGGGAAGCGCGGAGTCGATCCGCGCAAGGCGGTGCCCATCGGTCGCGACGCAGCGCAGACTGCGCCCGTCGGCGGTTTCGGCCACGTGCATGTAGACGCCGTTCAGATAGTAGCGCGTTTCTTCTGTCGAGATCGCGAATTTCGACTTGTCGAAGAGCCGGCGCAACACCTGTGCCTTCACGCTGAAATTGGCCGAATACTCAGAAGACGCCATTACCGGGAAGTCCTCTTTCGGCAGCGTCGCCAGCGAGAAGTTGGAACGCCCGGCCTCGACGGTGAGGCGACCCGCTGCCCCGTCTTCGCTAAGCGTGACCAGTGCGCCGTCGGGCAGCTTGCGGACGATCTCGTGCAGGGTCACCGCCGAAACGGTCGTGGCGCCAGCGCGCTCGACCTGCGCGGCGTCCTTGTCCACCACCTCGATATCGAGATCCGTGGCACGGAAGTGCACCGTGTCGCCTTCCGCCTCGATCAAAACGTTTGCGAGGATCGGGATCGTGTTGCGTCGCTCAACGACCGATTGCGCCCGGCTGACCGCCTTGAGCAGCGCTGCGCGCTCCATGCTGAATTTCATGACCTATCCCTCCGAGACTCGCCAAGCGGCCTCGGGCCGGGCCCGACACCGTTGGTTTTCCCGTTTTGTCCGACGTCTACGTCAGAGCGTCAAGGCCGGTGCGCGTGGCACGCACCGGACGCTGGCGATTGTGGTGGTGCGGACTCATTCCTCAAGCGCGCAGCGCAGCAGTTCCACGTCTTCCGCGATCTGCGCGTCGCTCAGCATCAAATCCTCGACGCGCTTGACGCCATGAAGAACGGTCGTGTGGTCCCGGCCTCCGAAGCGGCGACCAATTTCCGGAAAGGAGCGGGCCGTCAGTTGCTTGCACAAATACATCGCGATCTGACGCGGACGGGCGAAATTACGTACGCGCTTCGGACCGATCAGGTCCGACAAACGAATGTGGTAATGCTCGGCCACCTTTCGCTGGATCTCGTCGATGCTGATCTTGCGCTCGGAGGCGCGGATCACGTCGGTCAGGCATTCCTGCGCCATCGAGATGTCGACGGTCTTGCCGACGAGGGATGCGAAGGCGAAGAGGCGGTTGAGTGCGCCTTCGAGCACCCGCACATTCGTCGAGATGCGATGCGCGAGGAAGGCGAACACGCCTTCATCGACCTGAACATCCGGGTAGTGTTTGCGGTTTTTCTCGAACTTCGACTGAAGAATGCCGAGGCGGAGCTCGTAATCGGTCGGGTGCACATCCACGACGAGGCCCGATTGCAGCCGCGAGACGATGCGGTTCTCGAGCGACTTGATATCGTTGGGTGCGCGATCAGCGGAGATTATGATCTGCTTGTTCTGGTCCACCAGCGCGTTGAACGTGTGGAAGAACTCCTCCTGCGTCGAATCCTTGCCCGCGATGAACTGCACGTCATCCACCATCAGAACGTCTACGGAGCGGAAGAGGGACTTGAAATCCATCATCCGCCGGTCGCGCAGCGCCTGGACGAAGCGGTACATGAACTGCTCGGCGGACAGATACAGCACGTTGAGCTCGGGATTGCGGGAGCGCAGCTCCCAAGCGATGGCGTGCATCAGGTGCGTTTTGCCGAGGCCGACTCCGCCATGCAGGAAGAGCGGGTTGAAGGTCACTGCTCCGCCTTCGGCTACGCGGCGCGCGGCGGCATGGGCCAGCTCGTTGGGCTTGCCGACAACGAAGGTGTTGAAGGTGAAGTTCTCATCGAGCGGACCGTCGGGAACGATGTCCGAGACAGGGGACGGTGCCTTGGCCGGACGCGGCTGGCTGTGGGATGTCGGCTGATTGGCCGGACGCGACGCCGTGTCGACGCGGAACTGCACGCGGCGCACACCGGGCTCGACCGTAGAGATCCGCGCCAGGATCGCATCGCCAAAATTCTGGGACACGTAGCTGCCGAAGAAGTTCGTGGGCGCCTGAAGCACCGCGACCTCGCCTTCGCAGCCGTTGAATTTCAGTGGTTTGATCCACGTCTTGTAGTTGTTCTCGCCCAGAGTCCTTGCCAGATCATCCTGCAACGCGCCCCATTGTTCCTGTGTCAT